>NZ_AP022620.1:2848375-5696751 GCF_010731855.1 Mycolicibacterium anyangense | reverse complement strand
ACACTGCCGGGGCGACTGGTCGTTCACCGACGAACACACTGTGCTCGAAGACCGCGATCCGGCAATGCCGCTGCCGCGGTTGCTGGAAGTCAACGCCGAGGCCGTCACCGGCGCCCTCGGCACCGTCCTGCGTGCGACCTTCAGCTGGCCGGGGACGGCGGCGGACGAGGCCGAGATCGCCGCCACCGCACAGCGCTGGATCGACCTGCTGACCCTGATCGCCACCGATGAGCATGTCGGCGGACACACCCCGGCGGACTTCCCGTTGGTGACGCTGCGCCCCGAGGATGTCCGGCAGCTGGAAGCCGGGTATCCGGGCCTGTCCGATGTGCTGCCGCTCACAGCCACCCAGCAGGGCATCTATTTCCACTCCACCTTCGATCGCCGCCACGACCCCTACCTGGTGCAGCAGATCGTCGACATCACCGGGCCGCTGGACATCGCGCGATTCCAGCGCGCCATCGAGGTGGTCGCCGCCCGGCACCAGGCGCTGTCGTGCGCATTCACCACGATCGCCGACGGCACCCCGGTCGCGGTACAGACCAGCGGCATCGCACCGGACTTCGACGTCGTCGAGGAACCGGCCGACGACCGGATGGTCAACCGGCTGGCCGAACGCGACCGGCGGCGCCAGTTGGATCTGGCGCAACCGCCGCTGACCCGCTACACGCTGGTCCGCCGTGGCGCCGACCGGTACACCATGATCCAGACGGTCCATCACATCGTCGCCGACGGCTGGTCGGTGCCGCTGGTCCTGCGCGACTTGTTGACCGCCTACGACGGCGTCGACTTCGGCGGCCCTGCACCACAATTCAGCGCCTTCACCGGCTGGCTGTCCGACCGCGACGATGCCGCCGACCGCAGCGCCTGGCAATCGGTGCTGGCCGGGATCGAGGCCGACGACGATCGCCGCGGCCGACGGGACCGACGTGCGGGGCGACGGCTTCGGTACCCGGCAGCTGGAGCTCGGTCCCCGCACCGAGCTGTCGGCGGCGGCCGCACGGGCCTCGGTCACGGTCGGCACCCTGCTGCACTCCGCATGGGGCATCGTCCTCGGCCGGCTCACCGCCCGCCCGGACGTCGTGTTCGGCACCGTCGTGTCCGGGCGTCACGGCGACCTGCCCGGTATCGAGGAGATGGTGGGTCTGCTGGTCAATACCGTCCCCGTGCGGGTGCGCTGGTCGCCCTCGGATACCGCGGCGCAGGTGGCCGGGCGGCTGGCCGAGCGGGAATCCACCGTGCTCGATCACCATCATCTGCCGCTGACCGAGGCCCACCAGATCAGCGGGCTGCCCGCGCTGTTCGACACCCTCGTGGTGATCGAGAACCTGGGCTCGGCCGCGCTCTCGGGTGCCGAACTGTCCTTCGGTGCGGTCACCGTGGTCGAAGCCCCGCACTATCCGCTGACGCTGATGATCGCCGTGCACGACACCGTGACTCTCACCGTGACCAACGATCGCGCCCACGTCTCGGACGCATTCGCCGATTCCGTCGCCGCGGCGGTGCGCGACCTGCTGGCCACGGTCGTCGCCGATCCCGGCGTGCCGTGTGGTGCCGTGCCGCTGGGCAGCCCGCTGAGTCGTCCGGCGACCGCGCCGGCCGGCACGGTCACGGCGCTGCTGGCCGATGCGATCAGCCGAAATCCCGACCGGACGGCCCTCGTCTGCGGCGACCGGCGGGTCAGCTACACCGAGATCGACCACCGCGCAGCGGCATTCGCCCACCGGCTCACCGAAGCCGGTGTCGGCCGCGGTGATGTGGTGGCGCTGTCGATGGTGCGGGACGCCGATCTGGTGGCCGCCCTGTGGGCGGTCATCGGGTTGGGCGCCGCTTATCTGCCGGTGGATCCGACCTATCCGCAGGCGCGGGTGAGCTTCATGCTCGGCCATGCCCGCCCGCGCGCGGTGCTGGTCGATCAGATCGGCGCCGCCGCGGTGGCCGGTGCCATACCGGAGGGCTGCACCGTGATCGGTAGCGACACCGTCGACGGTGGCGGCCCGTGGCGGCCGGTGCCCGTCGGACCGCTCGACGCGGTGTCGGTGCTCTACACCTCAGGGTCCACCGGTGAACCCAAGGCGGTGGTGGGCAGCCATGGCGCGCTGGCCCATCGGGTGCGCTGGGCGCTCGCCGACTGGCCCGCCCAGGTGCGGCTCGCCAAGTCGTCGCTGTCGTTCATCGACGGCACCACCGAGCTGCTGGCCGGCCTCGCCGCCGGGACATGCACGATCCTGGCCGACGACACCGCCGCCCGCGACGGCCGGTTGATGGCCGAGCTGATCGCCGCCCACGATGTGGCCCAACTGGTGGCGGTGCCGTCGCTGGCCCATGCACTGGCCGGCGAGCATCGTGGCGAGCTGGCCTCGGTGCGTCGCTGGATTCTCAGTGGAGAGCCGCTGGAGTCCGGACATATCGCGGCCCTGCGCGCCGCCTGCCCGGCAGCCGCCATCGTCAACTCCTACGGCAGCTCGGAGGTCACCGGCGACGTCCTGGCCGGCGAACAGCACGGCGAGGCTGTCACGCTGGGTCACGTGGTTCCCGGCACCACCGTGCGGATCCTCGACCACACGTTGTCCGATGTCCCGGCCGGCGCGATCGGCGAGATCTACGTCAGCGGAGAACAACTGGCACGCGGGTATCTGCACCGCCCGGCCCAGACCGCAACCCGGTTCGTGGCCACGCCGGGGGGGGCGGGCGGATGTACCGCACCGGGGACCTCGGCGCACTGCGCCCTGACGGCACCGTCATGTTCGCCGGCCGCGTCGACGAGCAGATCAAGGTCAATGGCTACCGGGTCGAGCCCGGCGAGATCGAGTCGGTGCTGTTGAGCCACAACGACGTTGTTGGCGCCGCCGTCATCGCGACTGGATCCGCGTTGGCCGCGTTCGCTGTTGGTGACGCGGTCGACACCGCCGAGCTGCGGGCTTGGCTGGACAGTCGACTCCCCCCGTCACCTGGCTCCCGGCACGATCACGCGGATCGATCGGATCCCGTTGCTGCCCAATGGGAAGCGTGATGCGGCCGCGTTGCGATCGCTGGCCCATGGGCAGCTCCCCGAGTCCGTGGGTACGGTGGGTCCGGCCGACCCGGTACAGCACGCGATCGTCGAGGTGATGGCCGACGTCCTGGGCCGCGCCGCCGTGAGTGCCGACGCCGATTTCTTCGCCCTCGGCGGTGACAGCATCGGCGCGATCCGGCTCACCAGCCGGCTGGCGCGCCGCGGCTACCTGCTGACCACCGAGGACGTCTTTCGCCACCGCAGCGCCATGCATCTCGCCAGTGCGGCAACCCGACGGCCGACCCGGCACCGGCGCCGGTTGAGCGCTTCGTTACGGTCGCGCTGTCGGCGGACGCGATCGAGCGGCTGGGGCCGGATGTCGAGGACGTCTGGGCGATGTCCCCGCTGCAGCAGGGCTTGTACTACCAAAGCACCCTCGATGGTGCCGGGTCGACCTACATCGTGCAGAACACCTTCGACTTCGACCGGCACCTCGACGCCAACCGGTGCCGACACGCACTGCACGCGCTGCTGGCTCGCCACCCACAGCTGCGGGTGGGTTTCGGCACGATCGAGGACGGCGAGCGCACCACTGCGGTGCAGGTGGTCGCCGCCGGACTCCACCCGACATCGCGGTGGTCGACCTGTCCACCAGCGTCGACCCCGCCGGCGAGTCGGGCAGCATCGCCGACTCCGACCGCACCACCGCCTTCGACGTCGCCGTCCCGCCACTGCTGCGGATCACGCTGATGCGGCTGCCCGACGGACGCGACCGGATGCTGTTCACCTATCACTTCCTGCTTTTCGACGGCTGGTCACGCGAATTGGTGCTACGAGAGTTCTTCGCGCTGTACGCATCCGACGGGCAGCGCGGAATGATCGAGCCACACGGGGACGTCGTGGTCCGATTCCTGCAGTGGCGTGCCGCTCTCGGCGACACCGACGCGACGCAGGCCTGGCGCGAGTTGCTCGCCGGGGTGGAGGAACCCACCCTCGCCACCGGCGCGGCACCGGAGCACCCCGACGCCGGTGCCGGTACCGAACCCGGCCGGATCGTGACGACCGTGCCCGCCGAGTTGACCAGGCGGCTCACCGACACCGCGACCGCACTGGGGGTCACCCTCAATTCGGTCGTGACGGCCGCGTTGGCCATGGTCACCGGCTATCACGCCGGCAGCACCGACGTCGTCCTCGGGACGACGGTGGCCGGGCGTCCCGGCGAGCTGATCGGGATCGATGACACCATCGGGCTCTTCCTCAACACCGTCCCGGTCCGAATCGATCTGTCCCCCAAGCGATCAGCCTCATCCTGCATCCGAGCGATCGACCAACAGCGGACGACGATGATGCGCCACGACCATCTCGGTCTGGGCCATATCCAGCGGGCGGCCGGCGATTCGGCCACCGCACTGTTCGATTCACTCCTGGTATTGCAGAACTTCCTCGACGACGACACCTTTACCGACCTGGAAGCCGGCCACGGCATCACCGGCGTGCACTACCACGACACCACGCACTTCCCGTTGACCTGGGTACTCACCCCGGGCCACCAGCTCACCGTCAAGCTGGAGTACCGGGTGATCGACGACGCCAGGGCCCGCGCCATGGTGGAGCAGTTGCTCAGCGTGCTGGATCAGATCTCCGAACGGCCCGGACACGCTGTCGGTGCCGTCGAACTGGTGGGTACCGCCGACCGTACTGCGCTCGAACACGTCTGGTCGCAAACCAGCCACCCCCTCGACGACCGCACCATCGCCGACCTGTTGGCCCGCCGCGCCGAACAGACTCCCGACCTGACCGCCCTGGTGTTCGGATCCCGGCGCCTGTCGTTCGGCGAGTTGGACCGCCGCGTCGATCAGCTCGCCCGATTCCTGCGCCACCGTGGCGCCCGGCCCGAAGCGTTTGTCGCCCTGGCGCTTCCGCGATCCATCGAGATGGTGGTGGCACTGTTCGCGGTGCTGCGGTCCGGCGCCGCCTACCTGCCTCTGGAGCTCGACCTGCCCACCGAACGGCTACGCACCATCGTCGAGGACGCCACGCCGGTGCTGCTGCTGACCGCAGCGACCGACAGCGAAGTCGCCCACTGCGCACGCGAAGCCGGCGCACAGGTCATCACGATCGACGATCCAGCGATCGGCGCCACCGCTGATCACCGCCTCACCGAGTCGGAACTGGCCGGGTTCACCGGCGCGGGACGGCTCGACCATCCGGCCTATCTGGTGTACACCTCGGGCACCACCGGGCGGCCCAAGGGCGTGTTGACCGGCTATGCGGGACTGTCGAACATGTTCTTCAACCACCGCGAGGCGATCTTCGCCCCGACGGTGGCCCGGGCCGCCGCCGGCGGTGAACAGCTGCAGATCGCCCACACCGTGTCGTTCTCCTTCGACATGTCCTGGGAGGAGCTGTTCTGGCTTGTCGAGGGGCACACCGTCCACATCTGCGACGAGGAGCTGCGCCGCGACGCACCGGCGCTGGCCGCCTATTGCCGCCGCCACCACATCGACGTCATCAACGTCACCCCCACCTATTCCCACCATCTGATCGAGGCGGGCCTGCTCGCCACCGACGGTCACGTCCCGGCCCTGGTGCTGCTGGGCGGTGAGGCCGTCAGTGAGCAAGTGTGGTCGACCCTGCGCAATCACCCGGGCACCGCGGGCTACAACCTGTACGGTCCGACCGAATACACCATCAACACCCTGGGTGCGGGGACTTCCGACAGTGCGACTCCCACGGTGGGAGAACCGATCTGGAACACCCGCGGCTACCTCCTCGACAGCGCACTGCGACCGGTTCCTGACGGGGTGCCCGGCGAACTCTACGTCGCCGGCGTCGGCCTGGCCCGCGGCTATCACCGCCGGGCCGGCCTGACCGCCGCGGCCATGATCGCCGACCCGTTCGTGGCCGGCGGCCGGATGTATCGCACCGGTGACCTGATGCGCCGACGCCCCGACGGCCAACTCGACTATCTGGGGCGGGTCGACGACCAGGTCAAGATCCGGGGCTATCGCGTCGAGCCGGGCGAGATCGAGTCGGTGCTGCGCCACGCTCCCGGCGTGGCCCGGGGTGCGGTGGTGGTGCGCAGCACGACCACAACGCCACCGGTCAAACAGCTTGTGGCCTATGCGATTCCCACCGATGACCCGCACGACGTGACGGCGTTCATCGCCACCCTGCGCGATCATCTGGCGGCCCGGCTGCCCGCCTACATGGTGCCGACCCGCTATGGCATCGTCGGTGAGCTCCCGCTGACCATCAACGGCAAGCTCGACATCCACGCACTGCCCGAACCGGTGGCCGCCACCGGCGGTTCGGGCGCACCGCGCACCGCGGCGGAATCGACGCTGCTGCGGATCGTGACGACCGTGCTGGGCCTCGAGCAGGAGGTCGGGGTCGACGACGACTTCTTCACCCTCGGCGGCGACAGCATCTCCTCGATCGCGGTGTGCGGCCGCGCCCGTAAAGCCGGTCTGGCGATCACACCCCGCGACGTCTTCCGGCGGCGCACGGTCGCCGCCATCGCCGCCGCAGCCGGATCCAGCCGTCCGATGCCGCATACCGACTCCGGGATCGGCGATATCCGCGCTACTCCGATGCTCGCCGAAACAGAGTATGCGGCAACACCATTGAGCAACTTCTACCAGTCGATGGTGCTGGTCACCCCGGCCGCGATGACACTGCCACAGCTGGAGGCCATCCTGGGAGCGATCCTGCACACGCATGACATGTTGCGCGCCACGCTGGTGGGACGTGCCGGCGGCTGGACGCTGCGCGTGCCCGAGCACGGTCCCACCGTCAGCACTGTCCTGGCTGTCGAGACCGGCCTGCTGAGTGCGGACACCGTCGCGCAGGCGGCAGCATCAGCGGCCGACGACCTCGATCCCGAGTCCGGGGTCATGATCCGCGCGGTATGGCACCACAATCCCGGCGAAACCGGCCAGCTGCTGCTGGTCATCCACCACCTGGTGGTCGACGGGGTGTCCTGGCGCATCCTGACCGAGGACTTGGCCCGGGCATGGGCCGACGTCGCTGCCGGGCGCCCGCTCACGCTGGACGTGGTACCCACTTCGTTCCGCACCTGGGCGCAAGCCCTGGGCGAGAACAGCTTCGAGCCGGAGACCGACTACTGGAACGCGCTGCTGTCGACACCGGATCCGGTGCTGGGCACCGGATCCCCCGACCCGGTACTCGATACCGCCGGGACCGTCATCAGCACCAGCGTGTCGCTGCCCACCGCGGTCGGTTCCGCGCTGCTGTCCCGTGTTCCGGCCGCGTTCCACGGCAACGCCAACGATGTGCTGCTCGCCGGGCTCGTACTGGCGTTGGCGCACTGGCGCCGCCGGCAGGGAGTCAGCGCCGGCAGCGCCACCGTGCTCAATCTCGAGGGCCACGGCCGGGAGGCCGATCTGGTGGCCGGGCATCTCGACCTCTCGCGCACCGTCGGCTGGTTCACCGCCATCCATCCGGTCCGCATCGACCCCGGGGAGCTGTCCTGGGACGAGGTTCTCGATGCCGGGCCACGGCTGGCGGGCGCGGTCAAGGCGGTCAGGAGCAGCTGCGCCAGGTGCCCAGCCGCGGGCTGGGATATGGAGTGCTTCGGCATCTGGCGGATCCGTCGCCCATCATCGGCCCGGCCCCACAGATCCTGTTCAACTATCTCGGCCGGTTCACCGGCGGCGACGAGCAGCTCTGGCGGCCGGTCGCCGGGGTCGGGGCACTGCGTGAAGGTGTCGACCCCACCAACCCGGCTGTGGCACTGGAGATCAACGCGCTGGCCGAGGACGGGCCCGACGGCACCCTCCTGCACGCCACCCTGTCGTGGCCCGCCCGGCTGGCCGACGAATCCACCATGGCCGAGCTGGCACGGCTGTGGGCACAGGCCCTGGCGGCCCTGACCCGCTGCGCCGACCTGAGCGGTCACACGCCCTCGGACTTCCCGTTGATCCCGGTGACCCAGGACGACATCGACGCGTGGGCCCGCTCCGGGGTGGTGGAGGACGTGCTGCCACTGCTGCCGCTGCAACAGGGGATGTACTTCCATCACATCGTCGACGACACCGCCAGCTATGTGGTGCAGCAGGTCGCCCAGCTCAGCGGCCCCGTCGAACCCGACGTCCTGGCCGCCGCCGCAGGCGGTGCTGCGGCGCCACCAGGGGCTGCGGGCCAGCTTCCACGAATTGCATGACGGGCGGATCGCCCAGGTGGTGTGGGCGGATGTCCCGGTCCCGTTCGAAGCCGTGACGGCTCCCGGTGATCAGTGGGAAAGCATTGCAGCACAGGAGCTCTCCCGGACGTTCGACCTGGCCGAGCCACCGCTGGTGCGCTACACGCTGGTGTCGCAGTCGGCCACCGAACACCGGCTGATCCAGACACTGCACCACATCGTGGCCGACGGCTGGTCCTATCCGCTGATCTTCGGTGACATCGTCGCGCACTACAACGCCGCTACCGGAGCAGGTCCGGCGCCCGACCCGACCGGGGTGACCTTGCGCGACCATGTCGAGGCTCTGGCCGCCGGTGACCCCGCAGTTGCGCGCGCGACCTGGGCGCCAGTTCTGGCCGGCAGCACACCCACCCTGCTGTTCGACGACGTCGCCGCGGTCGGTGAGCACCGCAGCGTCGTGCGGCGGCTCTCCGCGGAGCACACCACCGCGCTCGCCGACTACGCGCGCACCCGCGCGGTGACGGTCAGTACCGTGCTGCACGCGGCATGGGGTGTGGTGCTGGGCAGGTTGACCCAACGCACCGATGCCGTCTTCGGATCCACCGTGTCGGGTCGCGGCGGCGCTCTGGCCGACACCGATTCGATCGTCGGACTGCTGATCAACACCATCCCGGTGACGATGTCCTGGGACGAGCAGACCCCGCTCGGCGAGGTCATCGAGGCTGTGCACCGCCAGCAGACCGAGGTACTCGATGCCACTCACATCGGCCTTCCGGAGCTGGCTCGGATGGCCGGGGCACGCGAACTGTTCGACACCCTGGTGGTCGTCGAGAACTTCCCGCCACACCGGAATACACCGCCTCAGCCCCAACGGCATTGACCTATCGCGGTTTCACCGGGACCGACGCGCCGCACTATCCGGTCGCCCTCGTCGCGTATCTGGGTGCGGAGCTGACGGTGGAGATCAAGTACGACACCGCCGTCGTGTCGCACACGCAAGCACTGCGGTTCGCCGACCGGGTGCACACCGTGCTGGAGGCAGTCACGCTGCGACCCGACGGTCCGGTCGGCGCCCTCGATCTGCGGACCGATGACGAGAAAGCGTGCTCGGCAGGGGCAGTGCGGCCCGGGCCTGCTCGCACCCTCGGTGCCGCGTTCGCCGACGTCGTCGCCTCCCACCCGGACGCCATCGCGGTGGTCTGCGGTGAGATCCGGCTCAGCTACGCCGAACTCGACCGGCGGGCCGCCGCGGTGGCCGCGGCACTGGCCGACCTCGGGTGGGGTGGAATCTCCGGTGATCGTCGCCCTACCGCGCTCGGTGGATCTCGTCGTCGCGATCCTCGCCGTGGTCAAGGCCGGCGGCACCTACGTGCCCGTCGATATCGATTCCCCGACCGCCCGGCTCGCCCACATCCTCGACGACGCCGCCGCGGTGTGTGTGCTGACCGATCGCGCCGAACGCATCCCGACCAGCGCCGCGGTGCTGGTGGTGCCGGAGGTGGCCTCCCGACGGATCGATGGCCCGCTGCCGGCGGCCGTTGCGCACCCCGACCACGCCGCCTATGTCATCTACACCTCCGGGTCGACCGGCCTGCCCAAGGGGGTTGCCGTCACGCATCGCAACGTCGCGGCGCTCTTTCACGCCGCCTCGGAGGTGTTCGAGGTCGGCAGCAGCGATGTGTGGACCATGTTCCACTCGGCGGCCTTCGACTTCTCGGTGTGGGAGATGTGGGGAGCCTTGCTCCACGGCGGCCGGCTGCTGATCGTCGAGCAGGAGGTGGCCCGCGATCCGGATTCGTTTGTCCGGCTGCTGGCCGACGAAGGCGTGACGGTGCTCAACCAAACACCGTCGGCGTTCTATCCGCTGATCGAGGCCGATCGGCGGCTGCGGCGCGAGCTGTCGCTGCGGTATGTGATCTTCGGCGGCGAGGCACTGGACACCAGCCGGTTGGCGCCGTGGTACGCCCGCCACACCGAGGATGCTCCCCGGCTGGTCAACATGTACGGCATCACCGAGACCTGTGTGCACGTCTCGCTGCGGCCGCTGACCGCAGCCGATGCGGACAAGGCGGCGAGCGTGATCGGCACCGCACTGCCGGGGTTGCGAATTCACCTGCTGGACAATCAGCTTCGCCCGGTCCCCACCGGTGTGGTGGGTGAGATCTACGTCTCGGGTGGCCAGATAGCCCGCGAGTACCTGGGCCAGCGCGGCCGCACCGCGGGCCGGTTCGTGGCCAACCCCTTCGACGCGCCGGGCGATCGGCTCTACCGCAGCGGGGACACCGCGATGTGGACCGAGGGGGGCGAGCTGGTGTATCTCGGCCGCACCGATGAGCAGGTCAAGGTGCGCGGCTTCCGGATCGAACTCGGCGAGGTCGAGTCGGCGCTGGCCGCCCACCCTGATGTGCACAATGCGGCGGCGACGGTGTGGAGCGACGAGACCGGGCACCGTCGCCTGGTCGGTTACCTGGTCGGGGCGGGTGACCTAGACACCGCCGCAGTACGAGCCGTTGTGGCACAACGCGTTCCGGAGTACATGGTGCCGTCGGCATTCGTCGTGCTCGATGCGTTGCCGCTGACGGTGAACGGCAAGCTCGACCGCGCGGCGTTGCCGGCACCGGTCCCCACCGAGACTGCTGACGCGGGCGAACCGGAACCCGCCATCGGGACGGCCACGCTGCTGTCCCGGCTGTGCGGCGAAATCCTCGGCAGCCCAGTGGCTCTCGACGACGACTTCTTCGCGATCGGCGGAGACAGCATTCTGGCGATCCAACTGGTCAACCGGGCCCGGCGGGCCGGGGTACGGATCAGTCCGCAGCAGGTGTTCACCGCCAGGACCCCGGCGGGTCTGGCGGCGCTGACCGGGCCGGGCACACCGGCCACCGGTACCGAGGACTCCGGGCCCGATCTCGGCGAGGTGATGCTCACCCCGATCGTGCACCGGTTGGCCGAACTCGGCGGCTCGATATCCCGGCTCAATCAGTGCGAGCTGCTGTGCGTCCCGGCCGGCGCCTCCGAAAAACGGTTGCAGATTGCTCTGGATGCGCTCGGCACCCGCCATGACGCGCTGCGACTTCGGCTGCACCGGCCGACGCCGATGCTGTGGTCACTCGAGGTGACCGAACACTGCACCCTCACCTTGTCCCGGGTCGACGCCGCCGGTCTCGATGACGACGCTCTGCGGCAGGTGATCGGCGCCGAATCGGATGCGGCGGCAGACCGGCTCGATCCCGATGAGGGCGTGGTGGCTCAGGCGGTGTGGTTCGACCGTGGCAGCGGGCAGTCGGGGCGGCTGCTGCTGATGCTGCACCACCTGGCGGTCGACGGGGTCTCCTGGTCGGTGCTCGTCGATGATCTGCGGTCCGCGTACGAGCAATCTCCACTGGCTCCGGTCGCTACCTCGATTCGTGCGCACGCCCGCCTGGTCAACGAAAATGCCCAGGGCTCCGCCCGATTGGCGGAGTTCCCCCATTGGAGCGAGGTCCTGGCGCCCGGCGCAGATCTGGACCCGACCACGCCGACCGTCGGACTGACGGTGGGTGCCACCCGCGACCACGAGGTCCGGTTGACGGCACAGCAGACGGCAGCGCTGCTGACCGACGTACCCGCACTGGCCAACGCCGATATCACCGAAACCCTGCTCACCGCGCTGTATCTGGCGGTGCGCCGCTGGCGCGCAGCGCACGGTGGCGAACCGCACGCACCGTTGCTGGTCGATCTGGAACGGCACGGCCGCGACCACTGGCCCGCCGAGGTCGACCTGTCCCGCACCGTCGGCTGGTTCACCACCATCACCCCGGTCCGGCTGCACAGCGAACACGACGAACCGATCAGTGCGCTCAAACAGGTCAAGGAATCGGTACGCACCGCACCCGACGGCGGCCACGGCTACGGCCAGCTGCGGTACTGCAATGCCCGTACTGCAGCGGCCCTGGGCCGGTTCGCAGCCCCGCAGGTGTTGTTCAACTATCTGGGCCGCCAGGCCCCGCACCGGCACCACTGCCTGGCAGGTGGCGCCCGAAGCCGACGCACTGCGCGGTGCACCCGACTCTGACCTGGGCACCCCGTACCTGTTGGAGGTCAACGCCTTCTGCGAGGAGGGCGCCGACGGTCCACGACTGCGCGTGATCCTCACCTATCCCGACACCGAACCCGGTGCCGCCAGCGCCGAGGAGCTGGGCGGGTATCTCGCCGAGGTTCTCGTCGACCTGGGCCGCACGGCCGACACCGCCCCTGCCCGCCCGGCGCTGACGCCCTCGGACCTCGCGCTGGTGACGCTGCGCCAGAGCGAGATCGACACGCTGCTGGCTGCCGCACCGGGGCCGGTCGACACCATCTGGCCGCTGTCGCCGCTGCAAGAGGGGGTGTACTTCCAGGCCCGCTACTCTCCCGCGGCGGTCTACATCGTGCAGAACGTGTTCGACGTCGCCGAGCCGATCGACGTCGCCGCTCTGCGCACTGCCTATTCGACGGTGATGCGCCGGCATCCGGTGTTGCGGTCCGGATTCCACGCCGGCGACCTCGCGTCGCCGGTGGCGGTGATCGCCGCCGATCCGGTCTGCGAGCCGGAGGTGATCGAACTGGTGGAGCAGGACCGCTCTCGGCTCGACGAGATCACCGCAGCGGAGCGGCTGCAGACCTTCGACCTGGCCCGGCCGCCACTGGCCCGGTTCACCGTGGTGCGCTCACCGGAAGCGGATCGGCTGATCTTCAGCTACCACTTCCTATTGCTCGACGGCTGGTCACGCGAGCAGTTGTTGCGCGACCTGTTCGCCGAGTACGCCGCGGCGCGCACCGGCCACCTCGCCGACGTGCCCGTCCCGACCGCCGATTTCACCGATTACCTGCGCTGGTTGCAGGGCCAAGACCGGCAGGCCTCGGCCCAGCGGTGGAGCCGGGCCCTGTCCGGGCTGGCCGCACCCACGCTGCTGGTGCCGTCGGCGGTCGGCAGCGAGCCAGTGCTGGCGCTGCGACTCGAGGTCACCCTGACCGAGGAGCAGACGACAGCGCTGACCGACACCGCGCGACATTGCGGGGTCACGCTCAACGCGGTCATCGGCTGCGCCCTGGCTATGGTGCTGGGCTACGAAACCGGAAGCGATGATGTGGTGTTCGGGTCGACGGTGGCCGGCCGTCCCACCGACATCGACGGGATGGACGCGGTGATCGGGCTGTTCCTCAACACCGTGCCGACCCGAGTCCGGCTGGAACCGGGACGCTCGCTGACAGCAGCACTGCGGGCGATCCAGAACGAGCGGCTCGACCTGATGGATCACGAGTACCTCGGGCTCGGTGAGATCCAGCGCGCGGCGGGCCTTCCCGGCGCCTTGTTCGACAGCCTCTACGTGCTGCAGAACTTCCTCGGCGACGACACCTTCACCGACATGGAGGCCGAGCACGGCATCGTCGGCCATGACTCGGTGGACGCGTCCCACTATCCGTTGACCTGGGTGGCCTCCCCCGGCCGCCGGTTGTGGATCAAACTCGAATACCGGCCCGACGTCGTCGAGCGCGATCGCGCCCAGCGACTGCTCGACCGCCTGCAGCAGGTTCTGGTCGCCATGCCCGACCACCGCGACCAGGCACTCTCGCGCCTGCCGCTGAGGCTGCCCCACGAGGCAGATGGTGCTGCTGCGCAGCATGTTTCGACAGTTCATCCACTGCCGCCGAGCACGGTGACCGACCTGCTGGCCGAGCATCGACAGGCGACCGGCGCGGCTCTGGTGTGCGGCACCGATCGGATCGGCTACCCGGAGCTCGACGACCGGATCACCCGGCTGGCCTGGTTCCTGCACAACCAGGGCATCGGACCCGAATCGATCGTGGCGCTGGCGATCCCCCGGTCGATCGATGCCGTGGTGGCGCTGTTCGCCGTCCTACGCGCCGGTGCGGCCTACCTGCCACTGGAGCTGGACTACCCCGACGAACGGCTCACCGTCATGCTCGCCGATGCGTGCCCCGCGCTGGTGCTGACGACACCAGCCATCGCCGACCGCATCCGTGCCCTGTCGCCTGACCTCACCACAATTGTGCTGGGCGACACTGATCTTCCGGCGGCACCCCCAGCGTGGACCGGAGTGCCGGTGCGGCTCGACGATCCCGCTTATCTCATCTACACCTCGGGTTCGACCGGCACACCCAAGGGTGTGCTCACTGCTCACCGCGGTCTGACCAACATGCACCTCAATCACCGCGAGGCGATCTTCGGCCCGGCGATCGCCACGGCCGGCAGGCGCCGGATGCGGATCGCGCACACCGTGTCGTTCGCCTTCGACATGTCCTGGGAGGAGCTGCTGTGGCTGATCGAGGGTCACGAGGTGCACATCTGCGACGAACACTTGCGCCGGGACGCGACCGCCCTGGTGGCGTACTGCCACGAGAATGCGATCGACGTCGTCAATGTGACACCCACCTATGCGGGGCTGCTCTTCGAGGAGGGCCTGCTCGACCCGGCCGGGCACCCGCCGGTACTGGTGCTGCTGGGCGGTGAGGCGGTGTCACCGGCGGTGTGGAACCGGTTGCGCGACAGCGACACCAGCTACGGCTACAACCTCTACGGGCCGACCGAGTACACCATCAACACCTTGGGCGCGGGCACCGACGACAGCGCCACCCCGACAGTCGGCCGGCCGATCTGGAACACCGAGGCGCACGTTCTGGATGCGTGGCTGCGGCCGGTCCCCGACGGTACGCCCGGCGAGTTGTACATCGCCGGAGCCGGTCTGAGCCGCGGCTATGTCGGCCAGCCGGGGCTCAGCGCGGCCCGGTTCGTCGCCAACCCGTTCGGCGCTGGCCGGATGTATCGCACCGGTGACGTGATGGTGCGCCGGCAAGACGGCAACCTCGACTTCCTCGGCCGCACCGACGATCAGGTGAAGATCCGCGGCTACCGCGTCGAACCCGGTGACGTGCAGGCGGCGCTGGCCGCCCATCCGCGGGTGCGGCACGCCGCGGTGATCGCCCGGCCCGATCCCGGTCTGACGGGTTCTGATCAATTGATCGGCTACATCGTCGCCGCCGACGACGACCCTAACGTGGTGGCCGACGTTCGGTCCGCCCTGCGAACGAGCCTGCCCGCCTACATGGTGCCCGCGGTGATCTCGGTGATCGACGCGTTGCCGTTGACCGACAACGGCAAGCTCGATCTTCGCGCTCTGCCGGATGTTTCGGTCACCGGCGGCGTCGCGTCCCGGCCGCCCCGCACGCCGGCGGAGGCCGCCCTGTGCGCCGTGTTCGGCGACATCCTGGGCATCGACGAGGTCGGCGCCGACGATGACTTCTTCGCCCTAGGCGGCCACTCATTGCTGAGTATCCGGTTGATCAACCGGGTGCGAACCGAGTTCGGGGTGACGATCTCGTTGCGCGACGTCTTCGACGCACCGACCGTCGCCGGACTGGCAGCCCTGATCACCGGCACCGGCGGGCACGCCCACCGACCTGAGCTGGCCGCCGGTGAGCGTCCCCGCCGAGTCCCCGCCTCCGCCGCCCAACAGCGTCTGCTGGTCCTCGACCGGCTGGCCACCACCGGCACGGCCTACAACTATCCCCTGGTGTTCCGGCTGCATGGCCGGCTCGATGTGACGGCGTTGCACGCGGCCGCCGGTGACGTCGTGGATCGGCATGAAGTTCTGCGGACGGTGTTCGAGTCCACCGAAAGTGGTTTCTATCAAAGGATTCTGCCACCGGGAACCCCGCCGCCACTGCAGGTGATCGACTGCCGGCCGGACGAATTCACTGCGCGGATCGCCACCGCGGTCGACTACCGGTTCGACCTGAGCAATGAGATCCCGCTGCGGCTCAGCGTGTTACGGGCCGCTGACGACGAGTACATCGTCGTGGTCCTGCTGCACCACATCTGCACCGACGAATGGTCGGATGGCCCGTTCCTCGACGACCTGAACCGTGCCTACCGAGGCCGGGTGGCGGGTGATCGTTCCGGCCTGCCGCCACTGCCCGTGCAGTACGCCGACTTCACCCTGTGGCAGCAGCGCGTGCTCGACCAGGTCGGCGAGCGGCAGGCGGAGTTCTGGAGGCGCACCCTGGCCGGTGCTCCCGACGAGATGACGCTACCCACCGACCGGGCCCGACCGGCCCGGCCCAGCGGCCGGGGCGGCACCGTCGAGGTGGAGCTTGCGGCTGAACTCGTGGCGGCCTTGCGGCAGCTGGCCGGCGCACGGCGGGTGAGCATGCTGATGCTGGCGCACACCGCGGTCGCCGTGCTGCTGCACCGTCTGGGCGCGGGCGAGGACATCGTGCTCGGCACACCGGTGGCCGGTCGTGACGAGGCGGCGCTGAGCGACCTGATCGGATTCTTCGTCAACACCGTGGTGTTGCGCACCGACGTGTCCGGCAATCCGGACTTCGACGACCTGCTGGCGCGGGTGCGCGACACCGACCTGGCCGCCTTCGCGCACCAGGAGCTGCCGTTCGACCAGGTGGTGGAGAACCTCAATCCGCCCCGCGTGCTGGGTCGCAACCCGTTGTTCACCGTCTTCCTGGGCTACCACCTGCGAGATGGCGAACCCACCGGGATGTTCGGCCTTCCCACCACGTGGCAGGAATCCGCGACGACGGCGGCGATGTTCGATCTGGGCTTCACGCTCGTCGAATATCACAGTGGCACAGCAACTCTGGTCACCGAATACAGCGCCGACCTGTTCGACGAGTCCTCGGTGCGCACGCTGGCGGACCGGCTAGTGCGGGTGATGGACCAGATGGTGGCCGATCCACACCGCCGGATCGGTTCGATCAACCTGCTCGACGAGGCCGAGCGGCACACCGTGGTCGACGTGGTCAACGACACCGACCACCCGAGTGCCCCGGCGACCCTGGCCTCGCTGGTGACCGGGCAGGCCGGGCTCACGCCGACGGCGGTCGCGGTGCGCTCGCAGGACGCCGAGCTGACCTACCGCGAGCTGGATGACTGGTCAGACCGGCTGACTGCGGGACTGGTCGCACGCGGTGCCGGCCCCGGCACAGTGGTGGCGGTGTCGTTGCCGAGGTCGGTGGAGTTGGTCGTCGCGCTGCTGGCGGTCGCCAAGTCGGGGGCTGCGTTCCTGCCGCTGGACACCGACTACCCGGCCGACCGGCTGGCCTACATGATCGACGATGCCGTACCCGCCGTGATCCTCGACGACATGGCCGAGATCCGCAGGCACCGGACCACCGAGGCGGCTGCGGAGCCGATCCAGGTTCCCGCCGGCACATGGGCGTACGTGCTCTACACCTCCGGATCAACGGGACGGCCGAAGGGTGTCGCCGTGCCGCATGCCGGCATTGTCAACCGGATCAGGTGGCTGCAGCACGCTTACCCGCTGGGGCCGCAGGACCGGATGCTGGTGAAGACCCCGATCAGCTTCGACACTTCGGTATGGGAGGTGTTCTGGCCACTGAGCGTGGGCGCGACGCTGGTCATGGCCCGCCCGGGCGGTCACCGCGATCCGCGCTATCTCGCCGACATGATTGTCGCGCAATCGGTCACGGCCGTGGACTTCGTTCCGTCCATGCTCGAACTGTTCCTCGACGAACCGGCCGCGGCCAGGTGCACCGCGCTGACCCGGGTGACGGTGGGTGGTGAGGCGCTCGGTGCCGATCTGGCCGCCCGCTACACCGCGATGTTCAGCGCTCCCTTGCACAATCTCTACGGCCCCACCGAGGCATCGGTGGACGTGCTGGGGTGGACATGCGACGGTTCGGCCCCGGCACTCGGGGTGCCGGGCTGGAATGTGCGGGCTTACGTGCTGGACGACTATCTGCATCCGGTGCCCGCCGGTGCGGCCGGTGAGCTGTATCTGGCCGGTGTGCAGCTGGCCGACGGCTACCTCAACCGCCACGCCCTGACGTCGTGCCGCTTCGTGGCCAATCCGTTTGGCGGCGGGCAGCGGATGTACCGGACCGGGGACCTGGTGCGTCGGCGCACCGACGGCCAGCTGGAGTATCTGGGCCGCACCGACGATCAGATCAAGTTGCGCGGTGTGCGCATCGAGCCCGGCGAGATCGAAGCGGTGCTGGGCACCCATCCCGCGGTGAGCTCGGCCCGGGTGGTCGCGCGCGGAGACCGGTTGGTGGCCTACTGCCTGGCCACCGGTGAGTTGCCGGCCGCCGCGCTTCGGGAACACCTCACCGCGGCACTGCCGGCGCACATGGTGCCCTCGGCGTTCGTCGCGGTGGAGTCCTTCCCGCTGACCCCGAGCGGCAAGCTCGATCGGCGGGCGCTGCCGGAACCCGAGTTCACCACCGCTGCCGGACTCCCGCCCACCACCGCGACCCAGCGGCGGCTCTGCGAGCTGTTCACCGCACTGCTGGCGGTTCCGGTCACCACGATCGACGCCGATTTCTTCACCCTCGGCGGGCATTCGCTGCTCCTGGTCCGGCTGGCGGCCATGATCCGCGCTGAGTTCGGTGCCGGGATCGCGGTCACCGACCTGATGACCGCGGCGACCGTGGCCGAGATCGCTGTCCTGCTCGACGCCCCGGACACAGTGAGCGCCAATGGCCTGGGGCATGTGCTGCCGCTACGGGCCTCGGGGACACAGCCGCCGCTGTTCTGTCTGCATCCGGCCGGTGGCTTGGCGTGGCAGTTCGCCGGACTCAAGGCGCACCTGCCGGCGTCGGTGCCGCTCTACGGCCTGCAGTCGCCGCTGTTCTCCGGACAGCCGCTGCCCGAGACCATCGGGGAGCTGGCCAGCGGTTACGCCGACACCGTCGCCGGTCTCGCACCGCAGGGTCCGATTCGGCTGCTGGGCTGGTCCTTCGGCGGCTCGATGGCGCTACTAGTGGCCGCCGAGTTGCGCCGTCGCGGGCGCGAGATCGGATTCGTCGGCATGCTCGACGCCCGCACCGACGACGCCGTCGTGGCCGACTTCGAGCCGGAGCAGGTGTTGGCGGGCTTGCTGCGGGAGATGGGCTTCCCGGTTGCCGCGGGTACCAGCATGACGGTGGCGCAGGCCGTCGCGCTGGTGCGGGACAGCGGAGATGCCATCGCCGTGCTCAACGATCGCCAGATCGCCCTGGTGCTCGAGAACTACGTCGCCGCGGAACGCCTGACCGCGGGCGCGGATTACGGTCACTATGACGGGGACGTCTTGTTCGTCGACGCCAGTGTGCTGGAGATGGGGCTGACCGGGGTGGCGTCCGAAGGCTGGCGCCGGCACGTGGGTGGCCGGCTGCGGACGGTCGAATTGCCCTGCCGCCATTCCGAATTGCTGGACCCGACCGCTGTGGACCGGTGGGGGCCGGTTGTGGCCGATGAACTTGCCCACTGAACAGAGCAGGCCCGCCGGAACGTCCCGGCGGGCCTGCTGCCTCGGGCCCCTCAGGCGTTGGACAGATCCGCGACCGGTCGCCCGTTGAGGGCATTGGCCAGCTGCGGGGTCAGAATGTTGAGCGCGTACAGCATCGCGTCCGGACCGCTGTAGGTCAGTGCACCACTGAGATTGGAGTCGAAGCCGGTGAAGAGGGTTCGACCGTCGCGGACTACCGCCAGCCGCGCAAAAGCCGGCGAGGCCATCATCTGCTCTTTGGTGGCGCCATTGACGAACAACACATCGCGGTCGAGCACGTCGAGACGCTCCTCGCTGACGTCGCCAGTGACATCCTGGGTGGCGAAGCCCAGCGCGGTGAACAATGCCCGGCGGGGATCCTTCTCGGGAAGCAGGTAGTGCCCGCCGTTCTCCGGACCGAAGTCGACAACCAGTGTCTTGCCGGCGAATTCGGGGTTGGCGGCGCGGGCCTGGTCCAGGCTGGAGCGCACCTTGTCGACGAGTGCCTTGGCCTGGGACTCCTTGCCGAGGGCCTTGCCGGTGGTGAGCAGCTGGACATCCCAGGGAGTTTCCTCGTCCGGGTAGTCGGCCGACTGGATCACGGTGGGGGCGATCGCCGACAATCGCTCGTAGGTGGGTTTGTCGATCGATTCGTAGATGGCCAGGATCAGGTCCGGCTTCTGCGCCGCGATGGCTTCGTAATCGATGGAGTCCGACCCCCACGTGGGAAGCCCTTTGCCGCTGGTGGCGGCCTTGACCCACGGGTAGTCGTTGTAGTGGTCGAAGAACGCCCGGGCGCTGACCGGTACCACGCCGAGCGGCAGGACGAAGTCCTGGTCGGTCCAGCCGACGGTGACCACCCGCTGGGGGTTGGCGGGGACCTTGGTCTCGCCGAACTTGTGGGCGATCGTGACCGCGCCGGCGGCCGTGCTGGTCTGGGCTCCGGTTTGGGTGTTGGTGGTGCTCGATCCGCAGCCGCTGAGCAGGCTGACGGTCACGGCGATGACCGCTGCGGCAGCAAGTCCTCCCCGGCGCCGCCATCGGTGATTGCGCTTCAAGGCGTTCCCTTCGTTGGAAGCAATAACCGCGCCAGATTACTTTAGGCTTACCTAATTTAGGGTCCTACGTTTCGAGATGCCGCAGGCGGCCTGCAATGCCCGCGTGGGTGTGTGATCCGCTGGGTGACAGCATTTTTGACGCCTCCGATGGCCTGCCGCCGGGCCGGGAGCGTAGCCCTTGTAGAACCTGATTATTAGGTTAGCCTTTCCTGGTAATGGGCGCGCCGGCTTATCCGACGCGTCATCGACGCTGGGGCGGAAGGGTGTGCATGCTGCGAACAATGCTGGGCGGGAAGATCCACCGGGCAACCGTGACTCAAGCCGACCTGCACTATGTCGGGTCGGTCACGATCGACTCGGAGTTGATGTCGCACGCCGGCATCCTCGACGGTGAACAGGTCCACATCGTCGATGTCACCAGCGGGGCACGGCTGGTGACCTACGCGATCTCGGGGGCCGCCGGTTCCGGGGTGATCGGGATCAACGGCGCGGCGGCGCACCTCATTTCGCCGGGGAACATCGTGATCATCATGTCGTTCCTCGGGCTCGACACCGCTGAACAGGACGTGCACAAGAGCCGGGTCGTGCACGTCGACTCCGGCAACCGCATCGTCGCGGTGGGATCCGACCCGGCCGAGCCGGTGCCGGGCGCGATCGACCAGATGGCGGGTGCGTGATGCCGACCTTCACCACTGACGCGGACAACGACGTACTCGACTTCGTCGGCGTGGGGTTCGGGCCGTCGAATCTCGCCCTGGCGATCGCCGTCGAAGAGTTCAGCGCGCAGTGCCCGGCCGGGGTCGCGATCAATGCCGAGTTCATCGAGGCCAAGCCGGAATTCGGCTGGCACACCGGCATGCTGATCCCCGGGGCAACGATGCAGATCTCGTTCCTCAAAGACCTTGTCACCCAACGCAACCCGCAGAGCGAGTTCAGCTTCCTGAGCTACCTGACCGAGCGCGGCCGGCTCTCGGAGTTCATCAACTACAAAACGTTCTTTCCCACCCGCCTGGAGTTCCACGACTACCTGTCGTGGGCGGCCGAGAAGGTGACGGCCACGGTGCGTTACGGCTCGCGGGTGGTCTCGGTACGGCCCGTCGGCGATTTCTTCGAGGTCGACATCATCGGGGCCCACGCCGGCCGGCTGCGCGCCCACAACGTGGTGATCGCGGGCGGGCTGAGCCCACAGCTACCGTCCGGCGTCCGCCGGTCGGCCCGTCAGATCCACAACCACGATTTCCTCAACGACCTGGCGCGGCTCCCCTCTCGGATGCACGACCGGTTCGTCGTGGTCGGCGCCGGGCAGAGCGCCGCCGAAGTCACGGCCTACCTGCACGACACGTTTCCCTGTGCCGAGGTCCACGCCGTGTTCGCCAAGTACGGCTACAGCCCCGCCGACGACAGCCCGTTCGCCAACCGGGTCTTCGACCCCGGCGCCGTAGACGACTTCTACGCCGCCGAGCCGCCGGTGCGCCGTCGGCTGCTCGACTACCACCGCAGCACCAACTACTCGGCCGTCGACCTTCCGCTCATCGAGGATCTCTACGCGCGCGAGTACGCCGAACGGGTGGACGGACACCGACGGCTGTTCATGCGCGGCGCCTCCAGCGTGGACGGTACCGAGGAGAGCCGGGATGGCGTGCGCGTGTCCATCCGGCATCACCCCAGTGCCGTCATCGACGAGATCGACTGCGACGCCGTGATCTACGCAACCGGTTTCCTACCCACACCGCTGCGCGACATCCTCGGGGACCTCTACGGCAGCCTGGTCTTGGAAGGCGGCGAACCAGCGGTCTCCCGCGATTACCGGCTGATCACCGCGACCGAACTGACCGGTGGTCTCTACATCCAGGGCAATACCGAACACACCCATGGGCTGACGTCGTCGCTACTGTCCAACATCGCCATTCGAAGCGGGGAGATCCTGCAGTCGATCGTGCAGCAGCGCAGTGCTGTTGCGCTGCAACGGCTGTGACCGCAGCGGCGTAGGTCAGACCGTGGCGCGCCAGGTGGTGGTTTCGTTCACCGACCGGCGCTCGGTGGGCGGCTGCGGGTCAGCACCCTCGGGGGCGATCCCGACCCGGATCAGTGCCTGCGGATGCGCAGCACCGTCGAAAACCTCGCAGGCCAAAGCCAATCGGTTGCCGATGTCATTGAGTGGCTCGGTCAGCGGGCAACTCGCCACACCCATGGCGGTCGCCGTCAGGGTCAGATGGCTGATCGCCTCACCGGCGCGCAGTCGCATATCGTCGCCGTCGCTGGTGGTACCCACCACCAGCAGCACCGCATCGTCGGACGGATCGTCGACCGCATCGGAGGTGTAGTGCAGCACCACGGTGCCGTCGGCACGCCGGGTCCAGCGTGACCGCGGTACGACCGCGAGTTCCACACCCAGCCGGGCGGCCCGGACGTAGAGCGTCTCCAGTGTGCCGGCCGGCACCCGCTCGGCCCGGTACCGCCGGCGGTCGGCTCGGCGTCGGGGTATGGCAGCGGCCAGTTCGAGCTGACCGTCGCGCGCCGGTTGCTCGGCGACGTCGACGACCGCCAGGTGGCTGTGGTCACCGCGGTCCGGGAACCGCTGTACCCGCGGCTGCCAGCCGGCAGCGGCCAGGGCGACGGCGCAGTGATCCAGCACGGCTCCGCACCCGAGCAGCACATCGCGCCGGTCCGACGGGGCGTCACCAGCCTGCCGGCTCCAGTCGGCGAACAGGTGCACCGCGTCGGCGCCCACCCGCCAGTGCCACGGTTGGAGATTGCGCAGCGAGGGAGCACGGGCGGCAACATCGAGCACCGTCGCCAATGTCGCCCTGTCGGGCAGAGCTATGGCCAACCGTCTCACCTCCTCGTCGCCGCATTCGATTATCACCAGCGCTCGACGCTTGCCAAGGCAGCGTGCGGGCGGCACCGCGGCCCCGACGCCTTCCGATCCGCCCTGACCAGCCGATTCGAGCCGGAATCGAAGTTCTTACGAATTGATGTCGCCGTCTGTGCAGCTCACGAGCCCGCACGAGTCATTGTGCGAACTCACCGTCCATACCCATCATCGCCTGGAAGCGTTTCTGCCACACTTTGCCCGGGCGAGAGGATCCGGATGAAGTTCGCACGGTCGAGCAGGTTGTCCAACCTGTCTTACGACATGGCCGGACCGATCGCCGAACACGCGGCCCGGCTGGAAGCCGAGGGCCAGCACGTCCTGCGGCTGGACACCGGAGACCCGCATCCCTTCGGCTTCTCGCCGCCGGCGGCGTTGCTGCGGGAGATCTCGCGCACCCTGGCCGACTCGGCCGGTTACGTCGGCCCGAGAGGGCTGGCCTCCGCGCGTGCCGCGGTGGCCAATTACTACCGCTCGAACGGCGTTGCGGGCGTCGACGTCGAGGACGTGTTCCTGGGCAACGGCGCCTCGGAACTGATCGTGATGGCGATGACCGCCCTGCTGGAGTACCGCGACGAGGTGTTGATCCCGGCGCCGGACTTCCCGGTGTGGACCGCCGCGGTCCGCCTCAACGGGGGCCGCGCAGTGCACTACCGCTGTGACGAGTCCTCGGACTGGTATCCCGATGTCGCCGATATCGCCGCGAAGGTGACCTCCCGCACCCGCGCGATCGTGCTGATCAACCCGAACAACCCGACCGGGGCGGTGTATCCACCCGACGTGCTGACCGGCATCCTCGAGATCGCGCGGGCCAACAACCTGGTGGTGTGCTCCGACGAGATCTACGACCGGATCGTGTTCGACGGCCTGACGCACACCATGACGGCGTCACTGGCTCCCGACCTGCTGTGCCTGACGTTCAACGGATTGTCGAAGGCATACAGCAGCGCGGGTTTTCGTGCCGGCTGGCTGGCAGTGTCGGGGCCCACCGATCATGCCACCAGCTACCTCGACGGGTTGAGCATGCTGGCCGGCTTGCGCCGGTGCGCGAATGTTCCTGCCCAGCAGGCGGTCCGGGTTGCCCTCGACGGCGACGGCGGTGATCTGCGGTTGCCGATTGAGCGGCTGCAGCACCAACGCGACCGGGCCTTCAGCACGCTCAACGGCATTCCCGGAGTGTCGTGCGTCAAGCCCCGCGGCGCGCTGTACGCGTTTGCGAAGATCGACCTGCAGCGGTATCCGATCCGCGACGACGAACAGTTCGTCTTGGACCTGTTGCTGCAGGAGAAGATTCATGTGGTGCCGGGCTCCGCACTGAGCTGGCCGCACCCCGACCATGTGCGGATCGCGACGCTGCCGGCCGCCGACGATCTGGCGGCGGCGATCGAACGCATCGGCCGGTTCCTGGCGACCCACCGCTAACGCCGGGCGATCACGTCCAGCAGGATCTCGCGGCTGGGGCGGGTGGCGATCCCGCGCGGCACGCTGCGGGGCGCACGGCGACCACCCTCACCCGCCGGCTGCCGCAGGTCCACTGTCGCCAGCAGGGTTCCGATCGCCACGGCCAGCTCGGTCTGGGCGAACGCCGCACCGATGCAGCGGCGGAAGCCACCGCCGAACGGCGCGTACCGGAACGGTGACGGCTTGCCGTCCAGGAAACGCCGCGGGTCGAACGCCCCCGGATCCTGCCACAGCTGGGGGCTGAAATGCACAGCGGGAAGAGCGATTCCGACGATGTCACCGGTGCCGCACGGGTGGCCGGCCACGGTGAGCGGTCCGGCGAGCCGGCGCAGCACGATCGGTACGGCGGGGTGCATCCGCAGCGTCTCCTGGATGACCGCATTGAGGTATGGCAGTGCGGCCAGGTCTGCGGGCGTGGCCGCGCCGGCGAGTTCATCGACCAGGCGGCGGCGCACGTCGTCGTCGCGGTGGATGTGGTGCAGTGCCCACGCCAGCGTGGTGGACGTGGTCTCGTGGCCGGCGGCGAGCATGGTCCGCAGCTGCGAGTGCAGCGCGTCGTCGCTGCGCCCGTCCCCCTGCTCGTTGCCCTGCTCGTCGCTGGCGGCGAGGATGAGATCCAGTATGTCGCCGTTGTTTTCGCCGCCGGCGCGCCGTTCGGCGATCTCGTCGGCCAGCAGCCGGTCGAGTTCGTCGCGCGCGCTGACCAGTCGCGCCCACGGGCCGCGCCCGCCGATGTCGCGGCGCAGCCACGGCACCAGCATCAGCGGTGCGCTGCCGGAATCGAGCAGCCTGCTGGTCACGGCCGCGAAGCGGTCCCGGCGGGCCGAGTCGGTGACGCCGAAGACCACCCGGATCACCACATCGAGCGTGATGGCTTGTGCCACCCGGGCGGCCGGGAACCGATCGCCGGGCCGCACACCGGCGACGGCCTGGTGGGTGGATTGCGCGATGAGGTCGACGTAGCGGCGCATCAACTCGCCCCGAAAGGGCGGGGTGAGCAGGGCGCGGGTCTGCCGGTGTGGCTCACCGGAGAGCAGGATCAGCGAGCGCTCCCCCACCACCGGCTCGATCGGGTTGGGCAGCGGTGCGCGGCACAGCGTCGTCGGTGCGGTGAGGATGTCGCGGACGCCGTCCTCGGTGGTGAAGAAGCGCACCGTGCCCAGCCCGGGGAACCGCACGGTGAACGGTGCGGTGTCGCCGGCGTGGCGGCGGAACATCCCGTCCGGGTCGACACCAGCCCACAGCGCCCGCCCGAGCGCGGCACCGATCATCAGCCGGCGCCGTCGGCGCCAGCCACCGCCACGGCTTCGACCACGCTCAGGGGTGAGGCCGTCGGAACCACTCGCGTCATCCGGAACCCGGCCCGGCTCAACAGGTTCCGGTACTCCTCGGCAGAGCGCTCCCGGGATCCGAGGTTGAGCAGCATCTCAAGATCCACCCAGTTCTGTGGGCCGTCCTTGCCGTTGTCGTGGGTCACCATCTCAACCAGCAGTACCGCAGCGCCGGGGCGGGCGGCGGCGCGGACGTTGCGCAGAATCTGCAGCGCCTTACCGTCTGGCCAGTCGTGGATGATGTTCTTGAGCAGGTAGGCGTCACCGCCGGCGGGCACGCTGTCGAAGAAGGATCCGCCGTGCACGCCGATCCGCTCGGCGATCGCCCTGTCGCGCATCACTTTCGGTGCGTCAGCCACGACTTGCGGCAGATCGTAGAGGATGCCGTGGGAGCGGGGCGCCGATGCCAGGACCGCTGCCAGCAGCGCACCCTGACCGCCACCGACGTCGACGATGGTGCGGTAGGGGCTGAAGTCGTAGCTGCCCACGACCACGGCGTGCGTCATCTGGGCCAGGGCCGTCATCGTCTGGTTGAACAGCTCGGCATGCTGGGGGATGTCATCGAGGTAGTCGAAGCCGTCCTTACCCCGCAACGCCGGCACGATCGATTGACCCGTGCGCACCGAGTCGGCCAGCAGGGTCCACCGTTCCCGCTGTTCCTGGGAGCCCTGGAACAGCGCGGCGCCCTTCAGCGAGATCGGCGCGTCGGTTCGCAGCGTGGCGGCCAGGGAATTCAGTGCGTAGCGGCCGTCGCGGCGGCGCCGGAAGATGCCCCGGCCGATCAGGGCACGTAACAGCCTGCCCAGAGCGTCGGCGTCGACGTGGAGGCGTGCGGCCAATTCGTCGAGGTGCAGCGGTCCGTCGGCCAGTGCGTCGGCGATGCCGAGCTGGGCGGCGGTGGTGATGGCCTGGGCCGGCCACCCCGAGACGATGAGCTCCATCATCGACATCGGCGCGGGAACCAGCCGTTGGTGCAGGCGCAACAGGTAGTGGCGGATCCACTCGATCACGCGGGCCAGTGGTGCGGGCGGCACGGGCTTCGGCATCGCTGTCCTCACTGTCCGCCGGCGGCGCTCGGGACGGCTTCCCGGACGCCGATCCGATTGTGCAGGCGCACCAAGGGTGTAGGGGCCCACCAGTTCAGCCGGCCCATCAGGTGCATGAACGCCGGGACCAGCAGGGTCCGCACCAGGGTGGCATCGGCGAGGATGGCCAGCGTCAAGCCGACGCCCAGCATGCGCAGGAAGGACACCTGGGCACCGGACAGCGCGGCGAAAGTGATCGCCATGATGAGCGCGGCCGCGGTGATCACCCGGGCCGTGCCGGCCAGACCCAACGCCAGGCTGGTGTCGTTGTCGGCGTGGTCGCGTCCGCTGGCCAGCCAGTATTCGCGGATGCGGGACACCAGGAACACCTCATAGTCCATTGACAGCCCGAAGGCGATGCAGAACAGCAGCACCGGAATGCTGATGGCCAGCGTTCCGGTGGCCGTGGTGCCCAGTGCTGCGAGATTGCCGTCCTGGAAGATCCAGACCAGTGCGCCGAAGGCCGCCGTCAGCGACAACACGTTGAGCAGCAACGCTTTCAGCGGCACCACCACGCTACCGGTCATCAGGAACAGCAGCACGACGGTGATACCGGCGATGATGCCCAGCACCCAGCCGAGCCGGGCCGCGATGGCGGCCGCGGTGTCCCGGTTGACCTGAGCGGTGCCGCCGAACAGCACGGCGCGACCGTCGGGTGTGGGGACGGCGTGCAGCCGGTCGAGTTGGGTGTCGGAGGCCTGCGAGTACAGCGGGGCGCGGCTGCTGACGGTCAGGAACGCGCTGCCGTTCGCGATCGCAGCGGGTGCCGACGGCGGTCCTGCCGCTCGCCCGGCCACGAAGGTACCGCCCGGACCGGAGACCGCCGATACCTCGGGCACGGTGGAGAGATCCGCTGCATACCGGTCGATCTGGTCGGCGTTCGCGCCGCCGGGCATTACCACCGTCAGGTTGGTTGCCAGGTCGGCCGCGAAGCGGGTGCGCAACTGGTCACCCACCACGTGCGCGGAACTGGAGGTGGGCAGCACCCGGTCATCGGGCACCCCCCATTTCACGCCGGTGAACGGTGCACCGAGCGCGACCAGGAGTGCGACCACCGCCAGCCCGACGGGAACCGCGTTGCGCATGGCGAACATCGCCACCCGATACCAGCGGGACTGCTCGACCGGGCGCGGGGCCGCGGGGTTGCGCCGCAACGACAATGAGTTCAGCCGGTCGCCCAGCACGACGATGGCCGCCGGGGTGACGACGACGGCGGCCAGTGCTGCGAACACCACCACGGCCACCCCGGCGTAGGCGAAGGACTTCAGCGCGTAGATCGGGAACAGCACCATGGCCGCCATGGACAGCGCCACCGTCATCGCGGAGAACAGCACGGTGCGGCCCGCGGCGATCATGGTGCGCGTCAGGGCTTCCGCAGGCCCGGCACCGGCCGCGCACTCATCGCGGTAGCGGCTCAGCAGCAGCAGTGTGTAGTCGATGGCCAGGGCCAGGCCCATCGCGACGGCGAGGTTGAGCGAGAAGATCGAGACGTCGGTGGCCATGCTGATCAGTCGCAACACGGCCATGGCGCCGAAGATGGCGACGGCGCCCACGGCGACCGGCAGCGCCGCAGCGACCAGACCGCCGAACACCCAGACCAGGATCAGGAAGCTCAGCGGTAGCGCCACGCCCTCCATGAGGGTGAGGTCTTTCTGGCTCTGCTGGGTGATCTGCAGTTTGAGTACCGACTCGCCGCCGGCCCGCACGCTCACCCCGTCGCGGTCGTGGACCACCTGGTTGATCAGGGCGTCGGCGTTCTTCGGTGCCCCGTTCTCACCCCCGGTGATGCCGGCGACGATCACCCCGATGCTGCCGTCGGTGCTGATCAGCGGAGCCGCCGCGGCCCGCGGCGCGGTCCACGGCGAGGTCACCGTGGCCACCACTGGTGAATTATGCAGCGCCGCAACGATACTGGTGCCCACCGCCGCGGCGGCCGGGCTATTCACGCCGGCGGGCGCCGCCACGGTGATGAGCAGCGGCATGTCGCCCTGCCCGAAGGTGCCGGCCAGCATCCGGCTTGCCTGCGACGATTGCGCACCCGGGTCGGTGAGGCCACCGGCGGACAGCCGGGTCGCGACGGGGATTCCGAACGCGGCGGCGCCGACCATGACGAGCAGCGCCGCCACGACCAGCCGCCATGGGGCGCGCAGGGACAGGCGGGCGAGCGCGGCTAGCAGGGTGTCCTCCCGGGCAACTGAGCCGACGGGAGGGTGCCGGTCAGCCACTGGTCGCGGGCGGCCAGTCGGCGCATCTTGCCGCTGGACGTGCGGGGCAGCGCGCCGGGTTCGACGAGTTCGACATGGCTGACGGCGATACCCGTGCGGGCCAGGACGCGCGCGGCGATGTCGGCGGCCAGATCGTCGGTGGCCTCGGGGGTGACTTCGGCGAGGATGGCCAGCGCCTCGGCGCCGGCGTCCTGGTAGCCGACGGCCACCGCGCAGCCGGTGCGCACCCCGGCCAGCCCGTCGAGCGCGGTTTCGAAGTCTTGCGGGGCGTGGTTGGCGCCGCGGATGACGATGGTGTCCTTGCTGCGGCCGGTGACGAACAGCTCTCCGCCGTCGAGGAATCCGAGGTCACCGCAATCGAGCCAGCCGTCGGACAGCGCCTGGGCGGTGAGCTCGGGACGGCCGAAATAGCCCGGCATCACGCTGGGGGCGCGCACCACGATGCGGCCCACCTGCCCCGGCGGCAGCGGCCGGGAGTCGGCGTCGCGGATCTCGACCTGCACCCCGGCCAGGGGGCGGCCCACACTGAGCACCCCGCCGCAGGTGCGCACGGGTGCGTGCGGCGGCCGGAACGTAACGGCCAGCGAGGCCTCGGCCAAGCCGTAGACCGGGGTCATGGCCGTGCTCTGAAATCCCCAGGCGGCGAACCGTTGCGAGAACTGTTGGGCCACCTCGGCGTTGACCAGCTCGGCACCGTTGAGGCACAGCGCCCAGGAAGTCAGGTCGACACCGTCAAGTTCGTCGTCGCGGATGCGCTTGCGGCACAGCCCGAAGGCGAAGTTAGGGGCGGCGGTGACGTTGCCGCGGTGCCGGGAGATGGCCCGCAGCCATGCCGACGGGATCGCCAGGAACAGCTCCGGCGGCAGTAGCACCAGGGTGCAGCGAAGGTAGAACGCGGACAACAGGTTTCCGATCAACCCCATGTCGTGGTAGAGCGGCAGCCAGGTGACGCCGATGACCTCATTGATCCCAGCTCCGGCAAAGTAGTCGGCGATCGCGGCGAGGTTGTGCAGCAGGTTCGCGTGGGTGAGGGCCACCGGTTTGGGGTCGTGGGTGGTGCCGGAGGAGAATTGGATCAGGGCGATGTCACCCGCGGCTGCGGTGCTGGCGGGCGCGGCGTCACCGTGGATGTCGTCGGCCAGCACGCAGCCCAGCCGGGGCGCGGCATCGGTGACCGCAGCATCGAGGGCGGGGCGAATCCGGGCGTCGGTGATCACCAGGACGGCCTGCACCGCCAGCAGCATCGCCGCGGTGCGCTGCCGATATTCGTCGAGCTTGGCCAGCCGCACCGGCGGGTACAGCGGCACCGGGATTCCACCGGCCACCATCACCGCGAAGAACGACGCGACGAAGTCTGGACCGGTGGGCAGCACCAGGGCCACCCGGTCGCCCGGCGCCACTCCGCGGTCCCGCAGACCGCCGGCGATCTGGTAAGCGCGGCTGCGGATCTGGCGCAGTGCGACGGGGTGATCGGATTCGTCGCGGCCGACGAAGATCAGGTTCTTGTCGCTGTCCGCGGCGGCGTCGAGCATCTCGGTGAGGGTGCCGAATGCCGGCACCGCCGCGGCGCTCACGTGCGGTCCTCGATACGGCGCAACACCAGCGCGGCGAGGTCGCCGATGGTGGCCAGCTCGTCACCGTCCTGGGCGTCGAGGTCGATGTCGTAGCGCGCCTCGATGCGGAACACCAGCGACAGGATGTGCGCGGAATCCATTCCGGCGTCACGCAATCCGGACTCCGGACCGAGGTCGACGTCGCCGGCCTCGGCACGCACCAAGTCGACGATCTCCCGGGTGACGGCGGCCAGGGTGGCGGGCTCTCCGTTCGGCAGGGTCATGTCGGGCGTCCGCCCCAGCGCACGGCGGCAGCGCCGGCGAAGTCTCCGGCGTGGGCGAATCCGGCCATCATGACGATGTCGCCGGGCGTGACCTGGCCGTCGCGGACGGCGGCGTCGAAGTTCACCGGGATGCCGACGGCGAACAGGTTGCCGCAGTCGTGGAAGGTGTCGCGGTGGTGGTCGGGGTCGATGCCCAGGGCCTCGTTCCAGTTGCGCAGCAGCAGCCGGTTGGGCTGATTGGTGACCAGCATGTCCAGGTCGGCGGGCTTGACGCCGATGCGATCGCACACCGCACGCACCACCTGGGGCACCTGCCGGTTGCCGCGGGCCAGCACCTTGATGATCTTGCCCTCGTTGAACCCGACATAGCCCTCCCCGGGCCCGGCAGCCCACCACCGCCGCGGCGGGTCGGTGGCCAGCGTCATGTCGGTGGCGTTCTCGCCGTAGTAACGACATTCGATGTCGAGCACCGGTGCGGTGTCCGAGCGGGTGACCAGCCCGACGGCCGCGCCGTCACCGGGCACCGAGGCCTGGGCCTTGGCGCGCACCTGCTCTTGTTCGAAGATGGTGCCGCCGGCGTTCTGCGCGACGGCGATCAGCGCCGTGCGGCCGGCGCCGCCGTCGAGGAGTTGGCGAGCGAGCTTGAGCATCAACACAAATGCCGCGCAGCCACCGTTGTGCACGTCGATGATCCACTCCGGGTTGATCCCCAGCCGGTGGGCGACTTCGCCGCCGGCACCGAGGATCGGCAGGTCGGGCAGTTGGGAATGGGTGAGCAGCACGTCGACCTCGTCGAGCACCTGCGGCCCGTGGCGCTGCACGAGCACCGCGACGGCACGCTCGATCATGTCGACGTTGGATTCGTCGGCGGCGGCGTGGTGGCGGAAGTCGGGCGGGCGGAACATCGGGTTGTCGCGGAGATCGTCGTCGCCACTGAACTGGGTGAACCACGCTGCGGGCAGCCGCTTTTCGGGCAGATAGGTGGCGATGTCGATCAGGCTGACGGTCATCGGCCGCGCATCCAGTCGGGGGTGACGGGCAGGCCGTTGCGGTGCCGGTATTCGGCTATGGCCTTGAGGTTCTTCAGCTCCAGCAGATGCCCGGCGCCGAACATCTCCCAGAAGTCACCGACCCACACCGGGCGCTGCGGCGGCGCGGTGTCGGGATAGGGGTTCTTGTCGTAGAACGGATGGTGGCAGTTGGTCCACAACACCACCGAACCCGGTTTGTTGAACACCACTTGGGCGTCGATGACCCGCATCAGGTAGACCATCCACAGGTGCTTGCCCTGGTCCCAGGCGCAGTGGTAGTCGACGGTGCGGGCCTCGTGGTTGGCCACGGTGCGGGTGTAGATCTCGGTCTCGTTGCCCAGCCGGTCGTAGGCCACCCACAGGCCGGGTTCGCCGGTTTCGGTGAAGCCGCGCAGGCTGTAGGTCCACTCCTCCAAGGACCTGGTGTCCGACAGGTAGTCGAACAGTTCGTCGGGTGGGCAGTCGACGTAGTCGTTGACCGTGCAGTACTCGCCGAACACCTCGTCGTGCGGGTAGACGGCGTGGATCATCTCCATCAGGATCGGGGTGGCCTTCTCCCGGGGCGAGGTCTCGATCCGCATCAGTCCGGGGAGAGGTTCGTCGATGTCCTCGAGGGCGGGTAGGGTCATGGATTGTCCTTCGGGTTGGCTGCCAGAAAGGCTGTGAAGGGCGGTATTTCGTCGGCCGAGCACTGCACGGCGATCACGGAGGGGCCGTCGGTCAGCAGTGCGGCGGTGACGGCGGCGCCGAGTTCGCCGACATCGGTGACGTCGGTGGCCGGCAAGGTGGGGAACATGGCGGCCAGCCCGGCACCCAGCCGGCTGGGGCCGAACCGGTTGAAGCTGTACTGCCCACCGTAGAACATCTGCTCGCGGGTGACGCACATGGCGTGGGCCTGGTTGTCGAAGAGGATGAACGTCACCGGCAGCCGGTGCTCGATGGCGGTGTGGATCTCCATGCCGTGCATGTAGAACGAGCCGTCGCCGGCGATGACGACGGTGCGGCGCCGCCGGGCGCACGCCATCCCGATACCGGCGCCGAAGCTGTAGCCCATACCGCCCATGCCGAGGGCCACCAGGAATCGGCCGTCCGGCCGGGCGGGCAGCCAGTGGATGGCGGCGGCCCCGATATTGCCGGCGTCGACGGCGATGTCGGTGCCCGGCGGCAGGGCGGCGTCGAGTGCGGACATGGCATCCCGGTAGCGCACACCGGGGCCGCGGTGGTGGGGGGTCTGCAGTTCGGTGGCAGTGCGCGGTGGCCGCGGCCTGCCGGTGAGGGCCGCGGCCAGCTGGGGCAGCGCGGTCTTGAGGTCGTCGGTGTGGACGTGGGTGGCGGGCAGGTAGGGCGGGGCGGCGCCGAGCGAGGCGATCGGCGTGCCGGCCAGGGTGGCGTCCAGTCCGCGGCGCGCCATCAACGGAAGCCGGCTGCCGATCAGCAGGCAGGCGGCGCTGTCGGCGAGCGCCGCGGAGACCGATGGGTGGCCCATCACCCCGGCCACCCCGAGAGCCGTCGTGGCGGTGTCCTTGGCGTCGGGTTCGGTGACGATGTCGGCGTTCAGTGCCGCCTGGAGTTCCGCGAGTTCGACGCGGGCGTCGTCGCGGGCGACCTGGTCGCCGGCGACGATGATGACCGGCCCGTCGATGCCGCGCAGCAGTTCGATGACGGCGCAGAGGTCGACGGGGTGTGGTCGCGAGGCGGGGTCGTGTTCCTCGGCCGGTGCGTCGATGCGGGCCTGCTGGATGTCCTTGGGCAGCAACAGGACTGCGGGGCCGCGCAGTCGGGTTGCGGCCTCCAGTGCTGCGGGAAGCGCGGTGACGATGTCGTCGGGGGTGGTGATCCGCCGGCAGGAGACCGATACCGCGGCGAACAGGGCGGTGGCGTCCAGGGTGCCGTTGGCGCCGCTGGTGTCCTGGAAGGGGCCCTGGCCGTCGTCGGCCGCGGGGGCCTGCCCGATGAGGGCGAGCACCGGGACGCGGCTGGCCAGCGACTCCCCCAGGCCCGGCACGGTGTTCAGAGCGCCGCCACCGGAGGTGGCGGCCACGACACCGACGCTGGGTCCGGTGCGGCTGTAGGCGTCGGCCATGGCGGCGGCGGAGAACTCGTGCTTGGCGACGATGGCGGTCAGCTGCGGGTCAGCATGGGCGGCGTCGTAGAGATCCTCGATATTGGCGCCGTCGACGCCGAACACGTGGTGAATGCCGCGGCGCGCGAGGTGGGCGACGATGTAGTCGACGACACGCAGGCGTCGGGCCTCCGCGTCGCTCTGATCAGGCCCGACCGGCATGACGCTCGAGCGCAGACGCTCCCGATCCGTGTCCACCCACAGCGCTCGCCATTCCCGCCTGCCTCGTTCCACCGACTCCGAGGAAGGCTAGATCAGCGGGCTCGGGTTGCGCTGGGGTTTGGGGATCTCACAGGACAGTTGACCCCCGAGTGGATGGTCGGTGCTCTGCGGTGGACAACCGGCCCGACATCGGCGACACTCTAAAGGTCGAAGAACCAACCTTTAAAGAGACCCACGGTGGCTCTCCCCCTGCGAGCTGAGGAGTACGCCATCTACCGCCAACAGCTATCCGGGGTCACCTACACGTTCGACGGCCTGGTCGACGTCATGGCCAAAGCCACGCCGCTGCGATCGGGCGACCAGCTGGCCGGGTGCGCGGCCGAGTCCGATGCGCAGCGCGCCGCCGCCGCCTGGGTGTTGGCCGACCTGCCGCTGCAAACCTTCCTCAACGAGACCGTCGTGCCGTACGAGTCCGACGAGGTCACCCGGCTGATCATCGACACCCATGACCGGCAGGCGTTCGCCCCCATCTCGCACCTGACGGTCGGTGGATTCCGAGACTGGCTGCTGGACAACGCTTCCCGGCCCGACGCCGCATCACGGATGGCGGCCATCAGCCCCGGCGTCACCCCGGAGATGGCCGCAGCGGTCAGCAAGATCATGCGCAACCAGGACCTGATCGCCGTGGCCTCGGCCATCGAGGTCAGTGCGGCATTCCGCACGACGATCGGTCAACGGGGCACGCTGGCCACCCGACTACAGCCGAATCACCCGACCGACGATCCGCGCGGGGTGGCCGCCGCCGTGCTCGACGGGCTGCTGCTGGGCTGCGGGGACGCCGTCATCGGGATCAACCCGGCCACCGACTCCCCGCACGCCACCGCTGATCTGTTGCAGCTGCTCGACTCGATCCGGACCCGGTTCGACATCCCGACCCAGTCCTGCGTCCTATCGCACATCACCACCACCATCGGATTGATCGAGGACGGCGCACCGGTCGATCTGGTGTTCCAGTCGATCGCGGGAACCGAGGGTGCCAATCGCGCCTTCGGTGTCGATATCGCGGTGCTGCGGGAGGGCAATGAGGCAGCGCGCTCGCTGCACCGCGGCACCGTCGGCGACAACGTGATGTACCTGGAGACCGGACAGGGGTCGGCGCTGAGCTCGGGTGCGCATCTGGGCACCGGCGGTAAGCCGGTTGATCAGCAGACGCTGGAGGTTCGCGCGTACGCGGTGGCGCGGGATCTGCAGCCACTGCTGGTCAACACCGTCGTCGGATTCATCGGGCCGGAATACCTCTACGACGGCCGGCAGATCATCCGGGCCGGTCTGGAAGACCACTTCTGCGGCAAGCTGCTGGGACTGCCGATGGGCGTGGACGTCTGCTACACCAATCACGCCGAGGCCGACCAGAACGACATGGACAACCTGCTGACGTTGTTGGCGGCGGCCGGAGTGGCCTTCGTGATCACCGTTCCCGGTGCCGACGACATCATGCTCGGCTACCAGAGTCTGGCCTTCCACGATGTGCTGCTGACCCGCCAGACGCTGGGGCTACGGACGGCCCCGGAGTTCGAGGCGTGGCTGCGCAGCATCGGCATGATCGACGAGACCGGCCGGCTCATCCCGTTCGACGTGACGCACTCCCCGCTGCGGGAGCTGACCTCGGCGCGGATCGCATGAGTGCCGACGAGCTGGCCCGCCGGGAATTCTGGGCCGGGCTGCGGGAAGTGACGCAGGCGCGAATCGGCTTGGGGCGGGCGGGAAATGCGCTGCCGACACGCGATGTGCTCGAGTTGTCCGCCGCGCATGCGGCGGCCCGCGATGCGGTGCACGTGCCCCTGGATGTTCCGCGGCTGGCCGCTGACGTCGGCGCACTCGGGATCGGCGCGCCGGCCGTGGTCACCAGCCAGGCCTCGACGCGGGGCGAGTACCTGCGCCGGCCCGATCTCGGCCGGTTGCCCGCCGATCTGTCGGCGGTTCCGGGCGCGCCGGCCGACATCGGTGTGGTGCTGGCCGACGGGCTGTCACCGACAGCGCTGATGCATCACGGGGCGTTGCTGCTGGAGGCGTTGATCGCCGAGTTGGGTTCTGCGTACACGCTGGCGGCGCCGGTGATCGCGACGCAGGCGCGGGTGGCGCTGGGCGACCACATCGCGATGCGGGGGCAGTACACGACGCTGCTGGTGATCATCGGAGAGCGACCCGGTTTGAGCGTCGCCGACAGTCTGGGCATCTACCTCACGCACCGGCCGCGTCCGGGCTGCAGCGACGCCGACCGCAACTGCATCTCCAACATCCATCCGCCCGACGGGCTGGGATACCGGGATGCCGCCCGGATTGCGGCGAGCCTGGTGGCCGGAGCGCGGGCACTGGGCCGCTCGGGTGTCGATCTGAAGGACACCTCGCGTGGTGGCGCGCTCGAAGCCGGGGCGGGCCCGGCGCCGGAAATCCGTTAGGTCCGCGCTCCTTGTCGGATCCGCACGCCACACTGAGGGGGTGAGGACCGAATTGATGGAGGAGTTCAGCGACTGGCTCGCCGAGTCGGGGGCCGGTGCCGACGTCGGTCAGGTTGAGGCGTTCCTCACGTTCCTGGCGGGTGCGCCACTGGAGAGCATCGACCAGGAAGTCGTGCAGGCTTTCCTGCTCGAGTGGTGCCCGCGGCATCTGAACTTACCGGCGGACCGGTCGTGGGAGATGTGCGAGTCGGTGGCCGACTTCGTCTTGTTCCTGGGCTGGACCGGCCGCTTGCGGGGCGGCACCAATCGGGCGCGCAGTGTGGCGAGGCTGGCGGTGGGCCTCGCCGACAGCATGTCCGCGAAGATGGCTGATCCCGGCAACTTCGGCATGTCAAAGTCGCTGTTCGCCAGTATCGAGGGTGCCGAGTCGATGTCCGAGCAGGAGCTGCTTGCTGCCGTGCAACGCCGCGTCGAGGAGCACAACGCCCTGCCCTTGGAAGAGCGCAAAGCCGCCACCGATCGTTTCTTCGCCGCTCCGCCGGAGCCGTTCGAACTTCCCTTCCTGCATGTCCCGCCGTCTGAATCCGAGGTGGCTGCGGCGGTCGCCGAAGCGGCACTACCGGCGAAAGTGGAAGCGCTCCGCGGGTACCTGGGTGCTGACGGAATACCCCTCACCGCCAAGAGCAACCTGAAACTGACGGACGGCCGAGCCCTTGTCGACCTTCTCGACACCGGCGATGAAATGGACCCCGTCCACCGTGACAAGGTATTCCGAACACGGTCGACGGCATCGCTGCGCCAGTTGATGTATCTGATCGCCGTGGCGAAAGAAGCCGGCGCGGTCCGCCTTGTCAGGAATCGTCTTGTTCCGGTGAAAGCATGGGCCCGACATAGTCCGATTACGAAGGCTACCAAGCTATTCCGCACGGTCCTCGAGTACGGAGTGCTCTCGATGATGAGTAGGCAGATCTCGTTCTTCGGCGAGGTCAATGGCCTGCTGGATGGCGGCGTGGTGCACTGGTTAGCCGGGCTCATCGCGCCGGGAGCGCGGGCACCCTTCGATGCCATAGTCGATCTGAATCAGCACGTGGTGCTCGAAGAGTTCGGCAGCGCCGACGACCAATTGCTCAATGTCTATGTGTCGGGTGACATGCCCGCCTCTGACGTGAGCCGAATCCTGAAGGTGCTGGCGATGACGGGCGCCATCGAATGGTCGGATCGAGTGTCGACTCACGACGAATGGGGCCTGGAAGTCTGGCGAGGTGGGTCAATCACCATGACCGCATTCGGCCGCCACGTCCTACCGGATTATCTGCCCGCGGCCGGGATGGTCCTGCGCACCGCACCTGACTTGTCCGAGGCAGACCTCACCGATCTGATCGACATGATGGATGCTCAACCGCAGGAACAACACTCGACGATGCTGGCATCCTGGCAGCCCGCACTATCGGTGGCCGAGCGGGCAGGCCTGATATCCGCCTACGTCGCCGAGGCCGAGACCGGCCGTCAGCGCTTGGTCGGGCTACGCCTGTTGGGGATGTTCGACGCGGAGCTGGCCGAACCCCACATACGGCAACTGCTCGACACCGACGCGGCCGGGCATGCTGCCATCTGGTTGCTGCAACACGGGCTGGCTGACGGCAACACCGTTGGCAGCTTCATCACCCCCGCCATCCTGGTGGATATCCTCGGCCAGCTGACCGACGAGCCGACGGTCTTGTGTGAACAGTTCCTCCGCAGCGACGATCCCGAGCACATGCTGGAATTCTTCTGGCGCCACCCAGCGCCCGAAGTGTCCGGAATCCTCGATGTTCTCGGCAGTCACCTCCCCGATCGGGCGCTGGCCAAGCACGCCCGCAAAGCGGCCATGAGGCACCGCAGCTGGATGGCTAACGGAGGCTTCGCCTGATCACATCCGCGGCTGGTCAACGTCACCGCCGAGGAACGCCGCGGGCGAGCGTAGGTCGCCATGTTCCGACGACATGCTCGGTTATTCGCTCTGCCATTCGGGATGCCTCAGGTTGGACAACGGGCGGTAGTGATCGGACGGCGCGGTCCAATGCAGCGGGAAGTTCACGACGAAGTTCGTCCACCCAGCCGACTGCTTGGTCGCCGGGCATCCCGAGCCGGCGTCCCACCGTGCGCCAATCCGAGGCTGTGACGTCCAGCATCTTCCAGTGGTCGCCGATTTTCATCGACGATTGAAGACGCTCTTGCTGCTCATAGGGTGCGGCTGAGGCGATGTCGTAGAGGGGCGAGACTTGGGCACGCGACCCGATGAGAACGAGTGAGTAGTTCTTCGCGTGGGCATCGGTTCCGCCGATGAGAACGTTGTAGGCCAGAGCCTTGAAAAAGCGCTCTGCGTTGATGTTTCGGTCCTCGATCGGCAGTCGGCTCAGCAAGTCTGCGATGTCCCCCACCCCGGGCCCGCCGTCGGATTGGTACTTCAGCCTGGGATGCACCGATAGCGCCTGGCAGATATCCTCCTGATGCACACGGCGCCATTCCGCCTCGCGCTGGATGCGGTCGTAGCGAGTCGACACCAAAACCTGGGTCTCCCCGATCAGCATCACCTCTGACTCAGCGGCGAGCAGTCCGACCTCGTTCGCCGCCCGCAGGCACAAGGCCTCGTTGATGTGGTGCTGTGCGTAGCCGATGAGGGCGGGCTTGAGGATGACGGTCGTCGGTGTGGAGTCACGGGGAATGCCGAACCGCCCGGATGACGGATCACGGAACAACGCAATTTTGGGTTGTGCCCCCGCGAGACTCCAGCGCCCCTCGAACCGTCCTGGATCCCAATCCGTTTGGTGGGCTGCCACATCGTCGACGAGGTCTTCTATATCGGTTTCGTTGAGCCACTCGATGTCCCCGGTACGCGATCGTGCGTCGGCCGCGTTGGCATCCGGCGGAAGAAGCTGGACCGCACCAGCAGCGTCCCGGCCGACATGCGCAAGCAGGCCGAAGGGATTGTTCGGCGAGACGTGATACTGACGTCCCCACCGCTGTCGAGCGCCTTCACTGTCCGGGAGCAAGCCTTCGAGATAGGCCCGAATTGGTCTGTCGCGATGCCGTTTTATCGCGACAGGTAACGACAAGGACAACGGGGTTGGCTCTGTTGTGGCGCTGTAGGCGTCGTCGTAGATGAAGCTCAGAGCTCCCCCATTGGACTGGGCCACCGTCCCGACCGGGGTACCGTCGAGGTAGATCCTCAACTCCCGCCCTGCCATTAGCCGTCTGCCCTCCCGAAGAGGGCGGTGAACGGATCGATTGGCCGGGTGGAATCAGACCCTTCGGAGTGGCCTGTTGGCCGGCCCTGGGGAGCGGTTGCCTCCAGGCTCACACCTAGGACGCTCAATGCATCAAGGACTCGTTGCGCTTCGAGGCGAGGGTGCCCCTTCTCTAGCCTGACGACCCAGTCGCGGCCCACTCTCAGCTTCTTGGCGAGTTCGGCTTGTGTCATGCCACGAGCTGTTCGGGACGACCGAACGAGCGCGCCGATATCGCTCATGGTCCTGACCTTCATGCCCACACCCCTGTCGCCGTTCGGCAACATTGCCAATTGTCGTCGTTCGACAACTTCTTGCAGTGTAGCCGTTCGGCAACCTCTTGAAAAGGGGTAGTTCCACTACCCTCCGCAGCTCACGCAGCGGGACGGCGACACTCCAACCGTGACTCAGAGGTCGTGGCGAGTGCTCGTCAGAAGCGATCGAAGATCGAGTTGACGATGTCGTCGCCGATGCCGATACCGGCGCCGGTCACCATCGCCTGGCCGAACCGACCACTGAGGAACCGCTGCAGCGCGCCGCCGGTCGCGGGCTGCTGATACTGGGCGTACTGCGGCTGGTACTGCGGTTGGTATTGCGGCTGTTGATATTGCGGCGGGGCGGCATAGCCGGCGGGCGCAGAGTACGCGGGTTCGGCCGGAGCCGGTGGTGGCGCGGATGTGACGTGGTCGTCGACCAGGCCGTGAATGGCTTGCAGCAGTTCGGTTGTGGTGGCCTGCTCGTCTCTGATCGCCAGCGCGATCTCCTTGAGATCCAGCCCCCACTCCCGCGCGTTCGGCTCACCCGCGGCAGCGGCCGCCGACAGCTTGTCGACCAGTGCGTGGATCAGCGACGCGGTCTGGTCGGCTTGTGATTGCAGAGCGGTGAACTGGCGGTCCACGGTCTCGGTGTTCATCGGCGGTGTCCTTTCATCGACTCCCTCCGAATTACTCCCGTTCGCTGGGCAGCAGCTGAGAAATGGCTGACAGAAACCAGTTTGGGAGATGCGCCACAGTGGCACACGGTTTGACTTGCGGCAGCGGCACGGCCATGATGGTCCGCGGTCAGCACCTTGCTAGGTGAGGCTCCTACGTGAACACAGGCCACTGATCTGACGACGTCGAGAGACGCCCAAGATCAGGACAGGTCTTCCCGGATTAAGGGATGACCCAAAGTGGCTCCCCGCGAGCGCGGGGTACGTCGCGTAGTGCCGAAGCCCTGACGAGAGGGGTGCTCCGCCGCCCGATGGTGGCCTTCTCCCCTCCCGTTGCGCTGTGGTGCTGCGCCAGCAGACGGGTGCCCCGACGGCGAAGGAGGTGACGGACAGATCAATGAGTCCCAGTGACAGTGCTTTTCCCACTCTGACGTTGCTGTCGTGTCAGCCTTCGCTGCGCGGCTCTACCTGACACCCAAAGGAGCGCACCATGATCCACGCCACGGACGTGATTCTGCGCATTGCCGTCGGCCTCGGCCTGGGCGCCGCGATCGGTCTAGAGCGCCAGTGGCGCTCCCGCAACGCCGGGCTGCGCACCGCCGCCCTGGTGAGCCTGGGCGCCACCCTGTTCGTCCTGATGGGCGGCTACTCATTTGTCGGCAACCACGACGCCGACCCCACTCGGGTCGCCGCCCAGGTGGCCTCCGGCGTCGGCTTCCTCGGTGCCGGCGTCATCATGAAGCAGGGCCCCACCATCTCCGGGCTCAACACGGCCGCCACGCTGTGGGCGTCCGCCGCCGTCGGCGCCCTCGCCGGTGGCGGAATGTTCCTGCCCGCGGTAGTTGGCGCCGGTGCGGTGATGGCCGCCAACATCGTTCTGCGCCCGATGGGTCGCGTCTTGGACCGCCATCGCGCACCCGGGGCTGAAAAGTCCTCTGCCGAATACCGATTCGAGGTCGGCTGTGCCCGCAGCGCCGAAGTGCACATCCGCAGCCTGGTCTTCGATGCGATCTCGCACCCGAGCCTGACAGTGCGATCCATCACCGCGATCGACCTGCCCGACGATCAGGGTGTCCGGATCGCCGCGACGGTGATCGCCGACGAGCGCGACGACCACCGCATCGAGGCCGCACTCGCCGACGTGATCAAGGCGCCGGAGGTGACCTCGGTGCGCTGGAGCGCCGACGACATGAGCACAGCAGACTAGTTCCTGATCGTCAGGCCACGCTGTTGGTGACTTCTTGGCTGACGTGTCGTGCCCACTGCTCGAGGGTCCGAGGAGTCGTCGGGCTGCAGGCGCAGCACACCGAAGCAGTTGACTCGCTGGATGACACGATCGAGAAGTGCTTGACGAGGACTGGGGCGAGCACCGCCCAGGTGAAGAGGTCATCACCGGGTCCAACGTCATCGTGTGCGGTCATGAAGGCCTACCGCCCATGGTTGTTACCGCTTGTGGATGTCGTGTCGTGGGGCCGCTCGACCAGACGTGCGAGCAGAGTCATCACAAGGCTGAGGACGACGACGACTGCGCAGAGGCAGAACGTGCCCCATGCCACCAGGCTGCTCACGCGGGTACTCGCGGCCGGCGGTCAGACTTTCCGAATCGCACCGTAGTTCGCGTGGCGATCGCTGGATCACCTGTGGCTGTGGCGATCTGGGCGCAGGTGGCGGTGATCGCATCCAGCGTCGCGGGCAATACGGCTGGGTGGGCCAGCGTGACGGTGAGGTCGACGGTTCTGGTACCGCGGTCGGTGAGAGTTCTTGCCCGCGCGGAGTCGACTCCGGGCTGTTCTTCGAGCTCTGCTGCTGCGGCGGCGGCGATGCTGTCCAGATCTATTCGGATCGTCCCGCAGTCCAGCTCACCGGCAACCTGGATGAGGGGATTCCTGCGAGTCGGCAAGTGCGAGAGCAGCCAAAGGAATCCGAATATCAGGAGGAGTCCGCCTACTGCGGCCAAGGACCACGGCCACCATGGCGTTGATGCGGCGGTCAGGGCGGGTGTGGTGTCGATGTGATCAGGCAGCCGGACTATTCGGTGCGCCGCCCAGATGACCGAGGCCGCCCCAGCGGCGGCCAGCGTGACTCCGGCGAGGAGTGTGGCTGTGCGGTCGAACAATTCAGTGCTTCTCATGTCGATGACCTTGTGCAGACTCGAATCTTGACTTTTGGTGGCGGGGACAGGATCTGTATTGCGCGGTTGACCTCGGCGAGAACCGTCGCCTTCTGGTCGCTATCGGGGGCGTCACCCGCGAGCACGATGTAGAGCTTCAACGTGCGGCGGGTCGCCTGCGCACGCAGGATCTCCACGCCGGGGATCGACGCCGCTGCATCCGTCGCCAGTCGCGCGGCATCATCTGGCTGGATCCACACCCCCACGGGTGCGGTGACGGCAATGGCGGTCTTGCGCCGCGGCCACACCGACCACAGCATCAGCCACGCTCCGACAGTCACCGCGACGCCCCCCGCCGGGATCATCCACCAGTGCGGCTGCAGGCCGTTGACTGCCGCAATCGCCCGGTGAATCCATGGGGCGCCGGCGGCGTATCCGAGTGTCACGCTGGCATCACGTACTGCGACGACGCCCAGCCCGATGGCGATAAGAGCCAACGCCACCGCAGCGTGGCGCGACTTCGCGGCGGCGCGGGGCTCCCGTGCGGCGGCAGGCAGGGTCACGTGGTCGATGCTCATTGAACTCTCCTCTGACCCACGGATGGTGTAAACGATTGCTGAACAGAGACATCCACACCGTCCACGTGCAAACCAGCCATGGCGGTCAGGGCGGCTGCGACATTGCGCTGCACTGCACGAGCGACCTGCGCAGCCGGGGCCGGCCAGGCGACTGTGATCTTGAGGTCTGCCCGAACACGGTCTCCGGTGACGGTGACTCGAGCCTGGGGCAGGGTGCGCCCCGCGAACGCGGATCTTCCCCCCGAGGGCGACAGCACGTGCGGTGTGTCGACTGCAGCGCGGATCGCGAGCCGCTGCGCCGCCTTCTCGTTCACTCGCAGCGTTCCCCGGTTGCCGGCCTCGGATGCGGTATCGGTGGTGGAAACACGCTGCGGATCAGGCGCTTCCGCGTTCGGCGCGCTCACCGGCACAGCCCGAGGTCTAGGGAATTCCACCTCAGTCACGCTTGCGCCCACGCAGTAGTGCCGCGATATCGAGTTCGCCGTCACGATGCGCTCCGAGCGCATAGCCGACCGCGCCCAGCAGTAACGCGATCACGAATCCCCACAGGCCGCCGGCGGCGGCGGCAAGGCCGAGAAGCAGACCGACGATGAGGCCCAGCGTCGACGAGGTCATAGCTCACACCCTCCAAAGGATCAAACAAGCACTGGCAGAGACGAGTTCACGCACGATGAGGCGCAGTTGGGTCGGCGGACCGGCCGCCGGGCACGAGGTCTTCGATCGTCACGTCGACGGGCAGATCGATGAGTGCCGCCACGGCACGCTGGATTTCGGCCGCGGTGCGACGCACGGGCGCGTCGAGCTCGCAGCTGACATGGACGTCGACGCGGTCATCCGCGATACGGACGCCAGGAATTCGGCGGCCGGGTAGATAGGTCGCCACCTCACCGAACCTGCCGGGGTGCAGCGCCGCGACTCCCTCGACAGCTGTTACCGCTGCCGCGATGCGCTCGCTGTCGTCCTCGGGGTGCGCGTCACTGGACACGGGTTGACGTTTCGGGGTCGGGGCTATCGCCGTCGATATGGACATCATGGACGGTGATGTTGACCTCGGTCACTTCAAGGCCGGTCATTCGCTCGATCGCGGCGATGACGTTGCGTCGTACACCCGCTGCCAGATCGGAGATGGCAACCCCGTACTCGGCAATGATGTCGATGTCCACCGCGGCTTGCTTTTCACCGATCTCCACCGCAATGCCCTGGCTCTGGTTCACGCTGGCTCCCGGGATCCGCTCCCGCAGCGCACCGACCACCCGAGACGCTCCGGCCCCCAAGTCGTGCACCCCACTCACCTCGCGGGTAGCAATGCCTGCGATCTTGGAAACGACGGCCGCGGCAATTGTTGTCTTTCCCTGCGAGGTGAGTAGCGGCGATCCCTGGTACGGGCGGATGTCTTTGCTCAATCCTGCGGCCACATCGCTCGGCGAAGTCTCGGTCGTCATCGATCACTCCTGTTCATCTGGTCTGAGCGGCAGCTGATCCTGCCTGAATAGGTAGTCGTTCGGCGGTGGCTCAACCGAATGCCGGATTCGTGTGATGCTCACCACATGACCGCTCCCGTTAGCCCTCACCCGGCGCAGGCCCCAGCTGCAGGTTTGCTGATCGGGCGAGCGACGATTGCTGGGGCGCCGCAAATCTGGGGGTTGTACATCCACGTGGTTAAGATAAGTTCTTCCGATACCGCTGGTATCAGCAAACCGTCGCGGTACGCAGCATCGGGTCGGGAAGGGTCGCGCTGTGCAGGTAAGGAGAGCAAGGGTCGCACCGCTCGGCCGCCCCCGCCGCCGCGGCGGGAACCGGGCTAGCGACTCGCCATCGGCCAGCGGGCCCCGGTGATGACCACGTCCTTCGACAGCGGCTGTTCCGACGAGGCGTTGGGCATTGCAGCCGCCGTCGGCGATCGGGAAGCGTTCGACGCGATCGTCATTCGCTATGGGCCGGCGCTATATCGCTATGCCAGGCGTATGCTCGCCAACGAGGCCGATGTACCCGACGTCGTGCAAGACACCTTCGTCGCAGCGTGGCGACAGATCGACAGTTTTCGCGGTGCCGCCACCTTGCGATCCTGGCTCTTCGCGATCTGCTATCGCCGAATCGCCGACACCCATCGCCTCAAACGAGCCCGGCCAGTGGAAGACTGGGTGCTAGAACCGCTGTCCAGAGCAGACCCGAGCGCAGACCCGTTTGTCTCGGCGTCGAACACCGCATTCCTGAACGCTCTTGAGGAGGCACTCGGTGAGCTACCGGTGCGCCAACGTGCGGTGTGGATGATGCGGGAGATCGACTCGATGACGTTCCCCGAAATCGGTGACGTGCTGCAGATCAGCCCGGACTCAGCGCGGGGCCACCATCTCCGCGCCACCAAGGCGCTGCGGGTCTTGCTAACGAGGTGGCAATGACCGAGCACGATCCATTCCTCCAGCGCGTCGCCGCCTATCTGCGCCAGGCACCCGAGCCCGGCTGGGACGCCATCAGCAGCCGGGTGCTCGCAGCTGTGCACGCCGCGACCCGCGTTGGGTTACCCATTCGGGTGTCACGCGACACGACCAGCGGCGTGGTCTTCATCAGTGACGACGCACTGCGCGCCCTGCTTGCCCGCGAACTGCGCAGAAGATTTCTGTGCCAACCCACCCGCATCACGTTCACGGTCGAAGAATCCACGCTGCGGGCCGTCGACATCGACGTCACCGGCAGCTACGGCACCCAGTTACGCGACCTCGGCGATGCCATCCGCCGAACAGTTGTCGACATCATCAGCCAGATCATCGACAGACTCGACGACAGCGGCGGCACCGCCTCCGGGCCCATCGACGTCACGATCACCGATGTGGTCGAGGGCGACCCACTGCACTAGGCCTGAGACTCGAAGCGTCAGGTGGATGGTTGCTGAGCTCGTTGGATCTGACGGTGCTCGATAGCGCACCGTACACATCGTGTTTGACCGTCTTCACCACGGTATGCCGTGCTGAACTGATCACCGACCTTGACGCCCTGGCGCTGAAAAATTGACCGAAAGATGTCTATTAAACTGACGGAATCTCGTAGGGCGGCGCACCGACTCCGCAGATCATGATCTGCCCAGACGGCACCTTCTCCACCAGTCGCACTGGCGCAGTGTGGCTTCCGATGGTCAGCTGAGCTTGAGCACCCGCCACCACGCCGTCGGGCGCGCCGTAGGCCAGACCCTGCCAGTGGTATTGCCCGTCGATCGGATTGAGGTGACCGGCCAGGCGTACCCGTATGGCGCAGCGCCGGCCGTCAACATCCAGTTCGGCGGCACCGTCGAAGACGCCACTTCCATCGATAGCGGCGGTCACAGGAAGTTGCACCGCTTCCACATGCGCCGGCTGATCGGGTTCATCAGGCCGATATCCTCCAGGAACGCAGCCAAAGGTGCGAAGCCGGCCCGGGTGGCGTCGTGGAAGTTCGGGTTGGCGCGGGCCTGCCGTCGAGCTTGCCTTCCGTCGAGTCCGGCGCGGCGGTAGACCGCCCGGTTGGTGAACAGGTAGCGGTAGAAGGGACCACCGGCGCCGTGCACCGTGGCGAGCAGAAACCGGTTCCGCCGCTTCATGTTCGGCACCTCGCGGCGGGCGCCATCGCGGGCGAACTGGATATGGCGCGCCTCCTCGGTCACATGGATGCGCATGATGCGCCGCACGATGGGTTGCACGTCCGGGTCATCGAGGATCTGGCGCTGCATGGCATCGAAGATCTCCTCGCCCACCAGCGCGGCGATCCACAAGACCTGCTTCTGGAACATCAGGGGCAACGTGTTGATGATCATCCGCTGAAAGCGTTTGGGCTGAAACGGAATTCCGTCGACAGCATCGATGGTGCGGCCGAACATGACCATGTGGCGGGTCTCGTCGCCGAGCTCGGTCAAGGAGTAGTGGGCGGTGGCCGAGGTGACATCGGCATGCATCAGGCCACGCAGCAGGGCCTGATTCAGGATGTTCTCGAACCACACACCGGCCGACAGCAGGTTGACGAACTCCTGACGCGACAGCTCGATCTGCTGCTCACGGGTCATCTGCGCCCACAACGGGGTGCCGTACAGCGACACCATCCGCGGCGGCAGGAAGAACGTGTCCGGCACGACGGGCGTCTCCCAGTCGATGTCGACGACCGGCGCGTAGGACTTCCTGGCCGAACCCTTGAGCAGCCGTTCGGAGAAATCCTCCCGACTGGGTGTCGCCGTCTTGGTGCCCGAAGCCGTGGCCATGAGATGCCTCCCGATAGTCGCGCGCGCCTGAGCGCCGTGAACCGAAGATACATTCTTCGTCTGTTTGTATCAATGCCTCAATGGGGGCCTTAGACTGCACCGATGAAGTACAGCGGCCTGCTCGCCAAAGCGGTGCAGCGTTTCGGGTCGCCGACCGCGGAGGGCAATGCCCAGCGGATCCTCGATGCGGCGCTCAAGCAGTTCGAGCTGTTCGGCATCCGCCGCTCCACGGTCGAGGACATCACGCGGCGCTCCGGGCTGGCCCGCGTCACGCTGTACCGGACCTTCGCGAACAAGGACGCGATTGTCGAGGCGGTGCTGCTGCGCGAACTCGAGCATTTCCTGTCCGAGTTGGCCGCCGAAGCCGGCGGCTACCCCACAGCCGAGGACAAGCTGGTCGAGGGCTTCGTGTTCACGCTGACGACGATGCGCGAGCATGCGCTACTGCAGCGGCTGCTCGCCACCGAGCCGGAAACCGTGCTGCCCTTCCTGACCATCGAAGGCGACGGTGTCATCCAGACGGCGTCGTCGTTCCTGGCCCATCAGCTGGCCGTAGCATTGCCCGACGACAAGCGCACACAGCTCGAGCTGCTCGAGGTCGCCGAGGTGACGGTGCGGGTGATCGTCTCATTCGTGCTGACGCCGTCGCAGAATGTCGCGCTCGGTGACGACGACGCCGCACGGTCGTTTGCCCGCCGCTATCTGGTGCCGCCGCTGCTGGGGTTGACGGGGTAAGCGCTCGTCGTCCGGGCCTCGGCAAGCCATGAGCATCCATTGGCTTGCCTACCGTTCCATCTCACGGACTGCCCGCCGGAATGAGTCAGTGCTTGCTTGCGGGTAGCCGGCAACCAGTACCGCCGCTGAGGAGAGCAGCCTTCTGCGATCCGAAACGGAGGGTGGTGCCCGTTTCGCTGGAGAACTGCACATCATGGTTGTTGGGCGCGTCCTTGAAGACCGTCACTGCCGTCGCTCCGAGCGCATTGGCAGCCTTTGCGGCGATGTCGTAGGCCTGCTTCCACTGCTCATCCGGGATGGGAACATCGGAGACGTAGTTGGCAAGCAGGATTTCCTGGCCGCCCGACTGCTCATACGGTGGGGGGCAGCCGCTACTACGGCTTTCGTCGTCACGCCACGCCCACGCGACAGTTGGGGCAATGGCTGAAATTTGTTGTCCCACAGTCGCTATTGCTGCTGTCAGCTGATTCTTCGTGTCCTCCAAGCTCGGCAGAGACTGGAGGCTGGCGGCGGCCTGGCTGGCGTGGGTGGGATCGGTGGGTCGGTAGGGGTTACTCACATGACATCCTGTTGCTCCCAGCATGATTGCCGCAACGCAACCAACAGCAGCGAGTCGCCGCTTCATAGGGGGTCGTTGCAGTGTCATGGACGATGGACTCATTTCTGCGGTATCGGGGTTGTACCGGCAATGACGGAAGCGATGTTGTAGCCGGTGGTGTAGAGCTGATTATGGGCGCTGTCCCAGCGTGGGTAGTCGCTATGTCCGCTAGCCGCGGACAGCGCCCGACCGTCGGGGGCCGTGACAGCACCAGTCTCAAGGTGGGTGAAGTTCGGGTTGGTGGCCGGGTTGGGTCCGAAATCGCCTGCGCCAGTGAGATCGGCAGCGGCCAGTCCTGTTCCCGCCAGGCCATTGAAGGGCGGAGGCAGGAAGGGCGCCACCTGATGCGCGATCTTCGGCCCGTCATAGACCATCTGGATGGGGTCGTCGGGAGTCTCCATCGTAAAGACGTGGCCGGGTTGCAGTCCCAGCTGTTGTGGAGTGGTGGCCTCGATGCCGGGTGAGCCGTAGAACAGAGCGTTGTCGACGCCGTGGCTGCCCGGTTCCTGCAGCGCGAGGCCGGTGGTCAGGGAGCCGTAGGAGTGCCCAATGGCTGTGAGGTCGAGCGGTCCGTGGTGAACAGCGGTGATGCCGTCGTAAAACCGGGAGAGATCCACAGCCCCGGCCTTGGCAACCGCGTCGTGGCTGACTTCGTATCCACCTTGCAGTGAGCCCGGGAGATCAGTTCCGCCAGGGACTTGCGGCGGGTCATAGCCGATCCAGGCAATCGCAGCTACTCCCTCATCGCCACGACCGGCCAGCCGGAGCTGCTGGATAGCTTCAGCACGGACGTGCATTGCGTCGTCGCTCATACCTTCGATCGCGCCATGAACGGTGGTGTTGAGGCCTGGCGTTGTCACGGATACATGCTCGGCGTTGTCCGGGTCGCCGACCGCGATCGCCGCTCTGGCTTGGCGACCATTCTGGGTGTCCAGGAGCATGAGATTGCGTTCGGGGTGATCCTTGACCGCGTTGTTCACGGCACGAAGGTCCGACAGGTACTTCGAGCCGTTCTTCGCGTCGGTGAACTGGCGCTGCCAAGCGGCGTATTGCTGGGCATCGCCGATGTTGCGGGGCAGGTTCTTACCCTCGGCCCAGTCGGGATGCTCGGCGCGCAGTGCGTCGAGTTGTGATTGAGCCGCTTCGGCATGCTTCAGCTGGTCGGCCAGGTTGAGCCGGTTGTAGTAGTCGCTGCCCGGATGGTCGTCGTCGCCGACCGGCATGTTCGGATTGTTGCCAATGTTGTGGTCTTGGCTGTAGAGGTAGTCCTTCTGCTCCTTGGACAGGCTTCGCCAGTAGTCGGCGAATTGTTTCGGATCGCCAGGCGGTGGTCGGTCCGGGATCTCGGGGTGCGGTCCCAGCGACGGGATGGGTGTCTTGCCGCCAGCCATGTTGATGGCGTTCGCCAGTGCGATATCGACCATGTTCGCTTCGGCCACGATCTTGTCCAAGCGCGGCTGCAGCTGCATTTCTTTGAGTTCGGCCTCCACGGGGTTGCGCACCTTCGGACCGGGCAGCACCGTGCCTGCAATCGGATCGATCTCCATGCCCAGGGATTCCGCATCAGCTTTGAGAGCTGCTAGTTCGGACTTGATGCGCTCGATCTCATCGGCGGCACTGCGCGCTGCGTTGGCGACGGCGAGGGCTTCATTGCCTTGTGCGTCGAGGTCCTTGCGCGTTTGCCCGATGGCGTGCTTGGCCGCTTCGGCCGCTTCACCGCCCCACGTCTCGAAGGCCGGCAGAGTGGCCAGGCCGTCTGCGGCATCATGCGCGGCCTGCGCACGGCTGGTGGCCGCATGGAACACCTCGCGCACATCGCCGGGATTCCAGCGCTCGATGTCTTGGACGGTCAGGGTCATAGACGCTCAAGGGTTGGTGTGGCTGGCGATCGCGTTCGCCGCCTGTGCCGGCTGTTCCAGCAATTGGCTGTGCCGCTGTTCCATCTCGACGAAGCCCTGGGCGCTGTTGTGGAGTCCTTGGGCATGGTCGCTCAGACGGGTCAGCACCGCACTCGTCGAGGCCAGCCACTGTTGGGAGAGCGCGGTTATGGCAAGCGCCGACGCCCCCTGCCAGCCGGCCTGGGCGGCATCGATCCGGCTGGCTGCTGCCGCGTGCTTCATCGCGACGTTCTCGCCGTGACCGGCCACCGCCGTGCCAGACGCCGCCAGCGACTCAATGTTGACTCGAAGCGACATGCCATCTCCCTCCAGACCTGCTGACTTATGGATACCAGCAAAGCGCATGGAGTCGCTAGTGACCTGCACGGAGGATGGGATGACGCCCTGCAGAGAGGCGGGGCTTCATCAGCTGGCCGGGCATGAAAGCGGCCCCGGAGAAGTCTCCAAGGGCCGTTCCACTTAGTAGCGGGGACAGTGTGGTGTTTCAGGACATCGGAATGGGGTGTCTCAAGACATCGGAATAGGTGATCGGCCAGTTTCGGCTGGTGTCGAAGGCTCGGTTGGTCATCACCGCGGTACTCGTCGAGGGCCGCTCGCAGTCGCAGGTCGCCCGCGATTACGGGGTATCGCAGGGCTGGATCTCCCGGCTGATCGCCCGCTACGCCGTTGAAGGCGAGGCCGCGTTCGAGCCGCACTCACGGCGGCCCCACTCCAGCCCCACCCGGTTACCGCAGGCCACCATTGACCTGATCATCGAGCTGCGGGCCACCCTGGCCGGCAAAGGCCTCGACAACGGTCCGCACACCATCGCCTGGCACCTGCAACACCACCACCAGCTACGCGTATCGACCGCCTCGATCAGCCGCCACCTCCACGCCGCCGGCCTAGTCGAACACAGCCCACGCAAACGACCCAAAACCTCCTACATCCGCTTCGCCGCCGAACAGCCCAACGAACGCTGGCAAGCCGACTTCACCCACTGGTGGCTGGCCGATCGCACCCACACCGAGATCTTGTGCTGGATCGATGACCACTCCCGCTACGCCCTATCGGTGACCGCGCACCGCAGCGTCACCGGAAACGTCGTCCTCACAGAGTTCCGCAAAGCCGTTGACCACCATGGCATTCCCTACTCGACACTGACCGACAACGGCATGGTGTTCACCACCCGCCTCGCCGGCGGCAAAGGCGGACGCAATCAATTCGAGGCCGAACTGCGGCGCCTGAACGTCCGCCAGATCAACTCCACGCCCAACCACCCCACCACCTGCGGGAAAGTCGAACGCTTCCACCAAACGCTGAAAAAAGCCCTCACAGGGCAACCACCAGCAACCAGCATCGACCAGCTACAAACCCAGATCGACGCCTTCATCGACGAGTACAACCACCACCGCCCGCACCGATCCCTGCCCCACCGGGCCACCCCCGCCACCATCTACAACAGCCGACCCAAAGCCGACCCAGCAAGCCGCATCGACACCCACAACCGCGTCCGCACCGACCGCATCCACCCATCCGGAGTCATCACCCTGCGCGTCAACGGCCGCCTGCACCACATCGGCATCGGCCGCCACCACTACCGAACCCGCGTCCTGATCCTGGCCCAGGACCACCACATCACCATCATCAACGCCGCCACCGGAGAACTACTGCGCGACTTCACCCTCGACCCCACCAGGGACTACCAACCCACCGGAGCACCCAAAGGCCCCAAACGGAAAAAGCCGCGAACCTAATGCAGGTTCACGGCTATTCCGATGTCCTGAGACATCACATAGTAGCGGGGACAGGATTCGAACCTGCGACCTCTGGGTTATGAGCTGTCGTCTCAATAGTTTGCTAGGTCCGTTAAGTCTCATTTATGCAGGTAAATGGCTATTGACAATTCGGACCGTTCCGGGGCGGCTCATTCATTTCGACTTGTTTCGGAGGGTTTTGTTCCCAAATTCGTTCCCAAATCGGAAGTCTTTGCGTTTGCGTGTTAGCTGGCGAGGCGTAGCCTAGCGGTCTACCGCGGGCAAACACAGATCGATTTTTGCTATGAGACTCTGTCGCCCTCGCGGGCGTACTCGCGGCTATCCGATGCTTGTCACGGACTCGCTGACGGGATCCCGATGAGCGAAGGTTGATTCCCAGCCCGACTTGGTGCCGGCAAGAAACATCCGCCACCGGGTAGGCCGGCGCATATCGACTTCCTAGCTCCAGTCCTCTAAGGCCGCAAGGTCGTCGTAACCTAGATCGCCCAAGGCCGTTACGACCATTTGACCTGGTATCCCTCGGTAGAAAGGGTGATCAGCACGCCCAGCGTCCAGTACTTCATGCGCGACTATGCCGACAAGTCGGCCATCCTGCGCGACGATCGGGCCTCCGCTGTTACCGGGCCGAGAAATTGCCGAATAAAGGAAGTACTCAAATTCGACTCCGTTGCCGTCACCATCAGGCCAGTTCGGATGGTCTTCAGGAACTGCCACTCTTGACCAGCTCGAGATCGATGGGTTGACCACTTGTCCCCGCTGCACTGTCACGTGCGCTTGGGCGGCCTGCGCAATGGGTGGGTAACCGAAGACGTACGTCTCATCTCGCCATTCTGGTCGCCGAAACACGACACCGTCGAGCGGTAGCAGACCCGTGGTTCCGGGTTCCGGTTCGACCGTGATGACGGCAACGTCGAGATGGGCGTGGCATTCCCAATCGACGATAGTAACTGCGGACTGATTTGGGAGGCCGGGCATGGGTGGGGAAATCGCCGAGGGCTGCACTACTCGCTCTACCCTCATATCACTCACTACATGAGAGTTCGTCAAGATATGACGTTCGTCAAGCAGGACACCAGTTCCGATGTGCACATCGTTATTGTTGTCGAAGCCGACGATCGGTAAGGTAATGGATCCATAACTCGGAATGATTAATTCAGGCCCGATAACCTCGGCCAACCAGAGCCAACCCTTTGCCTGCGATCGCGTCGCTAGAGTATTTGTGAAGAATCGACGACCAAACACGTCATTCCACGCCTCCTGGCCGTAATCCGTCAGCATTTCACAGGCGACCATGCGGTCGATAACTCGTTGGATTCGCGATCCTTGCGACAGTGCATGCCGGAAGCCACGGGGCTGCAGATAGTGCAGAAAATCCGACGTGCTAAACGGGAACATGGAGTCAGGCGGCTCAGGCTTTCCAAATTCTGCCAGCAGCTCGGTATGGTCATCCCGCGAAAAGAATCTGGCTGCCTCAAAAATAAGGAGCGTAAGCCATTCGATTGAGGCCGGCATACGCGAGTTAAGCCCGGGATCGGTCACGTCCGAATCGTAACCGTGGGGCAGGAAAACTGCAGCGGTATGCGCGCCGCTCTCAAATCTCTCGGGAGGCGGCTGCACACAATCGGCTTGAGGAACCGAGAAGCTTGGCTCTTGCCATCTAACTAAAAGACACGATCTCGGGCATCGGATGCCCGCCGCGACCGCATGGGGCCGTCGGACGGTGAGACAAAACTTAGCTAATTCGCGCCGAGTGCACCTTACTCGTGCATGACCGCCGGCACCTGCGGCAGCAGTTCGTTGGGATTTATCCCAACGGCGTCGCACAGTCCTCGAAAGTGACCTTCGTCTAGCTGGTTCATGAACTCGAAGACCGCTCTTATTGCAGTGGAAACCTCATCCGGGTTCACTGTCTTGTCTGTCGAGGGATCTTCGTCGTGGGAGTAACTATTTGCATAACGAGTGAGCCGCAACCGCAAGGCGTTAGAGTCACCACGATAACCGGCAGCGTCTAGTAATGCGGTCGAATTGCGCATTGCGCTGTTGAAGTCTCCGACCCACTCAGGCCGCTTAAAGGCCAAGAATGTCTCAAGCATTCGCCGCACGACGTTTGGAAACAGCAACTGAGCGTCTAGCCTATTCTCAAGAGAGTCGTCATTCGCGAGGTTGCACAGAGCCTGAGCGACGCAAATAAACGCATGGTGGTATGAAGAGCGGATCTTCTTACGAGACGACTCAGACGGGGGCCACGACGCTAGGGTTGGACGCCGCCTCGTGTGGCCATTGAAAGTAGAGTGGCGCGAGCGGATCTCATAGAACTGAGCGGGGTAGAGCTCTGTGAATTTTTGCCCTGTCGCCGGGTCTCTCCCTCCTCGCTGATGAAGTCGATCAATCTGAATGTCCCACTGCCGAAACAGTTCGAAGTCATGGGTGAGCAGTATCAGTTGCGCGATGTGGTCCTTTACAATCATTTCGGTCCAGATATACGTCGACACGCCCATGAAGATGTCGCTGTCTAGGCTGGAGACCGGGTCATCGATCACCACGATGGGTTTGCCGTTCGTCGCGTCAAACCGGGCTACCGATTCAAGAAAATGAACAAGAGTGATGGCGGTCCGCTCACCTACGCTGAGGCCAATCGCTGGCTGTCCGAAGCGCAATACCTTATAACGACCATCGGCCGCCTCGAATCTCAGCTCATTACGCCCGAGCAGCCGTGCCACCTCCTCGGTAAGCACCTTCGCACTTGGCATCGGGTCGCCCTCAACACGCTCGAGCGCTGCGATCTCTGCATAACACTCCCCCATCTCTGCGTCGAAAGCCGCTACCTCCGCGTTCTTCGAGGCTGCTATCTGCTCTTTCGCCCTTACGGTCGCCTCGGCTTGCTTCAAGTAATGCCGCTCGATGTCTAAGGCCGCCTGCTTGACGAACGTCTCGTGGCTCTCGACACGAATGTTGTGCTGGCGAAGCAGCGAAGCGAGAGCACTGCCCACGACGACTGGAGGCGCATCGACCGCGGAGTCGACCTGGCTAATAACGTTGTCCGCCTTGGCTTTTACGCGATCCCTCATTACGTCGATCCACTGCTGAAGCGCGGACAGCTCAACGCGGAGGTCATCCACTGCGTCGTCGAAACGGGGTCGGAGGTCCTCAATAAACAAGCCCTTGCTGGGGATGGCAGATGCCAAACGATCGATCCCGCGCGCGGCTTCGTCCAGTTCGCGCGCGATGGATTGGAGATCTCTCTGTAGTTCCTCGACCTCATCAGAAAAATGTCGGTCGATCTGCGCCTTTCGTTCATCGGTCAGCTTCGAGCCGCAAAATATGCAATCAGGGGCTTCCTCGTGCAGGCGTCGGCCGGCATCGACCCAAGGCGTTGCCTCAGGATGTTCTGCAAGTGTGTCTAGGACAATAGTGCTCGGTGTAGCAGACAATGCCGGACTCAGCCGCTCGACAAGGTCACTCGGCACAGCGACCGGAAGGCTGGGTTCTGCCAGTGCCTCTAGTCTGTCGGAGTTGATTATTCCGACCTTCTCGCGCATCTCCCCTTCTGTTAGCTCCCTCCAATCGCAGTGTGATGCAGCGAATTCGGTCTTGACTACGCGAGCGCTGAAGTTGCTTTTTGAGTTCCAACGTCCTCCAGCGCGTCCTGCCGCATCTACGACGTTCTTTGAGACTTGGCGATAGGTTTCCTCGACTTGCTGCTTCGCGCTGAGTTCCGCCCCAGCGGCGGAATCGCGTTCCGCGGTCTTAGTTGCGACCAACTGTCGCAACACCTCTAGGCGCTGTTCCGCGTCGACAGGGCGATGACCAACGGTCAAAACGGCGTCCATATCAGCGGCCGCAGGTGTAAACCGATGACTGCGCGAAACGTACCGCTCGCTGAAGACATGGATCCGGTCGAAGGCGGGATCCTCGCTGAAACTAGTGACGCGAGTTCCTGATGCGTCCTCCAGTGCGAGGGAGACCCGACTGAAGCCCATGCCGTCCGCGGCATAGCGCAACCCATCGAGGGCGCCTGCCAGCGAGGTTTTTCCCGTGCCGTTGCGGCCGAAGATAACGGTAATCCTGGCAAGCTCGGGCAGTGCGAGGTCCCAGCGGAAATCCTCAAATATCCCGCAGGCTTTTATACGTTCGAGCCGACGCAACATCACAGTCTCCTGTTCACGGACACAAGGTCAGCCGTAGGACGCACAACCAACGATACGAAGGTACGCCGTAGGTTCGATAATCTCAAGCGTAGTTTGCGCGGGTGACCCACCACCGAGCTGACCTGCCACCCGAGGAGACACGGGCGCATCTACGTGGACCGCCGAAGTACCACGACTAGGCTTCGTAGGGCTACGCGTAGGAAGGTCGAGGCGTGGATACACCCGAACGCCCTAAAGAGGCGGAGCTCATCGAACGACGTCGGCTAGAACAATCGCCGAGATTGTCCGTGACGAGGGCGGCGAAACTAGCGGGAATCAGCGAAGGTCGGTGGCGACAGATCGCAAAGGGTTATCAGCAGGCGACAAAAGACACCCGCATCCCAGTCATTGCTCCGCCCGACACGCTCGCGCGCATGGCAGATGTAGTCGGCTCCTCTCCGCAGGAGTTACGCGAAGCCGGCCGCGACGACGCCGCTGACGATCTTGAGAGACTCCAGTCGGACGATGTTCCTCCAGCGGATACTCGCGGCGGAATGGCTGGTGTACGTGCTGTAATGCGCCGCAGCCAAATCATGAGGAAACCCGAGAAGGACCGTTCCGACGAAGAGGTCGAGTGGTTGTCGGTCTACGACGCCGCCCATCCTCGGCGGCTCGACCCGAACATCGTCTCGGCCGGAGAGATTCGTCCGTCGGACGCCATTTTTGATGACTGGTTGGCGGCCCGAAATCGAATGCTCAATTTGGTGCTGGAATATGCGGCGACGCGCAGAATATCGTTCCAACTGGCTGAAAATGAGCTGTCTCAGGTGCAACAGATGGCCACCGATGTTCAACTCGGCACAGGACGGCCCTGGACTCCCCCTTGGAATCCGGGCCCCGAATTCGAACCTGGTGATGAGCCGTGGAGGGCTGAATGGTGGTCCACTTGGAGACACGTTCCCTCGAGTGAAGCCTTTCCGGGGACGTTAGGCGTGATCTCCGAATCTGGGGCAGGCCAATACGACGTTTCAGCAGTGAAGGCTTTTCGACAAGCGGTGGCAGCCGGTGAAGCTCCGTGGAGGGTTGGTCCGGAAGCTGGCCTCAACACCGTTGACATTGAGGCCGTCTGGCGACCGGCGCAAGCAATGGTATACGAGGGCGACCTCGAATTAACGACGTGGCTTCGGAATCGCGGAGCGAGCAAGCAGCTCTCAAAGTATCAGGACGAGGTCGCCGCGATCGGCGAGGATATTGCTAGCAGAGAAGGTGTGAAGCGTTTCGCGAAGCTGGCTCTGGGAACTGCGTTAATAAACGATCGACTTCATGCTGTGCATGTCCAAATGGAGCGCAATGCGTCTGGCGAAGCCGCTGAAGTACTCATTGAGGCCGAAGTGGCATTAGATCTCGCCAACATCAGTACAGAAAAATTTGGTCCGGGTCGGTCCGGCGGTGACAAGCCGCCGCCTGTCGGGCCCCGCAATAACCTGACGGACGTTCGTCCCTGGCGGCCGCACGGACCGCAGCGGGCAGGTTGAGTGGACATTAGAGCACTAAGACGAGGGGAATTGACTTGCCGCGACGCACTATGACGGTCACTGAACTGTGGGCACATCCGAGGGGGAATCGGAAGGAGCGCCAAAACCTTAGCCAGCTGCCAGATGGTGATCTATTGCACCTCTTTCGAGCCTTCGCAGCCGAGGTGACCCCGGCGCAGCTGCACAACTCCGCTAACGAGAGCTATGCGGCAGTTGTCGGGGACGAGCCGCTCGGACGCTCCCTCACACTCGCAGTAGAAGTTGGGCGATACGGCGAAGAAGGCCGCTTCATCGATACCACAACCCTGATGGAGAGAGGCAAATTCGAGAAGACGGACGCGATCCAAGTGGTCACACACGGCGTGTTGATCCTGCCGAAGGACGCCACGTCGGCGCTGCTCTTTCTTGAAAGAGCCAATAACCAGTGCGGCGTGATACGGCTCCTCGAGCTATTCAAGAAGCGGTTCGTACTGGCGTATCCCGATCTCCTACTGGAGGCTGACGCCGTCATCGAAGGAGAGGCATGGCTGGAGAGCGCCCAGTTGGTCCGGGTCAGCGCATACAGGCGTCACAAGGAGTCCGACAAGGCCGACAACTTCGTTGGAGCTCAGGCGCCAAAGTTTGCTGGCGACCTCACACATAGCCTGGTTCCCGGCATCGGAATGAAGTCGTTGCCCAGGTCACTCTTCGACGGTCTGCGTGGCGGTTCGATCAAAGTGGGAGAGTTGCTGGGCTTCGAAGAGGGCGAAAACGAGTCGGAGGCTGAAGTTACCCTTGAAGGCAACGGAAAACGGAAGACCTTCATCATCGGCCGCGAGCGGCGACCATCAGTGAGCTACCCACTGAGCGGGCACAACGAGGATGCATGGCCTGCCGAAAAGATCAGGAATCTTGTGTTTCGTCGGGAGTACGCGCCGGACCTTTTTGACCGTATCGGCATAGAGTGGACAGACGGGAACACTGTTGGACAGTGGACTGAAGAGCAGCTGGGGGCGAAGATGGTGATTCGCGGTGGCGAGCAAAGCTAGCGTCCGGCCGGTAGTTCGTGCCCACTTCGACACGCTGCGGGACGACCGTTCCGGTGAAATCCGGATGCTCGACCTGGTTCTTTTTGCGGGGGTACCCGTCGTTGCCGGGCTCGCGCTGGGCATTTTTGAGTTTCGGATGAAGGACACCGCGGCGGTTCTAGCCGGCCTCGCAGTATTCACTGCGCTCCTGTTCGGACTGGTGATCTTCGTGTTTCAGCTGAGAGTCCAGATCAAGGACGACGGACGTGATCGGGACCGCCCTCGACTTGCATCGCTCATTGATGAAACGTTCGCCAACGTCACTTACTCGGTTGTCATCGGCATTGTCACAACCGTAGTCGGCGTCGTCGCCGCCGCCATGGCAGATAAGGACGCTGGCGCCCCCATCTGGATCAGCGCTGTCCTTGCAGCGTTGGGCCTGCACCTTGTGCTAACTATTCTGATGTGTCTGAAGCGCGTTCACTCGGCGTATCAACAGCTCCGAGCCTGATGCGAACATCGAGGCACCCCTGATTTTGCCTCGTGTGCCTAACCTTCCATCGCGCACCAGCAAGATGAATTCGAAGGAGACGTCTTGGTCGGATGCGCTCCTGCCACGCTACGATCGGCCGTGCTCGCGATGAGCTTCGTATGAAGGCTGGGGTATGTCGAGGAGAAAGAGTAGCGGTAGGCCGAGGCGGCAGGAGGTCTACTCGATACAACAGGGCTATCTGCCAAGCGATCCGGTTCAGCCCTATCTCCCTCCGGTTCGTCCGTACTCAAGACATCTCTTTCCAGACCGTGTCGAAGACACAACCACGGGACTTTTACTCCCCCCGTACGAGGGCTGGCGGGGTGAGCTCACCTACAGAGTTGCGCTCGACCGCGGGCGATACGTCGACTGGGCCCTTATGTTGGATGTGTCGCAACATGATGCCGTCGAACAACTGCTGCTAACCGGCACGCGCGTGCAGCGTCGGCACGTCGAGCGCATCGATTGCTGCGACTCCGAAATCCATAGGCATCTCTTTTCGATCAACAGCGACCCGAACGATCATGATGGCGAGCGTGAGTCTCTGCGTGAGCTAACTGCGGATGATGCAGCTATTGTTGACAGCGAATTCGATGTGCATCTCGCCATGATGCTGCAAGACTGGCAGGAGCGAGTTAGGAGGTGGCTCGATGACTGATCCCCACACGACAGCCACCTTTATCTTCGCCAAACTGCAGCGTGATGCAAAATTTCGGAAGAAATACCCATGGCTGCATAACACCGTGGTGTGCGTCGAATGGGACTACATGGCTGAAGTAGTCAACGATCGTATGGCTCAACATTTTCCGGACGGGGGCTCGATCGCCTGTTACTACCCACGCGAGCATAGGATGGCCTTCGTTCAGGCGGTTCCCAAAGACACCCTCCGAGCCCGCCCGAATCAGGCGGCTGACGATACCTTGGACCTCAAAGCCCCGCAGACCACCGTTGGAATGGTCATTGATTGGATGGCTTCGCAGGATGGATCGTCCGCCGTCGAGGTTGGCGATATTTCGACGAAAGAACTTGAAGAGCAATTCTCCCGACTTTAAGTCGCAGTTTGTCCTTTCGGTCCGAGCCGCTAGTACTGTGCTCTACGTGCCTTCGGCTAATCGAAATTTGGTCCTACGCATGCTGATTGGTAGTTGCTGGGGTGAAGGCCTCGCCGAATTGGCGTTCAGCCAGTTAGGCTATGATTGAGCGGCTCGCGTGCAGCACAGCAGGAATGTCGCGCGGCGAGACTAGGGCCCCTGAGGTCGCTAACGGACGAGCTGAGCCGCCACGGAAAGCCGCACTAGGACTTAACACCGCTTCCACATCATTGCATCAGTGTGGGAAACCGCTCTTAGCGATTGCCGCTTTCAAGGGCTTTAACTCGAGCGTCGAGGCGGCCAATCTCACGGTAGAGCGCCTCAATGGTGTGTCCCATCGTGAAGACCAACGGAATCAATGCTTTCGCGTCGCCAGTCTTGGCAACAACCTGCATCTGCGGGCCGTTCATGTCGATTTGACCTAGGAGGCTCTCGACCATGATGTCCAGTGACTTTTCTTCATTCTCATCCATACAACCAGTATGCGAGTGATGTCCCCGAGAACAAGTGTGAAGAACCATGTGCATCCTATAGGCCAACTTCGCGGATGCGCTCGCGATGTTCCGTACCGCCCACGTCCCGCTCAAGTTGCGTCGTAACTCGCCCCGACATGCATTCCCACTCTGAGTGATCCGCTCTTCGCTTAGCGATGCGGCGCAGTCGATGGCCCCACAGTGCCCAAACACGCTCGTTCCCAGCTGCATTGACGCCTACGCCTTCGACGATGTCATGCGCAGTACGAGCCTGCCTTTCGTCGTTGCCGACGATCGAGCGGGCGAGGTCCACGGCACACCTCAACCCGGCCGACGGTTCGGTCCCGAGGTCCCGTCCGCCATCATCACGCAGCCTCCGCTGAGCGAGATAGGCGGTGTTGGCCTGCCGTCCTCGGCTCATGGCGACGTAGAACATTGCACGAGGAGTGTTTTCGCTCAGCACCGCGTGCGTGGTGTCCGTGGTGGCACCTTGTGCGGAGTGGACAGTGACGGCGTAGCCATAGGTGATGTGGTCGCGCAGGTAGTCGCCGGCGAAGGAGGCGCGGGCGCCGTCGCTGAGGCGGCGGGCGGCGATGCGCTGACTGTCAGGGTCGATGGCGTAGACGCGCCAGCGGTTTCCGTTGCGCACCGGGTCTGCGTGCTGGATCCTTTCGGTGGGGTGTAAGACGGTGATGGACGGGTCGTTGTGGCGGCTGATGATCAGGTCGCCGTCGGCGATTCGATGTCCCCGTGCAGCGGTCACTGCTGGCGTGTCTGGGTCGATGGTCTCGTTGTGGATGCGTTGGTTCAGGGCGTCGGCCATCTCCTTGGCATCGCAAACGAGCAAGCTGTCCTTGCCCGCTGCGCTGTCACGCCGGTAGGCCACCAGAGCCTCTGTGGCCATAGCGATTTCGTCTCCAGCGTGCAGGCGATTGTTCTTGCGGTACCACTCGATCGCGCGACGCACCGGCGCCGGTCCCCCATCACGCAACGCAAGCGAAGCGCTGCGCTCCTCTGGGTTCCGCATCCGCCACACTTCGGACAACTTCTGCGTCCAGGGCAGGTCGGTGCAGAGTTGGGCGAACATGCCGCCGCGGGCCTTGACCGGCGCCAGCTGGTGTTGATCGCCGACCAGGACCGTTTTGGCTCCCGCTGTCGTGGTGGCAGTGAGGAGGCGGCGTAGATCGTCGGTGCCCACCATGCCCGCCTCATCGACGATCACTAGATCGGTGTGGCTGAGGTTCAGGCTGTGGTTGTCGATGTCGCGGAGTGCTTTGGCGATGGTGTAACCGGTATCGCCGGCGCCTTCGCGGACCGCGACATCCACCGCATTACCCGTCGGCGCCAACACGATGACTCGGCCATCACGGCGGCGACGCGCCATCGCCGCCAGCGCCCGCATGGAGGTGGTCTTGCCCGCTCCGGCAGGGGCGCTCAGTGGTTGCACCAACCACGGCGAGACAGCGATGTTTTCCACCGCGCGTTGTTGATCCGGCGACAAACCGTCGAGGTCGCTGGGCAGACCCCACAGGATTGACCGCGGATCGTGTGCGTCGACGAGATCGAGCACCGCGGCTTCTTCGGCCAGGATCAGCTCGAGGGTGAACCGCTCATGTCCCTCTCTTTGATGCGCTTCGCGTGGCGCGGTCAGCCGTACGGCGATGTCGTCGACGGCTTCCTCGACGAGCTCGCGCGGCGAGCGTGCGGTATCGATGGGAAGTTGGGCGCCGATGACCTCCACGAGGTCAGCGCGTGTAAACCCAGCCTTCTCGATCGTGGCAGCGGCGTCGGCGATCCGGTGCCGGTCGAACCGCGGCCCGCTCGCCGCGAGCCGGTCACGACGGGCACTGCGGTGCGCCGCCGAATCGATGCCGACACCGCGCTTGTCGGTGCGCCATCCGGCCCGCAGCTCTGTCCAGCCGAGTTGTTCGGGCTTGCCTGGGCGGGTGGCTTTTTGAGCTGCCGCAAGCTGCGCTGCGGACGGCTCACCGCCTTCGTTCATCGCAAGGTTTCCGGCTGCCCACTCGCGTAATTGGGAGGACCGTTGCGACCACGCGCTGATGCTGTTCGGGTCGATGCCGGCGACTTCGGCCATGCCCGTTGACGGGTCAACGGGTAGCCATTCGTAACCCAGGGATCGGTGTAGTTCGCGGCGCAGCGTCGCCTGATAGATGACGCCCGCGGCCTTTGCTTCGTGATACAGCGACGTGCCGTCGATCGACACCAATCGACCGTCGTCGCGGGCTTGGCGGTTGGGCACGATGACGTGAGTATGCAGGTGCGGATCACCCGCCCGGGAGGTCTCGTGCTGGTAGGCGACCGCCACTAAACCAGGTAGCCGCACGAGGTCCTTCTCCCGCGTCGCCGGGTTGTGCACGCGGGTGTATCCGGCGTGGGTCGCAAGGTATTCCACCGCTTCGGCGATCGCGGTCGCGTGGGCGTCCGCGATCGCTTTATCGGTGACGTCGTCGGCTCGGATTGCGCGGATCAGCGACACCGACTTCGGCGCACAGAACGTCAGATCGAAGCCATGCACACTGTCGCTTCGGAACCCGCGACCCGACGCGCCGTTGGGCGATTCTCCGCCGACCAACCACCGCTCGACGACATCGGTTTCTGCCTCGCCGCCTACCCGTTCGAGGTCCGATAATCCGACCAGTTCCGCGGCGCGGCGGGCGTCGCCGGCGCACAGCCACACGGGGGCGCGGGTGTCGTGTTCGGTGTAGTACTCCCCCAATCCGCCGCTGGCTTTCTGGGCATCGGCTGCGGCGCGGACGGTGTCGTTGTAGTAGTTGATCGACCAGGCCGACAGCTTGGCAATCGTGAGCATGTCGATCACCGCCTGGGCCCGAGATCGCCCGGGGCTCAAAGCCGCCAGGTGGCGAACGCAACGTTCGCTACCGCCAATCTCGCACATCCCTGTGCAAATGTGCCATAGGAAAATCAGGTGAGTTTCTATGAGTTGCTCTGTCAGACAATCTGTTTGGAGACACAGCGGTATCAGACGGAATGTGTTGAGATGCTTGAGACTACAGGGACGTAGTGAACGTGTGGGCGAAGGCAGTCGTAGGGTGTGCGTGAGGTGGTGCCGCGGCGTCGAACGTCAGCGCGCCCGGATGCGCTACTCGCGCCGAACGGGTTGCAGAGAATTGACGAAAGCCGGTACGAGACCGTCGAGTCGACTAAGCGTTCCGCCGAAGGACGGCCAAGGGGAGCATGTAGGCGGCGCACACCGCGCCAGAGGTGACAACCGGCGACGCATCAGAGTGCGGAACCACGTACACCTGGACCCCTGAGGTCACAGGAGCCGACGAGCGGCCCAGACAGCGGTCAGCGACTTCGCCATGCTGACCTACAGCCAGGGACCGCTCCAGCACTTCGGTGGCATGTCGATGCTGACGCAGAATGCGTCGGCATACGCGCACTCGAACATCTTCCGCATCCGTGGCAATTGGCGATCGAGCGGATCCGCTATCGGTTTCGCAGTCGGTGGCCTGACGCCGACCGAAAAAGAACGACGCGATTTGACCCGAGTCGATCGAAAACCTCTTACATAGAGTTCCGTTGCGTCTCAGGCTAAATTCCGGCAATTCGTGAGTTGCGAATCGATTTCATTTGACCGTCGCATAGCGGTGCCGAGCGCATTTAGCTGTCAGTTATGCCGGTGACTGCGAGGTCCACTTCACGCCACGGAACGTGGCGCTCCTCAACTCGGCAGGACCAGCCTCGCGACCGTCAGCCGCGGCCCGTCACCAACTCGCGGACCATCCACAGCTGCCAAGGTTCCTTCTCAATCGATCGACACAGTGAGAGGTGGTGAATTACATTGGAAGATAACGTGTTCAACGATCTACCCCTGCTCCTCGCTGTACCGCACGCGGCGAAGCTTCTGGGAATCAGCCGTGCCGCGGCCTACCGGCTCGTCCACTCTGGCGAGTTGCCGGTCCGTCGGCTCGGCGGACGCATCTACGTGGTAACCGCAGGCCTGCGCGACTTGGGAGAGTGATGAAGGGCTCGGTATATCGGCGAGGCGCGAAGTGGTACTACAAGTTTCGGGTGCCGCAGCGCGATCCCTCGACCGGCCAGTTCCCGTGGGTGACCAAGGGCGGCTACGACACCGAGCGTGATGCGTGGGAGGCCTGCCGCGAGGCGATGCGCGATGCCGACCGCAACCGGATCGTGCGGCCGTCGCAACAGACAGTCGGCGAGTTCGTCACCGATTGGCTTACGGCGGTCCAGCCGGCGCTTGACGCCTCCACGTGGCGCAGTTGGAGCGACTATGCCCGGTGGTACGTGATCCCCCACATCGGCGGGGAACGTCTCCAGGCGCTCAATGAGCCGGTGCTGCTGAGGTTTTACGCGATGCTGTTGGCGAAGGGCCGGGTGAAACCGAACAACGATGCGGTGATGTACACGCATTGGGCGAAGCTGATCGCCAGCGGCAAGCCGCCGCCGACACCTCGCGAGCTGTCCACGGCGTGCGGCACCTCGATCCACGCCTCGCGTGACGCCGTCCGGCGCTATAAGGCGGGCCTGACTCCCCGGACCCTCACGCAGGGGCTGGCCCCCAAGACTGTCCGCAACATTCATTCGTTCTTGCACCGGGCACTCGCCGATGCCGTCGCCTGGAAGTACATCTCCGAGAACCCGGCGAGCAACGTCAAGCCGCCCCGTAACCCACGAACCCGCCGGCACGTGTGGAAACCCGAGGAGATCCGGACCTTCCTGGCCTCAGCACGCGAGGACCGCTTCGCGGCGCTGTTCCTCCTGGAGTTGACCACCGGGATACGGCGAGGCCAGATCTGCGGACTCAAATGGTCGGCGGTCGATCTCGATGCCGGAAAGGTGACCGTGCACGACAACCGGGTGGTCGTCGGTGGCCAGGTCGTCGATAAGGCCGGGGGCAAGACCCGCAACGCCGACCAGACCATCTCCATCGACAAGACCACGGTCGGTGCCCTGCGGCGCTGGCGTGCCCAACAGGACACCGAGCGGGAGTTCTTCGGCGACGCCTACCACCCGGGTGACTTCGTGTTCACCTACCCCGACGGCCGTCCTCCCCATCCGGATTCGATCCGCCAGCGCTTCGAACGTCTGACGGCCAGGGCTGGGTTGTCCCGCATCACGTTTCACGATCTGCGCCACACGTATGCCACGGGCGCGCTGCGGGCCGGGGTGAGCCCGAAGATCGTCAGCGAGCGCATCGGTCACGCGAACATCGGCTTCTTCCTGGAGACCTATGCCCACGTCCTCGACACCGACGACAGCGAAGCGGCCGAGCAAGCCGCCTCGTTCTTGCTCGGTGACAGCTGGACCGGCGGCGACGATGCTCCGGCGAATCTCCCGCCGCACGATATAACGTAGAGGTTATACTGGTGTCGAAGCGTTGGGACGTGATCCTGCTCGACGAGGTCGAACAGTGGTTCTTCTCGCTCGACAGGGACGCGATCGCGGCGGTCACCGGCGCCCTCGACCTGTTGGAGCTGGAGGGGCCGACATTGGGCCGGCCGATCGTTGACAAGGTGAACGGCTCGAGGTTTCACAGCATGAAGGGAGCTGCGCCCGGCCGGGACCAGCGTCCGCGTCCTGTTCATCTTCGACCCGGCCCGGCAGGCGATCCTGCTGCTGGGCGGCGATAAGGCAGGCGACTGGAAGCGCTGGTACGACAGGAACATTCCGATCGCGGACGCGCGCTTCGAGAGCTGGCTGGCGACCGAGCACGGAGGGTGATGACGATTGCGCGCAACTGGCGAGACATCCGCGCGGACGCGATCGCGCAGGGTGCACTCGATGCCGAGCGAGCCAGCGCTGCGCGTGAGGAGATGCGTGAGGCCGTCCAGGCGCACCGTCTGGCCGAGATCCGTAAGGCGCTGGGGCACTCCCGCCAAGCCGACGTCGCGGCTCTCATGGGCGTCTCTCAGGCCCGCGTTTCGAAGCTGGAGAGCGGCGACTTGTCGCACACCGAGCTGGGCACGCTTCAGGCGTACGTCGCCGCGCTGGGTGGGCAGCTGCGCATCGTCGCCGAGTTCGGTGATGACACTGTCGAATTGACCGCCTGACCACGAGTCAGCGACTCGCCTCAACGACCCACGAGGCGCTCAGGGCGCACGGTTCATTGACGACCGTCAACAGTGCAGGCTACAGCCACAACCGACGGCCACGCGGCCGTGGATAAGCCCGGTAGGCCTTCAATTTCGGAGCCGCGTTGCAATTACCGGTCCTCCAAGCCGCACGCGAATCGGTCGGCACTCCCTGGGTGAACGACGATCGATGCCCGGGGATGGTCGCGCTACCGCAGCGATCGCTTCGTACAGCTGAAAGACGTATGTGTGCCGTACTCATGCCGTATGATTTACAGATGCAACCCATCCGTTGTACTGTTGCAATACATCAAACGCACATCTAACATATGGTTGCGACCACAAGAGGCCGCGGCTCTCCGACTATCAGCAACGGGACACGCACGACACCCGAGCCGGGTGCCTTAACCCAACGTCGTGCATAGGAAGCGAGTTCATGGCCACCGAACGCAAGAAGCTCACGGTGAATCTCTCACCGGCGCTAGTCGAGGTGCTCAAAGAGATGGCAGAAGAAGATGGCACCACGATGACCGAGTCGCTTAAGCGAGCGATCGAACAACGTAAGTACTTCCTCGACAAGGTCAAGGAAGGCAACGAAGTCGGCCTCATCCCCGAGGACCCGAAGGCTCCGGTCCGGCTAGTCGAAGTCGGCGGGCGAGCCAGAAGCTCGACCTGAACTCAAGACCGGATCCATGACTGACGACCCCAAGGATCACGAAATGCCGCGCACGCCCGCCCTCGAACCTAGGGGCGGGCGTGCTTGGTCTGATGCCATCAGGCAACGCATTGGCTCGGCACGAGACAAGATCCCCAAGTTGCGCGGCAGTATCGAGCAAGAGCGTGAAATCGTCCGCGGCGAACTGGCCCGCAAGTTGGTTCGAACCTTGAACGTCACGCTCGTCGCCGTCGCGTTGCTCCTAGCCACGTCACGCTGGACCGGCCTCAATCTGCAGACCGCCAAGGAGTTTTTCGATCCGATCCTGTCGGCGGTGATCGCCCTCGTTAGTTCGGCGCTTGGGTTCTACTTCGGCTCGTCCGAGCGCGGTCGCTCCGACGCTGGCAACTCGGGGCAAGAGGAAGAGAAGTGAATGCGCGAACACCCTTGGTCCCAAGACGCGCTGAGCGACCTCATCCGGTGGTCGTTCGTGCTGGACCTCGCCGACAGGCGCGAACCCTCGCTGCTCGATGAGCTCGAATCCGCGGAACTCGCCTTATGGACTCAGGCATATCCGCTCGCCGAGCAGGTTCTAGAACGTACCGAGGAATGCTGCGACCACCATCTCTTGCGCACGGTCACGACCTCAGAGTTCATAGCCACCATCGCGCTCACTAGTGCGGCGGTGATGCACCAGAACGCCTGCCGAAAGCCCAAGGACCCGCGGCACACAGCTCCCCCGAGATTCTGTATCGACGAGATATCGCTCGTGCAGCGGCTGGTGTGCGTGCTGTGCAAGGCCCTCGACATCATCGTGAAAGCCTCGCTCTTGGAGCGCATCGCCGAGATCATGACAGCGCGCCGGGCGAGTCTGGACCAGACAGTCGACGCTCTCTCTGGAGCGATCAGTCACAAGATCGCGCTGCCGGTACTTGCGGCGCGACCGAAGCCGGCTATCACTCGAGGAATCCCCAACGTCATCATCAACGTGCCGAGCAGCTTGCTGCAGCCGGATGAGGCGGCGAGCGGGCTGAGCCGGGCGAGGCAGCTTGCAGACGTCGCCGAGACGCACGGCATGCGTGCGCACGTCACCGCACAATGGCCGAAGCCGATCGGTGCGTCCGACGGCCAGCGCACGACTCAAGTCATGGTGCCGATGCACTACGCCAGCGCCATCGTTACCGTTACCGAGAAGGGGTCGCTCGGGACATTGCAGTCAATCGCCTTCGCGGAAGAACATTCCATCCCCAGCCTGATCATCGACACGCCAGGGCACGAGTCCGTCGAATACCGAAACCCGGGCGGATGGACGCACCGCCAACGAGCAGAGTCCAGTTCTGCGGAAGATGACAGCCGCGCCGTCTCAGAATTTATCGAGACATTCGGCACTCAGATCTTTGGCCGCAACCGGTCGCTGACCATGATCGGCGACTTCGTCGTCCCGCAGACACGTCCGGAAGATTGGCTGGACGGCAGCGTGGAACCGACGGTCTTTGCTACGTCATGGGTACCGTTCGCGCGTGTTCGTGCGATTTTGAGCGATGACCTCGTATGGCATCAGACACCTCCGGCGATCCTCCGCGAGATCGCCTTCAAGCTGGGTCGACTGACGGCGCCGCAACCACAGGGCGAGGACGTGGCCCGGACCGGCGCCGACGACCCACGCCACCGTGACTGGCTCGAATTCTTTGTCACCTTCCTGGGATTCGCCGAAACGCGGGAACTCGATTACGACGAGATGGGCCGTCTCATGACGGCGCACTTTCGAGCCGAGAATCAGTCCCCTATCTCCGCGCGCGACGACTTGCCGTTACACACGAAGGATTGGCAATCGCTACTCAATGAGCTTCCCGACCACGATGAGTAAGGCGAAACCACACGAACCGTACGCGCCTCCAGTGGACCCGTGGCGGCACAGCATTCAGGGCCTGATCTCCGAGATCGAGCCGACGTTTTGCTCCCCGGGCGTGGTGGACCTGAACGCCTTAGCCCGCCGCCTCGGCGCGCGCGACATCCGCTACGGAGCTCAAAACCTCCACGGGTATACGCAATGGACCGAACGCGGGCCCTTCATCCAGCTGAGACTCATTCGGTCTGACGGACGAAGACGCTTCACGCTGGCCCACGAGTGCGGGCATCTACTGTTCGACCCCGCGCTCGCCGCAGACCGCGTAATTGAGCAGTACGAGGAGCCCCCAGCGGCATTCGACGCCGTCGAGCGCCTACGCGCCTACCGCGACTACGCGGGCCTGTCGTACCCCGGCCTTGAGCAAATCTGCGACTACTTCGCCGCAGAATTGCTACTTCCACTGTCCTCGGCGGCCGCACTTCGACCATCGATCGACTCCATCCAAGCACTGGAAGCCAAGTCAAAGGAACTGCGAGTTTCGCTGTCGCTTATGGTCACTCGGCTTAACGCGGTCCGTTCGGGGCTTCTGTTGCTGCGACTTGAACGAAGTCGCTCCGGCAAGTGGGTCATCCAGCAAAAGCATGGCTTCAGCCAACGCTTTGCGGGGCACCTATCGCTCTGCAAGCAGTCGGGCCACCGCCTCGACGAGCTCGGCAGCGGCTACCACGAGGTCGAAATCGGCCTACAAACCCTTGATGGCACCAGTCGGTTGCGCGCATCGGTGAAGCGGACCACCACGAGCGTCATCGCACTGTCAAGGGGTGCTGGGCCGGCGGCAGCGTTTGCGCCGGCGAAGCCGCTATGACACCGCTGCGGCAGCGCAGGTAAGAGGCCTCCTCGAGTGTCTGGCTAGCTACAGAGTCTCATAACAAGCTCAAGACACCCACGAGTCGACGACGCTCGCGCCCGGCCGGTCGCGCCAAGCACAGCCGGCGCGGCCACGGTAACCGACTCGATGGCCCGCGAGCGCATCCCCGGGGCAACTCACTGCGGTGGAAGACACCGACCCCTGAGCTCGGCGGTATGACTGACTAACTCGCCGCCTGAGCAAACAATCCGACGTCGGCGTCACGATGCGGGTTCAACGCCCGTTGACCACCCTCTGGGCAGCTCCGGCACCATAGTTAGACAGCCTTATGTTCCCAAAAGTGTTCCCAAATGGCATGAAAACGGCCCTCGGAGGGGTCTCCGAGGGCCGTTTTACCTAGTAGCGGGGACAGGATTCGAACCTGCGACCTCTGGGTTATGAGCCCAGCGAGCTACCGAGCTGCTCCACCCCGCGTCGGGTGAACACCACGTTACCCAATGCCATCGAACGCAACCAAATCGTATGGTCAGAGGCCTGTGAACTGCATAGTTTGAAACCCGGAGCGATTCCAGACAGTCTCGATACAGACATGACCACGACGCCCCGAACCCGCAACCTTGCCGCTGTGACCCTCCTCGTCACCGCCCTGGCCGCCACCGCCTGCGATCACCAGGTCGGCGTCCCCAGCGCCTCCTCGAGCGCTCCGGCCGTCCTGGCCCCCCCGACACCACCGACCACCACCTCCAAGGCCTCCAGCACGCCCGCCAAGGCCCCGCAACAGCCACTGGACTACACCCGCCTGCTGCTGGAAGGCCGGGACATCTCCTCAGCCACCGACACCTACACCGCCCAGCCGGCCACGCCGAACCCCGGCACCAAGACCGGTGCGGAGGTGCTGCTGGTCAACTCCGACCAGACCAAAGCGGTGAACATCCTGCTGGCCGCACTCCCCGATCCGGCGGCCGCCCCGTCCGCGCTGCAGGAAGCGCAGGCCAATCTGGCGACCGCGGTCACCGGCGGCCAACCCCAGCCCTTCCCGGTCGGCAGCGGCGGCACGGTGGTGTCGGGCACCTCACCGGATGGCACCAAGTCGGTGACCGTACTGCTGTTCACCGAGGGCGCCGCCCTGGCCCGCATCGAATTTGACGGTGTTCCAGGCCAACCCGCCGTGCGCGACTTCGTCACCAACGTCGGGCAGAAGCAGGACATCGCATTGCGCGTCGGCCTGGGCACCACCAACGGACCGGCCTAGCGGGCCCTACGGCCGCCGCTTGGGCACCGCAACGCGCATCAGGTCCTCGGCCACCACGGTGTCCCCGGAGAACTCGCGCGCGGCCTCCTCACGGTAGCGCTGCGCGGCATCGGGATAGCGCTGCGAAAAATGTGTGAGCACCAGCCGGCGCACCCCACACTCACGGGCCACCCGCGCGGCCTGCCGGGCAGTCAAGTGGCCGTATTCGGTTGCCAGGGCGCTGTCTTCGTCGAGGAACGTCGCCTCGATCACCAGCATGTCCACCCCGTCGGCCAGGGCATAGACGTTCTCACACAGCCGGGTGTCCATCACGAAGGCGAAGCGTTGCCCGCGCCGGACCTGGCTCACCTCGTCGGCCGCCACCACCCGCTCCCCGATCCGCAGCGCACCGGTCCGGTCCAGCTCCCCCACATCCGGGCCGTCAATGCCCAAGGCGGCCAACGACTCCGGTAGGAAGCGTCGACCGTCGGGCTCAGTCAGCCGGTAGCCGTACACCTCGATCGAGTGGTCCAGCGGCATCGCCTCCAGCACACCGAACCGGCCCGCCGCCACCTGCCCCGGGCCGGCAACGGGCTCCTCGCGGACGTCGACGGCGTCGTGGAACACCGAGGCGTGCCGCAGCCGGTCGAAGTACACCCGCCCCGAGTGCGGGTAGTGCGCCACCACCGGACGCTCACTGCGGTCCAGCGACAGCCGCTGCAGCACACCCGGCACCCCCAGGCAGTGGTCGCCGTGAAAGTGCGTGAGGCACAACCGCGTCACACTGCTGGGCGGCACCCCGGCCAGCAGCATCTGGCGCTGGGTGCCCTCCCCCGGATCGAACAGGAAGCCCTCGCCGTCCCACCGCAACAGGTAGCCGTTGTGGTTGCGGTACCGGGTCGGCACCTGGCTGGCGGTCCCGAGGACGACGAGTTCGCGCACCTGCCGCTACTTAGCGGCGTCGTAGGCGTTCATCGCGTCGTTGAGCTTCTGCAGCGCCGACCCGTAGTCGGCGAAGTTGCCGCCCTGCTGGGCATCGCGCACCGCCGTCAGCGCCGACTCGATATCGCGCAGCGCAGCCGACTTGGCCGGTGACAGCGCCGTCGGCGCACCCGGCTGACCGGGCACCGCCGCGATCGGCGTCGGCACCTCCGGTGCGGCACCCGGCAGCGGTGTACCCGCAGGCGTCTCAACCGGTTTCGCGCCCGGCGGTGGTGCACCCGGACCGGTGGCCGGGGCCGGGCCGGTGGCCGTGGCTCCCGCGCCGGCACCGAAGATGCCGTCGAGCGCGGTACTGACCGTCGGGCCGTAGCCGACCTTGTCGTTGTACATCATCGCCACCCGGATCAGGCGCGGATACGATGACGCGGCGTCACTGGCACCCGGCGAGGCATACACCGGCGCCACATACAGCAGACCACCCTGGCCCACCGGCAACGTCAGCAGGTTGCCCCACCGGATCCGGTTCTGGTTGTCGCGGCCGATCACGCCGAGGTCCTGGCTGACCGCGGTGTCGGTACTGATCGCGTTGAACGCCAGCTTGGGACCGTTGACCTGACCGGGGATGGTCAGCACCGTGATCTTGCCGTAGGTATCGGGATCCGAGCTGGCGCTGATGTAGGCCGCCAGGAAGTCTCGGCGGAACCGGTTCATCGCACTGGTCAGCTGGAACGACGCCGAATTGTCATTGCGGGCAAGGTCTTTGGCCACGATGTAGTACGGCGGCTGGTAGCTGCTGGCCGTCGGGTTCGGATCCAGCGGCACGTCCCAGAAGTCCGAGGTGGAGAAGAACGTCACCGGATCGTCGACGTGGTACTTGGCCAGCAGCATGCGCTGCACCTTGAACAGGTCCTCCGGGTAGCGCAGATGCGCCGCCAGGTCCGGGCTGATCTCACTCTTGGGCTTGACCGTGCCCGGGAAGACGCTCATCCACGCCTTGAGCACCGGATCCTTCTCGTCCTGTGCGTACAGCGTCACCGTGCCGTCGTACGCGTCGACGGTGGCCTTGACCGAGTTACGGATGTAGGACACCTGCTTGTCGGGCACCAACCGGTTCAACGCCACCTCGTTGGAATCCGCGGTCGCCGAGGACAGCGACGTCAGCTCCGAGTACGGGTAGTTGTCCAGGGTGGTGTAGCCGTCGACGATCCACACCATCCGCTTGTTGACGATCGCCGGGTACACCGTGGAATCGGTGGTCAGCCACGGCGCCACCGCCTCGACCCGCTCGGCCGGGTCACGGTTGAACAGGATCCGGCTGTTGGAACCGATCACGTTGGAGAACAAGAAGTTTCGCTCGGCGAACTTCGCGGCGAACACACTGCGCGCCAGCCAGTTACCCACCGGCACACCACCGGTGCCGCTGTAGGTGTAGTTCTTGGCCTCGTTGTTGGTCTCGTAGTCGTACTCGCGGTCGGTGCCGTTCTTGCCGACGATCGCGTAGTCGGCGGCGGTGTTGGCGATCACCGGGCCGAAGTAGATGCGCGGCTGATCCAGCGGGGCCGGCCCGGGTGAGATGACACTGCCGTTGGGCCCGACCACGCTGGCCAAGAACTCCGGGTAGCCGCCATTCTGGTTGGGGTCGTTGGCAATTCCGCGCACCGTGTTGGCCGGCGAGGCGATGAAGCCGTTGCCGTGGGTGTACACGGTGTGCTTGTTGATCCAGTCGCGCTGGTTGTCGATCAGCCGGTCGGGGTTGAGCTCACGGGCGGCGACCACGAAGTCGCGCAGGTTGCCGTCCGGGCCCGCGTAGCGGTCGATCGAGAGCTGATCCGGGAAGTAGTAGAAGTTCTTGCCCTGCTGGAACTGGGTGAACGCCGGGCTGATGATCGTCGGATCCAGGACCCGGATGTTCGACGTCGTCGCCCGGTCGGCAGCCACCTGCTGGGCCGTCGTCGGCGCCGTGCCGCTGTAGTCGCGATACGTCACGTCCTGACTGGTCAGCCCGTAGGCCTGCCGGGTGGCCGTGATGCTGCGGCTGATGTATTCGCTTTCCTTCTGCGCCGCATTGGGTTTGACGCTGATCTGCTCGACCACCATCGGCCAGCCCGCGCCCACGATCAGCGAGCTCAGCAGCAGCAGCACCAGGCCGATCGCCGGGATCCGCAGATCACGCAGGAACAGCGCGGAGAACACCGCCGCCGCGCAGATCAGCGCGATGGCCATCAGGATCAGCTTGGCCGGCAGAACCGCGTTGATGTCGGTGTAACCCGCACCGGTGAACGGCTTTCCGACCCGGGTGTGGCTGAGCAGCTCATAACGGTCGAACCAGTAGGCCACGGCCTTGAGCAGCACCAGCACACCGACCAGCGCCACCAACTGGATGCGGGCCGGACGGCTGAGCGCGCCGGTGCGACCGGCCAGCCGGATACCGCCGAAGACGTAGTGGCTGACCAGATTCGCCAGGAACGCCAGGAACACCGCGGCGAACAGGAACGACAGCACCAGCCGGTAGAACGGCAGATCGAAGGCGTAGAACCCGAGGTCCTTACCGAACTGCGGGTCGGTGATCCCGAAGTCGCCGCCGTGCAGGAACAGCTGGATGCGCGGCCAGTAGCTCTGCGCGACAACGCCGGACAGCACACCGACCACCGCGGGCACCCCGATGCCGAACAACTTGAGCCGGGCCATCACCGCCGTGCGGTAACGCGCCACCGGATCGTTGGGACCCGCGGTCGGCACGAACACCGGCCGGGTGCGGTAGGCCAGCGCCAGACCGGCGAACACGATGGCGCCGACCACCAGTCCGGCCACTAGGAACACCACCAGGCGGGTCACCAGGACCGTGGTGAACACCGAGCGGTACCCCAGCTCGCCGAACCACAACCAGTCCACGTAGGTGTCGATCAGACGGGGACCCACCAACAGCAGGACCACCACCGCCAGCGCGACCCCGATGAGGATCCGGCTACGTCGGGTCAGCTTCGGCATCCTGGCAGCCGGCCGCATACTCACCTGTCAGGCTCCTGTTTCGTCTCGGGCAGCGGGTCATGCGCTGTCGGGAGAAGTACGGCCCCAACTCTACGCATCGCCGCCGCGTCACCGGTTGACAGCGATTGTCAGCAGCTGGGCGGGCGCCCGCCGGAGGTCAGCGTGTGCAGTGCGTCGACCGCGGTGTTCAGGGTGTCGACCTTCACCAGCTCCATCGAGTCGTCACGCATCGACTTGGCCTCGTCGCAGTTCTCGGCGGGCACCAGGAACACCGTCGCCCCGGCCTCCTGGGCCGCGGTCATCTTGTGCGTGATGCCGCCGATCGGACCGACCTTGCCGTCCTCGCTGATGGTCCCGGTGCCGGCGATGAACTTCGAACCGTTGAGGTCGCCGGTGGTCAGCTTGTCGATCACCGCCAGGCTGAACATCAGCCCGGCCGACGGGCCGCCGATGTTGGCCAGGTTGAAGTCGATGGTGAACGGCGCCCACGGCGCATCGAGGACGGCCACCCCGAGGTAGCCGTAATCGCGGTCCTTGTTGGTGCCCAGGGTGATCTTGGCGCTGCCGGCCGGGGCGTTCTTGCGGCGGTAGTCGATGGTGATCTCCTGACCGGGCTTGGTGGCCTTGAGCACCGTGGTGAACGCCGCGACGTTGGCCACCTTGGTGCCGTCGACGGCATCGATGGCATCGCCGACCTGCAGCTTGCCGGCCGACGGGCCGGGGTCGTTGACCTTCTCCACCCGCACCGCCTCCGGGTACTTCAGGTAGCCCAGGGCGGCGTACTCGGCGCTGAACTCGGACTGCTTGAAGTCGGCGTTCTGCGACTTCTCGACGTCCTCGCGGGACTTGTCCGGCGGGAACACCAGATCCCGCGGCACCAGCTGCTCGCGGCCGGACACCCACAGCGTCAGCGCCTGCCCCAGCGTCAGACCGTCGCGCTGGGCCACCGTCGTCATGTTCAGATGCCCGGAGGTGGGATGCGTCGTGGTGCCCTCGATGTCGACGACCTGTTTGCCGTCGACCTCGCCGAGGGTGTTGAACGTCGGGCCCGGGCCCAGCGACACGAACGGCACCGTCACCACCGCCAGCAGCACCCCGAAGACCACGATCGGCACCAGCGCCGCCATCAGGGTCAGAATCCGCCTGTTCACGCCGCCAAGAGTAGTTCCGGCGGGCAGGAGTGAAGCGACCCGGGGAATAGACCCCGCGGGCAGGAGCGCAGCGACCCGGGGAAACCAGCCGGGCCTTTCTCTGACAGCGTGATCGCCGGTTCGCCACCAAACCCGCCAGGTGAGTACGGTTGAGCCATGGCTGACCTGCCCTTCGGCTTCTCCACCGGCGACGACCCCAACCGGGACAAGCCGAAGAAGGACCGTGACTCCGCCGGCAACGACCCGTTCGGGTTCGGCGGCGGCGAGTTCAACCCCGCCGACCTCGGCCAGATCTTCACCCGGCTCGGCCAGATGTTCAGCGGTGCGGGCACCGCAATGGCCGGCGGATCGTCCGGACCCGTCAACTACGACCTGGCCCGCCAGCTGGCGTCCAGCTCGATCGGGTTCGTCGCCCCCATCCAGGAGAGCACCGCCTCGGCGATCGCCGACGCCGTCCACCTGGCCGACACCTGGCTCGACGGTGCCACCGCGCTGCCCGCCGGCGCCACCCGCACCGTGGCCTGGACCCCCAGCGACTGGGTGGACAACACCCTGGACACCTGGAAGCGGCTGTGCGATCCGATGGCCGAGCAGATCTCCTCGGTGTGGGTTTCGGCCCTGCCCGAAGAAGCCAAGGCCATCGCCGGACCGCTGATGGCGATGATGACCCAGATGGGCGGCATGGCGTTCGGCTCGCAGCTGGGCCAGGCGCTGGGCAAGCTTTCCCGCGAGGTGCTGACCTCCACCGACATCGGCCTGCCGCTCGGGCCCAAGGGCGTCGCCGCCCTGCTGCCGCAGGCCATCGAGGAGCTCTCCGAAGGCCTCGAGCAGCCGCGCAGCGAGGTGATGACGTTCCTGGCCGCCCGCGAGGCGGCCCACCACCGCCTCTTCAGCCACGTGCCGTGGCTGTCCAGCCAGCTGCTGGCCGCCGTCGAGTCCTACGCCAAGGGCATGAAGATCGACATGAGCGGCATCGAGGAGCTGGCACAGGGCTTCAACCCGGCGTCGCTGACCGACCCCGCCGCCATGGAACAGCTGCTCAGCCAGGGCATGTTCGAACCCAAGGCCACCCCCGAGCAGACCGCCGCCCTGGAGCGGCTCGAGACGCTGCTGGCCCTGGTCGAGGGCTGGGTGCAGACCGTCGTCAGCGACGCCCTGGGCGATCGGATCCCGGGCACCGCGGCGCTCTCGGAGACGCTGCAGCGCCGGCGGGCCACCGGCGGGCCAGCCGAGCAGACCTTCGCCACCCTCGTCGGCCTGGAACTGCGGCCCCGCAAGATGCGCGAGGCCGCGCAGCTGTGGCAGCGCCTGACCCAGGCCGCCGGGGTCGACGCCCGCGACGCCGTGTGGAACCACCCCGACCTGCTGCCGAACTCCGAGGATCTCGACGAGCCGGCCGGTTTCATCGACCGGGTGATCGGCGGGGACACCAGCGGCCTGGACATCGATGCGGCGATCGCGGAGTTCCAGAAGCTCGACGAGCAGGCCGGGGACGCCGACAAGAAAGACGGCGACGACAGGCCTGTGGATAGCTGATCGCCCCGCCGCCCGCGGAGTGCGATCCTCGCTGCGTGGGCCGGCTCTATGCGCTCGACCCGGCAATGCCGGTGCTGCTGCGACCCGACGGCGCCGTGCAAGTGGGCTGGGATCCCCGCCGCGCCGTCCTGGTCCGCCCACCCGACGGGGTGAGTTCGGCCGATCTGGCCGCACTGCTGCGCGGCCTACAGATACCGCTGGACCTCGACGCGGTGCAGCAGCTGGCCGGCAGCCACGGCCTGCACGACCCCGCCGCCCTCGATGACCTGCTCGACGACCTGGTGAGAGCCGGGGTGGTGCGGCACCGTACCCGGCGCAGCGCTGCCCGCGCCCTGTCGATCCGGGTGCACGGCTGCGGGCCGCTGTCGGACGTGCTGGTCGAGGCACTGCGCTGTTCCGGGGCAAGGGTGGCGCACACCAGCCACGCCAACGCCGTCGTGTCGGCGGCCGGCGTGGATCTGGTGGTGCTGGCCGACTACCTGGTCGCTGACCCGCGGGTGGTGCGTGACCTGCACGTAATCGGGGTGCCGCATCTGCTGGTGCGGGTGCGCGACGGCGCCGGTCTGGTGGGCCCGCTGGTGATCCCCGGCGTCACCAGCTGTCTGGCCTGCGCAGACCTGCACCGCGCTGACCGCGACGCCGCCTGGCCGGCGGTGGCCGCCCAGCTTCGCGATGTGACCGGGACCGCCGACCACCCCACTGTGCTGGCCACCGCGGCCGTCGCCCTCGGCCAGCTGCAGCGGATCATCACCGCCGTGCGCGGCGCCGAACCCGCCGGAGAGCCGCCGAGCACGCTGAACACCACGCTAGAAGTCGACGTCCGCACCAACACCATTTCCGCTCGTCGCTGGTCACGGCATCCGCGCTGCCAATGCTGACATGGGTGGTTGCCAGCACAGCCATGTCAGGGATGATGGTCTGGTGGCAGACATCACCCGCGGCCGCGCCGCCCGCAACGCCAAGCTGGCCAGCATCCCGGTCGGCTTTGCGGGCAGGGCCGCACTGGGCTTCGGAAAACGGCTGACCGGCAAGTCCAAAGACGAGGTCAACGCCGAGCTGATGGAGAAGGCGGCCAACCAACTGTTCACCGTCCTCGGTGAGCTCAAGGGCGGCGCGATGAAGGTCGGCCAGGCGCTGTCGGTGATGGAGGCAGCGGTCCCCGAACAGTTCGGTGAGCCCTACCGCGACGCCCTGACCAAACTGCAGAAGGATGCCCCGCCGCTGCCGGCAGCCAAGGTGCACCGGGTGCTCGACGGCCAGCTCGGCACCAGGTGGCGCGAGCGGTTCAGCTCGTTCGACGACAAGCCGGTGGCCTCGGCCAGCATCGGCCAGGTACACCGCGCGGTATGGCACGACGGCCGCGACGTCGCCGTGAAGATCCAGTACCCCGGCGCCGACGAGGCGCTGCGCGCCGACCTCAAGACCATGCAGCGCATGGTCAGCGTGTTCAAGCAGCTCTCCCCCGGCGCCGACGTGCAAGGCGTGGTCGACGAACTGATCGAACGTACCGAGATGGAGCTGGACTACCGGCTCGAAGCCGAGAACCAGCGGGCGTTCGCCAAGGCCTACCAGGGCGACCCGCACTTCATCATCCCGCATGTGGTGGCCAGCGCACCCAAGGTGATGATCACCGAATGGGTCGAGGGCGTGCCGATGGCACAGATCATCCGCTCGGGCACCGTCGAGCAGCGAGACCTTTGCGGCACAAGACTTTTGGAGCTCACACTCGGAGCGCCAGCCCGGGTCGGGATGATGCACGGCGACGCCCACCCGGGTAATTTCATGCTGCTCGACGACGGCCGGATGGCGGTCATCGACTTCGGTGCGGTGGCGCCGCTGCCGGACGGAATCCCTGCCGAACTCGGCGAGATCATCCGGTTGGCGCGGGACCGCAACTATGACGAGCTGCTGCCGACCATGGAGAAGGTCGGCTTCATCCAGAAGGGTGAGCAGGTTTCGGCCAAGGAGATCGACGACATGCTGCGCCAGTACGTCGAGCCCATGGAGGTCGAGGTCTTCCACTACACCCGCAAGTGGCTGCAGAAGATGGCGGCGGCCAACATGTCGGTGTCGGCCGAACAGCTCAAAACCGCACGGGCCATGGACCTTCCGGCCAAGCTGGCGATTCCGCTGCGGGTCATCGCCTCGGTCACGGCCATCTCAGCCCAGCTCGACGCGCACATCCCGACCAAGGCCCTGACCGAGCAGCTGGTGCCCGGGTTCTGACCCGAACCCGCCTGCGCGGCGGGTCCGGGCCAGTCAACCGGCGGGCTAGGCCGCGATGACGTCCTTGCGGGGGCGTCCGCGCGGGCGCTTGCGCGCCACGATGGCGCCGCGCTCGATGATCTCGCCACCCCAAACACCCCACGGCTCACCGCGATCCAACGCGGCGGCAAGGCACTGCCGTCGAATCGGGCAGTCCCCACAGAGCACCTTGGCGCGCTCCAGGTCCACGGGGCTCTCAGCGAACCACAGGTCGGGATCCCCGACGTGGCACGGCAACACCGGCAGTAGTTCCTTCCGGACTGTCAGTGTCGACATGTCCGTTCACCTGCTTCCTGGTCGTCTCTACGTATCTCTTCGGTGGACCCGGGCCAGGTGGTGGAGGAAAAACTAAGGCCACGGATCCTTTGACTTCGGGTCCGTGGCCAGTGGCTGTGTCTGGGAGCTTTCCTAGATGAAGCTCCTGTCCACGGACGCGATGGTCGGGGCGGCGTTGGCGCGACGCTTACGCTGAGCGGCGGCCGCAGCGGCGTGGGCAGCCGTGATGGCGTGGAAGGTCCACGTGCGATGCGCCATGCCGGCTACGCCATACGAAGCGGTGGAAACATTCACGGTCGGACCCTCCTCTCTCATCACGTCGTCTGCCGGGCCGTTGATCGGCACACGCAGAGTGCGGTTTCGAGGGTACGCCCTGAGACGATTTCGCCACAAGCGATTTTCTGAGCTGCGGTTTTGCGATCTGGTCACCCGAACACCCGCGCCCGGCATGCAGCTGACAAACTAATGCCCATGGCACAGATAACCCTGCGTGGAAACCCGATCAACACCGTTGGTGAGCTGCCCGCCGTTGGCGCCAGCGCTCCCGAGTTCACCCTGGCCGGAACCGACCTCGGGGCCGTCGAGAGCGGACAGTACAGCGGCAAGACCGTGGTGCTCAACATCTTCCCGTCCGTCGACACCCCGGTGTGCGCGACCAGCGTGCGGACCTTCAACGAGCGCGCCGCCGCCAGTGGCGTCGCGGTGGTCAACGTGTCCAAGGACCTGCCGTTCGCGCTGAAGCGGTTCTGCGGCGCCGAGGGCATCGAGAATGTCGTCTCGGCTTCGGCGTTCCGCAGCAGCTTCGGTGAGGACTACGGCATCACCATCACCGACGGCCCGATGGCCGGCCTGCTCGGCCGCGCCGTGGTGGTCGTCGGCGCCGACGGCACCGTCACCTACACCGAGCTGGTGCCGGAGATCGGCCAAGAGCCGAACTACGACGCCGCGCTGGGCGCGCTCTAACCGAGGATCGCGAAATACACCGCACCAGGATGCCGATCACGCATCCTGGTGCGGTGAAACCGCACGCCGTTCTCGCCTGCCTGCTGCTGATCGCCATGACCGCCGGGTGCTCCGGCACGAGCAAGACCCCGTCAGCGACCTCAGCGCCACCATCGTCGACCGAGGCAAAGGGCACCGTGACTGAAGAGCAGGCGCGCGCCATCGCCAAAGAGGCCTACATCTACGGCTTCCCGATGGTGGACAGCAACCGGGTGCAGTACTCCTACTTCGTCGACTCGCACAGCCCGGAGTACAAGGGCGACTGGAACGTGGTGCACAGCATCGCGCGCGTCTTCACCCCGGCCGACACCGCGATCCAGACACCGAACTCCGACACCCCGTACTCGATGCTCGGCGCCGACCTGCGCACCGAGCCGCTGGTGCTGACCATCCCCCCGATCGAACAGGACCGGTACTTCTCGGTGCAGTTCGTCGACGGCTACACCTACAACTTCGCCTACGTGGGCAGCCGCACCACCGGCAACAGCGGCGGCAAGTATCTGTTGGCCGGTCCCGGCTGGAAGGGCGACAAGCCCGAGGGCATCAACGAGGTGATCCGCGCCGACACCGACATCGTGCTGGCGATCTACCGCACCCAGCTGTTCAACCCCGAGGACCTCGACAACGTCAAGAACATCCAGGCCGGCTACACCGCCCAGCCGCTGTCAGCATTCCTCAACCAGCCCGCCCCGGCAGCCGCGCCACCGATCGACTTCCCCGCGCCGCTGAGCCCCGACGAGCAGAAGACGTCACCAAAGTTCTTCAATCTGTTGAACTTTGCGCTGCGCTTCGCCCCGGTGCTGCCCTCGGAGAAGGACCTGCGCGACAAGTTCGCCACCATCGGCATCGGACCGGACGGCACATTCAACTACGACTCGCTGAGTCCGGAGCTACAGAAGGCCGTCACCGACGGGATGGCCGACGCGTGGGCCGAGCTGAACACCTTCAAGAAGGACAAGCTCGACACCGGGCAGGTGACCTCCGGTGACCTGTTCGGCACCAAGGAACAGCTCAACGGCAATTACCTGTACCGGATGGCCGGCGCGGTGCTGGGCATCTTCGGCAACTCCAAGGCCGAGGCCATGTATCCGGTGTACGCCACCGACTCCGACGGGCAGCCGCTGAGCGGGGCCAACAACTACACGCTGACGTTCCCGGCCGGCCAACTGCCGCCGGTCAACGCGTTCTGGTCGCTGACGATGTACAAGCAGCCGGAAAGCCTGCTGGTGGAAAACCCGATCAACCGGTACCTGATCAACTCCCCCATGCTGCCCAACCTGATCAAGAATCCCGACGGCAGTCTGACGCTGTATCTGCAGAACCAGTCGCCGGGCCCGGAGAAGGAAGCCAACTGGCTGCCCGCCCCGCCCGGACCGTTCTCGGCGATCCTGCGGCTGTACTGGCCCAAGCCGGACGCCCTCAACGGCAGCTGGCAGGCACCGAAACTGGTGAAGGCCTGACCTACCGGCGGGCGCGCACGAGCTCGAGCACATCAGACCCGAACTGCTCGAGCTTGCGCGCGCCGATGCCGGGAATCGCCACCAACGCCGCGTCGTCGGTGGGCATCGCCTCCGCGATGGCGATCAGCGTGTTGTCGGTGAACACCACGTAGGCAGGCACCTTCAGGTCCTTGGCGGTGCGGAGGCGCCAATCCTTGAGCTGGCTCAGCAGTTCGTCGTCGATGTCCACCGAGCAGGTTTCGCAGCGGCGCAACATGATTGCCGGCGGGCTGCTCAGCACGGCGTTGCACACCCGGCACCGCGGCGTGGCACCGCGCTGCCGGCGCGGCTTGTTGGGGGTGGGCTCGGCCTGGGTCTGCGGGGCGATGCCGTTGAGGAACCGTGACGGACGGCGCCCCTGCCGCCCGCCCGGCGACCGGGCCAGCGCCCAACTAAGCTCCAAATGCACACGCGCCCTGGTGACTCCGACGTAGAGCAGCCGGCGTTCTTCCTCGACGGCCTCACTGTCGGGGCCGTGGGCCAGGGCGTGACTGATCGGCAGGGTGCCGTCGGCCAGGCCCACGAGGTACACCGCGTCCCACTCCAGGCCCTTGGCGGCGTGCAGCGAGGCCAGCGTGACGCCCTGCACCGTGGGTGGATGACGGGCATCGGCCCGCAGCCGCAACTCCGACATCAGCGCGGGCAGGTCCAGGTGCGGGCGGGTGGCGACCTCCTCGTCGACCAGTTCGGCCAACGCCGCCAACGCTTCCCAGCGCTCCCGGGCCTTGGTGCCGGATGGGGGTTCGGCCGTCAGGCCCAGTGGTTCGAGTACGGCGCGGACGACGTCGGTCAGCTCCACACCCTCGATCACGCCCCGGTCCGCAGCTTTGGACAACGCCACCAGCGCCTGGCGGATCTCTTGCCGGCTGAAAAAGCCCTCACCACCGCGCACCTGGAACGGGATGCCCGCCGCCGTCAGCGCCTCCTCGTACACCTCGGACTGGGCGTTGATGCGATAGAGCACCGCGATTTCGGCTGCGGCAGTACCGGATTCGATGAGCCGCTTGATGGAGCGGGCCACCGCGGTAGCCTCGGCAACCTCGTCGGGGTGTTCGTGGAACGTCGGTGACGGTCCGGGGTCGCGCTGACCGACCAGGTGCAGCTTGCTGCCGGCCATCCGGCCACGGGCGGCGGCGATGACCCGGTTGGCCAGTGACACCACCTGCGGGGTGGAGCGGTAGTCGCGTTCCAGGCGCACCACGGTGGCCTCCGGGAAGCGGCGGGAGAAATCCAGCAGATAGCGCGGCGAGGCCCCGGTGAACGAATAGATGGTCTGGTTGGCGTCGCCGACCACCGTCAGGTCGTCGCGGGTGCCCAGCCACGCCGACAGCACTCGCTGCTGCAACGGCGTGACGTCCTGATATTCGTCGACGACGAAGCAGCGGTAGCGGTCGCGGAACTCCTCGGCGACCGCGGGATCGTTCTCGATCGCACCCGCGGTGTGCAGGAGCAGGTCGTCGAAGTCCAGCAGGGCGATGCCGTCACGGTTGGCCTTCAACTTCTCGTAGGCGGCGTAGACGGTGGCCACCTTCTGGGCGTCCAGCGGGATGTCGCGCCCGTTCTTGGCCACCTCGGCCGGGTAGCCCTCGGGACTGATGAGAGAAGCCTTGGCCCATTCGATCTCACCGGCGAGGTCGCGGACGTCGTCGGTGCTGACCTGAAGTCGGGCGCGGTTGGCGGCCTGGGCGACCACCGCGAACTTGGAATCCAGCAATTGCCAGCCGGTGTCCCCGACCACGCGCGGCCAGAAGTACTGCAGCTGACGACGCGCCGCGGCGTGGAAGGTCAGCGCCTGCACCGCGCCCACCGAGGCGCCGGAACCGCCTCCGGCATCCATCGCGCGCAGCCGGGCGCGCATCTCACCGGCCGCCCGGGAGGTGAACGTCACCGCCAACACCTGCCCGGCCGCGACGTGGCCGTTGGCCACCAAGTGGCCGATCCGATGAGTGATGGTGCGGGTCTTGCCGGTGCCGGCGCCCGCCAGCACACACAGCGGCCCGCGAGCGGCCAGCACGGCTTCGCGCTGCTCGTCATCCAGGCCGGCCAGAAGGTCTGTGGTCACCGGCATGGCGTCCATCTTGTCAGGGGGCGGCGACATTTCTCTCTGAGCGCCGCGCCGGTTGCGGGCATGATCGGCGCCTCGGCTAGGTTGATGCACTTATGAGTGCCAGCGATTCCCAGCTCACGATGTACACCACGGTGTGGTGCGGGTACTGCCGCCGCCTGAAGACGGCGCTGAAATCGGCAGGGATCTCCTACACCGAGGTCGACATCGAGGAAGATCCCGCCGCCGCCCAGTTCGTGATGTCGGTCAACAACGGCAACCAGACCGTGCCGACGGTGAAGTTCGCCGACGGCTCAGCTCTGACCAACCCGAGCCTCAAGCAGGTCCAGGCCAAGCTGTCCTAGCGCGTCAGGCGTACGCCCAGGACTCGATGATCTCGCGGGCGATCGAGATCGACCCGGGCAGCAGCAGCTTGGACTGCGAATCACTGCTCCAGTCACCCTGATCCAGTGCCTCGCGCACCTCGGCGCGGGTGAACCAGGCCGCCTCGGCGATCTCGCCGTCGTGGAAGGCGAACTCCTGCTCGGGATCACCGATCGCGTGAAAACCCACCATCAGCGAGCGCGGGAACGGCCACGGCTGGCTTCCCAGATACTGCGGATCGCGCACGCTCAAGCCGATCTCCTCGGCGACCTCGCGCACCACACAGGTCTCGAAGGATTCACCGGCCTCCACGAACCCGGCGATCAGCGAGAACAACCGCGGCGGCCACATCGTCTGGCGGGCCAGCACCGCGCGGTCGTGACCGTCGTGCACCAGCACGATGATGGCCGGGTCGATGCGCGGGAACTCCTCGTGCCCGGTAAGCATGTTCACCCGCGACCAGCCGCCCTTGGCCAGCTTGGTCGGGGTGCCGTCCACCGCGCTGAACCGGGCCTGGTCGTGCCAGTTCAGCAGCGCGGTGGCCGAGGCCACCAACTGCGCGCTGACATCGTCGAACACCTGCCCGGCGCGGCGCAGGTCGAGCACCTCGACCGGCACGTCGTCGGGGGCGTGCAGCACCGACCGCACCGCCCACACGTGGCGGCCGTCGGCGATCCGGCCCAGGAACACCGCGTCGGCCGGTGGGGTGTCACCGACCTCGCTGGCGGCGCCGAGCACCACGCTGCCGTCGGCGATCAGCACCTGATTGCGGTTGTCGACCCGCAGCAGCAGGGCGTCAGCCCAGCCGGCGATCGCCGCGTCGATGTCGGTGCGCAGCGCATCGGCACGGTCGGCACCGACGCGCGACAGCAGCGGGACATTGCGCAGAGTGAACGTCACGGTGTCACTCTCCGGCGCTGCGGACGTAGAGCAGCCGGTCGGTGCTTTCCAGGGCGTCGGCGTTGGGGTCGTCGACCCGCAGCAGCTTTCCCTCCCGGACCACACCCAGCACGATGTCGGGCAGGTGCCGCGGTGACCCGCCGACCTCCTTGGGTTCGACCTCCCGCTCGGCGATCGCGAATCCGGCATCCGGGGTCAGCAAGTCCTCGATGACCTCCACCACGCTGGGCGCGCTGGTGGCGATCCCGAGCAGCCGGCCTGCGGTCTCCGAGGACACCACCACCGAATCCGCGCCGGACTGGCGCAGCAGGTGCTGGTTCTCGGCTTCCCGTACCGAGGCGATGATCTTGGCCTTGGGCGCGAGTTCACGGGCGGTCAGGGTGACCAGCACCGCGGTCGGGTCACTGTTGGTGGCCACGATGATGGAGTGGGCATGCTGGGCCCCGGCCAACCGCAGTACATCGGATTTGTTGGCGTCACCACGCACGGTCACCAGGCCGGCCGCACTCGCCCGGTCCAGTGACGCCTGGTCGGTGTCGACGACGACGATGTCGGCCGGCGCGGCGCCGTCACCGACCATCGCGGCCACTGCCGTTCTGCCCTTCGTGCCGTAGCCGATGACGACGGTGTGGTTACGCACGCTGTTCCTCCAACGCTGGATCTTGAGAGCCTGCCGCGACGCCGTGGTCAGCGTTTCCACGGTGGTACCGACCAACACGATCAGGAACGCCACCCGAAGTGGCGTGATGACCAGGACGTTGACCAGACGGGCCGTCTCGGTATAGGGCGTGATGTCGCCGTAGCCGGTGGTCGACAGTGACACCGTGGCGTAATAGAAGCAGTCCAGGAACGTCAGCGGGCCCTCGCGGACATCGCGGTAACCGTCGCGGTCGAGGTAGACGATGAGGACGGCGGCGAACAGGGCGCCCATCGCATAGAGCAGTCGGCGGGCGATACGGCGTCCGGGGCTGACGAACTTCTCCGGGATACGCAGATAATCGACCAGCGCGCTATCCGGTTTGGCGGCCAGATTCTCGTCGATCGCCTCGAGCCTGCGCCGCAATCTACCTTTGGCCACGCGACCCCATCATCTTGCGCCCGGCTGCTACCACATGAGCATTATGTACCCATGCCGACGACGACACCGGACCCCGCACGCACCACAAGCCAGCTGCCCGCCTACCGCGCGGCGGCGATGCTGATCGCGATCGGCCTCGGCCACTTCGCCGCACCCAAGCCGTTCGACGGCATCGTGCCCGCCGAGCTGCCCGGGGATCCGCGCTTCTACACCTATGCCTCCGGGGTTGCCGAGGTGGGAATCGGCGCGATGTTGGCGATCCCGCGAACCCGTCGGGCCGGTGCGCTGGCCGCGATCGCGCTGTACCTGGCGGTGTTCCCGGCCAACATCAACATGGTGCGGCTGTGGTGGGACAAGCCGTGGCCGATGAAGATCGCCGCGCTGGCCCGGTTGCCGCTGCAGATTCCGATGATCACTCAGGCGATCGCGATCCGGCGCAACGCTCCGAAGTACTAGCGGGCGGGCGCGGCCAGCGTCTCGTCGAGCCAGTCGAAGATGCGGGCGTTGGCCAAGCGTGCCGCACCGACCTGGCAGTGCGCACCGGCGCCCTCGGCGTCGGTGAACTTCACCAGCGCCTTCGGGCAGGTGAGGTGATCGAACAGCAGCTGCGGCTGTCCTTCGAAGAAGATGTCACTAGCGGCCTCGCACACCAGAGTCGGGCAGGTGATCTGCTCGGCGATGCCGCCGGCGAGCGTGTAGTCGAGGAACGCCGCGAACAGCGCCCGGGGACTCTCGACGCCCAGGGCGTACTGGCCATGCGTTGCCGCCCAACGGATATTGGGATTGGCCGCCATCAGTTGCTCGATCACCGCGTCGGCCTCCGGGGCGGCCTCGGCCCGCAACATGGCCTCGGTCTCGGTCCGGTCACCGGGGATCCACCCGAGCGCGGTGAGGCCCATGTCGTAGACACCGTCAAATGCGATGCACGCGGCAAGGCGATGCTCATATGCGGCCGCGCGCGGCGCCAGCACTCCACCCATGGAGGCGCCGAACAAGACGACCCGCTCGGAGTCGACATCGGGACGGTTCAAAACCCAGTCGAGCACCGGTGTGACGACGTGGTCCCAATCCGGCCGGAAGACCAGGCCGTCGAAGTGCAGTGCCGCGGGCTGACCCGGGCCGTCGAAGGTGACGACGTTGTAGCCGCGCTCTTGCGCGGCCGCCGCACCCATCCAGTGCATCTCTTCGCAGGTGCCGTCGAAGCCGCTGTGCATGATGATCGTCGGGATCGGCCCACTGTCGGTGCGACCGACCGCGGGATAGAAGTAGCCGCGCAACACGGTGTTGTCGTAGGGAATCTCGATGGGTTCGACGGGCGGATCGAGCAGGGCGGCGCCCGCGATGAACGTCTCGCGAGCCCGGATGTATGCGTGGGCGATGCGCGGATCGCTCGGGTTGGCGTGTAGGTAGAAGTCCGCCGAACGGTAATAGTTGCTTGCGCGCATCAGACCGTCTCGCGCACTCACGAAATGCCCTGCCGCTAGCGCCTTTTCAGCCTCAGCGGTCACCCAGTCCGCGGTGGCCAGCCACTGGTCGTACCAGCTGTCGTAGTCGCCTGCGGTGATGGCTTGCGCCGTGGTGAGCACCTCACCGATGTCGGCGCCACCGTACGCGGTTGCTCCGAGCACCCGCAGGGTCTCGAACCAGAACGAGGTGTCATCGGCGAACATGACGGGCTCCATGAGGTCTCCTTAAATCAATTCCAGTTGCTTTAAGCGACGATACGGTGATGGCGCTACAAAAGCAAGAGTTAATGCTTTAAGGTTGTCGCGTGGCTGAGAACGTGGAGGTGCGCCGTCGCCCCGGCGGGCGAAGCGCCCGAGTAGTGGCGGCAGTTCACGAAGCGGTAGATGAACTGCTGGTCGAGTCAGGTCCCGGCGGTTTCACCGTCGCCGATGTAGCGCGACGTGCCGGTATCAATCCGACGAGCATCTACCGGCGCTGGGGCAGCCTGGAGGCGGTCATCCTCGACGTCGAGGCGGCCAGGCTCGCAGAGACCGCACCTATGCCCGACACCGGATCATTGCGGGGCGATCTGCTGGCCTACGCCCGAACGGCCGCCGCCGAGATCGGCAGGCCGGGCCGATTGGCGTTCCTGCAGGCGTTGATTGGCGCCGCGGACATGACGGCTGAGCAACGGCAGTCGTTTCTGATCCACCGGGCGATGCAATTTCAGGCGATGCTCGATCGCAGCCGTGACCGCGGTGAACCCCCGATGGAGTACACGGTCATCGTCGACTGCATCCTCGCACCGATCTACTTGCGCCACCTGCTCGGCCTGGGCGTCAGCGACTCCGACCTCGAGTTGTTCGTCGAACGGGCATTCACCGCGAAATAGCGCTAGGGGCAGGGCGAGGGAAAGAACAAGCCCCAGCACCACCCCGCCGGAATCGGCGGTGGCGGAAGGAAGCCCTGTCCCGGAGGCGGTCCGGGCGGGTTCGGCCCATCCCAGATGTTCTGGGCGACATTGCCCTGGCCGTGGTAGACGATGAAATACGAGTGGCAGACATTGTTGTCCCAGATCACGGGGTTCGTCCGCTTGTTTCCGGTCTCCACCGGCGGGTCGCCGGGGCACCACGAATAGGGTCCGCTCGGGTCGACGCTTGCCTGGGCGGTTCCCGCGGTAAGTCCCATGCCGATGACCGCAACGCCGGCAGACGTCAGCGCCGCTGCGATGATCCGCTTGCGCCCATGGGTGGTCTTCATGCTGTGCTCTTTCCCGAATGCGCCGCACCCTGCGGCATCGATGCGGTAAGTGCACAAGACCGCCGAAGCTACCGATCCCAAATTACTGTGCGTTCTCGGTGACCTTGACCGGTTCTCTCGGTGCGGCAGCGCCTTCCAAGAGCGCCACCAATTCCTCTGGGCCGGCGAGGTTTTCCGGCCTCACGGTGACGCCGTGACGCACATAGTGGAATGCTGCTCGGACGTCTGACTCCGGGCAGTTCTTGATCGCCGCCCATGCCAGCCGGTAGACCGCGAGCTGGACGGCGGCGTGCTTCCTGGCCTCGTCGTCGGCCGGTGGCTCGCCGGTCTTCCAGTCGACGACGGTCATCCCGCCGTCGGGATCGGCGAACACGGCGTCGATCCGTCCGCGCACCACGGTCTCGCCGATGGCCATCTCGAACGGCACCTCGACGTCGAGCGGGGTACGCAGCGCCCATGGTGACGCGGTGAACGTCTGCTGCAGGGCGGCCAGTTCGACGGTCTGGGTGGGTGTGTCGTCCACCGCACCGGGCAGGTCGTCGAGGTCGAACAGCCGCTCGGCACCGTAGAACCGCTGCACCCATTCGTGGAAGGCGGTGCCCAGCATCGCATGTGGATCCGGCCGCGACGGCAGCCGGCGGGTCAGCCGCCGGGCCGCGCCCACCGGATCGCGGTCGAGTTCGACCAGCGCGCTGACCGACAACTGCCCGGGCAGATCGGGGGCCGGCGGTGCGGCATTGCGAGCGCGTTCGGCCAGCAGTGCGTCGACATCGGCGGCCCAGCCTTCGGGGTCGTTGTCGTCGCCCGCGGGGAGCGCACCCGATAGTGCGGCGCTCACCAGGGCCGCGCCGCGCTCGACAGCGCCGCGGCTGTGACCGAGCGGATCGGCGGGCCATACCGCCTCACGGGTGATGCGCTGCAACGGGTTCGGCTCGCCGTCGGCGGGTGCCGGCGCCCAGTGCTCGACCTCCCCGCACGGTCGGCCGGCTGCCGCGGCGGCGTCGATGATCTCCTTGATCTCGACCAGGAAGTCCGAGGGACCACGCGGCTTGGATTCGGTGGCGCCCCAGTGGTGGCCGGACAGCAACAGGGTGTCCTCGGCGCGGGTGATCGCCACGTACAGCAGCCGGCGCTCCTCGTCGATGCGACGCTGCCCCAACTGATCTCGGTGCGCGATGATGCTGTCCGACAAGCCTTTACGATCGCTGACTGACGAGCTGTCCAGCACCGGCACCCCGTGCAGCCCCTCGTGGGCACGATCCCCGCGCAGCAGCGGCGGCAGGTCGGACGGGTCGGACAGCCAGGTGCGTTTCGACGCGGTCGACGGGAACACCCGCGCAGCCAGGTGCGGGACGGCGACCACCTGCCATTCCAGTCCCTTGGCGGCGTGCACCGTGAGGATCTGGACCCGGTCGGAGGCGACGCTGACCTCCGCCGGCGCCAGCCCGTTCTCGATGGTCATCGCGGCGTCGAGATAGGCCAGCAGCGCCTCGGCACCGACGCCGGGCCGCTGGGTGTAGTCGGCGACGACAGCGGCGAACCGGTCCAGGTGTTCGGCACCGGTCCAGCCCGCGGCGACCGGCCTGGCCGCACGCGCCTCGACCTCGACGCCCAGGGTGCGACGCACCTCGGCGACCAGGTCGGTGACCGGGTGACTCAACAGTGTTCGCAGCCGGGCCAATTCGTCGGCAAGTTCGGTGATCCGCCGATACCCGTCCTCGGAGTAGGCGCCCGCGGGGCCCGGGTCGGCCAGCGCGTCGGCCAGGCTTGCGGCATCGGCGTCGGGGGCCGCACCGGCGATGATCTGCTCCAGGCTGCCGGCCGCGCCGCGTTGCCCGTCGAGGGTGAGCGCACGACGCCACAGCGCGGCGATGTCGTGGGCGCCCAGGCGCCAGCGCGGCCCGGTCAGCACCTGCATCGCGGCCGCGCCGGCGGCCGGGTCCACGACCAGACGCAGCATCGCCACCATGTCGGAGACCTCCGGGATGGACAGCAATCCGGCCAGTCCGACCACCTCGACCGGGACACCGCGGGCGGTCAGCGCCTCGGCCATCGGTCCGGCATCGGCGTTGCGCCGCACCAGAACCGCGGCCGTCGGTGGTGGGTTGCCCTGCTTGTCTGCCTGCGCGTACCGCTGCGCGATGCGGTCGGCCACCCATTCGCGTTCGGTGGCGACATCGGTGAGCAGAGCGCAGGTGACCGTGCCCGGATCGGCACCCGGACGGGCCTGCAGTGGCCGCACCGCCACCGACCGGCGGCGAGCCTCCGCGGAGACCTCGTTGGCGACGTGCAGGGTGGTCGGCGGGTTGCGCCAGCTGGTGCGCAGCTCCAGCGTAGGTGCCGGGCTGCCGTCGGACAGCGGGAAGTCGGTGGTGAAGCGTGGCAGATTGGTGGCCGAGGCACCGCGCCAGCCGTAGATGGACTGGATCGGATCACCGACCGCCGTCAGTGCCAGAGCGTCGTCGGCTCCCCCACCGAACAACGCGGACAACGCAATCCGCTGGGCATGGCCGGTGTCCTGGTATTCGTCGAGCAGCACCACCCGGTAGCGCTCGCGCAGCTGGGCGCCGACCTGCGGGCAGCCGGCCGCCAGCCGGGCCGCCGCCGACATCTGGGAGCCGAAGTCCATCACCTTCTCGGCGCGCATGCGGCGGTGCACGGCGTCGATGAGCGGAACCAGGGCAGCGCGTTCGGTCTGGGTGGCCAGCATGCCGAGCAGGAACTGGCTGGGGCCGCGGTCACGCTGGTAGCGGCCGGCGGGCAGGGTGTGTACGAGGCGTTCCAGTTCGACGTGGGTGTCGCGGAGTTGCTCAGTATCGACCAGGTGCTCGGCCAGTTCACCGGCCAGCCGCAGCACCATCGTCGTGACCTTGGCCGGGTCCTTGTCGGTGTCCAGCGGTCCGGGATGGGAACACACCACGTCGTAGGCCAGCTGCCACATCTCGGTCTCGCTGAGCAGCCGGGCATCGGGTTCGACCGGCAGCAGCAGGCCGTACTCGCGCAGCAGCGTGCCGGCGAACGCGTGGTAGGTGCTGACGGTGGGTGCGCCGACGGCGGCCGGCGCCCCCAGGTGGCCGGCCAGCCGGGCCAGCCGAGAACGCACCCGGCGCAGCAGCTGACCGGCCGCCTTGCGGGTGAACGTCAGGCCCAGCACCTGGCCGGGCTCGGCGAAGCCGTTGGCCACCAACCAGACCACCCGCGCCGCCATCGTCTCGGTCTTGCCGGCACCAGCACCGGCGATCACCACCACTGGGCCCGGCGGCGCCGCGATGACCGCGGCCTGCTCGTCGGTGGGAGTCGGAACACCAAGGGCAGCAGCGAGTTCCGCCGGGCTGTAGATCATGACGGCTCCGTCCGGGGTGCAAGGTGCGCGGGACAGGACGGCCGCATCGGGCAGTGCGAGCAGCCGTCGTTGACCCGGGCGGTGAAGTGCGGTCCCGCGGTGGCGGCCGCCGCGTCGCGAACCGTCTGCCGCCATTGGGCGTGGCTGTCGTCGGTGAGCGCGGACTGATCCCGCTCGGTCGCCCCGCCGGCGCTGGGCTTGCCGATGTAGACCAGCCGGCCGCCACCGGGCTGATCGTCGTCGCCGAGTGCGCCCTCGGCGACCGCGAGTTGGTAGAAGCCCAACTGGGCGTGGCGCTGCGCATCGTCCTTGGTGACCGGGCTCTTGCCGGTCTTGACGTCGACGATCACCAGCCTGCCCTCCGGGTCGCGCTCCAGGCGGTCCACCCGGCCGCGCACCCGCACGCCGGGGCCGTCCTCACCCGGCTCGGCGACGACTCCGTCGACGTCCACCTCGGTGCCGACCTCGGTCAGTTCGTGCCGGCTGGCCGCCCGCCAGGCGACGAACGCCTCCAGCATGGCGCGGTGCCGGTCCAGTTCGTTGTCGGCATACCAGGACGAGTCGAACGGCACAGCGGACCAATGCTTTTCGAGTGCCTCGACAAGCTGGTCGACATCCTTGCCGGATTCGGCGATCAACGCGTGCACCAGGGAGCCGAGGGTGGAGCGCAGCTCGCGGCGGTCACCACCGCCGTGCCGCTCAGCCAGCCAGCGCAGCGGGCAGTCGGTGAGCGTCTGCAAGGTGGACGGGCTCAGCGTCACGGTGTGCTGCTCACCCGACCACAGCGGCTGCTCGCTGCTCACCGCCGTCATGCCGTACCACTGCGCCGGGTCGGCGCCGGGCACTCCTTCGGCGGCCAGTCTGGCCAATTGCCGTGCCGCATTGATCCTTTGCTGCTCGTCGACCGTGCCGTCCGCAGCGCACACCACGGCCCGCAGCCGGCCCACCACCGCCGCGGGCGACAGCACGGGCGGCGCGGACACCGGCGCAACCGCCGGTACCGCACCCTCTTCGGTGGACCATTGGGCGATCTCGTCGACGAACGGTGAGGGTAGCGCCGCGTCGTCCCCTTCCTCACTGTCGACCGCGGTGACAAGCAGTGCACGCCTGGCCCGGCCCATCGCGGCGATCAGCAGGCGGCGTTCCTCGGCCAGCAGCGGTGCCCGCACCGAGACGTCGTCACCCAACCCGTCGAGAACATCGAGCAACCGCTGGGTGCCCAGCACGCCGCCGCGCGGAGTGGTGTTGGGCCACAAGCCATCCTGCATGCCGGCGATGACTACCAGTTCCCAATCCCGGTCGAGCGCGGCGTGTGGGCTGAGCACCGCGACCGTCTCGGTCCGGGTAACCGAGTCGGCGGCCACCGGCGGCAGCTGCAGGGCAGCGACATGGTCGAGCAGCCCGCGCAACGAGGCACCCGTGGTACGCGAGACGTAGTCGTCGGAAAGATCGAACAAGGCCGTCACGGCGGCCAGGTTGCGATCCGCAGCTGCCCCTTCGGTGCCGCCGTGTTCGGCGGACGACAGCCAACGGCGCTGCAGGCCGCTGCGTTCCCACGCCTGCCACAGCGTGTAGCGCGGATCGCTGGTGGCGCGGTGGGCCCGGGCGGCGGCGGCCAGGACAGCGCGGACCCGGTTGACCGGGCGGGCCAGCGTGGCCGGCAGGTCCGGCACCCCGGCGGTGAGCGCCGCGACGAGAAGGCCGCCGAAGTCGCGGGCCGGGTCACCGGCACTGCGCCGCAAGGCTCGTCGCAGCTGGCGCAGCGACACCGGGTCGACCCGGCCGATGGGGCCCGTCACCAGAGCCAGCGCCTGCTCACCATCCAGACCGTTGCAGGTGGCGGCGAGCACGGTAAGCAACGCGCGGGCGGCCGGCTGCTCACCGATGGGGCCGGCGACCGACGGTGAGGTGACCGGGACACCGGCACCGGCCAGCGCGCGGGTCAACGCCGCAGCAGCCGATGCCGAACGCACGATGACCGCGAGCTGCGACCACGGCACCCCCTCGACGAGGTGCGCGCGGCGCAGCCGGTCGGCGATCAGAGCAGATTCGGCGTGCACGGAGGCGGCGACCCGCACCGTGACCGAGCCACCCTCCCCCGCCGAATCCAGTGCCCGCCATGTGCCGCTGCCCGGCAGGCCCGCGGCGATACCGCTGATAGCACGAGCCACCGCGGGCGCGCAGCGGTGGGAGCGATCCAGCTCCAGAACCGCGTTGCCGGTGGCCGTCAACAATTCCGGATCCGCCCCGCGGAAGCCGAACACCGCCTGGTTCGGGTCACCGGCGAGCAGCGTCAGCTCGGCTCCGGCGGCCAGCACCCGCACCAGCCGGGCGGCCTGCGGGTCGAGATGTTGGGCATCGTCGACGAGCAGCAGCCGGACCCGCGCGCGCTCCGCAGCGAGCAGCTCGGCGTCAGCAGCCAGTGCCTCCAGGGCGGCGCCGACGAGTTCGGCCGCCCCCAGCGCGGGAACGGTGGCCTGCGGTGCGGCCGTACCGACCGCCGCACGCAACAGCATCACCTGCTCGTACTGCTGGGCGAACCGGCCTGCGGCAGCCCATTCGGCGCGGCCCGAGAGCCGGCCGAGCCGCTGCAACTGCAAGGGGTCGACGCCTCTTTCGGCACAGCGGGCGAGCAGGTCACGCAGCTCGGTGGCGAACCCGGCGGTGCCGAGCGCGGGCCGCAGCTGCACCGGCCAGCGCGACACCGACGCATCACCATCGATGAGGTCACCGGCCAGCAGCTCGCGGATGATGCCGTCCTGCTCGGCGCCGGTGACCAGACGCGGCGGTGGGTCGCCCGCGCGGGCCGCAGCCTGGCGCAGTACCGAGAACGCGTAGCTGTGCAGCGAGCGCACCAAGGGCTCACGCACCACCGCCCGGCAGGGCTCGGCCGAGCGGGCCTTGAGCAGCCGGGCCGTCAGCGCGCTGCGGGCGGCGGCGGCCAGCCGGCCCGAACCCGTCAGCAGCAGAACCGATTCCGGGTCCGTCCCGGCCGAGATATGCCCCGCGGCGGCCGCCACCAGCAGGCCGCTCTTGCCGGTGCCGGGCCCACCGACGATCCGCACGGTGCCACGCAGCCCCGGCGCCAGCAGCGCGTCCGGATCGGTGAGGGCGGCCAGTGAACCGGGGTCCACGCGGTCGGCGGTGGTCATGCCCGGAATGACACCACGGGGGTACGACAAGTTCGGGCGAAGCCGTCCAATGGCAGCATGAACCCGTGAGCAACGACCTGAACCTGTACCGGTACGGCCCGTCCGGACCCGCCGCGGTGCTGGCCATCCACGGCCTGACCGGACACGGCAAACGCTGGCAGACCTTGAGCGAGCGCTACCTGACCGACGTCGCGGTGGCCGCTCCCGATCTGCTCGGTCACGGCCGCTCGCCGTGGTCGGCGCCGTGGACCATCGACGCGAACGTGGCCGCGCTGGCGTCGGTGATCGAGGATCAGGCCGACGGTCCGGTGCTGGTGGTCGGGCACTCGTTTGGCGGGGCGATCGCACTGAACCTCGCGGCGGCCTGCCCCGACCTGGTCTCCGGTCTGGTGCTGTTGGATCCGGCCGTAGGCCTCGACGGCCGCTGGATGGCCGAGATCGCGGACTCGATGCTGGCCTCCCCCGACTACACCGACCGTGCCGAGGCCCGCAACGAAAAGATCAGCGGCTCATGGGCTGACGTGCCCGTCGAGGAACTCGACGCCGAACTCGACGAGCATCTGATCGCGCTGCCCAACGGCCGCTACGGCTGGCGGATCAGCGTGCCGGCGATGATGTCGTACTGGAGTGAACTGGCCCGCGACATCGTCGCGCCGCATCCGGGCACTCGCACTACCCTGGTGCGCGCCACCCGCACCGAACCGCCGTACGTCAGCGACGAACTCGTCGACGGGCTCGCCGAACGGCTCGGCGCCGACTTCACCCTGGTCGACCTGGACTGCCAGCACATGGTGGCGCAGGCCAAACCGGCCGAGACCGCGACCATCATCCGGGGCCTGCTCGGAGCGGGTTAGCCATGGCCCCGGTGACCGACGAGCAGGTGGAACTGGTCCGGCACCTGGTGGCCTCGATCCCGCCCGGGCGAGTCGCCACCTACGGTGACATCGCTTCAGCGGCAGCACTTTCCAGCCCTCGTATCGTCGGCTGGATCATGCGCACCGATTCCTCGGACCTGCCCTGGCACCGGGTGATCAGCGCCTCCGGGCGCCCGGCGGCCCACCTGGCCACCAGACAATTGGAGCTGTTGCGCACCGAAGGGGTGCTCGCGGACGGCGGGCGGATCGACCTCGCCGCCACCCGTCACCGCTTCGGCTAGAGGATCAGCCGGATCAGTGCCGCGGTGCGGGCCAGACCCGGGAACGCCTCCGCCGTCGAGCGCGGATGCAGCGCATGCACGGCGAGACGGAACATCAACGCCCGCAACAACATCTGCGGCCACTCCGGCAGCGCATCCCAGCGCTCGATGAGGCCGTCGTCGGCCTCTCCCCACGCCAGCGCGTCGACCACCGCCACACCGGCCGCCCACGAGGCCGGCCGCCAGTACGGCGTGATGTCGGTGATGCCGGGTGCGGCCGACCCGGCGAACAGCACCGTGCCATAGAGATCGCCGTGTACCAACTGACTGGGACTCTTGGTCGGCTTGCGCAGGACGGCCAGCTGGTTGAGTAACTCCACCGAACGTTCCCCGTCGGCCGAGCCGGGTGCGACCGTCGCCCCCGGCGGCAGCGACTGCAACGGCCGCTCGTCCCAGGCCGCCCGGTCGGCGGCGATGAACACGTCGACGTCGCTCCACGGGGCCACCGGCGCCTGCGTCAGGAAGCGGGGACGTTCGAGCTTCGCGGTGGCCTCATGCAGCCGGATACCCGCCGACACCACTTCGTCGTGGCGCGGTTCGGGGGTTCCGGCGACGAAGGTGTCGGCCCGCCACCCGGCCACCACATAGCGGCCGTCGGTGGAACGCACCGGTCTGGCCAGCCGGACGCCGTCGACGAACAACGTCTCGCGCACCTTGGCCGACCAGGCGGCGCGGGCGTGGTCGGCGATGGTCGACAACACGACCTCGCCGCAGCGCCAGCCGCCCTCCCAGCCGGGACCCAGTGGCTCGGGATCGACGTACTTGAGACCGAAAGCCGCCAGGACATGGTCGGGCGGGCGTTCGTCGGTCACCTGAGTCAGGTTAGAGGGTCGTGACGCCGAGATGCCGTCAGTACATCACCATGTCGGGTTCGAGTTGCCTCGCCCACGCCACGATGCCGCCCTGAAGGTGCAGCGCATCGGAGAACCCGGCCTTCTTCAGCGCCGCGAGCGCCTCGGCCGATCGAACCCCGGTCTTGCAGTACAGCACCGGGATGCGGTCCTGCGGGATCCTGGCCAGCCCTTCACCGGACTCCAACGCCGACTTCGGGATCAGCTCGGCACCCCCGATGCGGTTGATCTCCCACTCCACCGGCTCGCGGACGTCGATCAGGGCGACCTTCTTGTCCGAGTCGAGCAGGTCGCGAAGCTCCTGCGGGGTGAGCGTCGAGTCGCGTGCGGCATCGGCCGCAGCGTCCGACAACACACCGCAGAACGCCTCGTAGTCGATGAGCTCGGTGATCTTCGGCGTCGCGGGATCCTTACGGATCTTGATCGTCCGATACGTCATGTCCAGCGCGTCGTACACCATCAGCCGGCCCAGCAGCGGATCGCCAATGCCGGTGATCAGCTTGATGGCCTCGGTGCCCATCACCGAGGCGATCGACGCGCACAGGATGCCCAGCACGCCGCCCTCGGCGCAGGACGGCACCATTCCTGGTGGCGGCGGCTCCGGGTAGAGGTCTCGGTAATTCAGGCCCAGACCGTTGGGAGCGTCCTCCCAGAACACCGACACCTGACCTTCGAAGCGGTAGATCGAACCCCACACGTAGGGCTTGTGGGCCAGCACCGCGGCGTCGTTGACCAGGTAGCGGGTGGCGAAGTTGTCGGTGCCGTCGATGATCAGGTCGTACTGCTCGAACAGCTCGACGGCGTTGTCCGGCTCCAGCCGGAGTTCATGCAGCGCAACGTTGACCAGCGGGTTGATCTCCAGGATGGAGTCGCGGGCGCTCTCGGCCTTGGACCGGCCGATATCCGATTGACCGTGGATGATCTGGCGCTGCAGGTTGGATTCGTCGACCACATCGAACTCGACCACGCCGATGGTGCCCACGCCTGCGGCGGCCAGGTAGAGCAGCGTAGGCGAGCCCAGGCCGCCCGCGCCGATCACCAGCACCTTGGCGTTCTTCAGTCGCTTCTGCCCGACGACACCCAGGTCCGGGATGATCAGGTGGCGGCTGTAGCGCGCGACTTCCTGACGGGTGAGCTCGGCGGCTGGCTCGACCAGCGGCGGCAGCGGTGAGGACACTCTGTAACTCCTCGCGTTGGACGTTTCCCGCCCATCTCAGCAGGTAGTCCCATCAACGGCAAACAGGGCCCAAAGCTTCCCCACGCGGCGCGCGCATACCTGCCGACCGTGCGCGTCGGTCCGGCGACACGCCGGCCCCAGCGTGCAGGCCGCGCACGCTCGCGCATCGTCGTCAGGCGATGTCTGATTGCCTGACTCCTCCTCGGGCTCGTTCCTCGCCCGCATCGTCGTCAGGCGATGTCTGATTGCCTGACTCCTCCTCGGGCTCGTTCCTCGCCCGCATCGTCGTCAGGCGATCGGATACGGCCAGGGGTTGAACCGGCACGTCTTGCCGTCGGCCTTGACGTACTCCGGGTCGAACTTCGAGGCGTCGTTGTCCGAGGTGGAGAACGTCTGCTGCATCATCACCGGTGCCAGCCCGCCGTTCTCGTCGCACGGTTCGTGGTGCTGGTAGCCGATGGCGTGGCCGACCTCGTGGTTGATCAGGTACTGCCGGTAGGAGCCGATATCGCCCTGGAACGGCACCGCACCGCGCACCCAGCGCGCCTCGTTGAGGAACACCCGCCGCTCGGCGTCCGGGCCGTAGGCCGGGTTGTAGCAGGACGACTCCAGCGGGATCTCGTAGCCACACCCCTCCCGGACCGTCATCGGCGAAGTCAGCGACACCCGGAAATCCGGCTTCACCTCAGGGGTGCTGGCGTCGACGCGCTGGAACGCGAACTGCGGATTGTGGATCCAGCTCTTGGGGTTGCCCAGCGTCTCGGTGACCATCCGGGCGAAGCCGTCGTCACCGCCGAACGACGCGGTGTCCACGCCGTCCTCCACCTCGATGGTGTAGGTGAATGTCTTGGCCGTGCCCTGGCCCACCTTGGGGGTGGTGCCCGGGACGATGTGCCAGGTCTTGGCGCCGGCCTCGGTGAATGCACCCCCCTCGGGCAGGATGCCGGTCGGCAGGTTGGCGTCGAACGCCGTCAGACCGCGCGGCGGGGCACCGATGATCGCCGTGCCGCTGGACCCGATGGTCGGCGGCCCCTGCACGGCGCCGTGGGTCTCGACGGCCGGCGCGGCGGTACCGGTAATGGTCTGATACAGCACGATCCCGGTGACCGCGATCAGCACCGGCAGCGCGTACGCCCGCCAGCCGTAGGTGGAGATGAACCGGCCCAGCCAGCTCTGCTTGCGCCACTGGCGGCGTTGGTCACGGTTGGACCGGGTGCGGCCGGAATCGCCGGCGAGCGGGTCACGTTGGGCGCGCAACGGCTCACGCCACTCGCTGCGCAGCACCGGTACACCCCCCTCACCGCGGTGCCCCGGGTCGTAGGTCACCGACCCAGGATGGCACAACGCAGTCGTCCGCCGACTTCCGGCGCGCCAGTGTCGCCACCCGAAGACGGCTACGGGCCAGTAACGACGCGCGAGTAGTAGTGTCGGTGCGACGAGCCGGCGGCCTCGAACAGCGCACGTTCGGTCGAACCACCAGATTGAGGACCCATGAGCGATCTCGCCAACACCGCCGAGCGGAAGACCGCCCGACCGGCCAATGGCGACCGTCCCGCCGGCAGCCCCGCGCGCCGCGGAAACCGGCTGCCACGCGACGAACGACGCGGCCAGCTGCTGACCGCGGCCAGCGAAGTGTTCGTCGACCGCGGTTACCACGCGGCCGGCATGGACGAGATCGCCGACCGCGCCGGAGTGAGCAAACCGGTTCTCTACCAACACTTTTCAAGCAAGCTCGAACTGTATCTGGCGGTCCTGCAGCAGCACGTGGACAATCTGGTGTCCGGGGTGCGCCAAGCGCTGCGCACCACCACCGACAACCGGCAGCGGCTGCGCGCCGCCGTTCAGGCTTTCTTCGACTTCATCGAGCACGACGGCCAGGGTTACCGGCTGATCTTCGAGAACGACTACGTCACCGAGCCGCAGGTGGCGGCCCAGGTGAAGGTGGCCACCGAGGCGTGCACCGACGCGGTGTTCGACCTGATCAGCCGCGACTCCGGCCTGGATCCGCACCGCGCGCGGATGATCGCGGTGGGCCTGGTGGCCATCAGCGTGGACTGCGCCCGCTACTGGCTGGACTCCGACCGGCCGATCAGCAAGGAGGACGCGGTCGACGGCACCGTGTACTTCGCCTGGGGCGGCCTGTCACACGTGCCGCTCACCCGCGGCTAAGCGCCCGCGGGCCCCGCGGCGATTCCGAAGCCGACCCGGCGCACGTCGGCGACACCGATCTCGACATAGGTGATCTTCGAGGCGTGCACGAGGATCCGACGTCCCTTGTCGTCGGACAGGCTCAGCACGTCCGGGCCCTTGCCCGACAGCGACGCCGTCACCAGGTCTTCGACCTCCGCCGGCGTCTGCGTGCTGCTGAAGACGAGCTCACGCGGGCTGTCCGAGACACCGATCTTGACCTCCACGCTGGACCCTTCCGTTCGTGTACGCGTTACCCCAGAAGGCTAATGGACGCCGGGCACCTCGGTCGCGGGCAGGCGTTCGCGGACAGCGAATAGGGCATCAAGCTGGGGTAACAGCATGGCAACGGCTGCGCGCGGCGTGTCCGAGCAGACGGTGTGCGTCCCTAGCCTTTGCGGTGATGAACGACACCAGCCGCCGCGCGACCGTGCCCCTATGGCACCGGGTGAGCATGACCGCCATCGGTGTGGTGGTCGCTGCCGTGGCGACGACGTTCGTGGTCAAGACCGGCGACGCCGCCAGCATCAGCTCCGCAGGCAACGAGACGGCAGCCAAACGCACCGTCGTGGCCACCTCGGGTCCGCGGACGCCCACCCCCGCTCCGGCACCGGTCACCGTCACCGTCGACGGGCTGCCACCGGAAACACCCGTCCTGGTCCCGCCGAGCACCCCGGCGGCGGCCGCGTTGGCCGCACCGATGGTCGATCCGCGCCAGGTGGTCTATACCGTGTCGGGCAATCAGCGCCCCAACGACCCGGTCACCGTGACCTACGCCGACGAGACCGGGGCACTGCGCACTGTCGAGAACGTGGCGCTGCCCTGGCAACTCACGGTGGTGCCGGTGGTTCCGGTCAACTACGTCACCGCCAGCAGCGGGGGAAGTCAGCTCAACTGCTGGATCACCGACGCGACCGGTGCGACCGTCGCCGCCCAGACCGATAACGCGATCTCGGCGACCTGCAACCGTTAGTCAGGCCAGGCCGAGCTGACGCATCCGGTCGTCATGCGTCTGCTGCAGCCGGGAGAAGAAATCGGCGACCTGTCCGAGCCCACCGGGCCCGGACAGCACCAGCTCGACCAGCTCGTCGTGGTCGGCCAGCACATACTGCGCCTGGGTGATGGCCTCCCCCAGGAGCCGGCGCGACCACAGCGCCAGCCTGCTGCGCTGACGCCCGCTGGCGGCGACCGCTTCACGGACCTCGCTGACCACGAACTGTGAGTGCCCGGTCTCGGAGAGCACCGCCCGCACCACACCAGCGACCTCGTCGGGCAGCACATCGGCGATCTCGAGGTAGAAATCGGCCGCCATCGCGTCACCCACGTAGGTCTTGACCAGCGCTTCCAGCCAGGTGCTCGGGGTGGTCAGGCGGTGGTAGTTCTCCAGCGCCGGGGCGTAGCGGGTCATGGCCGCCACCACGTCCACGCCGCGCGCGGCCAGCGCGTCGCGCAGCACCTCGTAGTGGCCCATCTCCGCGGCGGCCATGCTCGCCATGTTGATCCGGCCACGCAGGTTCGGGGCCATCCGGGCTTCCTCGGTGAGCCGGTAGAACGCCGCGACCTCGCCATATGCGAGCAGCGCGAACAGTTCGTCGATGGCGGGATGATCTGCCTGGACACGAGGCTCCGAGACGGGCTGCGAGGCATTCATGGCCGTCACTGTAGTCCCGGCCGGGACGCTGACCCTGACCGAAGTCGCCGACCAGCTATGATGTGGGGTGGACGACGGTAACGGACCGTAGTTCAGGAAATGTGCGTGCACGCAGTGGGCCCGCCTCCCTCAGCGCAGGGCCCGGCGAATCGGCATCGTCAAGATCGCCGAATCCATTCCGAATGTCAGAACTCGTGCGCGCGTGACAGCACATACGAGGAACGACAACGGAAGGCACAACGCCACACTTATGACCGCACTTTCACATCACCAGATCACCTTCGCCGAGCTGGGAGTTCGGGACGAAATCGTCCGCGCTCTGGCTGAAGACGGCAAGGAATTCGCTTTCGCCATCCAGGAACTGACCCTGCCGATGGCACTGGCCGGCGACGACCTCATCGGTCAGGCCCGCACCGGCATGGGCAAGACGCTGGCATTCGGCGTCCCGCTGCTCAACCGGATCACCGCCGAAGCCGAGACCCGCCCCCTGAACGGCACGCCGCGCGCGCTGGTGGTGGTTCCCACCCGCGAGCTGTGCCTGCAGGTGTTCGACGACCTCAAGGGCGCCTCGAAGTACCTCGAAGCCGCTGACGGCCGCAAGTTCAGCGTCGTCTCCATCTACGGCGGACGTCCCTACGAGCCGCAGATCGAGTCGCTGCAGAAGGGCGCCGACGTCATCGTGGGCACCCCGGGCCGGTTGCTCGACCTCGCCCAGCAGGGCCACCTGCAGCTCGGCGGGCTGTCGGTCCTGGTGCTCGACGAGGCCGACGAGATGCTCGACCTGGGCTTCCTGCCCGATATCGAACGCATCCTGAAGCTGACCCCGGACAACCGGCAGTCGATGCTGTTCTCGGCCACCATGCCGGACCCGATCATCACGCTGGCCCGGACCTTCATGAACCAGCCGACCCACATCCGGGCCGAGTCGCCGCAGTCGTCGGCCACCCACGACACCACCGAGCAGTTCGTCTACCGTGCCCACGCGCTGGACAAGGTGGAGATGGTCGCGCGCATCCTGCAGGCCGAGGGCCGCGGCGCGACGATGATCTTCACCCGCACCAAGCGCACCGCCCAGAAGGTCGCCGACGAACTGGCCGAGCGGGGTTTCAAGGTCGGCGCCGTGCACGGTGACCTGGGCCAGATCGCCCGCGAGAAGGCGCTCAAGGCCTTCCGCACCGGTGAGGTCGACGTGCTGGTCGCCACTGACGTGGCGGCCCGCGGTATCGACATCGACGACATCACCCACGTCATCAACTACCAGATCCCCGAGGACGAGCAGGCCTACGTGCACCGCATCGGCCGCACCGGCCGGGCCGGCAAGACCGGTATCGCGATCACACTGGTGGACTGGGACGAGCTCGAGCGCTGGTCGATGATCGACAAGGCGCTCAACCTTGACTGCCCCGACCCGGCCGAGACCTACTCCAGCTCCCCGCACCTGTACGAGGAGCTGGGAATTCCCACCGACGCCACCGGCAATGTCGGCGCCGCCCGCAAGCGTCCGGACCCCAAGGGCTCCAGCCGCATCAGCTCCACCGACTCCGAGCGGGAGCGGCCCAGCCGCACCCGGTCGCGGCGCCGCACCCGCGGCGGATCCGCGGCCACCGGACACGTCGAGAGCCCGGCGGACGGCCCGGCCGACGGTGCCGCCGACGAGCCTGCCGCCGCCGCTGGTGACGGAGCCGCCCGCAAGCGCCGGCGCCGTCGTCGTCCGCGCAACGCCGCAGCAGAGTCAGCGGCCACGCCGACCGCCGGCTGACCCGCCGCTATCGTCGGCTAGATGGTCAGACCCGAACGCCGCACCAAGGGTGATCTCGTCGCAGCGGCGGCGATCGCCCTTGTCGTGGCCGTCGTCGCCGCCTTCTTCTGGTGGAACAGTTCGGCGCGGGCGACGGTCAGCAGGCCGGCCTCCGGCCCGGCACCCAACCAGGTGCCGGCGCGCGTGGTTCCCGACAGCCTGCGCCAGCTGTGGACGGCGACCAGCCAGCGCACGCTGAGCCCGATCGTCGTCGGTGGAACCGTCGTCACCGGCGAGGGCCGCACCGTCACGGGCCACGACCCCAAGACCGGCGCCACCCGCTGGACGTTCGCCCGCGACACCGATCTGTGCGGGGTGTCCTACGTATACGACCTGGCCGTCGCGGTCTACCCCGATGTCCGCGGCTGCGGTCAGGTCAGCAGTATCAACGGCGGTACCGGCCGGCGCGGGCCCACCCGAACGGCCTACGCCGACAAGCAGATCGTGCTCAGCGCCAGCGGCAGCACCATCCTGGCCGCCGGGCCCACCCGGCTGGAGATGTGGCGCTCGGATCTGGTGCGGATGCTGTCCTACGGCGAGATCGACGCCCGGGTCAAGCCCGTCAACCAGGGCGTCGGCACCGGTTGCACCCTGATGTCTGCGGCCGCCAGCGACGAGGCGGTGGGTGTCCTGGAGGCGTGCCGGGACCAGAAGGATCTGCGCCTGACCCTGCTCAAGCCGGCCAAGGAAGAAGACGAGCCGGACACCAAGAACATCCCGCTGCCCGGGGTGGCCACCGATTCGGAGGCCCGTGTGCTCGCCGTCTCGGAAACCACCACGGCGGTGTACCTGCCCTCACCCAAACCCGAGATCGCCGTCTACGACGACACCGGCACCAAGGTGTCCTCGACTCTGATGAAGAACGCCCCGGTGCTGGCCAACCCGGCGCAGGCGGTGACCAAGGCCGGCGACATGTACACCTGGTGGACCGGTGACGGCGTGGAGGTCTTTGACGGCCAGCTGCGCTACCGCTACACGATCAGCGCCGCCGGACCGGTCAGCCCCGTCGGCCCCGCCGCGATGATGGGGGGGCGGCTGCTGATCCCGCTGACCACCGGCATTGGCGTGTACGACCCGTCCACCGGCGTCAACCAGCGGGTGATCCCGGTGAGTCACCCGGCAGGCAACGGCCCGGTGGTGCCCACCGTCACCGGCTCAGAGGTGATCGAGCAGCGCGGCGCCGCATTGACGGCGTTCGGGCCGCCGGCCTAGACCTCCGGGGAGTACGTCGGCAGCGCTTTGCCGGACTTCCAGTGCTTCAGCAGCGCGGTAGCCAGCTCGCGATAAGCGTTGCCGCCCTTGTTCTTTCGGCCCGCCAGCACCGATGACCCCGATGCGCTGGCCTCGGCGAAGCGAACCGTGCGCGGGATCGGCGGGGCCAGCACCGGCAAGTTGTAGCGGTCGGCCACGTCGAGCAGCACGTCACGGCTGTGCGTGGTGCGCGCGTCGTAGAGCGTCGGCAGCGCCCCCAGCAAAGTGAGGTCCGGGTTGGTGATCTGCTGGACATCGGAGACGGTACGCAGGAACTGACCGACCCCGCGGTGCGCGAGCGTCTCGCACTGCAACGGGACGATCACCTCACCGGCCGCCGTCAGGCCATTGAGGGTGAGCACGCCCAGCGACGGCGGGCAATCGATGATCACCACGTCGAACTGGTCGTCCAGTTTGGCCAGCGCACGTTTGAGGGCGTACTCGCGCCCGGCCCGCATCAGCAGCATGGCCTCCGCGCCAGCCAGGTCGATGTTGGCGGGCAGCAGGGTCATGCCCTCTGCGGTGGTGACGAGCGCGGCACCGGGTTCGACATCACCGAGCAGCACTTCATGCACCGACACCGGGAGCTTGTCGGGATCGGTTCCCAGCGAGAACGTCAGACATCCCTGCGGGTCCAGATCGACGAGCAAGACCCGCTTGCCTGCGTCGACGAGAGCCGCCCCCAGTGACGCGACCGTGGTTGTCTTGGCCACCCCACCCTTTTGATTGGCCACCGCCAGTACTCGGGTCACCCCACCATCCTGACAGGTTCGGGGCCAACGCGTCCCGGCTCCGACGCCATGCCAGGTCATCGGGCAGAATCAGTGGGCGTGAGCGTTGGAACGCATCGGTTGGTCCTGTTGCGGCACGGTGAAACCGAGTGGTCCAAGAGCGGCCAGCACACCAGTACCACCGATCTGGATCTCACCGACCATGGTCGCGAGCAGGCCACCCTGGCCGCTCTCACCCTCGAACACCTGGGCTTGGACAACCCGTTGGTGGTCAGCAGCCCCCGCAAGCGAGCGCTGGCCACCGCCGAACTGGCCGGGCTGACCGTCGACGAGGTGTCCCCGCTGCTCGCGGAGTGGAACTACGGCGACTACGAGGGCCTGACCACACACCAGATCCGCACGGAGACCCCGGGCTGGCTGCTGTGGACCTACGGCTGCCCGGGTGGGGAGAGCGTCGATCAGGTCAGCATGCGTGCCGACCAGGCGGTGTCCTACGCGCTGGAGCACATGGTCGACCGCGACGTCGTGTTCGTCGGCCACGGCCACTTCTCCCGGTCGGTGGTGACCCGCTGGGTGGAGCAGCCCCTGCGGGAGGGCGCTCGCTACGGCTTCGGCGCGGCCTCGGTGGCCGTCTGCGGTTTCGAGTACGGCCTGCGGCAACTCTCGGGTCTGGGAATGACCACTCACCGAGAGCCGGTCACCGGCGCGTGACGGCACACCCCAGCTTCGTGTTCAGCGGACCCGCGGGCACGATCGTGGCCGACGGGATCGCGGCGGGCTATGACAGCGCCGAGGCGGCGTCGGCAGCGCTGGCCGACGGCTCGGCCGAACTGGTGGTGGGTGCGCTGCCGTTCGACGTGCGGGGCGCGGCGGCGTTGCTGACACCGCAGTCCGTGTCGTTCGGCAATGCCCTGCCATCCTGGCCGCTCACGCCGCTTCCTCCGGTTCAGGTGGGCGACACGCTGCCGCCTCCGGACGAGCACCGGGCCAGGATCCGGACTGCACTGAAGTACCTCAGGGACCCCGAGAGTGGTTTGCAGAAAGTCGTTTTGGCGCGGGCTCTGCGCCTGCTCGCCGACGGCACCCTCGACGAGCGAACGATCCTGCGCAGGCTGGCCGACGTCGATCCCGAGGCCACGGTCTATCTGGCCGACCTCTCCCCCGCCGGCGGGGATTACGCGGGCACCGCGCTGGTGGGCGCCAGCCCCGAACTGCTGGTGGCGCGCTCCGGCGATCAGGTGACCTGCCAACCGTTCGCCGGATCGGCGGCCCGGTCCGCCGATGCCGAGGCCGACGCCACCAATGGTGCGGCGCTGGCGGACTCGGGCAAGAACCGCCGCGAACACCAACTCGTCGTCGACACCATGCGTAGCGCGCTGACGCCGTTGTGCACCGAGCTGGACGTGGCGCCCGAACCTCAACTCAGCCGCACCGCCGCCTTGTGGCACCTGGCCACCCCGATCCGTGGATCGCTGCGTGATCCCGCAACGACCGCAATCGATTTGGCCTTGGCGCTGCACCCCACACCCGCAGTCGGCGGAGTGCCCACCGCGGCGGCCGTCGACCTCATCGGTGACCTCGAGGGCGACCGCGGGTTCTACGCGGGCGCGGTCGGTTGGTGCGACGCCCGCGGCGACGGCAGGTGGGTGGTGGCCATCCGCGGTGCACAGTTGTCGGCCGACCGGCGCCAGGCGCTGGCGCTGGCCGGCGGCGGTATCGTCGCCGAATCAGACCCCGACGACGAAGTCGCCGAGACCACAACGAAATTCAGGACCATCCTGTCGGCACTGGGAGTACCGCTATGACCACACACATCCGCCGGGCCCGCCCTGGCGACGAGGGCGAGATCGTCGCGATGATCCGCGAACTGGCCGAGTTCGAGCGCGCCTCCCACGAGTGCACCGTGGTCGAATCCCAGATCGCCACAGCGCTTTTCGGCGACGATCCAATCGGCTTCTGCAATATCGCCGAGGTCGACGGCGAGGCGGCGGCGATCGCCCTGTGTTTCCGCAACTTCTCCACCTGGGACGGAGTGGCCGGCATCTATTTGGAAGACTTGTTCGTCCGGGACAAGTTCCGCCGCCGGGGGCTGGCCCGCACCATGATCGCCACGCTGGCCCGCGAGTGCGTCGACAACGGCTACAGCCGGCTCAGCTGGGCGGTGCTGGACTGGAACGTCAACGCCATCGCGCTCTACGACGCGGTCGGCGGGAAGCAAATGTCGGAGTGGATCACCTATCGGGTCTCCGGCAGCGAGCTGTCGGCGCTGGCCACCGAAGCCTCACCGGTCGTCGACAGCTCCTAGCCACTGCAGCGTCGCGGGGCTGAACAGCAGCACCAAGGTGACCAGGGCGACCAGTGCGATCGGGACCGCGTAGAGCCACTGGTGCGAGCCCACGCCGATGTACCAGGTCACCGGCAGGAGCAGCAGCTGAGCGAACACGGCGATCCCGCGGCCCCAGCGCCGCCCCGTCCACAGCGCCCATGCCCCGGCCAGCACACCGGCGCCGACCAGGGCGAACCACGCGGCGTTGCCGAAGCCGCTGACCACGTGCTGGTCGGCACCGGCCAAGCCGCGCACCAGGAACACCACGGCGCCGATCACGGCGAGCGCGCCTTCGAGAGCCACCAGTACGGCGGCTTGCCGCACAGTTGCGGGGGCGGGAACGGTCACGGGCCAGAGCCTACGTCAGCGCCGGAACACCACCCAGCGCATCGCGCAGTACATGAAGAAGCCCTCGCAGGCGCCGGCGCCGATCCGGGCGATCCGGTAGTCCACCCCGAGGGCAAGAAGCGCGCTGGACACCCCGAGGATGAACGCCAGGTAGTTGATCACTACGACCACCACGTAGACCGCGACCTGCGGACCCACCGGCGCATGTGACCGGAAGTTGAATGTGCGATTGAGCACGTAGCTGGCGGCGAAGGCGCAGCCGTACGCCGTCGACACCGCGACCCCGAACGGCAGCCGCAGGTGACCGTGCAGGACGGTCAACAGCATCAGGTCGAGTGCGAAGGTCGCGGTGTTGATGACGACGAAGCCCAGAAATGTCGCGGGCACAACCCTTTTCAACCCGAACGGCAGATGATCGGCGACCATGACGCAGGCCGCGTGAAACCAGTCGACGAACTTCGGCAGCCGGGCAGCGGGATCGACGACCACGGATGCGAGCATCCCACCGGCAGCTGACCCGTTGATGATGTGTAGGCAAACTCTCGCCAACCGGAGCACCGTGCGCCGATAGGCTGGTGCCTCGTGCGCGCCGTGCTGATCGTGAACCCGAACGCCACCTCGACCACGGCCGCCGGCCGCGATCTGCTGGCGCACGCCCTGGAGAGCCGGGTGGATCTGACCGTGGTGCACACCGATCACCGCGGACACGCCATCGAGATCGCCGAGGCGGCCCGCCATGACGGCACCGACCTGATCATCGTGCACGGCGGTGACGGCACGGTGAACGAGATCGTCAACGGCCTACTGGGCAAGCCGGGACCGCTTGCGGTGCAGCAGGTGCCGGCGGTGGCCGTGGTGCCCGGCGGATCGGCCAACGTGTTCGCCCGCGCCCTGGGCATCAGCTCCGACCCGATCGAAGCGACCAACCAGCTCATCGACCTGATCAGCGCACATCGCAACGGCGCGCCGTGGCGGCGGATCGGGCTGATGGACTGCGGGGAACGCTGGGCGGTTTTCACCGCGGGAATGGGAGTCGACGGCGACGTGGTGGCCGCGGTGGAGGCCCAGCGCGCCAAGGGCCGCAAGGTCACCGCGGGACGCTACATCCGGGTGGCGGTGCGGGAAGTGCTGTCCAGCGTGCGTAAGGAGGCCCGCCTGACGCTGCACCTTCCCGGCCGAGAGCCGGTCACCGGCGTGCACTTCGCGTTCATCTCCAACTCCAGCCCGTGGACGTACGCCAACGCTCGGCCGGTGTGGACCAACCCGGACACGACATTCGAGACCGGCCTCGGCGTCTTCGCCACGACCAGCATGAACGTCTGGAGAAACCTGCTATTGGTGCGGCGGATGCTGTCCAAGCGGCCCGACATCAAAGCCAAGCACCTGGTGCGCGACGACGACCTCGCGTGGGTGCGCGTCACCGCCGATGAGCCGGTTGCCTGTCAGATCGACGGAGATTTCCTGGGGCGGCGCTCAGAAATGACGTTCCGTGCCGTCCCAGAGGCTCTCAGCGTGGTGGCTCCATCGGCTAAGTAAGCCGGTGACCAGCGCGAATACGATGCCGCGGGCTGATTTAGAGCGCAAGTGAGTTGAGTCTAGTACAAACGTATGAGGGCGATGGGAACCCACCCCCACCCAGAGCTTGTAGTGAGATTGCACACGTGTTAACTGAGTCCTATTGACATCCGCCACGGCTGTGAAACGATCGGATGCAACAACGCAGAAACATTTGTGTGCACGCGTTAACAGCCGAAGAAAATCAGAGTGCGCTTTATCACGCACGCAGCTAAGGAGTAGGGACTAATGGATTGGCGGCATAAGGCGGTCTGTCGTGACGAGGATCCGGAACTGTTCTTCCCGGTCGGGAACAGCGGTCCGGCACTCGCACAGATCGCTGACGCGAAGCTTGTCTGCAACCGTTGTCCGGTCACGGCCGAGTGCCTGACCTGGGCTTTGGATTCCGGCCAGGATGCCGGCGTCTGGGGTGGCATGAGCGAGGACGAGCGCCGTGCGCTCAAGCGCCGCAACGCTCGTACCCGGGCCCGCAGCGGAGTCTGACGCGCCGCTTCGCAATACCTATAAGTCGCGACCCCGGCAAATGCCGGGGTCGCGACTTTTTATTTGAGTGTATTGCGCATCACACTTTGCTATTGCGGCACGCGCGCAGTTGATCGACGTCCTATCGGCACTCGCAGCACCACATCAGTTCCGCCGCCGGGAACATCGTGCATTCCCAGCGATCCGTCGAGCTCCGCGGAGACCAGCGTCCGCACGATCTGCAGCCCGAGGCGGTCGGACTTCTCCAGCGAGAAACCCTCCGGCAGCCCGCGTCCGTCATCGTGCACCACGACGTCGAGCCACCGCGCCGAACGCTCCGCCCGGATGGTCACACTGCCCTTCTTCGACGACGGGTCGAAGGCGTGCTCGATGGCGTTCTGCACCAGTTCGGTGATCACCATGACCAGCGCGGTGGCCCGGTCGGCGTCCAGGACACCCAGCGCCCCGTCCCGGTTGATCCGGATGGGCGCGTCCACCCGGGCCACGTCGTTCATGATCGGCAGGATGCGGTCGATCACCTCGTCGAGGTTGACCTCCTCGTCCACCGACATCGACAGGGCCTCGTGGACCTGCGCGATCGAGGCCACCCGGCGCACCGACTCCATCAGGGCCTCGCGGCCCTCCTCGTTGTTGGTGCGGCGCGCCTGCAGCCGCAGCAGGGCCGCGACGGTCTGCAGGTTGTTCTTCACCCGGTGGTGGATCTCGCGGATCGTGGCGTCCTTGGACAGCAGGGCGCGATCGCGGCGCTTGACCTCGGTGACGTCCCGGATGAGCATCGCTGCGCCCGCAGCGGCGCCGTGAACCACCAGTGGCAGCGTCCGTAGCAGCACCGCCGCACCGCCGGCGTCGACCTCCATGCGCATGCTCGAGCCGCCCGACAGCGAATCGCGGACGTGCTCGGCCAGTTCCTGCGCCTCGAACGGGTCGGACATCAGCGGGCGGGTGATGGCCATCAGGTTGTGGCCCTCCAGCTCCGCGGTCAGACCCATGCGGTGGTAGGCCGACAGCGCGTTGGGGCTGGCGTAGGCCACTACCCCGTCGACGTCGAGGCGGATGAAGCCGTCGCCCACCCGCGGACTCGACCGTGACATCGCCAGGTCACCGACGTTGGGGAAGGTCCCTTCGGACAGCATGTGCAGCAGGTTGCCTGCGCAATCCAGGTAGGCCTTTTCCAGCGGGGACGACGTCCGCCGTTCGGCCAGCGCGGTCTGGTGGGTCAGCACCGCCACCACCTGATCGGTGCAGCGCACCGGAACCGCCTCGACATTCAGGCCGGCTTCACGCAGCGACGGGTCGGAGCCGCCGCTGCCGATGTCACCGGAGGTGAACGCCTCGATCACGAACGGCAGGTCGGCGTCGGCCACCACGGTGCCCACCGCGTCCTTCAGCAACACCGTGGGGGCGGTGTTGGGCCGGCACTGCGCCACACACACCAGCGCGCCGTCGTCGCGGCGCACCCACATCAGATAGTCGGCGAAGGACAGGTCCGCCAGCAGTTGCCACTCGCCGACCACCGCATGCAGGTGATCCACGGCGCTGCCCGGCAGCACCGTGTGCTCGGCGAGCAGGTCACCGAGGGTCGACACGAGGGCTAGTCGATGACGGCGATGAGGTCACCGGCCTGGATGACGTCTCCCACCGACACGCTGACCTCGGTCACGGTGCCTGCCACCTCGGCGAGCACCGGAATCTCCATCTTCATCGATTCCAGGAGCACCAGGGTGTCGCCCGCTCCGATCTGGTCACCCTTGCTGACCACGACCTCGAGCACGCTGGCCACGATCTCGGCGCGAACATCCTCGGCCATCTCCACCCTCACTCTGCAAGCCACTGTCGTTGAAACGCTGTCCTATCGAACCACACGACCGGGTGGTCAGCGCTGTGATGGCGCCGTGAGACACTAGAGCCAACGATCAACCACTGGAGGTACACCATGGCCAAGCGTGGCCGTAAGAAGCGGGACCGCAAGCACAGCAAAGCCAACCACGGCAAGCGGCCCAACAGCTGACAAAAGTGCCCGGCAATCTGCCGGGCACTTTTCGTTTCAGGACTCTTCGCGGGTGATGATCGTGGTTCGCCGGATCTCCAGGCGGACCCGCTCGAACAGGTGCCGCGGTGCCTTCTCGCCGCTGCACTTGGTGGCGATCAACTGCTTGATCCGCTCCTCCACGCCGTAGTGCCGCAGGCAGGTCGGGCATTCCTCGAGATGATGCTGCAGGCGGGCACGGGTCTCGGCGGTGCACTCACCGTCGAGCAGCGTCCATACTTCGGCGATCACCGCGGCGCATTCCGGATGGTCGGGGTCGACCGGCCCGATCGGCGGGCGCCATTCCTCGCTCATGACGACACCTCCTCGGCGGCATCCCCACGGACGAACCCGCGGTCCTTGGCGACATCGGCGAGCAGCGTGCGCAGCTGGCGCCTACCGCGGTGCAGACGGGACATCACCGTCCCGATCGGGGTATCCATGATCTCGGCGATCTCCTTGTACGGAAAGCCTTCGACGTCGGCGTAATACACCGCCATCCGGAATTCCTCCGGCAACGCCTGCAGTGCTTCCTTGATCTCGGAGTCCGGTAGTGACTCCAACGCTTCCACCTCTGCCGAACGCAGACCCGTCGAGGTGTGCTCGGCGTTGGCCGCCAGCTGCCAGTCGGTGATCTCGTCGGTCGGATACTCCGCAGGCTGCCGCTGCTTCTTGCGGTAGGTGTTGATGTAGGTGTTGGTCATGATCCGGTACAGCCAGGCCTTGAGGTTGGTGCCCTCGCGGAACGACCGGAACGCGTTGAACGCCTTGACCATGGTTTCCTGCACCAGGTCCTCGGCATCCGCCGGGTTGCGGGTCATCCGCAGCGCGCCGCCGTAGAGCTGGTCCATCAACGGGATCGCGTCACGCTCGAAGCGCGCCAACAACTCCTCGTCGGGTTCACGCACAGCGGTATCGGCGGAGCCGGAACCGTCGGTGCCGTCGATGTCAGTCATTGCGATTGACGTGGTCCCTTCTGCCGCGGCGCCCCGTCGGGGCTCCGGCAGCGGTATCGGACGGATGAGATACGACAGTGTGAGCTCGTCGCGCACCAGGGTCATGGCAGCCGACACCGGCGTCTCACCTTCCAATCCTAGAACCGTGGCCAACATTTTTTCTCCCGCGGCCCACTTCGCCGCGGTCGGTCACCTTCCACAACGGGATTGGCGGCCCCGGTAATTCCCCGCCTACGCTGACCGGCGTGGCACGTGCGGCAACCCCGGCAATCGCGGCGCTGATCGCCGCCGGCGTTGACCATGAGGTGCTGCGCTACCACCATGACCCGCGCTCGGAGTCGTTCGGCGACGAGGCGGTGGCGGCGCTGGCCGACGAAGGCCTGCTCCCGGAGCAGATCTTCAAGACGCTGGTCATCGCGGGTCCGACGGGTCTGGCGGTGGCGGTCCTGCCCGTTCCGTGGAAGCTGTCGTTGAAGGCCGCGGCGGCGGCCTTGAGCCTGCCGAAGGCCACGATGGCCGAGCGTGCCGCGGCCGAACGGTCCACCGGCTACGTGCTGGGCGGCATCTCCCCGCTGGGGCAGCGCAAACCACTGCCGACAGTGATCGACAGCTCCGCGCTGACCTTCGACCGGGTCGCCTGCAGCGCCGGGAAACGAGGCTGGGACGTAGCGCTGGCACCGGAGAATCTGGTTCTCCTCACCCATGCCGTCACCGCCGATATTCGCGCCTAGGGTGAAGCCCATGACCTTCGCCGGCAAGACCATGTTCATCTCCGGAGCCAGCCGCGGGATCGGCTTGGCGATCGCCAAACGCGTCGCCGCCGACGGCGCCAACGTGGCCCTGGTGGCCAAGACCACCGAGCCGCACCCCAAGCTGCCGGGCACCATCTACACCGCGGCCAAGGAGATCGAGGAGGTCGGCGGCCAGGCTCTGCCGATCGTCGGCGACGTGCGCGACGGCGACTCGGTGGAGGCCGCCGTGGCCAAGGCGGTCGAACAGTTCGGGGGGATCGACATCTGCGTCAACAACGCCTCGGCGATCAACCTCGGCTCCATCGAGGAGGTTCCGCTCAAGCGGTTCGACCTGATGAACGGCATCCAGATCCGCGGTACCTACGCGGTGTCGCAGGCGTGCATCCCGCACATGAAGGGCCGGGAGAACCCGCACATCCTGACGCTCTCGCCGCCGATCCGGCTGGAGTCGCAGTGGCTCAAGCCGACGGCATACATGATCGCGAAGTTCGGAATGACGTTGTGTGCGTTGGGAATTGCCGAGGAGATGCGCGCCGCGGGGATCGCCTCGAACACGCTGTGGCCGCGCACCCTGGTCGCCACCGCCGCCGTGCAGAACCTGCTCGGTGGTGACGAGGCGATGGCCCGCTCCCGCAAGCCCGAGGTCTACTCCGATGCCGCCTACGCGGTGCTGAGCAAGCCCGCCCGCGAATTCACCGGCCACTCCCTGCTGTGCGAGGACGTGCTGCTGGACTCCGGCGTCACCGACCTGTCGGTGTACGACTGCATCCCCGGCTCCGAGTTGGGGCTCGACCTGTGGGTCGACACCCCCAACCCGCCGGGCTACCCGGGCGCGTAGTCGCCCTAGTTCTTGGGCCGCAGCCCGACGCGCCGCACACCACGGCCGGCCATGGCCCGCATGGCTGCCAATGCCAGCTTGCCCTGACGCCTCGACGACGAGTACCACATCAACTCGGACTTCTGGGTGGGCAGCTTGGGCGCCGTGATGGCCTGCTGGCGGCAGAACTTGATCAGGCCGTTGGCGCCGCCGGAGCGGTAGCCGATGCCGGATTCTTTCCAGCCGCCCATCGGCAGCGGCGGGCAGAACACGTTGGTCAGTGCGTCGTTGATGTTGACCGCGCCGCACTCCAGACGGCGGGCCAGCCGCTCCCCGCGCTCGATATCGCCGGTCCAGACGCTGGCCGACAACCCGTACACCGAGTCATTGGCCAACCGGACGGCTTCGTTCTCGTCGGCGACCTTGACCACCGGCAGGGTGGGTCCGAACGTCTCCTCGGCGATGCAGCTCATGGTCGGGGTGACGTCGGCGAGCACCGTCGGCTGGAAGAAGGTGCCCACACCGGTGGGCTTGCCGCCGGCCAGCACCCGGGCCCCGTCGGCGACCGCTTCCCGGACGTGCCGGTCGACGATGTCGCGCTGGGCGGGGGTGGCCATCGCCCCGGTGTCGTACTTCAACCCGGTGGACTCCTGGCCCTGCCGGATCGAGCGGACGTTGTCGGTCAGCTTGGCTACGAACTCGTCGTAGACCGGTGCCTCCACGTAGACCCGCTCCACCGAGATGCACACCTGACCGGAGTTGAACATCCCGCCCCAGGCGATGCCGTTGGCGGCCCGCTCGATATCCGCGTCGGCCAGCACGATCGCCGGATCCTTGCCACCGAGCTCAAGGCTGAACGGCTTGAGCTGCTGGGCGCAGGCGACCGCGACCTTGCGGCCGGTGGCCGTCGAGCCGGTGAAGTGGACGTAGTCGGCGTTCTCGATGACGGCGGCGCCGGTGTCGCCATAGCCGGTGGCCAGGCCGAGGATCGGCGGTGCACCGACCTCGTTCCAGCCGCGGACGAACTCGACGGCCGACAGCGGCGTCACCTCAGAGGGTTTGAGCAAGACGGCGGCGCCGGCGGCCAGCGCAGGCACCACATCCAGGGCCAGCATCGCCAGCGGGAAGTTCCACGGCTCGATGATGCCGACCAGCGGATAGGGCCGGTAGACCGTGGTGAGCTTCTTGACCTTGAAGAGCAGGCTGTGCGGCTTGGGGTGGCGGTCGGAGAGGAACTCCTCGGCATTGCCCGCCCAGTATTTGATGGAGTCGGCCAGCGCCACCGGCTCGAGTGAGGCGTCGCTGCGGGACTTGCCGGTCTCCGACATCAGCACCTCGACCAGGTGCTCGGAGTTGTCCAGGATCCAGTCCTGCCACTTGTTCATCCAGACCTTGCGGCCTCGGGGCCCGATCTCCTCCCACTCCGGCTGGAACAACCGCAGCTCGCGGGCCTTGGCCGCGACGGCCTCGGCACCCTCGATCGGGACGGTGCCGGCGACCCGGCCGTCGGCCGGGTTGTGAACGGTGATGGTGGCCTGGTCGGACTTGGGCTGGACCGCGGTCATGGCCGCTCCTCTCGGTGGGCGGAAGGTGCCTGTGAGACTAGCCGCCCCCGCCCGCCTAGAACAGTCCAACCGGTTGGTTGTCTGGCTCGGTGGGCTCGATGAGTTCCGGACCGTTGTTGCGCACATTGTTGACCAGCGTCGACACCTCCCGCACCGCGATCCCGCCGATATCGGGCGGGGCCGCCAACAGGTCAACCGCGGCAGGTGTGTCGGGATTCAGCCAGCGATCCCAGTCTCGTTCGTCGAGGACCAGCGGCATCCGGTCATGGATCTCGGCAAGCTGGCCGACGGCGTCGGTGGTGATGATCGTGCACGTGAGCAGCGGACTGCCGTCCTTGTCCGGCCGCCACACCGACCACAACCCCGCCATGAACAACGGCTCGCCGTCGGCTCGGTACATGAAGTACGGCGTCTTACGAGCCTTCTTCCCGGCCGGGGTGTCCGGATTCGGCTTCCACTCGTAGTAGCCGTCCATGGGCACCAGACAGCGCTTGCTCTTGGCCGATGCCCGAAAGGCGGGTGAGGTGGTCACCTTCTCAGCGCGGGCGTTGATCAACATCGGGCCCTTGGCCTCCGGTGTGCCGTCGGCGGTGGCCTTCACCCACGGCGGCACCAAGCCCCAGCGCATCAGGCGCACCCGGCGCGTGGGAGTGTCCTCGGGCTCGTCATGCCGGCTCACCACCGTCGCGATGGTGGCCGTGGGCGCGACGTTGTAGTTGGCTCCCCGGCTCTCCCCTGCCGCCGTGGCTTCGTCGATGGCCTGAATCTTCGCGGCCAGCAGGGCCGGGTCGGTGGTCACCGCGAATCGTCCGCACATGGCTCCATGGTTACCCACCGGTGCGACAAGGCAGGATGTAGCCCGTGAGCACCGAACTGTGGACGGCACCGAGCACACCGGATCCCGTGCATGCCACCGTCACGGTGCCGGGCTCCAAGTCACAGACCAACCGCACCCTGATCCTGGCCGCGCTGGCCGCCGCCCAGGGTCAGGGCAGCTCCACCATCAGCGGGGCGCTGCGCAGCCGCGATACCGATCTGATGATCGCCGCGTTGCAGACGCTGGGCCTGTCGGTCGACGGCGACGGCACCGAGCTGACGGTGGGCGCAACCCTGGACCCCGGCGCGCACGCGCGCATCGACTGCGGCCTGGCCGGCACGGTGCTGCGGTTCGTGCCGCCGCTGGCGGCGCTGAGCTCGGCGGCGGTCGAATTCGACGGTGACGACCAGGCCAGGGCCAGGCCAATCGCTCCCCTGCTCGACGGTCTGCGCGGCCTCGGCGTGGACATCGAGGGCACCGGGCTGCCGTTCCTGGTGCGCGGCCACGGCGGGGTGCGCGGCGGCACCGTGCACATCGACGCCTCGGCTTCTTCGCAGTTCGTCTCCGGGCTGCTGCTGTCGGGCGCCTCGTTCCGGATCGGCCTGACGCTGGTGCACACCGGCCCCTCGTTGCCCTCAGCACCGCATATCGCGATGACGGTGGCCATGCTGCGCGAGGCCGGCGTCGAGGTGGACGACACCCAGGCCAACCAGTGGCAGATCGCGCCCGGTGCGGTGGCGGCGCGACACTGGGATGTCGAGCCGGACCTGTCGAATTCGGTACCGTTCCTGGCCGCCGCGGTGGCCACCGGCGGCACGGTGCGCATCACCGGTTGGCCCCGCGCCAGTGTGCAGCCCGCCGACACCATTGTCTCGATCCTGAAATTGATGGGATCGGCTGTGCAGCAGACAGATTCATACCTCGAGGTACGCGGGGCGGACGGCGGCTACCCCGGCTTCGACGTGGACCTGAACGATGTCGGTGAACTCGCCCCGTCCGTGGCGGCACTGGCCGCACTGGCGCAGCCGGGGTCGGTGTCGCGGCTGACCGGCATCGCGCACCTGCGCGGCCACGAGACCGACCGGCTGGCCGCGCTGAGCACCGAGATCAACGGCCTCGGCGGGGACTGCGCCGAGACCGAGGATGGTCTGGTGATCACCGCCCGCCCCCTGCACGGCGGCATCTGGCGGTCCTATGCCGACCATCGGATGGCGACGGCCGGTGCCATCGTGGGACTGCGTTCCCCCGGTGTCGAGGTCGAGGACATCGCGACCACTGGCAAGACGCTGCCCGACTTCCCGCGGATGTGGGCCGAGATGCTGGGGCGCGATTGAGACGACACGAGTACGACGAGTCCGACGTCAAGATCAGGTCGGGCCGTGGCTCGCGTCCCCGCACCAAGACCCGCCCGGAACACGCCGACGCGGTCTCGGCCATGGTGGTGACCGTCGACCGAGGCCGTTGGGGCTGTGTTCTCGACGGCGACCCGGACCGCCCGGTCACCGCGATGCGGGCTCGCGAACTGGGCCGCACCCCGATCGTGGTCGGTGATCGAGTCGACGTCGTCGGCGACCTGTCCGGACGTGCCGACACCCTGGCCCGCATCGTGCGTCGTGCCGAACGGGCAACGGTGTTGCGCCGCACCGCCGATGACACCGATCCCACCGAACGGGTCGTGGTGGCCAACGCCGACCAGTTGCTGATCGTGGTGGCGCTGTCGGATCCGCCGCCGCGCACGGGACTGGTGGACCGGGCGCTGATCGCCGCCTACGTCGGTGGACTGCGACCGATCCTGTGCCTGACCAAGAGCGACCTGGCTCCGGCCGAACCGTTCGCCGACCAGTTCGCCGACCTGGACCTCACCGTGATCACCGCCGGCCGGGACGACCCACTCGACCTGGTGCTGCCCCTGCTGGCCGGCCAGCTGACCGTCCTGCTGGGCCATTCCGGGGTCGGCAAGTCCACCTTGGTGAATCGCCTTGTCCCGCAGGCAGATCGGGCCACCGGCGAGGTGTCGGGAGTCGGGAAGGGCAAGCACACGTCGACCCAGTCGGTGGCCCTGCCACTCCCCGGCGGCGGCTGGGTGGTCGACACCCCCGGGATCCGGTCGTTCGGCCTGGCCCACGTCGAACCCGATGACGTCCTGGCGGCGTTTTCCGATCTGGCTGATGCGATCGGCGACTGCCCACGCGGCTGCGGCCATCTGGGGCCGCCCGCGGACCCGGAATGCGCGCTGGACGGGCTGACCGGTCCGCAGGCCCGACGGGTCGCGGCGGCCCGACGGCTGCTGAACGCCCTGAGCGAAGCGGCCGCGTACTGACTAGCGTTGTTTGATATCGGCGACAGAGAGGCACACCGCAGTCATGACCGTAAGCTCCCAGGTTCCTCAGCTCACCCTCAACGACGGCACGACGATCCCCCAGTTCGGGTTCGGGGTGTTCCAGATCCCGCCCGACCAGACCGCGGCAGCCGTCCGCACGGCACTGGAGATCGGCTACCGCCACATCGACACCGCCGAGATGTACCAGAACGAGAAGGGGGTCGGGCAGGGCGTCCGCGACGCCGGGATCGACCGCTCCGAGGTGTACATCACCAGCAAGCTCAACAACAGCTTCCACAAGCCCGATGACGCGCGGCGCGCCTTCGACGCGACGATCTCCGCACTCGGTTTCGACTACGTCGACCTGTTCCTCATCCACTGGCCGCTGCCGACGCTCTACGACGGTGACTTCGTCTCGACATGGAAGACGTTGGAGGAGTTCAAGAAAGACGGCCGCGCTCGCAGCATCGGGGTGTCCAACTTCCAGATCCCCCACCTCGAGCAGCTGGCCCGCGACACCGAGACCGTGCCCGCGGTGAACCAGATCGAGGTGCACCCGTACTTCACCAACGACGCGGTGCGCGCCTACGGCATCGAGCACACCATCCTCACCGAGGCGTGGTCACCCATCGCCCAGGGCGCTGTCCTGGACGACCCGATCGTCGGGCAGATCGCGCAGAAGATCGGCAAGTCCCCGGCGCAGGTGGTGCTGCGCTGGCACATCGAGCGCGGTGACATCGTGTTCCCCAAGTCGGTCAGCACCGAGCGCATCCGGGAGAACATCGACATCTTCGACTTCGAGCTGAGCGACGACCAGATCGACGAGCTGACCGCACTGGACAAGGGTGAGGCCGGCCGTCGCGGGCCCAACCCGGACACCTTCGACTGGATTCCCAAGTAACCGTCGGTTGGGTGTGCACCGAGGGCGGCAGCCGGACCTACAGCCCGACCAGTCCGAGCAGATCGCGGAAGTCGGTGATGCGGTGGTCCGGACGGCAGCCGTGGTGTTCCTTGGTCCCCTGATCGGAGTCGTACATGACGGTGCGCAGGCCGGCCTCTTGGGCGCCGAAGATGTCGCGATGCATGTCATTGCCCACATAGAGCGTCTTGTCGGCCGGCACGCCCATACCGTCGAGGGCGAACTGGAACAGCCGCCGGTCGGGCTTGCGGAACCCGTGGTCACCGGAGACCACGATGGGGTGGAAGAACTCGGTGAGCCCCACCTTGTGCAATTCACCCCGCGCGTAGCTGCTCTGGCCGTCACTGACGACCGCCAGCGGGAAATGCTCGCGCAGCACCCGCAGCGTGGAGCGCACATGCGGGTAGAGCTTGAGCTTGCGCCGGCTGACACCGCGATAGATCTCGGCCAGGGTGAGCGGCAGTTCTGCGAGGCGCTGCGGCGGGAGCCGGCGGGTGTAGTCGCTGGCGAAATCCTCGACGATCGAGCGCCAGATGCCGGGCCCGTCGAACTCCGGATGAGCCTCGGGGCTGTTGCGCTGCTGAGCCTTGAGCCGATCGAAGTACAGCTCACTCAGGTGGTGGCGGCGTAGGTCGATGCCCTGGTAGGTCAGGTAGTGGCCGACCGCCCGGAAGGCGTCCTGGGAGTGGTCGTCGGTGCGGATCTCGATCAACGTGCCATTGACATCGAACGCGATAGCGGCGAGATCCATACCGCTACGGTGCCTGCAGCAGCAGCTTGGCCTTGCGCACCAGCCGCGCGCCGTATTCCGGCGAGATGTAGTCGTTGCGCGCGATCCGCAGCAGGTTGAGCGCCATGTAGTACGGCAGCCGAGCCGTGATGGAGGCGAACGCGCTGCCGCGGTCCGGGAAGTGGCAGCTGTACTCCCACAGGAAGTGCCCGAGGAACGGCTCGGCCCGCTTGCGCGAACCCGTCGCGAGCATGAACGCATGCTGCAGTTCGCCGGCCACCCGTCCGACGTCGAACATCCGGTCTCCGCGCTTCATCCGCTCCAAGTCGATCGCGGCGACGTCCAGGCCATGGCCGAAGAGGAAATTCGCCGGGGTGGCGTCGCCGTGCAGCCACACCTGGCGGTCCTGCCACATCGCCGGACGTTCCCGCCAGAGTCCTTGCAGCCACAGTAGTTCGTCGACATCCCACCCTCCGATGCGATGGTGACGTGCCAACCGGTCGACGATCTGGCCGAAGTAGGCGCAGTCGACGTCAAAGTCCACCGACTTTCCGTTGGCGGTCCGATTGTGCAGTGTGGCAAGGAAATACGCGAGAGCCTTGAGCCGCCAGTAGAGGTGCGCATGGTCGTTGTCCCGGATCGAGCGCTCGATCGCCTGGCTGAACTGCTCACCGGAGTAGAACTCCAGCGCGATCACGCCGTTGATATCGGGGGCCACCGCAAGCGGACGGATCACGTGGTGCGGTGAGCCGACCAGGTCGTAACCGCGCAGCCGCTGCAGACTGTCATACTCGCGAAAAGCCATGCCCGCGGCCTTGTCCCGATCCCAGCCATACCGCGGTCCGTAGAACTTGCAGATCACCCGGGCCCGAGTGTGCTTCTCCTCGTACCCATACACCTCGTTGCTGCCGCGCAGCCGGAACGCCCGGAACGCCGGCGACGACGTGTGGACGCCAAGATGTTCGCGGACGATTCCGCTCAAGAACCCGTGCAGCCGGTCGTCACGCTTGACGTAGCCGACATATGACCCGATAACGTCGCCTCCCGATGCCAGACAGCGAGAGGCTGAGTTCGCCCGTCAGTCACCAACTGTTCATCAGCGTAGTGGCGAACGGTCATCTTCGCGCGGCGAGCGACACCCGCACTAGGCGGACCGGGACCGCCGCCACTCGCGCACCGCGCTGATCGCGGTCTTCAGGCCACGCTTACGGCCGGTCTGCGGATCGACTCCGGCATACCCGGGCTCCAGTTCAGCGAACATGCGCTCGCTGCGGGTCTCCGGTGCGTCATCGGCGGTGTCGCGCAGAAACCGGTCCGGCAGTGACAGTTTCGCGATGGTGCGCCAGGACTTGCCGTACTGGACCAGGAACGGCCCGCTGGTGTAGGGCAGGTCGTACTTCTCGCACAGTTGACGTACCCGCACCGAGATCTCGGCGAGCCGGTTGCTCGGCAGGTCCGGGTACAGGTGGTGCTCGATCTGGTAGGACAGGTTGCCGCTCATGAAGTCCATCACCGGGCCGCCGTCGATGTTGGCGCTACCCAGCATCTGGCGCAGGTACCACTGGCCCTTGCTCTCGCCCACCATGTCGGTCTTGGTGAATTTCTCTGCGCCGTCAGGAAAGTGGCCGCAGAAGATGATGGCGTTGGCCCACACGTTGCGAATAACGTTGGCGATCGCGTTGGCGGTCGCCGTCGAGCGGAAAGTGGCCCGCGGGGACAGCGACGTGATGGCCGGGAATGCCACGTAGTCCTTGAACAACTGGGCGGCGGCCTTGACGCCGAATTCCCGCATCCGCACCAGGGTGGCGTCACGGTTGTCGCGGCCCTTGAAGATCTTGCCGAGCTCCAGGTGCTGCAGCCCCACACCCCACTCGAAACCGATGGCCAGCAGGGTGTTGAACAGCAGGTTGCCGTACAAGTTGAACGGCTTCCACTTCTGGTCACGGGTGACCCGGATGACGCCGTAGCCGATGTCATCGTCCATGCCCAAGATGTTGGTGTACTTGTGGTGCATGAAGTTGTGGGTGAAGCGCCAATGCTTGGACACCCCGTTCATGTCCCACTCCCAGGTCGAGGAGTGGATCTCGGGATCGTTCATCCAGTCCCACTGGCCGTGCATGACGTTGTGGCCGATCTCCATGTTCTCGATGATCTTGGCCACGCCCAGCGTCACCGTCCCCGCCCACCAGGCCGAGCGCTTCGCGCTCGCGGCGAGCATGAGCCGTCCCGCGATCTCCAGACCACGCTGAGCCGCGATCGTGCGGCGGATGTAGCGCGCGTCGCGCTCACCGAGGGAATCCTCGATGTCCTGACGGATGGTGTCGAGTTCAACGGCGAGGCTCTCGATGTCGGCTTCGGTCAGATGCGCGAAGACATCGACGTCGGTGATTGCCATGGTGGTGCCTCCCTTCAGCTTCCTACGCTACCGTAACCTACGTACCCGTAGGTTACTAGTCAGTAAACCTTATACGTCGACTGCACAGTCGCCCGAGGGCGAGGACACACAGGTCTGAATCCGGGTCCCGGGCTCGTGCTCGACACCAGTCCGCAGGTCGCGGACGTGCCCGTCGACCAGGCTCACCACACACGACTGGCAGATCCCCATCCGGCAGCCGAACGGCATCCGGACACCGATCTGCTCGCCGGCTTCCATCAGCGATGTCGCGGCGTCGACGGTCGCGGTCTTGCCGCTGCGTTCGAAGGTCACCGTGCCGCCCTGGCCGTGGCCGGCCGCACGGGAAGCCGCGAACCTCTCCAGATGCAGCCGGTCGGCCAGCCCCACCCCCGCCCAGAGCGCATGGGCGTCGTCGAGCATGCCCTCCGGGCCACACGCCCAGGTCTGACGTTCGCGCCAGTCCGGCACAAACTCGTCGAGGCGCTGCAGATCAAGCCGGCCCTCGGTGCGGGTGGTGCGCACGGTCAGTCGGTAGGCATCGTGCTCGCGCGCCAACCGGTCGAGCTCGGATGCGAACATGACGTCGGATTGCGTTGGGGCCGAATGGATATGCACGATGTCGCCGATCTGACCCCGGCGGTCCAGGGTGCGCAGCATGGACATCACCGGCGTGATCCCCGAGCCGCCGGTCAGGAACAACACCTGGGCGGGTGCGGGGTTCGGGAGCACGAAATTGCCCTGCGGGGCGGCCAACCGCACGATCGTGCCGGGCTGCACGCCACCGACGAGATGGCTGGACAAGAAACCCTCGGGCATCGCCTTGACGGTGATCGAGATCGTCCGGCTGGGACCGGCGGCCACCGGACTCGACGTCAGCGAGTAGGACCGCCACCGCCACCGGCCCTCGACCAGCAGGCCGATTCCGATGTACTGGCCCGGTTCGTAGTCGAAGGCGAATCCCCAGCCGGGCTTGATCACCAGCGTCGCCGAATCCTCGGTCTCCCGCCGGACATCGACCACGCGGCCCCGCATCTCACGGGCCGACCACAGCGGGTTGGCCAGCTGTAGGTAGTCGTCGGGTAGCAGCGGTGTAGTGATGCGTCCGACCAGCGCACGGACCGCGTCGAGCGCCGGCCGTTTGCCCGCTCCCGCGATCTGCGGTCGCACCGTGTCGGCCACGTGGGCTTTGAGTTTGACGTCGTTCTTGGCCATATCTGCTCCTGCCGTGTCTAACCTACGGTACCGTAACTTACGGTTCCGTATCCACGACTTCACAGCAGCTCGAGCAGGAACGGCAGCTCTTGGGTGGCGTACCAGGCCAAGTCGTGGTCCTGGGCGTCCCCGACAGTCAACTCGGCGTCCTCGTCACCGAGGTCGGCATCGTCGATGACGGCGATCGCCGCCGCCACGGCACCCTCGGCAGCGACATTGTCGACGTAGGCGGCCACCACCCGGTCCAGACCGACCCGGCCGTCGATGCGGACGACGGCGTCGTCGAGATCGGGGCGCGCCGTCACCGCGGCGTCCGGCGCATCGGCCACCAGCACTGCACGGCGCAGCGGCAGCCCGGAGCCGGCGTCGGATTCAGACGCCAGCAACCGCAACGAGGCCAGCGCCGCCTCGCCGAGAGCAACCTCGGCGAGCTCCTCGTCGTCGCCTTCTGCATAGGACTCGCGCAGCGTCGGTGTCACGGCGAACGCCGTGCCGGACAGCGGCTGCATGGACCCGTCGACGACCAACCGTTGGAGCATGGCCAAGGTGGCCGGGATGTACACCCGCATTGACGCAGATTAGCTGCCGCTCTCCGGGTCTCCCATGAGGGTGGACACGTAGTCGGGCACGTACGTCGACAACTCGCGTGGTGGCCGGTAGTAGCTGCCGCTGATCACCGGGCGCTGCGGCAGGTCCACCTTGGGCAGCTCGACCTCGGTGTAGTCGATGGTGGACAGCAGGTGGGCCATCATGTTCAGCCGCGCGTGCTTCTTGATGTCGGACTCCACCACGAACCACGGGCTGTTGGGAGTATCGGTATGGACCATCATCTGATCCTTGGCCCGCGAGTAGTCCTCCCAGCGGTAGACCGACTCGAGGTCCATCGGGGAAAGTTTCCATTGCCGCACAGGGTCATTGCGCCGTGACTGGAACCGGCGTAGCTGCTCGTCGTCGGATACCGAGAACCAGTATTTGCGAAGGATGATCCCGTCGTCGATGAGCATCTGCTCGAAGATCGGCGTCTGCCGAAGGAACAGCGAATGTTCTTGCGGCGTACAGAATCCCATCACCTTCTCCACGCCGGCGCGGTTGTACCAGGACCGGTCGAACAGGACGATCTCGCCCTTGGCGGGCAGGTGCTGGATATAGCGTTGGTAGTACCACTGGCCGCGCTCCCGTTCGGTGGGGGCGGGCAAGGCCTCGATCCGCACGATCCGGGGGCTGAGGTACTCGGTGATCCGCTTGATGGTGCCGCCCTTGCCTGCGGCGTCGCGGCCCTCGAAGATCACCACGATGCGCGCGCCGGTGTGCCGCACCCACTCCTGCAGTTTCACGAACTCGGTTTGCAGCCTGAACAACTCGGCTTCATAGGCCTCATTGGGAAGCTTGCGAGCCTTCTTCTTCTGTTTGCCCTTCGGTGCCGAACCGTTGGTCTCGACGTCACCCATCGCCGCATCGTAGTACGTTCACAGGCGATCGCGCTGACCTCGCGGAATTACTGGGCGGCTTCGAGAAGTTCCTCGAGCGATTCGGCCAGCAGGGCCGGGAACACGCCGACGTCGCTCATCGCCTCGCGGTCGGCGTTGATGCCGAAGTAGAGCATGCCGCAGTAGGACGTCACGCCGATGGCCAGCACCTGGTTGTGCAGCAGCGGCGGGACGGCGTAGGTCTCCAGCAGCTTCGTGCCCGCCAGGTACATCTGCGACTGCGGCCCCGGCACATTGGTGATCAGCAGGTTGAATTGCCGGGCGGAGAACTGGGTGGCCACCCGGGTGCCCATTGCGTGCAACGTCGGCGGCGCGAAGCCCGAGAGTGTGACGATGGTCCGGGCATCCACCAGGCTTGCCGCCGCCGAGTGCGATTCGGTGGCGTGCGCGATCTGCGACAGCCGCACCACCGGATTGCCTTCCCCCACTGGCAGATCCACCAGGAACGGGGCGACCTGGCTGATCGCCTGCCCGGGCCCGGAAGCCGCCAGGTCGGCTTCGGGGTAAACCGACGTCGGCGCCATCGCACGCACCGTGGACGTGGTGGTCACCGGCTCCCCCCGGGAGAGCAGCCAGTTCCGCAGCGCGCCGGCGACCACCGCGAGCACCACGTCGTTGACATCGCAGTCGTAGCGAGATCGCACCTTGCGGTAGTCGGCCAGTGATCCGCTGGCCACGGTGAAGCGGCGATTACGCGAGACCGTGGTGTTCAGCGGGCTCTCCGGTGCGGTGCCCCGCGCCACGGTGCGGGCCACCTCGGTCAGCCGGCGCGCCAGATCGGCCAGCTCGGCGCTGCTGGTGGCGACGTCGGTGATCGCGGTACGGGCCGCCTCGAGCTGCTGGCCGGGCCGGGCCAGCCAGTCCCCGACCGCGCCGAGCAGCAGTTGACGGCCGCTCGGTTCACGCCCCGGAATCCAGATGTCCTCACCGAACGTCGGCGGCCGCTGGGTGCGGTCGGCGATGACGTGTCCGATCTCCAGGGCTGTCAGGCCGTTGACCAGGGCCTGATGCGATTTGGTGTAGATGGCCAGCCGGTTCTTGGCCAGGCCTTCGATCAGGTACATCTCCCACAGTGGGCGGGAGCGGTCCAGGGGCCGGGAGCCCAGCCGGGCGATCAGCTCGTGGAGCTGGGCGTCGCTGCCCGGTGAGGGCAGCGCCGATCGGCGCACGTGATAGGTGATGTCGAAGTCGGGGTCGTCGACCCAGACCGGGCGGGCCAGTCCGAGGGTGACTTCACGGACCTTCTGCCGGTAGCGCGGAATCTGCGGGAGCCGACGTTCGATGGTCTCCAACAGGGTGTCGTAGCTCAGTCCGGCCCGCGGCTTGCGCACGATGGACAGCGAGCCGACGTACATCGGCGTCGCGGTGTTCTCCAGGTGGTAGAACGACGCATCCGATGCTGACAACCGAGTCACCATCGTTGCGCTATTCCCCTCGTCGACGACAACCACTCACCGGGTCCTACCCGCCGAGCAACCATTCCCGGGTCGCTCCGCTCCTGCCCGCCGAGCAGAATCCGTCTCGACACGGTAACCGCCGCCGGGCCCCGCCCGCACCCCAGGTGAATACGCGAGAACGGCGACTGTGCCATCATGGCCCGAACGGCCCGCTCCTCTCCAGCGGCCGGTCCCACATCGACCGATCACCGGAGAGTGCCATGCCCAGCGTCGTTCCCGTCGTCGACTACGAACCCCCCGCATCCGATGTCGGACTGGCTCCGGTCTGCTTGTCCCGCAACCGAACACCCGAATCGCCACCACGCCCGCAGCCCGCGCCGGACAACGCCGAGTTGCGGGCCGCCGCAATGTTCGCCGACGCAGCGCTGCGACGGGTCCTGGAGGTAATCGACCGGCGTCGTCCGCTCAGCCAACTACGCCCGCTGCTGGCCGGCGGACTGGTCGACTCACTGCTGCCTGCGGTGGTACGCCACGAACGGCGCTCCCCCGCCCGGCTACGCAGAGTGCGGGTTCAGCAGATCGGAGCCGACGGCACCGCCGCCGAGGTGTCGGCGACCTACACTCGCGACGAGCGGGTCCACGCGATCGCCGCCCGGGTGCAGCAAGTCCCGACACCGACCGGCCCACGCTGGCAGGTGGTCGCACTGCACATCGGCTGACGGGCTCAGCTGTGGATCGGCAGCGTCATCGACAAGCGGTAGCCGCCATCGCTGCAGCTACCGGCGGACAACCCGCCACCCAACAGCTCGGCACGCTCGCGCAGGCCGAGCAGTCCGTGTTGGGAACTGGGCAGTTGCTCGGGCGCCCGGGTGGGCTTGGTGTTGGTCAGCGACAGGTCCACCTGGCTCGGGTCGATGCGCAACGTCAGTGTCGCGCTGGCCCCTGGCGCATGCTTGGCGATGTTGGTCAGGCCTTCCTGCACCGCGCGATAGACAGCGCGCTGGACCGGCGCCGGGGGTGCGCTGCCGAGACGGTCGACGGTGTCGATCCTGGTCGGAACCCGCGATGACGCCACCAGGGCCGCGATGTCGTCGAGCCCCGGCTGAGGCGTGAGGTCCACCCCCGGCTCCCCCGAGGGCCGCAGCACCCCGACCATTTCCCGTAACTCGTCGAGGGTGCGCACGCTCAGCATCCGGATCGTGCGCGCTGCCTCTATGGAGGCTTGATCGGGAGCCGTGACCTGCAGCGCGCCGGCCTGCACGGCAATGAGACTCACCTGATGGGACACCACATCGTGCATCTCGCGGGCAAGTGCGGCCCGTTCGCCGGCCAGCGCCCGCTCGACCACCAACTCCTCCTCGTGCCGGCGAACCCGCTCCACCTCAGCCAGCTTCTCGGACAGCTCGGACCGCGCGGTGATCAACATCCCCAGCCAGATCGGCGCGGTGGAGAAGATGACGGCGTACACCAGGTTCAACAGGGTGTCGACACCTGAATAGGACTGATCCCACAACGCGGTGTAACAGACGAAGAACGCCGCGCAGCCCACGGCGATGCCGACCTTGGACGGGCGGCGCTCACCGATGGTGTAGAGCGCGATCATCGCCGCGATCACCGCGGAGTCGGTTGCGACCGCGGGCAGCGCGAGCGCCAGCGCGAGATAGGGCGCCCGGCGACGGATCACCAGGCTGGACACGGCAATGCCGGCCAACACCCAGTGCCGGACGGGCTCGTCGGGCAGGCAGGACCCCACGGCGTCGCCGATGGCCAGTGCGAACAGCCCCACTTCGGAGAGCACCCGCCGTGTCACGGGAGCCAGCGGGATCCTCAACACGGCTCGTCGAGCAGTCGTGCGCGCTGGGCGATGATGGCCGCCTCGACCCGGGACTTGACGCCCAGTTTGGACAGGATCGAACTGACTTGGTCCTTCACCGTTCCCACACTCGAATACAAAGACGACGCGATCTCACCATTGGACCGGCCCCGCGCCAGGAGTCGCAACACCTGCCCCTCTCGCTCGGAGAGTCCGCCGATGATCTGGACGGCGGCTTCGTCCGGTCGGTCACCGAGGTAGCCGGCGATCACCTTGGGGCTGATCTTGTCCGAAAGCACCAACCCGCCGGCGGCAAGACTGCGCACCAGATGCGGGAGTTGCTCCGGGTCGGTGTCCTTGAGCAGGAAACCCGACGCCCCCAGCCGCAAGGCGGTGGCGATGTACTCGTCGGCGTCGAAGGTGGTCAGCACCGCCACGGTCGGCGTCGACGGCAACTGTTGCAGCTCGGCGAGCACCCCGAGGCCGTCCTTGCCCGGCATCCGGATATCAAGCAGGACGACATCGGGCTGGTGCTCGGTGATGACCCGGACGGCATGGATCCCGTCGCAGGTGGCAGTCACCTCGATGTCGTCGATGGCGGACAGGATCAACTCGAATCCGGACCGGATCAGCGCCTCGTCATCGACGATGACGACTTTCAACACCCGACTTCTCCCGTCTACCTGCCCAACCTGCCAGGGTCACCTGTTCGAGCTTATTGTCCGGCACCCTCCCAGCGAGACCAGGCGGCCAACTCCAGTCACCTGGCCGTTGACTACCAGCCGATCGTCCGGGCCGCGCGCCGACTACCAGGCGAGTGACTGGCCGATCTGGCCGGTCGGTGGATGGGCGCGCGGTCGGCCGCCACCGATCATCGACAGATACGGGTGGGCAGCAGCCCCATGCCGAGCGACGCGGGAGACGAGTACACATGCTGGACTGGCCGTTGTTATCCGGCCCGCTTCCCCGGCTGCTGCAGATCGGGGCCATCGTGGCCGCCACCTGGCTCCTCGTGCGGATGCTGTCCGGCAGCGCACGCCCGCTGACCAAGACGTTGGCGGGCGCCACCTACCTGACCGTCGCGGCCGCCGTGACACTCGCCGGTGACGAGTTGGCGCGCAACGTGTGGCAGTTGTTCCCGGATCGCATTCCCGCGGCCGTCCTGCTGTGGGCCGGCGCGGGCGTCTTCACGCTGTGCCTGGCCGCCTCGCTTGCCGTATCCGCCGAACGCTGGCCGGTCCGATCGGGATTGGTCGTGACGACCGTCGTCGTGTTGGCCGCCTGCGCCAATCAGATCAACGCCGTATTCGGCGCCTACCCAACGGCCCGCGATGCACTGGGGATCGCCCGCCCCGACGACATGGCCCTGCCCACACTGCGAACGCTGGCTTTGACGGGTCCCACACCGGGCCCGCTGGAACGGAACTGGACTCCGCCGGCCAGCCTCCCCGCACGGGGAAAGCTGACGTCCGCCGAAATCCCGGGCACCACATCACATTTCGTCGCCCGAAAGGCCAAGATCTATCTGCCACCAGCCTACTTCGGCGACATCCCGCCACGGCTGCCCGTGCTGGTGCTGCTCACCGGACAGCCGGGGACACCACAGGACTGGATAGGCGCGGGCAAGCTGATGCACATCATGGACGACTTCGCTGCCGCGCATCGCGGACTGGCGCCGATCGTGGTGGTGCCAGACCCGACGGGTGGGCCGTTCAACGACCCGCTCTGCCTGAATTCCGCGCTGGGTAACGTCGACACCTACCTGTCGGTCGACGTCCCGGCCTGGATCAAATCCCACCTCAGCGTCGACCCGCGACCCGTGGCGTGGGCGGTCGCCGGCGCCTCCTACGGCGGCACCTGCGCCCTGCAGCTCGGTACCAACCACGCCGAGGTGTACCCCACCATCATCGATATCGCGGGATCAGCCGAACCGACGCTCGGTGATCGGCGCGCCACCGTGACCGCCGCCTTCGGCGGTGACGACGCAGCGTTCCGTCGGGTAAATCCGTTGGATCTGCTGAAGTTTCGTCGCTACCCTGACAGCGCGGCGGCCATCGTGGTCGGCGATGCCGACCACGACACCCGCCCCGACGCAGCTCGGGTCCACGACGCCACCGCGGCCGCAGGGATGCAGAGTCACCTCACCGAACTCCCGGGCGCCCATGACTGGCGCGTCTTCTCGGCGGGGCTGGCCGCGGAGCTTCCCTGGCTGGCACGACGTGTCAATCTCATCAGCTCGACGTAAGCCCCGGTGGGCCATCGCAGCGCTGATGCCCGCATCGAAAAGGAGTCCGTCCCCATGCCCGACACCCCTACCGCGGTGACCCGCCGCGGGTCGGGAGCCGCGCGCCTGCGGCTGCTCTGGTCGTTCGCATCCCCGCATCGCCGCGCGCTGGCCGGCGGTGCGGTGCTGGGCCTGATCGGCTCGGCGGCGGGTCTGGCCACCCCGATGATCACCAAGGCGGTGCTGGACAGCATGGGCGATCACGCCTCGCTCATCATTCCGGTCGCCGCCCTGGTCGCCCTTCTGGTTCTCAGCGCCTCGGTTCGCTGCTGGCAGCGGATCCTGCTCGGTTCGATCGGCGAACGAATCGTGCTCGACGCACGGGCCACGATGGTGGACCGCATGCTGCGCGCCACCGTCCAGGCGGTCACCAAACGCCCGGTCGGCGAACTGGTCACCCGGGTCACCTCGGACTCCGTTCTGCTGCACGAAGCGGCTTCCACCAGCGTGATCGGACTCATCAACGGAGTGATCATGCTGATCGGCACCCTGGTGCTGATGGCGGTGCTGGACCTGCCGTTACTGGCGGCGACCCTCGGCGCGATCGCGGTGGTGTCGGTGCTCTTCGGAGTCCTCATGCCCGGCGTCGCCGACGAGCGGCAGACCGCCCAACACCACCTGGGCCGAGTGGGCGGCGCGCTGGAAGCGACGTTGCGCGCCATCCGCACGGTCAAGGCCAGCCGCGCCGAACGCCGCCAAGCCGACCAGATCATCGAATCTGCCAGGGCCGCAAATGAACACAACATCCGCGCAGTGCGCCGAGAAGCGATCGCCGAGACGATCGCATGGGCGGGAGTTGATCTGTCCATCATCATGATCCTGACGGTGGGCGCATGGCGGGTGAGCAACGGGGCGATGGAGCTGTCCAGCCTGGTCGCCTTCCTGCTGTACGCCTTCGGGCTGATGGATCCGGTGACCGAACTGTCGACCAACATGACGACCCTGCAGACCGGGGTGGCCGCCGCCGGCCGCATCCGTGAGGTCGAGCAGCTCGAGGCGGAATCGGATGTGGTGTCGGACACCCGCACCTCGGGCGGGACGCCCGCCCAACCACCCGCTCTCGAACTCCGTTGTGTCACAGCTGGTTACGACGGACTCGCGCCGACCGTTCACGACCTGAACCTCACCGTTCCGGCGCACGGGCATGTCGCGATCGTCGGCCCGTCCGGGGCCGGAAAGACGACGGTGTTGTCTCTCATCATGCGATTCCTCGAGCCCGAACGCGGGGAACTGTTCTTCGGCGGCCAGCCCTACTCGGCGGCCAGCCATGACCAGATCCGGCGTCGACTGTCGTTCGTGGAGCAGGAGACGCCCATCCTGCCGGGCACCATTCGGGACAACCTGCTCTACAGTGCCGGAGCGGCCACCGAGCATCAGTTGCGCCGCGTGCTCGACGAGGTCCGCCTGGCCGACGACATCGCCGGGTTCGAACACGGATTGGACACCGACTTGAGCTCCTCGACGATCTCGACCGGACAGCGCCAACGCATCGCGCTGGCCCGGGCCATCATCGAGCCCTCCGAGGTGCTGGTACTCGACGAGGCCACCGCACACGTCGACGGCCTCAGCGAGGCGGCGATCCACGACTGCATTCGGCTGCGGGCACGCGTGCAGGCTGTCGTCACCGTCGCACATCGCCTGTCGACGGTGGTCGATGCCGACACGATCGTGGTGATGCAGGACGGCCGCATTCGGGCACAGGGCACACACACCGAGCTGCTGGCAACCGACGGCCTCTACCGCAATCTGGTCAGCGCCATGCACATCCCGAACCAGTAACGCCACCGCAGTTCAGCCACTCGGCGGCCAACTGCGGCCTGTCGGCGGATATCGGCCTCACGCGCGACCCATCAGGCTGGGTGGGTCCGTGGTTGGCCGCTATCCGTCGAGGTGGGTATGAAGATCCTGGGTTCTCTGTTGACACTCGTGGCATCGGTGGCCGCCGGACTGACCTGTGCCGCCGGTGTCTCCCATGCGGGCCTGGACAACCAGTACAGCATCGTCGACGGCAAGGGCCGGACGTTGACCATCGAACAGCTGGACACCTTCCTCAACGGTGTTGCGCCACTGGACCGAAACCGGTTGACCCGCGAGTGGTTCCACTCGGGCAAGGCCTCGTACACCGTGACCGGCGACGGCGCCGACCAATTCACCGGCACCATGCAGCTCGGGTACCAGGTCGGCTTCCCGTGGTCGCTGGGGGTTGGCATCAACTTCAAGTACACGACGCCCAATGTGCTGCTCGACAAGGCATCGATCGCGCCCCAGAACTTCAATCCGCTGGGGTCGGTGATCACGCCCAATCTGCTTCCGGGCGTATCGATCGCGGCCAACTTGGGCAACGGCCCCGGAATCCAGGAAGTCAACACCTTCACCGTTGACGTCCGGGGCGCCGAAGGCTCTGTCGCGGTATCGAATGCGCATGGCACCGTCACCGGCGCAGCCGGCGGCCTACTGCTGCGCCCGTTCGCCCGCCTGCTCTCCAAGGCCGGGGACAGCGTCACCACCTATGGCGAACCGTGGAACATGAACTGAACGCCCCGATGGGGCGTTCAGTTCATCCTTAGCCCCGTCGCAGGGTCTTGGAGTCCTTGGCACGTTGCCGAGCCGCTTCGCGGCGCTCCTTGCGGGTGCCGCCGGTCGCCGCAGCGTGCTTACCACCGCCGTTGCGCTTGATCTCCGCCGAGCCGTCCTCAGCCGGACCCGTGTAGGTGAGCTGACGTGAGTCCTCGTCGTCAATCCCTTTGGCGCGCAAGGCCGGTGCCGCGTGACGCCCGTCGGCCTCCGGCTCGGCGGCGCCCAGGTTGGCCAGCCCCTCGGGGACCTGGACCGGGGCCACTGACGGCGCCTGGGGCACGGCCTCGACCTGGACGTTGAACAGGAAGCCCACCGACTCCTCTTTGAGGCCCTCGAGCATGCCGACGAACATGTCGTAGCCCTCACGCTGGTATTCGACCAGCGGATCGCGCTGGGCCATCGCGCGCAGGCCGATGCCCTCCTTGAGGTAGTCCATCTCGTAGAGGTGCTCGCGCCACTTGCGGTCGATCACGTTGAGCAACACGTTGCGCTCGAGTTGGCGCATCGCGCCTTCTCCGGCGAGGGCCTCGATCTCGGCTTCGCGCGCGGCATAAGCCTTTTCGGCGTCCTCGATGAGGGCGTCGAGCAGCTCCTCACGGGTGAGCTCCCCCGGCTCGCCGATGGCGTCAGAGTCGATCAGGTCATGATGGTCGATGCCCACCGGGTAGAGCTGCTTGAGGGCGGCCCACAGCTGTTCGAGGTCCCAGTCCTCCGAGTAGCCCTCGGCGGTGGCGCCGTCGACGTAGGCGGTGACCACGTCGACGAGCATGTCGTGAGCCTGCTGCTGCAGGTTCTCGCCCTCCAGGATCCGGCGGCGCTCCTCGTAGATGACCTTGCGCTGCTGGTTCATCACCTCGTCGTACTTGAGGACGTTCTTGCGGATCTCGAAGTTCTGCTGCTCGACCTGGGTCTGTGCGCTCTTGATGGCGCGGGTGACCATCTTGGCCTCGATCGGCACGTCGTCGGGCAGGTTGAGCCGGGTCAGCAGCGACTCCAGCGTGGCGCCGTTGAAGCGCCGCATGAGCTCGTCGCCGAGCGACAGGTAGAACCGGGACTCACCGGGGTCACCCTGGCGGCCCGAGCGGCCGCGCAGCTGGTTGTCGATACGGCGGGACTCGTGCCGCTCGGTGCCCAGCACGTAGAGGCCACCGGCCTCGATAACGGACTCGGCTTCCTCGGCCGCCTCGGCCTTGACCTTGGGCAGCTCCTCGTGCCAAGCGGCCTCGTACTCGTCCGGGGTCTCGACCGGGTCCAGGCCGCGGTCACGCAGCCGCTTGTCGAGGAGGAAGTCGACGTTGCCGCCGAGCACGATGTCGGTACCGCGGCCGGCCATGTTGGTGGCCACCGTGATCGCGCCGCGACGGCCGGCTTCGGCGATGATCGCCGCTTCCTGCTCGTGGTACTTCGCGTTGAGGACGTTGTGCGGAACGCGCCGCTTCTGGAACTGGCGCGACAGGTACTCGGAGCGCTCGACGCTGGTGGTGCCGATCAGGACCGGCTGGCCCTTCTCGTAGCGCTCCACGACGTCGTCGACGACGGCGATGTACTTGGCTTCCTCGGTCTTGTAGATGAGGTCGGTCTGATCCTTGCGGACCATCGAGCGGTTGGTCGGGATCTGAACCACACCGAGCTTGTAGATCTCGTGCAGCTCGGCAGCCTCGGTCTCGGCCGTACCGGTCATCCCGGAGAGCTTGTCGTAGAGGCGGAAGTAGTTCTGCAGGGTGATCGTGGCCAGCGTCTGGTTCTCGGCCTTGATCTCGACGCGCTCCTTGGCCTCGATGGCCTGGTGCATGCCCTCGTTGTAGCGGCGGCCCATCAGCACGCGGCCGGTGAACTCGTCGACGATGAGGACCTCGCCGTTGCGGACGATGTAGTCCTTGTCGAGCTGGAAGAGCTCCTTGGCCTTCAGCGCATTGTTGAGGTAGCTGACCAGGGGCGAGTTGGCGGCCTCGTAGAGGTTGTCGATGCCGAGCTGGTCTTCGACGAACTCCACGCCCAGCTCGTGCACGCCGATGGTGCGCTTGCGGATGTCGACCTCGTAGTGGGTGTCCTTCTCCATGAGCGGGACGATCCGGGCGAACTCGGTGTACCAGTGCGAAGCGCCGTCGGCCGGGCCGGAGATGATCAGCGGGGTCCGGGCCTCGTCGATCAGGATGGAGTCGACCTCGTCGACGATGGCGTAGTTGTGGCCGCGCTGCACCAGGTCGTCGAGCGAGTGCGCCATGTTGTCGCGCAGGTAATCGAAGCCGAACTCGTTGTTGGTGCCGTAGGTGATGTCCGCGGCGTAGGCCGCGCGCCGCTCGTCGGGCGTCATCTGGGCCAGGATCACGCCCACGTCCAGGCCCAGGAAGCGGTGCACCCGGCCCATCCACTCGCTGTCGCGCTTGGCCAGGTAGTCGTTGACCGTGACGACGTGGACGCCCTCACCGGAGATCGCATTGAGGTAGGCGGGCAGCACACAGGTCAGGGTCTTGCCCTCACCGGTCTTCATCTCGGCGACGTTGCCGAAGTGCAGGGCTGCACCGCCCATGATCTGGACGTCGAAGTGCCGTTGGGACAACACCCGCCACGCGGCCTCACGGGCCACGGCGAAAGCCTCGGGCAGCAGCTCATCGAGGCTTTCGCCGCCGGCATAGCGCTTCTTGAACTCGTCGGTCTTGGACCGAAGCTCGGCGTCGGAGAGCTTCTCTACGTCGTCGGACAAGGTGTTGACATAGTCAGCCACCCCCTTGAGGCGCTTGACCATGCGACCTTCACCAAGGCGCAGTAACTTCGACAGCACAGTATGTTCCCTCGTGGATTGGAGGCGTGAGCGCCCTCCATCCTAGGTGAAGCGCTGTTGGGTCCCCGTCAGCCTGGACCGGGCGGCCTACGCGAGCCGGATCAACCCGTAGTCATAGGCGTGCCGACGGTAGACGACCGAAGGGCGGTCGCTCTCCTTGTCGTGGAACAAGAAGAAGTCGTGCCCGACGAGCTCCATCTCGTAGAGCGCGTCGTCGACGGTCATCGGCGTGGCCGGGTGGTCCTTGGTGCGCACGATGCGGCCGGGCTCGTGGTCGTCGACCGCGATCTCCTCGACGGCGGCGGCACTGTCGGCCTTCGGCGTGAACGCGGCGGACGCGTCGATGACGGCGGTGGCCTCGTGCAGCGAGACGGGGGTCTTGTCGCCGTAGTGCACCTTGCGCCGGTCCTTGCTACGGCGCAGCCGGTTCTCGAGCTTGTGGACGGCCGCCTCGAAGGCTCCGTAGAAGCTCTCGGCGCAGGCTTCGCCACGGACGACGGGGCCGCGTCCGCGCGCGGTGATCTCGACATGCTGACAGTTCTTGCGTTGGCGGCGGTTGCGCTCGTGCTCGAGCTCGACATCGAAGCGGTAGATGGAGCGATCGAACCGCTCGAGGCGGGCGAGCTTGGCGGCGACGTACACGCGGTAGTGGTCGGGAACCTCGACGTTGCGGCCCGTCACCTGGACGTCGGCGCGGGGTCCTGCTTCGGAGGTTTCGTCGGTGTCGGTCAGCTGATCTTCATTCACGGATTGGATTGACATGCTTCACAACTCGTTTCTGTTACGGGTTGCACGCAGCGAGCGTGCCCGGCCTGTCATCGATGACTGCGCCGGACAGGAGAATGACGAAATCTCGCCCGCCGGCGCCAGAGGTCGAAGAAATCACCTCCTACCGTTGCGGCGAAGTGGCGGGCCGACTGCTCGGCCGCCCCGTGATGTGTTCACGGTGTGTTGGCCCCGACGGTAGTCCGTGTTCACTGGGTGGTGCCACCTTTTGACGCACCTGTTTTCAGTTCTTAGGACCTTCGTTACAAGGACCAAGGACATTGGAAGGTCAGGCGTGCGCGAGGGTGAGCACAGCCGTCACGTGCGCCCCGGCGGCCTGCAGGGTGCGCACGGCTTCCCGGGCGGTCGCTCCCGTGGTGATGATGTCGTCGATCAGCACGACGGGTCCGGCGACAGGACGGGTGAGGCGGACGCGGCCGCGCAAGTTGTCTTCGCGCGCGGCGCTGCTGAGTCCGACCGAATCGCGGACGAGGGCCTTGGTCCGCAGGGCGCTCAGGACGGTGATGCCCGGGTGGTTGCGGGTGGCGACGTTGGCGATCTGGGCGACCGGGTCACCGCCGCGCCGGCGGGCCGCTGAGGCACGGGTGGGTGCGGGGACGACGGTGATCGGGGTGTCGAGAACGCCCCAGCCGATCAGGTGGTGAAGGCCGACGGCGACGGCGCGCGCCAGCGGCGCGGTCAGGTCACGGCGGCCGTGTTCCTTGAGCGCGACGATGGCTTGGCGGCGGGCGCCGGCATAGCGACCAAGGGCGAAGACGGGCACCTCGGGATCGACGCGCGGGGTGACCAGATGCGGCTCGTCGGGCTTGACCTGCAGGGCCGCGGCGCAGCCGTCACACCAGCTGGTCGACGGTGCGCCGCAACCGCCGCACTCCAGCGGCAGGACCAGGTCGAGCATGGTCGCCAGTGTGCCGCCGGGGTGCGACAGATCTGGTGCGACAGATTTACAGTCCGGCCGAGCGCCGCTCAACGTCGGCGGCAGCGCCGATCCACACGGCGTAGGCGGCGGAGGTGGCGATCTGGTCCACCATCTCGTCGTTGCCGCCGAGTTCGCGCACCTGGTCGCCGATCGCGTAACGAATCATGTCCACCGATGTCATCAACGGGCTCATGTTGACCTCCTCGTCGTCCCGTATACGGACACGGTAGGCCGAGAAATTTAGCTTAGCTAGGTGATTCGCTGCGAGGTTGAGAGAGGGTGTGACGGGGGTCACATTTGGGGAAGCGAAACCTGACAAGTGCCGCCGCTGCGTTGTCGATCAGCCTCCTGGCTGTTCGAATCGAACGCTAGTGCCGTCCCTCGCCACTCTCACTGGCAGGTTCCCGGCCAGAGCCTCGGAAATCTCACCGCGCACAACAAAAGCTTCTGAGTCATAGGGGAAATACCAAGCTTCGGGCGTCTCGACAACTAACTGATCGAGTATCACAAGCGAACCCAGCCCTTGCTCGGATGCCATTTCTTCGATTGCCGCCAGCGCTTTCAAATGCGCGTCACGAAAGTCAATTGCCGTCATCGATACCTCATAAAGTACAAGCTAGAAGCTCAGTGCTGACGTGTTCGGCGTTTGACCAGCAACGTGACCGCTTCCAAGAGCGCGCCAAACAGGGATTTTCTTCTTTCGCATCAGGGCTTACCGTTCAATCTCGCACCGGCCGAATCGGAAATATCGGCCTTCCCTGCGGATCAGTGAACGAGCACTTCAAGTCGGCTACAGAAGCACCCAAACAATAGGACATCATCACAAGCAAGAAGATGTCAGTGATGTCGTCCCCGCCAGCACGAATAACAGGCTTACCGGCGCCATCGACCAAAACCGATTCTCCTTGACCTGACGGTTTGACCGAGAAACCATCCGCGACATCTTCCGACTCGGTGGGAAATTCCACGCGCGGCAGTCGCTGTACTGTGCGAATATCAGCCCCGAAAGTAGCCCAGAAGTATTTTTCCACAACAGCCAAATCACTTGCGGAAAAGACAAGCCACTCTGGGTCATTGCGAGAAGCCTTGGTCACCGTGTACCACCCAGAATCCGCGACACTCTCCCGTATGTAATAGCGGTACTCACCACCAGCATTAGCAAAGCAGGCGGCACCATCCGATTCGAAGATGGAATAGCTCATACCTGCGTTCGACGCCCAATCAATCAACGCTCCAGAGATCTCAGGGACCATCATTCCAACACCTTGCCTTTGATCAGATCTTCGACGCTTACAGCCACACCTCTGCTGTTAAAAAAAACAAGTTGCATTCCACCACCATCGCGGCCGAATGCGGGCGCGATTTCTGACACTTCTACCGACCATCCATCTGGTAGTAACCCAGTCAATGTGTATTGATAATACGGCTTATCTAGTGAACCGATCGGTAAACCCCGAGCCTCAAAGGCCGCGGGAACACCGTTCTCCATAATTCCCAGGTATTCACCTCCCGGCCACCCAATCCGATCCAACTTCGATCCGAAGTGCTCAATAACCGCGCGAATCGAGCTGAAGCGCACGCGTGTATCGGCCGCTGCGCCCGTATTCGGTGGGTAGTTATCCCATACCTCGCCATTAGGTTGCAGCTCACGGTACCGCGCATCATATTGCTCTTTGGTCAGAGCGTGACCATTGGCATCATGGCCGTAGAGCTCGTCGGGATGTTCGAAGAGTCGCCACGTGTCGCGATTGACGTCGGTGATCGGTGCCGGATCAGGAGAGCTACCCGGATGTTCGAGTGGCTCGCCATAGTGAGGATTGTCAGGTCCATTGTCAACGGGCGTCCAATGTTCCCCAGCCTCGTGGGCCCGAAGCAGGTCGCGTCCACCGGCGGCATCACCACCCGTAGCGACATCGGGTCCAGGCCCATGACCGTCTGAACCGCTATTGCCATCGCGAGGGCCGTGGTTGGGCGGCTCTCCATGACCTCCCCCGTGGCCATGGTCTCCCCCACCGCCCCCGTGTTCTGCAGACCCCCCATGAGAACCTCCACCACCCACGCCAAGATGCGGACCATGCCCCGCTCCATCGGCTGCGCCCTCGGCCCCGTGCGCTCCCACCAACGCGGGAACCCGGTCACCAGGGGCGCCGCCCGCTGACGCCGTGGCGTCGGAGCTGTGACTGCTCGCGCCACCTAGCGAACCTTCGGCTGGAGAACCAGCCGGGGCTGGCTGGCCGGCCTCGGCGTGGCCCGAACCCGGCGCACCCGCCGGCGATGTGGCCCCCTCGGAAACTCCTGGCGCAGAATGGACTTCACCCTTCGGCGCAGAGTTACCGTCAGCAGCGTGCGTGACCGGAGAGGGCACCGGATCAGCCGATGTCGGCGCGGACGTCGGCCTCCCACCCGTTGGTCCTGGGCCGGAATCGCTCGGCACAGGGTCACGCGGTGCCAGCGGACCGCCGGGTTCTGGGGATTTCGGTAGCGGGCCGGGGCTGCCGGCGGGCGACTGGCCGCTGTCGAGAGTCGTCTTGTTCAGCTCGTCGAGTTTCGCGGTGACCCCGTCGGCACCTTGCTCAACTGCGTTCACATCACCTGCCGCGGGGCGCATCCCGGGTGAATCAATCTCAACCCGTTCAGTGGTAGGCAATTCGCCACGTGCAGCGGCTCTTTCTGCTGCCCGCGCAGCCGCACCCGCCTTGGCAGCTGATCCGCCGGGGACCCCTATCGTGGCGACGTCGAACCCCAATTTGCCAACGCCAAGGAAAGGACGGTCGCTGGTGACGATGTCGTCGAAATGCGTGAGGTCCTTGACGATGTCAATAGAACCGTGCGGGTCGGTGGCGAACGCTACAGGTGCGGTCATTGGATTGAGGGTCAGCGCCTGCCTACCCAAGCCTTCGATCGTCTCCCACGTGCCCTTCGGGTCACCGATGGGGTCGAAGCCCGTCGCCAGTCCGCCGACGGCATTAATGGCTTGCAGTCCAACGCCGGTCATGGTGTCAGTGAAGGCGTCGGTGATGTTGGCCGCGACCCGGCCAGCGTCCTCGCCGAGGTAGTTGACCATCTCCACCCGTAGCAGAATCTCTATGGCGCGCGAGTAGTTCGTGATCCCGTTGACCAATTGCGCCAACAGATCCTTGCGCGCCGCCGACTGCCTCTTGTGGTTGGCGACGACCGCCTTGATGTCGTTGGCAACCTCGCGGATCTTCTCTTCGGCGTCATCGGTGACCAGCTCGATAACGGTGCCGAGGATGCCCTTGTCGAAGATCGATCCCACCACTGAGGCGAGCTTGTTCAGCAGGTCACGAATTGCGTTCTGCGTTGCTTCGACGTCGGATGCGAAGCTGCTCAGCTGGTTCGCCAGCTGTTGGGCCTCGCCAGCCAAAGATGCCATCGCGGTGCCTATTTCGTGCACCGCGGTTTGCATCCGCTCTCTGGCGGGCATCTGCTGAGCGCCAATAGTGGCGGTGGCACCCGCATTCTGACCGGTCACCGCATTCAACGGCGCGGCAAAGGCGTTCCACGCAGCAGCGGCAGCTCTGAGCTCGCTCGGCTCACCGTTCGGCCACACATCCCCCACCAGGGCCTCGACCAGATACCACAATATCGGCGCAATTTGACCGGGTCCGTTGACATCTGGTGTGCGGCCGGGCGCCGCATACGCCGGCGGCTCGACTGGTAGCGGCAAAGGCGATGCCGCGCCGCTGATATCGGCCGCGGCTTCGGCACGCGAATAGATGGCCGCCGAGCCTTGGATCAGATAACCAACGTGCCGCAACGCGTTGACACCTTTGGCCACCGCCGAGACCAACGCCTTGGCAGAGTCCTGGTAGGCCAATCCGAAAGCGGCTCCCGCCGCATCCTGGCCCGTGTCAGCGTTGTACGCCGCGGTCAACGAACTCACCGCCGCCTCAACGCCAGCACTGAGTCCCGCGACCGACGAGCCCGCACCGGAGAGCGCCGCAGGATCCACCCGTAACGGCTCACCCATAATGCCGAATCCCCACGGGGATCATGTCAGCCCCAGATCTTCAGATTCGCCTCGACCGCGCCGGTGTAGGACGTGTGGGCATGTGAACCTGCCGAACGCAGCTGCGCCAGCGCGTGCCGCATCAGGTCGGCTCCCTCCTTCCACTGCTGATGCACAGCGGCATGCGACTCGCTGGCAACCCCCTCCCACTGCGTGTGCAGTTGCGCCACCACGACATCGCACTCCTCCAACATGGAGTCGACCACTCGTTGGTACTCGGCCATGCGCTCGATGAGGTCGGCGAGCCCGTCGAGATCGACGGCGAATGCCTCAGCCACGATGCACGCTCCCCAGCTGTGTCGCCGCGGCCTGCTCATGAGCGTCGAACGCCTGTCCTGCCTGGCCGAGCCGCTCAGCAATCGTCGCCAAAGCCTGCTGCACCTTGAGCGAGCCGTCGTGCCATTGCCGCCAGGCAGCACCGTACGACGTCCCCGCTGATCCTTCCCACGTGCCGAGCACCTGCTGGGCATCGGTGTCCAGGCTGCGCAGACCCGCCTGCAGATGCTGCGCCCCGGCGGTCAGGGCCTCACACACCCCACGCAGGGCCGCAGGGTCCACCTTCAAGACGCCATTATCCCCACTCATGGAGCAAACGCTAGCGCCTGGGCGTCGTTACCACAATTCACCCAGCTGATCTGCAGGAATGAACGATACCGCTACGCAACAGCAGCCACGACAGGGAACGTTCCGCCGTCGCGCGACAGTTGTACTCCGTCAGCCCGGCAACACCGGGACGGCACCGCCCACCATGAAAGGCCGGACATCCGACCAGGTTTGGCCGTTCTCGCCATTCGTTCCGGACAGTTGCAGCACACCGCGGGCATCGGAGACGTACACCGCCGCCGGATTCGCGGCCACCGCGGTCACCGGCATCGACACATTGCCGCTGGGCCCGTCGGAGTTCACCCCGTCGAGGTTCACATACGACACCGGATGAGCCGGGTCGGTGCGGGTGACCACCATGTCGTCACCGGTGCGCCAGGACAGCGACACCACCGACGCTCCCAGACCGAAGCCCAGTCGGCGCGGATAGGTCAGCGCGAACTCGCCGACCGGCGTCTGCTCCACGCCGGCGAGGATCACCTGTCCATTGATCACCATCGCGGCGCGGGTGCCGTCGCGGGACAGCTGCAACTCGGTGATGGCGCCGGGGAATCTAGAGGTCACCGCTGCGGAATCGACGGGGATGCGGGCGGGTTGACCGGAGGCCTCCTCCTGGATCACCCGCACCACACTGTTGCCGTCGACCACCACCCACACCGCGTCGTCCAGCGCCCACGACGGCCGGGTCAGCGACCGCGAGTCGGTCGCCTGGGCAGCAGCACCGCCATTGGGTCCGATCCACAACGACGACGCCATGTCCGGCGCGCCCGGTCGCAGCGCCACCACCGAGGCGATGGCACGCCCGGTGCGCGACAGCGACGCCGAGACCTGAGAGTTCATCGAGCCGAACGACCCCGGCACCGGGGTGGCGCGCTGACCGTCCAGCGACACCATCGACCCGCCGATCAACGCGTGCACACCCGCCGAGGCGCCGTCCACCACACCGGGGTCGGTGGCCGCCACATCAGTGGTGCTCCACCCGTCGGCGAACCGGTCGTCGAGTGCGGCCCCGTCAGCGTTGATGACATACGGCCCCTTGATATCCGAACGGGCCAGCGTCCAAATGATCTGTGCGGCAAGCAGTTGCCGACTGTGCGGGTCGGTGGTGGTCAGGTTCTCCAGTTCGATGCGTGCGCCGCCGTAGCCCTTGCCGATGCCGGTCTTCCCGCCGTCGGCCCGGCTTACCGGACCGATCATCTTCAGCGGCGCGCCCATCAAGTTGCGCACCGTCTTGGCCATCTCGGGCCGTGGGCCGCCGATGAGTTTGGTCACCAGTTCGGTGGCGAGCTGATCGGAGTCGGACACCGCGACGTAGCGCGGGTCGGGCACGACGGTCTTGCCGGTCGGATCGACGAAGTACAGCGTGTTGCGCTTGTAGGTAGCCTGGAACTGCTGCCAGTCCAGGAACACACCGTTGGGCAGCTTGTTGATGCGCCATCCGTCGGCAGTCTGGACCAGCTCGATGGGTCCGGGGTCGGGCAGTTGACCGTCAGCGGTCTCGAAAACCCCGATGTCGGACAGCGAGCCCAGGATGTCAGCCTTCATGGTCACCGAAACCCGGTCCACGGTGCGGGTTTCGATGAACACCACCTTGTCGATCAACAGAGCGCTGCCCTGGTCGTCCCACGCGCTGGAGGCCGACTCGGTGAGGAACTGCCGCGCGGCCAGATGCCGGTTGGCCGGGTCGGCGGTCGCCTTGAGGAATTCCCGCAACAGCTGGTCGGGGTCCATGCCCGGGGTGGGTTTGGGCAGGCTCTTGGGCTGGGGCCTTTCGACGGTCCCGATCGCTTGCGGCGCTGAGGAATTCGGGACGCCGGCACAACCACCGATCATCAGGGCGACCAGGCCGACCAGAACAGCGGTCAGCAACCGGCGTGTCACACGCTCTCCTGCGCGGGTTCGCGCTGCCGGAGTTGACGTTGCTCCTTGCGGCCCTCCAGGCGCGGCGTGGCAACGGGTTTCAGCGGCAGCGGGCTGGTGGTCACCTTGTGGCCACGCACCAGGGGCAGGGTCAGCCGGAAGCAGGCGCCCTTGCCGGGTTCACCCCACGCCTCCAGCCGGCCCTGGTGCAGCCGCGCGTCTTCGATGCTGATGGCCAGCCCCAACCCGGTTCCGCCGGAGCGACGCACCCGTGACGGGTCCGAGCGCCAGAACCGGCTGAACACCAGCTTCTCCTCGCCCGGGCGCAACCCGACACCGAAGTCCCGGACGGTGACGGCGACGGTGTCCTCGTCGGCGGCCATCCGGATCAGCACCGGCTTGCGTTCGGCATGGTCGATCGCGTTGGCGATCAGGTTGCGCAGGATGCGTTCGACGCGGCGGGGATCCACCTCGGCGATGACTTCCTGCTCGGGCAGTTCGACCTGAAGTTCGATACCGGCGTCATCGGCCAGATGCCCGACATTGCCCAGCGCTTTGTTGACCGTCGAGCGCAGGTCGACGGCCTCCACTGACAGCTCGGCGACACCGGCGTCGTGCCGGGAGATCTCCAGCAGATCGTTGAGCAGCGTCTCGAACCGGTCCAACTCGTTGACCATCAGCTCGATGGAGCGCCTCAGCGCCGGGTCGAGCTCCTCGGAGTGGTCATAGATCAGGTCGGCGGCCATCCGCACCGTAGTCAGCGGTGTGCGCAGTTCGTGGCTGACGTCGGAGGTGAAGCGGCGCTGCAGGTTACCGAACTCTTCGAGCTGAGTGATCTGACGCTGCAGGCTTTCGGCCATGTCGTTGAACGACACCCCGAGACGGGCCATATCGTCCTCGCCGCGCACCGGCATCCGCTCGGACAGGTGCCCTTCGGCGAACCGCTCGGCGATCCGGGACGCCGACCGCACCGGCAGCACCACCTGCCGCGAGATCAGCAGCGCGATCCCGGCCAGCAGCACCAGTAGCACCAGACCGCCGGTGGCCATGGTGCCGCGTACCAGGGTGATGGTGCTTTCCTCGCTGTTGAGCGGGAACACCAGGTAGAGCTCAAGATTCGGGACCCTGGCCGGCACCGGGGTACCGATCAGCAGCGCCGGCCCGGAGAACGATTCGGTCCGCACGGTCGAGTACTGGTAGCTCACCTGGCCGGCTTTGACGAAGTCTCGCAAGGACTTCGGGATCTGCTCGACGGGACCTGCCGCCGTCGCCGCCCGCGGCCCGTCACCGGGAACCATCAGCACCGCGTCGAACGTGCCCGCCAGCGCGGCACCCGAGGATTGGCCGGTCTTGGAGATCAGGGTGTTGCGGGCCAGCTGCAGGCTGCTGTCCAGGGAACGCGCCTCTTCACCGCTGACGATGCCACTGACGGTGTTGCGCGCCCGGTCGATCTCCTCGGTGGCGGCATGCACTTTCACGTCGAGCACCCGGTTGGTGATCTGACTGGTCAGCACGAAACCGAGAACCAGGATGACGGCCAGCGACAGACCCAACGTCAGCACGACGACACGCAACTGAAGCGACCGGCGCCAGATCTGCGCGATGGCCCGGCTCAGCGTGCTCGTGCCCCGAACCAGGGGGCCCGAACGCCCCCAGGGACCGCGAACACGAGCTCGAATCATGACGTCCTGACCGTCACGGCGGGCCGGCCTTGTATCCCACTCCTCGAACGGTCAGCACCACCTGCGGGTTCTCCGGGTCCTTCTCGACCTTGGCCCGCAACCGCTGGACATGCACGTTCACCAAACGGGTGTCCGCGGGGTGACGGTAGCCCCACACCTGTTCGAGCAGCACATCTCGAGTAAACACCTGGCGCGGTTTGCGTGCCAGCGCCACCAGCAGGTCGAACTCCAGCGGTGTCAGCGAAATCTGCTCACCGTTGCGGGTCACCTTGTGTGCGGGCACGTCGATGTCGATATCGGCGATCGACAGCATCTCGGCCGGCTCGTCCTCGTTGCGACGCAACCGTGCGCGCACCCGCGCCACCAGCTCCTTCGGCTTGAAGGGCTTCATCACGTAGTCGTCGGCGCCGGACTCCAAGCCCAGCACCACGTCGACCGTGTCGGTCTTGGCGGTGAGCATCACGATCGGCACACCGGAGTCCGCGCGCAGCACGCGGCACACGTCGATACCGTTCATGCCGGGCAGCATGAGGTCCAGCAACACCAGGTCGGGGCGCAGCTCGCGCACCGCCGTCAGCGCCTGCGAACCGTCGCCGATGACCGCGGTGTCGAAACCCTCACCCCGCAACACGATGGTGAGCATCTCGGCCAGCGACGGATCGTCGTCGACAACCAGAATCCTTTGCCTCATGGTGTCCATGGTGTCACCGAATCGCGACAAACCCCGGCTACCACACGGGCGCGTCACGACATTTAGCCTGCGTGCAACGACCGGGAGAGCTCAATCGGGTCGACGTCGGGGGCGATCACCGACCACGGACCGCCCCAGTTGGCGGCGGCCAACTCGGCGTAGACGGCCCCGGTGCGCTGCTGCAGCCCGTCGTCTCGCTCGTAGGCGTCCCGGGCGCGGTCGGATTCCTGCTCAGCGCGCTGCCGGGCGCGCTGGGCGGCGAGCTCCACGGAGGCGTCGAGCAGCAGCTGCCGGTCGGGCCGCGGCAGCGCGAACCGCCCGTATTCGAGGTCACCCACCCACGACACCACCTCTCCCGAGGCACCCTGGTGCAGCCGCGCAGCGCTGTAGGCGGCATTGGAGGCGACGTAACGGTCCAGGATGACGACGTCGTAGCGCGCGCCGAGATCCGCGACCAGATCCTTAGCGGCGGCCCGGTCCAGTGCGAACAGCACCGCCATGGCGTAGACGGATTCGGCGAGATCGCCATGCCGGCCGTGCAATGCCTCGCTGGCCAGATCGGCGTGGACCGAGTCGCCGTAGCGCGGGAACGCCAGCGTGGTCACCGACCTGCCGTCGGCTTCGAAGGCCTGTTGCAAGCCGCGGGTCAGCGTGCGCTTGCCGGCCCCGTCGAGGCCCTCGATGACGATCAGCACGCAGCGAGCCTAGATCAGAACTGTCCGCAGTTCGGTGTGGTCGGCTCGCCGTTGAACCGGTCGGCGATCCACTGCATCGCAGCCTCGCCGTCGACGAGCATCGGCAGGGCGTGGTTGACCACCATCTTGTTCAGGAACGGCGGTTCCTCGTTGGTGCGGAACTCGACGTCGGCCCCCTGCGCGCACCAGCCGCGCCCGAGCTGGTTGGCCGCCGTCCATGGCACCAACGGGTCGTAGCGGTTGCTGTTGATCAGCACCGGCGCGTTCGGCTTGAGCCGGCCGATCCGCTGCTCGTCGAACAGGCTCGAAAAGGGTTCGGAATTAACCAGTTCGGTGATGTCCCGGTTGAAGTAGGGCTGCAGGTGCCGAAACATGAACTTGGTCGCCGTCTCGGCGATGCATTGGTCGGCGACCTTGGCCAGCAGATCCTCACCCCGCGGGGTCAGGGTGGCCCGGATCTCGTCGGCATGCTCGGGGTAGGCGGCGATCACCGAGTTCAGCGCGTACCCGACCACGCCCACCAGCGCACTGCCGTCGGCGTAGGGGAACAGCTCCTTGAGGTCGGCGGGCGGGGCGCCGGCATAGCTACCCACGACATGTTCCTCGGGGGCGTAGGCCGAGGCCAGCTCGGCCGCCGAGGCCGCCGCACCGCCACCTTGCGAATAACCCCAGAAAGCCACTGGCCCATGAGGATTCAGTGACGTGTTCGCCAGTCGCATCGCCGCCCGCGCGCCGTCGAGCATGGCGTGGCCTTCGGAGAGCCGATTGACGTAGGTGTGCATCACGCCGATGGTGCCCAGGCCCTCGTAGTCGGTCATGAAGACGGCAAAGCCGCGGGCCACCATGGTCGCGACGAACATCTCCTCGTAGTTGAACGTGAAATCGAGGAACGGCGCCCAGTGGATGCCCTGGTTGAACTGTCGCGACGGTGCGCACTGATCGCCCTGCCCCTGGGTGCCCGGACCGTAGACGATCAGCGGCCGCGGCCCACGGCCCGGCCAGTCGTTGAAAGGCTCGAAGTAGGTGCCGGTGACCACGTCGGGGTGGCCCCGGCCGTCGGTACTGCGGTACATGACGCGGGTGCCGCTGGCCATGATCGCGCCGAGCTGTCCGGACGGCTCGAGCACCAGCCGCGACGGCTCGCTGCGCACCACGTCACCCGGCTGCAGCGCAGGGGGAATCGGGTTCGGCGGGGTGTAGAACTCGGTGTATTGGTCTTCGTTGTAGTTCGGGTCCCAATTGCGGTCGGCATGCGCGACCGGCGCGAACAATGTTGCGGCGCAGACAATTACAACGAGCAACCGCAATCTCATGTGGGGGAGATTACGACATGGAGGCGGCGCACAGATCGAGTTGTCCCATCTGGACCCCGATCCGTGCGCCGCTTCGATAGCGCCTAGTACCGGTAGTGCTCCGGCTTGTACGGGCCCTCGACATCGACGCCGATGTACTCGGCCTGGTCCTTGGTCAGCTTGGTCAGCGAACCACCGAGGGCTTCGACGTGGATGCGGGCCACCTTCTCGTCGAGGTGCTTGGGCAGCCGGTAGACCTCGTTGTCGTACTCGTCGTTCTTGGTCCACAGTTCGATCTGGGCGATCACCTGGTTGGAGAAGCTGTTGCTCATCACGAACGACGGGTGTCCGGTGGCATTGCCCAAGTTGAGCAGCCGACCTTCGGACAGCACGATGATCGACTTGCCGCTGTCGAACACCCACTCGTCGACCTGCGGCTTGATGTTGATCCGCTTGGCACCGGAGCGCTCCAGGGCGGCCATGTCGATCTCGTTGTCGAAGTGGCCGATGTTGCCCAGGATGGCCTTGTCCTTCATCGCCTTCATGTGATCGAGGGTGATGATGTCCTTGTTGCCGGTCGAGGTGATGACGATGTCGGCGTTGGCGATGGCCTCCTCGACCGTCACCACGTCGAAGCCCTCCATCAGGGCCTGCAGTGCGTTGATCGGATCGATCTCGGTGACCGCTACCCGGGCGCCCTGCCCCTTGAGGGACTCCGCGCAGCCCTTGCCGACGTCGCCGTAGCCGCAGATCAGCACGTTCTTACCGCCGATGAGGACGTCGGTGCCGCGGTTGATGCCGTCGATCAGCGAGTGCCGGGTGCCGTACTTGTTGTCGAACTTGCTCTTGGTCACCGAGTCGTTGACGTTGATCGCCGGGAAAGCGAGCTCACCCGCCGCGGCGAACTGGTAGAGGCGCAGCACACCGGTGGTGGTCTCCTCGGTGACGCCCTTGACCGACTCGGCGATCGTGGACCACTTGTTCTTATCCGTCTCGAACCGCTCGCGCAGCACGGTCAGGAAGACCTTCCACTCCGCGGAGTGGTCGTCCTCGATCGGCGGCACCACACCGGCCCGCTCGTACTCGGCACCGCGCAGCACCATCATGGTGGCGTCGCCGCCGTCGTCGAGGATCATGTTCGCGGGCTCACCCGGCCAGGTCAGCATCTGCTCGGCAGCCCACCAGTACTCCTCCAGCGTCTCGCCCTTCCAGGCGAACACCGGGGTGCCCTGCGGCTCCTCGGGGGTGCCGTACGGGCCGACGACGACGGCCGCGGCTGCGTGGTCCTGGGTGGAGAAGATGTTGCAGGAGGCCCAGCGGACCTCGGCACCGAGCGCGACCAGCGTCTCGATGAGCACGGCGGTCTGTACGGTCATGTGCAGCGAACCGGAGATGCGCGCACCCTTGAGCGGCAGCACGTCGGCGTATTCGCGGCGCAGCGACATCAGGCCGGGCATCTCGTGCTCAGCGAGCCGGATCTCCTTGCGGCCGAACTCGGCCAGGGACAGGTCGGCGACCTTGAAATCGATGCCGTTGCGGGTGTCGGCAGTCAGTTCAGACATGTAAGAGCCCTCTTCATTCGTCATTGCCGGTGTGCGCGCAGACGCGCGCTGGCGACATCCCCAGCCTGCGGGCTCGCGGGACAGGCGCGCAGTGGGCGCTCTGACAGCTAGGGAATATCGATAACACCGTAGCGTTCGGCGAACGGCGTCATCAAACGGGCTAGGTCGGCGGCGACGTCGTGGTTGGCTTCCGGCGGCATGGAGATGTAGCTCATCGCCAGCCGGACGATCGCCCGGGCCAGCACCCCGGCGTCTTCGTCGCTGGCCCCGACCCAGCTGTTGATGAACGCAGTGGTGAGCCGCTCGGATGCCCGGGTGATGATCGGGGCACTGTCGGTGGTGATCATCTGCAGCAGATCCGGCTTGGCCACACCGGTCAGCAGCGAGACCACCAGCGGATCGGCTGCCGACTCGGTGAAGAACATCCGGAAGCCCTCGGAGAACGCGGCGTTGACGTTGCCCACGTTCGAGGTGATCGCGTCGTCGATGGCATCGACCAGCCGGTCGGCCAACCGCAGGGCGTACCCCTGCGCCAGCCCCTGCCGGGAGCCGAACTCGTTGTAGATGGTCTGCCTGCTGATGCCGGCGGTGCGGGCGACATCGGACAGCGTGATCGCCGACCAGTCCTTGGTCAGCAGTTCCTCACGCATGGCGTCGAGCACCGAATCCCGCAAAAGCGCACGCGAGGCCTCGGGATAGGGAACCCGAGGCCTCGTCACACGCGCGAGCGTAGTCGACGCGAGGGTGCTCACCCCCGCGCGACTTCCACCATCTCGAAGTCGGACTTGGCCGCGCCGCAGTCCGGGCAGCTCCAGTCCTCGGGAATGTCGTCCCAGCGGGTGCCCGGCGCGATGCCGTCTTCCGGCCAGCCCTTGGCTTCGTCGTACTCGAATCCGCACTGCACACAGATGTACAGCTTGTACGCCTCGTCACTCACTGTTTTACCTCCATCGCCTCGAAGTCGACCTTCTCTCGAACGCCGCAGTCCGGACAGCACCACTCGTCGGGAACGTCGGCCCAGGCCGTGCCGGCCGGGAAACCTTCCCGGGCAGCACCTTTGGCCTCGTCGTACACGTAATCACATACCGGGCACTTGTAGGAACTCATGCCTGAGCCCCTGCGCCATACCGGGCGAGGATCTTCTCGCGGCGACGCGGATCGATGTTCACCTTGGTGATGTCGCCGTTGTAGTGCTCCAGCACACGGTGGTCCATCATCCTGCGCCACACCCAGGGCAGGTAGGTCACGCCGATCAGGGTGGCGTAGCCGGTGGGCAACTCGGGAGCGCCGTCCATGCTGCGCAGCGTCTGGTAACGCCGGGTGGGGTTGGCGTGGTGGTCGCTGTGCCGCTGCAGGTGGTAGAGGAAGAGGTTGGTCACCAGGTGGTCGGAGTTCCAGCTGTGCTCCGGGGTGCAGCGCTCGTAGCGGCCGTTCTCGTTCTTCTGGCGCAGCAGGCCGTAGTGCTCGAGGTAGTTGACCGACTCGAGCATCGAGAAGCCGAACACCGCCTGGATCACCAGGAACGGGATGAGCGCCGGGCCGAACACCGCGATGAGGACGCCGAACAGCACGACGGTCATCAACCATGCGTTCAGGACGTCATTGCCCAGCCAGGTCCGCGGGTCCCACGGGCTGCGGCCGAGCCGGCGGATGCGGGTGGCTTCGAGCTTGACCGCCGAGCGAGCACTCCCCCACACGCTGCGGGGCAGGAACTCCCAGAAGGTCTCACCGAAGCGCGACGACGCGGGGTCTTCCGGGGTGGCGACGCGGACGTGGTGGCCGCGGTTGTGCTCGATGTAGAAGTGGCCGTATGCGGTCTGGGCCAGCGTCACCTTGGACAGCCAGCGCTCCAGCGACTCCTTCTTGTGCCCCAGTTCGTGGGCGGTGTTGATGCCGGTGCCACCGAGCACGCCGACCGACAGCGCCAGACCGATCTTGGCGAACCAACTCAGGCCGCCGTCGTAGCCCAGCCAGCTGAGGTCCGACGCGGTGAACATGTAGGCGCCGAAGATCAGGCTGGCGTACTGGAACGGGATGAAGATGTAGGTGCAGTACCGGTAGTACTTGTCGTTCTCCAGGTACTCCATCACCTCGTCCGGCGGGTTTTGGCCGTCGCGGCCGAACTTCAGGTCCAGCGCCGGCAGCAGCAGGTAGATCAGGAACGGGCCGACCCAGAAGAACACCTGCGATGCGGCGGTCCAGCCGAGCTGGTTCATCCCCCAGACGACCGGCAGCACCACGAACAACGCGGTGGGTGCGACCAGGCCCATCAGCCACAGGTAGCGCTTCTTGTCACGCCACTGCGTGGGTTCGACCCGCGCGGACCCGGTATCGAGCTGAGACGTCACGTCTATACCTCCATGTGAGTGCCATCACCGTTGATGTGTTGACTATAGAGGCAACTTTGTCGGCTGTCTAGACAAACGACATTGTTTTGTAAACCACGGGGTCAGTGGGTGCTGGCGGCCTGCCGTTGCCCGAGCACCGAGTGCCGCCGCCCGTAGCCGAGGTAGATGACGATGCCGACCACCATCCAGATGCCGAACCGGATCCAGGTCAGACCAGTGAGGTTGAGCATCAACCACCCGCAGGCGAGGATCGACAGGATCGGCAGCACCGGCACGAACGGCACCGTGAAACCGCGATCGAGGTCAGGTCGGGTACGGCGCAGGATGATCACGCCGGCCGAGACGAGGACGAACGCGAACAGGGTGCCGACGTTCACCATCTCCTCGAGCTTGGAGATCGGGAAGACAGTGGCCGCGACGGCGATGAGCACGGCGACGATGACGGTGATGCGCACCGGAGTGCCACGGGAGCCGGTGTGGGCCAACCCGCGCGGCAACAGACCGTCGCGCGACATGGCGAACAGCACCCGGGACTGGCCGAGCACCAGCACCATCACGACCGTCGTGAGGCCGGCCAGCGCCCCCACCGAGATCACCTTGGCGGCCCAGTTGACCCCGTTGATCGCGAACGCGGTGGCGAGGTTGGCCTGCCCGTGGCCGCCCGAGGCGAGTTCGGTGTAGTTCACCATTCCCGACAGCACCACCGAGACCGCGACATAGAGCACGGTGACGATGGCCAGCGAGGCGAGAATCCCGCGGGCGACGTCCCGCTGCGGGTTCTTGGTCTCCTCGGCCGTGGTGGCCACCACGTCGAATCCGATGAAGGCGAAGAACACGATCGAGGCGCCGGCCAGCAGGCCGTACCAGCCGTAGTGGCTGCCATGGGCTCCGGTGAGCAGTGAGAACACCGATTGGTTGATGCCGCTGGCGTCACTGCCCTTGCCGTCCTCGGCGGGCGGGATGAACGGCGAGTAGTTGGCCGCCTTGATGTAGAAGGCGCCGACCACCACGACGAGCAGAACCACCGACACCTTGATCGCGGTCATCGCGGCGGAGAAGTTCGACGACAGTTTGGTCCCCATCGCCAGCAGGGTGGCCACCGCGGCGATGATCAGCAGGGCGCCCCAGTCGAAGTCGATGGGCCCGATTTCGACCACTCCGCCGGAGAACCCGAACACCGTGCCCAGATAGCTCGACCAGCCCTTGGCGACCACGGCCGCGCCGACCGCGAACTCGAGTACCAGATCCCAGCCGATGATCCAGGCGACGAACTCGCCGAACGTGGCGTAGGAGAACGTGTAGGCGCTACCGGCCACCGGCAGGGTCGAGGCGAATTCGGCATAGCACAGCGCGGCCAGCCCACAAGTGACCGCGGCGATGATGAATGACACCGAGATGGCTGGCCCGGTGATGTTGCCGAAAGTGGATGCGGTGACGGTGAAAATGCCCGCACCGACCACCACGGACACCCCGAAGATCGTCAGATCCCACCAGGTGAGGTCTTTACGCAACCGGGTGCCCGGCTCGTCGGTGTCGAGGATGGATTGCTCCACCGACTTGGTGCGCCAGTTCATCGACGTCTCCCTCCTGCCAGCCGGATTAGCCGGTGATGCAGCAGGGTACGTGGATCGGCATGAGCGGACCAGCCGATCCCGCGAAACGACAGCACGCGATCGTCATCGGGGCGAGCATCGCCGGGCTGTGCGCGGCGCGGGTGCTCGCCGAGTTCTTCGACCGCGTCACGGTCTACGACCGTGACGTGCTGCCCGACGGCCCGGACCACCGCGGCGCGGTGCCGCAGGACCGTCATGTGCACATCCTGATGGCACGGGGCGCCAGCGAGTTCGAGGCGCTGTATCCGGGATTGCTCGACGAGATGGTGGCGGCCGGGGTGTACAAGCTCGACAACCGCCCGGACAGCATCTATTTCGGCGCGGCCGGTCACCTGCTCGGCACCGCACACACGCTGCGGCGCGCGTTCACCGCCTACGTGCCCAGCCGCAAACAGCTGGAGTGGCAGATCCGCAGGCGCACCGCGGCTCTGCCCAATGTGGCGATCTCGCGACGTGACGTCAACGCACCCCGGTTCGACGGAGAACGCCAACGGGTCACCGGTGTGCTGCTGGCCGAGTCGGACGGCGGCGAGTCCTTCGAGCCCTGCGATCTGGTGGTCGACGCCAGCGGCCGTGGCACCCGAATGCCGGCCTGGCTCGACGCCTGGGGATTCGCCCGCCCGCCGGAACACACCGTGGATGTCGGAATAAGTTATGCGACAGTACAATTGCGCATCGCCGAGGATGCGATCGCCGAGAAGGTCGTGGTCGCGGGGGCCTCGCGTGCCCAACCAGCCGGGCTGGGCATGCTGTGCTACGAAGATCACACCTGGGGATTGACCACCTTCACGGTGGGAAACGTGCAACCTCCGCAGAATCTGGCTGAGATCCGCTCGCTTGCCACGATGCTGCTGCCCGAAACCCACGCCAACGCCATCGCGACCGCCGCGCCCGTGGGCGACGTGGCGTTCCACCGCTATCCCGCCAGCAGATGGCGCCGCTACGACAAGCTACGACGGTTTCCCGCCGGCATCATCCCGATCGGGGACGCCGTCGCCAGCTACAACCCGACCTATGGCCAGGGCATGACGATGAGCTCCATACAGGCCAGCCAACTCCGCACGGCATTGGCCTCGGGCACAGCGGAATTGGCCAGCGCAGTCAACCACGCCACCGCGCGGTCGACGTATCCGGTGTGGACCATGAACGCCATCGGCGATCTGATCCTGCATGGTGCCTGCGGCCCGATGCCGTGGTGGTATCGGCCCGTCGGTGAGCTCTTCGATCAATTCCTCGGCGCCGCCGAGGCGGATCCTGTTCTGGCCGAATGGTTTCTGCGCCGGTTCAGCCTGCTCGACAGCTTGTATATGGTTCCTTCACCGCGGATCGTGGGACGGGCCATGCGGCACAATATGGGACTGTGGTGGGCCCAGCGCCGGGTCAGCGCGTCGCCGCGCGATCGAGATCCGGTTCCAGGTAGATGACCGCCGCCGCGGGCACCGCGGCTCGCACCGCGGCCTCGGCGTTGTCGATGGCAGCTGCCACCGTCGCCAGATCCGTGTTGGGCGCCAAGGCGATCTTGGCGCCCACGAGCATCTCCTCGGGGCCGAGGTACTGCGTGCGCAGGTGAATGACGCGGTCGACGTGGGCGGTCTGCTCGAGCGCGGTCTGGATGGCGGCGCACTCCTGGGCGGTGGCACCCTCGCCGATCAGCAGGCTGTGCATCTCGACCATCAGGACCACGGCGATCACGCCGAGCAGTGCACCGATCAGCAGCGTGCCCACACCGTCCCAGATCGGGTTGCCGGTCAGGATCGTCAGACCCACGCCGGACAGCGCAAAGACCAGGCCGATCAGTGCACCGGTGTCCTCCAGGAGCACGACGGGCAGTTCGGGATTACGCGAGCGGCGGATGAATTGCCACCAGCTGCTCGCCCCCTTGAGCGGACGCGACTCCACCATCGCGGTACGAAAGCTGTAGCTCTCCAAGGCGATCGCCACCGCCAGGATGCCCACCGCCACCAGCGGCGAAGTCAACGGTTCGGGATGGGAGATCTTGTGATACCCCTCGTAGAGCGCGAAGACCGCTCCGAGCGAGAACAGCACCAGCGCAACGACGAACGAGTAGAAGTACCGGCTGCGGCCGTACCCGAACTGGTGCAGGCTGTCGGCCTGCTTACGGGCCTGGCGCTGACCGAACAGCAGCAGCCCCTGGTTGGAGGTATCGGCCACCGAGTGCACCGACTCGGCCAGCATCGAGGAGCTACCGGTGATCAGGAAGCCGACGAACTTGGCCACCGCGATACCGGCATTGGCGGCCAACGCGGCAAGGATTGCCCTGGTGCTGCCCTCGGTCGACATGGTGTCCTCCTTGTTCAGAGGCCAACCGTAGCCCTGAACAGTTTCGAGGGCTCACCCGCCTCCAGCCGGATCGGAGCGTCATCGGCGGCCACCCAGGCCGACGATCCCCGATGCAGGGTCACCACATCGGATTTGGCCCGCACCACCACGGTGCCTTCGGTGCACACCAGGATCTGTGGACCGTCGTGGCGTGACGGCGCGTCGATTTCGTGGCCCACCTGCGAGTCATCGAGCACCAGGATCGAGGTGGCGAACTCCGGCGCCGGAGTATCGTAGACCAATTCGATGCCGTCCCGATGGGTGGGCGGATGCAGCGTCGCGTCATCGGCCGGGGTGAAGTCGAGAACGCGCAACAGTTCTGGGACATCGACGTGCTTGGGGGTGAGCCCACCCCGAAGCACGTTGTCGGAATTGGCCATTACTTCCACACCGACACCCGAAAGATAGCTGTGCAGGTTGCCGGCCGAGAGGAAGATCGCCTCTCCGGGCGCCAGGCTGATCCGGTTGAGCAGCAGCGCCGCAAGTACACCGGCGTCGCCCGGGTACCGCTCACCGAGCTCCAGGCACGTCTTGGCCTCGGCAGCGAACTCCGTTGCGCCCGAGCGCACATAATTGACGGCACCTTCGAGCACGGCCGGGATGAGCACATCCAGATCGGGCTGCGGAGCGGTGATCCAGGTGGTGAACAGCGCCCGCAGCCCGTCGGCGTCGGATTGCCCACTGAGCAAGGCGATGTAGGGGTCCAGGTCGGCCACCCCGAGGGCGCGCAACAGTGCCACCGACCGCGCCGCGGGACGGAACCCGGCCAGGGCCTCGAATTCTGCGAGCGCAACCAGCAATTCGGGCTTGTGGCTGCGGTCGCGGTAGTTGCGGACCGGCGAGTTCAGCGCCACCCCCATGCGGTCTTCCCGGACATAGCCTTCGACCGCCTGCTCGGCGCTCGGGTGTGCCTGCAGCGACAGGGGCTCGTCGGCGGCCAGCACCTTGACCAGGAACGGCAACACGTCACCGAAGCGCGCCCGCACCGCCGAGCCCAACTGACCTTCGGGGTCTGAGCGCACAGCATCGAGCAGCGACCGCTCGCCATCCGGGGTCTCCAGGGACGCCGGATCACCCGGGTGCGCACCCAGCCACAGCTCAGCCTCGGGATGTGCTGTGGGAGAAGGCCTCCCGGTGAATTCGGCGATAGCCGTCCGCGAACCCCAAGCGTACGTGCGAATCGCTCCTCGTAGCAGTTCCACTGCCCCGCTATCCCCCTGCCAATCTCAGGTAGACCGCTGCCATCTCGAACCGGACAGCCAGCGTTGCCAGCTGTTGTTCGGCCCGCCCCGTCGGCACCTGAACGGAACCAGCTTCCCCGATGTCCTCGGCACCCACAACTTGGACATCGTCGATGCCGGCCACCCGCGCCTCCACCACCGCCCGCTCGGCGGCCAGCGTCAAGGCGAGAACCCGCATGCGACCCGGCAGCGGACCGTCAAGTTCCTCGTCGTGGAACAGCGCATCGACAGGGTCGGCGAAACTTCTTGCCGCACCGGCTCGAAGTGCCACGAGTGCGTCCGCCAGACCTGCCGCGGCCACCGCGGCGTGGCCGACGCGCAGCAGCACCGCGGCGGCATGCCGGGCCAGCGCCAGCGTGGCAGCGCAGTCACCGGCCAGCACCGCCTGACGGCCGGTGATCCGTTCGGCAAGCGACTTGGCCGGGTTGGTGAACACCTCGCGGCTCGCGCTGTTACGCAATGCTTCGGCATCGAGCTCGTCGGCAAGTCCCGACAGATCGATTTGCAGGGCCGGGTCGACAGCCGCAAACGTGGCCAGACCTGCCGCCAGATATCGGCACAACCCGAATTCGTCGGGCACCCACAGCCGCGGTGCCAGCACGGCAGCGCGCCCTGCGGTGGCCTCGCGCAGCGGCCCCTCGTACGGTGCGGCCACCACGACCCGGGCACCGCGGCGCGCGGCCGTGGCCGCCGCGGTCACCAGCACCGGATCACCGGGGTCGTCGCCGGCCACCACGACAACGTCCAACGCACCGATCCACGGCGGAGATTCGGCTGCCACCACGATGGGCTCGCCGGCCAACCCGCCCAGGCATGCGGCCAGCATCGTTCCCGCACTCTCAGCCGGACCGCGCCCGGCCACCCACACCACGGTTCGCGGTCGGTGGTCGGCGCTCACCGACTCCAGAGCCCCTTCATCGACGGCGGCCGCGGTGGCCCGCACCTGAGCACCCGCCATGGCCGCCGCCCGCAACAGTCCGTCGCGGTCAGCGTCCAGCAGGCCCTCGGTATCGTCGAAATCGACCGTGGCGTGGGGCGAACTCATGTGACCGACTCGCTGTGGGCCGATATCTGCTCGCCGACGCGCGCGACGATGCCGTCGACGTCCTCGGCGGTGCGCGCCTCGACGTTGAGCCGCAGCAGCGGTTCGGTGTTGGAGGTCCGCAGGTTGAACCAGGCTCCCTCACCCAGATCGACCGTCACACCGTCCAGGTGATCGAGTGAGATCACCTCTTCGCCAAAGGCTTTCAGCACGCTCTCGACGCATGCCGGCGCATCGTCGACGCGAAAGTTGATCTCTCCGGAGGCGGCGTAGCGCTGATAGTCGGCCATCAGATCCGACAGCGGACGATCCTGCTCTCCGAGCGCGGCCAGCACGTGCAGGGCCGCCAGCATGCCGGAGTCGGCGCCCCAGAAATCCCGAAAGTAATAGTGCGCGGAATGCTCACCGCCGAAGATCGCGCCGGTGTCGGCCATCAGTGCCTTGATATAGGAGTGGCCCACCCGCGAACGCACCGGCGTCCCGCCGAGCTCGATCACCAACTCGGGCACAACACGCGACGTGATCAGGTTGTGGATCACCGTGGCACCGATCTCCCGCGTCAGTTCCCGGCCGGCGACGAGCGCGGTCACCGCCGACGGCGACACCGGATTTCCCTTTTCGTCGACGACGAAACACCGGTCGGCATCGCCGTCGAAGGCCAGGCCGATATCGGCCTTCGTCTCGACCACGAACTTCTGCAGATCCACCAGGTTGGCGGGCTCCAGCGGATTGGCCTCGTGGTTGGGGAAGGAACCGTCGAGTTCGAAGTACAGCGGCAGCAGCGTCAGCGCCTCGATGGAGCCCAGTACCGCGGGTGCGGTGTGCCCGGCCATCCCGTTGCCGGCGTCGACGGCCACCCGCAGCGGGCGCAGTTCGGTCAGGTTCACCAGCGACCGCAGGAACCGGCCGTAGTCGGCCAGCACATCCTGGTCGTGAACCTGACCGGCGGGGCCGTCGTAGCCAGGCACCCCGGCGATCAGTTCCTCGCGGATGATCGACAGCCCGGTGTCGTCACCGACGGGCTTGGCCCCGGCCCGGCACAGTTTGATGCCGTTGTAGGCGGCCGGGTTGTGGCTGGCGGTGAACATCGCCCCCGGGCAGTCGAGGAACCCGGAGGCAAAGTAGAGCTGATCGGTGGAGGCCAAGCCGATCCGCACGACGTCGAGGCCCTGGCTGGTGACGCCGGCGGCGAACGCCGCGGCCAGCGCGGGCGAGCTCTCCCGCATGTCATAGCCGATGGCCACCCGCCCGGCCTGGCTGCCCTCGTTGCGCAGCAGGCGCGCGAATGCCGCGCCGACGTCGGCGACGAAGGCCTCGTCGATCTCTTCCCCAACCAGACCACGCACGTCATAGGCCTTGATGACACGACGTACCGCGGCGGCGGCCCTGGACATGGCGGATCTCCTGACTGAGGCAACTGTTGGCCGCCAGCCTATCTGTTCCCGGGCTCCGGTAGCGGCGTCCGCATCGCCGCAGCCGTGCGTCAGCCTTGGCTCACGCTCGGTTCATTCGCCGTTCAGTCGGAGGGATCGGGAAGTACCCGCAGGTGTCCGCGCCGACGACCGGAGGTGGTGGGGCGCGCCACCGCCGACGGCATCATCCCGGCACCGGGTGCAGTGGCATGCGCGGCACCGCTGGGATCGGAGAATCCGGGGATCGGCGGGCCGGCCGGCAACTCGCGACCCTCGCGGACGGCATCGGCCAGGGCGACCAGATCGTCGTCCTCCAGAAACTCCGGTAGCGGGGCGGCGTGGCGCACCAATTCCCACCCGCGTGGCGCGGTGATGCGGTTGGCGTGGCTCAGACACAGGTCCCACGAGTGCGGCTCGCGGTTGATCGCCAGCGGTCCGACGACAGCCGTGGAATCGGAGTAGACGAACGTCAATGTCGCGACCGCATAATGGGGGCACGCGGGCCTGCAGCAGCGACGGGGAACATTCACGCGTGTGAGGCTATCGCGCGACAATTGCCGGTAAGTGGCGGACACGCGCAGCGGCGGGGCCGTCGATTCCCAACCGTTACGATCGCTGGCGTGGCCGATTCCCGCAGTTCCCGCCGAGGTGGTGGTTCCGGGGGTTCCGCAAGCTCACGACGTGGGCGCGAGATGCGCGGCCCGTTGCTGCCGCCGACAGTTCCCGGCTGGCGCAGCCGCGCCGAACGCTTCGATATGGCAGTACTGGAAGCCTACGAGCCCATCGAGCGCCGCTGGCAACAGCGGCTCACTGCGCTGGACGTCGCCGTCGACGAGATCCCCCGGATCGCTCCGAAGGACCCCGACAGTGTGCAGTGGCCGCCCGAAGTGGTGGCTGACGGACCGATCGCGCTGGCGCGGTTGATCCCGGCCGGCGTCGACGTCCGGGGCAACCCGACGCGCGCGCGAATCGTATTGTTCCGCAAGCCGATCGAGCGACGAGCCAAAGACTCGATCGATCTCACTGATCTGTTGCATGACATCCTGGTGGCTCAAGTGGCCACCTATCTCGGGGTCGAACCCACCGTGATCGACCCGAGCCTGGAAGAGGATTAGCGCGTCAGATGATGCCGCGCTTGAGGCGACGACGCTCCCGTTCGGAGAGCCCGCCCCAGATGCCGAAGCGCTCGTCATGCGCGAGGGCATAGTCGAGGCACGCATCCTTCACCTCGCAGCCCAAGCAGATTCGCTTGGCCTCACGGGTGGAGCCGCCCTTCTCAGGAAAGAACGCCTCCGGGTCGGTTTGGGCGCACAGCGCCTTCTCCTGCCATTGTTCGTCGCCCGGCTCCATCGGAATCACATCGACGGGATCAGGCACCAAACTCAGGTGAGCGCGCGCCGTTACCCCCGTGTTCTCCGAGCCAGTAATGGTGTGCGGCGCCCCGAGCGCACCAATGAAGTGCTGATAGGACATTCCCGCCTCCTCACCTGGTTTCGTAGATCTGCTGTCGCCCACTATTCGAGTGTGGCCATCCCATTCGAACATTTGGTCGAATCTCGGTCTGCGACACCGAAAACGGCAGGTGGACCGCGAAATGACACTGATGTGATTAGACACGCCTCGGCCTGTGCGGTCAAGCGAAAGGACAGAAGTTGATACCACTTTCCTCGGACAATTCGGCGAGTCGATGCCCCGGCGTGTCACGGAGGTAACGCGATCGTGACCGAGTGCACGGCCCAACAGCCGACCGCCTAGTGTCGGTCGGTGTGAAGATCACCGTTCTGGTCGGCGGCGTGGGAGGCGCCCGATTCCTCCTCGGGGTGCAACGACTGCTCGGTTTGGGCCAATTCGCCGGCCAGTTATCCGCAGCCGCAAGCGATCTTGATCACCAGCTCACCGCGGTGGTCAACATCGGCGACGACGCGTGGATGCACGGTGTGCGGATCTGCCCAGATCTGGACACCTGCATGTACACCCTGGGCGGCGGGATCGACCCCGAACGGGGGTGGGGTCACCGCAACGAGACCTGGAACGCCAAAGAGGAACTCGCCGCCTATGGTGTGCAGCCGGATTGGTTCGGACTGGGCGACCGCGATCTGGCCACCCATTTGGTGCGCAGTCAGATGCTGCGGGCGGGATATCCACTGTCACAGGTGACCGAAGCGCTGTGCGACCGCTGGTCGCCGGGTGCCCGGCTCCTACCGGCCAGCGACGACCGTTGCGAAACACACGTGGTGATCGACGATCCGCAGACCGGTGACCGTGCGGCAATTCACTTCCAGGAGTGGTGGGTCCGCTACCGCGCCCAGGTCCCCACCCACAGTTTCGCGTTCGTCGGCGCTGAAACCGCCAAAGCCGGGCCAGGTGTCGCCGACGCGATCACCGAGGCCGACGTCGTCATGTTGGCGCCGTCGAACCCGGTCGTCAGTATCGGTGCGATCCTCAACATCCCGGGTATCCGCGCCGCGTTGCGCTCCACCGGAGCACCGGTGGTGGGCTACTCCCCCATCATCGCCGGAAAGCCATTGCGGGGCATGGCTGACGAATGCCTATCGGTGATCGGCGTCGAGACCTCCTCACAGGCCGTCGGGCGGCACTACGGTGCGCGCTCGGCAACCGGCATCCTGGACTACTGGTTGATCTCGGAGACGGATCACGCCGACATCCCGGGTGTGACGACGGCAGCCATTCCCCTGTTGATGTCGGATCCGGATGCGACGGCCGAGATGGTGCGCGCCGGACTGGAACTCGCGGGCGTGACGCCGTGAGCATCGGCTCGAGCCCGACGGCGCGGCCGAGCATCGAGCATGGCAGCGCGGCGCCGATCGAGATCCTGCCCGTCACCGGGCTTCCCGAATTCCGGCCAGGTGACGACCTCGTTGCGGCGGTGGCAGGCGCGGCGTCCTGGCTGCGCGACGGCGACATCCTGGTGGTCACCAGCAAGGTGGTCTCCAAGTGTGAGGGGCGCATCGTGTCCGCGCCCGCCGATCCCGAGGAACGGGACGCGCTGCGCCGCAGGCTGATCGACGACGAGGCGGTGCGGGTGCTGGCCCGCAAGGGCAAGACCCTGATCACCGAGAACCGCAACGGTCTGGTGCAAGCGGCCGCCGGGGTCGACGGGTCCAACATCGGGACAACGGAATTGGCGCTTCTCCCGGTGGACCCGGACGCAAGCGCGGCCGCCCTGCGCTCGGCACTGCGCGAGCAGTTGGGTGTCGACGTGGGCGTGCTGATCACCGACACCATGGGCCGGGCGTGGCGCAATGGGCAAACCGATGCCGCGATCGGTGCGGCCGGGCTGCCGGTGCTCTACGGCTATGCCGGTGCCGTCGATGCCCACGGAAACGAGTTGGTGGTGACCGAAGTCGCCGTCGCCGACGAGATCGCCGCAGCCGCAGACCTGGTGAAGGGCAAGCTCACCGCGGTGCCGATCGCGGTGGTGCGCGGACTCCGGCTGGCCGACGACGGGTCGACTGCGGCCCGGCTGCTGCGCGGCGGCGAGGACGACCTGTTCTGGCTCGGCACCGCCGAGTCGATCGAGCTGGGCCGCCGCCAAGCTCAGCTGCTACGCCGTTCGGTCCGCCGGTTCGCCGACGAGCCCGTCGACCCGGTGCTGATCGAGGAAGCGGTCGCCGAGGCCTTGACCGCGCCCGCGCCGCACCACACCCGCCCGGTCCGATTCGTCTGGGTGCAGGATCGCGGCAGGCGCATCACGCTGCTGGACAGGATGAAGGATGCCTGGCGCGCTGACCTGACCGGTGACGGCCGGCCCGCCGAGAGCGTCGAGAAGCGGGTCGCCCGTGGGCAGATCCTCTACGACGCACCGGAGGTCGTGATTCCGTTCCTGGTTCCCGAAGGCGCACACAGCTATCCGGATCCGGCGCGCAGCGCAGCCGAGCACACGATGTTCACCGTGGCGGTCGGGGCAGCTGTTCAGGGATTGCTGGTGGCGCTGGCTGTCCGCGGGGTGGGCAGCTGCTGGATCGGTTCGACGATTTTCGCACCTGATCTGGTGCGCGAGACGCTCGACCTGCCCGCGGACTGGGAGCCGTTGGGCGCCATCGCTATCGGACATCCCGCCGAACCGTCCGAACCGCGCGGGCCTGCCGCGGTGGACGATCTGCTGGTGCGGCGATGAGCGTCCGCGAGTCGACGATCGAGCTGTTGACCGCATGGCAGGCGCCCTCTGACGATCAGGACGCACTGCGTCAGGCGGTGCTGGCGTTCGTGCTGGCCCGCCCGGACGCCTGCCAACGCAGTTGTGTGCCTGGACATGTCACCGCATCGGCGTTGGTGGTCGCGGACTCCGGCAACCAGGTGCTGCTCACCCTGCATCCCCGCCTGGGGCGGTGGGTTCAGCTTGGCGGCCATTGCGAGGACGAGGATTCCGACATCATGGCTGCAGCGTTGCGGGAAGCCACCGAGGAGTCGGGCATCGACGGGCTGAGCATCGACGCCGACCTCGGCGCCATCCACGTCCATGCCCTGACGTGCTCGCTGGGTGTGCCGACCCGCCATCTCGATCTGCAGTTCATCGCCCGCGCGCCGGCGGATGCGCAGATCGCGATCAGCGACGAGTCATTGGATCTGCGTTGGTGGCCCGCCGATGACCTGCCGCCCGGCACCGACAGCGCGCTGAAGCGCCTGGTGAGCGTAGCCCTGACTTTTCCGCCGAGTGGCTACTTATGACACGCGTTCGCGGGAAAACCGTGGCATAAGTGGCCGCTCGATAGGGCAACCGGCCGCGGCCAGTGCGGCTAGAACGCGGTCGACGACCACAGCGGGGCCGTTGCGCAGCAGGTCGTAGCTCACGCGGATGATGCGCCACCCACACGCCTCCAGATCTGCCAGGCGATTGATGTCTTTCGACCGCTGAGCCGCGTCGGTCCAGTGCTGGGCGCCATCGAACTCCACCGCAACCCTCCAGTCCTGCCAGCCCATGTCGAGCCTCGCCACGAAGTGTCCGTAGTCGTCGTAGACGTTGATCTGCGTCGTCGGCGTGGGCAGCCCGGAACGAATCAACAGCAGCCGGGTCCGGGTCTCCGGTGGAGACTCCGACCCAGGGTCGACCAACCCGAGCACTTGCCGAAGCTGCGCAACGCCTCGAGCACCACGATGGCGGGTAGCCACCTCGTCAATAGCCGTGGGCCGCAGACCGGTGGCGTTGCACAACGCATCGAGGCGGATCACTGCCGTATCGACGCCTGGCCGGCGGCCGAGGTCGAACGCAGTCCGTGCCGGTGTTGTCACCGGAGTGTCACCGATCCGGAGAATCTCGTCGGCTCGGAGTTCGTCGCGATGGATGAGGACGCCTGTCACCGGTTTACCGTTCCGGCGAATGAGCTCGGCTGGGTGATGATCGTCAATCCAACGGCATCCCAACAACGCGGCCGCCGAGAGCCCGGCGACCGTCGCTGCACTACCCGACCAGAGGAACGCCGCCCGCGCCTTGATCACGGGAGTCACCGCTATGCCGCGCGGCAAGTAAACATCGCGATGGATTGCCCAGTAGTCACGGGCAAGCGATCGCCGGTTCAGCAGACCGGCGGCCAGTGCGGTCGACCCTCGGAACGGGATCTCGAGTTCTGCCACGACGGCACACTGTCATGGCAGAGCCCACTCGCGTTCCCGCCATCCACAACGCGCCGCGAATGGCCACTTGCGCTGCAGAATTAGCCCAAAAGCGTGACGCAAGTGGCCACTCGGCGCCGGAACTTAGATGTCCGACGAGTAGCGGATGCCGCAGTCCGGGATCAGCACGCCGGGCCACACCCGTGCCCCGCGCAGGAGCTCGCAGCGCGCACCGATGTCGGCACCGTCGCCGATGATGCCGTCGCGGATCAGCGCGCGCGGCCCGATCCGAGCACCGAAGCCGATGATCGAGCGTTCCACCACCGACCCGGCTTCGATCTTGGCGCCGTCGAAGATCACCGCGCCGTCCAGACGCACACCCGGCCCGATCTCGGCACCACGGCCCACCACCGTACCGCCGATCAACACCGCGCCCGGCGCCACCGAGGCACCGTCGTGCACCAGGCTCTCCCCGCGCCGCCCGCCCAGGGCCGGCGAGGGTGCAAGCCCGCGAACCAGATCCGCTGAGCCACGGACGAAGTCCTCCGGTGTCCCCATGTCACGCCAGTAACTGGAGTCGACGTAGCCGCATACCTTGACCCCGTCGGCCAGCAGCCCCGGGAACACCTCGCGCTCCACCGACACCTCACGCCCGCGAGGGATGCGGTCGATGATCTCGCGCTTGAAAATGTATGTGCCGGCATTGATTTGGTCGGTCGGCGGATCCTCGGTCTTCTCCAGGAAGGCCGTCACCCTGCCGTCGGTATCGGTGGGCACACAGCCGAATGCCCGCGGATCGCTGACCCGCACCAGGTGCAGGGTCAGATCGGCTTCCCGAGAATGGTGCGCGGTCAACATGTCGCGCAGATCCATCCCCGAGAGAACGTCGCCGTTGAACACCATCACCGTTTCGTTGCGCAGCTTGGGCACCACATTGGCGATGCCACCGCCGGTGCCCAGCGGGTGCTCCTCGGTGACGTATTCGATCTGCAGGCCCAGCTTGGAGCCGTCGCCGAATTCGTTCTCGAATGTCGCGGCCTTGTACGACGTGCCCAGGATGACGTGTTCGATCCCGGCCGCGGCGATCCGTGACAGCAGATGGGTCAGGAACGGCAGGCCCGCGGTGGGCAGCATCGGCTTGGCGGCCGACAGTGTCAGCGGCCGCAGCCGGGTGCCCTTGCCTCCGACGAGAACGACCGCATCGACATCGGCCGGACGGAGTCCGGCATCAGCCGCGGCCGAAGATATATCGCTCACCGAGCGTCCACCCCTTTCCCCCGGTCCCGTTTCGACTTGCGTACCGCTGCCCGTGAGCGCACCTTCAACGCGCCCTTCATCGTCCACCGAAGCGGTGCCCGCCACCATCCGAAATGGCGGTCGGAGAGATAAATGTAGGTGCTGTCGTGGTGAGCCCGCAGGTTACGAGCGGGATCACGTCCGGTGGAGTGTCCCTTGTCGTGCAGGATCTCCGCCGCCGGGACATAGATGTTGAGCCAGCCCGCCCGGCCGATCCGATCACCGAGGTCGACATCCTCCATGTACATGAAGTAGCGCTCGTCGAAGCCTCCGACCTGCTCGAACGCCGCGCGGCGGATCAGCAGACAGGAGCCCGAAAGCCAACCCACCGGCCGTTCACTGGGCTCGAGGTATTGCTGGCGGTAGGCCCTGGTCCAGGGATTGTTCTTCCAGGCGAATCCGACCACCGCATGCATACCGCCCCGGATCAGGCTGGGCAGATGGCGCGCCGACGGGTACACCGAGCCGTCCGGGTCCCGGATCAGCGGCCCGAGCGTTCCGGCCCGCGGCCAGCGCTCCGCGGCGTCCAGCAGCGCGTCGATGCTGCCCGGGCCCCACACCACGTCCGGGTTGGCCACGATGACGAACTCGTCATCGACGGGCACCGTCGCGACCGCGCGGTTGACCGCGCTGCCGTAGCCCAGGTTGCCGCCGGTCCGCAGCAGCGTGGTGCCCGGATAGCGCTCGACGGCTTCCTCGGGCGTGCCGTCCACCGATCCGTTGTCGGCCATCACCACGGTCACCGGCCGGTCGGTGGCCACGGTCAGCGACGACAGAAAGCGGTCCAGATGTGACCCCGGCGAGTACGTCACCGTCACGACAGTGAGCGGGCGGGTGGAGGTCACGGCGTAGAGGTTAGCGGTCAGTCGGCGAGTGGCTGGGCAAGCGTCTCGGCAAGAGCCTGACGCCACGGCCGCAGCGGGGTGAGGCCGGCCCGTACCGACGTCGCCATCGACAGCGCGGAGTAGCCAGGCCGGCGGGCACGCCGCGCCGACTCGCCCGGCCGCACCGGTCGGACGCGTCCCGGGTCGGCACCGAGTTCTTCGAAGACGGCGCGCGCCTGCTCGTAGCGGCTGACTGCTCCGTGATTGGCAGCATGCAGGATCGGTTCGCGAATACTGCCCTCACCAGCCTCGATGAGCGCGTTGGCCAGGTCCTTGACGTAGGTGGGCGAGCCGATCTGGTCGTCGGGCACATCGACGGTGTCACCGCCTGCGGCCTGCCGACGCAGGACGGCGACGAAGTCGTTGCCGGACCCGCCGGTGTACACCCAGGAGGTGCGCACGACGACGGCATCGGGCTGGGCCGCCAGCACCGCGAGTTCCCCGGCAAGCTTGCTGCGGCCGTACACGCTCAGTGGGTTCGTCGCGTCGCCGATGTCGTACGGGTGACGTTTCTCACCACCGAAGACGTAATCGGTGGAGACGTGCACCAGTCGGGCGCCCACCCGCGCGCAGGCGTGTGCGAGGTTCTCCGGACCGGTGACGTTCACGGCGTGCGCTCGCTGCGGGTCGGCCTCGGCGGCGTCGACGTTGGCCACCGCCGCGCAGTTGATCACCAGGTCATCGGGGGCCACACAACGCTGCGCGGCCTGTGGGTCGGTGATGTCCCAGTCGCGATGGGTCCACGCGGCTACCTCAAAGCCGCGGCGGGCGGCCTCACCTGCGAGAAATCCCCCGACCTGGCCGCCGGCACCGGTGATGACGATCCGCCTGCCCATGACTTCGAGTCTGGCACGCCGGTTTGGGCTACCGGGTATGCGCCCTTCTCGCCAGTAGCCTGGGCTGATGCCTGCTGACACCGATGCAGTGACGGGCGCCCGGCGGGTGGCTCGCACCGTGCTGGCGTTGATCGCGGTGATGGTGATGGTCGGCACCGGCGTCGCCTGGGGCAAGATCCGCTCGTTCGAGGACGGCATCTTCCACATCAGCACCGCCGCACTCGGCGGCGGCGGTGAGGATGACGGCGCGATCGACATCCTGCTGGTCGGCATGGACAGCCGCACCGATGCCCACGGCAACCCGCTGTCGGCCGACGAGTTGGCCACGCTGCATGCCGGTGACGACGTGTCCACCAACACCGACACGATCATCCTGGTGCGCATCCCGAACAACGGGAAGTCCGCGACGGCCATCTCGATCCCGCGCGACTCCTACGTCAAAGCGCCCGGGCTGGACAAGACCAAGATCAACGGCGTCTACGGCCAGGTCAAGCTCGAGAAGATGAAGGAGCTCGTCGAACAGCAAGGTGTCGACCCCTCCGAGGCCGAACCCAAGGCTGTCGAAGCGGGCCGTGAAGCACTGATCAAGACCGTAGCCGACCTCACCGGCGTCACCGTCGACCACTACGCCGAGATCGGCCTGCTGGGCTTCGCCCTGATCACCGACGCCCTGGGCGGCGTCGATGTGTGCCTCAAAGACGCTGTCTACGAGCCTCTTTCGGGCGCCGACTTTCCGGCCGGCTGGCAGAAGCTGAACGGCGCACAGGCGCTGAGCTTTGTCCGCCAACGCCACGAGCTCCCGCGCGGCGACCTGGACCGGGTGGTGCGCCAGCAAGTGGTGATGGCTTCGCTTGCCCACCAGGTCATTTCGAGTAAGACGCTGACCAGCCCGGCAACGCTGAACAAGCTGCAGGACGCGATCCAGCGGTCGGTGGTGATTTCCTCTGGCTGGGACATCATGGATTTCGTCAAGCAACTGCAGAACCTGGCAGGCGGCAACGTGGCGTTCGCCACCATCCCGGTGCTCGACGAGGCCGGTTGGAGCGACGACGGGATGCAGTCGGTGGTGCGGGTCGACCCGAGCCAAGTACAGCAGTGGGTGTCGGGCCTGCTGCACGACCAGGCCGAGGGCAAGACGGAGAAGGTGGCCTACTCGCCGGCGCAGACCACGGTCGAGGTGATCAACGACACCAATATCAACGGTCTGGCCGCGGCGGTGTCAGACGTGTTGACCACCAAGGGATTTACCGCGGGCAACGTCGGCAACAACGAGAAGGACCACGTGGTCAAGAGCCAGGTCCAGGCCGCCAAGGAAGACGATCTGGGCGCCCAGGCGGTCGCCAAGGAACTCGGTGGCCTGCCGGTCGCCGCCGACGAGTCGATCCCGGCGGGCACGGTGCGAGTGGTGTTGGCATCGGACTACAGTGGCCCCGGCTCTGGGCTGGACGGCACACTGCCGACGGCAGCGACGGTCGACCAGGCGGCCGGTCAGGCCGGTGACGCCACCCCTCCCCCGCCCTCGCCCATCATCACCGCGGGGTCCGACGACCCCAAGTGCGTCAACTGATGAATCTCGCTGACGCCGTACTGGATCCGCTGTTGCGTGCTGATCCGATGGGGCCACGGATCACTTACTACGACGACGCCACCGGCGAACGTATCGAACTGTCGACGGTGACACTGGCGAACTGGGCGGCCAAGACCGCCAACCTGTTACGCGACGAGCTCGGCGCCGGGGCGGGATCGCGGGTCGCCGTGCTGCTGCCGGCGCACTGGCAGACCGCGGCGGTGCTGCTGGGTATCTGGTGGATCGGCGCGGAGGTGGTGCTCGACGGCACCTCGGATGTCGCGCTGTGCACCCTTGAGCGCCTCGATGAGGCAGACGACGCCGTCGCCGGCGGCGAGGTGGCCGTGCTGTCGCTGGATCCGTTCGGCAAGCCGGTACCGGATCTGCCGATCGGGGTGACCGACTACGCCACCGCGGTGCGGGTGCACGGCGATCAGGTGGTCGGTGAGGCTAACCCGGGCGCAGCGCTCGACGGCCGTTCGGTCGACGAGATCGTGGCCCTGGCAACGGATTCCGCAGCTTCTTCCGGTCTGGGCGGCAGGGATCGGGTGATGTCGTCGCTGCCCTGGTCGACACCGCAGGAGATCGTCGACAACCTGCTGGCGGTGTTCCTCGCCGGAGCCTCGCTGGTTCAGGTGGCCAACCCCGACCCCGCAGCACTGGATCGGCGACGGGAAACCGAGAAGGTGACCCGGGACCGATGACCACCGGACCAAGCAACGCCGCGGTTCTGCAGGCCGAACGGCGCAGCCTGTACGCCTACATGTACACGATGCTCTTCCTGGCCGTCCTGGGCTTTGCGGTCTACGCCGTCACCCGGGTGTCGGCCACCCAACTCGACGGCGTCATCTCGCTGATCAACGCGGCAGCCGCCTTCATCGCCGCCCGGTTGGCCGTCACCGCATCCAAGCCGGCCGATGTCGACAGCCCCTACGGTCGCCTGGCCCTGGAAAACCTCTACGCACTGTTCCGGTCGTTGATGATCATGGGCGTCGTCATCGTCGGGGTGGTGACGAATTCGATCAAGGTGATCGACTACCTGATCACCCGGGAGGGATCGGAGCCCGAATTCGGGGTGGCCGCCGTCTACACCGCGGTGTGCGTGCTGATCTGCTTCGGCCTCAAGTGGAACCACGAGCGCAACAACCGCTCGGTCAACGGCGCGTCCTCCCTGCTAAAAGTGGAAGCCACCGCCGCGAAGATGGAGGCCTTCATCAGCGGCGGTATCTGCGCTTCGCTACTGCTGGTCGCCGTCCTGCCGGAGGGCACCTTCCTGACCTCAGCCACCTTCGACATCAAGGACATCGCCGACAGCATCATCGTGCTGATCCTCTGCGCCCTGCTGGTGGGTGATCCGATCCGGCAGATCCGTCTGGAATTCGGTCGCCTCTCGGGCCGGCGGGCCGACCCCGAGCTCGACGACGCGGTGCGCGCCGCGATCGCCGCCGTCTCCGAAGAACACGCCCACGAACTCAGCCACGAACTCACCCTCGTCGACTCGCTTGCGATCAGCCGGGGCAAGGCGACGGAGGTCGATCTGCGGGTGTCCTACACCGGCACCATGACCGTCGATGACCAGGACGCGCTGCGGGCGCGCACCTACGAAGAACTCACCAACCGGATCGGGCCGCTCCGACTGACCCTCGTCTTCAGTAAGTTCCCCATTCATGCAACGCCCACCGCTTGACCCGGCCGCCCTGCGCGCCAGCCTCGTGGGGTCCGACGGTCCCGTGCGCCACCTCGACGTGGTCACCGACACCGGCTCCACCAACGCCGATCTGCTAGCGCGCCACGCCGCCGGCGAAAACATCACCGGCGCAGTGCTGCTCGCCGAGCACCAGAACGCCGGACGCGGCCGCAACGGCCGCAGCTGGTCGGCGCCGCCGCGCTCGCAGATCGCCCTGTCGATCGGCGTCGACGCCGCAGCCGTACCGCCGGCGGGCTGGGGTTGGCTGCCCCTGCTCACCGGCGTCGCTCTGGTCGAGGCGGTCCGGAGCACCACCGGCATCGCGGCCGGCGTCAAGTGGCCCAACGACGTTCTGGTCGGCATCGGCAAGCTAGCCGGCGTCCTGGCCGAGGTCGCCGCACCCGACCCGGTGATCGTCGTCGGTCTCGGCCTCAACGTCACCCTCACCGCCGACGAGGCCCCCGACCCGCGGGCCACCTCACTGCAGATGCTCGGCGCCACCATGCTCGACCGCGAGCAGCTGGTGGGCACGATCCTGCGGGAGCTGAGCAGCCGCATCCACCGTTGGCAGCAGGCGCAGGGCCCGGACGACGGCCTGGTCGAGGACTACCGGCGCACCAGCAGCACGCTGGGCAGCCGGGTCCGGGCCATTCTGCCCGGCGACCGCGAGATCATCGGCACCGCAACACGGATCGACGAACTGGGCCGACTGCTCATCGACACCGGCACCGAGGTCGTGACGGTGTCGGCGGGCGACATCACCCACCTTCGCTCAGCGGACTGAGCTCAGCGCAGCAGCGCGCGTGACATCACCACGCGCTGAATCTGGTTGGTGCCCTCGTAGATCTGGGTGATCTTGGCGTCGCGCATCATCCGCTCGACCGGGAAGTCCACGGTGTAGCCGGCGCCACCGAACAACTGCACGGCGTCGGTGGTGACCTCCATGGCCACATCGGAGGCAAAGCACTTGGAGGCCGCGGAGATGAACCCGAGATTGCCCTCACCGCGTTCGGCACGCGCCGCGGCCGAGTACACCATCAGCCGGGCCGCCTCGACCTTCATCGCCATGTCGGCGAGCATGAACTGCACGCCCTGGAAGTCCGAGATCGACGAACCGAACTGCTTGCGGTCCTTGGTGTAGGCGATCGCGGCATCCAGCGCGCCCTGGGCGATACCCACGGCCTGCGCACCGATGGTCGGGCGGGTGTGGTCCAGGGTGGCCAGTGCCGTCTTGAAACCGGTGCCCGGCTCACCGATCATCCGGTCCCCGGGGATCCGGCAGTTCTCGAAGTACAGCTCGGTGGTCGGCGATCCCTTGATGCCGAGCTTGCGCTCCTTGGGGCCGATCGAGAAGCCTTCGTCGTCAATGTGGACCATGAACGACGAGATGCCGTTGGCGCCCTTGTCCGGGTCGGTGACCGCCATCACGGTGTACCACGTGGACTTGCCGCCGTTGGTGATCCAGGCCTTGGCGCCGTTGAGGATCCAGTCGTCACCGTCGGCCTTGGCGCGGGTCTTCATCGACGCCGCGTCGCTGCCGGCCTCGCGCTCGGACAGCCCGTAGGAGGCCATCGCGCCTTCGGCGATCTCCGGCAGTACCTTCTTCTTCAGCTCGTCGGACCCGCGCAGGATCAGACCCATCGTCCCCAGCTTGTTGACGGCGGGGATCAGCGATGCCGATGCGTCGACCCGGGCGACCTCCTCGATGACGATGCACGCCGCCACCGAGTCCGCACCCTGACCGCCGTACTCCTCCGGCACGTGGACGGCGTTGAAGCCCGAAGCGTTCAGCGCCTCCAGGGCCTCCTGGGGAAAGCGCGAGTTCTCGTCGACATCGGCGGCGTGCGGAGCGATCTCCTTTTCCGCCAGCGCGCGGATCGCGGCCCGCAGCTCGTCATGCTCCTCGGGCAACTTGAATACGTCGAAATCGGGGTTCCCAGCCATCACAGCCTCCTTGCTACTCGGCGGTAACTTTACCGCGAGCGTCACTCACCGAGTAATCGCTCCCGCAACGCACGATCCTTCGCCAGCACCTGGGCCTCGAGGTCGTCCTGAAAGGTCTGCATCTTCTTGAGCAACGTCACATCCGCGGCGGCCAGGATCCGCACCGCCAGCAGTCCAGCGTTGCGTGCGCCGCCGATCGACACCGTGGCCACCGGCACCCCGGCGGGCATCTGCACGATCGACAGCAGCGAGTCCATGCCGTCCAGTTTGGCCAGCGGCACCGGCACGCCGATCACGGGCAGCGGCGTGGCCGAGGCCACCATGCCCGGCAGGTGGGCGGCGCCACCGGCGCCGGCGATGATCACCTTGATGCCACGATCGGCCGCGCCGCGCGCGTAGTCCAACATCCGGCCGGGTGTGCGATGCGCCGAGACCACGCCCACCTCGAAGGGCACCTCGAACTCGGCCAATGCGATCGCGGCGGCCTCCATCACGGGCCAGTCGCTGTCGCTGCCCATGATCACGCCGACCACCGGCTGTTGGGTCATGCGTGTCCATCCCATCCGTCGGTCCATTGCGCGTGCGACAACCAGTGTGCCGCCCGTTCCGCCCGTTCCCGAACCCGGTCCAGGTCGGTGCCGACGACGTTCACGTGACCCACCTTGCGGCCCGGCCGGGCCGCCTTGCCGTAGAGGTGCACCTTGGCCTCCGGGATGCGCCCGAACAGGTGGTGCAGCCGCTCGTCGACACCCATCGATGGTTCCTCTTGTGCGCCAAGGATATTGGCCATGACTGTCACCGGCGCGATCGCCGTGGTGTCGCCGAGCGGGTAGTCCAGCACCGCCCGGATGTGCTGCTCGAACTGGCTGGTGACCGCGCCGTCCATGGTCCAGTGCCCGGAGTTGTGCGGGCGCATCGCCAGCTCGTTGACCAGCAGTGCCCTGTCGGTGGTCTCGAACAGTTCGACCGCCAGCACTCCGACCACGCCCAGTTCGGCGGCCAGCCGCAACCCGAGCTGCTCGGCTTCGGCGGCCACCTCGTCAGGCAGGCCAGGAGCCGGCGCCAGCACCGTCACGCAGATGCCGTCGCGCTGAACGGTTTCCACGATCGGCCATGCTGCGCCCTGCCCGAAGGGTGACCGGGCCACCAGCGCCGACAGTTCGCGGCGCATGGCGACCCGCTCCTCGAGCAGCACGGCCACCCCGTCGGCCAGGTAGCCCTCGACGGTCGCACGGGCATGCGCCAGGTCGCGGGTCAGCACCACACCGCGCCCGTCGTAGCCGCCGCGCACGGTCTTGACGACGATCGGGGCGCCGCCGATGTGTTCGCTGAAGGCGTCGACGTCCTCGATGCCCGAGACCGCGGTGAACCGCGGGATGGGCGCGCCGAGCGCCTCGAGCTTGCGCCGCATCACCAGCTTGTCTTGAGCGTGCACCAGCGCCTCGGGGGGCGGCGCGACCGTCACACCCTCGGCAACCAGCATCTCGAGCAGTTCGGTCGGAACGTGCTCGTGGTCGAAGGTGAGGGCTGAGGCCCCGGAAGCGGCCTTACGCAGGGCTTCGGGGTCGGTGTGGGCACCGATCACCACGTCGGGGGCCACCTGGGCGGCCGGGTCGTCGGGGCTGACCGCAAGTACCCGCAAACTCTGGCCGAGGGCGATCGCGGCCTGATGGGTCATCCGGGCCAGCTGTCCGCCACCCACCATGGCGACAATCGGCGGTCTGGAGTCGTTCGGCACGGCCATCATGGTGTCAGACCTGCGCGGCACCGGTGCTTTAGGCACACCTGGCCCGATTTCCGTAGACTCGTCCCTTGTGTCTTTCGCTGATGCCACCATCGCCCGGCTCCCCCGGCCGATGCGGCCCTTCGCCGAGCGGCATCACGAGCTCATCAAGTTCGCGATCGTCGGCGCCACGACGTTCGTCATCGATTCGGCGATCTTCTACACGCTGAAGCTGACGATCCTCGAGCCCAAGCCGGTGACCGCCAAGGTCATCGCCGGCATCGTCGCGGTGATCGCGTCCTACGTGCTCAACCGGGAGTGGAGCTTCCGCAACCGCGGCGGCCGCGAGCGCAGCCACGAGGCGCTGCTGTTCTTCGCGTTCAGCGGCGTGGGCGTCCTGCTGAGCATGGCCCCGCTGTGGTTCTCCAGCTATGTGCTGGAACTGCGGGTGCCGCATGTCTCGCTCACCGTCGAGAACATCGCCGACTTCATCTCGGCCTACATCATCGGCAACCTGCTGCAGATGGCGTTCCGGTTCTGGGCGTTCCGGCGCTGGGTCTTCCCCGACGAACTCGCCGGCGAATCGGACAAGGCACTGGAATCGCTGACCGCGGGCGGCTTGGCCGAAGTCCTGGAAGACGAGTACGAGACCGGAAACGTCACCCCGCTGCGGCGGCGGCGTCGTGGCGGGCTCGGTCAATCCGCGGGCGGGGCCAACCTGCGTGACGCGCGGCTGTCGGATTCCTCCGAGCCCAGGGTGTCGAAGACTTCGTGATACAGCAGTGAGTGCACCTGTTCTACGCGCGGAATGTCGTAGAACTCCAGGGGATCCTGCGACGCCGATTCGATGATCAGGGTGCCGGTGCGCAGCATCCGGTCCAGTAGTCCGTGCCGGAACTCCACGCTGTTCACCCGGGCCAGCGGAATGTCGATGCCGGTGCGCGTCAACAAGCCGTGCCGGAACATCACCCGTCGGTCGGTGATGACGAAATGTGTTGTCAGCCAAGTGAAAAAACGCCAGAGGGTCAACCAGCCGACCAGGATCGCCCAGATCGCCGCGATAACGATGTAGAGCACCTTCTTGGCAGTCGGGTCCCAGCCGGTCCGATTGACCAGAGCCGCCACGAACGCCGCCGCGGCGGTGGTGATCAACAGCACCAGCACGGGTGCGATCAGCCGCTTCCAGTGCGGGTGCCGATGCAGGACCACCTGCTCGTCGTCGGCCAGCACATTCTCGGGATATCCCATGGTCATCTCCTACGGCACAGCAGGTCGGATCGCAAGACTCCACGGCGACAGCAAGGCGCCCTTAGCGCCTCCTTAAGGTTGCAGATACCATCGTCACCCATGACGAGCGTTAAGGAACCGGCGGCCGAGCACACGATCGACATCCACACGACGGCCGGCAAGCTGGCCGACCTCCGCAAGCGCGCCGAAGAAGCGCTGCACCCGGTGGGTGAAGACGCCGTGGACCGGGTCCACGCCAAGGGCAAGCTCACCGCGCGCGAGCGCATCCTCGCCCTGCTCGACGAGGGCTCGTTCGTCGAGCTGGACGCGCTGGCCAAGCACCGCTCCACCAACTTCGGACTGGAGAGCAACCGCCCGCTCGGCGACGGCGTGGTGACCGGCTACGGCACCATCGACGGCCGCGAGGTCTGCATCTTCAGCCAGGACGCCACCGTGTTCGGCGGCAGCCTCGGCGAGGTCTACGGCGAGAAGATCGTCAAGATCCAGGAGCTGGCCATCAAGACCGGCCGCCCGCTGATCGGCATCAACGACGGCGCCGGCGCCCGCATCCAGGAGGGTGTGGTTTCCCTCGGCCTGTACAGCCGGATTTTCCGCAACAACATCCTGGCCTCCGGCGTGATCCCGCAGATCTCGCTGATCATGGGTGCGGCGGCCGGTGGCCACGTCTACTCCCCCGCGCTGACCGACTTCGTCATCATGGTCGACCAGACCAGCCAGATGTTCATCACCGGCCCCGACGTCATCAAGACCGTCACCGGTGAGGACGTCACCATGGAGGAACTGGGCGGCGCCCACACCCACATGGCCAAGTCCGGCACCGTGCACTACGTCGCCTCCGGCGAGCAGGATGCCCTGGACTACGTCCGCGACCTGCTCAGCTACCTGCCGCCCAACAACTACGCCGAGCCGCCGCGCTTCCCGGCGCCGCCGCATCCGGGCGCCATCGAGGAGAACCTCACCGACGAGGACCTGGATCTGGACACGCTGATCCCGGATTCCCCGAACCAGCCGTACGACATGCACGAGGTCATCTCGCGCATCCTCGACGACGACGAGTTCCTCGAGGTTCAGGCCGGTTACGCGGGCAACATCCTGGTCGGCTTCGGCCGGGTGGACGGCCGCACGGTCGGCATCGTGGCCAACCAGCCGACTCAGTTCGCCGGCTGCCTGGACATCAACGCCTCGGAGAAGGCGGCCCGGTTCATCCGGACCTGCGACTGCTTCAACATCCCGATCGTCCTGCTCGTCGACGTCCCGGGCTTCCTGCCCGGCACCGACCAGGAGTACAACGGCATCATCCGCCGCGGCGCCAAGCTGCTGTACGCCTACGGCGAGGCCACTGTCGCCAAGATCACGGTGATCACCCGCAAGTCCTACGGCGGCGCCTACTGCGTGATGGGCTCCAAGGACATGGGCGCCGACGTGGTGGTGGCCTGGCCCACCGCCCAGATTGCGGTGATGGGCGCCTCGGGTGCGGTCGGGTTCGTCTACCGCTCGCAGCTCAAGGAGGCCGCAGCCAAGGGCGACGATGTCGATGCGCTGCGCCTGGAGCTTCAGCAGACCTACGAGGACACCCTGGTCAACCCCTACGTCGCTGCCGAGCGTGGCTACGTCGATGCGGTGATCCCGCCGTCGCACACCCGCGGCTACATCTCGACCGCCCTGCGTCTGCTGGAGCGCAAGATCGCCCAGGTGCCGCCGAAGAAGCACGGCAACATCCCGCTCTGACCGCTGTGCCTCTGACGAAAGGGTCCGCGCTGTGAAGCACGAGGACATCACCGAGTTCAGCGACCCACGCGACATCACGCTGGACAATCCGGAGCCGGGCGTGCCCGAGATCCGCATCGACCGGGGTAACCCGACCGACGAGGAGATCGCCGCCCTGGTGACGGTGCTGGCCGGTGCCAGCGGCGGACGGCCCGATCCGGGACCCCAGGAGATCAACCTCTGGGGCCACCCGGTCGACAAGCTGCGCTACACCGTGACCAGCTGGCAGCGGGTGACGCTGCTCAGCCGGACCCACATGCGTCGCTAGCGCATGACCCGAGTCGTTCTCGGTTCGGCCTCGACAGGTCGCCTACGGGTGCTGCGGCACGCCGGGATCGATCCGCTGGTGGTGGTGTCGGGCGTCGACGAGGACGCCATCGTGGCGCGCCTGGGCCCGGGTGCCGACCCGGGCGATGTGGTCAATGCCCTGGCTCGAGCCAAGGCCGAGGCGGTCCGCGACAACCTCGACGATGATGTCGCCGCGGATTGTGTTGTCATCGGCTGTGATTCGATGCTCTACGTCGATGGCCAGCTGCGCGGCAAACCGGGAACGCCGGAAATCGCTGCGCAGCAATGGAATTCGATGGCAGGCCGGGAGGGGCACCTGTACACCGGGCACTGCGCCATCCGGGTGCTCGACGGCACGGCCACCCGCACCGAAACCCGCGCCGCGGTCACCACGGTGCGCTTCTCCACCCCTAATGCCGCCGATCTGGCCGCCTATATCGCCACCGGCGAACCACTGAAGGTCGCCGGGGCCTTCACCCTGGACGGACTCGGTGGCTGGTTCCTCGACGGCGTGGACGGCGACCCGTCCAACGTGGTGGGCCTGGGCCTGGCAATCACCCATGAGATGTTCACCACCCTCGGTCTGTCCATCGGCGAACTCTGGGGCGCCAATCCGGTGGGTTGATCGGCGGTAGGCTCGTCTCGTGCCGCTTCCCGCAGATCCCAGCCCCTCCCTCAAGGACTACGCCCACCCCGAGCGCTTGGTCACCGCCGACTGGTTGTCGGCTCACCTCGGGTCCAAGGGCCTGGCCATCGTGGAGTCCGACGAAGACGTGTTGCTCTACGACATCGGCCACATCCCCGGTGCGGTCAAGATCGACTGGCACACCGACCTCAACGATCCGAACGTGCGTGACTACATCGACGGTGAACAGTTCGCGGAACTGATGAACCGCAAGGGCATCTCGCGCGACGACACCGTGGTGATCTACGGCGACAAGAGCAACTGGTGGGCCGCCTACGCGCTGTGGGTGTTCACCCTCTTCGGCCATCAGGATGTGCGCCTGCTCAACGGCGGGCGCGATCTGTGGATCTCGGACGGCCGCGACACCACGCTGGACGTCCCGAGCAAGACCACCTCCGGCTATCCCGTCGTCGAGCGCAACGACGCCGCCATCCGCGCCTACAAGGACGATGTGCTGGCCGCCCTTGGCCAGTCGACCCTGATCGACGTGCGGTCCCCGCAGGAGTACACCGGTGAGCGCACCCATATGCCCGACTACCCGGAGGAAGGCGCGCTGCGCGGCGGTCACATCCCGACCGCGGTGTCGGTGCCGTGGGCCAAGGCTGCCGACGAGAGCGGGCGCTTCCGCACCCGCGCCGCGCTGGACGACGTGTACTCATTCGTCCAGCCGGGAGACGACATCATCGCCTACTGCCGGATCGGCGAGCGCTCCAGCCACACCTGGTTCGTGCTGACCTACCTGCTGGGCATCCCGGGCGTGCGCAACTACGACGGCTCCTGGACCGAGTGGGGCAACACGGTGCGGGTGCCGATCGTGGCCGGCGAAGAACCGGGTCCGGTACCGGGTTCGGTATGAGCATGCCGGCCGCCCTGGCCGAGGTGGTCTCCGACTTCGCCGACGTCCAGGGTCAGGACAAGCTGACGTTGCTGCTGGAGTTCGCCAACGATCTGCCGGCACTGCCCGCCGACCTCGAAGAGGCGGCCATGGAACCGGTACCGGAGTGCCAATCACCACTGTTCCTACATGTCGACGCGACCGACACCGAGCACGTGCGGTTGTTTTTCAGCGCGCCGGCCGAGGCGCCCACGACACGCGGGTTCGCCTCGATCCTGGCCGCCGGTCTGGACGGCCAACCGGCCGCCGACATCCTCGCCGTGCCGGACGATTTCTACTCCGAACTGGGCCTGGCGGCGCTCATCAGTCCGCTTCGGCTGCGCGGAATGTCGGCGATGCTGGCCAGGATCAAGCGGCGTCTGCGCGAAGCGGGCTGAACTTACTCGTTAGTAGGTCTTAACTTACTCATTAGTAGGGGTACCGGCTGGTCCCAGTCGATTAGGCGCCGCCTACACTGCCGTGCGAACCTATTTTTAAAGAACGTTCTTAAGATCACGTGAAGCAGGAGGCGCGGTGCCCACTCAGACGCCCAACCAGACCATCTCGAAGGTCCTCGTCGCCAACCGCGGTGAGATCGCCGTCCGTGTGATCCGGGCGGCCAGAGATGCCGGTCTGGCCAGTGTGGCCGTCTACGCCGAACCCGACGCCGACGCACCGCACGTGCGGCTCGCCGACGAGGCCTTCGCCCTGGGCGGGCAGACCTCGGCCGAGTCCTACCTCGACTTCGGCAAGATCCTCGACGCGGCCGCCAAGTCCGGCGCCAACGCGATCCACCCCGGCTACGGCTTCCTCTCGGAGAACGCCGACTTCGCCCAGGCCGTACTCGACGCCGGGCTGATCTGGATCGGCCCCAGCCCGCAGTCCATCCGCGACCTGGGTGACAAGGTCACCGCGCGCCACATCGCCGCGCGCGCCAAGGCTCCGCTGGTACCGGGCACGCCGGATCCGGTCAAGGACGCCGACGAGGTGGTGGCCTTCGCCAAGGAGTACGGCGTGCCGGTCGCCATCAAGGCGGCCTTCGGTGGCGGTGGTCGCGGCATGAAGGTGGCCCGCACCCTCGAAGAAATCCCTGAGCTGTTCGAGTCGGCCACCCGTGAGGCCATTGCCGCGTTCGGTCGCGGTGAGTGCTTCGTGGAGCGCTACCTCGACAAGCCCCGGCACGTCGAGGCGCAGGTGATCGCCGACCAGCACGGCAACGTCGTCGTCGCCGGAACCCGCGACTGCTCGCTGCAGCGCCGCTTCCAGAAGCTCGTCGAGGAGGCGCCCGCGCCGTTCTTGACCGAGGCGCAGCGCAAGGAGATCCACGAGTCCGCCAAGCGGATCTGCAAGGAAGCCGGCTACTACGGCGCCGGCACGGTGGAGTACCTGGTCGGCCAGGACGGCCTGATCTCGTTCCTCGAAGTCAACACCCGCCTGCAGGTGGAACACCCGGTCACCGAGGAGACCTCCGGCATCGATCTGGTGCTCCAGCAGTTCCGCATCGCCAACGGCGAGGCCCTGGAGATCACCGAGGATCCGGAACCGCGCGGCCACTCCTTCGAGTTCCGCATCAACGGTGAGGATGCCGGTCGCGGCTTCCTGCCCGCACCGGGCCCGGTCAACACCTTCAACCCGCCAACCGGTCCGGGCGTGCGGATGGACTCCGGTGTGGAGAGCGGTTCGGTGATCGGCGGTCAGTTCGACTCGATGCTGGCCAAGCTGATCGTCACCGGCGCCAACCGCGACCAGGCACTGGCCCGCGCCCGCCGCGCACTCGACGAGTTCACCGTCGAAGGCCTGGCCACCGTCATCCCGTTCCACCGCGCCGTGGTCAGCGATCCGGCGTTCATCGGTGATGAGAACGGCTTCACGGTGCACACCCGGTGGATCGAGACCGAGTGGAACAACACCATCGAGCCGTTCACCGGCGGTGGCCCTGTCGACGAGGAAGAGGCTCAGCCTCGCCAGAAGGTGGTCGTCGAGGTCGGCGGCCGTCGCGTCGAGGTGTCCCTGCCTGGCGACCTCGCGCTGGGCAGTGGTGGCGGTGCCGCCGAGTCCGGTGTGATCCGCAAGAAGCCGAAGGCCCGCAAGCGCGGTGCGCACGGCGCTGCGGCCGCATCCGGTGACGCCGTGACGGCGCCGATGCAGGGCACCGTCGTGAAGGTGGCTGTGGAAGAGGGCCAGGAGGTCGCCGCCGGTGACCTGGTCGTGGTGCTGGAAGCCATGAAGATGGAGAACCCGGTCACCGCCCACAAGGACGGCGTCATCACCGGATTGTCGGCCGAGGCCGGTGCTGCGATCACGCAGGGCACGGTTCTCTGCGAGATCAAGTAGGTCACTGCACCCGGACGTCTCGGGACGCGCCCGGCCGCCTCAAAGTAGCTGCGTTCGCAAACAGATACGCTGCTCGTCAGTGGGTCGGGCGGCGAAACGAGCGAATCATGTCAGTGGGGACCACCCCATCGGATGACTCGTCGGTGCGTGCTGCCGCCAGTACCGTTGTGGCACCGCGGCGATTCGCCGCGCTGATCCGCCAGGATCCGCTGAGCACGACCGTGACGGTTGGTATCGACGTGCTGTCGGCCACCGTGGCTGTGCTGCTCGTGGTGTTGTGGACGACGGCCGTGTCCGGTTCCCGGGTACCGACGTGGCTGATGGCGCTGTTCGTCCCCACCGTGATCGCCGTGATGGCAGTGCGCGGGATGTACCGCCGTCGGCTGAACCGGCGGTTCATCCACGAGATCGGTCCGGTGATCGCCTCGGTGGCCCTGGCAGCCATGGTTCTGCTCTGCGTCGGCATCGTCCTGGCCGGCCGGACCGAACATCCCGAGCATCTGGTGGCCAAGCTCTGGCTGTCAGCCACCGCCGCCATCCTGATCGGCCGCCTGATCCGGGCCACCGTCCAACGGCGCCTTCGGGCCGGCGGTCATCTGTTGTCGCCGACCCTGATCGTCGGCAACGGTATCGTCGCGCACCAGATCATCGAACGGCTGGCGGCCTTTCCCGAATACGGGTTGCTGCCGATCGGGCTGCTGGACACCGACTCGCCGTGGCACCCACTGCACGGCGAGTCGGTGCCCGGTGTTCCCCGCATCGGTTCACCGGACACCATCGAGGACGCGGTCCTGCAGACCGGTGCCGAAGCGATCGTCATCGCCTTCTCCCGTACCCAGGACGAACTGCTGGCCCGGGTCGTGCGGTTGGCGCATCGGACCGGCGCGCGGGTCTGGGTGGTACCGCGGATGTTCGATGTCATCGGCGAGCGCTCGACCATCGAGCACCTCGGCGGGCTGCCGCTGTTCTCGATGCCGCGGACCAATCCGCACGGGTGGCAGTTCACCGTCAAACACGCACTGGACCGGCTGTGCGGCGCACTGGGATTGCTGCTGATCTCGCCGGTGTTCCTGACCCTGGTGATGCTGGTCCGGCTCAGTTCTCCCGGCCCGATCCTGTTCCGGCAGCCCAGGGTTGGCCGCGACGGCCGAGTCTTCGACTGCCTGAAATTCCGCACCATGCGGCCGCCGTCGGCCGCCGACGCCGTCTTCGAGCTCAAGAGCGGGGCCGCGCCGGGCGGTGTGGAAGGCGTGGACCGCAGAACGACCATCGGCAAGGTATTGCGCTCGACGTCGCTGGACGAACTGCCCCAGCTGATCAACGTCTTCAAGGGCGAGATGAGCCTGGTTGGCCCGCGCCCCGAACGGCCGGAATTCGTCGAAGTCTTCGAGGCCCAGATCCGGCGCTACGGCGAGCGGCATCGGGTCAAGTCCGGCATGACCGGCTGGGCGCAGGTACACGGGCTGCGGGGGCAGACCTCGATTGCCGACCGGGCCGAATGGGACAACTTCTACATCGAGAACTGGTCGCTGGCCCTGGACGCCAAGATCCTTGCGCTGACCGTTCTGGCGGTGCTGCGCCGCAGCGAGTAGTCCCTCAGGCGAAGGGAACCGATCCGAGCACCGCGCCAGGACCGGTGACCAGACTGTCGTCGTCGACATGCGCCCCGAAGTAGGTGACGTCCGGATCGACGACGACGTCACGATGGACGCCCCGGCGGGCCAGCACGGTACGTGCCAGATCGGCGAAGCTCATCATGTCCGGTCCCCCGATCTCGACCACACCCGCCGGCGACCCCACGGCGGCCCGGGCGACATGCGCGGCGACCTCCCGGGCCGCGATCGGCTGGATGCGAGCCCGCGGCACCCGGACGACGTCGCCGTCGGTCATCGAGTCGACGATCATGTCGGCGAACTCGTGGAACTGGGTGGCCCGCACGATGGTGTAGGGCACGCCGGAGGACTCGATGAGCGTCTCCTGGGCGACCTTGGCCCGCAGATACCCACTGTCGGGCAGGCGGGTGTCGCCGACGATCGTCAGCGCGATGTAGTGCCCGATGCCCGCTGCCCTCGCCGCCTCGACCAGGGTGCGGGTGGCGGTGCTGAAGAACTCCATCACGGGTTCGTCGTCGAACGACGGCGAGTTGAGGACGTCGACCAGCACGTGGGCGCCGGCGAGCGCCTCGGCGACACCGCCACCGGTCAGTACGTCGACGCCGGTGGTGCGGGACGCGGGGACCACGGTGTGGCCTTCGGACGTCAGCAACTCGGACACCGCGGTGCCGATCTGACCGCTGGCACCACAGACGACGATCTTCATGGAGCATGATGTACCCCGTGGGCGAGGAAACCGAACGGGTGCGGATCGGCACGGCCGAACGCGAGGATGCGTTGCAACTGCTCGGCAAGCAGTTCTCCGAGGGACGGCTGACACCGGAAGAGTTCTCCGAACGCAGCGCGGCGGTCAGCGCCGCGCTCACCCGCGCCGACCTGCAACCGATCTTTGCCGACCTGCCCGTCACACCGGTCGCCGGCGCCGAGCACACCCGTGACTGGCGGGCCATCGCGATGGCGGTGATCCCATTGATCGCGCTCGGGTTCACCATGCTGGTGCCGCACGGCTGGCTGGCCTGGCTGGCGCTGCCGGTGGTCGGCATGCTTCTCTACGGTCGGCGTAGCTGAGGTGGAGCCCGTCGAAATCAACGCCGGCGCTTGGTATTTGCGCGCACTGCGCGCCGATGAGCGTATCGATGACCGGTTTGCGCTCGCCGATCTCGGTGAGTCGCGGGTCGACTACGTCGAGCAGAGCCTGGCCGCGTGGGCGTCCGACACCGGCTACTCGTGGGCGGTGTGCGAGCCGACCACCGGGGAGATGCTGGCCGAGGTGACCCTCGACCCGAGTACCGGCGCGGTGGCCAGTCGGGCGCGAGCCGGTCATGAGCAGGCCACCGCGGTGGCCACCGACGCGGTAGGCCGGTTCGCAGAGGCGTTCGGAATCTAGGGTTCGTCGATATCGACGCCGGTCGCCAGGTCTGCACAGTCGACGGCCACCACATCGGTGCGGGCAGCCAGGAACCGCCGAGCGCCCTCGTCGCCGTGCAGCGTCTCCAGCACGCCAGCCCAGTGCCGCCGTCCGATGACGACCGGATGCCCGGGTCTGCCGGCGTAGGTCGCCCGGGCGATCCCGGAATCCGATTCCCGCGCCGCGGCCAGCACCCGGTTCACCACCTCGGCACCGATATCGGGGGTGTCGACGGTGAGCACCACCGCGTAGCGGGCGTCGCCGGTCGCGCGCAGACCAGCCCGCAACGAGGCGCCCATCCCCCGCTGCCAGTCCGTGGCCACGACCGCTCGGGCCGGCGGCGGCACATCCACCACCGCCGCACCCAACACCACGATCACATCGCCGCAACCACCGCCAGACAGCGCCGCCACCGCTGAGGACAGCCACTTGCCCTGTGCGGCAAGCACTTTCGGCATCCCATAGCGGACACCGGCTCCGGCGGCAAGCAGCACACCGGCGGCCGACCCACCGTTCGACATGCGAACAGTGTCCTCCTGGCCGATCCTTGGGGGCATGTCCACCATGGTCACCCCTTCGTCAAAGCGTGTGCACCCGGTCGACGAGGTGCTGCCCATCCCCAAGCTGGCGACCTACGGGTTCCAGCACGTGGTGGCGTTCTATGCCGGCGCGGTACTGGTGCCGATCATCATCGCCGGCGCGGTTGGACTGTCCCAGCAGGAGCTGGTCAAGCTCATCACCGCTGACCTGTTCACCTGCGGAATCGCCTCCATCCTGCAGTCCGTCGGGGTGTGGAAGATCGGTGTGCGGCTGCCGCTGCTGCAGGGTGTGACGTTCGCCGGCGTCTCCCCCATCATCGCGATCGGACTGGCCCACGGCGGCGGTTCGGCGAGCATGCTCTACGTCTACGGTGCGGTGATCGTCGCAGGCGTGTTCACCTTCCTGATCGCACCCATCTTCATCAAGCTGCTCAAGTTCTTTCCGCCGGTCGTGACGGGAACGCTCATCACCATCATCGGGCTGTGTCTGGTGCCCGTGGGGGCCATGGACGCGGTGACCAATCCGCACACCCACGAGAAGGACCCGGCCAACATCCGGTGGTTCCTGTACGCGCTGGGCACGATCGTCGTGATCGTGGCGATCCAGCGGCTGTTCCGCGGTTTCCTGGCCACCATCGCGGTCCTGCTCGGCCTGGTGATCGGTTGCGCATTCGCCTATGGGCTGGGCGACATGAACTTCGACAAGGTCGGTGAGGCATCGGCGATCGGCTTCACCCAGCCGTTCCTGTTCGGCATGCCCAAGTTCGACTTCGTGGCCTGCCTGACGATGATCATCGTGCTGCTGATCACGGCGGTGGAGTCGACCGGCAGCACCATCGCCACCGGCGAGATCGTCGGCAAGCGGGTGACCGCGGCCGATATCGGCAACGTCCTGCGGGCCGACGGGGTGGCCACCACCATCGGCGGCATCTTCAACTCGTTTCCGTACACCGCGTTCTCGGAGAACGTGGGCCTGGTCCGGCTGACCGGGGTCAAGAGCCGGTGGGTGGTGGCCGCCGCGGGAGCGATCATGATCCTGCTGGGCTTCCTGCCCAAGGTGGCCGCCGTCGTCGCCTCGATCCCCAATCCGGTGCTCGGCGGCGCGGCGCTCACCCTGTTCGCAACGGTGGCCGTCGTCGGCATCCAGACGCTGGGCAAGGTGGACTTCACCGATCACCGCAATCTGATCATCGTCACCACCAGCCTGGCGCTGGCGCTGTGGGTGACCACCTATCCGGATATCGCCAAGGGCATGCCCGCCGGTATCAACCTGCTCTTCGGCAGCGGTATCAGCATCGGCGCCGTCAGCGCGATCCTGCTCAACATCGTGTTCTTCCACACCGGCAGCCGGGGCCCGCGGGTGGCCGGAGGCGGCACCATCACCCTCGACGAGGTCAACGCCATGACCGAGGAGCGGTTCACCGAGGTATTCGGCCATGTGGTGCAGGGGGTTCCCTGGGCGGTGCGGCGCGCCTTCGAGCAGCGGCCGTTCGCCGACACCCAGCAGTTGCGGGAGGCCTTCCAGGATGCGCTCCTGACCGGCTCCACCGAACAGCAGCAAGAACTGATCAACGCCTTCCCCGACCTCGGCGCCGAGGACGAGAGCGGGCGGGTGCTGGCCGTCGACCACATCGCGCTGAGCAGCCTGGGCGAAGCGGACCACAACGACCTGGTCGAGCTGGCCGGGGCCTACCGGGAACACTTCGGTTTCCCGCTGGTGATCTGTGCCCGGGAGACCAAGCCGTTCGAGAACGTGCTGCGCAACGGCTGGTCACGGATGGACAACTCGGCCAGCGCGGAGAAGGCGTTCGCGCTCATCGAGATCGCCAAGATCGCCAACTACCGGTTCGGTGAACTGGTCGCCGACGCCAACCCGATCGCGGCGGCCCGGTTCAACCGACTCAACGAGCTGACGTGAGAGTCCTGGGTCTGGACGGCTTCAACGCACTGTCCGACCGCCAGCGCATGCACGCGCTGTTCGAGGTGTGTTCGTCGCCGATCTGGGCGCGCCGGGTGCTGGCCGGCGGCCCATTCGGGGACGTCGACGCCGTGCTGGACCGGGCCGACCGGGTGCTGGCCGAACTCCCCGATGCCGAACTCGACGCCGCGCTCGACGGCCACCCCCGCATCGGCGATCGCCCGGACAACCCGTCCTCGCAACGCGAGCAGGCCGGTGTCACCGATGCCGACACTGCGGTGAAAGCCCAACTGGCCGAAAAGAATCGGGAGTACGAAGACAGGTTCGGCTACGTGTACCTGGTGTGCGCCAGCGGCCGCTCGGCCGACGACCTGCTCGCCATCCTCGTCGACCGGCTGGGCAACGACCCGGAGACCGAGCGGCGGGTGATGCGCAACGAGTTGGCCAAGATCAACCGGCTGCGGCTGCAACGGCTGCTGAGCGGGCCTCCCGTGGGGCAGGCTTGAGCACATGGCACAGCTGAGCACCCACGTCCTGGACGCCACCACCGGTAAACCCGCCACCGGGGTCACCGTCACCCTCGACGGTGACGCCGCGAGCGCGGCCACCGACGCCGACGGCCGGATCGCCGGTCTCGGCGGCGACGTGCCCCCCGGTGTGCACCGGCTGCACTTCGACACCGGTGCATACTTCGCCACCCAGGGTGTGGACACCTTCTACCCGGAGGTGGTCATCACCGTCGACATCACCGATGCAGCAGGCAAATACCATGTGCCGCTGCTGTTGTCGCCCTATTCCTATTCAACGTACCGAGGGAGCTGAGCGGGTGAAGGTCGTGATCATCGGCGCGGGCATGGGCGGTATGAGCGCGGCCATCGCGCTGCGCCGGATCGGGATCGATACCGAGGTCTACGAGCGGGTCACCGAGAACAAACCGGTCGGCGCGGCCATCTCGGTGTGGTCCAACGGGGTGAAGTGCCTCAACTATCTGGGCCTGGAACAGCAGACCGCAGCCCTGGGCGGCATGGTCGAGGAGATGAGCTACGTCGACGGCTTCACCGGCGAGACGATGTGCCTGTTCGGCATGCAGCCGCTGATCGACGAAGTGGGCCAGCGTCCCTACCCGATCGCGCGGGCCGAACTCCAGTCGATGCTGATGCAGGCCTACGGCATCGAGGACATCCACTTCGGCATGAAGATGGTCGAGGTGCGCGACGGCGTAGACGCCGCGACCGCCACCTTCGCCGACGGGACGACGGTGCAGGCGGACGTCATCATCGGTGCCGACGGCGCGAGTTCGATCACCCGCGAGTATGTCCTCGGCCATCCGGTGACGCGGCGCTACGCCGGATACGTCAACTACAACGGCCTGGTCCAGGTCGATGAACGGATCGGCCCGGCGACTCGGTGGACCACGTATGTCGGTGCGGGAAAACGTGTTTCGGTGATGCCGGTGGCCGGCAACCGGTTCTACTTCTTCTTCGATGTGCTCGAACCACAGGGCACCGACTACGACCGCGCTTCGGCTCGCGAGGTACTGCGCGAACATTTCGCCGGCTGGGCACCGGGGGTGCAGGCGCTGATCGACGGGCTCGACCCACTGACCACCAACCGGGTCGAGATCCTGGACCTGGACCCGTTCCACACCTGGGTGAAGGGCCGGGTGGCGGTCCTGGGCGACGCCGCCCACAACACCACACCGGACATCGGACAGGGCGGCTGTTCGGCCATGGAGGATGCCATCGCCCTGCAGTGGGCGCTGCGCGACCACCCCGATGACGTACACGCAGCACTGGCCGCCTACCAGGGATCGCGCACCGAGCGGGCTGCTGACCTGGTGTTACGGGCGCGCAAGCGGTGCGACCTGATGCACGCCAAGGATCCGCAGACCACCGAACAGTGGTATGCGGATCTGCGAAATGAGGACGGCAGCAACGTGATTCGCGGCATCGTCGGCAACATCTTGGGTGGCCCGCTGACACCGGCACCCTAGCCACTTACCAGAGGGTCAATTTCGGAAACGGGCAGAAGTGACGATGTGCCGCTTCGGCTGTCTTTCGCCGGGCATCCGGAGTAGGGTCGAGAACAGGTTGAGTTAACAGCCGCCCGGAAACAACGTCATTGACGTGTGGGAAGGCACCAACTCCCTACACCCACGGGTAACCACCTTGACGTGATCCACAGTACGAATCCTTCGACTGATGGAGTCACCATGCCTGTATTAGGAACAGATCGTCCGGAGCGTTCGGCTGCACAGCAGTCCGTTGATTGCCACGCCGCCCGCTTCACTACCCACTGGCCGGATCCGGCCGTCGGCATCGTCACCGTCTCCGGTGAGCTCGATGCGTCGAACTCGGTCGAGTTCGCCGCGTATGTCGAGCAGTCAGCCGCCGATGGCGTGCGCCTGGTCTTGGACCTGAGCACGCTGGAATTCTTTGGTACCGCCGGTTTTTCGGCCTTGCACACGATCAATGTGCGCTGTGCACACTCCGGCGCCCGGTGGGCGCTGGTCTCCGGCGAAGCAGTAGCCAGGCTGCTGCGGGTCTGCGATCGGGACAAGGTCCTGCCGGTCGCAGGCACCGTGCCGGAAGCCATCACGCTGCTCGACGGCGAGCCCCGCAGGCTACTGCAGCTCGTCCCGGAGCCGAGCTAGCGATTTAGCCAGTAACCGCGACACGTGCATCTGGGAGATCCCGACCCGCTCGGCGATCTGAGTTTGGGTCAGCGATTCGAAGAATCGCAGCAACAGCACGGTTCGCTCGCGTTCCGGAAGCGCTGCGAGTAGCGGCCGCAGCGCTTCCCGGTTCTCGATCTGATCGAGGCTGGTGTCCACATCCCCCAGGGTGTCGGCGATCGCGGGGGCATCGTCGTCACCGCCGCCGCCGCCGCTGTCGATCGACAGCGTGTTGTAGGAGCTACCCGCGACCAGGCCCTCGATGACCTCTTCCCGGTCCATCTCGAGTTCTTCGGCCAGCTCGCTGGCGGTCGGCGCCCGGCCCAATCGCTGGGACAGTTCGGATGTGGCCGCGCCCAGTCGCAGGTGCAATTCCTTGAGCCGCCGGGGCACCTTCACCGACCAGCTGTTGTCCCGGAAGTGCCGTCGAACTTCACCCATGATGGTCGGCACCGCGAAGGACACGAAGTCCGAACCGGTTTCGACGTCGAACCGGATCACGGCATTGACCAGACCGACGCGGGCTACCTGGACGAGGTCGTCGCGCGGCTCGCCACGACCATCGAATCGACGGGCGATGTGGTCGGCCAGCGGCAGGCACCGCTGGACAATCCGGTCACGCTGGCGCTGGAACTCCGGGGAGTCCGCCGGCAGCGTCGCCAGCTCCCGGAACATGTCCGGGACGTCGGCATACTCGGAATTCGTCCGGGGCGACGAACTATTGGCCGATCGGGGACTCACTTCGCGGAGCCTGCCCGCCTCGTGGTCAGAGTGATGCCGAAGATCTGCCCGTCGCCAGTGGGCTCGTGACCGTTGTGGAATGTCTGCACGTCGTCGGTCAGCGAGCTCAGCACGTGCCAGCTGAAGCTACCGGGGGTGACCACGTCGTAGGTGTCACACTCGGTGGAGGCCTCCACCACGACGACGTCGTCACGCGGATCGACCACGATCACCAGCGTGGCGTTGGGGGCGGCCGATCGGATGAGCCGCGTACAGGCCTCGTCGACAGCGAGCCGCAGATCGGCGACCGCGTCGAAATCGAGATCCTCGAAGGTTCCGACCGCACCGATCAATGTCCGCAGCACGGCGAGGTTCTCCACCCGCGCGCCGATCCTGAATTCGACAGCGCCTGCGCTTCGCTGATGCGCGCTGCCTTGGCTCTCGCCATCCGTCATCTGGCCTCCCGGCACGGTCGCCCCGACACTACTCCAGTACAGGGTTGGGCTATCCATGATCGTGTGGCGTTCCGGTCGGCCGGGTACTCGGTGCGAGTGTCGTCATCATGGTGGGCCTGTGATACCCGTCGTCACGAGTGCGTCAAACCTGGTGAGGCCACATTGTTACGCAGGACACCACGCGTCTGGTCAGCCAACGGGTAGCTGCGCTCGGCTGGTATGGCCACTGCCGACCTTCTCGTACACCCTGAGTGTGTCGGTGGCGATGCGGTCCCAGGAGTAGCGGGCACAGACCCGGTCGCGGCCGGCCAAGCCAAAGCTGCGGCGCAGAAACCCATCGCGCAGCAACATCGATACGGCTTCCGCGAGTTCCCTGTGCCGCCCGGGAGCGATCAGATGACCAGTGACGTCATGAACGATCGTGTCACGCATCCCGCCCACGGCGGACGCGACCACCGGCACACCACACGCCATGGCCTCCAACGGCGCCATGCCAGAGGGTTCATAACTCGGAGTGCAGGTGACGACGTCGGCGGACCGGAACAAGGCAGGCATATCGGCGTGGGCGACCGCACCGGTGAAGGTCACTCGATCACTCACGCCCATCCGATCTGCCAACGCCCGCAACCGGATCACTTCGTGGTCGGTATCGAGCTGCCGTGCCGGCGGGCCGCCGACGACGACGTACTCGGCATCAGGTATCAACGGCAGGGCGGCGATCATGGCGTCAAAACCTTTTCGGGGAGCCAACTTTCCCACCGAGAGAATTCGACGCACGTTGTCCTTCCGGTCGGCCGCCGGACCGGCAGTGGTGAATCTGTCGGGGTCTACGCCACACGGCACCACCGATATCCGTGATCGAGAACGCCCGAGCCGGATCAGTCGGAAAACCTCGTCGGTGGACGTCGCAGTCACCCAGGTGGACTGTTTGGCCACCAGCGGCTCCATCTTGAACCGTGCCTCCGGGGTGACATCCCGGGCCACGCCGGCACCGTCCTCGAGCGAAGCGAGGGTGTAGAACGTCTGCACAGTCGGGACATCCCTCTTGCGCGCCGCCAGGAGGGAGGCAAGCCCAGACATCCAGAAGTGGGCGTGGGCCACATCCGGCCGTCGTTGGGCCCATTGCGCGTCGAGATAGTCGGCGAAGTCGCTCAGGTACTCCAACGTCGAGTCCCTGCGCAGTGCGCGGGGCGGCCCGGCGGGCACGTGCACCACCGTGTAGCCCTGCGTGCCGCGAACACGGTCGGGCAGCTTCGGGTCGTCGCGTCGGGTGTAGACCGTGACCTCGTGGCCGCGCCGGGCCAGCGCCGCCGACAGTGCAGCGACGCGGACACTCTGACCGCCGACATCGACTCCCTCCGTGGCCGCCAGCGGACTGGCGTGAGCGGAGATCATCGCAATCCTCACCGCGTTTCCTCCTCCGTCTGAACGGGGCGTACCCGGGGGTTACCCGGTCAAACGTTGCGCCCGCAAGGCTCATCGCGACAGGCTGCGGCTGGCAGGACCTTCCAGCACGGCGCCGTCCGGGCTGAAGCGCGAACCGTGCAGCGGACAGTCCCATGACTTCTCGGCATCGTTCCAGGCCAGCACGCCGCCGAGGTGGGTGCACACCGGCGAGACGCACTGCTCGACACCGTCGACGATGCTGCGGGCCGCCATGTGCCAGGGCGGTCCACTGACCACCCCGGATCCGTCGGTGAGTTGACCGTCCCGCCGGGCGATCGGCGTCACCCAACCGGCCGCCAGGTGCCAACCGACCTCGAGGTTGGCCTTGATGGCAGTGGTGATGCCGGTGAGTTCGTGGGCGCTCCAGCTGTCGAAGGCCCGCCCCCAGCGGGCGGGTTCACCGCCCAGCAGACGCTTGGCCAGCAGCAGGCCGGCGGCCACGCCGTTGGTCATCCCCCACTTGGCGAACCCGGTGGCCACGAAGAAGTGGTCGCTGCCCGGCAATAGCGGGCCGACGTAGGGCAGTTCGTCGACGGCCACGTAGTCCTGGGCCGACCAGTAGTGGGTCGGCTCGGCACCCGGGAAATAGCGCGTGGTCCAACCGACGAGTTCGTCGTAGGAGGTTCGCGGGCTGTCCTTGCGACCCACGGTGTGTCCCGCCCCTCCGACGATCAGCCGTTCGCCGTCGGCGCCGGGCGCGTAGCGGACCGATCGACTGGGCTCGTCGGTGGACAACATCATCGGCCGCGGAATGGCACCGGGAACGTCGAAGGCGACGCAGTAGGACCTGCTGGGATGCAACCGGGCGAAGAAGGCGCCCCGATCCAGGATCGGGGTCCCGGTGGCCAGCACGCACGTGTCTGCCTCCGCGATCCGCTCGGCGTCGTCGCCGTCGCGCAGCGCCAGTCGCACCCGGCCACCCACCGTCGAGGCCGCGTAGACGCGATGACCGGTGATCAGCCGGCCGCCGCGGTCGTGCAGTTCGGCGATCAGGGCGTCGAGGAACGGCATCGGGTCGAACTGGATCTGGCCGGCCAGCCGCACCCCGCCGGCGAACGGGACCGGGACGTCCAGCCGGTCCACCCATTCCACACCCAGACCCGCCGCTCGCGCCGCCTCGAATTCGGCTCGGGCCGAGGGCAATCCGCGATCGGACTGAGCGTAGGTATAGGCGTCCTCGCGCTGTAGGTCAACCCCGCGCTCTGAGCAGTACTGCGCCAACCAGGCCTGCCCTTCGGCGTTGCCTTCCACGTACTGGCGGACCAGGTCCATCGAGTGCCGCTGGGAGATGCTCGACAACCGGGTGCCCTGCAGCAGGCTGACTTTGGCGGTGGTGTTGCCGGTCGTGACCGCACCGGGTGACCGGGCTTCGATGACCACCACCCGCTTGCCGCCACGCGCCAGCAGAACCGCCGTCACCAAGCCCGTGATCCCCGCCCCGACGACGGCCACCTCGGCATTGGGAACCTCGGCAGTCGTGGTTCGGTGATCCTGGGCGCGGTCGAGCCACAATGACGTCATGGCCACCGCGATACCCGCCCTGGTGTCAGTGAAACAGGTGCACAGTCACGGGTATGTTGGCGATCGATGAGCGATTCGATTCCCGACGAGGTGCCCGTGGCCGATGCCGTCGAACAGCGCCAGGATGTGGTCGAGCCCACACCCCCGGACATCTCCGAGCGGCCCCTGGAGAGCAACGAATCAGACTGGCATGAGCAACGCCTGGTCGTCGACGATCCTGACCAGGACGAACTCCGCTAGTCAGGGAGATGTTTGACCCCTGCATGCCGGTGGGTACAGGCCTTTGCGAGGTAATTGGTAATCCTCAGCAAAGGGGGTAGGGAGTGTCGAACATCGCCATGGCGAACGCGACGGGTGCCGACGACATCCGCTTGTTTCGCCCCAGCCGGTCCTGCGCCTATGAGGGATGGACCGTCGCCGAGCTCAAGAAGAGGGCGAAGCAACTCGGAATCTCGGGGTATTCCGGACTCAGCAAGGAAAAGCTGATCTCACTGATCCGCAGCTACTGATCCGAAGGAAGACATGTCTGACAACAACAACAGCGGACCTGCCGAAGCCATCAAGGGCGTCGTCGAAGACGTCAAAGGCAAGGCCAAGGAAGCCGTTGGCACGGTGACCGGACGCAATGACCTCATCAACGAGGGCAAAGCGCAGCAGGACAAGGCCGAAGCACAGCGCGACGCCGCGAAGAAGGAAGCTGAGGCCGAGGCCGCCCGCGCCGGGGCGAAGGCCGCCGAGCAGCGCCAGAAGGCCAACCAGTAAAGCTTTCTCCTGACCAAAGGCCCGGCTTCGGCCGGGCCTTTGGCGTATGTCAGCCCGGTATCCGGCTGTGCGCGGTGAGCAGCAGATGATCGTAGGCGGCCCGCGGCGGCAGCACTTCGTCGTAGTCCAGACCCAGAAAGTCGGTGGCGATCTGCTCGGCGAGTACCCGCAGCTTGACGTTGGTCTCCTGGGACCGCCACCTCAGCAGCTCGAACGCGGTGTCGGCGGTGATCCGATAGACCACCATGAGCATGCCTTTGGCCTGGTCGATGGCGCTTCGCGATTCGGCGATCTCGGCGACCGCCTCGTCGAGCAGGTCCTGCTTGTCCTGCTGCAAGCTCGGCGTGACGTCGACATAGAAACCGTGGGTTCCCACCACCGTGCCATCCTCATCGGTGAGCTGATCTCCGATCGCGACGATGTGGTGGACGTCGCCGCGGGTGTCGACGATGCGATAACGGGTGCTGAACGCGCCGGAGGTGCGCCGGATCTCCTCCAGCGTCGCGGCGACCTGGCCGTAGTCCTCGGGATGTTTGTGCGACAGCACCAGTTCGGTGGTCGGCTGCACCGTGCCGGGATCGTAGCCGTGCATCCGCTCCACCGCAGGGGACCACTCCCAGCGTTCGTCGGCGAAGTAGAAGCGGAACCAGCCGACCCGCTGCGGAGTCCCGCCGGCCAGGGCGTGTTCGACGCCCGCGTCAGTGGTGGGCCCATCGGACATGAACAACAAGATTATCCCCTCTGGCTGTGAGCCTTCCTGCGCTTGCGGGTGCGGGTGGGCGGCGCTGCGATTAGGTTCTTGACGTGGATCTCCCCACGGTCGAGGTCGTCGACACCCCCACACAGCGCGCCGACGTGTGGCCACTGGGCCCCGGTGACGCGGTGTTGGCCGGTGGCACCTGGCTGTTCTCCGAACCACAACCGCACCTGCGCAGGCTGGTCGACATCACCACCCTGGGCTGGGAGCCGATCTGCCTGAGCGACAACGGGATCGACATCGCCGCGACTTGCACAGTCGAGCAGATCGCCGCACTGTCGGAGCAGCTTCGATCGCGGCGCCCCCAATGGCCGTCAGCGCCGCTGTTCCGCGAGTGCGCGGGTGCACTGAAAGCCTCGTTCAAGGTGTGGAAGACCGCCACCGTCGGCGGCAACCTCTGCCTGTCCTTCCCGGCCGGCTCGATGATCTCGCTGTGCAGCGCGCTGGACGGTGACGTGCTGATCTGGCGCCCCGACGGCACCGAACACCGGATGCCGTTGGTGGACTTCATCACCGGTGCCGCGACCAATCGGCTGATACCCGGCGAGGTGCTGCGTTCGGTACACCTGCCCGCGGCGGCCCTGCGGGGGCGGACCGCCTACCGCAAGATCGCACCGTCAACCATCGGGCGATCCGGTGTCGTCGTGATCGGCCGGCGCGACAGTGCGACCGACGGGGACCGCTGTGTCGTGTCGGTGACCGGTGCGACGGTGCGACCCTACGTCTGGCGTTTCCCGGCCCCACCGTCCGAGGACGACCTGCGGGCGGCGCACGCCGGGATTCCCGACGATCAGTGGACCGACGACGCACACGGCGACCCGGACTGGCGCTGCGCCATGGCGCTGCTGTTGGGCCGCCAAGTCATGGCGGAGCTCGCATGATCAGGGTCAACGGAATCGAGCAGAACGACGAGCCCCGGCCGGGCCAGTGCCTGCGCACCTATCTGCGCGAGCATGGGCACTTCGACGTCAAGAAGGGTTGCGACGCCGGTGATTGCGGTGCCTGCTCGGTGTTGATCGACGGCGAGCCGGCCCACTCGTGCATCGTTCCGGCGTACCGCGCCCACGGCCGAGAGGTCACCACGGTCGCCGGGCTGGGCACACCGGAGGATCTTCACCCCGTCCAGCGCCGCTTCGTCGACGCCGGCGGCTTCCAGTGCGGGTTCTGCACTGCCGGGATGATCGTCACCGCCTCGGCACTGACCGAGCAGGCTGACCTGCCCGAGCAGCTCAAGGGAAACCTATGCCGCTGTACGGGTTACCGCTCGATCACCGACGCCCTGGCCGGCCGGACCAACACCGAGAAGCCGGCACAGGCCGCCGACGTCGGGCGCTCGGTGAGCCCGCCCGCCGCGGTGCGGGTCGTCACCGGAACCGAGCGCTACACCATGGACTTCGAACCCGATGAGCCACTGCTGCACCTGGCAGTGCTCGGCAGCCCGCTGCCGCACGCACGCATCGTATCGATCGACACCTCTGTTGCCCAGGCGATTCCGGGGGTGCGCCTGGTGCTGACCCACCGCGACAGCCCGCCGGTGGCGTTCTCCACCGCCCGGCACGAAGCCCGCGAGGACGACCCCGACGACACCCGCATCCTCGACGATACGGTGCGCTTCGTCGGTCAGCGGGTCGCGGCGGTGGTCGCCGACAGCCTGGCGATCGCCGAAAAAGCCTGTCGGGCAATAACCGTCGACTACGAGCCGCTTCCCGCGGTGTTCGACCCGGATCGAGCCCGCCAGGACGGTGCGCCGCTGCTGCACGGCGACAAGACGCCCGACTCCCGGATCGCCGATCCGAACCGCAACATCGTCGCCGAGGTCCACGGTGAGGTCGGTGACGTGGGCGCCGCACTCGAGGCCACCCGCGCCACGGGTGGCGCGGTGGTCACCGGGCGCTACACCACCGCCCGGGTGCAGCACACCCACCTGGAGACGCACGGCTGCACCGGATGGCGAGACGACCATGGCCGCTTGGTGATTCGTAGCTCCACGCAAGTACCGTTCCTGGTGCGCGACGAGCTGTGTCACCTCTTCGGGCTGCCACGGGAGGACGTCCAGGTCTTCACCGCCCGGGTTGGCGGTGGGTTCGGCGCCAAACAGGAGATGCTCACCGAGGACATCGTGGCTCTGGCGGTGCTGCGGTTGGGCCGCCCGGTGCGCTATGAGTTCAGCCGAAGCGACCAATTCACCATCGCCCCGTGCCGGCATCCCTACCGGGTGGATGTGACCGTCGCCGCCGGAGCGGACGGGGTGTTGACCGCACTGGCGGTCGACGTCCTGACCGACGCGGGCGCGTACGGCAATCACAGTGTGGGCGTGCTCTTTCACAGTTGCGGGGAGTCGTTGTCGGTGTACCGCTGCCCCAACAAGAAGGTCGACGCGCAGGCGGTGTACACCAATCACCTGCCGTCCGGCGCCTTCCGGGGCTACGGCCTTGGCCAGGTGATCTTCGCTATCGAGTGCGCCCTCGACGAGGTGGCGGCTCAGCTGGGTATCGACCCGTTCGACCTTCGCCGCCGCAACGTGGTCGTGCCCGGTGACGACTTCGTCGACTGGCATGTGGTCTCCGACGACCTCACCTTCGGCAGCTACGGCCTGGACCAGTGTCTGGACTTGGCTCAGGCGGCGCTACGGCGCGGCAACGGCGTCGAGCCTCCACCGGGGGCGGCGTGGCGGGTGGGTGAAGGTATGGCCGTCGCGATGATCGCCACCATCCCGCCCCGCGGACACCTGGCGGAAGCTTCGGTGACGGTCAATCACGAAGGCAGATATACGGTTTCGGTGGGCACCGCCGAATTCGGCAACGGCACGTCGACCGTTCACACCCAGGTGGCGGCGACCGCGCTGGCCACCACCTGCGACCGCGTCGACTTGCGCCAGTCCGATACCGATGCCACCGGCCACGACACTGGCGCCTTCGGCTCGGCCGGCACCGTGGTGGCGGGCAGCGCCGTGTTGCAGGCGTGCCGGCACCTGCAGCAGTCGATCGTGTCCGCCGCGGCCGAGCTCACCGGGGTACCGGAATCGGCCTGCACACTGGGTCCGCACGGTGTGCAGTGCGGGCCGCGGTTCGTCGGGTTCGCCGATCTGCTCGAACGCGGACCGCTGGCGGCGACCGGCCGCCACGACGGCTCACCGCGCTCGGTGGCGTTCAACGTGCACGCGTTTCGGGTGGCGGTCAACACCGAGACCGGGCAGGTCCGGATCCTGCAATCGATCCAGTCCGCCGACGCGGGTGTGGTGATCAACCCCGAACAGTGCCGCGGACAGGTCGAGGGCGGTGCCGCCCAAGCCATCGGCTCGGCGTTGTTCGAAGAGATGCGGGTGGGCCCGGACGGTGCGGTCACCACAGATGCGTTGCGCAACTACCACATTCCGCAACTGGCCGACGTGCCGGTCACGGAGGTGTACTTCGCCGACACCGTCGACGAGCTCGGACCGCTGGGCGCGAAGTCGATGAGTGAGTCGCCCTACAACCCGGTGGCACCGGCACTGGCCAATGCGATCGCCGACGCCTGCGGGGCCCGGCTTCGGAGCCTGCCGATGACACCGGCGCGGGTCTGGCGTGCGCTCAGCGGCCTGACAGCTCCCACACCGTCGCCGACATCCGGTCGGTCATCGTGGTGACCGCCACCTGGCCGCCATCGTCACCCTGACAGGCCATCGCCTGCACGATCGCGTTGTTGCGCAGCCGGGCTTCCCCGTAGCAGGTCCAGTCGAACGGGATCGCCAACTGCGACTTACTCCATCGCACGGTGTCAGAATTGATCTCGGGGACGGTGAACTTCCACGCCGCGTCCCCGCCGATGCTCAGTGCCCGTTGCCCGTCGCACGCTTTCGCACTCTGGGTGCCGACGCCGAATTGTGTTGCAGCAGAGCGCGCGTCGGGGTACACGGCAACAGCCTCGGCCACCACATGATCATGCTTGTCACCGTCGGTGAACAGCATCACGTGAAAGCCGGACCACTTGTCACCGAGGAAGGCCGCCATCCCGGCGGCATCCAGTGCCGAGCAGGCCGGGACGGCCGATGCACCGGGAATGGGCCTGGCCTGGTCCGCGTCGGTCTGCAGCTTCACGCCGACGATCTCCCGCAATTGCGTGGGACTGATCATCACCTGGTCGGTGTCGTCGGCACGCAGCGGCTGGATACCCTGCGCCGGGTCGGACACCGCGGTTCCGGCAACGGTGTGCGCGCATCCGGCGAGCAGCACCGCCGCCATTCCGACAAGCACCACCGGCAGCCGCATACCGGAAATGCTAGACCGCGGAGCTCAATACCTCCCGGACGGCGGCGACCGCACGGTCCAGTTCGGCCGTCGTCACCGTGAGCGCGGGACGGAAACGCACGGTGTCGGTGCCGCTGCCGAGCATGATCACGCCACGGTCCCACAACGCAGCCAGCAGTGCGTCGCGCTCGGCGGCGGTCGGCATGCTGAACGCGCACATCAGCCCCCGACCGCGCACGTCGCGCACGACGCCGGGCAGCTCCCGAGCCAACTCCTGCAGCGCCGCCAGCAGGTATGCCCCCATCTGGGCGGTGTGCGTCAGCAGACCGTCCGCCTCGATCACCTCCAGGATGCGCCGAGAGCGCACCATGTCGACCAGGTTGCCACCCCAGGTGGAATTGATCCGGGAGCTGACGGCGAAGACGTTGTCGGGCACCTCGTCGACGCGGCGGCCGGCCATGATGCCGCACACCTGGGTCTTCTTGCCGAACGCGACGACGTCCGGGGCGAAGCCCAGCTGCTGGTAGGCCCAGGCGGTGCCGGTGATCCCGCACCCGGTCTGCACCTCGTCGGCGATCATCAGCGCGTCGAACTCGTCGCAGAGCTCGCGCATGGCGGCGAAGAATTCCGGCCGGAAGTGCCGGTCGCCCCCCTCCCCCTGAATGGGTTCGGCGATGAAACAGGCGATGTCGTGGGGGTGGGCGTCGAACGCTGCCCGGGCCTGTCGCAGCGACTCCGCTTCGAGGGCGGCCATATCGGCTCCGGGCCGCAGGTAGGGCGCGTCGATCCGCGGCCAGTCGAACTTGGGGAAGCGGGCCACCTTGTTCGGGTCGGTGTTGGTCAGCGACAGCGTGTAACCGCTGCGGCCGTGGAAGGCGCCGCGCAGATGCAGCACCCGGGTGCCCAGCTCGGGATCGATACCGCGTGCCTCGTTGTGCCTGCTCTTCCAATCGAAAGCGACCTTGAGGGCGTTCTCCACGGCCAAGGCGCCGCCGTCGACGAAGAACAGGTGCGGCAGGGCCGGGTCGCCGAGTACGCGGGCGAACGTCTCGACGAACCGCGCCATCGGCACGGTGTAGACGTCGGAGTTGGACGGCTTGTTGACAGCGGCCTGCAGCAGCTCCGCCCGGAACTGCTCGTCGTCGGCGAGTGCCGGGTGGTTCATCCCCAGCGCCGAGGAGGCGAAGAAGGTGAACATGTCGAGGTAGCGCTTGCCGTCGCGGGCATCGACCAGATGCGCGCCCGCCGAGCGGTCCAGATCGAGCACCAGATCCAGGCCATCGGCCAAGATGCTCCGCGCCAGCACGGCGTGCACAGATACCGGCGATACCAGGTCATCACGCGATAAGAGTTCCGTCATTAGGCGATCCTATCGTAATTTTTACGGTAGAAATACCCGATCGCTGTAAAATGTGTTTAAAATGATCGTGCTTCGTGTGCGCACGTTCGCGGCGGTGCGGATCTGCTGCAGCAGCGTTTCCAGGTCCCGCGGTGACTGGACGCGCACGAACAAGACATAGCTCTCCTCGCCCGCCACCGAGTAGCACGCCTCGATTTCGGCGATGTGCTCCAGACGGGCGGGCGCATCATCAGGTTGAGAAGGATCGAGAGGGGTGATCGCGACGAACGCCGAGAGCATCTGCCCGAACGCTTCGGGGTCCACCCGTGCGCTGTACCCGGCCACCACGCCCCGCGCTTCCAGCCGCCGCACCCGGGATTGCACCGCCGACACCGACAGCCCTGTGGTGGCGGCCAGGTGTGCCAGCGTGGCCCTGCCGTCGGCGACGAGTTCGCGAACCAGCGTGCGGTCGATGTCGTCAAGGCCGTGCGCCGGCTCCGCGATGTCCGCCATGGCCGCACACTATCTGACCGGAGGTCTCCGATGAGCGCACCCGACCTCGACTGCTGGCAGTTGCGTGCCCGGTTCGCCGCCGCGCTGTCGGCGATGTACGGCGCCGAAGTGCCCGCCTACACCACGCTGGTGGAGGTCAGCGAAGCCGTCAACCGCGACTACGTCGCCGCCCACGCCGAGGCTGAACGCCTGGGCTCCCTGCAGCGGGTCACCGCCGAACGCCACGGCGCGATCCGGGTCGGCAGCCCCGCCGAATTGACCGCTGTCGCAGACCTGTTCGCGGCGTTCGGTATGTACCCGGTGGGCTTCTACGACCTGCGCGAGGCCGCTTCACCGGTTCCCGTGGTATCCACGGTTTTTCGCCCGGTGGATTCGAAAGAACTGAGCCGCAACCCGTTTCGGGTGTTCACCTCCATGCTGGCCACCCGAGATGCCCGGTTCTTCGACGAGGACCTCGCCGGGCGCGTCACGACGTTCCTGGATCGGCGCCAGCTGTTCGACCCGGCGCTGATCGCCCAGGCCCGCCAGATCGCGGCCGACGGTGGCTGCACAGGCGAGGCGGGTGAGGACTTCGTAGCCCGCGCCGTGGCGTCATTCGCGTTGTCCGGCGAGCCCGTCGACCGTGCCTGGTACGGCGAGCTTTCCGCCATCTCGGCGGTGGCTGCCGACATCGCCGGCGTGAGCACGACCCATATCAACCATCTGACACCGCGCGTGCTGGACATCGACGACCTCTACCGGCGGATGTCGCAACGGGGCATCGCGATGATCGACGCCATCCAGGGTCCGCCGCGGTGGACCGGGCCCGATGTGTTGTTGCGCCAGACGTCCTTTCGCGCCTTGGCCGAGCCACGGCTGTTCCGGGAGGCCGACGGCACGGTCGCCGAGGGGACCCTGCGGGTGCGCTTCGGCGAAGTCGAGGCGCGCGGTCTGGCCCTGACCCGCAAGGGCCGTGAGCGTTTCGACGCCGCGATGGCGGCTCCCGATCCGGCTGCGGTGTGGGGCGAGTACTTCCCGGACAACGATGCCGACATGGCTTCCCAGGGACTGGCCTACTACCGCCAGGGCGACCCGTCGTCGCCAGTGGTCTACGAAGACTTCCTGCCCGCCTCGGCGGCGGGTATTTTCCGGTCCAATCTCGACGCCGACACCGAAGCCGCGGCGGTGATCGACCGGTCCGGCTACACCCTGGACTGGATGGCCGAGGCAATCGGCCGGCAGGTCCACGACCCTTACGATCTCTACGACGCAACAGCCCAGGAGCCGCCCGCATGAGCACCACCACCGCCACCGCACTGCCCACCGTGACCGAGCTGGCCGACCGTGTCCGAGGCGCGTTCGACGCCATCGGCGCGCACGTCGCGCTGGCCGAACCGGGCGTTCACGGTCTGCAGGCGAGCACTCCGCTGACCGGTGACGTCCTGTTCACCGTCACCGAAGCCACCACCGATGATGCGGATGCCGCCATCGCCGAAGCGGCACAGGCATTTTCGACCTGGCGCACCACGCCCGGGCCGGTCCGCGGTCAGTTGGTCGCCCGGCTGGGCGAGCTGCTGCGCGAACACAAGGCCGATCTGGCCACGCTGGTGACCATCGAGGCCGGCAAGATCACGTCCGAGGCCCTCGGTGAGGTCCAGGAGATGATCGACATCTGCGACTTCGCCGTCGGGTTGTCCCGCCAGCTCTACGGCCGCACCATCGCCTCCGAGCGGCCCGGCCACCGGCTGATGGAGACCTGGCACCCGCTGGGTGTCATCGGCGTGATTACCGCGTTCAACTTCCCGGTGGCGGTATGGGCGTGGAACACCGCAGTCGCCCTGGTCTGCGGGGACACCGTGGTGTGGAAGCCCTCCGAGCTGACCCCGCTGACCGCGATCGCCTGCCAGGCGTTGATCGAACGGGCCGCAGCCGACGTCGGCGCGCCCAGTGCGGTGAGCCGGCTGGTGCAGGGCGGCCGCGAGGTGGGCGAACTGCTGGTCGACGACCCGCGGATCGCGCTGGTGTCGGCCACCGGGTCGGTGCGGATGGGCCGCCAGGTCGGGCCCCGGGTCGCGCAGCGGTTCGGACGGGTGTTGCTCGAACTCGGCGGCAACAACGCGGCTGTCGTCACCCCGTCTGCCGACCTCGATCTCGCCGTGCGTGGCATCGTGTTCTCCGCCGCGGGCACCGCGGGCCAGCGCTGCACCACCCTGCGCCGGCTGATCGTGCACTCGTCGATCGCTGACGCGCTGGTGCAGCGGATTGCGGCGGCCTACCGCAGCCTGCCCATCGGTGACCCGTCCGCCGACGGCACCCTGGTCGGGCCGCTGATCCACGAGACCGCCTACCGCGACATGGTCGGCGCTCTGGAGCAGGCCCGCGCCGACGGTGGCGAGGTCATCGGGGGCGAACGCCACCACATCGGCGGGGACAGCGGGCAGGATGCGTTCTACGTCTCGCCCGCGGTGGTGCGGATGCCCGCCCAGACCGAGATCGTGCACAACGAGACGTTCGCGCCGATCCTCTACGTGCTGACCTACGAGACTCTCGATGAAGCTATTGCGTTGAACAACGCTGTGCCACAGGGACTTTCATCGGCGATCTTCACCACTGACGTGCGGGAAGCTGAACGCTTCCTGGCCGCCGACGGCTCGGACTGCGGTATCGCCAATGTCAACATCGGCACCTCCGGTGCCGAGATCGGCGGGGCGTTCGGTGGCGAGAAGCAGACCGGCGGCGGCCGCGAATCCGGATCGGACTCCTGGAAGGCCTACATGCGCCGGGCCACCAACACCGTCAACTACTCCTCGGAGCTACCGCTGGCCCAGGGCGTGCACTTCGGCTGAGCCGGCACGGCGCTGCGGCTGAGCAGGTGCTGCTCGATCAGGTCAGCGCCCTTGGCCACTCCCCCGGTGGCGGCGAAGCCGGCGGCCACCCGGCGGGCTCCGTCGGCCATGGCCATCGCCTCGGACACCTTGGCGCGCAACCTCGCCGGGGTGAGCTTGGCGGCCGGAAGCCGGGTACCGCAGCGCGCCACCTCCACGCGCATCGCGACCTCCGGCTGATCCCTGCCGAACGGCACCACGCACACCGGCACACCACGGTCCAGCGCGCGCACCGTCGCCCCCATCCCACCGTGCGTCACCGCACACACCGCCCGATCGAGCAGCGGGCCGTGTGGAACGTACTGTCGGACGGTCGCATTGGCCGGGATCGCCAGATCCTCCGGCACACCGGCCGGAAACGTCGCCACCACATGCACGGGTTCGTCGGCCAGCGCCTGCAACGCCACCTCACCGAGGCGCGAATCGGCCTGCCGGATCGATGACGTGGTGACCAGCACGACGGGATCGGTGATCGCCGCCAGCCAGTCCGGCGCCGCGACATCGGTGTCGGATGCGCACGCGCCGATGAGGTGGACGCGATCGCCCCAGTCCGGGTGCGGATATTCGAACGGTTCCCCTCCGACGACGAGCATCAGCGGTGCCCGGCGCAGGAACTCGTCGACCGAGCGCACCGGCGGCGCCCCCACCCGGGTGCGCACCGCATTGAGCCGCGGCAGCATCGGGCGGTCCATCACCTGCCAGACCACCGCCCGCAGGATGCGGTCCCTGACCACACCCACCGGGCCGGGCCACGGACGCATCCCCGGACCCACCGGCGGTACGCCACGGGAGCGCAGGAACGGGGTGAACGGGCTGAACACCGCCCACGGGAGAGTGCCGGCGTCGGCTGCCGAGATGGCCCCCCAGCAGTTCGCGTCGAGAATCAGGGCGTCCGGCTTGACCTCGGCGACGGCGCAGGCCAGGTCGTCGACCTCGAGCTCGGCGCGGCGGCACAGCACGTCGATCGTCATCTTCAGCACGCCGAAGACGCTGCGCGCGGTCCAGTCCGGGCTGGTGATGGCCTCGATGCGCGGGTCGACCGGCGCGACATGCAGGCCCAACCGCTCGCCGGTCTGCACTCCGGCTGCCGAGGTCCGCAGATGGACGGTGTGGCCGCGGTCGGCGAGTTCGCGCAGTAGCGCGCTCGCGGGCAACAGGTGCCCCAGCGCCGGTGCGCCATACGCCAGAATCGTGGCCATAGACCTACCGCTTACCAGGTACTGCCGTCCTTCGCTCCCGGGGCACGTGACACGTTCCTGATTCGTCAGGACCTGTTGTACATGTGTCAGTATGAGCGGATGTCCAGCCAGCCCGCCCGACGCCGCCTGTCACCCGAGGACCGGCGCACCGAGCTGCTGACGCTGGGCGCCGAGGTATTCGGGCAACGCCCCTACGACGAGGTGCGCATCGACGAGATCGCCGAGCGAGCCGGGGTGTCGCGAGCCCTGATGTACCACTACTTCCCCGACAAGCGAGCCTTCTTCGCCGCCGTGGTGCGTGCTGAGAGTGAGCGGCTGTTCGAGGCCACCACCACCCCGGCCAGCGACGGTCAGAGCCTGTTCGACCGCCTTCGCGCCGGAGTCCTGGCCTACATGCGCTACGACACCGAGCACCCGCACGGCGCGTGGGCGGCCTACATCGGGATGGGCCGCGCCGATCCGGTGCTGCGCGGTATCGACGACATCGACAACGAACGCCAGACCCAACGCATCATGGCCGCGGTCATCGACGCCGCCGGAGAGCTGGACTCCAAGGTGGAACGGGACGTGCGGGTGATCGTCTTCGGCTGGCTCGCCTTCACCTTCGAGCTGTGCCGCCAGAGCATCCTGGACCCGTCGGTGGACGCCGACGGGTTGGCCGACCTGTGCGCTCACACCCTGCTCGACGCCATCGCCCGGATACCGGGCATTCCGGCCGCGCTCACCGAGGCGGCCCAGCGCCGCTAGCGAACGGTTCCGAAGAAGGTCCGGACGTCCTCGACGAACAGTTCCGGCTGCTCGAAAGCTGCGAAGTGCCCGCCGCGGGGCATGTCGGTCCAGTGCGTGATGGTGTAGCGCGACTCGCACCAGTGCCGCAGGCTCGGCGCGATCTCTTTCGGGAACGCGGCGACGCCGGTCGGAACGGGCACCGGGCCGCCACCGACCAGGTTCTTGAAGCTCTCCCAATACAGCCGCGCTGATGACGTGGCGGACGCGGTGGCCCAGTACAACATCACGTTGTCGAGCATCTCGTCGCGGGTCAGCACGTTCTCCGGGTGGCCGTCGCAGTCGGTCCAGGCCCAGAACTTCTCCACGATCCACGCCAACTGGCCTACCGGGGAGTCGGTCAGGCCGTAGCCCAGCGTCTGCGGCCGAGTCGACTGTTCCTCGGAATAGCCGGTGCCCCAGCGTAGATGGTCGGCCATCCGGGCCAGCGCGGCGGCTTCGGCAGGGGTGGGGTCCTGCCCGCCGGACGGGAATCCGAACGGCATGTTGACGTGAATCGCGATGCAGCCCTGGCCGTTTCGGCCCATCTGCGCGGTGATCGCCGAACCCCAGTCACCGCCCTGGGCGCCGTAGCGGTCATAGCCCAGACGTGCCATCAGAGTCGCCCAAGCCTGCGCGATCCTCTCCACCGACCAGCCGGTGCGGGACGGCTTGCCGGAGAAGCCGTACCCGGGCAACGAGGGACACACCACATGGAAGTCCTCGGCCAGCGGCTCGATCACCTTGTGGAACTCGACGATCGACCCCGGCCAGCCATGGGTGATGATCAGCGGCAGTGCATCGGGTTTCGTGCAGCGCTGATGAATGAAATGGATGTCCAGACCGTCGATCTCGGTCAGGAAGTGGTCGAACCGGTTGAGGGCCGCCTCCCGGGCCCGCCAGTCGTACTCCTGCGCCCAGTAGGTGGCCAAGTCGCGGGTGTAGTCCAGCGGAATGCCTTGGCTCCAGTCGTCGACGCACTCGGGTTCGGGCCAGCGGGTACGGGCGAGCCGGTCGCGCAGATCCGTCAGGACCTCGTCGGGGACCGCGATCCGGTAGGGACGGACGTCTGTCACCAGAAGCCGAACACCGGGAAGCCGTAGAACCCGTCCTCCGCGGGGAACTGCTGTGGTGTGGCATTGATCTCGGCGTTGCCCGGGGTGGCGCACTCGGTGGTCTGGCCACCGCTGATCGCGCTGCCTTCCAGATTCTCGCACTGCGGCAGGGTCGGCGGGGCGATGGTGGTGTCGGCGGAGGCGAGGGGGGCGGCGAGTACCGCGGCCGCGGCGCCGATCCCGGCGGCGGGAAGAAGCAAGAATCGACGAATCCGTGGCATGAGCGAATGGTACCGACTTCGCGTCGCTAAACTCAGCACAAGCCGAATATCGGGACTTAGGAGCCGCATGAAGTCTGCAACTCGTTCAATGGGCCGCGCCGCCGCAGTGATTCTGAGTGCCGGCGGTGTTCTACTCGGCGCCGCCGGAACAGCGGCTGCTGATCCCGCCCCCAACTGCACCGCAGCCGACGTCACCGCGGTGATGACCGGGGTGTCGGCATCGATGACGACGTACCTGTTCACTCATCCCGATGTCAACGACTTCCTCACCAGCCTGCAGGGTTTGAGCAAGGCCGACGCCAAGCAGCGGACCAAGGACTACCTCGCGGCGAACCCGCAGGTCCATGATGAGCTCGAGGCGATTCGCCAGCCCGGTAAGGATTTGCGAGAGCGGTGTGGCATTCCGATGAAGGCGGAGATCGCCAGCGTTCTCTAAGAGCTGGCCGGAAATTCAGCACTTGGCCAGCACAGCCAACTATTCTCAGCGCCCATGCGCTTGGTCGTCGATCTGAACAAGTGCCAGGGGTACGCGCAATGCGTGCCGTTGGCGCCCGAGGTGCTCGAACTCGTCGGTGAAGAGGCGCTGGCCTACGATCCGAACCCCGACGAATCACAACGGCAGCGGGTGTTGCGGGCGGCGGCATCCTGCCCCGTGCAGGCCATCATCGTCGAGGCCGACCCGCCCGCGGACCGGAACACGCTGTGAGCGCCCCCAAGGCCGGCGGCTACCAGCTCGACAAGGTCGTCGAACAGTTTCGCGCCGAGGGCCGCATCGTGATCGTCGGCGCCTCCCTTGCCGGCCTCCGAGCGGCAGAAGCATTGCGGGACAAGGGGTTCAACGGGTCACTGACGATTATCGGCGACGAACCGCACGAACCGTACGATCGCCCGCCGCTGTCCAAGCAGGTACTCAAGGGGTGGGTGCCGGCCGACCACACCAAGTTGCCCCGGCTGCGCCCGGTGGACGCCACCTGGAAGCTCGGAGTGGCCGCCGTGGGCCTGGACCGGATCAACCACGTGGTCAAGCTGGCCAACGGCGAGGACATCGGATACGACCGGTTGCTGATCGCCACCGGTACCCGGGCCCGGCCGTGGCCCAACCCGCAAGAGGGTGCACTGCAGGGTGTGTTCACCATGCGCACCGTCGAAGACGCGACCGGGTTGTCGGCCGCGCTCAAGGCGCGACCCAAGCGGGTGCTGATCGTGGGGTCCGGATTCGTCGGTTCCGAGATCGCCTCGGTGTGCCGGGACCTGGACCTGAACGTGACCGTCGCCGAGCGCGGTAAGGGCCCGCTGATGGGCGCCCTCGGCGGCGTCATCAGCGAGATCGCCGCGGGCATGATGCGCGACGCCGGAGTGGACCTGCGCACCGGCGTTGCGGTGCAGGGACTTTCGGGTGACAGCTCCGGACATGTCCGGCAGGCGCACCTCTCCGACGGCTCCGTACTGGACGTGGACGTCGTGGTGGCCTCACTCGGGTCGATCCGCAATGTCGAATGGCTCGACGGGGCCGGCCTGGCCGCCGGGCCGTGGGGCGTGGGGTGCGACGCGGGCTGCCGAGCCTTCGACATCAACGGTGTGGTGACCGACCACATCTTCGTCGCCGGCGATGTCGCGCGCGCCCCGCACGTCCTCTACGACTATGAGTTCATCGCCCAGGAGCATTGGGACAACGCCGTTTTCGGCGCCGAAGTGGCCGCCAACAACATGATCCACCTGGAGGTAGGCCGACGCCCGCACCTGCCGTTGCCGTCGTTCTGGTCAGGGCAGTTCGGGGTGAACATCAAAAGCGTCGGGGTGTGCTCGTTCGGTGACGAGATCGTGTTCACCCAGGGCTCGCCGTCGGAGCGCCGATTCGCCGCCGCCTACGGCAAGCGCGGGCGGATCGTCGGTGCAGTCACCTTCAACCACGGGAAGTGGCTGCCGTACTACGCCTCCCTGATCGAGAAGTCGGCGCCCTTCCCGCCCCCGCCCCCCGGCTACGACCGGCCGGCCGACGCCGAGGTGATGCCGGCCCGATTCCCCGATCCGCGTGAGCCCGCGGGCAACCCCGACGTGGTGCTCACCGGACACGACCCGACCGACCGTAGCGCCGAGTTCCGGCCGCGCGCATAAGGAGAACGCCGCCATGGATGCCGCAACCGCCTGGGCCGAGGCGATGAAATTCGAGAACCGGCCGAATCCCTACCCCTACTTCGAGGAATTGCGTAAGACGCCGGTGGCCAAGGTCTCCGAGCGAACCTACGTGGTCACCGGCTATCCGGAAGCCCTTGCGCTGTCGCACGATCCGCGGATCAGCTCGGATATCAGCCGTAGCCCGTCGGGACTGTTCGGCGAGAAGCAGACCCACCTGGAGCCCACCGAGGCAGCGCAGGCGCGGGATGCCAGCATGCTGGTCTCCGACCCGCCCGCACACGACACGATGCGGCGGCAGTTCATGCGGCATTTCGGCCCGCCGCACTCCCCCGACCTGATCCCGAGCATGGAGTCGATGGTCGCCGACCTCGCCAACGAACTGCTGGACACGGTGAAGGCCCGGGGCTCCACCCGGATGGATGTCGTCGAGGACTTCTCCTACCCGATCCCGGTGTCGGTGATCTTCCGGGTGCTGGGTGCGCCGATCGCCGACGAGCCGCAGTTCCACTCCTGGGTCACCGACTTCATGCAGGGCGCCGACGTCGGCCCGGAGGCGCACACCGAGGAAGGCCGGGCAGCCGCGGCCAAGGCTGCCACCAGCATGGTGGAGCTGGGCACCTACGTCCACGATCTGGTCGACCGGATCAGCCGTGAGCCGGGGCCCGGCCTGCTCTCGGCGGCGCTGCACGATGACGGTCCCGACGGCCCGGTGTCCAAGGAGGTCGCCGAGTCCAACGCGCTGCTGTTGCTGGTTGCCGGACATGACTCGACGGTGAACACGATCACCAACTGTGTGATGACGCTGCTGCGTAACCAAGGATCGTGGGATCTGGTCCGGGACAACCCTGACCTGATCCCGCGCACCATCGAAGAAGTGCAGCGGCTGCAAGGAGCGGTCCAGTTCTTCCCCAGCCGCTGGGCCACGGCAGACATCGAGATCGGCGGTACCCGGATCCCGGCCGGCTCGGCGGTCTTCCTGGTGTGGGCGGCCGCCAACCGCGATCCCCGCAAGTTCGCCCACCCCGACCGGTTCGACCCGCTGCGCGAGGGCAACGAGCACCTGGGTTTCGGCAGCGGTATCCACACCTGCTTCGGTGGTCCGCTGGCGAGGCTCGAGATCAACGTCGCCCTGGAGATCTTCCTGCGCCGGGTGCGCTCGCCCCGGCTGGTGGTGGATCCGCCGCCATATCGGCACAACCAGGTGTTCCGGGGGCCGCGGCATCTGTGGGTGGATTTCACCGCGATCGACTGAGCTCCTTGTCGGTACGGCCTGGCAGTCTGGTGGGGTGAATCCCCCGGCCCCGATGGCCCGGTTCAGCGCGCTGACCCGGAACTGGTTCGCGGGTACGTTCGTCGAGCCGACGGCTGCCCAGGCTCGAGCCTGGGCGGCGATCGCCGACGGCGACAACACTCTGGTCATCGCGCCCACCGGTTCCGGCAAGACGCTGGCCGCGTTCCTGTGGGCGATCGACCGGCTGGCGCATGAGGAGCCTTCGAAGGGCACCAGGGTGCTCTATGTCTCCCCGCTCAAGGCACTGGCCGTCGACGTCGAACGGAACCTGCGCACCCCGCTGACCGGGATCACCCGGATCGCCGAACGCGACGGGCTGCCCGTCCCGCAGATCAGTGTCGGCGTCCGCTCCGGTGACACTCCCCCGGCCCAGCGCCGCGAGCTGATCACCCGGCCGCCGGACATCCTGATCACCACACCGGAGTCGCTGTTCCTGATGCTGACGTCGGCGGCCCGCGAGACGCTGGCCGGGGTGCAGACGGTGATCGTCGACGAGGTGCACGCCGTCGCCGCGACCAAACGCGGAGCCCATCTGGCGGTGTCGCTGGAACGGCTGGACGCCATGCTGGAGAAACCCGCACAGCGGATCGGCCTGTCGGCGACGGTCCGGCCGGCCGAGGAGGTGGCGCGCTTTCTGTCAGGCGGACGCCCCACCACCATCGTCGCGCCGCCGGCGGCCAAAACCTTCGAGCTCACCGTCCAGGTGCCGGTACCGGATATGGCCAACCTGGAGAACAACACCATCTGGCCCGATGTCGAGGCGCGCATCGTCGACCTGATCGAGGCGCACAACTCCACCATCGTGTTCGCCAACTCGCGGCGCCTGGCCGAGCGGCTCACCTCCCGCATCAACGAGATCCACGCCGAACGCTGCGGTATCGAACTGGCCGCCCCGGCCAACCGGGAGGTTCCGGGCGGGCCACCCGCCCACATCATGGGCAGCGGGCAGACCTACGGCGCCGAGCCCCTGCTCGCCCGCGCCCACCACGGCTCGGTGTCCAAGGAGCAGCGCGCCCTCGTCGAGGAGGACCTCAAGACCGGGCGCTTGAAGGCCGTCGTGGCCACCTCGAGCCTGGAGCTCGGCATCGACATGGGCGCGGTGGATCTGGTGATCCAGGTGGAGGCTCCGCCCTCGGTGGCCAGCGGACTGCAGCGCATCGGCCGGGCCGGCCACCAGGTCGGCGAGATCTCCCGGGGCGTGCTGTTCCCCAAACACCGCACCGATCTCATCGGCTGCGCGGTGAGCGTGCAGCGGATGCTCGCGGGCCAGATCGAGACCATGCGGGTACCCACCAATCCGCTGGACATCCTGGCCCAGCACACCGTGGCGGCCTGCGCGTTGGAGCCGGTGAGCGCCGACGAGTGGTTCGACGTGGTGCGCCGCAGCGCTCCCTTCGCGACGTTGCCGCGCAGCGCCTTCGAAGCCACCCTGGACCTGTTGTCGGGTAAGTACCCGTCCACCGACTTCGCCGAACTGCGCCCGCGCCTGGTCTACGACCGCGACAACGGCATGCTCACCGCACGGCCTGGCGCGCAGCGGCTGGCCGTCACCTCGGGTGGAGCCATCCCGGACCGGGGCATGTTCACCGTCTACCTGGCCACCGATACCGAAAAGCCCTCGCGGGTAGGTGAACTCGATGAGGAGATGGTCTACGAATCACGCCCGGGCGATGTGATCTCGCTGGGGGCCACCAGTTGGCGCATCACCGAGATCACCCACGATCGGGTGCTGGTGATCCCGGCACCCGGCCAGCCCGCGCGGCTGCCGTTCTGGCGGGGCGACGACGCCGGCCGGCCGGCCGAGCTGGGCCAGGCCGTGGGCAGGTTCACCGGCGAGCTGGCCGGGCTGGATCGAGATGCGTTCGACAGCCGTTGTTCCGCTTTGGGTTTCGCCGACTATGCCACCGACAACCTGTGGCAGCTGCTCGACGATCAGCGCACTGCCACCAAGGTGGTACCCAGCGACACCACCCTGCTGGTGGAGCGTTTCCGCGACGAACTCGGTGACTGGCGGGTGATCCTGCACTCGCCGTACGGGCTCAAGGTGCACGGGCCCCTGGCACTGGCGGTCAGTCGGCGACTCCTGGAGCGTTACGGCATCGACGAGAAGCCGACGGCCTCCGACGACGGCATCGTGGTACGGCTGCCCGACACCGAGGACACCCCACCGGGGGCAGAGCTGTTCGTCTTCGAACCCGACGAGATCGAACCGCTGGTCACCACCGAGGTCGGCGGATCGGCGTTGTTCGCCTCCCGGTTCCGCGAATGCGCCGCCCGTGCCCTGCTGCTGCCGAAACGCAATCCCGGCAAGCGATCTCCGCTGTGGCATCAACGCCAGCGGGCCGCCCAGTTGCTCGATGTGGCGCGCAAGTACCCCGACTTTCCCATCGTGCTCGAAGCGGTGCGCGAGTGCCTGCAGGATGTCTACGACGTCCCGACACTGACCGATCTGATGGGCCGGATCGCCCAGCGCCGGGTCCGGCTGGTCGAGGTCGAGACACCGATGCCGTCGCCGTTCGCGGCCTCACTGCTGTTCGGCTACGTCGGCGCATTCATGTACGAGGGCGACAGTCCGCTGGCCGAGCGACGCGCGGCGGCCCTGTCGCTGGACAGCACGCTGCTGGCCGAGCTACTGGGCCGGGTCGAACTTCGTGAACTCCTGGACCCCGACGTCATCGCCGCGACATCGCGTCAGCTGCAGCACCTGTCCGAGGACCGCAAGGCGCGCGATGCCGAGGGAGTGGCCGATCTGCTTCGGCTGCTCGGCCCCCTGACCGAGGACGAGATCGCGCAGCGCTGCCAGACGGCTGACGTCGGGGGGTGGCTGGCCGGGCTGCACGCCGCCAAACGGGTTCTCCCCGTGTCGTTCGCCGGGCAAGCGTGGTGGATCGGCATCGAGGACATCGGCCGGTTACGCGACGCGGTGGGCGTCGCCGTTCCGGTTGGGGTGCCCACCAGTTTCACCGAGACGGTGCCCGATCCACTGGGTGAGCTGATGGGGCGGTTCGCCCGCACCCGCGGACCGTTCACCACCTCGGAGGCGGCCGCCCGGTTCGGCTTGGGCCTGCGGGTGGCAGCCGATGTACTGGGTCGGATGGCGTTGGACGGCAAGCTGATCCGGGGCGAGTTCGTCGCCTCCGACGATGCCGACCAATGGTGCGACGCGGAAGTTCTCCGCATCCTGCGGCGCCGGTCATTGGCGGCGCTGCGCGCGCAGGTCGAGCCGGTCAGCACCAGCGCGTACGCCCGGTTCCTCCCGGCCTGGCAGCAGGTCGGCCGCTCGGCCACCACCGGGGTGGACGGCCTGGCCGGGGTCATCGATCAGCTTGCCGGCGTACCGATTCTGGCGTCGGCCGTCGAACCGTTGATCTTCGCTCCCCGGGTTCGCGACTACCAGCCCGCCATGCTCGACGAACTGCTGGCCTCCGGCGAGATCACCTGGACCGGCATGGGGTCGATCTCCGGGAGCGACGGCTGGATCGCGTTCCATCATGCCGACACCGCTGCGCTGACCATGGCCGCTCCCGCCGAGATCGACTTCACCGACACCCATCGCGCCATCTTCGATGTCCTGGGCTCGCCGGGCGAGGCGCGTGGGGCGTTCTTCTTCCGCCAGCTGGTGCAGGGGTCGGAGGAGTCGTTCAAGGCCGCGCTGTGGGAATTGATCTGGGCCGGCTGGGTCACCGGCGACACGTTCGCTCCCGTGCGAGCCATCCTCTCCGGCGGTCGCAAGCCCGGTGGCAGGCGACCTACGGCGCCCGCCCACCGGCAGCGTCGCGCACCGCGACTGAGCCGGTATTCGGTGGCCAATCCGCAAAGCAGGCCGGCCGATCCGACGGTGGCAGGGCGATGGTCTGCGGTGCCGGCCCGTGAGCCGGATTCGACTCTGCGAGCGCACTTTTCCGCGGAGCTTCTGCTCAACCGCTACGGCGTGCTCACCAAGGGGGCGGTGGCCACCGAAGGGGTGCCGGGCGGATTCGCGATGCTCTACAAGGTGCTCAGCGGGTTCGAGGAGGCCGGCCGTTGCCAGCGGGGCTATTTCGTGGAGTCGCTCGGTGGGGCGCAGTTCGCGGTGGCCTCGACCGTCGACCGGCTGCGCACCTACCTCGACACGGTGGATCAGGAGCGCCCCGAGTATCACGCCGTCGTGCTCGCCGCCGCGGACCCGGCCAATCCGTACGGGGCGGCGCTGCCGTGGCCGCAGCGCGCGGACACCGATGCCAGCCACCGCCCCGGGCGCAAAGCAGGCGCGCTGGTGGTGCTCGTCGACGGCGACCTGGTGTGGTTCCTCGAACGCGGCGGGCGGTCGCTGCTGAACTTCAGCGCCGACGAGGAGGCCCAACGCGCCGCCGCCGGAGCCCTGGTCGACTTGGTGGGCAGCGGTCGGGTCGGCGGGGTGTTGGTCGAGAAGGTCGACGGCGTTCCAGTGCTCGAGCTCGTTGCGCATCCGGACCGGCGCGCCACCGCCGATGCATTGGTCGACGCCGGATTCGCCAGGACCCCGCGCGGGCTTCGACTGCGCTGAGTGTCAACAGCTTTCGAGCTCGCACAAGCGATGCCTGACCTGTCCGTACCCAAATGAGAAGACCGCCGAAAAGTCTCGAAACTTGTCGGGATCACTGGTATCATCGAACATGTGTTCGACGCCCTCGATGAATCGGCTCTGCTGGACACCATGCGGCAGGCCCACCACCGAGAGCGAGTAGCCATCGCGGCACGCATCCTTGCGGCGGGCCGACTGGCCCTCAGGCGCATCGAGGCAGCAGCTACGGACAATCGAGAACAGTGGTGCATCGACAACTGGGAACTGGTCGCCGCCGAGGTGGGTGCAGAGTTGGGGATCAGCCGCAATCGCGCTTCTTCTCAGATGCAGACCGGGCTGGACCTGATCGAACGGCTACCACAACTCGCGGTGCTCTTCGCCGCCGGTGAGGTGGAGCTTCACGTCGTGCGGGTCGCGTTGCACCGTACCGGGCTGATCACCGATGACGATGCTCTCGCCAGCATCGATCGTCGTATCGTGGCCAACGCGCCGAAGTGGAACACCCTGTCCCGGAACAAGATCAGCGACATCATCGACTGGTTCGTTCGAGATCTCGACCCCGACGGCGTGCGCAACGAGCGGCATGCCGATGACGATCGCCATGTCGACGTCGGCCCTGGCAAGGATGGCCTGTCCCAGCTGTGGGGCTCGGTGCGCACCCCCGACGCGGCGCTGTTCAGTCGCCGGCTGGACCAGTTGGCTGCCACGGTGTGTTCCGATGACCCGCGCACCATGCGGCAACGCCGGGCCGACGCGCTGGCCGCGCTGGCGTCGGGTGCGTCGACGATGCGCTGCGGCTGCGGCTCGAATGACTGCGCCGTCAAGCCGACCAGCTCTCCTGACACCGGCCACATCGTCATCCATCTCCTTGCCGAGGCGGCGACCGTCTCAGGGGAAGGGAACGCAGCCGGATTCCTGCCCGGTTTCGGCGCTGTTCCGGCCGACGTGGTGCAGTCGCTGGCCGCCCGGGCCCGGTTGCGGCCGGTGATCGGAGGCAGTGAGCTGCAGGCGGAGCCGGGTTATCGGCCGTCACAGGCGCTGGCAGATTTCGTCCGCTGCCGTGACCTGACGTGTAGGTTCCCGGGTTGTGATCGCCCGGCCGAGGTGGCCGACATCGATCACACCGTCCCATACCCGTTGGGCCCCACGCACCCGTCGAACCTGAAGCTGCTATGCCGCGCTCATCACCTTCTGAAGACCTTCTATGGCAGCCCCGGCGGCTGGGCTGATCGGCAAATGCCGGATGGAACAGTCATCTGGACATCCCCGAACGGCCGTACCTACACCACCAAACCCGCTGGGGCACTGTTCTTCCCACAACTGTCGGCGCCCACCGAGGAACTGACGCTGCCCACCGCCCCACCCGAGCAGCAACCCGGTCGAGAGCTGATGATGCCCACCCGCCGAAGAACGCGAGTGCAGGACCGTGCGGCGCGGGTCCAGTGGGAACGCAACCGCAACCAGGCACGTGCGGCTGCGGATCCGCCGCCCTTCTAAGCTCGAACGGTGCCCGAAGGCGACACTGTGTTCCGCACCGCAGCCATCCTGCGCGAAGCGCTGGTGGGCAAGACGCTGACTCGCTGCGATGTGCGGGTACCGCAGTACGCCACCGTGGACCTGACCGGGCAGACCGTCGACGAAGTGCTCTCCCGCGGCAAGCACCTCTTCATCCGGGTCGGCGCGGCCAGTATCCATTCGCACCTCAAGATGGACGGCAGCTGGCGCGTTGCGGCGCGCGGCACACCCGTCGGCCGGGCCTACAAGATCCGAATCATCCTGGAAACGAACGACATCCAGGCACTGGGCATCGACCTGGGCGTGCTCGACATACTCGACCGCGCACACGATGTGGACGTAGTGGCCCACCTGGGCCCCGACCTTCTCGGGCCGGACTGGGACGCCGCGCGTGCCGCCGCCAATCTGGTCGCCGACCCGGACCGGCCGATCGCGGCTGCCCTGCTGGACCAACGGGTGATGGCCGGTGTGGGCAACGTCTACTGCAACGAACTGTGCTTTGTCTTCGGCCGGCTACCCACCAGCGCCGTGAGCACCCTGACCGATCCGCGACGGGTGGTAACGAGAGCGCGGGACATGTTGTGGGTCAACCGCTCCCGCATCAATCGCACCACCACGGGCAACCGCCGCACGGGTGCGGAGCTGTGGGTCTACGGCCGCGGCGGAAAACCCTGCCGCCGGTGCGGGACGCCCATCGCCCGCGCCGATGGTGTCGACTCCGAGCGGATCACCTACTGGTGTCCGTCGTGCCAGCGCTGATCGGGTGACCGATCTCGGTCATCACCTTGGCCACCTCGTCCTCGAGGGTGTTGATGGTCGACCTGTCCATCCGCACCGCCGTCGTCTTCGTCGACCGGGACAGCGTCAGCTCGACGGGCACCCGGCCATTCGGGTACACCGCTGCGATCACCACACCGGTGCCGGCCTCCAGCGCCGCCCCGATCTCGTGGCGCAGTCCGGTCCGCAACTCGTGCTCGGCGAACGAGGCAACCACTGCGCCGGCCGCACCGCCGATCACCACACCCAGACCCACCGGCGGAAGGAACAGTCCCACCAGCAACCCCAGGCCGGCGCCGATGCCGGCACCGACGCGGCCGTGCCGGTTGCGCGCTTCGACGACGTGCGGCTGATCCTCGTCGTCCTTGGTGATCAGGGCGGCCGCGCGCAACTCCATGCCGTGCTTGATCCGCTTCTCCAGCTCCCGGAAATCAGCCCGGGCCCGGTCGAGATCGGCATAGGCCGCAACGAGGATCAGCTCGTGGTCGTCGTCCATCCATTCATCGTGACGTAGATCACGATGGTCGGGTAGGGGCCTAAAGCCACAGCCGCCAGGGCATTGCGGCCTTTCAGCCGAGCACCCACTGCGAGGTGGCCACCAGATCGCCCTGCTCCAGCGCTGCGGCGCGATGCTCGTGCACCTTCTGGTAGCCCGGATCACGCACCATGTCGACGAAGGCCTCCGGAGACGGGTACTCGACCACGAGGATGGCGTCCCACCACGGGCGGTCGCCGTCCCCGATGACGTTGTGCGGGTTGGTGCCCGCATAGCGGACGGTACCGCCCACCCGATCCAGGTGCGGCTGCACCTCGCGGGTATAGGTCAGGTAATTCTGCAGTCCGTCGCCTTCGTGGAAGCGGAGCAGGTTGATCATCACCACCGGCTTGTCGGCCGGCAGGTTCGCGAATGCCTTGAGGTTGACGGGGCGGTTGTCGACGGCGTTGGTCACAGTGAATCTCCTTGTTGTGGTGAGGTGTCGGACGTCGAGAGGGCGCCGATGCGTTGCCGCAGAAACGGCACCACCAGCTCGGCGACCTGGAGTGGCTGTTCGAGCCACGGCCAGTGCCCCACATCGGGCAGGACGTGGATCGCGGCCCGCGGGAAAGCCGCTGTCTGCCGGTACGCCTGCTCGACGGGGATGTAGCGGTCGGCGCCGCCATAGACCACCAAGGCGTCGTGATCGGCAGCGGACAGCCGCGCCGCCAAGCCCCCGGCCTCGTCAACCCGGGTGGAACGGTAGAGCCTGAGCACCGCGGCCTTCGTCTTCGCCGGCACCAGGTGCCGGGCCACGGTGTCCACCCAATCGGACGGCAGCCCGGGATTCTCCCGGCCGAGGGCAGCGCGCGCAGTACGCAGGCTGGTCCGTCGCATCACGAACTCGCCGAGCACGGGCGTGCGCCAGATCCGGGCCATCCGATGCCAGCGATAGCCCAGCAGCACACCGGTATTGAGCAGCGTCACGCTGCCGACCTGGTCCGGGTGGTCGGCAGCCCAGGTGAGGGCGAACGGGCCGCCGAAGTCGTGGGCGACCAGATGAACCCGGGTGATGCCGAGCTGCCGGACCACACCGTCGAGGAAGCGCGCATAACCCGCCAGCGTGTAGTCACCATCGGCCCGGGCATCGCAGGCACCGAAGCCAGGGAGATCGGGGGCGACGACGGGTGCGAACCCAGCGACGTGACGCAGCAACGGCATCCAGTCGGATCCGGAATCCGGATTGCCGTGGACGAAGAGCACCGCCTCACCCGTGCTCTGCGGGCCGCCCACCAACACCGAGGTGGTGAGGCCGTCGATCGTCATGCGATGGGTGTCGATCCGGCTCATGTAGGCCATGGTGCCGCACTCGCACCCCGGTGGCCTTGACAATCCGCGACGCAAATTTCACATTTGAGGACATGACGATCGTGCGCGGCACATCGCTGTCGAACTACCCGAAGCTGGTCAGCCAGCTGGGCGGCGATCCGGCGGCGCTGCTGGCAGCGGCCGGGATCGATCCGAATGCAGTCGGGCGGCACGACGTCTTCGTGCCGATGTCACGGGTCGCTGCCGTCATCGAATCGGCTGCGATCGAAACCGGCACGCTGGACTTCGGCCGCCGGCTGGCCACGCTCCAAGGCATCGACATCCTCGGCCCGGTCGGAGTAGCCGCCCGCACCGCCGCCTCCGTCAGCGATGCGCTGCGGGTCTTCGAGAACTTCCTGTCGGCCTACAGCCCGGTGATCAGCCTGCGCACCGTCACGCTGGCCGACCCGGACTGCACCTTCATCGAGTACCTGATGCCGGGCGTCGACCTGCTCGCGCATCCGCAGGGCAGTGAGCTGTCACTGGGCGTCACCCTGCGCGTCCTGCGATTCCTGCTCGGCGCGCAGTACACCCCGCTGTCGGTGCACATCCCGCACGAGCCGCTGTGCGACGCCGAGGAATACCGCCAGTACTTCAGTTGCCGACCACTCTTTGCCTGCAGGGCAATGGGTTTCACGGTCCGGACAGTCGACCTGGCCCGTCCACTGCAGCGGGACAAGCTCGCCCACGATGCGGTGGTCGACTATCTGACCAGCATCACCTCGGCCGAGCCACGGACCGTCGCCTCGGTACGCACCCTGGTCGGCCAGCTGCTGCCCAGCGGTCAGGTGACCCTGGAGCTGATCGCCGAGCAACTGAGCCTGCACCCCAAGGCATTGCAGCGCCGGCTGGCCGCCGACGGCACCACCTTCGCCGGAATCGTCGACGAGGTTCGCCGCACCCTGGCGCAGCGATACCTGCGAGACACCCGAATAACGTTGGCGCACTTGTCCCGTGAGCTCGGCTACGCCGAACAGAGCGTGCTCACCCGATCCTGCTACCGGTGGTTCGGCAGCGGGCCGGCCGCCTACCGAAAGCAACTACAGTCGAGCTGAGCTGACAAAACACCGGCGCTCTCCGGTGCGCGGATCATCGAACTCCAGCCGATGCGCCAGCAGTTTCAGCGGCGCCGAGAAGTCGTCGGCGGCCACCTCCCGCACGCTCGGGTACAGCGGGTCATTGTCGATCGGCAGGCCCAGCGAGGCCATGTGTACCCGCAGTTGATGGGTGCGCCCGGTCCGCGGCGCCAGCCGGTACAGCCCGTCGCCGAGCGCCTCGATAGCCGTCTCGGCATTGGGCTCACCCGGTTCCTCGTAGGCTTGTAATTGACCGCGATGCTTGACGATTCGACTTCGCACCACTGTCGGGAAGTCCACGTCGGCGGTCCCAGAGGAGCACGCCAGATAGGTTTTGCGAACCTCGCCGCGCGCGAACATCGTCTGGTAGGCGCCACGCACCTGCGGTCGCACGGTGAACAGCAGCACCCCGGCCGTCAACCGGTCCAGCCGGTGCGCCGGACTCAGCTCGGGAAGGTCGAGATCGCGACGCAATCGCACCAGTGCGGTCTGCGCGACATGACCGCCGCGTGGCATCGTGGCCAGGAAGTGCGGCTTGTCGACCACGAGGATGTCGTCGTCGCGGTAGAGCACCGGGATCTCGAAGGGCACCACGACTTCGTCGGGAAGCTCGCGGTAGTGATACACGTGCGCCCCGGCGGGCAGCGTCGTCGTCGCGTCGATCACCACACCGTCGGCGTCGACCACCTCACCGGCAAGGACCTTGGCCCTGGCGTCGGCACCGAACCGTCGCTCGAACTCGTCGGCGACGTTGCCGCCATGCAGCGCAAGCCGCGCCGGCCCCAGGCCGTCGCGCACGGGCAACGGGGCGGGGCGTCGGCTCACGTCAGCGGCACGGGCTCGAGAATCTCGGCGCGGGCCTCCGGAGCGGCCGCCCGCAGCGCATCGGCCGAGGCGTCGTCGGGCTGGCGTTGCGAGAGGACTTCGGCCTCCACCCGTGCCTGATACGTCGCGACCTCGCGGTCGACGTCCTGCACGCTCCAGCCCAGGATCGGCGCCACCACCTCGGCCACCTCGCGGGCACAGTCCACCCCGCGGTGCGGGTATTCGATCGAGATCCGCATCCGGCGGGCCAGGATGTCCTCCAGGTGCAACGCACCCTCGGCGGCCGCGGCGTAGGCCGCCTCCACCTTCAGATACACCGGGGCGTCGGTGATCGGTTCGAGCAACTCCGGCCGGTCGGCAGCCAGCTGCAGCACCTCGCCGATCAGCGAGCCGTAGCGATCCAGCAGATGACGCACCCGGTAGGGGTGCAGTCCGTAACGCGCGCCGACGCTCTGGGTCTGGTTGACCAGCGCAAAATAGCCGTCGGCACCCATCAGCGGCACCTTCTCGGTGATCGACGGCGCCACCCGGGTGGGAATGAACTCGGCGGCGGCGTCGACGGCATCCTCGGCCATCACCCGGTAGGTGGTGTACTTGCCGCCCGCGATCGCGACCAGACCCGGCGAGGGCACCGCGACAGCATGCTCGCGGGACAGCTTGGAGGTCTCTTCGCTCTCCCCGGCCAGCAGGGGCCGCAACCCGGCGTACACCCCGTCGATGTCGTCGTGGGTGAGTGGTGTGGCCAGTACGGCGTTGACGGTGTTCAGGATGTAGTCGATGTCGACCTTGGTGGCCGCCGGGTGGGCCAGATCGAGGTTCCAATCGGTGTCGGTGGTGCCGATGATCCAGTGCGTACCCCACGGGATGACGAACAGCACCGACTTCTCGGTGCGCAGGATGATCGCAACCTCACTGACGATGCGGTCCCGCGGCACCACGATGTGCACACCCTTGGACGCCCGCACCCGGAACCGGCCGCGCTCCTTGCTCAGAGCCTGGATCTCGTCGGTCCACACCCCGGTGGCGTTGATCACTACATGCCCGCGTACCTCGGTGACCGCGCCGTCCTCGGAATCACGAATCCGTACTCCCACCACGCGGTCGCCCTCGCGCAGCAGCGAGACAACCTGGGTGGAGGTGCGCACCACCGCGCCGTAGTGCGCGGCGGTACGAGCCACGGTCATGGTGTGGCGGGCGTCGTCGACCACGGTGTCGTAGTAGCGGATACCACCGACCAGCGAACTTCGCTTGAGCCCGGGCGCCAGCCGCAGCGCACCGGACTTGGTCAAATGCTTTTGCGCCGGAACGGATTTGGCGCCACCGAGCTGGTCGTAGAGGAAGATGCCGGCCGCGATGTAGGGCCGCTCCCAGCCGCGGTGGGTCAGCGGGAACAGGAACGGCAGCGGCTTGACCAGATGCGGCGCCAGCGTGGTCAGCGACAGCTCCCGCTCGTGCAGGGCCTCACGCACCAGGCCGAACTCCAGCTGCTCGAGATAGCGCAGGCCGCCGTGGAACATCTTGGAGCTCCGGCTCGAGGTACCCGAGGCGAAATCGCGGGCCTCGACCAGCGCCACCTTGAGGCCTCGCGTCGCGGCGTCCAGGGCACAACCGGCGCCGACGACTCCACCGCCGATGACGATGACGTCGAACTGCTCACTACCCAGCCGTTCCCAGGCCTGCGCGCGTTCCGACGGCCCGAGGGCGGTCTGGGCATTGCCCGGTCGAAGGATCGGGTCGCTCATGAACCCCAGGCTAGTCGAGATCGTCGTGGGCCATCAGCCGCCGCGCGGCCTCGACGATCGAACCGGACAGCGACGGGTACACCGACAGCGTCTGCGCCAGATCGGTCACCGAGATCCGGTTCTGCACCGCCAGCGCGATGGGCAGGATCAGTTCGGAGGCGATCGGCGCCACCACCACCCCGCCGATCACCACGCCGGTGGCGGGCCGGCAGAAGATCTTCACGAAGCCCTTGGTCAGCAGCGACATCTTCGCCCTGGCGTTGGTGTTCAACGGCAGCATGATCGTGCGGGCGGGCACCGAACCGTCGTCGATAGCCGACTGCGGCACCCCGACCGCGGCGATCTCGGGACGGGTGAAGGTGGCCGACGCGACGGTGCGCAGCCGGATAGGAGCCACCCCCTCGCCCAAGGCGTGGTACATCGCGATGCGGCCCTGCATGGCGGCGACCGAGGCGAGCGGCAGCAGGCCCGTGCAGTCGCCCGCGGCGTAAATCCCCGATGCCGAGGTCCGCGACACCCGGTCCACCGGAATGTAATTGCCCGGCCCGAGCTCGATGCCAACCCGTTCCAGCCCAAGCCCACCGGTGTTGGGCACCGAGCCGACCGTCATCAGGGCGTGGCTGCCGTCGACGGTGCGGCCGTCGGCCAGCGAGACCCGTACCCCGTCTGCCGTGCGGACCACCGAATCGGCGCGGGCGTTCTTCACCAGCGTCACGCCGCGCTCGGCGAAGGTCTCCTCGAGCACCGCGGCGGCGTCGCTGTCCTCGTGCGGGAGGATCTGGTCGCGGCTGGCCACCACCGTCACCGTCACCCCGAGCTCGGTGTAGGCGTTGCAGAACTCCGCGCCGGTGACGCCCGAGCCCACGATGACCAGATGCTCCGGCAGATCCGGCAGGTCGTAGAGCTGGCGCCAGGTCAGGATCCGCTCACCGTCGGGCACGGCGTTGGGCAGGACCCGGGGGCTGGCGCCGGTGGCGATCAGCACCACATCGGCCTTCAGCACCCCCACCTTGCCGTCGGGTGTGGTGACTTTCACACGGTGATGGGCCATTCCCGGCACGTCATCGATCAGTTCGCCGCGCCCGGCGACCACATTGACCTTCTCCCGTAGCAGCTGGAAGCCGATATCGGCGGACTGCGAGCGAGCCAGCGTCTTGACCCGGTTGTTGATCTGCGGCAGCGAGATCTTGGCGTCGTCGATGCCGATGTCGAAGCCCAGGCCGGAGGCTCTACGCAGCTCGGTGCGCACCCCGGTGGAGGCGATGAACGTCTTGGAGGGCACGCAGTCGAACAGCACGCAGGCGCCGCCGATACCGTCGGAATCCACGACGGTGACCTCGGCGACCTCCTTGCCGCGGCCCGCGGCCACCAGGGCGGCCTCGTAGCCGGCCGGTCCACCACCGATGATCACGATCCGCGTCGTCACGCGCTGAGCCTAATCCCCCGGGTCGCTGCGCTCCTGCCCGCCGGAGCCTAATCCCCCGGGTCGCTGCGCTCCTGCCCGCCGGAGCCTTTAGGCTTGCCCCGTGCCGCTCTACGCCGCCTACGGCTCCAATATGCATCCAGAGCAAATGCTGGAGCGAGCACCGCATTCCCCAATGGCGGGTACCGGCTGGCTGCACGGCTGGCGGCTCACCTTCGCCGGTGAGGACATCGGCTGGGAAGGCGCACTGGCCACCCTCGTCGAAGACCCCGACGCCAAGGTGTTCGTGGTGCTCTACGACATGACCCCGGCCGACGAGGAGACCCTGGATCGCTGGGAAGGCTCCGAGCTGGGCTTCCACAAGAAGATCCGCTGCCGGATCGACCGCGAATCCTCGGACACCACAACCGATCCCGTACTGGCTTGGCTATACGTGGTAGACGCCTGGGAGGGCGGGTTACCCTCAGCCCGCTACATCGGGGTGATGGCCGACGCCGCCGAGATCGCCGGCGCCCCGCCGGAGTACGTCCACGACCTGCGGACCCGCCCAGCCCGCAATATCGGCCCCGGCCACGGGGGCTGAGCGAACCCCTTCCCCAACAGCGTGCGTGTCTGTACACCGACGCGCCATCGCAGCGTGCACTTCACGCACACTCGCGCGCACGAAGGTGAGCCTGAATGCGGTTGACGAGTGCAGCTGGGTGGCGACGCACGTCATCGACAACTATCGGCACGGAGATCCAACCCAGGTCTTGCAGGGCGGCCAACTTCTCGCGGTCCCGCCGCAGTGCTTCGGATCCCAGATGCCACTCGGCGCTGTCGTACTCGGCAGCAACCCTGTGCTGCGGCCACGCGAAGTCGAGTCTGCGCAGTCGACCCCGCGCATCGACGAGCTCGTATTGCAGCACCGGAGTAGGCAAGCCACCCTCGATCATCACCAGTCGGGCCTCGCTTTCCATCGGCGACTCCGCTCGGCCGTCGGCAAGCGGCAGGAGGTCACGGACGTTGACGATGCCCCGTCGTCCCCGCTGCACCAGGACCGCTCGGGCCAACTCCGAGACATCGCAGCGCCCTGAGTGCAGGGCGGCATCCAGTGTGGCCAGCGCCCGCGGGCGGCTCAATCCGCACGCCACCTCGACAGCCGTCCACCCCGGTTCCGTGGTGGGCCGACCGGATACCTCGACCAGCGGAGCGCCGTCTCGGCGATGCACGACGAGACCGACGCCTGATCGCAGCTGGTGCCCAAGAGGATTGAGCACGTGCAGCTCGGCCCTTCGCTCGGTGTCGAATCCGTAGACCCGAGCAGCAGTGCCCAAGCACCTTGCCACCTTCTCGCCACACAGGAGATCGAGGCCGCTGAGCTTCACCTCGTCGTCCGGCACTCCGCGACTGTAAACACCTCGCCAAACTCGTTGTAATGCAGTGGATTCCAGCATCGCGTCGAGCTGACGGCGGCTCACGAGGGCAAGCAGCTGCCCACTGGTCGCTACGCCGTGTTGGCCCTCGAAAAGCGCTGCAAGCTCGTCATCCACGCCGACGATGCTGCAGGCATGCAGTCACCGCGGAAAGTCACCCCTGTGGATGGCGAGCGTGCGTCAAGTGTCCGGCAGGGCGGCGTGCCGTTGTACAGACACGCACGCTCGCGCCAGGAACCTCAGCGGGAGCGGGTGAACTCCCAAGCATCCGAGACGATCTCGTCGAGACTGGTGTGGCGTGGCTGCCAGCCGAGTTCGGCGATCGCCTTGGCACTCGAGGCGATCAGCACCGCCGGGTCACCGGCCCGACGCTCGACATCGCGCGCGGCGATCGGCTTGCCGACCACCCGCTCGCAGCAGGCGATGACCTCCCGCACCGAGAACCCCGTACCGTTGCCGAGGTTGTAGATCCGGTGCGAGCCGGGCTGCGCGGTCTGCAGCGCCAGCACGTGGGCATCGGCGAGGTCTCGCACGTGGATGTAGTCGCGGATGCACGTGCCGTCCGGCGTCGGCCAGTCGGTACCGAACACCAGGATCTCCTCGCGAGCACCGGTCGCGACCTGCAGCACCAGCGGGATGAGGTGCGTCTCGGTGGCATGCCGCTCGCCGAGCCCACCGTAGGCGCCCGCGACGTTGAAATACCGCAGGCTGGTGGCTGCCAGCCCGTGGGCAGCGGCATACGACGTGATCGCGTGGTCGATCGCCAGCTTGGTCGCGCCATAGGCGTTGGTCGGCCGGGTCGGTGCGTCCTCGGTGATCGGCACCGACTCCGGCTCGCCGTACGTGGCCGCCGTCGACGAGAACACCAGTCGCGGTGTCCCGGCCGCGCGCATCGCCTCCAGCAGCTGCAAGGTCTTGACGACATTGCCGAACCAGTACAGCTCCGGAGCCACCACCGATTCGCCCACCAGTGATTTGGCGGCGAAATGCAGGACACCGTCGAAGGATTCGTCGCCGAGCAGTCCCGGCGCGGCCTCGACCATGTCGGCTTCCACGAACTGTGCACCCGCCGGTACGGCGTCGGCGTTGCCGGTCGACAAGTCGTCGACCACCACCACCTCGTGGCCGGCTTCGAGCAGCACCGTGGCGCACACGCTGCCGACATATCCGGCGCCGCCGGTGACCAGAAGTTTCATCCCAACACCGCCGACTGTTCGATCACGTTCACCAGTACCCGCACACCCACCGCCAGCGCCCGCTCGTCGAGGTCGAACGTCGGCTGGTGCAGATCGAGCTGCGGCCCCTGCCCGCTCCACACCCCGAGGCGGGCCATCGCGCCGGGCACCTCTTCGAGGTACCAGGAGAAGTCCTCGCCGCCGCCGGACTGCCGGGTGTCGGCCAGCGCTTCGGGGTCGACGGCCTCGATGGCGTGGGTCATGATCTGCGTCGAGCGCTCCTCGTTGACCACCGGCGGCACCCCGCGGTGGTACTGCAGCGAATGTTCGATACCCAGGGGCGTCAGGAGTCCCGAAACGATCTCTCGGACAAGATCTTCCATTCCGGCCCAGGTTTCCCGACTGGCAGTCCGTACCGTGCCGGCCAGCGTGCCGCTCTGCGGGATGGCGTTGGCCGCCACTCCGGCGTTGGCGGCACCCCACACCATCACCGTGCTGTGCCGCGGGTCGATGCGACGCGACAACACACCGGGCAGTCCGGTGATCACCGTGCCCATGCCGTACACCAGATCCGAGGTCAGGTGCGGCCTGGAGGTGTGCCCACCCGGCGAGTGCAGGGTGATCTCCAGCGAGTCCGCCGCCGAGGTGATCGGCCCCGGGATGATCGCCACCCGGCCGACCTCCAGTCGCGGGTCGCAGTGCAGCGCGAAGATCCGCGACACCCCGGTGAGTGCCCCGGCCGCGATCGCGTCGATGGCGCCACCGGGCATCAGCTCCTCGGCCGGCTGGAACAGCAGCCGCACCCCGACCGGCAGCTCGGGCGCCGCGGCCAGCGCATTCGCCACACCGAGCAGGACCGCGGTGTGGCCGTCATGACCGCACGCGTGGGCCACGTTCGGCACCGTCGACGAGTACGGCGCGCCGGTGCGTTCAGCCATCGGCAAGGCGTCCATATCGGCCCGCAGCGCGATCCGCGGAGCGTGCTCGGGGCCGAAGTCACAGGTCAGGCCGGTGCCGCCCGGCAGCACCTTGGGGTTGAGTCCGGTGTCCACCAAGCGGTCGGCGACGAACTGGGTGGTGGCGAACTCCTGACGGCCCAGTTCGGGGTGACGGTGAATGTGGCGGCGCCACTGGACCAGATCGTCGAAGTGAGCGGCGAGCCAGGACTCGGCGCTGTCGGCGAGGCTCATGCGCGGCTCCGTCGATCCCGTAGTTCGAGCACCCGGTCTCGTTCGGCCGGCGTCTCTGCTAGCCGAACCACCGTGCGCGCCAACATGATTGCTGCCTCCGCGACGGTGCGGTCGGCACTGGGCCCAGCTGCGGCGGTCGCGAAGCCCGGCTGGTGGATCACCGCGCCGCCGGAATCGATACCGACCACCGGGTGGATGCCCGGGAGCAGCTGGGTGACGTTTCCCATATCGGTGGACCCCAGCGGAAGCGCAACTTCCAGTTCGGGTGTCACCGGTTGGCGGCCCAGGCGCACCATCTCGGCACGGAACACCTCGGACAGCCAGGCGTCGGGGGTGAGTTCGGCATAGGCGGGGGCGGCCTCGGCGATGGTGTATTCGCAGCCGGTGGCCACCGCGCCGGCGGCGAAACACCCGCGCATCTTGTCCTCCAACGCCAGTCGCGCGGCAGTGTCGGCGGCTCGCATCGTGTACTGCAGCCGGGCCCGGCCCGGAATGATGTTGGTGGCGGCGCCGCCTTCGGTGACGATGCCGTGGGTCATCTGACCGGGTGCCATCTGCTGACGCAGCAACCCGATGGCCACCTGCGCGACGGTCACCGCGTCGGCGGCGTTGATCCCCAGGTACGGCGCCACGGCGGCATGCGATTCGCGGCCGGTGTAGGTGACCGTCACCTCCGACAGCGACAGTGAACGGGCGGCAGCGATGTCGATCGGACCGGGATGGACCATCACCGCGGCCGCGACATCGTCGAACACCCCGGCGTCGATCAGCAACGCCTTACCGCCGCCGGACTCCTCGGCCGGGGTACCGATCAGCGCGACGGTCAACCCGAGATCGTCGGCGACCTCAGCCAACGCCAGCGCCGCACCCACCGCCGACGCTGCGATGATGTTGTGCCCACAGGCATGTCCGATCCCGGGCAGCGCGTCGTATTCGGCACAGATCCCGATGACCAGCGGGCCGCTGCCGAAGTCGGCGCGAAAGGCAGTGTCGAGGCCGCCGGCCGCCGCAGTCACCTCGAATCCACGCTCGGCCACCAGCGTTTGGGCCTTGGCACAACTGCGGTATTCGGCGAACGCAAGCTCCGGTTCGGCGTGGATGGAGTGCGACAGTTCGATCAGATCGCCACGACGTGCCCCGACGACGTCCTCGACGCGGGTCGACGCAGTCAGCGTAGGCATCCCCGCAGTATCTCATTGCGAGCTAGGCTCGCAGGCTGTGAGTCCTGACGCCGAGCACGCCGCATCGGTGATCGCCGAGCGCACCGGAGTGGCGCGCCACGACGTCGCCGTCATCCTGGGATCCGGCTGGGCTCCGGCAGCCGACGCGCTCGGCACCCCCGCCGCCGAAGTCCCGATGTCCGGGCTACCCGGCTTCATCCCGCCCTCGGCGCTCGGTCACCGCGGGCGGCTGCTGTCGATCCCGATCGGCTCGCACAACGTGCTGGTGTTCCTGGGCCGGATCCACCCCTACGAAGGCCACGACCTGAGCGACGTGGTGCATCCGGTCCGCACCGCACGCGCGGCCGGCGCCGACGTCGTGGTGCTGACCAACGCGGCCGGCGGGTTGCGGGAGGAGTATCAGGTGGGCCAGCCCGTGCTGATCAGCGACCACCTGAACCTGACGGCGCGCTCACCGTTGGTGGGTGCGCAGTTCGTGGACCTGGTCGACGCCTATTCGCCGCGGCTGCGAACGCTGGCCCGGGCCGTCGACCCGACCCTGGCCGAAGGGGTGTACGCCGGGCTCCCCGGCCCACATTACGAGACGCCGGCCGAGATCCGGATGCTGCGGACGCTGGGCGCCGACCTGGTCGGGATGTCCACGGTGCACGAGACCATCGCGGCGCGAGCGGTGGGCGCCGAAGTCCTGGGCTTGTCGCTGGTGACCAACCTGGCCGCCGGGATGACCGGCGAGCCCCTCAGTCACGCCGAGGTGCTGGCCGCCGGGCGGGAGTCGGCGAGCCGGATGGGATCGCTGCTGGCCTCGGTGCTGGCCCGGCTCTGAGTCCACCTGGCGTAGCCGCGGGCCATCATCGGTGCGGCGAACAGCATCAGCAGCACCCGCAGGACCTGCGCGGCGACGATGAAGGTGACGTTCGAACCGGTTTCCACCGCGGTGGCGAGCACCGCGTAGATGCCACCCGGACTGGTGGCCAGATAGCCGTCGAGCATGCTGACGCCGGTGAGCTTGGCCAATGCCACACCCAACCCGGCGGTGGCGACGTTGAGCAGGATGATCAGCCCCAGGGCAGTGGGCAGTAATCGTTCGATGGCCCGCAGCGACTCCCGGGTGAACGCCACCCCGGCCTGCCAGCCGATCAGCATGTAGGACACCTGCACCAGCACGTCAGGCACCGCAAGCCCGAACGAGACCCCGCCGAGTTCGATCGCGATGGTCAGCGCCATCGGGCCGAGCAGGCCGGCGCCGGGCAGCCGGATCAGCCGCGCCCCCATCGAACCTGCCAGCACCAGGGCGGCCAGCATCGGGATGCTCACATACCAAGGCGCGGAATGGATTTCGGTAGGTGCGACGGAACCCGCAGATCGTTGGGCATGGAAGACGAGCGTGACGACCAGCGGCATGGCGGCGGTGATGACGGCCACCCGCAGGTACTGCACGACGGCGACGATCCGGTCGTCACCGCCGAGTTCACGGGCAATGGCGACCAGACCCGACGCACCGCCGGCGACCAGCGCCAGGGATCCGGTGAGCGCGGTGACGTCACGCCGCAGCCCCAGTAGCACCCCCGCACCGATGCTGAGCAGCAACGTCACCACACTCAATGCGACGACGACCGGCCAGTGCGACCCGAGCGCACCGAGTGCGTCGGAGTGCACCATCGTGCCGATGTACACCCCGAGAATGCCCTGCGCGGCCAGGCCTGCCCGGCGCGGCACCGCTGTCGGGGCCAGGCGGGCGATCGCCAGGGCCACGCCGACCAGCAACGCGGCGAACAACGCCGCCGATGGGACGCCGAGCAGGTCCAGCGGCACGGTGACTCCGACAGTCCCGAGAACCAGCAAAACCCACGTCATATTGCTAAGTATAGACTTGCTTTCATTGTCTTACCAACTGGCCGTTTTGCGATACAGATCACCCAATACCAAGGTATAACTTGGAATATGAGTGACAGTGCGGCGACGCCGGCCACCGAGCTGCGCGAGGCCATGATGGCGCTGGCCCGTCAGTTGCGCCGGCACCGGCCCGACAACGGCCTGACACTGAGCCAGCTCGAAGTGCTCGGCGACGTCAATCGCGCCGGAACCACCACCCCGGCCGAGATGGCGGCACGACTGGGAGTGCGGGTGCAATCGCTGACCGACAGCATCAACGAAGTGGAATCGCGTGGGCTCATCTCGCGCCGGCCGGACGCCAACGACCGGCGTCGGCAGCTGATCGAACTCACCTCCGACGGGCTGGACCTCCTGCTCCGCGACCGCGCCCGGCGCGATGCGTGGCTCTTCGACGCGATGCGCGAGCACCTGACCGACCTCGAGTTCAACCTGCTGATGCTGACCGCACCGGTGCTGCGCAAGCTGGCCGACGCCGAACACGGTGCACAATCGACTCCGTGACGCCCGAGGAATGGATCGCCCACGATCCCGACCCCGTCACGGCCGCCGAACTGGCCGCCTGCGACGCCGAGGAGCTGGCTGCGCGATTCGCCCGGCCGCTGACGTTCGGTACTGCGGGTCTGCGCGGGCCGGTACGCGGCGGGCCGGACGCGATGAACGTTGCGATGGTGACCCGCGCCAGCTGGGCGGTGGGCACGGTATTACGGGATCGCTGCCTGGGCGGCTCGACGGTGGTGGTGGGCCGAGACGCCCGGCACGGCTCGGCGGCGTTCGCCGCGGCGACCGCTGAAGTTCTTGCCGGTCAAGGATTTTCGGTTCTCATGCTGCCGGGCGCCGTGCCGACACCGGTGGTGGCCTACGCTGTCCGGCGGCTGGGGGCCGCCGCGGGCGTGCAGATCACCGCCTCGCACAATCCCGCGGCCGACAACGGTTACAAGGTCTACTTCGACGGCGGTATGCAGATCATCTCGCCGACCGACCGTGATATCGAAGCCGCCATGGCCGCGGCACCGCCCGCCGACCAGATCCCCCGGGTGGCCGTCGCCGCCGCGGGCACCGAGCTGCTCGACGACTACGTGGCCCGCGCCGCCGGTGTGCGGCGCACGACAGGCTCGGTGCGGGTGGCATTGACCGCCATGCACGGTGTCGGTGGCGCGCTCGCTCTCCGCGCGCTGCGGCTGGCCGGATTCGACGACCTGCACACCGTCGACAGCCAATTCGCCCCCGACCCGGATTTCCCGACAGTGGCCTTCCCCAACCCCGAGGAACCCGGCGCCACCGACGCCCTGCTGGACCTGGCTGACCGCATCGGCGCCGATATCGCGATAGCCCTCGATCCCGACGCCGATCGCTGCGCCATCGGCGTTCCGACACCGTCAGGCTGGCGGATGCTCAGCGGTGACGAAACCGGTTGGCTGTTCGGCGATTACATCCTCGCCACCCTTGCGGCCGGCGAGGCTGCCCACAGTGTGGTGGCCAGTAGTGTGGTGTCGTCGCAGCTGCTGGCCGCGATCGCAGCCGACCACGGCGCCCGCCACGTACAGGCCCTCACCGGATTCAAGTGGCTGGCCCGTGCTGACGCGGCTGTGCCCGATGCCCATCTGGTCTACGCCTACGAAGAAGCCATCGGGCACTGCGTCGATCCCGCCGCCGTGCGCGACAAGGACGGCATCAGCGCCGCGGTGCTGGCCTGCGATCTGGTGGCAAGCCTTGCTGCACAGAATGTTTCGATACCTCAAGCGCTGGATGAGCTAGCCCTGCGCCACGGTGTGCACACCACCGGCGCACTGTCGCGTCGGGTCGAGGACCCGGCACAGGCCGCCGCGATCATGGCCCGATTACGTGCCGACCCGCCCACCGAACTGGCCGGCTTCCCCGTCACCGCCACGGATCTTCTGCAGGCTCGTGGTCAGCAGCGCACCGACGCGCTGATCCTGTCCGGCGGGGATGACCAGACCTCGGTGCGGGTGGTGATCCGCCCGTCGGGCACTGAGCCCAAGCTCAAGTGCTACACCGAAGTTCGCCGATCTGTCACCGCAGGCCTGGACGCGGCGCGCGGGCAGGCCGCCGCGATCGAGGATCAGCTGCTGGCGGCTGCCGGACGGTGGTGATCAGCGCGGACCGAACTGACGGTCACCGGCGTCGCCGAGTCCCGGCACGATATAGGCGACGTCGTTGAGCCCGTCGTCGACGGCGGCGGTGAACAGCCGGGCCTCCGGAGCGGCCTTCTCCAGTGCCGCAATACCGCCCGGCGCGCACACCACGCACACCACGGTGATGTCCACCGCGCCTCGACTGTGCAGCAAGCCGATCGTGTACGCCATCGAACCCCCGGTGGCCAGCATCGGGTCGAGCACCATCACCGGCTGGGTGCTCAGATCGTCGGGCAGCGATTCCAGGTAGGGCGTTGGTTGATGGGTGCTTTCGTCACGCGCGACGCCCACGAAGCCGACCTGTGCCTCGGGGATCAGCGCGTGCGCCTGGTCCACCATGCCCAGTCCGGCGCGCAGCACCGGAACCAGCAGCGGCGGTCGGGCCAGCCGACTGCCGATGGTGGTGGTCAGCGGCGTCTTGACGCTGATCTCCTCGCACTGGGCATCGCGGGTGGCCTCGTAGACCAGCATGTGGGTGAGATCGCGCAGCGCGGAGCGGAAGCCGGCGTTGTCGGTGCGTTCGTCGCGCAAGGTGCTCAAGCGCGCGGCGGCCAGCGGGTGGTTGACGACACTCACATCCATGCGCTGAGACTGTAGTGGCCTGCGCCCCAAGTGGCGGACCTTGCGCACGGCACGGCGTCGCGTGGTCGCCGTTAGGCGATCCAACCCAACGCCGCCTGCACCGGCACCGGCCAGGTGTCTGGTTCCAGACCGTGGGTGCGCAACAGCGCCAGGGCGATACGTTCCATCCCGAAGCCGACACACGCACTGTGGGCAACCTCGCCCTCGGCGGTGCGCAGACCGAAGGTCTCACCGAAGTGGTCACGATGGCAGTTGGCCGACACGATCGCGGTGCCGTCGTCGAGGTCCCCGTAAAGCCGAACCGTCAGTTCGGTTTTGAGGTTTTCTTCCCGCTGGTTGGCGGCCAGCATCTTGCCCACCCGCCCGAAGAACGGATCGTTGGCGGGTACCGCCACCGCATCCAGCGCCAGCTCGGCGAGCACCCCCATACCGTGGCCGATCCAGGAGTCGCGGTGATTCTCGGCCTGCTCGGCAGAGCCGACCATCACGAACTCGTGCATCCGGAAGGCCTGCATCCGCGCCGGATCGATGGCCGGCTCGTGGCGGAAGCAGTAGCCGTAGATGTCCATCAGCTGGCCGCCGTCCGGCAGGACCTTGGGCAGCGTCGAGTAACTGGGATGACACGCCGCGGACACCAGCATGGTGCCGGCGGAGTTGAGGTGGCCGTCCCACGGGCGGCCGGCGTCGCGGTCCTCCAGCAGCGCGCGATGGTCGCGGTTGTCGCCGGTGAAGGTGGACACCGCCCCGGTCAGGTTCGGGAAGGACGCGATGTAGTCGGTCTTCTCGAAGGCATCGCGGGAGAACACCGGCGGGAAGCGGAGCACCTTGGCCCGCTCGCCGTGGACGGAGTAGCCGGCTCGTCGCACCGCGACGTCGATCCCGTCGACGATGCGCTCGAAGGCTCCGCCGCGCCCGTACAGCCCCTCGATACCCATCGGAACCAGCAGACCCGCACCCACCAGCTCGGCGTTGAACTGCTGACGAGCCCGCTGCAACGGGTCGACCAGAACCTCACTGGTCGAGCTCACGACTCCCCCTCATTCACCCGCGGTGCATGAACGCCAGTTGGGCGTTGTTAGCGCGGATTCGGTCGTTGGACACCATCAGCTGCGGGCCGAACGAATCCCGCAGCAGCCGGCTCATCGAGGCTTCGTGGTCCTCACGGTAGCCATTGATGCCGATCAGCTGCAGGGCACCGACGACGACGTCGACGACTGCCGTGGAAGCGCCCAGCTTCAAGTTGTTCATGGCAATGGTAAAACCGACCGTTGGTTCGCTTTCACCGGAACGGAGGAACTCGTCGTAACGCTGCACTTCGCGCATCACCAACGATTCGAATCTCTGGTGCACACCGGTCAGATCAGCCAGCTTGGCGGCGATGACGTCGCGGTTGGAACCGCCCGGTCGAGCGCTCTTGCGCATCACCTGACGCGCCTTGCCCAGCGCCGCATCGGCGATGCCCAGCCACACCGAGGCCCACAAGGTGTGCGACGACGGCAGCATCGTATATTCGGAGATTGTCGAATAGTCAACGGGCACAATATTTTTCGATGATGTCCTGCTCTTGAGCAGAAATCCTGGACTACAGGTGCCGCGGAAGCCCAGGACATCCCAGGTGCTGGTTTTCTCCAGCGCGGTGTCGGCCAGCGGGCATACCAACAGCACCTGGTCGTTGGCCGGGCTGTCCGGGCCGCGGCGCGCGGTGGCACAGATGTAGTCCGCATACTCGGCATAGGAGATCACCGGAGCGTTCTTCTCCAGGGTGACCTCGTCACCGTCGACGAGCACGGCGCACGTCGAGGACCGCACGTCACCGCCGGTGGAGATCTCGGTGGTCGCCGACGCCAGCAGTGCCTCCTGGCCGGCGATGCTCGCAGTGAGCTCGGCGATCTCTCCGGTGCTGCCGTGATGCGCCAACGTCAAGGCCTGGGTGTGGTGCATGGCGAAGACCATCGCGGCCGAGCTGCAGGCGCCACCGATCGCGCGGGCGACGCTGGCTAACTCCGCAATGCGAACCGAGCCACCCCCGAGACTGGCCGGGAGCGAGCACGAGAGAAGGTTTGCCTCCTTCAGCGACTCCACAGCTTCCGACGGGAATCGAGCCTTACGATCGACATCGTCGGCCGCGGCTGCGGCCACCTTGATCACCGCAGATAGCTGAAGACGCGCAGCAGTGCCCGATCCTGGGTTGGGGAGGCGGTCGTTCATGAGGGCTCTCATGTTAGCTGAGACAACGTCGGCGAGAACTGCTAGGCGCCTAGGCTACCAGGCGGCTACGATGTTGCTGAGATTCGTGTGGCGAACACATCGGCGGCGATGAGTTAGGGAGAGGGCGCATGCAGGAACGGATCCGTGAGGTGCTCGCGGCACATGGTCGGATGCCGGTCGATCCACACGGGATCGACAGCGACGCCGATCTCTACAAGCTCGGACTGACCTCGCACGCGTCGGTGAATGTCATGCTCGCCCTCGAGGACGAATTCGACATCGAGTTCCCTGACGAGGCGCTGAAGAAGTCGACATTCGCCTCGGTGACGAATATCGCGCGCGTCGTCGGTGGCCTCGCCGAAACATCGGTGTGAACCTCACTGTCTCCGCAGAGCCTGAGACCCACCAGCCGCACGTCACCCATTCACCCGACCGGATCTGGCCGGAGACGAATTGCTATTTCGATCTGTGGATCGAACTGCTGCACGGGCTCGGGCTCGACCCGGTGCCGTCGTTCGCCAGTGCCCTGTCCGCCGATCACGACGGCTTGCACTGGTCATTCCTCAAGCCGCTGCCCGAAGACATCCGCCGTCTCTACGGTCTGGAGGTAGCCGAGGAGAACGTCTGGATGCCAGTACTGGAGACCGTGGAGTCCGGTCCAGAGCGCGGGGTGCTGCACACCGTCGAGGTGGACAGCTGGTGGCTGCCCGACACGGCGGGCACGGCGTACCGGGCCGAACACGTCAAGACCACCATCGTGCCCACCCGGGTCGACCGCGACCGCAAGCTGATGTGGTACCTGCACAATGCGGGCCTCTATGAACTGCGCGACGATGATTTCGACGGCGTCTTCGGCCTGACCGCCGGGACCGCGACCGCGCTGCTGCCCTATATCGAACAGATCCGCAGTTACCCGGATCGCCGGGAGCCCGACGCGTTGCGACGGATCACCGGCGAACACCTGTCTCGCCGCCCGGACGGGAACCCGGTGCAGCGGCTCGCCGACGGTCTTCGCCGGGCCGCGCAGTGGCTACCGCACGACGGGATGCCACGCTTTCACCGTTGGGCGTTCGCCACATTGCGCCAGTGCGGTGCCACCGCCGAATTGGCAGCCGATTTCGTCGTGCACGTCGATCAGCTCTACCCGGGTGCGGCAGCCGCCGAGGCCCCGTTCCGCAGTGTCGCGTCCGGCGCGAAGTCGGTGCAGTTCACGATGGCGCGACTGGCAACCGGCCGCACCGTCGACGTCGAGGCGAAGCTGGCTCACATGGCCGATCAGTGGAATACCGCCATGACCACACTCGCGGCCGCGGTGGGGTGACAATGCTGGACCGCTGGCAGGTCGTGCGCACCGAGTCGGGCGCATACCAAAAGCCCGAGGAGCTGGCCGAGTTATGGCCGTCAGCGCTGGAACTCGACCGTGCCGCGCCGGTTGCCACGCTGGCCGCGGTCGACGACGACCACGACTGGTGGCACCGCGCGATCGTGTCGGTCGACGAACCGGCGGTCGTGCAATTCGGCGGGCTGAGCTTTCCCGCGACGGTATTCGTCGACGGCACGGAAGCTGCCGAATGCGTGTCGATGTTCCTGCCGGTGCGGGTCCCGATCGAACCAGGCACCCACGAGATCACGGTGCACTTCGGAGCGCTCAACGCCTGGCTGGCCACTCGACGCCCGCGCGGGCGCTGGCGCTCCAGCCTGGTCGCTGCGCCCGGCCTGCGCTGGGCTCGGGCCACCCTGCTCGGCCGCGCCCCGGTGTACGGGAACCTGCCGGTACCGGTCGGCCTCTGGCGGCCGGTCACCGTCACCGCACAGCGCGCGCTGTTCGACATCACCGTCACCGCCGACCCGCACACCGGACGCGTCGAGGTCACCGGCAGCGGGCCGGACGCCGTCCTGGAATACGCGATCGAGGGGCCGTCCGGTGAACTCGTCGCCAGCGGGTGCGCCACCGTCGCCGACGGGGACTTCAGCATCGGGGTTGAGGTGCCCGACCCCCAACTGTGGTGGCCGCGCGGCTACGGCGACCAGCCGCTGTACCGGCTGAGGCTGTCGTCCGGCGGCGAACCGGTGGTGTGCCACCTCTTCGGGTTCCGGACCCTGACCGCCGTCGACCGCGATACCGGATTCAGATTGCGGGTCAACGGCATTGACGTGTTCTGCCGCGGCGCCACCTGGTTTCCGCCGGATCCGGTCGCGCTGACCGCCGATGAAGCGGTGATCCGCCGGCAGGTCGGCGCGCTCGCCGACGCCGGGGCCACTATGGTGCGCATCGTCGGCGGGCTGGTGCCCGAGCAACCCGAGTTCTGGCGGATCTGCGCCGAGTTAGGGGTGCTGGTCTGGCAGGACGCCATGCTGGCCACTTTCGACCCACCCGGTGAACTGACCGCGGTGATCGTCGACGAGGTCAACTCCGCGCTGCGCGCCGTGTCGGGCAATCCGGCGCTGGCAGTCCTCAGCGCTGGCAGTGAGACGCTGCAACGCCCGGAGATGCTCGGCCTGGACAAGGCCGGCCACGCGATGGAACTGCTCGACGTGGCGCTGCCCGCCGCCGCCGAACGCGCGGGCATCCCCTACGTCCGGTCCAGTCCCGCGCCGCCCGACGGGAGTGACGATCTGGCGATCCGGCCCGACACCGGTGTCGCGCACTGGTTCGGCGTGGGCGGGTATCTGCGGCCGGTGGCCGACGTCCGCTCCGCCGGTGTCCGGTTCGCCGCCGAGTGTCTGGCCTTCGCCAATCCGCCATCCCCCGCCGCCGTCGAGCGGCACTTCGGGTCGGCCGCCGTCGCCGGCCACGACCCGCGATGGAAGGCCGAAGTACCCCGGGACCGCGGCGCATCGTGGGATTTCGAAGACGTCCGGGACTTCTACGTCCGGGAGGTGTTCGGGGAGGACCCGGCCGCAGTACGGCGCATCGATCCGGAGCGCTATCTGGAACTCGGCCGGGCGGCCATCGCCGAGGCGATGTCGCGATGCTTCGGATTCTGGCGGCGCGCCGAATCGGGTTGCCGAGGTGCGCTGGTCCTGGCTGGCAAGGACGGCCGGCCCGGGGCAGGCTGGGGCTTGCTCGACGTCGACGGTGCACCCAAGGCCGCGCTCGTGGCGCTGCGCCGGGTGTGGGCGCCACAGGCGGTGGTGTTGTCCGACGAGGGACTCTCGGGCATCCGCATCGATATCTACAACGACTGTGCGACGCCTTTGTCCGGGCGATTGACGCTTGTCGCAACTGACAGCACGGGCCATCCGGTCCTGACCGCGGAGCGTCGCGTGACGGTGCCGGAGCACTCAGCGCTGACGTTCATGGACTCCCAGCTTTCCGGAGTGTTCCGTGATCTCTCCCATGCTTTTCACTTCGGTCCCGCGGGGGCCGACGCAGTCGACGTCGTCGTGGACATCGTCGACTCGGCGCCATTGCGTGATGCGCTGGTGGTGAATCCCCGACCATTTCAGGCCCACACCGGCTTGCACGCTCAGGCCAGACAGGTGGGGCAAGTCTGGGAGCTTGCAATCAGCGCTGCCGTCGCGCTGCGGTACGTATCAATCGATGCGCCAGGATGGCTGGCGTCGGACAACTATTTCCATCTCCCCGCTGGCCGGCCTTACCGTGTTCTGCTCGATAGCGACGGGGCGGCTCACACGCCGTCCGGCACGGTCGGCTCGCCGGACGCGCTTTTCCGTATCCCAATCGAGACGGTCTCGTGACGGATCGCATCCGGGTGGGCTGCGACCTCGTCGAATTGGACCAGGTCGCGGCGTCCATCGCGACCTTCGGTGACCGATATCTGCAACGCGTGTTCACCCCCGCCGAGTTGGACGAATGCGCCGGATCGGTTGCCCGGTTGGCTGCCAGGTTCGCCGCGAAGGAGGCCGTCATCAAGGCATTCGCTGCCCCCGAGGCCCACTTCAGCCTGCGTGACATCGAGATTTGCAGCACCGGATCCGCCCCCACCCTGCAGCTGTTCGGAGTCACCGCTGAACGGGCGCGCCAGCAGGGCTGGACCCGCACCGAGGTCTCACTTTCCCACGCCGACTGCCACGCGATGGCCGTGGTGGTCGTCACATGTGCCGACACAGCAAGTTAACGAAAAGATCAACCGCAAATACCCAGATGGTCACGGCGATCGCCGAATAGGCCTGCAACGTGGCCCAATTGGCCAAATCACCGGGGCTGGCGTCACGCTCCTACCAGCGCGATCGGCTATTCTTGAGCAAAAGGGCCGCAGTTCGCAGGCGGTCGAACAGATCACCTGATCTTCACGAACCTGGAGCGACCGGAAATGGCCTCGAAAGCCCGGCTAGCGCTGTCCCGATGGATAGCGCGGTTGTGGCCCCTCACAGTGGTGGGCATCGTCTGCGGTGCAACCCTGGGCGCATTCGCACTTCATTCCTCCTCAGCGACGCCCAGTGTCAGCGCCATGATCCGCATCGACCAACCGATCGACCCCAACCAGATCATGACCACCAATACACAGGCCTCCGAGTCCCAGCAGAGTTATATCTCGGGCGAGGTCGCGTACCTGTCGTCACCGGGGTTCCGCGCTGCGTTGCAGACCGAACTCGCCGAGCCCACCAAGACGACGTTCAGCGTCTCTCAGGACTCGTTGTCGTCGATCGTGACACTCTCATCGACCGCACCTTCGGTCCCGCAAGCTGAGCGTGTCATCAACACGGCACTCAAGCTCTATGGCGATCACGTCACACAGCAGAACCGCGAACGGGGCCAAGCAGCCGTCGACGCGCTCAGTGCTGCCATCGATTCGCTACGCGATCAGCTCAGGACGGCGGGCGAAGCGGCCGCCGCGCCGCCGGAATACGACGAGTCCGGCAACCCACTCCCACGACCAGTCGTCCCCGACATGACCGGCGTGCCGGACCGCATCAACGTCTTGGAGAATCAGCGCCTGTTCATCAGCGTTCAGATGTTGCGCTCACCGGGAGTCCAGGTGGTGCAACAGCCCACGGAAACACCCCCGACCGGAGTGCCCCGCTGGTGGTTGGGGGCAATCGGAGGTGGCCTCCTCGGCGGAATCGCCGCCCTGAGCTTCTCGATCATCTGGCGCAAGCGAACTGATGTCATCACTTCGATGGCTGCGTTCGAAGGCGAAGTGGCCAGCGTCGTGTGGCCCGTGGTCCGTCTTCACAAGCGCGGCGAGCGAGCCAAGGTGACAAAGGCCGAAGCGGGTAGCGCGCGGGCAGTCTACGCCCAGCTCCCCGCAGCCCGCGGGGCGTGCTTTCTGATCGTCGGAGCATCGGCCGATTCCGGCACCAGCGGGATGGCCCGGCTGCTGTCCTTTGCCGCCGCCGAGCACGGACTTGTGGAGACCGTTCGCCAGCGCCGCGCTGAGGAAGTTCTGGCTCGCCCGCTTTCGCCGCGCAACAGACACTCGCCCACTATCGTCATCGACGGCGGTTCGCTGACCAACTCATCTGCGCTTCCGCAAGCGGCCGCAACCGCCACACACATCATCGTGGTGGCGATGATCGGGTCGGATGCCTATCGTCAAGTGCGGATGGTGATTCAACTCGCCCGCGCACATGGCGTTCCGGTATTCGCGGTAGGCGCGCGGCGCGCACTGTTCGGCGGCGGCAGATCGCGGGAGTCGAAGCCGATCGCCATAACCGAACAACCCCAGCAACCGCCTCGACATGCCGAGATCCCTGCGGAGGAAGAGCATTCCGCGGATCTTGAGAGCGCATGAACTCGCCGGCGATCTCCCTGGTATGTACCACTATTGGTCGGCCGAACGCGCTACGTCGCCATCTCGATGCTCTTGCGCAAGTGGACCTGGCTGAAGAAGTCGAGTTCATCTTGGTCGACCAAAGCCCGGAGCAGGCCTGCGCCACATTGCTCAAGGAGCACGGCTTACCCGGCCCATGGCGCGTGACCACGAGCGGACGGGGAGCGTCGGTCGGCCGTAATGCAGGATTGGAACTTGCGACTGCTCCGATCATCGCCTTCCCGGATGACAACTGCTGGTATTCGCCCGACACTGTGCGGATGGTGTTGGCAGAGTTGGGCCAGCGCATCGAGCTGGCGGGAATCACTGGAAAGCAAATCGCCGCTGACGGCTCACCGTCCATGCTGCGTTGGCTCAATCGCGAAGTACCGGTCACCCGTACGAATTTCATGAGAACGTCGATCTGCAGCACCATGTTCCTGCGACGCTCCGCTCTGCCGTCCGACCGGCCGTTCGACGAAACCATCGGCACCGGGTCACCGGGAATCTATGGGGCCGGTGAGGAATCGGATCTCCTTCTTCGGATGCTGGCCAGCGGCAGCCGTGTGCTGTACCGCCCCGACATCGTGGTCTTCCAGGACGACGATCGGGTCAATCCGGGTGAAGAGTACGTCGCGAAAATGCTGCGATACGGGGCCGGAATCGGACATCTGTGGCGCAGACACCATCTGCCGATTCGTTTGTTCGGCTACTACGCGGCCCGGAAGGCCGTCGGCGCCGGCATCAGAACAGTTCGGGGGCAACCTATTCGAGCCCGTGCCGATAGAGCCTTCATCCGTGGACAGTGGGCCGGCTGGCGGGGTGTGGCACCGTGAACCGCCGAAACGAAGCCATGGCCGAGCTCAAACAGAGCTTCTCCTTGCGAGCGGTCGCCGCGGCAGTCGGGATGGTATGCACCTTCATGCTGACGGTGATCGTCGTGCGGACCCTCGACCACCGTGATGCCGCAAGCTTTTTCGCAATCCTTGCCGCCCTTTCGATCGGTCCGTTGATCGGGCGGCTCGGATTGGGTCAGAATGTCACTCGGCTGATACCGGCAGAGCAGAACAACGACAAGCGCCGCGTGATCGCGGGGACGCACCTGCGCGCCACTGCACTGTTGACCATCCCCTCGGCTCCGGTGGTTGCATTCTTCGCCACCGCAGGATTGGTCGGGCACGGTGATTTCCTTCTCGCATACCTACTGACATCTGCGGTCATCATCATCGAGTCGCTGCGGCTCATGCTCAGCGACATTTTCGCAGCGGTGGGCAACGTTCCAGCGTCCGTTGCCACCATGCACTACATCCGAAGCACGATGGTCCTGCCGGTGGTCGGCCTGTTGGCCTTCACCCTGACGCGGCCCACCCTGACCGTACTGCTGTCGGCCTACGTCGCCGTAGCGCTGTTGCAATTTCTCGTGGCGCTGTTCTACAGCCGAGATGTCGTGGCCTTGTCGAAATCCGCGGGATTCGATTCTGTACGCGCTGCCATTGGCAATGGGACAAAGCTGTTCATCCTGGAACTGTCGTGGTTTCTGATGATGACCGGCACCATATGGTTGGCAAACGTGGCGTTCTCCGCTGAAGCCGCTACTCACTATTCCGCGGCTGCAACCATAGCCGGTCAAGTCACGATCCTGGAAAGCCTTGCAGCACTTGCTATAACCCCGCCTGCGGCACGGCTATGGGCGGAAGGCAAGAAGGCGGATGTGGTGCGACTGCTCTCGAACGTCGCCACGGTGAACACACTTGTCACATCCGGCATGGTCGCAGCGTTGTTCGCCTTCGGCGGCTTGGCCCTCCAAGTCGCGTACGGCCCGGCAGTTCGAGATGCCAGCGTAATTCTGGCCGTCATGGCCGCAAGCGGCGTGGTTCAAGCCGCACTGAACGCCAACATCACCCTCCTGATCATCAGCGGCCACCTGTACGAAGTAGCCCGTACGGCGGTCATACTGTTGGCGTTCGCCCTCCCCTGCTCGATCACTGCGGCATACCTCGGCGGACCCCTGCCTCTCGCGATCTCGGCGTCTGCGAGTGTCGCGATGCTGTCGATCGCCGAATGGATGACTGCACGTAGGGTTCTCGATGAGGCTCCACACCCCCATCGCCATGTCATCACCGCCGTTCGTGAGCTACTACAACGGCCATCCCCGGCGGCGGCCCCATGAGCCGACACAGAGCATCGTCGTCATCGAACACTCCTCGGATATGGTTCCTTTCGCCTGTCGCGATATCGTTGGCGGTCGCTGCAGCCTCGATCCTGCCGACCGTACTCATCGGCGACGCAGAGTTCCGCTCGCTGTGGCGGACTCCCAAGGCCATTACTGCTGAGACACTGCTGATGTTCAGCTCGGGAGTGCTGGCCTTATGCTTTGGCGCACTGGTCAGTAGTGCGGTGCTGCACCAGCAACCGTCGGGGACTCGTTGGCCCGCATTCAGCTCCGAGGCCGTCGCCCTCCTGCGGCGGGCCAGCACCTTGCTGACGGCGCTCACCCTTGTGGGCTACACCGGATTTGTGTTTCTCATTCTGCGGTCTGGTCTTTCGGTGAGCCAGCTCACCGGTGACAACTATACGGACGGCCCCCCGGTGCGCGATCTCATCGGCTCCATTCCCGGTGTGACGACACTTACTCAGTGCGGAATGGCGGCTGTGGTGGTGTCGTCACTGCTGCTGTCACAGCAGTATTCGCGTGGCGAAGTTGTGAAGATGATGACCGTGATCGGCCTGTCGATCCCCCGTGCCTTCATCTACTCCGAGCGACTGGCGATCATGGAGGTCGTCGTTCCGGTGGTAGCGGTCTTCTGCGCCAGGCTCTCGTTGAGCTCGGGTTCGAAACGCCTTGCCGCGCAACTAGCGCCAGCCGTGGGGATTCCATTCGTGGCAACCATATTCGGCGTTTTCGAGTACTTCCGTTCATGGTCGTACTTCCGAACTCGCACCAACAACAGCTTCATCGAGTTCACCCTCGACCGTCTCGCCGGTTACTACACGACCGCTTTGAACAACGGGCACTTGATCCTGCACCACCTGAACGTGCCCGGCCGCTGGCCCTACGACACCATCGAGTGGTTCTGGAATGCTCCCGGCGTAGCAAGCCTGCAGCTGTACACCCGACTCACGGGGCTTCCGAAGCCGTACTCAGCACATGGCGAAACGTCGCCGGTGATGCGCATGCTGAACAACTACGCCAGCCCCGAGTTCAACAACCCGTGCGGTTACACCGGCCCTTTCATCGACTATGGCCTGGTCGGTGGGTTGATCTACTTTTTGGTGATCGGTGTGGTGGTCGGTTCGCTCTATCGGGGATTCTGCGGCGGCAGGCCATTCGGAATTCTGTTGTATCCCATCATGTTCACCGGTCTGCTGGAATTGCCGCGCTATATGTATTGGGCTCAGGGCCGGACCCTACCCACGTTGATCGCGTTGATTACCTTGAGTTGGATGCTCAACAGGATCGGCACCAAATCGCAGGCCGCCGCACCCCTTGCGCCGATGCTCAGTCCGTTGGGGTCCTAGGACCAATTGGACAGCGTGAAGGTGCCAGCCGGCGCGTTGGTGTAGAACTGCTCGACGTTGTTGCCGTCCAACACAAGATTGTTGAAGTTTATCCCCGCCACGGTGCCCTGATTGGCCACGAGTCCCACTACTCGCTCCGCCGACTCGGGCGTCCCGACCACCGAGATGTCATTCACATCCACATGTGTGACTGACTGCCCCGGATTACCGCTGAACACCAGAATGGCCCCGTTGACCACACCAGGATCGCGATTTGCGTCTGTCACCGTACCGTTGGTGACCGTGACGTCTTCCACCGATTGCGTGAAGTACGGACTGCCTTCGGCTGCGATATAGATGCCGGCGGCGGCCGTGTCGTTGACATGGACGTCTCTGATTCTGATGTGCTCGCCACCCACCACAGACACACCTCGTGCATGCGATCCGTTGACCACCGTTCCGGCGATGTCGACGTTGTGGCTCGGCGGCGCGTCACCATAGGAGACCACGGCGACACCGTCATCACCGGTATTGGCCGTAGTCACGTTGGTCACCGTGCCCTCCGAAGACCCGCCCGTGATGTGAATGCCGTCGGCCCGAGTGTTGGCCACCCTGATATTGCTCAACGCGAAGTTGTTTGCGCCCTTCAGAAATATGCCCGCGGCCGCCGACCCGTTCACTGTGACGTCATCGATCCGTACCCCACTGGCACCCAACACGGCGAGCTTCTGCTGGTTCAAGCCCTCCCAGCGCTTGCCCTCAGTCGCGGCTGTCAGAGTCAAGCCATGAATAGTCACGTTGTCGGCGAGTACCTGCACTGACGACGTCTCGTCCTCGCTGGCCTGCAGAGTCGCACCTCTGCCCTCGATGGTCACGCCCGGCACGGTCACCTTCAGCACTCCACGATGCCCGTAGACGCGTTGGTCAAGACTCAGCGTCTGCCCCGGCTGCAGAGCATCGAGGCGTTGCTGTAGAGCGGCGGTCTCATCAGCCACAGGGGCCGATTGGGCAGGCGCGACACTGCTTTGGCAGCCCACCAGCAGGACGCACGCAGCCGAGATCACCAGAAATATTCTGACCATGGTCATACCACCATGCTACGAATCGCTGCTAAAACCCTGTTCGCAGACGTAGTCCAGGTGTAGCGCGAAGCGTTGCGGCGACCGAGGTCGACCAGCTTGTCGGCCGCCGACGAGTCGCTTTCCAAGGTGTGTGCGTGCTGCAGCAACTCGGTGACGTTCTCGGGGTCGAAGTACAGCGCACCGTCGCCACCCACCTCTGGGATCGATGCCCGATTCGAAGCGATCACCGGGCAACCGAGCGCCTGCGCTTCCAGCACCGGCAGACCGAACCCCTCGTAGAACGACGGGAAGACCAGCGCTGCGGCGTTCTCGTAGAGCCAGCGCAGCTCACCGTCAGTAAGGCGTTGGGCCACCACCACGTTGTCACTGAGATCGGCACCGGCGCTGGAATACACGTGGGCGTCGCCCCCCGCACCGACCACGACCACATGCCGTCCGGATCCGGCAAGGGCGGCCGTGGGCTGCGGCACGTTCTTGTGCCGGGCCAGGGTGCCGACCAGCAGATAGGTCTGGGGATGCCAGGGCAGATCCGGCTGCCGGGCGCTCACCTGGGTCAGTGAGTCGGCGGCGCACCCCACCACCAGGAACCGCGATGGCTTGACCCGCAGCACCTGGGCCAGCTCGCTCTTGCTGAACTCCGAGACGGTCAGGACCCGGCGGGCCGTCCGGACCAGCAGCAGGTAGGCCACCAGGTAGAAAGCGACGAAGGTTCTTCGGTAGGTCTGCGGGAACCGGAACGGGTTGGCGTCGTGGAAGGTGACGATCTGGCGTCGCTTGGCCAGCGGCGCCATACCGCCGAAGCTCAGCAGCACCCGGCCCGCGGTGGCGACAGGCAGGTACAACTGTTCGAAAGCCAAGCCGGCGAGCGGGGCGCGCCGGACGGTGACGTTGGGAGCGAGCGCCCAATCGGGTACTCGTGCGCCTTTGGGTACATGCAGGACGAAGTCGATGCCGCGGTCCGCGACCACGTGGCGGGCCAGTTCCTCGGAGTAGCGCTGCACGCCGGTGAAGGGTTGCCCCAACCATTTGCCGTTGATGTGCACCGGGGGCATCGCACCATGCTAGCGAGCAACGAGATGTCCAGCCGGTCTAGGCTTGACCGGTGAGCAGCGCACCGACGATCGCGATCGTCCACGAGCGTCTGACCGAGTTTGCGGGATCCGAACAGGTCGTCGAACAAATCGCCGCCCAGTGGCCGACTGCACGTATCCACGTGCCGATCGCAGCCCCGGGTTCGGATCGGGGCGCGATGCGGGGTCGCGCGGTGGTCACTCCGGTCGACCGGGCGCACCGGCTCATCGGACGCCGGTCACATGCTGCACTATTGCCTTTGTTCATACCGGCCTTCAAGCGGATGGACTTCGGCGACGTCGACGCGGTGGTGATCAGTCACCACTGCGCTGCCGTATCCGCTGTACACGCCACCGACAGGCCGACGGTGGCCTACGTCCACTCCCCGGCCCGCTGGGCCTGGGATCCGGCAATGCGCGAGGGTGAAGCATCGGGATTCGCTGGTCGGGCTGCGCTCACGGGACTGGCCGCCTTGATCCGCCGTGCCGAGGCCGGTGGTGCGCCCTGGGTCACACAGATCGTGGCGAACTCGTCTGAGGTCGCAAACCGGATCCGTCGGTGGTGGGGTCGGGACTCCACGGTGATTCATCCGCCAGTCGACACCGACCTGTACACCGCCGACGACACGGTGGGGCGGGAGGACTTCTTCCTGCTGGCCGGCCGGCTGGTGCCCTACAAGCGGCCCGATCTGGCGATCGCGGCGGCCCGGACGGCGGGGGTTCCCCTGGTGGTGGCCGGTGACGGCCGCATGCTGGCCGAATGCCGGGCGGCGGCCGGACCGCAGACGAGATTTCTGGGGCGGGTCTCCGACGAGGAGATGCTGAGCCTGCAGCGGCGAGCCCGCGCCCTGCTCATGCCCGGCATCGAAGACTTCGGCATCGTGCCGGTCGAGGCGATGGCCTGCGGTACCCCGGTAATTGCGACCGGAGCCGGCGGCGCATTGGACTCAGTGGTACCTGGCCTCAGTGGCCAGTTGGTTACTGCGGGCAGCGATCGCCAGATCGTGGACGGCTTCGCCGCAGCACTGCGCGGCTTCGATGCCGATCAATTCGACGCCGGGCGGATTCGCAAGCATGCCGAGCAGTTCTCCCGCACCCGGTTCCGAGAGCAGATGCAAGCGGTGGTCGGCTCGGTGCTGTGAGCCCGACCCGATCTAGTCGGCGTCCCTTGTGATGAACGTCAGTACCGCGGCACGCAGCGGAATGTAGACCCCTTGGTGGAAGCCGGCATGGTCACCGTTGCTGGCGACGAGTGTGGGCGGCGCCGCTGACCGCTTGAGCCGGCGCAGCGCGACATCACCACGATTGGCACGGAACAGCTGCAAGTCGCGCGAGCACAGGATGACTGTCGTCGGCAGACCACGCCGGGCCAACGGCCCCAGGGTCAGAGAGGGCGCCTGTACCGCGCCGGTCAGTCCCAGCCCCGACCATGCCGTGGCAGGCAGGAAGCGCTGCAGAACGCGCCTGGTGCGTGCCCGCGGCGTCTGTTCCCAATCCTGACCGTCGTCGTCACCAGGCTGCACCGGCAGGCGCAGCGACTTCTTGACCCGCCTGGACCACTGCAGTTGGTTGGCCAAAACCACTGAATCAGAACCGGATTCCAATGCCGAGAGGGCGGCGAACCACGCCCCCGAACACATCCCCACCAGCTGGAGACGACGTGCGCCCTGGCGGGCCTGGCGGGTGACGGCCAGCGCGTCCTGAATGCCTTCCGGTGAGTAGATGCGAATTTCCTCACCGGCACGGGCGGTGCCGGATTCACCCACCATTCGGCGGTCCCAGCGCAATGCGTTACCGCCCGCGGCTGCGACGGCCCGGGACAACTCGACCCACTCACGGTTGGGTCCCTGATGGGGTGCCAGTCCGTGCGAGAAGAAGGCCACCGTCGGGCGCTGCACCGGCGTGTCTCCGTCGTCGGCCGGGAGCGTCCGGATCGCGAACAGCCCTTGTGGCGCGATCCGTTCGATCCGCTCGAAGACCGACCCGCCGTTCTCCCCCGGGATCCAGGCCGAGCTCGAGTACACGGGGCGCGCGGTCGTCAGGGCGGCCGGCAACTGGCGATCAAGCCAATCAACGATGAGATCGATTGCCTGCCAGGATGTTTGCGTGATCAACTGGGTCGGTTGCGCACAGTCTTCTAAACCGTCGATGGCAACCGACTCGGTGCACCCATCGCCGATGAGCGACGTCAGCTGTTGGTCAGCACTTCCCGTGCGGCCGACAATGAACCGATCGAGCGAGTCGGGAAATGGACTCAACTTCAAGGCGCTCAGTTCGGCGGCGGCAGGAGCGGAGAACCGCGCGCCGATGGTCGACACGACCCCTGGTGGAACGTCGTCTTCTCCCGCACTCATCTTGAAGAACGCCGTCTGCTCGCGCAGGTAGCGGCGTCCGGTGCTGACCGGATCCCAGTAGGCGACCCGGCTGACCGGGGCCCCGGATTCCAGTGCCTGATGCAGGATCAGGCATCCGGCGCGCACACCGACCGCAGACAGATCGTCGATGCCGGCGCTGCGCAGGTAATCGATCGCGTGGCCGATGCTGGCCTGCCAGTCCCCGACGGCAGTGTCCCGGAGCTGGCCGTAGGCCGAGTCACCGCAGCCGAGATAGTCGAAGCGCAGGGCGAGGATGCGCTTCTGCGCAAGCCGGTCCGCGAAGACACGGAGGCCACGCAGGTTGTCCGCGTGGTCCTTGCCCAAGGACCCGCAGATGATGACCCCGCCGCGCACCCGGCCGTCGCTCGGCGCGTGGACGAACCCGAACAAGGGTGACTCAGAAGGGCCGAAATAGGTTGGGGTCTCCGCGATGCCGGCAAGCGACTCCGCCTCCGCACGTTCCTCAGCTTCACCGAGCCGCACGTCGTCAAGCATCCCCATCCCCCCACATATCAGCATGTTCCGATCTCGCGATCGGGCATCGCGCCGAGTGCCTCATCCTGTCATTCACCCAGCTTCGCCTGCTCAACTGCCCTTCGCGATTGCAGCCGCTCGGTGATCGCGTCGGTGGCGCGCATAGCCAGTCCGATGATGGTCAACGTCGGGTTGGCGCTGCCCGAACTCGGGAAGACCGACGAACTCGCGATACTCACGTTCGGCATGGAATGCACACGAAGTGACGTGTCGACGACCGACGTGGACGGATCGGTTCCCATCCGGGTGGCCCCTGCCGGGTGGGCCAGTTCGACTGCGAGGTCCACGAGGCGCGCCTTCGGGTCGCCGACTTCGGGAATCCAGTCCAACGTCGCAGTGTCGGTCAGGTGGCGGTCCCAGAAGGCGCGCAACCTCTCGACGGTGAACCGCAGGGTGTCCTCGTTGACATCGGTTTTGGTGAGTTCACACCGCAGCTTCGGCTGGCCCAGGGAGTCGGTGGCGTCGGACAGCACCAATCGGTTGCCCCACTCGGGCAGCTGCTCGATCCACACTTTGACCTCGACCACGGCATCGGTGGGCCAGTACTTCTTCTTGCGCCCGTATCGCCACCACGCCGTGCGAACGAGGTCGGGGATACCCGGCAGGCTTCGACTCAGCCCGGCGGCCGTCGCGCCGACCCGACGCTGCTTGGCGGCGTCGACGGCGGAACGGATGCGCCCCAGCGCCGAGGTTTCCGGCAGGGTGACACCGAAATCGGCGTAGGCACTGGCGATTCGGCCCCGCTCTTGAACGTCCGGACGGAGTTCGAAGTGCAGGTGCCGGCTGCCGCCCAATGTCCAGCGATCGGCAAATGCATCGTTGGCGCGGCGATGATCCCGCGGTCGCACCGTGGCGACGTTGAGACCGAAGTGGTCGTTGAAGTAGCGCCCCAGCGCATCACCGGTACGCGAGATGGCCCCGCCAGAGTGCTGGTCCGCGACCAGCATCAGCCTGGTCGACTCGAGGGCGCCCGCGGTGATCAGAAACTCGTCTGCACTGACGCTCAGCGACTGGCCGTTGTGGTTGATCGCGACGACGGACTCAAGCCGATCGGTGACGGAATCGAAGCGGAACGTCGATACCGTCGCCCCGAGCCAGACGTCGATATTCGGCCAGGAGAGGATCTTGTCGCGGACGATGTGCGCGGTGTTCAGGTCGGCTGGAGCGGGTCGTTTCGGCCAGCGCTGCACGAAGTCTGGGTCATTGCGCGGCAGGAACCCGGCTGGGTCCAGGAGGGGTGCGACGTCTTCTTCGTAGGAGGCCGAGTCGACGCCCATCAGTGCTTCGATTTCGGCGGTGTAGCGGTCGAGTTCAGCGACGTCGAATGGCCAGGGCTGCTGATCTACCCAGGGCCGGTCGGTCGTATCGGTTCGCGAGATCGGCAGGAGTTTGCCGTCCCACAGGGACGACGTGCCGCCCAGACGGCGGGCACGCAGGTTTCCGAGATAGTTGCCGGACGGATTCTCGATCGCGTCCAGGGCCTCGGTCGCCGGGTCGGGATTCCCCTCGGTGCCGCTCTCGATGACCACCACCCGTACCAGTGGATCGCTCGCGAGCCGGACAGCGGCGATCAGCCCGGCGACCCCGGCACCCACCACGCAGACGGTGGCCGACACCGCCGTGTCAGGAGTGGCCGCATCGGCCAGGGTTCGAATCGTCATGGGGGTTATCCGGTTGCGAATTCTACGAGTTCGGCGAGCCGCGCGGTGTTGCTGGTCTGCACCACCACGGCCCCCTCAGGTCGGCGGCCAAGGGCGTCGGTGAGCAGGCGGCGAACAGAATCACCCGGCAGAACGCCGCCGGGCGCGGTCCGTGCGGCGTCGGCGAACAGGCTGTGGGTGATGTCAGGCACCCAACTGCGCCCCTGCCAGCCCGACTCGGAGGATTGAATCACGTCGATCGCCCCGCCGTAGCGGGCGATGACGGCATCGATGTTGCCGGCAAGACCCGAAACACCGACAGCTCGGATCGAGCCGGCGGCCTTCGCCTTCTGCAGTTCGGTGATCAGATCGTCGGAAATGGCGCTGTCGGACAACGGCTCATGGACGTGATAGATGTCGAGGTAGTCGGTGTTCAGTGCTCGCAGCGACGCCTGCAAGGCCCGGCGCATCACCTCGGGCGCATACGACCGCCGCGGGTAGGGCACCAGGTGAAGCTTGTTCAACAGCGATCGAACCTTGCGAGCCGGCATCGCGGCGGGCCCCATGGAGGCGATCAGGGGCGTAGGCAGCAACCCGAACTTCGATGTGATCGTCACCGACGACCGTTTCCCGGCGAGTGCCTTTCCGAGACTCTCCTCCGAAAGGCCGTCGCTATAGAACCGCGCGGTATCGAAGTGGGTGATCCCGAGATCGAGTGCTCGATGGACGAGTGCGTGACGCGTGGCCGCATCCAGCAAATGCGCGTGGGCGAATCCGAGCCCTAGACGCGAGATGATCAGGCCCGATCCCGGCAGTCGGATCGAGCCAGAACGCGAATTCGGCACGCCGGTCGTCATCAGCTCACCGTCAGCGAATCACTTGGTCGCATGATCTCGGATGAGCCGCCCGGGTAGCCACATCGGCAGCTTAACAGACATCACCTGGCCAGCAACTTCGCTACCCATAGCTATCCACACGCGGCAACGTTGCTCAGTCAATTTTTGCCAGCCTGCCAAAAACCGATGTCGACGTGCGACCGCGAGGCCTTGAGCGTTGGCATGGCCGAAGTGCCTTTTCTCGGCGCGAACGACAGCAATGCACCGCCCGCGCAGAACCCTTGACGTGTTCGCAAATTGCACATCCGTCAAGCCACCCAGACCATTGCTAGTCAGTTGGCAGCAAACAATAGGAAAATATTGGCTCAGCACCCCAGCAGCAGCGCCTTGCCCAAGGCGAAGTACTGGTAGGTGTAGGTCACGAACCACCGTTGCACCGAGTAGTCGTAGGACCGGGGCACGGGAGCCATGGTGACCGCCCCGCCGTAACACTGGCCGAAGATGTAGCGGGCGCGCACCATGTGGAAGTTCCAGGACACCACGATGACGTGGGACCAGTTGCGCTCCTTGGCAAGGCGGGCCGTGTACATCGCCTCACCACGCGTGGTGAAGGGGTCCGGCTTGAAACAGACAACCGTGATCGTGGCTGTCCCCGATGCGCAGGCCCGCCGAAAGTCGGCGCTGTCTTGCGGGTCGTTGTCGTAGGAGTTGGACAGCACCACCGTGTCGGCATATCCCTGGCGGGCGAGGTCCAGCCCGTACTGCAGGCGGCCGTCGTTCTCACCACCGAGGACGACGATCGCGTCGGCTCTGGTCAACGGGTCGACGTGCGGTCGGGTGAACAGGAAATAGCCTGCTACTCCCGGCACGACAGCCAGCACCACCACGAGGAAGGCGAGCATGCCACGCAGTCTGGCCACGGGGCCGAGGGTACCGGTCAGCGAGCGTCGTTAGGCTGTGCGGCATGTCTGCTGAGCTCCTTCCGGTCCGCTTGAGCGTGACCGCCGGTGACCTGTACACCCTGTGGGCCCCTCGCTGGCGCGACGGCGGCGACGAGTGGGAGGCGTTCCTGGGCAAGGACGACGACCTGTACGCCTTCGAGTCGGTGGCAGACCTGGTGGCTTTCGTGCGCACCAATACCGACAACGACCTCACCGACCACCCCTCGTGGGAGGCGCTGACCGAGGCCAACGCGCACAAACTGACGCCGACCGCGCAGCGGCAGGCCGACCTGATCGCAGTCGAGGAACTGCTGGCCGAGAAGCCCACCGAGGAGTCGGTGACAGCGCTGACCAACACGCTCGCGGTGGTCTCGTCGATCGGCTCGGTGTGTGAACTGCCCGCGGTGACCCGGTTCTTCAACGGCAACCCGAACCTGGGGCTGGTGTCGGGTGGCATCGAGCAGTTCACCGGCAAGGCCGGCCTGAAGCGCTGGAGCCTGATCGGCGACATCGTGGCGCGCGGGTGGGACGGTGTGCTGTCGGCGGTCGACGAGGTGCTTACCACCCCCGAGGTCGACGAACGGGCCGCCACGCGGGCCGCTGCCGAGCTCGAGGAGCCCTACGAGGAGGACGACGAGGAAGAGGCCACCGACTCGGCGATCGAGGACGAGGACGACGCCGACGAGGACTCCGAGCCTGAAGCCGATGCGGCACCCGCGCAGAACGTGGTGCTCGGCAGCGACGAGGACTTCTGGACCGAGGTCGGCATCGACCCGGTGCGCATCCTCACCGGCTCGGGAACGCTGTACACGTTGCGGTGCTACTTCGACGACCGGCCGATCTTCCTGGGCCGCAACGGGCGCATCAGTGTGTTCCCCTCCGAGCGCACGCTGGCCCGCTACCTGGCCGACGAGCACGACCACGATTTGTCGGATCTGAGCACCTATGACGACATCCGCACCGCGGCCACCGACGGCTCGCTGCGGGTGGAGGTCACCGAAGACAACATCTACGTGCTCACGGGCCTGGCCGACGACATCGCCGACGGTCCGGATGCGCTCGACCGCGATCAGGTCGACTTGGCGGTCGAATTGCTCAACGACATCGGCGACTACTCCGAAGAGGACACCGTCGACCGGCTGCTGGCCGACGACAAGCCGCTGGGCCGGTTGTTCAACCATGTGCTGGAACCCGCCGAACACCCGCGGCCCGGCCCGCCGTACGCGGCGGCCGTCAAGGACTGGGAAGAGATCGAGCGCTTCGTCGAGTCGCGCCTGCGCCGCGAGTAGCGGCTCGGGGTCAACGGCTCGGGTCGTGGCCGATCCGATCCGGCAGACACGGGATCTCGCCGGTCGGCTGCGGGAAGTCCTCCTCCGGCATCTCCTGGATGTCGCCGTGACCTTCGAGCAGGGCCACGCCTCCCCCACCAGTCGCACCAGCGGCGGCGGTAGCGGCCGCAGCAGCTGCCTTGGCGGCGGCCTTCTTCTCCTGGTACTTCACCCTGGGCGGCTTGGACGGCCACCAGTTTTTCTCGCCGACGAGCACGGCCATTGCCGGCACGGTGAGGGTGCGGACCACAAAGGTGTCCAGCAGTAGGCCGACGCCGATCACGAAGCCCATCTGCACGGCGGTGAGGATGCTGCTGAAGGTGAAGGCGAGCATCGAGGCGGCGAAGATCAGGCCCGCCGAGGTGATCACCCCGCCGGTGGCCCCGACCGTGCGGATCACCGCCGAGCGCACACCGAATTTCGCTTCGTCGCGGATGCGGGAGATCAGCAGCAGGTTGTAGTCGGCCCCGACTGCCACCAGAACCATGAACGCCATGCCCGGCACCCCCCAGGACAGGCCCTGCCCCAGGATGAACTGGAACAGGATGACGCCGATCCCCAGCGCCGCCCCATACGAGATCACCACGGAGGCAACGAGATACAGCGGCGCAACGAACGCACGCAGCACCACCACCAAGATGATGAACACGACGCACAGGGTCATGATCATGATGAAGCGGAAGTCCCAGTTGTAGTAGGCGCGCAGGTCGGCGTTGACCGCCGAGAGGCCCACCATCGAGATCTTCGCGTCGGCCAGCGTGGTGTTGGGGCGAGAATCGTCGGCGATCCGCAGGATGTCGTGGATCTGGTTCATGGCCTCGGCGCTGAACGGGTTGTAGGCCGTCTGCACCAGGTAGCGCGCCGAGTGACCGTCGTCGGAGATGAAGATCTTGGCGGCCTTCTTGAACTCGTCCTGCGACAGGATCTGCGGCGGGATGTAGAAGCCCGACATCGGCGGGTCGGCCGCCTCGCGCTTCATCGCCAGCAGGAAGGCCGAGGCCTGATCGAGCCCGTTGCCGAGGTTACGGGTCTGGTCGACGAGCAACTGGACGCCCACCGCCAGTTGACGACTGGAGTCGGCCAGCAGGTTGGCGCCGTCCACGGTCTCGTTGATCTTCTTCTCCACGCCGCCGGGCTCACCGACACCGAGGGCGCGTGCCGCGGCGGTGGCTCGCTGAATGTTCTTGCTCAGGCCGCTGACCAGATCGTCGAGCTTCTGATTGCCGTCGGTGGCCTGCAGTTGGCGGCCGATGTCGGCGATGGCGGCCAGCGCCTCGGAGTTGCTGGAGTCGACGATGCGCTGCAGATCCGAGCGGGAGGTGACGCAGGCCGGATCGGCATCGCACACCGGACTCTGGTTGAGCGCGTTGAGCATCGGCTGCGCCCACGAGGTGACATCGGTGATCTGGGTCATGTTCATCCCCAGGGCGTCGCCGAGCGACCGCATGTTCTTCATCAGCGCGGCGGTCTTGTCGATCTGGTCCAGTGTGGTTGCGCCGCCGACTTTTTGGGACATGGAATCCAGAGCGGAGGCCAGGCTGCGGACGCTGGCCAGCGAGCCGACCAGCTGGTTGCGGATCTGGTTGAGGACGTCGGCCATCTTGTCGGCGCCACCGCTGAGCATCGACAGTTTGTCGTCGTTGCTGGAGATCAGATTGGAGGCATCGCCGAGCTTGCTGCCGACCTCACCGGCCTGCCAGGTGGCCTTGGCCTGTTCGAGCATCTGCCCGGTGGGCCGGGTGATGCCGCGGACCATGTCGATGTTGGGCAGTTGCGAGATGCGCTGGGCCATCTGCTCCATGTCGGCCAGCGCCTTGGGGGTACGCAGATCGGTGTTGGGCGATTGGATGAACAGGAACTGTTGCAGGGTGCTGCTGATCGGGAAGTGCTTGTCCATCACTTCGTAGGCCCGGTTGCTCGCCGAGTCCGGCGGCAGGTTCTTGCGGTCGTCGTAGTTGAAGTTGGTCAGCAGCGCGCAGGCGGCCAGGGCGAGCAGGATGATGAGGCTCGTGGTGAGCAGCGCCCGCGGCTTGCGCACGATCATGACCGCCGAGCGCTTCCAGAACCGGCCGGTGATGTCGCGCTTGCGCGGTTTGATCCAGCCGCGGCGGCCGGCGATCGCGATGAATGCGGGCAGCAGCGTGATGGCGCCGAAGAAGCCGGTGGCGATGGTGACCGTCATCGCCGGACCGATCGTCGCGAAGACCGCGAGCTTGGTGAACGACATGCCCAGGAACGTCAGCGCGATGGTTCCGGCCGATCCCGCGATCACCTCACCGATGGAGTGCAGGGCGTCGACGAGCGCGTCGTCCGAGGAGACCCCGGTCTTGACGATCTCCTGATATCGGCTGAACAGGAAGACTGCGTAGTCGATGCCCGCGCCCATGATCATGCCGGTCATGATCATGATCGTCTGGGAGCCGATCGCCAGGCCGTGCTCACCGAGGATGGCCACCAATTGTTGAGCCACGACCAGCGATATGCCGATGGTCAGCAATGGCATGACCATGGCGACGAAACTGCGATAGACCAGGATGAGGATGCCGAAGACCATGATGACCGTGGCGCCTTCGATCATGTGCTGATCGTTGACGCCGATCTGGTTCATGTCTTCCATCGTCGCGGAGCCGCCGACCACGTTGACCTGCAGTGATGATCCGGCCGTCGCCTCCTTGACGGTCTTGAGTACCTCCCGGTAGGCCTCCTGGCCGGACGGCGTGCCCATGGTTCCGGACATGCTGACCGGCAGGTTCCAGGCTTTCTGGTCCTTGCTGGTCATCACCTCCCTCAGTTCGGGGGTGGCGATGAAGTCCTGAACGGAGGAAACCTTCGGGTTTTCCTTGAGCTTGGCGACCAGATTGCGGTAGGTGGCCTCCTCCTCGTGGCCCAGTCCCGCGTCGTTACTGAGGATGATCGCCGCGAAGTTGCTGGTGTCTGCCTCCTTGAAGGCCTCCTGCATCTGCTTGCCGGCGACCAGCACCGGCGCGGTCTTGGGCAGGAAGTCCGGCGAGTTGCGGGCCGCCACCGTGAACAGCGGGGTGACGAAGGTCAGCAGCACCACGGCAGCACTCACCCACGCAACGATCACCAGGACCGGGTGGCGGACGATGAACCGGCCCAGCATCTCGAAGATGTTGTGCGGGAACACGCGCTTAAGTGCGGCGCGCATGGGCATCAGACCAAATTACATGCAGTCGTAGCCAAGGCTGGCATCACTGCAGCTCAGAGTGTGTAACGAAAGGTGCTCAATCGGCCCGCTCGGCCGCGTTCGGAAACCCGCCAAGGGTTGGCCTGAGCCAGTCATGCCGACGCCCGCCACCGATACGTCATCAATTCGACCAACAGAATTTCCGCGCACTGGTTGTACCAGATGCAAATTTGCATTAGCGTAAGTTTTCCTGCCGGCTGAAGGTCACATCGCCTGCAGGACATTGATTGACGGTGCTGAGGGCTCACTTTCAACAACTCGGGGGAGAATTTTCATGACCGCTGTTTCGGCTGCTTCGTCCATGTCCCGGTCGCGTTCGGCCACCACGCGCGGCGCCCGGCGCCAGCTGCCGGTAGTGCGGTGGCTGCAAGCAGGCGCGGTGGCAGCCGGCATGGGCATCGCGCTGGCCGCGGCCCCTGCCGCGCTGGCCGATGACGGGGCTAACTCGGCCACAGCAGGGTCACAGACCGGCACCTCACACAGCGCGCACGGGTCCACCGCACGAACCGGCCGGTCGGGTCCCAGCAGCACCGGTGCCAGGAAGTCGGCCAGCGCTGTGCGCCAGCACCCGGCAGCGGTGACCGTGGTGCGCAGTGCAGCAGGTCAATCGTCTACCGCGCCGACGACCGGGGCAACTGACTCGACGGCCGGCCTGGCACCGGTGACCACGACGACCGGCCACTTCGCCACGCTGCCACAGCCAAGCGTCACCAGCGGCGGGCCGGGCACGCCAGGCACCCGCGTCGCCGTGTCCCAGCAGGCTCAGCCGTTCGGTGACCTGTCGGCGTTCCTCGGTCTGCCCGGCGCGCCGGCCACCTCGGCCCCCAGCCTCGGGGCATTGCCGATCCTGGTGAACCTCACGCTCGAAGATCTGGTCAGCGGCACGGGTCCTGCGGCGGTGACGAACCCGACCGCGGTCATCACCGGACTGTTCAACCAGATCATGCGCGCGAACCCGACCGCTACCGAACTGCAGAACTATCTCGGCGTGTTCAACCTGACCGGTGTCAATGGTGTGGTCGCCGGGCTCTACAGTTCGACCGCGTTTCGCCAGACCGAGGTGAGTAACTACTATCTCGAGCTACTCGGACGCGCGGCCACCGACCAGGAACTGGCTTGGGGCACAACACGATTGATGTGGGGCCTATCGGAGCCACAGTTCGCCGCCTCGCTCGCTTCCACCCAGGAGTTCTACGAAGACAGTGCCAAGAACGGCGGACCCCTGGGCCCCGTTCCGACCAGCACGAGTTACGTGGACCTGCTCTACCGAACCATGGCCGGTACGACACCGGACGCGACCACCCTGTCGACCTACGTCCAGCGACTCCAGGCCGGGCTGCCGATCGGTTTCGTGGCATCTGATTTCGTCACCAGCGACGCCTTCCGCCAGGCGAAGATCCAGGAGATCTACCAGGTGCTCGGCCAGACGGCCACCGAGCCGGAGATCGCTAAATACACCCAGAACTGGTTCTGGGACGGTGGTTTGGCGGGCATCGCCACCAGCCTGCTGACGACGTCGACCAACGTGGCGAACATCGAGAACGGCGCGGTCCCACTGCCTGACATGGCTGTCGTGGCTCAGCTGCAGCAGCTCCTGCAGGCCGCATACACCGCCAACCCGGACGGATTCGTCAAGCTCTACGGCACCATGGTGGGCAACTGCAGCGACACCAGCAGCCCCGCCTGCCTCAACCCCGCGCTCTACACGTTGCTGACCAGCGGCGGAGCCCAACGCGGCATCCCCAACAGCAGCCTGAAGCTGACGTCGATCACCGCGAACGTCGCCACGCTGATCCCCACCCAGAACGAGATCGACCTGCAGAAGTCGCTGAAATTCCCGCTGCAGGATCCCGCCAGCCTGCAGACGTACTTCACCGGCGGTGTCGTCCAGCCGTACGCGAATCCGATCGTGACGGCAGACAACGGCACCTACATCATCGACGGACATCACCGCTGGTCGTCGATCGTGCTGATCAACCCCTACACCCAGGTGACGGCACTGGACATGGGGTACGTTCCCACCCCGCAGGACGGCCTGAAGGAAGCGCAGATCGGGGTGGCGGCCGTCAAGGGTTATCTCGCCGTGGCCCCGGGCGGTGGCATCAACCTGTACACCACCGACGAGCAGACGTTCGACACCGCGGTCCGCGGCTACATCGAGACCGCCGCCGACGCCCACGACAACCCACCACCCCCGGACAAGCCATCGTGGACCGATCAGGTGCTCAACGTCTTCACCACCTACCTCGGGCTGGATGGCCAGACCACCGACCAGAAGTACACCAGCATCCAGAATTACCTGTGGGGCAACGTGCTTCGGATGCGCGAGCTGAACCAGTACATCCCCAACGCGACCAGCCGTGAGGTCATGCCGCAGACCGATCCGCTGCCGGTGACTTCCGGCGCGTGGGCCGGTGGCGCGTTGAGCTACACCTTCCCCACCATCTCGTATCTGGGCTAGCCGATGAGGACCGCGTAGCGGGGCTTGATCACCTCGTCGATGATGGCCAGGCGTTCGTCGAAGTGCAGGAAGGCCGACTTCATCGCGTTGATCGTGAACCGCTCCAGGTCCGCCCACCCGTAGCCGAAGGCCTCGACGAGGCGGAACATCTCCTGGCTCATGGTGGTGTCGCTCATCAGCCGGTTGTCGGTGTTGACGGTGACCCGGAAGCGAAGCCGGGCCAGCAGGTCGAAGGGGTGGTCGGCGATGCTGTCCACCGCTCCGGTCTGCACGTTGGAACTCGGGCACATCTCCAGGGGAATCCGCTTGTCGCGCAGGATCGCGGCCAACGGACCCAGCACCGCAGTGCCGTCCGGCCGGACGTCGATGTCATCGACGATGCGAACGCCGTGGCCCAGCCGATCGGCACCGCAGAAGGCCAGCGCCTCCTGGATGGACGGCAGTCCGAAGGCTTCACCGGCGTGAATAGTGAAGCGCGCATTGTTGGCTCGCATGTACTCGAAGGCGTCGAGGTGCCGGGTGGGCGGGTAGCCGGCCTCGGCACCGGCGATGTCGAAGCCCACCACTCCCTTGTCGCGGAACCGGATGGCCAGTTCGGCGATCTCCCGAGACCGCGCGGCATGGCGCATCGCGGTCACCAGACAGCGCACCACGATCGGATGGCCCTGCGCGGCGGCGGCCTTCTCACCGTCGGCGAACCCGGCCAGCACCGCATCGACGACGTCGTCGAGTGACAGTCCGCCGTCGATGTGCAGTTCCGGGGCGAACCGCACCTCGGCGTAGACCACGTTGTCGGCGGCCAGATCCTCCACGCACTCGAAGGCCACCCGGTGCAGCGCCTCCGGCGTCTGCATGACGGCGACGGTATGGGCGAACGGTTCGAGGTAGCGCACCAGCGACCCGCTGTGCGCCGCGGTGCGGAAGAAGGTGGCCAGGGCCGCCTCGTCGGTGGCGGGCAGATCGTCGTAGCCGACCTGGCGGGCGATGTCGAGAACGGTCGACGGCCGCAGCCCGCCGTCGAGGTGGTCGTGGAGCAGGGCCTTGGGGGCCTGCCCGATCATGTCCAGTGTCAGCGGTGTGGTCATCAGACAATCCGATCGATGATGAGAGGGCGGGCCGGCGGGCAGACGGGGCTGAGGCTCCAACCGCCGTCGAGTTCGGCCATCGCACCCGGGATCCGGTCTGGGGTGTCGGTGTAGAGCGTGAACAGCGGCTCACCGGCGGCGACGGGCTCACCCGGGCGACGGTGGATGCGGATGCCGGCACCGAACTGCACGCGTTCACCCTGGCTGGCCCGGCCTGCGCCGAGCCGCCACACTGCTAGCCCCACCGCCATGGCGTCGATATCCCCCATTGTGCCGCCAGCGGGTGCGGTCACGGTCTCGGAGTGGGCGCCGATCGGCAGCGACGCCTGCGGGTCACCACCCTGAGCCGACACCAAGGCCCGGAAGCGGTCCATTGCGGTGCCGTCCTGCAGGGTCTGCGCCGGGTCGCAGCCGTCGATACCGGCCAGGTCGAGCATCTCGGCAGCGAGCCGGACCGTCAGCTCCACCACGTCGGCCGGGCCACCGCCGGCCAGCACCTCCAGCGACTCGGCAACCTCCAGCGCATTGCCGACGGTGCGACCCAGCGGAAGGTTCATGTCGGTCAGCAGCGCACGGGTCGGCACCCCGTGGGCGCGGCCGAGTTCCACCATGGTGGCCGCGAGGTCGCGGGACTCGGCTTCGGTCTTCAAGAACGCGCCCCGACCGACCTTGACGTCGAGCACCAGGGAATCGGCGCCCTCGGCCAGCTTCTTGCTCATCACCGAACTGGCGATCAGCGGCAGCGACTCGGTGGTGGCGGTGACGTCGCGCAGGGCGTAGATCTTCCGGTCGGCCGGTGCCAGCTCACCGGCGGCAAAGATGGCTGCACCGATCTCGGACAGCTGTTGGCGTACTTGGGCATTGGAGAGCTCGGCGGTGAATCCGGGGATGGACTCCAGCTTGTCCAGGGTGCCGCCGGTGTGGCCAAGGCCACGACCGGCAGCCTGCGGGACGGCCGCCCCGCACGCCGCGATCACCGGAACCAGCGGGATGGTGATCTTGTCGCCGACACCACCGGTGGAGTGCTTGTCGACCGTCGGCAGCGGCTTGCCGTCGCGGCGCAGATCACCGAAGTCCAGCCGCACACCAGAGGCGATCATCGCCGATGTCCAGCGGGCGATCTCCGCCCGATCCATCCCGCGCAGGAAGATCGCCATCAGCAGCGCCGACATCTGCTCGTCGGCCACCCGCCCGTGGGTGTAGCCGTCGATCACCCAGTCGATCGCGGCATCGGAGAGCCGGCCGCCGTCGCGCTTGGTCCGGATGACCGTCGGAGCGTCGTAGCGACGCGACACTGGGCCGCGCGCATCGAATGTGAACTGGGTCACGACTTTTCCCGGCGGACACGCTCGAGATCAGCGGGCCCGAAGGCCTCGGGCAGAAGATCGCCAAGCGCCTTGGGACCGTCGGCATGGTCGACGAGCAATTGCGGGCCGCCATGCTCGGCAAGAAGCTGCCGGCACCGGCCGCAGGGCATCAGCGCGGTCCCGGTCGCGTCGACCACCGCGACGGCCACCAACCGCCCCCCACCCTCGGAAATCAGGGCACAGACCACCGCGCACTCGGCACAGAGACCTACGCCATATGAGACATTTTCCACATTGCAGCCCACAACGACCCGTCCATCGTCGACCAGCGCGGCCGCCCCGACGGGGAACTCGGAATAGGGTGCATAGGCATGCTTGCACACAGCAATTGCCTTATGCCGCAAGGCTTTCCAGTCGATATCTATCGTCACGTTCGCCTCGCCACCGCCGTTTCTGAATGCATTCCGAGCTGCTGGCCGCAGCCGGTCCCGGAGGACTTCAGTCATCACAACGTAATTCTTCGGACCCTATGAACAGAGTTACAGTCCAATAGTGACAGGCCCAGCGTTGGAGGCGTGATGAGTACCGCGTCGACCGTGCCTGCCCCTCGCGAGAACACCGCGCGGCGGCGGCGCACCCTCTACCGTGGCGACCCCGGAATGTGGTCGTGGGTGTTGCACCGGATCACCGGTGCCACCATTTTCTTCTTTCTCTTCGTTCACGTGCTGGATACCGCCCTAGTGCGGGTCAGTCCGCAGGCGTACAACGAGGTCGTCGAGACCTACAAGACGCCGATCATCGGTCTGATGGAGATCGGCCTGGTGGCCGCACTCCTCTACCACGCACTCAACGGCGTCCGGATCATCCTGGTCGACTTCTGGTGGAAGGGCCCCCGCTACCAGCGCCAGATGTTGTGGGCGGTCGCGGGTGTCTGGCTGCTGGTGATGGTGCCGTCGCTGGTGATCATCGGCATGCACATGGCGGAGCGGTTCCTGTGAGCGCGCCGGAGAACCGGCTCGGTCCGCCGGCACCCATCCTGGAGCGCAGCCACGATCGGCCCGCAAGCCTGGACAACCCGCGCGCCCCGCGCCGCCGCGGCGGCATGCCGAACTTCGAGAAGTACGCATGGCTGTTCATGCGCTTCTCCGGGGTGGTGCTGATCTTCCTGGCGCTCGGTCACCTGTTCATCGGGCTGATGTGGGACGGCGGGGTCTACCGCATCGACTTCAACTACGTCGCACAGCGCTGGGCGTCGCCCTTCTGGCAGACCTGGGACCTGCTGCTGTTGTGGCTAGCCCAGCTGCACGGCGGCAACGGGATGCGCACGATCATCTCCGACTACGCCCGCAAGGACTCCACCAGGTTCTGGCTGAACTCCCTGCTGGTCGTGTCGATGCTCATCGTTCTGGTGGTGGGCACCTACGTGCTGTTGACCTTCAATCCGAACATCTCCTAAGAAGCTCCCGGGAGCCACCATGATTGTCGAACACCGCTACGACGTCGTCATCGTCGGAGCTGGCGGCGCCGGAATGCGGGCGGCCGTCGAGGCCGGACCGCGGGCACGCACCGCCGTGTTGACCAAGCTCTACCCCACCCGCAGCCACACCGGCGCTGCCCAGGGCGGCATGTGTGCCGCACTGGCCAATGTCGAAGAGGACAACTGGGAGTGGCACACCTTCGACACCGTCAAGGGCGGCGACTACCTCGCCGACCAGGATGCGGTCGAGATCATGTGCAAAGAGGCCATCGACGCGGTCTATGACCTGGAGAAGATGGGGATGCCGTTCAACCGCACCCCGGAGGGCCGTATCGACCAGCGCCGGTTCGGCGGTCACACCCGCGACCACGGCAAGGCGCCCGTGCGCCGCGCCTGCTACGCCGCCGACCGCACCGGACACATGATCCTGCAGACGCTGTACCAAAACTGCGTCAAGCACGACGTGGAGTTCTTCAACGAGTTCTACGCGCTCGACATCGCGTTGACCCAGACCCCGAACGGCCCCGTCGCCACCGGTGTCATCGCCTACGAGCTGGCCACCGGTGACATCCACGTCTTCCATGCCAAGGCGATCGTGTTCGCCACCGGCGGTTCCGGCCGGATGTACAAGACCACCTCGAACGCCCACACGCTGACCGGTGACGGTCTGGGCATCATCTTCCGCAAGGGACTTCCCCTGGAGGACATGGAGTTCCACCAGTTCCACCCGACGGGATTGGCCGGTCTCGGCATTCTCATCTCCGAGGCCGTGCGCGGTGAGGGCGGCCGGCTGCTCAACGGCGAGGGTGAACGCTTCATGGAGCGCTATGCCCCGACCATCGTCGACCTGGCGCCGCGCGACATCGTTGCGCGGTCGATGGTTCTCGAGGTGCTCGAGGGTCGCGGCGCCGGACCGCACAAGGACTACGTCTACATCGACGTGCGGCACCTCGGCGAGGACGTGCTGGAGGCCAAACTCCCCGACATCACCGAATTCGCCCGCACCTACCTCGGTGTGGACCCGGTGACCGAGCTGGTTCCGGTCTACCCCACCTGCCACTACGTGATGGGCGGCATTCCGACCAACGTCAACGGTCAGGTGCTGCGCGACAACACCAACGTGGTTCCCGGCCTCTACGCGGCCGGTGAATGCGCGTGTGTGTCGGTGCACGGCGCCAACCGGTTGGGCACCAACTCGCTGCTGGACATCAACGTCTTCGGCCGTCGTGCCGGTATCGCGGCCGCCAATTACGCACTGGCCCACGATTTCGTCGATCTGCCCGACACCCCCGCCGACATGGTGGTCGGCTGGGTGGGCAACATCCTCTCCGAGCACGGCAACGAGCGGGTCGCCGACATCCGTACCGAGCTGCAGCAGTCGATGGACAACAACGCCGCGGTGTTCCGCACCGAGGAGACCCTCAAGCAGGCGCTCACCGACATCCATGCGCTCAAGGAGCGCTACGGCCGAATCACGGTGCACGACAAGGGCAAGCGCTACAACAGCGACCTGCTGGAAGCCATCGAACTCGGCTTCCTGCTGGAGCTGGCGGAGGTCACCGTGGTCGGCGCGCTCAACCGCAAGGAGTCCCGCGGCGGGCACGCCCGCGAGGACTACCCCAACCGTGACGACACCAACTACATGCGGCACACCATGGCCTACAAGGAAGGCTCGGAGCTGCTCAGCGATATCCGGCTGGACTACAAGCCCGTGGTGCAGACCCGTTACGAGCCGATGGAGCGGAAGTACTGAGATGACGATCGCACCGGATCTCAAAGAGCCTGCGCTGCCCCCGATCCCGGACGGCGCGGTGATGGTGACACTGAAGATCGCCCGTTTCAATCCTGAGGACCCGGACAGCGCCGGCTTCCAGAGCTTCCGGGTGCCGTGCCTGCCCAGCGACCGGCTGCTGAACCTGCTGATCTACGTGAAGAGCTACCTGGACGGGACGCTGACCTTCCGCCGGTCCTGCGCGCACGGGGTGTGCGGGTCGGACGCGATGAAGATCAACGGTGTCAACCGGTTGGCCTGCAAGGTGCTGATGCGCGACCTGCTGCCCAAGAACAACAAGCCGCTCACCATCACCATCGAGCCGATCCGCGGGCTTCCCGTGGAGAAGGACTTGGTGGTGAACATGGAGCCGTTCTTCGACGCCTACCGCGCGGTCAAGCCGTACCTGATCACGTCGGGCAATGCGCCGACCCGCGAGCGCATCCAGAGTCCGACCGATCGCGCCCGCTACGACGACACGACCAAGTGCATCCTTTGCGCCTGCTGCACCACGAGTTGCCCGGTGTTCTGGAACGAGGGTTCCTACGCCGGCCCGGCCGCGATCGTCAACGCACACCGGTTCATCTTCGACAGCCGCGACGAGGGTGCCGCCGAGCGACTGGAGATCCTCAACGACGTCGACGGTGTGTGGCGTTGCCGCACCACGTTCAACTGCACCGACGCCTGCCCGCGCGGTATCGAGGTCACCAAGGCGATCCAGGAGGTCAAGCGCGCGCTCATGTTCGCGCGCTGACGATGCGGCCCCCGGGCCGAGGAGGAAGCGCGCCATCGGACCCCGCGCGCTGACGATGCGGCCCCCGGGCCGAGGAGGAAGCGCGCCATCGGACCCCGCGCGCTGACGATGCGGCCCGCGCCGACCGTGCGGATTCATCCGCGACTCGCCGATGGCGGCGTATTGGTTCGCACACTCGACTCCACGCCCCACCGGGCGTAGGGCCCTCACTCCGAGGAGTGTGCGCCGCCCGCTTCGCCACCGGTCTTCGCTTCGGACTTCTCGGCCGACGGCGTGGTTGATGCGTCCGGCTTCGCAACACTGGGCTTCGTCGCGGCCGCCGTCGTCGCCGGCGCCGGTGCGGTGTCGGCCTTGTCCGTGGTGGATGTCTTGGTGTCGGATGCCGTATCGCTGCTGCCGAAGGTCGAGGTCGGCAGATTGGTATGACCGACCGCGGACCGTCCGCCATTCTCGGTAGCCGCCGGCTTCGTCACCGTCGTTGCGGTCGCGGAGTGCTCACTGTGCTCGACGGTGGAACTGACGGTGCCCGATTTCGGCTCAGCCACAGCAGCTTTCACCGTCGTCGACGTCACCTCAGGCGACTTGGGCTCGGATGCCTTGAGCGACGGGGCCACCGCCGTGGTCTCAGGTGCGGTGACCGGCGCGGTGGCCGCAGTGTGGACCGCTGCGCCCGCCCCCTTCGTCAGCGCATCGGAAATCGACGTGGTGATGTAGCCGGCGACGGCGGACAAGCCGGGTGAGCCGAAGCTGAATTTTCCGTCCGGCGTCTGGCCGGTGAATTAGAGGCTGGCCAGGATTCCGCCGCCGACCTTGACCGGACCGATCTTGACGGTCGGCACCAGTGACGCCACTTGGAGGATCGTCGACTGGGCCAGCGCGGTGGGCCCGTAATAGAAGACGGCCTTGGCGAGCTGGGCGATCGGCGACTTGTCGCCGAAGAGTTCGCTGGCGCCGACGTAGATCACCGAACCCACGGCGCTGCCGGTGGTCGCCTTTCCGGTCCCGTAGAACGCCCCGGTCTCGAAGAAGTAGTTGTCCAGATTGACCGAGCCGAACTGATCCAGCGCTTCGTCGATGACGTAGTAGGCGACGCCGGCCGCACGTGTCACGTAGACGGGACTGGTGCCGGTGGGGTTGATGTTCGGGAAATACTTGTCCGGCTTGCCGTTGGTGGGCCCGATGTAGCCGCCCCACCCGCTCCAGTAGGCGTCGACAATGCCCTTGACAGTGATGTCGGCGAGCGCTGCCAGCTGGACGTTCTCGGCACGAACGGCGACCGGCGCCGCCGAGGTGAGCGCACCGCCCACGCCGCTGGCGATCACCGCCGGCGTGGTGGTAACCACCGCCGCCGCGCTGACCAGCGCAACACCGGATACGAACAACGACCGACTCCGAGCCCGCATCGACGGCCCCTTTCCTTTGCCCTGGTGGCGGTGCCGTCGCCGGTGACGAGCTCCAGTCCGAAACCTGCGCAGTCAGCGTGACGCGTCGGCGACCGGGGCGGAATCCGCCGGCCGGCTAGCTTGGGCAGCCGACCGGCTGGAATCTGGTCCGCTAGCGATCAGGAGGCGGGCGGGTGGCGCAGCAGGGCCACGGTGTAGCTGTACAGCGTTGCGGTGCCGTCGATTTCGCGCCATTCGAGGTCGTCGGCCAGGGCGCCGGGAGCCAGGGTGCGCGGGTAGAAGACGTACCGGCCCGCCGACGGTGAGTACTGCACGAGGATGCGGTGCATGCCGGCCTGCCCGAGTTGGTGCTGGCATACTCCGGGTCGAACCACAGTAGGTTCTCATCGCCCACCGCGGCGGCCCAGCGCTGCCAGTCGCGACGGATCACCTCCCCGGCAGCGGTGGCCGCAACGGTGCCGACCCGCGCGGCGGTATCCGGGTGGATCAGGCTGTCAGCCGTCAAGTCCGTCCTTGCGGCGTAGCCGCCGTGTGAGCGCGGCACGGCTGAGCGGGTCGTCCTCCAGCCAGGTTGCGGCAACGTCGGCGCCACCGCCCAGGGTGGACAACACCCGCGCCCGCTCCGACCACAGGTACAGGTCGGTCTCCACCACGTATCCCATACCGCCGTGCAGCTGGTGGGCGTCCAGCGTCGCCCACTTGGCTGCGGTGGCCGCCTGCATACGGGCGACCGCTGTTTCGCGGAGGGCAACTCGTCCGCGGCTGATCGCGAAGACCGCGGACTGTGCCGCCAGTCGGGCAGCACTGAGCGCAATGTGCATATCGGCCACCAGGTGTTGGGCTGCCTGGAACGAGGCGATGGGGCGGCCGAACTGATGGCGCATGGTGGTGTATTCGACGGTCCGGTCGAGTACGGCCTCGCCCACGCCGACCAGATCGAGAGAGAGCAGTGCGATCGCGATGTTGGCGCAGCGACGGAGTTCCTCGCGATCCAGCGGTTCGCCGCCGTTGAGCACGTCGTCGGGGACCACATCGTCGAAGCGCACGCAGGACGCGTGGTGGCCGCCCATCAGTTGCAGCGGGCGCGACGTGATGCCGGGTCGGTCCAGCCCGCAGACGAAGCCGATAGGCTGACCGGACGAGTCCATCCCGGACACCACGATCAGGTCGGCGTCCTGGGCATCGGAGACGAAATCGGCTGTGCCGGTGAGCCGCCAGCCACCCTCGCGAAGTCGGTCGGCCCGAAGTGGCGCGGTGGTGTCGGCTGCGTCATAGGCGTTCCACAAGGCGGTGGTGGCCGTGGCGGCGCCGCTGGCGAGGTCGGCCAGCCAGCGCTTGCGAGATTGCTCGCCCCCGAGCAGGTGCACCGCCTGGGCGGCGAACACGGTGCTGTAGACCAGCGGCGGGCATAGCGCCCGGCCGGCCTCACGGGCGAAGACGCCGAGGTCGGCAATGGTGCCACCGGAGCCGCCATCTTCCTCGGGGATGCCCAGGCCCAGGATGCCGGCGGCGGCCAGCGCAGGAAGCGCATCGTCGCGGTGGGCGGCGAGCAGACCGCGCAGCATCGACGCAAGATCCCGCTCATCTTGTCCGGCAACGAGTTTCATGTCAGCGTCCGTAGGTGGGCATGCCGTGGCCGCGCTGGGCGATCACATCGCGCAGCACTTCGTTGGTGCCGCCGCCGAATCGCATCAACGGCGCGAACCGGTAGAGCTTCTCGAACCGGCCACCGGCCGGAGCCTCCGGGCTGCGATGTGCCAGCAGACCTTCGGCGCCCAGCAGATCCATTCCCAGATCGGCGATGCGTTGCCGGAGTTCGCTGCTGAAGACCTTCTCGGCACTGACCTGCACTGTCGGGATCACCCCGTCGGCCAGCATCGAGGATGCCTCGTAGCCCATCAGTCCGGCGACGTCGACGTCGGCTTCGGCCTGGGCCAGTCGGCTCCGCACCGTCGGATTGTCGATCGGCACCGAGCCGTCGCGACGCGGCATGCGGGCCAGCACCTGCAACTCGTCGAGCGCGCGGCGCAGGTCACCGGCGTTGGTCAGCGCGCCGCGTTCGAGGTCCAGGGCTCCGGTGATGTAGGACCAGCCGCGGTTCTCTTCACCGATGAGGTTGGTGACGGGCACCCGTACGTCGTCGAAGAACACCTCGTTGGTGCGGTAGCCGGACCAGGCGATCAGCGGACGGATGCGCACTCCGGGGCTGTCCACCGGCACCACGATCACCGAGATGCCGCGGTGGCGCGCGGCGTTCGGATCGGTACGCACGCACAGCCACTCGTGGGTGCAGCGCTGCGCACCGCTGTTCCAGATCTTGGAGCCGTTGATCACCCAGTGGTCGCCGTCGCGGACCGCCCTGGTGCGCAGCGACGCCAGGTCGGTGCCCGCGTCGGGCTCCGAATAGCCCAGAGCACAGGTCATTTCGCCGCGTGCGATGAGCGGCAGGAACTCTTTCTTGTTCTGTTCGGTGCCGTGCCGCATGATCATCGGCGCGATCGAGGTGACGGTGAGGTCCGGGCCCGGCACGCCCCAGTACTCGAACTCCGACGTCAGCAGGTGCAGGTGCACCGCCCCCAGGCCCAGACCGCCGTACTCCGCCGGCCAGTTCAGCCCGAACCACCCCTTGGCGCCGAGCTTCCGGCGGAACACATCGACCTCCCCGCCGGGGTGTTCGAGATTGTGTTCGGCGATCTCGGCCCGTAGCGCGTCAGTGACGTTGGCCCGCAGGAATTCACGGACCTCGGCCAACCAAGCCTCCTGGTCGGCGTCGAGGTCGAAATCCACAAGGCAAACGATAACGGATTAGTTAGTCCGTCAAGGCAATATCGAGGTGTCACATTCCCGGGCCGGTGGGCATCTCAAGGACATGACTACCAGAACACGACTCGAACCACTGTCCCCCGACAAGGCCTCGCCGATGATCCGGCTGATGTATCGCTGGGCCAAGCGGCGCTTCGGCGAGGTCCCCGAACCGCTGGCGATCTACGCCCATCACCCCAGGCTGGTGGTCGCCAACTCGGTTCACGAAGGTCTGCTGCAGGGCGGCTCGAAGGTGCTGCCCGTCAGCGTCCGCGAACTCGCGGTGTACTGGACTGCTCGCACCGTCGGCTGCTCCTGGTGCGTGGACTTCGGCGCGATGCTGATGCGGCTGGAGGGCCTCGACATGGACCGCCTCGAGCACATCGACGACTACGCGGCCTCCCCGCTGTACACCGACGACGAGCGTGCGGCGATCGCCTATGCCGATGCCATGACGACCGACCCGCACACCGTCACCGACGAGCAGGTGGCGGATCTGCGCCGCCGCTTCGGTGCGGCCGGACTGGTCGAACTGACCTACCAGATCGGGGTGGAGAACATGCGCGCCAGGATGAACGCCGCGCTGGGCATCACCGAGCAGGGATTCGGCAGCGGCGAGACGTGCCGGGTTCCGTGGACAGACGGCGGTTCCACCGCTTGATTCGTCAAGCAGGGCCCGTTTAGACCACTGATTTCGCGGTGATGTAACCACAAAGAAAACAATTCCGCACATTCCGCGCGCATCCGCCACTGAAACCGTAGTCTCATCTCGTTCTGACTAGGCGTTCAAGCAGGAGATGCCATGAGCAAAGGCGAGCTAGCGCTCGATCCCGGTGCGGCCGGGAATTCCAACGCAGTAGAAAGCAAGGGCCTCAAGGGCGGCGCGCTGGGGCTGGTGTCCAGCATCGTCGTCGGGATGGCCTCGACCGCACCGGCCTACTCGCTGGCCGCCAGCCTCGGGCTGATCGTCGCCAGCGGCGGCACGCTGCTGGCCGGCGTCAAGGCTCCCGCGATCGTGCTCATCGCGTTCATCCCGATGTACATGATCGCGGTCGCCTACCAGGAACTGAACAAGGCCGAGCCGGACTGCGGCACCACGTTCACCTGGGCCTCGCGGGCGTTCGGCCCGCTGATCGGCTGGATGGGCGGCTGGGGCATCATCGCCGCCGACGTGATCGTCATGGCGAACCTGGCCCAGATCGCCGGTGCCTACTCGTTCACCTTCGCCGGTGACCTGGGCTGGTCCTCGGCCGCCAACCTGGCCAACAGCACGCTGTGGTCCACGGTGGCCGGTGTCATCTGGATCGTTGTGATGACCTACATCTGTTATCGCGGTATCGAAGTCTCCGCGCGTCTGCAATACGCCCTGTTGGGCATCGAGCTCGTCGTCTTGATCGTGTTCTCGGTGGTGGCGCTGATCAAGGTCTACACCCACAAGGCCGAGGGCTACTCGCTGATGCCGTCGCTGTCCTGGTTCTGGCCCGGTGGCCTGGACTTCGGCAACGTCATCGCCCCCGCCATCCTGGCCGCCATCTTCATCTACTGGGGCTGGGACACCGCGGTGGCCTGCAACGAGGAGTCCGACGATCCTGGTACCACCCCGGGCCGGGCCGCGGTGATCTCTACCTTCCTGCTGCTGGCCACCTACGCCCTGGTCTCGGTTTCAGCTATCGCCTTCGCCGGCACCGGAACCGACGGCATCGGCCTTGGCAACTCGGAGAACTCATCCGACGTATTCGCTGCCATCGGGCCACCCCTGTTCGGTGACAGCATCCTCGGCAAGATCGGCCTGCTGCTGTTGTCGGCCTCCATCCTGACTTCTGCGTCGGCATCGACCCAGACGACCATCCTGCCGACGGCCCGCACGACGCTGTCGATGGGCGTCTACCGTGCCCTGCCGGAGTCATTCGCCAAGATCCATCGCACATACCTGACCCCGACGGTCGCCACCATCGCCATGGGCGCAGTGTCGATCCTGTTCTATGTGCTGTTCACCCTGATCAGCAGCAACCTGTTGACCGCCCTCATCGGCTCGGTGGGCCTGATGATCGCGTTCTACTACGGCCTGACCGGGTTCGCGTGCGCGTGGTTCTACCGCAAGGACCTCACCAAGACGACCCGCGATTTCATGATGCGCGGGGTGATCCCGCTCCTCGGCGGCGTGATCCTGCTCGCGGTCTTCGCCTACGGCCTCAAGAAGTACGCCGAGCCCGACTGGCTCACCGACGACAACGGCAACAACGTCACGATCTTCGGGTTCGGCGCGGTCGCCGTCGTCGGTGTGGGCGCGCTGGTCCTCGGCGTGATCCTGATGGTGGTCTGGTGGCTGATGTCACCGGACTTCTTCCTGGGCCGCACGCTGTCTCGACGGTCGAGCGCTGATCTGGTGCTCACCCCGGCCACCGCGGTAGAACCGATGTTCGGCCTGCCCGACTCCGGTGACATGCCGACGGTGATCGCACCGGACCTGTCGAACCTGCCGCCGGGTGAGACGGCCGTCAACCCCGAGACCGGCGAGGAGTTCACCAAGAGCTGACGGCTCGGCCCGCCGAGTGTCACCCGGGGTGACGCTCGGCGGGCCGCTGTCGGTCAGCGGCCGTGCCAGGCGACGTGGCCGACCACCGCCACCACGGCGGTCAGCGCGGCAGCCAGATACACCGGACAGCCGGGCCCGCCGAGCCGCACCAATAGAGCTCCGCAGAACGCCCCGGCGATGATGACGACGATGACCCACAACCGGCGGTGCGTCAGCCACAACCACCCGGGCCCGAACAGGGTCTCGCTCGCGTATGCGGTCAGCGTCGAGGTCACCACGACCGTGGTGATGTCGGCGACCGCCAGCATCCGCGCCGTGGCCGCCTGGGCACCCATCAGGATCGCCAGGACCGCAGCCAAACCGACGCTCAGCGTGGTCTCGCCGTCGAGCGCGACGACGGTCAACACCGACCCCACCGCGGCCATCGCCACCGCACTGGTGACGAACACGGCGGTGACCACCGGCTCCCAACCGCCACGACGCTGCTGCAACAACCGGCCGACGACAGCAGCCCCCACCACATAGGTGCCCAGCGCCACCAACGGTCCGGCGACCGGCAGGCCGTCCGCACCGGCCATGCCCATCCCGAGGATCACCACGTTGCCGGTCATGTTGCCGGTGAACACCCGGTCCAGCGCGAGATAGCCGACCGCGTCGAGCAATCCGGTGACGAAGGTCAGCGCGAGCATCAGCCACAGCTGAAGGTGCGCACGCACCAATCCACTCACGAGTGTGGTCGCGCGTGGTGCGCCACCACCGCCGAACCGTCCGACCGCGGATCCGACGCCGCGGTCACCGAGCCGGCGGGGTCGACGAAGACCACGTTGGCCTGACCCATCGCTTCGGTGCGCGCCGGCACCTCGGCCGGGTCGAAACCGGCCCGCCGTATCGACGCCTTCGCCGCCTGGGGAAGGTCGGCCTCGACCGTCACCGTGTCTGGACCGCCACCGCACTGGTTGCCGACGATGGCGCGGGGCGCCGCGACGGCGTCGACCGCACCGGCGCCGCCCAGCGCCCGCAGCAGGATCTGGGCCAGGATCTGCGGCTGCCCCTGACCACCCATGGTGGCGAGCACATGGGCGATCCGGCTCTGCCGCAGCGTCATCGCGGGCATGAGCGTGTGGGCGGGGCGTTTGCGCGGACCGATGAGGTTCGCCGACGACGGGTCCAGGCTGAACCCGCAGCCGCGGTTATGGAACAACACACCGGTGGCCGGGTCGATCAGTCCGGACCCGAACGCGTGGTAGACGCTCTGGATCAACGACACCGCATAGCCCTCACCATCGAGGGCGGCGATGCCCACCGTGTCGCCCCGCGCGGGACCCGGCGCAGGGGCAGCAGCCGGGGCTGGTCCGTCTGAGCGGCCCAGGTCGACATCGGCGAACCGGGGGTCGGCGAGTCTGCTGTCGCGAATCGCGTTGCCCTGGTGGAATGCTCGCACGAGGTGTCCGAGACCGTCACCGACCGGATCGTCGACGCGCTGCTCCTCCATCGCGGCGAGTGCGCTCAGCAGCAGGAAGCCCTGGCTGTTCGGCGGGCTGGTCAGTACGGTGAGCCCGTCGAGATCCATCCTCAGAGGGTCCTGGACCTGCGGCTGGAAGTCCGCGAAATCCGTTGTGTCCAGGACAGATCCGTGGGATTGCAGATGACTCACCAGCGGTCCGGCCAAGACACCCGAATAGAACGCATCGGGCCCCTCGGCTTGCAGGGTCGCCAGCGTATCGGCCAGCGCCGGCTGCACCAGCACATCACCGACACCCAACGGCACCCCGTGCGGCCGGAACACCCGATCGAAATCGTCGGTGCCGAACAGGTCGGCGTTCTCGGGGTCGACGAGGTGGGTGGCCAATGACGGCGCCACCGCGACGCCGTCGCCGGCCAGCGTCTGCGCGGCACTGAGCGTCGCACTCCAGGAGGTACGGGAACCGAAGCCGCGCATCACTTCCCAGCCGCGCACTCCCCCGGGAACGGTGACCGGGTCGGCACCACGGGCCGGCAGGCTGCCGCCGTGGCGGGCACGCAGCACTTCGGCGTCCACCGCGGCGCCCGCCCACCCCGATGCGTTGACGCAACGAACCACGCCGTCCGGCGTCCGGATCAGGGCGAAGAGGTCACCACCCAGGGCGACGTTGTGCGGGTAGACCACAGCCAGCACCGCGGCCGCGGCGATGGCGGCGTCGATGGCGGTGCCGCCATCGCGCAGCACGGCGACTCCGGCATCGGTGGCCAGGACATGCGGGGTAGCCAGCGCTGCTAATGCTGGTTGCCCGCCACGATCGGCAGACACGGGAAACTTCACTCCTTCAGCGGATGGTGGAAAGAAAGGCCTTGGTGCGCTCATGCCGCGGGGCGGTGAACAGTCGCGACGGTGGCGCATCCTCGATGATCCGGCCGGCGTCCATCACGACGATACGGTCGGCGGCATCTCGGGCGAAGCGCATCTCATGGGTGACGACCACCATGGTCATGTGTTCGTCGGCCAGCTCGCGCATCACGGCCAGAACCTCCCCCACCATCTCGACGTCGAGAGCACTGGTCGGCTCGTCGAACAACATCACCTTGGGCCGCATCGCCAGGGCGCGGGCGATCGCGACCCGTTGCTGCTGTCCGCCCGAGAGCTGGCTGGGACGGGCATTGGCCTTGTCGGCCAGCCCAACTCGGCTCAACAGCGCCATCGCCGAGTCGCGGGCCTCATCCTTGGCCACTCCGAGCACGCGAACCGGCCCGTTCCAGACGTTCTCGGCGGCAGTCATATGCGGGAACAGGTTGAAGTGCTGGAACACGAAGCCGATCTCACGGCGTCGCCGCGCCAACTCGCCGGCGCTGACCCGCTCGGCGCTGTGCGCGTCGCGATAACCGATCGGCATGCCACCGATCAGAATGTTGCCGCTGTCGATGGTCTCCAACCGATTCAACGACCGGAGCAGGGTGGTCTTACCCGCCCCGGAGGGGCCGATCAGCACGACGACCTCACCGCGCAGGACATCCAGCGACACGTCGTCGAGCACCTTGCGGCCCCCGAGGGTCCGCGAGACGTTCTGCACCGAGACGATCGGAAAGCTCTCCACACCTTGACTATTCACGAAGTGCTCACAGCTGATCATCGATCCTCTCACGCCTGGGACGGCACGGACACGGGGCTGCGACGAGCCCCCAGGAGGCGCTGGGTGATACGCACCCGCTGGTGGATGCCGAGCTGGCGGGCCAACCTGTTCTCGATCTCGGCCTGGATGACCGTCCAGATGGTGGTCAACGCCAGGTAGTACAGCGCCGCAACGATGAAGATCTCGAAGGTGTGGAAGGTCGCCGAGCTGATCGACTGCGTCACCAGGAACATCTCGCTGACACCGATCACCGACAGGACCGAGGTGGTCTTCATCATGCCGTTGAACGAGTTCCCCATCGGCGGCACCATGACGCGCAGCGACTGCGGCACGATGATCCACCGCATCACCTTGGCCGGCTTCATACCCAGCGACTCGGCCGCCTCGAACTGACCTTTGGGCACCGAATCAAGGCCTGCACGAATGATTTCGGCGATATAGGCACTCTCGTTGATGGTCAGCCCGACGATCGCCGCCTGGATGGCCGCCTTGATCGACAGACCGAAGAACGAGACGTCACGGAATTGGTAGAGGCCGACGGCCGCCAGGCCGGTGTAGATGATCACCAGCTGCACCAGTAGGGGTGTCCCGCGCACCGCCCAGATGTACAGGCTTGCACACCAGCGCAAGACGGCGAAGCGGGATCGCCGCAGCAGCGCGATGCCCAGGCCGACGACGGTGGCCAGCGCCATCGCCACCACAGAGATGACGATGGTGAGGATCAGACCGTCGACGAAGGTAGTGCTGGGCGTGAACAACGACTTCCAGAAGAACTGCCAATCGAAATGCATACCGACGGACCTCCGGTCACTTCCGGATGTCGAGGTCGGTCTGGCCCCAGGTGTGCAGGATCTTGGCGTAGGTGCCGTTGGCCTCGAGCTCGCCGAGCGCCGCAGCGATCGCAGTGTGCAACGCGGAGTCGTCCTTGCGCGTCGCGGCGCCGATCTTGATGGTGCCGAAGGGTTTTCCGGCCATCTGGATCTGCGCCCCGGTCTTGGTGGCGAAGTATCCGAGGGTTTCCGCGGTGTCGAGGTAGGCGTCGACTTGACCGTTCTGCACCTGCTGCAGCGCGACGTCGGCGTGGCTGTTGCGGGTGATATCGATCTCCGGCTTGCCCGAGGCGGTGCAGGCGCCGGACTGTTCGACGGTCCGCTCTTCGGCGGTGGTGGCGATCGCGACGATGACCTTCTTGCCGCACAGGCTGTCATCCATGCCGGTGATGGCGGCGGGGTGATCTTTGGACACCGCGATACCGGTGCCGGAGTACAGGTAGGGCACGAAGTCGACGACCTTCTCCCGCTCCGGCTTGATGTAGAGCGCCGCCATGATGACGTCGCACTGCTTGGCCTGCAGTGTGGGGATCAGAGCGGGGAATGCCGATTGGACGAAGTCTGCTTTGAGCCCCAGTTGGGCGGCGATCGCCTTGGCCAGGTCGACCTCGCTACCGACCAGCGCGCCGGTCTCGTCGAGGTAGACACTCGGCGGGGTGCCGTCGTTGGGCGCGCAGACCTTGAGTGTGCCGGCCTGCAGGATCGCCGGCGGGGCGACTTTGGCCGGGCCGGTGGGCGCGGCGGTGTCCGTGGACTGCGACGAACAGCCCGTCAGCGTCACAGCCAGGGCCGCCGTGCACACCGCAAGACGGGTCAGGGCCCGGGTAGGCAGGGTTGCAGGCATGGAGCCTCCAGAATCGGTGGGACATAGGGCTCGACCAGCCGTTGTCGAGGCCCGCCAGCTGCGGGTCTATCGAACGATAGGGGACTATCGACTGATAGGCAACAGCTAGCGCGAGACTGTCCGCTATCCCGTTCCATTCGAGAGTTCGGCGAGCCGAGCAGTGGTCGTGGCCTGCAATGTCCCCAGCGCATCCTGGTCGGTCAGCAAGGCACGCAACACGAAGTCCGCCGCCTCCAGCGGGCGCCGGCCGCGGACCTGCCCGCCGGGCCCGCCCTGCTCACGCAGCGTCTCGAACAGCACACCGTTCATCGCGCGCTGCACGAATCCGGGTTCGAAAGCCACGAATTCCCCTGCCGCACAACCCTCGCGGACCACCCGCTCGACGAGCTCATGGAAGAGCTCGATCCCGGCGCGCTCGTCGGCGAATTCTTCGAGGCTCAGGACCGCGTCCTGGTACAGACCGCGCGAGTCGAACGGCTGGTCGAGCGCCTGGCGCACATCGCAGGCGATGCTCAGGTGCAGTTTCTCCGCCCAGGTCGACTCCTCGGCCAGGTAGCCGCGGAGCCGCGCGACCGACGGCCCGAGGTCCAGCTCGACCAGCGTCCGGTAGATCGCCTGCTTGGCCTCGAAGTGGTGGAACAACGACGGCTGGCGGATCTTGACGGCGTCGGCGATGTCGCGCGTGGAGGTACCGAAGAATCCGCGCCGGGCGAAGAGACTGGCCGAGCACAGCAGGATGCGGCCTCTGGTCGAGGTCCAATCAACCTCGACGGGTTGCCAATCCGGCCCGTACTTCACCGTCGGATTGTGTCACCACCACCTGTCAGGGGTGAAACGACCCGCCTAACGCAGCGTGAAGATGGTTCGGTGCCAACCCTTTTCGGCAACGCCGGTGATGTCGCTCATCACGTGCTTGATGGTGAGGTACTCCTCGAAGGAGTAGTCACTCATATCCTTGCCGAACCCCGAAGCGCCGACACCGCCGTGCGGCATCTCGCTGATGATCGGGATGTGGTCGTTGATCCACACGCAGCCGGCGTTGATCTCCCGCGACGCGCGCTGGGCGCGGTAGACGTCGCGCGTCCACGCCGATGCGGCCAGCCCGTACTCGGTGTCGTTGGCCTGCCGCAGCGCGTCGTCATCGCCGTCGTGCGGCCGGGCCACCAGAACCGGACCGAAGATCTCGTTGCGGTAGACCTCGCTGCTTTCGGTCACGTCGGCGATCAGCGTGGGCAGATAGAAGGAGCCAGGTAGTTCCGGTATCTGGCCGCCGGTGACGACCCGGCCGCCCTCCTTGGGGGCGTCGGCGACCATGGTGGCCACCCGGTCGCGGTGCATCGCCGAGATCAGCGGCCCCAGATCGGTGTCAGGATCCTGCGGGTCGCCGACGACCATCTTGCCCATCAGCTCCGCCACACCCGCCACGAAATCGTCGTAGAGGTTGCGCGCGACGATCGCCCGGGTGGCCGCCGTGCAGTCCTGGCCGGAGTTGATCAGTGCGCCGGCCACCGCACCGTGGATCGCGGCGTCGAGGTCGGCGTCCTCGAACACCACGAACGGCGCCTTGCCGCCGAGCTCGAGCTGGGTGCGGTGGCCGTGGACGGCGGCCGCGGCCATCACCCGCCGGCCCACGGCGGTGGATCCGGTGAAGGTGACGACGTCGACGTCGGAGTGTCCGGCCAATGCCGTACCGACGTCGATGCCCGAGCCGGTCACGACGTTGAAGACGCCGTCGGGCAGGCCGGCCTCGGTGGCCAGCCGTGCCAGTGTCAGCGTGGTCAGCGGGGTGATTTCAGCGGGTTTGATCACCACCGAGCACCCCGCGGCCAGCGCCGGAATCACCTTCCAGACCGCCATCTGCAGCGGGTAATTCCACGGCGTGATCGTGGCGACCACGCCGACCGCCTCGCGGCGGATGGACGAGGTGTGGTCCCCGGAGTACTCCGCGCTGGCCTTGCCCTCGAGGTGGCGGGCGGCGCCGGCGAAGAAGGAGATGTTGTCGATGCTGCCCGGGACGTCGAACTCGGTGGCCAGCCGAACCGGCTTGCCGGTTTGGGACACCTCTTCGGCGGCGATCTCATCGGCATGCGCTTGGGCGAGCTCGGCCAGCTTGGCCAAGACCGAGGAGCGCTCCGCCGGGGTAGCGTTCTTCCAGCCGGGCAGGGCGGCCCGAGCAGAGGCGACCGCGGCGTCGACGTCGGTGGCGGTCGCCAGGGCCAACTCGGCGACCGTGGAGCCGTTGGCCGGGTTGATCACCTGGTGGGTGGTTCCGCTGGTCACGACCGGGGCGCCATCGATCCAGCTACTGGGCACAATTCTGGTCTTGTCAGAGGTCAGTGCAGTCACACGGCAACGGTAACCGACCATGCGAGGCCGTGCTACGCATTCCCACACTCAAGGTGGGTGCTGACGACCAATTTCATCGATCCCGTTGCTTAAAACAACGGATTCCGTGCACAATCATGGGCATGCGTGACTCGGGTGTACCGACCAACCGGTTTCCCGTCCGCACCGTCGGGGCGGGTGCGGCAGCGTCGGCCCAGCTCGACGAGATGTCCAAGGCCATCGTCGAAAAGCTGCAGCAGGACGGGCGACGATCCTATGCCGGTATCGGCAAGGCCGTCGGTTTGTCCGAAGCGGCGGTGCGCCAGCGCGTGCAGCGCTTGATCGACTCCGGGGTGATGCAGATCGTCGCCGTGACCGATCCGATGCAACTCGGATTCGCCCGGCAGGCGATGATCGGGATCCGCTGCACCGGTGACACCACCAAAGTCGCCGACAAGCTGGCCCAGATCGAGGCCGTGGACTACGTCGTGCTCACCGCGGGCACCTTCGACGCGATCGTCGAAGTGGTGTGTGAGGACGACGCCGAGCTACTCGAGTTGCTCAACAAAGAAATCCGCGCGGTACCCGGCGTGACCTCTACCGAGACGCTGGTCTACCTGAAACTGGTTAAACAACAATACAATTGGGGTACCCGATGACAGTACTGAGCGAAGACGTGACGGCGGAATTGTCCGCCAAGGCGGACCGACATTTGTGGGGTCACTTCGCCCGGCATGGCCATGGCATCACACCGCCGATCATCACCCGCGGCGAAGGCTGCTACATCTACGACAGCCACGGCAAGAAGTACTTCGACGGCCTGTCCGGGTTGTTCGTGGTGCAGGCCGGTCACGGCCGCAAGGAGCTGGCCGAAGCCGCTGCCAAGCAGGCCGAGACCCTGGAGTTCTTCCCGCTGTGGTCCTATGCCACGCCGCCGGCGATCGAACTGGCCGACCGGCTGGCCAATTACGCCCCCGGTGATCTGAACCGGGTGTTCTTCACCACCGGTGGCGGCGAGGCCGTCGAGAGCGCCTGGAAGCTGGCCAAGCAGTACTTCAAGCTGACCGGCAAGCCAGGCAAGTACAAGGTGATCTCGCGGGCCATCGCCTACCACGGCACCCCGCAGGGCGCGCTGGCCATCACCGGCCTGCCGGACTTCAAGAAGCCGTTCGAGCCGTTGACCCCCGGCGGATTCCGGGTGCCCAACACCAACTTCTACCGCGCGCCCGCGCCGTTCGACACCGACATCAAGGCCTGGGGCCAGTACTGCGCCGACCGGATCGCCGAGGCCATCGAGTTCGAGGGCCCCGAGACCGTCGCCGCCGTCTTCCTCGAGCCGGTGCAGAACGCTGGTGGCTGCTTCCCGCCGCCGCCCGGATACTTCGACCGGGTCCGCGAGATCTGCGACGAATACGACGTGCTGCTGGTGTCCGACGAGGTCATCTGTGCCTTCGGCCGGATCGGCTCGATGTTCGCCTGTGAGGACATCGGCTACCAGCCGGACATGATCACCTGCGCCAAGGGTATGACCTCGGGCTACTCCCCGATCGGCGCGATGATCGCCAGCGACAAGCTGTTCGAGCCGTTCAACGACGGCAAGACCACCTTCGGGCACGGCTACACCTTCGGCGGGCACCCGGTGTCGTCGGCGGTGGCGCTGGCCAACCTCGACATCTTCGAACGCGAGGGCATCAACGACCACGTCAAGACCAACGCTCCGGTGTTGCGCGCCACCCTCGAGCAGCTCAAGGAGCTGCCGATCGTCGGCGATGTCCGCGGTGAGGGCTTCTTCTACGGCATCGAGCTGGTGAAGGACAAGGACACCAAGGAGACGTTCAACGACGACGAGAGCGAGCGCCTGCTGCGCGGCTTCCTGTCGGCGGCTCTGTTCGAGGCCGGGCTGTACTGCCGCGCCGACGATCGTGGCGACCCAGTCGTGCAGCTGGCGCCGCCGCTGATCTCCGGTCCCAAGGAGTTCAACGAGATCTACGACATCCTGCACCGCGTGCTCGGCGAGGCCAGCCGGCTGCTGTGAGCGCCGCCGGCAAGCCCGCGATCGATCCGGTTCGGTGGCAGCCGCCACCGGTGCAGCCGCTGCCCGAGTTCGGGCCGGCCGACCTGACGATCGTCGGGCTGCCGGGTGATCAACCAGAAGACATCGTCGTCGACGCGGACGGCGCGCTGTGGACCGGTCTGGTCGACGGTCGCGTCGTGCGCATCGACCCCGATGGCGGCACCACCACGATCGCAACGACGGCGGGCCGGCCGCTGGGCATGACGGTGGCCCGCGACGGGCGGCTGTTGATCTGCACCAGCCCGGGCGGTCTGGTGGCCATGCACCGCGGCACCGGTGACATCGAGGTGCTGTGTGATTCGGTAGCCGGCAGGCGGCTGCAGTTCTGTTCCAATGTCGTCGAATTGCCGGACGGCTCAATCTATTTCACCGAGTCGACGGCGAAGTTCAGCTTCGAGCACTTCAAGGGCGCGATCTTCGAGTCGCGCGGCGACGGCGGCCTGTACCGGCTCGACCCGGACGGCACGGTCAGCACCGTGCTCGAGCATCTGTACTTCGCCAACGGTCTGACGCCGACGGTGGACTTCTCGGCTCTGGTGTTCGCCGAGACGCAGGCCAGGCGACTGTCGAAGTACTGGCTGAGCGGACCGCGGGCCGGCACCGTCACGCCGTTGGCGGTGAACTTGCCCGGGATGCCCGACAACCTCTCGACGGGTGCCGACGGCCGGATCTGGTGTGCCATGGTGTCGGCGCGTAACGCGGCGGCCGACTTCCTCTCCCCTCGCTCCCCGCGACTGCGCACGTGGTTGTGGAAGCTGCCGGACTCACTACAGCCGCAGATCACCCCGACGGTGTGGGCGGTGGCCTTCGATCCCGACACCGGCGCAGCGGTCTCCGGGGTGCACATGACGCATCCGGACTTCGGCCTCGTCACCGGATTGGTGGAACGCGAGGGGCGATTGTGGCTGGCCACCATCGGTCATCCGGCCGTCGCGCACTGCGCGCTGCCGAGCTAACAATTGCATCAATAACCACAACAGTCACAGCGCGGCTTCCCGGTTTCGGGCCTGGTTTCCCCTACCCTTCGAGGCGATGTCGACCTCGAGAACCTTGCTGCGCAGTGCTTCCGCGCTGGTCGCGGCCGTCTGCGTCCTGGGAACGCCCGCGATCGCGTGGGCCGAGCCGAACGCGGCACCGGATCCCAACACCTGCCCGTACAAGGTGACGACCCCACCTGCTGTCGACTCCTCCGAGGTCCCCCAGGCCGGAGACCCGCCGCTGCCGCTGCCGGTGCCGGCCAAGCCGGTCGGCGGTGACGCCCTGGCCAGCTGCGGGGTGATCGTCGCGCCGAACACCCCGCCGGTGCCCGACGATGTCTCGGCCGAGTCCTGGCTGGTGGCTGATCTGGATACCGGCGAGATCATCGCCGCCCGCGACCCGCATGCGCGGCACCGTCCGGCTTCGATCATCAAGGTGCTCGCGGCGATGCAGGCGATCAACGAGCTGCCGCTGAACAAGATGGTCGAGGGCACCCAGGACGACGCCAACGCCGAGGGCACCCGGGTGGGTGTCGACGTCGGCGGGCACTACACCGTCAACGACCTGCTGCACGGTCTGCTGATGCACTCCGGCAACGACGCCGCGCACGCGCTGGCCGCCCAGCTGGGCGGGATGGACACCACGGTGCAGAAGATCAACGTGCTGGCCCGCAAGCTCGGTGGCGCCGATACCCGCGCGGCCACGCCGTCCGGTCTGGATGGACCGGGTATGAGCACCTCTGCCTATGACATCGGGTTGTTCTACCGATATGCCTGGCAGAACCCGACTTTCGCCAACATCGTCGCCACCCAGGACTACAACTTCCCCGGGCATCCGGCCAAGCCGGGCGAGGACGGCGACCATCCGGCCTACCAGCTGGAGAACGACAACAAGCTGCTGACCAACTACCCGGGAGCGCTGGGCGGCAAGACCGGCTACACCGATGACGCCGGGCAGACCTTTGTCGGTGCCGCTCAGCGCGACGGCCGCCGGCTGGTGGCGGTGCTGCTGCGCGGCACCCGTCAGCCGATCGCGCCGTGGGAGCAGGCCGCGCATCTGCTGGACTACGGGTTCGCCACTCCGCGCGGAACCACGGTCGGCAACCTGATCGATCCGGATCCGTCGCTCAAGCCGCCGAAGCCCGACGATGATGCCGTCAAAGCGACTGCCGCACCGCTGCTTCCGGCCGCCGATGCCATGCCGGTGCGGATCGGCGTGGCGGTGGTCGGCACGGTCATCGTGTTCCTGCTGATCATGGGTGCCCGCTCGGTCAATCGCCGGCCGGTGCGCGGGCGGTAGATCGGCGGGGCGTTTCTCGGGTGGCACCATCAGTGCCCGCCTCTGAGCGACTGTGGCAGTCAACTTGGGATGGCATGTCAACGTCCGCCTACGCGACTGACACGATCGCAATATCCGCAGTCTCCGCGGGGACCAAGAGTCGCTGAGAGGCGGGCAACAGTGTCATGCCCCGGAATTCTGCCGGCCCTAGCGCCCACCCCGCCATAGCCGCGAAAGCCCAAGCGCGCCTAGTGCACCCACGCCCAGCGCGCCGAGCCACTGCCGCGTCGAGAGCCCCTCGTCGGGTCCTACCCGCACGTTGATCACCGCCGGCGCCGGAGCGGGCACCTTGGCCTCACGCACGTTGTCCGCCGACGTCGCCGCCCACGCCGTCGCGAACAGGACCAGCCGCGCGGTGATGTAGGCGAACACCATCAGACCCAGCACCGGGCCGAACGTCGCCCCGGCCGGGCCGTGCACCACCGAGCGCAGGTAGATCGAGGCCACCTGCTTGAAGATCTCGAAGCCCACCGCCACCAGCAGACCCGCCCGCACACTGGACCGGAAGCTGACCGACTCCCGCGGCATCCGCGCGATCATCCAGGTGAACAGCATCCAGGCGACCAGGAATGACATCAGGATCGACGCGATCCGCAGACCGGTATTGAGGCCGGGAACGTCATGGATGCCAAACCAATCCAGCACTTTGGCCATCACCCCGGGATCCCCCAGGGCGGTCAGGCCGACGGTGGCGATCATGACGACGAAGACCGACACCAATGCCACCAGGTCCGACAGCTTGGTGCGGACGAAGTTCAGCGGCTCACCCCGGTGCTCGCCCCACATCTGGCTCAGCGCTTCCCGGAGGTTCGAGATCCACCCCAGCCCGGCCCAGGCCGCCGTCGCCAGGCCGATCACACCCACCGAGGTGCGCGAGGCGATCGCCGAATCCATCAGGGTGATCAGTTGCTCACCGAGCTGACCGGAAACCGTTGACTTGATCCGGCTTTCGATATCGGTGAGCAGTTGCGGGCGGCTGGCCAGGACGAAGCCGGCGGCGGCGAAGCCCACCATCAGCAGCGGGAACAGCGCGAAGATCGTGTAGTAGGTGATGCCCGCGGCGTAGAAGTCGCCCTTGGTCTTGTCGTAGCGCTGCTGGGCCCGCATCACGTGGTCGAACCATGGGTAGCGCGCCCGCAACCGGTCGAGAATGCCCGGTTTGGCCGGATCCGCCATGCCAGCCTCCTGCGGGTATCACGAACTTGTCGGCAAAAACCCTATCTTTTCGTATACCCGTCCGATGGTCCTGGCAGACACCTCACAGGCCCGCTGCGCACCCGCAGCCAGGATGGCCTGCAGTTCGGCGGGATCGGACAGCAGCTCGTTCACCCGCTGCTGGATCGGCGTGACGTATTCGACGACGGCCTCGGCGGTGTCCTTCTTCAGATCGCCGTACCCGCGGCCCTCGTACCCGGCCACCAGGGTGTCGACGTCGACTCCGGTGACCGCGGACTGGATCGACAGCAGATTGGACACGCCGGGCTTGGCCGCCACGTCGTAGCGGATCTCGCGGTCGCTGTCGGTGACCGCCGAGCGGATCTTCTTGGCCGACACCTTCGGGTCGTCGAGCAGCGCGATGAGCCCGGCGTCCGTGGCCGCCGACTTGCTCATCTTGGCAGTCGGGTCCTGTAGGTCGTAGATCTTGGCGGTGACCTTGGGGATCATCGGGTCCGGGATCACGAAGGTGTCCGGGAAACGGGCGTTGAACCGCTGGGCCACATCGCGGGCCAGCTCGAGGTGCTGGCGCTGATCCTCACCGACCGGCACCAGGTCGGTGTCGTAGAGCAGCACGTCGGCGGCCATCAGGACCGGGTAGGTGAACAACCCGACCGTGGTGGCGTCGGCCCCCTGCTTCTGGGACTTGTCCTTGAACTGGGTCATCCGGGAGGCCTGGCCGAAACCGGTGAAGCAGCCCAGCACCCACGCCAGCTCGGTGTGGGCGGGCACGTGGCTCTGCACGAAGATCGTCGCCCGCGCCGGGTCGATGCCCAGCGCCAGGTACTGAGCGGCGGTCACCAGAGTGCGATGGCGCAGCGTCGCGGGGTCCTGCGGCACGGTGATCGCGTGCAGGTCCACCACGCAGAAGTAGGCGTCGAAGTCGTCCTGCAGATCCACCCACTGCTTGATGGCACCAAGGGCATTACCCAGGTGCAGGGAGTCGGAGGTCGGCTGGACACCGGAGAAGACGACACGACGCGGTGAGGTGCTCATGATGGTTCAATCCTGTCACGAGCGGTTTCAGGGCTAGCATCCTGCTCGTGCGCGCACTGGCAGTGGTTCTCTCGGCGTTGGTTGTCATCCTGGCGGGCTGCGGCGGCGGCAGCAGCGGTCCCGACAAGCGACCGGCGTCGACCGCGGTGGTGATCGTCTCCGGCGGGGACGCGACAAGTCCGTACACCGCCCCTGACCAGGCGTGCGCGACCGGACTGGCGGCCGGCAACACCGACACCGCCCTGCGCGAGTATCTGCTCAAGCAGGGCTACGCGGTCTACACCTCCCCGGCCATGGCCGGCCGCGGGCAGGTCGTCGACCAGACCGGCTTCGGCCCGTTCGGCGTGTGCCCGGTGACGCTGCCGGAGAACATGACCGTGAACTCCCAGGGCAGTATCGACACCGCCGGCGAGCACCTGGCCAGGTTCCTGAACTGGTTGCACACCGACAAGGGTGTCAACGAAGTCGACCTGGTAGCGCATTCGATGGGCGGGCTGTACTCGCGGGCGGCGATCCGGGTGTTGACCTCGACGAGCTCGCCGGTGAAGGTGCGCTCACTGACCACACTGGGCACGCCCTGGCAGGGCTCCTACCTGTCGGACTACGCCAACGGCCTGACCCCGCTGAGCGACTGCCAGGGCGACAAGGTCTGCGAGAACGCCATGAAGGCCATGGCCGACGAGGTCAAACGGCTGATGTCCGGTTCCGGACGCGAAGTCAACCAGGCCTACCTGATGGGCAAGGACGGCTGGAACGAATTCCAATCCGGTGTGCTGGACAAGATCCCGGTGGTGCTGATCGCCGGGAAGCGGTTCAACCCCGACAAGACCACCGGCACCGTGAATCCGACGGTCTGGCCCAATGACGGCCTGGTCGCATTGCAGAGTGCGCTTGCCAAGGACATCAGCGATCCGGTGCTCCCGCACCGCCGCTGCTACACCTTCGACGACACCCACAGCATCTTCGTCTCCAACCTGGTCGGCCTGGACTGGAAGACGGCGCTGACCTGGGATCCGCAGGTGCTCGACACCGTGCACAAGGCGATCGAAGGCGCCCCCAAGGAGCTGGAGACCCCCAACCGCGAAGGCTGCCCGAGCTGATGCGCCGGCTGCTGGCGGGGGCGGCCTGCCTGCTCCTGCTGGCCGGATGCGGCGGCAAAGCCAGCACCACCGCAGCCCGCCCGGACGGCTCGCGCGCCGTGGTCGTGGTATCCGGCCTGGCCAGCAACAGCCCGTTCACCACGCCGGAGAGTGCCTGCGCCACCGGCCTTTCCGCAGGCAGCGCCGACACCGCCATCCGCGAGCACCTGCTGACCGCGGGCCGTACCGTCTACACCGCACCCGCCCACGCCGGCCCCGGACAGGTGCTCAACCAGACCGGCTTCGGCGCCTTCGGATCCTGCCCCGCTCCCCTACCCGACACCATGACCATCGACAGCACCGGCAGCATCGATCTGGCCGGCGAGCACCTGGCCCGCTTCATCGAACACCTGCACAGCACCAAGAGCGTCAACGAGATCGATCTCGTCGGCCATTCGATGGGTGGGCTCTATGCCCGCTCGGCGATCCGGGCCCTGACCGCCACCGGCTCACCGGTGCAGGTCCGCTCACTCATCACCATCGGAACACCCTGGCAGGGTTCGTATCTGGCGGACTTCGCAGACGGGGCGGTGCCGTTGAGCGCCTGCGGCGGCGATCAGTTCTGCCAGGACCAGATGCGTGGCTACGACAGGGATATCGCGAAGGCGTACCCGTCGGGTTCCGCACACGAGCTTGCCGCCGGTTATCTGAACGGCTGGAACACCTTTCAGGCCGGTGTCCTCGACGACATCCCCGTCACACTGATCGGCGGGACACGCTTCGACCGTCCCGGCGATGCGCGGGTGTGGCCCAATGACGGGATCGTCGCGTTGCGCAGCGCGCTGGCGGCCGACATCGACGATTCCGTATTGCCACACCGGACCTGCCACCGTGTCGACGACACCCACAGCGACTACGTGTCGATGGTCAGCAACCTCCCGAAAGAGACTGCCCTGCCGTGGGATCCGCGGGTTCTCGACCAGGTGGACGCCGCGATCGAGAATGCGGGGCTGGGCAGATCGACGCGGGAGGGCTGTCCGGCCTAGCCGAACTCGACGGTCACCGGCGCGTGGTCGGACCACCGCAGCGCGTAGGCGGCCGGCTTCTCCACCCGTCCCGTCACTGTGCGGGCGGCCAGGCTTTCACTGGCCAGGTGGTAGTCGATGCGCCAACCCGCGTCGTTGTCGAAGGCCTTGCCACGCCAGGACCACCAGCTGTACGGGCCGGCCACATCGGGGTGCAGCGTGCGCATCACGTCGACCCAGCCCGACTCCATGACCTCGGTGAGCCACTGCCGCTCGCTGGGCAGGAAGCCCGCCTTCTTCACATTGGCCTTCCAGGCCTTGATGTCGTTCTCGGTGTGGGCGATGTTCCAGTCCCCGCAGATCACCGCGTCACGCCCGTCGGCGGTCAGCTCGCTCATCCGCTTGGCCATGGCGGACATGAACCGTTCCTTCTCCAACTGGCGTTCGGTCTCCGCCTCCCCGGTGTGCACATACACGCTGCCGACTGTCACATCGGCGATGTCGACCTCGAGATAGCGGCCGTGCAACTCGAATTCGGTTGCAGGCAGCCCGATCCGGACCGCAGAGAACGGCGTGCGAGACAGCACGGCGACGCCGCTGCGGCCCTTGAGGTGCGGTTCGGCCGAGGCCAGGTGCCAGCCGTCGGCAATGGCCGGCGCCAGGGCCTGCGCCAGCTGGTCGTCATCGGCCCGAGTCTCCTGCAGGCACACGACGTCGGCGCTGGTGTTGGTCAGCCAGTCCAGCAGGCCGAGGTTCTCCGGTGAACGCTCGCGCACCGCGGCGCGCACCCCGTTGACGTTGATGGTCGTCACGATCACGGGTGAAAACCTACCTTGCGGTACCGGCGGTATCACCTTACGGTCGGGGTATGGCACCACGCGAGCCGATCCATCTGGGGGCAGGCCAGCCCATCCTGCTGCTCCACCCGTTCATGATGTCGTCGTACGTCTGGAAGGACGTGGCGCCCAAGCTGGCCGGCACCGGCCGGTTCGAGGTGTTCGCGCCGTCGATGGCGGGCCACAACGGCGGTCCGGCCAGCCGGTCGTGGTTCCTGGACACCGCCACGCTGGCCGACCACGTCGAGGCCCAACTCGACGAACTCGGGTGGGACAGCGCCCACATCGTCGGCAACTCACTGGGCGGCTGGGTGGCCTTCGAACTCGAACGCCGCGGCCGTGCCCGCACCCTGACCGCGATCGCCCCGGCCGGCGGCTGGCACCGCTGGTCGCCGGTCAAATACGAGATCGTCGCCAAGTTCGTCGCCGGCGCCCCGGTCTGGCTGACGGCCCTGCTGCTGCGGGAGCGGGCCCTGAGGCTACCGCTGGCCAAACAGGCTGCCAGCGTCCCGATCAGCGCCACCCCGGCGGGCCTGACCGACGCCGAACTGAACGAGATCATCGACGACGTCACCCACTGCCGGGCCTACTACCAGCTGCTGATCAAGGCGCTGCTGATGCCGGGGCTGATGGAACTCACCGAGACCACGATCCCGACCAACCTGGTGATCTGCGAGCGCGACCGGGTGCTGCCGCACCCGCGGTTCACCAAGCACTTCCTCAAGCACATCCCCGCCATCGACGAAGTGACCACGCTGAACGGGGTCGGTCACATCCCGATGTTCGAGGCACCCGAGCGCATCGCCGACCTCATCATCACCTGGGTCGACGCGCACACGCCGCCGGTTGCCGTGGCCGAGGACCGCGGCGCCTGAGTCAGCCCTGGGCGGCTTCCAGCGCGGCGTTGAACGTCTTGCTCGGCCGCATCACCGCAGCGGTCTTCGCCGGATCCGGGTAGTAGTAGCCACCGATGTCGGCGTGGCCGCCCTGGACCTCGGCCAGTTCGGCGACGATGGCGTCTTCCTTCTCCGCCAGCTCCTTGGCCAGCGGGGCGAAGTGTGCGGCGAGTTCGGCGTCCTCGGTCTGCGCCGCCAGCTCCGCGGCCCAGTACAGCGCGAGGTAGAACTGGCTGCCCCGGTTGTCCAGCTCGCCGGTCTTGCGCGACGGACTCTTGTTCTCGTCCAACAGCTTTCCGACGGCGGTGTCCAGAGTGGTGGCGAGCACCTTGGCCTTGGCGTTGTCGGTCTTGTTGCCGAGGTCTTCCAGGCTGGCGCCGATCGCGAGGAACTCACCCAGCGAGTCCCACCGCAGGTGGTTCTCCTCCACCAGCTGGCTGACGTGCTTGGGCGCCGAGCCACCGGCACCGGTCTCGTACATGCCGCCACCGGCCATCAGCGGCACGATCGACAGCATCTTGGCACTGGTGCCCAGCTCCAGGATCGGGAAGAGGTCGGTCAGGTAGTCGCGCAGGATGTTGCCGGTCGCCGAGATGGTGTCCTTGCCGCGGATCAACCGCTCCAGGGTGTAGCGCATGGCCCATACCTGCGGCAGGATCGTGATCTCCAGGCCTTCGGTGTCGTGATCGGCCAGGTAGGTCTTGACCTTCTTGCGCAGCTCGTTCTCGTGCGGACGCTCGTCGTCGAGCCAGAACACCACCGGCATCCCGGACAGCCGGGCGCGGGTGACGGCCAGCTTGACCCAGTCCCGGATCGGGGCGTCCTTGACGATCGGCATCCGCCAGATGTCGCCCGCCTCGACGTTCTGCGACAGCAGCACCTCGCCGGTCTCGTTGTCGACGATGTCGGCGACGCCGGCCTCGGGGACCTCGAAGGTCTTGTCGTGGCTGCCGTACTCCTCGGCCTTCTGCGCCATCAGCCCGACATTGGGCACGGTGCCCATGGTGGTCGGGTCGAACTGACCGTTGGTCTTACAGAAGTTGATGACTTCCTGGTACATCCGAGAGAAGGTCGACTCCGGATTGACGGCCTTGGTGTCCTTGGTGCGGCCGTCGGCGCCGTACATCTTTCCGCCGAGCCGGATCATCGCCGGCATCGAGGCGTCGACGATGACGTCGGAGGGCGAGTGGAAGTTCGAGATGCCCTTGGCCGAGTCGACCATCGCCAGCTCCGGCCGGTGCTCGTGGCACTTGTGCAGGTCTTCGATGATCTCCTCGCGCTGCGAGGCCGGCAGCACCTCGATCTTGTCGTAGAGATCGGACAGGCCGTTGTTGACGTTGACGCCCAGCTCGTCGAACAGTGCCTGATGCTTGGCGAAGGCGTCCTTGTAGAAGACCTTGACCGCATGACCGAACACGATCGGGTGGCTGACCTTCATCATGGTGGCCTTGACGTGCAGGGAGAACATCACGCCGGTCTTGTAGGCGTCCTCGATCTGCTCCTCGTAGAAGTCGATCAGCGCCTTCTTGCTCATGAACATGCTGTCGATGACGTCGCCCTCGTCGAGCTTCACCTCGGGCTTGAGCACGACGGTCTTGCCAGAATCAGTCTTGAGCTCCATCCGCACACTGCGGGCCTTGTCCAGCGTCATCGACTTCTCGCCGTGGTAGAAGTCGCCGTGCTTCATCGTGGCCACGTGGGTGCGGGACGCCTGTGACCACTGCCCCATGCTGTGCGGGTGCTTACGGGCGTACTCCTTGACCGCTTTGGGGGCGCGGCGATCCGAGTTGCCTTCGCGCAGTACCGGATTCACCGCACTACCGAGCACCTTGGCGTAACGGGTCTTGATGGTGCGCTCGTCGTCGGTCTTGGGGTCGTCCGGGTAGTCGGGGACGTTGTAACCCTTGGCCTTGAGCTCCTTGATCGCGGCCACCAGCTGAGGCACCGAGGCGCTGATGTTGGGCAGCTTGATGATGTTGGCCGACGGGTCTGCGGTCAGCGCGCCGAGTTCGGCGAGGTTGTCCGGGACCCGCTGCTCCTCGGTGAGGTAGTCGCCGAACTCGGCCAGGATGCGGGCGGCCACCGAGATGTCGCTGGACTTGACGTTGATCCCGGCTGCTTCCACGAAGGTGCGCAGCACCGGAAGGAAGGCGTAGGTCGCCAAGAGCGGCGCCTCGTCGGTGAGCGTGTAGATGATGGTCGGCTGCTCGTCGCTCATGTGCTGTTCTCCAGGCGTGGTCATCAGTGTCATCGGTGTCAGGGTCGTTAGCGGCTATCAGTATCGCGTCGCATCCGACGCTACGGGAGGGAGGTCGGCACATGAGCGGAGAGGTCTGCATCACATTGCCCCTCTCCAGGCCTGCGGTAACCCGCTGGCCAGGTGTCCGACCGGTGCGATAATCTGGTCCACGGTCATGAGTGCCAGCGTCAAGCCCCGGCTCGCTGGCCGGCAACCCTCCAACCGCGGTGGGGTGCCCCGGGTGATTGACCAGGTTGAGCAGCCCTCACCGGCTGCACGGCAAGCGCGGGTCCGCACAGAGACGGGCCCCGGATACAGATAGGGGCTGTTCTGTCGTGAGCACACCTGACACCGACCCGAGCGCGAAATGGTCGTTCGAGACCAAGCAGATCCACGCCGGGCAGACCCCGGATGCGGTGACGCACGCCCGGGCCCTCCCGATCTACCAGACCACGTCGTACGCGTTCGACAGCACCGACCACGCGGCGGCGCTGTTCGGGCTGGCCGAGCCGGGCAACATCTACACCCGGCTGATGAACCCCACCACCGACGTCGTCGAGCAGCGCATCGCCGCTCTTGAGGGTGGAGTCGCGGCGCTGTTCCTGGCCTCCGGCCAGGCGGCCGAGACATTCGCGATCCTCAACCTCGCTGCGGCCGGTGACCACATCGTGTCCTCGCCGCGGCTCTACGGCGGCACCTATAACCTGCTGCACTACACGTTGCCCAAGCTAGGCATCGAGACCACGTTCGTCGACGACCCCGACGACCTGGATTCGTGGCGTGCGGCGGTCCGGCCCAACACCAAGGCGTTCTTCGCCGAGACCATCTCCAACCCGAAGATCGACATCCTCGACATCCCCGGGGTAGCCCAGGTGGCCCACGACAACGGCGTGCCGTTGATCGTGGACAACACCATCGCAACGCCGTACCTGATCCAGCCGATCGCCCACGGCGCCGACATCGTCGTGCACTCGGCCACCAAGTATCTGGGCGGACACGGCACCGCGATCGCCGGCGTCATCGTCGACAGCGGCAACTTCGACTGGACCAGCGGGCGCTTCCCCGGCTTCACCAGCCCGGACCCGAGCTACCACGGTGTGGTGTTCGCCGACCTGGGGGCGCCGGCGTACGCGCTCAAGGCCCGTGTTCAGTTGCTGCGCGACCTGGGCTCGGCGGCCTCGCCGTTCAACGCCTTCCTGATCGCCCAGGGCCTGGAGACGCTGAGCCTGCGCATCGAGCGCCACGTGGCCAACGCCCAGAAGGTCGCCGAGTTCCTGGAGAGCCACCCGGCCGTGGAGTCGGTGAACTATGCCGGGCTGCCCAGCTCACCGTGGCATGAGCGGGCAAAGACGCTGGCGCCCAAGGGAACCGGAGCGGTGTTGTCGTTCGAGCTGGCCGGCGGCGTCGAGGCGGGCAAAGCCTTTGTCAACGCCCTGACGCTGCACAGCCACGTCGCCAACATCGGTGACGTCCGCTCGCTGGTGATCCACCCGGCCTCGACCACCCACCAGCAGTTGTCGGCGCAGGAGCAGCTGGCCACTGGCGTCACTCCCGGCCTGGTGCGGCTGGCGGTGGGGCTGGAAGGGATCGACGACATTCTGGCCGACCTCGAGCGCGGTTTCGCTGCCGCGTCGTCACTGTCTGCGGACGCCTCCGACCCGCGGGCCGTGGCGGCCTTTTGAGGGAGCCCGACGTGACCATCTCGGATGAGCGAACCGTGACACTGCCCGCCGAGGGCGAGATCAGCATCGTCGACATCGGCCCGCTGACCCTGGAAAGCGGCGAGGTGATCGACGATGTCTCGATCGCGGTCCAGCGCTGGGGCGACCTCTCCCCCAACCGGGACAACGTCGTGGTGGCGCTGCACGCGCTGACCGGCGATTCCCATCTCACCGGCCCCGCCGGGCCGGGTCACCCGACGCCAGGCTGGTGGGACGGCGTGGCCGGGCCGGGCGCCCCGATCGACACCAACCGCTGGTGTGCGATCGCGACCAACGTGCTGGGTGGCTGCCGCGGTTCGACCGGGCCGAGCTCGCTGGCTCGGGACGGCAAGCCGTGGGGGTCTCGTTTCCCGGTGATCACCGTGCGTGATCAAGTGGCCGCCGATGTCGCCGCGCTGGCCGCACTGGGAATCACCGAGGTCGCCGCTGTCGTCGGCGGCTCGATGGGCGGCGCGCGGGCGCTGGAATGGCTGATCGGTTACCCCGAACGGGTGCGCGCCGGCTTGGTGCTCGCCGTCGGAGCCCGAGCCACGGCCGACCAGATCGGCACGCAGAGCACCCAGATCGCAGCCATCACCTCCGACCCCGACTGGCAGGGCGGGGACTACCACGGCACAGACCGCTCCCCGCGGTCCGGTTTGCAGCTGGCCCGCCGATTCGCCCATCTGACCTACCGCGGCGAGGTGGAACTGGACACCCGGTTCGGCAACGACGCGCAGGGCGGCGAAGATCCGCTGACCGGTGGCCGCTACGCGGTGCAGAGCTACCTGGAGTACCAGGGCGCCAAGCTGGTCGAGAGGTTCGACGCCGGCAGCTACGTGGCGCTCAGTGACGCGCTGTCCACCCACGACGTCGGACGGGGCCGAGGCGGCGTCACCGCCGCACTGAAGTCGTGCCCGGTGCCCGTCGTCGTCGGCGGGATCACCTCCGATCGCCTGTATCCGCTGCGGCTACAACAGGAGCTGGCCGACCTGCTGCCCGGCTGCGACGGGCTCAATGTGGTCGAGTCGATCTACGGTCACGACGGCTTCCTGGTCGAGACCGAAGCGGTCGGTGAATTGGTCCGCCGGACACTGGACATCGCCGACGGGTCCGGGGGACGCCGGCGGTGACCGAGTCACGGCGCCAACGTTCACTGTCATTCGGGTCCGAGGCCGCCGCGTACGAACGGGGCCGTCCGTCGTACCCACCGGAGGCCATCGACTGGTTGCTGCCACCGGACGCGCATGACGTCCTGGACCTCGGGGCCGGCACCGGCAAGCTGACCACCCGGCTCGTCGAGCGCGGCCTGCACGTGATCGCCGTCGACCCGATCGCCGAGATGCTCGAGCTGCTCAGCTCGGCACTCCCCGATACCCCGGCACTGCTGGGCACGGCCGAGCAGATTCCGTTGCCGGACAACAGCGTTGACGCGGTGTTGGTGGCACAGGCCTGGCACTGGTTCGATCGCGAGCAGGCGGCGGCCGAGGTGGCGCGGGTGCTACGGCCGGGCGGTCGGCTGGGTCTGGTCTGGAATGTGCGCGACGAACGCTCGGGCTGGGTCAAGAACCTGGGCCGCATCATCGGCCACGAGGACGCCCAGTTTCACCAGACCACCCGGTTGCCTGCGCCCTTCACCGACGTCGAGCACCACCAGGTGGAGTGGACGAGTTACCTGACGCCACAGGCGCTGATCGACCTGGTGGCCTCGCGCAGCTACTGCATCACCTCTCCGGCGGAGGTGCGCACCCGTACCCTGGATCAGGTGCGCACCCTGTTGGCGACTCATCCAGCTTTGGTGAGTGCCACCGGTCTGGCGCTGCCCTACATCACGGTGTGTATCCGAGCCACCCTGGCCGGGTAGCCGTGTTGTCGGCGGAGCAATGGCTGGAAGTCCTGGGCGCTGCAGGAGTACCAGCTTTCCGTTGCCGACACACCGACGATGGTCTCGATATCACCTGTCGCACACCAGCCTTCATGGCAATCATGCAGCGATTGAGCCGCGAGATCGATGAGAAGGCCTTACTCGACAGGCTGGCGGACCGGTGGTCAGTACGAGCTGAGGGCGGCCCCTTCACCATCAGTGCATCCCGGGCTCCGGTCTGGCAGTGCGTCCTCCAGGCCGTCGACGCGCACGGAGATCACCTGGCGATCCTGCGACTGCCCGACGAGTGGCAAGCGCCGGACGATGCTTTCTTCACCATGGTGGAGAACCTGCCCGATGTCGTCACCCGGTTCGACCGCGACTACCGCTGCCAATATGCCAATCCACCGATGGCCACCCTCACCGCAGTCCCCCGTGCGACCCGCCATGGCAAGACCCACGGTGAAGTCGGCACCTCGGAGGAACTCGGCACCGCGTTCCAGAGGGCCTATCAACAGGTGTTCGACACCGCAGAACCGGTCGAACTCGAATTCAGCTACAACGGGACGACTGGTCTGCGCCATTATCTGGGTCGCGCGACACCCGAGTTCGATCACGAGGGCCGGGTACGTACCGTGCTGTCGGTGGTTCGTGACATCAGCGAGGTCAAGAAGCTCGAACAACAGCTCGACTTACTCTCGCGCACGGATCCGCTGACGGCGCTGCTGAATCGGCGCAGTTTCACCGCCCGCCTCGGCGCCGAGTTGGAGCGCGTGCAGCGCGGCGAGGGCCTCCTTAGCCTGCTGATGCTGGATCTCAACAACTTCAAGGACATCAACGACCGGTTCGGCCACCTCGCCGGTGATCGGGTGCTGAAAGCGATGGCCAGGATCCTCACCGAGGAGACGGGCTCGGCACATGCCTGCGCTCGGCTCGGCGGTGATGAATTCTGTGTCGCCCTGATCGACACAGACGCTGCGGCGGCCCGAGACGTCGCCGCGCGGATCGGCCAACGCGTCAACAGCATCACTCACGCTGACGGCCAGCCGATCGGGGTGAGCGTCAGCGTCGGGGTAGCCGAAGCCGACGCGCGCGACGCCACCGCTGTGGATCTACTGAGCCGCGTCGACATCTTGATGTACGAGGTGAAGTCGGGGGGCATCGGCCCACGGGCAAGTTAGAGTCGTGCAGGTGAGGGCTGCAAACCAATGGCTCGACTGGCTCAGCGTCGCCAAGGTTCCAGCGTTTCTCTGCCGTCACGACGGCGATCGGGTGGTTCTCGTGGCCGCGACGCCGGAGTTCACCGACGCACTCATGCCGGGCGACGAGGCACTGACAGAAATTGACCTGCTGGCACAGGTGGCCTCTGAGTGGCCTCGACGAGACGCTGGCCCGGTGGTCATGCACATCGCCGGCGCGCCGAATCTGCACTGCGTCCTTCAGCCGCTCGGCCACCCGTCCGGAGAATGTCTCGGGATCTTGCACGCGACCGAGGATCACCAGCGCCACAACGACTCCTTCTACGCGATCGTGCAGCAATTGCCCGATATCGTTGCCCGCTTTGACCGCGATCACCGGCACCTGTTCGTCAACCGCGCCATGCAGAGAATCGTCGGGATAGACCCCCAAGCGTTCTTCGGCAAGACAAATGCTGAACTTGGCATGCCAGATCACCTCGTCGAAGTGTGGAAGTCGTTGCACAGCAGGGTCTTCGAGACAGGCGAGCCAGCCGAGCTGGAGTTCGAGTTCGAGACGGAGCAGGGTCCAAAGCACTTCCTCTGTCGAGTTGTGCCTGAATATGCCGCAGACGGAACGATTCCGACGATTCTGAGCACGTCCCACGACATCACCCAGCTCAAATCGCTCCAGCGCCAACTCGCGCTATTGGCCAGCACAGACCCGCTGACGTCGCTGTTGAACAGACGCGGATTCACCGAGGCACTGGAGGCCGAAGCCGCTCGGGCCCGCAGCAGCCACGTCCAGCTGAGCTTGCTGCTGATCGACGTCAACGATTTCAAGGTCGTCAACGACACCTTCGGCCATCTCGCTGGCGACGACCTGTTGGTCACCATCGGTGAGGTGCTGCGCCGGGAAGTCCGGGACAGCGACTTTGTCGGCCGGCTCGGCGGCGACGAATTCTGCGTCGGCATCGTCGATTCCGACGGCGCTCGGGCCCGCGACACCGCTGACCGAATTCGCCAGCGCATCAGCACCCTCGGCGCCCAGGGGTTGAGTCCCTGTGATGTCAGCGTCAGCATCGGGCTGGCGACCTACGCCGACACCGACCGAAACGTGGCAGACCTCGTTGCCCGAGTCGACCAGGCGATGTATCGGGAAAAGGCCCGCCGCACAGATGCTCGGTGAGAACTCAGGCTGCGGCGCCGAACCAGCGGCCAAGAGCAGCACGCAGAGCCCGCGCGCCGCTCGGCGCGAATTCCTCTGCAGCCCAAGCGACATAGCCGTCCGGCCGGACCAGTATGCCCACCGGTCCGTCGACCAATGGTGCGGTGACGATGGTGACCCGATCGGCCCATCCCTGCGCCGAAGCCGCGACCGCTCCCCCACTTGCGTCGATCAGAACGGGACGCGCATCGTGCAACAGATCCGCCACCCGCCGGCCGTCGTCGAGCGTCAGATCCGGCACCAGGTAGCCGGAGAGCGGATGGTCGTCACCGACGTCGTAGCGGACGTCCGACCCGGCTAGCAGGCGGCCCACGTGCTCGCTGACGCCGGGTAGGGCGAGCAGCTCTTCGAAAAGCATTCGCAATTGGGCGACTTCGGAGCCTGGGGCCATCAGCGCGCTCTGGGCCATGGAGTGCATTATGACGCGCTGACCCACCGGGTGGCGTTCGGTCTCGTAGCTGTCGAGCAGACCCGCAGGCGCCCATCCGTTGACCTCGGCAGCCAGTTTCCAGCCGAGGTTGACCGCATCCTGCAGACCGAGGTTCAATCCCGGACCGCCCATCGCCGAATGCACGTGGGCAGCGTCGCCGAGCAGCAGGACGCGCCCGGCCCGGTAATGGTCCGCCTGCCTGGTGTTCTGGCCGTCGATACGTCGCTTGGCATGCGGGCCCGGGCCGCTCGGCTCCTGCAGGGGTACGTCGACACCCAGGATCCGTTGCAGGCTGGCCCGCAGTTCCGCGATCGTCAGCGGGCCCTGCTCGTCGGCGCGGCCGTCCTCCCGAGTGCCGACCAGCAGCACGCCCGGCTGGAAGCTACCGGCGAGCACCATCCCGTTGTCGAACCTGTTGTGCCCGAACGGGATATGTCCCACTCCTGGGATATTCAACCCGCCATCGGGCGCGCGGAACTCATCGGGCACCTCCACCTGGGCCAACCGCCCGACGGTCTCCGACGTGGTTCCGGGAAAGCCGATGCCCACACTCTTGCGGACCATACTGCGACCACCGTCCGCGCCGACGAGATAGCCGGCGGTCATCCGGTAAACACCGTCGGCGGTCGCGATACTCAGGGCTACGCCATCGTCGCCGGGCTGCAGCTCGGCGAGTTCGTGACCCCAGCGCAGATCCACGCCAAGCTCACGGGCACGCTTCTCCAACAGTCGCACCAGCTGGGGCTGCGGCATCATCATGGCGTACATCGGACTGGCGGCGGGGTCCGGATAGCTCAACTGCATCCCCGAGAACATCCAGCCGGGTAACGGCTGCGGCCGGTCCTGGCCGGTGAACCCGGAGTACAGACCGCGCATGTCGAGCATCCGAACCACCTGCCCGACAAGGCCATTGGCCTTGGGTTCGGGAGAGGCCCCGGGCAGGGCATCGAGGACCACCGGCATGATCCCGGCCAGGGCCAGTTCACAGGCCAGCATCAGGCCGTTGGGACCTGCTCCGGCGATGACGACCTCGCGCTTCTCGGTCATGACGACCTCCGCTTCGGTTCGGGCAAACCAGCTGTGACATCGGCAAATCCACGGCGCATCAGACCGACGATCGGGACAGGCGGATCGGCGGCGATATAGGTGTCCATGGCGGCTTCGGCGACGGCGCGGATGCTGGCGGCCACCAGTCGGGGATAGATATCGCGCTCCGGGTCGGTGCCGGTGCGTTCGGCGATTGCCGCGATCCATTCGGTCATCAGGTTGTTGGCCAATGCATTACGCACCTCGATCGCCATGTTGAGCTCGACGAGCCGGTCCAGCTGCTGGCGGGTCGGCGCGAAGTCCTCCCCCATCTCGGTCAGCAGCGGCTCGAGTACCGATTCGGTGATCGCCGTCCACAGCGGATCACCGGCAGGCCATTCGCGAAAGGTGTTCAGGCTGCGCCGCATTCGCTCCAGCTGTCGGTAGGCGATGGCCTCGTACTTGCCTGCGAAGTAGTTGTTGAAGGTGCGCAGCGATACCCCGGCCCGCTCCGCGATGGCCTCCCGGGTGACGTTGTCGATTCCGCGCTCGAAAGCCAGATGCAGCGCAGCGTCACTGAGAGACCTGCGGGTGTCGGCCTTTTTGCGCTCGCGCAAGCCCTGCGGTGCGGTCATGACACCACCGTACCGAGAAGTTGCACACCGGGCAAGATTGCCCGCTAGGCAAGTTTTGTGGGCGGGTTAGGACGTGCCCAACGGGTCGATGGTCGACGCCACATAGATCATGATCACGCTCAACGTGGTCATGGTGGCGAAGTCCAAACTGCGCGACCGCACCGCCAGGAGGCCGGCGCGGTCCTCGGAGAGCACCAGTCGCAGTGCGGCCGCCACCCCGACCGCAATCCCGATCAACAGCGACCCGCGGCGCCAGAAGCCCGCCGCCACCAGCACGAATGCCAGCAGGAACACCGCGAACACGCTCAGGATCGGCCACTGCGAGCGCACGACGCGGCGGGTGAACGCCACCGCCTCGTCACGAGTCGGCAATCGGCGCTTGGCCCGAGTCGTCACTGGGCCCCTTCGGCAGCCTCGACGACGTTGGTCAACAGGAAGGCCCGGGTCAGTGGGCCCACCCCGCCCGGGTTCGGTGAGATGTGTCCGGCGACGTCCCACACGTCGGGGTGGACGTCGCCGGTGAGCTTGCCGTCGACCCGGCTCACCCCGACATCGACCACCGCCGCACCGGGCCGCACCATGTCGGCGGTCAGCATGTGCGGCACACCGACCGCGGCCACGATGATGTCGGCCTGCCGGGTCAGTGCCGGCAGATCACGAGTTCCGGTGTGGCACAACGTCACGGTGGCGTTCTCGGTGCGGCGGGTCAGCAGCAGGCCCAGCGGGCGGCCCACGGTGACACCGCGGCCGATCACCACCACGTGCGCGCCGGCGATCGGCACGTCGTAACGGCGCAGCAGGTGCACGATGCCACGCGGAGTGCACGGCAGCGGGGCGTCCTTGCCCAGCACCAGCCGGCCCAGGCTGATCGGGTGCAGACCGTCGGCGTCCTTGGCCGGGTCGATGCGTTCCAGCGCAGCGTTCTCATCGAGGTGGCGCGGCAGCGGCAATTGCACGATGTAGCCGGTGCAGTCCGGGTTGGCATTGAGTTCGTCGAGGGTGTCCTCGAGCTGGGCCTGACTGACGTCGGCGGGCAAATCACGCCGGATCGAGGTGATGCCGACCTTGGCGCAGTCGGCATGCTTGCCGCGCACGTAGGCGTGCGAGCCCGGGTCGTCACCGACCAGGACGGTGCCCAGTCCCGGGGTGCGCCCGGCGGCGGTCAGCGCCGCCACCCGTTCGGTCAGATCGACGAAGATCTCGTCGCGGGTGAGCTTGCCGTCCAAGGTGATAGCGACCACGGACCACATTGTTCCATTGAGCGAGTAGGCAGCGTTGACAGCACCACTGCGCCCGTGTTGAGCTGCGGTGATGGACAGTGCGCCAGATGTGTTCAGCCCGGCGGTGCTCGGCCCTGTCACGCTGCGCAACCGCATCCTCAAGTCGGCCACGTTCGAGGCCCGCACGCCCGACGACGTCGTCTCCGACGATCTGATCTCTTTCCACCGGGCCATCGCCGCCGGTGGTGTCGGCATGACGACGGTGGCCTACACCGCGGTGAGCCAGGGTGGCCGGACCAACGGCGGGCAGATCTGGATGCGCCCGCAGGCCGTGCCCGGCCTGCGCCGGCTCGCCGACGCCGTGCACGCCGAGGGCGCCGCCATCAGCGCACAGATCGGCCACGCCGGGCCGGTGGCCAACGCGCGCTCCAACAAGGCGCCCGCCCTGGCGCCGGTGCGCTTCTTCAACCCGCTGTCGATGAAGTTCGCCAAGCACGCCAGCCGTGACGACATCGCCGAGGTGATCGCCGCGCACGCCGCGGCCGCGCGGTACGCGATCGACTCCGGCTTCGACGCGGTCGAGATCCACCTCGGTCACAACTATCTGGCCAGCTCGTTCCTCTCGCCGATGATCAACCGCCGGTCCGACGAGTACGGCGGCTCGCTGGAGAACCGCGCCAGGGTGGCCCGCTCGATCGTGATGGCCGTGCGCCGCGAGGTCGAGCGGCTGGGTCCGGCGCCGATCGCGGTGACCGCCAAGCTGAACATGGCCGACGGGGTGCGCGGCGGCATCCGGATCGAGGAATCGCTGCAGACCGCGAAGTGGCTGCAGGACGACGGCGGTCTGGACGCCATCGAGCTGACCGCAGGCAGCTCACTGCTCAACCCGATGTACCTGTTCCGCGGCGACGCCCCGGTCAAGGAGTTCGCCGCCGCCCAGAAGTGGCCGCTGAACTGGGGCATGCGGATGACCGGCACGAAATTCATGCGGGAGTACCCCTACGAGGACACCTACCTGCTGCGTGACGCACTGCTGTTCCGCAAGGAACTCACCCTGCCGCTGATCTTGCTCGGCGGGATCACCAACCGCGAGGCCATGGACCGGGCGATGGCCGACGGCTTCGAGTTTGTCGCGATGGGCCGCGCTCTGCTGGCCGAACCGGACCTGCTCAACCGGATCAAGGCCGATGGCGACGCGCACACCGTGAAGTCGCTGTGTACCCACTGCAACAAGTGCATGCCGACCATCTACTCGCGGACCATCTGCGTCGAAACGGGCGCTCCCGCCTGACGGGCGGGAAGCCGCGCTACCGATACAGTTGGTGGCGATGAGTCGACCAGCCGCACCCGCGCTGACCGTTCAGTACGACGGGTCGGAGCGCACTTTCGCCGCAGGGCACGACGTCGTGGTTGGCCGCGACCTCCGTGCCGACGTCCGGATCGCCCACCCGCTGATCTCCCGTGCCCACCTTGTGCTGCGGTTCGACAACGGGCGCTGGCTGGCGATCGACAACGGCTCGCTCAACGGGATGTTCGTCAACGGCCGGCGCATCCCGTCGGTCGAGATCGCCGACGGGATGAGCGTCAACGTCGGCAACCCGGACGGACCGGCGATCCGCTTCGGGGTCGGCAGGCACCAGGGGTCGGTGGGCCGCCCGCCGCAGACATCGTCGGTGCGGCTGTCCGCTCCGCCGTCGGCGCCGTCGTCGTGGCCGGCCAACCCCACTCAGGGTCCGTCGACCGCCAATGCCTGGCCGCCACCGCAGTCGCGCCCCACACCGACCTACCAGCAGCCGCCGTCGTACCCGACCAGCGGGCAGCCAATGCAGCCGGCGTATCCGTCCCGGCCGCCCACCGCGTCGGCTCCTGTGGCGCCGCCGGCCGCGGCACCGACGCAGATGCGCCCGGCCGCCGGCAAGCCGGCCGGATCGTCGAACATCGCGACCTCGATGCTCAAGATCCTGCGCCCCGGGGCACCCGGTGATGTGCCGCCGGGCGGCGTCAAGATCGGCCGGGCGACCGACAACGACATCGTCATCCCCGACGTGCTGGCCTCGCGCCATCACGCCACGCTGATCCCGACCCCGGGCGGGACGGAGATCGTCGACAACCGCAGCATCAACGGCACGTTCGTCAACGGCACCCGCGTCGACACCGCGCTGCTGAACGAGGGCGACACCGTCACGATCGGCAACATCGACCTGGTGTTCGCCGGCGGCACCCTGGTGCGCCGCACCGAGACCGAGGCCGCCACCGCCACCGGCGGCCTCGACGTACGCGGCGTGACGTGGACGATCGAGAACAACAAGACGCTGCTCGACAACATCTCGCTCACCGCGCGCCCCGGCACACTGACCGCGGTGATCGGCCCCTCGGGCGCTGGTAAATCCACGTTCGCGCGATTGGTCGCCGGCTACACCCATCCGACAAGTGGCACAGTCACTTTCGAGGGTCATAACATCCACGCCGAGTACGCCTCGCTGCGCTCCCGGATCGGGATGGTGCCACAGGACGATGTGGTGCACGGCCAGCTGACGGTCAACCAGGCACTGATGTACGCCGCCGAACTGCGGCTGCCCCCGGACACCACCAAGGAGGACCGCCAGCAGGTGGTGGCGCAGGTGCTGGCCGAGCTGGAGATGACCAAGCACGCCGAGACCCGGGTGGACAAGCTGTCCGGTGGCCAGCGCAAGCGCGCCTCGGTCGCACTGGAACTGCTGACCGGCCCGTCGCTGCTGATCCTCGACGAACCCACCTCGGGTCTCGACCCCGCGCTGGACCGCCAGGTCATGACGATGCTGCGCCAGTTGGCCGACGCCGGTCGTGTGGTGCTGGTGGTCACCCACTCGCTGACCTACCTCGACGTGTGCGACCAGGTGCTGCTGCTCGCGCCGGGCGGCAAGACCGCGTTCTGCGGGACGCCCAGCCAGATCGGCCCGGCGATGGGCACCACCAACTGGGCCGACATCTTCAGCAGCGTGGCGGGCGATCCGGACGCGGCCTACCAGCGCTACCTGCAGCAGACCGGGCCGACTCCCCCGCCACCACCGGCGGAGCGGCCCTCCGACATCGGCGAGCCGACGCACACCAGCCTGCTGCGCCAGTTCTCGACGATCGCGCGGCGGCAGTTGCGGCTGATCATCTCCGACCGGGGCTACTTCGCATTCCTGGCGGTGCTGCCGTTCATCATGGGCGTGCTGTCGCTGTCGGTGCCCGGCACCGTCGGCTTCGGGGTGCCCAATCCGATGGGCGATGCGCCCAACGAACCCGGTCAGATCCTGGTGCTGCTCAACGTCGGTGCGATTTTCATGGGCACCGCGCTGACGGTGCGCGATCTGATCGGTGAACGCGCCATCTTCCGCCGGGAACAAGCCGTGGGTCTCTCGACGACGGCGTACCTGCTGGCGAAAGTGTGCATCTATGCGGTGTTCGCGATCGTGCAGTCCACGATCGTCACGGCCATCACCATCGCCGGCAAGGGATCGCCGACCCAGGGCTCGCTGACGTTCCTCAACCCGACGCTGGAGCTGTTCGTGGTGATGGGCGCGACGACGGTGACCGCCGCGATGGTGGGCCTGGCGCTGTCGGCGATGGCCAAGTCCAACGAGCAGATCATGCCGCTGCTGGTGGTCGCGGTGATGAGCCAATTGGTGTTCTCCGGCGGCATGATTCCGGTGACCGGCCGACTGGTGCTCGACCAGCTGTCCTGGTTCACACCAGCCCGCTGGGGCTTCGCGGCGTCGGCCTCGACCGTCGACCTGATCAAGCTGGTGCCCGGACCGCTGACCCCGAAGGACCGGCACTGGGAGCACACCGCGGGTGCCTGGTGGTTCGACATGGCGATGCTGGGCGCACTATGCGTGGGCTATCTGACGTTCGTGCGGTGGAAGATCCGGCTGAAGTCCGCCTAGCCGTTGGTTGAGTCAGACGTGGCGCAGAGAAAGTGCGAGTGGACCTCTGCCTGGGTTCTGAATCAACGCACCCGCAAGCTGGCCGTTGACTCCTGTTCATCGAATGTCTCTAGTCTGCCGCGCATGACGATGAAGACGGCGATTGCCGCCGCAGCTGTGGGACTCGCGATGGTGCTCGCCCCGGTGGCCACCGCCGCCCCGACCGATCCCAACACCGACACCTTCGGCGGGTGGAATCACCTGGTCGACGACGGCGGCGCGGTGATCACGGTGTGGAAGATCAGCGATCTCAAGCCCAGCACCGACACCATCCCCGGCTACCCGCTGGCCGGCAGGCTGTGGGAGGCCACCGCCGCGGTGCGCGCAGCCAAGGGCACCGTGACGCCGATCATCCCCGACTTCAACGCCCGCTCGGCCAATGGCACCAACTACCCGGTGCTGTGGCAGGCAGCCACCCCGGCCGGCATCAGCGGCGCCACGCTGCCCCAGGGCGCGAAGTCGACCGGCAAGCTGTACTTCGACGTGACCGGCCCCGCCCCGACTCAAGTCGTCTACAACAACGGCGTCGCCGACCTGCTGTTCTGGAAGTAGCCGATTCTCACTCGCCGGTGACGTCGAGGCCGTGAGCGACCGCGAACGCCAACGCCTGCGGCACATCGATCTTCGCACCGCGGCAGGCCGCGGTGGTCCACAGTGAGGCGTCAACGCGGGCGCTGCGCAGATCGGCCTGCTCCAGTCGAAGCCCGTTGGTCCGGGCCCCGGTGAGGTCCGCCCCGCGCAGCACCGCCTTACGCAGGTCGGCCTGGACCAAACTGGCCTCGCGCAGCCGGCTGCCCGACAGGTCCACCCCACGCAGGTCCGCGCCGCCGAGCACGGCCAGCGTGAAGTCCACCTCGTCGAACACCGCGGGACGCAGCCGACAGTCCTCGAAGGAGGAACCCAGCATGCTGCAGTTTCGGAATGTGCTGTGCCACAGGGTGGTCCGCAGAAACCGGCAGTTGCGGAATGCCGAACCCAAATGCGTCGACTCAGCCAGATTGGCTCCGCCGAACTCACATTCGGTGAACACCACACGTTCGGTCTGCAGACCCGAGAGGTCCTCATCACGGAAGTCGTGGCCGACGAACTCCTGGTCGACCCAGTGCGGCATCGTTGCGCCTAGCTGGAGCTCAGGCTGGCCAGGGCGTACTCGCTCACCGCGATCAGCGCGTCGGTGGCCGATTTACGATCCCTGGCGTCCACGCTGATCACCGGCGTGCTGGCCGGCAGTGTCAGAGCTTTGCGAATCTCGTCGGTGGGATATCTTGGTGCACCGTCGAATTCGTTGACTGCGATGAGGAATGGCAGCTTGCGGTGCTCGAAGAAGTCGACCGCCGGGAAGCTGTCCTGCAGCCGGCGGACGTCGACCAGGATGATGGCCCCGATGGCGCCGTGCACCAGGTCGTCCCACATGAACCAGAATCGGCGCTGCCCCGGCGTACCGAACAGGTAGAGCACCAGGTCGCTGTCGAGGGTGATCCGGCCGAAATCCATCGCCACCGTCGTCGTCGACTTCTCCGGTGTCGCTTCCAACACGTCGACGGCGGCGGAGGCGTCGGTCACCATGGCTTCGGTGCGCAGCGGCATGATCTCCGAGACCGCACCGACGAACGTGGTCTTTCCGGCACCGAACCCACCCGCGATGACGATCTTCGTCGAGGCGGAGCTGCGCCCCTCAGAGGGCTCGTAGGCCACGCAGGGTCCTCCCTATGAGTTCACGGCGCTCGTCTACCGAAGAGCGGTCGGTCAATGTCGTGTGTACCCGAAGATATCCCGACGTGACCAAGTCACCGACGAGGACCCGCGCGACACCGAGCGGCAATCCCAACGTGGCCGAGATCTCGGCGACCGACGGGCGCTCGGTGCACAGGTGACAGATCCGGCCGCGAACGTCACCGGCTGGCCAATGGGGCATCGCCGCCGAGCGCAACGCCTCGATGGGAGCCTCCAACGGCAGTTCGACGGTGGTATCGGTGCGGCCGGACGTCAACGCGTACGGGCGAACGATGTTCGCCTCATCCTCGGGTGACGGCCGCTGGTCCATCGTGGGTCACGAGGGCTGCGGGGCTCGACGCGACGAGGAGACGACGTTGCCCACCCGCTCGACCAAAACTGCCATCTCGTAGCCGATTTGGCCGATATCACAGTTCGGTGCGGCCAATGTGGCCAGCTGTGAGCCGTCGCCGACCCGCATCACCAGCAGGTAACCGCCGGCCATCTCGACCACCGACTGCAGCACCTGGCCACCTTCGAACAGCTGCGCGGCACCGGCGGCCAGGCTGGCCAGGCCGGATGTGACGGCGGCCAGCTGCTCGGCCCGTTCCCGGGGCAGTTGCTCGCTGGCGGCGATCAACAGACCGTCCACCGAGACCAATACGGCGTGCGACACCCCTGGTACTTCGCGGGCGAAGTTGGACACCAGCCAGTCCAGCGAGTTGTTCTGCGCGCGTGGCGGATAGGTCATTCCTGCTCTCGTCCGTTCTCGGTACCAGTCTGGGAGTTGGCTCGGGCGGCCCGTACACCGCCGAAGTGGTTGCTGAACGACGCGCGGACGGCGTCGGGATCGCGACGGGGAAGCTCCGGCGCGGCGGGCGGGCGGTTGACCGGCACCGGAACGGGTTCGGCCGCTCCGGGAACCAGCCGCGCCCCGGGCTCGCGTACCGGCAGACCGTGCTCGGTGTGCGCCCGCACCGGCACGTTGCCCACCTCGCCCGCGGTGGCCCAGCCGTTGTCCCACACCGACTTCCAGTCCTGGGGTACCGCCACTGTCTTCGGGTCGACCAGGAACTCCGAGAGCATCTTCTGATAGATGAAGTCGGTATCGGTGTCCTCGGCCTCCGGGGCGGCCAGGTCGGCGGCCAGCACATCGAGGCCGGCGATGTCGACAGGCGCCTCCTCGAGATCCTTGCCCGCGCGTTCGCGCGAGGTGAAGAACGCGGACGTGTTGGTGGGCTGGTCATGTTCGGGGACAGGGGCTTCGTCGGTGCCCTCGGCATCGGCGAACCACCGCGACGGCTCGGGCTCGGGCTCGGGTTCCGGCGGCGGTGCGGGCGCCGCGGTGATCCCGCTGGAGCCGGGCGAACGCTGCGGCAGACCGGACGGCCCGACGGCGGGCTGCTCGTTGAGCGAGGGAGCGGCGAAACGCGCGGCCTGAGCATCGTCGTCCTGGGTCTGCGACGCCGCTCCCGGCCCGAACGGCCGGGCGTCGGGCCCGATCGGCGACGAGTGCTCGAGCAGTTCGGGCGGCAGGTACAGCTCGGCGGTGGTACCCGAGGACGGCTGGCCGGCGACGGTGTTGCGCAGCCGGACCACCATGCCGTGCATGTGGGCCAGGCGGCCGACCACGAAAAGCCCCATATGGCGGGTGTTGTCGGGGCTCACCTCACCGCCGGCATGCAGTCGCATGTTGGCGATCCGCAGGTCGGCGTCGGTCATGCCGATTCCGTCGTCGTGCACCTCGATGAGCACGCCGGCGTTGCTGGTGTGCACCGCGGTGACCCGCACCGGGGAGATCGGTGGCGAGTAGCGCAGGGCATTGTCGATCAGCTCGGCAAGCATGTGCACCGCGTCGCCGGAGACGCGGCCCACCAGTGCGGAATCCGGCACCGAGCCGATCTCCACCCGCTTGTAGTCCTCGACCTCGGAGACGGCGCCGTTGAGCGCGCTGGCCAACGGCAGCGAGGTGCGCTGGTCGCGGGACACCTGGGCGCCGGCGAGCACCAGCAGGTTGGCCCCGATGCGGCGCATCCGGGTGGCGAGGTGGTCGAGCCGGAACAGGCTCTCCAGCCGTTCGGGATCCTTCTCGTTGCGCTCGAGCCGGTCGATCAGCGCCAGCTGCTGGTCGACCAGGGACCGGTTGCGCCGCGACATCGTCTCGAACATGTCGTTGACCAGGATGCGCAGCCGGGCCTCGTCGCCGGCCAACAGCAGGGCCTGGGTGTGCAATTCGTCGACGGCGTGGGCGACCTGGCCGATCTCCTCGGTGGTGTACACCGGCAGTGGCTCGGGCTCGCGTTCGTCACCCGCGCGGACTCGGGCGATCTCCTGCTCGAGATCGGTGTGAGCAACCTTCAGGGCGCCGTCGCGCAGTGTGCGCAGCGGGCGGATCAACGACCGCGCCACCAGGTACACGACGACGAGGGCGATCACGAACGCCGCCAGGATCAGCAGACCGTCGCGGATCGCGGTGCTACGCCGGTCATCGGCGAGCGCCCGGACCGAGGTGACGACCTGCCCGGTGGTGCTGCTGATCACCTCGCCGGCAATCTTGGCGGTGGCCTGCAGGGACTGGCGCAGATCGAGGTTGCCGACCAGCACCGCGTCGGGATTGGACATGACGTTCATCCGGCGCACCATCTCGCCCTGCAGCACTTTGACGTCGGGTGATCCGACGCCGAGTACCTGGCTCATGTCGAACAGGGTCGACGGTTCGGTGCCGGCCAGTGTGATCATCGAGTTGCGCAGCTCGGCCTCAGGCAGATCACCGCCCTGCTCGACGAGGAGCTGCTGCATGAACATCTGCCCGCGGGCGCCGACGGCCCGGCTCAGGCCCTGGGTCTGCGCCCGCAGTTTCTCGTCGTCGAGGCGAACCGAGCCGTTGATGGCATCCTCGGCGGTCAGCAGGATCGGCGCGTAGGTGGTGATGCGCTCGCGCAAGCCGATGGTATTGGAGGACACCGCGCCGAGGAGCTTCTGGCCACCGGACAGGATGTTGGTGACGCCGGTCCGCACGTCGGTGGCCACATCGGTGTCGTTGAGCTTCTTCTGCAGCGCGGCCCTGGCGTTGTCGAAGGAGTTGCTGGCCGTCGCCGTGTCACCACCCGAGGAGTAGGCCAGCAGCGCCCCCTCCAGGGCGGCCAGGTAGTTCTCGATCGACGGGATCAGCTGGACGCGGTCGGCGGCCACCTGGAGCTCGCGCGCCTCGGTCAGCCCGGAATACACCCGGGCCCCGCCGAAGGCCAGTGCCAATGCCAGGGGAACGGCGACGATCGCAAACACCTTGGCGCGCACCGGCCAGTTGCGCAGCGACCACCGCGACGGCCGCTTGACCGGGGTGGCCGGTGACTGATCAGGAGACGACGGCACCTGTCCCACCCCGTCCGGGGTGGTGAACATGGTCATCGCACGACGGCCGGGCTGACGACCGCCGCACAACTATTGAGTGTTCTCGGCTGCTTCATTCGGACTTTCCTGGTCATCGCTTACCCGTGGCATGCCAACGAGACAGCGAATTACGCCTGGCAATTCGTCGAGTATGACAGCGTTGGCCCAGCTTCTCCATAGTCGTTACTGAACAGAGAGGTTGTATCCAAGCGGCGGCGACGCTATTCGGGGTGGCGAGCAAATTGCGCTGCGGCACAACTGAGATCATCGTCGGATGTTCCGGGTGATGTTTTACCAGCCGCGTATCGCACCGAATACCGGCAACGCGATCCGGATGGTCGCGGCCACCGGATGCGAACTGCATCTGGTGGAACCGCTCGGTTTCGATCTGTCCGAGCCGAAGCTGCGCCGGGCCGGGTTGGACTACCACGATCTGGCGTCGGTAACCGTGCACCCCGGACTGGAGGCGGCGTGGTCGGCCGTCGGCGAGGCCCGGGTGTTCGCCTTCAGCGCCCACGCCAGCCGGTCGTTCACCGACATCGCCTACCGACCCGGCGATGTGCTGCTGTTCGGGCCGGAGCCGACCGGGCTCGACGAGGCGACGCTGGCCGATCCGCATATCAGCGCGCAGGTGCGGATCCCGATGCTGGCGGGCCGGCGGTCATTGAATCTGTCGAACGCGGCGGCCGTGGCCGCCTATGAGGCGTGGCGGCAGCACGGCTTCCGCGGAGGCGTGTAAGCGCAGCGACCCGGGAAGTTGACCCGGCGGGCAGGAGCGCAGCGACCCGGGAACTAGAACAGCGCTTACCAGGTGTCCCAGTGGGTCAACTGCTCGGCGGGCAGCCGCTTGGCCGGTTTGAAGTCGGTGCCCTTGGTGTAGGCGATCGGGAACAGCCCACCCTGGGTGTAGTGCTCATAGGGAATTCCGAGCAGGTCGGCGGTCTTCTTCTCGCCCTCCCCGATCAGGTGCAGCGTGGTCCATGCGGTGCCCAGACCGCGTGAGCGCAGCGCCAGCATGAAGCTCCACACCGCGGGCAGCAGCGAACCCCAGAACGAGGCCTGCATGCCGGCGTCGGCACCCTCGGGGCGGCCTTCCAGGCATGGGATCAAGAAAACCGGCGCCTTCTCGAGGTTCTCGTTGAGGTACGCCGCCGAACTGCGGACCGCACCCTGCTGCTCGTCGCGGATATCGCCGCGGACCGGGCTGGGCAGATCCAGATAGGGGGTGGCGGTGGCCCGGTAGATGTCGGCGATCGCCGTCTTCTTGGCGGGATCTTCGACGAAGACCCATTGCCAGCCCTGCGTGTTGGATCCGGTGGGCGCCTGCAACGCCAGATCCAGACACTCGATGAGGACCTCGCGGGGCACCGGCTTGTCGAAGTCGAGCCGCTTGCGCACCGATCGGGTGGAGGTCAGGAGTTCATCGGCGGTCAGGTCAAGGGTCATCTCTGGAGACTACATTCGGGTGCATGGCACTTGAGCTGAGTCACGAGGTTTCCGATCGACTGACCTCCGACCACTACGGCTGGCTGACCACGGTAGCCAAATCGGGCCAGCCGGTGCCCAGGCTGGTCTGGTTCTACTTCGACGGCACCGACGTGATCGTCTACAGCGAGCCGACGGCAGCCAAGGTGCGCCATATCCGGGCTCACCCGCTTGTCAGCCTGAATCTGGACTCCGACGGCAATGGTGGGGGCATCGTCGTGGTGGGCGGTACCGCCGTGGTGGATTCCGAGGACGCCGATCCCCGCGATGACGAACCGTACTGGGCGAAATACCGGGAAGCCGCCGACCAATTCGGGCTGACCGAGGCGATGGGCGGCTACAACCTGCGGCTCAGGATCAGCGTCGACAAGGTGTGGACCACCCCGACGGCCTAGCGCTCATCCTCGGCGAGCGTGCGCGAAATGCCACCCCAGCCGGCGTGTCGGTGTACAGACACGCACCCTCGCGCCGGCGGCTTTCACCGGAAGTCCCTCGACCGCGAGCTCACCGTCATGCTGATACGGCCCATCCGCTCGGCGATCACCGTCACCGCCCCGGTGGCGTTCTGCACCTGACCACGAATCAGCAGGGCCGACGCGGTCTGGGCGAGCTTGCGGTGCCGGCTCCACACTCCGGGTGTGCACAGCACGTTGACCATGCCGGTCTCGTCCTCGATGTTCATGAACGTCACCCCTTGGGCGGTGGCCGGGCGCTGCCGGTGGGTCACCGCCCCGGCGATCAGCACCCGGCTGCCGTCGGGGATGCCGAGCAGCCGGTCAGCGGTGATGACGCCCAGTGCGTCGAGGTCCTCGCGCAGGAACTGAGTGGGGTAACTGTCCGGAGAGACCCCGGTGGCCCAGACATCGGCGGCGGCCAGTTCCACCTCCGTCATCCCGGGAAGCGCCGGCACGTGCGACGAGGTCCCTACCCCGGGCAGCCGGTCTGGCCGCTGGGTGGCCGCCGCGCCGGCCGCCCACAGTGCTTCACGCCGGGTGATCGCAAAGCAGCCCAGCGCCCCCGCGGTGGCCAGCGCCTCGGCCTGCGGCACCGAAAGCGTCACGCGCCCAGTCATATCCAGCAGCGACGCATACGGGCCATTAGCCTGCCGTTCGTCGACGATGCGCTGGGCCAGGTCATCACCAATATGACGCACCGCCCCCAGTCCCAGCCGTACCTCCAACCCCTGGTTCTCCAGCGTGGCGTACGCCAGGCTGGCGTTGACGCACGGGCCGTGCACGGTGACACCGTGGCGACGGGCGTCGGCGACCAGTGACTGCGGGGAGTAGAAGCCCATCGGCTGCGCGCGCAGCAACGCCGCGCAGAACGCGGCCGGATGGTAGAGCTTGAACCAGGACGAGTAGTACACCAGCGAGGCGAAGCTGAGCGAATGACTTTCCGGGAAGCCGAAATTGGCGAACGCCTCCAGCTTCTCGTAGATCCGGTCGGCCACTTCCCCGGTAATGCCGTGCCGCTGCGCCATCCCGGCGTAGAACCGGTCCCGTAGCCGGCGCATCTTCTCGGTGGACCGTTTGGAGCCCATGGCTCTGCGCAACTGGTCGGCCTCGGCAGCCGAAAAGCCCGCACAGTCCACCGCCAGTTGCATCAGCTGCTCTTGGAACAGTGGTACCCCCAACGTCTTTCGCAGCGCCGGTTCCATCGCCGGATGGTCGTAGACCACCGGTTCCAGACCGTTGCGCCGCTTGATGTACGGGTGCACCGAGCCGCCCTGGATCGGGCCGGGGCGGATCAGCGCGACCTCGACCACCAGGTCGTAGAACACCCGGGGCTTCAACCGCGGCAGGGTTGCCATCTGAGCACGGGACTCCACCTGGAAAACCCCGACAGAATCGGCCTTCTGCAGCATCTGGTAGACGCGCGCATCCGACAGGTCCAGGCGGGCCAGGTCGACCTCGATTCCCTTGTGTTCGGCGACCAAGTCGATGCAGTAGTGCAGCGCCGAGAGCATACCCAGACCCAGCAGGTCGAACTTCACCAAACCGATTGCCGCGCAGTCGTCTTTGTCCCACTGAAGCACACTGCGATTCTCCATCCGCGCCCATTCCACCGGGCATACGTCGGCGATCGGCCGGTCGCAGATCACCATGCCACCGGAGTGGATGCCCATGTGCCGGGGCAAGTTCTTGATCTGCAGCGCCAGATCGATCACCGGTTCGGGGATGTCCTCGACATCGGGCGAGTCGGCCAGCCCGTTCCACCGGCTGATCTGCTTACTCCAGGCATCCTGCTGACCTTGCGAGAACCCGAGTGCCCGGGCCATGTCCCGCACGGCACTGCGGCCGCGGTAGGTGATCACGTTGGCCACCTGGGCGGCGTAGTCGCGGCCGTAGCGCTCGTAGACGTACTGGATTGCCTTCTCGCGCAGGTCCGATTCGATGTCGATGTCGATATCGGGTGGGCCGTCGCGGGCCGGGGACAGGAACCGTTCGAAGAGCAGGCCGTTGGCCACCGGGTCGACGGCGGTGACGCCGAGGGAGTAACAGACCGCGGAGTTGGCCGCCGATCCACGGCCCTGGCACAGGATGTTGTTGCGCCGGCAGAACTGGGTGATGTCGTGCACCACCAGGAAATAGCCGGGGAACTTCAACTGCGCGATGACGGCGAGTTCCCGCTCGATCTGCGCGTACGCCTCGGGCGCGGCCGATCGCGGACCGTAGCGTCGGGCGGCGCCGAGCATGGTGAGCTCACGCAGCCAGCTGTCCTCGGTTTCGCCGGACGGCACGTCGAACGGTGGCAGCTGCGGGGCGATCAGCGCCAGCTCGAACGCACACTGCTCGCCGAGATCGGCTGCAGCGGTGACAACTTCGGGATACTCGAAGAACAGCCGGGCCATCTCGTCACCGGCGCGCAGGTGCGCTCCGCCCAGCGGGGCCAGCCAGCCGGCCGCCTCGTCGAGCGACTGGCGGGCCCGGATCGCGCCCATCGCCATGGCCAGCCTGCCGCGGCTCGGTTCGGCGACGTGTGCGGCGGTGGTGGCGACCACCGACAGGCCGAACCGGGGCGCCAGCGCCGCCAGCGCCGCGTTGCGTTCGTCGTCGAGCGGGTCGCCGTGATGGGTGAGCTCGACACTGACCCGCTGCGCACCGAACCGGTCGACCAGGTCGGCGAGGGCCCGCTCGGCCGCCTCGGGACCACCCGTCGAGAATGCTTGTCGGACATGGCCTTTGCGGCATCCGGTCAGGATGTGCCAGTGTCCGCCGGAGGCTTCGGCCAATGCGTCGTAGTCGTAGCGCGGCCTGCCCTTCTCTCCACCGGCCAGATGCGCGCGGGCGATCTCCCGCGACAGCCGGCGGTACCCCTCGGGTCCACGGGCCAGCACCAGCAGATGCGGACCGGGCGGATCGGGATCCTCGGTGCGGGGGGTGTTACTCAATGACAGTTCGGCGCCGAAGACGGTGCGCATGTCGAGTTCCTTGGCGGCCTCGGCGAAGCGCACCACCCCGTAGAGGCCGTCATGGTCGGTGAGCGCGATGGCCCGCAGATCCAGCCGCACCGCCTCTTCGACGAGTTCTTCCGGGGTACTGGCCCCGTCCAGAAAGCTGTAGGCCGAATGTGTATGCAGTTCGGCATAGGGAACGCGGGAGCGCAGCGGGGGTTCGACGGCCGGTTCGTAGGGTTGGCGCTTGCGAGACCAGGCCGGGCTGTCCCCGCCGTCGGCGTGTGGCTCCCCCAGCGACATCCCACTGCGGCGCGGCTTGCTGTTGAGCACCCGCTCCATCTCGCCCCAGCTGGGCGGGCCGTTGTGCCACCCCACGCACGCCAGCTTAATCGAACATATGTTCTAAGGCCAGGCTCGGGGAATTCCCCCATCGACTTCCCACTTCAACCTATAGCCGACCAGGGGGCTTGCGGCAAGGCCCGGGTCGTCCCGCACACTCGCCTGACACAACCGTGGAAATGAGGGGTATGACGTCGCAGGCACACGATCGTGAACTGGAGTCCGAGCAGGATTACCTGACGGACCTCTACGACCGACTGGACGGCAAGCGCAGACGGGTTAGGGCCCAGTACCGCGCCGCACTCGGCGGCCCGATCGACGTTCAGGACGGCGGGACGCTGGTGGCCCGCGACGCCGAGGTGCGGGCGCTGGCCCGGTTGGCCGCCCGGCTGGACGTCGCCGACCACGGATTGTGCTTCGGGCGGCTGGACGCGGTGAACGGTGAGCGGCTCTACGTCGGCCGGATCGGGATCTTCGACGAGGACAACGATCACGAGACACTGCTGCTGGACTGGCGCGCCCCGGCCGCCCGCGCCTTCTACATCGCCACCGCCGCCAGCCCCGAGGGCATGCGCCGGCGGCGCCAGTTCCACTCCCTGGGACGCCGGCTGCTCGATTTCACCGACGAAGTCTTCGGCAGGCCCGACCCTGATGCGGGTGACGACAGTCCGTTGAGCAGCGACGCCGCACTGCTGTACGCGGTCAACGCGCCCCGCGGTGAGGGCATGCGCGACATCGTAGCGACCATCCAGTCCGAACAGGACGAGATCATCCGCCTCGAGCACCCGGGGGTGCTGGTGATCGAGGGCGGACCCGGCACCGGCAAGACGGTGGTGGCACTGCATCGCGTTGCGTACCTGCTCTACACCCAGCGGGAGCGGATCGAACGGCACGGGGTGCTGGTCGTCGGCCCCAACCACGCGTTCATGAACCACATCAGCCGGGTGCTGCCCTCCCTCGGCGAATCCGAGGTGGTGTTCATGACGGTCGGCGATCTCCTGCCCGGTCTGCACGTCACCGCCGAGGACGCCCCAGATGTCGCTCGCATCAAGGGTTCTCGCGCGATGCTGGACGTCCTCGCGGCGGCGATCGCCGACCGCCAACGCGTGCCCGAGCAACCATTGGAGATCCCACTGGGTGATGTGACGATGCAGATCGCCGCTGACACCGCCGGGTGGGCGATCGACGAGGCCCGCGCAAGCGGACTGCCCCACAACGCCGCTCGTGCGGTGTTCCGCGACATCGTCACCTACGTCCTGACCGAGCGCGGGGTCGCCCGGATCGGCCGCGGCTGGCTGACCCGCGAGAACAAGGACGCCTGGGAGAAGGTCAGGGCGGACCTGCTCGCCGACCTCGAAGACAATGAGCGGTTCCTGTCGGCCCTCGATCAACTCTGGCCGGTCCTCGAGCCGCACGAGCTGTTGGCCGAGCTGTACAGCTCGCCCGAGCGGTTGCGCGCCGCCGGTGCCGACCCGGCGTTGCATCGGGAAGTCGGCGACGCCTGGACAACCTCGGATGTGCCGTTGCTCGACGAATTGGTCGATCTGCTGGGCCGTGACAAGGCGGCCGACGACGCCGCCGCACAGGCACTCCGGGAAGAAACCGACTACGCCAGAGGCGTTTTGGAGAACATGGTCGCCCACGAGGATCTCATGGACGACGAAGACCACCTGCTGGCGCAGGATCTGATCGACGCCGAGGGCCTCGCCGAACGCTTCACCGAGCGCGACTACCGCGATCTTGCCGAACGCGCCGCCGCCGACCGGGATTGGACCTACCGGCATGTGGTGGTCGACGAAGCCCAGGAGCTCTCGGAGATGGACTGGCGGGTGCTGATGCGGCGCTGCCCGAGCCGGTCGTTCACCGTCGTCGGCGACCTCGCCCAACGACGGTCCATGGCGGGCGCGACATCATGGGCGCAGATGCTGGAACCCTATGTACCCGACCGCTGGATCTACCGGTCGCTGTCGGTGAACTACCGCACGCCCGCCGAGATCATGGCGGTGGCGGCCGCGGTGCTCGCCGAGTTCGCCCCCGATGTCCGCCCACCGGAGTCGGTGCGTGCGTGCGGCGTTGCCCCCTGGTCCCGGCAGGTGAGCGAACAGGAGATGGCTTCTGCCATTGACGAATTCGTCGCGGCCGAGGCCGACCGCGAGGGCACCAGCGTCGTGATCGGACCACCGGGCGTGCCGGGTGCGGTCGCGCCGTCGGAGACCAAGGGCCTGGAGTTCGACGCGGTGCTGGTGGTGGAGCCCGACCTCATCCTGGCCGACGGGCCGCGCGGCGCCGCCGAACTCTACGTCGCGCTCACCCGTGCCACCCAGCGCCTGGGTGTCCTACATCAGCGTCCGCTGCCCCCATCGCTGTCCGGGCTTGCCCCGCGATGATTTTTGGCGAGCACGGCGGTCAATACCGAGGTGGTCAACACTTCTGACACCCGACAGTGAGGAGCCGCTATGTCCGCCCTGCCACCCGTGGTCGACCAACAGACCTGGCGCGCCGCGCTCGATGACCTGCGCGCCCGGGAGAAGGCCGCGACCCGTGAACTCGACGCCATCGCCGCCCAACGGCGCAGGCTGCCGATGGTGGAACTGCCCGACTACACCCTGATCGGGCCGGACGGACCGATCAGGCTGGCCGAGGTATTCGACGGCCACTCCCAGTTGATCGTCTACCACCACATGTGGAGCGACGGCGCGCAATGGCAGTGCCCGGGCTGCACGGGGTTCACCTCACAGTTCACCCGACTGGAGTTCCTGGCCAACTACGACGCCCGCTTCGTGATCGTCACCAACGGGCCGATCGAGGAAGCCATGGCCTACAAGGCGAGGGTCGGCAACCAGATGGACTGGTACTCCTCGGCCCAGAGTTCGTTCGGCACCGACGTCGACGCCGGCCCCGGTGGCGGTTTCGCGGTGAACGTCTTCTTACGTGACAGTGCGGATCGGGTGTACCGGACATGGCACACCAATGGCCGTGGCACCGAACAGCTCAGCCACTCTTTCGGTCTCATCGACGTACTTCCCTGGGGCCGCCAGGAAGAATGGCAGGACTCCCCCGATGGCTGGCCGCAACGCCCCACATATTCCGGTTGGGCCGACTCGCCCGACATCGCGCGGGCGTACGGCCAAGGACCTACGCTTTCCCCGTGAGCGAGACACCGGACACGCCAGAGCCCCAACTACATCCGGCTGAGCCGCATCACGGCGCGATCGGCAGCAAGCTGAACTGGCTGCGGGCCGGCGTGCTCGGTGCCAACGACGGGATCGTGTCGGTGGCCGGCATCGTCGTCGGCGTCGCGGCCGCCACCACCGACCGCGATCCGATCTTCACCGCGGGCATCGCCGGCCTGGCTGCCGGCGCGCTGTCGATGGCCCTGGGCGAGTACGTGTCCGTGAGCACCCAGCGCGACACCGAGAAGGCGCTGCTGCAGAAGGAGCGCCGGGAGCTGGACACTCAGCCCGCCGCCGAACTCGATGAACTGGCCGCACTCTACGAAGCCAAAGGCCTCACACCGGCCACCGCCCGCACGGTGGCCGAGGAACTCACCGACCACGACGCGTTCGCCGCGCACATCGACATCGAACTCGGCATCGACCCCGAGGAGCTGACCAATCCGTGGCAGGCCGCGATCTCGTCGGCCATTGCGTTCACCGTCGGGGCGATCCTGCCGATGCTGGCCATCCTGCTGCCGCCGCCGTCGACTCGGATTCCGATCACCTTCGCCGCGGTGCTCATCGCGCTGGCAGTCACCGGCTGGCTCAGCGCCCGCCTCGGCGGCGCCGACGCCGGCCGCGCGATCCAACGGGTGGTGATCGGCGGCGCACTGGCCATGGCGATCACCTTCGGGATCGGCCACCTGGTCGGCGGCGCGGTCGGCTAGCGGTACTGCCGGCGCCGCGCTCAGTCGAGGTACTCGGCGGCTCCGTCGTCGAGGACCACTCGGCTGTTGGAGCCGTCCGGCCCAGCGGCCTCGGTGCGGTAAACGGCCTTGCCCGCCTCGGTGCGCCAGATAGACGTCGTCAGCGTTTCCCCGGGGAACACCGGGGAGGAGAACCGTGCGGCGACCGCCGTCAGCTTCGAGGAGTCGTTGCCGGCAAGTTCGCCCAGCAGGGCACGTCCGGCGAAGCCGTAGGTGCACAGCCCGTGCAGGATCGGCGTCGGGAAGCCGGCCAGCTCGCGGGCGAACCAGGGATCGCTGTGCAGCGGGTTGCGGTCACCGGAAAGCCGGTAGATCAGGGCCTGGTCGACCCGGGTTGGCATCACGACCCGGACGTCGGGGTCGCGGTCGGGGAACTCCGGGGCGGGCGGGCGCTGACCGGGCTCACCCCCGAACCCGCCGGCCCCGCGGATCACCGCGGTCGCCGTCGTCTCGACGACGACTTCACCGGTGACCGGGTCAGATCCGATGTCCCGCAACATGACGATGCCGTTCTTGCCTTCACCCTTGTCCTGGACGTCGATCACCTCACCGACCACCGACAACGAGCCAGCAGGTGGCAGCGGCTTGTGCAGCCGGATCTCCTGCGAACCGTGCAGCAACTTGCCGAAGTCGAAGGTTCCCACCTTGCCCACCGCGGAAAAGCCGGGGCAGCAGATCACGGCGAAGGTAGGCAGCACCTGTTGGGGGATGTCGTGACTGTTCTCGGTCGTGTAGGCCAGATCGTCGACACCGGCGCCCACGCCGACGGCGTAGAGCAGGGTGTCGCGTTCGGTCCACTCGAAGATTTGAGGTTCGGTCACTGCTCCGATTGCCGTGGGGTCAAGGGCCATAGCGCCACTCCTGGGTTGGTGATGGACTCAGTCTTCGTACTACCGAGAAATGGTCGCACTACCGAAAATCTCACACACCGGGGCCTCAGACAGGGCAGGCTGTTGGCATGCAACGCTCGGGTGTGCGAACTCTTGTCGCGGTTCTTGCCGCACTGCTGGCGGCTGTTCTCGTCGCGGGCTGCGGCTCGTCAGGTCCCAAGGAACGCACGATCACACTGACATTCATCCGGCATGGGGAGTCCCAGGCCAATAAGGACGGGATCATCGACACCTTGGTGCCCGGCCCGTCGCTGACACCGGCCGGCCAGCAGCAGGCGATTGCGGTGGCCAACCGGCTCAAGGGCAATGACTACGACGGCATCTACGCCTCAGAGATGGTCCGGACCCAACAGACCGCCGACCCGATGTCCAAGGCGTTGGGCAAACCGGTCAACGTGTTGCCCGGGCTCAACGAGATCTCCGCGGGCTGGTTCAACGGCGACAACATGGACAAGGCGGCCGCGACCTACCTGGTGGCGCCGATGGACTGGATGCGCGGCTTCACCAACTTCTCCATTCCGGGATCGGTGAGCGGCACGGAGTTCAACGGTAAGTTCACCTCGGCGGTGCAGCGCATCTACGACAGCGGTGACACCAAGCCGGTCGCGTTCTCCAGCGCCGCCTCGATCATGTTGTGGACGCTGCTGAACGTGCGCAACGCCAAGGACAGCCTGGCCACCGACCACCCGCTGCCCAACACCGGCCGAGTGGTGATCACCGGTAACCCCTACATCGGGTGGACGCTGGTCGATTGGGACGGCATCACCGACTTCTAGGATTTCGGCGTTCTAGGATTCGGCGTGGCCAGATTCAGCATGCCGTTGCGGGTGCGCTACGTGGAGTGTGACATGCAGGGCCGGGTGTTCAACGGTCACTACCTGACCTGGATCGACATGGCCCACACCGAGGCGCTGCGCGGTGTGGTCGGAGGTATCCAGGTTCTGGTGGATCGCGGTATCGACGTGGTGGTCGCCGCCGCCGAGCTGCAGTTCCGATTGCCCGCCGGGTTCGACGAGGAGCTGGTGGTCGAGGTCGCCCTCGATCAGCCGGGTCGCACCTCGCTGCGCAGCACCTACGCGATCCGGCGCGGAACCGATGTGGTGGCCGAGGCGACGATGATCCACGTCTGCGTCGACGCGACGACGTTCGAGAAGCGGGAGTGGCCGGACTGGTTCCGCGACGAGGTGGCCGCGGCCGGCTGACGGTAACGTTACCGCCGTGACGACGGCCCGGAACACGACAGCACGGCTGCCTGTGTTCGCCGATGTGGACACCGGTGTCGATGATGCGATGGCACTGGTCTACCTGCTCGCCAGTCCCGATGCCGACCTGGTCGGTATCGCCTCCACCGGTGGCAACGTCGATGTCGACCAGGTCTGCCGCAACAACCTCGGGCTGCTCGAACTGTGCCGGGCCGGTGACATTCCGGTCTCGCGGGGAGCCGGCGAGCCACTGGCGGACACCATGCGCACCGCAGAGGACACGCACGGACCCGGGGGCCTCGGGTACGCCGAACTCCCCACGCACAGCCGTGAACTCACGTCGTATGACTCCGCCGAAGCCTGGGTGCGGGCCGCGCACGGCCGCCCCGGTGAGCTGATCGGTCTGGTGACCGGCCCGCTGACCAATCTGGCACTGGCCGTTCGTGCCGAACCACACCTGCCGTCGCTGCTGCGGCGGTTGGTGATCATGGGCGGTTCGTTCGACTACCGCGGTAACACCACGCCGGTGGCGGAGTGGAACATCAGCGTCGACCCGGAGGCCGCTGCCGAGGTGTTCGCCGCGTGGGGGCGGGCTGTGGAGTCGAATGCGATTGAACCGCATCAACTTCCGATCGTATGCGGCCTGAACCTCACCGAGAACATCGCACTGACCCCGGCGATTCTGAGCCGGCTGGCCGGAGCGGCGGAGTCGGCGTCGGTGACGATGAGCGTGCTCGACTCGAGGGGCACCCGGTCGGTGGCCGACAACCCACTGATCCGCGCGCTCGAAGATGCGATGCGCTTCTACTTCGAGTTCCACTTCGACCAGGGCGAGGGCTTTCTGGCTCACCTGCACGACCCGCTGGCAGCGGCGGTGGCACTGGACCCTGGCATCATCGGGACCCGGGCCGCGACCGTCGACGTGGAACTGACCGGCACGCTGACGCGGGCGATGACGATCGCCGACTGGAGCCGGCATTGGGGCCGGGAACCCAACGCGCACATCGGTGTCGAGGTGGACCCGGCGGCGTTCTTCGACCTCTACATCGAACGGGTGGGACCCTTCGCCCGGGCGCTGGGTCATTCGTAAACCCCTTCCAGGTACCACCGGCGCTGCCGGTAACACAGCAGCAGCGCGGTGCCCGGCTCCTCCCCCACCAGCACCTGGGCCCGCGCCGTCCGACCGGCGCGGGACGGCTCTGCTTGATCCCACCACCGTTCGTCCACCGGCCACGGCCCGGCCCACCACCTCAACTCGCCCGGGTACTGGCCGTCCAGGTGTGCCGGTTCGGCGGTGAACATCCCCCGCGCAGTGACCTTGACCGGATTACCCTGGGCATCAAGCAGTTCCACCGGATCATCGAGGAGCACCGTGGGAGCCGGGTCGGGCAGCCGGCCGGGCCACGGCCGGTTCGGGTCGGCTCTGGGCACCTGTTCGTCACCGAGCGGAGTCAGGGTGATCCGCTCGGCGGGGCCGCGGCCGCCGGACAGCATCGGCAGCTGGACAGCCTCCTGACCCAGCAGGCCCTGCACCCGGACCAGCGCGCGGCGGGCCCGCAACCGGTCCTCCTCCCCCACCCCGCCCCAGAGCGGAAGCTGAAGCGCCTCGGCGGACACGACTTCCACCGGCTGCAGCCGCAGCAGCGTCACCGGGGCGTTGGGGCGGTCCTGCGCGCGGCGCTGATTGAGCCAGCCGTCGAGCTGCCAGCGCACCCGGTCGGCGGTGGCATCCTCGGTCAGCGGTTCGGCACACCGCCACACCCGGGTCAGTTCCCCGCCTTTGGCGGTGACAGCGTGAATGGCCAGCCGGGTACACCCGACACCGGCCGACTCCAGGCTGCGATGCAGCGCGGCGGCCAGCGCGCGCCCGGCGAAGGCGGCGGCGTCCACCCGGTCGATGGGCGGGTCGCAGGTGAGCACGGCATCGAGTTCGGCAGGCACCGCACGGCCCGACGGCCCGCGCACCGGCTCCCCGCGGGCCAGTCGATGAGCAGCCACTGCGTCGGCATCGAATCGGGAGGCCACATCGCTACGGGAGAATTCGGCGAACTGACCGAACGTACGAATGCCCATGCGCCACAACAAGTCCGCGAGCTCATCACGGCCGGGACCGGACAGGCTCGGTTCAGCGGCGAGCTGCCGGATGGACAACGTCGAGAGGAACGCCGCATCCTGGCCGGGCTCGATCACCCGGCCGGCTTTGGCCGCGAAGACCGCAGTGCCCAACTGGTCGGCAATACCGACCTGGCATTCGGCACCGGCTGCGGCAACGGCGTCGACCAGACGCTCGGCGGCATCCTGCTCGGAGCCGAAGTAGCGGGCCGCACCCCGCACGGCCAGCACCAGCAGGCCGGGCCGCAACACCTCAGCACGGGGCACCACCTCGTCGACCGCGGCCGTCACACCCTCGAAGAAACGTGCGTCGCGGGCCGGGTCGGCGGCCACCACATACAACTGCGGGCAGCGCGCCTGCGATTCGCGCCGCCGCAATCCGCGACGCACCCCGGCTGCGCGGGCCGCCGATGAACACGCAATCACCCGGTTGGCCAGGGTGACGGCCACCGGCGCGGTGGCCTCCAGGCCCACGGCCACCGCAGCGGCCACCGCCGGCCAGTCCATGCACCAGATCGCCAGAACCCGGGCGGTCACATCAGCCCGTCCTCGACCGGACCGACCGACCACCGGCCCGCACGGACAATCGCACCCGGCTGATCCGCCCGCACCCCGCCACCGGCACACCGCTGCGCCCAGCGGTCACCTCATAGCCGCGCACCCGGGCGTCCAGCCGGATCGAGGCACCCTGCCAGTCCCCCCGGGTGACCACCAGGGCGCAACCCCTCTGGCGGGCCCGGGCCACCACGGCCCGTGCGCGGGTTGCGCTCACCGTCGCGCCGGCCAGGCCAAGCACCACCAGGTCCATCCCGTCCATCAGCACCGCGGCCACCTCGACCGGATCGGTACCCGGATCGGGGACCACCGCGATCCGGCTCAGATCCGCCCCCATCTCCGCAGCGGCGAGCAGACCGAAATCCGGCACCCCGACCACGGCCACATGGCCGCCGCCGGCGCTCACCGCGGCGGCCATGCTCACCGGTAGCGACCGGGCCCCGGAGACCACCGCCACCGCCCCACGCGGCAACCCGCCAGGGAGCAGGCCAGCCAGCGATTCAGGGATCGGCAGCAAACTTTCCGACGTCGGGATGACCTGATCGTCGGGTTCGGCGCCCCGTCGGCTGACGCCCACTTTCCCGGACACCGCCGCCATCTGTTTGCGGAGCTGTTGTAGCTGCTCAGCACGCTTATACGGGTCTTTCTCCCGGGCAAGCGCCGCCGTCATCGCCCACCTCCAGCTGGGATCGGTGTTCACTATGCTCGAAAGTATGTTCGATAGTGCGAGTAAACACCCACCCACCGACAGCGTCAAGCGATCCACCGACCCCTGACGGCGGCGCGGCCTCCGGTGCTGGCACCATGCAATCAGCGGGCAGCCCAACGTCGAGCCCCGCAGGGGAAGGGGATCAGATGAACACCGAACAGGCCGACAAGATCGCACACGGCAGCGGCTTCGTCGCAGCGCTGGACCAGAGTGGCGGCAGCACCCCCAAGGCACTCAAGCTCTACGGCATCCCCGAGGACGCCTACTCCGGGGACGAGGAGATGTTCGACCTCGTGCACCAGATGCGCACCCGGATCATCACCAGCCCCAGCTTCGACGGCGACCGCATCCTGGCCGCGATCCTGTTCGAGATGACCATGGACCGCGATATCGAGGGACGACCCACCGCCGACTATCTGTGGAACGTCAAGAAGGTGGTGCCGATCCTCAAGGTCGACAAAGGACTGGCCGCCGAGGAGAACGGCGCACAGCTGATGAAGCCCATCGGCGGTCTGGACGATCTGCTGGCCCGCGCCGTGGACAACGGCATCTTCGGCACCAAGATGCGCTCGGTCATCACACGTCCCGGCGCCGGTCTGGACGCCGTCGTCGACCAGCAGTTCGAGGTCGCCGGCCAGATCCTGGCCGCCGGTCTGGTGCCGATCATCGAACCCGAGGTCGACATCCACTCCCCCGCCAAGGCCGCCGCCGAGGACCAGCTCACGACCGCGATCCTCGATCACCTCGGTGGCCTCGGGGACGATCAGCAGGTGATGCTCAAGCTCACGCTGCCTGACACCGACGACCGCTACCGCGATCTGGTCGACCATCCGAAGGTGATGCGGGTGCTCGCACTCTCCGGTGGCTACACCCGCGCCGAGGCTTGTGAGCGGCTCTCCCGCAACCACGGCGTGATCGCCAGCTTCTCGCGCGCACTCACCGAGGGTCTGACCGCCCAGCAGAGCGACGACGAATTCGACAGGATCCTGGACGCGGCCATCACCGAAATCGCCGCTGCCTCAAGGACTTAACGAGCTACTCCCACTCGATGGTGCCCGGCGGCTTGCTGGTGACGTCGAGGACCACCCGGTTCACCTCGGGCACCTCGTTGGTGATGCGAGTGGAGATGCGCTCGAGGACCTCGTAGGGCACCCGGGTCCAGTCCGCGGTCATCGCATCCTCGCTGGACACCGGCCGCAGCACGATCGGGTGGCCGTAGGTGCGTCCGTCACCCTGCACTCCCACCGACCGGACGTCGGCCAGCAGCACCACCGGGCACTGCCAGATCTGGGCGTCCAGGCCCGCCGAGGTCAGTTCCTCGCGCGCGATCAGATCCGCGCGTCGCAGCGTATCGAGCCGCGGCGCCGTGACTTCGCCGACGATCCGGATGCCCAGACCCGGCCCCGGGAAGGGTTGGCGCGCAACGATGTCCTCAGGCAGACCGAGTTCGCGGCCGACGGCCCGCACCTCGTCCTTGAACAGCAGCCGCAACGGTTCGACGAGCTTGAACTTCAGGTCGGCGGGCAGGCCGCCGACGTTGTGGTGGCTCTTGATGTTCGCCGTGCCCGCACCGCCGCCGGATTCCACCACATCGGGGTACAGCGTGCCCTGCACCAGAAAATCCACCGGGTGACCGTCCGAGTCGCCCTCGGCCAGCAGGTCGCGCACCGCGCCCTCGAAAGCACGGATGAACTCGCGACCGATGATCTTGCGCTTGCCTTCTGGATCGTGCACACCCGAAAGCGCTTGCAGGAAGCGGTCTTCAGCGTCCACCGTGACCAGCCGCGCTCCGGTGGCGGCGACGAAATCGCGCTGCACCTGGGCGCGCTCCCCCGCGCGCAGCAGACCGTGGTCGACGAACACACAGGTCAGACGGTCGCCGATGGCCCGCTGCACCAGCGCGGCGGCCACCGCGGAGTCCACCCCGCCGGACAGCCCGCAGATGGCCTTCCCGTCACCGATCTGTTCGCGGACCTGCTCGATGAGCGTCTCGGCGATATTGGCCGGCGTCCAGGCAGCTCCGATGCCGGCGAAGTCGTGCAGGAACCGGCTGAGCACCTGCTGACCATGCGGGCTGTGCATGACCTCGGGGTGGTATTGCACACCGGCCAACCGGCGGGCACGGTTCTCGAAGGCGGCCACCGGCGCACCGGCGCTCACCCCGACGACCTCGAACCCCTCGGGCGCCGACGTCACCGCGTCGCCATGGCTCATCCACACCGGCTGCTTACCGGGAAGGCCCAAATGCAGTTCTCCGCCAAGAACTTCCATCTCGGTGCGGCCGTACTCACTGCTGCCGGTATGGGCGACGGTGCCGCCGAGCGCCTGCGCCATGGCTTGGAAGCCGTAGCAGATGCCGAACACCGGCACATCAAGGTCGAACAGCGCCGGGTCCAGTTGTGGAGCACCCTCGGCATACACGCTGGCCGGCCCGCCGGAGAGCACGACGGCCTGCGGGTTTCTGGCCTTGATCTCCTCGACGGTCGCGGTGTGCGGGATGACCTCGGAGAACACCCGGGCCTCGCGCACGCGGCGGGCGATCAACTGGGCGTACTGGGCACCGAAGTCGACCACCAGGACAGGACGAGGGGATGTGGCGTGCTCAGCTGTCACCCGCTCAGTCTAGTGGTGCGGTCCCCGAGCGCTCAGCCCGCCGAGTTGACCGGCGTGATCGGCAGGTGACGCAGGCCGCCCGGGGCGTCGACCGGGACCACCGGATTCTTCGGGGCGATCGGCTCCAGCCGCCGGTAGGCCTGTCCCTGGACGGGCCGTAGATCGTCCTCGCCGTGGTTGGGCCACAACGAGGTGGCGCGCTCGGCCTGGGCGGTGATGGACAGTGACGGGTTGACGCCGAGGTTGGCCGAGATGGCCGCGCCGTCCATGATGTGCAGCGTCGGATAGCCGTAGACCCGCTGGTAGGGGTCGATCACGCCATGCTCGGCGCTGTCGCCGATCGCGGCGCCGCCGAGGAAGTGCGCAGTGAGCGGGATGTTGAACAGCTCGCCCCAGGTGCCGCCGGCCACGCCGTCGATCTTCTCGGCGATGCGCCGGGTGACCTCGTTGCCGACCGGGATCCACGTCGGGTTCGGCTCGCCGTGCCCCTGCTTGCTGGTGATCCGGCGCAGGCCGAGCACCCCGCGCTTGGTGTAGGTGGTGATGGAGTTGTCCAGGTGCTGCATCACCAGCGAGATCATGGTGCGCTCGCTCCAGCGTCGCGGCGAGAGCATCCGCAGCATGGCGCGCGGGTCTTCACCGGCGTTGAGGAACAGCTGCTTCCAACGCGGCACGTCGGTGCCCTGCGGCCCTGGGCCGTCGGTCATCAGCGTCTGCAACAGGCCCATGGCGTTGGAGCCCTTGCCGTAGCGGCAGGGCTCGACGTGGGTGTCCGGGCTCGGGTGGATCGACGACGTGATGGCCACGCCGTGGGTGAGGTCCAGGTCGGGGCGGGCCTCCAGCCGCCCGGCGCCGACGATGGACTCCGAGTTGGTGCGGGTCAGGACGCCGAGTTTGTCCGACAGCTTCGGCAGCTTGCCGCCGTCGCGCATCTTGAACAGCAGGTTCTGGGTGCCCCAGGTACCGGCTGCCAGGATCAGCTGCCCGGCGGTGAACGTGCGGGCGTGCTTGCGGGCCCACCGGCCGGTACGCACGGTGTGGATCTCCCAGATGCCGTCGGCCCGCTGCTCGAACCCGGTGACGGTGGTCATCGGAAAGACTTGCGCCCCAGCTTTTTCGGCGAGTCCCAGGTAGTTCTTGACCAGGGTGTTCTTGGCGCCGTGTCGGCACCCGGTCATGCACTCGCCGCACTCGATGCAGCCGGTGCGGGCCGGGCCGACACCACCGAAGTACGGGTCGGGCACCGTCTTGCCCGGGGTCTTCTCCCCGTTCGGGCCAAAGAACACCCCGACCGGGGTGGGCGTGAAAGTATCGCCGACGCCCATGTCGTCGGCCACTTCCTTCATGATGCGGTCGGCGTCGGTGAAGGTCGGGTTCTTGACCACGCCGAGCATCCGCTGGGCCTGGTCGTAGTGCGGCATGAGTTCGGCGCGCCAGTCGGTGATGGTCTTCCACTGCGGATCGTTGAAGAACGGGTCCGGCGGGATGTAGAGGGTGTTGGCGTAGTTCAGCGATCCACCGCCGACACCGGCTCCGGCCAGGATCATCACGTTGCGCAGCAGGTGGATGCGCTGGATGCCGTAGCAGCCCAGCCGGGGTGCCCACAGGAACTCACGGAGCCGCCAGGACGTCTTGGCGAACTCGTGGTCAGCGAACCGCCGGCCCGCTTCCAGCACGCCGACCTGGTAGCCCTTCTCGGTCAGCCGCAGCGCACTGACGCTGCCGCCGAAGCCCGAACCGATGATGAGAACGTCGAAATCCGGTTCCATCGGTCCAGTATGAACTTACTGACGGGTAACAAGCTAGAGAGGGACGCCTAACGTCCCGCCTTCGTCACTTCGGTCGAGCGTTCAGCCCCGGTCGCCGGCCAGCTCGGCAAGCACCTCTTCGGTGTGCTCACCCGGCGCGGGAGCATGGCGGCGCACCACGAAGGGTTCGCCGTCGACGATCGCGGCCGAACCGACGTAGGAGATCGGGCCGGCCACCGGGTGCTCACCCTCTACGAAGACATTGCGGCCAGCGATATGCGGATCAGCGGCGACCTCCTCGATGCTCTGATGGGCTGCACCGAGTGCGAAGCCGTGCTCGGCGGCCAGAGCCAACCACTCGTCCAACGTCTTGGTGGCAATCACTTCGGCAACCAGGTGGCGTTCGACGTCGTCGCCCCAGTCGACCGAGCCGTTGGACGTGTCCGCCTGCCGCCCGACCAGGTCCTCGCGCCCCGCCGCCGCCGCCCATTTGTCCCAGAACCGTTGCTCGATACAGCCGAACAGCGCAATCCTGCCGTCGGCGGTTTCATAGAACTGGTATCGCGACCCCTTCATCTCACCATCGGATCTGGTGGCCATTCCAGATCGGTCGGTGATGCGATGATCGTTGCGCTGCAACGCCAATGCGATCCACGCCGTCATCGCGGTTGCGTCTGACCCAGCGACGTCGATGTAGGCGCCCAAGCCGGTCTGCCTGGCCCGATACAGCGCCGCCACAGCATGGAGCGCGGCGTGCAGAGCACCAACACTGGTGGCCTCCCCGCCCATATTGGCACCGTCCTGTTCGAAGGATCCCCTCTCGAGCAGGCCGTCTTCACCGCGCCGCACCGCGTGGGCACCCACCAACGCATTCATCAGCATCCCGTGGGTCGGAATGTTCGCGTAAGGGCCGACGGCTCCAAAACCGGTGTGCTGCACATAGACCAGGCTCGGCTTGCGGGCCCGCATCGCGTCCGGTCCCACTCCCAACTTCTCGCATACACCGGGACGGTTCCCGTCCACGAAGATGTCGGCGGTGTCGATCAGTCGCCAAAACGTCTCCCGGTCGGAGTCATCGCTGAGATTCAGCAACACCGAGCGCTTGTTTCGGTTGACCTGAGCGTGCGGAACACTGACGCCCGGGACGATCTGTCCGAGAAAGTAGCGCAGGTAGTCACCGACGGGTGGCGACTCGACCTTGATGACGTCGGCGCCAAGATCGCCGAGCAGCATGCCCACGGTGTCACCGTTGAGCAAGACCGCAGATTCGACAACCCGCACACCATCAAGCAAGTTGGGCACTGAATCCCTTTCGCTGGTACTACCGATCCCATTCCCGCAGAACAGTTGCCGCTTCGGCCTTTTCGAGGCCAGGAGCGGTCGGCGCGCCGGGGTCGCTGCGGGAAAACCGGGGCGCAGGCATCGGCTGCAGATTCGCGGCCTGCCCGAACAATGTCTGGCGCGCGACGAGATGCGCTTCGGTTTCTGCCTCACCGAAGCTCAACACCGGAGTCACGCACGCGTCGGTGCCGTCGAAGACGTTGGCCCAGTGATCACGATCCTTGGCAGCAAAGGCCTCAGCGAACGTGGCCCGCAGCTCCCCCCAGCGCGCTACGTCATTCTGGGCGGGCAGACCCGCCGAGTCCAGGCCCAGACCAGCCACCAGTTGAGCGTAGAACTGCGGCTCGATCGCGCCGACCGCAACATGCTTGCCATCGGCCGTCTCATAGGTGTCGTAATACGGCGCTCCACCGTCGAGCAGGTTCACGCCCCGGGCGTCATTCCACACACCCAGGCTTCGCATGCTCCACATCATCTGCGCCAGCACCGACGACCCGTCGACCATGGCGGCGTCGACCACCTGTCCCCTGCCCGAAGTCTGACGTTCCCACAATGCCGCGAAGATCCCGACCAGCAGGAACATTGACCCGCCACCGAAGTCGCCCACGAGATTCAAGGGCGGCACCGGCTTTTCCCCCGCGCGACCGATGGCATGCAGGATGCCGTTGACGGAGATGTAGTTGATATCGTGCCCGGCCTGCTGGGCACGGGGACCGTCCTGTCCCCACCCCGTCATCCGGGCGTAGACCAGTCGCTCGTTGACCTTGGCGCAGTCTTCGGGGCCCAATCCGAGTCGCTCGGTGACGCCCGGTCGATACCCCTCGATCAGAACGTCGGCTCTGGCAACGAGTTGCAGCACCACCTCGCGGCCCTCGTCGCTCTTCAGATCGACGACGACGATGCGCCGACTGCGTAGCGTGAGGTCATTCGCGGGCATCGGCTCTCCACCCGGACGCTCGACGCGCACAACGTCGGCACCGAGGTCGCCGAGGACCATCGCGGCATGCGGCCCGGGACCGATCCCAGCCAGTTCGACCACGCGCAGTCCGGTCAACGGGCCGGTCATGAGTCCGCCCGCCGCGACCGGATCACCATCTTCTTCTGTAGCACAGAATTAGCATAATAGTCTGCCTAATCAAAAGGGTCACACTTCGTGGAGGGCACCCGAAACAGGATTTCCACCGCATCGGCCCGCATCCAGTCCCGATCTATTGCGGTAGATTATTAGCCGTGATAGCGCCGCCCCCGCCCCTTCGGATCGAGCCCCGCTGGACCGATCTGGATCCAGTTGGCCACGTCAACAACAACGTGTTCCTGGTCTATGCAGAAGAGGCCCGGGCACGTTTTCTGCACGCCGCGCTCCCGGAGGCGTCGAAGCACATCGTGGTCGTGCACAACTCCATCGACTACCACAGCTCCGTTCTGGTGACCGACGTCCTGGCGGTGACCTCGCGAGTGGAATCGATTGGTCGAACGTCGTTCACCACGCTGAACACCATCGCGACCGACACCGGGCGCGAGTGCGCGACGGTGCGCACGGTGCAGGTCGTGCTCGATCCGGCCGAGCAGCGCTCCCGCCCATGGACCGAAGCCGAACGAGCAACGCTGGAGGGCCTGACCGCCGATCCGGCGGTTCGCTAACCATCGACCCGAACCGAGGCCGGCAAGCTCTACACGCAATCGTTCGTCGAGAAGTGCAGCGCCGCAACAACCCTAGGCAGTCACCTGCTGCCCCACTGATCAGTCGCTGGCGGGAAGCGGCTTCGCTTCCTTGAGTTCCAGCAGCGTCGTGCCCACGCTGAGCGAACCCTTTCCAGCCTTGGTGACCAGCAGCTCGGCGCCGTCGGTATGCACGTAGCGCTTGCCCATCAGCGCGCCGGCCGCAAACGCATCGTCCAGGACGACGTCGCCACTCTTCTGCGAGCCGATCGGAACCGCCGGGGCGCCACCGATTCGGAGGTCGTCGAGCGCCTCGGTGCTGCGCACCACAATGACCTGGGTATCGCACACCTGGCTCTGCAGGCGACTGCCGTTCTTGATCACACTGGCTCCTTTACAGATTCGTTGAGCTCGCGCACGAGGTCACGCCGCAGCACCTTGCCGGTGGCGTTGGCGGGCAGCTCCTCTCGGAACACGACGCGATCGGGGGTCCGCGATCCTCGCAGCTGGGAGCGGACGAACTCGCGCACGGCCTCGACGTCAGGCGTCGACCCGGCCGCGGGAACCACGACGGCGACGATGATCTGCCCCCATGAGGGATCCTCGACACCGACCACGGCGCACTCGTGGACATCCGGGTGCTCGACAAGCACATCCTCGATCTCCGCAGGCGCGATGTTCTCGCCACCGCGGATGATGGTGTCGTCGGATCGACCGCCGATGAAGAGATAGCCATCCGCGTCGAGGTATGCGACGTCCTTCGTCGGGAACCAGCCCTCGTCGTCGAGGACCGAGCCGATCCCGGTGTACCGGCCGGAAACCTGCTCACCGCGGACAAACAGCTCACCAGTCTCGTTCGGACCGAGGACCGTGCCGTCCTCGCCGCGGATCTGAACCTCGATCGTGGGCACCGGACGACCCACCGAGCCCAACCGCCGCACCACATCTGGGTGTTCGGAAGAAAACGCCACCCGGTGGTCATCTGGCGTCAGCACCGCGATCGTCGAACTGGTCTCGGTCAGCCCGTAGGCGTTGACGAAGCCGACATCGGGCAGCAGCCTCAGCGCCTTACGTACCAGGGGCAATGCGACTTTCGAGCCACCATAGGCCAGTGAACGCAACGTCGGAAGCGTACTGGACGCCGCTTCAAGCTCCGTGACGATGCGATCGAGCATCGTGGGGACAACGGTCGCAGACGTGACGCTCTCGCCGTCGACCAGGCGCACCCATTCACCGGCGTCGAATGCGGTCAGGTAGACCATCCTGCGCCCGGCGTACAGATTCGACAACGCCGCCGACACCCCGGCGATGTGGTACGGCGGAACACAGATCAGTGAGGCGTCACCAGGCTCGGCGGAGTCGAAGTCGACCGTCCCCATGATGTAGCTGGTCAAGTTATTGTGTGACAGCTCAACAGCTTTCGGTGCTGACGTAGTACCGGAGGTGAACAAAACCACCGCCACGGCGTCAGGATCCGGCCCAGCCGCGTCGGCCAGCGGATCACCGGTTCGGGCGGCGTTGAGAAACTCAGCCGAAGTGATGACCTGCCGACCGCAGTCCCCGACCGCGTCGCGGTATTCATCGTCGACAACCACCAAGGGTTCCGGCAGCCTACCGATCAACGTCCGCAGGTTCTCTGCGGAGAGCCGGTAATTGAGGGGGGTGAACGGAACCGCCGCACGAGCCGAGGCGAACAGCAACAGGGGCAACATCGCGCCGCCGGTGCCGACGTACGCGACGTGCTCGGCACCGGATACCGCCACCACGCCTGCACCGCCGTCGGCCAGCGCGCTGAGCTCGGCCACCGACAGCCGCAGCTCTCCTGACACGATTGCGGTGAGGTCAGGGTCGGCCAAGCTGCCACCCTGCGCCATGTCCAACAACAGAGCGATGCTCATAGGGCGCTCAGAACCAACGGGGTAGACACAAGGCACCTCATCCACGCATGCACTGATCGTCAACTGGCGCATCGAATAGGCCGAAACGCCATGGGCGGCGAACGCCCCTCCGGCCGTCAGCCGGACGCCATTTCGTTAAACCGTTATACCATCTCGATAGCTGTGCATCGGGCCCCGAGAGGCCATAATCGACCAAACCAGTCGAACTCACGTTTTCACCACTGCTGTGGCGAGGCGACCGGAATTAGCTTCCGACCGTGAGGCCGACCTTCTGGAACTCCTTGAGATCGCAATACCCGGCCTTGGCCATCGAGCGACGCAACCCGCCGACGAGGTTCAGCGAGCCGAACGGGTCATCGGACGGCCCGTTGAGCACCCGGTCCAGCGACGGCCGCTCCCCGACTGCCACCTGCAGCAGCGCGCCGCGCGGCAGCGACGGATGCGCAGCGGCCGACGGCCAGAACCAGCCGTCACCGAGCGCCTCAGCCGACGCCGACAGCGGGGTTCCCAGCACCACCGCGTCGGCGCCGCAGGCGATGGCCTTGGCCAGGTCGCCGGAGGTATGAATGTCGCCGTCGGCCAGTACGTGCACGTAGCGACCACCGGTCTCGTCGAGGTACTCGCGGCGGGCCGCGGCCGCGTCGGCGATCGCGGTCGCCATCGGAACGCTGATACCCAGCACCTCGTCGCTGGTGGTGGCCCCGGAGGTGGACCCGTAGCCGACGATCACCCCGGCTGCTCCGGTTCTCATCAGGTGCAGCGCGGTGCGGTGATCCAGCACCCCACCGGCGACCACCGGCACGTCGAGCTCGGAGATGAACGTCTTGAGGTTCAGCGGCTCACCGTCGTTCGCCACCCGTTCGGCGGAGATGATGGTGCCCTGGATGACCAGCAGATCGATACCGGCGGCCACCAGCGTCGGGGTGAGTAACTGAGCGTTCTGGGGGCTCACCCGTACCGCCGTGGTCACCCCGGCCTCCCGGATGCGGGCCACCGCCGCACCGAGCAGCTCGGGATCCAGGGGCGCTGCGTGCAATTGCTGCAACATCCGGATCGAGGTCGAGGGCTCGGGCTCCTTGGCGGCCGCCTCGATCACCTCGGCGATCTTGGCTTCCACGTCGGCGTGCCGGCCGATCAAACCTTCACCGTTGAGCACCCCGAGACCACCAAGACGGCCCAGTTCGATGGCGAACTCCGGGGACACCAGCGCGTCGGTCGGGTGGGCGACGACGGGGATCTCGAACCGGTAGGCGTCGAGTTGCCAGGCCGTGGACACGTCCTGCGACGAGCGAGTACGACGGGACGGCACGATGTTGATGTCGTCGAGTTCGTACGTGCGGCGGGCGGTCCTGCCCATGCCGATTTCCACCATGTCACGCATTCGAGGAACCCCTAGCGGGCGTAGTAGTTGGGAGCTTCGACAGTCATCGTGATGTCGTGCGGATGGCTCTCCTTGAGGCCCGCCGCGGTGATGCGGACGAACTGCGCGCGCTGCAGCCCCTCGATGGACGCCGCACCGGTGTAGCCCATGGCGGCGCGCAGGCCGCCGGTGAGCTGATGGATGACGGTGGCCAGCGGGCCACGGAACGGCACCCGGCCCTCGATGCCCTCGGGCACCAGCTTGTCCTCGGACAGCACGTCGTCCTGGAAGTAGCGGTCCTTGGAGTACGACTTGGCCGCACCCCGGCCCTGCATGGCACCCAGTGACCCCATGCCGCGGTAGCTCTTGAACTGCTTTCCGTTCACAAAGATCAATTCGCCGGGCGCCTCGGCGGTGCCGGCCAGCAGTGAGCCGAGCATGGCGGTGGAGGCACCCGCGGCCAATGCCTTGGCGATGTCACCGGAGTACTGCAGGCCACCGTCGGCGATCACCGGGATACCGTGCGGTGCACAGGCCGCGGTGGCTTCCAGGATCGCCGTGATCTGAGGTGCACCGACGCCCGCGACGACGCGGGTGGTGCAGATGGAACCGGGGCCCACACCGACCTTGACGGCGTCGGCGCCGGCCTCGACCAGAGCGGCCGCCGCACCGCGGGTGGCCACGTTGCCGCCGATGACCTCGACCCGGTCACCGACCTCGGCCTTGACCTTGCCGACCATCTCCAGCACGAGCCGGTTGTGCGCGTGTGCGGTGTCGACCACCAGCACGTCGACGCCGGCGTCGGCCAGCGCCATGGCGCGGTCCCAGGCGTCGTCACCGACACCGACGGCCGCACCGACCAGCAGCCGGCCGTCGCTGTCCTTGGTGGCCAGCGGGTGCTGCTCGGTTTTGACGAAGTCCTTGACGGTGATCAGCCCGGTCAGCCGGCCGTGGCCGTCGACGATCGGAAGCTTCTCGATCTTGTTGCGGCGCAACAGGCCCAGTGCCGCGTCGGCACTCACGCCTTCTTGGGCGGTGATCAGGGGTGACTTGGTCATGACTTCCGCCACCGGCTTGCTCATATCGACTTCGAAGCGCATGTCGCGGTTGGTGATGATGCCGACCAGCGACCCCTGGGCATCGACGACCGGCAGACCCGAGATGCGGAAGCGGGCGCACATGGCGTCGACCTCAGCCAGCGTGTTGTCCGGCGAACAGGTGACCGGGTCGGTGACCATCCCGGCCTCGGAGCGCTTGACCATCTCGACCTGACCAGCCTGTTCAGCGATCGACAGGTTGCGGTGCAGCACGCCCATGCCGCCCTGGCGGGCCATCGCGATGGCCATCCGGGCCTCGGTCACGGTGTCCATGGCCGAGCTGACCAGCGGCACCTTCAGCCGGATCTTCTTGGTGAGCTGGCTGGACGTGTCGGCGTTGGCGGGCACGACGTCGGAGGCCGCCGGCAACAGCAGCACGTCATCGAACGTCAGGCCCAGCATCGCGACCTTGTTCGGATCGTCACCGCCGGTGAAGACCGGGTCATCGACCAGGCCTGACAGACGCGCGGCGAGACCGTCGATGCGGCCGGTGCTGCCTTCGGCAATGGACATCGGTGGGGCCCCCATCAGCTGGCGGAATGAGAGCACCATCCTATCGGCTTGGGGTGGTGTTCCCTGGCGCGATACCCGCCGTGCTGACTAGTGTGGAGGCGTGCGCGACCACCTTCCACCAGGCCTGCCGCCAGATCCGTTCGCCGACGACCCGTGCGATCCCTCGGCGGCGCTCGATGCACTGGAGCCCGGCCAGCCCCTGGACCCCCAGGAACGTGCTGCGGTGGAAGCTGATCTGGCCGACCTGGCGGTGTATGAGGCCCTGCTCGCCCACAAGGGCATCCGCGGACTGGTGGTCTGCTGCGACGAATGCCAGCAGGACCACTACCACGACTGGGACATGTTGCGCGCCAACCTACTTCAGCTTCTCGTCGACGGCACCGTCCGCCCGCACGAGCCGGCCTACGATCCCGAACCGGACGCGTACGTCACGTGGGACTACTGCCGGGGCTACGCCGACGCGTCCCTGAACGAGGCGACCTCGGACTACGACGGCTTCCGCTGAGTCCAGCGGAGTCTGATCTGCCGGTGCCGGTTAACCGGCGCCGCTACCCCGCGGGCAGCGGCAGTGGCACCACAGTGGTGGTAATCACGATTTGCGGTTGGCTCTTGGGAGCCTGAACCGCCGTCGAGGGCACCGTCGCGATCGCACTGGGTGTCGACGCCGCAGGCGGTGCCGACACTGTCGAGGCGGCCGTGGTCGCCGACTGCTCGACCAGTACCGATGTCGTGGTGGCGGCGGTCGAAGCCGGCGACTGCGCGGCCGCAGCCGCTCCGGTTGTCGTGGTCGTCGTGGTGGTCGGCGCGGCCTTCGTCGTGGTCGTCGCGGTGGTGCTCGTCGGCGTGGTCCCAGCGCTGGTCGCCGGTGCGCTGGTCGTCGCCGACGTGGTCGGCGATGACGAAGTGGTCGATGACGCGGACGTGGTCGGTGCCGACGAACTGGTCGACGGTGCCGTCGTCGTGGGGACGGCCGTCGTGGTCGGAGCTGTCGTCGTAGACGTGGTCGTGGGAGCGACCGTGGTCGACGTGCTCTGCGGCGCGGGCGACGTGGTCTCGGTGCTCGACGACGTCTCCGACGGGCCCGGACCACCGACCGCGCTGGGCTCGCCCGGCGTGGTCGAGATGGTGATGGGCGGCAGACCCGGCACGCTGGTCGGTGGCACTCCCGGCCCTTCCGATGGCGTCACGACCGCGGGCACCAGCTCGGTTGCCGAGGGCGGCACGGTGAAGGTGATACCCGGCGGAACGGTGGCCGCCGGATCCTTCTGCACGACCTTGGCTGCCAACTCGTTCCACTGCTCGAGAACCTGCTGCTTCTGCGGCGCATCTGCGACCCCGGCCACCTGGTTGTTGACCTCGACCAATTTGGCCTGGGCGGCCGGCCAGTCGCCCTGCTCGACCAGCTGCTGAACCTGTTTGAGCTGCTCTGCGGCGGAGGCGAGGGCGACCTGGTCCTCGCGGACATTCTTGGGCTCGCCGAACAGCATGGTGTGCAGCCCATACAGCGCATCACCAGGACCGGCGCCGTAGACGACAGCACCAAAGCCGCCGATCGCCAGCACCCCGGCCGCCGCCGCGCCCACGATGCTCAAGCCGCGCCAGCTGCGCCCCGGGCCGGAGCCGCGCTGGTTGCGCTTCTCGACGATGCCGGCGTTGAGCGCGGTCACGGCGTCCCGCTCGGTGATCAGACCAGTCGCAGGCGGCCAGCGCGTCTCATCGCGCCATTCGCCCAACAGCGACGCCAGCATGGCGTCGGCCCGGTCCTGGGCAGCCGGCTGGTAGCCGTTGGCCAGGGCATCGATGAACTGGTCGCTGCGCACGATGGCATCCAGCGACGGATCGTCGTTGCGGGAGTTACGACCGAAATCAGGCATAGTCGCCACCGCCTGCCGCGGTGATCTCGGACTTCAGCTTGGCCAGCGCCCGGTGCTGGGCGACCCGCACCGCACCGGGGGTGCTGCCGACGGCGTCGGCGGTCTCCTCGGCGGACAGTCCCACCACGATGCGCAGGATCAGGATCTCGCGCTGTTTGTCGGGCAGGATCTGCAGGAGCCTGTTCATCCGCTCCGAGGTATCGGCCTGGACCGCCATTTGCTCGGGACCCGCTTCCAGCGAGTACCGCTCCGGCACCACATCGGTGGGGTCGGACCGGTTACGGGCCGCGGCGCGGTGAGCGTCGGCGACCTTGTGGGCAGCGATGCCGTACACGAAGGCCAGGAAGGGGCGACCCTGATCCTGGTAGCGCGGCAGCGCCTGAATGGCGGCCAAGCAAACCTCCTGTGCGACGTCATCGGCTGAGAGGCCCACTCGCTCCGTGGTCCCCAGACGAGCCCGGATGTACCGGACCACGATGGGGCGAATGGTCTCTACCACTTCCCGGAGCGCATCCCGGCTACCGGCCACAGCCTCAGCAACGGCGGCGTCGAGACGATCTCCTGGAATTGTCATCGACGGCGATATCTCCAACGTTACGAAGCGGGCTCTACCTGGCAGCCATTGAGCTAGACAATATCGGCCCAGCCTGGCGATCGGGCGTTAGCCGGGGCTCCACAGACCGCCGCGCCGCGTGATGACGGCGGCACATTCGTCCCGGATCACCGAGACGTGCTGTGACGTAAGCGTTGTACTTCCGATATCGAAAAGCAGACACGCCAGCGCCCATCGCAACGGGATCAGGCCATGGGTCAGCGTGTCGGCCAGCGCTGCATCGGCGACCGTTCGGGAGCGCTCCGGCAACCCGGCACTGCACAGCGCTGCCGCGAGAACGACGTCGCTCTTGATGCGATGGCGGACCAGCGCGGGCCCGGTTGACTCGGCGAGTTCAACACCGCGCTCAGCGTGCCGCAGCGCGGTGTCCCCCTGCCCACCCGCCATCGCCAGTTCCGCGCGCACCCACTCCAGCCGGATCGCGAGCCGCGGCGGCGGCGCATCGGTGTTGGCGAGCTCCGCGGCGGCGCGGTCCAGAACGGCATGGGAGAGAGCAAGCCGGCCCACGCCGAGGGCGTCGGCGGCCAGCCCGATCAGAGCGTCGATGCGGGCCTCCTGTGCGCGCGGGCTGTCGCCGGCCACGGCGGCCAGTGCGAGCGCGCGCCCGTCCCAGCCGCGGGCAAGGCGGTGGCCGCCGAGTTGGCGAAGGAAGGAGGCGTGGGTGCTGAGCGCCAGCGCGGCCAGCGGTCCGGTCGCCGTGGTGCGCAGCACCGCGTCGAGGTCGGCGCGTGCACTGCTGTAGCGGCCCTGCCCGCCGGCGGCGACGGCACGCAACCACAGATCCTCCGGGGATTGTGCGGTGGGAAGCGGCCAGCGTTCCGGATCGCAGCCGAACGCCGCGGCCGTTAACGTGGTGGAAGTCATCTCGGGCCGACGGTATCAATCCGAACCAACAAAGACGTCAGTTAACAGTTTGTGGTCCCCGTGTTACGCGCATGTCAACTACCTATAGATTGCTAGGAAATCGCGCGCAGCCCATCCTGGGTAAATCACGGAAGTGTCACAACGACCCTGCGCGAGTTAGCACTTCAGCCGGTGACGGTGGGTCGCAATGATGAACGTGATGTAAATTCTCAAGCTGCGGTTATGTGATTGAGCACATCGCGCGACTATTGACTCCGTTTGCAAGCCACCCCTAATTTTGTGGGCACGAGTAGTCATCGGCGACAGGCTCAGATCGGTTCCACAACTCACGCGTTCGAAAGATGCGCGGGGAGAGGGGTTTTCCAATGCCACAGCCGCAGCAGCTACCCGGCCCGAACGCCGACATCTGGGATTGGCAGATGCAAGGCCTTTGCCGGGGAGTCGATTCATCGATGTTCTTCCACCCCGACGGTGAGCGCGGCCGGGCCCGTGCGCAGCGCGAGATGCGCGCCAAGGAGATGTGCCGCCGCTGCCCCGTGATCGCCCACTGCCGCTCACATGCACTGGCCGTTGGTGAGCCCTACGGTATCTGGGGCGGCCTGAGCGAGTCGGAGCGCGAGCTGTTGCTCAAGCGCGGTATCCGCCGCACCGCCTAATCACAGCAAACAACACAAGAGGCCCATCCCAGACGGGATGGGCCTCTTGTCGTCAGACCGGAAGCGTTGTCTCCGTTTCCTTTTCGGCGAACGCCCAGAGTCTGCGGGCATCGTCGTAGCTGCAGGCACCGGCGGAGCGCCCGGCCAACGTCGGGCCGCCCTTGAGGCCGAGCCTGCTGTCGATACCGACGTAGCTGCCGGGCGGGATCGGCTCGGCAATGCAGTAGAGCGTTGTCGCAGCGCCGGCGTCGATGTCGTTGCCCAGCCGGTTTGCGGCCGACTGCACGACGGTGTGGAAGGCCGCCATCACCTTCTTGTCGGACACATTCGACAGGTTGGACGCCACCCAACCCGGGTGCGTCAGGTGACTGATGACGGGTGAGCCCGCCACCCGCAGCCGCCGGTCGAGTTCGAGCCCCCACAGCATCACGGCAAGCTTCGAGCGCGCGTACGCAGGGAACGAGGACCACTTGTGCGTGCGCAGATGCGGGTCGTCGAACGCGAACGTCCCCTGCTTGTGGCCGTCGGATCCGACGTTGATGATCTGCTTGCGCACCCGCTCGAAGAGCAGATTGGTCAGCGCGAACGGGCCGAGGAAGTTGGTGCCGAGCATCGTCTCGAACCCGTCAACGGTCTCGCTGCGGGTGGTGGTGACCACCCCGGCGTTGTTGATGAGGATGTCGACGTCCCCGTCGAACAGGCCAGGGAACGCCCGCACCGAGGCCTGATCGGCCAGGTCGAGTTTGACGACCTCGGTCTGCCCGCCGATCTCGGCGGCGCGCTGGGCCCCCAACTCGAGGTTGCGTACCGCCAGGATGACGTGCGCACCGGCCCGAACCAGGGCGCGTGCCGTGGCCAGTCCGACACCGTTGGTTGCACCCGTCACGATGATGCGCATGCCGCTGAGGTCACCGAGGCGGTGTACCGACCATTCCGAAGTCACGCGGCGAGAATAACGGTCAGCGCCCCCACGTGGGTGGGCGCTTCTCAATGAAGGCCTGCACACCTTCCAGCGCGCACGGATCCATCATGTTGGCAGCCATCGTCGCGCCGGCGTCGTCATAGGCGGCGGAGATACCGGTCTCGATCTGCCGGTAGAACAACGCCTTTCCCACCGCGAGGGCGGCGCGGGGCTTGGCCACGATGTGTGAGAGCAGCGCGTCGACCTCGTCGTCGAGGGAGTCCGGATCGGCCACCCGGTTGACCAAGCCCAATTCCCGGGCGTGCTCAGCATCGACGAAGTCACCGGTGACCAACATCTCGAAGGCGGCCTTGCGAGGGATGTTGCGGGACAAGGCAACTCCGGGAGTCGAGCAGAACAGTCCGACGTTGATGCCGCTGACGGCGAACCGCGCATCACGGCTGGCAACAGCCAGGTCGCACATCGCGACCAGCTGACAGCCGGCTGCGGTGGCGATGCCGTGCACGCGCGCGATCACCGGCACGGACAGCCGTTGAATTGCGAGCATGACGGCGGTGCAATGCGCGAAGAGCTGCTGGTAATAGTCCAGCGACGGCTCGGCGCGCATTTCTTTGAGGTCGTGGCCGGCGCAGAAGGCTTTACCCGCGCCGGCCACAACGACGGCGCGCACCGACTCGTCGGCGACGAGCGTATCTAGCGCCTCGGTGAGCGCGGCGAGCATCGCCTCCGACAGCGCGTTGAACGACTGCGGCCGATTCAGGGTCAGGGTGACCACGCCTCGATCGTCGCGGTGGTGGCGAACGAGAGGGTCGTCAGTCATCTAGCAAATCTAGCGCGAGCGCACTGCAGTCTCGGTGGAACTGACGGCAGGACTGACGCGGGCGTTAGAATTCTCCCGATCGGTCCCGAGAAGGAGCATTGGCCATGGCACGTTCGGTAGCGGTTGGCCTGGCTGCGTGCGCGGTGAGCGCGGCGATGGTCGTCGGCCTTGGCGTCGGCGTTGCCGGGGCCGCCCCCGGCAGCGGCCGTCATCCCCGGCCAGTGCCCAGCAAGACCGCACCCGGCAAGGTCGATCCCAACGCGGACACCGACGAGGCACAGCTGAGCCATCTGCACCATCTGACCAAGGACCAGAACGGCCGCAAACAGCTCTGGGACTATCTGCGGAACACGCTGTAAGCGCGTTTGGCGCCGGTTACGCCGGGGCCGTCTGCAGGGAACCCATGAAGTAGGTCTCGCGACCGGTCGGATACCCGCCGCCGTCGGTGGCGATGTGGACGTGGTCGTAGTGGTTGGCCGTCTCGTTGCCGTAGTCGGCGGTCCAGCTCGGCGCACCGATTCCCGGGTAGAAGCCCTGCCGCCAGATGACGTGCAGCACGCCCCATCGTTTGGCATTGGCCAGGGCGTAGCCGGCGATCTGGTTGCCCAACGCGATGCCCTCTTGGGAGTGATAGTTCGGGATCATGACGTCCACGGCCAGACCATTGGGATGCCACTTCAACGGATCCTGGCGGTAGCCGTACATGGTCTTGATCTCGAGGAACATCACGCTGATCGCGCGGGCCACCCAGATGGTGTGGATCTGCATGCCATGTTCGTCGACATCGCCGGGCGGCAAGGCGAACTGAAAGTTCGCAGCATCGGCGACGGGCGCGCTGGCGGCAAGCAATTCGGCCTCGGCGGGGCTGGCCATGGTCGACGGCGCGGCCGCCGTCGACGTCGGCGATGCGGCCGGGGCGGGGGGCGGTGCACTCTCGTGGCCCTGGGCGTAGAACATCGCGGCGGACACGACGACGGACAGCCCGGCCGCCAGCCAGCGGCCCGCGTTGCCACCCAAGACCTTCGCCACGGCGAGCAGCTTACTGCCGTGGCGTGCGCGTTCGAGCGTCGTTCAGCGAGTCAGCACTCGGCACTGCCCCGATGCGCACCCGCCAATCGTTCTGGTCACACCCGAGATCCCGAGTACTAAGAGGACTAGGCCGATTGCGTTGAGTAAAGCGCCGCTATGCACGAGACGTGCGGGTTAGCTCTCCGCGAGGGGGCTAACCGGCGCTTCGGCCAAAGCGCCGCCGGTCTCGTATTGCCGGATCGTCTGGCGAATGTGATCGGCGGCAACCGTATAGATGTCGACCACCGACTCGATGTCCCGGCGGGTGCCGTCTTTGCCTGCCTCAAACGTGGTGACGAACTTCTTCGTCTTGCTGTTGAGATGTAGCCGGATGATCGGCTTGCGGTTGTTGTTGTCCAGCAGAATCGCGAAGTACACCTTGCCGTCGCGGTGGTAGACGCGCTCCGGCGCAACCTCGGAGCACGCAATAGCGCGAACGATGTTGAAGCCCTCGATCTCTTCTTCGGTCGTCACCACAGCCAGGTCTACGCCAACCCCGTTCTGCACAGTGGTATCGCCGACCCCCACGCCAGCGTCTGCATTGCCGGTCGACAGAGAAGGCTGTGCCTCGACCGGCGCAGCGGCCGACACATTGTCCGAAGCGTCATCACCGAGGGCTGTCTTGAGACGTGTATTCACCTGGTCGCCGATGTACTGGTTGAGCGCCTTGGTGACGAGAGGACGGAACTGGTCGATGATCCGCTGAGTGGTTCGGCCTTCGTAGAGCCGCGAGACGAAGAATCGGATCCACTCGTCGGAAGGCTCTTTGACTTCAGCGGCGATGATTCGCCGGATGCCGCTGACAAACTTCAGCGCCTCAGCGGCGCTCACGACAGACTCGAGATCGAACGACTCCTTCGAGAGCTTTTGCAGCTCCGGGAGCAATGTCCGGTCGATGTCGAGCAGATCGAAAACGAGGAACGGCTTCTCGTCCATGCGGTTGGGCATGTCCGCATCGGTAAACACCTGGTACTCCTGACCGTTGGTCAGGATGGCGATACGGGCCTCAGTCACCGCGAAGTAGCGGAACAACTGGGACGCATAGCGCAGATCGAGCACGTCGCCGATCTTCTTGCACTCCATAAGAATCTGGACCTTGCCGTCTTTCATGATGGCGTAGTCGACCTTCTCGCCGCGCTTCACACCAACATCAGCCGTGAACTCCGGCACGACCTCGGACGGGTCGAACACGTCGTAACCCAACACGTTCGAGATGAACGGCATGATGAATGCCGTCTTCGTAGCTTCCTCGGTCTCAATGACCGACCGTGTGTCGCGAATCTTCTTCGCGAGACTGACTACCCCATCTGAAAACGACATTGGCCCTCCATCCCTTGACCGGCCGTCAGCACTCGCAGGCGTAGCCGTCGCTGTCGCGGTCCTGACTCGGGGTGTAGAGCGGGCTGTCGGAGGTGATGTCGCAGTAGCCGGCCGCCTTGGCTTGCGTGCAGTTCTTGAACGGCCTAGTGGGGTCGGCATTGGCCGGCGCAGCGACACCGATCGCCATGGCGCCGATCGCGAACGCAACAACTAGCCCGACAACTCGATTCACAACAGCTCCTCGTCATACACAGGACCGACTGGACAATATGACGATATTGGATTCTGGGAGTTTTCAGACCAGAAGCCGGAAATTGACGGCGCCGAGTGTGCATCGCCATACGCGCTGCGCGGCGAGTCGCGGATGAAACCGCACACTGGCTGAAGGAGCGAGGCGGGGGTGGCCGCGGTTCGCGGGTGGCTGACAGATCAGCCCGCTACGACAGCCTTGGCATCCCTTGCCGAGTACGGTTCGACCAAGGTCACATCGAACGGCGACATCGCCTGACCTGACGCAGTGCCACACGGGCAATACTGCGCGACTCCGCCGTGCCCATGACAGTTCTCGTCAGCCCCGGGCGTCAGGCTATGACTGTAAAGCCCGTCGTTACACAGCGCGGTTGCGTTCTGGGAGTTGGTATCTGGCCTTTCGACGCAGACCTGGTGATAGCTGGACCAATAGTAGCCGGATTGGCATTTGGCGGCCGCCGCGTATGGCGGTACGGCCAAGCCGAAGATCCCGGCGCTGCCGATGACGACCGAGACGGTGAAGATGCGCAGCACGTGTTGCCCCTGTCATTGCCAATGTTGTATGACAATACGGCCATATTGCTGGCTTCCGCAAAGATCTTCAACGCCCATCTGACGCGGAGCTAGCAACGATGATGCGACAGATCTGCGAGGCGAGCGTGCATCGCCATACGCGCTGCGCCAAGCGGCGAGTCGCGGACGAACCGCACACTCGCGGCTCGCGGAAGGCCAGGGGCGAGGAGGGTCTAGAGACGAGTGTGGGGCTTATGTACGCAGATCGAGCAGATCGCGTACATAAGCCCCACAGTCGAGGCTGCGCTACTTAGTGCGCGTGGCCGTGGTGGCCGTGACCGGCGTGTTCGTCGGCCTCAACCGGCTTCTCCACCACAGCGGTCTCGGTGGTGAGCACCATGCGGGCCACCGACGCGGCGTTGAGCACCGCGGAGCGGGTCACCTTCACCGGGTCGATCACACCGTCGGCGATCAGGTCGCCGTAGCTCAGCGTCGCGGCGTTGAAGCCGTGTCCGGCAGGCAGTTCGGACACCTTGCTGACCACGACGGCCCCGTCGAGACCGGCGTTGGTGGCGATCCAGAACAGCGGGGCCGACAGCGCCGAGGCGAACACCTCGACACCAAGTGCCTCGTCACCGGACACCGAGGCGCGCAGCGTGTCCAGCGCCTTGCCAGCCTGAACCAGAGCACTGCCACCACCGGCGACGATGCCCTCTTCGACTGCGGCCTTGGCCGCCGACACCGCGTCCTCGACCCGGTGCTTGCGCTCCTTGAGCGCGGTCTCGGTGGCCGCACCGACCTTGATCACCGCAACGCCGCCGGCCAGCTTGGCCAGCCGCTCCTGCAGCTTCTCGCGATCCCAGTCGGACTCCGAGGCCTCGATCTCGCTCTTGAGCTGCTTGACCCGGTTCTCGATGGCCTCGGCCGTGCCGCCACCGTCGACGATCACGGTGTCGTCCTTGCTGACGACCACGCGCCGTGCCGAACCCAACACCTCCAGACCGGCCTCACGCAGCAGCAGACCCACGTCGGGGTTGACCACCTGGCCGCCGGTGACGATCGCCAGGTCCTCCAGGAACGCCTTGCGGCGATCACCGAAGAACGGCGCCTTGACCGCAACGGCCTTGAGCGTCTTGCGGATGGCGTTGACCACCAGGGTGCTCAGCGCCTCGCCCTCGACGTCCTCGGCAACGATCAGCAGCGGCTTTCCGGCCTGGGCCACCTTCTCCAGCAGCGGTAGCAGGTCGGGCAGCGAGCTGATCTTGTCGCGGTGCAGCAGCACCAGCGCGTCCTCCAGGACGGCTTCCTGCGAATCGAAGTCGGTGACGAAGTAGGCCGAGATGAAGCCCTTGTCGAATCCGACGCCGTCGGTGACCTCGAGCTCGGTGTGCAGGGTCGAGGACTCCTCGACGCTGACCACACCGTCGAGGCCGACCTTGGTCATGGCCTCGCCGACGAGTTCGCCGACTTCCTCGTCACGCGAGGAGACGGTGGCGATCTGAGCGATGCCGGTCTTGCCGGCCACCGGAGTGGCCGCGGCCAGCAGCGACTCCGAGACCGCGTCGGCCGCGCGGCCGATACCCGACCCGAGTGCGATGGGGTTGGCGCCCGCCGCGACGTTGCGCAGGCCGTGCTTGATGATGGCCTGCGCCAGCACGGTCGCGGTGGTGGTGCCGTCACCGGCCACGTCGTTGGTCTTGGTGGCCACCGACTTGACCAGCTGGGCGCCCAGGTTCTCGAACGGGTCCTCCAGCTCGATCTCGCGGGCGATGGTGACACCGTCGTTGGTGACGGTCGGTCCGCCGAAGGCCTTGGCCAGAACCACGTGCCGGCCACGCGGGCCCAGGGTCACCTTCACCGCGTCGGCGAGCTTGTCCACGCCGACTTCCATTGCCCGGCGGGCGGTTTCGTTGAACTCAATTTGCTTGCTCATAAGTCCTGCCTTCGTTTCAGCGCGTTCCGCCCCGGAAACCACCAGCGACGAACGCGGGGTCTCCGGGGCGGTACACGGCTGCTACTTGTTGACGACCGCCAGCACGTCGCGGGCCGACAGGATCAAGTACTCCTCGCCGTTGTACTTGATCTCGGTGCCGCCGTACTTGCTGTAGATGACGGTGTCGCCCTCGGCGACATCCAGCGGAATACGCTTCTCGCCATCCTCGTCCCAGCGGCCGGGGCCGACGGCGACGACGGTGCCTTCCTGCGGCTTCTCCTTGGCGGTGTCCGGGATGACCAGACCCGATGCGGTGGTCGTCTCGGCCTCATTGGCCTGTACGAGGATCTTGTCCTCGAGTGGCTTGATGTTCACGGCCACGATGGAGTCCTCCACTGTTAGGGGTGCGGGCCCGGGGCTTTTCCCCGGACCTGTCGGTTTAACCAGGTGTTCGGCATACGTCCAAGCCTTCGCGTCGTCGTCGCGGGTGCCGGCGCAGGGGGTTGGCCGCGTGCCACCTAGCACTCTATACATGCGAGTGCTAGCACTCAAGGGTGACCCTTTGCAGATTCGCCGACGGCTTAGCCGCCCGCGCTCGCTGACCGTTGGCGGGCCACCCGGATATCCCCGGAGAAGGCGATGACCAGCACATTGAACAGGTCATAGTGCATCACCGATCGAACGCGTGCGGGTCGATCAGCAGATGGTCCGACACGTCCCCGACCATCTCGACGTCGGCCTTGCGTTCGGTGAAGTACCAGCCGTTGCCGTCACGGGCGAAGCGGTCGTAGTAGCGGCCAGCCACGATCGGCTGGAACCGCACCGTGTCGGTGGCCTGCATTACCAGGAATGTCGAGCGCGACGTGGCGGTGTCACCGTCGAGGTCTACGATGGCGTTGAGGACGAGGTGGCGGGTCTTGGGTGTACCCGTGTCGGCGAACCGGCGGGTGGTCATCCCGAACAGCCCGGCGATGTTGTCGGCCCCCGACACACTCGGGGTGTTGGGCCCACCGAAGCTGGCCCGGGCCAGCAGAGTGCCGACGCCGTCGAAGTCGCCGGAGTCGATCAGTTCGGCGTAGCGGTAGAGCAGTTCGGTGATCTCGAGCTTGTCGGCCGCGCTCATCCCACCTGCCCCGCGATCACCGGCAGACCCGGGTCACTGCGAGCGTCGAGGGCAGACGGCGATGCGCCCGCGGCAATCAGATGGGCGGCGAAGGAGGCGATCATGGCCCCATTGTCGGTACACAACCGCGGCCTCGGGATGCGTAATGTCAAACCGGCTGCAGCACAACGCTCTTCGGCGAGCTCACGCAGCCGGGAGTTGGCCGCCACGCCGCCGGCGATCAACAGCGCGGACACCCCGAGCTCGGTCGCGGCGCGCACGGCCTTGGCGGTGAGCACGTCGGCGACAGCCTCCTGGAAGCCCGCGGCCACGTCGGCGGCGTCGTAATCGGGATGGCTCTCCACGTAGCGCGCGACTGCGGTCTTGAGGCCGGAGAAGCTGAACGCGAAACGCTCGTCGCGGGGGCCGGTCATGCCCCGGGGGAAGACAATCGCCTCCCGGTTCCCGGTGCGGGCCAGGTCGTCGAGCACCTTGCCGCCCGGATAGCCCAGGCCCAGCAGTCGGGCCACCTTGTCGTAGGCCTCGCCTGCCGCGTCGTCGACGGTGCTGCCGAGCTCGATGATCGGCTCACCGAGCGAGCGCACATGCAGCAGGTGAGTGTGCCCACCAGAGACCAGCAGGCCCACGCTCTCGGGCAACGGCCCGTGGTCGTAGACGTCGGCGGCCAGGTGCCCGCCGAGGTGGTTGACGGCGTAGAAGGGCACACCCCAGGCCGCCGCATAGGCCTTGGCGGCGGCCACGCCCACCAACAGCGCGCCGGCCAGGCCGGGGCCGATGGTGGCCGCGACGATGTCGGGCTTGTCGATCGCGGCGGCGGCCAGCGCCCGGCGCATGGTGGGCCCCAGAGCTTCCAGATGCGCGCGCGAGGCGATCTCGGGCACCACCCCGCCATAGCGGGCGTGCTCGTCGACACTGGAGGCCACCTCGTCGGCCAACAGGGTCACGGCGCCATCGCCGTCCAGGTGTGCGATGCCGACTCCTGTTTCGTCACAAGAGCTTTCGATGGCCAGGATGATTGTCATGCTGGGTCCCGTCGCATGGTGAAGGCATCGGCTCCGCTGGCCTGGTAATAGCGCTTGCGGACACCCATCTTCTCGAAGCCGAGGCTCTCGTACAGGGTGATCGCCGGTACGTTGTCGGTGCGGACCTCCAGGTACACCACCGAGCCGGGATCGATACCGTCGAGCAGGTCGTTCATCATCCGCCGGCCGATGCCCTTGCCCTGGTATGCGGGATCGACTCCGATGGTGTGGATCTCATATTCGAAGGGCGGGGTGCGGCCCAGCCGGGAGATCCCGGCATAGCCGACGAGCTTGTCCTCCGCCCTGGCCGCGACATAGCGGTTGTGCCGGGCGCCCAGTTCCCGGACGAACGAGAACTCCGGCCACGGGTCGTCACCCTCGAAAAGCTGCATCTCCAGTTCCGCACACCGGGCGGCATCGGTGGGCTGAAGCGGACCGTAGACGACGTTCACCGCAGTACGCCTCTCTCGGCGAGCGTCTTGGCGTCCGGCCGACGCAGATACAGCGGCACCAATGGCGCCGGCTCGGCAGACCAGTCAGCCACGGCCGCAACAAGTCCCACCGGGGTGGGGTGGTCCGCCTCCAGAGTGGGCAGCTCGAACAGCCCGACGTGCTCGGGTGAACCGGCCACGGCCTGCACCCCGCCGACCGGCACGTCGGCCGCAGCATCGACGGCAGGGCCGTCGACGCGCTGACCGTCGCGATAGCGCGCCCAGTACACCTCCCGGCGGCGGGCGTCGGTGACCACCAGCACCTCGCCGGTGGTCAGCACACCGATCGCGTCCAGGCTGCATACGCCGTACACCGGCACCCCGAGGGCGTGTCCGTAGGCGGCCGCGGTGGCCATCCCGACCCGCAACCCGGTGAACGGGCCCGGCCCGCATCCGACGACGACGCCGTCGAGGTCGGCCATGGTCAGGCCGGCCTCGGCGACGGCGGATACCGCATTCGGGGTGAGCATCTCGGCATGTGCCCTGGCGTCGACGGTGATCCGGCGGGCCAGCAGCGTGGCCTGCCCGCTGTCATCGCGGGCCACGACCGCGGCGGTGACGGCCGGGGTGGCGGTGTCCAGGGTCAGCAGGATGCGGGTCATCGACGGTTCCATTGCCATGTCGCGGTGCGGGTCTCACTGTCGGGACGGCGTTGCAGGGTGATGTCCAGGTGGTTGTCGGAGAGCCGCTCGGCCAGGCCCTCGCCCCACTCGACCACGACGACCGCGTCCTCGAGATCGGTGTCCAGGTCCAGTGAGTCCAGCTCGGCCAGCAGATCGGCGCGGTCGTCGTCGAGAAGGCGGTAGATATCGACGTGGATCATCGCCGGGTGCTCGTGGCGCCGGGCATTGTGCACGCGGGCCAGGACGAACGTCGGCGAGGTGACGGGGCCGTCGACGTCCATGCCGATCGCGATTCCCTTGGCCAGAGCGGTCTTTCCCGCCCCGAGCGGCCCGGAGAGCACCACCACGTCGCCGGCGCGCAATTGCTCACCCAGCCGTACTCCCAGTGAGATGGTGTCCTCGGGGGTCGGCAGTTCGGCGGTGCCGCTGTCCATCCGGGTGTCAGCCACGGGCGCGATCCTTCATCCGGCGGGCGAATGCGACCAGCTTGGACGGCGTGGCGCGTTCGACGAGGCGAACCAGCGCATCGTTGATGATGTCGGGATCTTCGAGCTGAACCAGGTGACCCGCTCCTGGCACGATCACCAGTTCGGTGTCGGGCAGCACCGCGGCCATCTCTTCGGAGTGCTTGACCGGGGTCAGCACGTCGTGATCGCCGCAGGCAATCATCGTCGGGATGCGCGCCAGCACCGGCAGCGCCGCGCTCTCGTCGTGCACCTCGAGTGCGTGCAGGAACTCCACCAGCGTGGCAATCGGTGTGTCGTGAATCATGCTCTCGGAGAACGCGACAACACTCGGGCTCATCGAGTCGTCGCCGAACGACGCGGTGCGCAGGATCGGGCGCAGTACCGAGCGGGCTGCCCCACGGGTGCGGTGCACCAGACCCGGGACATACCGGGCGGCGAAGCGCACCGCCTCCAGGGCGGGGTTCTGCAATATCTCACCGATGGGCGACCGCGACAGCCCCTCGGCGGCCGAGGAGATCAGCGCCGCACCCACCACGCGGGACCCATAGCGCTGGGGGAACTGGCGGGCGTGCGAGAGCACCGTCATACCGCCCATCGAGTGGCCGACCAGAACTACAGGCCCGCGCGGAACCATCACCTGCAGAATGGTTTCCAGGTCCTGGCCCAGCTGGGTGACGGTGTAGGTGTCGACCGGCGCGGCGGCGGACTGGCCATGGCCGCGCTGGTCGTAGAAGACCATCCGCACCTGGTCGCCCCACCGCTGCGCCAGCGCGGCACGCTGGAAATGGAACGAGCCCATCCGCAGGCAAAAACCGTGGGCGAAGACGACCGTCAGGGGTGCCGTGATGGGGCCGACTTCGCGGACGACGAGCGGGATCCCGTCGGACGTGGTGACCACACAACCGCGGTCGGCATCAAGGAGGGCGAAATCCTCACCGGCATAAGCATCCTGGATGAACTTGCGATGCCGGAACGCGCGCGCTGCCGAGACCCCGGCGGCGGTGCCGACTGCGCTGAGCCCGGCCACCCCGGCCATCAGTCCGGCCTTGCGGCCGGTACCGAGCCCGGGGGTGTCGGCCTTGCGGGCCAACCGTTCGGCCGTTTTCTCCGCACGACGGGCCAAGCGCTCGTCGATACCCTTGGCGCGCTGGGGCTTCGCCGTCCCGTTGCCGTCAGCGGCCACCGGCGTCGACCTCCCGGTAGGTGCGCACTACCCGCCCACGAGGGCTGGTGACCACCTCGTAGTGGATGGTGCCCAGAAGATCCGCCCAGTCCTGCGCTGTGGGTTCGCCGGACGTTCCGGAACCGAACAGGATCGCCTCGTCCCCTTCGGCGACGTCGGGGGTGCCGGGTCCGAGGTTCACCACCAGCTGATCCATGCAGATCCGCCCCACGTTGCGGCGCAACCGGCCGTTGATCAGAGCGTCGATGCGGCCGCTCAGGGTGCGGTAGACGCCGTCGGCGTAGCCGATCGGCAGCAGGGCCAACGTGGTGTCCTGGTCGGCGATCCAGGTGTGCCCGTAGGACACCCCTTCGCCAGCCTTGACCGACTTGACCATCGACACCGTGCATTTCAGCGTCATCGCCGGGCGCAGGCCCAGATCACCGAGTTCGGGGATCGGACTCAGACCGTAGACGGCGATCCCCGGCCGGACCATGTCGAAGCCCAGATCGGGCCGGGTCATCGCCGACGGCGAGTTCGACAGATGGGCCACCTCGAAGTCCACGCCGCGCCGCCGACCCTCGGCAATCATCTCGGAAAACCGTTGTGCCTGAATGTCGTTGAGCGGATCGTTGGGCGCGTCTCCGCTAACCAGATGAGACATGATCCCGCGCACCCGCACCGCGTCGTCCGCGGCGGCCCGTTGCAGCGCGCTCAGCACGGCCGGGTAGTCGGCGAGGCTGACGCCGTTGCGGTTGAGCCCGGTGTCGACCTTGACGGTGACCTCGGCGGCGCGGCCGGTCCGCTCTGCCGCGGTCAGCACCTCGGCGACCTGCCGGGGCGACGACACCGCAATCTGGACCCCGGCACTCAGGGCCGGGGCGAAATCCGTGCCGGGCGGATGTAGCCAGGCCAGCACCGGGGCGGTGATCCCGGCCGCCCGCAGGGTCAGTGCCTCCTCGATCGTGGCGACCCCGAGTTCGGCGGCACCGGCGGCCACCGCTGCGCGGGCCACCTGCGGGGCCCCGTGCCCGTAGGCGTCGGCCTTGACGACCGCCATGACCTCGGCAGATCCCGCATGCTCGCGCAGAACCCGCACGTTATGGGCGATCGCCCCCAGGTCGACGAGCGCCTCGGCGCCGGGCCGGGAGACCGCAGAAGGCGTCGACGGGGTCAACGAAGTCGTGTGCATAGGCTCCTCACTTGCCGACAATTGTCCCAGAACCGGGCCGATGACCGCCCATCCGGGCGCTGACCTCACGGTTCGGCCCGGTTCGGGCGGTAGAGTCGGCGCTGTGCGGGTGCTGTCGATGGAGGACGCGGTACTGGGGAAACGCCCCGATCTCGGCAGCGTTTCCGACCAGCCCGCCCACGCCCGTATCGCGGTGTGGCTGGAGAAGCTGATCGTCTCCGGCCGGTTGTCCCCGGGCGACAAGCTGCCCGCCGAAGTGGACATCGCCGCGGCCCTCGGGGTGAGCCGGATGACGCTGCGCCAGGCGCTCGCGGCGATCGAATCCAAGGGCCTGATCCGGCGCAGCCGCGGCCGGTTCGGCGGGAACTTCGTCGAGACGCCCCGGCTGGAGTTCGACCACACCGGCCTGCCCGGATTCACCGAGCAGCTGCGCCGGCTGGACATGTCGGCCGGTGCGCAGGTGGTCAGTGCCAGCACCCGAACGCCGAGCGCAGCGGTCCGCGAGGCGCTGGCACTCAAGCGTGGCGCCCGGGTGCACGAAATCATCCGGATGCGCTCGGCCAACGGCACGCCGGTGCTCCTGGAGGCGACCTATCTGCCGGCGGCGCGGTTCCCCGGCCTGCTGGCCGCGGACCTCACCGGGTCGGTCTACGCGATCATGGCTGAGCTGTTCGACACGCAGTTGTTCTCGGCCGACGAGCACATCGAGGCCGCCCCGGCCAGCGAGTCCTCGGCTGAACTGCTGGCGGTGCCGCCCGGTCATCCGCTGCTGTTGGTGACGCGCACGGCCTACGACCGCAGCGGGACGCCACTGGAGTTCTCCCACGACTACTTCCGCTCCGACCGCACCCGGATCCGGGTCAGGTCGGTGGCGGACCGGGCACCGGAAGGCCGGGTCGAGCCGTCACCCGCGTCGTAGTTCGGCGTTGCGTAACTGCGGCCGCACATGGTCGATCAGCTCCGCCGAGAGCCGCGGCACCACAGCCGGGGCCGCCGCGTGCAGTTCCGGGCTGGGATCGGAAGCGACTGCCACACACTGCATGCCCGCCGCGAGCGCGCCGCGGACACCCGGCACGGAATCCTCGAAGACGAGCACATCGGAGGGCGGACATCCCAGGAGCCGGGCCCCGGTCAGGAAACCTTCCGGGTCGGGCTTTCCTCGTGCGACGTCCTCCTCGGCGACCACGATCTCGATCAATTCCCCCACCGGGCTGCTGCCGAGCACCGCGTGGACGTCGTCCCGCTGGGCGCCGGTCACGATGGCCAGTGGCACCCGATGGTCTGCTAGTGCCTGCACCAGTCGCACGGTGTCGGACTGGATCGGATTGTCGTCGGCCACCAGCTCCCGGTAGCGCACCTTGCGCTGCGCCAGCAAGTCGTCGACGTCATGACCGTGCGACTCGGTGATCTGCAGCGCCTTCTCGACGATCTCGCGATCGCTGTGGCCGAGCAGGTGTCGGTTGTAGTCGGCCTGGGTCAGGTGCCGGTCAAGGTGCTCGTCGAACAATTCGGCAAAGATGCGGAACAGGATCGGCTCGTCATCGGAAAGGGTGCCGTTGAAGTCGAAGATCACTGCGGGACAAGCGGTCCGAGACCAGTGCTCGATCAACGTCTCGGCGGGGAGGTCTTCCGAAGCTGAGGACACGGGTCAATAGTCTAGTCTTTATCGCCCGGCGAGGGCGCCGTCGGCTCCGATCAGCGAATGTCCTGCACATCCAATGGCAATAGTCTAGTCTTTTAAAGCATGCCGTTCCTCTCCGACTCGGAACTGGATGCGCTGCTGGAGCAGCTGCCGGTCCTGGCCGGCCAACCGCGTCAACTCGAGGAACTATCCGGCGGGCTGACAAACCGCAACGTCAAGATCACCACCCCGGCCGGGGCCTACGTCGCACGGTGCAGCGTCAACACCAAGAACCTGCTGGGCATCGACCGCGACAACGAGTACTACAACAGCACCGCCGCCGCGCAGGCCGGTGTGGGCGCCCCGGTCATCGACTACCGGCCCGACCTCGGCATCCTGCTGGTCGGCTTCCTCGACGGCGTCACCCTGACCAACGCCGACATGCAACGCCCTGGGGTGCTGCAGCGGGTCGCGGCCGGCGTCAAGGGCCTGCACTCCGGACCCCGCTTCCGGGACGACTTCAACATGTTCGAGCGCCAGCCAGCGTACCTGAAAGTAGTGCAGGACAACGGCTTCCGGCTTCCGTCGGACTACTACGAGTTCGCCGCGGCGTTCACCGACATCCAGCGGGTGCTGGAGACCACCGACAACACCACCGTGCCGTGCAACAACGACCTGCTGGCGGGCAACTTCGTCGACAACGGCCAGCGGGTGTGGCTGATCGACTACGAGTACTCGGGCAACAACGACCCGTGTTTCGAGCTGGGCAACATCTGGGCCGAATGCGGGCTGTCCACCGACCAACTCGACGAACTGGTCACCCTCTACTACGGCCGTCCGCTACGCCACAAGACCGCCCGAGCCCGCCTGCAAGGCATTGTCGGCAAGTACGGCTGGACCCTGTGGGGATGTATCCAGAATGCCTCGAGCACACTGGAATTCGACTTCTGGGATTGGGCGATGGAACGTTATGACTCCGCCGTCGCCGAATTCCGCGGGCCGGACTTCACCCGGCTTCTGCACGATGCGCAAGCCGCTGACTAAGTAAGGAAAACATGTCGACCCAACAGCTGCCCGACCGCGCCCAGATCGTCATCATCGGCGGCGGTGTGATCGGCACGAGCGTGGCCTATCACCTGACCAAACTCGGCCGCGCCGACGTGGTGCTGCTCGAGCAGGGTCAGTTGTCCTGCGGCACCACGTGGCACGCCGCGGGTCTGGTCGGCCAGTTGCGCGCCTCCGAAAGCGGCACCCGGCTGGTGCAGTACTCCACGCAGCTCTACGCCGAGCTGGAGGCCGAGACGGGACTGACCGCCGGCTACAAGCAGTGCGGCGGGGTGACGGTGGCACGCACCGAGGACCGCATGACACAGCTGCGCCGCACCGCCGCCAACGCCGCAGCGTACAACTTGGACTGCGAATTGCTCAGTCCTGCAGAGGCTTACGAGCGATACCCGGTGATGCGGATCGACGACCTGGTGGGTGCCATCTGGTTACCCGCCGACGGCAAGGCCAACCCCACCGACCTGACGATGGCGCTGGCCAAGGGGGCGCGGCAGCGTGGGGCCAAGGTGCTCGAGCACATCCGCGTGCTCGATGTGCTCACCGACGGTGCGCGGGTGACCGGCGTGCGCACCAACGCCGGCGACATCGAAGCCGAGATCGTGGTCAACTGCGCCGGCCAGTGGGCGAAGGCCATCGGCGCCATGGCGGGGGTGAACGTGCCGCTGTATTCCGCCGAGCACTTCTACGTGGTCACCGAAACCATCGCCGGCGTGCACCCCGACCTGCCGATCCTGCGCGACCCCGACGGCTACACCTACTTCAAGGAAGAGGTCGGCGGGCTGGTGATCGGCGGGTTCGAGCCGGAAGCCAAGCCCTGGGTGGCCCCGGACCAGATCCCCTACCCGTTCGAATTCCAGCTCCTCGAGGAGGATTGGGAGCACTTCGAGATCCTCATGGAGAACGCGCTGCTGCGAATTCCGGATCTCGAACACACCGGGCTCAAGAAGCTCTACAACGGGCCCGAGAGCTTCACCCCGGACAACCAGTTCATCCTGGGCGAGGCGCCCGAGTGCGCGAACTTCTTCGTGGGCGCCGGCTTCAACTCGGTGGGCATCGCGTCGGCCGGCGGCGCCGGGCGGGCGCTGGCGGAATGGATCGTCAACGGTGCGCCGACCACCGACCTCACCGGGGTCGACATCCGCCGCTTCGCCCCGTTCAACGGCAACGTCAGCTGGCTGCACGACCGGGTGGCCGAGGTGCTGGGGGTGCATTACGAGATTCCTTGGCCCAACCGGGAACTGACCACGGCCCGCCCGTTCCGGCGCTCGCCGGTGCATCACCTGCTGGTGGCGGCCAATGCCAACTTCGGCAGCCGGATGGGCTGGGAGCGGGCCAACTTCTTCGCCCCCGCCGGCGAGGAGCCGGTGATCGACTACTCGTGGGGCAAGCAGAACTGGCTGCCGTGGTCGGCGGCCGAGCAGCTCACCACCCGCAGTGCGGTCACCGTGTTCGATCAGACCTCGTTCTCCAAGTACCTGCTGACCGGCCCCGGCGCCGAGCAGGCATTGCAGTGGCTGTGCACCGCCGATATGGCCGTGCCGGTGGGTAAGTCGGTCTACACCGGCATGCTCAACGCGCGCGGCACCTACGAGTCCGACGTCACCGTGACCCGCACCGGTGCCACCGAGTTCCTGATCGTCAGCAGCGCGGCGACCACCGAGCGCGACAAGGACCACATCCGCAAGAACCTGCCGCCGGGCGCGCAGGCCGAACTGGTGGACCTCACCTCCTCGATGGCGGTGTTCGGGGTGATGGGTCCGCGCTCGCGCGAGCTGCTGTCCAGCCTCACCGACGCCGATCTGTCCGACGACGCGTTTCCGTTCGCCACCAGCCAGCTGATCTCGCTGGGCTATGCGACCGTGCGGGCCACCCGGATCACCTATGTCGGCGAACTGGGTTGGGAACTCTACGTTCCCGCCGAGTTCGCGGTCGGCGTGTACGAGAACCTGCTGGCCGCCGGCGAGCAATTCGGCATCGGCCGCGGTGGCTATTACGCCATCGAATCGCTACGCCTAGAGAAGGGCTACCGTGCGTTCGGGCGCGAATTGACGCCGAACGAGACCCCGGTCGACGCCGGCCTGCTGTTCGCCTGCAAGCTCAAGACCGACATCGACTTCCTCGGCCGCGACGCGGTGGAGAAGGCCAGAGCCGACGGGCCGCGCAAGCGGCTGGTGAGCTTCGCGGTCGGCTCCCCCGAGCCGATGCTGTGGGGCGGTGAGCTGATCCTGCGCGACGGCGCGGTAGCCGGCCAGGTGACCTCTGCGGCGTGGGGGGCGACCACCGGCGCCTGCGTCGGGCTGGCCTATGTGCGGGCCGGCGACGACACCGTCGTCACCCCGGACTGGATCCGCAGCGGCAGCTACACCGTCAACGTCGGCGGTGAGGTCTACCCGATCACCGTGTCACTCAAGGCGATCTACGACCCGGCCAACGAGCGGGTGCGTTAGCGACATTCCCAGGTAGATGTGAGATCGTGCCGGAGTGTCTGTGCAGGTAGTCCGGTGACCGCCGGCGACGCAGAGGGCGAGGTCCGCACCGCTCTCGAACAGCGCTACCGGCGACTGGCCGGGTCGAAGAAACTACGGCCGGCAACCGCCGTGCTGGGCAGGTTCCGCGACATCGACGGCTCCACCCTGGGGATCCTGGTGTCCGTCCAGCTGTTCACCACGATGATCCCGTTGATGATCCTGGGCTTCAGCTACGTCGAGAACTTCGCCCAGAGCGCCAGCGCCGGCACCATCTGGATCCGCGAGATCGGGCTGGCCCACCCGACCAGTGACCTGGTGCGCGGTGCGTTCGGCAGCACCGCGGGCCTGCGCTCCAGCTGGACCGTGCTGGGCGTCGCCGGCTTCCTGATCTGGGGCATCCCGATGGCGGTAACCGTCGCCCGGATCTTCGCCAAAGCCTGGCGGCGTGAGGAATTCGGCCTCCCCCAGCGCGTGCTGCGCGGAGCGGCGTGGTTCGCGCTCTATCTGCTGATGATCGTCTGCCGGGAGCGAATCACCTTCGGTGCCCACCACACCAGCGAGGTCCGGCTGGGCCTGTTCATCCTGGCGCTGATTCCGGTGTGGCTGTTCTGGTCACTGACCCCTGCCCTGCTGGTCCGCAACGGCGGCCGCGGCCTGATCTACATGGCACTGGCCGGCCTTGCCGGTGTGGTGATCGACGGGGTGATCATCCCGATGTCGTGTCGGCTGTTCTTCCCGATGCTGCTCGACGGCTGGGTCGAATTCGGGCCGATCGGTGTCGCGATGGCCCTGCTGACGTGGTGCGGCGTCATCGGCACCGGGTGGGTGGCCACCGCCTGCGTGGGGGCGGTGCTGTGGGAGCGCAACGCCCCGTCCCACACGGTGGTCGAGTGCCAGACCGAGGACGTCCGCACGGCGGCTTAGCCCAGGCCGCCTAATGCGCGAAGTGCTGCTGGTCGAAGTGGCCGTCGGGCTTGATGGCATCCAGGTGGCCCAGGACGGCGTTGAGGTCCTCCCACAGCGAGCGGGCCAGGTCGGCGGAGAATCCCTCCCGGACCACCACCCGCAGCACCGAAACATCCTCGGCCCCTTGGGGCATGGTGTAGGCCGGTACCTGCCAGCCATAGGACCGCAGCGCCGCCGAGACGTCGAACTCGGTGTACCCGAAGTCGCCGGACAACGTGAACGCCACCACCGGGATCGCCGACCCGTCGGAGATGACCTCGAAGTGCTGGCAGTTGGCGAGCTGGTCGGACAGCCAGCGCGCAGTCCCGGACAGGCATTGCATCACGTGGGTGTAGCCGGCCCGGCCCAGCCGTAGGAAGTTGTAGTACTGCCCCACCACCTGGTTGCCCGGCCGGGAGAAGTTGAGGGTGAACGTCGGCATGTCCCCGCCGAGGTAGTTGACCCGGAACACCAGATCCTCGGGCAGGTGATCGGCGTTGCGCCACACCACGAATCCGACGCCCGGGTAGGTCAGGCCATATTTGTGGCCGCTGACGTTGATCGACACCACCCGCGGAAGGCGGAAGTCCCACTTGAGGTCGGGGTGCAGGAACGGCACGACGAACCCGCCGCTGGCGGCATCGACATGCACCGGGATGTCGAGGTTGGTGTCCTTGGCCAGGGTGTCCAGGGCAGCGCAGATCTCGGCGATCGGTTCCAGCTCGCCGGTGTAGGTGGTGCCCAGGATGGCGACCACACCGATGGTGTCCTCGTCGACATACTCGAGCACCTGCTCGGGGGTGATGACGTAGCAGTCCTCGGTCATGGGGATGTAGCGCGGCTCGACCTCGAAGTAGCGGCAGAACTTCTCCCACACCACCTGGACGTTGGCGCCCATCACCAGGTTGGGGGTGCGCGTCTTCCAGCCTTCGCCGACGCGCTCCTTCCACTTCCACTTCAGTGCCAGCCCGCCGAGCATCACCGCTTCCGACGAGCCGATGGTCGACGCCCCGACGGCACTCGACGCGTCGTCATCCCGCAGATTCTCGGCGTGGAACAGATCGGCAACCATCGACACACACCGTGATTCGATGGCGGCGGTGGCCGGATACTCGTCCTTGTCGATCATGTTCTTGTCGAACGTCTCGGCCATCAGCTTCTCGGCTTCCGGATCCATCCACGTCGTCACGAACGTGGCCAGGTTGAGCCGGGAGCTGCCGTCGAGCATCAACTCGTCGTGGATGAAGCGGTATGCCGCAGCGGGTTCCATCGCCTCGTCGGGCAGCCGCAGCGACGGGATCGGGTCGGTCGACAGCCGGCCCGTGTACGCCGGGGCGATCGACGGGGAGCGGTACTTGACGTGCGGCATGCTTCCTTCTCTCTACAGTGCGGCGACGGCGGAACGGATGTGGGCCAGAATGCGTGACGCGGAGGTCGGCACCGCTGCGGGACCGGGGTCGGCGGCCGAGGCGTTGGCCGCGCGGGCATGCACGAACGCGGCCATGGCGGCGGCGCGCGCCGGTGCTACCCCGGCCGCCAGCAGCGCGCCGATCACCCCGGAGAGCACGTCACCGGAGCCGGCGGTAGCCGCCCAGGATCCGCCGGCCGGGTTGAGGTACACCGGTGTGCCAGCCTCAGCGACCACCGTGACGTTGCCCTTGAGCAGGACGGTGGCACCGAACGCATCGGCGAGGCGACGGGTGGCGGCGATGCGGTCCTCCCCGGGCGGGGCTCCGGCCAAGCGGGCGAACTCCCCCGCGTGCGGGGTCAAAACCGTCGGCGCCTCCCGGTCCGACACCAGGTGCGGGTGAGCGGCCAGAATCGTCAGCGCGTCGGCATCGACGATCACCGGCAGGTCGGTGTTGAGCGCGAATGTCAATGCGGCGACGGCATTGTCGTCGGTCCCCAGACCCGGGCCAACCACCCAGGCCTGTACCCGTCCGGCCGCTGCGGCACTGGGCGCGGCAACGACTTCGGGCCAGTGCGCCAGCACTTCGGCGGCGGCTGATCCCGCGTACCGCTTCATCCCCGAGGTGGCCGCCACGGCCGCGCCGGTGCACAGGATCGCCGCGCCCGGATATGTCGAGGATCCGGCCAGGATGCCGGTGACGCCCTGGGTGTACTTGTCGTCGTGCTGGTGCGGCACCGGCCAGTCGGCTTTGACGTCGGCGGCATCCAGTGCCAGCACATCGGTGGACGGTAGCTCGAGTCCGATGTCCACGAGTTCGACGCGACCGCAATCGGCAAGGGCGTGCACCGGCTTGAGGCCGCCGAAGGTGACCGTCAGCGCGGCACGAACAGCCGGTCCGGTGATGGCGCCGGTATGGACGTCGACCCCGCTGGGAATGTCGACCGCCACGACGGGGATGCCCGCCGCGTCGACCGCGTCGAAGACGGCGGCTGCCGACGGCCGAAGCGGGCCCTTGCCGGAGATGCCGACGACACCGTCGATCACCAGGTCGGTGTCCGCCGCCACCTCGGCCACCACCCGGCCGCCCGCCCCGCGGAAGGCCGCCAGCGCCGTGGCATGGGTGTGGTCGGGATTGAGCAGCACCGCCGACGCGGCCGCACCACGCCGCCGCAGGAACGTTGCCGCCCACAGCGCGTCGCCACCGTTATCACCGGAGCCCACAACGGCGCAGACCCGCCGGCCGGCTATCCCCCCGGCCCGGCTCACCAATTCCCGCGCAATCGCCGTCGCCAAGCCGTAGGCGGCCCGCCGCATCAGGACCCCATCCGGCAGGCTGGCCAGCAGAGGTGCCTCAGCGGCGCGGATCGCCTCGGCGGAGTAGTAGTGCCGCATCGGAACCCAGGTTACGTGGCAGTACGGCCATACCTGCCCAAGTCGCTACTACTCGACGGTGACGGACTTGGCCAGGTTGCGTGGCTTGTCCACGTCGTAACCACGCGCCCGGGCCACCGCCGCAGCGAAGACCTGCAGCGGAACCGTGGACAGCAAGGGCTGGAAAAGCGTTGACACCGCCGGGATTTCGAAGATGTGGTCGGCGTAGGGACGGACGGTGTCGTCGCCCTCCTCCGCGATGACGACCGTGACCGCGCCGCGGGCCTGGATCTCCCGGATATTGCTCAGCAGCTTGGCGTGCAGGGTCGCGGCGTTCTTCGGTGACGGCATGACCACGATCACCGGGAGGTTTTCCTCGATGAGCGCGATCGGTCCGTGCTTGAGCTCACCGGCGGCGAAGCCCTCAGCGTGCATGTAGGCGAGTTCCTTGAGCTTGAGCGCGCCTTCGAGGGCGACGGGGTAGCCGACGTGGCGCCCCAGGAACAGCACCGTCGGCGACTGCGCGAACGCCTGACCGAGCTTAGTGACGGGCTCGACGTGCTCGATCACCCGGGCGACCTGGTCGGGCATCGACTCCAGTTCGCGGTACTCCCGCTCGACCTCGTCGGGGTACTTGGTGCCGCGCGCCTGCGCAAGCGCCAAGCCGACGAGGTAATTGGCGGCGATCTGGGCCAGGAAGGTCTTGGTGGCCGCCACACCGATCTCGGGTCCGGCCCGGGTATAGAGGACGGCGTCCGCCTCGCGCGGAATCTGGCTGCCGTTGGTGTTGCAGATGGCCAGCACCTTGGCCTTCTGGGTCTTGGCGTGCCGGACGGCCTCGAGGGTGTCGGCGGTCTCGCCGGACTGCGAGATCGCGATCACCAGCGTCCCGCGGTCCAGCACCGGATCGCGGTAGCGGAACTCGCTGGCCAGCTCGACCTCCACCGGCAGCCGGGTCCAGTGCTCGATGGCGTACTTGGCCAGCAGCCCGGAGTGGAATGCCGTGCCGCACGCGACGATGAAGACCTTGTCGACCTCGCGGAGTTCCTGATCGGACAGCCGCTGTTCGTCGAGCACGATGCGGCCGTCGACGAAGTGACCGAGCAACGTGTCGGCGACCGCCGTGGGTTGCTCGGCGATCTCCTTGAGCATGAAGTAGTCGTAACCGCCCTTCTCGGCGGCCGACAGGTCCCAGTCGATATGGAACACGCGAGCGTTGGCGGCGTCGTCATTGCCGTGGAAGTCGGTGATCCGGTAACCGTCCGCGGTGATCACGACGGCCTGGTCCTGGCCGAGTTCGACGGCATCGCGGGTGTATTCGATGAAGGCCGCGACGTCGGACCCGAGGAACATCTCGTCCTGGCCGATACCGACCACCAGCGGGGTGGACCGGCGGGCGGCGATGATGGTGCCGGGATCGTCGGCGTTGGCGAAGACCAGCGTGAAATGGCCTTCCAGCCGGCGCAGCACCGACAGCGTCGAGGCGACGAAGTCGCCGGCGGTGGGGCCATGGTGGTAGGCCCGCGACACCAGGTGGACGGCCACCTCGGAGTCGGTGTCGCTGGCGAACTCGACTCCCTGGCTCTCCAGCTCGGCACGCAGCACCGCGAAGTTCTCGATGATCCCGTTGTGGACAACGGCGAACTTGCCGGCGGCGTCGCGGTGCGGGTGGGCATTGCGGTCGGTGGGCCGGCCGTGGGTTGCCCACCGGGTGTGGCCCAGTCCGGCCGTTCCGGTCAGCGCGGCGGCATCGGTTTCGGCCAACGCCTCCTCGAGGTTGGCCAGCCGCCCGGCGCGGCGCCGCACGGTCAGGCCGCCATGCCCGCCGAGCAGGGCGAGGCCGGACGAGTCGTAACCCCGGTACTCCATGCGGCGCAGCGCGTCGACCACGACGTCGCAGGCAGGACGATGCCCGACGTAGGCCACGATTCCGCACATGGGTTCAAGGGTAGTGCAGCGCGGGTGCCCGGGCGGTGGGCTACGGTCTTGGGGTGGCCCGGACACGCAAGCTCTTCGCGGCGCTGACGCGCCGTGGTCCGCATCAGGTTTTGCGCGGTGACCTGGCATTTGCCGGCCTTCCGGGCATCGTCTACACCCCGGCGTCGGGCTTCAATCTGCCCGGTGTGGCCTTCGGCCACGATTGGCTCACACCGGTGGACCATTACGTCAAGACGCTGGAGCACCTTGCCTCGTGGGGCATCGTCGCGGCAGCGCCCAACACCGAGCGGGGTCCGGCTCCGTCGGTGCTGAACTTGGCCTTCGACCTCGGCACCACGCTCGACATCATCACCGGCGTGCGCCTGGGCCCGGGCCAGATCAGCGTGCATCCGGGCAAGCTGGGCCTGGCCGGCCACGGTTTCGGTGGCTCGGCGGCGGTCTTCGCCGCTGCGGGGCTGGCCGGAGCAGGGAAATCGGCCCCCAAGGCGGCGGCCGCACTGTTCCCGTCGGTGACCAAACCGCCCGCGGCCCAGCCTGCCGCCACCTTGACGGTGCCGGGCCTGGTACTCAGCGCACCCGACGACCCGGAATCGCTGCGCACCGATGCCCTGGACCTGGCCCAGGCGTGGCCCGGAGCGGTCCTGCATGTGGTCAGCAAGGGAAAGTCCGCGGGGCTGGCCGAGAAGCGCCGGCTCTCCCGGGTGCTGGGGCTACCGGGGTCGGATCGCGCGACCCAGAAAGCGGCGCGGGCCCTGCTGACCGGCTTCCTGCTGTACCGGCTCACCGGGGACAAGACGTACCGCGAGTTCGCCGACCCCGAGGCGGTGCTGCCCAAGGCCGGCAAGCCCGACCCCGAGGCTGAGCCGATGACACCCGAAGGCCGCATCGTCGCGCTGTTGAAGTAGCGCGAGTGGCCAGTTGTGGCAGGCATCCGGCGGGCGGATTTCCGTGGCGTAGGTGGCCACTCGCCGTGACCCACTGATGCCCCAACCAACCAGTTGGGATATAACTCGGTGATGCGCACCGGTGTTTTTCTCGACTATTCGGGCGGCTTCCGCGAGGCCGTCGAGCACATCGTCGTCTTGGAGAAGGCGGGCGTGGACATCGCGCTGGTCGCCGAGGCGTACTCCTATGACGCGATCAGCCAGCTCGGCTACCTGGCCGCCAAGACCTCGACGATCGAGCTGGGCTCGGGCGTGGTTCCGATCTACACCCGCACTCCCTCACTGCTGGCGATGACGGCGGCAGGCCTGGACTACGTCTCCGACGGCCGCTTCCGGCTGGGCATCGGCACCTCCGGCCCGCAGGTGGTCGAGGGTTTCCACGGCGTGCCGTTCGACGCCCCGCTGGGGCGCACCCGCGAGGTGGTCGAGATCTGCCGCCAGGTCTGGCGCCGCGAACGTGTCCAGCACCAGGGCAAGAACTACCAGATCCCGCTGCCCGCCGACCGGGGCACCGGACTGGGCAAGGCGCTCCAGCTGATCAATCACCCCGTGCGGGAGAACATCCCGATCCACATCGCCGCGCTTGGGCCCAAGAATGTGGAACTGTCCGCCGAGATCGCCGAAGGCTGGCAGCCGGTGTTCTTCCTGCCGGAGAAAGCCGACGACGTCTGGGGCGATGCGCTGCGCGCTGGAAATGCCAAGCGGGACAGCTCTCTTGGCGACCTCGATGTGATGGTCGGGGTGTCGCTTGCCGTGGGTGACAACGTCGAGGACCGGCTGAACTGGGCCAAACCGCATCTGGCGCTCTACATCGGCGGGATGGGCGCGCGCGGCCAGAACTTCTATCACAAACTGGCCACCCGCTATGGATACGGCGAAGTCGCCGATCACATTCAGGACCTCTACCTGGCGGGGCGCAAGGCCGAGGCGATTGCCGCGGTGCCCGACGACCTCGTGCGGCAGGTGTCGCTGATCGGGCCGCGCGGCTACGTCAAGGAGCGGATCGCGGCGTTCGCCGAGGCAGGTGTGACCACCCTGCTGGCCACACCGGTGACCGCCGACAGCGCCGAATACATCACGTACGTCGAGGAATTGCAGCAGCTGCTGCCGTAACCGGCGGTGTGCTGACCGACCGTTGTTGATCGGCCGGACGCAGCAGCCGGCGCTGCGAGGCCGGTACCGCCGGACGCTGCGGGGCGCTCACTGGCCGACCTGCGGGAGCTCGTCGGCGGCGATCTCGCAGGGCGTGGGCTTGTCAGCCGGCGGGGCTTGCGGGTCCGGCGTCGGTGACACCTCGACCGGCGGTTCGGGTTGCTCGGCTACCGGGTCGCCGGTCGCCGGGTCAGGCGTCTGGGTGTCTTCGGTGTCTTCGGTTTCCCGGTCTCCTGTTGGGGTGTCTTCGGGTGCATCCTCGGTGCCGGTATCGTCCCGCTCAGCATCGTCGCGCTGATCGGAAGTCTCGCCTGGCGAATCATCCTGCAGTGCAGGATCTTCAGGGCTGTCGTCGGCCGGATCTTCGAGGTCGCTCGCGGCTTCCGGAAGCCGAGGGGCGGCGGCAGTGTCCGTACCATCCGGCAGCAGATTGCCCAGCGCGTCACCCAGCCCGCCGAGCCCGGACAGCGCGGGCAGTCCCGCGGCCGGGACGGCTCCCCCCAGCCCGGCCGGATCCATCGTCGCGGCCGGCGGCAGGGATTGCGGAACGGCCGGTTGCGCAGTGGGCATCGCATCCTGCGCTGCCGGTACTGGTGGGGCAAGCGGGACCTCGACAGCCGGCGACGGGGGCGGCGCGGGCGGTGGTGCCACCTCGGCCGGCGCGGCAGCGGGTGTGGCCACGGATGCCGCCGGGCCGGCCAGCGGTGGGCCTGAGCGGACAAACACCGGGCCCAGCCGGCCGGGAACAGCGAAATGCTCCGTCCCGCAGGCTGTCACGCGACCAATGGCGTCGAGGTATGCCGACTGTGTGTGTGCTGTCACGGCGCGCATGGCGGTCACCCACTCGGTGCGGATATCGGTGTCGACGTAGGGGGTGATCTGGTGGACGACGATCTCGGCGGCCTGGTCCCGGCCCGCCGCCCCGGTGGTGAGGACCTGCGCCGCAGCCAACCACGCCGGGCGCTCCCCCGCCCGTCGATCGTCGATGCCCGTAGCTGCCCGAACCTTGTCGTCGACGAGGCCGAGCACGGTGTCACGCAACACCGCGCAGGCGTCTGCGGCAGCACGCAGTGCGTCAAGCACAGCCTCACCGGCCTGGCAGTGGCTGTCGATGAAAGATGCAGCGGCTAAGTGTGATTCGCCCTGCCACGCCGATTCCATCGACCGCAGGCCGACGCGCTCGAGACGCAAGGCCTGGTTCGCGGCGTCGGCCATGGTGCGCAGTGCCACGCAGTCGGCGTCCAGCGCGTCGAGGTCGAGGCCGTCTTCGGTGCCGTACCACTCCAGGACCTGCGCGGGGTGAGCGGTGAGGTCGGGATGGGCGTAACCCACCGCGTGGCACGCCGTCACATAGGTCTGGGTATCCGCGACGGCGGGCCGGCCGCGATCCAGCTGTCCCGCGACATCGTAGCTCATCCCAGCACCGCCGCGGCGCGATCCTCGGCCTCGCTGTAATACCCTGCGCCCGAACGTAATCCGGTGGCGATCTCGTCGGCGGCACGCGCCCATTCCTGCACGCCGACGTACAGCTGTGTCAGCGCATTGTGCAGGCTTTCGCCGCTGACACCGTGCGCGCGGCCGGCCACCGACCCATTGAATACCAGCACCATCCGGCGCGCAGCGGTGTCGAGGATGTCAGCCGCGGCGGCGAACTGCTGCCCGGCGTCGCACAGCGCCGCAGCATCCACCCGTGTGTTACCCATACGGTATTGGACGCCGGGCGACGTCCGGCGGTTCCACCCCCGGCGAAATCAGCCCTCGGCGCTGACCGATTCGGCGACCCGGATGGCCAGCTGACGTGCGGTGTCCTCGTCGGCCGCTTCGACCATGACCCGGACCATCTGTTCGGTTCCGGAAGGCCGCAACAGGATTCGGCCGGTGTCACCGAGTTCGGCCTCGGCGGCGCGCACGGCGTCCTGCACCGCGGGCGCCTCGGCCACGGTGGCCTTATCGGCCACCTCGACGTTGATCAGGACCTGGGGCAGGGTCTGCATCGGCTCGGCCAGCGCAGCCAGCGAGGCACGGGTCTGCGCCATTCGAGACATCAACCGCAGGCCGGTGACGATCCCGTCGCCGGTGGTGGCCATGGCGGGCATCACGATATGACCGGACTGCTCGCCGCCCAGGGAGTACTCCCCGGCCCGCAACTCCTCCAGTACGTAGCGGTCGCCGACACCGGTGGTGCGCACGGTGATACCGGCCTCGCGCATGGCCAGATGGAGTCCGAGGTTGCTCATGACGGTGGCCACCAGGGTGTTGGAAGCCAGTTCACCGGCTTCCTGCATGGCCAGCGCCAGAATCACCATGATCGCGTCTCCGTCGATCACCTGGCCGCCGGCGTCTACCGCCAGACAGCGGTCGGCGTCGCCGTCGTGGGCGAGCCCGAGGTCGGCGCGGTGGGCGATCACGGCGGCCTGCAATTGTTCGAGGTGCGTCGAGCCGCAGCCCTCGTTGATGTTGAGACCGTTGGGTTCGGCGTGGATCGCGATGACCCGGGCACCAGCGGCCTGATAGGCGCGCGGTGCAGCGGCCGAAGCGGCGCCATTGGCGCAGTCGACCACGACGGTCAGGCCGTCGAGCCGGACCGGAGCCGCGGCACGGACATGCTGCAGGTAGCGCTCGAGGGCGTCGGCCGCGTCCAGTGTCCTGCCGATACCGGCCCCGACGGGACGCAAGCCGGGGCCCTGGGCGACCAGTTCCTCGATGCGGTCCTCGGTGGCGTCATCGAGCTTATGACCGCCAGGACCGAAGATCTTGATGCCGTTGTCCGGCATCGCGTTGTGCGAGGCCGAGATCATCACCCCGAAGTCGGCCTCGTAGGCGCCGGTCAGATAGGCGACGGCGGGAGTGGGCAGGACACCGACCCGCAGCGCGTCGACACCCTCACTGGTGACCCCGGCGATCACGGCGGCCTCGAGCATCTCGCCACTGGCCCGCGGATCGCGGCCGATGACGGCCAGCGGACGCCCGGAGCGGGCGGTCACGGCCAGTCGCCGCGCGGCCGCCGCCCCGAGTGCCAGCGCCAGCTCAGCGGTCAGTTCCCGGTTGGCGACGCCTCGGACCCCATCGGTCCCGAACAGTCGACCCATGCGGACAAACTTCTCATAAGTAGCGCCTCAATCCACAACCGACGAGGTTATCCGCCATCTCGCCGCTAAACCGACACTCGGCCGAGACACGGCGCTGCCCGCACCCCCTAGGAGTGGGATGCGGGCAGCGTGCGGTTCTGGGCCGGTTCTATCGGCCCTCGGCCGCCGACGGCGGGGCCGGCGTGGTGCTGGTACCCGGCGCCGTGCTCGGCGCGACCGGGCGGTTCTGACCCGGAGCGGTCTCCGAGTTGCCCGGGGAGTTCTGGGTGAAGGTGTAGCTCAGCCCGCCAGCGGCGCTGTCGCAGGCCGGAAGGGTCTGCACCTGGTTGGTGTCGAGCTCGGGCAGCCGCGCCGAGAGGTCTGCACCCGGGCAGACGGCAGTGGCCAGAGCCTGCGCACCAGCCAGCGACACCTCCTGCAGGACCCCCAGCTGCTGGCCGTCGACGCTCAGCGTCACGTTGACCTTGCCGTCGCCCACTACCGACTGGGCCTGCGGCGGTGCTGCATGCGCGAGGCTGAGGCCGCCCGCAACGAGCAGCGATCCACCGAGGAGTGTGCCAGCGGCCGTCTTCGTGATCGTGTTCATGTTCGCTCCATTTCTCCTGTTTCAGGCAGGGATCCACGAGCTGCGCGAGGTTCACCACACAGCCGGAGAAGGAGGACATAGACCCCCGTAAAAGGTCCGTCTCCCACCTCGGGTAGCCGACCACGGTGTCGGCTCCCTCTGGCGTTGCCGCCGCGGTGGCGACTCAAACCAAAACTTAATGATTGCCGCCACTCATGCCACTGACGTGCACCGATAGACAGTGAGGCAGCACACAAAAAAACTCGCCGGGTGTATCCGAAGGGACACACCCGGCGAGCTCGCGTCGAAACGCGCGGCAGATCAGCGCTTGCTGTACTGCGGCGCCTTACGGGCCTTCTTGAGGCCGTACTTCTTGCGCTCGATGGCACGCGGGTCACGCGTGAGGAAGCCCGCCTTCTTCAGCGCCGGACGATCCTCGGGCTGCACCAGGATCAGCGCACGGGCGATCGCGAGGCGAAGCGCACCGGCCTGCCCCGAGGGGCCGCCGCCGTCGAGGTGGGCGTAGATGTCGAAGCTGTCGACCCGGTCGACGGTCACCAGCGGAGCCTTGATCAGCTGCTGATGCACCTTGTTGGGGAAGTAGTCCTCCAGGGTGCGGCCATCGAGGTGGAACTTGCCGGTGCCGGGCACCAGGCGAACCCGCACCACAGCCTCCTTGCGGCGGCCGACGGTTTGGATCGGGCGGTCGATGATCACCGGCTCGCGCGGGGTGCTCTCGACCTCAGCTTCGGTGACCTCGGTGGCTTCCGGGGTCTCGACGACCTCGGTGACCTCGACGTCGGTCGTCACGTCTGTCGTTTCGCTCACTGGTCCACCTGCTTGATCTCGTAAGGAATCGGCTGCTGGGCCGCATGCGGATGCTCCGGCCCGGCGTACACCTTGAGCTTCTTCTGGATCTGGCGGCTCAGCTTGTTGTGCGGGAGCATGCCGACGATGGCCTTCTCGACCACGCGGTCGGCGTGCTTCTGCATCTCGTCACCGAGCGTGCGGGACCGCAGACCACCGGGGTAACCCGAGTGGCGGTAGGCCATCTTGCTCTGGAGCTTGTCACCGCTGACAGCGATCTTGTCTGCGTTGATGACGATGACGAAGTCGCCACCGTCGACATTGGGCGTGAATGTCGGCTTGTGCTTGCCGCGCAGCAGATTGGCTGCTGCAACGGCGAGCCGGCCGAGCACCACGTCGGTGGCGTCGATGACGTACCACGAACGCGTGGTGTCACCCGCCTTCGGCGTGTACGTAGGCACAGCGCTACTACCTCTCGTTAGGGGTTCGCACCCCGGTGTTAGGTCCCGGTCTGACCCGGGTGCCGGTCGGACGCGACGGTCGGGGTGAACGTCTCGGCGACCAACACTGACCCGAGACCCCGGCTGACGCCGCGGAGAACCGCGGCGTACCGAACGCCAACGTGGCAGCTTACCTGCGGCGATAGACGCAGGTCAAAACGCGCCCGACCGGTCATAGGCGATATTGGCCATTGCATGCACATACTCCGTGCCGCCACGGTCGGCCATCACCGCACTCACCGTCGCCATCCGCCGGCCGAGCCGTTGGGTGCTGGTGGACATCGTCAGCGAGCGGCCATCGACAGGAGGCGAGCGAAAGTAGTAAACGCTGAGGTCAGCGATCATGTAGGTGTCGCCAGGGGCGGTATGGGCCTGGCCGGCCAACGAGCAGGCCTGCCCGATCAACGCGGCGATCACCCCGCCCTGGATGGCGCCCAGTGGGTTGGCCATCCAGGGTTGCGGCTCGACGGCGACGATGGGCTCCTCGTCGGCCGTCACCGTCACCGCGAGCAGCTCGGACAGTGGCCCCCGCGCGATGTCACCGCGCGCGAGCGCGGTGAGGATCCGGCGGCCATCCCACCGCGGAGGGATGTCGGAGACGGTGTTGTCGACGTCGGGCGGCGGCGGAGGCATCGCGGAACTCGTGGAGAAGGCCGCGGGATCGAGTTCGCGCAAGGCCGCAGTGGTGCGCCCCACCCGCACGGTGCGTCCCACTCCGGAGCAGATCACGTCACGCGCTTGGTTGGTCACGGTCACCGTCGGAACCCCGTAATCCTCGTCGCGGTAGGCCATGACCCCCGTCGCGCACAGCAGGTCGCCCACCCGGGCCGGGACACCTGCACACAGGGTGAGGAAGGACTGCACCGTGCCCACCGGCTCGGCGAACGTGCGCCAGTAGGCACCGCTGGTGGCCGACTCGGCAAGCACCCCATACGCCGGCATTTCGATGACTCCGCGGTGGTCGACCAGACCCGAGGTGATGCCCTGATCCAGTGCGATACCGCCCTCACTCACGCGAGCGGACGTGATCGAGAAGATTTCCTGCGGCCTGCTAGCTGTGCTCATCAACTGGCATCCTGGCAGATGACGGAAGGGAACGCCGATGTCCGATCCGACTCACCCGTACCGGGACGCCGCCCTGTCCACGGAGCAGCGGGTCGAGGATCTGCTGGCCCGGCTGTCCTTGACCGACAAGGTGGGTCTGCTGTTTCACACGATGGCGGTACCGGTCGACGTCGACGAGGTGGTGGACCTCTTCGGGCGGCGAACCCTGCGCTCACTGCTCGACCGAGGTGTGAACCATTTCAACATCCTGGGATCACTAGCCGACGGCCGTGCATTTGCTCAGTGGCACAACAGTGTTCAACGCGCCGCCCTCGACCGCCCGCTCGGCATCCCGGTCACGTTCTCGACCGACCCACGTCATCATTTCGGCGACAACCCGTTGACCCAGATGATGGCAGGCCCGTTCTCGCAGTGGCCGGAGACGCTCGGACTGGCGGCGATCGCCGCCGCGGACCGGGTGCGAGAGTTCGCCGATATCGTCCGCCAGGAGTATGTCGCAGCCGGGATCAGGGTGGCCCTGCATCCTCAGCTGGATCTGGCGACCGAGCCGCGCTGGGCCCGGATCAACACCACCTTCGGCGAGGACGCGGACCTGTCCTGCCGGCTCGGTGTGGCGTATGTCCTTGGGCTGCAGGGGGATTGCCTGGGCGCCGGGTCGGTCGCTGCGATGATCAAGCACTTCCCCGGCGGCGGACCGCAGAAGGACGGCAACGACCCGCACTTCGCGTGGGGGCGTGAGCAGATCTACCCCGGCGGCAACGCCGACTACCATCTGCGACCGTTTCGCGCCGCACTCGACGCCGGCGCCGCGGAGGTGATGCCGTATTACGGCATGCCGGTCGGGACTACCTGGGACGAGGTGGGATTCGGGTTCAACAAGTCGGTGATCACCGGCATCCTGCGCGACGAGCTCGGCTTCGACGGAATCGTCTGCACCGACTGGGGCTTGATCACCGATCATCCCGAACTCGGCGACCTCGGCGTGGCGCGAGCCTGGGGGGTGGAGCATCTGAGCCCGCCCGAGCGCGTGGTCCGGGTCCTGCAGGCAGGTGTCGATCAGTTCGGCGGGGAGGACTGCACCGAGGTGCTGCTCTCGGCGGTCCGGGCCGGCCGGATCAGCGAGTCGCGGATCGATGAGTCGGCGCGCCGGGTGCTGCGGGTGAAGTTCGAGCTCGGCCTGTTCGACCATCCGTTCGTCGATGAGGATTCGGCCGCTGTCACTCTGGGGCGCAGTGATTTTCGTGAGGCGGGGCTGCGCGCGCAGCGCGACTCGGTGACCTTGCTGACCAACTCGGCCGTGCTGCCGTTGACGCGCGGGGCGAAGGTGTTCGCACCGGAGTTTTCGTCACTGCAGGGCTACGGCGAGAAGGTGGACTGTGCTGCGCACGCCGATGTGGCGGTGCTGCGACTGAAGGCTCCGTTCGAGCCACGCCAGGAAGGGATGGCGGCGTTGTTCCACCACGGCTCGCTGGAATTCGGCGCCGACGAGGTGCGCCGTGTTCTCGAAGTGTGCGAGCAGGTTCCCACCGTGCTCGACATCTACCTCGACCGGCCGGCGGTGCTCACCCCGGTGGTGGACGCTGCCGCCGCGATCGTGGTGAACTTCGGGGTGAGCGAGCCTGCCCTGCTCGACGTGCTGTTCGGCCAGGCCGCCCCCCTGGGCTCGCTGCCGTTCGACCTGCCCCGCTCGGATGCCGCGGTGGCGGCCAGCCGCACCGACGTCGCCTTCGATACCGCAGATCCGCTGTTCGGATTCGGGCACGGCATGCGCTATCGGCGTTGACTGAGGAGCCACGCACACCGCTTCTCGCACGTTGTGTGCGTGGCTTCTCAATCAATGCGGGAACAACTGGGAATCAGCGATAGTCGATGACGATGCGGCCGTCGATCTGGCCGCGTTCCATCCGACCGAACACCTCGTTGATGTCCTCCAGCCGGGCGGACTCCACCGTCGGGTGGATCAGGCCGCGGGCATAGAAGTCCAGCGCCTCGGCCATATCCTGGCGGGTTCCGACGATGGAGCCGCGAATGGTCAAGCCTTTCAACACGATATCGAAGATGGGCGCCGGGAAGTCACCGGGCGGAAGGCCGTTGAACACGATGGTGCCGCCACGGCGGGTCAGCCCGATCGCCTGCCCGAACGCCTGCGGATGCACCGCGGTGACGAGCACACCGTGCACCCCACCGGTGGCCTTCTGCACCTCGGCGACAACGTCGGAGGTCTTGGCGTTGACGGCCACCTCCGCGCCGAGGCGTTCGGCCAGAGCGAGTTTGGCGTCGTCGATGTCCACGGCAACCACCCGCAGACCCATCGCGCGGGCGTACTGCACCGCGATGTGGCCCAGCCCGCCGATGCCGGAGATCGCCACCCACTGGCCGGGCCGGGTATCGGTGACCTTGAGGCCCTTGTACACCGTTACGCCTGCGCACAGAATGGGCGCGACCTCCAACGGATCGATATTGTCGGGGATGCGTGCGGCGTAGGCGGAGTCGACCAGCATGTAGCTGCCGAAGCTGCCGTTGACGCTGTAGCCGCCGTTGCGCTGGCTTTCGCACAGCGTCTCCCAGCCGGTACGGCAGTACTCGCAGCGTCCGCACGCCGACCACAACCAGGCGTTGCCGACCTTGTCACCCACTTCGAGGTCGGTGACGCCGGGTCCGAGGGCGACCACGGTGCCGTATCCCTCATGGCCGGGGATGAACGGCGGCGTCGGCTTGACCGGCCAATCTCCGTGTGCGGCGTGCAGATCGGTGTGGCACACGCCGGAGGTCTCCAGCTTGACCAGCACCTCCCCGGGCCCCGGGGACGGGATTTCCACCTCACCGACGGCCAGCGGTGCGCCGAATGCGGTGACGACGGCGGCCTGCATGGTGTCGGTGGTCTCTGATGCGACGAACGAGTCGACGGTCTGGGTCATTGTTTCATTCCAATCCTGAAAGCAGCTGTGGTGAAGAGTCTTTGGACCTTGCCGAGCAGGGCCTTTAGCGGCAACCTCACACCGGGACGGTCGAGCCGACACCCAGCGCGCGCCCGAAGCCCTCGGGGATCAGGACGTCCTCGCGGACCAGCTCCCGCACGCTGCCCCGGCCCAGTCCCAGCAGCGCGGAGTCGATACCCCCACGAATGATGTCCAGGACGTTCTCGACGCCGGCCTGCCCGTTGGCGGCCAGGCCCCACAGGTAGGCCCGGCCGATGAGGACCACGTCGGCTCCCAGCGCCAGGGCCTTGACGACATCGCTGCCGCGCCGGATGCCGCCGTCGAGTGCGATCTCGATCGAGTCACCCACCGCATCGGCGATCGCCGGCAGTGCGCGCACCGATGCCGGTGTGCTGTCCAGGTTGTTGCCGCCGTGATTGCTCACCGAGATCGCCGTCACGCCGGCGTCGACCGCCCGGCGCGCGTCGTCGACCCGCATCACCCCTTTGAGCAGGAATGGGCCGTCCCACTGTGACCGCAGCCAGGCAACGTCCTCCCACGTGGGCGGCGGTGTCATCAACCACTGACCGTAGGCGCCGAAGAAGGTCGGCGGGGCCTCGCCGGGCTGGCTCATGTTCGGGGCCTCCAGGCTCGGCGGCCGCAATGTCTTGGCCCAACGACTCAGCCATCGGGGTTTCACGACCGCCGAGGGCGCGTACTTGAGCACGGCCCGAAGGTTCATCTGTTCGGGGATCTGCGGGCTGCCCCAGTCCCGGCCGTGCGAGAACGACCAGTCCAGCGTCAGAATCAGGCCGACCGCCCCGGCCGCTCTGGCCCTGTCCAACCGCAGCAGGATGTCGTCTCGCGAACCGCACCAATAGACCTGGAAGAAGGTCTTGGGATTGGCCGCCACCACCTCGTCGACCGACTTGCTCGCGAACGAGGACAGCCCCATCGCGGTGCCCCGCGCCGCTGCCGCCCGGGCCACTGCGACCTCACCCTCGGGGTCGACGCCCTGGACACCGGTCGGCGAAATCACCACCGGCAGTGCGAGTTCCTGTCCCATGAAGCTCGTCGAGAGATCGCGGTTCGCCACGCCGGCGGCGATGTGGGGGGCGAATCCCAGTTCGGTGAATGCGGCGATGTTGTCCTCGACCGTGACACCGGCCTCCGAGCCGGCCACCAACGCCATGTACACCGGCTTGGGCAGCCGCTTGCGGGCCAGCGCCTGGGCGGCGGCCACCGTCTCGAACCATTCGTCGGCCATCGTGGCTCCTCTTGTTCTCCGCTCTCGCGGCCGGGTGCTGGGACAGGGCGCCTGGATAGGGCGCCTCCAGATCACCACGAGGCGCTGACCTGCACCACTGGCCGCACAGCCACCGTCACCCTGTCCACATGGGTAGGTCCCACCGGCCTCTACGTTCAGCCCGGGTCGGGGGTTGGGCCTGACCCGTTCCGGCCGGCGGCGCAACGTGGCAGGTTCGCCACCGACACACCCCGGGCTACCAGGCCCCCAACGGAGAGGAACGACCAATGCAGGTCGAAGAACTTCTCAAGCCCTTCCCCATCAAGGAGTTCCATCCCTTCCCCCGGGCCATGATGGGCCCTGGGGCGCACGAGATGATCGGTCCGGAGGCGATCAAGCTGGGCTTCAAGAAGACCTTGATCATGACCAGCGGTCTGCGTGGCACCGACATCGTGCACAAGATCGCTGAGTCGATGAAATACCACGGCCTGGAAGTGGTCATCTATGACCAGGTCGAGTCCAATCCCAAGGACTACAACGTCATGGATGCCGTGGCGCTCTACCAGCAGAACAAGTGCGATTCGTTCCTGTCCATCGGCGGCGGGTCCTCGCACGATGCCTGTAAGGGCGCGCGGATCAGCGTTGCCCACGACGGGCGCAACGTCAACGAGTTCGAGGGTTTCAACAAGAGCGAGAACCCCAAGAATCCCCCACATATCGCCGTATCCACTACGGCCGGAACGGGATCCGAGACCTCGTGGGCCTACGTCATCACCGACACGACCACCGATCCGGACAACCCGCACAAGTACGTGGCCTTCGACGACGCCAGTGTGGCGACGCTGGCCATCGACGACCCGGTGCTGTACTACGAATGCCCGATCGACTACACCGCCCAGTGCGGCTTCGACGTGCTGGCCCACGCCAGCGAGCCCTACGTCTCGCGGCTCAATTTCGCGCCCTCGCTGGGCAATGCGCTCTACGCGATCAAGCTCACCGCCGAGAACCTGCGCACCGCGGTGTGGAATCCGCAGGAGCTGTCCGGCCGTGAAGGCATGATGTACGCGCAATACATTGCGGCGCAGGCCTTCAACTCCGGCGGCCTGGGAATCATCCACTCGATCTCACACGCCGTCAGCGCGTTCTACGACACCCATCACGGGCTGAACAACGCGATCGCGCTGCCGCGGGTATGGGCGTTCAACATGCCCGTCGCCTACAAGCGATTCGCCGAGATCGCCCAGGTGATGGGGGTCGACACCCACGGCATGACCGATGTGCAGGCCGCCGACGCCGCACTGGCCGCCGCCATCCGGTTGCTGCGCGACGTGGGCATCCCGGAGCGTTTCGTCGATGTCACCAAGGACTCCTACTCGAAGAACCGGCTCGGCAGCGGGCCCACCAAGTACTACGAGAACTCCCCGGTGATCGCCGGCGACGCCACGGATGTCGACCGCATCACCAACCATGTGCTCGGCGACGCCTGCACCCCGGGCAATGCCAAGGAGTGCACGTTCGAGACCGTCCGGCCGGTCGTCGAACACTGCATGGTGGGCGACCTCGACGACCTGATCAGCTGAACGTCACAGCGAACAAAGGAGTTTCACGTGATGAACGCAGTCCCCGGCGGAACTGGTCCAGCAGGCCATGACGCCCGCACCCAGCCCACCGGGGCTGCGGAATTCGCTGATGTGGCCGATGTCGCCGACCGCTTCGCCGCGGCCGGCTATCTGGCCGACTCACGTCTGGCCACCACCGTCTTCCTGCAGAGCCGGCTCGGCAAGCCGGTGCTGCTGGAGGGCCCGGCCGGGGTGGGCAAGACCCAGCTTGCGGCCACCCTGGCCGAGGTGACCGGCCGGCGGCTACTCCGTCTGCAGTGCTATGAGGGCCAGGACGAGACCAAAGCCCTCTACGAGTGGGACTACGGCAAGCAGCTGCTCTACACCCAACTGCTGCGGGACAAGATCGGCGACGTGATCGCCGACGCGGCGACCATCTCCGAGGCGGTCGCCCGGATCGGCGATGAGGACAGCGTCTTCTTCTCCGAGACGTTCCTGGCGCCCAGGCCGCTGTTGGAGGCCGTCCGCTCCCCCGAGCCCGTCGTCCTGCTCATCGACGAGATCGACCGCGCCGACGAGGCTTTGGAGGCGGTGCTCCTGGAACTGCTGGCGGAGTTCCAGGTCTCGGTACCCGAGCTCGGCACCTTCCGGGCGGTGCACCAGCCCTACGTCATCCTGACGTCCAACACCACCCGAGACCTCTCCGCCGCCCTCAAACGGCGTTGCCTGCATCTGTTCCTGGACTATCCCGACCCCGAGCGTGAACTGGCCATCGTGGCGTCCAAGGACACCGGGCTACCGGAGTCGCTGGCCCGCCAATTGGTCGACATCGTCCGCCAGCTTCGCGATCTCGACCTGCGCAAGTCGCCGAGCATCTCCGAGACCGTGGACTGGGCAAGGACATTGGCTGTGCTCGGCGCCGAGGAGCTCACTGCGGCAGTGCTATCCGACACCGCCAACGTGGTGCTGAAGTATCAACGCGATCTCGAGCGAGCCATGGAGGTGCTGCCGAGCTTCATCGACCCGAACGCGGTGGTGCCCCACGAGCTGCACTCCCACGGCCACGGTCACTCCCACTCGCACGGGCATCCGCACTCGCACGATCATGGCCACCACGATCACTCGCATGCCGATGACCACGATGTCGACGGCCGTGCCGCCAGGGCAGCGATGGACCGTCCCGGTCGCCATGACAAGGCGTACTACGGCGGGACCACCCCGGCCGGCCCGGTGACCGAACCGCCACGTCGCCCCAGCGTGGGCGCCGGCCAGGGCGGCCGCGCGTTCTCCGCCGCACTCGGCCGCAACCGGCGATCAGCTCCGGAGCGCCCTGCCGGACAACGAGACTGAATCCCAGGATCACAGTGCACAGCGCCCTCCACCGATTCGTCCGGCTGTGCCGGCTGTCAGGCCTGCGCATCTCGGTCAGCGAGACACTCGACGCCATGCAGGTTGCCGCCCTGCCCGGCCTACTCGCCGACCGCGATCTCCTGCATGACGGGCTGGCCGTCGCGATGGTCAAAGACCGCCGGGATCTGCCCACTTTCGACCGGATCTTCGACGCCTTCTTCCGGCTCCGGCCGGTGCTGGACAACGGCGACGCAGGCCACGGGCACACCCACGACGACCTCGACGACACCGGGGGAACCGACCAGGTGACCCTCGGTGACGAGCCGTCCCGTACCCCCGAGCAGGGGCATTCCCACGGCAAACCCGCCGACATCCGCGAGTTCTTCGACTCCGAGGACCTGGCCCAGCAGTACAACCTGCACCAGGAAGCCAACAAGATCGACCTGGCGGCGCTGACCGACGAGATCGTGCTGTCCACCGAGCAGGGCACCGTTCTCGGGGAGGCCGCCCGCGTCGAGTTGGCGATCTCCCGACTGCACGGCGGCGCCCAACCCGGCGAGCTGCTCACCGGGGACCGGCCCGCCATCGACGCAATGCTCTCGATCGCCGACGAGCTGGCGCTGCTGGACTGGCTGGCCGACGAGATGGGTACCGACGACGACCTGGACCCCGCCGAGCTGGCGCGGCTGCGCCGCCGGATGGGTGCGCTGCTGGACGGCCTTCCCGAACGGTTACGCCAGCACCTGCAGACGCTGCTGGCGATCCAGGACCGCAAGATCGAGTCGCCCGGCCACACGACACCGGATGTGCACACCCCGTTCGGCGAGGAGCAGCGCGCCGACCTGGAAGAGTCGTTGCGCCGATTGGCCCGCACCCTGCACGGGGCGCCGCACGCGCGCCGCCGGGTCAGCGCCCGCGGCCGGGTGGACGCCAGCCGCACCATGCGCTCCAGCATGGCCTTCGACGGAGTCCCGTTCCGCCCGGTCACCATCTCCCGTCCCCATGATCGGCCGAAACTGGTTGTCCTTGTCGATGTTTCACTGTCGGTGCGAGCAACGTCCCGGTTCACCCTGCAGGTCGTCCACGGTTTGCAGTCGCTGGTGTCCCAGGTGCGCAGCTGGGCGTTCGTCGCCGATGTCGTCGAGACCACCGACGTCTTCGCCGAGCAGCACGCCGAGGCGGCGCTGAGCGCCCTGGTGACGGGACTGCCCGCCGGAGGTCTGCTCGACGTCGACGCGGATTCCGACTACGGGGCGGTGTTCGGCACGTTCCTCGAGGAGTACGGCACCGCGCTCAATCGCCGCACCACCCTGTTGGTTCTCGGCGACGGGCGCGGCAACGGCCACGACCCCAATGTGACCGCTTTCCGCGAGATGACCCGGCGAGTGCGCGAGACGATCTGGCTGACCCCCGAACCGTCGTACTCCTGGGTGTTGGGACGGTGCGACCTGCCGCTGTACGCCGAACACTGCTCCCGGGTCCAGGTTGTTCGCGACCTGTCCGGCCTGTCACGATTGGACGCCACCGGATGACGACCACCATAGCGCCGACCAACCACGTCGACGCCCTGCTTCCGGCGAACGGGTTCCGCTACGAGAACCAGGACATCGTGGTGACGCGCCGCACCCCGCGAGAACTTCTCGGCGCAGAACGCCGGATCGGGCGTACCCGACATTTCACCCTCGGGCGCCACGACGGGCGGCTGGTGCTGGTGCACGATCTGGACCCCGCCGAGGTAGACAACAGCATCTGCCAGCTGCTGGTCGACGAATTGTTCACCCCGGGATGGGTGGCCGGCGCAGACACCTTCGAGCGATTGTTCACCGGGTTGGTGCTGACCAGTCACGGCGATCCGCTGACATGCTGGGAATTGTTCTACCGCAACACGTTACGGAGCCTGGACCGACTCGATGGCGAGGGCCGGGACATACCGGTGTTCGGCCACATCTACCGCTACGCCGAGCAGCTCATCGCGACGATCGCGGCAGGCTCGCTGCTCGACGTCGGCACCTGCTTCGGCTTCCTGCCCTTGCGAGTGCAGGCCGGCTCGGCCGGCCCGGTGCACACCGTGATCGCCTGCGACGTGCTGGCCGGCGCCGCCCGTCTGCTCGACCAGGTCTCCCGGCGGCTGGACCGTCCCGTCCGGACACTGACCTGCGACGCAGCGCGCATCACCATGGACGACGAGTCAACCGACGTCGTCACGGTGCTGCACCTGCTCGAGCATGTCGACAGCGCGCACGGTCTGCGGATCATCGACGAGGCGGTGCGCGTTGCCCGGCGCCGGGTCGTGATCGCCGTTCCGCTCGAGGACGAACCGGAACCGACATACGGTCACGTCCGCCAGATCAGTCTCGCCGATCTGCGCTCGCTGGCGCGTCAGTGGCCGGGGTGGAGCGGAACGGTCACCGAATTCCACGGTGGGTGGCTGATTCTGGACCGCGTCTCGCCGGTGGGACGCTAGATCAGGCCGATCTTGCTGGCGGCATATACCGCTTCGGCGCGGCGGGTCACCTCGAGTTTGCGCATGATGTTGCCGACGTGGAACTTGACGGTGGTCTCGGAGATGTACAGCCGCTTGCCGATCGCCCTGTTCGACATCCCTTCGGCGATCATCCGCATCACTTCCAGTTCCCGGTCGGTGAGGCGTTGCCCCTCGGTCACACCGACCGCATTGAAACTGCGGACCATGGCCGCGGCACTACGGGCGTCGAAGGCGCTGCCGCCGCAGCGCACCGCCCGAATGGCTCGCACCAGCTCGGTGGTATCGACGTCCTTGACGACGTATCCCTTGGCGCCGCTATGGATAGCGTCGACGACGAGCTGGTCGTCGAGCATGGTGGTGAAGACCAACACAGCGACGTCGGGGTGCTCGCGCGACACCTGCGCACAGACTTCGAGGCCTTCACTGTCGGCGCCCGGCGACAACTTCAGGTCCAGTACCACGATGTGCGCCGGGGTCTGGGTCAGCACCGTGAGCGCCTCGGCCGGGGAAGACGCTTCGGCCACCACCCTGATGTCGGATTCCCGTTCCAGCACAGCACGCAGACCTTGCCGAACGATCGCATGGTCGTCGACCAGAACCACGTCGATCATGGCGTTTTCCCCGCCGGGCTGCGGCGTCACCGCCGGATGTGCTGCCATACCGATTCCTCCGTTCGGATCGGAACCTCCACCAGGGTGCGCAGGCCCCCCAGCCTCGACCGGCGCAGCCGAAAGACGCCGCCCAATTCCTGTGCCCTGCTATCCATATTGACCAGACCCCGATGACTGCCGTCGACATCACCGGCCGACGCCACCGACAACTGGGTCCGCAGGGCGGCGGGATTACCGGTACCGTCGTCGTCGATCGTCAGACGGATCTCGTCCTGCTGGTAGGACAACCGCACCACGGCGCGGGTCGCACCGCTGTGGGAGGAGACGTTGAACAAGGCTTCGCCGACCAGCGTCGCCAATGACTGATCGCCACCGGCCGGCAGTGCGACCGGCGAGCCCTCCAGGCGGAGTTCGACGAGAAGACCTGGCCGGGAATGCAATTGGCAGGCCCGCTCGAGCAGACGCGGCAGTTGTGGCGCCTGGCGCTCGGGGACCCGGTTGAGCGCGTAGATCGCCGACCGCAGCTGCCCGACGGCATGCTGGGTCAGATCGCGGGCACCGCGCAGGCGTTCGGCGACATCGGTGAGTTCGTCGCTGCGGGAGGCCAGTTCGGTGCTGGCCACGTCGACGATCATGCCCGCCGACAGAACGTACTGGGTGACACTGTCGTGCAGTTCGCGGGCGATGCGGTGCCGCTCGGCATCGAGTGCCTCGCGTTGTTGGGCGGCATTGAGCAGCTCCTGGGCGCTGCGCAACTCTTCGTTTCGGATCGCCAGGTCATGGGCGTGCCGGCTCGCCTCGGCGGTGAGCTGATCGGCCCGGGTTCGCAAGGCCCGGCTGGAGTGGTAGAGCGACGCGCTGTGCAGTGCGACGGCAGCCTGGTTGACCAGAATGCGCAGCACCGACACGTCCAGCGGTTCGGTCAGCTCGGGGTCGGACGCCAGTCCGGCGATGCCTCCGACCGGTAGGCCGTCGATGGTCATCGGCACCACGACCAGACCGGCCTCGTCCACATACGGTTCCTCGGGTGTGCGGCTGCGCAAGACGTGCAACCACTCCCGGGCCTGGGGCTCGAACTCGTCCTCGACATCGGAGAGCTGACCGCAAGCGTCCACGCCCAGGAACCGCGGCCGGGCCTGCGGCAGCGCATCGTCGGCCACCGCCAGCACCACCCAGTGCGCCTGCAGGTGCGCTGCTGCGGCCTGAACAACAGCGGTGAGCAACGCCCGCGGCCCCTCGGCGGTACGCACGACGGCGACCGAGATCTGATCCAGCGAGCGCAGCGTGCTCTCCAAACGCTCGGAACTGCGCCGGTATTCGCGGTAGTACGAGCTCTTGCTCGACCGCATACCGGTCAGCGACGCCAGGTCGGGTCCCCGCAGCGCCGGGCCCTGCGCCACCTGGACGTCGGTCACAGCGCGGCCCGGAACAACGCCTCGACTTGGCCGAGATCGGTGTCGCGCGGGTTGGTCGTCATGCACGCGTCACCAAGGGTGGTCAGCGACAACCGCGGGATGTCGGCTTCGGTGACGCCCAGCTCACGCAGCCCGCGCGGCACCCCGACCCGGTCGCCGAGATCACGCGTCCACTCCGCCAGGCACATGGCCGCCTCATAGTCCGATGCGCCCAGCACCGGGAGCCCGAGCGCCGCCGCGATGGTCGCGAACCGGCTCGCGTCCTGTTCGGCGTTGTAGCGGATGACGTGCGGCAGCAGCACGCCGTTGCAGACCCCGTGCGGGGCATCCAGCAGACCGCCGACCTGATGGCTCATCGCATGGGTCGCACCCAGAATCGCGTTGGTGAAGGCCAGTCCGGCTTCGAGGCTGGCCTGGGCCATCGAGCGGCGGGCGTCGAGATCGGTCGGCTCGTCGAGGGTGCGTTCCAGCTGGGTACCGATGAGCCGAACCGCATTGAGCGCATGCGAATCGGTCAACACGTTGTGGGCCCGCGAGACGAACGCCTCGATGCCATGGGTGAGCGCGTCCAATCCGGTCGCGGCATTCAGCCACTCCGGCATGGTGGTCAGCAGTCGCGGGTCGGTGATCGAGATGTCCGGCACCAGCGCGCGGCCGATGATCGTCACCTTCATCGCCCGCTCGGAGTCGGTCACAATGCAGAACTGGCTGACGTCGGCGCCGGTTCCCGAGGTGGCGGGCACCATGATGAGCGGCGGAATCGGCCGGTCGGCCCGGTCCACCCCCGCGTAATCCAGTATCTGGCCGCCGTTGCCGGACAGGATCGCGATGCCCTTGGCCGCGTCGATACACGATCCGCCGCCGATGGCGATGATGACGTCACCGCCGTGCGCGGTGTATTCGGCGTAGCCGCAGGTGATTTCGTGGTCCTTCGGGTTGGGGGTCAGACCCGTCCACACCCGGGCCCGCAGGCCGACCTGCCCGAGGTGTCCGATCAGTTCGTCGACCCAGCCCGCGTCGGCGATTCCGGAGTCGCTGACCACGAAGGGCCGCCGGGCACCGAGGCGGCGGGCACAGTGCCCCACCTCGGCCAGACTGCCGTGTCCGAAGACGATCTCGGGGGCGTGGAACTTCACCACAGCGCCGGGTGCGCAATGGTGACTCGACAGGTCAGCGGGTCGGTCGAGAAGATCGGTTGCAGCTGCGGTCATCGAAGAGACCTCTTTTCTCGGGATACCATGCGCCCCGTAGGGATCGTTGGACATAACTGCGGTCTGGGTGCAGAGAGGATTCGTCGAGGTTGTCCAAGAGAGCTGGTCTGCCCGCCGGGCGCCGCGTCTTGCTCGATGACCGGATTCGGTTGTGGGGCAACGCTTCCGTCGTTCTCGGCGGTTCGCCGTGGGGCGTCACGCGGATCGCTCCGGCCGGCCGGGCGTTCGTCCGGCGGCTGCGCGACGCCGGCCGGGCGGGTGCGGTGCCCGCCGCCGGCGTGGAACACTCGCTGGCCGATCTGCTCGTGGCACGCGGCATCGCCCATCCCCTGGTCGCCGGCGCCACCGCCGCTGCCGGGGAGGTGGACGTCATCGTGCCCGCCTACGAACGTCCGGAACTGCTCGACATCTGCCTCGCCTCGCTGTCGGCCGCGACGCCCGCGCGGATCCTGGTCGTCGACGACGCCTCGATCGATCCGGCCGTCTCCGAGGTGGCCCGTCTGCGGGGCGCCGTCGTCGTGCGGCACCCGGTCAATCGTGGCCCCGCCGCGGCCCGCAACTCCGGCCTGAACGCCAGCACGTCGCCGATCGTGGCGTTCGTCGACGCGGACTGCGCCAGCACCGAAGGATGGCTGGAGCCTCTGGTCGTCCACTTCGACGACCCACGGGTCGGTGCTGTGGCCCCGCGGATCATCGCCCGATCGGCTTCCCGCGGATTGCTCGCCCGCTATGAGCAGGCCCGCTCGGCCCTGGACATGGGCCCACGACCCGAACTGGTGGCCCATGGGGCGCCACTCGGATTCCTGCCGTCGGCGGCCCTGGTGGTGCGGCGATCGGCGTTGGGCGACAAGGCTTTCGACGAAGAGATGCGGGTCGGCGAGGATGTCGACTTGATCTGGCGACTGGTCGACCAGGGCTGGCTGGTGCGCTACGAGCCCGCATCCATCGTCACCCATCAGACTCGCCCGAGCGCGCGCGGCTGGCTGCGGCAGGTATTCGGTTACGGAACTTCGGCTGCCGCGTTGGAGAGCCGGCACCCCGGACGGCTGGCCCCTGCCCGACTGTCGGGCTGGAACCTGGCCATCGTGGCATTGCTGATGGGACACCGAATCCCGCGCCGTACCGCCATTGTCGGGGCTCTTGGCGGCACCGCGGCGGTCTGTGGTCTGCTCGCGCGTTCGTTGCGGTCCTCCTCGGTGGACCCGCGCATCGCCCCCTACATCGTCGGCAAGGGCCTGATATCGGATCTCGAGGCAACCGGGCACTGGCTGCGGCGCGAGGCCTGGCCGATCGGCTGGCTGGCGCTGGTGTCGATGCCACGCTCCCGCTGGGCCCGGCTCGGTGCCGGCGTCATGGTGGGTCCGATCATCCGGGAATGGTTCGATCGCCGTCCGGACGTGGACATGGCGCGCTATGTCGCGCTGCATCTCGCCGAGGACGCCGCGTACGGCAGCGGCGTCCTCGCGCGGGCCCGGGGGCTTCACGGTCTTGCCGTGCTGGCGCCGCGGATTCGCCTGCCTCATCTGCCCCGCAGGGCCGCGATGAGGCAGGCGAACCGCCAACGCTAGATCAGTCATCACCCATGGCGATTTCGGCGCGCTTGTCGTCGCTGAGCGCCGTGAACCGCGCCGAAATCGATCATCAGAAGAAGCCCTGCGCCTTGTTGCTGTACGAGACCAGCAGGTTCTTGGTCTGCTGGTAGTGGTCGAGCATCATCAGGTGGTTTTCCCGACCGATGCCGGACTGCTTGTAGCCGCCGAACGCCGCATGCGCGGGGTACTGGTGGTAGCAGTTGGTCCACACCCGGCCGGCCTTGATGTCGCGGCCCGCCCGGTACGCGGTGTTGCCGTCGCGGCTCCACACACCCGCACCCAACCCGTAGAGCGTGTCGTTGGCGATCCGGATCGCGTCGTCGTAGTCGGTGAACGACGTCACCGCCACCACCGGGCCGAAGATCTCCTCCTGGAAGATCCTCATCTCGTTCTTCCCGGTGAACACCGTGGGCTGGACGTAGTAGCCACCAGCCAGATCACCGCCGAGATCGGCGCGCTCACCCCCGGTGAGCACTTGGGCGCCCTCGCTCTTGCCGATCTCGATGTAGGACAGGATCTTCTCCAACTGGTCGTTGGAGGCCTGGGCACCGATCATCGTCTCGGTGTCCAGGGGATCGCCCTGGCGCACCGCCTTGGTACGGATCGCCGCCATCGCCAGGAACTCGTCGAAGATGTCGGCCTGGATCAGCGAGCGCGACGGGCAGGTGCACACCTCACCCTGGTTGAGGGCGAACATGGTGAAGCCCTCCAGCGCCTTGTCCTGATAGTCGTCATTGGCGGCCAGGACATCGGAGAAGAAGATGTTCGGGCTCTTGCCGCCGAGCTCCAGGGTGACCGGGATCAGGTTCTGCGAGGCGTACTGCATGATCAGCCGCCCGGTGGTGGTCTCGCCGGTGAACGCGATCTTGGCGATCCGGTTCGACGACGCCAGCGGCTTGCCGGCCTCCACCCCGAAGCCGTTGACCACGTTGACCACGCCGTCGGGCAGCAGGTCAGCGATCACCGACATCAGGTACAGCACCGACACCGGGGTCTGCTCGGCCGGCTTGAGCACCACGGCGTTGCCGGCGGCCAGCGCCGGAGCCAGCTTCCAGACCGCCATCAGGATCGGGAAGTTCCACGGAATGATCTGGCCGACCACCCCCAGCGGCTCATGGAAGTGGTAGGCGACGGTGTCCTCGTCGAGCTGCGACAGCGAACCTTCCTGAGCCCGGATCGCGCCGGCGTAGTACCGGAAGTGGTCCACCGCCAACGGGATGTCGGCGTTGAGCGTCTCGCGGATCGGCTTGCCGTTGTCCCACGACTCGGCGAGCGCGATCGACTCCAGATTGGCTTCGATCCGATCAGCGATCTTGTTGAGGATCAGGGCCCGCTCGGCGGGCGAAGTCTTGCCCCACGCCGGGGCGGCCGCGTGTGCGGCGTCCAGCGCGAGCTCGATATCGGCCTCGGTCGAACGAGCTACCTCACAGAACACCTGGCCGGTCACCGGCGTGCGGTTCTCGAAATACTGCCCGCCGACCGGCGCGACCCATTGCCCGCCGATGAAGTTGTCGTAGCGGGCCTGGAAGGACATCACGGATCCTTCGGCGCCGGGCCTGGCGTACACGGTCATGGCACTTCTCCCCATTCAGGACGACGACCCTATTCAGGACGACGAAATATGTGTCGGTCGTCACTCAAGGTAGGCAAAGTGGGGTTGCACCACAGTTGCATGCGGGATGCGCCGTGGGACGGGCGTGTCAGGCCAGGTCGAGATCAAGGCCGGCGAGCCGGCCCCGGGCCTGGGCCTGAGCCACCGAACCGGGCAGCGTGCCGTCGCGCAGGGCCCGCCAGCCGTCCCGATCGTCGCGCCCGTCCGGACTGTCCAACCAGCGTCGCAACACCGCCGGGTTGCCGGCGGCCAGCACGGCCGACCGCAACGTCATGGTCAACTCGGTGCGCAGGCGCGCCACCGCCGGGGACATCGACTGCGGAAGCAGTGGACCCGGATACCGATCCAGCGCGGCCGTGACGTCGCCCGCCTCCAGCGCGTCGTAGACGTCGGCGATATCGGTGGTGATCGCGACGAGCAGCCGGTACGGGCGAGAGGCGATCACGTCAGCGCCGACCACCTTGCGCAACCGCGACATCTCGGCGCGCACGGTCACCACGTCGAGGTCCTTGTCGTCGAGCAGCATCGCCAGGTGATCGGCGCTCAGCCCCTCCGGGTGGCGGCTGAGCAGCACCAGGATGTCGGCGTGCCGGCCGGTCAGCGGGGTGGCACGCAGGTGACCGTATTCATCGGTGACCAACCAGCGGGGCCGTTCTGAGCCCAGCACCGCCAGCCGCGGCCGGCGCGGTGCGAGCTCCACCGTCGATCCGGTGAGGTGCAGCAGCGCCAGCTGGCTTTCGACCGCGACCGCGGTGGCCCGGACCAAGGCCAGCGCCTGCGGGGTCCCGACTTCCGGGCCACCGGTCAGGTCGAGCGCGCCCAGTAGGGCACCGGTGGACGGGTCGTGCAGGGGTACTGCGGTGCAACTCCACGGTTGCACCACCCGGGAGAAGTGTTCGGTGCCGTGGATCTGCAGTTCGGCGTTCAGCGCCAAGGCGGTGCCCGGCGCGTTGGTTCCCGCGCTGCGCTCGCTCCAGTCCGCACCGGGGACGAAGTTCATCCCCTCCGCGCGCCGACGGGCGGACGGATCGCCTTCCACCCAGAGCAGCGTGCCGTCGGCCGCGCTGACCGCGACCAGGACGCCCGACCCGGCCGCGTCGTCGACCAGCAGGCGCCGGATCAGCGGGAGGGTGGGGGCCAGCGGGTGGGTGTCGCGGAACCGCGCCAGCTGCTCCCCCACCGGCGACGGCTGAGCGCCCGAATCCGGGTCGACGCCCTTGGCCAGGCTGCGTTGCCAGCTTTTCGCCACGACGGGGCGCAGGCTCGATTCGAGATAGGAGGCGTCGACCTCGCCCGCGACGAACAGTTCGTGGACCGTGCGCAGAGCAGCAGAAGGCCCGGACCTGGACCCCCCGCCGGATGATCTGGATCTGCCCATCGGCGTTCACACTCCTCGCGCGGCCGCCCCGGCCGGCGTGTTCGGCCACGATACGCCAAATTCTGGCTGTTCGGGGCCGTGCGGTTCCGGCGGCTCTCCTCCGCCGGAACCGCACGAAGATCAGTGCCCGATACGCGTCAGCCCCACAGCCGGGCAGCGCGCCGGTCGGCCTCGGCGACGTCGGCAGCGCCGTCGCGTACCGCGTTGCCCAGCCGCACCAGGATGTCGTTCAAGGCCGCGGCGGACTGCTGCCAGCGGGCCTGCTCGGCGTGATACGCGGTGGCCGCTTCGCGCGTCCACACCTGCTGCAGCGGCGCGATCTGGCGGCGCAGATCATCCAAGGCGGCCCCCAGCCGTGCCGAGGTCTGCTGGATGTCGGCGAGCACGCCGGCGTCGATCTCGGCGAAGTTGTAGGACAGGATCGGTTCCACGGGACTCTCCTTCTACAGTTCGGCCGTGACGCCGCCGATGCGCGCGGCGTGCTGCTGGGCGGCGACGCGCAACGTCTGTTCGTTGTGCCGGATGGTTTCGGCGATGGCAGCCAACGCATCGGACAACCGGTGGGATTCGGTGTTCCACTGCATGACGACATCTCTGAATCGGGTGGCTGCCGGTCCGCCCCACACCGACGGCGGCACGGACTGCATGCGTGCGATGAAGCCGGCCAGCAGTGCCCGGATCTCCTCGTTGCGGGCCTCGGTGGCCGATGCGATGGTGCGCATCATGTCGAAATCAGTGTTGAGCGCCGCCATGGCTGTCTCCTGTCGAATTATGGATCTCCACAATGGTTTTGACGTTCATCGGGGTGCATCGGTTCCACCTGCTTCGTGTGCCGATCCGACCACTTGATCACAGACCGCGCTGACGGTCTCGAAACGGCCGGGCGGGCACTGACATCCGATACTGATCCGGGTGAAGCCGTCGATCAGGATGAACCAGTGGATGTCGCGCCCGACGCGCGCTTCGCGATAGCTCACGACCACACGGCCGGCGCGGTGGCCATTCGGTTCGAAATCGGCGAAGACACCGGGCGGTTCGAGTCCGATTGCCCGTTGCAGGACCTCGACCATGGTGTCGTGGGTCTGTCCCGGCGCGTAGGACCCGGTGATGTGCAGAGCTGCGGATGGATCGGTGTCGGAGACGAGTTCCACCCGTCGCGAACCCGGTCCGGTGGTGACCCGGCGCAGCTGCCAATCGGCGGGCACCTGCACGACGACGCGGCCCTCGGCCAGGGTCATGGTCCGACCCGGGGTTGTCGGCGGTTCGCCCCCGCGGCCGGCGAGCAACGCGACCCCACTCAGCGTGATGGCCACCGCGGCGGCCGCGGCGGCGGTAGCGACCCGGACCGGCACGCGGGGCGCGGCCGGCGAATCGGCACGTCTGACTTCGGGACGAGCGGCCGGTGGCACCGCGTCCTCGAACCGGCCGATACTGGCCCGGATACCCCTGGACGACAGTGTCTTTCGCAGCTCATGGGCCAGGTGCTCGGCGCCCGGAATGCCGTGCGGTGCATCGATAAGAACCTGCGATACCCCTTCGATGTCGCGGATGCGAGCAGCCAGGGCGTCAGGGTCGACGGTCCCGGACAGCACCTGCGGGGGCGCCGGACCGCGGCAGATCGCCACAGCGTCGGTACCGAGCTCGATCACCACCGCTGCCTGGCCGCCATGCGCCGTCAGCGTCGATCGAGCTCGGGTCTGCACCCGTCGCGCCGGCGCGCTCGCCCAGCCGGCGAGCCGTGCCACCCGGTGCGCCGGCCACCAGGATGGGTGCACCATGGTGAGGACGTCGCCCGACCGGAGCGCCGGTGCCGACAGAATCTCGCGCCACAACTGCTCGACGGCGACGGGCCGCTCGTCGAGCAGCACGGTGGTGTCGTCGATGCCGGCCAGCGCGGCGCGGATCCAGTCGGGGTCGGCCATGACGTCGTCTCCCGACGGCAGCTGGCGTACCGCCACGGGGCCCACTTCGAGGACCGTCACGGCGGACTCCAGCACACCTGAACACGGTGCGCGACAACAGTACTCACGAAAAGACCGCGTCCCGGTGGCTGAGGCGACGGTCGATGTCCACCGATGACCGATCCTTCTTCGGGAGAGCCGCTCATCAGCAGGGCCGGACAACGATCGTCACGCAGATGCGCGAGCAGCGGGTCGTAGAACGCGCGGGCGATGCCCGCGCAGCGCCGCGCAAGGACGACGTGCAGACCGATATCCGATGCGTGCGGCAGCAGCTCACCCAGCGCGGTGAGTGCCTCGCCACCGAGGCTGCAGACAAGGTCGTGATCGTCGATGACGACGAACACATCAGGGCCGTCCCACCAGGATCGGCTGCGCAGCTGGTCGGGTGTGAGATCGGCGGTCGGCAGTCGAGCGCGCAACAACGCGAGCAGGGCCGGCAGGGAGTCGGCGAGGGCCGCAGCGGAGAAGGCATACCCGCTCAGGTAGGCCGGGTCGACCAGGCCGAGTAGTCCGCGCCGGAAATCCACCACATAGAGCTGGGCCTGCTGCGGTGCCGCATTGCGGATGATCTCGAGGCACACGACCCGCAGTGTGGCGGTTTTGCCGCACTCCCGATCGCCGAGGATCAGCAGGTGGCCGTCTCTGGTGAGGTCGAGAACTGCAGGAGCCACATCGGATTCGCCGATGCCGAGGAGAACACCCGGGCGGTGGCCGGCCTGGTCGAGGACCGCGGTGTAGTCGACCAGTGCGGGAAGCAGCCGCACGGGCGGGGCCCGCCACGTCCCCACCGTGCCGGCTTCCAGCTCCGCCGAGGTGGCGATGGCGAAGTGGTGGCCGTCGCGGGTGACGCCGCGCCCAGGCCGGCCGAGCGGGACGAGAGCCGCTTGCTTGCGGTCCATCTCAGAGTCCTGCGGATCACCGAGACGCAGCTCCAGGCGGGTGCCGATCTGGTCTTTCAGCGCCGGCCGGAGGTCGGCCCAGCGTCCTGCGGTGAGGATGAGGTGCACACCGTAGGACAGGCCGCGGGTGGCCAGCGCGGTGAATCGTGGCTCGAGATCACCGAATTCGTCGCGCAGGGTTTGCCATCCGTCCACGACGAGGTAGACATCCCCGAACTCGTCGCAGTGCCCACTCTCGCGTGAGCGCACGATCGCTTCGACATGCCGGACCGTTGCCGCCACCAGCTCGGTGTCCCGGCGGGTGGCCAGCGAACCGAGGTGCGCAAGCACCCGCAACACCTCGAGTGCACCGCCGCCGAAGTCGAGGCAGTAGAACTGGATTCGACGGGCGTCGTGCCGGACGGCCAGCCCCGTGATCAGGGTGCACAGGGTCTGTGATTTACCACTCTGCGGCGCGCCGACGATGGCCACGTGGCCGCCGGCGCCGCCGGTGTGGACCGTCAGCGGCACCCGGCACTGGTCGAAGGGCCGGTCGATGAGTCCGATGTCCGCGCTCAGCTCTGGACCGGCGGCCGGCAGGTCAGACAGCCGCGGCGATGCGCTCAGTGGTGGCAGCCAGATCTGGCGCGACGGTGTTCCCCGGCGGGTGAGGTGGTCGAGGATCGAGTCCAGGACGGTGCGGTCCTGGGCGCCGGCCGGCGGTGGGCCAGGCTTCGACGTGAAGAGCCGGGCAGCGCCCCGGTGCTGCGCGGGAGCGTCGTCGACGAGCGGGACACCGAGGTAGGTCGCGTGGAACCTGGTCAGCCGCCCGTCACCGTCGCGCAGGAACGCCGAGCCCGGTGTGGTGGGCAGGTCGGCGGCGTCGGCCACGCCGATCACCGCGCGGGATTCGGCAGCTGTCGACGTCTTCAAACAGATCCGATACGACAGATGCGATTCCACCCCGCGCAGGCGCCCCTCGTCCAGCCGCTGGCTGGCCAGCAGCAGGTGCACCCCCAACGACCGGCCGAGCCGCCCGATCATGGCGAACAGATCCGCGAAGTCGGGTCTGCGGGCCAGCAGTTCGGCAACTTCATCGACGAGGATGAACAGTGACGGCAGTAGTGGAAGGCTCGGATCCTGTTGTCGCGCTTGTCGATAGGACTCCAGGTTGATCGCCTGTCCGGCGCTGGCCAGCAGCTGCTGACGGCGATGGATCTCCCCGGACAGCGCTTCCTCGGCTCGCATCACCAGGTGGTCGTCCTCGGCCAGGTTGGTGATGACCGCCGCGACGTGCGGCAAGCCGTTGAGCCCGCGGAACGTGGCGCCGCCCTTGAAGTCGACGAGGACGAAATTCAGTTCCTCGGGCGGATGCAGGCAGGCCATGCCGGTGACCACCGTGCGCAGGAGTTCGGACTTGCCCGATCCGGTCGCCCCGATGCACAAGCCGTGCGGTCCCTGACCGCCGGCAGCGGGCTCCTTGATGTCGAGTTCGACGATCTGGCCGTCGGGGGCGCGGCCGATCCGAACGCGCAGGGCGGCACGCTGGTCACGCGACGTCCGGGGCGCACCGTCGGCGGACTCGAAGCGGGCGAGCCAGTGCGCAACGTCGTCGGCGCCAGGGTGGTTCGCCCGGTAGCGCGCCAGTCGGCGGGCGCAGTCGCGCGCCTGGTCCACCGTCAACGCATCGGCGCGGGCGCAGTCCTCGCCGGTCACGGTGATCCGTTGAGATTCCAGATGCAACGGCAGCGCGTCGACATCCCCGGTGGCGCCGATCCGCAGCGCGGTCATCGGTGCCCGGTGTCGGGGCGCGCACCCGTCCGAGCGGTCCACGATCACCACGAGGTGGGGCCGCTGCGCATCGGCGACGAGAGCCTCGAGGTCGGTGGCGTCGTCATAGACCATCGGCGCGCCGGTGCGTGGATGACGAGTGTGCGGCAGCCACTTCAGCCAGTCCCATTCGGCGCGTCTGCTGCCGTCGACGAGCGCGGTGACGAGCACCGTCGCGGGCGCGTGCGACACGGTGAGCTGACAGATCATCGCCCGGATCAGCGCACGCGCCTCGGCCAGCGCGCCGTCGAACGTCACCGCGGGCACACCGGTGAGGGCAAGGGCGATCGGAAGATCCGGGACGACGGCGTGGTTGCGCACACAGCGTCGCAAGGCCTCGGCGGTGACCGGGTCGAGGTCCTCGGCAGGCGGTGTCGGGGGAAGAACGATGGGCCGGCAGAGTCGTTGTGGGCCGATCCCGATCCGCACGTGGCCGAAATCGGGGTCGCTCGCTCGGCGCTCCCACATCCGCGGACCGCCGACGAGCGACCACAGCGCTGCCGGCGGCGGATGCAGCCATGTCAGCGCGTGGTGTTGACGGTGCGCCGCATCGCGCATCTGAGCGCCGAGACCGTCGAGATGGTCGAGATATCGGCGCCGCTGGTCGTCGAGGCGTGCGCTGCCCCGCTCCCGGCCGCCGTGCACCATCATGGCGATCGTCGAGATCAGGGCCATGCCGGGCAGCAGCACCATCATCGGACTGATGGCGGTTCCGGATCGGACCGCCCAGACCAGCATGCCCGCCGCGGCGACGAGGCCGACCGCCGCCATCGCGGAGAGCCGTGCCGAGCCGCCGGTGTGGTCCGGCAGCGGCGGGGCGGCGACGACCACGGCGTCGGCGGGGATGGCCGGTGGTGTCAGCCGAGCATCACCGCTGAACTCGATGGTCGTCGCGGGCATGAACGGACGGTAGGCACCGGATGCGCACCCGGCAATTCACCTGTGGACAACGGAGTTCGCGGCCACTGCCCGATGACTACCGTGCGCCCCATGGCTGCCATGACCGCGATGTGCCGGTTGTCGATCAGGTCCGCGCTGACCGAGGTGGACGTGGAACTGCCCGCCGATCTGGCTGTGGCCGAGCTGCTCCCGACCGTCGTCGACCTGGTGGGTGAGATCCCATTCCCGGGCCCACTGCGGCTGGCCCGGCCGGACGGGACCGTGGTGGACGTCCGAGCCTCCTTGGCGGAGTGCGGTGTCCACGACGGTGACGTGCTGTTCCTGGTGCCGGTGGATCTCCCAGACCCACCGGTGCCGGTCGAGGTGGGTGCGGCCGTGGCGCAACTGAGCGAACAGGGCGGCCGTGCAGTGCCGGACTGGGCAACCGCCGTTCTGGTCACGGCGTGGTCGGCGATCGCTGTCGTGACGGCGCTGTGCGTGGGCTCCCGCACTACCGGTGTGTCTCTCGTATTTGCTACCGCTGCAATCGCTTTCACGCTGTGGGCGGCGGTCAGGGTGCGCCGGCACCGGACCGCGTCCACCGGCCTCGGCGTGATCGCCGCCGTCGTGGGTACGGTGTCGGCCTGGGGCATGGTCCCGGGGCTGGCCGGCGGCATGCTCGGGTCGTCGGCGCTGGCCGGCGTAGCACTGGTGGCCTGGCGGGTGCTCGATCACGGAGCACAGGTGTTCGTTCCGCTCTCCGGTGTGGGGCTGACCTCGGCCGCAACCGCGGCGGCGGTGATGTCGGACGTGCTGCCTGCGGCTGCGGCCGGCCCCCCGATGGGCACCGCAGCGGTGGCGATGCTCGCCGTGTCCCCGCGGTGGTCTCTCCGCGCCGGCGGGGTCTCCCCCTCGGCTCACCCGCAGGACGTGAAGAGCGGCGTCGGACGCGCGCGCAGCGCACTGGCCGCCACGGTGGCAGCTGCTGCCGGGGTGGGCATGTCCGGCGTGATGATGACCGCGGCGTGGTCGGCCGAGCCGGGCTGGGCTGCCACCTTCACCGGGCTGCTGTCGGCGGAATTCCTGTTGCGCAGCCGCTTTCACCAGGGATGCCCCTCGTGGTGGGTGATGATGAGCGCCGCGGCCAGCGCGGCGACGGTGTCCACCGGCCTGTTGACACGCAGCGCACCGTGGGCGACCGGGTGGGTGTGCGCGGCGGTCCTCACGGTGGCGGCAGGCACGGTGGTGGGGTCGACGGCCGCGGCCCGTTCTGTGCTGGCCGCCAGGGCGTTGGGAATCCTGGATGTCGTGGTGGGGGCGGCGGTCGTCCCGACGGCGTGCGCGGCGGCGGGTGTGTTCACCGCAATCGGTGCATTGCGGTGAGGATCGTCGCGATGGTGGCCGTCGCCGTTCTGGTCGCTTTACACTGTGCACCAACAGCTTTCGCCGTCTCACCGCCGCCGGTCGATGGTTCGCTACTGCCGCCGCCGGCCGCAGCGGCGCCGCCGGAGCCGACCGAACAACGCGAACCGTGCACGGTGCTCACCAGGACCGCACCGAAGGTCCGAGCGCATCAGCTCGACGGTGTCGACCTGCCGACTCTGTGGCGGCTGACCCGGGGAGCCGGTCAGCGGGTGGCCGTGATCGACACCGGGGTGCAACCGCACCCACGGCTGCCCGCTGTGGTCGCCGGCGGCGACTACGTCTCCACCGGGGACGGGAGGCAGGACTGCGACGGTCACGGCACCATCGTCGCCGGAATCATTGCGGCCCAGCCCGACGAATCGGACAGCAGCGGATTCGCCGGTATCGCACCGGATGCCACGGTGATCGCCGTGCGTCAGTCGAGCACGATGTTCGGGCCGACGTCCCAACCGTCGGCCCGGGGATCCGGTGACGTCGAGACGCTGGCGAAGGCGGTACGCACCGCGGCGGACATGGGGGCGTCGGTGATCAACATCTCCTCGGTGGCCTGTGCCGAGGGGATGCTGGATGACCGGGTGCTCGGCGCGGCGCTGTCCTACGCGGTGGATGTCAAGGATGCGGTGGTGGTGGCCGCCGCCGGCAATGTCGGCGGCCCGGGGCAATGCTCGGCGCAGAACACCGGCGGACAGTCCTCCGTCATCTCCAGCCCGGCCTGGTACGACGACTATGTGCTGACCGTGGCCTCGGTGGACGTACACGACAACGCGTCGCCCTTCAGCCTTCACGGACCGTGGGTGGATGTCGCGGCGCATGGGGAAGCCGTTGTCTCCCTGGACCGCAGCGGTCCGGGCGTCGTCGACACCATGGCGGGAACATCGGGACCGCTGCCGATCTCGGGTACCAGCTATGCCGCCCCGGTGGTCAGCGGCGTGGTGGCCCTCGTGCGGGCCCGGTTCCCGCGGCTCACGGCACGACAAGTGATGAGCCGGATCACCGAGTCGGCCCACAAGCCCTCCCGGGGCTGGGATTCGGCGGTCGGCAATGGTGTCGTGGACCCCCTCGCGGCGCTGAGTGATCAGCCGGTAGCAGCACCGACGACACCGCCCGCACCGGTTGCCGTCCCGGATGTGAGCCCAACCCGCCGTGCCGAGCCGCGGGCCGTGATCGGGGCCGGTGCGGTGGTGTGCCTGATCGGTATCGCGGCAGCGGCGTCGATGTGGTTACGGCACCGTCCCACCGATCACATCGCGCCCCGCTAACGCGGCCTGCTTGCTGAGTTCGGGTCCGGCGGGCAGCGCGGCGAGGATGGCCCACGGGATTGGCGTGGGCTGCCGACCAAGTCCGATCGCGGCCGCCGCGGTCGAATCCCGTACCGGAAAGACCACTCCCGCGTCGGTGACGACGTAGCGGCCCGCGGTCGCGGTGGCTGCCTCGACGTCGACTCCCGAACCGGGGGCAATGCTGAACGCGTCGAGATTGGGCCCGTCCCCATCGGCGACGGCCAACGGCACCGCGGTGGCGTCCGGTTCGACCGCGCCGGTGGCGACCCGGGTTGTTCCCTGGCGCCATGTCGCGCACACCCCCGCGTCGTGCGGATCCAGCAGTCGCGGTGCGGCGTCGGGATAGCCGCCCACGTCCAGGGAGTCGACCATGGTCGCGGTGGCGATCACGTCCGGCGGCACAAACGGAATGTCCGTACCGGCCATCGGGTCGGCGAATCGGATCAGGTCCGCAGTCAGCCGTCCGATGCGCTGGATACCCTGCGGCACAACGACATAGAACTCCTCAGCATCGGCCCGGGCGGTGCGCAGCACACCACCGACCCGGACCCCGGCGACCTCGGCGGGCGATCCGATGATCGGCGGCGGACCGATGGCCGGCGCTTCCGGGAGGACGTTGAGCAGCGTCGCCGACACCGGCCGGGGCCGCACCCCCTCGAGGTGCAACGCCCGTGCGGTGGCCGGGTTGCCCACGTCGATCCGCGCCCGCCTGCCGTCGTAGAGGAGGTAGACCGAGCCGTCGCCGTGTGCTGCTGACACCACGACGGCGGTGCCGGGCTGGAGTGTGGGCGGCCCGATGTGCGCGGTGACAGTGATAGCGGTGCTCCCGTCGGCGCGGTCGCAGACCGTCCAGTGCTGCTCGGCCGGGGAGAGCATCGTCCCCACCGAATGGGGCGCTCCAGGAATGCCCAGAACCGGCCCGCGTGCAACGGTGCGCAGTGCGGCGTCGTCGACAAGTCTCGGCGTTGCCGGTGTCCCCAGGATGAGCTGGGCCGACACCAGATTGGCCACCGGCCGCAGCCGATCACCCACCCGGACGAACAGCGCTCCGGATTGGCGTGACATGACCAGCGGGCTCTGGCCCGGCCCGCCGGGCGGGATCGGGAATGCAGTGGCCAGAACCCCGATGCCCAGGGCCACCGCACACCCGGCGGCCAGCGCACGGCGATGGGCGCGCACGGGATCGCCACCGGCGGGCATCGGATGCCCCAGAAGCGCGTATTCCAGCCGGCGCCAGAGGAACCGATCGCCGCTGGACTGCAATCGAAGCGATCCCTGGCGCCGCATGCACCCACGCTAGAGCGGCGGCGACGGGAGGGCTTTCCGGTATCAACAGCCCGACGTCGACTAGCTTTCCTTGGACCGCCGTTCCCGGTAGGCCGCCACGTGCTGACGGTTTCCGCAGTTGCCGGTGTCGCAGAACATCCGGGACCGGTTGCGGGACAGGTCCAGCAGCACCGCGTCACAGTCGGATGCCGCGCAGATCTTCAGCCGCCGCAACTCGCCGGAACGCACCAGGTCCGCCAATGCCATGGCCATCTCGGCACCCATCCGCTGCGCCAGCGGATCATGGATCGAGGCCAGGTGCAGGTGCCAATCGGGCATCTCCGGGTGGCGGGTCAGCCACGGCGAGGCGTGGGTGTCCGAGAGCAGGGCGTTGATCTGGCCCACCGCCCGCACCTCGTCACCAGCGGTCGCCCAGATCCGGCCCAGCCGCGCTCGAAGGGTGTGCACCGAGCCCAGCTCGGCGTCGTCGTGGTCACGCCGCCCGGTCCACCCCCAACTGGTCAGGTAGGCGTCCAGCGCCTGCTGGTCGCCCAACTGTTCACCGTCGCTGCGATCGCTGTTGACCAGCGCACAGGCAGCACGCAACGTGAGTTCGGTGTCATGACTGAAAAGCATTTGACGCATGACTCCTTCGGGACGTAACGTCATGAGCAATCTTCATTTTACTCATTACAGGCGGGGAGGTGCCTCATGTCGACCATGGTGCGCGGTCACGACCACTTCCGGCTCGGTTTGCTGTTCGCAGTCGGGTCGGCGTTCACCTTCGGAATGTCCGGGCCCTTCGCCAAAGCACTGATGGGCGCCGGATGGACGCCCACCGCCGCCGTCACCGCCCGCCTCGCCGGCGGGGCCCTCGTGATGGCCATCTTCGCCACCATCGTCAAACCGGACTGGATCCGCGAAGCCCGTGACCACATCCGCGTCGTCGTCGCCTACGGGCTGATCCCGATCGCCGGTGCCCAGCTGTGCTACTACAACGCCGTCTCGCACCTGTCGGTCGGCGTTGCTCTCCTGCTGGAGTACACCGCCCCGATCCTGGTCGTCGGCTGGATCTGGGGCACCACCCGCCGGCGGCCCCGCACGCTGACCCTGGCCGGGGTCGGGCTGGCGGTCGCGGGCATCATGCTGGTCCTCAACGTCTTCAGCGGGAATGCCCACATCAACGCCGTCGGCGTGGCGTGGGGACTGGCCGCGGCGATCTGCGCCGCCTGCTACTTCATGATGTCCGACCAGGTCAGCGCCGACGGCAACGGACTGAGCTCGATCACGCTGTCCGCGGCCGGACTGGTGGTCGGCACCGTCGCGGTCGCGGGCCTGGGCCTGACCGGCATCATGCCGTTGACCTTCACCACCAACGACGCCGTCGTGGCCGGACTGACCGTGCCGTGGTGGGTGCCGGTCGGCATGCTCGCCGTGGTCGCCACGGCGATCGCCTACACCCTGGGCATCAGCGGGGTGGCCCGGCTGCGTCCGAGCTTCGCATCACTGGTGGGCCTCGGCGAGGTGCTGTTCGCGGTGTTGTGCGCCTGGGTGCTGCTCGGCGAGTCGGTCAGCGTGACCCAGGGCCTGGGCGGGCTGGTGGTGCTGCTGGGCTTGGCGTTGGCCCGCCAGGGCGACCGCAGCGCCGAGATCACCGCGGCGACCTGGCCCGATGCCGGTCCGCTCGAGGAGATCGCGGCCGGCGCCCGTACCTAACACGCCACGCGAGAGCAAACGTCGGGAATGAAACTCACTTAGCTTGCGTAACATTACGGCGTGACGTTCTCCCCAGTCCTGCGTGCCGCCGCGGTCACCGCCCTGGTGACGGCAAGCGCCCTCGTCAGTCCGGTTCTGCCGGCAGCCCACGCCGACGGCTGCCGCGACATCCAAGTGGTGTTCGCCCGTGGAACCAGCGAGCCGCCGGGCATCGGACGGGTCGGTCAAGCGTTTGTCGACTCGCTGCGTAGCAAGGTACGGAACCGGTCGATCGGCGTCTACGCCGTCAACTATCCGGCCAGCTACGACTTTCTGGCGGCCGCCGACGGCGCCAACGACGCCAGCGCGTTCATTCAGAACGTGGTGAACACCTGCCCCGACACCAAGCTGGTCCTGGGCGGCTACTCGCAGGGTGCGGCCATCATCGACGTGATCACCTCGGTCCCGTTCCCCGCCGTCGGGTTCAACAACCCGCTGCCACCCGAGGTGCCCGACCACGTCGCCGCGCTGGCCGTGTTCGGCAACCCGACCACCAAGGTGGGGCTGCCGCTGACCTCCAGCCCGGTGTACGGCCCGAAGGCCATCGACCTGTGCAGTGTCGGGGACCCGGTGTGCTCGGACGGCAACGACGTTCCGGCCCACAGCAACTACAGCCAGGTCGGGATGACGAGCCAGGCGGCGTCCTTCGTCGCGGGCCTGCTCTGATGCCGACGAACGGTTTTGGGCACCGTGTCGCCTTGTGTGAGGATGAGCTGATTGTGGATCACGTCGATCAAGAGGGATGTGCGCGCGTGTTGAAGCCGCTCAAGACACCGGCCCGCCGACTCACCGTCGCCGGCGCGGCCATGGCTGCTGCGGCCGCCGCGACGCTCACCGCCACCGCGCCGGCCGCCGCCGCAGATCCCTGCCCGGACGTCCAGGTCGTCTTCGCCCGCGGCACCAGCGAGCCCGCCGGAATCGGCCGGGTGGGCCAGGCCCTGACCGACACGCTGCAGGCACAGCTGGGCGCCCGCACCGTCGGAACCTACGCGGTGGACTACCCCGCCACCTACGACTTCCTGGCCGCCGCCGACGGCGCCACCGATGCGACCAACCACATCCTGGCCACCGCCGCCGCCTGCCCGTCGACCCGCTTCGTGCTGGGCGGTTACTCGCAGGGCGCCGCGGTGGTCGACATGCTTCTGGGCATTCCGCCGCTGGGCAACAAGATCGGTGAGATCGGCTCGGCACCGCCGCTGCCGTCCAGCGTGGCCAACAAGGTCGCCGCCGTCGCGGTGTTCGGCAACCCGGCGACCAAGTTCGGCAACCCGGTATCGGCGGCGGGTGCACCGTTCGCGGGCAAGGGCATCGACCTGTGCAATGACGGCGATCCGATCTGCTCGCAGGGACGCAATCCGTTCGCGCACACCGATTATGAGAGCACCGACCTGCCAGGCCAGGCCGCCGGCTTCATCGCCGGGCTGTTGTAGATCTGTAATTCATTTGCTGGCAGGGGTCCTCGGGCCTCGCGTACGATGGCTGGCATGCAGACCAAGCGGCTCCTGAGCAGCCTGACGGCGGTAATGTCCGCTGCCGCTGTGATGTTGCTCGCTCCGGCGGTGTCACCGTCGGATTCACCGGTATCGGCCCCGAAGGCCAGTGCAGCACCATGCCCCGAGGTCGAGGTGGTGTTCGCCCGCGGGCGCGTCGAACCGCCGGGGACCGGCAAGGTCGGCCAGGCCTTCGTGGATGCGCTGCGCTCCAAGACATCCAAGAACGTCGGCTTCTACGCGGTGAACTATCCCGCCGACTATCAGGTCGACGTGGGCGCCAATGATATGAGCAAGCACATCCAGTACATGGCCAAGAACTGCCCGAACACCCGCCTGGTTCTGGGCGGGTACTCGCTGGGAGCGGCCGTTACCGATCTGGTGCTCGCCGCGCCGTCGCCGGTGTTCGGTTACAACAACCCGCTCCCGCTGGGCATGGACGGCCACGTCGCGGCAGTCGCCCTGTTCGGCAACGGCACTCGTAAGGTGTTCGGCCCGGTGTCCGACAACAGTCCGCTGTGGGGGGACAAGACCATCGATCTGTGCACCCCCGACGATCCGATCTGTAACGACAACATGGATCCGGAAAGCTGGGCGGGCAACTGGAATTCCCACCTGCAGGCGGCCTACATCGATTCCGGGTTGGTCGACCAGGCTGCCAGCTTCGTGGCCGGGAAGCTCTGATCAGAGCGTACGCAGATCGCGGGTCACCGCGATGCGGGCCGCCAGTTCATCGTCGGGCGGATAGTCCACGCCGACCAGGGTGAGCCCCCGCGCCGGAGCGGCCGCGAAGGCGCTGGATCGTTGCGGTTCGCTCAATAATGTTGCGCACCAAGCCGAATCGCGTCGTCCCTCACCGACGGCCAGCAGTGCCCCCACCAACGAGCGGACCATCGACCAGCAGAACGCGTCGGCGGTGACGAACGCGGTCACCATATCGCTGTCGGCCTCCCAGTCCAGCCGCTGCAGATCCCGGATCGTGGTGGCGCCCTCACGATGCCGGCAGAACGCCGCGAAGTCATGCAACCCCACCAGTTCCCGCGATGCGACGGTCATCGCCGCCACATCAAGCCGCCGGGGCCAAGGCGTGACGTACCGCGCGAGCTGCGGATCGACACCGTACGGTGCCGACGACAACCGGTAGACGTAATGGCGGCGCAGGGCAGAGAACCTGGCGTCGAAACCTGCTGGGGCGCGCGTGATCTCGCGGACGCGGACATCTTCAGGGAGGAATCGCGCCAGTCGGCGGATCAGCGGAAGGAACTCCGGATCACCGGGCCTGGGGTGACGGGGATAGGCATGCCCAAGGGCATCGGCCGGGATGTCGACGTGGGCAACCTGCCCGGTGGCGTGAACTCCGCTGTCGGTGCGGCCCGCGGCGAACAGCCGCACCGGGACCCTGAACACCGTGGATAGTGTCTCGTCGAGGACACCGGCGACGGTGCGATGCCCGTCCTGCGCCGCCCATCCGGTGAATTCGGTTCCGTCGTAAGCGATATCGAGCCGCAAGCGCACCGGGTCGGATAATGCGACGTGCCCGCCACCGAATTCGGTGGCGGGCACGTTCGCACTCATTGCGTCAGGACTTGTCAGCGTCCGAATCCTCGGCAGCTTCCTCGGCGACCTCAGCAGTCTGCGCGTCGGCGATCGCGGCGTCTTCAGCCTTGATCTCCTCGACGCTGTCGGCCACCGGCGCCTCCTCGACCGCAGACTCCTCGACCGGGGCCTCCTCGGCCTTCGGAGCCTCGGCAGCCTTCGGCGCAGCAGCCTTGCGAGCCCGGTTGGCCTCAGAGGTCACCGTCTTCTCGCGGACCAGCTCGATGACGGCCATCGGGGCGTTGTCACCCTTGCGTGCCTCGACCTTGATGATCCGGGTGTAGCCGCCCTCACGGTCGGCGAAGAACGGACCGATCTCGGCGAACAGGGTGTGCACCACGTCCTTGTCACGGATCTTCTTCATCACCTCACGCCGGTTGTGCAGCGTGCCCTTCTTGGCGTGGGTGATGAGCTTCTCCGCGTACGGCCGCAGCGCCCGCGCCTTGGGCTCCGTGGTCTTGATCCGGCCGTGCTCGAAGAGCGAAGTGGCCAGGTTGGCCAGCAGCGCCTTCTGGTGCGAGGACGACCCGCCGAGACGGGGGCCCTTGGTGGGCTTAGGCATTGCGACTATCTCCTATGTGGGGCCGACCCCCGTATCAGGTAGGGCCGGGACGGTTCTCTTTCGAGTGCTTAGAGCTGTTCGGTTTCGGCGTAGTCCTGGGTGTCGTCCAGGTCATAGCCGGCATCGCTGTTCCAGGTGCCGGTGGCCACGTCGTAGCCGGCGACCTCCGACGGATCGAAGGTGGCGGGGCTGTCCTTGAGCGACAGACCCAACTGGTGCAGCTTGATCTTGACCTCATCGATCGACTTCTGGCCGAAGTTACGGATGTCCAGCAGATCGGACTCCGTGCGGGCGACCAGCTCGCCGACGGTGTGCACACCCTCGCGCTTGAGGCAGTTGTACGACCGGACGGTCAGATCCAGATCGTCGATCGGCAGCGCGAACGCCGCGATGTGATCGGCTTCGGCAGGCGACGGGCCGATCTCGATGCCCTCGGCCTCGACGTTGAGTTCCCGTGCCAGACCGAACAGTTCGACCAGGGTCTTGCCGGCCGACGCCAGGGCGTCCCGCGGGCTGATCGAGTTCTTGGTCTCGACGTCCAGGATCAGCTTGTCGAAGTCGGTGCGCTGCTCGACGCGGGTGGCCTCCACCTTGTAGGTGACCTTCAGCACCGGCGAGTAGATGGAATCGACCGGGATACGGCCGATTTCAGCACCCGAGGCCTTGTTCTGAACGGCGGGGACGTAGCCGCGGCCGCGCTCGACGACGAGCTCGACCTCCAGCTTGCCCTTGTCGTTCAGGGTCGCGATGTGCATGTCCGGGTTGTGCACGGTCACCCCGGCCGGCGGGACGATGTCACCGGCGGTGACCTCACCCGGGCCCTGCTTGCGCAGGTACATGGTGACCGGCTCGTCCTCCTCGGACGACACGACCAGGCCCTTGAGGTTCAGGATGATGTCGGTGACGTCTTCCTTGACCCCGGGCACGGTGGTGAACTCATGCAGCACACCATCGATGCGGATGCTGGTGACGGCCGCGCCGGGAATCGACGACAGCAGCGTGCGCCGCAGCGAATTGCCAAGGGTGTAACCGAAACCCGGCTCCAGCGGTTCGATGACGAACTGGGAGCGGTTCTCGGCAATGACCTCTTCGCTCAGTGTGGGTCGCTGAGAAATCAGCATGGTGTTTCCATCTCCTTCTCGGCACCCGCTATTTGATGCCGTTAGGTGACCCGCGGAACGGATGTCCCGCGGACGTCTTCATTACTTCGAGTAGTACTCGACGATCAGCTGCTCGGCGAGCGGGACCTGGATCTGCTCGCGGGTGGGCAGCTGGTGCACGAGGATGCGCTGACGCTCCCCGACCACCTGCAGCCAGCCCGGGATCGGACGATCGCCTGCGGTCTCGCGGGCCACCTGGAACGGCAGCGTGTTGAGCGACTTCTCCTTGACGTCGATGATGTCGTACTGCGACACCCGGTAGCTCGGGATGTTCACCTTGACACCGTTGACGGTGAAGTGGCCGTGGCTGACCAGCTGACGGGCCATCCGGCGGGTACGCGCCAGACCGGCGCGGTACACGACGTTGTCCAGCCGGCTCTCCAGGATCTGCAGCAGGTTCTCGCCGGTCTTACCCGAGTGCCGCGAGGCCTCTTCGTAGTACTTGCGGAACTGCTTCTCCATGACGCCGTAGGTGAAGCGGGCCTTCTGCTTCTCCTGCAGCTGCTGGCGGTATTCGCTCTCCTTGATCCGCGCGCGGCCGTGCTGGCCGGGCGGGTAGGGGCGCTTCTCGAACGACTGATCACCGCCGACGAGGTCGACGCCGAGACGGCGCGACTTGCGAGTGACGGGTCCGGTATAACGAGCCATTTTCTAGATCCTCCCTAGACCCGGCGCCGCTTGGGCGGACGGCAGCCGTTGTGCGGCTGCGGAGTGACGTCGGAGATGGCGCCGACCTCGAGGCCGGCCGCCTGCAGCGAGCGGATTGCCGTCTCGCGACCCGAACCCGGGCCCTTGACGAACACGTCGACCTTCTTCACGCCGTGTTCCTGCGCCTTGCGGGCCGCGTTCTCGGCAGCCAGCTGCGCGGCGAACGGGGTCGACTTACGCGAGCCCTTGAAGCCGACGTGACCGGAGGACGCCCATGCGATGACGTTGCCCTGCGGATCGGTGATGGAGACGATCGTGTTGTTGAACGTGCTCTTGATGTGGGCGGCGCCGTGGGGAACGTTCTTCTTTTCCCTGCGGCGGGTCTTGGCTGCACCCTTCTTGGGAGCGCCACCCTTCTTTGCTTGTGCCATCCGGGATTACCTGGCCTTCTTCTTGCCGGCGATGGTGCGCTTCGGGCCCTTGCGGGTACGCGCATTGGTCTTGGTTCGCTGGCCGCGCACCGGCAGACCGCGGCGGTGCCGCAGACCCTGGTAGCAGCCGATCTCGATCTTGCGACGGATGTCGGCCTGCACCTCACGGCGCAGGTCACCTTCCACCTTGAGATCGTTGCCCTCGATGTAGTCGCGGAGCTGGGTCACCTGATCGTCGGTGAGGTCCTTGCTGCGCAGATCCCGGTCGATACCGGTCGCCGCAAGGATTTCCTGCGAGCGGGTACGGCCAATGCCGTAGATATAGGTCAGCGCGATCTCCATGCGCTTGTCGCGCGGGAGGTCAACGCCCATGAGACGTGCCATCAGGCAGTGATTCCTTCTTCTATGCGGAGGTCTGTTCCCAGTCCGTTCCCCGCCCGAAAAAGATCGGAGCGTCGGGGCCCGGCCTCCGTCCGGGCGTGTCTGGCTGGCGAATCCAGTCAGTGGTACTGGGAGGTCTGCATTCAGTTGTGTTGGCCGATCAGCAATCTGCTGTCGGCAGGCTCAGCCCTGCCGCTGCTTGTGGCGCGGATCAGAGCAGATCACCATGACCCGCCCATGCCGGCGGATCACCCTGCACTTGTCGCAGATCGGCTTGACGCTCGGGTTCACCTTCACGGCTGTTCGATCCTTCTAGTTCTCGTCGGTTGACTGTTTCGTGCTGACTCGAAGTCTGGGCAACTACTTGTACCGGTACACAATGCGACCCCGGGTCAGGTCGTAGGGAGACAACTCCACCACCACCCGGTCCTCGGGAAGGATGCGGATGTAGTGCTGCCGCATCTTGCCGCTGATGTGAGCGAGCACCTTGTGACCGTTCTCCAGCTCAATGCGAAACATCGCATTGGGCAGGGGCTCGACCACGCGGCCCTCGACCTCGATGGCACCGTCTTTCTTGGCCATAACCTCTCAGATCCTGCATTGTCGGTTCTGCTTGCACCCGCCGCTCGCGGCGACGAGTCCTCGCAGTCGGGGCAGCATTCGCCCCGACTGCAAAACGTGAGCCGGTGACAGGAAATTCCAGGACTGGGCACGCGAGAGTCGGCGCGGGCACCGCACCGTTGGTCCACGATACCCGCTTCGCGGCGCTACTCCAAAACGCGAGCTGAGCTGGTCACCACACATTAATGCGCAGGTGAACGATCTGCGACCGGAATCGCGGGCAAGCCAGCCAATCCTCATAACCACTGGACGCGCACGGCGCCCGACGGCGCATACTGGACAGTGATGACTGGACCTCTCCCCCAGCCCAAAAAACCCGTGATTCTCACCGTCGACGACGACCCTGCCGTTTCCCGTGCGGTGGCCCGGGATCTGCGTCGTCACTACGGCGAGAGATACCGGATCGTGCGGGCCGAATCGGGACTCGACGCGCTGGAAACACTCAACGAACTGAAGCTGCGCGGGGAAACCGTGGCGGTCTTCGTCGCCGACTACCGGATGCCGCAGATGAGCGGCATCCAGTTCCTCGAAGAGGCGATGGACGTCTACCCCATGGCGCGCCGCGTCCTGCTGACCGCCTACGCCGACACCCATGCCGCGATCGACGCCATCAACGTCGTCGACCTCGACCACTACCTGCTCAAGCCGTGGGATCCGCCCGAGGAGAAGCTCTACCCCGTTCTCGACGCGCTGCTCGAGGCCTGGCACGCCACCGGCGACCGCGCCATTCCGCACACCAAGGTGATCGGCCACCGCTGGAGCGAGCGGTCCTGGGAGGTGCGTCAGTTCCTGGCACGCAACCAGCATTCGTTCCGCTCGTTCATGGCCGACGAGCCCAAGGGCCGCCAGTTGCTCGACGCCGCCGGCCTGGACGGCTTCCAGCTGCCGGTGGTCATCACCGAACAGGGTGAGACCCTCGTCGACCCCACCGATGCCGAACTGGCGGGGATGCTGGGGCTGTCGACGGTTCCGTCGCTGGAGATGTATGACCTGGCCGTCATCGGCGGCGGCCCGGCCGGTCTGGCGGCCGCGGTGTACGGCGCCTCCGAAGGCCTCAAGACGGTGCTCATCGAGGAGACGACGACGGGCGGGCAAGCCGGACGCAGCTCGCGCATCGAGAACTACCTCGGCTTCCCGACCGGGATCTCCGGCGCGGAATTGACCACCTCGGCGCGCAGGCAGGCCGAGCGGTTCGGTGCCGAGGTGATCACCACCCGCAAGGCGGTCGGACTGACTGCCGGTGACGCCGGCACCGCGCGCACCATCACCTTCTCCGACGGTGGCGAAATCGCCGCTCGCTCAGTCATTTTGGCCACCGGCGTGGATTACCGGCAGCTTCGCGTCACCGGCTGCTGGGACAACCCGGACGACTCGTCCTGCAACTATGTCGGCCGCGGGGTCTACTACGGCGCCTCGGTGTCGGACGCCTCGGAATGCGAAGGCGAGGACGTCTACCTGGTCGGCGGCGCCAACTCCGCGGGGCAGGCGGCACTGTTCATGGCCGAGCGGGCGAAGTCGGTGACCATGCTGGTGCGCGGGCCGTCACTGGAGGCCTCGATGTCGCACTACCTGATCGCCCGGATCGAGAAGCACCCGAAGATCACCGTGCGCACCTGCACCGAGGTGGTCGACACGCTCGGCGAGGACGACCACCTGACCGGCCTGATCCTGGAGAACAAGCAGACCGGCGAACGCGACACCGTCGCCTCGACCCGGATGTGCTGTTTCATCGGCGCCGAGCCGCGCACCGAATGGCTCAAGGAGATCGTCGCCGTCGACGACCACGGATTCGTCCTGGCCGGACCGGACCTGCGTGACGTCGCCGGCTGGACACTGGACCGCCCGCCGCACCACCTGGAAACAAGTGTGCCCGGTGTGTTTGTTGCAGGAGACGTGCGCGCCGAGTCCGCCAAACGGGTGGCGGCCGCCGTCGGCGAAGGATCGATGGCGGTCATGTTGGTGCACCGGTACTTGGCGGAGGCCTAGAAAGGCGACGGATATGGGCCACACCTGTCTGCCCGACGAACTGAGGACGTTGTTCCTCTTCGAGAAGCTGTCCGACGACCAGCTGCAGACGCTGTGCGACAACGGCCACATCGCGACCTTCGAGCCCGGCCCCGTTGTGGTCGAAGGCGACCCGGCCACCTGCTTCTACGTGCTGCTGGACGGCGAACTGGTGATGTCCAAGCGGTCCGGTGGGGTGGACATCGAGACCAACCGCACCTCTCAGCGCGGTGTCTACTGCGGCGCGTGGTCGGCCTACATCCCCGACGAGGAGCAGCTCTACCAGGCCTCGGTGCGGGTCACCACACCGTCGCGGTTCTTCGTGCTCGACGCCGAGGCCTTCGCGCGGTTCATGCACGACGAGTTCCCGATGGCCGTCCATCTGCTCGAGGGCCACATGGTCGGCGGCCGGCGGCAGAGCCAGATCATCGGCCAGCGGCAGAAGCTACTGGCGCTGGGCACCATCACCGCCGGCCTGACCCACCAGCTCAACAACCCGGCGGCGGCGACCGCGCGTGCCGTCGCCGATCTGCGCGAGGGCGTCGGCAAGATGCGGCACAAGCTGGCCATGCTCGCCGACGGTAAATTCACTCCCGAGGCGCTGCGCGCCCTGGTCAGCATTCAGGACGAGGTAGCCGAGCAGGTGGCCAAATCCAAGGTCCAGCAGCTGACCGCGCTGGAGACCACCGACCGCGAAGATCAGGTCGGCGACTGGCTCGAAGAGCACGGCATCGCCAGCGCCTGGGACTACGCACCCACCTTCGTCGAAGCCGGCCTGGACGTCGAATGGCTGGAGCGAATCGAAGCGTCCATCGATTCGGTGGACTGCTCGGCGACACTGCAGAGCGCCATCGGCTGGCTGAAGTACACCATCGACACCGAACTGCGGATGAACGAGATCGCCGATGCCAGCGAGCGGATCTCGGGCCTGTTGGCCGGGGCCAAGAAGTACTCCCAGATGGACCGGGCCGAATACCAGGTCGCCAACGTCCACGAGTTGCTGCACAGCACGCTCAAGACGCTCTTCGGCGACAAGGTCGGCCCCGACAAGCCCATCAAGCTGGTCAAGGACTGGGACAAGTCGCTGCCCGAAATCGGTTGCTACCCAGGCGGTTTGAACGAGGTCTGGGACGTCGTGATCAACAACGCGATCCAGGCGATGCGCGGGCGCGGCACGCTGACGATCCGGACCGCGCGCCAGGGCGACGACATGATCCGGGTCGACATCAGCGATGACGGCCCCGGTATCCCCGAGGAGATCATCGACCGGATCTTCACGGCGTTCTTCACCACCAAGCCGTTCGGCGAGGGTGACGGTCTCGGATTGGACCTGGCGCGCCGCATCGTCGTCGAAAAGCACCAGGGCGACATCCAGGTCACGTCCGAGCCCGGCAACACCTGCTTCACCATTCTGCTGCCTCTGGTCGCGCCAGCGCCCCTGGCCACGACACCGGTGGAACTGCCCGCGCCGGAATAGTTGGCGACCGAAGTGAGGTTGGACGAGCAATGAGCGACACCAAACCTGACTTGGGCCGCTTCGGCTCGTTCAGCCGCGGCGTCACGCCGCAGCAAGCCAAGGAGATCGAAGCGCTCGGCTATGGAGCGGTGTGGGTGGGCGGCTCGCCGCCGGCCGAATTGGATTGGGTGGAGCCGATCCTGGAGCAGACCACCACGCTCAAGGTGGCCACCGGGATCGTCAACATCTGGACCGCCGCGGCCGGCCCGGTCGCCGAGTCGTTCCACCGCATCGAGGCCGCCTACCCCGGCCGGTTCATCCTGGGCATCGGCGTCGGCCACCCCGAAGCACATCAGCAGTACCAGAAGCCGATCGACGCGCTCACCACGTATCTGGACAAGCTCGACGAATACGGGGTACCCAAGGGCAGCCGCGTCGTCGCCGCACTCGGACCGAAGGTTCTGACGCTTTCGGCGCGGCGCAGCGCCGGTGCGCATCCCTACCTGACCACGCCCGAGCACACCGCGCAGGCACGCGCCCTGATCGGACCGGAGGCTTTCCTGGCACCTGAGCACAAGGCCGTCCTGACCACCGACCCGGAGCAGGCGCGGGCCGTCGGCCGCAAGGCCCTCGACATCTACCTCAATCTGCAGAACTACCTCAACAGCTGGAAGCGGTTGGGCTTCACCGACGCCGACGTCGCCCGCCCGGGCAGCGACAGGCTGGTCGATGCCGTCGTCGCCTACGGCACGCGGGAGGCCATCGCCGCACGCCTGACCGAGCACCTGGACGCCGGCGCCGACCATGTGCCGGTGCAGGTCTTGACCTCACCCGACAAACTCGTCCCGGCGCTGGCCGAACTGGCCGGACCGCTCGGCCTGTAATCCGAAGGAGAAACGTCGTGACCGACCCCACCCTGCTCAAGCCCGACCTCGGCCGATTCGGGGTGTGGACCGCCGGTGCGCCGCATCTCGAGCAGGCCGGTGAGATCGAACGACTGGGCTACGGCGCGGTCTGGGTCGGCGGCTCGCCGCCGGCCGGACTGGATTTCGTCGAACCGATCCTGGCGGCCACCGAGAACCTGTCCGTGGCCACCGGCATCGTCAACATCTGGAGCGCCCCTGCCGACGAGGTGGCCGCGTCGTATCACCGCATCGAAGCGGCCTACCCGGGGCGGTTCCTCCTCGGCGTGGGCGTGGGCCACCCCGAACACACCCAGGAGTACCAGAAGCCCTTCTCGGCGCTGGTGGACTACCTCGACGCGCTGGACGCCCAGCAGGTGCCCACCAGCCGACGCGTGATCGCCGCGCTGGGCCCCAAGGTATTGCAGCTGGCGGCCGAACGCAGCGCCGGCGCCCATCCCTATCTCACCACCCCGGAACACACCGCCCAGGCCCGCGATCTGGTGGGCGGCTCGGTGTTCCTGGCTCCCGAGCACAAGGTGGTGCTGTCCACCGACGCCGAAGCCGCCCGCGCACTCGGCCGCGACAGCGTCGGCTTCTATCTGGACCTGAGCAACTACGTCAACAACTGGAAGCGGCTGGGCTTCACCGACACCGACGTCACCAAGCCGGGCAGCGACAAACTGATCGACGCGGTGGTGGCCCACGGCACGGCCGAAGCGGTGGCCGCGCGCCTGACCGAGCACCTCGACTCCGGTGCCGACCATGTGGCGATCCAGGTCCTGGGCGGTCCGGACACGCTCATCCCGACGCTGACCGCACTGGCCGGCCCGCTGGGGTTGACCGACTGAGCAGCCCGCTGATGGGCAGTGGCCGCCGGTTAGGGTGAGCCGATGCGACTGTTGGTCACCGGCGGGGCCGGGTTCATCGGCGCCAATTTCGTGCACAGCACTGTGCGGGAGCGCCCCGGCACCTCGATCACCGTCATCGACGCACTCACCTACGCCGGAAGCCGGGAATCGCTGGCCGGCGTGCAGGACCAGATCCGGCTCGTCGAAGGCGATCTGACCGACGAGGTGCTGGTGGAGCGGCTCGTCGGCGAGTCCGACGCAGTGGTTCACTTCGCCGCCGAAACCCACGTGGACAACTCGCTGGCCGATCCGTCGATCTTCTTGCGCAGCAACGTCGTCGGCACCTTCTCCGTCCTGGAAGCGGTGCGCAGGCATGGCGTTCGGCTGCACCATGTGTCCACCGACGAGGTCTACGGTGACCTGCCGCTGGGCAGCGACCTGCGCTTCACGGCGTCGACGCCGTACAACCCGTCGAGCCCGTACTCGGCGACGAAGGCCTCGGCTGATCTGTTGGTCCGGGCCTGGGTGCGCTCTTACGGTGTGCGCGCGACGATCTCGAACTGCTCCAACAACTATGGGCCGTATCAGCACATCGAGAAGTTCATTCCGCGCCAGATCACCAACATCCTGACCGGGCGCCGACCCAAGCTGTACGGCGCGGGCACGAATGTCCGGGACTGGATCCACGTGGCGGACCACAACACCGGGGTGTGGCGGATTCTCGAGGAGGGCCGGATCGGTCGGACCTATCTGATCGGGGCCGACGGCGAACGCGACAATCTGTCGGTGCTGCGGTTGATCCTGCACCTGATGGACCGCGACCCCGACGACTTCGACCACGTCACCGACCGGGTCGGCCACGACCTTCGCTACGCCATCGACTCCAGCGCGCTGCGCGCCGAACTCGGCTGGACACCCGAGCGCACCGATTTCGCCGACGGGCTCTCGAACACGATCGCCTGGTACCGCGACAACCAGTGGTGGTGGGGTCCGCTGAAAGAACAGGTCGAGGCGACCTACGCCAAACGCGGCCACTGACAGTCGCTTTCGAGGAGCCCGCATATCGGCCCTTGCGATAGCTCGGCCCACGTTACTAGGATGTCCTAGTATTCACCCGCCAGGCCATGCGAGGGACAGTTATGAGCACAACCATCCAGCACTTCATCGACGGCAAGCGCAGCAATCTCAGCAGCACGCGCACCGCTGATGTCCTGAACCCCAGCACCGGCGAAGTACAGGCCCAGGTGCTGCTGGCCAGCGAGGCCGACGTGGCCACCGCAGTCGCCTCGGCCGTGGAAGCCCAGAAGGAATGGGCCGCCTGGAACCCGCAGCGCCGCGCCCGGGTCTTGATGAAGTTCATCGAGCTGGTCAACGCCAACGCCAATGAACTGGCCGAGCTCCTCAGCATCGAACACGGCAAGACCGTCGCGGACTCCCTCGGTGACATCCAGCGCGGCATCGAGGTCATCGAGTTCGCCATCGGCATTCCGCACCTGCTCAAGGGCGAGTTCACCGAGGGTGCCGGCGGCGGCATCGACGTCTACTCGATCCGCCAGCCGCTGGGCGTGGTCGCCGGCATCACCCCGTTCAACTTCCCCGCGATGATCCCGCTGTGGAAGGCCGGCCCGGCCCTGGCATGCGGCAACGCGTTCATCCTCAAGCCCTCCGAGCGGGACCCCTCGGTGCCGGTGCGGCTGGCCGAACTCTTCCTCGAAGCCGGCCTGCCCGCGGGTGTGTTCCAGGTGGTCCAGGGCGACAAGGAAGCTGTCGACGCGATCCTGACCCACCCCGATGTCAAGGCCGTCGGCTTCGTCGGCAGCTCCGACATCGCGCAATACATCTACTCCACCGCGGCTGCCAACGGGAAGCGTTCACAGTGCTTCGGCGGCGCCAAGAACCACATGATCATCATGCCCGACGCCGACCTCGACCAGGCCGTCGACGCCCTGATCGGTGCCGGCTACGGCAGCGCCGGTGAGCGCTGCATGGCGATCAGCGTCGCCGTGCCGGTCGGCGAAGAAACCGCAAACCGGTTGCGCGCCAGGCTCGTCGAGCGGATCAACGGCCTGCGCGTCGGCCACAGCCTGGACCCGAAGGCCGACTACGGCCCGCTGGTCACCGGCGCCGCCCTCAAGCGGGTGCGGGACTACATCGACGCCGGCGTGGCCGCCGGTGCCGAGATCGTGGTCGACGGCCGGGAGAAGGGCGCCGATGATCTGACCTTCGGCGACGCCAACCTGGAGGGCGGATACTTCATCGGCCCCACCCTGTTCGATCACGTCAGCACCGACATGTCGATCTACACCGACGAGATCTTCGGACCGGTGCTGTGCATCGTGCGGGCGCACGACTACGAAGAGGCCCTTCGCCTTCCGACCGAGCACGAATACGGCAACGGCGTGGCGATCTTCACCCGCGACGGTGACGCCGCCCGCGACTTCGTCTCCCGTGTCCAGGTGGGCATGGTCGGCGTCAACGTGCCGATCCCGGTCCCGGTGTCCTACCACACCTTTGGTGGCTGGAAGCGTTCCGGCTTCGGTGATCTCAACCAGCACGGCCCGCACTCGATCCTGTTCTACACCAAGACCAAGACCGTCACCGAGCGCTGGCCCTCGGGGATCAAGGATGGCGCCGAGTTCGTCATCCCCACCATGGACTAGAGGGGCCATGAGCCTCTTCACCCTCGATGACGACGAGCGCGTGATCGCCGAGACGGCGGCCGCGTTCGCCGCCAAACGTCTTGCGCCCCATGCCCTGGAGTGGGACCACTCCAAGCAGTTCCCGGTCGAGGTCCTGCGTGCGGCCGCCGCACTGGGGATGGGGGCGATCTACTGCGGCGAGGACGTCGGCGGTAGCGGTCTGCGCCGTATCGACGCGGTGCGGATCTTCGAGGAACTCTCCGCCGCCGATCCGGCCCTGGCCGCGTTCATCTCGATCCACAACATGTGCGCCTGGATGATCGACACCTACGGGACCGCCGAGCAGCGCCGCTCGTGGATCCCGCGACTGGCGTCCATGGAGACGATCGCCAGCTACTGCCTCACCGAACCCGGAGCCGGTTCGGATGCAGCGGCATTGCGCACCCGGGCCGTCCGGGACGGCGACGAGTACGTGCTCGACGGCGTCAAACAGTTCATCTCCGGTGCCGGCGCCTCCGACGTCTACCTCATCATGGCGCGCACCGGGGCGGACGGACCACGCGGAATCTCGGCCTTCATCGTCGAAAAGGGCACTCCCGGGCTCAGTTTCGGCCCCAACGAAGAGAAGATGGGCTGGAACGTCCAGCCCACCGCTCAGGTGATCCTGGAAGGCGCCCGGGTTCCCGCATCGGCGATGCTCGGCGGCCCTGACGGAGAAGGCAGCGGATTCGGCATCGCGATGAACGGCCTCAACGGCGGTCGGCTCAACATCGCCGCCTGCTCGCTGGGCGGTGCGCAGGCGGCCTACGACAAGACGGTGTCCTACCTGGCGGATCGGGAAGCCTTCGGCGCTGCACTGCTCGACGAGCCGACGATCCGGTTCACCCTCGCCGATATGGCCACCGCGCTGGAAACCTCACGGCTGATGCTGTGGCGTGCGGCGGTCGCCCTGGACGGCGGCGAGCCGGACAAGGTGCAACTGTGCGCGATGGCCAAGCGCTACGTCACCGATTCCTGCTATGACGTGGCCGACCAGGCGCTGCAGTTGCACGGCGGCTACGGCTATCTGCGGGAATACGGGCTGGAGAAGATCGTTCGCGATCTGCGCGTGCACCGAATCCTGGAGGGCACCAACGAAATCATGCGTGTGGTCATCGGGCGCGCGGAAGCCGCCCGGGTGCGCGCGACGGCTTAGGACACTGAGGCACGAGGGCAAAGGAGCCGGCACATGACGACGATCGCATTCCTGGGGCTGGGCCACATGGGTGGCCCGATGGCGGCCAATCTGGTCAACGCCGGCTACACCGTGCGCGGCTTCGACCCGGTGCCCGCGCTGCGCGCCACCGCCGAAGAGAAGGGGGCGACGGTGTTCGAGACCGGTGCCGCGGCGGTGAGCGGAGCCGACGTCGTCATCACCTCACTGCCCAACGGCACGGTCGTGAAAGCCTGCTACGCCGAAGCACTTCCGGCCGCAACGCCCGGCACGCTGTTCATCGACACCTCCACCATCTCCGTCGACGACGCCCGCGAGGTCAACGCCCAAGCGACGGCGGCCGGAATGGCCCAGCTCGACGCGCCGGTGTCCGGCGGCATCAAAGGCGCGACCGCAGGCACCCTGGCCTTCATGGTCGGTGGTGACGGCACCGCACTCGAGACGGCCAGACCGGTGCTGGACCCGATGGCCAGCAAGGTGATTCACTGCGGGGCATCCGGCGCGGGACAGGCCGCCAAACTGTGCAACAACATGGTGCTGGCGGTGCAACAGATTGCCATCGGCGAGGCGTTCGTGCTGGCCGAGAAGTTGGGCCTGCCCGCACAGTCGCTGTTCGACGTCATCACCGGAGCCACCGGAAACTGCTGGGCTGTGCACACCAATTGCCCTGTGCCCGGACCGGTTCCGGCCTCACCGGCCAACAATGACTTCAAGCCTGGCTTTGCCACCGCCCTGATGAACAAGGATCTGGGTTTGGCGATGGATGCCGTGTCCTCGACGGGTGCATCGGCACCGCTGGGCACTCACGCCGCCGAGATCTACCGGCAGTTCGCCAAGGACCACGCCGACCTGGACTTCAGCGCGATCATCCAAACCCTGCGCTGAGCGCCGATCACCCCTGCTCAGGGTGGGCGATGACCATCACGACATGGGCGGCCTCGTGCTCAACCAACCGCCATCGATGCCGTAGCGAGGCCGGGTGGGTGAGAAAGTCACCACTGTGCAGACGCACGCTGGGGTGACCTTCGACGTCAACCTCGAGTAGGCCGCTGACGAGATAGAGGCCGAGTTCGCCGGGTGAGGAGAACCACTCCTCGACATACTGACCCGGCTCGATCCGGTATTCGATGACCTCGAGCGGATTTTCCGGCTGCATCAGAATGGCGCGCCCCACCGCAGCATCCGCACGGTTCGCCACCGGGATCGTCCGGCCCTCGTCAGCGCGGACGACAGTCACCCGGGTGGGCATCAGGGCCGGCAACAACGCGCCCGGGAGGATGTCGAGAGCCTCGGCCAATCGGTAGATGGTCACCATCGAGGGCGCGCTGACGCCCCTCTCGATCTGACTGAGGAACGGCTGGCTGACCCCGGCGCGGCGGGCGAGCTCACGCATCGATAAGCCCGACTTCTCACGCATGGTCCGGACGGTCTCGCCGATCAGGACGTTCACCGTGCGGTCGTCATCGTCCATGCAGTAACACCCCAGTAACCCAATCTGAACGCTGAGGACATTCAGAAAGCCCAAAGTGATTGTTCACAGCTATCGCATTGCCGCGGATGGCCGCCCTCCTCACTACACCGCATCCCAGGGAGAACTCAATTATGACTGCAGATGCCACCGTCGCCCTGTCCGGGCAGCAGCCACCACCGATAACCACCGCCAGTCAACCGCTGATCGAGAAGCACGGCATCGACCTCATCGACCACGATGAACGGCACGGGACGGCACGACAGATCGGCATGATGTGGAGCGGTCTGGTGCTCAACGTGCAGGTCGTCGTCTACGGCGCGCTGTTGGTGGTGTTCGGGCTCAACTGGTGGCAGTGCGTCCTGGCGATCCTGCTGGGCAACCTGACCTGGGTGCTGACCGGCCTGTGCAGCCTGGCCGGACCCGCCGCGGGCACCACGACCTTCACCATCAACCGGGCGGCCTTCGGCCATCACGGTAATCGGCTGCTGGCCCTGTTCAACTGGGTCATGCAGATCGGCTATGAAGTCCTCGACCTCGCCCTGATGTCGCTGGCCGCCATCGCCCTGTTCGGCCTCGCCGGTGTCACACTGGGCACCCCGGGCACGGTCACGGTGGTTCTGGCGCTGGCCGTCGCGCAGAGCCTGCTGCCGATCCTCGGCCACCGGGCCATCACGAAAGTGCTTCGCAGCCTGATCATCCCGTTCACCGCACTGTTCCTGGTACTGGCCTGGTTGACCGCCAGCCGGCTGGAGATCACCACCGTCGCCCCCGGCAGCCTCGCGGTCTTCCTCGGCGGGGTCGCGTTGGCAGCCAGCGGGTCCGGGCTGGGCTGGTGCCCCAACGCCGCCGACTACTCGCGCTACCTACCCCCGACCGTCTCCAAGAAGGCACTCGTGGGTTGGGTGTTCGTCGGTGGCGCACTGCCACAGAGCGTGCTGATGCTGCTCGGCGTGGCCGTCGCCATGGTGATCCCCGCCGCCACCGACCCGATCGGCGGGCTCACCACCGGATACCCGGCCTGGTTCGTGGTGCCCTACCTGATCTTCCTCATCATCCAGATGATCACGGTGAACGCCGTCGACCTGTACTCCTCCGGAGTCACCCTGCAGGCCATGGGAATTCGCATCGGCCGATGGCAGGCGGTCGCCGTGGACGGCGTGATCTGCGCCGCGGTCGGACTCCTGGTCGTCCTGTCCGGGTCGTTCAACGCCTTCCTCGGTAATTTCCTGTTGTTCATGATCGTCTGGTTTGCACCCTGGGCCGGCATCTTCATCGTCGACTACCTGCTGCGCCGCGGCAGCTACGAGCCACGGCTCCTCACTGGCGGCGGACCCGGATTCGGCTACCGCGGCCTGGCCGCCCAGGCCGCCGGCATGATCGCCGCGCTGCTCTGGCTGAACACCACCCCGTTCGTCGGGCCACTGGCTGCCGCCACCGGTGGCCTGGACCTGAGCGCACCAGCCGGCCTGATCGTCGGTGCGATCACCTACTACCTGCTGTCCCGCCGTATCACCCTGAGCGCCAAGGAGATCTAACAGATGATTCCCCTCATCGACATTCGCCCGTGCCGGACCGGCTCGGACACCGGCATCACCACAACGGCCCGGGCAGTCGACGACGCCCTGCGCACATCGGGTTTCATGATGCTGACCGGGCACCCAGTGAGCGCCAACCTCGCTGCTGACATCCGCGCCGCGGCACGACGGTTCTTCGCCCTGCCGGCCGAGACCAAGACGCGCTACGCGGCACCCGTCTATGGCCGCGGATGGGTAGGCCAAGGCAGGGAGACCAATAGCTTCTACGGTGAGTCCACCGACAACACCCCCGCCGATCTGAAAGAGAGCTTCACCCTCGGGCGCCCGCTTCGGACCGGCAACAAGACCGTCGACCGCGAGTGGTTCGCCGAGAACGTCTGGCCGGCCGAAGTCCCTGAGCTGCAACCACTATGCGAGCGGTACGCAGCCGACATGCACGCCCTCTACTTGGACCTGCTGCGCATCTGTGCCGCCGCGCTCGGATTGCCCACCGATTGGTTCGTGACCCGCTCCCTGAACTCACCGCACACCTTCAACATCAACCGTTACCCGCCGCTGACCGCGACCGGAGTGCCAGCACCCGGCCAGTACCGGATCGCCCCGCACACCGACTGGGGCATGCTCACACTGCTGGACCGCCAGCCCGGCTACGGTGGACTGGAAGTGCAGCTGCCCGACGACACCTGGGAGCCGGCGCCCTACCTCGACGGTGCGCTGACCATCAACATCGGTGACCTGTTAGCCCGCTGGACCGGTGACCGTTGGCGATCCACCCGGCATCGGGTGCTCCCACCAAGCGACACCGCACCCGACGAAGACCTGGTGTCGCTGATCATGTTCTGCGAGACCGACGTCGACACCATCGTCGAGCCCATCCCAGGCATCGGTCACGCCGACTACCCGCCGGTGCGCTCCGGGGACTATCTACTGGAACGCGGCGCCGCCGCCACCGTCGCCTGAACCGAAGGAGGACACCAACCATGGCGAGTGCCAGGACCACGGACGGACAGCTCCACATCCCCTCCATCGACATCACCGCCTACCGAGACGGCGATGCCACCGAACGCGACCGGGACACCGTCGCCGCCCAGATCGACCAAGCGGCAAGGACGGTCGGCTTCATGCAGATCATCGGGCACGGCATCAGCGCAGGAACACTGGCCGCCTTCACCGCCGCCACCGACGCGTTCTTCGCCCTCGACGCCGCCACCAAGATGACCTACCGCTGCCCGCCCGCGGTGAATCGGGGCTACAGCCCGCCCAAATCCGAGGCACTGGCCACCAGCCTTGGCCTGATCACCCCGGCCGACCTCTTCGAGTCGTTCAACGTCGGCAGCCAAGCCGGTGACTTCACCGATATCACCCTGCCGCAGGAGGATTACCCGGACAACATCTGGCCCGCCGAGGTGCCTGGCTTCGCCGGCGCCGTGCAAGCCTGGTTCGAGGCCGCCGGCGGTGTGGCACGGACACTGGTCCGGGCGTTCGGGCGCGCCCTCGGTGTCGGAGACGACGGCCTGAGCAGATTCACCACCCACTCCATCGACACCCTGCGGATGGTCAACTACCGGTTGCCCGCCGCCGACATGACGGTCGAACCCGACCAGCTCGGCATGGGCGCGCACACCGACTACGGCATCGTCACCGTGCTGTGGGCCGACCAGGCGCCTGGCCTGGAAGTCCTTGGCAGCGAAGGATTCTGGCACCCGGTTCAGCCGGCTCCGGGGGCGCTGCTGGTGAACCTCGGTGACGCCCTGGCGCGGTGGACCAACGACCAGTGGATCTCCACCATGCACCGCGTCGCCGCGCCGATCGTTGGTGGTGTGCTGGTGCCGCGCCGCTCGGCGGCGTTCTTCCACGACGGAAACGTCGACGCCGTCATCGCCCCACTGCCGACGTGCGTCGAGGCCACCTCACCTGCCCTCTACGAACCGGTGACCGTGGGAGAACACCTGCGCGCCAAACTCGCCGGCTCGCGCAGCCAGATCCCGGTCGCCGATGCGCAACGGGAAGCTGCCCGCCTGGCCAGCCGCTGACGAGCAGACGCAAAATCGCACGAATTCAGCCGAATTCATGCGATTTTTCGTCTGCTCACGCCGCGCGGCGAGCTCAGAAGTCGCCGGCGTGGTGGCGCAGGGTCTCGATCGAACCCACCAGCGCCCGGGCCTGTGTCGGCGACATCCCGATGTCGGCGAACACCTGCTGGTTGAGCGTGGCGGTGGCGTCCTCGACCGTCGAGCGGCCAAGGTCGGTGATCTGCACCAGCGTGGTGCGTCCGTCGGTCGGATGCGGCACCCGCATGACCAAACCGTCGGACTCGAGCCGGCGGATGGCATGGGTCACGCTGGTGACGTGCACCTGCAGCCGGTCAGAGGCCTTGGTGATGGGCAGCGCACCGGTGCGGCTGAAGGCCAGCAGCCGCAATAACTCGAACCGCGAGAAGCTGAGGTCGTAGGGGCGCAACGCGGTCTCCACCCGGGCCAGCAGGATCTGGTGAGCGCGCATCACCGAGGTGACGGCGACCATCCCCTCGGCCACATCACCCCAGCCGGCGCGCTCCCAGTTGGCGCGCGCCGCAGCAATGGGATCTCGCTTCTCAGGTGCCGGCATCCGCCCATAGTGCCCTACACCCGCGGCTCACAGGCTGTGCTGTAGCAGCACGTCGCCGGTGTCCGCCGACACCACCTGCACGGCGGCGATATCGCCGATGGCCATCGAGGTACTGCCGGACGGCGAGGCAGTGGCCCCCTGCTGCGCCATCCAGGTCGCCAGTTGTACCCGCGAACCGTCCCGGCCGATCGCGTACATGGCCAGCTTGTCGCCGCCGGAGCCGTCATGGGAGGCCGACTCCTCGCGATAGGTGCACGTCATCTCCACGTGAGTGCCCCATCCCTCGCTGCGCAGCACCACGGTGGCATCGAATTCCGAGGGCGTTGCGGCCGGCGTCATGTTCAGCGCGACGACGCCGACCCGCGCGTCCTTCGGGGAACCCCCGAGCTGCGCGGGTGCGATCGTCAGGATCACCCCGACCAGCAGCACCGCCGCGGCGGCAGCGCTCACCGACCAGGTCAACCAGCGGGTGCGACGACGGCGCCGATGGACTTCGGCCAGCACCTCGTCGAGCAATTCCGCCCGGATCGGCGGCGGCTCCAGAGCGCCCTCGTCGATCGCGGCGACGTCCTGCGGTCCGATCATCGCCAGCAGCGCGGGCATCCCGCTGAGCTCGGCCACCGCCGAACGGCACGGCGAGCACTGCGCCAGGTGGGCTTCGTATTCGCGGCGCTCAGTACTGGACAACGAGCCGAGGACGTAGGCGGCGTCCCACATCTCGTAGGGGTCGGCGCCGGTCATCTCGTCACCCCCATCTCCTGAAGTGTGAGCCTTAGCGCGCGCACCGCGTAATGCAGCCGCGACTTCACCGTCCCCTCGGCGATCTGCAGATCCGCGGCAATCTGCGCGGTGCTCCAGCCCAGATAGTAGGACCGCCGGATCACGGCACGGTGATCGGCAGAGAGCTGAGCCAGGGCGTCGCCCAGCAGCAGCCGGTCCAGCGCCACGTTGACCTCATCGGGCCCCGGCCGGTCGGGTGCACCGGGGGTGTCCAGCGAGTCCGTTTCCTTGCGGAAGCGGGCACTGCGGCGCTCATCGATGATCATGTTGCGTGCCACGGTGAACAGCCAGGCCCGCGCGGAGCGCTCGGCGTCCTCGGTCACCTCCGGATGCTGCCAGGCCCGCAGCAGGGTCTCCTGAACCACATCTTCGGCGCGAACCGGATCACCGGTGAGCCGCACCGCATAGCGCCACAGCGCAGCGGCGTGGTCACGATAGAGCACCCGCATCAACCCGGCCTCCGGATCGTCCATAGGAAAGACACCTCCGGAAGGAGACACGAGACCGGCCAACGCCTGGTTCAAGTGTGCGCCGGAGGCGCGAGATACCGGATGCGGCCCGGCGAAATCAGGCGGTGAGGATGCGCGGACCGTCTTCGGTGACGGCCACCGTGTGCTCCCAGTGTGCCGCCCGGGTGCCGTCCGAGGTGACGACGGTCCACTCGTCGGCCAGCACCCTGGTCTTGACGGTGCCCAGAGTCAGCATGGGCTCGATCGCCAGCACGGACCCGACCACCAGGTGCGGGCCGCGACCGGGTTGGCCCTCATTGGGCAGGAACGGGTCCATGTGCATCTGCCTGCCGATGCCGTGCCCGCCGTAGCCCTCGACGATGCCGAAGCGACGCCCATAGGTGCGCTCGGCGGCGCGGGTGCCCATCTCAATGGCGTGCGAGACGTCGGTGAGGCGGTTGCCGGGAATCATCGCGGCGATACCTGCCTCCATCGACTCCCGGGTGGCCGCCGACAGCGCCTCGTCCATCGGGGTCAGGGCCCCGATGCCGAACGTGATCGCCGAGTCGCCGTGCCAGCCGTCGAGGATCGCGCCGCAGTCGATGGACACCAGGTCCCCCGACGCCAGCTTCTCCTCAGCCGTCGGGATGCCGTGCACCACGCGGTCGTTGACCGACGAACAGATGCTCGCCGGGTAACCGTGGTAGCCCAGGAACGACGGAATGCCACCGGCCTCGCGGATCACCGTCTCCGCGGCGTCGTCGAGATCCTTGGTGGACAGACCGACCGCGGCTGCCTCCCGGACCGCCCGCAACGCGGCGGCCACCACCGCGCCGGCGGCGGCCATCGCGTCCAGCTCGCCGGCCGTGCGGGCCGGCACGGTCTTGCGATTACGCAGTCCGGGCAGCGAGACCATCAGGGTTCAGCGACCCAGTGCCTGCAGGGCCCGGGCGAAGACCTCGTCGAGAGAGCCGACCGCGTCGACGGTCTTGAGCTCGCCGGCGTAGTAGTCCAGCAGCGGGGCGGTCTCGTCGCGGTAGACCTTGAACCGGTTGCGAATGACATCTTCGGTGTCGTCGGCGCGGCCGCGGCCCTTGAGCCGCTCGACCAGCTCGTCCTCGGGAACCCGGAACTCGACGACGGCGTCCAGCCCGAGGTTGCGCTTGGCGAGCATCTGCTTGAGCGCCTCGGCCTGCTCGACCGAGCGCGGGAAGCCGTCGAGGATGAAGCCGCCGGTGACGTCGGCATCATCGAGCCGGTCGTCGACCAGGGCGTTGGTGAGGGCGGCAGGCACCAGGTCACCGGCGTCGAGGTACTTCTTGGCCTCCAGCCCCAGCTCGGTGCCGGTGCTGATGTTGTGCCGGAACAGATCGCCGGTCGAGATCTGCGGGATTCCCAGCTTCTCCGCCAGCTTGACCGCCTGCGTTCCTTTGCCCGCGCCGGGCGGTCCAAGCAAAACGATTCTCACTTCAGGAACCCTTCGTAGTTGCGCTGCATGAGCTGGCTCTCGATCTGTTTGACGGTATCCAGACCGACGCCAATCATGATCAGAACCGCTGTGCCGCCGAACGGCAAGTTCTGGACGCCTCCGCTGTTGCCCATCTGCAGGAACACGTTGGGCAGAACCGCGATCACACCCAGGTAGATCGACCCGGGAAGGGTAATACGGTTCAGCACGTAGCGCAGGTAGTCGGCGGTGGGCTTACCCGGGCGGATGCCGGGAATGAAGCCACCGAACTTCTTCATCTCGTCAGCCCGCTCGTCGGGGTTGAACGTGATCGAGACGTAGAAGTAGGTGAAGAAGATGATCAGACCGAAATAGATGCCGATGTAGACCGGGTCGGCCGGGTTGGTCAGGTAGTTCGCGACGAAGCGGTCCCACCAGTTGTTGCTCGGCGTCTTGCGCCCGCTCTGGATCAGCTGGGTGATCAGGTGCGGGATGTAGATCAGCGACGAGGCGAAGATGACCGGGATGACGCCGGCCTGGTTGACCTTCAGCGGCAGGTAGGTCGAGGTGCCGCCGTACATCTTGCGGCCGACCATGCGCTTGGCGTACTGCACCGGGATGCGGCGCTGGCCCTGCTCGACGAACACGACGCCGACGATGATCAGCAGCGCGGCCGCGCAGACCGCGGTGAACACCAGGCCGCCGCGGCTGTCCAGGATGCTCTTGCCTTCGGCCGGGATGCGGGCGGCGATACCGGCGAAGATCAGCAGCGACATACCGTTGCCGACGCCCCGCTCGGTGACCAGCTCGCCCATCCACATCACCAGGGCGGCGCCCGCAGTCATCACCAGGACGATGATGATCAGGGCGAAGATGCTCTGATCGGCGATGATGTCCAGGGTGCAGCCCTGCAGCAGGCCGCCGTTGGCGGCCAGCGCCACGATGCTGGTGGCCTGCAGGATGGCCAGCGCGATCGCGAGATAACGCGTGTACTGCGTCATCTTGGCCTGGCCGGCCTGGCCTTCTTTTCGCAGCTGCTCGAAGCGCGGGATGACCACCGTCAGCAGCTGCACGATGATGCTCGCGGTGATGTAGGGCATGACGCCCACCGCGAACACCGTGAGCTGCAGCAGCGCACCACCGGAGAACAGGTTGATCAGCGAGTAGATCTGCGCGCCACTTCCGCCGCTGACCTGCTCGATGCACTGGTGGACGTTCTTGTAGTTGACGCCCGGGGACGGCAGGGAGGCACCGACCCGGTACAGGATCACGATGCCCAGGGTGAACAGGATCTTTCGCCTCAGGTCGACTGTCCGCAGCGATGAGATGAAAGCCGAGAGCACTCTTCCTCCTGGGCAGCCGGACGGCATGTCACGGCGTGCCATTGGGGCTGGTCTGGCCAGCGGTTGGGTAATCCTGCCTTGCGGCGATCGCCGCCAGCTGGGAAGCCTGCAACACCGCGCGCTCAAACAGTCTACGAGAGTAACAGTCCGCCCAGGCAGGACGGCAATCCACGGGCTTGCGCCGTGGCCCCGCGTCGGTCCCGGCCCCGCGCACCGGCGCCCGTACGTCGACGCGGCGTACAGTCGCTGGTGATTACCTTAGCTAAGTAGCGGTTGGACCTGTGAGGTTGAGACGATGACACGCACCGAGAACGACACCTGGGACCTGGCCTCCAGCGTCGGGGTGACGGCCACCCTGGTGGCCGCGGCCCGCGCCGCAGCGTCCCGAGAAGAGCGGCCACTGATCAACGATCCCTACGCCGAACTACTGGTTCGGGCGGTGGGCATCGACTTCTTCACCAGAATGGCGGGCGGGGACCTGCCCGCCGCCGACGACCAGAGCGCAGTGGGCGTGAGCCGGATGACTGACAACATGGCGGTCCGGACCCGGTTCTTCGACGAGTTCTTCCTCACCGCCGCCGCTGGGCCGGCGGCATCAGACCCCGCCGCTGGGCCGGGGATCCGGCAGGCCGTGATCCTGGCCTCGGGCCTCGACGCCCGCGCCTACCGGCTGGACTGGCCGGCCGGCATGGTGGTGTTCGAGATCGACCAGCCCGATGTGCTCGCCTTCAAGACCGGCACCCTGGCCGAGCATGGGGCGGCACCCCGCTGCGATCGCCGCCCGGTGCCGATCGATCTGCGCGACGATTGGGCCGGCGCACTGCGCGAAGCCGGCTTCGACCCGCAGGCACCGACAGCGTGGAGCGCCGAGGGCCTGCTGGCCTATCTGCCCCCGGAAGCCCAGGACCGGCTGCTCGACGGCATCACCGAACTGTCCGCACCCCGAAGCCGGGTGGCCATCGATTGCGCCCCGCCGATCCCCGCCGACGACGAACAACGGACCCGCGAGGAGATGCAGACCCACGCCGCTGCCTGGCGCGAGCAGGGATTGGATCTCGACTTCGGCGACCTCGTCTACCTCGGTGAGCGCAACGAGCCGGGCGACTACCTCGACAGGCGCGGATGGCAGACCGCCATTTCCACGGTCAACGAACTACTGACGGCCGCCGGCCGGACCGCCCTGAACGACGACGATCCGATGAGCCAGCTGTACTACATCAGCGCCACCCTGGGCGGCGACCGATGAGCCGCCGCGACGGCGACTCGTGGGACCTGGCCACCAGCGTCGGCACCACGGCCACCATGGTCGCGGCAGCTCGGGCCGTGGCCAGCGGCGAGGACAACGCGCTCATCGACGACCCGTTCGCCGCGCCACTGGTCCGCGCCGTCGGCATCGACCTGTTCACCAGGATGGTCGACGGCGATCTCGACATGGCCGCCGTCGACGGCGCGGGCACCGCGCGGGTGATGACCGACGTGATGGCCGTGCGGACCCGGTTCTTCGACGACTTCTTCCTCGAGGCGACCGCCGCCGGCGTGCGACAGGTCGTGATCCTGGCCTCCGGCTTGGACTCCCGCTCCTATCGGCTGGATTGGCCGGCGGGCACGGTGGTCTATGAGATCGACCAGGCCAAGGTCATCGAATTCAAGACCGAAACGCTGGCCGCCCTCGGCGCCTCCCCCACCGCCGAACTGCGCACAGTGGCTGTCGATCTGCGGGAGGACTGGCCGGCAGCCTTGCGGGCCCACGGGTTCGACGCCACCGTGCCGACCGCCTGGAGCGCCGAGGGGCTGCTCGCCTACCTGCCGCCGGAAGCCCAGGATCGGTTGTTCGACAACATCACCGAACTGTCCCCGCCCGGCAGCCGGCTGGCCACCGAGTATCACCCGGACGGCGGCGCCGGGCTGGCCGATCGTTCCAAGGCGATCAGCAGCCGCTGGCGCGACCTCGGGCTGGATCTCAACATGGCCGACCTGTTCTACACCGGTGAGCGCAATGCCGTGGTCGATTATCTTCAGGCGCGGAGCTGGAACGTCAGCGCCCGCAGCCGCCCGGAGATGTTCGCCCTCCACGGCCGGGAGTTCCCGACCGGGGATCTCAGTGTCTCGCTGAGCAATTCGTTGTCCGTCACGGCGATTCGAAAGTAGACAAAGTAGACAATGGTGACACGTACCGATGACGACACCTGGGACCTGACCTCCAGCGTCGGGGCCACCGCGACGATGGTGGCGGCCGGGCGGGCCATGGCGACCAGGGATCCGCGCCATCTGATCGACGACCCGTTCGCCGAGCCGCTGGTGCGCGCGGTCGGGATCGACTTCTTCGTCAAGATGATCGACGGCGAACTCGACACCTCACCGTTCGGCGATGAGGGCGCCGACCGCGTGCAGGCCATGATCGGTGGAATGGCCATGCGCACCAAGTTCTTCGACGAGTACTTCGTGGCTTCGGCAGGCGCCGGGATCCGGCAGGTGGTCATCCTGGCCGCCGGCCTGGACTCCCGCGCCTACCGGCTGCCGTGGCCCGCCGGCTCCGTGGTGTACGAGATCGACCAACCGCAGGTCATCGACTTCAAAGCCGGGGTCTTCGCCGAGCTGCAGGCCCAGCCGATCGCCGAGCTGCGCACCGTGGGCATCGACCTGCGGGAAGACTGGCCGGCCGCGTTGCGCGCCGCCGGCTTCGATGCCGCGGCGCCCACCGCATGGCTGGCCGAGGGATTGCTCATCTATCTGCCCCCGGCCGCCCAGGACACGCTGTTCGACACCATCACCACCCTGAGCGCACCGGGCAGCACACTGGCCACCGAATACGTGCCGGGGATCATGGATTTCGATGTCGAGAAGGCTCGCGAGATGGCGTCGAACATGCGCCAACACGGCTTCTCGCTCGATATGCCGTCGCTGATCTACCCCGGCCCCCGTAGCCATGTCATGGAGTATCTGCGCGGCAACGACTGGGATGTGAAGGGCGTTGCGGGCGATGAATTGTTCCGGCACAACGGCTTACAGCCGCCGAACCGGGACGGTTACGATCCGCTGGGCGAGATCGTCTACGTCAGCGCCACCCTGCGCTGATACCGCTACTTGACGCAGGGCACGGACTCCCCGGCCATGTGACTGAGGTCGGTGGGGGCCGGTGAGGCGGTTCCGGTCGCCGTGGCGGAGACGGTGGCGACCGTGCTGGTGCTCGGCGCGGCCGAGTCGGCGCGGGCACTGTCACCGAGGTACTCCCCCGCCGGGAAGTCACCGCCCACGGTGAGCTTCACCTGGCTGGCCGAAAGTGCGTCATTGCCAGTGGCGGACAGATTGAGCTGTGCCGCGAGCGCCTTACCGGCACTGTCGGCACCGGGCCCGTACTCCACTTCGCTGGTGGCCGAGGTATCTGCCGCCGTGCTGGTTCTGCCCTGCTGGAAACCGTTGGCGCTGAAGGTCTTTTCGAGTTGAGCGGCCAGCCCGTCGTGATCGGTGGCGTTCACCACGTCCAGGACGGCGCCGGTGCCGTACATCGGGTCGGCGGCCGGCGCCGGCGCCCCGGACGGGGTCGAGGGTGCCGGGTCGCCGGACAACAGGTTCTGCACGATCGAGCGCACCGCCGCCACGTCGATCAGATTGACGTCCTCTCCGGCCGGGTCCTGACCGAACCCGGTGATCGGCAGCGTGTACAGCGCGGGCGCGTGGGACACCATCGTCGAGGCCCGCTGGGCGAATGCGCCCAGATCCAGGCCGGCGTCGACCGCGACGTTCTGTTTGGTGACGTCGAGCAGTTTGTTCATGGCCAGCGGGTTGTCGAGATCTCCGCTGTGGCGCAGCGCGCTGACCAGTGACACCAGGAACGCCTGCTGGCGGCGGGTGCGGTCCATATCGGTGAAGTCGGCGTTACTGACGTCGCGGCGCTGACGGACGAACGCCATCGCCTGCGCGGCATCGATCTGCTGCAGCCCTTGGTGAAAGTCGGCTCCGGAGAAATCGTCGGCAGTGTCCTCGTTGAGGCACACCGTAATCGGCGCGACCGCCTTGGCGATCTCGAAGAACGCCCCCAACGTCACCTCCACGAAGTGGTCGATGGGGACGTTCAACAACTGCTGGACTGTCGCGATCTCGGCCTTGCGGCCCGCTTCGCGCCCACGCTGCTCCTTGGCCTGCGGATCAAGGGAGTTGTTCAGCGCATCGTCGGCGCCGATGACCTCCAGCGCGTGTTGGTAGGCCAGCCCGTAAGCCTGTTTGATTTTGCCCTGGCAGACCCCCGTCGGGCAGTCCGCAAGATCCACATAGTCGTCGCGCGGGATCGAGATCGCGACAGGGGCGCCGTCGGCGGGGATGTGAACCAGGATCAGCACATTGGCGTTGTAACCACCGACTGTCTCGTCGCCGGCGTGCAGCGCGTCGTACACGTCCTGAGGTAGTGGCTGCCCGTGTTCGTCAAGGCGGCTGTCGAGGCCCATGATGAGAATGTTCTGGGCACCCTGGCCGGATGAGGTACCCCCCAGCAAGGCCTCCGACGTGATGATCCCGCCCAGTGCCCGGTGCACACCCAGCCAACCCACACCGGTCACCGCGATGGCAGCCACTGCCATCAGGGCACCCAGCGACCGTGCCACCACGTGCCGACCGTGCGGTTGGGACTGCCCATCTGGTGTCGTCACCGACACCGGCGCACCCTGACCCGTACCGGAGCTCGTCGCATAGCAGTGCAGCATGATCGGCCGGTGGCGGCGAGCACCAGCGCCACGCCGGACACACAGCATGTCTCCAGCTGGCCTTGCGTCGGACAGCGGCAGTCGGGATGCTCCCCGGTAGGGCTCGCACCCACCATCACTAGCGGTTCAGAACCGGCTGTCGCCCAGCCACAGTGCGGTCGAACCGGTCAGGGCGCGTTCTCCGCGTTCGACGACACCACGGATCGTCTGGCCGAGCAGGGCCGCGACGGCATCGGGCAGCGACGCGGCGGCGGGCTGAGATGATGCCTTGGGCCGCAATAGATCTCGTAGCGACGAGCCCGGAAGAGCCACCAGCTCGACATCGGCTTCGGGATCCAGGCCGGCATGCACCTTGGCCCGCCGTATCGCAGCGCGCAGTCCGCCGAGCTCGTCGACCAGGCCGCGCTCGAGGGCATCGGCACCGGTCCATACCCGGCCGCGTGCCACCGCATCGACTGCGTCGACCGACATGCCGCGCGCCTGGGCCACCCGCTGGATGAAGTCGGCGTAGAACAGGTCCGCCTCGGCCTCGACCAGAGCGTGCTGTTCCTCGGTGAACGGCGCGTTCGGCGACCAGGCATCGGCATTGTCGTTGGTGCGCACCGAATCCGAACTGACTCCGAGCCGCTCCTTGAGGCCGCGAGCGATCAGCTTGCCGGTCAGCACGCCGATCGACCCGGTGATGGTTGCCGGATTGGCGACGATCGTGTCGGCGTCCATCGAGATGTAGTAACCGCCGGAGGCTGCCACCGCACCCATGGACGCCACCACCGGCGTGCCCTTCGCGCGCAGACGGGCCACCTCGCGCCAGATCGTCTCCGAACCGGTCACCGACCCGCCCGGGCTGTCGACCCGCAACACCACCGCCGCGATACCGGTGTCGGCACCCGCCCGGCGCAACGCCGCGGCGATGGTGTCGGCACCCGCGCTGGGCCTGCCCAGCGGCGCGAGGTTCGGGCCGCCGCGCCCGTTGACGATCGCACCGGCCACGGTGACCACGGCGATCTTCGGCTTCTTGCGGCCGGGCAGCGACGGCATGGCCGGCCCACCGCGGCCGGCCTGGGCATAGCGGGACAGGAACAACCGGGGCGGCCCGTCCTCGGAGTCGCCGTCGCCGGTTTCCGGGGAGATGCCCTCCACACCGGCCAGTTCGGCGATCCGGCTGTAGGCCTCGTCCCGGAATCCGATCCGATCCACCAGGTGTCCGGTGACGGCGTCGTCACGCAACAACGGGGCGCGGTTGGCCAGTTCGTCGACGGCGGCGACGTCGATGCCGCGGGAATCGGCGATGGCCTGCCACACCTGGGTGTGCAGGCTTTCGATCAGCCGGGAGTCGGCTTCCCGGTGTGCATCGGTGTAGTGGTCCTGGGTGAAAACGTTGACCGCCGACTTGTACTCACCGCGCGTGATGAACTGGGCTTCGATCCCCGCCTTGTCGAGGGCGTCACGCAGGAACAGGGCGTTGGTGGCGAACCCGACCAGCCCGACGGTTCCCGACGGTTGCAGCCACACTTCGGTGAACGCCGAGGCGAGGTAATACGCCAGGGTGCCCGGGTAGGTTTCGGCCCAGGCCACCGAGGGTTTGCGCGCGGTGAACGCGGCGATCGCCTCCCGGAGCTCCTGGACGGGGCCGGCCGGCGCGGCCGAAAGCTGTACGCGGGCAATCAAGCCCGCGACCCGATCGTCATCGGCGGCGCGGTGGATGGCGGCCACGGCATCGGCAAGCAGCAGCGGGCGGCCGCCGCCGGTGATGAAGACCACCGGGTCGAATCCGGCGGTCTCAGCGGGCACGGTCTGCAGGTCCAGCTCGAGGATCACCCCGGCGGGCACTCCGTGATGGCGCGCGGTGTCGATGCGGCGCAGCGCATCGCGGACGTCGTCGGCGCCCGGAACTCCGGACAGGAAGGCGAACATACAGTCGACACTACCGGCGCTGAACCGGTCCTGATTCGGTCCTGGTTCGGGTGCGAGGGCGTGGTCCGTTCGACACCGTCTGCGAGGAATCTTGCTGTCAGCCCTGGCCGTCACCGCGTGGCGTCGTTAGCATCAGGATCCGACGGTCGCGTCAATTCGGGGGGTACGGCGATGGTTTCTGCGGGGCGAGATGTCGATCAGCCGGACGTTTCTGGACCCCGCAGAAATCCGGGCGCGCGGATGTGGCTCAACGCCGGTGCCGTGACGCTCGGTGTCGGCGCGGCCATGGTGGCCGGAGCCGCGGTTGCCACCGCCGACACCGGCGCCGACTCGGGGCCCGCGACCGGCCACACCGCGTCCGCCGCTGCCCGCTCACATGCCTCGCCGTCGACGGCGAAGTCCCCCCGCGTGCGCAGCGCCACGACCACGCCGGTGGCCTCGGCCCGCAGCGCCGCGTCGGCGACGCCGGCTGCGAGGACCGACATCATCGCTGCGCCGTCGAGGCCGACCACCGCAGTGGCGGGATCACGCCGCACTCCAAGCACCGCCGCGCTGGCCGCGGCGTCGACCACCTCAACGGCGAACTCCCGATCGGTCGTACTGGCGACACCGACGCCCAACACCGTCCTGCAAGGCCTCGAGGAGTTCGGGCACAACGTCTACCTGACGGTCGCGAACCAGATTTCGGGCGCGCAAGCCAATCTGGCCGTACTCGGCGAGGACCTGGCCGCCGTGTTCGGGATCTCCCGAGAGACGATCACGAACCCCGGGATCTACGGCAACCCCACCCAGAACAAGCAGTACTACGTGCCCATGGCCGACTACGTGTCAGCTCCGCTGGCCACCGTCGCGATGGCCTACGGGCAGCTCACCGGCACGGCGCCCGATCTTCCCGGCTTCACCACCGCGGCCCTCGACACCGAAAGCCTGGTGTACCCCGGCTACAAGATCTACCGCGGTGTCGGCACGAACTGGTTCGTCAAGTGGACCGACAGCTACGAGCTGTTGCAGGACAAGAACGTTCGCATCATCACGCGCTCCTACTACGACGATCAGCAGACCAAAGCGATCAATGACCTCGCGGCCGGACTCGAGGATCCGACCAAGGTGATGATCGCGGCGATCAAGGGCCCCGTCGACGGACAGACCGGCCCGGGCACCAAGACAGTCGTGGTGCTTGGTCTGGACACCACGCGAAACGTCGTGACGATCAACGACCCAACACAGGCCGACGGTCAAGGCCTGGAGATGAGTCTCGACGACTTCACCCAGCAGTGGAGTAGCCAGCGCTACCAGCTCGTGACCGCCCAGCAGGCCGCGTCGTCGTCGGTTCCGCTGCCCCCACCGGCGACGAAGCTGGTGTGGTCGCTGCCGGCGCCCAACGAGATCGGCCAGGCCCTGCAAGCGGGATTGAAGAACGTCGCCGTGCTGGTCGTGCATCAGATCGAGGGGCTGCAAGCCAACGTCGGCCAGCTCGCCGAAGACCTCAGCTACACCTTCGGGATCAACGATCCCAACATCGCTCCGCCATCGCCGGAAAGCGTTGAGTACGGCAACTACACCAAGAACTACCCGTACTTCGTCTATCAAGGCAATTATCCGACCTGCCTGATCATGGCGACGGCCGCGATCATCGGCCAGCTCAGGGGCGGCGCGATGCCCGCCGATCTCGGGCAACAGATTCTCGACCAGGCGACGTCCACCCCGAGCGGCGTCTATCCCGGCGAGAGTATCTTCGAGCCCAACGGCACCGGGAAGAACGGGTTGCACTGGGGTACCAACAGCGCCGACGCCGTCAAACTGCTGAACATGAACGGCATCAACGCCGACTGGACGACCTACCTCAAGAGCCAGGGCGACGTGGCGATGGACACCATGACCTCGGCGCTGAACCAGAATCAAGGTGTCATCGTCGCCCTGGCGAGCAACGTCATCTGGAACGCCTACACCCGCAAGTACTTCGACGAGACCAGGACTGAGCCGGGACCCAACGGCGTGGCCAGTGACCACTCCGTCGTGGTGATCAGCGTCGACATGACCAAGAAGGCCGTCTACATCAACGACAGCGCACTGCAGAACGGCCAAGGATTCCCGATACCCCTCGACGAATTCATGAAGGCCTGGCAGTACAGCAACTACTCGCTGATCACCGCCGAAGCGGCGGCCACCTAGGGCCCGGCACACGAAGAAGCCCCCGCACTCGGCGGGGGCTTCTTCCTTGCGAGGTATTACAGCTCGGTGGCCGTACCACCGGCGGCGGTGATGGCCTCACGGGCGCTGCCGCTGAACTTGTGCGCGGTCACGTCGATCTTGGCGGTCAGCTTGCCGTCGCCGAGGACCTTGACCAGCACGTTCTTGCGAACCAGGCCCTTGGCCACCAGCTCGTCGACACCGACGGTGCCACCCTCGGGGAACACCCGGTTGATGTCACCGACGTTCACCACGGCGTACTCGGTGCGGAACCGGTTGCGGAAGCCCTTGAGCTTGGGCAGCCGCATGTGGATCGGCATCTGCCCACCCTCGAAGGTCACCGGCACGTTCTTACGCGCCTTGGTGCCCTTGGTGCCGCGACCGGCGGTCTTACCCTTGGAGCCTTCGCCGCGACCGACGCGGGTCTTCGGCGTCTTGGAGCCGGGAGCCGGCTTCAAGTCGTGCAGCTTGATGACACTCATTTGACTTCCTCAACCTCGACGAGGTGGTGGACGGCCCGGATCAGTCCGCGGGTCTGCGGGTTGTCTTCCCGGACCACCGACTGCCGAATCTTCTTCAGGCCCAACGTCCGCAGGCTTTCACGCTGCTTCCAGCGTGCACCGACGGTGCCGCGCACCTGGGTGATCTTCACTTCTGCCATGGTTATGCGCTTCCCTCACGCGCTGCCGCAGCGGCCAGCGCTTCGCTTTCCCGACGCGCGCGCAGCATGCCGGCCGGCGCGACGTCTTCGATGGGCAGCCCGCGACGAGCGGCCACCTCTTCGGGACGCTGCAGCAGCTTGAGCGCGGCAACGGTGGCGTGCACCACGTTGATCGCGTTGTCACTGCCCAGCGACTTGGCCAGCACGTCGTGGACGCCGGCGCATTCCAGCACTGCGCGGCAGGCACCACCGGCGATGACACCGGTACCCGGGCTGGCCGGACGCAGCATCACGACACCGGCAGCGGCCTCGCCCTGAACCGGATGGGTGACGGTGCCGCCGATCAGCGGGACGCGGAAGAAGTTCTTGCGAGCCTCTTCGACACCCTTGGCGATCGCGGCCGGAACTTCCTTGGCCTTGCCGTAGCCGACACCGACCAGGCCGTTGCCGTCGCCGACGATCACCAGAGCGGTGAAGCTGAACCGGCGACCACCCTTGACGACCTTCGACACCCGGTTGATCGTGACGACGCGCTCGAGGTAGTTGCTCTTCTCGCCGCTGTCGCGTCCGCCACGACCGCCACGGTCACCGCGGTCGTCACGGCGGCCACGGCCACCGCGATCGTCGCGCCCACCGCGCTGCTCGTCGGTGCGGGTGCCGGCGCTCGGGCCACCGGTGTTGGTCACCGGGGCGTCTGAAGCCTGGTCCGCCATTATGCGGTCCTTCCGTTGTCTGCAGTCATCAGAATTTCAGTCCGTTCTCGCGAGCGGCGTCGGCCAGCGCCGCGATCCGGCCGCTGTAGGTGTTGCCACCGCGGTCGAACACGACGGCCTCGATGCCGGCGGCCTTGGCGCGCTCGGCGATCAGCTGTCCGACCCGCACGCTGTGGGCCTTCTTGTCGCCTTCGAGCGCGCGGACGTCGGCCTCGATGGACGACGCGGCGGCCAAGGTGGTGCCGGTGGCGTCGTCGACCAGCTGGACGTGGATGTGCCGCGAGGAGCGGTTGACCACGAGGCGCGGACGCTCGGCGGTGCCGACGACCTTCTTACGCAGCCGGTTGTGCCTGCGCAGCCGCGAGGCGCGACGGGCGGCCGAGACGCTGGTGCCGACCGGGGTGCGATCGGGGGCGGTCTGTGCTTGAGCCATTGCTACTTACCTGTCTTTCCGACCTTGCGGCGGATCTGCTCACCCTCGTAGCGCACACCCTTACCCTTGTACGGGTCCGGGCGACGCAGGCGACGGATGTTGGCCGAGATCTGGCCGACCTTCTGCTTGTCGATACCCGCGACCGAGAACTTCGTGGGGGTCTCCACCGCGAAGGTGATGCCCTCAGGAGCCTCGATGACCACCGGGTGGCTGTATCCGAGCGCGAACTCCAGGTTGCTGCCCTTGAGCTGGACGCGGTAGCCGACGCCGAAGATCTCCATCTTCGTGACGTAACCCTCGGTCACACCGGTGACCAGGTTGGCGACCAGCGTGCGGGACAGGCCGTGCAGCGAGCGGCTACGACGCTCGTCATCGGGCCGGCTCACCACGATGGCGCCGTCGTCGTTGCGCGACACCGTGATCGGCTCCGCGACCTCCAGGGCCAGCGTGCCCTTGGGGCCCTTGACCGACAGGTTCTGCCCGTCGATCGTCACATCGACACCGGCGGGAACCGGCACCGGCTGCTTACCAATACGCGACATGGTTCTACGTCTCCTATCCCGCTACCAGACGTACGCGAGGACTTCGCCGCCCACGCCCTGTCGGGCTGCCTGGCGGTCGGTCAGCAGGCCCGAGGACGTGGAGATGATCGCCACGCCCAGGCCGCCGAGCACGCGCGGCAGATTGGTGGATTTCGCGTAGACCCGCAGGCCGGGCTTGGACACCCGGCGCAGACCGGCGAGGCTGCGCTCGCGGTTGGGGCCGTACTTGAGCTGGACGACCAGCGACTTACCGACCCGGGCATCCTCGGTGCGGAAATCGCTGATGTAACCCTCGGTCTTGAGGATCTCGGCGATGTTCGCCTTGATCTTCGAGTGCGGCAGGGTCACTTCGTCGTGATACGCCGAATTGGCGTTGCGCAGACGTGTCAAGAAGTCTGCGATCGGGTCCGTCATAGTCATGACTGGGCCTGTCTACCTTCCTCGCAACGGTTCCCGGACGGGCCTGCTGCGCTGTTCATCAAAAGGGTCTGGGGGTCTTTACCAGCTGGACTTCTGCACACCGGGCAGTTCGCCGGCGTGTGCCATCTCGCGCAAGCAGATGCGGCACAGGCCGAACTTGCGGTACACGGCGTGCGGACGACCGCACTTGTTGCAGCGGGTGTAGGCCCGCACGGCGAACTTCGGCTTCTTCGCGGCCTTGTTGACCAGTGCCTTCTTTGCCATCTGCTCAGTTCTCCTTGAACGGGAAGCCGAGGGCCCGCAGCAGCGCGCGACCTTCGTCGTCGTTCGTCGCCGACGTGACGACGGTGATGTCCATGCCCCGGGGCCGGTCGATGGAGTCCACGTCGATCTCGTGGAACACCGACTGCTCGGCCAGGCCGAAGGTGTAGTTGCCGTGGCCGTCGAACTGCTTTGGCGACAGGCCGCGGAAGTCGCGGATACGCGGCAGGGCGATCGACACGAGGCGGTCGAGGAACTCCCACATCCGGTCGCCGCGCAGGGTCACCCGCGCACCGATCGGCATGCCCTCGCGCAGCTTGAACTGGGCGATGGACTTGCGAGCCTTGCGGATCTCCGGCTTCTGACCGGTGATCAGCGCCAGGTCGTTGACCGCACCGTTGATCAGCTTGGCGTCGCGGGCGGCGTCACCGACACCCATGTTGACGACAACCTTGACCACGCCGGGGATCTGCATGACGTTGGCGTAGTTGAATTCGTTGTTGAGCGCGTCCTTGATCTCGGCGCGGTAGCGCTCCTTCAGCCGGGGCTGAACTTTTTCTGCGGTAGTCATATCTCTCAGAGGTCCTTGCCGTTGCTCTTGGCGATGCGGACGTTCTTGCCGGTCTCCTCATCGCGGCGGTAGCCGATGCGGGTCGGCTTGCCGTCGGAGTCGACGACCATCACGTTGGAGACGTGGATGGGTGCCTCCTGGGTGACGATGCCGCCCGAGGATGCGCCGCGCTCGTTGGCCGACTGCGCGGTGTGCTTCTTGATGCGGTTGACGCCCTCGACCAGGACCCGGTTACGAGTCGGGTAGGCCTGCAGGACCTTGCCCTTGGCGCCCTTGTCCTTACCGGCGATGACCAGCACGGTGTCGCCCTTGTGGACCTTCATTTACAAAACCTCCGGGGCCAGCGAGACGATCTTCATGAACTTCTTCTCGCGCAGCTCGCGGCCGACGGGGCCGAAGATGCGGGTGCCACGCGGGTCATTGTCGTTCTTGATGATGACCGCGGCGTTCTCGTCGAACTTGATGTAGCTGCCGTCGGCCCGGCGACGCTCCTTGACGGTGCGCACCACGACGGCCTTGACCACGTCACCACGCTTGACGTTGCCACCAGGGATGGCGTCCTTGACGGTCGCCACGATGATGTCGCCGATACCGGCGTAGCGCCGCGACGAGCCACCCAACACGCGGATGCACAAGATCTCCTTGGCGCCCGTGTTGTCGGCGACTTTGAGCCGCGATTCCTGCTGAATCACTAGATCTCCTCGGATCTGGTAACTGTGTGCACGCCAAAAACCCAATGGACAGGCCAAAAGGAACTTGACGTGCGCGGTCTTTGTCACCGAAGGGGCACGCAGGGCCAACCAGATCCGGAAAGAACCGGTATCGGCCAGCCGAGGTCTGCCCTAGGCAACCCCTACATACTAGGGGAGCAGCGGCAATGCTCCAAATCAGCGCTGATCGGGGCGCAACCCGGACCTCACGAGGGCCCTCACCACCGGCCCCCCGCCGGCCTCACCGCCGAAACTGTACTTATCGACAACAGTTGCGAGTAGACGTGTCGACAACTACAGGCTGGCCGCATCGCCGAGCGCGCTCGGAGGTCGCCACCAGCGGTTCCGCCTGGACGAACGTAGCCGTCCGTCCCACCCGCGCCGTACGAGGGCCGCATATGTGCGGTCGAGGATCTCCTGGTCACGATCCTCCTTGATCACTCGGATCACGTTCCAGCCGAGCTGCGCCACCTTGGGCATCAGCCGCTGGTCCTTCACGTACTGCGCCCGGTCGGTACGGTGCTGATCGCCGTCGTACTCGGAGGCGACGTGGAAGTCACGCCACCCCATGTCCAGGGTGCGCAGGACCTTCCACCGCTCTTCGAGGACGGCGATCTGCGTGGTCGGCCGGGGAAACCCGGCGTCGTGATACAGCAACCGCAACCGCGTTTCTTGTGGTGAAGCCGCGCCACCGTCGACAAGCGGCAGCAATTCGAGCAACTGCCGCACACCACGAGCTCCCTTGTATCGCTGTGTCAGCGCGATGACTTCGTCGTCGAGGAAGGCTGTCGCCCGCTTGAGTGCGTCCAGGCGCATCAACGCCTCCCCTCGCGGGAGATGCCGGCCAAGGTCGAAAGCGGTACGGGCCGCGGTCGTGACCGGGATGCACTCGCAGGTGGTGATCTCGTCGGGCTCGAGCCGTTCGGCCCGGGCGATGATCCCGTGCGGAGGCCTCGTGTTGTCCCAGATCAGTTCGACAGGAATGCCGGCTTCTATCCACGATGCGCCGTGCAGTGCGGCTGCCGCGACCCCGGCGACCACTCCTTTACGGCCGGACCGCAACCAGGCTCCGTCGATGAGGTCCACCAGGTCGAGCACATAACCCTTGGGCAGGTAGACATCCCGATACATACGCACGTAGCCGCGGCGCAGCTCGTATTCGGTCACGGTCTGCGCCCGCCGTGCCTGACTGCCGACGATCAGTCTCCTCATGCCGGGATAGTCGCAACGCAGACCGACAGATTGCGGCGAGGCTGTTGTTATCGCGCAATCGCCCAAGTAGCTGTGTCGATAACGACAGGCTGGGCGCCAACTACCGGCTGACCACGCAGCGGAACCCGATATGCGTCGTCGAACTGTCCTGGGACTGCGGCGATCGCGCGGCCGGGCGGTACCGGTGGCAGTACTCCGGCGCGCACAGATGTGAGCCGCCCTTGAGCGTCTGGTTGACGGACGGATCCGGGTCCGCCGGTGGCGGGCAGCAGGCGCTCTTCTGCTGCTCACCGAGGTGATGCGCCGAGAACCGGGTGGTGGTCCACTCCCAGACGTTGCCGATCATGTCGACCAACCCGAACCCGTTGGCCGGGAAGGTGCCCACCGGCGAGGTGCCGGTGAAGCCCAGCGCACCGTCATTGCGGTAGGGAAAGCGGCCCTGCCAGGTGTTGGCCATCAGGGCACCGCCGACGGTCGGTTCCTGCCCCCAGGCATAAGTGGTGTCGCTGCCGGCGCGTGCCGCGTACTCCCACTCGGCCTCGGTCGGCAGCCGCCGCCCGGCCCACGCCGCGTAGGCGGCCGCGTCGGGATAGGCGACCTGCACCACGGGGTGGTCGTCCTTGCCGACCAGGTCGCTGCCGGCCCCGAACGGCTGGCGCCAGTGCGCGCCCGGCGCCCAGTCCCACCACTGCCGCCAGTCGCGCAGATCCACCGGACCCGGCGTCGGCCGGAAGACCAGGGCGCCGGGCAGCAGGTCGGCTTCGGCGACCCCCGGGTAGAGCGCCGGGTCCAGCGGCCGCTCGGCGACGGTGACGTAGCCGGTGTCGGCCACGAACTCGGCAAAGGCGGCGTTGGTCACCGGGTGGCGTTCGATCGCGAACGGGGCGACGGTCGCGGTGTGGATCGGCGCTTCTTCGGGATAGAAGCTGACCGAGCCCATCCGGAAGGTTCCGCCGGGCAGTTCGACTAGCTCGCGCAGCACCATGTCAGGGTATGACGACACCGAAGTCGCCGGTCAGTGTATCGGCTGCCGCGTCGAATCCCGTTGCGCCAGAAGGTGCTTCGACGTGGATGGCCACCAGGTAGCTCTTCGAGTTGGTCCAGATGTGGGCGATGCGATCCTCATACTGGATCGACTCATCCGGGTCGTCGGCCCACGTCCCCATCAGCTTCTGGCCGCTGAACCCGCACAGATCGGCGGGCAGCAGGCTCAGCGTGCTGATCGGGTACTTGGCCATCAGGCTGTCGGAGTACCGGGTGAATGCGGCGGCCGGCTCCAGCGGGGTGGCGGTGATGCTGATCTCGGCCAGCATGTCGTCCGGACCGGCAAGCCGGGCTCCGACGTCACCGGAGCCGGGCGTGGCACTCCAGCCGTCAGGCAGCGCGACCGTGATCGTCGGGGCCGCCGGATCACCGACGGTGGCCACCGCGGTTGCCCCGGAGAATTTCTGCGGGCACACCGTGGCACCGGCCGGTAGCGATTGACGGGTCGTCTCCACCACTCCCGGTTCCGAGGTCTCCGCAGTCGCGGTGGCCGATGCCGAGGCGCTGATCGAGGTGGTCGCCGACGTCGCGACCGACGACTCGGCCAGCACCGCGGTGCCCGCGCTGTCGCGGACACAACCGGCAACAATGGGTGCGGCCAGTACCACCGCCGCCGAAGCGGCCCACACCAGCCGAGTCACCCATCCAGTATGCCGGGGCCGTCAGTCCCTGGCGAAAGCCGCCGCCAGTTGACGCTCCGCATCGATGTACGGGCTGCCGGACACGTCCACCACGACGTGCTGGATCGAACCGCCGCGGAAATCGAACGGGGCCCGGTAGGCCGTAGACACCGGCTGCCCCAGGTTGCGGCCCACGCTGACGCCGCCGCCTGCCAATCCGAACGTGAACGGGTGGGCCTTGACCCCGGGCAGTGTCGCCACAGCAGTGCCGTCGACGTAGAGGCTGACATCGCCGACCGGGGTGTGGGTGCCTTCCACCCCGGTACGCGCGTAGCCGACACCGAGAATGTGGTGCCCGGCGGGCACCGGGTCCGGCGCGATCACCCGCTGCTCGATTTCACCGAAGAAGTTGTAGACGAACTGCAACCGGCCATCGGCGATGAACAGCACGTACCCGCCGTGGCCTGCGCCTTGCTTGAGCAGTACCCCCTCGACATCCGGGCCGTCGATGACGACGTCGGCGAGCACCGAGAACGACCGGCCGCCGATCATCACGCACGCCCCCATCGCCACCGGCGCGGTGTGCGGGTAGTAGACGTAACTCGAGCGATTGCCGGCGATGCCGGGCCGCCAGCGTCCGACCATCTCGAAGACGTTGAGATCGGCGAGCGGAAGACCGTTGTATTTCTCGGCTTCGGCGAACCACAGGGCCTTGAGCTCCTCCAGTTTCTCCGGATGCTCAGCCGCCAGATCCCGGGTCTGACTGCGGTCCTTGTCGATGTGGTAGAGCTCCCAGCGGTCCTCGTCGAAATGTGACCATCCCGACGGGGCGGCCGGGTGCACGGTGTTAGCGAACCAGCCCTCGTGCCAGATACCACGAGTGCCCAGCATGGTGTAGAACTGGGTCTTCTTCCCGGTGTCGACGTTCGGATCATCAAGGGCCGCTTTGAAGCTCACGCCATCCAGTGGCTTCTGCGCGATGCCGCGCACCGTCTCCGGCGGTTCGATGCCCAGCAACTCGTAGACGGTCGGCGTGATGTCACTGACATTGACGTAGTGGTCTCTGATGGCACCGTGTGCCGCGATTCCGTTGGGCCAGGACACAATCGCGGTGTCGGCGATGCCGCCTTCATGGGAGGCGTAACGCTTGTAGAGCTTGTAGGGCGTATTGAACGCCATCGCCCACCCGATCGGGTAGTGGTTGTAGGTTGCAGGAGAACCCAATTCGTCCAGGAAGGGCAGCGCCTCCTCGACGGTGTCGATGTAGCCGTTGAAGAACTTGGCTTCGTTGACCGAGCCGTTCGGGCCGCCCTCACCGCTGGCGCCGTTGTCGGAGATCACCACGATGATGGTGTTGTCGAGCTGACCCGATTCCTCGAGGTAGTCGAGCACCCGGCCGATCTGGGCATCGGTGTAGGACAGGAAGCCGGCGAACACCTCGGCCATCCGGGCGAACAGCCGCTTCTCGTCGTCGGACAACGCATCCCAGGGCCGCACGGTGTCCTGCTCGGGCCAGGGCTGGCCATCCGGCCCGGTCACGTCGGAGTAGGGATTGACGCCGGACAACTCGGTGTCGGGCGGGACGATGCCGAGCTTCTTCTGGTTCTCCAGAACGATCTCCCGGTACCGCTCGTAGCCCATGTCGAAGCGGCCCGCGTATTTGTCGGCCCACTCGGTGAAGACGTGGTGCGGGGCGTGACCGGCGCCCGGGCACAGATAGGTGAACCACGGCTTGTCGGGGGCGACCATCGTCGAATCGCGGATGAACTCGATGGCCTTGTCGGCCAGGTCCTTCGAAAGGTGGTAGCCCTCCTCCGGGGTGGCGGGTGCCTCCACCGGATGGTTGTCGTAGACCAGCTCGGGATACCACTGGTCGGTCTCCCCGCCCATGAACCCGTAGAACCGCTCGAACCCGCGCGACAGCGGCCAATGACGCCGGGTAGCAGCCAGATTGGACTCCTCGATGGGAGTCAGGTGCCATTTGCCCACGCAGTACGTGTTCCAGCCCCGTTCGGCCAGCACCTCCGAGATCAGCGCGGTGTCGTCGGGGATGCGCCCACTGTTGCCGGGGAACCCTTCGGTGAACTCCTCGACCATCGCCATTCCCACGGTGGTGGCGTTGCGACCGGTGAGCAACGAGGCCCTGGTGGGCGAGCACAGGGCGGTGGTGTGGAACTGCGACAATCGCACACCGCGTTCGGCGATCCGCGACATCGCCGGCATCTCGACGAGGCCGCCGAAGCAGTCCCAGGTGGCGATGCCGATGTCGTCCCACACCACGTAGAGCACGTTGGGCGCGTCCGGCGGCGCCGTCGGCGCGGCGTACGGGCCCCAGTCGGGTTCGGAATCACGAATGTCGAGCGCGATCTTGCCGGTGAACTCCGTTGCCATCAACTACCCCTATCGTCGAAGCGACCCTACCCGTGCCGAGTAGAAATCTCCTGTGGAATCTATGTCGGTTTCTCAGGCTTCCGGTACCGGTTCGTTGACCCGATAAAGTCGCCAGTTCGGTTGGCCGACGCCGTCATTGGGGATCTCCAGTTCCAGCGTGGCCACGTCGGCACCGGTGTCGTAGAGCGTCGGGTAGCGCTGGTTGAGCGCATCGGAGACGCCACGCCCGGTCGGGGGCACGGCAAGCAGGTACTTGACGCCGTTGCCCGACGGGTTGTTGAGCAGCCGCACGAAATCGGGGTCCGACGGTACGACGAACATCCTGGGATTGCGGGAGGCGGCCACCACCGCGAAGCCGTAGACGGTGTCGGTGATCACCGAGCTGTGGGCCAGTTCGAGGTTGTCCAGGTAGCCGGCGATAGCCCGTTCGGTGGAGAAGGTTCGGGCGATGCGATGCTCGACGGCCTTTTGCGGACTCGTGCTGTCGGGGGCCGGGTTGAGCACCGCCCCCAGGGCATACTCCTGGGGTGCATAGCGGGCCAGGCTCATCCCCCATCCGGTGACCGGGACGCTCACCGCCAGCGCCAGCGCCACTGCGGCGTACCCGGTGCGGGTGCGGGTCGTCAGGCCGTGCGTCGCGGGTGCCGCGTTGCGGCCGCGGCGCTTGGGCGTGACGAACGCTCCGTCGGGAACGGCCAGCATCGCCAGGCACGCCGTAAATGGAATCGCGATGATGTAAAAGCGCAGGAACGGAAACGTCGAACCCGCGGCGAACGTCAGCGCCTGGAATATCAGGGCTGCGCCGTAGATCGCCAGTGGTGGGATCAGCATGGTCCATTTCGGCCTGCCCCAGCGGATGAATCCGGCCCATGCGCCGATCGGAATCAGGGTGGGGGCCAGCAGCAGTATGCAGGTGGCGGCGAACACCAGGCCGCTGCCCGGGCCGGCCTGCACGCCGCCCGACTGCTTGAGGATGGCCGAATTGCCGTACTGCGAGGTGAATTGGGCGAACGCCGCACCAGTGATCAGCCAGCTGGCGGCTGCCCACCCGATGAACGCGACGAAACCGGGCGCGCTGACCAGGATGAGGTCCAGCAGTGCGCGACGCAACCGCGGTGGCCGGCGGGCCCGCACATAAGTGGTCGTACCGACCATCAGACCCGCGGCGGCCACGCAAGCGACGGCGTCGTACCGGGTCAGGTAGGCCAGCCCCATCGCGATGCCGCCAGCGGCCACCAGATGGTGCACGTCGTCGTCGACCATCCAGAGGATGAGACGACGCACCGCCCACGAGATGAAGAAGATGAACGGCGCCTCGCTCATCCCGTTGGACCCGTAGAAGATGATCATCGGGTTCACGGCGAACAGCGCGGTGATGGTCAGCGCGTACCAGCGCGGCAGGCCGCGGTCGGTCCCCATCGACAGGATCTGGACGACCGCGCCGGCCATGAACGCCGCCGACATGATCGAACCCGCGAAGGCGCGCGCCGCGAGGTCGGGGAACAGCGGGCTCGCCGCGATCACCGGGATCTGCACCATCGCGGTCAGCGGAGTGAAGATGAACCCGATGGCGGCCAGATGCGGCGAGCGGCTGAACAGGACGCTCTGCGCCGCAGACACCCGCGAGAGTGCGTCGCCGAGGATGAACCCGTTGGCGACCTGCAGCCAGTACCCCACCGCCAGGTACAACACGAAAGCCGCGGCGAAGGCGACCGCCTTGATCCGCCGGTCGGTGCCTGCGGTCATGAGGCCGCCGGCCCCGGGTCCGGCTTCTGCGACAGACCGTGAAACGTCTTCTCCCAGTAGGACGGGTTGCGGATCAGCTGGTAGGTGCCCTTGGCCGCGGCGATGCTCATCATCACGAAGAAGGCGGGCACGGTCAGCGCCGCGACCAGCAGGTCCGACCGGTCATCCTCGCGCAGCGCGATCAGGTTCATGTAGAGGGTGGCGCCATTGCCCAGGATCAGCGCGGCCAGTGCGGGGAAATAGATGTACCAGGGAAAGACCGCCTCGACTACGGAGGGCTGACCGAGGAACCACAACACCGTGATGAACCAGAACAGCAGGTTCAGCACCGCGATGATCGGCGTTCCGGCCATCACCAGGTTGAACCGGATGAAGCTGCGCAAGCCGATGGTGCGCAACAACTGTCGCGGCCGCCTGATGTGGACCAGCCACGTCTGCAGGTAACCCTTGTACCACCGGGACCGTTGCCGCACCCAGTTGATCGGGTCGCTGTTGGCCTCCTCCAGCGTCGCGGAGTCCAGCACTGCGGTCTGGTAACCCGACGCCGCGATGCGCAGCCCGAGGTCGGCGTCTTCGGTGACGTTGAAGGGATCCCACGCCCCGATCCGGTCGAGCACGTCGCGGCGCAGGTGATTGGAGGTACCGCCCAACGGGATCGGCGAATTGCTCCGCATCATCCCGGGCAGCAGATAGCCGAACCACAGCCCGTATTCGGCGGTGAACCATCCGGTGAGCAGGTTCTGGTGACCATTGTGATAGGCCAGCTTGGCCTGCACACACGCGATGTTGTCGGGCAGCTCCCGAAAAGCGGCCACCACGCGGCGCAGCTGCAGGGGTTCGGGAAGGTCCTCGGCGTCGTAGATCGTGACGATCTCCCCTGTCGCGAATTCCAGCCCGTAGTTGCACGCTTTGGGTTTGGTCCTGGGTTCGGCAGGAGGCACCAGCACGATCGTGATCGTCTCGGAGTCGGCACAGCTTTCGGCCGCGGTGATGGTCACGTCGTCGTCGGCTTCGAGCAGTAACAGCACCTGCAATTTGTCGGCCGGATACTCCAGGGCCGCCATCGCGCCCAGCAGGTCGGCCACCACCTCGGGCTCGTTGTAGGCCGGGACCAGGATGGTGTACCGCGGCAGTTGATCGTCCGGGATGGCGCGAGCCTTCTCGTCGGAGATGACCAGAGCCGCCGCGGCCAGACCCTGTTTGAAGATCAGCACCCGGTCGAGCATCGTGAACACGTAGCCGAAGGTGCACAACCCGATCAGGGCGACCGCGGTCTGCATCGGCAACCAGATCGCGAAACCGACCGTGACGATCAACGCCGCCCACAACACGGCGCGCTGCCAGCCCATCACCGGATTGGCCGCCGAACGCATCGGATCGTCTTCGCGCAGTCCCTCGACGGCGCGGTGCAGTGCCCGCTGCTTCTCCTCGTCGGTGGCATCGTCGTGACTGCGCACCATCCGCCGGCTCATCGCAGCGTCTCCGAACCCTTGAGCGCGGCGTCGACCAGGCCACGGCCGAACTGGGTGAGCATCTCGGCGTCCTTGTATTCCGGATCCTTGTTGCTGGTGACGGCGTTGCCGCGCAGCAGCACCGTGAACAGTGTGCCCAGCGTCGGCAGCAGTGCGCCGTTGGGCTCCGGGAACGGGGCTTGCGCTTCGTGGTTGTCCACTGCCGCTATCAACACCCGCTGCGCAGAATCTTTGTTGCGCCATTGGAACGTCAGGATGTTCCATGTCACCAGCTGCCGGTCGTCGACGACGCTGAGCATGAAACCGGTCACCTCGTGGCCGAGTCCAACCGGGTACGGATCGCTCACCCGACTGGAAGCGATGTCATAGAGGACGTTGGCGGGATAGACGTTGAAGGAGAACGGCTGCCAGGTGTTGGTCGAGTCGACGATCACAGTCCTTGGCCGGGAGAACTTGTCCCACTTCAGGTTTCCGGTATCGGCGACCATCGCCTGACGCAACAGGGTCGAGTCACGCCCGTAGAGCCGGCGGACCCAGTCGTATTCGGTCTGTTCGGTGACGTGCCAGCCGACCGGTGGGGTCAGCGGGCGCCCGAAGGTCATCGACGAGATCCAGGTGGTCGGCGCGCTGGTCGCCGCCGGCACCACCACCAGGGACAGCGCCACGGCTACCGCCAGTACCAGTGGTAGGCCGGCCCAGACATCCTTGGCGGCAAGGGGTTCCAGGCGCCGGTCCAGGACGCGCTTGCGGGTGCCGCGGCGGGCCAGGAAGTACAGGGCCAGCCCGACCGCGGCGATCGCGGTGACCGACGGAATCATCTGGTAGGCGAACACCGGCGCGGAGGGCCGCACCAACGCGATACCCATCAGCACGACCAGACCCACCGCCCAGGAACCGATCGCGCCGACCACGCCCCGGCTTCTGGTGCGCCCCACCGCGATCGCGGTGGCAGCGGCCGCGATGAGCAGTACCCCGGTACCGGCGGCCACCCGGCTGCCGCCGAGAAAGATGACCGTGATCTGGTAGGGCAGCGGAAAGACCGCCAGAAGCAGCGCCCACACCCAGGCGAACCGGGTCACCGGCCGCAGCCCGAACAACACCACGCTGGAACTGACGACGAAGAACCACATCGCCAGCAGATCCAGCCGCAGCAGGTGGAAGTAGGTGGCGTAGCGCTGTAACAGGACGGCGTGCACCATCAGCGCCACACCCAGCCCGATGATGCCGACGATGACGTCGGTCTGGCGGTCGTGGATGGGCAGTTCGGTGCGCTCGCGACGGGCTACACCGATGGCCGCCATGATGCCGGCCATCGGAACCACCCAGATGTAGCCATTCAGGCTGCCCGCCCGGGTCGACTCCAGCAGCGACTCCAGCGAACGATGGAACGCCAGCACTGTCAGCGCGGCGATGACGACCCACCGCAGCACCAGCCGGTAGACAGGCCGCAACCCGTGCAGCCACGGTGTCGGTGGCTCCGCAATGTGCGGCGGTGTCGCTGCCGTCGCCGTCATCGTCAGCCGCCGGATTCGCCTCTGCGGGAACGCAACAGGATCAGCCCGCTGCCGACAGCGGCCGCCGCGGCAATGCCACCGCCCACCGCCCAGGCCCAGATCCTGCGGTCCTCGACGGTCGGCGCGGGCGCCTGCACCATCCCAGGCGGGGTACCCACGGTGACCGGGTTGTGGCCCGGCGTCGCGACGATCGCGGCCCCGCCCAGCCGCGACCATCGGCGCGGATCGCTGCTGAGCCAGCGCAGCAGTTCGTCGAGCTGGTCGGGTGCACCGTTGGACGTGGCGACCAGCAGCGTGCGCTGTCCGTCGAACACCGTTTGCAGCGAGCCGAACTGGATGGCGGGATCCAGCGTCAACGTGGTGGGCGCACCGGCGTCGTCGACACCGTCGAGCGCGAGCCGTCCACTGGTCGGGCTGACGGGCAGCGTGATCCGCGAGAAGTTCCAGCCGTCGGCGGCGACGACGATGGCCGGCAGCCGGCTGTTCACCGCGGTCTGGACGTCGGTAACGGCGACGTCGATGGGCAGTGCACTGAGCCGCTGCAAACCAACGATGATCGTGGTGGCCCGCACCGTATCGGCGAAGGCGTCGGCGCCGAGGCCGACCTGGACACGGGGCATCAGGGCCTGCGGCAACGATTGGAAGCCGCCGGGCACCGGCGGGATGGCCGGTTCGCTCTCCACCACGCTGTCGCCGTCGACCGTCAGGGTCAACGGCTGGAACTCCCCGCACCGTCCGGTGTTGCCCGCGATGTTCAGTGCCACTCCGAGATTGGTGTAGCGCTGCAGCAGACGATCGGGCACGGTCACCCAGTGGTCGATCACGCCGGTGTTGTCGGTGGGCCAGCGATCGATCGTCTCACCGCCGACGACGGCGACCAGTCGGGCGCTGATGGCAGCGGGTACCGGGGTGTAGGAGCCCAAGAGGTGAACCCGCACATTGTGGGCCGAGCGGCCCAGCCGGGTCTGGTCCAGACCAACGGTGACCTGAGGAGCCAGCGCCACGGCGGTCACGCCGTTCTGTCCCAGTTCGCGCACCGTGGTGACGTTGCCGGGCAGCTGCGCGGTGGCCTTCAGTGGTCCGACGACAGCTTTCGAGCTCAGCGCCAGCCGGGAGATGTCCGACGACAGCAGCCGGGTCTGGTTGGTCAATTCGTTGGCAGGTCCGGAGATTCGCAAAGCCGGGACGACACCGTCATCACCCTGCAGGGACAGGCCGGTGTCAGGGCTTTCCTGGATGACGATGCCGCGTTCGAACGGAACCTGCGGGGCCGCCGGTCCCGAACCGATCGTGCTCACCGCGACGGAGGTGGTCTGCGTGCCATAGTGCGCGACGACAGCCGCGGCCAACCGGACCGCCGCCTCGGACTCAGCCTTGGTGGGCTTGGCCGGAATCGAGATCGTCAGCTTGCGCAGCACCGGCGGCAGGAAGTCGGCGACCGTCGCCGGGGGCAACTCGACACCGTCGAACGTGACCGATCCGTTGACCAGCCGCAGCGGGTTGGTGGGATCCAGGCAGTAACCCTGAACCGGCACCAGGTAGGTACGCAACGTCACGGTCACCGAGTTGTCGATGATGTCGGCCCCGGCCAGTGGGATCACCACCGGCACCTGGTCGGCCACCGGCAGCGGGATACGGGCGATGGTGCGGTCGTCCTGCGTGACGCTCAGCGTTCCCGCGGCGACATTGATCGGGACTTCGAGCGTCGCGTTCAAGGAGGCGGGGACCAGACCCTGCGGCACCGGGAACGTCAGCATCGCGGTGCCCTGGTCGCCGTAGAACGCCAATGGGGCGCTGGTGCCCATGTCGGCCAGACCCAGGGTCGGCGCATTCGACAACGGTGGTGCGGGTTCCTCCGGCTCGGCGCGGGTCACCGGCGACGTCCACAATGCCAGGGCGAGTATCGCGACGATCAACGCCGGCCTACGCGGCGATCTGTTGTGCACCTGGGGCATCACTGTGACCTTGCTAGGCGAACGTCAATTTTCCCACCAGTCTCACATACAACTTGGGTCACTGGCGCGCGGTCCCGAAACCGACCGGCTCAGGAGGTCTTGCGCGAGCTGAGCAGAATCGCCAACGCCCCGAGGGCAGCCACGGCGACCACACCCCCGGCCACCCACCACGCCCACGAACCGGTGCTGCTGTCACCGGCGGCGTCGGCCTGCGGCGCGGTCACCTCGCTGGGCTCGTTCGGCACGGTCACCGGCGCCTGGCCGGGAACCGAGATGATGGCCCTGCCGTCCAGCCCGGACCAGCGGCCCGCGCCACCGGAAAGCCAACCGAGCAGCTCATCCAACTGGGCGGGCACCCCGTTCGACGTCGCGATCAGCAACGTGCGCTTGCCGTCGAACACGGTCTGCAGCGACCCGTACTGGATGGCGGGATCCAGCGTCAGTGTCAGCGGATTGCCCTCTGGACTCTGCGCCTGGATGTCGATCCTGCCGTTGTCCGAACTGATCGGCAGCGCGATGTTCTTGTCGCTCCACCCGTCGGCGGCAACCAGGACAGCCGGGTCCGGGCTGGCGATCGCGTCCTGCAGACCCGTCACCGACGTGGTCAGCGGTACCGGGCTGAAGCGCTGCAGCCCGACGACGATCTGGATCGCCCGAACGGTGTCGAGGAAGGTGTCCTTGTCACCGAAACCGATCTTCACGCGCGGCATCAATGTCTGCGGCAATGATCGAAAGCCTGCCGGCAGAGGTGGATTGGCCGGGCTGACGGCGACGGTGGTGCTGCCGTCGATCCGCAAGTGGATGCCCAGGTATTCACCGCACCCGCCCTGGAAACCGGTGGAGTTGATCGAGACCTCCACGGTGGTCGACCGTCCGAGAAGCTTGTCGGGGATCTCGACCCAGCGATCGATCACCCCGGTGTTCTCCACCGGCCACCGATCCAGGGTCTGGCCCGCGACCGAGATCCGCACCTCGCCACCCATCACGTTGGACAGCGGTGTGTAGGAACCGATCACATGCAACCGGACCGCGTGCAGCGGATGGCCGAAGCGGGCCTGATCGAGGGTGATACCGACCGACGGCCACATTCCCACCGACTGCAGATCAGACTGGCCAACCTGCGCCAGCGTCGTGGTGTTTCCGGCCAGCCGCAACCGATACGGCAATGGCCCGGCGACCGCCCTGGGGCTCAACGCATAGCGCAGTGAGTCGTCGGCCAACAAGCGAGCCTGATTCGTCAGCTCGTCACCTTGGCCACTGACCACTAGCGACGGCACGCCGGACCCCTGTAGCGAAAGACCTTTGTTGGGGCCCTCTTTGATGACCACCTGACGCTCCAGCGGTGCCGACGGCGCCGGCAGGGCGGTGGCACCGTCGGGCAGCGGGACGACGGCGACGTCGGGATTCTGGCCACCGAACTTGGTCACCATCGCGGCCGCCAGTTGCACCGCGGCATTGGACTCGGCCTGCGACGGCCGCGGCGGCACCGCGATGGTCAGCTTGCGCAGCACCGGCGGTACGAAGGCGGACACCGTCGTCGGTATCGCCTCGGTGCCGCCGAAGGTGATGGAGCTGTAGGTCAAGCGCACCGGGTGCAGCGGGTCCCAGCAGTACTTGTCGAGCGGGATCGCGGTGATCGTGAACGTGGCCGTCAGGTAGTTGCCGGACACCTCCGCACCGGCAAGCGGGACGACAACGGGGCTCTGATCGGTCAGCGGCAGATCGATCCGGCTGATGGTGCGATCATTCTGCGTGACGACGAGGTTGCCCGATCGCAACGTGACGGGCAGTTGCAGAACCGCATTGAGCGCTAACGGTGCCAGCCCCTGCGGGACCGGGAACGACAGCGTGGCACTCGTGGTGTCCGCGGCGCCGTCGAAGCTCAGTGTCTGGCCTTGGCCCAGATCGCCGAGCGACAGTGTTGGCGCGTCGATCGGTGCGCCGCCCGCACCCGCGTCGGTGTTCGGATCTGCGTAGGCCCCCGGCGTTCCCCCCGCGAGGAGCATCGCGACCACGGCGGCCAACGCCGCCGTCCGTTTAGCGAAACTGCTCTTCATCGGATGAATGTTAGGCATTGGCACTCCGATGGCCGCGCTGAACCGCCGAATTGTCGCGATGGTCGGTTATTGACGAAAATGCCCACCGCCGGTTTCGGCGATGGGCATTTCGGAAAGTGACGTACTACTTGGCCTTCTCGAGGACGTCCACCAGGCGCCAGCGCTTGGTGGCCGACAGCGGCCGCGTCTCCATCAACGAGACCCGGTCGCCGATGCCGGCGACGCCGTCCTCGTCGTGGGCCTTGACCTTCTTGGTCGTGCGAATGATCTTGCCGTACTTGGGGTGCTGCACACGCGACTCGAGTTCAACGACGATGGTCTTCTCCATCTTGTCGCTGACCACGTAGCCGATCGCCGTCTTACGACGGCCGCGGGGCTTCTCGGCCGCCGGGGTGTACTTGGGCCCAGCCGATTTTGAAGTGTCTTCTGCCATCACGATTCCTCACCAGCGGGTCCGGAGGCCAGACCCAATTCACGTTCACGCAGCACCGTGTAGATGCGTGCGATTTCCTGCCGGACCAAGCGAAGCCGACGATTGTTGTCCAGCTGCCCGGTGGCCATCTGGAAACGCAGGTTGAACAGCTCTTCCTTCGACTCGCGCAGCTTGTCGACCAACTCGTCGTCGGTCAGTTCGCGCAGTTCGCCGGCGCTGACGCCCACTGCCATCAGAACTGCTCCTCTCGGGTCACGATGCGTGCCTTGATCGGCAACTTGTGGATCGCGCGGGTCAGTGCTTCGCGCGCGATCTGCTCATTGGGGTAGCTCAGCTCGAAAAGCACGCGGCCCGGCTTCACGTTGGCCACCCACCACTCCGGGGAGCCCTTACCGGAACCCATGCGGGTCTCGGCGGGCTTCTTGGTCAGCGGACGGTCGGGGAAGATGTTGATCCACACCTTGCCGCCACGCTTGATGTGCCGGTTGATGGCGATACGAGCGGACTCGATCTGCCGGTTGGTGATGTAGGCGTGCTCCAGGGCCTGGATGCCGTAGTCACCGAACGTCACCGACGTTCCACCGCTGGCAATACCACGCTGCTTGGGGTGGTGTTGCTTGCGGTGCTTGACCTTACGGGGAATCAACATGACTAGTTCTCCGTGCTCTCAGCGGCGGGTTCGACGGCCGAAGCCTCGACCGTTTCCGCCGGACCTTCGCTGGCCGCGCGGCCGGCTTCGGTGCTCGTCGCGGTGGTACCGGACGCACCGCTGCGGCGCGGGCGGGTGCCCGACGGACGCTCGCGGCGCGGGCGGTCGGCGGCCGGTGCAGCGGCGGACAGCTCACGCTTGCCACCGACGATGTCGCCCTTGTAGATCCACACCTTGACGCCGATTCGACCGAAGGTGGTCTTGGCCTCGTACAGGCCGTAATCGATGTCAGCGCGCAGGGTGTGCAGCGGCACGCGGCCTTCGCGGTAGAACTCCGAGCGGCTCATCTCGGCGCCGCCGAGGCGGCCCGAGCACTGCACGCGGATGCCCTTGACGTTGGGCTGCCGCATGGCCGACTGGATGGCCTTGCGCATCGCGCGGCGGAACGCCACCCGGTTGCTCAGCTGCTCGGCCACACCCTGGGCGACCAGCTGGGCCTGCGCCTCGGGGTTCTTGACCTCGAGGATGTTGAGCTGAACCTGCTTGCCGGTCAGCTTCTCCAGGTCGGCGCGGATGCGGTCGGCCTCGGTGCCGCGGCGGCCGATCACGATGCCCGGACGCGCGGTGTGGATGTCAACGCGAACCCGGTCACGGGTGCGCTCGATCTCCACGTCGGCGATGCCGGCGCGCTCGAGACCGGTGGCCAGCAGGCGCCGGATGGCCACGTCTTCCTTGACGTAGTCGGCGTACTGCTTGTCGGCGTACCACCGGGACTTCCAATCGGTGGTGATACCGAGCCGGAAGCCGTGGGGATTGATTTTCTGGCCCACTACTCCGAGCCCTCCTTCGTCTTGTCGGCCGTCGTCTTGGCAGCCTTGCTGGCCTGCGCACGACGGGCGCGGGCTGCGCTGGCCGAGGTGCCTGCGTCCTTCTTGCTGGGACGGCTCTCCACGATCACGGTGATGTGGCTGGTGCGCTTGCGGATCCGGTAGGCGCGACCCTGCGCGCGCGGCCGGATGCGCTTGGCCGTCGGGCCCTCATCGGCGAAGACGGTGGCCACCACGAGGGAGGCCGGGTCCAGGCCGTTGTTGTTCTGCGCGTTGGCGGCAGCGCTGGCGATCACCTTGGCGACCGGCTCGCTGGCGGCCTGCGGGGCCCAGCGCAGGATGTCGAGCGCCTCTTCGACGGACTTCCCGCGGACCAGGTCGATCACCCGGCGCGCCTTGCTGGCCGAGACACGCACGAAGCGCGCCTTGGCGGTAGCAGACGGATATTCGGTAACGGTGCTCATCGGCGCTTGCTCTTCCGGTCGTCCTTGATGTGACCCTTGAACGTCCGCGTCGGGGCGAACTCGCCCAGCTTGTGCCCGACCATGGCCTCGGTGACGAACACCGGCACGTGCTTGCGACCGTCATGGACGGCGAAGGTGTGACCGATGAAGTCCGGGAGGATGGTCGAACGACGCGACCAGGTCTTGATGACCTGCTTGGTGTTCTTCTCGTTCTGGACGTCGACCTTCTTGAGCAGATGGTCGTCGACGAACGGACCCTTCTTCAGGCTGCGTGGCATTGCTTACTCTCCTGCCTAGCGCTTCTTGCCGGTGCGCCGGCGTCGGACGATGAGCTTGTCGCTCGGCTTGTTGGGCTTGCGGGTGCGGCCCTCGGGCTTACCCCACGGGCTGACCGGATGGCGGCCACCGGAGGTCTTGCCCTCGCCACCACCGTGCGGGTGGTCGACCGGGTTCATCACGACACCACGGACGGTGGGACGCTTGCCCTTCCACCGCATGCGGCCGGCCTTGCCCCAGTTGATGTTGGCCTGCTCGGCGTTGCCGACCTCGCCGACGGTGGCGCGGCAGCGCACGTCGACGCGGCGGATTTCACCCGACGGCATACGCAGCGAGGCGTAGGTGCCTTCCTTGCCCAGCAGCTGGATGCTCGAGCCGGCCGAGCGGGCCAGCTTGGCACCGCCACCGGGGCGCAGCTCGACGGCGTGGATCAACGTACCGGCCGGGATGTTGCGCAGCGGCAGGTTGTTACCGGGCTTGATGTCGGCGTTGGCGCCGGACTCGACCACGTCACCCTGCTTGAGTCCCTGCGGCGCGATGATGTAGCGCTTCTCGCCGTCCAGGAAGTGCAGCAGCGCGATGTTCGCGGTGCGGTTCGGGTCGTACTCGATGTGAGCGACCTTGGCGTTGACGCCGTCCTTGTCGTTACGACGGAAGTCGATCACCCGGTAGGCGCGCTTGTGGCCACCGCCCTTGTGCCGGGTGGTGATTCGGCCGTGGGCGTTGCGACCACCGGTGCCGTGCAGCGGACGGATCAGCGACTTCTCCGGAGTCGAGCGAGTGATCTCGGCGAAATCGGAGACGCTGGCACCGCGGCGACCGGGGGTCGTCGGCTTGTACTTGCGAATTCCCATGTTCTGGTTCCTGAGTCCTTGTTCGTTACCGGGCTAGGCCGGTGCTCCGAAGAGGTCGATCGGCTTGCTGCCGGGGGCCAGGGTCACGATCGCGCGCTTGGTGCTCTTGCGCTTACCGAAGCCGGTGCGGGTGCGCTTGCGCTTGCCCTGCCGGTTGGCGGTGTTCACCGAGTCGACCTTCACCTTGAAGATCTTCTCGATGGCGATCTTGATCTGCGTCTTGTTCGAGTCCGGGTGGACGACGAACGTGTAGACGTTGTCCTCGATCAGCCCGTACGACTTCTCCGAGATGACCGGAGCCAAGATGATGTCGCGGGGGTCGGTCACGGTAGCCATCAGGCGGACACCTCCTGCTTCGACTTCGAAGCGTGCTCGATGTAGGCGTTGAGAGCCTCCACGCTGAACACCACGTCGTCGGCGTTGAGGACGTCGTAGGTGTTGAGCTGGTCGGGCGAGATCACGTGCACACCAGGCAGGTTGCGCACGCTCTTGGCACCGACCTCGTCGCTGCGGCCGATCACGATCAGCACCTTCTTGTTCTCGGTCAAGGTGCCCAGGAAGGCCTTGGCGCTCTTGGTCGAGGGCGTCTGGCCTTCGACCAGTTCGGTGACCGCGTGGATGCGCTCGTTGCGGGCCCGGTCGGACAATGCGCCACGCAATGCGGCGGCGATCATCTTCTTCGGGGTGCGCTGGCTGTAGTCGCGCGGCTGCGGGCCGTGGACGACGCCACCACCGGTGAACTGCGGAGCGCGGGTCGAGCCCTGACGGGCGCGGCCGGTGCCCTTCTGCCGGTACGGCTTCTTGCCACCGCCGGACACCTGGGCGCGAGTCTTGGTCGCGTGGGTGCCCTGTCGCTTGGCCGCCAGCTGTGCCGTCACCACCTGGTGCATCAGCGCCACGTTGGCCTCGACGTCGAACAGCTCGGCGGGCAGCTCGACGCTGCCGTCCTTCTTGCCGCCCGGGGTGTGGACGTCAATCTTCACAGTCATTACTTCTCACCTCGTTTGACCGCGGTGCGAACCATCACCAGGCCGCCGGTGCGGCCGGGGACCGCACCCTTGATCAACAGCACGCCGTTCTCGGCATCGACCTTGTGCACCAACAGGTTCTGCGTGGTGACGCGGTCGTTGCCCATCCGGCCCGACATCCGGGTGCCCTTGAAGACGCGACCCGGGGTGGCGCAGCCACCGATCGAACCCGGCCGGCGGTGCACCGCCTGGGCACCGTGGCTGGCGCCCTGGCCACGGAAGCCGTGGCGCTTCATGGTGCCGGCGTAGCCCTTGCCCTTGCTGGTGCCGGTGACGTCGACGTAGCTGCCATCGGCGAAGATCTCCGCCGTCAGCTCCTGGCCGACCTCGTACTCGGCGGCCGCGGCCTCGTCGTCGAGCCGCAGCTCGGCGAGGTGGCGGCGCGGGTTGACGCCGGCGGCGCTGAACTGGCCGGTGACCGGCTTGGTCACCTTGCGCGGGCTGATCTCGCCGTAGGCGAGCTGCACTGCGCTGTAGCCGTCACGCTCGGGCGTGCGGATGCGGGTCACGACGTTCGGACCGGCCTTGACGACCGTCACGGGAACGACGCGGTTGTTCTCGTCGAAGACCTGGGTCATGCCCAGCTTCGTACCCAAAATGCCTTTTCTAGCCATTGTTCGCCGACCCCTACTGGATGTTCACGTCGACGCTGGCCGGCAGATCGATGCGCATGAGCGCGTCGACCGTCTTCGGCGTCGGGTCGAGGATGTCGATGAGCCGCTTGTGAGTACGCATCTCGAAGTGCTCCCGCGAGTCCTTGTACTTATGCGGGGAGCGGATGACGCAGTACACGTTCTTCTCCGTCGGCAGCGGCACCGGGCCGACCACACTGGCGCCGGTTCGGGTGACCGTCTCCACGATCTTGCGCGCCGAGGCGTCAATGGCCTCATGGTCGTAGGCCTTGAGCCTGATGCGGATCTTTTGTCCCGCCACGCTTCTCCTACCTTCACTCCTGCTTGGTCCCCGCAAGGGGACACGGTGGTCGTGCGCTGCCGCCTCGACCTGGGGCCGAAACTCAGCGCTGGCTGTCGCCGCCGCTCTTTACCTGTCCTGGTACACCGGCCCCCGCGGTCGGGCGTGTCGCCCTCACACAGCCTGCGAGGCGCGTGGAAAAACCATCGCGCTCCGAGGTTGGGACCGGACGCGCCCCTGAGGGCGCCGGTCGTATACCTTGTGCGGCCCGCTCCCGATGGGGGGCGAACCCGGCTCAAGGCAACCCGAACAGTATGCCCTAGATCGGACCTCGATCCAAATTGCTGCACTGCCTGCTCAGCACGGGTCCGCCGGGGCCCTCCGGGAGCCTGCTGCCAGTAGGGTCGGCCGGCATGGCGGCGACAACGGAGACGACGACGGAGACGCGGACCTACCGGATCTGGCAACACCTGTCCCGATACCCCGGCGGACGGCTGGTGTTCTCGGCCGCTGCCGCTGTCCGGGTGCCGTTTTTCGCGACGGTGCTGCCCCATATCGTGCGGATGGAACCCGGCTATGCCGAGGTCAGCATCCGCAAGTGGCCACTGACCTACAACCACCTGCGCACCGTGCACGCCATCGCCATGTGCAACGCCGCCGAAGTGGCGATGGGCATGCTGATGGAAGCGACGGTACCGACCACCCACCGCTGGATTCCCAAGGCCATGGAGGTGCAGTACCTGCACAAGGCGACGACGGCCCTGCGGGCCTGCGCGCGGATCGATCCACCGGACTTCGACGGCATCACCGACGGTGCCGACGTCCTCGTCGGGGTCAGCGTCTACGACCGCTTCGGCACCGAGGTGGTCCGCGCCGCGATCACCACGTGGGTGACGCGGTCCCACTCTTCCTGACAGTCACTGCCAAATCGACATAGCATGCCGGGCATGTACCGAGTCATCCAGTGGGCCACCGGCGGAGTCGGCAAGGCCGCGATCCAGGGCGTGCTGCGCCACCCGGAACTCGAACTCGTCGGCTGCTGGGTCCACAGCGACGACAAGAACGGCCGCGACGTCGGCGAACTGATCGGCGAGGGCCCGATCGGGGTCTGCGCGACCACCGATGTCGACGCCCTGCTGGCGCTGGACGCCGACTGCGTCATGTATTCGCCCCTGCTGCCCGACGAACAAGTCGTCGCCCGCATCCTGCGGTCCGGCAAGAACGTCGTCACCCCGGTGGGATGGGTCTACCCCGACCCGCAGAGCCCGGGCGTGCGGGTCATCGAGGAGGCTTGTCAGGCCGGCGCAGTCACGCTGCACGGGTCGGGCATCCACCCGGGCGGCATCACCGAACGCTTCCCGTTGATGGTCTCCTCGCTGTCCTCGGCGATCACCCATGTCCGCGCCGAGGAGTTCTCCGATATCCGCACCTACAACGCTCCCCTGGTGGTGCGCGAGGTGATGGGCTTCGGACTCACCCCGGAGCAGGCGATGAGCGGCCCGATCGCCGCGCTGCTGGAGGCCGGGTTCAAGGCCTCGGTGCGGATGGTCGCCGACGAACTGGGCTTCCGCTCCGATCCGAAGATCCGCTCCACCCAGGAGGTGGCGGTGGCGGTGCACGGTACCGACGAACTCGTCGTCCCGATGGCCGCAGGCACCGTCGCCGCCCGCCGGTTCCGCTGGCAGGCGATCGTCGACGACGTTCCGGTGGTCACCGCCGCGGTCAACTGGCTGATGTGCGAGGTCGACCTGGATCCTCCGTGGACCCTCGGCGAGCAGGGTGAGCGCTTCGAGGTCGAGATCACCGGTGACCCCGACGTGTCGCTGACGTTCAAGGGGCTGCAACCGGAAACGGTCGCCGAAGGCCTCGAGCGCAATCCCGGCGTGGTGGCCACCGCCAATCACTGCATCAGCGCCATCCCCTACGTGTGCCAGGCCGCTCCCGGCATCAAGACCTACCTGGATCTGCCGCTCATCGCCGGCCGCGCCGCCCCGGACCTGGCCCGCTGATGAAACCCCTTGCCGACCTTCGGTTTTCACACCTGGTGGTCGGGGTCACCGACATGGAACGGGCGCTGTTGTTCTATCGCGGATTGCTGGGCATGGACGTGGTCTTCGATCAGGGCATGTCCGGTGAGCCCTTCGACACGGCGATCGGTGGCTCCGCGGGCCACCAGGGCCGGGTGGTCGGCGGCCTGGTCGGCGGGGTGATGCTGGAACTGCTGTCGTTGGGCGACGGCACCAGCCCGGTCCGGCGCTCGATCGTGGGCAACCAGAACATCTCCCTGTCGGTGACCGATCTCGACGACACCTACCGCCGAGTCTGCGCTGCGGGATACCAGCCCGATCAGGCACCATTCGCCATCGCCGGGGTACGGATGTTCTTCGTCAAAGATCCGGACGGCACCGCCGTCGAGTTCGTCGAATTCCCCTCCCCCGCCCGAACGTCATGGGAGTTGCACCGTGGCAGCTGAGGATCGCACGACCTTCTGGCATCCGGCGTCGCTGAGCGGTCTGCGGGCGATCGTCACCGGTGCGGCCAAGGGGGTCGGCCGTGGCATCACCGCCGCCCTACTGGAGCGCGGAGCCGCGGTGCTGCTCGTCGATCGCGACCCGGCGGTGATCACGGTGGCCGAACAGTTCACCGCCGACGGCCGGCAGGCCACCGCCTTGGTCGCCGACCTGCGCGAGCGCGCCAGCTACTCCCTGATCATCGATACCGCCGCCGACCGGCTCGGCGGGCTCGACACGTTGGTGAACAACGCCATTGCGAGCAACGAGCCCAAACCGTTCACCGCCATCACGATGGAGGACTACGACCTGGTCTTCGACATCGGGCCACGGGCGACCTTCTTCCTGATGCAGGCCGCCTACCCGCTACTGAAGGCCTCCGGCCGCGCATCGGTGGTCAATCTCGGATCGGGCAGCGGCACCGGCGGCCAGACCTGGTTCGGTGCCTACGCCGGCGCCAAGGAAGCCATTCGCGGGATCTCGAAAGTGGCTGCGCTGGAATGGGGGCCAGATCATATTCGGGTGAATGTGATCTGCCCGTTCGCCAACTCCGACGGCGTCCGCAATTGGAGTGAATCCTTCCCGGAGGTCTACGGCAAGGTCGTCAAGGGCATTCCGCTCAAGCGGGTCGGCGACACCCACCACGACATCGGGGCGATGGTGGCGTTCCTGGTCAGCGACGACGCGTCCTACCTCACCGCCCAGACCATCCACGTCGACGGCGGGATGGGATCGTTCCGGTGACCGACACCCCGTCGCTGCGCGACCGGCAGCGAGCCCAGGTGCGCTCGGACATCCACGCCGCTGCCTACCGCCTTTTCGCCGCACGGGGATTCGGCAACGTCACCACCGAGGACATCGCCGCCGAGGCGGCGGTCTCGCCCCGGACGTTCTTCCGCCATGTGGCCACCAAGGAGGAGCTGCTGCTCGGTCCGGTGCAGCGCGGCGGCCCCGCGATCGTCTCCCTGCTGCAGCGACGACCCGCCGACGAACCGGCCGACCTGGCGCTGACGGCAGCCATCGTCGGGCGCGTCGGATCCTTCGATGACGTGGACCTGCAGAGCTGGCGCGAGGCGATCCTGACCGCACCCGACCTGCTCGACCGGGTGACGCTGCTGCCCGCCGCGGACCGCACCCGGCTGGCCGACCTCATCGCCGAGCGGATGGATGTCGACCCGGCGAACGACAACCGCCCCGGCCTGCTGGTCCAATTATCTTTGGCTGCAGCAGATTTCGCATTCCAGCGCTGGGTTCGCGACGACCGTAGCCGGCGCCGGTCGCTGTCCCGCGAGGTCGGCGAGGCACTGTCCGTGGTCGAACATTCCCGGTGGCGGGGTTAACGACCGCTCTTCAGCGTCGCCCAGAACGCGCACTGGTGGCGGTCGGCGAAATCGGTGACGACCGACAATCTCCCGGGTTGCAAGGACAGTCGTTGGCCGGTGCCCGATTCGGAGCTGAACCGGGGCCAGGCGAGCTCGCCGGTCACGTCCGGCACGCCGGTCTTCACGAACTGACTCCAGTACCCGACCATCTGGTCGGACAGCTGGCGTTGGGCCGGATTGAGCGGCGGCGCGCCCCCGATGTCGAACAGGTAGCGCAGGTCGAGCCCGTGGCTGGCGCCGACGGGGAAGGGCACTGCACGGAACGGATCGGGCGCCGGTGCGGTGCGGTCGTTGAACTCGTAGGCGTAGACCGGTGCACTGCTCGCCAGACCGTTCGCTATCGCATCTGCGGGACAGGCGAATTCGCCGTCGGTGACCGCCGCCGAGTAGGCCCGACCGGTGCTGCCGCCGTAGTGCTGCAGCGGGTAGCGCGCGGCCACCGCAGGCGCGTCCGGGCCGAAGGTGTCGGCCAGCAACGTCGAGTACGGCGGCAAGCCATGGTTCTGGAGGAACCAGATGGCGGAGAACAAGGCGAACTCGTCGGTGTTGGTGCCGATCAGCACGGGCACTCGCGCGGCCCGCCCGGTCGCGAATGCCGTCATCGGATCGACCGGAATCATGTCGGTACCCGTCACCGGCCCGGTGAGCCGGTCGGCACCGAAGCCCGCGTAGAACGGCGGCCGCAGCAATCGGGCAACGGGAAGCGCACGCAGACACTCGGGCGCGACCGCCTCGACCGGGCAGCCCACGCTCGCGGCATACGTCAGGCTCACCTGCCGCCCCGTGGGGCGGGCGCCCTGCGACTGACACGGGCCGCTCTGCAGGATCGCCGCGCGGAACAGGCCGGCCGATCCGGGGGCGACCAGGTGATCGCACACCGACATCGCACCCGCCGACTCCCCGGCAATGGTGACCTTGGCCGGATCGCCGCCGAAGGCCGCGATGTTGTCGTGCACCCAATGCAGCGCGGCCTGCTGGTCGGCCAGGCCGTAGTTACCGGCATCTCCGTTGCGGCTCAACGCCGGATGCGCCAGGAACCCCAATGTCCCGAGCCGGTAGTTGATCGTGACGACGACGATGTCGCCCTGGGTCGCCATCCAACGCGAGTCATAGATGTCGGCGCTGCCGTTGAGAAAGCCCCCGCCGTGGATCCAGACCAGCACCGGACGCGGGGTGGCCGGTGTTGCCCCGTCCGGCGTCCAGACGTTGAGGTTCAGGCAGTCCTCGCCGGTGGGCCTGCCGTAGTCAGGATCGTTACGGGTGTCCTGCGGGCACCGCAGACCCGGTCTGGTGGCATCACGCACGCCTTGCCAGGGCACGACTGGCGCCGGCGGCTGCCAGCGCAGTGCACCCACCGGTGGTGCCGCGTAAGGAATGCCGTCGAATACCCGGTAGCCGGGCGCATCGACACCAAGGACCGCTCCCCCGCTGGTGTGCACGACCGTCGGCGCAGGCACCGCCGCCGCGGGCGGGGCCGATGTGGGTTGGCCGTTGCCGCCGGCACACCCGACGACCAGGATCAGGCACATCAGGATCGCGACGGCCGCTCGGAATCGGCGAAGCGATCGGTACAGCACGGGATCTGAGCCTACGCGGCGAGCGGGACACTCCCCGAGTCGCTTCGCTCCTGCCCGCCGGAACAGGGTCTTCGGACCCTAATCGCCCGAAATCTCTTCCCCTATCCGATGTGATCGCCCACACTACTGATCTGACACCCGTCAAGTTTTGCGCACAGCCAACGAGGAGACTCCGTATGACCACCCGGATCATGGATCCCGCAGCCCGCGTTCTGGCCGATCCCCAGGCCTATGCCGACGAGAAGCGGTTCTATGAGTCACTGGCCCACCTTCGCGCTCACGCCCCGGTGTCCTGGGTCGAGGTCGACGAATACCGGCCGTTCTGGGCGATCACCAAGCACGCCGACATCATGGACATCGAGCGGCAGAATGACCTGTTCACCAACTTCCCCCGTCCCCTGCTGGCGATCACCGAGGCCGATGAGAAGCTGCTGGCCGATCTGGAGGCCGGCACCGGGCTGCGCACTCTGATCCACATGGACGACCCGCACCATCGGGATGTGCGCAAGGTCGGCGCCGACTGGTTCCGCCCCAAGGTCCTCAAGGCCCTCAAAGCGCGCTGTGACGAGTTGGCCAAGATCTGGGTCGACAAGATGGCCGAGAAGGGCCCCGAACTCGACTTCATGACCGAGATCGCAGTGAACTACCCGCTCTACATCATCCTGACCATGCTGGGCCTGCCCGACTCGGACTTCCCCCGCATGCTCAAGCTCACCCAGGAGATGTTCGGCGGCAATGACGAAGAGTTCCAGCGCGGCGGCGACGTCGACGACATGCTCGCGGTGTTGTTGGACTTCTTCAACTACTTCTCGGCACTGACGGCGTCGCGGCGGGAGAACCCGACCGACGACCTGGCCTCGGCGATCGCCAATGCCACGATCAACGGCGAACCGCTGTCCGACATGGACACGCTGTCCTACTACGTCATCGTGGCCAGCGCGGGTCACGACACCACCAGCGCCGGAATCGCCGGCGGCATGCGCGCCCTGCTCGAACATCCCGACCAGCTGGCCCGGCTGCAGAACGACATGTCCCTGATGGGCACCGCCGTCGAGGAGATGATCCGCTGGACGGTCCCGGTCAAGGAGTTCATGCGCACCGCACAGGAGGACACCGTGGTGCGCGGTGTGACCATTCCCAAGGGTGAGGCGGTCTACCTGGCCTACACCTCGGCCAACCGGGACGAAGAGGTCTTCGAGAACCCCGACACGTTCGATGTGGGGCGCGATCCGAACAAGCACCTGTCGTTCGGCTACGGCGTGCACTTCTGCCTGGGCGCGTCGCTGGCCCGTATGGAGATGAACAGCTTCTTCACCGAACTCATCCCGCGGATCAAATCCATCGAGCTGGCCGGTGAGCCGGAGTTGATGGCCACCACGTTCGTCGGCGGTCTCAAGCACCTGCCGATTCGGGTGGAACTGAAGTGATGTCACCCGCGCGGCGGTGCACGGCCAGAAAGCCGTCCACCGCCTTGCGGGAACACTCGCGATAGTCGAAGTCGGTCAGGGTGCTGATCCGGGCGGTGACCACCGGACCGATCAGCAGCATCATCGCCTGTGCACGGTCCACCTCACCGAGCTCGGCGACGGCCTCCGGACTCGCCAAGATCGCCTCGAACGGCGCCCCGTACTGCTGGGCGATCCGCTCCCGTAGGGTGCGGATCTCCGGGCTGTCACCGTCCGCCCGGTCCGGCATCCGCTCCATGTCCGGACCCAGGGCCAGCCAGTAGGTGGCGGTCAGCAACAACGGGGTGTCGACGATGAGTTCGGCCTGCGCCTGCACCAGGGCCACCAGCCGCTCGCGCAATGTGCCGCCCTCCTGGGGCATCGGTGCGGGCGGGATCAGGCTGTTGAAGGCGGCCGCGAGCAGGTCGTTCCCGCTGGGAAAATGCCGGTAGAGGGTGGCGCGGGCGACGTTGGCGCCGCGGGTGACGGCATCGACGGTGACGGCGTTGGGGCCGCCACTGCGCAGCAGCGCCGTCGCCGCGTCGAGCAACCGGGCACGTGAGCGCGCCGGTCGCGGGTCGCTGCGTTGCCCCGCCATCATGCGTCCTTCCCGGGCAGTTCCCACCCTGAGCCCGTCCGACAAGGGTACCGAGTGCCGTCACGCCCGCGGTGCGGTGTTGCGGCGCCCGCCACTAAACTGCTGCTGGTGCGGCTGCTGTTCGTCAACCCCAACACCACGGCCACGATGACTGCCGCGATTGCGCAGGCCGCCCGCCTGGCAGCCCACCCGGACACCGAGATCCGCGCCGTCAACCCACTGGACGGGCCTGCCAGTATCGAGAGCGAGGACGACGAGCGCCGTTGTGTACCAGGGCTTCTCACTGAGATCGCTGCTGCTGCAGCGGGTCCGGACGACCAGCGCCCGCACGCCTACGTGATCGCCTGCTTCGGCGATCCCGGCCTGGTGGCAGCACGCGGCGCCGTGCGCGCACCGGTGCTGGGGATCGCACAGGCCGCCATGCATTCTGCCGCACTGCTGGCCGGCGGGTTCTCGGTGGTGACGTCCATGTCGGCCACGGTGCCGCGGGCCTGGGAACTGGCCGACGACTACACCGCCGGCTCGTGCCTGGGGGTCCATGCCTGCGACATTCCGGTACTCCAGATCGATTCGGATCCCGGCAGTTTCCTGCCGATCGCGCAGCTGTGCGAGTACGCGCTGAGCACCGACCGCAGCGGCGCGGTGGTCCTCGGATGCGCGGCGATGGCCCGGTTCGCCCACCCTCTTCGACAGCGCCTTGGCGTGCCCGTCATCGACGGGGTGGAAGCCGCAACCCGCCTGGCGCAGGCCCTGGTTCCGCTGGCGGCCTGAGTCAGCAGACGAACTCCGCTGCGCGGTGGCCGATCATCGCGATGGTGGCATGCGGACCCCGGCTGGGGATCCGCGGCAGCACGGACCCGTCGACCACCCACAGCCCGTCGACTCCCCGAACCCGGCAGCGCGGATCGACGACGGCATACTCGTCGCCGTCGCGTCCCATCGGCGCGGTACCGCACAGATGCTGCGAAGTTGCCCACGCCGGCTCACCGAGTTCGGTTGTCGCACCGGCGATCTGAACCGCCAGGGCATGGCCGCGGTGCAGCTCCGCGACATCGGCCGGATCACTGTCGTAGCGGTGCTCGATCTGCAGGGGCGCGGCCGGGTCGGCCGAGGTGATCGTCACCCTGCCGTGCGACCTCGGACGCATGAGTGCTACGCCCAGGTGCGGCCAGTCCGGCCTGCCCGCCGTTCCCTCCCCGACCATCGAGATGAAACCACCTGTGTAGGGCCTGATCTCGACGTCACCGTCGACCAGGAGCACCTCCAGCACCGGCCGGCCGGGCGCCACCGTCCAGGTCGTCGGGATCACCCACTCCGGATGGTCCCAGGTGCGCCGCCCCACCGGCAGGTCGGCGATCACCGGGATCCCCGCGCCACACAGCGACGCGGCCGGACCGATACCGGACAGCAGCAGAAGATGCGCGGATTCGATGGCACCGGCCGACAGCACGACCCGGTCGGCCGACAAGCTGACCCGGCCCTCCGGGCTGATCGCCTCGACTCCGGTCACCCTCGACCCGGCCAGCCGCAGCCGCAGTACGGTGTGCCGGGTCAGCACCTCGAGATTGGGCCGGTCCATCGCTGGTTGCAGGAACGCAGCCCCCGGCCCGGTCCGGATTCCGCCGACGATGTTGAGCGGGACGGCGCCGATGCCCGGCGGGGAGTTCTCGCCGCGAGGCTCCGCGTTCAGGTCGGGCAGCCAGCGGTACCCAGCTGCGCCGGCAGCCTCGACGAATGCTGCTGTGCTACCACTGAATTCATGGGTCCGGGTGATGCGGATCGGGCCGCCGTCGTGCTGCTCGGGGAAGTCCAGGTCGGTCTCGATGGCCCGGTAATGGCCGGTCACCTCGGCCCAGGACCAGCCGGGGACGGCGGGGTCATCGAAGTCAGCGGGTAGCGCCCGGCAGAAATACCCGCCGTTGACCGCCCCGGAACCGCCGACGGTACTGCCGCGCACGATGTCGGCGATCCGGACCGGGTCCTGTGTCAGCGTGGTGCGATACCGGCGGGCCAGCGGACTCGCCGTGCCGATCGGCAGCTGGGTCCCGTTGGCCGTCATCTCCCGAACACCGGGTTCGGCCGGACCGTACCCGGCCTCCACCACCGTGACCCGGCACGAGGGATCGGCCGAGAGCCGTTCGGCGAGCACGGATCCGGCGCTACCAGCGCCCACGATCAGAACGTCACTGTGCGTGATGTCGACAACCCGGGCTATCGGTCACGTCTTGATCTGTGGTTTGAGCGGCCGCAGGGTTCGCTCCCGGACCACACCCGTCCACAACCCGGCACCGTAGGCAAGGTCGTCGAGCCGCTTGAGCAGCACGTAGGCGAACAGGCCGACCGGCTTGCCCTCACCGTCACCGCCACGGTTACGGGCGAACCAGTCCAGCACCCCGTCGAGGACGGCGGCGACCAGCACGGCCTGTCGGCAGCGCTGCGAGACCACCGCGGCCACCAATGCCAACGGCCAGTAGTGCCGACAGGTGGCAGCAGCGAGCTGGCGGGCGGCGGCGCCGATGCCGCGTAGCGTCAGAACCGCGACATCCCCGATCCCGGCATCGGTGTTCTGCACTGACTTGGCCATCCGCCCAGTGGTGACACCGGCGAACACCAACGACGCGAGATAGCCCGACGCCGAGCCGAGTGCCATCAGCACCCACACCAGCAGACTCCACGCGGACACCACCACCGGGGCGGTCTTGTCCGGGTGGCGGATCGACAACGGTGCGGCGGAACTGCCGTAGAAAGCCTTGCGCGCCAACCAGTCCCGCTTCTGGGTGCGATGCTCGTGAGCCACCAGGGCGATCGGTTCGTACCGCAGCCTCGACCCCGACTCGACCAGCCGCCAGCACAGGTCGACATCTTCACCGGAGCTCAAGGTCTCGTCGAAGCCGCCGAGTTCCAGCAGCGCTGCCCGTCGGCAGATGATCGCCGCGCTGGGCACGTGGGACACCGGGCCGTAGGGCACCACCGGCGCTTCGCGTTCCCCCAGATCGAGGGACGAACGCACCGCTTCGTAGCGCGCGACCAGGTCGTCGCTGTGCCCGAGTCCCACGATGCGCGGCGCCACCAGCGCGACTGCCGGATCGCAGAAGTGGCCGAGCAGTGCCTCCAGCCAACCGCGATGCGGCACCACGTCGGAGTCCAGGAATGCCACGAAATCCGTGGTGCACATGGCCAGTCCGGTGTTGCGGGCAGCAGACGGCCCCTTGCTGCGGTCGTGGCGAACCACCTCGACCTCGCATCGGGCGGCATGGAAATCGGCGGCGCTCACCGGAGTTTGCGAGCCGTCGTCAACGACGATGACGCGCATGGCACGCAATGACATCACCAGGCGGTACAGTCCGAATGCGTTGTCGCGCACCGGGATAACGACAGTCACATCGCGATGCGACGGGCCTCCGGCAGGGCGGGGATGTGCCACGGTCGCATCCAACAGGGTGCGGGCGAGTTGCGCGCTGACCGCGTCACGCACCTCGAGGCGGCCGCCGTCGAGCAACGTCTGAGCCGACGGAGCCAGCCGGAGCAGCCGGGTGGGCGACCCGCCAAGCAGCGCCGAACCCGATCCGAGCGTGCGGACCCGTCGATCGACCTGGACGGCGAAGCCGTCCGGTAACCGGGGCTGACTCATGAGAGCATCCCGTCGGCGGCTGGGGTCCAGCGCAGCAGGCGCCCCCGACAGTCGGCGACCATCCCGTCGAAGATCCGCGCCCCTTCCGCCGCCGTCGCCGTCGTCGGGTCACCCAACACGCCCACCTCGCTCACCGCCGCCACACCGCCGCTCCGCATCCGGGGCAACAGGTTCACCAGCGGCTCCCGGTTGCCGCTGCACCAGGCCTCAGTACGGACGTCGGCCGGTGAAAGGTGAAGCACTACAGAGGTTTCGGTATGCCCGGCGTGGGCGTCGCCGCCCTCGGCGACACATGGGGCCCAGGTGGCGTCGCGGCCTTCCCGGCGCAGCAGCGTGACCGCCGCGCGCATCGCCTCGATATTGCCGCCGTGGCCGTTGACGAAGACGATCCGCCGGGCCCAGCCGCAGGCCGAGCGGCCGTACTCGAGCAGCACCGACGTCAGGACCTCGGTGCCGATCGACACCGTGCCGGGGAACCCTTCATGCTCGCCGGAGGCGCCGTAGGCGATTGCGGGGGCAAGCAGGAACTGTCCGGGCTCGGCGCGGTCGAGCTCCTCGGTGACGGCCCGCGCCACGGCCGTCGCGATCCGGGTGTCGGTGTCCAGCGGGAGGTGCGGACCGTGCTGCTCGGTCGATCCGACCGGAATCAAGATCGTCGCGGACGTGCCGCGGAGCTGTCCCGATGTCGAGTTCCCCAACTCGCTCCGCAACGCCACCGGCCGATGGTAAGCCGAATTCACCTGGCGTGCGCCAATTGTTCGCCAGAGAAGGAGAATTCTTTCGCTTTCGGACCCGTGAACAAGCCCGCCGCGTTCACCACCGTCCCGTCCGTCACGCCAGCCACACCGGGCGCGGCGCCCACCGGATCAGTGCGACGACGGCGGGACGCCGAGCGTCCGGGTGAATCCGTCAGGCACCAGAACGTCCTCGGGGGTCAGGTCGTGCACCGAGGCCTTACCCAGGCCGCGCAGCACCGAGTCGATGCCCCCGTACATGATGTCCAGAACATTCTCCACGCCGGCCTGCCCGGCCGCTCCCAGCCCCCACAGATAGGCCCGGCCGATCATCACCGCGCGGGCACCCAGCGCCAGCGCCTTGACCACGTCGCTGCCGCGGCGGATGCCACCGTCGAGCAGGACCTCGATCTGATCTCCCACCGCCTCGGCGACCGCGGGCAGCGCCCGGATGGCCGCGGGCGTGCCGTCGATATTGTTACCGCCGTGGTTGGACACCGAGATCGCTGAAACACCGGCATCCACAGCACGTTTGGCGTCATCGACCCGCATCACGCCCTTGAGCATGAACGGACCGCCCCAGTACTCCCGCAACCAGGCGATGTCCTCCCAGGTCGGGGGCGGCGTACCCATCCACTGCCCGTAGGCCTCGAAGAATGGCGGGGCGCCCTCGCCGCGGATGGCCTGGTTGGGCACGCTCAGTGCCGGTGGGCGCAGCGTCTTGGCCCACTCCAGGAACCAGCGGGGCCGGGTCAGCGCCTCCGGGGACATCGTGACCATGGTGCGCAGATCCATCTTCTCGGGGATCTTCGGACTGCCCCAGTCCCGGCCGTGCGAGAAGCTCCAGTCAGTGGTGACGATCAGACCGACGGCGCCGGCGGCCTTGGCCCGGTCGGCCCGCGCCGCGATGGCGGCCCGGTCACCGAGCCAGTAGATCTGGAAGAACGTCTTGGGGTTGGCGGCGACGACCTCCTCGACCGGCTTGCTCGCGAAGGACGACAGCCCGATCGCGGTGCCGCGCGCCGCGGCAGCGCGGGCCACAGCCACCTCGCCGTCGGGGTGCACCGCCTGAACACCGGTCGGCGATATCACGACAGGCAACGAAATATCCTGTCCCATCACCGTCGTCGCGAGATCACGCTTCTCCAACGCACCGATGACGTGCGGAGCGAAGCCCAGCTCGCCGAATGCCTCGACATTGTCGGAGACCGTCAGGCCCTTCTCGCTGCCGGCCAGCAGGGCCGAGTACGCGGACTTCGGCAGGCGCTTCTTGGCGCGCTGCTGCGCGATCGCGACGGTTTCGAACCAGGTGTCACGTGCCATGTCTAGATCGGACTTTCGTTGCAGGGTTTGGCCGGCGGCCGGGTGGAGAGCGTGAGCATGATCGGCTTGCCCCGGGAGTGGTCGGCACTGGGCCGGGGCTTGTCACGCTCGTTGGCCAGCGCCGGGGCTCCGTAGCCCTCGACGCACTCGGGGTCCGGACCGTCCATGGGCAGGCCGGTGAAGAATTTGGCCGCCATGCATCCACCCCGGCAGGCGTCGTAGTGCCCGCAGCTACCGCACGCCCCCGCCGACTGCGGTTCACGCAGCTCGCGGAACAGCGGTGCGTTCTTCCACACGTTGTCGAAACCACTGTCCCGCACGATGTTCCCGGCGAGGAAGCGGTCATGGATGGCGAACGGGCAGGCGTAGACGTCGCCGACCGGGTCGATCAGGCATACCACCCGGCCGGCACCGCACATGTTCAGGCCCGCGAGCGCGCCGGGCGCGCCCAGACCCGACAGATGAAAGAACGAGTCACCGGTGAGCACTCCGTCGCCCCTGGCCACCAGCCAGTTGTAGAGCTGGACCTGCTGGTCGGCGGTGGGGTGCAGGTCGTCCCACACGTCGGCACCGCGTCCCGACGGACGCAGCCGGGTGATCCGCAGTGTGGCGCCATAGCGGTCGGCCAGCGCCTTGAAATCGTCGAGTTGGTCGACGTTGTGGCGGGTGACCACCACCGAGATCTTGGCGTCGGAGAAACCGGCGGCGGCCAGGTTCTCCAGCGCCCGCACCGCCATGGCGAACGAACCCGGGCCGCGCACGGCGTCGTTGACCTCGGCGGTCGCGCCGTCCAGTGAGATCTGGACGTCGACGTAATCACTGGCGGCCAGCTTGGCGGCCACCTCGGGGGTGATCCGGACGCCGTTGGTGGAGAATTTCACTCCAACGTGGTGGGCGGTCGCGTAGTCGACCAGTTCCCAGAAGTCGGGTCGCACGGTGGGCTCCCCGCCGCCGATGTTGACGTAGAACACCTGCATGCGCTCGAGCTCGTCGATGATCGCCTTGCACTGTTCGGTCGACAGCTCGCGCGGGTCCCGCTTGCCCGATGAGGACAGGCAGTGCACGCAGGCCAGGTTGCAGGCGTAGGTCAGTTCCCAGGTCAGACAGATGGGCGCGTCCAGACCGCGCTCGAACTGCTCGATCAACCGGGGTACGGGTGCCACCGAAGTCATTGGGATTCCTTGCAGATCAGCATGTTCGAGGATGCGAGTACGCCCAGGGCGTGCAGGTACGGCGCTTCGTCGTCGGCTTCGACGCCGGCGGCGCGCAGTGCACGGTGCACGTCCGGATGATCGGGCAGCGACTCGATGACGGCCAGGATGGTTCGGTTCTTGAGGAACGACAGCTTCCTGGTGCCGAAGTGGTAGAGCAGTGCGCCGAACGGTTCGGGGCGCACCGCCACCTGCGGGTGCAGACGCCAGCTGCCGGCCGGGTCGAAGTTCGACCCGGCGACAGCCGGATCGCCCACGGCGTGGGCGGGCACGGTCAGTAGACCCCGCACATCCCGTCGATCGAGACCTCTTCGACGAGGGTCTCGGTCACCAGCTCGTTGTCCACCTCGATGTTCTGGCTCTGCTCCATGAAAAGCACCCTTTCTCTGGCTGGGTTCTCGACAATTGTGATCGAGATCGCAAGAATATGGCATCGAGTGCCGAAACGGAAGGGGTGAATCCATGGCGGGTGATTCGGCGGGTGCGCCGGGGGCCCGGGTCGGCCGCCGGCGCTCGACCACGCAGGACCACATCGCCGACGTCGCGCTGGACCTGTTCGCCACCTATGGCTTCGGTGAGGTCAGCGTCGACGACGTCGCCCAGGCGTCCGGGATCGCGCGCCGCACCCTGTTCCGCTACTACTCGTCGAAGAACGCCATCCCGTGGGGTGCGTTCGACTCGCACCTGCAGGACTTCCAACATCTGCTCGACAGCGCGGCGGACGTACCCGTCGCCACTGCGTTGCGCTCAGCCCTGCTGGCGTTCAACACCTTTGATGATTCCGAGACACGCCACCGAACTCGGATGCGGGTGATCCTGCAAACCCCCGAGCTGCAGGCCTACTCGATGACGATGTACGCCGGCTGGCGGGCCGTGGTCTCGGTATACGTGGCCGGACGCATCGGCGGCAGATCCACTGATCTGGTCCCCCAGTCGGTGGCGTGGCAGATGCTCGGCATCGCGTTGTCGGCGTACGAATACTGGTTGGCCCACGAGTCGGTGTCGTTGCCGCAGGCTCTCGGCGACGCCTTCGACGCCGTGGCGCGCGGGCTGGACGGGCTGGACGCCCGGAAATAGTTTCGCCGGACCCGTCGGAGTTCGGCCCCGCGCGACGACGATAGAGGTGTGAGCGCGGATTCCGACCCCGGTGATGCCCCGCACCAGCTGCTGGCGGTGTACGACGAGGCGCTCCCGATCGTGTACCGCTACTTCGTCCGCCGCTGCCCCGACCGGGCCACCGCGGAAGACCTGACCTCCGAAACGTTCCTGGCCGCGATGGATGCCGCCCGGCGTTCCGAGCCACCCCCGATCGCGGTGCCGTGGCTGCTGGGTGTGGCCCGCCACAAACTCGCCGACCACTACCGGCGGCGGGCCACCCGCGAGACGGTCACCGTCGCCGAGGTCCCCGACGCCCAAGCGCCCGACGGCTGGGAGACCGAACTGGACCGGATCGTCGCCGAGAGCGTGCTGGCCCGACTGCCAGACACCCACCGCACCGTGCTGGCGCTGCGTTACATGGACGACTGTTCGGTGCCCGAGTGCGCCGAACTGATCGGACGAACCGTCCACGCCACCGAGGCCCTACTGGTGCGGGCCCGCAAGGCTTTCCGAACTCTCTACCCGGAAGGAGGCGTCCGGTGACTGATCCGTTGACCGTACTGAACGCCGAAGATCCTCCGGTGCAGCCGGATCCGGAATTCGCCGCCCGCCTGCGGCGGAAGCTGGAGTCGGCGCTGTCCCTGCCCACCGGAACACGAGGAGTCGAGATGAGCGGAACCACCGCCGCCCTGGCAGACCTGACCGACGACGTGCCGTCGATCCCCGAATACCCCCGGCCCGCCGCCCTGCCCTACCTCACCGTCGCCGATGCACGAGGAGCCATTGCCTGGTACCGCGACGCACTGGGTGCCGAACTGCACGGCGAGCCCATCGTGATGGACGACGGCCGGATCGGGCATGCCGAACTCGCGATCGGCGACGGCGTGCTCTACCTGGCCGACGAGTTCACCGCGATGGGGCTGCGCGCACCCGAGCCCGGCTGGACCTCGGTCAGCCTGATGCTGCACGTCCCCGACACTGACGCGGCGCTGAGCCGGGCGCGTCGGTTCGGGGCCGAGATCGAACGCGAGCCGTATCAGGCGCACGGCTTTCGCGGGGCAACCATCCGCGATCCGTTCGGCCACCGCTGGATGATCAGCGGGCCGGTTGTCGAGCTGATCAGGCCCGGTGACATCGGCTACCTGAGCCTGCACACGCCGGACGTGCGTCTGGCGGCCGCGTTCTACGGACACGTCCTGGGCTGGTCGGTCGACGACGACGGTCAGGTCACCAATACCGTGGAGCACATTGCCCTTTCGCGCGGTGAGGGCACCCTGCGGTGCTACTACGCAGTGACCGACATCGAGGCGGCGCGCACGGCGATCATCGCCGCCGGGGGTCGGGCCGAGGGGCCACGCCGCTTCGCCCTCGGCGAGAGCATGGACGCCACCGATCCGGACGGCAACCCGTTCGCGGTCTACGTCCCCGAGTCGGCGCAGCGCCGGCCCGCGCTCAACGGCGCCGGTGCGGGGGAACTGTCCTACCTCACCCACGAGGTCGCAGATTCAGCGGTGTTCCGGGACTTCTACTCCGCGTTGTTCGGCTGGACGTTCGAGCCGGGTCGGGTCGCCGACGGCTGGCAGATCGGCCACACCCAGCCGATGGCCGGTGTCGCCGGCGGCGCACAGCGGCAGACCGTGGTGCCGATGTGGACGGTGACGGACATCGAGATCGCCGTGCGGCGAGTCCGCGACGCCGGCGGGACCGTGCTCAGTGAACCTGCGCAGCAGTCCTACGGCCTGATGGCCGAGTGCACCGACGACCAGGGTGGCCGGTTCTACCTCGGGCAGTTCTAGCGCCGGGGCGTGAATCCTCGGCGCCGCGCTCAGCCCAGGACGTCGGCGATCGGCGCGGCGGAGGCGATCTTGGCGCGGGTCTTCATGACCTTGCCCGGCATACCGCCGCCGACCACCCCGACCACCACACCGTCACGCTCGTAGTAGGCCAGGAACTTGCGCCCGTCGTCCTCGACGATGTGCACGACGTCGTTGGCCTCCGGCTCGCCGAGGCACTGGATCTTCACGTCGTACTGGTCGCTCCAGAAGTAGGGGACCACGACGAGCTCGGGAGCTTCCTTGCCCAGGATCGACGGCACCACCGCGCGCGCCTGCTCGGCGACGTTGCTCCAATGCTCCACCCGCGCTTGGTGTCCGGTGGCATCGCGCCAGGACGCCACATCGCCCAGCGCCCACACGTGCGGCGCGCTGGTACGGCCGACCTCGTCGCACACCACACCGTTGTCCACCGCCACACCGCTGCCGTCGAGCCATTCGGTGGCCGGCCGCGAGCCGATGCCCACCACCACCAGGTCAGCAGGTAACTCGCTGCCGTCACTGAGCACCACGGTGCTGACGTGCCCGCCCTCGCCACGCACCTCGGTCACCCCGACGCCGGCGCGCACATCGACACCCTCGGCTCGGTGCAGCCGGGTGACCAGACTGCCCACCTGCTCGCCGAGCACCGAGGCCAGCGGCGCTGGCTGCGGCTCGACGAGGACCACGTCGACGCCGAGCTTGCGCAGGCTTGCCGCGACCTCACAGCCGATGAATCCGGCGCCGATGATGACTGCCTTGCGGGCCGAGGCGGCGTGGGTACGCAGCGCCAGCGCCTCGTCGAGGTTGCGCAGCACCCGGATGCCCTCCAGGTCGGGGAACGACGAAATGCGCTTGGGCACCAGTCCCGTCGCGATCACCAGCTCGTCGTATCCCAGCACCGAACCGTCGGCCAGGGTGACGGTCTTGGCGGTGATGTCCAGCGTCTGGGCGGCACTGCCGAGCCGCAGGGTGATGTTGTTGTCCGTGTAGAACTCGGCGGGCTTGAGCGTGACGTCGTCGAGGTCGGCGTGCAGCACATCCTTGGACAGCGGCGGCCGGTCATAGGGCAGGTGCACCTCGTCGCTGACGATGGTGACCGGGCCGGTGTACTCCGACTTGCGCAACTGTTCGGCAGTGCGGGCGGCAGCCAGCCCGCCGCCGACGATGACGATGCCATTCTCGCTGGAACTCACGTGCTGTTCTTACCTGATCGGCGCCGGAAAGTGTCAGCCAGCCCTGGCCTTGCCTCGCTCACGGGGTCACGACGGCGAACGGTCGATCAGGTTGGACAGCACCACGATGCTCTCACTGCGCTCGATGTCGGCGCTCGAGCGAATGCGCTCCAGTGCCGCCTCGAGGTGCCGCATATCGCGGGCCAGCACGTGCAGGATGGCATCCGATGTGCCGGTGACGGTGGCGGCGCTGATCACCTCCGGAATATCAATCCAGGCCTGCCGCAACTGATCTGGCGCGATGGTGCCGTGGCAGTACACCTGGACGTAGGCCTCGGTGTTCCAGCCCAGCGCACTGCGGTCGATGACGGTGGTGAAGCCGCGGATCACACCGTTGTCGAGCATCCGATCCACTCGCCGCTTGACCGCCGGCGCCGACAGATTCACCCGGGCACCGATCTCGGCGAACGTCGCCCGGGCGTGCTCGGCGAGCTCGGCGAGAATGCGCTCGTCGGTGTCGTCGAGACGGTCCATTCGGCCACTCCTGGCGGTCGACGCAATAGATCGTCGTCATCCTAGCTGTGACGCAAGATTTTCGCCCCACACACGCAATAGCTATCGATTGATTGCGTCAGGCGGCGCCCATATCGTTGATTCATGACGATATCCCCCGATGTCGCCGCCACCACCATGGCGCCGCGCACCCAACGCCTCCGCCACTACGTCATGACCAGGCCGACGTACTTCACCGTCGAGTACGCCATCAACCCCTGGATGGACACCACCAACCCGGTCGACGTCGACCGCGCCGTCGACCAGTGGGAAACCCTGCGCGACACCTACCGCGGGCTGGGGCACACGGTAGATCTCGTCGACCCGGTCCCCGGCCTGCCGGACATGGTCTACACCGCCAACGCGGGTCTGATCGTCAACGGCGCCGCCATCGTCGCGCGATTCAGGCATGCCGAGCGTGACGGCGAGTCCGTCGCCTACGCCGACTGGATGGATCAGCGCGGACACTCCCCCGTCAGCACCCGCCACGTCAACGAGGGCCAGGGCGATCTGCTTGTTGTCGGATCGATGATCCTGGCCGGCACCGGCTTTCGCACCGACCCGCAGGCGCACAGCGAGGTGGCTGACCTCACCGGTATGCCGGTAGTGACCCTGGAACTGGTCGATCCGCGGTTCTACCACCTCGACACCGCACTGACGGTGCTCGACGACACCACCATCGCCTACTACCCGCCGGCATTCACCGATGCCGCGCGCACCCAGCTCGTGCAGCTGTTCCCCACCGCCATCGAGGTGTCCAGTACCGACGCCTACGTCCTTGGGCTCAATGCGGTATCCGACGGCAAACACGTGGTGCATCCGGCACAGGCCACCGGTTTCGCCGAGCAGCTCTACCAGGCCGGATTCCACCCGATCGGCGTCGACCTGTCCGAGTTGCTCAAAGGCGGCGGCTCGGTCAAATGCTGCACCCTGGAGGTCTTTTCGTGACCATGGCCGAGACCGTCGCACCGCCGTCGTCGACCGCCGCTGCGATCGCACTCGACGACGCCTACGCCGCGCACAATTACGCTCCGCTGCCAGTGGTGGCGGCCAGTGCGCGTGGCGCCTGGATCACCGACGTCGAGGGCCGCCGGTATCTGGACTGCCTGGCCGCCTATTCGGCGGTCAACTTCGGCCATCACAACGAGGAGATCATCGCCACCGCGCACCGCCAGCTCGACGCGGTGACCCTGGTGAGCCGCGCGTTCCACTCCGACCGGCTCGGCCCGTTCTGCGCGGCGCTGGCCCAATTGTGCGGCAAGGACATGGTGCTGCCGATGAACAGCGGCGCCGAAGCGGTCGAGAGCGGCATCAAAGTAGCCCGCAAGTGGGGTGCCGACGTCAAGAGCGTCCCGGCGGGCATGGCCAATATCATTGTGGCCGACAAGAACTTTCACGGCCGGACGATCAGCATCGTCAGCTTCTCCAGCGACGAGAGCGCCCGCGGTGGATTCGGGCCCTTCACACCCGGATTCCGCTCGGTCCCGTTCGGGGATTCCGACGCCGTCGCCGCGGCCATCGACGAGCACACCGTCGCCGTCCTCGTCGAGCCGATCCAGGGCGAGGCCGGCATCATCGTGCCGCCCGACGACTACCTGCCCCGGCTGCGCGCACTGTGCACCGAGAACAACGTGCTGCTGATCGCCGACGAGATCCAGTCCGGGCTGGCCCGCACCGGTCAGACCTTCGCCTGCGATCACTGGGGCGTGGTTCCCGACATCTATCTGCTCGGCAAGGCGCTCGGCGGCGGGGTGGTCCCGCTGTCGGCAGTGGTCGCCGACCGCAGCGTGCTGGGTGTCCTCAACCCCGGCGAGCACGGCTCCACCTTCGGGGGCAACCCACTGGCGGCAGCCATCGGCACCACCGTGGTGGAGATTCTGCAGCGCGGTGAATTCCAGTCCCGCTCAGCCGAACTGGGCCTGCACCTGCATGCCCGGCTGCGCGCACTGATCGGCCACGGGGTGCTTGCCGTGCGCGGAATGGGTCTGTGGGCCGGGGTGGATGTCGACACCCGCCTGGGTACCGGAAAACAGCTCAGCCTCGCCCTCGCCAAGCGGGGCGTCTTGGTCAAGGACACCCACGGCTCGACGTTGCGGTTCGCCCCGCCACTGGTGATCACCGCCGAGGAGATCGATTGGGCGATTGAGCAGTTCGCGAGCGCATTGGATGAGGCAGGCCGATAATCGGCTGAATCGGCCCAACTCAGGAGGCGCCCATGACGGCCCCGTCGATCTCGCTCACCGAACAGATGCTGCGCCGACGGCCCGTCATCGGCGCCCCCATCGCCCACGGCGCCTCTGATCATCTGAAACGCACCATCGGCACCTTCCAGCTGACCATGTTCGGCGTGGGGGCCACCGTGGGCACCGGTATCTTCTTCGTCCTGTCCGTCGCGGTGCCAAGTGCCGGCCCTGCCGTGGTCATCTCGTTCGTCGTCGCCGGTATCGCCGCCGGGCTGGCCGCGATCTGTTATGCCGAACTCGCCTCGGCCGTGCCTGTTTCCGGCTCGACCTACTCCTACGCCTACACCACGCTTGGCGAGTTCGTCGCCATGGGTGTGGCCGCGTGCCTCCTGCTGGAATACGGGGTGTCGATCGCCGCGGTCGCCGTCGGGTGGAGCGGCTACCTGAACAAGTTGCTGGACAACCTGTTCGGCATACAGATCCCGCACGCGCTGACCGCGGCGCCGTGGGATTCGGATCCGGGCTGGTTCAACCTGCCGGCCATCGTGCTGATCGTGATGTGCGCACTGCTGCTCATCCGCGGCGCCAGCGAGTCTGCAGCCGTCAACACGATCATGGTCGTCATCAAACTCGGTGTCCTGGCGTTGTTCGCGATCATCGCCTTCACCGCCTTCCAGGCCGACCGGTTCGCCGATTTCGCGCCGTTCGGCGTCGCGGGCATCGGCTCGGCCGCGGGCACGATCTTCTTCTCCTATATCGGCCTGGACGCCGTCTCCACTGCCGGTGACGAAGTCAAGGACCCACAGCGCACGATGCCCCGGGCGATCATCGCCGCGCTCGTCGTCGTCACCTGCGTCTACGTGCTCGTCACCGTGGCCGCCCTGGGCACCCAACCCTGGCAGGAGTTCGAGAACCAGCAGGAGGCTGGGCTGGCCACCATTCTGGACAAGGTCACCGGAAGCACCTGGGCCAGTACGGTTCTGGCGGCCGGCGCGGTGATCTCCATATTCTCGGTCACCCTGGTGGTGATGTACGGCCAGACCCGCATCCTGTTCGCCATGGGGCGCGACGGTCTGTTGCCCGCACGGTTCGCCAAGGTGAACCCGAAAACCATGACGCCCGTGGGCAACACGATCATCGTCGCGGTGGTGGTGTCGATCCTGGCCGGCTTCGTGCCGCTGGACAAACTGGCAGACATGGTATCGATCGGCACGCTGGTGGCGTTCATGATCGTCTCGCTCGGCGTCATCATCCTGCGAGTGCGTGAACCGGACCTGCCTCGCGGCTTCAAAGTGCCCGGCTACCCGGTGACCCCGGTGCTGTCGATCCTGGCCTGCGGCTACATCCTGTTCAGCCTGCACTGGTACACCTGGATCGCGTTCAGCGCCTGGGTGGCCGTGGCCTTGGTCTACTACCTGCTGTGGAGCCGGCACCACAGTGCGCTCAACGATGGTGGTGACGGCGTGATCGCCAGCGCTGCGCCGGGTGTGGACGCCGTCGAAGTGGTCAACCCGCCCCGGGATGCGTCGTGACGGTCGTCGTCGGCTACCTGGCCGGAAAGAGTGGTACCGCCCCGCTGAATCTGGCGGTGGGTGCGGCCAGGACACTGCGCACGTCGCTGACGGTGGCGACCATCGTCCCCAAGCCGTGGACCACCCCGTCGCCGGCGCGGATCGACGCCGAATATGCCTCGTGGGCAGGACAACTCGGTGCCGACTCGGCACAAGAGGCACAGCGCTATCTCGATTCGGTCTGCGACGGGATGGCAGTGACCTACCACAGCCATTCCCACCGCTCGGTGTCCCGCGGGCTGACCGAGGTGGTCGACGAACTCGGCGCCGACCTGCTGGTGCTGGGATCGTCATCCAACGGCCAGTTCGGGCAGGTGGTGGTCGGGTCGACCGCCGACCGGCTGCTGCATTCCTCGCCGGTTCCGCTGGCGATCGCACCGCGGGGTTACCGCATCGCCCGGTCCGGAGCGTTGACCCGCATCACCTGTGGCTACCCGGGAACTCCCGAATCTGTGGGAGTGGTCAAGCGCATCGCCGACTTGGCGATTCGGCTCGAGGTTCCGCTGCGGGTGATCACCTTCGCGGTGCGCGGGCGCACCATGTACCCACCGGAAGTCGGTCTGCATGCCGAGGATTCGATCCTCGCCGCGTGGGAGGCGAGTGCCCGCGAGCTGCTGGCCAAGCTGCGTACCGACGGCGTGGTGGGTGACGACGTGGTGCTGCAGGTGGTCAGCGGCAACGGCTGGGATCAGGCGCTGGACGCCGCCGAATGGCAGGACGGCGACATCCTTGCGCTGGGCACCTCACCGCGCGGTGACATGGCCCGGGTGTTCCTCGGGTCCCGCGGCACAAAGATCCTGCGGCACAGCCCCGTTCCGGTGCTGGTGCTTCCGGGCTGAGCCGATCAGCCGGCTAGTACTTCATCACGCCGCGGTCGATGCGGATCTGTGAACCCGACAGGGTCGAGGAGGCATCACCGGCCAGCCAGACCACCACATCGGCCACCTCGTCGACGGTCATGAAGTCGGACCGCTTACCGGTGGCGCCTTGGCCGACCGGAAGGTAAGGCATCGGCGCGAACGCATGCAGGTAACTCGGATGGGCGCCGAAAACCTTGAGCATGGCGTCGTTTTCGGTCATCGGTGTGGCCACCGAGTAGGGGTGGATCGAGTTCACCCGAATGCCGTACTCGCCGGCCTCCAGGGCAAGCGAGTTCGTCAGCGCCGTCAGGCCGTGCTTGGAGGCGGCATAGTGGCTGTTACCCGGGGTGGCTTTCACACCGGCCGAAGAACTGACCACGATGATCGACCCGCCGTTGCCGGCCTCGATCATCGCCGGGACCACGGCGCGCAATGTCCGCCAGGTACCGGTGAGGTTGGTGTCGATGACCGCGTTCCACTGATCATCGGTGAGCTCCCAGAGCCGACCCCACGACAGCACGCCCGCGTTGGCCACCAGAATGTCCAGTCGGCCGAACTGTTCGATCCCGTCGGCAACCAACAGCCGTAGCGCGGCGTCGTCACGGACGTCGACCTCGCGAGCCAGCACCTTGCGGCCCTCGGCCTCGACCAGCCGAACCGTCTCGGCCAACTCCTCCGAGGTGGTGCCCGGGTAAGGAACGGTGTCAGAAACCGGCCCACAGATGTCGGAGACGATGACGTCTGCCCCTTCGCGCGCCAGCCGCACCGCGTGCGCGCGGCCTTGACCGCGGGCGGCACCGGTCACGAATGCCACTCGTCCTTCGAGGGTGCCTGTCGCTGCTGCCATCAGAGGTCCTTTCCCTGCGTCCACGTCAGGCTAGCAAGACAACTGAAACGTGTTCTTGATCGTCCCGCTCCTTGCAACAGCAGCCGGCTGGAGGGCGGAGCCGCGACCGTGCGCTCTCATCCGCGTGGCGCGGCATGTCGCGGACGACACCGCACACTCGCGGCCGGATTGGCTCAGTACGTGATGGAGTCGCGGATTATCGGGCAGGTCATGCAGTGACCGCCACCGCGGCCGCGCCCCAATTCGGCACCCACGATCGTGATGACCTCGATACCGGCCTTGCGCAACAGCGAGTTGGTGTGGGTGTTGCGGTCATAGGCGAACACGACACCGGGTGACACCGCGACCAGGTTGTTGCCGCTGTCCCACTGTTGACGTTCGGAGTCATAGGCAGAACCGCCCGTCTCGACCACCCGCAACTCGGGCAGGCCAAGCGATTCGGCCACCACTTCGACGAAGGGTTTGGTGGCCTGGACGACCTCGAGGCCGGGCGCGGTGTCGCTGGGAGTCAGGGTGAAGGTCTGGATGTTGTCGACGATGTCGGGATAGATCGTCACCACGTCATGATCGGCGAAGGTGAACACCGTATCGAGATGCATTGCGGCGCGTAGTTTCGGCATTCCGGCGACGATCACCTTCTCGGCACCACCCTGGGCGAACAGCGTGGCGGCAACCTGGGTGATGGCTTGACGTGAGCTGCGCTCACTCATCCCGATCAGCACCACGCCGTTGCCCGGCACCAGGACGTCGCCACCCTCGATAGTGGCCATCCCCCAAGCCTTCTCGGGATCGCCCCACCACACCTTGGAGCCCACGAAGTCGGGGTGGAACTCGTAGATCGCCTTCATCAGCATGGTCTCGTCATGCCGGGCTGGCCAGAACAACGGGTTGAGCGTCAGGCCGCCATAGATCCAGCAGGTGGTGTCGCGGGTGTAGAGGGTGTTCGGCAGCGGCGGCAGCAGGTACTCGGTGACACCGGTGGCCTCACCGGCCAGGGCGCGGAAACCCGCACCCAATTCGGTGGGCAGGTCGCGGGTCGACATCCCGCCGATCAGGAATGCGGCCAGCTGCCGGGGCTCCAATGAGTCCAGATACGAACGCGTTTCGTCGACGAGACCGAGTCCGACCTCGTTGGGCACGATCTCGCGGTCGAGTAACCACGCCCTGGCAACGGGGTTGCTCATCGTCTCGGCCAGGATGTCGTGGAGTTCGACGACGTCGACTCCGTGGTCGCGCATCTTCGCGACGAAGTCGAGGTGGTCGCGGCGGGCGTTTTGCACCCACAGCACATCATCGAACAACAGGTCGTCACAGTTGGACGGGGTGAGCCGTTCATGGGCCAGCCCTGGTGAACACACCAACACCTTGCGCAGTGGCCCCACCTCGGAATGCACACCGTAGGCGGCGGACGGACGGGTCATCGCGCTGCCCCCGTCCCTCAGAGTTCGGACAGGATCTGCTGACGCTTGGTCGCGTACTCGGCTTCGGTGATGGTGCCGGTGGCGCGCAAGGTCTCGAGCTCCTGCAGCCGCTGGGCCGTCGTCGGCTCCGGCGGCGCACCCAGGAATGGTGCCGGCATCGGGGGTGCCACCGGGGCGGCGGGAGGCGCTGCGGTCGGCTGGGCGCCCGCGGCCTGCCGGACGACGGCCATCACCTGCTCCCGCGCCACCGGGTTGGACCGGAGGTCGACAACGTGATCGGCCGCGATGCCGTTGGCCCGCAGGATCTGCAGAATCTGCATCAGCGGACCGATCTGGCCGCGCAGATCGTAGGTCCGGTTGTCACTGGTCGAGGTGAACTGCGCCGGAACTGTGCCGGCGATCAGAGCACTGGCGCCCCAGTCGATCTCGTACTTCTGGGTGGCCGGGTCAACCAGAGCGACCAGATGGTGGCTATTGATGATCTGCATCCGCGCCGGGCTGGACGCCATCGTTTCCTGTGCGTCGAACGGCGCGAAACCAGGCCCTTCGAAGTGCAGGTTGACCTTGATCATCTGCTGATCGTTGACGAACCAGGACGTGTCGCTGATCCCGTTGATGGATACGAGGGTCAGTACACCGGTCTGGGTCAGCTGTTGATGGCGTGCCGCGGCTTTGACGCCGGCGTTGGTCAGCCACAGCGCGATCAGCACGTCGGCGGCGGTGATGAGCAACCCGACCCAGAACATCCAGTTGATGTAGGGCTGGGCCATCGGTCCCAGAGCGAAGTAGACGATCAGGAAGATCGGCCCCACCAGACCGCCGAACAGCAGAACTGTGAGCTGTGCCTTCAGATACCGCACCAACATGTTGCTGTGCCCTTCCTGTGTCGGAGACAGACTAGCGCCATCTGACCGGCGAGGATGGGCTTGCTGGAGCTGGGAGAATGCTGGCAATTACGGCGCCAGGACCTGGCCTACCGTCGGCACGTGCGGCAGTTGTCCGAAGAAGGCGGTATCACCGGCGGGCGTTGCCGGCGCCGGTGTCGCGGGATGGGCGAATGCGGTTGTGGCCGTGGGCATGACAGCGGGGACACGGCGGGGAACGGCGTTCATGCTGGTTTCGCCGACCATGATCACCGCGACGACGATGGCGGCCAACACCGCGACCAGACCGGCACCGCCGATCACGGTCGGCACCGAATATGTCCGCTGCGCGACGTCGTCGTACTCCACGTCCCCATTCCCGACTCCAGAAGATGCCGCAGCGTAGCACCGCAGCGCCGGCCGAAAAACGAAAACGGCGCCCACCCGAAGGTGAGCGCCGCTTCGCAGCAGAGCTAGGTACTCAGATCACTTGAGGATCTTGGTAACCCGGCCGGCGCCGACGGTACGGCCGCCCTCGCGGATCGCGAAGCGCAGGCCCTCGTCCATGGCGACGGGCTGGATCAGCTTGACGGAGATGTCGGTGTTGTCACCGGGCATCACCATCTCGGTGCCCTCGGGCAGGGTCACCACGCCGGTCACGTCCGTGGTACGGAAGTAGAACTGCGGACGGTAGTTGTTGAAGAACGGCGTGTGCCGGCCGCCCTCGTCCTTGGACAGGATGTAGACGCTGCCCTCGAACTCGGTGTGCGGGGTGGTGGTGCCGGGCTTCACGATGACCTGGCCGCGCTCGACGTCCTCACGCTTGACACCACGAACCAGCAGACCGACGTTGTCGCCGGCCTGGCCCTGGTCGAGCAGCTTGCGGAACATCTCGACACCGGTGACGGTGGTCTTGGTGACACCCGGGCGGATGCCGACGATCTCGACCTCTTCGTTCACGTTGATCACGCCACGCTCGACGCGACCAGTGACCACGGTGCCGCGGCCGGTGATGGTGAAGACGTCCTCGACGGGCATCAGGAACGGCTTGTCGGTCTCACGAACCGGATCCGGGATCGAGGCGTCGACGGCGTCCATCAGCTCTTCGACGGACTTGACCCACTTCTCGTCGCCTTCGAGCGCCTTGAGCGCCGAGACGCGGACCACCGGGGCGTCCTCGTCGAACTCCTGGGCGGCCAGCAGTTCGCGGACCTCCATCTCGACGAGCTCGAGGAGCTCCTCGTCGTCCACCATGTCCGACTTGTTCAGCGCAACCAGGATGTAGGGCACGCCGACCTGACGGGCGAGCAGCACGTGCTCACGAGTCTGGGGCATCGGGCCGTCGGTGGCGGCAACCACCAGGATCGCGCCGTCCATCTGGGCGGCACCGGTGATCATGTTCTTGATGTAGTCAGCGTGACCGGGGGCGTCCACGTGGGCGTAGTGGCGCTTGTCGGTCTGGTACTCAACATGCGAGATGTTGATGGTGATACCACGCTGACGCTCTTCGGGCGCATTGTCGATCTGGTCGAATGCGCGCGACTCGTTCAAATCGGGGTACTTGTCGTGCAGAACCTTGGTGATTGCTGCAGTCAGCGTGGTCTTGCCGTGGTCAACGTGACCGATGGTCCCGATGTTGACGTGCGGCTTCGTCCGCTCGAACTTCGCCTTCGCCACTTCTGTGTCCTCCTGGACTGTGTTGGTGCTTTTAAAGCAGGTTGTTGTTTTTCAGTTGTGTGGTCTGCCAAGCCGACAGGCCAGTCTTACTACTGAGCTCTACCCTATTGGGCCGTCCGCTCCGCTTACTGACCCGTCGCCTTCGCGATGATCTCCTTCGACACGTTCGCCGGAACTTCGGCGTACGAGTCGAACACCATGGAGTAGTTAGCCCGGCCCTGGGTCTTCGACCGAAGGTCGCCGACGTAGCCGAACATCTCCGACAGCGGAACCTGCGCCTTGACGACGCGCGCACCGCTGCGCTCCTCCATGGCCTGGATCTGACCACGGCGGGAGTTCAGGTCGCCGATCACATCACCCATGTAGTCCTCAGGGGTGGTGACTTCCACGGCCATGATCGGCTCCAGGATGACCGGCTGAGCCGCTGCGGCGGCCTTCTTCAACGCCTGCGAACCGGCCACCTTGAAGGCCATTTCCGACGAGTCGACGTCGTGGTAGGCACCGTCGAGCAGGGTGACCTTGACGTTCACCAGCGGGTAGCCGGCCAGCACGCCGTACTGCATGGCGTCCTGCGCGCCGGCGTCCACCGACGGGATGTACTCACGCGGGATGCGGCCACCGGTGACCTTGTTCTCGAACTCGTAGGTCGCACCGTCCTCGCCGGTGAACGGCTCGAGGTCGATGATCACCTTCGCGAACTGGCCGGAACCACCGGTCTGCTTCTTGTGGGTGTACTCGACGTTCTTGGCCGGGCGGCGAATCGTCTCGCGGTAGGCCACCTGCGGCTTGCCGACGTTGGCCTCGACCTTGAACTCTCGGCGCATGCGGTCCACCAGGATGTCCAGGTGCAGCTCGCCCATACCGCCGATGACGGTCTGGCCGGTGTCCTGGTCCAGGTGCACCTTGAAGGTCGGGTCCTCTTCGGCCAGCTTCTGGATGGCCGTGCCCAGCTTCTCCTGGTCGCTCTTGGTCTTGGGCTCGATGGCGACCTCGATGACCGGATCGGGGAAGGTCATCGACTCCAGCACGATCTGGTGGTTCGGATCGCACAAGGTGTCACCGGTGGTGGTGTCCTTGAGGCCGATGACCGCGTAGATGTGGCCGGCGGACGCCGTGTCGACCGGGTTCTCCTTGTTGGAGTGCATCTGGAACAGCTTGCCCAGGCGCTCCTTCTTGCCCTTGGTCGAGTTGACGACCTGGGCGCCGGAGTCGACCTTGCCCGAGTAGACGCGGACGTAGGTCAGCTTGCCGAAGAACGGGTGCGTGGCGACCTTGAAGGCCAGGCCCGAGAACGGCTCGTCGGCCGACGGCTTGCGCGAGATGATCTCGTCTTCCTTGCCGGGGACGTGTCCCTCGGCGGCCGGAACGTCGAGCGGGTTCGGCAGGTAGTCGATCACCGCGTCCAGCATGGGCTGCACGCCCTTGTTCTTGAACGCCGAGCCGCACAGCACCGGGTAGGCCTCGCTGCTGATCGTCAGCTTGCGCAGGCCGCCCTTGATCTCCTCGACGGTGAGTTCCTCGCCGCCCAGGTACTTCTCCAGCAGCGCCTCGTCGGTCTCGGCGACAGCCTCGATCATCGCGGTGCGGTACTCCTCGGCCTTCTCCTGAAGGTCCGCGGGGATCTCGACGACGTCGTACTTCTCGCCGAGCTTGGTCTCACCGGTCCATACCTTGGCGGTCATCTCGACCAGGTCGACGACACCCTCGAAGTCACCTTCGGAGCCGATCGGCAGCTGGATCGGGATGACGTTGGCGCCGAGGCGATCCTTCATCGTCTGCACGGAGAAGTAGAAGTCCGCGCCCAGCTTGTCCATCTTGTTGACGAAGCAGATGCGCGGGACGTCGTACTTGTCGGCCTGACGCCACACCTGCTCGGACTGCGGCTCGACGCCCTCCTTGCCGTCGAAGACGGCCACGGCGCCATCGAGCACACGCAGCGAGCGCTCCACCTCGACGGTGAAGTCGACGTGGCCCGGCGTATCGATGATGTTGATCTGGTTGTCGTTCCAGAAGCAGGTGGTCGCAGCCGAGGTGATGGTGATACCCCGCTCCTGCTCCTGCTCCATCCAGTCCATCGTGGCGGCGCCGTCGTGCACCTCACCGATCTTGTAGCTGATACCGGTGTAGAAGAGGATGCGCTCAGTCGTCGTCGTCTTGCCGGCGTCGATGTGCGCCATGATGCCGATGTTGCGGACCTTCGTGAGGTCGGTCAACACGTCCTGTGCCACGGCTAAATTCCCACTCTTTCGCTTGAGTTAATGCTTGTGGTGGTGGACCCGCGCAACGGTGCGCGGGTCGGTGTCACCAGCGGTAGTGCGCGAAGGCCCGGTTCGCCTCGGCCATCTTGTGGGTGTCCTCGCGTCGCTTGACGGCGGCACCCAGGCCATTGCTGGCGTCCAGGATCTCGTTGGCGAGCCGCTCGATCATGGTCTTCTCACGGCGCTGCTTGGAGAAGCTGACCAGCCAGCGCAGAGCCAGCGTGGTCGAGCGGTCGGGACGAACCTCGACGGGCACCTGGTAGGTGGCGCCACCGACACGGCGGCTGCGGACCTCGAGGGCCGGCTTGACGTTGTCCATGGCCCGCTTGAGGGTCACGACCGGATCGGTGCCGGTCTTCTCGCGCGCCTGCTCGAGGGCACCGTAGACGATGCGCTCGGCGAGGGACTTCTTCCCATCCAGGAGCACCTTGTTGACCAGCTGGGTCACCAGCTGCGACCCGTAGACCGGGTCGTTGACGAGGGGACGCTTGGGAGCGGGGCCCTTGCGCGGCATTAGCTCTTCTCCTTCTTGGCGCCGTAACGGCTGCGGGCCTGCTTGCGGTTCTTGACACCCTGGGTGTCCAGCGAGCCGCGGATGATCTTGTAGCGGACACCGGGGAGGTCCTTCACACGACCACCACGCACGAGCACCATCGAGTGCTCCTGCAGGTTGTGACCCTCACCGGGGATGTAGGCGGTGACCTCGACCTGGCTGGTCAGCTTCACGCGCGCAACCTTGCGAAGCGCCGAGTTCGGCTTCTTCGGGGTGGTGGTGTACACGCGGGTGCACACACCACGGCGCTGCGGGCTGCCCTTGAGGGCCGCGGTCTTCACCTTGGCGATCTTGTCGCGGCGACCCTTGCGGACCAGCTGCTGAATGGTTGGCATCTACCGGCTTTCTGTCTCTCGTCGTCTTTCGGCGGTCTTCAAGTCTCTGTACTGCACTTTTCGCCCTGCCGCGTACCCCGCGTCCGGGCGTGTCGCACGCGCTGAGCACCGGTCGAATCCGATGCATACTGGACATGCGAATTTGCCCGGCGTGCGCGCACGCGTCCCCGCGAGCGCCCCTATTGGCCAGGCACGAGCTCCCACAATACCAGGCTCCGCACGCCCCTCCAAACTCGGTGTACGGGGCTTTTCGAGGGCCTTACCGCAGGTCAACGCAGGAATGTCGGCGTTGGTTCCCGCAACCCCCTGAACTGCGTCAGCCGCCGGCACCGTTGCGGTGGGCCATCCCGACCGCCAACCGCAGCACCATATCGGTGAACACGGCGTCGGTGTCCACCTCGTTCATGACCCCGGTCATCTCCAGCAGGACGAAACCGTGCAGGGCTGCCCAGAACTCCAGGGACGCGTAGTAGGCGTCCTCGCCGTCCAGGCCGTAGGAGGCCAGGACCTCGATGACCGGCGCCGCCGCCGCGTGGGAAGCCGCGGTGAACTCCGGGTCGTCACCCTCCAACGGCATCCGGGTGAACGCCGAGTAGCGGCCCGGGTGGTGATGGGCGTAGCTGCGATAGGCACTGGCCATCGCCATCACCGCGTCGTCGCGGGTGCGCCCCTGCCCCACCGTGCTCAGCATCTGCAGGATGTCGTCGATGACGTGCATACGGACGGTCCGGCGCAGGTCTTCGAGACTGTGGACGTGGTTGTACAGCGAGGGACCCTTGGTCCCGAGCTGGGTGGCCAGCGCGTTGATGGTCAGCGCATCCCAGCCTTCCCGGTCCAGGAACGTCAGCGCCGCGTTGACGATGACCTCGCGGCTGAGTTTGGCCGAGCGCGCCGACGACCGGGTCCCGGCGCGCGACCGCCCGCCCGCGGATGCCGGTTGTGATGTCATGCCCTGGCCCTTCAGTTCTGCGATCAGCGAAGAACTCTAGTTGACGTCAGCACCGACACGTAGGCTCCAACCGTCGAGCCGAGCTCGTGACCCCACCAAGTCAGTAAGGAATAGCGCCGATGTATACCCCCACCTTGGCCGCTGGAATCGGAGCGCTCGCCGCCGGGATCGTGGCCGTGACCGTAGCCGGCTGCGGCTCCAACAGCACTGACACGAATTCGCCGACGGCCACGGCGGGCAAGTCGGGCGCTCAGGTCGAGGTGGGCAACACCATCAACTACGGCTCGTTCGGCACTACCACCGAGATCGACTGCGCCGACGGCAAGTCCCTCAACGTCGGCGGGTCGAACAACACCCTGACGGTCAAGGGGTCTTGCGCGTCGGTGAACATCGGCGGCGCGGACAACAAGATCGTGTTCGAGAAGGTCGACAAGGAGCTGTCGGTGGTGGGCCTCAACAACACCGTCACCTACAAGGGCGGCGATCCCAAGGTCAACAACCTCGGCACCGGGAACACCATCAACAAGGGCTGAGGCCGCCGCTCAGGCTCTGGCCCCGTGTCGGCCGGCACCACCGGCGAAGCGCTGAGCACCGGCCAGGGATTCAGCGGCCACCCGGGACAGACTGCCGAACTCGACATCCATCGCCTCGGCTTCGGAGTGGCCCCACTGCTGGATGGCCGATAGGCGGTCCGCCCTGAGGCATCCCTGCGGCAGAGCGGCCAGGTCGGCGGCCAGTTCCTCGGCGGCCTGCCTGGCCTCCCCTTTTCCGACGACCCTGTTGGCCAGCCCGATCGCGAAAGCCTCCTGGGCGTCGACGGCGCGCCCGGTCAGGATCAGGTCCATCGCCCGGCCGTGTCCGATCAGCCGGGGCAACCGCACCGTGCCGCCGTCGATGAGCGGCACTCCCCAGCGCCGGCAGAACACCCCGAACACGGCGTCTTCTTCGACCACCCGCAGGTCACACCACAGCGCCAACTCGAGGCCGCCGGCCACCGCGTACCCACTCACGGCGGCGATCACGGGTTTGGACAAGACCATCCGGCTCGGGCCCATCGGTGCGGGTCCATCACGGTGCGTCGGGTTGCTGTTCGTGGTGCCAATGGCCTTGAGATCAGCTCCGGCGCAAAAGGTTCCGTGGTCACCCCAGAGCACCGCCACCAATGCCGAGTCATCGCGGTCGAATTCGTCGAACGCCTCATGCAGGGCGATGGCCGTCGGACCGTCGACCGCGTTGCGGGCGTGCGGTCGGTCCAGGATCACCGTGGTGACCGCACCGTTGCGCTCAACGCGGACCGATTCCCCGGTCGCTGCGCTCCTGCCCTCCGGAACCGATTCCCCGGCCGCTGCGCTCCTGCCCTCCGGAACACCACTCATCTCGTCGCCTCCAGCTGTCGTGCGTCATCACGTCGCGCCACCAGTTCGGCCGCGAAGTCCAGGTAGGCCTGCCGCAACTGCGCACCGGGCCAACCGGAGGGCAGCAGTTCCGCAGGCAGGACGGGGTCAGCGAGTAGGTGGCGCACGATGCCGGCGGCGGCGGTGAATCGGCCGGGAATGTCTGCAGCCGAGGCCATCTCGGCCAGCAGCCGATGCCCGGTGGACGACCATGAGTCGAGGTCCCACAACCGCGATGCCAACTGCGCAGGGGCGTCGTCACGGGCCTGCAGCACCCGCACCCGTTCCACGATTTCGGCGGGTAGCTGACCGGAGAGATTGTCCGGCCGCAGCCATACTCCCTCGCGCAGTTCACCGAACCGGTTGTTCTGCAAGCAGTTCCGCAAGGACGCACGGGCCCGCGGATCCATCCCCACGGCGGTGATGACCAGCGTGGTCCAGGTGCCGTCCCAGTCCCGGGTCCGCGGGTCCAGTGCGTCGTCCTGTCGGCGCTGGCGGGCCAGCAGCCGGTCGGCGAGCCGGTATCCATCCTCGGACCGCACCAGGTCACCGGCCCCGACCATCCGCGTCAGCGCAACCCGGAGCGTCTGCTCACGGATCCCGAAATCCGATGTCAGTCGCAGCAACTCGGCCGGCGTGGCCCACGCCGGGTGGGCACCCAGCAGCACCGAGAGCACCACCGACCGGGCGGTCATCCGGGACAGCGACGGCGCCACCGTCCTCACACCCCGGAGGTGCTGCGGCCGTGGTCACCGAAGGGTTCGTCGCGATGCCGGACCGCCGACCGGAATCCGTGCTCGCGGGCGTCGGCGACGAAGGCGTGCCCTTCGGGGGTGTGCCGGGCGATGCCGTCGAAGACGGTGCTGACCATCCGGCTGGTCGCCACACCCTGTTGGTAGAGCGCGCTGTTCATGGCGAGCTTGACCATGATGAGCTGGTTGACCGGCACCGCGGCGATCCGCTCGACCAGCCGCTCGGTGCGCTCGTCGAGGTCCTTGGCCTCAGGCGCCTCGACGGCCAGGCCCCACTCCGCGGCCTGCGCGCCGGTGATGCAATCCCCGGTCAGCAGAAGGCGTTTGGCGCGCTGGTCGCCCAGGCGGTGCGCCCACAGGCCGGCCGCCGGCACGCCCCATACCCGGGTCGGCGGGTAGCCGATCTTGGCGTCGGCGGCCGCGATCACCTGATCGGCGTGCAGCGCGATGTCGGTACCGCCTGCCACGCAGTAGCCATGGATCTTGACCACCGTGGGCTTGTCGGCGTGCATCAGGCTGGCGAAGCCCCGGACGAACCGGCTCATCATCTGGTAGTCGATCATCGGGTCCCAGGGTTGGTTGGGCAGGTGGTTGACGGCTTGGGTCTTACCGTCGAGCACCGTGCCCGCCCGCTCGGATCCCCCGGCCGACCCGGTGCCGTCGGCATAGGCGGACAGGTCGAACCCGGCGCAGAAGCCTTCGCCGCGCCCCGACACCAGGATCACGTGGACGTCTTGATCGAGGTCTGCCCGTTCCACCAGCGCCGCCAGCTCCAGCGGGGTGTCCGCGACAATCGCATTGCCCTTCTCCGGGCGGTTGAAGGTGATCCGCGCGACGCGGTCGGTGACCTCATAGGTCATCGTGTTGAGAGTTTCCACGGTCACCCTTCCTGCGAGCAGACGCAAAATCGCATCATCGGAGCCGAATTCATGCGATTTTGCGTCTGCTCGGCGTCACGACCACCGCGATCATCCCTTCACCAGGCAGCGCTCCAGGATCGGTGCGAGGTCCAATCCGGTGGGCAGGGTGCCGAACGCGCCGCCCCAGTTGCCGCCCATCCGGGTCGCCAGGAACGCCTCGGCCACTGCGGGATGGCCATGACGCACCAGCAGCGAGCCCTGCAATGCCAGGCAGATGTCCTCGGCGACCTTGCGGGCCCGGTACTCGACGGCGTCGGTATCCCCCAGTTCGGCCCGAAGCGTGGCGACATGGACGTCGAGCCTGGCGTCTTGACCGGCGGTGGTCGCCAGTTCGTCGAACAGCACGGCGATGCATTCGGGCCGAGTTGCCATGGCGCGCAACGTGTCCAGCGCGCTGACGTTGCCCGAGCCCTCCCAGATCCCCATCAGCGGCGCCTCGCGATAGAGCCGCGGCATGCCGGATTCCTCGGCGTAGCCGTTGCCGCCCAGGCACTCCATCGCCTCACCGGCGTGCGGGGTGGCCCGCTTGCACACCCAGTACTTGGACGCTGCCAGGCCGATCCGCCGCAGTAGTGTCTCCCGCTCGTCGCCACGAACGGCCGCGTCGGTGGCGCCGGCCATCCGCATCGCGACGATCGTGGCGGCCTCCGCCTCGACCGCGAGGTCGGCCAGCACGTTGCGCATCAACGGTTGATCAATCAGGTAGGCGCCGAACGCCTTTCGATGCTGGGCGTGATGAACCGCCCGCGTCAGGCCGTTGCGCATGCTGGTGGCACTGCCCAGTGTGCAGTCCAGCCGGGTCAGGTTGACCATCTCGATGATGGTCGGCACACCGCGGCCCTCCTCGCCGACCAGCCACGCCACCGCGCCGTCGTATTCGATCTCACTGGAGGCGTTGGCGTGATTACCCAGCTTGTCCTTGAGCCGCTGGATGAACATCCGGTTGCGGCTGCCGTCGGGCAGCACCCGCGGCAGCATGAAACAGCTCAATCCGCCGGGCGCCTGGGCGAGCACCAGGAAGATGTCGCTCATTGCCGCCGAGGTGAACCACTTGTGGCCGGTCAGCGAGTAGCTGCCGTCGCCGTTGGGTACGGCCTGGGTGGTGCCGGCGCGAACGTCGGAGCCGCCCTGCTTCTCGGTCATCGACATCCCGGCGGTGATGCCCGCCTTGGTGGCAGGCACTTTCAGCTCCGGGTCGTACTCGCGACTGGTCAGCAGCGGCTCGTAGACGGCGGCCAGCTCCGGGTTGTGCCGCAGCGCGGGGACGACGGCGTAGGTCATCGAGATCGGGCAGACGTGCCCGGGCTCGGGCGTCCACACCCCCATCTTCGCCGCCCGGACCACGTGGGCGCCCGGACGCTCGTCGGCCCACGGGGCGGCGTGCACACCGTGGGCGATCGCCGTGCGCATCAGCTCGTGATAGGCGGGGTCGTATTCGATCTCGTCGACCCGGTACCCGTAGCGGTCATGGGTATGCAGGATCGGCTGATTGCGATCGGCCAGATCACCCCAGCGCTGGGCCTGGGCGCTGCCGGCCAGGGCCCCGAGCTCGGTGACCTCCTCGAGCCCCCACTGCCCGCCTTCGCGGATCAGTGCCTCGATGAGGACCGGCGAGTTAGCCGGATTGTGGTCCACCAGCGGGGGGACCTGGTTGGTGACGACATGCGTGTCCGACATTCCACCACTGTTACATTTTTCGGACAGTCGCACAAGAACCGTAATATGGCATGCTGATTGCCGTGAAGCTGAACTCCGTGGTCCACGCGTCCAGCCAGTGGCTCGAGCACGAGCCGGTGCCCGCCGAGCAGTCACACGGCGGCAGCCCGCACACCGGTGTCGCCGAACTCGGCCGGTTCGGCGGACTCGAGGTCGGGGTCTGGGAGATGACGCCCGGAGTGATGAGTGATGTCGAGGCCGACGAACTGTTCGTCGTGCTGACCGGTGCGGCGACCGTCGAGTTCGACGACGACACCCCCACCATGACACTGGGCCCAGGTGACGTGGTGCGACTGGCCGAGGGAGCGCGCACGGTATGGACAGTCACCGAGACGCTGCGCAAGGTGTATCTGACCTGACTCCGACACGTGCGGGTTCAGTCGCCGAGCGTCGCGCAGATCCTCCGGAGTAGACCGGCGAGGGTGGCTCGCTCTGCATCGGTGAGACCGGCGATCATCGCCTCGTCGTCGGCAAGGCGGCGAGGCATCTCGGTGTCGACCACCGCCCGTCCGGCATCAGTGAGCGCGAGCAGGACCACCCGTCCGTCCCGCTCGGACTTCTGCCGTTCCAGTAGTCCCCGGCCGGCGAGGCTGTCGGCGATCTTGGTCACCGATGCCCCGCTGAGCAACGTTGTGGAGACGACTTCGCTGGCCCGAAGCGGGCGATCGACCCGGGCCAGCGCGCCGAGCACGGCGAACTCGGAGCGCGTCACGCCGTGCCGTTCCAGGTTCGAATCGAGCCGTTGGCTGCAGATCGAGGCGATGCGCTGGATCCGCCCCAGGATGTCGATGGGCGCCGTATCGAGGTGCGGGTAGGCCGCCGCCCATTCCGAGCGAATCCGATCCACGGTGTCGCTGAGCGCACTGGCTTCGACACGTCTGGACACCCGGCCATCCTAAGCACGACGAATCATTTCACTAGTAAAATAGTGATAAATTATCTCGATGCCCGCTTCGCTCGCTCAGCAGCTCGGCCCCACGTACCGCGCGCTGCGCCACGCGGTCCGGCCGACGACCTGGCGCGGCGCCCTCAACGGCGACCTGCGCAAAGCCGGAGTGGCCGTACCCCTGCGGGTCGGTGCCGCGGTGGCCCTGATGTTCGTGCTTGGCGGATTGACCGGTCACCACGACGTGGCCGGGTTCGCCGCCCTCGGTGCTCTGGTCGCAGCGTTCTGCCGGCCCGATCCCTATCCGGTTCGCGTCGGCCGGCTCGTCGTCCTCAGCATCATGATCATCTCGTCGATCGCGGCCGGCGCAGCGTTGGGCGCGAGCAGCGCTTCGGCGGCCGTCAGCGTCGTGGTGATCGCCCTGATCGCTGGAGCCGCAGCATTTTTCGTCTCTGCCCTGCACATCGTCGGCCCCGGTGCGGTGGTGTTCGTCTTCGGCGCGGTCGGTGCCGAGGCCTTCGCCCGCACCACCGGCGATGTCGCGCACGCAGTACTGGCGTGCGCCATCGGCACCGTGACTGGGATGATCGCCGCACTGGCGCCCTGGCTGCTGAACCTGACGTGGCGCGCAGCGACCGGGCGGCCCGCCGCGACCACCGGCTCTCACCCTGCCCGCCGCGAATCGATCGCGGTCACGCTGCTGCGCGCGCCGCATTCCACGCTGGTCACGAGCAGCGCTCGGATCACCATCGCGGGCGCCCTCGGCGCGGCCGTCGCGCTCGCCTTCGGCCTGCCCCACTACATGTGGGCGGCGATGGGCGCGGTGGCCACCATGCAGGGCGTGGCCTATCACGTCGCGGTCCACCGCGGTGTGCAACGTCTGCTGGGCAATATCGGTGGTGCGTTGCTGGCCGCTGGTCTACTGGCCCTGCCGCTCGGGTACTGGGGCACTGCCGCTGCCATCGTCGTCTTCCAGGTCTGCGCCGAGATCGCCTCGACCGTCAACTATGCCTTGACCTCACTGGCCGTGACTCCGATGGCGTTGCTGCTCACCGGCATTGGCGCAGGCTTGACACCCGCAGCGGCCGTCGACCGGGTTCTCGACACGCTGGTGGGCGTCGTCGTCGGCATCGTCGTAGGCGCTCTCACCATCAGTGGTACCGACAGCGAGCACCTGCGCACCGCCGGTGACCAGCCCTGACTCAGCGCGGATGCGCGGCGAAGAAATCCCAGATCGTCTGTGTCGCGAACGGCGGCCACTCGTGACCGCCGCCGGCGACGGTGATCAACTCGACGCTTCGCCCGCTCGGGCAGTTCGCCGTCGATGTGGTCAGTGCACCGTTGACCGTCACCGCCGGCGGCGCGCACTGGTCGACACCACGCCAGAAGGCGTTGACATCAGGCACCGGTGGACCGTCGATGTTGGCGATGCCGGCACCGGGTCCGCCGTCGTAGCGGATCATCCGATCGCCGGTGCCGTGGACATGGATGACCGAGGTCGGCGACGGCGCTGAGCAGCTGTCGAGCTGGGTAGCCGAGTCGGGCCCGATCGCCGCGAAAACCGCTGTGGTGCAGGCGAGTCGGTAAGCCATCATGCCGCCGTTGCTGATGCCGGTGGCGTAGATCCTGGTGGGGTCGATGCCGATGTTGCCCGCGATGTCGCGCACCGCGGCGGTGATGAAGGCGACGTCGTCGACGTTGTCGCGGCCGGGGCGCCCGCAGCATCCTCCCCCGGAGTTCCACGCTCGATTCAGTCCGTCGGGATAGGCGACGACGAACTTGGCCTGCTCGGCCAGTTGATTCCAGCCGTAGGACCGTTCGGCTTGATCGGCGCTGCCGAAGCCGCCGTGCAGCATGACCACCAGCGGCGCTGCCGGGGGCAGGCCGGCGGGCAGGTAGAGCCGATAGGTGCGATCGAGGCCGCCGACCGAGATGGTGTGTGCGGTGGCCCCGGGCGTGAACGGAGCCGGGGCGGCCAATCCGGACGCGGCGCAGGCGGAGACGAGGAACAGGATCCCCAGCAGCGCGACGACTCGGCTCCGCATCCTCAACCCGGCACGTTGTCGCGGAGGAAGGCGATGTCGTTCTTGCGGCCGTCGTCGGCCGTCTCGCAGATCACCGGTGCACCCGCCGCGGTGACCACGGCCACCAGCAGCTGCGGATCGATCTGTCCGGCGCCGAAATTGGCGTGCCGGTCGGCGCCGGAACCTTTGGCGTCGCGGGAGTCGTTACAGTGCACCAGGTCGATGCGGCCGGTGATCGCCTTGATCCGCTCGACGGCGTCGATCAGCTCCTCGCCGGCCGCCCAGGCGTGGCAGGTGTCCAGACAGAACCCGATGCCGGTGTCGCCGATGCGGTCCCACAACCGGCCGATGGTGTCGAAATGGCGCGCCATGGCGTGGTCGCCGCCCGCGGTGTTCTCCAGGTACACCGGCACGTCGGTCTGCAGTTGAGCCAGCGCCTTGACCCAGCGCTCGAAGCCGGCCTCCATGTCGTTGTCGTCGGCGTGGCCGCCGTGCACGATCACCGCGGTCGCACCGACCTCGGCGGCGGCGTCGCAGGTGTCCTGCAGGATCTTGCGCGACGGAATGCGCACCCGGTTGTTGGCCGAGGCCACGTTGATCAGGTACGGGGCGTGGACATAGAGCGGGATCGGCGAGCGGCGCAGCATGTCGGCGTCCTCGCGGGGCTTCGGTTTCTTCCAGCTCTGCGGGTCACCGAGGAAGAACTGCACCGCGTCGGCCTCGTCGTCCAATGCCCCGGCCAGCGGGTTGTCGGAGCGAACATGGGAGCCGATCAGCACGTCGGCCAGTCTAGGCGGGGCCGCCAGGCTGCGCCTCCCCGGCCGACCGCCGCCATCGGCGAGCAGACGCAAAATCGCACGAAAATGACTCTGCCAGTGCGATTTTGCGTCTGCTCGAAACGTCAGCGCCAGAAAAGGTGATGGATCACACCGCTGGGGCTGGGCACCACCTCGTGGCGGTAGCGATCATCGAGTTCGTCCGGCGATTCCCACAGCCGCGAGCCGGCTCCGATCTCCACGTCGGCGACCGCCACGTGCAGCGTGTCGACCAGGCCGGCGTCGAGGAATTGCCGGACGGTGCTCGCCCCGCCGCCGAGCCGGACGTCCTTGCCGTCGGCCGCATCCTTGGCCTGTTCCAGGACACTCGCCGGATCACCGGAAACGAAATGGAAGGTGGTATCGGACAAGGTCAACGCTGGCCGCGCGTGGTGGGACATCACGAACACCGGGGTGTGGAACGGCGGCTCCTCGCCCCACCACCCCTGCCAGTCGGGGTGGTCGTCCCACGGGCCGCGGTAGGGACTGAACTTGTTGCGGCCCATGATCTCCGCGCCGATGTTGTTGAAGTAGTCACGGGTGAAGTAGTCGTCGAGGCCGCGGTCACCGCCGGGCTCGCGGCGTCCCACCCAACTCGCCGTCGCGCCCACCCACGCGAACAGGGCCGGCTGGTCGGCATCGCCGAACGGACGTTGCAAGCACTGGTTGAGCCCGGCGCCGAACCCGTCGCGCGACAGCATGAAGTTCTGAACTCTGAGCAGTTGGGTCACAGGTAAGTAGACCGCGGCCGGTTGCCGAATTCATCGCAACGAAAAAGCCCCCGGGCGAACCCGGGGGCTATTTCGTTCGTGACTAGCGGTAGTCGCTGTAGCCGTAGTCGTCCAACGGCACCGCGGCACCGGTGGCCTGGCCGAAGTCGGGGCTGTAGTACTGATCCTCGTAGGACGGGATCGTGTACGCGGCGGCCCGCGCCTCTTCGGTCGGCTGCACCTGGATGTTGCGGTAGCGGTTGATACCGGTACCGGCCGGGATCAGCTTGCCGATGATCACGTTCTCCTTCAGACCCTGCAGCTTGTCGCTGCGGCAGTTGATCGCCGCATCGGTCAGCACGCGAGTGGTCTCCTGGAACGACGCCGCCGACAGCCACGAATCGGTGGCCAGCGACGCCTTGGTGATACCCATCAGCACCGGACGGCCAGCCGCGGGCTCGGCGCCCTCGGCAACCACCCGACGGTTCTCGGCCTCGAACTCGCCGCGCTCGGTCAGCGAACCGGGCAGGAACTCCGTCGCACCCGAATCGATGATCGTGACGCGCCGCAGCATCTGCCGGACGATGACCTCGATGTGCTTGTCGTGGATCGACACACCCTGCGCCCGGTAGACCTCCTGGACCTCCTTGACCAGGTGGATCTGCACCTTGCGCGGGCCCTCGACACGGAGCACCTCGTGCGGGTCGGCCGAGCCCTCCATGAGCTGCTGGCCAACCTCGACGTGGTCACCGTCGGCCAGCAGCCGCTCGGTCCCGTCGTCGTGCTTGAACACGCGCAGGCGCTGACGCTTGGACAGCTTGTCGTACACGACCTCCTCGCCCCCGTCGTCGGGAACGATGGTGATCTTGTAGAACTTGTCGCTCTCCTCCAGGCGAACCCGCCCGGCGACGTCGGCGATCGGAGCCCGGTTGCGCGGGATACGCGCCTCGAACAGCTCCTGCACACGCGGCAGACCACCGACGATGTCGGCGCCACCGGTAACACCACCCTGGTGGAAGGTACGCATGGTCAGCTGCGTGCCGGGCTCACCGATGGACTGTGCGGCCACGATGCCGACCGCCTCGCCGATGTCGACCAGCTTGCCGGTGGCCATCGACCGGCCGTAGCACATCGCACACACGCCGGAGGCGCTGCCGCAGGTGAGCACGGAGCGCACCTTGACCTGCGAGATACCGGCCTCGAGCAGCGCGTCGATTGCCGGGTCGCCCAGATCGTGGCCGGCCTCGACGATGACGTTGCCCTTCTCGTCGACCGCATCGGCGGCCAGCGTGCGGGCGTACGCCGAGGTCTCGACGTGCGGGTCCCGGATCAGGGTGCCGTCGGCCTGACGCTCGGCCAGATCGACCAGGATGCCCCGCTCGGTGCCGCAGTCGTGCTCGCGGACGATGACGTCCTGAGACACGTCGACCAGACGACGGGTCAGGTAACCCGAGTCGGCGGTACGAAGAGCGGTGTCCGCCAGACCCTTTCGGGCACCGTGGGTGTTGATGAAGTACTCCAGCACCGTCAGGCCCTCACGGAACGAGGACTTGATCGGGCGCGGGATGAACTCACCCTTCGGGTTCGTCACCAGACCCTTCATGCCGGCCAGGGTGCGAGTCTGGGTGAAGTTACCCGTCGCGCCGGACTTCACGATCGTGATGATCGGGTTGTCCTCCGGGTAGTGCGCCTCCAGGGCCTTACCGACCTCTTCGGTGGCTTCCTTCCACAGCTCCACCAGAGCGTCGTTGCGCTCCTGGTGGTTCAGGGCACCGCGCTGGTACTTCTTCTCGATCCCGTCGGCCTCGGCCTCGTAACGCTCCAGGATCTCCTGCTTCTCCGGCGGCACGATGACGTCGGCCATCGACACGGTGACACCCGAACGGGTGGCCCAGTAGAAGCCGGCATCCTTGAGCTTGTCGACGGTCTGCGCAACCACGATCATCGGGTAGCGCTCGGCCAGATCGTTGATGATCCGCGCCTGGACCTTCTTGTGCATCTGCTCGTTGACGAACGGATACCCCTGCGGCAGAAGCTCGTTGAAGATCACCCGACCCAGCGTGGTCTCGGCGGTCCAGGCATCGCCCGGGCGCCAGCCGTTCTCGCCGAACAGCTCGGTCTCGACCTCGTGCGGCGGACGCAGCTGCGTCAGGCGCACCTTGATCTGAGCGCGGACACTGAGCACGCCACGGTCCATCGCCATGATGGCCTCGGCCGGGCTCGAGTACACGCCAGTCTCCGGTGCGTCGGTACCCGCCGGGGCGTACTCGCCCTTGCTGCCCGCGACATGGGTGGTCAGGTAGTACAGACCGGTGACCATGTCCAGACGCGGCATGGCCAGCGGCTTGCCCGACGCCGGCGACAGGATGTTGTTGCTCGACAGCATCAGCACACGGGCCTCGGCCTGCGCCTCGGCGCTCAGCGGCAGGTGGACTGCCATCTGGTCGCCGTCGAAGTCGGCGTTGAACGCCTCACAGACCAGCGGGTGCAGCTGGATGGCCTTGCCTTCCACCAGCTGCGGCTCGAAGGCCTGGATGCCCAGGCGGTGCAGCGTGGGTGCACGGTTCAGCAGCACCGGGTGCTCGGCGATGACCTCTTCGAGGACGTCCCACACCTGCGGACGCTGACGCTCGACCATGCGCTTGGCGCTCTTGATGTTCTGCGCGTGGTTCAGGTCGACCAGACGCTTCATCACGAACGGCTTGAACAGTTCGAGCGCCATCAGCTTGGGCAGACCGCACTGGTGCAGCTTGAGCTGCGGGCCGACCACGATGACCGAGCGGCCCGAGTAGTCGACACGCTTGCCGAGCAGGTTCTGACGGAACCGGCCCTGCTTGCCCTTGAGCAGATCGGACAGCGACTTCAGCGGACGGTTGCCCGGTCCGGTGACGGGGCGGCCGCGGCGGCCGTTGTCGAACAGCGCGTCGACCGACTCCTGAAGCATGCGCTTCTCGTTGTTGACGATGATCTCGGGCGCACCGAGGTCGATCAGTCGCTTGAGCCGGTTGTTGCGGTTGATCACGCGGCGGTACAGGTCGTTGAGGTCCGAGGTGGCGAAGCGGCCACCGTCGAGCTGGACCATCGGCCGCAGCTCCGGCGGGATCACCGGAACGGCGTCGAGCACCATGCCCATCGGCGAGTTGCCGGACTGCTGGAAGGCCGCGACGACCTTCAGCCGCTTGAGGGCACGGAGCTTCTTCTGTCCCTTGCCGCTGCGGATGACCTCGCGCAGCGATTCGGCCTCGGCGTCGATGTCGAAGTTCTGGATGAGCTTCTGGATCGACTCCGCGCCCATCGAGCCTTCGAAGTACTCGCCGTAGCGGTCGACGATCTCGCGGTAGAGGTTCTCGTCGACGATCAGCTGCTTGGGAGCCAGCTTGGTGAAGGTGCTCCAGATCTCGTCGAGCCGGTCCAGCTCGCGCTGGGCCCGGTCACGGAGCTGACGCATCTCGCGCTCGCCACCGTCGCGCACCTTGCGGCGCACGTCGGACTTGGCACCCTCGGCCTCGAGTTCGGCCAGGTCGGCCTCGAGCTTCTGGGCGCGGGCCTCCAGGTCGGCGTCACGCTGATCGGCGACGGCCTTCTTCTCGACCTCCATCTCGGCTTCGAGGGTGGAGAGCTCGTTGTGGCGCATCTCGGTGTCGACCGCGGTGATCACGTAGGCCGCGAAGTAGATGATCTTCTCGAGATCCTTCGGGGCCAGGTCCAGCAGGTACCCGAGGCGCGACGGGACGCCCTTGAAGTACCAGATGTGGGTGACCGGGGCGGCCAGCTCGATGTGGCCCATCCGCTCGCGACGCACCTTGGCGCGAGTGACCTCGACGCCGCAGCGCTCGCAGATGATGCCCTTGAAGCGGACGCGCTTGTACTTGCCGCAGTAGCACTCCCAGTCGCGAGTCGGTCCGAAGATCTTCTCGCAGAACAGGCCATCCTTCTCCGGCTTGAGCGTGCGGTAGTTGATGGTCTCCGGCTTCTTGACCTCGCCGTAGGACCAGTTGCGGATGTCGTCCGCGGTCGCCAGACCGATGCGGAGTTCATCGAAGAAGTTGACGTCTAGCACGTAACTCCCTTTCCCCTTTCGGGACTAGAAACACTAATTAGGCGAGATCTTCGACAGAGGCAGATTCGTTGCGCGACAGGTTGATTCCGAGGTTGGCAGCAGCACGCTCCAAGTCCTCGTCGTCACCATCACGCATCTCGATCGCCGCGCCGTCCGAAGACAGCACCTCAACGTTCAAGCACAGCGACTGCAGCTCCTTGAGCAGCACCTTGAACGACTCGGGAATGCCCGGCTCGGGGATGTTCTCGCCCTTGACGATCGCCTCGTAGACCTTGACCCGGCCGACGGTGTCGTCGGACTTGATGGTCAAGAGCTCCTGCAGCGTGTACGCCGCGCCGTAGGCCTGCATGGCCCAGCACTCCATCTCACCGAACCGCTGACCACCGAACTGCGCCTTACCGCCCAGCGGCTGCTGGGTGATCATCGAGTACGGACCGGTGGAGCGGGCGTGGATCTTGTCGTCCACCAGGTGGTGCAGCTTGAGGATGTACATGTAGCCCACCGTCACCGGGTACGGGAACGGTTCGCCGCTGCGGCCGTCGTAGAGCACAGCCTTGCCGTCACCGTCGACGAGAACCTCGCCGTCACGGTTGGGCAGCGTCGAGGCCAGCAGGCCCTGCAGCTCCTCCTCGCGGGCACCGTCGAACACCGGCGTGGCGGTCCTGGTGTCCGACGGAGCGCTCAGCATCTCCTCGGGCAGGTTGGCCGCCCACTCCGGAGAGCCGTCGACGTTCCAGCCGGTCTTGGCCACCCACCCGAGGTGGGTCTCCAGGATCTGGCCGATGTTCATGCGTCGCGGCACACCGTGGGTGTTCAGGATGATGTCCACCGGGGTGCCGTCCGGCAGGAACGGCATGTCCTCGACCGGCAGGATCTTGCCGATGACGCCCTTGTTGCCGTGGCGGCCGGCGAGCTTGTCACCGTCGGAGATCTTGCGCTTCTGGGCCACGTAGACGCGGACCAGCTCGTTGACACCGGCGGGCAGCTCGTCGTCGTCCTCGCGGGAGAACACCCGGATGCCGATGACCTTGCCGGACTCGCCGTGCGGCACCTTCAGGGAGGTGTCGCGAACCTCGCGGGCCTTCTCACCGAAGATGGCGCGCAGCAGGCGCTCCTCGGGGGTCAGCTCGGTCTCGCCCTTCGGGGTGACCTTGCCGACCAGGATGTCGCCGTCGCGGACCTCGGCACCGATGCGGATGATGCCGCGCTCGTCGAGATCGGCGAGCACCTCGTCGGAGACGTTCGGAATGTCCCGGGTGATCTCCTCGGCGCCCAGCTTGGTGTCGCGGGCATCGATCTCGTGCTCCTCGATGTGAATCGAGGTGAGCACGTCCTCCTCAACCAGGCGGTTGGACAGGATGATCGCGTCCTCGTAGTTGTGACCCTCCCACGGCATGATCGCGACGAGCAGGTTCTTGCCCAGCGCCATCTCACCGTTCTCGGTGCACGGCCCGTCGGCCAGGACCTGGCCCGACTCGACGCGCTGCCCGGCGTCCACGATCGGACGCTGGTTGGCGCAGGTGCCGTGGTTGGAACGGGCGAACTTGCGCATCCGGTAGGTGTGCCGGGTGCCGTCGTCAGCCATCACGGTGATGTAGTCGGCCGAAACCTCTTCCACCACACCGGACTTCTCGGTCACCACCACGTCGCCGGCGTCGATGGCCGCACGCAGCTCCATGCCGGTACCCACCAGCGGTGCCTCGCTACGCACCAGCGGAACCGCCTGGCGCTGCATGTTGGCACCCATCAGGGCGCGGTTGGCGTCGTCGTGCTCGAGGAACGGGATCATCGCCGTCGCGACCGACACCATCTGGCGCGGCGAGACGTCCATGAAGTCGACCTCGGTGGCGTTGACGTACTCGACCTCGCCACCCTTACGGCGCACCAGGACGCGGTCCTCGAGGAACTTGCCGTTGGCGTCGGCCGGCGAGTTGGCCTGCGCCACGACGTGGCGGTCCTCCTCGTCGGCGGTCAGGTAGTGGATCTCGTCGGTGACGACACCGTCGACGACCTTGCGGTACGGCGTCTCGATGAAGCCGAACGGGTTGACCCGCGCGTACACCGACAGCGAACCGATCAGACCGATGTTCGGACCTTCCGGGGTCTCGATCGGGCACATCCGGCCGTAGTGGCTGGAGTGCACGTCGCGGACCTCGAGGCCGGCGCGCTCACGGGACAGACCGCCGGGGCCCAGCGCCGACAGGCGGCGCTTGTGGGTCAGACCCGACAGCGGGTTGTTCTGGTCCATGAACTGCGACAGCTGGCTGGTGCCGAAGAATTCCTTGATCGCCGCCACGACGGGACGGATGTTGATCAGGGTCTGCGGCGTGATCGCCTCGACGTCCTGGGTGGTCATCCGCTCGCGGACGACGCGCTCCATGCGGGACAGGCCGACCCGGATCTGGTTCTGGATCAGCTCACCGACGGTACGCAGACGACGGTTGCCGAAGTGGTCGATGTCGTCGACCTCGACGGGAACCTCGACGCCGCCGGGGGCGGTCATCGTCGGCTGGCCCTCGTGCAGGCGCACCAGGTACTCGATGGTGGCGACGATGTCCTCTTCGGTCAGCGTCGAGCTGGTGATCGGCTGGCCGGCGTTGAGCCCCAGCTTCTTGTTCACCTTGTAGCGGCCCACCCGAGCCAGGTCGTAGCGCTTGTCCTTGAAGAACAGGTTCTCCAGCAGGGTCTGCGCGGACTCCTTGGTCGGCGGCTCGCCCGGGCGCAGCTTCCGGTAGATGTCCAGCAGCGCCTCGTCGGTGCCGGCGGTGTTGTCCTTCTCCAGCGTCGACATCATGATCTCGGAGAAGCCGAACCGCTCGCGGATCTGCTCGGAGGTCCAGCCCAGCGCCTTGAGCAGCACGGTGACCGGCTGGCGGCGCTTGCGGTCGATACGCACACCCACGGTGTCGCGCTTGTCGACGTCGAACTCGAGCCAGGCACCGCGGCCCGGGATGACCTTGACGCTGTGCAGCGTCTTCTCGGTGGACTTGTCGATGGTCTCGTCGAAGTAGACACCCGGCGAGCGGACCAGCTGGCTCACCACGACACGCTCGGTGCCGTTGATGATGAAGGTGCCCTTCTCGGTCATCATCGGGAAGTCCCCCATGAAGACCGTCTGGCTCTTGATCTCACCGGTGTTGTTGTTGATGAACTCGGCCGTGACGAACAGCGGCGCCGCGTACGTCATGTCCTTGTCTTTGCACTCGTCGACCGGAGCCTTGACCTCGTCGAAACGCGGGTCGGAGAAGCTCAGGGACATCGAGCCGGAGAAGTCCTCGATGGGCGACAGCTCCGCGAGGACCTCTTCGAGGCCGCCGACCGGGCTGGGGTCACCCAGGGTGATCGCCTTCTGACGCCACTCGTCGGCACCGATCAGCCATTTGAAGGAATCGGTTTGGACGTCAAGCAGGCCGGGAACCTCAAGGGGCTCACGCAGCTTGGCGAAAGAAACTCGTTTCGGTGCTCCGGGGACGGAGTTAGAAGTAGTAGTTGATTTGCTCTGGCTAGAGACTGCCAAGATGCATCCTTCCAGCACCTAATGCGACTACCCGGAGAACCTCCGGTACGCCGCGAGATCTGCGTCGGTTCAGGCTGGCGTCCTCAAGGACCGGGCCTGTCCCCGACGCACACGGCACGCAAATAGGTCTCTGAGCTGGAAGTCTTGGCTCAGACGTGGACCACGGTGTCAGGTGCGGGTTGAGGTGGGCAGGAGGCAGCCAGCGCAACGTCCAACAATAGCGCAGAACGGCGCATTCCTCAACAACCGCATGCTGGGTCTGCTGGCGCTGGCTGGCGAACTAGCTACCCACGCACACATGCTGGTCAACAGACTGGACCGTTTGCGCCTTTCCGTCAAGGGATAACGCGGTGTTTGGTGTGGAAAACTTCGACCGCGTCATTCGGGCCTAGAGCGTGGTCGGGTATTGCTGGGTCCGGGTGATCGGCCCCCAGACGCCGAGCTGGCGAGCCCGCGTGACAAGGGTGTCGTACTGCGTGTCGGAGATGGTCTTGTCCCGGGTCAGGATGTAGCCGGAGAAGCTCGTCGGGTCACTGACGATCACCCACTGGTAGTTCGGGTCGTAATCGAGAATCCAATAGTTGCCGGGTTCGGCGCTGCTCGGCGTGCTGCCGAAGAAGCCCACGTCCAAGCGGGTGTTGAAGGCCGGGTTGACCGACACCGCGGTCCCGGTGATCTGGGACAGTGGGCCGTTGGGACCGAAGTAGTTGCCCGAGTTCTGCACCTTGACCGTGCCGTCGGAGTTCAGCGTGTAGACCGCGGTGGTGTTCACCAGCCCCCAGGCGAACGGCAGCTTGACACTGCCCTGCTCATACCAGGGTTGGCCGTTGGCGTACTCGGTGACGTTCACCGGCGGCGGGGCGGGCAGCGTGGTGGCCCCGGCCTGACCCATCACGATCGGCTGGTTCTGGACATAGGTGCCGTCGTTGGGGTTGCCGTAGATCCCGTAGACCGGGTCGGTGGGGCCTTTACCTGCATAGATGTCGTTGATCCAGCCCGAGGCGAAGGTGCGCACCGCGTCCTTGCCGCCCGGCGGTGACGGCCGCACGATGATCGAGCTGGCAATCTCACCGAGCCAGGCAAACAGGTTGTTGCCTGCGATGACGTCGGTGTGCGAACCGTTGTCGATCTGCACCCCGTAGAACAGACCCTTCGGCCCGTAGAACAACTGCATCAGTTCGGTGGCCACGCCGTAGGCGTTCCACGACTGCGGCGGTGCGGCGATCTGATAGTCCGGGATGCCGGCGTTGTACAGCGCCTGCAATGAGTCGGTGAACAGCGGGTTGCGCGACACTCCGTCGAACATCACCACGCCCATCAGGTTGTCCTTCTGGGGGGTGTCGGTGATCAGCGCGCCGACGGCGGTGGCGAAGTTGCCGCCCGCCGAGTGCCCGGTGAGCAGGAACTTCGCCGGCAGCGTGCCTTGGAAGCCGGCGGCGTTGGCGCTGATGTTCAGCGCCGAGCGACTGTCCTGGAACATCGAGGCGACGGCTTGGCGCATCACCGCACCGCCGAGGTAGCAGCCGGGGCACAGCGGGTTGTCGAACCAGAAGATGTTCGGCACCACGACGATGCTGTTGGTCTGCTGGGCCAGTTCCTGGGCCATGCTGGCGTACCAGTCCTTGAAGCCGAGGAAGCCGTGCTGCAGCCAGATCACGCCGTTGGCCTGCACGGTGCCGTCGGCCTGGGTCGGGAAGTACCAGTCGGCCGGGGCGGCGTAGCCGTTCTGCCCCGCGGGGATGTCGAGCACCGACGATCCGGTGCGCACGCCGGTGACACCGTTGCCGACGGTGGCGACCGGGGTGTTGGGGTTCAGCCCGTTGTTGCCGCCGTTGACCGGGGCCGGAAGGTGGAATCCGAAGATTCCGCCGACGGTGTCGATCAGTGCCTTGACGAGGTAATCACCGAACGACAGCTGATTGGCCTCGGCCGCGGGCAGCCCGACGGCCGCGGTCGGTCCCATGATGATCTGCTGATTCGAGGCGGCGTAGAGCCCGTACTTGGGGGTCTGCGGGGTCGCCCCGGAGTACATGTCGTTGATCCAGCCGTCGGACAGCGTGTAGACGGCCTGGGTGTTGCCCGCGGGTACGGCCTTGGTCACCAGCTGCAGGACGAAGTCGAAGAGCGGGTTGACCCCGAGCATGGAGTCCACGTGCGAGCCACCTTGGAGCACGACGCCGATGAACTGTCCGGGCAGGGTCGCGGCCAGCACATTGGTGGTGGCGCCGAACAGATTCCAGCTCTGCGCCGGGGCGGCGATCTGGTAGATCGGCTTGCCCGCGGCGGCCAGCGTCGACACCTGGGTGGCGAACGCCCCGTCCAGGGATCCGTTGGAGACGCCGTCGAACATCACCACGCCGACCAGGTCATTGGGGTCGTACTGGCTGTCGTTGCCTTCCAGGTAGTCGTCGGCCACCGCGGTGGCGAAGCCGCCGCCCGCCGAGTGGCCGGCCAGCACGAAGCGCTCCGGCAGGGCGGTGCCGGTGAATCCGGCCGCGGTCGCACTGGCCAACAATGTCGCGCGGTCCGGGCCCAGCAGTGCCGCGGCGTCCTGCTGGGTGACCTCACAGGTGAGGCAGCCGCCGGAGAAGGTGATCGGGATGGACGACAAGGTGGGGGCGACCACGATGCTGTTGGTCTGCTGGGCCAGGTTCTGGGCCAGCGCAGAGTAGAAGGTGTTCGTCGCGGCGAAGCCGTGCTGCAGCCAGATCACGCCCTGGGCGTCGACGCTGCCGTCGGCCTGGGTCGGGAAGTACCAGTCGGCGGCGACGGTCTGTCCGATGAAGGCACCCGGGAGCTCCAGCCGGGAATGGCCGACAAGTACGCCGGTGACCCCGTTGCTGTCGGTGGGCAGCAGGGGCGCCGAACTCGTCACCGGCGCCGACGGCTCGGTGGGGGCGGCGCTCCTGGGTGCGACGCCCAGACCGGAGAGCAGGTTGAGCATCGCGGTGGCCAGCAGGCCCGAGGTGGGCGCGGCGGTGGAGCTCGCACTGGCGGTGATGGTGCCGGCCGAGGCGAGGATCTGGTTGATCTGGGCCTGGCGGGCAGCGGCCTCGGCGGCTCGCCGCGACGTGCCGACGGCCACCGATACCGGGACGGTCTGAGGCGCGGCGCTCGCGCCGGTGTCCACCGCAGCGCTGGTCGACGAGGTGGTGGTGACGCCGGCAGCCGGGGTCGCGGACTGCTCGGTGTCCTGCTCAGTGGCGGTGCCGGTCTTGGTGGTCGATGGCGTCGATGGCGTTGTGGTGGACGGGGTGGTGGCCTTGGTCGTCTGGCTGTCGAGGGAGGTCCGCGGGGACTTGCGGTCGGAATTGGCAGCTGCCGACTTGGGCCCGGTAGCGCTCTTCGACGCGCGCTTGCTGCCGCCGGTGGCTTTACCGCTCGAGGCCGACGAGCCGCTCGACGATTGCTGATTGCCCGAGCCGTCGTCGGTGCCGTCGGCGTGCGCCGCCCCCGACCCGGCCAGCAGGGCCGCACCCAATCCGACGACCACTGCACCCGTGCCCAGCAAGACGCGTCGCTCCGCCATCCACCTCAGCCTCTCTATTGACGATGTCGGAAACGTACTCACAACAACGGCATTCGGTACACGGAATCCGTTGTGCCGAGCGGACACGTCATAAGTTGGTCAGACCGGCGGAGGCCAAAAAATAGCCGGGACGACGCAAGCGCGTCGTCCCGGCTCGAGCGGGGTGAACGGCAACCAGGACGGTCGCCGAGCCTCAGCTGGTGGCGTCCTCGGCGTGCGCGGCGTGCGCGGGCTCGCCGGCGAACGTGTGGGTCGGCAGCTTGTGGGTGCCGTCCAGGTCGTCGCGGATCGCTTCCTGGGCCGCCGGCGGCAACGTGTGCAGGATCTGGCGCACCCGCTCCTGGCGGCGGGCGACGGCCTTGCGCTCGGGGAGACCCGGGGTGGCCTGGATCTGCGGCGGCACACCTTCGATCTCTTCCACACCGCCGTCGTGGTGACCGGCGTCGGCCAACGCCTGCTCCTCGGCCATCGTCGACTCGTCCTTCTCCTCGGACATGCCGATGGGGCCGATGCGGCGGCCGTTGAGGAACTGCTTGACCACGGGTTCCTCGCTGGTCAGCAGCACCTCACGCGGGCCGAACATCACCAGGTGCTTGCGGAACAGCATGCCCATGTTGTCCGGCACGGTGCGAGCGATGTTGATGTTGTGCGTCACGATCAGGATCGTGGCGTCGATCTGGGCGTTGATGTCGATGAGCAGCTGGCTCAGGTAGGCGGTACGCACCGGGTCCAGACCGGAGTCGGGCTCGTCGCAGAGGATGATCTTCGGGTCGAGCACCAGCGAGCGGGCCAGACCGGCGCGCTTCTTCATACCGCCGGAGATCTCGCCGGGGAACTTGTTCTCGTCGCCACCGAGGCCCACCATGTCGAGCTTCTCCATGACGATCTGACGGATCTCGCTCTCCTTCTTCTTCGTGTGCTCACGAAGCGGGAAGGCGGTGTTGTCGTAGATGTTCATCGAGCCGAACAGCGCACCGTCCTGGAACATGACGCCGAACAGGGTGCGGATCTCGTAGAGCTCCTTGGCCGAGCACTGGATGATATCGGTGCCGTCGACGATGATCTTGCCGCGCTCGGGGCGCAGCAGACCGATCAGCGACTTGAGGAACACCGACTTACCGGTACCGGACGGACCGAGCAGCACGCTGACCTCGCCCGCCGGGATGTCCAACGTCACGTCTTCCCAGATGCGCTGAGAACCGAACGACTTGGTCAATCCCTCGACCTGAATACCAATGCCCACGCGAGATCCTTCCGCCCACACCCAAGTACCACTGGCTCGACGACCTGTGGTTTGAGTCACTGTAGCGCACGAGATTGGCAGCCACTCACTTTGTGTGCCTACCCGTGATCGATCAGTGAACTCTCTGCCCAAAAAACGAAATCCCCCGCGGGCGCAATGGCCCGCGGGGGATTCGTGGAAGCTGGAATTACTTGACGGTGACCGTCGCGCCAGCGGCCTCGAGCTTGCCCTTGGCATCCTCGGCGGCTTCCTTGGTGACCTTCTCGAGCAGCGGCTTGGGAGCGCCGTCGACCAGATCCTTGGCTTCCTTCAGGCCCAGGCCGGAGACGATCTCGCGGACGACCTTGATGACGCCGATCTTCTTGTCGCCGGCACCCTCGAGGATGACGTCGAACTCGGACTGCTCTTCGGCGGCCTCGGCCGGAGCGCCAGCGGCACCCGGGGCGGCAGCAACGGCGACCGGAGCGGCCGCGGTGACGTCGAAGGTCTCCTCGAACACCTTCACGAACTCAGAGAGCTCGAGCAGGGTCAGTTCCTTGAAGGCGTCGATGAGCTCTTCGGTGGACAGCTTTGCCATGGTGGTTCCTTTTCTTGATGGGTTGGGGGTGGATTGATCAGGCTGCGGGTTCTGCTGAACCGTCGGCAGCCTTCTTGTCTTGCAGAGCTGCGGCCAGGCGCGCGACCTGGGACGCGGGCGCCACGAACAGCGCCGCGGCCTGGGACTGCTTCGCCTTCAGGGCGCCGGCGACGCGCGACAACAGCACCTCGCGCGACTCCAGGTCGGCGATCCGCTCGACCTCGGACACGGACAGCGCTTTGCCGTCCATGTATCCGCCCTTGATGATGAGCGCCTTGTTGTCCTTGGCGAACTTCTTGATCGCCTTGGCAGCGTCGACGGGCTCGCCGTTGATGAACGCGATGGCGGTCGGTCCGGCGAACAGGTCGTCGAGACCCTCGATGCCGGCCTCGGACGCGGCGCGCTTCACCAGGGTGTTCTTGGCGACGGTGTACGACGCACCAGCACCCAGCGACCTGCGCAGCTCGGCAAGGTTGGACACCGTCAGGCCGCGGTACTCGGTGACGACGGTGGCCGTCGCCTCCTTGAACTTCTCGGCGATGTCGGCGACCGCGGTGGCCTTGTCAGCTGTGGCCATGCTTGCCTCCTCGTGATGGTTTCACCGCCGGAGAGCCTGGAATACAAGAACGCCCCGGACGCAGATGGGCCGGGGCGTGAAGGAACCGCACGAAAATGACGGTCGAGCCTCGTCCTCCTGCGTGGGCCGCCTGGATGTCCAGGACCTTCAACCGATTGCTCGGTGACCGACGGTCTTCGGTGGAACTGGACAAGAATAGCCTGATCCCCCGCGATCAGCCAAAACGCTCCCCCCTTCTTCCCGCGAGCAGACGCAAAATCGCACCAGAACAGCCCGAAACGTGCGATTTTGCGGCTGCTCGCGCCCCTATCCACAGGGTGAAGCCGCGCTGCACACGGATGCGGGCCGGTATCGCACATCCTTCTCCCGTGTTCTCCGACGCCGTCGCTCTGCTCAAGCAGACCGGCGGCGTGGCCACCACAGCCCAACTCTGCACTGTGATGACCCGACAGCAGCTCGACGTTCAGGTCGCCAAGGGCAAGTTGGTCCGGGTATGGCATGGGGTGTACGCCCGGACCGAGCCCGATCTGCTGCACCGGCTTGCCGCCCTGGACCTGCTCACCGGCCGCGACACCGTCGCAGCGATGGGAACCGCAGCGGCCCTCTATGGCTTCGACACCGAAAACACGACGGCGGTCCACATCCTGGACGGCGGAGCACGGACGCGATCGACCACCGGACTGGTGGTTCACCAACGTGCCGGCGCCCCCGTGCACGTCGTGGCGAGCCGACGAGCGACGGCCCCGGCCTGGACGGCGGTGGAGGTGGCCCGGCAGCTGAGGAGACCTCGAGCGCTGGCCACTCTCGATGCAGCGCTGCGCTCGGGGTGGTGTGGCAGGGCCGATCTCGAGCAGGCCGTCCGCGACCAGCGCGGCCGTCGTGGGATAGCAGCGGTCCGCACCCTGCTGCCGCTCGCAGATGCCCGCGCGGAGTCGGCGATGGAGAGTGAGGCCCGGCTGATCATGGTCGACCACGGTCTGCCGCGACCCGAGTTGCAGTACACAATCCACGGGATCGACGGCGAGCGGTGGCGGGTCGATTTCGCGTGGCCCGAGGCACGGGTCGCAGCTGAATACGACAGCGTGGAGTGGCACGCCGGCCGCATGGAGATGATCCGCGACAAGTCACGGTTCGCCGGTGTGCAAGAAATGGGGTGGACGGTCGTTCCCATCGTGGTCGACGACATCCGGCGCCACCCGCAGCGTCTGGTTCAACGCATTGACCGTCATCTTCGACGGCCGTAACCCCCGCCGAGCAGACGCAAATTCGCACCAGCACGGCCCGAAACGTGCGATTTTGCGGCTGCTCGCGCTCAGCTGGCCCCACGCAGCAGAGCGGCGGCCCCGACCAGCCCGGCATCCCCGCCCAGCGCCGCCGGAACCACCCGCAGGTCGGCGATGAAGTCCAGTCGGGCATAGGTGCGCAGCGCAGCGGTCAGCGGATCGAACAGCACCGGCCCGGCCTTGGCCACTCCCCCGCCGACGACCACCAGATCCAGGTCGCACGTCGCCCCGACCGAGGCGATCATCGCGGCGATGGCGCTGGCCCCCCGCTGGAACGCGCGTCGCGCAATGTCATCCCCGGCTGCGGCAGCCTCGGCCAGTTCTTTGGCGTCGGCACCGGCCCAACCCTGTTCCTGTGCCCAGGCCGCCAGATGCGGTCCGCTGGCGATCGCCTCGACACATCCCCGCGCCCCACAACTGCAGGGGGGCCCCTGGGGATCGACGATGACGTGCCCGACGTGGCCGGCATTGCCGGTGCGCCCGTTGTAGGGCGCGCCGCCCAGGACCAGACCACCCCCGATGCCGGTCGACACCACCATGCCCAGCATGAACCCCACGCCGCGGCCGGCGCCGCGCCAATGCTCGCCGAGGGCCATGCACACCCCGTCGCCGCCGAGGCGCACCGGAACCCCGGGCACCGCGTCGCTCACCCGGTCGCGGACCGGAAAGCCCCGCCAGGCCGGAATGTTGATGGGGCTGATGGTTCCGTCCGGCAGGTGGATCGGTCCCGCCGACGAGATCCCCACACCGGCCACCGCTGCCCCCGCTTCGGCGAGCGCCGCGGCGATGGTGCGCTGGGCGGCCGCCCACACCACGTCGGGGTCGGGCGAGTGCGGTGTGGGTTCGCGGGTCTGGAACGTCAGCCGACCGTCGGGGTCGACCAAGCCGGCGGCGATCTTGGTGCCACCGATGTCGAGAACCAGGGTGTCGGCCATCAGTGTTTGTGGGTGTTATCGGGTTGGCGGGGGTCGCCGGGGTGTTCGTAGCCGGGCGCCAGCCACACCAGTTCGGCGCTGCGGGAGACGAGCCACATCCGGAAGGCGCGACGACGGGCGGCGCCGCGCAGATGTGCGGCGAGCTCTCGACGCACCGGGAAGCGACCGGGGTTGCGTTGCGCGTAGTCGTCGATGTCGGACTCGGCGACATCGACGTCTGCGGTGACGCGGGCGAACACGGCGCGGCCCAGCGGTTCGGCGAGCACCGCGGCTGCGATGCTGCCGATCTCCAGGCGAGCGGTGAGGTCAGGGAGGAGGTGGTCTTCGGTCGGGGTGGACGCGTCGACGGTCACTGCCAGCACCTGTGCCTCCCGCGCGATGACCCGTTCGGTCACCACCAGTTGGGTGAGCCAGCGACGCAGTTGGCGACCCTCGCTGGTGCCGGGGCGCGGCAGTGCGGCGACCTGGGGTGTGGTGCGCAACAGCGCTTCGCGCGCATCGATATCGCGGACGTCGATGGGGTCTCCGGCGACGGTGGCCGCAATGGTCATCGGACCGTCACCGCCACGGCCGGTGTGTAGAGCAGCCGTCCCGCGCAACCGATCCGGATCAGCGACCACCACTGTCCGGGCTCCTGGCCCGGCGGCGGTGCGACGTCGAATCCGACGTCGACGGTCGCCCCGGCCCGCAACACCTCGCCACGCACCGCGGGACCGATCCACTCCCAGGTGCCCCAGGGGCTGATCAGATGGGCCTCCAGTGCCAGGTCGGCGCGGGCGAGGGACTCGACGGACACCACGATTCGGGCGCGCTGTCCGGGGGCGACGACGACATCCTCGGGATCCGAGGCCAGCCGCAGCAGTTCGGGGCCGGGTGGCGCTCCGACGGACACCACGCAGACGTCCTCGACGGTCTGCTGCCACGCGGGTGGCACGTCGCCGCGCAGGGTGAGTTGCGCGCGAACGGGGTAGTCACCGGGTTCGGCATCCGCGGGCACGGTGACCAGGATGTCGTCCGCATCGTGGCCGCGCGGTGGCAGCGTGAACCCGACCTCCGCGGAATCAGCTGTCCAATTACGCGGAAGCCGTAGCTGCACAACACCTTTCACTGCCCCGTCGCTGCAGTCGCTGGCAATCGTGAGGCGCAGCCGAACCGTCTGGCCCGGGCCGGCCGCGACGGCTTCGGGGTGCAGGTGCGCAACAGCCGGGAGGCCACCCAGGGGCGCCGGGCCACGGTTGTGCAGCCAGTAGCGGGCATAGAGCGGTTGGGCCGCTTCGGCATCGGAGATCAACGTTGCACCGGCACAGTCCAGTACCGGCGTGACGTCAAGGCGGGCACGCAGGGTAGCGATCTGGTAGCCGTGCAGGTCCTGGCGCGCCGCGCCGCGCGGAGCCTCCAGCAGGTCGGCGGCCGCCAGCTCCGATACCGATCCGACGCCGGACGCCACGGTGATATCGACCGCTGCACCGCGCGTCTCGACCAGGCGCATCGTCACCTCGGCCGGGTCGACGGTAACCACGCTGCCGACGGCTGTCGGATTGCCCGCGGGTTTGAGCGTGCCGAGCTGGGCGACACCCGCGGGCTCGACGCTCAGCAGAGAGCCGTCGGCGGGCAGCACACCGGCTGCCTGTCCGGCGGCGACCACCATCATCGGGTGGTTGAATTCCGCACTGCGCGAGGGAATGTCATTGCGGCGCCAATCCCCCTCCCCGGATATCACGGCAAAGTCGAACTCGTGCGTCCAGTGCTGCAGCTGGAAGTTGGAGCCGTCGGGCGCGGTGCGCCGCGGCGGGTCGATCCACACCCCCGACGGCCACCCGGTGCAGGACCGCATCAGCGAGCTGTGCAACGTGTGGTCGGGTTCGACGGCGAATCCGGGGACCCCGCGGTTGATCAGGGCGACGGTGCGCGCGGCGAAATCGCCGCTGCCGCCGGGGACATCCTGGCTGACGGTGATCTCGGCGTCGTCGAGGTCGTCGACCAGTGCAGCGACCGCGTCGCTCAGTCCGCCCGCCCAGTGACCGGCCACGATCAAGACCGGCAGCGCCAGCACGTCACGCAGATCGGCATCGGGTTGCCACACCCGATCCAGCGGTGCTGAGGCGGGGACGAACACTCTGGCCTGGCCGCCTGCCGCGAGTTGCCGATGCAGTTCCGCGGTATAGACGTGATCGGCTGCGGCGAGAACCGCTGCGGTGAAGGCGTTCTCGTCAGGTCCACCGAGCGCGATGCGGGCATCGGGCAGGTTGGAGTCCACTTCCAGGTGGCCGTAGCGGGGACGCGGCGCACTGCTGCAGGTGGCGGTGACCCCGGCCCGCACCAGCGCAACAATGAGGTCGCGCGCCACCTCGGCCGCCGAGTCTTCCGAGGGCGCCACGACTTCGGCGACCGAGACGGCCCGGGTGTAGGTACCCACTCGGATGCGGACTGCCGAGGACAGCCCGAACCAGCCGTGAGCCGGATTGTCGAGAGTCCACGGATGTTCCGCGGTGTCCACGGCGCGGTCCGCTCCGGAGGCGTGGTCGTGCAGCAGCCCGAATCCGCGGCCCACGACGGCGTCGCCGACCTCGCTGACGGGTAGCGCGCCGGGCACCGGGCATGGCCATCGCAGCCGCAGCAGTTTGTCGGCACCGGTGAAATCGTCGATGGTGGTGCGGCAGTCCACCCGGTCGATACCGTGCCACAGGGTCAGCACCTGTCGGTAACTCAGTTCGTCACTGACCTTGCCGCGCACTATGATTCGTTCGCCCAGCGGACTTCGGTAAGCCTGCACCGATTCCGCGGTGAAGGCCGACGAGCACACGACCGGACCCTTCGGCAGCAGGTGCCACGGCCCTTCGCCGGCTTGCGGGTGTGCCGGGTATTCCTCGTAGACGGCCAGTTCGTTGCCGACCCGCCCCGGCGCGATCAGTTCGGCGCCCGAGCGCAGGTCGAGCAGCGACGACACCCCACCGCCCCGGCCGGGGTCGACCCGCAGCCGGTGGTAGTCGTTGGCGATCTCCACACCAGCCAGCGGCTCCCAGGCCGACGCCTGCTCGGACTCTTTGAGGCGATAGGTCCGCCAGCCCACCGACCCCACGTCGACGGCTCGCCAGCTCACCCGGTGGCCATCCTCGGACACCAGGGCCGGCAGCTCCCGGCCGTCGCTGTCCACCACCGTCACCCCGGTGCGCACCGGCTTCTCGAGCTGTGCGTGGACGATGTCAGTACGGTTGTGCGCCAACGGGTTCCACACCACCAGCGAGCCGGCTGACGGGGCGACCGCGCGCGACAGCAGGTCCAGCGCGCCGGCGCGGGCAGACCGCCCGATCTCCCAGGCGTCCCGCCACCCGGTCAGCAGGTCGAGGTACACCTGGTCGGACTCCGAACCGGTGATCGCATCGTGGTGAGCGCCGTAGGCCAGCTGCACCCAGGCTTTGGCCAGTGCGGCTTCCGGATAACGGGCCCCGGTCAGCAGCGCGGCGAACAGCGCGAATCGCTCCGCACCGAGCACCGCATCTTCGGCGGCGCGGTTGGCCTGCTTGGTGTCGATGTAGGAGACGTCCTTGCCGGTGTAGATCGGGTTCATGTCCCGGGTCTGCGGTGACGGCGCGATCCCACGCTCGTCGGCTTCGGCGCGGACGGCCGCGAAGAACTCACTGGGCACCGCGCAGATGAACCGCGGCCAGGTGTAGCGGGCGTTCCAGTCGCGGTGGATCTCGGTGACCCAGGCATTAGGCGGGGTGTAGTCGGTGCCGACCGGCAGTAACACGTTGCGCGTCAACGCCACCGACTTCAGCCCGGCGAACAGCTCGTAGGTGGCGCGCTCGGCTTCCGCCAGTGAGGCCGAGGAGTCCATCCACCAGCCCGCCGAGTAGTGCGCGGGCATGTAGTGGGTCAGCAGGCCCAACCCGGACGGCGCGATCCATTCGAACTCGCTGCTGAACTGCATGCGTCGCGGATCACCGTCACCGGCCATCGGCCCCCACTGATGGTGCGGTCCGCGGGCCCAGGAGCTCGATGTCAGGCCGGCGTCGGCGGCCATCCCCGGGAACTGTGGGTCGTGGCCGAACACGTCGAGCTGCCATGCGGTCGCGGGTCGCGCGCCCAGCACATCGCGTTGAAAACCGATGCCGTGCACGAAGTTCCGGATCGATGTCTCCGCACCGGTGAGATTGGTGTTCGGCTCGTTGTAGGTGCCGCCCATCACCTCGACGCGCCCCTGGTCGACGAACCGTCGCAGGTCGGCCCGGTCTTCGGGGTGGGTGTCGAAATAGGGCTTCAGGTAGTCGACTTCGGCCAGCACGAATTTGTAGTCGGGATCGCGGCGGGCCATCTCCAGGTGCGCGGCCACCAGGGCGAAGCCATTGTTCTGTTTGGCGCGCCCGGGTGGGTCCTCGTGCCAGACGCTCGTGTAGGCGGCCTGGGTGTTCCACCAGACCGGGTCGTAGTGGAAGTGGCTGATCATGTACATCGTCCAGCCCGGCTCGGCGACGGTGAACTCGAAGCCGAACTCGCCGGCCCGCGCCGAGCGCTTCTCCCCCACCATGGCCCGCTCGACGGCTACCGGTACTTCCAGGACACCGTCGCCGGCCGCCATGGCGGCCTGCCCTGACACACCCTCGCCGGAGATCGTCAGTGGTTCCGTCCCGGAGGCGCCCACATAGCCCACCCGCACCACCTGCAGCGGCGCGTCAGGAGGCCCGACGAACAGCTCCGTCGATTCCGCGGAGGTCACACGCACGCGGCCAATCTACGTGGCGAGACCCGTCAGCGCGGCGAGACGTCGACGATCAGGGGCCGGCGCGCCCGGCCGCACCTGCCAGCAATGCGCCCGCCGCTGCCGCCGCCTGCGCCACTTCGGGCGGGTCGAGAACCTCGAACGCGATGCCGGGCATCGCCAGGTACAGGGCCAGCCGCTGGGGGTCGTCCGCGCCGGTGAGGACGACGCAGCTGTGGGGACCGTCATCGACGATGGTCACCGACGACGGCGAGAAATGCTGCACAAGAACATCTTTCGAAGCAAAGTAACGCACCCTGGCCGGGTAGCGGTAGGGCGCGACGCTGATCGCCCGGCCGACGTAGTCGGCGGCGTCAGGGGCCTCGCGGCCGGCGAAGGTGGTACCCCGGGAGCGCACGTCGGTCATCCGGTCCAGGCGCAGGCTGCGCCAGTCGTCGCGGTCGCGGTCGTAGGCCAGCAGGTACCACCGTCGCCCGGTGGTGACGAGCCGGTAGGGCTCCAGACGCCGGCTGCTGGTCATCCCGGCCCGGTCCACGTAGCCGGTATCGACGTGTTCGCGGTCGCGGCAGGCACGGGCCAGCGTCATGAGGGTGTCCGGGTCCACCGGGGTCTCGGCGGTGGGTGTCAGGGTGACCGTCGCGCCGCGCAGGGCCGCCACCTGAGCCCGCAGCCTGGCCGGCATCACCTGGTCGAGCTTGCTCAGCGCACGCAGCGCCGCTTCCCCGACGCCTGCCACGCTGCCGCCGGCAGCCAGCCGCAGGCAGACGGCCATGGCGACCGCCTCGTCGGAATCGAGGAGCAGCGGCGGCAGTGCGGCGCCGGCGCCGAGTTGGTAGCCGCCGCCGTGCCCGGTGCTGGCATGTACGGGATACCCCAGTTCGCGTAGCCGCTCCACGTCGCGGCGCACACTGCGCGTCGTCACGCCGAGTTGCTCGGCCAGCTCCGGACCCGTCCATACCCGCCGCGACTGCAGCAATCCCAGCAGCTGCAGCACCCGGCTCGTCGTCTGGGACATGTCCCCAGTGTCGCGCAGTCTGCGGACAGAATCTGTCCGCTTACCGTGACAGCGTGGGGTCATGCCCTGGACCACATCCCTTGCCGATCAGCTCGACTGGCATTGGCACCACCAACTGCGCCCGCGCCTGGACGGTCTGACCGACGCCGAATACTTCTGGCAGCCGGTGGGGAACTGCTGGACGGTGCATCCCGACGGCGCCGTCGATTTCAGCTACCCACCGCCACGGCCGGAACCGTTCACCACCATCGCCTGGCGGTTGGCACACGTCATCGTCGGTGTACTCGCGATGCGCAATCACGCCCACTTCGCCGGCCCGCCCGCCGACTACCAAAGCTGGCACTATGCCGCCGATGCGCAGACGGCGCTGCATCAGCTCGATGACGCCTACCGGAATTGGATCACCGGGGTCCGCGCATTGAGTGACGACGATCTGGGCCGGCCGTGCGGCCCGGCCGAACACGGTTACTCCGAGCATCCGATGTCCGCGCTGATCCTCCACATCAACCGTGAGGTGATCCATCACGGCGCCGAAATAGCTTGTCTGCGAGACCTTTACAGCCACACCCACGGGGAAGGAATCTGACATGCCCGCACTCGCCCGACCTGTCCGCGACGAACGCCACGCCCTTGGCGAGTTCCTGTCGTACCAGCAGGGCGCGTTTGTCGCGGTCGCCTACGGCTTGACCGACGATCAAGCCCGCGCCACCCCGACTGCCAGCGCCCTGTCCATCGGCGGGCTGATCAAGCACGCCACCGGTATGCAACGCAGCTGGATGCGCCGCGTCATGGCCGCCCCGCACGAACCGGCGGACGACACCCGCACCTTCGAGGAACGCCAGCAGGAGTACACCGACGAGTACGTCATGCGTCCCGACGAGACCCTGGCGCAGGTTCTCGACGGGTATGCCCGGCAGAACGAGCACACGCTGCGTCTGGTCGAGTCGGCAGATCTCGATGCCGCCGTCCCGGTCCCCCGGGACGCCCCGTGGTTCCCAACCGATGTCGAGGCGTGGTCGGTGCGCTGGGTGTTTCTCCACGTGGTCAGCGAACTGGCCCGGCACGCCGGACATGCCGACATCATCCGAGAAAGCATTGACGGCGCGACCATGTACGAGCTCGTGGCGGCGGTGGAGAAATGGGAGCCACAACCGTGGCTGACGCCGTGGACGCCGGCGAACGAGTAACAGACTCGGTGCTTTGCGGTGCCGTCGGGTCACCCAGCGTTTACCCTCATGACCGATCGAGGTAACGACGTCGCGGGGGAACTGGGTGTCAGACGTGGTGCGGCAGTGGTGGCGACATCCGGACCGCTATGACTGGCTGACCGGCTACCTGCGCGCCCGCGGCATCGTGGGCCAGGCCCGTCTGGTGATGGGCGTGGTCGTGGCGGGCCCGGTGCTTTCGTTGTCGATGCTGCTGCACAGTCGGGACGGGGCGGTCGGGGTCGGCAGAGCAGTCGCCTGGGTGCCCACCCTTTTCGGCGTCTTCGCGGTGCTGCTCTGGGCTGTGCGGTGGCCGACGCACCGCGAGTTCATCGCTTTCTCCATCGGGTGTTGTTCGTCGATCGCGATGATCTGCCTTCTGCTGCCTGACCCACGGTCATCGTTGATCTCGACGTACGCATTCATGATCGCGGGATCGCTCCTGGCGCTGTTCCAGAGCCCGAAACTGATGCTCTACAACTTCGTCCTTGTCACCGCGGTTGTCCTGATCGACGTGACGCGGCTGATTGGAGATGGCCACCTCGCGCTGTCCGTCGTCGCGGTGATAGCGGTACTGCTGTCCAACCTCTTTGTGCCGGTTGGTGTCTACAGCCTCGTTTACCGGCTCGGCACGGATCTGGTGCAGGCCGATCGCGATCCGTTGACCGGACTGTTCAACCGGCGTGCATTCCGCAACCAGACGCTCAATCTGATTCGGTCGCCGCAACGCGGTCCGGCGTGGTTGTCCATTGCGCTCATCGACCTCGACGCCTTCAAGGCGGTCAACGACACTCACGGCCACGACGCCGGTGACCGCGTGCTCGCGCACGTGGCACAGGTGTTGGTTGCCAGCGCCGGGCAAGAAGCGATCGTCTCCCGAAACGGTGGCGAGGAGTTCGTCGTCGCCACGGTCACCGCGAACGACGACGCACACTCGCTGGCGCAGCGGCTGTGCGACGCCGTGGCGTCTGCCGCGGTGCCGGTGACCGCCAGCGTCGGGTCGGCCAGCGCCCGCCTCGACGAGATCGGAGCGCTGGATCCCCGCTCGTGTATTGAGGAGCTGATCATCGACGCCGACAGCGCGATGTATCGGGCCAAGCGCAATGGCGGGAATCAGACCCGGCACTATTCGGTCCATCCGGACAGAGGCGGAGCCGCCGAGGAGCACGAGAGCTAACTGCTGAAGTTGGAAGAGTAGCGAAGCTTTTTGGCACACTGGCAAGAATGAGTTCGACCAAACACCGCGAAGTCGCCAAGCTCGATCGGGTTCCGCTGCCGATCGAGGCCGCGCGCATCGGTGCGACGGGTTGGCAGCTCACCCGCACCGGGGCCCGCGTTCTGACCAAATTGCCCAGTCGCGGCCCCTGGCAGGACAAGGTCATCAAGGAGATTCCGAAGACCTTCGCCGAGCTCGGCCCGACCTACGTAAAATTCGGCCAGATCATCGCCTCCAGCCCGGGCGCCTTCGGCGAACCGCTGAGCCGCGAGTTCCGTGGTCTGCTGGATTCGGTTCCGCCGGCCGATACCGCCGAAGTGCACGCGCTGTTGAAACAGGAGCTGGGCGGCGACCCGGCTGAGCTGTTCGCACACTTCGACGAGGAGCCGTTCGCGTCCGCCTCCATCGCGCAGGTCCACTTTGCGACGTTGCACAGTGGCGAGGACGTGGTGGTCAAGATCCAGCGTCCCGGGATCCGGCGACGGGTTGCCGCCGATCTGCAGATCCTCAAGCGGTTCGCCCAGCTCGTGGAGTTCGCCAAGTTGGGCCGGCGGTTGTCGGCCCAGGACGTGGTGGCCGATTTCTCCGACAACCTCGCCGAGGAGCTGGACTTCCGCATCGAGGCTCAGTCGATGGAGGCCTGGGTGTCCGGGCTGCACGGATCGCCGCTGGGCCGCAACATCCGCGTCCCTCAGGTGCATTGGGAGTTCACCAGCGAGCGGGTGCTGACGATGGAACGCGTGCACGGGGTGCGGATCGATGACGTCAAGGAGATCCGCAAGAAGGGCTTCGACGGCACCGAACTGGTCAAGGCGCTGCTGTTCTCCACGTTCGAGGGCGGCCTGCGGCACGGCCTGTTCCACGGCGACCTGCACGCGGGCAACCTGCTGGTCGACGACGACGGCAAGATCGTGTTCCTGGATTTCGGCATCGTGGGCCGCATCGACCCGCGGACCCGCTGGCTCTTGCGAGAACTGGTCTATGCGTTGCTGGTCAAGAAGGACCACGCGGCCGCGGGCAAGATCGTGGTGCTGCTCGGCGCGGTGGGCACGGTCAAGCCCGAGGCGCAGGCTGCCAAGGATCTCGAGGCCTTCGCCCAGCCGCTGACGCTGAAATCCCTGGGCGACATGTCCTATGCGGAGATCGGTAAGCAGCTGTCCACGTTGGCCGATGCCTACGACGTCAAGCTGCCGCGTGAGCTGGTGCTCATCGGCAAGCAGTTCCTCTACGTCGAGCGCTACATGAAGCTGCTGGCGCCGAAGTGGCAGATGATGAATGATCCGCAATTCTCCGGATACTTCGCCAACTTCATGGTCGAGGTCAGCCGGGAACACCAGAGCGACGTCGAGGTCTGAGCATCGTGGAAATCCGCTCGGGTACGGCTCACATCAGCGACGACCTCGAGATCTACTACGAGGACATGGGTAACCCCGGCGATCCGCCGGTGCTGCTGGTCATGGGCTTGGGCGCTCAGCTTCTGTTGTGGCGCAACGGCTTTTGTGAGCGACTGGTCGATCAGGGCCACCGCGTCATCCGGTACGACAACCGCGATGTGGGCCTGTCGTCAAAGCTGCACGGGCAGCGGGCGGGCGGCGCGCTGGTGCCGAACCTGCTGCGCTCCTTCGTCGGCAAGCCCAGCCAATCGGTGTACACCCTCGAGGATCTGGCCGACGACGCCGCCGGCCTGCTGGACCATCTGGACATCGACCGAGCTCATGTTGTCGGCGCGTCGATGGGCGGCATGATCGCGCAGATCTTCGCCGCCCGCTACGCGCAGCGGACCAATGCGCTGGGAATCATCTTCTCCTCCAACAACTCTGCGTTCCTGCCGCCGCCGGCGCCACAAGCATTGTTGTCGTTGATCAAGGGCCCGTCGCCGGACTCCCCGCGTGAGGTGATCGTCGAGAATTCGATCCGCGTCAGCAGGATCATCGGATCGCCGGGTTTCCCCGCAAGCGAGGAGAAGCTGCGCGCCGAGGCGATCGAGGCCTACGAGCGGGCCTACTACCCGCAGGGCATCGCGCGGCATTTCGGGGCAGTACTGGGTAGCGGCAGCCTCAAGCGCTACGACAGGCAGATCAGCGCTCCCACCGTCGTCATTCACGGCCGCGCAGACAAATTGATGCGCCCGTCAGGTGGGCGCTCCATCGCCTCGGCGATTCCGAACGCCCGCCTGGTGCTGTTCGACGGAATGGCGCACGATCTGCCCGAGGAATTGTGGGATGACATCGTCGGCGAGCTGAAGACCACCTTCTCCGAGGCGAGCTAGTCTCAGATTGCTGGGTTAAGCTCGGCTCTGCAATACAGCGGTGATCGCTGATCGTGTCGGGGGCGATACGTGGTTGCTGCCTTAAGCATCTTGCGAAAGGCGCACCGAAACAATGCCCAAACGGCTCACACCCCATTTTGACGACGTCCAGGCCCACTACGACCTGTCCGACGATTTCTTCCGGCTCTTCCTCGACCCCTCCCAGACCTACAGCTGCGCCTACTTCGAGCGCGACGACATGACGCTGGAAGAAGCGCAGCTGGCCAAGATCGATCTGGCCCTGGGCAAGCTCGGTCTGCAACCAGGGATGACCTTGCTCGACATCGGCTGCGGCTGGGGTGCCACCATGCTGCGCGCCTTGGAGCGCTACGACGTCAACGTCATCGGGCTGACGTTGTCGAAGAACCAGCGCGACCACGTCGCCCGGCTGTTCGCCGAGTCCGGGAGCCCCCGCACGAAGCGGATCGAGCTGATGGGCTGGGAGGAGTTCGACGAACCCGTCGACCGGATCGTGTCGATCGGCGCTTTCGAGCATTTCGGCTTCGACCGCTACGACGACTTCTTCACCATGGCCTACAAGGCGCTGCCCGATGACGGAGTGATGCTGCTGCACACCATCACCGCGCTGACCTTGCCGCAGATGACCGAGCGCGGTATGCCGCTGACCATCGAGGTGGCCAAGTTCGTCAAGTTCATCGTGACCGAGATCTTCCCGGGTGGGCGGCTGCCGACGATCGAGAAGGTCGGGGAGCATTCGGCGGCGGCCGGCTTCACCCTGACCCGGACGCAATCGCTGCAGCCGCACTACGCCCGCACGCTGGACCACTGGGCGGCTGCCCTGGAGAGCAACCGGGACCAGGCCATCGCGGTGCAGTCGCAGGAGGTCTACGACCGCTACATGCGCTACCTGACCGGATGTTCACAAGCGTTCCGGATTGGGTACATCGATGTCGACCAATTCACGCTCGAGAAAGAGCCCCGGCAAACACACAGCTAGAGCATCATTTTCGCAGGACGCCGGTGGGGCGTAACGCTATGGTGTGCGTCACATGGGGCATACTGACCACCACACACCGCCACATGCGGGGGCCGTGGCGATGAACATTAAGGAAGGTTTTGACAACCATGCCCGAGGCAACTGACACCAAGGACATGCGCCCCCACTTCGAGGAAATTCAGGCGCACTACGACCTGTCGGATGACTTCTTCGGGGTTTTCCAGGATCCGACTCGCAAGTACAGCTGCGCGTTTTTCACCGGACCGAGCGCCACCCTCTCCGAGGCCCAGATCGCCAATGTCGACCAGCACCTCGACCGGCTCGATCTCAAGCCCGGTATGACACTGCTCGAGGTGGGCTGCGGCTGGGGGCTGACCCTGCAGCGCGCGATGGAGAAGTATGACGTCAACGTCATCGGGCTGACGTTGTCGAAGAACCAGAAGGCCTACTGCGACCAGTTGCTGGCCAAGGCCGACAGCGACCGCACTTTCGATGTGCGGTTGGAAGGCTGGGAGCAGTTCGACGCACCGGTGGACCGGATCGTGTCGATCGAGGCCATCGAACACTTCGGATTCGAGCGCTTCGACGATTTCTACAAGAAGTGCTTCGACATCCTGCCGGACGACGGCCGGATGACCATTCAGAGCAGCTGCGGCTACCACCCCGATGACCTGCAGGCCCGCGGCAAGAAGCTGACCTTCGAGCTGGCGCGCTTCGCCAAGTTCATGGCCGAGGTGATCTTCCCGGGCGGCCGCATCCCGAGCACCAAGATGTTGGTCGAACACGGCGAGAAGGCCGCGTTCGTCGTCCCCGAGCCCTTGTCGCTGCGTAACCACTACATCAAGACGCTGGGCATCTGGGCGGCCCGCCTCGAGCAGCACAAGGACGAGGCCATCGCGGCGGCCGGCGTCGAAAGCTACGACAACTACATGCGGTATCTGACCGGCTGCCAGTACTACTACCTCGATGAGGCGCTCGACGTGAGCCTGGTGACGTACCTCAAGCCGGGAGCTGCTGCGTAATTTTCGGCACGGGTGTCGGATTCGGCATTCGCCATTCGTCGATCAGGTAGAGAGTGGGACGACGGGTTCTGCTCCTGACTGAGGGACGAGACGATGTACTACTTCGCACTTCTCCAGACGCCGCCGCGTGACCTGGCGCCCGAGGACTTCCAGGCCGAGATGCAGGCCTATACCGACTTCCATGCGCGAGCTCGCTCGGCCATCCGGGGCGGGGACGCGTTGGGCCCGGCGGCCGAGGGCGTGCGTATCGACGGCGGCCCCGACCACCCGGTCATCACCGATGGTCCGTTCGCCGAGGGCGCCGAGGTCGCGGGCGGCTTCTACGTCTTCGAGGCCGACAATCTCGACGATGCCCTCGAGCTGGCCAAGCAGGTACCGGCGGCGCGCTATGGCGCGGTCGAGGTCTGGCCGATCGTGCACTTCAATGCTCCCGAGCAGCCGATTACCGGTTCGGACTGGCTGGCGCTGCTGCTGGAGCCGGCCGCCGAGGTTGCGGTACCCGGCAGCGACGAATGGAATGCGATGGCCGCCCGGCATGTGGAATTTGGTGCCGCGGCGGGTGCCCACGTGCTGGGCGGCGCGCCGCTGCATCCGCCGAGCACGGCGACGACCGTCCGGGTGCGCGACGGCGAGGTGCTTCTCACCGACGGTCCGTTCGCCGAGGGCGCCGAAGTGGCAAACGGCTTTTATCTGCTGCGGGCGGCGGATCGTGACGAGGCAGCCAAGCTGGCGTCGATGATCCCGGCGACGGCGATCGAGTTGCGCCGTCTGGCGGGCGTTGCCCAGCTCTAGCGATGCAGTCCCTGGATGGCGTCTTCCGGCGCGAGTGGGGTCCGACGGTGGCCGCGCTGGCCCGTTGGTCGGGCGATCTGTCGGTCGCCGAGGACGCCGTCCAGGAGGCCTGCTCGGACGCGGTGCGCGCGTGGTCACGGGACGGATTGCCGGACAACCCTGGGGCATGGCTGGTGACGGCCGCCCGCAACCGGGCACGCGACCGGCTCCGACGCGAATCACTGCGGCCGGGAAAGGAATTGGCGGCCGTGCTTGACGATATTGTGGCCCGTACCGACCGGTCGGACGTGCACCCGGTGCGCGACGACGAATTGCGGATGATGTTCACCTGCGCCCACCCCGCTCTGGACCGCGCCGCACAACTGGCGCTGACGCTGCGACTGGTGTCGGGTTTGACGGTGCCCGAGATCGCCCGGGCGCTGCTGCAGAGCGAGGCCGCCGTCGGTCAGCGAATCACTCGGGCCAAGAACAAGATTCGCCACGCCAATATCCCGCTACGGGTTCCCGATGCCGACCTGCTGCCACAGCGCACGCCGCATGTGCTGTCCTGCATCTACTCGGTGTTCACCGAAGGCTATTGGTCGACGGCCGGGCCGTCGGCAATCCGGGACGAGCTGTGCGACGAGGGGGTACGGCTGGCTGGCGAACTGTGCGCATTGATGACCGATGAGCGCGAAGCGCATGCGCTGTATGGCCTTGTGCTCCTGCACGATTCACGGCGACACACCAGGGTGGACAGCACCGGGGCGCTGGTGCCGCTCGACGAGCAGAATCGCCGGCGATGGGATCGCGGCAAGATCACCCGCGGCTTGGCGTCGCTGCGCCGGGCCGAGGGCTCGACGGGACCGTATCTTCCGCAGGCCGTGATCGCGGCGGTGCATTCGACCGCACCGGACTGGGAGCAGACCGACTGGGCAACGATCTGCCTGGCCTATGACCGGCTGCTGGAGCTCACCGACTCCCCCGTCGTCCGGGTGAATCGGGCACTGGCGGTCGGGCTGCGGGACGGACCCGAGGCCGGCCTGGCCACGTTGGACACGTCGGCCCATGACCCGCGGCTGGCCCGATCGAACCTGGCCGCCACCGTGCGCGCCGATCTCCTGCGCCGGGCGGGCCGTCACCGCGACGCCGCCGAGTGGTACCGGAACGCGCTGGAACGCAACGGCTCTGAACCCGGGCGGGCATTTCTCCGACGGCGAATCGCCGAATGCGGGGGCTGATTGCGGGCTACGCTCCGCTTCATGACGGCTGGTCGACTCGCTGATCCGAAGTGCACCCTGGGGACCGATCCCCGATCCGATCCCCGGATGGTGGCGGCGTTCGCCCCACTCGGGCTGGCCGACGCGCTGCCTGAGGCCCCGCTGACGGTCGACTCCCCTATCGAGCACCGACTCGGCTACGCGGCCGCCGCCGAGGAGGCCATCGGCGCGGTGTTCGACATGCTGGCCCTGGCAGCCCCAGCACCGACCGGTGTCACCACCACCACGGTCACGATTCCCGGCGGGGACGGCAACGAGCTGACCTTGTTCATCAGCCGGCCGGAGCAGGTGTCCGGCCCGCTGCCGGCGGTCGTGCACTTCCACGGCGGCGGCATGGCGATCGGCAGTGCGGCCGATGCCGCCTATCGCCACTTGCGTGAGGCGTTGGCAGCCACCGGATTGGTGGCGGTCGGGGTCGAATTCCGGAACTCGGCCGGACGCCTGGGTGTGCATCCCTATCCGGCGGGGTTGAACGACTGCGCGGCGGCCACCCGATGGGTGTACGCCAACGCCGCCGAATTGGGCGTCAGCCATCTGATCGTGGCGGGCGAGTCCGGTGGCGGGAACCTGACGCTGACCGTGGTCCACAAAGCCAAGCGGGAAGGCTGGCTCGGTGAGATCGCCGGCGCCTATGCGCAGTGCCCGTATATCTCGAACCGGTGGCTGGACTACCCCGAGGAATTCCCGTCGCTGCGGGAGAACGACGGTTACTTCATCAGCTGCCAGCAAGCAGCGCTGCTGGGATCGCTCTATGACCCGTCTGGGACACATGTGAACGATGTGACCTGCTGGGCCGGACAAGCCTCGGCTGAAGAGCTGGAGGGATTGCCGCCGCACGTCATCTCCGTCAACGAGCTCGATCCGCTGCGCGACGAAGGACTCCTCTACTACCGCCGGCTGCTCGCCGCCGGCGTCCCTGCGGTCGAGCGGATCGTGGTGGGCACCTGCCACGGCGGGGACCTGCTGTTTCCCGCTGTCATGCCGGACGTATTCGGGTCGACGGTGCGCGATATCAGTGGCTTTGCGTGGTCGGTGGGAATCTAGCGATTCAGCCGTTGTTAAGTTGAACAATCAAGCGGTTCGGCTGACTGCCCAACACCTACCGTGTCACCGAATTCCGTCGACCCACTTCGACGTCAGCTGGGATCGGTTACTCGATCAGCAAATCACACGGCGATAACGGTAATAGCGGCAATGGGTCCAACCCCACGAGCCGCTCGAGCCCAGCCGCTCTCCAGGGCGTCCCGAACGGGTGCACAGACGGCTGAAAGTGGCCGTTGAAGTGCGAGTTTCTATTGACGTCTCAGCCAGTGCTCAGGTACGGTACGATCAGCTCGTCGGACAGATCATTAGGGCTGGCCGTTAAACTTTCGGAGTCGGGCAATAGGGGCCAATAAGGGGGGGTTGGATTATGTCGTCTGCATTGTCCAAAAAGATTCAAGCAGGCTTAGCCACCGTCGCGCTGAGCGCCGCAGCCACAATTTCTCCCGCGGTGGTCGCGCACGCCGCGCCAGGCCTCGCGCCCATTGCACAAGAAGGCCCCGGTTCCGGAGCTTCTGGATCCAGCAACAAGTCCAACTCGTCCGGGACTACTTCCGGATCGAACACTTCCCCCGGCTCTTCGTCGGGCTCAAGCAGCTCCCCCGGCGCGGGCAGCTCGCCCAGCACCGGCGGCTCGTCAAGCACGCCGAGCGCGCCCGGCACCTCAACCGGCACCGGCCACTCCGGCCGCACGGGCAGCTCGAACTCCGGTTCCGGTACACCCGGCTCTGGCGCCTCAGTGCCCCCGAGCGGAACACCAACGCCCACACCCACCCCTCCGACGACGTCGGGCAGCTCTCGATCGGCAGCCTCTAGCACCGACGACCTCGGCCCCATCGGAAACCTGGTGAAGGTGACGGTGCAGATCGCCGGCACGATTGCCTACGGGCTTCTCGATACCACCGCTGGGGTGATCAAGCTCGTCGGTCAGTACATCAGCACCATCCCCGTCATCGGTCCGCCGATCGGCAACGTCTTCATCGCCGTGGCTGACGCCACGCAGAACGTCGCGTACGCGGTGGCCCGAGCCACCCACGTCGGCCCGTACAGCACCTCCGGATAGCGTTCTCTGCAATCAAGAACGGCTCGCCGTTGGCCTCGGTGCCAACTGGCGGGCCGTTTTTGGGTTGGGGCCAAAACGTGAAGCCGCGCGTTGTCGCGGACAAACACATTCAAGTAGGAGAAGCTAGCTGCGTGGAAGCTCATTCGCGACGTGTGACCGACGGTGACGGTGCGCCATCACCCGCTGAGGAGGATGGGGCGCCGCCGTGGTTCAAGCGCCGCGGTGTTCGGTGGCCACTCGCGATAGTGGTGCTGCTCATCGGATTTGGCGTATGGCTGGGCATCGAGGCGTTCGCGACGAAGTCGAATCTCGAGCAAGCACGCACCAGCGCCCAGCAAGCCAAAACTGCGCTGTTGCAGGGTAATACCGCAGATGCTTCACGTTTCGCCGCCGACGCTCAGTCGCAAGCCCAAGCTGCCCGCAATGCGGCTCATTCGCTGCCATGGGACATCGCCGCAGGTGTGCCGTGGCTGGGCAGCCCGTTCAAGACGGGTCAGCAGATCTCCGATGTGGTGCTGAACCTGTCGACCGATGTGCTCAAGCCGATCGCGGACGCCGGCACCTCGGTCTCTCCTAGTCATCTGCTGAACGATGGCCGGCTGGACGTCGTAGCGCTGCGCACTGAAGAGCCTGCATTACGCAAGATCGCGACGGATGCGGGCCGGATCAACACCGAAGCTCAAGCGATCTCAGAGTCCAGCTACCTGGGCGCCATCAACACCGCACGATCTCAATTGCAAACGCAGACACAGGATTTGGCGAAACTCCTGAGTAACACCGCACTCGCAGCTCGCTTGGCACCGTCGATGCTGGGCGCCGACGGTCCACGAAGCTACTTCATCGGCTTCCAAACCAACGCGGAGGCCCGCGGGACCGGTGGGCTGCTCGGCGGCTTCGGCGTGGTGCGTTTCGACGACGGCAAGCCGGGCGTCGACGCCCTGGCGCCCAACACCGACTTCAACCGGAAGTTCGCGCCCATCAGCCTTGGGCCCGAATTCGACAATCAGTACGGTTTCACCAACCCCACTACCGACTACCGCAATTCCAATCAGAGCTCGCACTTTCCCTACGCGGCGCAGATCTGGAAATCGATGGCAGACCAAGCAGGCCTGAAGGTCGACGGAGTAATTGCTATCGACCCGGTTGCACTGAGCTACATCCTCGGCGCTACCGGACCTATCGTCATGCCGGATGGGGAAACGGTGACCGCAGACAACGCCGTGGAGCTGACGGAATCGACTGCCTACATCCGATACCCCGATGAAAAGGATCAGCCCGCCCGCAAGAAGTACCTTCAAAGCATTGCCGCCGAAGTCGTCAAGAAGATCACCGGCAAGGTGAAGTCGCCACGCGCCCTGCTGGACGCCATGGGACGTGCGGTTAGCGAGGGTCGGATCGCGGTGTGGAGCTCGTACCCTGAGGAACAGGCACTGCTCGAGCAGACACCGTTGGCGCACATAATTCCCGACGATCCAGCTCCCTATGCCGAAATCGTCCTCAACAATCTCGGTGGCAATAAGCTGGATTACTACCTCGATCGGCAAATCGAGTACGTCGCAGACGGGTGCTATGGCAACACTAGGAGGTCGACCGTGACCGTTCGGCTGAAGAACACCGTCACCAACCCAGAATCCCTGCCTGACAACGTAGCCGGACGACTAGGGTTTTTCCCAAAGGCCGGCAGAGAAGCCATTCCCAAGGGAACCATGATTACCTCCATTCGCTTGCTCGCGACCAAGGGGGCTACGCTCGTCAGCGTCACGTCGAACGGCGTTCCAATTGACGTGCACACCGATACTGAGCGCGGCCATCCAAGCTTCGAAGCTCAAGCGGTGATACCGGCAGGGCAGACAGAAGACCTGGTTTTTCAGCTATCCGAGCCAACGGTTCCAGGCGCCGCGCGAGTTCCGACACAGCCGCTAGTGGGGCCAGTCACCACGAAAGCAACGGTGCCACAATGTTCATGACGAACTACAGCGTGGATGGCAACCCGATAGAGAGCAGCAAGCGTCAGTGAACCTTCAGGACTACGTCAAAGTACTACGGACGCGGTGGATTACGGTCTGCGCGACAACGCTCGTCGCGGTTCTGGCTGCGATTGCCTACACGCTGACTGCCACCCCACAGTACCGAGCCTCGACCCAGCTATATGTTTCGGCATCTTCCGCATCATCAATGAGCGACCTATATCAGGGGAACCGCTTATCTCAGGAGAAGGTGCTGTCCTACGCGCAGTTGATCATGGGCGAAACGTTGGCGCAGCGCACTATCGACCGACTCAATCTGGATATGACTGCAGCATCATTGCGAGCCAAAGTCAGTGCAGCTGCGAAGCCAAATACCGTGCTCATCGACGTCTCAGTGCTTGACCCGTCACCCGCCCGGGCACGAGACATTGCCAACGCCTTGTCGGACGAATTCGTGGAGCTGGTACGAGAATTGGAGACGCCGGTAGGGGGGACAACGCCAAATGCACGGGTTGTCGTCGAACAACGTGCGTCTCTACCCGCTAGCCCCGTTTCACCTAAGAAGTTCCGCAATTTGTTGGCTGGTCTTGCAGGAGGGCTAGCGCTCGGCGTGGGCCTAGCTCTCGTTCGCGACAGACTCGACAACACCGTCAAGGAGCGGAGCACCCTTGAGACGATCACCAGTGTTGGGTTGGTCGGCGGCATCCCGATCGACAAGGAACTACGACGAAGGGCTGCAATCTCGTTCGAAGGGAACAACTCGTCTGTCGCGGAGTCTTTTCGTAAGCTGCGCACCAATCTGCAATTTCTCAATGTGGACGATCCGCCGCGCGTAATCGTCGTGACGAGTGCATCCCCCGGTGAAGGCAAGTCCACTACCGCAGTGAACATCGCGCTGGCGTTGGCCGAGGCCGAACACAATGTGGTGCTGGTGGATGGCGACCTTCGCCGACCTTCAGTCGACAAGTATCTCGACCTCATCGGATCTGTGGGGTTCAGCACCGTGCTCAGCGGCTCAGTCTCGCTGTCTGAAGTTCTGCAGACGACGACATTCACCAACTTGACTGTTCTAACCTCCGGTACCACTCCCCCGAATCCCAGCGAGCTCCTCGGGTCACAAGCTGCCAAAAACATCCTCAGCCAACTGAGGGAGAAATTCGACTACGTAATCATCGATTCGCCGCCGTTGCTGGCAGTCACCGATAGCGCAGTACTCTGCGCCAATTCTGACGGTGCACTGATAGTGGTGCGACAGGGAGAGACGAAGCGCGAGCACCTAACGCAGGCCATTGGCAATCTCACCAGCATTGGAGCGAAGGTGCTTGGTGCAGCGTTCACCATGACATCGGCCCGAAGCGGTACCGAGTACACCTACAACTACAGCTATTACGGGGAGGCGCCCCTCCGCTCGCCCTCCGTCACTGAGGGCGTGACCGAATTAATGGTCCGAGACCACGCCGCGACTGACCCAGACCGCACGTCGGCAAACGGTAGCGAGACCGCCGATGCGGCTGACGCGGAACCTCAGCAGACACCTAAGGCGACTACACGGGATTCAAGGAATCAATGACCAAACGTGCCCTGATCACCGGCATCACCGGACAGGACGGCTCATATCTTGCCGAACTGCTGTTGAGTAAAGGGTATGAAGTCCATGGCTTGATACGTCGCGCGTCGACATTCAATACCTCTCGTATCGACCACCTGTACGTCGACCCGCACGCGCCTGACGCGCGAATGTTCTTGCACTATGGCGATCTCAGCGATGGCGCCCGCATGGTCTCATTGCTGGCTCGTATTGATCCTGACGAGGTCTACAACCTGGCGGCTCAATCGCACGTCCGAGTTTCCTTCGACGAGCCCGAGCACACTGCAGATACCACCGGCACCGGCACCATCCGCATGCTTGAGGCCGTGCGTCTGTCTGGCATCGAAACGCGTTTCTATCAGGCGTCGTCCTCGGAGCTCTACGGTGCCACACCGCCCCCGCAGAACGAGAGCACACCGTTCTATCCCCGCTCGCCCTACGCGGCGGCCAAGCTGTACAGCTACTGGATTACAAAGAATTACCGCGAGGCCTACGGCATGTTCGCGGTGAACGGGATCCTGTTCAATCATGAGTCACCCCGTCGCGGAGAGACTTTCGTAACGCGCAAGATCACGAGGGCTGTCGCTGCCATCAAGGCGGGACTGCAAGAGCATGTCTACATGGGAAACCTCGACTCCATCCGCGACTGGGGGTATGCCCCCGAATACGTTGAGGGCATGTGGCGAATGCTCCAAGCCGACGATCCTGACGATTATGTTTTGGCAACCGGGACGGGCATTACGGTACGGAACTTCCTTGAAGAGGCATTTGGACATGCTGGGCTCGCATGGGAGGACCACGTCCGCTTCGACGAGCGTTACATCCGCCCCACCGAAGTGGACGCCCTGATCGGAGATCCGAGCAAGGTGGGCGACCAGCTCGGTTGGGTCCCCACAGTGAACGGCCGCCAGCTCGCTCGCCTGATGGTTGACGCTGACATCGAAGCACTCAATTACGCCGGACAGCCGTGGATAGATAAGGTACTGCTGCCTGGTTGGAACACTCCGGTCGCCAGAAGCACGATCTGACCATGGCCGATGACGTCGCTTTCACCCCATCCGAACTCGACCGCAGCGCAACGTTTTACGTCGCTGGCCACCGCGGGCTGGCAGGTTCGGCGATGGTTCGACATCTGGAAGCATGCGGGTTCCGCGCCATAGTAGGCAGGACATCTTCCGAACTCGACCTTAGAGACCGCGATGCAGTGTTCGCGTTCTTCGCGGACGTCAAGCCACGATATGTCGTACTCGCCGCGGCCAGAGTGGGCGGAATCCTGGCAAACAGCACCTATCCCGTAGACTTCCTCAGCGACAACCTACGGGTCCAACTCAACGTGCTTGATGCCGCGCGGGAAACCGAAGTTGAACGTCTACTCTTCCTTGGCTCTTCATGCATCTATCCGAAATTCGCTGAGCAGCCCATACGTGAAGAGGCACTCCTCACCGGCTACCTCGAGCCCACCAATGATGCTTACGCAATAGCCAAAATAGCCGGAATTATCCATATTCAGGCAGTACGCCGGCAGTACGGGTTGCCGTGGATCTCGGTGATGCCCACCAATCTGTATGGGCCGCAAGACAACTTCTCGCCCACCACTTCACACGTCTTACCGGCACTGATCCGACGCTATTGTGATGCCGAAGCAGCTGGCCGGGAGTCGGTGACGAACTGGGGAACCGGCACACCACGCCGGGAGTTCCTGCACGCCGACGATATGGCGAGTGCCTGCTTGCATCTCCTGGAACAGTACGATGGACACCAACACGTGAACATCGGAACCGGCACGGATGTGACCATCAGGGAAATCGCCGACACGATTGCCGGAATCGTCGGCTACGAAGGGGAAACCCTCTGGGACGCGACCAAACCAGACGGGACCCCCCAAAAGCTCCTCGATGTTTCCAAATTATCCCAAACAGGTTGGACACCGAAGATCGATCTGCGGGAGGGCTTGGAACGAACAATCAATTGGTATCGAGAGCACGTGCACGCGCTTCGGGAATGAGCGCTGCCGTGCACGAGATGAATAGTCGCCGTTCCGCTAGCGGAATTATCCCGCCCCCGATACGAAGCTGACCCGCCATATAGAATGACGAAAGGCCACCAGAATGGGACTGCCACTAGATTGATGAGCCGAGGATCTTCATCAAATCAGTCAGCAGTGCTGCAGCTCATCTCGTCTCTTCAGGTTGGTGGCACGGAACGTTTGTTGGTGAATTTCGTAAAGAGTTGCGCAGACGTGCCGAATTTTTCGCAGGTCGTCGTTGTTATGAATGACCGTATCGACTCAGACTTGGCTTCAGAACTAAACTCGACGGAAGTGCCCGTCTACTATCTCAACCGTCCGCAGGCTAGCAAGAATCCGAGATACCTCCTCGCGCTGTTGAAGATTATCCAGAACCATGGAATTTCCGTCATTCATTCACACAATCGCGGCTCAAAATATTGGGCGATGCTGTGTAGACTCACGATGACGAAACTCAAGTTGGTCTTCACCTTCCATTACACACAGATCAGCATGGCGCGCTGGGAGGTGTACCTACATAACGCCATGATTGATGCCACCATTGCAATCTCCCAGTCAGTCGCCGCAGAAGCACGTTCCCTTCGTTTGCGTCGGGTAAAGCAGATCGAGAACGGAATACCCACTGCGGATTTTGGCTCCATTGCGCTACGGACCTCTGGGTCCCGAACAAGAATTATATCGGTGGGCAGATTGTCTCTCGAGAAAAAGGGACAAGACATTCTCGTGCGAGCGATAAAACGTTGCGTTGACCGAGGCTTGGACGTCGAATGCACTTTGATGGGCAGTCCAGCTACTGGCGATTTCGAGACGCTCCCACAGCTCCAAACCTTGACATCTACCCTACAGCTAGATGACCGGATCAATTTTGTTCTGGGCAGAAGCGATGTAGCAACAATGCTTGGCAATTCTGACATATTTGTCTTACCGTCACGCCATGAAGGATTTGGTTTAGCACTAGTAGAGGCTATGGCCGCGGGATTGCCGGTCATCGCATCAGACATTGAGGGTCCCGCCGACATACTGACTGATGGAATCGACGGGCTACTTTTCAAGTCGTGCTCTGAAGAGCAGCTAGCCGATAAAATCGAGATCCTGATCCAATCTCCCGATCTCGCCGACACGCTGCGCGTCAATGGAAGAACAACATCAGCCAAATACGATATTTCAATGATGCGAGACAAGTGCATAGATATCTATGGGAACTTGATGGAGAGGGAGTAGCGGCCCGCTTTTTAGCCGTACGCCCCATGACGTGTCAATCGAGGGCAGAGGCGCCATCGGCGGATGACCTCAAAGTGGCGGGTGCGCTACGGGGCTGCTCGCCACCGCTGGCCTCGGCCGAATTGCCGGCATCCCTGCCCTCACAACGTGGTCAGAGTTTCAATTCACCCCCAGCACACGTCACCTTCAGCACACGCGGTTCAGACCGCAATGCGACCGATCTTCAGCAGCCCGGGAAGGCGCGGCCGACGCGTCCGACACATAGATTTGTTCGCTGAGACCAATCACACCCTTAGGCGTCGGGCCCGTCCTCAAGTCGTAACGAACTTGTGATGCACCCTGATAGGCCTGCATAGATTCCCCAAGCATCGGCGCCTATCGCCGTTGATAGCTGGCCAGGGGGACGGTTCGAAGTTCGACGGTCCGCGCTGACCCCCGTACTCTGGTTATGGTCGCCATCTCGATGGTCGGGTTGCGATGGCGCAGGCGGGGAGAGAGAAGAGTTTGCTAGATGGAAGCGTCGCGCAGTCCGGGCCGACTGAGCCGGAGTTTTCCGCTGCTTGCAGTGGCTGCGCTTACGTTGACGTTGTTTTCTGGTAGCTCCGAGGTGAGCCCAGCGATCGCGAATGCTGGCGGACCCATATCGCCTTCGGTGGCGCCGGATCCCCTGACCCACACCGCCTACAAAACTCTGTTGGCGGGCGTCGATAGCTATGCCTATTGGACTGACCAAGTGAAGACGCCCGATCGGGTCCAGTATGTAGATGATCCGATGCATCAGCGGGGCATCGTGCAGCGCGTCGAAGTCCAACCCGGCGACAACGGAGTTGCGGGGTCGAATAGCGGGGAACGCGCCGAAGTGATCAATTCATCCGATCTGGGCGGCTTTCAGGACGGGGACACACTGGTGATGTCCTGGGGACTCTTGATTGACTCGGCCTTCGCGAGCCCGCCTGGCACCTGGAACGGCTTCGTTCAGATCCATGCCTCCGGTGGTGGGAACCAAGCGCCACTGTCGCTTCGCCTCGGTAGTGACGATGCCGATCTGGTTCTCGGACTATTTGGTGGCGGTGACTGGACTCCTTGGGGACAGCCGGATGGCACGGTCGCTGAGACGATTGATCTCGGCGCCCTAGCCAAAGATCAGTGGCACGACTTCGTCATGGCGGTGCATTTTGGATGCACGGGCACGGGGTATGTTCAGCTCTGGCTCGATGGTCAACAGGTGGTAGACGCACGTGATCGCAAGATCGGATATTGCGGTGATCCGGGCATGTACTGGAAGCAGGGCTTCTATCGTTCCGCGTACGACAAAACCACTCGGCTTTGGTTCAGCGACACCTACCGTTGGGCGACTGTTCCCGATGCCTTCAGCAATTACAGGGCCCGCGTCTGACCGCGCGAGGACTCACTCCGAGTGGATGTTCTGACTGACGCGCACGTCCCAACGACACACTCGAGATTGACAGAAGTTGCCATGCCTTAGTCACGAGGTATGTTCCTACGTTGCAAGATGGTCCGGTAGATCTTGTCGATCCGGTCTGCAGCTATCTCGATATTGAATTCCTCTTCAATTCGTCGATAGGCCGATGCCCCATAACGAGCCCGTGCGTCGCTATCACTCACGACCTGAAGGAGCGCGCTCGCAAGCATCTCTGTGTCGTCTGGTTCGACAAGAATGCCGGCGGAGTCGCTCAGCATCTCGGGAATACCACCGACCGTACTGGCGACGACGCATATGCCTCGGGACATGGCCTCGAGTATCGCCATGGGCTGCCCTTCGTTCATCGAAGGCAGAACCAGCACTTGAACATCGTTCAACAGTGCCGCAACCTGATATTCCGACAACCAGCCGCGCACCTCAACGCTTGCGTCGATCCCGAGTTCCGCGATCCTGTTGCGAAGGCGATCGATCTCACCGTCACCAGCAATTGTCAGTTTGACCGGCGGGCAGTCGGTATGTGCGACTAATTTCGCCCAAGCCTCTAGAAGCGCGAAAGTGCCCTTGCGTTCCCCTACTTCGCCTAGGAACACGACGTGTGCAGGGCTGACGGAGTCCTGTTGAACCTTGCTTTGCAGCCGTACGGCGTTGGGAACTACCTCGATACGAGCATTGGGCGCGATCCGATGGAGTTCTTCCGCCCAGTGACTCCCGAGCGCGATTACTGCGTCCGCGTGCTCGAGCGCAGTGCGGATCAGTAGACGTCCCGGTCTTGATGCACCGTCGGCGAATTCGTTAAACCGGGACCCGTGGACGTGAAGAACCACTGGAAGCCGGAACGCTTTGGCCGTCCACATCACCAAGAACTTGCGTACGAAGCTTCCGTAGGACGACATGTGAATGTGGGCGATCTGGGGCCGTCTGGTTATCAAGTGCCACACGAAATCGCCGAAACCGTACACGAACATTGCGCACCGGGTCAGCGTGCCACCGTTGCAGTGAGTAGCCACGTGATGCACGTCCCAGCTCCGCCATAGATCTGTCTCGCGCACATTCCGGACGTATGTAGAGATCCCTCCGCGGGTGGATAAGCTCGTCGAAACCCACACTGCACGGCCGAGTCTTCCAACCTCGCCAGTCCTTACCGGGATCGTGACCGCGCGCCTCTCACCTTCCTCGCTCCATTGCACCTCGACCCGATCGCCCTCGACCTCGACTGACAAGCCGTCGGCTCTGTAACCGTCGGATGCCGCGAGCAGGGTTGCGATGACGACAGGAAGCTCGACATTGGCGACTGCGCCTAGCCACCACGAAGGTGTGCGGCTCTCTAATCGATCGGACCACCAGCCCAAGTTCTGCATGGTGTCGCCTCGGACCTCGTCGACCACCAGCGGCGCATTTGACGCGTACAGCAATTGCAGAACGGCAGAACCCTGCCGGGACACGTTGTGCCCGGATGAGATTCGCTCCACCTCAAGGCTGGGATGAAGTGGCCAGGAAGCCCTCACCTCATGGCTGCCAGTCCCGGTGACCACATCCACTACCAACTGCCAGGGCTCATCACCGGGGGCGATCAAGAGGCGTCGGTGGACAGGGCCGCCCGGAAGACGCGTGTAGCCATCGTGTTCCGCGTCGACAACTCCTGCGTTCAAGTCAATCTCGCGAACATGTGTGCGTGCGTGCCGCAACCACATGAACGCGCCGGCGTTGATCGACTGATCCTGATCGTCAATACAGACAGTCGCATGGGCGCGCGTCCCCCGCATTGCCGAGCGCCACTCTGGATGCCCGTAATAGCTCCCTGTACCCGGATCGCCGATGATCTCTTGGCCATCAGCGCTCACAGTGACGGCCAACGCATCAGCGTGGCCGTGGGCGGCAATGGATAGATACCCCAGTGGGCCGACATCCATCATGGTGCGGCGGCGTCCGCTGCGTAACACGACCAGACCGCCATCAGGTGCGACGAAGCTCTGCGGTTCCGCGACGGGTGTTGAAGCTGTCAATGATGAGCGGGGCGCTACTACGCGGTACCACTGCGAAGTCAATGTCTCGTTACCGAATGCCTTACCAGCAGAAGCCCAATCGAAGACCGACACGATTCCAAGATGATCCCGAATGTCTCGCACGCCTTCGGGCCCGAGCCGCAAAGCGAAGCCCTCGTCGTCATCACCGTATCGCGGGGGTGGATCGTCTTGTCCAATCACTCCCGCAAGAAACGACGTGCTACGACTGATGGCATCGACAAGCTGCCGAGGCGCGCGCCCGTCCCGCTGGAGCAGCAGAACGGCGACAACCTGCATCAGCTCGACGGTGAACATTTGGTAGCCGATGGCCTGTTCAGCGCCAACCCCGTCAGGCAGTATCTGTCTCTCCGCCTCGGCGCACAGAATCTGGACTGCTGACACCTCCCACTCGGACGATTGTGGGAACTCGGGAAACATCAGCGCGATGACAGCAAGTCCTGCCATCTCGCCTACCAGGTGATTGTTAGCAGAGCTGTAGAGCGAGCGGTCTTGCCAGCAACGGCGGGCACTTTCATTGAGGACTGCGAGGATCTTGTCGAAGCGGTCGACCGTAAGCTCAGCGGAATCGCGCAGCCCCTGCAGAGCCACCGCAATCGAGACGGCGCGAATTCCAGCCTCGAACGCGCCACGCCACGCTATGCCGTGGCCGGGTGGATTCTGGTCGATCCAGGAATCCAGGTGCTCGAAGGCCGCCCGCTCATAGCGAACATCATCAGTGAAGAGCCAGGCCTGCGCCAACCACGGCAAATGCTGGAGACGGTTGAGTTCCCAGATCCACTTGACGTCGCCATCAAACACACGGTGGTTGATCCGCTCTGACGGAAGCTGCGGCCAATGGACATTGGAGATTGGGTCGTAATGCCAGTCGATCGGCCGGTCCAGCGTCACATCCGGATAACCGAAGAAGCGAAAAGAGGGTTGGATTGCGCTGTCAGCCGCTTCCAAGAGCGAATCGAGAAGCGCTGGATAGTCCGCGCGAATCGCTTGCGCGCGTTGCCGATCAAGGAGCACAGGGCGGCCATCACCAAGCCGAAAGCGTTCCAGCGCAGTCCGCACGTCAAGCGAGCCGGTCAACTTGACAGTCCCCTCGGTGTGCCCGCCACCAGTTCTTAGGCGGTGTAGCTGTCTGGTTACTCGCCAGAGGACTTCGCGTGCACCCATGGTTCGAAGCCGATGTGCGTACCAGCTGAGACGACTCATGCGAAGTACCCAGGGGCGCCGGTGAGACCAAAGTGCGTCTTTACGGCCGCAGACTTCCTCATCGCTTAACGGCCCCATCCGGCGATCGAAGACGAGACTTCAGGAACCATCAGGGGACTCGTTGGCCGGGCGCGTAGCCCGCGGTGTTCGGTTCGCCGAGCAATCGTTGGTAGAACGCGACCAGCTGTCGGCTGGAGAACTCCCAAGACAGCTGTCTTTCGAGCCGGCTTCTCCCAAACTGACCCATTTCAGCTCGGCGCGTGGGGTCATCGAGGAGATCGCTGATCGCCCGCGCGAACGCGACTTCGTCATTTGCTGACACATAGATTGCAGCGTCGCCAGCCGAATGACGGGCCTCGATGAGTTCGAAGGACACAATCGGGCGCGACATCGCCATGTACTCAAGAACCTTATTCATAGTCGAAACGTTATTGAGCGGGTTTAGCGGGTCCGGGGACAGACAAACGTCAGCCGTCGAGAGGCAACGCTGGACGTACTCGTCAGGAACCCGACCCGGGAATTCCGCGATGTCATCGATGTCCAGGCTCTTGGCCAGCGCAACCATATCGGCGTAGCTGTCCCCAGCTCCCATGAAGATGCAATGGAAGTCATCGCGACCGATGTCGTCGCGCAGTATCTTTAGTGCCCGCAACGCATAGTCAACGCCATCTTGGGGCCCCATGACGCCAAGATAGGCAAGGAGGTAGCGCTTGCTGTTGCGCAGGCTGTCATCTGGGGGTCGCGGGACAAAACGACTGAGATCCGGCGCGCTGCGTACGACCGTGACTCTTTCTGGCGGCACCTTGCCTCGGCCAATGGCCACCTGCCGATAACTCTCGTTTGTGGAGATCACGCCATCCGCAGCTGCAAAAGTCAGACGTTCAACGAATCGGGTCGCCCAATACAGAATTGCCGAGGGACGCGAGAAGCGCGACTGGAACAGCTCGGGCACGAGGTCATGGTGGTCGAAAACGAAACGTGTGCCGAAGGGTCGAAGAGCCAGTGCGACGAGAAAGAGTAGGTCCGGTGGATTGCACGCGTGTACAGCATCGATCGCGCCCTTCCGACGGACCTTCACTGCAAGCTTCAACGTGTGCCAGAGCGCGAGAGCGTATTCCCGGAGATATCCGGTTGGTCCTCCCGCCGCTGGGCGCAGCGGGTAGCGCAGGATGCGGATGCCGTTGAGTACCTCCTCGCTGAGATGGTCACGATTCACCCCAGCCGGACAGATCACAGTCACCTCGAAGCCAGCGTCAACCAGTGCGCAGCTCTCCTGCCACACCCGGCGATCGAAAGGCACCGAAAGGTTTTCGACCAGAATGAGAATGTGCCTTCTCCGGCCAGAGTGCGCTACGTCCATGAGCCTCCCCCGCTCTTCCACCGATTGTAGTTCCCGCTTTGGCATCACACTGTGGGCCCGCAAAAACCGCTGCAACGATAGCTCGGGCTTCAAGGGGTCCGCCGTGACATTCGGCTGGAACGCCCGCTACCAGGCGATGCCCCGATAGCTACCGCTGCCATTCAACTGTTTTGCGTCAGGTAGACGCACTAGGTCGATAACCAGCTGGTCTGCCGCGCGCCGCGTGACCGCGTCACAGACCTCAGGTGTGCGCGAGCCGACGATCAAGATCTCGCCGTGCCGAAGAACTGCGTCGAGGTCGTCAACGAGCAACTGGCCGATATGTGGAAGCCGTTCACTGATATAGGCGCGGTTCGCGCCAACTAGCCGAGACAGCGTGACGTTCGCGTCGAAGACCTTCACCTCGAATCCTTTGCCGATCAGGCGCTCCGCCAATTCAACCAAAGGACTCTCCCGGAGATCATCCGTCCCAGACTTGAATGACAGACCGAAGATCCCGACTTTGCGCCGCCCATCGGCAATGACCAAATCGAGAGCTCTTTGCAAGTGACTCTCGTTGGAGCGCAACAGATTTCCAATCAAGGGCGTGTCTACGATGTTGCGTCGGGCTATGTGGTTAAGCGCCCTGACATCCTTCGGCAAGCAAGAGCCCCCGAAAGCAAACCCAGGCCGCAGATAGGCAGGTCCCAAGTTCAGCTTGGTGTCAGCCAGGAAGATGTCCATTACATCGAATGAATCAAGACCGAGCGACGCACAGATGGCGCCAATCTCGTTAGCAAACGCCACCTTGAACGCGTGAAAGCTGTTGTCAACGTACTTTGTCATCTCAGCGACACTGATCGCCACTGTATAGCGCGGCCCCGGCAGGTTCGCATACAGCGCCATGACGGCCTCAGCCGCACGTGAATCACTAGCCCCGACAACCGTTTTGGGCGGATCGAAAAAATCCGCGACACTTGTGCCTTCGCGCAGAAACTCAGGATTGACGCAGACGCCGAAATCAACGCCCACGCGCTTCCCCGACAACCTTTCAAGCATGGGGATCAGCAGATTCTCGCAAGTTCCCGGAATCATGGTGCTGCGATAGACAACGACGTGCCAGCGGTCCGTGGTCGCGAGAGCCAACCCGATCTGCGAAGTGACCTGCTCGAGGAACGTCGTAGTCAGCTCCCCTGTGTGCGTTGAAGGCGTACCAACACACACCAGAGAAACATCAGACTCAGTTACGGCATCTCGCGCCTCGGTCGTGACCCTCAGCATTCCTGCGGCAACGACCTCAGAAGTCAGGTCGCCGATCCGCTCTTCGACGATCGGCGCCTTCCCGCTGCCGAGCATCTCGACCTTGTCGGCGTTCACGTCGACACCGATGACCTGGCACCCCTGCGACGCCAGGCATACCGCCGAGACGCAGCCAACGTAGCCCAGCCCGTAGACGCCTACGCGCATCCCGATTCGGTCGCTCACGGCTCAATCTTCATCGCTACTAATCCCCCCGTACGGTGTTAACGCTGAAAGCAGATGTTAGCGGCTCCATACACGCCCGCGGAGAATGTCGCGCGTACGCTATCCCGAATGAACGTACGCGGGCCCCACTCGACAGCATGCTGAAGGCATTGTTGGAGATATGCGGCATCCCGCGAATATCTGCTCCACCGTCCTCGGGGTGCTGAGGCGAGTGTCCCCACGCGCCCCACGATGACTGGACAGCAACGCGGGGTGGTCCGCGAACTTCTCTCGGGCATGTCCGCGCGTTTGATAGTCCTCCCCGTCGCGGCAGTCGCAACGATCTTCACGACGCGGCTGATCAACGCCGCGCTGGGGCCGCAGACATTCGCTGTCTACTCGCTTGTGGCGGGGCTTCCACTCCTGTTCCCCGTCGCAGACCTCGGACTGGGCGCCGCTATCACGAATGCCGCATCTGTCGCGGAGACAGACCCAGGTCGTTTCCACTCGATACTTCGGCGGAGCCTAGCGATCTCGTTCGTCGTCGCCTTCCTCATCGCGGCTACCTCTGTCTTTCTCGGCGCTTCTGGCCTCTGGCCCCGTCTCCTCGGGCTTTCCGACCCGAGCCTCAACGCTCCGATCAGCATTGCGATGGCTATCTTCGGGTTCTCGGTGCCCGGCGGCCTAGGCACAAAAATCCTCCTCGGCGTCGGTCGATACGTACACGGAGTCATCATTCAGGGACTGACGCCCGTCTTTTCGCTCGGCGTCATCGGGGCGGCTTTGGGTTTCGGCGCGCAAACCGCGGGTGTCGTCGCTGTTTCGTCGCTCGGTGTCTTCTTGACCAACTGGATTGGATTCCTGTTTGCCGCCATCTCCATGCCAGGCGCGCCGGCCGGTTACCATCGAGGTGCACAACGTGGGGTGTTGGGTGAAGTGATCCGGACGGCAACGCCGATGATCGCAATGACGGCAGGGGGCGCCGTGGTTTATCAGAGCGGTCGCTTGGTGCTGTCCCATGTGTCGACGCTCCAGCAGGTTGCCGTGTATTCGGCTCTGTGGACATTCTTCCAGCCACTAATGTCAGTAGTCGTCACTGCGGGCCTAGCGCTCTGGCCTCGGTTCGCTGCGGCACGTTCCATGGGCCGCCCAGTCCGCAATGAATTTCAGCTAGCCACATTGGCAAGTGCCGCAATCGGGCTGTTTGCGGGCATCGGACTAACCGTCCTCGGGCCATTTGCCGTGGACATCGCGACCGCCGGTAAGGTCGTGGTCACCTACTCACAGTGCGCAATTCTCGGTGCGACACTTACTGTTCTTGCGATGATGCTACCGGCGGGAATGATATTGACTTTCCCGCGCGGTTTATGGTTGCAAGCCGGAGCCGCATGGGTCGCATCCGTCATCGTTATAGTCGTCGGATTAGCGGGTTCCGGCAGATACGGGGCTACCGCTCCATTAGTAGGCATCTTCACCGCAATTGCTATCGGCGAAGCAATCCCCATAATGGTCGCTGCAAACGTTTCCTTGCGTCGCCCGGAACGAAGTCGTGCAAGTCATGCCTAGTCTGCAGCGCTCCGCCTCAACCAGCACCGTACCAACACAACCGGGGCGTATCGCGATCGACAAGCTAGTCGCGAGCGCCTTGGCGATGCTTTTCGCGGTGCCATCCGGCGTCTCCACCAGCATGAGCTTGGGCGGTGCAATAGCACTGCTGCTCGCTCCGGTCACTTTCCCCCCACTCTGGCGCAACACCCGCGGTCGATGGCTCATCGTGGCCCTCGTTGCGCTAGTGCCTTCCGGGTGGCTTGTAGCTCAGGGTTCGCTGCTTCAAGACCAAGGACGCACGTTCAGTGCAAAGTTCTTTCTATTCGAGGCCGCATTGCCGGTCGGGTTGACTGCGAGCGTGATCGGAGCCTATTGGTGCATAACGAAACTCGGGCTTCAACGTTCCCTGGTGTTGTTCTTTGCGGGCCTCCTCATAGCGGCGCCCGTGTTCTACGAGAGACTGCAAGATAACGCGTGGAAGTACGGCCTAGCGCTACCGGTTTCGATGCTGGTGATTCTCTTCCTCGCGCGCAGTCGCCCCTTGCTAGTACTTGTGATCACGCCGCTACTCGCCGCAGTGTCAATTGCGAGCGACTTCCGAGCCTGGATAGCCTTTCTTGCGATCGCCGCTATGTTAGCCGTCCTGGCAGGAAGCCAGCGAAAACGACCGTCAGCATCGCGGATTGCCTCATTCGGGCTCATTACGGTCTTTGCAAGCACGATCGTTGCGTGGCTCATCACGCAGGCGGCTACCGCGGGCATGCTCGGTGCTTACCTCGAGCAACGCACGCGCGAGCAACTTGAGGGTTCCGGCGGAAATCTGATCCTAGGCGGGCGCCCGGAGTGGGGCGCCGCAATTGCACTGTGGCGACAGAATCCCCTTGGTATGGGAATCGGCGTTACGCCGTCCTCAGATGACTATTGGCTTGCAGTCCGCAGCATGCCGTTCAGCACGCGAGCACAGCAGGACATCAGCACCGTAGCGGCATCATTCCAGCAGGGCTTGATCAATTTTCACTCAACGTTTTGGACATTCTGGGGTGTATATGGTGCAGCAGGTGTTCTCTTCGCCGTTCTTACGCTCGCATATACGTCACATGCAGCGATGGTGGCAAGCGCGACGCTAAAATCAGTCGGTTTACGCGCTGCCGTAATTCTCCTTATGTTGTCGACCATCTGGGACGTCCTCTTCAGTCCGATGGTCGTTCCCCATTTAGCCATCGCAATTGCTGCAGCATTGCACATACTTCAAGAACTTAAACGTCCCGCCGAAATCCGAACGAAGGATCCTGTAGATGAGAACACTTCCCCTCATTAGCGTCATCACGATCACGCTGAATGACCTGGATGGCCTCGTTTACACTGTGAATACAGTCGAAAATCAGACATATTCCAACTACGAACACATCGTCATCGACGGCCTTTCCAGCGACGGAACCGTGGATTTCTGCGCGGATGCGGAGCAGCGACTTTCCCGATTTTCCTATGTATCTGAGAAAGACCGCGGGATCTTCGATGCAATGAACAAAGGAGCGAGGAAGGCACAAGGAGACCTTCTAGTTTTCATAAACTCGAGCGATGGCTTTACACACCCATCTGTACTTGATTTTGTGGCAAACAGATGGTCCGAATCCGAAGACTGGCAATGGGGTTACGGAGCTATGCGCTTCACCGACGCGAATCGGATGCCGTTCTCCGGGACAGTGCAAGCCCCCTTCGATCGCCGAAAATTTGAATTCGGCCGACAGTACATCCCACATCCGGCAAGTTACGTAAGCCGGCGCCTGTTTCTGGAGACCGGGGGGTTTGACGAATCGTTCGGAACGGCGGCAGATCAAGAGTTCTTCGTACGAATATGTCGCACACATGCTCCGGCAGTATGGATAGAGTTCCTCGCAGATTTTATGGCTGGAGGAGTCCACAGCACAGAATCAATTTGGCATACAAGGACTCTCTGGCATTTGATGCGCGTAAAAAACGGAGCAGCTATCGGGAGCAACCGATACGTTGACCGAGTAGCTTCAGCAGCTCACGCATCTGCCGAACACTTGGCGAGCGCCGCACGAAAGCAACTACGCCGAATCTGACAGTCTTCTGCGAACGTACGAGATTGAGGGCTACATACGCCGGGCCACTTTCGCGCACGATCTACATCGCAAAAAACACGGCGTCGACTTGCAACGTCTGACCCGACTTCGGATCGTCGAATATGGGATCAACTCTCACCAGGGTCATCCCTAGACTCTCTGCGCGGTCAAACCCTTCCCGGTATGTCATCGCCCCGGCGTAAAGAGGTACCAGGGACAACTCGAGTTGCATTCCCACAATCACGCCACCTGCAAACAGGTCAGTGGCGCCATCAAGCACTGCATGCTCGTAGCCTTGGACATCAACTTTTAAGAAGCTTCTGTTCGGCATCGTCTCGGGCCGCAGCAGTCGATCCAGCCTATCTTGGTTCACCTTCTCGACGCCCACATAGCGGACATGCGGAGCGGCCTCCAAGCAGCTATCCAGCATAGGCAACACAGAGCTGGATGCCCCGTTATTGCCGGCCACATTGATCGTTATCTCGCGCTTTTCATCCCCGACCGCGTACTGCATGGCTTCCCAATGCCCGTCGGCAGATGCTTTCTCTCGAAGCGAATTGAACGGCTCGTTCAGCGGCTCGAACGAAACGATGCGCCCACCATAACCATATGCGCGAATCTCGCTTGCAAAACCTCCGTCGTTAGCGCCGACATCGATTACGCAATCAACACCGAAGTGCTTGAGCAATCTAACCGTTTGCCTAGACGGCGGCCGCTTAATGTCGTACCCGAGGCGGTGCAGGGTGTGCCATATCCGCGATCGAACATCCATCTGCCGTGCTCCTTTCCACTCTCAATACCGGCATATACAGCTGATCGAACGCCTAGCTTTGCAATACGCGTTCAGTCGCTGCCGGGGACGCCCTCCTTGGGCTCTCGCCAGCTTCACAGTCCGTTCAACACGTACCAATCATCGAATGCCGATACTTCCTGGGACACTCTCGAATATCCATTAGCTGTCAGCAGTTCGAAAATTTTATGCCGCATGGGGGTGTAGTTGTGCTCACAAGTTATGACGCGAAATTTGTATCTCGAGAAATCGAATCCCTTAAGGATATCAAATTCACTTCCCTCGGTATCGATCGAAAGATAATCGATAACCTCAGGGGCGTTGTGCTCCTCGAGGAGATCCAGCAGCGAAATTGTATTGACTGAGTATTCCGAACCTGTCCGCCGTATCTCAACATGAGAATCTGTTCCACTATAACTACTCACCGTCGAATATTCGGCAGAACTAACTTCATTGAACACAAGTGACGAACCGGAGGTCGTCCAAACACAGCGTGTGTCGATGATGGCACTCCGGTTACGCGTCAAATCCGCGTGCCAACACCTCGCAGGTTCCGCAAGTATCCCAGACCATCCAAACTCCTTCTCGAGCAGGTGCGTATTGGACAGGTTGACACCGTTCGTGGCACCAAATTCAACGAAGAATCCGCTCGACTTGAAACCTAATTTTGACAAGACAAAAAGATCCTGCCTCAACTGTGCTTTTGAATGAACGAGATGATCTAGTGCCTTTTGCAGCAATTCCGGTTCCGAAATTGTGCGCAGGAAAGCAAGGTCATTTGACGCGCCTATCTGAGCGAGCTCCCCTGATCTGAGCCTCTCCAATGTCGAGTACCGTGTGATGCCAATGCCAAAGGATCTGAATAGCGATTTCAGCCAGGATTTCAGCAATTGAGGTGCAGGACCCCTTCTGACCGTATTCATTGGTTCGACACTCTCACTCGGATATGGATATTGCGTACAAAAGCCGGCGGACGACTGATCGCGCCATATTCCGGTTGGCGTGCAGTCGGTGTCGGTACCTGTGCCAGCCCCTCGCCATCCCGATCTTCCTGCGATTGGACCAAGGGATCAGGATGACCGTAGCGCAACGACCGCGGCAATCGACGATGCTGCGACACTATCCCGTGGCAGTGGTGCAAAGCTAAGCAAGCCAAACCTCGTCTACCCATCACTCAGTCGCCAAGATCTTGTGACGGGATCTTCCAAATCACCAGCACTGTCTCCGTTGATCCTTCGTAGTAAGGGCGTGACCGATAGACTTCTTCGGACCGTCTGAGTTGGAGTTCGCCGCCGGGACGGTCGTACAGATGGCTGTATGACCTGAACGTGTAGGTCACGTAGTTGCCTGTGGTTACGTCTGGATCGTCCACGAAAGCATGCTGGACGAGATACCCGACACCGCTATTGCGCAGGAATGCGCGAAATTGGCCACGCTTGAGGAACTCCTGATATGCGAAGCTGTTCACCAGTCCGTCGAGATTCACTACGGGTCGGTCGCTATAAAACCCCATGTTGCCGGCATCCTTCATGGCGATGACGGCGTTGACGGGTAGGTTCGCCTTGACCCATTGTGATGCCTGATACGACGTCACCTTCCAGGAGCGCGATAGGTCTGGACGCCAATCCTGTTGCAGGACAACGAGAGGCGCGGCAATCGCCAGAATGGTGATCATTGCCCCAATCGCCAAACGCTGCAGAACTGGAGCGAAGAATGGAGCGATCTTGGCGCAAAGGTAGGGCAGGAGAAGGCATACCGCGAATCGCTCCAGGACGAAGTGCCATGAAAACACCGCCCACTTCATGAACAGCAACGCATATCCCACGTGCAGCAGGACTCCCAGGGACATAGCGCACGCTGGTAAACGCAGCGGCCCATTTTCACCTCCTGGCCAATGCCCAAGCTCCCAGAGCAAGCAGGCAGCACTAAGAATTACTGATAGCAGCAACAACGCCCGTGTGTCTGGCGTCAGGCTAAATTCTGATAAGTGGAATCCCGGTCGAGGGAAGCTTGTCTTGAGCGCCCCACTGATCGGCATGAAGTGTCCGTAAACGATGTAATTTACTGTCAGGTAAGGAATTACGACAGCGGCACATGCCAACCCGATCCATACGGCCTTGGCAAGGCGAATGCGTATTCGGGCGTCCTCCGTCTCCCCTGTCATCAGAACGAACACCCCGAACAGCCCGACAATCCAAAAAATGCTGTCCAACCGCGCGAGCAGTACGCCTCCAAGCAGAAGACCAAAGGTAAGGCAGGCTCGCGTACTCCATCCGTCCACGCCACCATTGCGGGCCTGGAAGTGGACCACCATCGCCGCAAGGAAGACCAGCAAAGCTGACTCCATACCGTCTCGAACCATGAGGAAGACAGTCGTCAAGAAGAGCAGTGTGCCCAATCGGCGCAGCAGTTGATTGTCGAGGAATAGCAGCGTGCGGTTGAACATCATCAAGGCGGCCAGGAGGAGGATTCCCTGGAAGACGAGGACGGCCCTCGCGAACTGTTCTGCTTGGTCGCGGAACGGCAGAGTTTCTTGCATCAACGCAATCAGCACCTGCCAGAACGGCTGGAATCCGTTTGTCGGGTTACGTCCGTCAAATGTCACGCCCTGGCCGGCGACGTAATTGTGGGCGATTTGAAAGTAATAGGCGGCATCATCAGGCACCCGGCTCGCTAGGTTCAGCCACGGGCGAAACGGCGAGATAGCGATGCAATAGACCACACATGCCCCGACTAGAGCGGCGAACAATTGGCCTGCTAGTCGTCTCACCGCGGGTCGATGGACCCTGTATCTGCTGTGCAGCATGCGGGACGCGCTCCTCCCCCGAGTACTCCCGTTGGCCTAGGCAGCCGGCCTATGCCGCCGCGGCTCTTCATCTCGTTCATCTTGACGAGAGATTTCACATGAGGCGAGTTTAGGGGTGGCGCAACCCCGTTCGTCGGCTTGGATCAAAATCCCTGAGTCATCCGCCGCGTTCCCGCGGCGCCGCCGAGTCGTGGGTTCTTAGCGAAGATTCCCAAGATTCTGCAGGCTGGCCGGTAAGGCGTGGGCAGAGCAGTCTTCTGGGTTAGCCACAATAGAGAGCGCGGCGCTCAGATTAGGAGACGCTTCTTCATCGTCGTCATCGGGCGGCCGTCATTCGCAGTCCGCTGGTGAAGGATTTTGCCCAGGATCGCTTTTCGCTGTGAACGCAGACACGAGAGCGACTATCATCATCCCAGCTCCATTGGGGGAACAGAGCGGGTCTCGGGGGAAGACATGACGGCCATCGGCGAGCCTTTTAGGCAGCCAACTACCAGCGTGGTGGCGCCACCGCGAACGGCGGGTTGGCAGGAGACGTACGCCAAGGCCTTGGTCGCGGTTGATTTCGTGGCCGTCGTCCTGGCGGTGGCCCTTGCGCAGTGGCTGCGCTTCGGTGGACCACTCACGATCGCACGTCCCCGCGGGCGCTCGGCCAACTGGGCCATCTATTTCTCGAACTACCTGGTGGTGTCGCTGCTCATCGTCATCGGCTGGATGCTGGTCCTGTCGATCAATCGATCTCGGGCGCCCGGCATCGTCGGCTCCGGGGTCGAGGAGTACCGCCGGGTGTGCGTCAGCACTGCGGCGACCTTCGGCAGCATCGCCATCATCTCGATGGCTTTCAAGCTGGAAATTGCCCGCGGTTACCTCCTGATCGCCCTGCCGAGCGGCATCGTGCTGCTGCTCCTGTTCCGCTGGCTGGCCCGGCACGTCGTGCTCGAAGCACGGAAGAAGTCCGGCCGTTGCGTCACCCGGATTCTGGTCGTCGGAAGCCAGTCGGCCGTCCGCGATCTCGCCAGGTCCCTCACCACAGGCAGTGGATCCGAATACGAGGTCGTCGGAGCGTGCATTCCCGGCCGCCCTATGCGGACTCAGCTCGACATCGCAGGAGTCGGCACCATCCCGACCTTCGGTGATGAGTCAGACATCGTCGCGGCCGCGGTCGAATCCAACAGCTTCGCCGTCGCCGTCACCGCATCCGAGTATCTCGACGGCCGCGCGTTACGCGAACTGTCCTGGGAATTGGACGGCCTCAACATCGACATGTTCGTCGCCCCCGGCGTCATCGACGTCGCCGGGCCACGACTGCAGATGCGCCCGATCGCCGGCATGTCCCTCATCCACGTCGAAAAGCCCACCTACCACGGCGCCAAGCAGTTCGAGAAGCGGCTCTTCGACGTGATGTTCTCCAGCCTCGTCCTGATCTGCGGGCTGCCGATCTTGGTCCTCATCGCTCTCGCGATCAAGCTGACCAGCCCCGGTCCGGTCTTCTACCGGCAGGAGCGCATCGGAGCCGACGGCCGCCCGTTCCGCATGATCAAGTTCCGCACCATGGTCGACGGCGCCGACAAGATGCTCGGTGGGCTCGTCGCGCTCAATGACAGCCCCGGCGGGGTCCTGTTCAAGATGCACAGCGACCCGCGGGTCACACCGGTCGGTCGCATCCTGCGCAAGTACAGCCTCGACGAGCTCCCTCAGTTCATCAACGTGCTCAAACGGGATATGAGCGTCGTCGGCCCGCGGCCGCCGCTGGCTCGCGAGGTCGCAACCTACGACGATTGCACCCGGCGCCGCCTTCTGGTCCGTCCCGGCATCACCGGTCTGTGGCAGGTCAGCGGACGCTCCGACCTCAACTGGGAAGACTCCGTCCGGCTGGACCTCTTCTACGTCGAAAACTGGTCCATGATCTCCGACCTGTTGATCGCGGTGAAGACGGTCAAGGCCATCGTCAGCCCGGTCGGCGCCTACTAAGCCCTCACCCTGCCCGTCGGCACAACTCCAGAATCGGCGGCAGCAGGTCGGCGATCCTCGCACCGACGGTGTCGAAGACGTCGGAACTTCGGCCGATGGGATCGGTCACGTCCCACCACGTGTCCGCGGCGACCTGCGGCCGCAAGGCCGCCAGATCGGTGATGCTCTCGGGCGCATGGTCAGTGACCAGCCTGGCCGCCTGTGGGAGAGTAAAGGTCCGGCGCAGCTGAGCCGGAGCAGCTTCGAGTACCGCATTGCTGTGCGCACGCGACATCGTCAGGATCAGGTCGGCACCGGAGGCGATGCGTTTCGACAACCGCCGGGCACTGAAATTCGAGGCATCTCCCCCACGGCTTTCGATCACCCGCACCGATTCTGGATGAATCGGATGACCGACCAGCGCCCGCGTCCCCGCACTCGATGCCGTCACGTTCGGCACCCCCATCTGCTGTGCGAACAACACCGCGAGCCGCTCCCCGATCGGTGACCGGCAGATGTTCCCCGTGCAGACGAACAGAATGTGCATAGCGTCGACCTCCTCCCCAAACGACGAATGGCCACCTACCGCAGTAGATGGCCACTCGATCGAAGAGCTCTAGCCCTCTTCGGTGAAGTTACGCGTAACGGCGGGATCCACCGGGATACCCGGGCCCGTGGTCGTCGACACGGTGACCTTCTTCAGGTAGCGCCCCTTCGAGGAGGACGGCTTGGCACGCAGCACCTCGTCGAGCGCGGCACCGTAGTTCTCCACCAGCTTCTTCTCGTCGAACGAGGCCTTGCCGATGATGAAGTGCAGGTTGGCCTGCTTGTCGACGCGGAAGTTGATCTTGCCGCCCTTGATGTCCTGCACAGCCTTGGCCACATCCGGGGTGACGGTGCCGGTCTTGGGGTTCGGCATCAGACCGCGCGGGCCCAGCACGCGGGCGATGCGACCCACCTTGGCCATCTGGTCAGGCGTGGCGATCGCGGCGTCGAAGTCCAGGAAACCGCCCTGGATCTTCTCGATCAGGTCGTCGCTGCCGACCACGTCGGCGCCGGCGGCCAGTGCGGCTTCAGCCTTCTCGCCCACCGCGAACACGGCGACCCGAGCGGTCTTACCGGTGCCGTGCGGCAGGTTGACGGTGCCGCGCACCATCTGGTCGGCCTTGCGGGGGTCGACGCCCAGGCGGATCGCCACCTCGACGGTCGCATCCTGCTTCTTCGACGAGGTCTCCTTGGCGAGCTTGGTCGCCTCGAGCGGGCTGTAGAGCCGGGTCTTGTCGACCTTCTCGGCGGCTTCCTTGTATGCCTTGCTTGTCTTGCTCATTGTTCTTCTCCTAGTTGAGAGTTGTGGTCTTCGATGATTGCTCTTCGCGCGAGCGCTCATCGCCGGGCCGAAGCGGGCCCTCCCACGTTCGGCGCTTCGCGCGCCGAAGTCTTATTCGACCGTGATGCCCATCGAGCGGGCGGTGCCGGCGATGATCTTGGCGGCAGCGTCGATGTCGTTGGCGTTGAGGTCGGCCTTCTTGGTCTCGGCGATCTCGCGCACCTGGTCCCAGGTCACCTTGGCGACCTTGGTCTTGTGCGGCTCGGCCGAACCCTTCGGCACACCGGCGGCCTTCAGCAGCAGCCGAGCGGCGGGCGGGGTCTTCAGTTCGAAGGTGAAGCTGCGATCCTCGTAGACGGTGATCTCAACGGGGATGATGTTCCCGCGCTGGTTCTCCGTCGCAGCGTTGTACGCCTTGCAGAACTCCATGATGTTGACGCCGTGCTGGCCGAGCGCAGGGCCGACCGGCGGGGCGGGGTTGGCCTGCCCGGCCTGGATCTGCAGCTTGATCAGCCCGGCGACCTTCTTCTTGGGGGCCATGGGTGTTCGATTTCCTTACTGTGCTTTTTCTTGGTGGGCGCAACCGCCCGATTACTAGATCTTGGCGACCTGGTTGAAGGTCAGTTCGACGGGCGTCTCGCGGCCGAAGATGGACACCAGCACCTTGAGCTTCTGCTGCTCGGCGTTGACCTCGCTGATCGAGGCCGGCAGTGTGGCGAACGGGCCGTCCATGACGGTGACCGACTCGCCGACCTCGAAGTCGACCAGGATCTCCGGACGTTCCAGCGTGGCTTCCGAGGAGGCCGCCGCCGCGGTCGAGGCCGCCTTGCCCGGCTTCTTGGCCGCGCCCTGGGGCAGCAGGAACTTCACCACGTCGTTGAGCGACAGCGCCGTCGGACGCGAAGTGGCGCCGACGAAGCCGGTGACACCCGGGGTGTTGCGCACCGCGGCCCAGGAATCGTCGGTCAACTCCATGCGAACCAGGATGTAGCCCGGCAGCACCTTGCGGTTGACCTGCTTGCGCTGGCCGTTCTTGATCTCGGTGACCTCTTCGGTGGGCACTTCCACCTGGAAGATGTAGTCGCCGACGTCGAGGTTCTGCACGCGGGTCTCGAGGTTGGCCTTCACCTTGTTCTCGTAACCGGCGTACGAGTGGATGACGTACCAGTCGCCCGGCTTGCTGCGCAGCTCGGCCTTGAGCGCGGCGGCCGGGTCGAGCTCCTCTTCGGCCTCGACCGTCTCACCGGCGGCTGGCGTCGCCTCAACGTCAGGCTCGGCCTCCAGCTCAGGCGTCGCCTCCAACTCAGGTGCCGTCTCCTCGTCGATCACATCAACGAGGGCGTCACCCGTGGGCGTATCGCCTTCGGGGGTTGTCACGGTAGTCAGTCCTCTCTCACAACATCCAGGTCAGCCGAATACCAGCAGCACCAGCTTGGCCAGACCCAGGTCCACGCCGCCGATCAAGGCCACCATGAACGCCAGGAACAGCAGCACCACGGTGGTGTAGCTGACCATCTGCTTGCGGTTCGGCCAGATGACCTTGCGCAGCTCGGCAACCACCTGCTTGAGGTAGTTCCACACGAAGAGGAACGGGTTGCGCGACGGTCCGGTCTTGGCCTTCTTCGACTTCTTGGCCTTCTTGGCCTTCGTGTCCTCGACACCGAGTTCCTCGGCGGTCGATTCGGCTTCTTCCGGCTCGGCCAACGCGGTGGCACCGGCGCGCTGCCGGGTCCGCTTGCCGGTGGGACGCTGGGGGCGAACTACGACCTCGCCACCCAGTCCGTCGGCGCCTGCGGCGTCAGCACTGTCGCGCTCGTCGCTCACCGCATGCTCCTTCGTGTCGAGTTCGTCTGGGCTGAGTACCCCCAGCCCGGTGTGCACCCTCCAGTGTCCACCATTACCTATTCAGTTGAGCAGGGGCGACAGGACTTGAACCTGCAACCTGCGGTTTTGGAGACCGCTGCTCTGCCAGTTGAGCTACGCCCCTCTGCTTGGACCCCCACATGATTCGCGCGCTCCCCGTTCGGTCAAACCCGAACCGACGGACAGCGCGCTTACATGGGAAAACCCCGAGGTCCGAGTGTACAACGGCACAACGAGCAGGTGTTAATCCGCGTCGTTGTCGTGACGGACAGGCTTGCGCATGACCTGCCCCGTCTCGGGGTCCCAGCCCGCCGAGATCGAGTTGTCGCCCTCGTGCCCCATCAGTGTGGTGAACGATTCCATCACCACTTCACCGGTCTTCTCGTCGGTCAGCACGTTGCGGGAGGTGACGATGTCGGCGCCGAATCGCTCGACGACCGAGTCGATGTGCATGGTGCCGCGCAGCTCGTCGCCCTCCATGATCGGACGGTGGAACTTGAAGCGCTGGTCCACCTGCACGATCTGCATGGTCTCGAAGCCGATGTCGACGTTCTGGAAGAAGTGCCGCTGGATCATGACCGCCAGGATCGACATGAAGGTCAGCGGGGCCACGAGCCCGTCGTAGCCGAGTTCCTTGGCCGCCTCGGTGTCGATGCTGGCCGGGTCGCTGGCCTTGATCGACTTGGCGTACTGGCGGATCTGCTCGCGGCCGACGGTGAAGGTGTCCGGGTACTCCCAGACCATGCCGCGGATATCAGTCTTGAGTGCCATGCGTCACGCCAGCTTCGCGACGGCCACTGCCCGGCCGAAGATCTTCTTGCCATCGGTGGTGGCGGTCAGCGCGATCTGCACGGTCTTGGACTCGGCGTCGGCCGACTTCACCTTGCCGGTGAAGACGATGTCGGTGCCGGTGCCGTCGTTGGGGACCGGCACGATCGCGGTGAAGCGCACGTTGAACTCGCTGACCGCACCCGGGTCGCCGACCCAGGAGCTGATGTAGCCGCCACCGAGGCCCATGGTCAGCATGCCGTGGGCAATCGCGGTGTCCAGGCCGACCTGCTTGGCGATCTCGTCGTCCCAGTGGATCGGGTTGAGGTCGCCGGAGACGCCGGCGTAGTTGACCAGGTCCGCCCGGGTGAGGGTGATGACCCGCTCTGGCAGCTCTTCGCCGACCTTGACTGAACTGAACTCACGAAGTGCCATCGTTGAAGCCACTCTCTCCGTTTTCCTCGGTTCGCCCCGCCAGGGTGGTGTAGGCCTCCTGGACCACCGTGCCGTCCTGGTTGGTGACGATGTTCTTGGTAACGATGATGTCGGTACCGTGCGCCTGCCGGATCGAGTCGAGGTAGACGTCGCAGTACAGCTTGTCGCCCGCGGTGACGGGCGCGAAGAACTCCAGCTTCTGGTCGATCTGAACGATCTGCCGGTCAGAGATTCCGATGTTGGCGTGCTCGAAGAAGGCCGTCTGGGCGACGTAGCTGAACACGCTGATGAAGGTCAGCGGCGCCGGCAGGGCGTCATAGCCGAGTTCGGCCGCAGACTCCTCGGAGAAGAACGCCGCGTCGTCGTTCTTCACGGCGCGCGCGTACTCGCGGATCTTCTCGCGCTCCACCGCATAGTGATCGGGATAGCGGTAGTGCGTGCCGACCAGAGTCTGGGACAACGCCACGGGCTAGAACCTACCTAGTAACATCCGCCGGCCGCCTCAGCGGCCGGGCGCAATCAGCGCGACTCTTTGTGCGGCTGATGCGCGCCACAGTTCGGGCAGAACTTCTTCAGCTCCAGCCGATCAGGGTCGTTGCGGCGGTTCTTCTTGGTGATGTAGTTACGGTGCTTGCACACCTCGCAGGCCAAAGTGATCTTCGGCCGGACGTCAGTACTGGAGGCCACGGCTGTTGCCCTCTTTCACGCTCTCGTAGTTCGTTCCTGTAGCGGTGGGGAGGCTCGATCTCCCGACCTCACGATTATGAGTCGTGCGCTCTAACCAGCTGAGCTACACCGCCCCGGACGGGCGCGGGCGGAGCCCCGCTCGCGTCCACCGAGCCCCCTAACGGAATCGAACCGTTGACCTTTTCCTTACCATGGAAACGCTCTGCCGACTGAGCTAAGGGGGCCTGACCCTCGGCGTCGGACGAACCGCGCCGGCTGGGCCTTAAAGAGGGTACAGCCTGCAACTCGGCTCAGCCAAACCGCTCGTCGAGGGGCCAAAGCCGCAGCCCCGTCCCAACGCCATAGGCTGAGGTCATGCCATCGACGGACCGGCTGTACTTCCGCCAACTACTCTCCGGCCGAGACTTCGCGCCCGGGGACATGATCGCGCAGCAGATGCGCAACTTCGCCTATCTGATCGGTGACCGCGAGACCGGCGACACCGTCGTCGTCGACCCGGCGTACGCCGCCGGCGACCTGCTCGACGTTCTCGAGGCCGACGGCATGCATCTGTCGGGAGTGTTGGTCACCCACCACCACCCCGACCACGTCGGCGGCACGATGATGGGTTTCACCCTCAAGGGGCTGGCCGAACTGCTCGAGCGGGTCAGCGTCCCGATCCACGTCAACACCCACGAGGCGCTCTGGGTGTCGCGCACCACCGGCATCCCGCTGAGCGAGCTCACCGCTCACGAGCATCGCGACAAGGTGGCCGTCGGCGCCATCGAGATCGAGTTGCTGCACACCCCGGGCCACACCCCGGGCAGCCAGTGCTTCCTGCTCGACGGCCGACTGGTCGCCGGGGACACCTTGTTCCTGGACGGCTGCGGACGTACCGACTTCCCCGGCGGTGACGTCGACGAGATGTTCCGCAGCCTGCAGCAATTGGCAGACTTGCCCGGCGATCCCACAGTGTTCCCCGGCCATTGGTATTCGGCCGAACCCAGCGCCGCACTGTCCGAGGTCAAGCGATCCAATTACGTCTACCGGGTGTCCAGCCTGGAGCAGTGGCGTTCCTTCATGGGCGGCTGACCGAAGCCGAGTCCGCCTACGCGGCGTTGCGCGCGCTGTGGGCCACCGCCGCGTGGTGCCCGGACGAGGGCGCAGCGGTTTCCGCCGCGCCGCCCGAGCCGCTCTTGGTGATCGACGAGGCGCTGAGTGGCTTCTTCGGCGCCGAGGCAGGCCGGGGACCGGCGGCCGCTGAACCGGACCGGATCGAGGCGGCGACACTGGGCGCCGGTGTGACCGACGGCGTCGCGGCCGCACCGACGGGAACCGTTGCACCCGTTTTGATGTCTTCGATCGCCTGGTTGATGCCCTGCCCGACGGCATTGACGAAGTCACTGGCGACCTCGAACGGGTTGACCCGCGGGATCAACCGAAAAGGCACGTAAACACCAGGATTGGTGGTGCGGTCGTAACCGGTGTCGATGAGGACGCGCAGCGCCGGCGAGAGCAGATCGACAATCGGAGTGGTGATCCGGCCGGTGCCGGTCGCTGCGCCGAACAACACCAGTGGCTGCATGATCGGCAGGATCTTGGTCGGGATCGTCACGTACGTCGTGTCGTTGTAGTACTTGAAGTTCTCCGGATGCTGTAGCGGATCCAGTTGTGCCGCAAGCTCGGCGGCGGTGTAACCATCCGGCAGCGCAGTCGGACTGGTCTTGCCGTTGGGCGCGATATAGGTGGTGTGGATGAAGACCAGGCCCATCAGCGCGTTGATCGTCGCCAACGCGTTGAGCGGATATGCCGGGGCATCTCCGACCGGGTCGTACTCGAAGGCGATATCGGTGACCGGGAAGCCTGTTTGGGTCGGGGTCTGGTCGCCTGTTTCGACATCGAGAATCGGGATGTGGCTGACGGGTCCGAGTCGGGTCCAGATGCCACCGTTGGGCCGGTCCGGATTACCGGCGACGACCACCTCCAGTCGGCTCTTGATCGACGGGTCCAGCGTCAGCAGGTTGGTGATCTCGTTGGACACCACGGCCGCGCCCTGCGAGAAGCCGAAGATGACAACGGGGTCGGTGGTCGAACCCAAGGTGTTGATCAGCGCACTGTTGAGATGACCGACGCCAGTCGCCACCGACTTGTCCCATTTGGGGGCGCTAAGGCCGCCGACCAACGGCCACAACGAGGCCGGATAGGGAATACCGGTGAGAGTGCAGCTCGGGGCCGTGCACGTGGTGCCACCGAGGTAGTAGGTCTGAACGTTTGTCTTGAAGTTGGTGACGGCGTCGGCGTCGGGAGTGCCGGTACCGGGCACGATCAGGGCGGTCGTCGCGGCGAGTGTCACCGCCGACGTGAGCACCGAGATGGCGCCGAGAACGATAGCGCTGAACATCGCCGCGAGGACTGCGGCCACCCGCCGGAAATTTCGCATGCGTCAGATTCTCATACCCCCGCGGATTTCGTCCGGTCGGACAACCACATCGGCTACGACGCCGGTTATCCAACTTCACCGGCACGGCCGAGCTGGATTACACCTTGGCAATCGGAACTTTGTTACGTAACGTCGGCGCGAATTGACGCTGCGACGAAGGAGCACCCATGAGCGGGCCGGTGAGCTATCGCAAGGACGACGCGATCGCCGTGATCACACTCGACGACGGCAAAGTCAACGTGCTCAGCCCGAGCACGCTGCAGGAGATCAACACCGCACTGGACCGGGCCGAGGCCGACGGCGCCGGTGCGGTGGTCCTGGCCGGCAGTGAGCGGGTGTTCAGCGGTGGCTTCGACCTCAAGGTCTTCCGCTCCGGCGACGTCAACGCCTCGATCGCGATGCTGCAGGCCGGTTTCAACCTCTCTCATCGTCTGCTGTCGTTCCCCAAGCCGGTGGTGGCCGCGATCACCGGACATGCGATCGCGATGGGTGCCTTCCTCGCGTGCAGCGTCGACCATCGAATTGCCGCCCACAGCTACAACTTTCAGGCCAACGAGGTGGCGATCGGGATGGTGCTGCCCTACCCGGCTCTGGAGATCATGAAGCTGCGGCTCACGCCGTCGGCATACCAACAGGCTGTCGGGCTGGCCAAGGCGTTCTTCGGCGAGACCGCCCAGGCCGGTGGCTGGGTCGACGAGATCGTGCTGCCCGAACAGGTCCTCCCGCGGGCGCTGGAAGCCGCCACGGAGTTCACCACGCTCAACGCCGGCGCACACCTGGCCAGCAAGCTGCGGGCCCGCCAGGACACCTTGGACGCGATGCGGCACGGCATCGAGACCATCCACTCCGAGTTCGGGCTGTCCTAGTAGGTGCCGAGGGTCAAGCAGCGCACCCCAGAGCTGCGCGACCGGGTGCTCGACGTCGCGGTCCGCACGCTCTGCGACGACGGCATGTCGGGGTTCACCACACGCCGGGTCGCCGAGCGTGCCGGAACGTCGGTGCCCGCGGTGTACGAATTGTTCGGCGACAAGGCGGGTCTGCTGCGCGCCGTGTTCTTCGAGGGGTTCCAGAGACTCGGCCGGCAGTTGGTCGAGCTGCCGGACAGCGATGACCCGATGGCCGACCTGCAGGCGGTCATCCCCGTCTTCCGCCAGTTCTGTCTGGACTACCCGCCGCTGGCCCGGGTGATGTTCAGTCGGCCGTTCCAGAATCTCGACCCGAGGCCCGAGGAGGTCGGCACCGCACCGACGGTTCGGGAGATCTTCGTGGGCAAGGTGCAGCGCTGCCTGCACGCCCGCGTGCTGGTCGGCGATCCGGTGGATATCGCACACGTATTGCTCGCCCTGGCACAGGGTTTGGCGGTCCAAGAAGCCGGCCGGTGGCTGGGCACCACGGCCGACTCGGTCAACCGGCGGTGGGACATCGGGATGCGGGCCGTGCTGGCCGGCTTTGCGAGTTAGGACTTCTTGCTGGGAATGACGATGACGACGATCAGCGTCAGGATGCTGAAGAACAGGCCGAGAATTCCCCAGCCCAACGGATTACGCCCCTTGGTCCCTGCGATCACGGCGCAGACGATGGCCGCAATGACGCTGCCGATGGCGACGAAGATGCCTTTGATGCCGCGCAGGATGAACCCGGCTGCCTGGATATTGTCGCTGGCCGCGAGCACGACGGTGTGCAGCATGTGCGCCTCCTGATTGGTCCGGTGCTGGTCGGGGGTTCCCGCTGGCGGCAGGTTTTACACGGTCGATCCCCCGAATCTGCGCTCCCCCGCCCGGTAGCCTGCCGGGCATGGGACGGGTCTCCGGAAAGGTCGCACTCATCAGCGGGGCGGCCCGGGGCATGGGCGCCTCGCATGCCCGGCTGTTGGCCAGCGAGGGCGCGCAGGTGGTGCTCGGCGACGTCCTGGACGACGAGGGTCGAGCTGTCGCCGACGAACTCGGTGCCGCCTGCCGCTACGTCCACCTCGACGTCACCGACGCAGACCACTGGGCAGCGGCCGTCGACACCGCGCTGAGCGCCTTCGGACAGTTGAACGTGTTGGTCAACAACGCCGGGATCGTCTACCGCCGCACCCTGCGCAACCTCGAACCGTAGCGTTGGCAACGCGTGCTCGACGTCAACCTCACCGGCACCATGCTGGGCATCAAGTCGGTGATCACGCCGATGATCGCGGCCGGCGGCGGGTCGATCATCAACATGTCCTCCATCCAGGGTATGCGGGGCACGCCGGGCAATCACGGTTATGTGGCCAGCAAGTGGGCCATTCGGGGTCTGACCAAGTCGGCGGCATTGGAGTTGGCGGCCAACAACATTCGGGTCAACTCACTGCATCCGGGCATGGTCCGGACCCCGATGACCGCGCACATGCCCGAGGACCTCGTGGCAGCTCCGATGGGCCGGATCGCGGATCCGGTCGAGGTGTCGACGTTCGTGGTGTTCCTGGCCAGCGACGAGTCGTCGTTCGCCACCGGCGCGGAGTTCGTGATGGACGGCGGCTTGATCACCGACGTGCCGCATAGGGTGTGAACCGTTCGGCGCAGCGCCATTAGCCGCAACCATTTTCGGGCCTGAACGCACAAGTCGGTGGGGACCATACGGTCCCCACCGACAGTGTGCGGGTCTGACTCAGAACCCCATGTGATGGTCGAGCTGGTTGTGCGACGACAGATCGGTGGCTGCCTGAGCGTGCGAGGCCGACGGGTCGGTACCGGCATCGAACAGCGAGTGGCTCGAGTAGTCCGCCGCGGTGTGCGACGACTGGTCGAGCGCGGAGTGATCCATCGTCGGAGCCGCCACGTGGGTGGACGAGTCAACGGCGGCGTGCTGATCGACCGTGCTGGCCACGTGGCTGCCGCCCGACGATGCCGACCCGGTGGCCGCCGCGCCACCCTGGGCGCCGGTGATCACCGAGGCGCCATGCGAGCCGGCGGCAACCTCGCCACCGCCCGACGCAGAACCGCCGGTGTTGATGACCGTGCTCTGGCCCGTCGAGCCCAGCTGGGTCTGCGTGCCAGCGCTGGCCCCACCGGTGACGGTGCTGTGTCCTCCGAGGGCGGCGCTGTCCTGACCCAGGATGTCGGCACTGCCGCCGACACTGTTGTGCGCGTTGACGTTTCCACCCAGGCTGGACTGCGCCGACGAGCCGGCCGCTGCCGTCGCCGATCCACCGGCCTGCACCGCACTGTGGGCGCCGAGGGTGGTCGCCTCATGCGTCAGGAAGTCGGCGTTGCCACCGGCCGCCACGTTGGTGTGGCCACCCAGGCTCGCGCCAGCCAGCGGCGTGGACACCTCGGCGTTGGTGTGACCGCCCAGCGCGGCGCCGACATTGGTGTGGGCGCCGAGCGCTCCCCCGGCATTGGCCTGGGTACCGAATCCGGCACCCGTGGCCGCTTGGCCGCCGAATCCGGCACCGGCGTTGGCCTGTGAACCGAATCCGCCGCCGACATTGGCCTGCGAACCGAACCCGGCCCCGAAGTTGGTCTGGCCCGCGATGCTCGACTGTCCACCCAGGGCCGCACCTTCGTTGTGCAGGAAGCTTGCCGCTGCAGTGTTGGTGGCCGCGGCCTGCGTGCTCAGCGCCGCGCCACCCAGCGGGCTGACGATGCCTGCCGAGGTCGCGCTTGTCACTGCGGTGTTGCCCGCGGCGCTCAGACCAGCCGGGCCCAGACCGATCGCGCCGCCGCCGGCGGCTGCCGTTTGGTTGGCGAAGCCGGCACTGCCCAAGGGGCTACTGAAGCTGGCATTCGCGCTGCTGCTGAAGTTGTCCTGGGTGCCGATCCCGGTATTCACGGTCGGTGTTCCGGAATTGGCGTTCAGGGTCACGCGACGATCTGCGTCAACACCGCTGTTGGCCGAGAAACGGCTGCGGTCAACAGCTTCCGCGCCCGCGCCGGCTGCGAAACCCGAGCCGATGTTGGCCCCGGCATTGCCGCCGGCGTTGGCTGCAAGTTCGGCTCCGCCACCGATGTTGGCTCCACCACCGATGTTCGCTCCACCGCCGAGCTGGCCGCCGAGACCGGCGTTGATCCCGCCACCAAGTTCAGCGCCACCGCCGATGTTGCCACCCGCTCCAATGCCGGTGCCGATACCGGTGTTCACGCCTGCGCCCAGGCCAGCATTGAAACCGCCGTTGACTTCGGCACCGCCACCGACACCGAAGCCCGTGCCCAATCCGGTACCGAGCCCAACCTCAGACCCGATTCCGCCCTGGAAACCACCGCCAACCTCAGCGCCGCCACCGACACCCAAGCCCGTGCCAAATCCGCCAGCACCACCAGCGCCAGCACCAACCTCCGTGCCCAGGCCGGCATTGAAACCGCCGTTGACCTCAGCACCGCCACCGACACCGAAGCCCGTGCCCAATCCGGTACCGAGACCAACCTCAGACCCAATACCGCCCTGGAAACCACCACCAACCTCAGCGCCACCACCGACACCCAAGCCAGTACCAAATCCGCCAGCACCACCAGCGCCAGCACCAATCTCCGTGCCCAAGCCGGCATTGAAACCGCCATTAACTTCGGCGCCACCACCGACGCCGAAGCCCGTGCCCAATCCGGTACCGAGCCCAACCTCAGACCCAATGCCACCCTGGAAACCACCGCCAACCTCAGCGCCACCACCGACACCCAAGCCCGTGCCCAATCCGGTACCGAGCCCAACCTCAGACCCAATGCCACCCTGGAAACCACCGCCAACCTCAGCGCCACCACCGACACCCAAGCCCGTGCCAAATCCGCCAGCACCACCAGCGCCAGCACCAATCTCCGTGCCCAAGCCCGCGTTGAAACCGCCATTAACTTCAGCACCGCCACCGACACCCAAACCCGTGCCCAATCCGGTACCGAGCCCAACCTCAGACCCAATACCTCCCTGGAAACCACCACCAACCTCAGCACCGCCACCGACACCGAGACCGGTACCAAAGCCGGTACCGAGCCCAACCTCAGACCCAATGCCCGCCTGGAAACCAGCGCCGATTTCAGCACCGCCACCGACACCGAAACCCGTGCCCAGTCCGGTACCGAGACCAACCTCGCTACCCAGACCAGCCTGGAAACCACCGCCAACCTCAGCGCCACCACCAATACCGAAACCCGTGCCCAGTCCGGTACCGAGACCAACCTCGCTACCCAGACCAGCCTGGAAACCACCGCCAACCTCAGCGCCACCACCAATACCGAAACCCGTGCCCAGTCCGGTACCGAGCCCAACCTCAGACCCAATACCACCCTGGAAACCACCGCCAACCTCAGCGCCACCACCAATACCGACACCGGTGCCCAAGCCAAGCCCGGTCTCCAGGCCCGTCTGCAGGCCACCGCTGAGTGCGGTACCGAGTCCGGCTCCGATTCCCTCGCCGATACCGGCGGCCAAGTCGGTGCCGGCGTCGGCTCCGATCTGCAGGGCCTGATCACCGACCACTGCGGAGTCGGCGACCGGGGCGAACCCGTAGGTGTTCGACACCGCCTGCGCCAGACCGGCCACCGGGTCGGCTCCGGCAAGCTGCAGGCCCGGGATCGCCGATGCGGCGACGGACTGCAGTTGCTCCGGGCTGACGTCGGCCAAGCCCGCGCTGGCCAGGGCGGCGTTCGGGTCCGCGACAAACGTCTGCGCGGCGTTTTCATCTCCGAACAGATCGAGAATGAACTGAAGAAGCGTGTCCATGTCGGAATGCCTTTCATCTACGGGAAACCTGTATCGCCGGCCTCACCCGGTGACTGATAGCCACGCTATGGACAAGCCTGGACCCCCAACATGGGGCGCAGTCCCCTACCGCATAGGGCCCCTACCGGGATAACCCAGCAATGCCGATTAGGGGATTAGGGGATAGCCCGGGCGTCGCCACATGTGAGCAGGAGTTTTGCCGACGACGCCACGATCAGCGCAGCTCAAAGCCAGTTCACAGGTAGGGATGCACGGGGCAGCGACACCGAATCGTGACCCTCAAATTGACATGTAGGGCACTTCCAGCAAAACAGATCCGGCACTCGCAGCGCCGCGAGCGTGCGCCAACTGTCCACAATGACGGCGTGTCGGCGTACTGACACGCACCCTCGCGAAGGCCGACGGGTGGCCTCAGCCGCGGCGGTCCACCCCGTCTGACGGGCCGACCGGCGGCATACACGCCATAAATCACACAGCACTCGAACTGTTCGGGACCATTGGGCGTCAATATCGGCGTCGAGCCAGCACAATGCTGGAGTAGCCAGTGCCGCTCACTGGCTGATCGGGGGTGCCCTGTGACCGCACTCGTCGCGCGACTGTCCGCGGCAATGGCCGCGCTAGTCGTCCTGCTGGGGCTGGTCGCTACTCCCCCGAAAGCCCCTGAAGCGGCCGCCATCGCGACCATCAGCATTGCCGATGTCCAACTTGATGCGGCCGCTGCCGCCACGCCGACCATCAACGACATCATCGAGCTCGCCGCGCTCATCGCCGCAACACCGCTGTGGTATGCGGCACTTCCCATCACGCTGCCGGCCAGCATCGCTCTCGGTGTCGGATTCAGCCTCGTGCTCAATATCATTCGCGGCAACTACAGCGCAGACCTCGTGCTCAGCGCGGTCGTCGGAGCCGGTGTCTTTCTCGTCGGCCCCCCGTTGCTGATCTCGTCGAAACTGTCAGCATTCCTGCCGTCGGCGGCAGCACCTGCCCCAGCTCAGCCTCTGCAGACCGCCGCCGTGCCATCGCTCCAGGCATTGGCTGACGTCGTCAAAGCGGTCGCCGCGGCGGCTTTCTCGTATGCCACGCTTCCCATCACGCTGCCCGCTGCCGTCGTTACCGCCGCCTGGAAGGAGCTGTACACGAATGTGGTGGGCGGTAATCCACACTTCGACATCGGGGCCGCGGTCTTGCGAGCCGTTACCACCCTCATCAGCGCTCCGCTCGATGCGATCTATCAGAGTGTGTCGACGCTGTTCCAGCCCTCCACTCCAGTTGCAGCACAGGCGCAGTCGGCAACCACTGACCCGGTAGCACGTCAGTCAGCCACAGCTGCGCAACGCAGCGTCGCGAGCTCCGGCCGCGCCGCACTGGCCGCCATTCGCACCCATGCCACGCCGGCCGCCGACCTCAGCGGCACGGGTTCGGCGTCCGCCCACCGTGCGGTCCCGCGTTCAGATGCCGAGACGGCGGGCACCCCGGCCAGAAAGACGGCCACCGGAGGCTCGGGCCGCGGCGTCAGGAAGAGCCAAGCCGACTAGCGGCGACGGCAATCACGTCGCCGCCGGTCACCGGCATCACTGTTGCCTAGTCGGACTTCCCACAGCTGCAGTTGTCTCCGCACGTGCAGTTCTTGCACGTACAGTCCGGGTTGCTGCAGGTAGACGACGTTGTCGGTTCACTCATGCACCCGATTCTATACCTACCGGGGGTATCGGAACGACGAATCAGGGCTTGGGCGTCAGAGCGCTGCCCTTGAGCCAGTCGGCCCACGACAGCGACCAGTCACCGTTCTGCCAGATCTGCAGTCGCGGGCCACCGGTGTTGCGCACTTCGACCACATCGCCGGGCTGGGCGAAGTTGTAGAACCACTGGGCGTTGTCGCTATTGAGGTTCAGGCAGCCGTGCGAGGTATTGGTGTTGCCCTGCGCCCACACCGTCTCGTTGAGTTGGTGCAGATAGATGCCATCGGTGCTGATCCTGGTGGCGAACGGGATCTTGAGCTTGTACCCCATCGACGACGCGACGGGCAGGCCATAGGTCGAAGAGTCCATGGTCACCACGTCGGCTTTGTCGATCACGGTGTACACCCCGGGCGGTGTCCAGAACGAGAAAGTCTTGCCTGCAATCACTTCCGTGCCACCGCGGCCCATCGACGTCGGCATGCTGCGCACCAGCTTGCCGTTGTCGAAGACGTTGACCGTCTTGGTGGTGTCGTCAGCGATCGACACATGCGCGTCGCCGATCGTCAGCGTGGCCTTCTCGTTGTTCTGGCCGTAGAGGCCGTCACCGAGCGCCACCCCGAAGAGGTTCGCCGCGACGGTCACCGTGGTGCCGGGGCTGTAGTACTTCTCCGGGCGCCAGTGTGCGGTGGCATCGTCGACCCAGTACCAGGAACCCTTGATCGGCGGGTTGGTCGTCACCACGAGTTGACGTTCGGCCGCCGCCTTGTCGGTGATCGGCTCGTCGAACCGCGCGGAGATGATCGTGCCGATGCCGTAGCGCTGGTCTTCGTGGATGGGCAGACCACCGGGCGTTTCGAGGTAGACCGCGGCCAGGTTGTCCGGTGTCGCGGTGGCGAAGGTGGTGGTGCGCGCCAGTGGCACGCCGCTGGCGCCGAGGCTGGCGACCTGCATGGTGTAGTTGCGCCCGTACTTCAACGGTTCGGTGGGCTGCCATGACGAACCGTCCGCCGAGAGTGCGCCCGCAACGGTGTTGCCGTAGTCGTCGACGAGAGACACATTGGTGAGGCTGCCGGCGACCACTTGCGCCGAAACTCGGCTCAGCGGGCTCAGGTCAGCCGATCCGTTCGCCGGAGCAACGCCCAGCAGCGGCGGTTTCGGGGTCTCGGGCGGGGCCACGGCTGCCGCGGCGGCGGCGGGCGTCTTGCACCCGTCCGGGCATCCGGGCAGGCCCGCGACGTCGCTTCCGAGAACGGCAAGGAGCAATGCGCCCACTACCAGGATCGCCGTGCTTGCACGACCGGGACCGCTCACCGAAATTCACTCCACAGCTGGTCGACGATATGTTGCCGGCGTCACCATTGACGACTGCGATCATAGACGGAAACCCGCCTCGGTTTCGACGCGACGAGACAGGGATCGACGCTGACCTGCAGCAAATACCCATCCCTTAGCCGAGCCATACTCGTCACTAGCGCAGCGCACTGCCCTTGAGCCACTGCGCCCACGGCAGCGTCCAGTCACCGTTTTGCCACACCTGCAGCGGCGGGCCGCCCGTGTTGCGAACCTCCACCACGTCCCCCGGCTGGGAGAAGTCGTAGAACCACTGGGCGTTGTCGCTGTTGAGGTTCAGGCAACCGTGCGAGGTGTTGGTGTTGCCCTGCGCCCACACCGTCGCGTTGAGCTGGTGCAGATAGATGCCGTCAGTACTGATCCGGGTGGCGTACGGGATGGTCTCGCGATAGCCCAGCCGCGAGTTGATCGGCAAGCCGTAGGTGGACGAATCCATGATCACCGGGTTGGCCTTGTCCATCACGGTGTAGACCCCGGGCGGAGTCCAGAACGACAGCGTCTGGCCGTCGATGGTCTCGGTGCCGCCCATTCCCATCGATGTCGGCATGGTGCGCACCAGCTGGCCGTTGTCGTAGACGCTGACCTGCTTGGTGGTGTCGTCGGCGACCGAGACATGCGCCCGGCCGATGGTGAAGGTCGCTGTGCTGTCCTGCTGGCCGTAGAGGCCGTCACCCAGCGGCGCACCGTAGATACCGGCCTTGACTGTGACGGAAGTTCCTGGCGCGTAATACTTTTCGGGGCGCCAGTGCGCATTCTGATCGTCCACCCAGTACCACGAGCCGGTGACCGGCGGCGAGGTGGTGACGCTCAACCGCCGTTCGGCCGCAGCGCGATCACCGATCGGCTCGTCGAAGTGGGCGACCACGATGGCGCCGATGCCCAGCGTCGCACCGTCGAGCGGCCGGCCACCGGGGGCCGTCAGATACACCTGGGTCTGGTTACTGGGCACCAGCGTCTGGAATGTCGAGGTGACCGAGGACGGGACGCCACCGGGTCCCCGAGCGTCCACGGTCAGGGTGTAGCCGCGGCCGTAGCCCAGCGGGACGGTCGGCTTCCAGGTCTTGAAGTCGGGGGTCACCACCCCGGGCACCGACTTACCGGCGTCGTTGACCAGGCTGACGTGGGTGAGCATGCCGGACTGGGCGACGGCGGTGACCGAGGACAGCGGGTCGACGTCGGTGGCGCCGTCGGCCGGGGTGACGGTGACGGCGGCCGGATCCTTCGACGGCGGCGGCAGGGGTACCTGCGCGGCGGCCTCGGTACGGCAGCGCTCCGGGCAGTGCGGCGTCGTCGAGATCACCACGCCGCCCAGTACGGCTAGCACGGCAAAGACGGCGGCGAGCCAGGCACCGCGCGCACGACGACTCAAAGACACCAATCACTCCATTAAAGGGTCGGCCATTCTCGCCGAAGAGCCCCCCGATCGAAGGGCTCCCCAAGCATAGACGGGACAGCCGACAGAAACGTTCTGTGCAATAGCGCGCCGTTCGTCACAACATGGACAAGACTTCAGCACATGACCGAACCCGGTGCGGCCCGCGTCGCGGTGTACCTCGACTTCGACAACATCGTGATCTCGCGTTACGACCAAGTCAACGGCCGCAACTCTTTTCAGCGTGACAAGGCCAAGGGACTGGACCCGGCCAAGCTCGCCCTGGCCCGGGTGGACGTCGGGGCGGTGCTCGATTTCGCGTCGTCGTTCGGGACGGTGGTCCTGACCCGGGCCTACGCCGACTGGTCGGCCGAGGTCAACTCCGAGTACCGCGAGCAGTTGGTGGGCCGAGCCGTCGACCTGGTGCAGCTGTTCCCGGCGGCGGCCTACGGCAAGAACGCCGCCGACATCCGGCTGGCCGTCGACGCCGTGGAGGACATGTTCCGGCTGCCCGACCTGACCCACGTGGTGATCGTCGCCGGCGATTCGGACTACATTCCGCTGGCGCAGCGCTGCAAGAGGTTGGGCCGCTACGTGGTGGGCATCGGGGTGGCCGGGGCGTCGAGCCGCTCGCTGGCCGCGGCGTGCGACGAGTTCGTCATCTACGACGCCCTGCCCGGGGTGCCGGTCTACGAGCCACCGGCCGTCCCGGACAAACCGCGTACCAAACGCACCAGGTCGGCAGAGCCCGAACCCCCCGATCCGCAAGGGGCGGCCACCGCACTGCTCGAGCGGGCACTACAGATCGGCCTGGAGAAGGACGACGTGGAGTGGCTGCACAACTCGACGGTCAAGGCGCAGATGAAGCGAATGGATCCGTCGTTCTCGGAGAAGTCGCTGGGCTTCAAATCGTTCAGCGACTTCTTGCGCTCGCGCTCCGACATCGTCGAACTCGACGAGAGTTCGACGACGCGGATGGTCAAGCTGCGTTAGGCCGTTCGGGTCAGGGTGAACGGTGCGGCGATGCTGCCCGATTTTCCGTCACACACACCCGAGTTGTAGATGCCGGCCCAGCCGGTGAAGGTGGCCGCATCCCATGAATAGGTCATCAGGCCGGGGTGCGCGGCACCGTCGTTGCAGGTGATCGCATCAGGCTGCTCGACCTGCAGGATCCATGAGCCCACCGACCAGAACGCATCACCGGTGAAGGGCTGCTGGCCGGCCATTCCGGTGGAGGCGACGTGGACACAGTGGTCGGTGTCGTCGGCGCAGGGGGTGAGCACCCAGGTGGAGCTGACCCCGCCTGCCTTGAACTCGAAGGTGCCGATGACGTTGGGATCGGCGGCGTGTGCCGGTGCGGCGAACCCCACGGCCAGTGCAGCGACGATCAGGGTTCGCTTCATTGCGTTCCTCCCCTAGTGACGGTCCCGATCCGACGACGATTATGCACGACGACCATCCAGGAACCCTGGAAGTGAAATTAACGGTCGTGCAGTCGAATTCGTCGCTAACGCTTGCCGATCAGCCACGCCTCACCATCGGCCTCCGACGCGCCGATCAGGTCCAGCTCAGCAAAGACTCGTGTCAGCTCACCGGCGGGCACCCGGAACGGCCCGGGCCGGGCACCGACCTCGCTGAGCGCGCTGATCGCCAGCAGCCCGCCCGGGGCCAACCGGTCGAGGATCGCGGTGTCCAGCCGGCGGTCCCGGAACTTGTGGCACAGGATGACGTCCGCGGGCGGCCCCGGCGGCAGACCGTGGTCGAGGTCCACCACCTCGAAACGGGCTCGATCCTCAACGCCATTGCGGGCAGCCAATTCCCGTGCGCGCGCAATGGCGACCGGTGACACGTCGACACCCAGTACCTCGAGGCCGCGCAACGCCAGCCACACCGACGCCGTGCCCTGCCCGCATGCCAGGTCAAGAGCGAATCCTGTGACGGGGAAGGCATTCTCGAATTCAGCGAATACCGTCGGCAGCCCGGTCGGGCCGGGCTCGCGGTCCGCGTACCGGTGGTCCCAGCGAACACGATCTTGGTCGGCCATCAGATGACGGTATCGGGTGATTGAGTCGGCACGGATGCGGGTACGCACACTGCGACCGATGACCCCTGCCCTGAGGACGGCCGTGTCGCAATCCATCCCCCACGCTCAGTCTCAATGGCTGTCGAAATCCGCCTCGCAGACCCGCGGTTCAGACAAGGACGAAGTCCAGTTCCACTACGACATCTCCAACGAGTTCTTCAAGCTCTGGCAAGACCCCACCCAGACCTACAGCTGTGCCTACTTCGAGCACGACGAGATGACGCTGGAAGAAGCGCAGCTGGCCAAGGTCGACCTGGCGCTGGGCAAGCTGGGCCTGCAGCCCGGCATGACGCTGCTCGACATCGGCTGCGGCTGGGGCTCGACGATCATGCGGGCGGTCGAGAAGTACGACGTCAATGTGATCGGTTTGACGCTGTCGGAAAACCAGCGCCGCCACATCGAAGAGCACTGGTTCGCCAACTCGAAAAGCCTGCGGCACAAGGAAGTTCGCCTGCAGCCGTGGGAGGAGTTCGACGGCAAGGTGGATCGGATCGTATCCATCGGCGCCTTCGAGCACTTCGGCTTCAACAAGTACGACGACTACTTCAAGAAGACGTTCAGCTGGCTGCCCGACGACGGGGTGATGCTGCTACACACGATCATCATTCCCGAGGACGAGGAGATCAAGGCCAAGGGACTGCCGCTGACCATGTCCCGGGTGCGGTTCATCAAGTTCATCATGGACGAGATCTACCCCGGTGGCCGTCTGCCCCTGGCGTCGATGGTGCGCAAGCACGCGGTCACCGCGGGGTATGCCGTGACCCGCGAGCAGCATCTGCAGCCGCATTACGCCCGCACGCTCGATACCTGGGCGTCGAACCTGGAGGACACGAAGGACGAGGCCATCGCCATCACCTCCGCGGAGATCTACGAGCGCTTCCACAGGTACCTGACCGGGTGCGCCGATCTGTTCCGTAACGGCTACACCGACGTATGCCAGTTCACCTGCGAAAAGGCAGTCAATTAAGGAGGTCCGTCGCTGATGGCGGAGAGCAGGTCGGGCTCAACCCAATTGCGGCCGGCGTACGAAGACGTCCAGGCCCACTACGACATTTCGAACGACTTCTTCGGGCTGTTCCAGGATCCGTCGCGCACCTACAGCTGCGCGTTCTTCGAACGCGATGACATGACGCTGGAAGAGGCGCAGATCGCGAAGATCGACCTGGCCCTCGATGAGCTGTACCTGAAGCCGGGAATGACGCTGCTGGACATCGGCTGCGGCTGGGGTTCGGCGATGAAGCGGGCGGTACAACGTCACGACGTCGACGCGCTGGGGCTGACGCTGAGCCGCAACCAGTGCGCACTAGGTCAGCAGATCCTCGACGACATGGACTCCCCACGGTCACGGCGGATCCTGTTGCGCGGCTGGGAGGAATTCGACCAGCCGGTGGACCGGATCGTCAGCATCGAGGCGTTCGAGGCGTTCCCGAAGGACCGGTATGCGGCGTTCTTCGAGATGTGTCACCGGATCCTGCCCGAAGACGGCCGGATGGTGCTGCAGACGATCATGGGGCATCCACTCAAGCGCTGGCCCGAGATGGGCATCCCGATCACGATGACCGATCTGAAGTTCATGCGGTTCATCGCCAAGGAGATCTTCCCCGGCGGTGCGGTGCCGTGCGACGACGACGTCGCCGATTTCGCCGGCAGGGCCGGGTTCTCGGTGGAGAGCCTGAACTATCTGACCCCGCATTACGTTCGGACACTGGACATCTGGTCGCAGAAACTGGAGGCCGCCCGCGAGGAGGCGATCGCGGTGACCTCCGAGGAGGTCTACGACCGCTACATGCGCTACCTGATCGGCTGCTCGGACTTCTTCAACCGCGGAGTGTCCGAGGTCGGTCAGTTCACCTTGGTCAAGCAGTAATCAGCCGGCCCCGAAGACCAGGGCGGCGTTGTGACCGCCGAGGCCGAATGAGTTGCTGACCGCATACCGGTAGCTGCCGGGCCGCGGCCGGTCGACCACGACGTCGAGGCCGAGGTCCGGGTCGAGGTCCTTGACGTTGCGGGTCGCGGGAATGATGCCATCGCGCAGGGCCTGCACGGTCAGTACCGCCTCGACCGCGCCGGCGGCCCCGAGCGAATGTCCGAGTGCCGCTTTGGGTGCGTACACCGCGGGGGCGTGGCCGGGCAGCGCCCGCCGAATCGCCTGTGCCTCAGCCTGATCCCCGAATGCGGTGCCGGTAGCGTGAGCGTTGACGTGGTCGATGTCGCCGGGTTGCAGCCCGGCCAGCTCGACGGCGCGGGCGATCGCATCGGCGGCGCGTTCCCCGGACGGGTCGGGGCGCAGGTCGTCATAGCCATCGGAGTTGGTCGCGACTCCCATGAGCCGGGCGATGATCGGGGCGCCTCGCGCCTTGGCGTGTTCCTCGGTTTCGATCAGCATCAGCGCGCCACCTTCGGCCAGCACCATGCCGTCGCGGTGCCGGTCGAACGGCCGGCATGCGCCCGGTGGGTCGTCGTTGTTGGTCGACAACAGGCCAAGCCCGGCGAACGCGGCCACCGGGACGGCCTCGACCCAGGTTTCCACCGCGCCGCAGATGGCGATGTCGGCCTCGCCGAGAACCAGACGCCGCCACCCTTCGGCGATCGCCCCGGCGCCGGAGGCGTCCCCCATCACCGGGGTGATCACGCCGGCTTTGGCTTGTCGCTCGAGCCCGACGGCGGCGGCGGGTGCGTTCGGCATGAACATCTGCACGGCCAGCGGGGACATCGCCCGAAGGCCGCGCTTCTCCCAGTCGCCGTACTGCACGGCGATCTCCTCGGTGGTGCCCAGCGCCAGGCCGATCGACACCGTCAGGCGGTTGGTGTCTACCTCGGGCGCGCCGGCCTCGTCCCACAGCCGCCGCCCCAGGACGGTGGCCATCTTGCCCAGGTAGGACAGCCGGCGCAGTTCCACCCGGTTGAGATGCTCGTCGAAGTCTTCACGCAGCGGACCACCGATGCGCACCGGCGAGTCGTATTCCCGGGTGAACCACTTGTCCAGCGGACGGATGCCGCTGCCGCCTTCGAGCAGCTGCTGCCAAGTGTCCTCGGCATCGCATGCCAGTGCCGTCGTCGAGGTCATCGCGGTCACGACGACGTCGACCAGTCCTGCACCGGTGCATAACGCAGCCATCCCGGCTCACCCCTCCAGTCGCGTCTTTGCCGCGTGGAGTTCCCCGTTCGGTGCGAAAGTACGCCTACCCGGCAGGCGCAGTAGGTTCTGTTGCGAGAATGGGCCCAGGCCACGACGAAGGGACGACGGTGTTCTCGGGAATCTTGATCGACAAGGGCGAATCCGGGCAGACGGTGACCGTCTCCGAACTGGACGAGGCGCAGTTGCCTGACGGTGACGTCACCGTCGACGTGGAATTCTCCACCCTCAACTTCAAGGACGGCCTGGCGATCACCGGTAAGTCGCCGGTGGTACGCAAGTTTCCGATGGTGCCCGGTATCGATCTGGCCGGCGTGGTCACCGACAGCTCCCATGCCGCGTTCTCGGCTGGCGACCGGGTGGTGCTCAACGGCTGGGGCGTCGGCGAGACGCACTGGGGCGGGCTGGCGCAGAAGGCGCGGCTGTCCGGTGACTGGTTGATCCCGTTGCCGTCGGCGTTCGACTCCCGCCAGGCCATGGCCATCGGTACCGCCGGCTACACCGCGAGCCTGTGCGTCGAGGCACTGCTGAAGGCCGGCGTCACCCCGGAGCAGGGCGAGATCCTGGTGACCGGCGCGACCGGCGGGGTGGGCAGCGTCGCGATCGCACTGCTCACGAAGGCCGGGTTCAGCGTGGCCGCGGCGACTGGAAAGGCCACGGAGACAGCGTATTTGGAGAATCTCGGCGCAACAACGGTGATCGATCGCGCGGAGCTCAGCGGGCCGGGTAAACCGCTGCAGAAAGAGCGCTGGGCGGGTGCGGTGGACACCGTCGGCAGCCACACGCTGGCCAACGTGTGCGCGCAGACCCGCTACGGCGGGGCGGTCGCGGCCTGCGGACTGGCCCAGGGCATGGACTTTCCGGCCTCGGTGGCGCCGTTCATCCTGCGCGGGGTGTCGTTGCTGGGTATCGACAGCGTGATGGCGCCCAAGCCGCCCCGGCTGGCGGCCTGGGACCGGCTGGCCCGCGACCTCGACGCGGACGCCCTGGAGTCGATCGTGCGCGAGATTTCGCTGGGAGAGGCCATCGCCGCGGCCGGTGAGTTGATGGACGGCACGGTGCGCGGCCGCATCGTGGTGGACGTCAACCGCTGACATCACAGTGGTGTTTGGGCCCGGCCCTGCTATGCTGATGTCAACGCTGGCGTCGGAACACGCTCGCCAGCACGTCGTGAAACACCTTCACTTCGCCGGCCGCAGGGCCGAGTTCAGCTGATTGTGCTTCTCAAGCACACAGTCTCGCGGCGATCGATTTTGCCCCCCGGCAATCTCGCCACCTCCCCATTGCCTGAAAGGCAGCATGACAACCGAAGCAACATTTGCCGGTCTCGGCGTGCCCGCACCCGTGGTGCGCGCGCTCTCCGACAACGGCATTACCTCCCCGTTCCCGATCCAAGTCTCGACCCTGCCGGACACCCTGGCCGGGCGCGACGTACTGGGTCGCGGCAAGACCGGCAGCGGCAAGACCCTGGCGTTCTCCATCCCGCTGGTCAGCAGGCTGGCCGAAGTCACCCGGCGCTCCGCGCGTCCCGCCGGCCTGGTGCTGGCTCCCACCCGTGAGCTGGCCACCCAGATCACCGCGACGCTGACCCCGCTGGCACAGGCCTATGGACTCAAGGTCACCACCATCTTCGGTGGCGTGCCGCAGAGCAAGCAGGTCAGGGCGCTGCGCGACGGCGCCGATATCGTCGTCGCCTGCCCGGGCCGGCTCGAAGACTTGATGCGCCAGAAGCTGATCAGCCTCGACGCCGTCGAGATCACCGTGATCGACGAGGCCGACCACATGGCCGACCTCGGGTTCCTGCCCGGGGTCACCCGAATCCTGGCCGCCACTCCCGGCGGCGGGCAGCGCCTGCTGTTCTCGGCGACACTGGACAACGGCGTCGACAAGCTGGTCAAGCGCTTCCTGCGCGACGAGGTCACCCACGCGGTGGATTCCGACACCTCACCGGTGGCCGCGATGACCCACCACGTGTTCCATGTCTCCGGCGTGGAAGCCAAGAAGCAATTGGTGCACACCCTGGCTTCCGGCACCGGACGCCGAATCCTGTTCCTGCGCACCAAGCATCACGCCCGCAAGCTGGCCAAGCAGCTGACCGAGGCCGGCATTCCGTCGGTCGACCTGCACGGCAACCTGTCTCAGCCGGCGCGTGACCGTAACCTGGCGGCGTTCACCGCCGGGACGGCGCGGGTGCTGGTGGCCACCGACATCGCTGCGCGCGGTGTGCACGTCGACGACGTCGAACTCGTGGTGCACATCGATCCGCCCGCCGAACACAAGGCCTACCTGCACCGCTCCGGGCGCACCGCCCGGGCCGGACGCGCCGGTGACGTTGTCACCGTCGTGCTGCCCGAACAGCGCCGCGAGACCCAGACGCTGCTGCGCCGCGCCGGTATCGCCGTTGAACCGCAACAGGTTTCGGCCGACTCAGAGTCGGTGCAGGCACTGGTCGGCGAGGTGGCTCCGTACCAGGCCCCGCCTGCGGTCGCCGCGCCTGCGCAGCAGCAGCGGCGTTCCGCTGCGTCCACACAGAGCCGTCCGCGCAATGGCGGGCAGCAGCAGCCCGGCCGTCGGCGCGCTCGTCGGCCCCGCTCCAGGGTTGGGGCGAACTAGATTTCGCACCGGCGGACCCGCCGGGCGAACACTGGATGTCGCAAGTAGGCATCCATCTGAATGAAAGTAGAAAGATAGATGGCACAGGGAACTGTGAAATGGTTCAACGGCGAAAAGGGCTTCGGCTTCATCGCTCCTGACAGTGGCGAGCAGGATCTGTTCGTGCACTACTCCGAGATCCAGGGCAGCGGCTTCAAGTCGCTCGAGGAGAATCAGCGCGTTCAGTTCGAGGTCGGCCAGGGCCCCAAGGGTCCCCAGGCGACTCGGGTGTCCGCGGTCTGATCGGACCACAGACCACACCAAGGGCTGGTACGGCTATGCCGTGCCAGCCCTTGGCATTTGATCAGCTTTGCGGTGTCTCCGCGACCTCATGCAGCGGCGTCTGCGCGGATTGGGTAGCGCTCTGAGACTGTGCGGCCCGCACCACCCGGTCGGCAGCCAGATACTCCGCGTTCTCGTGCTCCGACACCGGAATCGGCATATCGGCGGCTCTACGTAGCACCATCAACCCCAGCGCGGGTGCCGTCATATGCGGTATCACGAGCAACCGGGCGCAGCCATTTCGGCCGACGACGACCATGATTCGCTGCCGGCTGTCGTTCCACCGCATCTTCGCCAACGCAGCGGAGCTGTGGGTGTTCAACATGGGCGCCCCGGAGGTAGCCGACCAGTTGATGCTGATGTCGACGATCTCGCCCAGCGTCGAGTGCAGAGCTTCGATCAGTTCGGGCAACTCGCGGGCCATCGATCCGGTATGCGGCCACCACGCACCGTCGATGTCGGCGCCCAGAGCACGATTGAGGGTCAGGCGTACGGGGCTGGCGGTGCGGCGCGGCCCCCGCAGCCCATTCACGACGAGGCCGGACGCTGTGCGGGGTTCTCGGAGCGGCCTTCCAGATCGGAGAAGACCGGATTCTGAACGGGCTCGCTGTCCTTGTCGTAGGCCGCGGCCTCGACAACCTCAACGGGCTGCGAGAAAAGGTCGGAGTGTTGCATGTGCAGGGTCCTAAGAATTGGCGGGTCGATCCGCGGACGTCTCACGACAACGCATCAGCGCTACTGACGGACCTGCTTTGACACTACACCCGCAGCCTGTGCGGCCCGCCTGACGCGGGCCCGACGGAGCGCCCGATCTGCCATACCGGCGGAGGTTACGGGTGCCGACAAACAAGGCGCGGTCACGGCATCAGACTGCCGACGAATCGGCGGCGAGCGCACCAGGCAGGGCACGCCAGACAACGCTTTCGGCCTTCGCTGCCCGTAGAACGCAGTCGGCTGTCTCTAGGATCGGATTGTTCAGATCGTCGGCAGAGAGGGCCATCGACGCGGCCCGACGCAACACTATCCGGCCCAGAGCGGGGGTAGTCGAGTGGGGCACCACCAATAAGCGCGCTTGGGCGGTGCGGCCCACGGCAAGCACCAAACGTTGCCTGCGGTCATTCCAGCCAAGCATGGACATCGACCCCGAAGAAAGCGGCTTGAGCACAGGTGCCCCCGCGTTCGCGGACCAGTTCAGTGCGATGTCGACGATCTCACCCAGGACCGGCCGGAGAGCGTCAACAAGGGCGGGCAGCTCGCGCGCCAGAAGCCCGGAATGCGGCCACCAGGCACCGTCGATCTCGTCGCCCGGAGACGGGCTTACAGTGACGCGCACAGGACTGGCCAACCTGCGGGCATTACTGCTGAATGTCACGCCGTCACCAAGGTCACGACAAGGACATCGGACCGGAGAAGTTCGTTCATGGGGAGTTCCTCACGCGGGTTGCAGGGCTGATCCCGGACGCATCAGCATAGGAAGACAACCGCTAACTCGAGTCGGAACTCAGGCAACCGTACACCGGGTAGACGTGCCGATGGCCGTACTCCGAGACTTCCCAACAGCACCAAGAGCGTAAGGTTGATCGATCGGGCCCGACCAGGACCCCAAGCCAAGACGGCCCGCATGTCTGAAAACCCGCATCACCCATCATCATCTCACCAGCCCGGTTGTTCGCCCTACTCGGAAACTCCTGGTGGAAAGCCCTTTTCGATGGGCGTCATGGCTCACTCACGCAAGGAGAACGAGTATCGACTGCCGATCCATCCCGCACATGTCGGCAAGATCGATCCTCCACTGCGACAACGGATCTTCTTCGAGGAAGGCTACGGCGAACGATTCGATATCGATGATGACGCGTTGGCCGCCATCATGGGCCGTGTGAGGTCGCGCGAGGAACTGCTGGCCGACTGCGATGTGATCCTGCTACCGAAGGTGCAGGCCGGGGATCTCGCGGACATGAGAGAAGGACAAGTCGTATGGGGCTGGCCACACTGCGTTCAGGACACCGTGCTGACACAGGCGGCCATCGACGGTCGCATGACATTGCTTGCATTCGAAGCGATGAACCACTGGCATGACGACGGCACCTTCGCATTGCATGTCTTCCACAAGAACAACGAACTCGCAGGCTATTGCTCGGTATTGCACGCGCTGGAGCTGGCCGGGTTGACCGGCACCTACGGTCGCCGGCTGCGTGCCGCCGTCATCGGATTCGGTGCGACAGCCCGTGGAGCAGTCACGGCGCTCAATGCGCACGGCGTCGATGACGTCCGAGTGCTGACCAATCGGGAAGTAGCCGCCGTCGCCTCGCCGATCCACTCGACGCAGATCTTCCAGATGCACCAGGACGAGCAGATCCCTCAACGCGTGTGGGCGGATTCCCCTGATGGCCCGGTTCCAATGGCGGAGTTCCTTGCGGCCAACGACATCGTGGTGAACTGCGTTCTCCAGGATCCCTCGGCACCACTGATTTTCGTCAATGCAGACGAACTTGGCGCGTTCGGACCGGGCAGCTTGATTGTCGACGTGTCATGCGACAGCGGCATGGGATTCAGTTGGGCGCGACCGACCTCATTTGTCCAGCCGGTCATCGAAATCGCCTGCGGTGTACACTATTACGCCGTGGACCACAGCCCGTCCTATCTGTGGAACTCGGCGACTTGGGAGATCAGCCAGGCACTGTTGCCTCATATCGCCGCCGTGCTGGGCGGCCCGGCAAGCTGGGATGCATCGTCGACGATCTCGCGGGCCATCGAGATTCGCGACGGTGTCGTCGTGAACCCGGCGATACTCGACTTCCAGCACCGTCGCGAGGCCTACCCGCATCCCGTCGTCGCCGTGGCAGGCTGAGTGATCGCCAGACTCCGCGCGAAGCTCCACTAACCGCAAGCGACCGGATGCGGCCCGTCGATCAGCAGATGGACACCAGCTGATCGATGGAATCGGTGGGCAGCTGGCCGTCGACGACGGCCTTCACTTCCAGCCAGCTCAACGTGATTGCACCCTTGTGGTTGTCCAGGAATGCGGTGTCCGCCGCGTCGCGGCCCGTGGCGATACGCACCAAGGATTGCCGCGGGGCAAGCAGCGTTCCGTCGACCACGCGCCACTGACCATCGACGTACGCTTCGGCCACTGCGTGGAAATCCATGGGATACAAGCCCGGTGCGTACACCGACACGACCCGGGCCGGGACGTTGACCGCTCGCAGCAGAGCGACCACAAGGTGCGCGAAGTCACGACAGACTCCGGCACCTGCCAGCAGGGTGTCGACAGCACCGTCGATCGGATCGCTGGATCCGGGCACGTAACTCAGCCGAGTGCCCACCCATCGCGACACCTTCTCGAGGAGCGCCGACGAGTCGTGGTAGCTACCGAATTCCGTTGCGGCAAAACCATAGAACTTGTCCGCCTCGGCGTAGCGACTAGGCCTCAGATACATCGACAGATCGTGCTCGGTGACCGGTGCGGGGGCCGTCGTACCCACGACGGTCGCTTCATAGTGCACCTTCAGTGTGCCGACGGGAACGTCGAGTTTGTGGATGCGGGAGCCGTGCATTCCGCTGATCTCCAACGGCGTGACAGGCGAACCGTCCAGCACAAAGGACAGCGACTCGCGCACCGAGGTGCCCGGGTGCGGCGCAACAGCGATCTGGAACTCCAACGTCGTCGGCGCGGTGATCTCAACTTCGAGGTCTGCACCCACATCTCGCTTCATACCAGACCATGATCCAGTGGCGGAGGCTCAGCGTCCACCGGGAGGCGGCCGGACGTCTGGATCCATCGATCCACCTTCGGAAACCCAGCTCTCCTTTGCATTGACGAGCTCGGCGTCGGTATCGACGTCGATCACGGGTGGTTCGTTCATGTCCGTCATGTCAACGCTCTCTCTCCGCCCGCGGTAGCAGCGACTCGGTTAACTGCGCGCGCACAGTCCGACCGGGTACTTCTGCCCGGCGTGCTCAAGCCCCCAGCGCCGACAGCAGATCAGGAAGCCGAGCTGTCGCAAATCCGATTGCAGCATCGCCGATTCCGTAGGGCAACAGCAGGGTGTCGGCGTGGACGATCGCCCCACACGAGTAGACGACATTGGGTACGTAACCATCGCACTCCTCTGGCGACGGGCTCAGCAATGGTTCGCGAAGCCGCCCGATGACGCGGGTCGGGTCGTCGAGATCGAGAAGCAAAGCCCCTATGTGGTACGTGCGCATCGGCCCGACACCGTGTGTCAAGACGAGCCAGCCGGACTCGGTCTCGATGGGCGATCCGCAGTTTCCCAGTTGCAAAATCTCCCACCTCTCCGTCGGCTGCTGGCACCGAACCGCCGTGCTCCAGATGTACGGCCGATCCGAGAATGCGATCGCGTTGCACTCTCGGTCGGCCCGAGACAGAGCGGCATAACGCCCGTTGATGCGACGAGGGAACAGTGCGAGTCCCTTGTTGGCTGCGGCGGCTCCGACGACGGGCCGGGACGTGAATGATTGGAAATCAGTAGTTTCCAGCATTTGCTGCGCGATACTCGACCCGTTGTAGGCGGTGTAGGTGGCGTAAAACTTCGCAGCTCCGTCCTCCTCGACGAAACGTACGAAGCGTGCGTCTTCGAGGCCGACGGCCTCCGCGCTTGTCGCCGGCCACAGCACGCGCTCCGACATCGGCACCCGCTTGCGGAACTCGACAGCGTAGTAACGATCGGCGATGGCGCGAATCGTGGCGATGGTGCCCTGCGCGTGCCCGCGGGTGCTGCGGTGGGAGTGCAGCCGGGCAAGTTGCTCGTCGAGATCGGCGCGGGTGAAGCGGTCACCAAGCGCACCGAGAACATAATCGGCCGTCTCCCCCACGTCGTCGAGTCGAGCCAACTCGGCCCCGAACGTCTCGGCGTCGAGAACCGCCGGGCCGACCCAGCCGACCGTCGCGAGCTCCACTGGGCGGTCGATTCGGAGGTTTCCCGTCGAGTCGATCACCCCGGTGCGAAATCCGGTCGAGGACATGTGCCCTTCCCCGATACCCCGCACGCTCATGACGACTCTGAGATCACCGTCGGGCAGCCCCGACTGGTCAGGATGCGCGACGATGCTCGGATTACACAGCGCAGCGCCCTCGACAGCGTACTCGCTGGTGAAAGCTGCTCCGAGCAACAACATCCTCGCCTCGGACAGGCTCTGCCCGGGGCGGAGTCGATCGGCGAGTTCGCGCGCGTGCACACGGAAAGTGGCGGCCAGATCCCGGTGCCGGTGTTCGAACCGGGTGATCACTTCGTCCAACGAAACCAGCACGTCCTCGTCGGTAAGGGCCAGGACACGCTGCAGCACCGCCGCTGCCCGCGAGTCCTCGTGGTCGAAACCCTCCTGACCCGGTACGAAGAAGCGGGTGATCACCCGCGCGGGATTGGCGGCAAGTCGCTGGGTGCCGCGGGTAGCCAACTCAGTGGTGGACGTCATTGCTGCAGAAGCGATACTCGTTGGGCATGCTGCAGGGTCGACAGCACAGCCAACGTCGACTCCGCCCCCTGGTTGCGGTTGACCCCGTCGGGCTGCAGGCCGTCGAAGCCGGCCCCGGTCTCGGGATCCCACATCAGCACGTTGACGTCGTTGGCTCCCTCGAACCAGGCGGCGGCCGCACGGATCACCTCAGGCCATTCGGCGCTGGCATCGACCGCTGCGGCTCGCGAGCACGCGTCGGCGAGCGCCGCAATCTCGATCGGCTGTTGATCGAAGGCTGGCCCGTGCTCCCCCGGTCCCCGACCCGCGACCGGCGTGGGAGACAGGTGACCGTCGGTCGTTTCCACACTGAGCAGCCAGGACAGCAGTGCGAGTCCACGCTGCCAGAGTCTGGGCGCCTCCAGCGCGACGCCGCAGGCGATCATGGCCTCTGCGAACACCGCGTTGGCATAGGTCAGCCGCTGTTCGGGCCAGGGCCATTCCGCGTCGTCGCCGGGTCGGGGAATCGACATCGCATAGTCGGTGGCCAGACTGAGGGCAACGGAGTGGTCAGGGCGCGCCGAGATGACTTCGGCGGCGCCGAGAGCCGCATAGGCCATCGCCCTGGGCCAGGGCGACCTGACCTTGGCCGAGCGTTCGAACTGGATGAGAGCCGACGTGCGCACCCACGGCACGGAGCTGTGAGCGACTGCAGTTCCCAGACCCCATAGGCATCGGCCCCAGCAATCGGCGAGACCAGGCTCGTCGGTCCACTTGCCCGAGCTGTCCATCCGGTTGCGGCAGGCGCCGGTGAGCGACTGAGCATCACCGAGGAATCGCAGCGCAATCCCTGCGATCCGGTTGAGGTCTCCAGGGGGATTCGGTTCACGGGTGGCCACCACCAACACCCGGGCCATGTCGTCGGTGCAGTAACCGTGGCTCGGGTCCGGCTTGTCAAGGATGGCGTGTTCGAAGGTGCCGCGGCTGTCGGTCATGCGGACGAGGTGCTCGAAGGACGGCACAGAGGATTCAGGATTCATAACGCTGCCGATCGCTTGGCACACAACTGATTTGCCACCGCAAGATACTCGGCTGCGACCATCGACCACGCCATGGTCGGCGCAATCGACCGCGCCTTGGCCGACATTGTCCCGGCCAGGCAGGGGTCGGTCAGAACACGACGCAAGGCAGCTGCGAGCGCCACGGAATCGTCTTGATCGACAACAATTCCGGTGCCGTCGCGGAGCAACTCGATTGCGTGCGGAAACTTGGTGGCCACCACTGGACGGCCGTTGGCGATCGCATCGACCAAGACCCCCGAGGTGACCTGCTCGGTGGAGTCATAGGGCAGCACGACCACCGACGCAGATTGGACTAGCGCGCTCAGCGAGTGGGCGTCCCGGTAGGAGCGGTCGAACTGCACACAGTCAGCGACTCCGCCGTCGATCGCCCGGGCGAGGAGCGCTTCGCGGTACGCCTCCCCCTCCGCGGCCAGCACTTTCGGATGGGTGAGCCCGGCGACGATGTAGTGCGGGCAGCCAGGAAGGTCGCGCAGTGAGGCCATCACATCGATGACCCGCTCGATTCCCTTTCCGGGTCCCAACAGCCCCCATGTCAACAGAATCGGTCGTCCCGAGCGCTTCACGTGAGTGCCCGCCCCGACGTGCACGCCGTGGGCGATCGTGGACACCTTCCGGCGGTCGACGGAGTAGCCGCCGACGAGGCGATCGCTGGCCGCTGTCGTCATGACCACGACGTGATCGGCCATCGTCGCGATGGCCTCCAGGACCGATCGCTGATGTGGCGTGGGATTTTTCAGAATTGTGTGAGCGACGACGATCGACGGCACGCGTAGCCCGCCGATCAAGTCGACGACATCCTCGCCGTCGCGGCCGCCGTAGATGCCGTACTCATGCTGAATGACGGCCACATCGCAGGCGTTCAGCAGTGCCGAACACTCAGCTGTCGATGCCGGTGAACCAGTGACCAGTTCCCCCACGACCGCGGTGTGGTCGGTGGGCGAGCCGTCGGCGATCCGCACCACGTCCACGTCGACACCGTTGCCCCGCAGACCATCGGCTAGGGCCGCGCTGAAAGTAGCAAGACCACAGCACGTAGGCGGATACGTACTGATGATGCCGACCCGTTTGACACCCGGAATATGTTGACGTGTCGCAGGATAGAGCAGCGATGGAAGGGGCGAAAGAAAATTCAAGGTGATCCCGTCTTGCGGTCGTCACCGGTGTCCGGCTTGAGCTGATGCTCGTCAAAGTCAGCGGCGTACAGCTGACCCGCCCCGGACTGGCTGGGTTACCAACACAGTCGACACTACACCCCCACTCACGACGTACGGCGGACGCGGGCACGGCGTACCGCCTCATCGACTCATCGACGAGGCTGCGAGCGACATCGCCAACTTGCGCTGCTCGGACTGGCTGATCGAACGGAGCTGATCGAGTGCCTCGTCGGTACTTCGCCCGGTGCGGCCGCGCATCACGCCGACCGCCTGGTCGATCACCGGCCGGCAGACGAGCGCATGCTGGAGCCGGACAGTGAGAGCCAGCGCCCGGGCCAGGTTCCCGCATTGTGCACAGCCACCGCCCGCCACCCCGGCACCGGCGGCGGTCGGTATCGCCCGCGCTGCGGGAATCTGATCGCGGCCCGCGGCGTGGAATTCAGGTGTAGCGTCAGTGGACGGGACCAGTAAACGGCCCCCTGATGAAAGGGGCACCAGTGTCCGACAAATCGCCTCGACAATCAATGTCGAAGAAGTCCGCCAAGTCATTGAAAGAGAAACGAGCCGACAAGCGCGGCAAGGGCGATGGTTCACCGAGCGATCCCGTGCTCAACAACAAGGGTCGCTAACGTTCCCATACGGTCGCAGTTGTTGCCGCACAGGGTATTTCATCCTGCATCATCGATGCATATCGCTCCATCGAGCACTGCCCCACTTGGATCAAGCGTAAGCTGGGCGGTAGCGCCGGCATTTTGCACGTGACCACAGCGTGTTGCCGACGGACATATCGGTCGTCGAACGACCGGAGAACGGAGCGTCTCATGACGCAGTCCCACACCCGACCATCACAAGGTTGGCAACAACCTGCACCCCAGGAGACCCCGCGTCTGCGGCTCAAGTCCAAGGCGCCCTCCACAGGTCTGGTAGACGGAGCCTGGTGGCCGCACAGCACCGATCTCGCGGCCGAGGTTCCCGACCTGCTCGCGGTGCTCTCGGTGCGACTCGGAATCATCAGTGACGTGCTGTACCGGGTGACCGAATGGGTCAAGGCCCCCAACAAAATTCTCGTCGGCAACCGGTCCGTGCGGCTGGCCGGCTACCAACGGCAGCCTGCCCACACCGCCGAGGTAGTCGGGGTCAGCGGCCGCCGGCTGATCCTTCTGGTGGTGCCGCCCGCGACCTCACCCGAGCAGGCTCACGCCGTCATGATGGCGGCCGCGGTTCCAGATGACGCCTCGAGCATCGACGAACTGCTCGCGATGGCGCAGAAGTAGATGATGCGCTGCACGCGTCTGGACTGATCGGCCTTTAGTCGCGCACCACCGCGTCGGCCGCGGTGCAGCGATCGTGATGGTGCAGTTCGATATCGGTGGCGAACGCGCGCAGCGCACTGCGGACAAACCGTGCCGAGCCGTCCGGGTGCCGGCACGATCCGCGGCCGTCGACCAGCCGGGTGATGCGCCGAATCTCCTTCACCACAGCATCATTGGCCCGACCGTAGGCCAGCTCGTCGACCAGCTGCGCCAGCCGAGGCAAGCCATTGCGGCACGGACCGCACTGGCGGGCACTCTCGTCGGCCAGGTAGCCGACGATCTCGGCGGTGCGCGCCAGCCCGCACTCGGTGCGGCCCAGGGCATGGATGATGCCCGCACCCGGGCTGGCTCCGAGCTCTTTGAGTCCGGCCCTCGACAGTCGAGCACCGGCGAAAGAGTCAGCGGGAAGCCAACTTCCGTGATATCCACCGACCAGCACGGCGGACACGCCACGCGGGTCGATCAGGTTGATCAGTGGCGTGCCCGTCGGCACCTCGAGCACGCCCTGGTTGTCGAGCGCGCCGGAGAGCGTGACCAGCATGGTGCCGGGCTCGTCACGGTCCCCCACCGAACGGAACCATTCCGGGCCGTAGCGGGCGATGAGCGCGATGTGGGCCAGCGTCTCGACGTTGTTGACCAGGGTCGGGTTCCCGCGCACCCCGGACACGGCGGCCACCACGATGCGGTCGCGCGGCAGGGCCGGCCCGCCCTCGACGCGGCGAACCACGGCTGACTCCTCACCGGCGACAAACGTATCGGGCGCTTCGATCACCGTCACCCGATTCGGTCTCTCAGCAAGGGCTTTGGTGACCGCGGCGACGGCGGCGGCGTGCACGTAGAGGTACACCTTGTCGGCGTCGATGGCCGCGGCGGCCGCTTCGAGTCCGTCGATCACCAGGTGCGGCGCCTTGGTCAGGAGCAAGGCGTCTTTGCGGCTCAACGGTTCACCCTCGGCGCCGTTGCCGACGATCACCGGCTTGCGTCCGGTGATGGTGGCCATCTTGCGGGCGGTGGGGAATCCCGCGCCGCCACGCCCGGACAGGCCGGCCGCCTCGATCGCCGCGATCAGGTCCGGGCCGACCTCGGGCAGGGGGCCGAAATGCTTGTGGTGCTCGGTGAGTCCGGGGCCGTGTGCGCCCAGCAGCCTGGTGTCACGCATCGGCGTACTCGGTGAAGTTGGAGCGCAACCGCCACACCAGGCTGGCCGCCACGATCAGCGCGCAGCAGCCGGCGAAGGCCAGGAACCAGATCCGGTCGGTATCGGTGCCATTGCCCAGCGCGTGCGCCATCGCGATCGGCCAGAGCAGGTAGGTCACCCAATGGATGATGCGAAAGACTTTGAGCCCCAGACGCTGTCGTAGCAGGCTGGTGAGGATGACGACCACGAGAACATCGAAGGCTACGGTGCCCAACCCTTGCCATAGCGGCCGGTAGGCGCCCAGGAACGGCACGACGAAGTCGATCAGGCGCAGCTTGGCGTAGGGGTCCATGAACAGCAGACCCATGTGCAGCAGCACTAGGAGCGTCGCAGCCAGGGCGACGAAGCGGTGCACGTCAGCGACGGCGAAGCGCGGCAACGCCACCAGTGGACGTCCCGACCGGGTCCCGATGCCCAACGCCACCGAGATCGTCATGAATGCCAGCGCGACGATGCCATTGCCACGGCCCAGCGCCCACAATGCCTCACTGGTCATGAGCCGCGCGAGACCGTCACATGCGGGGAGAAGTTGTTGCCGCCGCCGGAGACCGATCCCCCGCTGGGAATGTGGCTCTTACGGATCGGGAACGCCGACTGCCCTGATGACGACGAGGACGAAGAAGACGACGAGGACGGGGCCTGCTGCTGCACCGGCGCTTGCTGCTGCACCGGCGCCTTCGGCGTGTAGACCGGGGTGTAGGTCTGCATCGGCGCCTGCACCACGGGCGCCGGGGCCGGTGGCGGGGTGTCGACGGGCGGCGGAGGCGGTACGTCCACCGGTGGCGGCGGCGGGGCGACGACGGGAGCCGGGTCGATGACCTCGGGAGCGGGGACCTCGGCCACCGGTGGCGGCTTGTAGGTGTCCGCGTAGGCGAGGGCGGAGGCGCCGGCCACGCCGGCCACGCCGATTCCGGCCAGCGTCCAGGAGGCGACGGCGGCCCGGCGGAATCCGGAGCGAGGTGTCTTCATGGCATCGAGCGTGGCAGTCGATTTTTAGGGCGCTCAAAGAAGTCGCTATGTGCCTGCTAGGCGATGACCAAAGGCCTTAGTTGTTGCTGTGACCGTGGCTTGTGCTGCAGATCGTGCCATTGTGGATGGTGTGAGCACCTGGGATGACACCACGATCGAATCCGGTGAGTACAGCGTCGATGACGACAATCAGCTCCAGCCGGAGGACACCCTGGTCGACCGTGGCGTCGACGACATCCTCGACGAGGGCATTTCCCCGCCGGAGCGGCCGTACGCCAAGACCGTGCTGGACCATCCGGGCAAGGAAACCCTCGACGAGCTGCTGGCCGAGGAGGAGCCCGACCCGCTCTCGCGGATCAACAACGTGCTCGACGAGCTGGACCAGGAGCGTTCCGACGAGGCCGAGCGCGAGGCGGAGTTCCCGGAGGACGACGAGGTAGGGCGGGCCCGCTCGGGTCGGCTGGTGGCCTCGAACCTCGGCTCCGGGGAGGACGACGACGCCGAGCTGTTCGCCTCCGACGTCGGCATCGACGGCGGAGCGGCCTCGGCCGAGGAAGCCGCGATGCACATCATCGGCGACGAGGACTAGACGGCTGACTTCCCCAGCCCATCCGGTGCGGGCGCGGTACGGTCAGCAGGGCTGACGACACAGCCTCACGGAAACGTCACGGTGGCGATCTGAACGCCCCACCGCACCGGTACGCCGGTCCGACGCGAACCGACCACAGTTCTGGCGCCACCGGCGCTTGGCATGGGCAGCATTGCCTGCAGCCACAACAGTGCGGGTCGAGCATCGCGCGGCATGCACGAGGACATCCATGAGCACATTCACCGAGACGATGTACGGAAATGCCCGGTGGAGCAGTAACGGCATGGTCACAGGGGAGCCCGACGCCCCAATACGGCGCAGCTGGGCCGAGATCAACGCGCTAGCCGCCCGGATCGCCGGCGGGCTGGCCCGGGCGGGCATCGGCCACGGCGACGCGGTTGCTGTCCTCGCCGGAGCCCCTGTCGACATCGCACCGACCGCGCAGGCGATCTGGATGCGGGGCGCTTCGGTCACGATGCTGCACCAACCGACCCCGCGGACGGACCTGCAGCGCTGGGCAGCGGAGACTACCGCGGTGATCACGGCGATCAACGCCGCCGCCGTGATCATCTCCGAGCCATTCCTGGCCGCCGTACCGCTTCTCACCCAGGTAGGCATTCGGGTGCTGGTCGTCAACCAACTGGCCCGCACACAACCCGTGCGCCACCCCGTCGACACCGCCGAGGACGACCTCGCTTTCCTACAGCTGACATCCGGCTCGACGGGGTCACCCAAAGCCGTCCACATCACGCATGCGAACGTCGTCGCCAATGCCGAGGCGATGTTCGTCGGGGCCCAGTTCGACACACGATCCGACGTGATCGTGAGCTGGCTACCGTGCTTTCACGATATGGGCATGACAGGTTTTCTGACGGTGCCGATGTACTTCGGCGGGGAGCTGGTCAAGCTCACTCCAATGGACTTCCTGCGCGATAACTTGTTGTGGGTCAAACTGATCGACAAGTACAAGGGCACCATGACCGCGGCCCCCAACTTCGCCTACCGGCTGCTGGCGAAACGACTGCGCCAACTCGACAGTCCGGGCCAGTTCGACCTGTCCTCGCTTCGGTGGGCGCTGTCGGGCTCCGAGCAGGTCGACCCCGCCGACGTCGAGGAACTGTGCGCCGCCGGCGCCCCCTACGGCCTGCGACCGGAGGCTATCGTGCCCGCCTACGGAATGGCCGAGACGACGGTGGCGGCGTCGTTCTCAGCCTGCGGAACAGGGATGGTTGTCGACGAGGTCGACGCCGACCTGTTGGCCGTGCTGCGCCGCGCCGTGCCCGCGGCCCGGCGCCACGTCCGTCGCCTGGTATCCCTCGGTCGTCTGCTCGACGGACTGGAAGCCCGAATTGTCGACGAGGACGGCGCCATTCTCGGCCGCCGCGGTGTCGGCGTCATCCAGGTGCGCGGTAAGTCCGTCACGCTTGGCTACACCACCCTCGCCGGATTCATCCCGGCGCAGGACGACGAGGGCTGGTACGACACCGGAGACCTCGGCTATCTCACCGAGCACGACGAGGTCGTCGTGTGCGGCCGGGTCAAGGACGTCATCATCATGGCCGGACGCAACATCTATCCGACCGACATCGAGCGTGCGGCGTCCCGGGTCGAGGGCGTGCGCCCCGGCTGCGCCGTGGCGGTGCGCCTGGACGCCGGGCAGTCACGCGAATCATTCGCAGTAGCAGTGGAATCCAGGGCTTTCGACGACCCCGAAGAAGTACGTCGAATCGAACATCAGGTGATCCACGAGGTGGTTGTCGAAGTCGAGGTCCGGCCACGGCGGGTGGCGGTACTGGCTCCCGGGGAAATCCCGAAAACACCCTCGGGCAAGTTGCGGCGCGCACACGCTGTATCGCTGGTCAGCGGTGGCGGGTAGATTGAGGATGCTCGTCGAGAGGAGGGTCGATGCCCGATTACGACGCGCAGCCCGGCCGCAGGCCTCCGCCAGAGCCTGAGCTATCCGCCGACCAGCTTCGGTCCGACGAACTCGACCTGAAACTCGGCCTCGACGGTCTGGCCAGAATCGTGCCAGGGGCCTGCACCGTCGACGACTTGCTCAGGCAGGTAGCCCAATTCGCCGTCCAGGCAATCCCCGGTGTCGATGCCGCGGGTGTGACACTGGCGCATCCCGGCGGGGTCGTCGCCGGAGATTCCAAGCCACGCATTCAAACCTGCTCGGTCACTGAAGAATTCGTCCGCGCTATCGACACCCTGCAGTACGAGGAGTTCAACGAGGGGCCCTGTCTCACCTGCATGCACACTCGCCGACCGGCCGCCAGCGGCTCGCTGGGCGGTGACCGCCGGTGGCCGCATTTCGGCGGCCGGGTCGCGCGTATGGGGGTGCGCTCCGTGCTGGCCCTGCCGCTGATCGTCGATGAGCAGGTGATCGGCGCGATCAACTCCTACGCCCACAGCCGGGACGCCTTCACCGAACACGCGGTGACACTCGGCGTCGAGTTCGCCCGTCCCGCTGCGGTATCGGTGTACAACGCACAACTGCTCAACGACGCCTGGCAACACACCGCACGACTGCAGGCGGCACTGAGCAGTCGAGGCGTGATCGACCAGGCGATCGGCATCATCCGCAGCCGATCCGGGGGCACCGAGCGGGAGGCATTCGACCGCCTCGCCCGGATCAGCCAAAACGAGCACATCAAGGTGTCCGAGGTCGCCGACCGAGTGGTCGACGAAGCGGTTCGCCGGGCCAGGGCCCGCCAGCAGTGAGCGACGCTCACTGCTGGGTGCGAGCCAGTTCTGCCATAGCCCGGATAAGCTCCGGCCGGGTATGGCGATCCCTGATCAGCCGGCGCGCCACGTCAGTGAGGTGCTCGCCGCGCGCGCGACTGTAGGTGCGCAGGATCCGGAATGCCTGGTCCACCGAAACGTTGAGCATCTCGCTGAGGAAACCCTTCGCCTGCTCGACGAGGACGCGAGCGGCGAGGGCGGAGCGCAAAGGTGAGACCACCGTCACGGGAGTGGGGGGATGCTCCTGCAGGACCGCCACACAGGCGATGTGGGCCAGCGTTTGGCCGACAAGCCGATCCGCGTCGTTGAGTTCACCGGGCCGGGTGCTGAACAGGCCGAGCGCGCCGAGCACCGAACCGGCTGCCCGCATCGGTACAGCGTGTACGGCCGTAAATCCCGCTTCCACGGCAGCGGGGACGAACTGCGGCCATCGCTGAGAGTATTCGCGCACGTCTGCGACCAACACCGGCTCACCCGTGCGGTAGCACTCGATGCAGGGCCCCTCTTCAGCTTGCAGTTGGAAAAGCTCGAGTTCGCGAGTCTGCTCTGAGGTGGCAGCCAGCAGGTGAAGTCGCTGCAGCGGGTCGGCGAGCAGGAAGCCCGCAGAGGCCACGTCGAGCAATTCGGCACACCGTTCGGTCAACTCGGTGAGCAGGTCGACGACGTCGAAGTCGTCGAGCAGGCTGTCGACCAGCGACACTACCGCGCTCAGCACGCGGGTTTCACGCGAGTTGTCGCTCACCGTGGCAATCCTCCCAGCCTTGGTGTGGATAGGGTTCTTCGCCGCGCATCAGTCGGCGTCCAGTCGCAGGCGGCGGTCCAGGATGTCCCGGGCGACCTCGGTGGCGCTTCGCCCGGTGGCATAGGCATGGGCCCGGATCCGGACCAGAGCCTCGGTAGGGTCCACATCCAACTGTGCCATCAACATCCCGGTGGCCTGGCTTACCTCTGCACGACTCAGCGCATTGAGCTCTGCCCAAGCGCTACTGCCGGGATCGTCGACAGCAGCGTCCAGGTCGGCGGATAACAGATCCAGCACGGGTACGCCGGCCAATTCCGCGGCGACCGCCAGACCCGCGAACTGCTCGCTGGGCAACACTCCAGGCCGCGACCGGAACAGGTCGAGAGCCCCGACACACTCACCGGCAGCCAAGACAGGCATAGCGAACACGCCCCGGATCTGGTGCTCGAGCATCGCCCGACCGTAGGTGGGCCAGCGCGCTTCCCCCGGGTGGCTGAGATCGACGACGAGCACCGGAACCTGCTCAGTCACCGCATCCAGGCAGGGTCCCTCCCCGTAGACGAACTGCAGTTCGTCGTACATCCGAGCCTCCGGCCCACTAGCACCCAACGTAGCGGCATTGGCGCCGTCGAAGACCAGTGAGATCGCGGCCGCGTCGACGTCGAGCAACAGTACGCATGCCTCGCAGAGCCGGTCAGCGGCCTGCACGCCACGCCGGCCGTCGAGCGCCGCGACAAACTGATCCTGGATTGTCACCCGGCGATGCCCGGCGTGGAGATTCCGCCCCAGGGTACGATTCGCGAGTTCATCACTGCAGCCTCCTCTAGTCGGCGTGCGAATACTCCGAATTGTCCAAGACTTCCACTGCCCGTCGCCGCTGCCACGGTACTCTGAAAGAGCTGGCACCACAGCCGGCCCGAGACGGGACCGCCCTTACGCGCGCCGCGAGCATCCGCTCACTGTCGGGCATGCCCTCCAATACCGTTGCGGCCCAATCATGCAACGGACTGCCCCTTGAGGACGTGCCATCGCCATCACCGACGTCGCCGGGTATGCCCACCTGAACCGACGGGACATCGACGCACTCGGTGCCGCGCTCGACGCGATCCGGACCGAGGTCGAGGAATCCCGCGGTTCGCGTGATGCCTCCTACATTCGCAGGACGATCCGGTTCCAGCGAGCCCTGGACGTAGGTTCGCGCTTGCTGATCTTCGGTACTCGCTCGCGGGCCGGCTGGGTGCTGGGTACCGTGTCGCTGGCGTTGGCCAAAAGCATCGAGAACATGGAAATCGCCCACAATGTCGGCCACGGGCAATGGGATTGGATGAACGACCCGGAAATCGACTCCACTACCTGGGAGTGGGACATGGCCGGTTTGAGTTCGCAGTGGCGCTACTCACACAACTATCGCCACCACGTGTTCACCAACGTAGTCGACGTCGACGACGACCTCGGTTTCGGGATCATGCGGATGTCCCGCGACGTCAGCTGGCGGCCGCGTAATCTGGCCCAGCCATTGCGCAACGTGCTGCTGGCCATCATCTTCGAATGGGGCATCGCACTGCACGGTCTGCATTCCGAGCATGAGCGAGCCGACACCGCCGCCGAACGAACAGCGCACACACAGGCGTTGAGAAGCAAGATCGCCCAGCAGGTGGTCAAGGACTACGTTGCCATCCCGGCTCTCAACGGATCTCGCTGGCGACGGGCGCTCACCGCGAATGTCGCGGCCAACGTGCTGCGCAACCTGTGGGCCTATGCGGTGATCTTCTGCGGGCATTTCCCCGACGGTGCCGAGAAATTCACGGTCGGCGCCGTCGAGTGCGAGACCAAGGCTGACTGGTATCTACGGCAGATGCTGGGCAGCGCGAACTTTCGCGCCGGACGAGTGCTGGCCTTCCTCAGCGGCAACCTCTGCTACCAGATCGAGCACCATCTGTTCCCCGATCTGCCGAGCAACCGCTACGCCCAGATCGCACAACGTGTTCAGGCGTTGTGCGCCACATACGGGCTGCCATATACGACCGGTCCGCTGCGTCGTCAGTTCTTCCAGACCCAGCGGACGATCCTCATGCTGGCGCTGCCTGATCGCTCGGCGCCGGCGGAGTCTGACCATCCCGTGAGCGCACAGCGCCGTTGATCGCCGACTTTGTGGCATGCCTTCCACCATCTACTCCTCGGCAGCGTTACGTCGATTGAAGCTGCCGCAGGTTCGCCCAGGCTGCTGGTCGGTCGAGCGTCGGGCGTCCTGAGACCCGCTCGACTGTCGAGGTTGGATACGCGCGCGAAGGCCGATCCGCGTACATACGGCCCACAGTCCGCGGCTACCACACCCGGATGTAGTCGATCAGCATGTTCGCCGGGTAGCTGCCCGGGCCGGGATCACCGCCGCCGGAGCCGGCGACCGCGAGGTCGAACACCGGGAACATCTGATAGCCGGGGTCGTTGAACTGCCAGTCCGGCAGGGTGTGCGCGGGCACGTCGTAATAGGGCGCGGCGCCGTCGACGTAGTCCTTCCAGAACCGCATGCCGGCGTCGTCCCACTGCAGCCGCCAGGTATGCCATCCGCTGTCGACCGTGATTCGCGAGCTGACGTGCTCGCCGCCGTTGAGCTTGGCGTGGATCGCTGTGGCCGGAAGCCACTTTCCGTTGCCGTACCACTCCAGGACGTCCACTTCGCCGCCGTTGACCGGGCTCTCGTTGGACAGGTACCAGGCCGGCCAGCAGCCGGGGGTCAGGCAGTCCAGCTTCATCCGGGTTTCCCAGGTGTGGCCGATGCCGCCGTTCCACTTCCCGAAGATCTTGCCGCTGTAGTAGGTGGGGCCATCCTTGGCGGCGCGGATCACCAGGTTGGAGTTGCCGTCCTGGAACAGGTTTCGGCGGTCGTCGCGGTACTGGCCGACGTTCTCGGGTAGCTCCCAGAACGTCGGGTCCTCCATCGACTCGCGGGCCAGCGCGGTGGTCCACTTCGCCGGGTCGGGCGGTGAGCCGGCGGGGCCGTCGAACTCGTCGTGGAAGAGATAGGTGCCGCTGGCCGGGGCTTGCGGGACCGGCCGGGACGGTGCGGCGGCGGCCTGTGGTGTGCGTGCGGCGGCGGCCAACAGGCCCAGGCCGGTGGTAAGCAGCATCTGGCGACGATCCATCAATCCATGTAAGCCGGACTGGCCGCGGCCGTGCAAGCTGGGCGCCGTGTGCATTGCCTGCCGATCGGCCTACGGTGGAGTGATGGCAGAACAGAGCACAGCGGTCAGTCTGTCCGAACCGCCCGGAGTGGTCATGCGGGTGATGAATCCGGTGCTGAAGTTCGTGTTGCGCACCCCCGCGGGTGGGGCGCTCAAGCAGTTCATGGTGTTGCGGTTCACCGGTCGCAAGTCGGGGCGGCAGTACACGGTGCCGGTGAGCGCGCACCTGCTCGACGGTCAGTTGTATGCCTTGGCGAATGCGACGTGGAAGCTGAACTTCCGCGGCGGCGGTCCGGCCGAGGTGACCCACGGTGGTCGGACGACCGCGATGCGTGGTGAGCTTATCGAGGACCCGGCGGCCGTCGCCGCGCTGTTCCATCGTTGTGCCACTGAGTACGGGCCGAAGAAGGCCGAGCTGATGATGGGCCTGAAGTTCCGCGATCCGCGGGTGCCGACGCTGGACGAGTTCCGCGCGGCAGTGGAGGCCGACAAGCTGGTCGCGATCAGGTTTGCCGCAGCCTAGGGCCGGCGCCTCCGGAACAGTTCGGCCGGGCGGCCGCGGTTGCCGGTGTTGACGGCCATCACGCCGGTTCCCACCACCAGCGGTTCCATGGTTCGACGGAACTTGTCGCGCTGCAGTGCCGTGCCGGCGACGGCCTCGTGGACCTGGCGTAGCTCGCGCATGGTGAACCGGGTGCCCAGCAACCGTTCGGGGTCGGGTTGGTTCTCGTAGCGTTCCCGGATGTCGTTCTTGGCCAGCCGGACGATTTCGGGGTGATCCCAGGCCAGCTCACCGGGCCGGTCGACCGGGGCCAGCCGGGTTGTCGTCGATCCAGTACCCAGGGCGTCGAGCTGTTCGGGCCGCACCACCGCCACGTGGGCGACCGAGAGCACCCAGTCCCGGTCGTCGCGGTCGGGATCGTCGAAGACGTGCAGCTGGCGGGGGCGGATTCCCTCGACGCCGAGCTTATCGCGCAGGCAGCGTTCCACTGCTTGGGCCAGAGTCTCCCCCGCGCGCAGGAACGTCCCGGGCAGCGCCCACTTTCCGATGTCGTCGCGGGCCATCTCGGCGACCAGCAGCCCGCGGCCTTCGTCCCAGGTCAGCAGCGCGGTGTCGACGGCGACGGTGGGCCGGGGATAGTCGTGCAGCTTCCTGTCCGTGGCCATGGTGGAGACCCTACATTAAGCGCATTATTTGCGCTAATTTAGATTTAGTGTGAATATTGCTCTAATTAGACGACGGAGGGCACGGCGATGAACTGGTTCGAGATCCTGACGGGGTTCACCGAGGACAGCTATGCCTCGGTGCAAGATCGGTTGCAGGTCGAGGGCGACGAGCTGGTGTCGACGGTGAACGGCAAGCGCTATGGCATCGGCTCGCTGACGCTGCCGACCCTGGCGGAGCTTCGCGGCCGGGTGAACGCGTCTCGCGGGCAGCGCACGACGGTGAGTGCCCTGGTGGGCGATGCCCGGGCATTGCATTCGGAGAAGGCTTTCGAGGGAGCGCTGTTCCAGGTGGCCTCGCAGTTCAACCTGTTGGAGATGCCGTCGCAGCACGTCACTCCCGAGCATGGCGTCACCGGCTACGAGCACGACCACACTCAGGGGCCGGCGTGCGCATTGGCTGCCGGTGCGGCGACGATCTATCGCAACTATCTGGTGCCGTGCGGTGACGGCGTCGGGCAGACGGCCTCGCGTCAGCTCGATGCACTGGCTGGCTTGGGTGCGGCGTTCGCCGAACGGACGGGCGTGGCGGTCGAGGACTTGTGGGCGATGAGCAACGGGTACGCCCTGTGCACCACCGAGGGGTTGGCCGCGATCAGCGGGGTGTTGCGTGGGGCGGACGACGAGCTGTTCGACGAGCTGCGGGGGCAGTTGGCGATCGGGCTGCACCGGGATGTGCAGGTGATCGATGTCTGTGAGGAGCGGCGGCTGGTGTCGCAGGCGTTCTGCTCGGCGTTGCCGATCGGCTATTCGCATCTGGGGCAGCGGGAGTGGGAGCCGTTCGCGCGGCTGGTGCTCGAGGCCACCTATGAGGCGACGCTGCTGGCCGGGGCCGAGCAGGCTGTCGGCGGCGGGTCGAACATCGTGCTACTGACGCGCGTGGGCGGCGGGGTGTTTCGCAACGATGACGGGTGGATCGATCAGGCGATCGAGCGGGCGCTGGGTGTGGTCGCGGACGTGGGTTTGGATGTGCGGATCGTCGGGCATCGCGAGGTCTCCCCCGCGGTGCGCGGCATCATCCACCGGTGGAACGGAGGGCAGTGATGGACTGGCTGGCGGGCATCGTGGCGCCACTCAATGCGGTGGCGTTCACGTTGTGGGGTGATCCGGTGAGCTGGGCCGAGCTGTTCGGGTTCCTCACCGGCGGGGCCTGCGTTGCGTTGACGGTGCGCCGCAGTGTGGCGAATTTCCCTGTCGGGATTGCGAACTCGGCGTTCTTTCTGGTGTTGTTCGCCTCCGCGCAGTTGTGGGCGGATTCGACGCTGCAAGTGCTCTACATCGTCTTGGGTTTCGTGGGGTGGTGGCAGTGGCTGTACGGCGACAGTGGTCGCACACCACTTCACGTGCGGGCAGCTGGCGGCCGCCATCTGATGTGGTGTGTGGTGGCGGTGGGGATAGGGACTTCGGTGCTGTATCCGATTCTGGTGTCGGTGCATGATTCGGCGCCGTTCCTGGATGCGCTGACCACCAGCCTGTCGCTGGTGGCGCAGTGGCTGCTCAACGGAAAGTGGATTCAGAGCTGGTACTTCTGGATCGCGGCCGATGTGATCTATGTGCCGCTGTACTTCAGCCGCGGGCTGAACCTCACTGCGGTGGTGTACATGCTGTTCCTGGCGCTGTGCGTGGCGGGGCTGCGGGCATGGTCGCGGGAGCGTTGTTCTCTGCGCGAATCAGTCAGGGTGTCACCATGACTCGATATCGGCATGGGCTGATGCTGGGCAAGTTCTATCCACCACACGTCGGCCACCATGCGGGCATTCGTGAGGGTGCAGCGCAGTGTGAGCGGTTCACGGTGTTGGTCATGACGTCGGCGGTGGAGACTGTGCCGCTGGCGGACCGGGTGGCGTGGATGTGGGCCGAGCACGCGGGCGAGCCAGGGGTTCGGGTGATCGGGGTGCGCTGCGATGCGCCGGTGGACGTGACCGATGAGCGGGTGTGGGCCGCCCAGGTCGCGGTGATCTCGGCGGCCTTGCGAGTGGGCGGTGAGCCGGCGGTCGATGCGGTCTTCTCCGGTGAGTCGTATGGCGCTGAACTGGCGCGTTGGCTGGGAGCTGCGGACGTTCGGTCCGGCACCCGTCTCACTTCCGGCACAGCGGTGCGGCGGGACCTGGCCGGACGATGGGGTGATCTGGCGCCGGCGACGAAGGCGGGGTTGACGACGCGGGTGGTGGTGGTCGGGGCCGAATCCACCGGGACGACAACCGTTGCGGGGCTGTTGGCGGAGCACTACCGGGCGCGGGGTGGCGTCTGGGCTTCGACACAGTGCGTTGACGAATACGGGCGGGAGTACACCCAGCTGAAGTGGGAGCGCTCACCGGGGATTGCGCTGGACGAGTTGGTCTGGACCGCTGACGATTTCGATGCAATTGCGGTGGAGCAGACCCGGCGGGAGGAGGCAGCGGCGGCGGCTGGCTCGCCGGTGTTGATCTGCGATACCGATGCGTTCGCGACGGCGATCTGGGAGCGCCGCTACCTCGGTGCTGCGGCGCGGACAGGGCAGCCGTGGACGCAGGTGCCGCCCCGGGCGGTGTATCTGGTGACCGACCACGAGGGCGTGCCGTGGCACGACGACGGCATGCGGGAAGGTGACCTGGCGGTTCGGGCGGCAATGACAAGGTGGTTCATCGACGCGCTGACCGAGGCCGGGCAGTCATGGGTGCTGTTGACGGGCAGCCTGTCTGAACGGGTCTCGATGGCGATTAGGACCGTTGATCCGTTAGTGGAGATGCGGGCGCGGTTCGGGGAGCCGCTGCGGGGGCCGGGGTTTGAGGGGTAGTCGGTGACGGCGTTCCATCCCGACTTCCCCTGCCGCTGCCAGGGTCAGCCACTTCGCCCCAGCAGGGGAAAACGCTGCCCAGCACCCAGGAGCGTCCTACCCTCTGGCGATGGCACGCATTCGATCATTGACTCGCGACACCAAGCCCGCTAGGGCCCCCGAAACCAGCGTTGATTGCCTTTACACAGCTGTTACTACCAAGGATGGTGAATGCCGTCTTCGATTTGCCACTTTGGGTTCTGACGGTCGGAAATCGGGGCCGAAGCCGAGTCAAATTATCGAATTGGACGAACAGATGGCGCGCGAATTTGTACAGGCGATAATCAGACAATTCCCAGCAGCGCGCCCTTAGCGGACTCGACGCACCCTGGTGGTTAACTAGAAACTGCAAGGTCTTAGGCGAATCTGCGCCGCCACACGTCTCGCGGGCCACACGGGTAAGCAAGTTCCACGTTCGATCACCCGTCCGATGTCGGACCCCGCCAGTATGGTCATATTGTCACGAGGGTTAGTAGACGATGCCAAGGGGCAATCGTTGCTGCCGCGCACCATCTAGGAGGAAGTCATGGACGCGTTTGGGGTCCTCAAGGAGGTCCTGGACGACTACGAGAACTTCGTCAAGGGCTTCCTGGAGATCAAGGACGACCAGATTCGTGCCAAGGTCGAGGCCGAGATCGCCGAAGGTCTGCTGTGGCCAGAACCGTGGCTTGCCCTCAACCCGGCATTCGAGTCCGGAGGAACGGCAAGCGGGCTTGCGGACCGGGGTGTCCTCGATCCGAAAGCGGTCGAGATCTTCGGGGCTCAAGACGGCACCAACATCTCGTTCCACCGCCACCAAGCGGACGCCTTCGAGATCGCCAACCGCCGCGAGTCCTACGTTCTAACCACGGGTACCGGCTCGGGTAAATCGATGTCTTACATCGTGCCGATCGTCGACCGAGTACTGCGCGAGGGCACAGGCCAGGGTGTGCGAGCCATCATCGTCTATCCGATGAATGCCCTGGCAAACAGCCAGCGCAATGAGTTGGAGAAGTTCCTCGGCAAGACGAACCCCAAGGTCAGCTTCGCTCGATATACGGGGCAAGAGAACAGGGAGGAACGCGAGCAGACCCTCGCCTCGCCCCCGGACATCCTGCTGACCAATTACGTCATGTTGGAGTTGATGCTGACCCGCCCCAAAGAGCGGGAGAAGCTCATCAACAGCGCGGCAAATCTGTCGTTTCTTGTGCTAGACGAACTGCACACCTATCGCGGTCGCCAGGGTGCCGACGTCGCAATGCTCGTCCGCCGCCTCCGGGGCGCGGTCAGCTCCAACGCAGTGCAGTGCATAGGAACCAGCGCCACACTTGCCGGTCCAGGCACCAAGGCCGAGCAACGCCAGCAAGTCGCCGAGTTGGCAACGAGGATCTTCGGCGTTGACATTCCCGCGGCCAACATAGTCGGGGAAACACTGCGACGAGCAACCACCGGCGACCTAAACCCGACCGCGCTGACCGCACGTCTACAAACAGACGCGCCGAAGGACTCGGGCGAGCTTAGGTCAGACCCTCTGGCGGTCTGGACCGAACAGCACTTCGGTTTGGACACCGACGATGAAGGCAAGCTCGCGCGGCGGCCGCCGTCGAAGCTTAAAGACGCCGCCGCGAAGCTCCACGAGGAGACGGGTGTCGACGAGACAGTCTGCCGAGAGAAGCTCCAGGAACTGCTGCTCGCTGGGTCGAGGGCCCGCGACCCGCAGGGCCGTTCACTGTTCGCATTCAAGCTGCATCAGTTCATCGGCAAGGGTGACACCGTCTACACCACTCTCGAGCCGCCCGCAAAGAGATACCTGACCACCCAGTACCAACGCAGCGCGCCGAACCGGCCAGCGGGGCAGCCGCTGTTCCCGCTGGCGTTCTGCCGCGAGTGTGGCCAAGAGTTTCTCGTCGTGAATCTTGAGCGCGGCGGAGAGAGCTTCAGCCCGCGCATTCCGAACTCCGATCTCGTCGAACACCCCGAAGCTGACGGCCTGTTGCTTCTGACCGAGCAGCCCTGGCCCGATCCACAGGATCCTGCGTTGCTCGATCTCGTCCCCGAGGATTGGGTGGTGGCAGGCGGGGGCGGTCAGGTGCTGGACAAAGCCCGAATCCCGAAGCTGCCGAATTCACTTCGTGTTGATGAATTCGGGACGATCACCGACGACGGCATGCCCGTCGCTTTCTTCGAGCGACTCGAATTCTGCCCCTCGTGCAAAACGACTTACGAAAGTGCCCGCCAGTCCCAGTTCTCCCGAGTCGCAAGCCTCGGTACCGAAGGCCGCGCAAGTGCGGTGACAGTGCTGTCGCAGTCGATTGTCAGATCGCTGCGCCGGGAGCCCGAACTCGACAGCGAAGCGCGAAAGTTTCTGGCGTTCAGTGATAACCGCCAGGATGCCAGCCTCCAGGCCGGCCACTTCAACGACTTCATCCTGGTCGGGCTCATCCGCTCGGCCTTGTACCGGGCGGCCCTCGACTACCAAGAGCAAAATCCCGGGGAACCCCTCACCGACGAGAACCTTGGACCCGAAGTGGTCAAGGCGCTCAGCGGCAATAGCCTCAAGTACTTCGCCCGCGACGAAGAAACAGCCGACGAGCACATCCCACGCAAGAAAATCGCCCGCGCGCTGCGCGATGTTGTCACATACCGGCTGTGGGCCGACCTCAAGCGAGGCTGGCGGATCACAATGCCCAACCTGGAACAAACCGGCCAACTACGCCTGTCTTACGACGGCGTCGATGAACTCGCCACCAACGACGACAAATGGACCAGCTGCGGCGAACCCTTGGCGAGCGCCACAGCCGAGACCCGACGTGAAGTGATGCAGGTGTTGCTCGACGAACTACGTCGAAACCTCTGCATCGACACCGAATTCCTCACCGACGAGAAGTTCGACGCTGTCCGGCGGGCCAGCCGAGAATGGCTGAAAGACCCGTGGGCCATCTCCGATGACGCCGGCACCTACAGCGGCCTCGCCTACTCCGGCGGCCGACCCAAAGGAGTGGCCGGAATTGGCTCCGATCTCTATCTGTCAGGGCTAGGCGCATACGGACGGTGGCTTCGCCGACCCAACCGATTCCCCGGCTTCGAGCACGCTTTGAAGACAAAGGACGCCGACGCGCTGATCGAGAATCTGATGGATGTGATGGCCGCCGCCGGGATCCTCGTGCGCATCCCGGTTCCGCGACGTCCGACCGGCTACCAGCTGCGAGCCGACCTCATTGCCTGGCATCCCGGCAGCGGGGAGCATCGCGCACCGGACCGCATCCGCAGCAATCAAACCAAAGGCCGGGTCAACCCGTACTTCCGCGCACTGTATGCAGAGATCGCGAAGTCGCTGGTCGGCCTGGAGGCCCGTGAACACACCGCGCAGGTCGAGCCGGCCAAACGCCAGAAGCGTGAAGAAGAGTTCAGCGAAGCCCGGCTACCCGTGCTGTACTGCTCCCCCACCATGGAACTTGGCGTCGACATCAAGAGCCTCAATGTTGTTGGCATGCGGAATGTTCCGCCCACACCGGCCAACTATGCGCAGCGGTCGGGACGGGCCGGCAGGTCAGGTCAACCCGCCATTGCCCTGACTTATTGCGCCACCGGAAATGCGCACGACGCCTACTACTTCCGACGCAGTCAAGACATGGTGGCGGGAGCGGTTGCACCGCCAAGGCTGGAGTTGGGCAACCAGGATCTCGTGCGCGCACACGCCCACTCAATCTGGCTCGTCAAATGCGGACTCGACCTCAAGGCCAGCATGGTCGACCTCCTGGAAATCGACCAGCCTGGCCAACCGCTGCGCCCCGAGGTGCTCGCCACAATCAACTCTCCATCGAGTCGAAGCGCTGCCATCGCCGCGATTACAGACGTGCTCACAGCGACCACCGAGGTCACCTCGGCGCCGTGGTGGACGGACACGTGGATCGCCGATACCGTCGAACAAGCACCCGCCCGGTTCAACCGTGCTGCAGACCGGTGGCGCGGGCTGTACAACGAAGCCCAAACGGAGTTGGACCAAGCCAATACGACATTGAAGACCATCGGTGCGTCCGAGAGTTCGAAACAACGGGCCCGCGGCCGCATTTCGGAGGCACGTGCCGCCCTTGACCTCCTCAAGGGGCAAGTCGACGACGTCCTTCAAGGCGATTTCTACACCTACCGCTACTTCGCATCCGAAGGCTTCCTGCCCGGCTATTCGTTTCCGCGGCTGCCCCTGTCGGCGTTCATCCCCGCCGAACGACGCACCCGCAGCGGTGGTGAAGGCGATTTCATCCAGCGACCCCGATTCATGGCGATCAGCGAGTTCGGGCCAGGCGCCTTCATCTACCACGAAGGCGCACGCTACGAAGTGAACCGTGTGAGCCTGCCCGCTCGCGACGACGGCACGGGTGTCCACATCACAGAGATCAAACGGTGCAGCGCCTGTGGGTACCTGCATGAGTCGACAGATCCTGATCTCTGCCAGCACTGCGGAGCACCGTTCGCACCCGAAGCCACAATGGGCAATCTGATGCGACTGTTGTCGGTAAAGACCCGCCGTCGCGACAGGATTAGCGCCGACGAAGAGGAACGCCAGCGCGCCGGACACGAGATCGTAACCACTATTCGCTTTGTGCCACACGGAGTTCGAGCTGGACAACTCACCAGCACCATTACGGAGGACGGCGCCGAACTCGGCACCATGACCTATGGCGACACCGCGCTCATCCGGCGGATGAACGTTGGTTTGCGCCGCCGCAAGGACAAGGACGTCCGCGGTTATGTCCTCGACACGGTGGAAGGCCGCTGGTGCAAGGAGGCTGACCTTGCCAAGAATGTGCACGGCGAGGCCCCGCGGTATCAGCGAGTGATCCCCCATGTCGAGGACCATCGCAACGCGCTGCTCATGCACTTGGACCCTTCCATTGGAAAAGACCAGCGGATGGCAGCTATGTACGCGCTCAAGCGCGGCATCGAGGCCGTCTACCAGTTGGAAGGCTCCGAACTGGCAGTGGAAGCTCTGCCCAGCAACACCGGTGACCACGCCTGGTCGCGCCTGCTGTTCTTCGAAGCCGCTGAGGGTGGCGCCGGCGTGCTACGACGACTCGCCACCGAAGACGGCCAACTGAGTCAGGTCGCCCGAAAAGCCTTGGAGATACTGCACTTCGATGCAGACACCGGTGCTGATATCAAACACGCGCCGCACGCGACCGAAGTCTGCGCACAGGCCTGCTACGACTGCCTGCTGTCCTACAGCAACCAATGGGATCATCAACATCTGGATCGCCACAACGTCCTCGACCTACTTCAGCGACTCGCCACATCCACGGTGGCGGTAGGTGCCGGCGGAGAGGATCGAGTCGCCCAACTCGAACGGCTCATCAAAGCCTGCGACAGCGAACTGGAAAAGCAATTCCTCACTCTGCTTGAACAGCACGGCTACCGGCTGCCTGATGACGCTCAACGGATTGTCGACGGCTACTACGTGCGACCAGATTTCGCCTACTACACGGACGGGATGAATGTCGCGATCTTCATCGACGGCCCCGTCCATGACAGCGCACACCAGCAGGAGAAGGACGAACAGGCACGCATGAAGCTCGAGGACGAGGCTGGCTGGCTAGTGCTGCGCTTTCACCACAATGATGCGAACGCCAACTGGCTCAACATAATCTCCGCCTACAGCGGCATCTTCGGCGAAGCGAAGAGCCACGCATGACAACCATCGACTATCCCGCAGGCAGCTTAGTCAACGCCCGCGGCCGAGACTGGCTGGTGCTACCTGGCTCCCCCGACGGCACGCTCCTCGTCCGCCCGCTCGGTGGCCACGAGCACGAGACCACCGTGCTGCTACCCGAGATCGACAACTTCGCGGCAGCCACCTTCGAACCCCCGACCGTCGACGACCGTGGTGACGCAAGTCGAGCACGCCTGCTCCGCGACGCCCTCCGCCTGTCTTTCCGCGCCAGCGGCGGCCCATTCCGCTCATTCGCACGGCTAGCCGTCACACCGCGCAACTACCAACTTGTTCCGCTGATGATGGCAGCCAACCAGGACGTCACCCGGCTGTTGATCGCTGACGGTGTCGGCGTCGGCAAGACCGTCGAGGCCGGCCTGATCGCGGCGGAGCTGCTCGCCACCGGCGAGGCCCAGCGGCTCGCCGTTTTGTGTTCGCCCCAGCTCGCGCCACAATGGCAAAGCGAGCTGCGGCACAAGTTCGGAATCGACGCGCAACTGCTCCTGCCATCCACCGTCAACCGGCTGATGCGCAGCGTCCCGTTCGGCTCTAACGTCTACCAGCATCATCGATATCTGGTGATCTCCACCGATTTCATCAAGCAAAAGTCGCGCCGCGACGAGTTCGCCTTGCACTGCCCCGAATTAGTAATCGTCGATGAGGCGCACACGTGTGTGGCGCCGGCGGGCGTGGGCAAGTCTTCGCAAGCTCACCTGAGGTATGCACTGCTGCGCAAGCTTGCCGACGATCCCAGCCGCCACCTCCTACTACTGACCGCCACCCCGCACAGCGGCGACGACACGGCGTGGCAGTCACTAATCGGCCTGCTCGACAATCGCCTGGGGGACCTGCCCGCCGACCTGTCGGGGCGTGACCGCGAAGAGGACCGCAAGCTGCTCGCACGATTCATGGTCCAGCGCCAACGCGCCGACATCCGCGAATACCTGGATGAGGACACTCCTTTCCCCGATCGTGAAACCACCGAGACGGCATACAAGCTCACCGCCGCATACCGACAGCTCTTTGACGACGTCATGGAGTACGTGCGAGAGCAAGTCTCTGACCCGAAGCTCTCCGCGGTGCGGCAGCGCGTCCGGTGGTGGTCGGCAATAGCATTGCTTCGCTGCCTGGCCTCCAGCCCGGCTGCGGCAGAGCAAACGCTTCTCAATCGTTCAGCAGTGGCCGACACCACTGACGAAGATGAGGCCGAGGTCGACGCCTATGCCGAACCTCGCGTGCTCGACACCGATTTGGACGACACATTGGAAGCCCAGGACGTCGCCGTCGGCGCGGACACCGGCGGCTCCGATGAGCCCGACACCAAAGCGCGAAAGCGGCTGCGCGAGTTGGCTGCCGCAGCGGCGGCTTTGAAGGGTCCTCGCTCGGACGCCAAGCTGAAGCGCCTCATCCCACTGCTCAAGGAGCTCATCGATCGGCGCTATCACCCCATCGTGTTTTGCCGCTATATCCCTACCGCCGACTATCTCGCCGAGCACCTAGGTTCGGCTCTGTCGAAGGTCAAAGACCTCAAGATCGACGCGGTAACCGGAACTCTCCCGCCGGAGGAACGCGAAACCCGCGTGAACACCCTCAGTGCCCACGACGGCCCCCGTCTGCTCATTGCAACCGACTGTCTCTCCGAGGGCATCAACCTGCAAGACGGCTTCACCGCGGTCGTCCACTACGACCTCGCCTGGAACCCCACCCGGCACGAGCAACGCGAAGGACGCGTCGACCGATTCGGGCAGCAAGCTCCGACCGTGCGCACCGTGACCTACTACGGCGAGGACAACGGCATCGACGGGATCGTGCTACAGGTCCTCATCCGACGCCACGAGAACATCAAACGCAGCATCGGCGTCTCGGTGCCGATCCCCGTCGATTCCACCACCGTGATGAAAGCCATCTGGGAGTCACTGCTGCTCCGGGGCAAGGATGCCGAGCAGCTCACCTTCGACTTCGCCGACGCCACCTCCAAGTCGCTGGCTGAACAGGTCGACGTCGAATGGACCAACGCTGCCGAACGGGAGAAGGCGTCGCGTTCCAGGTTCCGGCAGGCCGGCCTCAAACCCGACACCGTCGAACACGCGCTCACCGAAGTCCGCCGCGCCCTCGGCGGCCCCGCCGACGTCGAAACCTTCACCCGGACTGCACTATCCCTAATGGACGCTGCGATTAGTGACAACGATGACGGGTTCACCGCGATCGTGGACACCCTCCCCGCCGCGGTGCGCGACCAGCTCCCGCCCACCAAGGGCGGGCGGCTGCACTTCCACCGCTCGCTCCCGGTACCGACGGGGCACAGCGTGCTCACCCGCACCGACGCCACGGTCGACGCGCTGTCCCGGTACGTCCTCGACGCCGCACTCGATTCCCGGCTCGACCCCGCGGCACGGCCCGCCCGCCGCGCCGGAGTCATGCGCACCCAAGGAGTGAGCAAGGTGACGACGTTGCTCATGGTGCGGCACCGGCTGGAGATCAGCATCCCCGGCTCGGCCACGACCGTCACCCAGGTCGCCGAGGAAGCCAAATTTCTCGCCTTCACTGCGACCGGTGACGACCTGCAGTGGTTGCCGCAGGCCGACGTCGACGCGCTGCTGACCGCAAAGCCCTCGGGCAACGTCGACGATGCTTTAGCCCGAATGCAACTGGGCCGCGCGCTCGGCCGTCTACCCACGCTCGGCAAACACCTCACCGAGACCGGTAAACATGCGGCAAAAGACCTCGTATCTGAGCATCAGGCGGTACGAAGCGCCTCCAAAGCCGGCGGCCGCGCACCCACGGTGAAATTCCTGCCGCCCGCCGATGTCCTCGGCATCTACGTGTTCCTCCCCGAAGCGGGTGCCCGATGACCGCGCTAAACCTCTTCAAGGCCGTTCGCACCATCGGCACCGCGCTACCCGCCGAGGCCATCCCGCGCGCGAACGAACTGCGGATGCCCGGCCAAACCGCCGAGGCCTACCAGCTGTCACCGGGCATGGCGGTCAACGGCGCCATCGCCCGCGCCTGGGAGGCCATGCTCGCCGCGCACCGCGCCTGGCGGACGGCGCTGGATCGGCTACCCGAGGGTGATGCCGCGACCAAACTCACCCGGGACAAGTGGCTGCTGCCGCTGCTGTACGAACTCGGTTGGGGCCGCCCCGATGTCGTCAGCGGTGGGTTAGCGGTACCTCCTGGGCTTGGCGAGACGGAGGCACCGCACTTTCCCATATCGCATCGCGTCGCCTGGCCCGACGCGTCAAATCCCACGGCGTGGGCGCCGCTACACCTCGTCGGCGCCGGAATCGACCTGGACACCAAGACCGCAGGCGTGACTGCACGGGCGCCGCAGGCCATGGTCCAGGACTACCTCAACCGGGAAGACCGTGCCCTGTGGGCCATTGTGTCGAACGGCAAGCTGCTGCGGCTGCTGCGTGATGCCTCAAGTCTCACCCGGCAGTCCTTCGTTGAGTTCGACCTCGACGCAATCTTCACCGACCAGCTCTACGCCGACTTCCGCATCCTGTTCCTCACAGTCCACGCCAGCCGCTTCGCGCCCCGCCTAGACGGCGGGACAGCCAAAGCCGTAACCGATAGCGAGGATTCCGGTGACGATACCGAGGTCGAGCAGGCCGAACCCAAACTGGACAACTGCTGGTTAGAACGCTGGCGCACCACCGCCATCGACGACGGAGCGCGCGCTCTGCTCAATCTGCAGCATGGCATCGCCGCGGCATTGCAGGAGCTGGGCACCGGCTTCGTCGCACACCCCGCCAACGCCGCACTACGAGAGACCCTGGCCGCGGCCGCCGACGCCGACCGCGATCTGCAGCGTGCACTGCTACGCATCGCCTATCGGCTAATCGTGCTGTTCGTGGTCGAGGACCGCGATCTGCTGCACCGCTCCGACGTCCCCGAAGGTGCCCGCACCCTATATGCGGAGTACTTTTCCACCGCGCGCTTACGCCGACTGGCGGCGGAACCGATTGGCGGATGGCACACCGATCTATGGCAGGCGCACCAAATCGTCACCGACGCGATCGCCGGTGATGGCCTGCCCGCTCTCGGGTTGAGCGGCCTCGGGGCGAGCCTCTTCTCGCGAGAGGCACTGAGTATTCTCGACGGCGCCAAGCTACCCAACCGCGCGCTGCTAGCCGCCGTACGGGCGCTGGCACAGATCGACGACCCTGTCACCGGCTTGCCGCGCCCGGTCGACTACCGCAACCTCGATAGCGAAGAACTCGGCGGCATGTACGAAGGGCTGCTGGCGTATACGCCCCGTTATCATGCCGATGAACGGGCCTTCACCCTCGATGTGACGACCGGCAACGACAGAAAGAAGTCTGGCTCCTACTACACCCCATCGGACCTGATTGCGCTGGTCCTCGACGAGGCGCTTGATCCTCTAATCGACGAGGCGGTGCGGGAGAATGACCCGGAACAGGCGCTCCTCGCGCTTACAGTGGTCGATCCGGCCTGCGGCAGTGGGCATTTCGTTGTCGCAGCGGCTCGACGTCTCGCTGCCGCTCTTGCCACCGTGCGCACCGGGGAGACCGAACCAACGCCAGCCGCACTGCGTGCTGCGACTGCCGACGTCATCGAGCGCTGCGTCTACGGTGTGGACCTCAATGACCTGGCCATCGAGATCACCAAGGTGGCGCTGTGGTTGGAGGCCTTCGACGCCGACCGGCCGTTCCCGTTCCTAGATGCGCACTTCCGCGTCGGCAACGCTCTTCTGGGCACCACACCGGAATTGTTGCGGCACAACATCCCCGACGCGGCATTCGTTCCGTTAGGTGAGGACGACAAAGAGTGGACGTCCAAGCTCAAGGCTCGCAACAAGAAAGAACGCCAAGCCGACGAGAACCAGCTGACGCTCAGCTTCGGCGCCGAGACGCTGAACGTAGAAACCAGCCAGTTCACCAAAGCTGCCCGCGAAGCCGACACCGGAACCGTCGCCTCGGTGGCCGCTCTGCGCGCCCGGGCGGACGCCTGGCGCCGCCTGGAAACCGACCCCGACCTAGTAGCTGCCAAACTCGTCGCCGATGCATGGTGCGCGGCGTTCGTGCAACCCAAGACCGGGGCCACCACTTCCGGACAGGGCATCACCCACGCGACCGTTCGAGCTCTCGCCGAGACGCCAGAGTCGGTACCCGACACCCTGATCGACCAGATCAACACGCTGGCTCGGCAGTACCGATTCTTTCACTGGCACTTGGAATTTCCCGGCATCTTCACCGTGCCCGACGACGGCAGCGCAGATGCGGACACCGGCTGGACGGGCGGGTTCTCCTGCGTTGTCGGCAATCCGCCTTGGGAGCGCGTGAAGATCCAGGACAAAGAATTCTTCGGTAACGCTGGAAGACCCGACATCGAAGGTGCGGCGACTGCCGCCGTGCGCAAGAAGATGATCGACAAGCTTGTCGACGATGACCCCGATCTTCATCGCGCTTACCTCGCCGCGCTCAGACAATCGGACGCCACCGCGCACCTTCTGCTGAAGAGCGGCCGCTACCCGTTCACCGGCCAGGGCGACGTCAATACCTACAGCGTGTTCGCCGAAACCATGCGTACCGTCACCAACCCCGAGGGCGCGGCCGGAATCATCGCGCCAACCGGTCTGGCAACCGACAAGACGACGGCGCCATTTTTCGCAGATACCTTAAGTAATCACCGGCTCTATGCGTTCTACGACTTCGAGAACGAAGCAAAGATCTTCCACGCCGTGCACAACCAGATGCACTTCGCCTTGATCGTCATCACTGGAGCAACGCGGCCAGCTGAGCGGACGCGGTTCGCGTTTTATATCCGATACATTTCGGATATCACGGACCGCCGATTCGAACTCGCGGCAAAAGAAGTTCTCGCCCTAAATCCGAACACCGGCACGCTGCCGATGTTTCGCAGCCGCAAGGACGCCGACATTACGCTCGGCATCTACTCCCGGCATCCCGTGCTCATTCGCGACGGCGACCCCGACGGCAACCCCTGGGGGCTATCCTTCGCAAGGCTCTTCGACATGGCTAATGACTCCGAGCTGTTCCACGCTGCGAACGACCTCGATGATGCTACGTTCGACGGCTGGTCTTTCAAGCGTGGCAAGAAAGAGTTCGTGCCCCTATACGAGGCGAAGATGCTGAGTCACTTTGACCATCGTTTCTCGACATACAAGGGCGCCACGCAAGCCCAGCTAAACAAGGGAACTCTCCCGCGGCTGACCGATGAGGAGCACGACGATGACTCGTTAGAACCTCTCGCTCGCTACTGGGTCGATCGATCAGAAGTCGAGTCACGGTTACTCGATCGATGGAACTCCGATTGGTTACTTGGTTGGCGAGATATCACCAAGGCGCATCAGGTGCGAACGTTCATCCCAACGGTGCTTCCTGTCTCAGCCGTCGGCCACGTGTTCCCTGTTGCATTTCCTAGCGATCCAATGCATGCCTATCTGCTCCAGGCAACGTGGTCCAGCATCGCATTTGACTTCATCGCCAATCAGAAACTCAGCGGGAACCACATGACGTATGCCGTGCTGAATCAGATGGCTTGCATGGCGCCTAGCTTCTTCGAGGAACCAGCGCGTTGGCGGCCCAATGAGCAACTAAGGACTTGGCTCCGCCCCTACTGTCTTGAGCTGGGATACACCTCTTCACGGTTGAACTCGTACGCTAGGGATCTCGGCGATAAGGGGCCGGCGTTCCGTTGGCTGCCCGGACGCCGGGCACTACTGCGGGCTGACCTCGACGCCGGATTCCTGCACGTCTACGGTCTGAATCGCGAAGAAGCAGAACATGTTCTCGACTCGTTCTTCGTCGTCCGCAAGTACGAAGAACGGGACCTCGGTGAGTACCGCACTAAGCGCCTCGTGCTCGAGGCCTATGACCGCATGGCCGATGCCATCGCCAACGGCGGCAAGGGCTGGAAGCCACTCGCCGACCCACCCGCCGGACACGGACCCCGCCACCCCGAATAGTCGAGCAACGGAAGAACAATGCCACTCGCCATCGATAAGGGCTTCATCGCCGACCTCGCCAAGATGGAAAAGACTGTCGTCAAACGGGTTACCGAGGTCTTCGACGAGTTCGACGCTGCCACCCATACCGGGTTGCATTTGGAGAAGATCGCCAATGCCCGCAACCCGCGGTTCCGATCCATCCGCATCGACCAGGCCTGGCGCGGCATTGTGCTGGCTCCCGTCACCGGTGACGTATACACGTTGCTCAAGGTGCTACATCACGATGACGCCTATGCCTGGGCTCAACGCAGCAATGTCTCGGTCAACTCCGCGACCGGCGGCATCGAGATTCGCGACGACGCCGAACTCGAACGCCAAATCCCCGAAATGGCTCACGCCGCCAAGACTGCCGGCGCACCGATCTTCGCCAACATCAAAGATGGCGAGCTGGCGAAGCTCGGCATCGACGAAAAGGTTCTTGCGTTCGCGCGCACCGTCACCGACCCCGTCCAGCTGGATGCTGCGAAATCCTTTCTACCCGAAACACAGTGGGATGTGCTGTTCGGGCTTGCCGCCGGATTCACTCCCGATGAAGTGTGGGCCGACCTTGGCGCGCAAATTCTGAACGAGCCCGTCGACACCGAAGACATAGACGCCGCAATCCTCCGAAGCAATGACCGCGTCGTCCTCGTCGACGGACCCGACGAGCTGATGGACGTCTTCGCGTACCCGTTCGCCACGTGGCGGGTATACCTGCACCCCACCCAGCGCACTGTCGTCAACGCCATCTACAAGGGCCCCGCCCGCGTCACCGGCGGCCCCGGCACCGGCAAGACGGTCGTCGCGCTGCACCGGGCGAACATGCTCGCCAAACGCGATGACGGCAAGGTCCTCGTCACCACGTTCACCTCCACGATGTCCGAGACGCTGCAGTCCGGCCTCGACATGCTCGTCGAGGACGATGCCCAGAACCGCATCGAGGTGTCGCACGTCGATCGGATTGCCCACCGCGTCTTCCGCAAGGCCCACGGTGCGCCCCTATTGCTAGGACATGACGACGAAAAGGCGTTGTGGACCGAACTGATCCATCAACTCGGCCTAGGTTTCACTCCAGCATTCCTGTCCGAAGAATGGCGACAAGTAGTACTAGCACGCCGGATCAGCTCGGCCGACGCGTACCTCGCAGCGAAGCGAACAGGCCGCGGAAGGGCCCTCGGTTCCACACAACGAGCCCAAGTTTGGCAAGTCGTCAACGAATTCGAACGCGCTCTTGCGACCAGGGGCTTCTGGACGCACGAAACCGTCCGGCGCGAGGCCACTCACCTCCTAGAGCATTCCTCCGAGAAGCCGTTCCGACACATCATCATCGACGAAGCACAAGACCTCAGCCCCGACCAGTGGCGTCTGCTACGCGCAGCGGTTTCCGAAGCGCCAGACGATATCTTCATCGCAGGCGACACCCATCAACGCATCTACGACAACCGGGTCAGCCTGCGCGAAGTCGGGATCAACATCGCTGGTCGTTCGTCGCGGCTCAGCATCAACTACCGCACCACCGCCGAGATTCTTGCGTGGAGCCTTGGCTTGCTGCGCGGGCAAGCCATCGACGACATGGAGGGCGGCCTGGACTCCATCGCCGGCTGCAGGTCCCACGTCCACGGACGGCCCCCCACATTGCAGAGTTTTGCGAACGCCGAAGCTGAGGCGCAGGCAGTCGCCGACACCATCAAGAAATGGATTGCCGCGGGCGTCGCGCCATCTGAAATCGGCGTGGCAGTTCGCGCCAAGTGGCTCACCACAAAAATCCAACAGGCACTGAAGGTGTCACGCATTCGGTCAGTCGATCTCGCCAAGGCAGCGGACAACGACGAAGCAGTGCGAGTCGGCACCATGCATCGCATGAAGGGGCTGGAGTTCCGCTGCATCGCGGTAGCAGGCGTCAGTGCGAAGCACGTCCCGGAGGCAAAGGCCTTGACTCCGGTCGAAGAGGATAAACACACCCATGAACAAGATCTAGAACGCGAGCGTTGTCTGCTGTTCGTGGCGTGCACCAGGGCTCGAGAAGAACTGCTTGTCACCTGGCACGGCGAGCCCAGCCCGTTCCTGACCGCTCTCGAGAAGAACTGAACAGGAGATTCGAGTGACTCGCTTGTCGACCTTGCTGGACGAAATCGATTCGGGTGTGGTGCTTCTCCCCGAGTTCCAGCGCGGCTACGTATGGAACCGCGATCAGGTCCGCGGTCTCATGCGGTCGCTCTACAAGCAGTATCCCGTGGGCGGTCTGCTGATGTGGGAGACAGCCTCAGACGACATCACCGTACGTGGATCGGCATCCGTCGGCGGAACGCGCCAGCTGCTGCTCGACGGCCAACAACGTGTCACGTCACTGTACGGGGTTATCCGCGGCACTCCTCCGCCCTTCTTTGAAGGCGACAAGAACGCATTCTCCGGTCTGCACTTCAACGTCGAGACCGAATCATTCGAGTTCTACGCGCCGACCAAGATGGCTGGCGACCCGACGTGGGTAAACGTCACCGAGTTGTTCAGCAAGGGGCCAACCAAGTACTACAAGACCTTTTCGCACGTCGACGAGGATGAACGCGACACTTACATCGACCGCCTGAATCAGATTACGCAGATCGCGAATCGTGACTTCAACTACGAGAAGATTACCGGCGCGGGTAAGACCGTTGAGGAAGTCGTCGAGATCTTCAACAAAGTTAACTCGGGTGGCACCAAGTTATCCAAGGGTGACCTCGCGCTGGCAAGACTCTGCGCCGAGTGGCCGGAAGCGCGAAAAGAACTGCGCGACAATCTGCTCCGATGGAAGTCGGCTGGCTTCAACTTTTCACTCGAGTGGCTACTTCGCAACGCGACTGCGGTCGCAAAAGGCCGGGCGCTGTTCTCGTCCCTGAGTGACATCGGCGCGGTGGAGTTCCAGGCCGCTTTGAAGCAATCGGTGAATCACATCGGCACATTCCTAGACTCAGTGTCAGGCCGCTTAGGGCTGGATCACGACCGCGTACTGATGGGAAAGTACGCAACACCTGTCGTCACAAGGCTTCTCCAGCTCAACGGAGGCGGATTCACCGACAGCGCCCACCGCGACAAAGTCCTGTATTGGTACGTCCACTCAGCGCTCTGGGGTCGATTCAGCGGCTCGACCGAAACGGTCTTGCAACAGGACTACGACACCGTGGAGCGCGGCGGAATCGACGCGTTGATCGCGACGCTTGAACGAGCACGTGGCGGACGCCTCTCGGTGAGCGCAGATGACTTCACCGGAGCGACACGCGGTGCGCGCTTCTACCCCCTCCTTTATCTGCTGACTCGCGTGGATGGCGCACGAGATTTTGGTAGCGGATTGGAACTGCGGGCCGAACTTCTCGGCAAGCTGACCTCTCTCCAGGTGCACCACATCTTCCCAAAGGCTCTGCTGCGCAAGCACGGCTTCGACCGCAACGACATCAACGCCCTTGCGAACTTCTGCTTTCTTACTCAGGACACCAACATCAAGATTGGCATGCGCGACCCGGCGGAGTATCTGCCAGAGGTGCAGGCTAAGCATCCCGGCGTGCTTGAGTCTCAGTGGATTCCGACTGACCCGGAACTTTGGCGCGTGGAGCGGTATGCAGACTTTCTGGCCGCGCGTCGTGAGCTACTGGCGGCATCTGCACAATCCTTCCTCGAGAGTCTGCGCAATCCGGAGGCGCCGCATGACGACGTCATCCTGGAACGCCTGCAGGTCGCCGATGAGGAGATAGACGACCCCCGCGCTGAACAGGTGCAAGCATTGATCGCGGAGCTGAGTCGCAGGGGCTACGCCGAGCCCGAGGTCGACGCCGAGATCCCAGACCCTGATACGGGTGCGGTTCTTGCCGTCGCTGAAGCGTTCTGGCCTAAGGGTCTTCAGGAGGAGTTGGGGGATCCCGTCGTCCTCGAACTCGATCCCGACGATGCCGACCTACCCCGCTTGGAGGAGTTGAAGATTCGGGTCTTCACCTCAGTAGACGCGCTGTTACGGTTCGTCGACAGCGAGGCCGCAATGGCAGCAGGCGAGCAGACAGAAGCCATTGTCGAAGAAGCCGGCGCCTCGGAGACAAGCGAATTGGAGGCGTCCTTTGCGCATCGAATGAAGGATGTCTACTTACGAGGCCGTTCGGAGGCCGGGTCCAACGCACCGTTCTTCTTGAACATGCTCTCCCAGTACGGCCCGCTGGAAACAGCCCACAAGCTGCTCGCGTCTCCCGCGATCTCAGATGGGTTTGCCGATCTATGGGAACGTGGCCGGCTCGACCTGACAGTGGAGGCCGTTGTCGTCGAGCCCCAGTTCTCTGGGTTGTTCACCGAGGACGAGATTGAGATCGCTAGGCGGCGGCTCGAGCAGTTCGGGTATACGCCATGACAGCAGCCACCCATGGGGTCGACGCGTTGCAGAGTAGCCGTAATCGAGCTGGTTCGACATCCGAGGAGTGGGGATAACCATGCCAGACGACACCTCCGACAATCTCCCGGCGCCGGCCGATAGTGAGGAAGTAGAAGTATCGGTTCAACCCGGCGGCCTCGTCGTTTCCGGTGAACCTGAAGCTGTCGAAGCCTATTTGTCGCGTTTGCGAAACGTCGCCGGCAGGACAATGCAGGTCACCGGCATCAATCGTTCCTCAATCGGCAACGCCGCAGGCCTATTGGCCGGAATGGCAGGAATCCTCGCCGATGGCGGTAAGTACGTCCGGCTCCACCCCGACAGCGTCAACGCCCTGCGGGTCGGCAATTGGATTCCAGGCACAGACGGCTACTTCCGGATGATGACACGAGGCCACAACGGGCTGTTCCTGCAGCAGCTGCAGTGGGCACCGACGCCAATCGCACCGCCACAAATGCTTGCCGTGCAACTGATCGCGACACAGTTGGCGCTCAAGTCTGCGATCGCCGATGTTGAGACCGCTGTGGACCGCGTCGAAGGCAAAGTCGAGTCCGTCCTCAACATCGCCCAGGCGACCCGTGCGGGTGATGTGCTCGGCAACCACCTGTCGATCCGCCGGGCAACGGACTTCCTCGACAAACACGGCGAGCTACCGGATGCGGACTGGGATGCGTTGGCTGGCCTAGGACCAGCACTCAATGTGACCGTCGAGCAACTCAGAAACCACGTGAGCCGAGTCCTCGACTCGTTCGAACCCAACCGTCCTGTACAGGAGCGCGCAGCGAAGCTGCGCGCTGCGGTCGAGGAGAAGCAGCTCGGCGAAACCCTGAGCCTCCTGGTCGTCGCAGAGGATGCGCTGTACCGCTGGCAACTCCTTCGACTGGCCCGTATTGAGGAGAAGGAACCACAGCATCGACAGCGAGTAATCGACGATCTCAACGAACTGATCCGCCATCAGCTTGCCGAGGACGGCAAGCTCTATCGCGAGGCGAAGACCCTGCTGGACGACTTCGCAAAACCAGCCCCCATAGAGGGATTTCGCTTTCAGAAGGTACGGGAGCTTGCTGAGTATCGGTCAACCCTTCGTGACGAACTAGATCGCTTCGCTACAGCGCGGCGCCACCAGATTGAGGAATGGTCGAATCCAGACACTCCAAACGTCTTGGACGCTGCAGAGGCCGTGATCGACGCCGTCGCGGACTCGGCACTCAAAGTCGTCGGCGCAGCTGGACAGCGACTGATTCGGATGGGTGAGTACCTCGCCGAGAAGTCCCCAGCCAAATCACCTTTGCCGCCAGGAGACGAATCCGACAACGAGGAGTCGACGAGCAGAGATCGAGACCACTGACGGTGCCAGTCAGACTCCACACTTTGTCGAATCGCACCCGTCGTTCCGTAGTGACGGTCAATCCATGAGCAGCGAGAACCGCCCTCTGCCTCCGGCTGCGGAAGCTGCGCACCGCATCCTGGCCGAGCACGGCCCGCTCACGGCCATGGAACTTCGCGACCGCCTGCGGTCAGACCAATTCGTACTCGCCATCGAACGGGTCCTCCAGCTCCCCGATCGCTTTCCCCATCGATTCGCAGTTTCCACCAATGGCCGCCTCTCCATCGCCACTACTACCGCTCGCGAGGCAGCGGCGGAGCCCGACGAAGAGGATTCAGACACTGCGGATTGGTATCGCCCCCGACCCGAGCGCGTCCGAATGGACCGCGTGGCCGTGCTCGACCTGGAAACCACCGGTCTAAACCGCACAAAAGACTTCGTGACCGAAATTGCCCTCGTGCGCCTCGACGGCACGACGTTGGTCGACCTCGCAGTCGGCATACCTGACGGTATTGAGCGACCGACGCCGGCCAAGGACGACATCGTCTCATTCGACCAGGCACTGCGGGTGCTGCAGGCTCACCTGCAGGACGTTGACCTCGTGATCGGCCACAACCTGCTCGACTTCGATCTTCCATTTCTCCTAAATGCAGCTGAACGTGCCGGCGTCGAGGCGGTCAGATTCCCTCGCACCGCCGACAGCATGCACCTGTCGTTACTAGTTGATGTCGCGATGCCCAACCGCGGGCTCGCCGACCTCGCCATGGCGTGCAACATCAGCCACGACAATCCTCACCGAGCCCTCCCGGATGCCGTCGCAACCGCCGCAGTCGTGCGAGAACTGCTCGCCTCCGTGGACCTGAGTGAGCCCAGCTGGAGCCTCGCGGTCGCCGTACTTGAAACGACCGGCCACGCCCTCGCCATGCTTCTCCCTCCGGTGACCGAAGTGCCTGACCTGTCCACGCTTGACCGGCCTGCGGATCCGCTACTCGAGGCCACCGGCCCGCCAGCGCCTGACGCGTGGTCGGCGGTACGTGGTGACTTTCCGGTCTTGCATCAGCAACGGGGCCTGCTGCCCCGACCTGCCCAGGAGGAAATGGCGCGCGGCGTCGCAGAGGTCTTTGACCGCGGTGGCCGCCTGGCCGTCGAAGCGCCAACCGGAACCGGTAAGTCCCTCGCCTACCTGTTGCCTGCCCTCGGCCGCGCGTCCCAAGCAGGGCGGCCGGTCCTCGTGGCAACCGCGACAAAAGCGCTTCAGAACCAACTACGCGCAGACGCCGCCCGGCTCCATGAAGACGGCCTGCTGCGCGCACCGTTCCGACAGATCCAGGGAGTCGGCAATTATGTGTGCGCGAGGGAGCTTGAAGGCGTCCTGACCGACAAGGACGCTTCCGGACTGGCTCTGGCTGTTGCTGTTCGAACGTTGGCAACCTCGCCGTCGGGAACATGGGATGACGTCACCGACTACGCGATAAGTAGCTCCGATGCCCACTACGCCAGAACCCGCGTGCGCCTGCGTACGAACTCGGGAGGGTGCGACCGACGAAACTGCCTGTGGGCCAATGTGTGTCCATTGATGCAGCAGCTGGTGAATCTTGAGAAGAAGCCCGGCGTGGTATCTGTCAATCACGCACTGATCGCCAGCTGGATCAAACTCGAACAACAGGGCTCTCGAGCCCCTGGCGATGTGCTAGCCGAAGGTAGGGCCGACCTGGTCTTCGATGAGGCTCATGCACTTGAGGATTCGTTGACAGCCGCCTGGACCGAACGCGTCGACGCGCTCGAGCTGGAGATTCTTGTCAACAGCCTCGCGAACCGGTCCCGACTGATGCGAGACATCCGCACCAAGACCAAAGGCGACCAGGCCGTCAGCGACGCCATGGAGTCGATCGCGACAGCATCTACCCAAGTCCGATCGACCGGTAAGGAACTGGCCGAGGCAATCGACACATATCTCCATGAGTACGCCGGTAAAGCCGACGCCGTGGTCCTGCAGGCGGGAGTGGTCAACAACCGCCCTGAGTTCAGGGCTTTGCGCCAAGCTGCGTCGAGCGTCCGATATTGGCTTATCCAGCTCGCCAAAGCGGTTACCGGACTTCGAAGTTCACTGGCGGAGATAAAGAAACTCTCCTCGGCCAAGCAGCGACTCCGCGGGTTCTCCGAACGCCTCGACAACGCCATCGCTCTTCTGGACGCGATTGGCGAACTCCCCGATAGTCATCTCTGGGTCTACCGCCTCGCCGCCGAAGAAGACGATCCAGCAGCATGGACGTTCGAGCGTCTGCCCATCCACGTCTTTCCTGAGTTCAAGCAACAGGTGGTCGATCGCACCCACTCCACCGTCCTTTGCTCAGCGACGCTAACGGTGGAGCGCCACTTCGACTACCTCGCCTCCCGGCTCGGTATCCAGATCAGTCCCGACGCCGACGGTGAGGCATTTCGAGCACTGCGTCTCGCCTCCCCGTTCGACTACCAGAACCAGTCGATCGTGGTGCTTACCAACCACCTACCCGTACCCGTGCCGATCAACGAGCGTGAGTTCTGCGAGGAAATGGCAGCCGACCAAGCTGGCTTTCTGTCGTTGTCCGGCGGAAAGACGCTGACGCTCTTTGCCGCCCGAAAACGTATGGAGGCCGTCGCGCACGGTGTCCGCACAAAGTCAGCCGAACTCGCCGACCGCGGGGTCGAGTTACTCGTCCAGGGTGAATTGGGCCGCTCGCAGATCGCTCACCGCTTCCGCACAGAACCCGGCACTGTGCTTTATGGTCTCAAATCGTACTGGGAGGGCTTTGACGCACCCGGCGACACACTCTCGTACTTGTTCCTTGAGAAGCCGCCCTATCCCCATCCGAATGACCCCCTGGTATCCGCTCGCCAGCGCGCCATAGCGGAGCGCGGCGGTGACCCGTTCCGTGAGTACGTCCTTCCGATGACGGCCATGCTCTTCACCCAAGGGTTTGGTCGACTCATTCGCTCTGAGAAGGACAGAGGCGCGGCGTTTGTGTGTGACCGTCGTCTGCACTCACCGACTCTGGCTCAACGAGTGATCCTCGAATCGCTGCCGGAGCCGACGATCCACGAGGCAATCGACAGGGATGACGCGTGGACCCGCGCCATCGAGTTTGTCACGGGCACACCACCCGACCTCTCCGCCGCAATCTCCTTCGGCCGTGATGACGTCACCCAACTTCTTGAGAACCTCAGACTCGTCGAGGGCGAAGACCCCACCGCGAAACTCACCGAGGCCGCAGAGAAGTTGTTTGGGATCACCAAACTTCACCCCAAACAACTTGAAGTGATGCGAGCGATCATCGAAGGAAGGGATGTCGTAGCGGTGCTACCGACCGGCTTCGGTAAGTCGCTGTGCTTCCAACTTCCCGCGCTACTCGCCCCCGAGGCTCGGGCTACCGTCGTCGTGTCCCCCTTGATCGCCTTGATCAAAGATCAGGTCAACGACTTGCGTGGTCGGCGCGGTATCAGACCTGTTCAAGGCATCACAGGGACAACATCGCGGGCGATTCAGATCGAAATTCTGCGCGATACAGCCAAAGGTCAAGTGCGGCTTCTGTATGTATCACCCGAGCGATTGGCGCGCGATCCAATCTTACGCGGGGCTCTAGGTCGCCAGCAGCTCAATCGCGTCGTGGTTGACGAGGCTCACTGCGTCTCCGTCTGGGGACATGACTTTCGGCCGGAGTTCCGCCAGGTTCCCGCCTCCGTCGCGTCGTTTGAGACCCGTCCGCCACGTGCAGGGCTTACGGCGACAGCCACACCTGAGGTCGAAACGGACATCGCGGTCGCGTTGGACATGCATGAGCCCATCGCCATCCGCGAGCCAAGTGATCGGCCCAACCTTCGATTCCGGGTGATCAGGTGTTCAGACGAGCGAGATCGAGCCCGGGAACTACTACGCTTTGTGACGTGGGCAGGAGATAAGTCGGGGATCATCTACGTCTCCAAACGCGCGCTCGCGGAGGAGATCGCCTCGCTGCTACGACGCGCCGGCCATGCGGCGCGCGCCTACCACGCGGGCATGGTTCCCGAACAGCGCGATGCCGTTCAGGAAGACTTCGATTCCGACACAACACGAATCATCGTCGCCACCAAAGCATTCGGAATGGGTATCAACAAGCCGAATATCGGATGGGTCGCCCATTACGACCTCCCAGACTCTCTAGACGGGTACGCCCAGGAAGCAGGTCGAGCCGCTCGTGCGCGCGACATCTCCGGTGAATGCGTATTGCTGTACACGAGCTCCGACCTTGCACGCCGTCGTCGGCTCATCGAGGCACACGGAACCAAGGCCGACGCGGCAATGACACAACAGCTCCTGGCCGCGCTGTGGGAGTGTCCCGAACGTGGCAGCAGCCGTGTCTTCAACATCGATGACATGGCCGACAAACTCGGAATCGACGATGATGAGATCAACGTGCATCTGGCCCAATTGGAACGCGTGCACGCCATCGAACAGGGTTTGGACTGCTCGGCGAGGGGAACAGTCGAAGTCGGCTTTAAGGATCCCAGCGATGAAGACGAACGCCGGCTATTCCGTGAGCTCTTCTACCAGGCGCACCGAGCTCGGCCGAACGTACGGGTTCAGCTCGACTTTCAGCAAATGAAGGACGAACACGGCCACGACCCGGACCAGCTCGAGCAGCAGCTCATCAACTGGTCGCTGGACCGCCTGATTACGTTCTACAGTTCAAAAAGACTGCGTCGCGTACGCGTACTGTCGCGCGTCGCGCCTCAGCAGTCACTGGAAAGTGAGTCTGCTAAATGGAAGTGGTGGCAGAAGCGGCGTCTCCAGGCAATGATCGATTACGCGACCAACGACTCTAACTGCCGCCGAACTGTAGTCGGAAACCACTTCGGCGACACCGTCATGGATTGCAAGAGCAGAGATGTCGAACCGTGCGACGTGTGCAGCGGCGAGGCGGCACCTTGGTCCGCTCTTCCCGACCGGATGGTGCCCGATCCCGAGTTGCTGGTCAATGTCGAACTTATTGTCCTTCAGGCGATCGCGTGGGCGTCCCGATTTCGTGGCGGCGCGTACGGCGAAGCCAGTCTCAAGGCAGCAGTTCTTGGGCGTGAATCACTGGGCGAGGGACGTCCGCTTGGTGCCGGCGTGTTGAACTGCCCTCAGTTTGGTGCTCTGCGCCACGTCCGCGGTAGCGAACGCCGCTGGGACGAAGCCGTGAGCAAGCTCATCGAGAGAGGCCTCGTCGAACGTCGAACTGCCGTCCGCGAAGGATCCCAGTCCTCCTACCAGTCCCTCACCCTGACATCTGCCGGCTGGCAATCACTTGGCATGACGGAGCCAGAATGATCGAGAAGCGAATCACCCACCAAATCCTAGAAACTGGCCTGATCGCGCTTACTGAGCGGGAGTCGGCAGCGCTAGCACTGCCGGAACATAGTTCAGCCATCGAGCTCGAACTCGAGAGTGAACCGTTTCTGGCACAGTGGAGCGGACGTAGCCGACAGCTTAGCGGTGAACTGCTCACCGAACGTTTGCAAGATTGGGGTCAAGACGGTGGCCTGCTGCGGCTGCGACTCGTCAATACCGTGTACCGGCTGCAGCTTCTGCCGCCAGGAACGCCGAGCCAGATCAGTATCGTTACACCACCCCCTATCCCGATCGCCAAGTCGAGTGGAGCGAAGGCCAAGAAGCGTCGCGCCACCGTCGACCGCCAGTTTCACGCTGACACCGAATACGACTGGGGCGCAGGCGGTGACCGCACAATTGGGTTCCTCAGCACCGCACGTGAACTCCTGGCTGAGCAACTGAAAGCCGCGGGATTCGATGAACTCTCCCTGGTGGAACTGCGTCTGCAAGGGGAAGAGCTTGCAACGCTCGACGACTTCGAGGAACTTCTAGCGGTCGACGTGTCAAACGTCGATCGGATGCCACATCAAGAAGCTGTTGCGCGGCATGCGTTGTCTCGGTTACGCGGCCGCGCTGTACTTGCCGATGAAGTTGGCCTCGGCAAGACCATCGAAGCCGGATTAGCGGTCAAGGAGCTCGCGCTACGTGGGCTCGCGAAGCGAGTGCTCATCTTGTGCCCGGCACCGTTGCGCGATCAGTGGCGCGAGGAGATGAACAGTAAGTTCGACATGAGCTTCGACATCGCGGCTCGTGGCCCCGAGATCCAGCAGCAGGACAGACTGATCCTCAGTCTGACATTAGGTCGAAGTAATGCTGAGAAGCTCACCAAGAAGCCCTGGGACATCGTCATCGTGGACGAAGCTCACCGCGCGGCAGGTGCTGGGGCAAGGAAGACTCGCGATGTCATCACTTCATTGACGACGAAGTGCCGCTACGCGTTCTTTCTGACCGCGACGCCCGTACAGAACGACTTACTCGAGCTTTACCGTCTTGTCGAGCTGCTCAGACCCGGAACCTTCAACTCGGTTACCGATTTCAAACGTCAGTTCATGAAGGGATACGACCCCCGCACACCGAACGACCCTGCCGCCCTACGACGACTCATCAGCAGCGTCATGATCCGCACCACTCGCGCCCAGGCCGGCGTGGACCGAGTAGTGCGTCGCGCGGTGGATGTCCCAATCAAGCTAGGAGCTCGCGAGCAGGAACTCTATGTATTAGCAACCCAATTGCTGCGCGGGGTGATGCGCGACCCTGGCGACGCGATGCGCCGTCGAAGTCTGGCGCTCCGTCTCACCGCAAGCCCATTCGCGATGGGAACAACGGCGCTACGGATGGCCGAGCGTCATCCGGATCTTCGGGTCCGAGATGTTCTGCTCGAGATCGGGCATCGAGCGATGGACATCAGCGAGTCAGCGCGCGAAGACACCGCGCTGAAGATCACCCGCGACTGGCTGCGGGAGCACGGCCGAGTGCTGATCTTTACCCAGCACACCGACACGGTAACGGGATTGCTTCGACGAATGGAGCTAGAGGGACTCAACGCTCGCTCCTTCCACGGCTCGATGTCCGCGGGAGAGCGCGCCGCGACTATCGCCGCCTTCAAATCCGGTGACGCGCCGATCATGATCTCCACCGACGCCGGTGCCGAGGGTCAGAACTTACAGTTCTGCAACTGCGTTCTGAACTATGACCTTCCCTGGAATCCCATGCGAATTGAGCAGCGCATCGGCCGCGTGGACCGCCTCACCCAGCCTAAGGATGAGGTCTTTGTTGCCAACCTCTACGCCCAGGGAACCATTGACGAGAGCGTCTACGGGCTGCTCGCTCACAAGCTTCGCATGTTTGAGCTGTTGTTCGGGCAGGTCACCACGATTCTGGGCGAGCTCGATGACTCGAAGACCGCAAGCTTCGAAACACGCGTCATGGAAGCTCTATTCGCCGAGAACGACTCCAAGATGCAGAACCTCCTCAACCAGCTTGGCACCGAGCTGGTGCATGCCCGCGAAAAGGCCTCCGAACTCATTGCCGCCGATAGCGGCATGAGCCGATGGATGGCGACGGCATTCGACCATCGCGAGGGGCTCACTAAGGCTGGCAGCACCGAGCTCGCACCTGAGGTAAGCGAACGGGCACGGATGCGACAACGCCGTGTACAGACCTGGGTGCGCAGCGTTCTCGACGCCCTTAACTCCGAGATCCTGCACGACACTGACGACGGTGACGGCGCCTTCCTGACTGCGAAGTTCGATGAAGAGTTCGAGCAGGAACTCGGCGGCCGAACAGTGATGCATCTGGCCTTCGACCGGTTTGGTCTAGAGCACCACCCTGATGCCGAGCTCTGCGCAGTCGGCTCGCCGGTATTCGACGAACTGCTCGGGCTCCTCCGCGTCCGTGGCGACATGCATGCCACCGTCCCGGTTATCCCCGACGATATTGGCCCCAGCCCATATCGACATTCGTCCTCCATCCAGCTGGTTCGTCGGCGCCTTATTCCCTCTGGATCGTGGAATGGTCAAGCGACATTCCGCGCTACTGTCGGCGAGGCAGAGACGACAGAACATCTCATCACTGCAGACATCAACGGCCATAACGAACGTCGGCTGCCTCGACGCCCACTCCAAGACGGCGAGTCGCTGCCGCCTTCGTTCGGTACGGCCCAGAAGGTGATCGCCCAGTTCGAACGTGCAGCGACAGCCCAACTTGAGAAGCTACGCCGCGAACGTTCGAAGACCATCGAGAAGGAACAGAGCCAAGAGCTCGCGCGCGTCGTGAGCGGCTACAAGGCACAGATCGCCGACACGACCGGGGAAGATCGCGCTCGACTGCAACGGGCCTTACGCTCAGAGGAGAACCGTCTCAGCCGACGCCCCGATGTTCGAGCCCGCGCGAAAATTCTCGCCGTCACCCTCGACGAAGACGACTGGCTGGTCGAGGAGACTTGGGCGGGGCCAAGTGGCGACGTAACCTCCATCACATACGAGTGGGGCACTCATGAGCCCGTCGTCGTGGAAAGTGACGTCTCTGGAAATGCTATAAGCATTCTCGCCCTCTGCTCCGCAATGCACTGGGTCGACGAGACTGAAGCGACCAGCTGCGAGTCTTGCAGCCATGTACTGTGCCAGGCATGCGGCGAGGATGCAGTCTTTGCTCCATGCGCCGCATGCGGACAGCTAAGCTGCGGGCAATGCCGGCGCGAGACCGGAGGGCTGTGCCGCTGCTGCGCGTCACCCGAACGCGCTCCAGAACTGGATGACGAATACTCGATCGCGTGGAGGCTGAACGGAGACAACGTTCTCCGAGTCGGAGAGCGAAGTGCCGAACTTGTCCGTGGAGAACATGCTTCGGCAGTTGCACTAGTAGACGACAATGACACTGATGATCCTGAGCGAGTCCGCCTGCGCGGCTTTGCCCGCCAGAACGGGCTGCCCCTAGACTCCGGCTTGGTTCTGCAAGACCTAACTGTGCGTGTTCCAGAACACAACGAGGGGCGCGTACGCCTGCATAGTATCGAGCGCATCGACGTCGAGACATCGGTCGCTCCTAGCGCCGGCCCGTCGATCGACAGCAGCGCTCTGGCTGATCTTCCCATGGCACCGGATATCTCCGTTGTGCCGGAAGGTCGATCCGGCCTCGCCGATCTCCTGAAGAGGCTGCGCAGTGCCGTTACACCTCCGCCCCGACCCGCTGTACTCGTCACTCGCCGTTCATATTTCACTGACGTGTATCTTGAGGCAGACCGCATCGTCGAGGAAAGATCTCTCGTCACCGACAGCGGGGACCTAGACGTTATCGCTGTCGAGAGCGCCGACATAGCCTGGATCGCTCCGCGCATCGACGATCCCACGATCGCCGACGTCGAGCTTGGTGGCCTCCACGTGAGTTTGCAGCGCAGGAATGAAGCCGTCTTGATCACAGCTCGCCATCAGTCAGAAGAGCTTCTGTCGTGGATTGCTTGTCCTGAACGGTCCTCGCCCGCTGAGCAACTGGGCGCTTATGACTATCTTTGTTCGATCGGGATGCCTGGCGGAAAGCTTGGCAAGCGCACCGACGAAGTGCTGCAGGTGGTCGGCGCCTTCCCCTCACCGTCGGAATGCGGCCTGTCGGCACGCAACGTGCAAGACGTCGCAATCCTTGATGAACTCCCGATTGCGAGGGAAGTAGTCTCCGCCAACACTGCCGCACTCGAAGCGATCGGAGCGGCCCCAAACACGTTCGCAGCAAAGACAGTAGCGCCCCTGCCAGTTGGGCTAGGTCACGCACTGCTCGAGAAAACCGATCGGTCGTTTACGGCCGCTCTCCGTGGCGGTCTTGAGATAACGGAGACATGGAGCGGGCACGGAACCGCCACCCACACATACCAGACGTTCGACGGTATCCCGTTGGCCCCAATCATGTCTCACACTGGTTCCCGCCACTCAAACTTCGGAGTCTGTCGGGACGGGCACTTTTACGAGGCAGGGACAGCCGCGCTCTGTGACGCATGCCTAACGTGGGCTTGCGCCGCCTGCGACGCGTCGGGCTACCAGGCGTCGATCACCTGCCCGGGTTGCTGGCACCCAGCATGTAAGAGATGTACTAGCGTGGCACACGACGTGGCCGCAGATCAGTGCCTTTTGTGCGCTGACCGCGCTTGCGCTGATTGTGGTCGCGATCCCCAGGTTGCCGACTGCGCGATGTGCGAACGCGCTGTGTGCGGGTCGTGCCGGATCGACGACTTGTGTCCTGCATGCAGCCGGCTCGCCCCGCTCACCTTGAATGAGTTGGCGAAACTGCCGGCCGACCTGGCACTCGCCGGTGCAACCGTTACCGTAGGCGACGACAACGACGCAACCGTCATCGCAATTGATCGGGGCAGTTCGTACGAATTGGCGACCGTCCGCGACGGAGCGATTGTCCGGTGGATTGCCTTCGACCGAAGTCAAGTCGACAGCCGGTACCGCCTGAGACTGTCGGCGAGCCGTGCGCTGGGGTCACAGGTGATTCCCACCATCGTGACTCCAGAACCGGAGGCGCCTCGAACAGGCCCTCGGCTTCTGGTTAGTTCGACACGACTATTCCGTCCAGTTTGGTCAGTACCTGGGCTAGGGCTGTCAGGACGAAGTCCTGATGCCCATCCCTCCGCTGAAGGTGATCTGTATTCAGCAATAGGGGATCAGTTTCCGCCACTCGCCTGCTGGCCTGAGGCAGTACCCAACACCCCCCGCCGGCTAAAGAAAGTACTGCAGTCTCTCGGAGCGCCCACAACCACGACCATGCCCTTACGTTGGGATCCAACGGGTTTCGACATTGCGATCACCCCTGCTGGGATCAGCAAAGTCACGATCGAGGGCACTGACGTAGGGGAAACGATCAGCGAGTGGGAAGAATCCAAGCCAGCAAGGGACTGGATAACCAAGGCATGGAAACCAAGCCCAACCATTCGCAAGTTCGCAGCGAGCGGCGACGTTGAGGCGGCTATCGTCAGCATGGCGAGTTCGACTTCGCTAGGCGTTTGCCGATTCGAGAGTTCTGAGTGGTGGGTGATCTCAGCGTCCGAGCGAGCTCTGGCTGCGACCTTCCTGTCGCGCAAAATGGGACTCGGCGACGTCGACGCGGTCGGAATCTTTACTGACCCCAACCAGATCAGATTGTCCCTCGTCTCAAACGCCACTGCGTCTTCACTCGATATCAGGCCTCTGGGGCAGATAACGAACGTCGGAGCGGTGGTCACCGACCACACCTACGATGCGCTCACAGCTTGGTACCCGAAGGAATCCGTCACTGCTCCCGCACTAGATGCGTTACCAATGCAACTTCGAATTGCTTTGCAAGATCTGGTTCAACCAGCGCCGAGAACTTGCCTCGATATCGGTGCCTCGGTGACGGAAGAGGTCACTGTTTCGGGTGGCCAGGAGTGGCGATATGAGGCCGCTCTGGCACCAGGCAAGACCGACGCACGTCGCCCCGATCACATCTCCCGGCAGATTCTCGATTGGGGCGGGATCGACCGCGAAGGACACTTCGGATCCGTAGCCGCCCAATGCGGATACTGCCAACAGCTATGCTGCCCGGCCTGCGCGGACGGAATGGTTATTTGTGATTGCTGCGGCACACCCATATGCAAAAGGTGTGTTCAGGAGCCATCCAGCGGCACCTGGCTTTGCCACGCATGTTCGGCCACACGTCCTCCAACCCGGCACGAGGCTCGCGAACACGGACGCCTATTGTTCACCCGCGGCATGTTGATCGGGATAGACCCAGTGCATACCGTCGTCCTTGAACACTCCAAATCGCACTGGCAGCTGCACGTGCCTAACGGCGACAAACGCCTCGTTGCTAACCCGTCGGTAGTTCGCTATCTCGACACGCGCTTAGCCGGAAGCTAGACGTGGGGGAGACGCGAGCAGTCCGCCACTCCCCTATCCCCCCGACTTCACCAACGTGATCGGGATCTGCTCCTGCCCGGGCCGGGTCATCTGGCACACGCCCTGCTGCACCACGTTGAGCTGACCATCCAGCGTCTGGGCATTCCAGACGAACTGCATGATGCCCTTGGTGGTGCTCTTGTCCGGGCACACCGGCACCAAGCCGCGCAGCGTCATCACCCAGGTGTGCCCGCCGCGGTAGTACGCCTGCCCGTCGATCGTCGAGGAATGCACATCGGACTCGCACCCGATCGAGACCTGGCTGCACTGCGGGGTGATGGTCCAGGTGTCCAGCTTGTTGTTGGGCCCCATCACGTCGTACGTGCCGGACAGGATGTCACCCTCGGCATGCGCCACCGGCGCACCGCCCAGCACCACCGCGCACATCAGCGCGCCCACCGAAGCCACCCGGCCGCCGGTCCTCATGCGAGCTTCCTCCCGGTTCGAGTCCGATCAAGATCTCCCGAACCGTATCCCACGCCCCTGCGGACCGGCAGTTAGAGGTTTTCTAACCAGCTGCCAGCGCCAGCTCCAGCGTCACCAACCGGTGTCCGCCGACAAAGCCACCGACGTCCACCGACGCCGCCCGCGGCAGGCCGCTGACCGCGGTGACCGCCGTGTCCAACTCGGCCGGCGCCGGCACCGGCTCGATCACGTAGAGCACCGAAGCGGAGCTGGCCGCGGGTGCGCCACCGAACAGGTTCCGCAGCCCGTTGACCAGCAACGTCAGCCCCGACGCCGCCCCGATCAGCACGGTCGCGGCCACCCCGACCACACCGCCGACGATGAAGCCGACCGGGTTGTCCCCCAGCAGCGACCCGATGCCCTGACCCACAGCCATGCCGAAGGCGATCTGCAGCTGCGGGCTGCCGATCACCGCGTTGATCACCGTGTTGATCGCGTCTGCCGGCGGCAGCCCGTTGGCGATCGAGACGGTCAGGTTGGTCAGCAAGGTCTGGGCCGCAGAATTGTCGAGCAGCGAGTCGAGCGCCCCTTGGGTCACCTGCCCGACCACCGGGCCCAAACCCGACGGAAGCGCCTTGCTGATCAGCTCCTTGGCGGCCCCACCGACGGCGTACTGCACGGCCGGCACATCCAGCGTCGCCTTGAGTACCTGGGCCACCACTGCGTCGATGGCCGTCTTGATCGCCGGGGTGGCCGCCAGCCCGCCCAGCGCCGCCTGAAGCACCGCGGGCAGCGGAGCACCGTCGAGCACCGTGGCCACGATCAAGCTGGCCGCAGCCGACAGCGCGGCCGGCACCCCGGTCTGGCCGAAGAAGGTACTGAGCGCCCCGCCCACGGCAGCGGCGAGATCGGCAGCGGCCGACGGATCGGCCAGGACGCCGACGATCACCGGCCCGTAAGTCGAGCCGAGCAGCCCGCCGACCAATGCCTGCACCTGCGGATCACCTGCCAGCTGCGTCACCAGCGAGGCGGCCGCCGACCCGAGCGCCGAGATCAGCGCGGTATCGGTCACCACCGAGTTCACAATGTTGCCAGCAGTCGCGGCCAGCGCAGTACGGATGGCCGAATTCGCTTGTAGCGCAGCCAGTGCAGTCTGGATGACGCTTCCGGGGCTGGTGCCACTGACCAGGGCGACCGCCGCGTTCTGCGCCGCCGACACCAGGGCCGTCACCACACCGGTCTGGCCGAGGAATGCCGTGAGCACCGAGCCGGTCAACCCGCCGAGTTCGTCACTGACAACCGAATTGGCCAGCAGGCCCGCAACCGCGCTACCCACCGCGTCGGCGATCTGCTGCCCACCCGGCTGACTACCCAGCGCCGAGGCCAGGAAGTCCGCGACCTGCTCGCCGATCAGGTTCGCCACCGCCGAATCGCCGACGATCCCGGACACCACGTCGGAGACGACGTTGCCCAGCGCCGAAAGAAGACCCGGTGCGGTCAGCAGCGTCTGGACCACATCGTGGACCACCGGGCCGACGACATCGGTCACCTCGGTCTTCAGCGACGGCCACGCGCTCGTCAGCGCCGCCAGCAGATCCTGCCCTCCGATCAGCTTCGGCAGCACCGCGTCGATCACGTGAGCGAGCACCACCGGAACCTGGTCATACCCCAACGCCGCACCGAGAACCGATAGGAGCCCTTGTACCGCAGCGGTATTCGCCAGTAGGTTCTGCACCGCGCCGCCTACCGCGGTCCCGACGGCGGATCCGAGCGCTCCCCCGCCCAGCGCGGAACCCAGCTTCTGCTGGATCTCCGCCGCGACCCAGGCCCGCACCGAGGTGTTCCCGGCCAGCTGGGTGACCAGGGTGCTCACACTGCTGCCCAGCGCGCCCCGCACGTCGCCCGAGCTCAGCAAGAACAACACCGCGTTGCCGAGCGTGGTGCCCACGCCGTCCTGGAAGCCGTTGTCGGCCAACAAGGTCTGCAATGCGGTCGCGATGGCCGTCTGCGGGTTGCCGTCGCCACCCAGCGCGGTGGCCACCGAGCTGGCGAAGGTACCGAGCGCGTCGGCCACACCGGTCTGGCACAGCAGGCCACTGCAGCGGACGTCGGTTCCGAACGGGACGAGGCCGACCAGTCCCCCGAACACCGACGCCAACGCCCCGTCCACACCCGGATTGGTCAACAACCCGGTCAGCGACGTGCCGATCGCGGTGCCGATCGTCGTCGCGACGGTGCCGCCACCAAGTGCCGCGGTCACCGACTGGCCGAGCGCCCCACCGAGGAATGTCACGAACGCCGTCGACGGGCTTCCCGCCCATGACGGGCTGCTGACCCCGGTCAGCACGTTGACCGCGGTCGAGATGCCGCTGGACAGCGCGCTCTGCAACCGGCCGTCGGCCAGGAACGTCGGCAGATCGGTGCCCAAGGCGCCGGCGCTCTGCGCAATATCCTGACTGATCAGGTCGTTGAGGGTGTAGCCCGGCTCCGCCAGGTGCGCAGCGAGGTCGACCAGACCCCACCCATTGGGAATCAGCGTCAGGCTTTGGAAGAACGTGCCGAAGGCGTTCTGGAAGTTGGTGTCGCTCAACACCGTCTGGACCAGGGCCCCGACGGCAGTCCCGACCACGAAGGCGGCCTGGCCGGGCACCCCGGCCGCGTTCACCACGTTGGCGACCTTGGTCACCACGTAGTTCAGGAAGTCCTGATTGCTCGCCAGGGTGGAGAGAGCTTCGTTGACCGAGTCGTTGAAGTAATGGTCGCCGAACAACTGGACCGCGACGGGGATGAAGGCATCGGCCGCGGCCTGGGTGGACGGGCTGAGACCGGCGTAGTTGATGCCGGTCTTGATCAGGTCGGTCAATGCAGGCGCGACGACGTCATTCCAGAAGGAGAAGTCCCCCGGGTCCACGGTCACCGTGGTCGGAGTCAGGGTGGTGTTGCCGTTCAGCGCCGTAGCCGGGGCGACGACACCGCCTACCACCGCGGCGGAGCCGGGCGTGCCGTTCTTGCCCTTGGCGCCGAGGAATCCGGCGGCCCCGCCCTTGCCGCCCGGGGCGGTGCCACTCGCGCCGTTACCGCCGTCGCCCCCGTTGCCGGCGATCAACCCGCCCCGGCCGCCATCGCCTCCCGCACCGCCGTTGATGCCGTCGACACCCTCGCCGCCTTTACCGCCGTTGCCGAGGAAGCCGGCTGCGCCACCGTCACCGCCGGCGAACCCGTTGCCGCCGTTGCCGATGAACCCGCCCTTGCCGCCGTTGCACGGGCCGCTCTGGCAGGCACCCTCATAGGAGGTGTAGGAGTAGCCGTTGCCGAAGAAGATGCCGGCGTCGGGATGGTCGGCGGTGCCGTCCCCGACGAAGAACCGGATGAACGCATCCACCGGGTCCACGACCGTGAGGGAGGCGACGGGCTGGCCGGTGGTCACGATGGCGGCGGCGGGCGCCACCGTGGTGGAGTTGGTGGTCTCGCGTCGACTGACGGCCAGTGCGGCCCAGGCCAGCGGCCCGGTGAAGGCACCGAGCGGGTCGCCGCCCCCGCCGGTCAGCCAGTCCAGCGGCCCACGCGGAGTGGTCGACAAGGACCCCCGCGGGGTCGCTGCGGTGAGCACCGGGGCCGTGGTCTCGGTGGCCGGCACGTCGGCACCGACGGTAGGCGAAATCTCTTTCACGGCAACCGGACTGGGCTCCGGGGTGACGCTGTCGGTGGCTCCCAGGTGAATCCGGCGCGCGGAGGCCGCGGCACCGGATTCGGCGCTGACGGCGCCGGCCGGCTTGGCCGTGGTGCTCCCCTTGCCGTTGCCCGACGCCGAGGAGGCGCTGCCCGGCGTGCTCTTGGCCGCGGCCTTGCGGGCGCTGTGCGCCACCGACCCGGAACTCCCCGAATCACCTGAACCGGTGTCGGCAGCGGCGACCGGCAGACCGGCGATCATCCCGCCGACCCCCAGTGCCACGGCCAGCGCACCAACCCGGCCAACATAGACGCTCTTGTGTCCAACTCCCATGGCCACGGCCCCCCGAATTTGACGCGTGAGAAAGATGTGTCTCTCAGGGATATCACAGCTACCGGCGCGCCGCCGCCGTTTGCTGATGGCAAGTAGCCGAACAGCAGGTGGCGGGGTGCGCTCAGGCCACAGCCACCTGGATCAGGAATGCCGGAATGTCAGTCGACGTCGCCTGCCGCAGCTCGGCACCCCGCCCGTCGCCGAGGATCGGCACCGGAGGCACGGCCGCCGCCGGTTCGATGAGCAGCAGGCTGTTGCCCGCGCGGACGGGTGGCCCGCCGGTCAACAGCGCAGCGACTTTTTCGATCAGCAACGCGGTACTGGCGGTGAGGCCAATCACGAATGCGGCGCCGACCCCGACGACGTTGCCGACGAAGTAGCCGATCGGGTTGTCGCCGAATAGGGAGCCGACGCCGCGACCGATGGCAAAGCCGAAGGCGTACTGCAGGTTCGGGGTGGTGATGACGGCCTGCAGGACGGTGGCAGCGAGCTGATCCGTCGGAGTCCCGGTGAGTGCGTCGAAGGCCAGCTGACTCAGCAGAGTGCGCACGGACGGATCCGACAGCAAGGAGTCGACGGCTGCCTTGGCCACGCCGCCCAATGCCGAATCCAGCAGCGGGTTGCTCAGGATTGTTCCCTTGAGCAGGTCGTCCACCAGGTCGCCCACCGCCGTGCTGATCGCCTGCTGCACAGCGGGCCGGGCCAATACCGCCTTGAGCGCTTCAGGAGCCACGTCGGAAATCGCCTTGGTGATCACCGGATTGTTCTCCAGCGACGCCAGTGCGTCCTGCACCGCCGCATCGATGCCACTGCCGGCGAACAGGTCGGTGACCAACAGGACCGCGGCGGACGACAGCGCCCCTGCCACCCCGGTCTGCGCCAGCACGCCGCTGAGCAGGGAACCGAGGCCGACGGCCAGGTCGCGCGCCGCGTCCGGGGTGGCGAGCAGGCCAACGACGACCGGTCCGTACGTGGGCCCCAGCAGATCGTTGACGTAGGCCTGGACAGCAGGGTTGGGCGCCAGGCGCGCCACCACCTCAGTCAGGCTTGACGCGAGCGCCGACACCAGACCCGTATCGGTCACCAGTGCCGACACCACGCTGCCGACCGCGCTCTTGACCGCGGTGACAAAGGCCTGATCCGAAACAAGGCCTTGCCATGCCGTGGCCAGCGCCGCACTTGACGTAGCCCCGGACAGCAGCGCTGTCACAACCGTTTTGGCTGCCTGCGACAAGGCCGCTGGAATGCCCTGCGTGCCAACGAAGTCCGACAGGGCCCCGCCGACCGCCGAGAGCAGGCCCTCGATGGCGGCGGAGTCGGCCAGGAGATGCTGCACCGCAACGCTGACTGCCGAAGCAACGGCTCCACCGATCGGAATGTCGTGCAGCGCCGAGTTGACGATGCCGGCCACCTCCTGGCCGACCCAGACGCGGACAGCGTCCTTGGCAGCAGCGCCTGCGAGTACATCGTTGATGAAGTCGCCCAGTGCGGGCAGCAGCCCCTGAGCGGTGAGGAACGTGTTCACGGCGGCACCCGCCGCGGCACCGAGAGCCTGCTGGAATGCGCTCGTGCCCAACAACTCCTGCACGGCAACCATCGGGTCGGTACCGGCGAGCACCGCCGACACGATGTGTCCGGCCGCCTCGGCGAGCGCGGCGGCGGCCCCTGGGGCGTTCACCAGAGTCGACAACGCCGAGCCCACGATCGACAGGACGCCATCGACGGCCGAGGTGTTGGCGAGCAAGCCCTGTACCGCACTACCCAGCACGTCACCGAATGCTGCCGCAGCAGTGCCACCACCCAATACCGTTGCGGCCCAGTCGTCGACCAGCTTCCCGACGAAGGCCTGGATCGCCGTGTTACCGGCGAGAGCCGAGACGACATCGGATACCTGCGCGCTGAGTCCATCCAGCACGGCGGCGTTGCCGAGCAGCGACGCCACCGCATCCTTCACCGCGGCGCCGACGCCGGCCTGGATGGCGTCACTGTCGACCAACGCCGACACGGCCGTGGCCACAGCCTGTGATGGGGTGACGCCGGAGGCCAGTTGCTGGACGAGGTCGCCTGCCACGCCGGCCAGGGCCGCCACGACACCGTCGTGGTCGAGCACTCCGGAGATGGCTGCGTCGAACACGTCCGCGAACCCGTCGACAACATCAGCGTTGCCCAGCAGGGCGGTCACGGCGTTACTGACTGTGGTGCTCGCGAACTCGCTGAATGCCGCTGCACCCGGAACGTCGGCGAGTTCGTCGGTCACCCATTGGCCGGCCAGTGCTGCCAGGGCGGCTACTCCGTCGTTTGACAGCGCGGTGCTGAGGAAGAGACTCGGCACCACTGCAAGCGCCGAGACAACGCCGGGTGTGGTGAACAGCGCTGAGAGCGCGTCGTTGGCGGCCGCGCCGAGACCAGTGGCGACTTGGCCCAGCAGGGCCGTCAGTGCCGCCTGTATCGTTGCGTCGGTAGCGGTTCCGTCGAGCAGGTCGGTGGCGAGTTGCTGGGCGGTCGCGATCAGGGCGGCCGGCACTCCCGTCGTGCCGAAGAGGCCGCTCACCGCGGCACTGACCGCTGCACTGAGACCTTGGCCGAACGCCGAATCCTGAAGCAACGCATTGATGGTCTGATCAACCGCCGCACCGATGGCGTTGCCCAGCGCGGAGTTGCCAAGCTGGTCGGACACCCACTGGCCAGCCAGCTGCGAGACATAGTCGGGCACCTCCGGTGACAGCAGGAGGCCGTCGACCAGGGCACCCGCGGCGGAAGCGAGGGCTTGTTGTACCCCGGATAGCTCCAACTGCGCTTGCAATTCATCGAGCACCGCGGTGACGGTGGCTGCGATCGTGGTACTGACGCCGGGGTCCGCCAAGAAAAGGTTCAGGGCATTCTGCGCGGCCACGTCGATTGCCGTCCCGTCGGCGACGGAGTTGATGAATTGTGTTGCAACGGACAGAAATTCGTCGACAGTGTCTTGGTTGAGGAAGGTGACCACGCCCGTGTGGACTATCGATGCAACCAATTGGCTTATCGAGTCGTTGGCCAGCAGCGCGTCCACTGCCTGTTCGACGGCGTAGCCGACTGCGCTGCTCAATCCGGCGAGCGATGGATTCTTGCTGAGTTCAGTCTCAACGAGTTGACCAAGCCACTGGCCGGCGTAGGACTTCACGTCGGGATCGACCAGCAACCCTCCCACCAGTTGACTTAAGGAGGCACCGAGGAGTTGTTGGACATCGGGGTTACCCAACAGATCGTTCCCCGCGGCGTCCAATGCGGCGATCAGGGTGGGTGCCAGCGCAGCCGTCACGGAGGGGTTGGTCTCGAAGTCGGCGACCGCGGAGGTGGTTCCATCTATCAGGCCCTTGATGAGGGTCTGTACTGCACCGGCGATTCCGTTCTGCGCGAGGAATGCGCCGAGGCCGCCGCTGACCACCGCACTCAACCCGCTACCCACATCGACACCGAGCTCACCGTCGGCGGTAAGGAAGGTCTGCAGCGCGAGGCCGATCTGTGTAGCAACACCCAACCCGATTGGGCCCCCGCCCAGCGCCGAAGTCAGCGAGGGAACGATCAGCTGATTCACAGTCCAACCGAACTCATCGGCCTCGTCGACCGAGATCGCGCCGTCAGCGGGTGACTGCGCTCCAAGCAGCACCCGAACGAAGGTCGCCGCAGTCTCGGCGAGAGTGATCTGAACTTCACTGTCACCCAGAGCAATTCCGACTTCGTTTCCGATCTTTTCACCGCCGATCGCTTTGAGGATGTCGACGAGGCTGCCATCTCCCTCAACAAGATCCTTCAACGTATCCAGGAGGTCGTCGGGCAGGCCCTCCAACAGCTTCGCGGTGTAATGCCGAACCGCGTCATCGCTGAATAACACCACCACCGCGGTGGCAACCGCGTTCCCGATGATGTTGGCGACTTCCTGCTGCGCCGTTGCCGGCGTCGAGATGACCGCCAGAGCGGGTTCGACGGCGGCCGCGACCGTTTCGGCGACGTAGGTGACGAACGTCGAATCCTGCACGATGTCGAGGATGTCGGACTTGATCTCGCCGGTGTCATCGACAAGTGCCCACGCGAAGATCGCCACCAGCTTCTCGATGATGTACGCCGAGAGACTCGCTTGCACCTGCACCGGTGTCGTGACCGGCGTCGTCACCGCGTCCGCCGACAGCGCCACCGCGGCACCGCCAGGCGATCCGGATATCAGCCCACCCTTGCCCCCGGCACCACCGGCGCCGTCGTTTGCCGGACCACTGCTCGCCGTTCCCCCAGCTCCCCCGGCCCCACCGTTGCCGACTAGCACGGCACTGCGGCCACCGGAACCACCTGCGCCACCGGCACTTACCCCGTCGCCACCATTGCCGCCTGCGCCGCCGTTGCCCTTGATGAACCCGCCATCACCGCCGTCACCGCCACGTCCACCTGCTCCGGAGGTCACCGTGACTCCGTCACCGCCGCGGCCGCCGTCGCCCATCAACAGGCCACCCCGGCCACCGTCGCCGCCAGCACCATTGTTGATGCCGACCACACCCTGGCCGCCGGCACCACCGTTGCCGATCAACACCGCCGCGCCACCGGCACCACCGGCGAAACCGTTGCCGCCGTTGCCAATCAGGCCTGCCCTGCCGCCGTTGCACGGCCCGCTCTGGCACGCCCCCTCGTAGCCGGTGTAGCTGTAGCCGTTGCCGTAGAGGATGCCGGCGTCGGGATGATCGGCAGTGCCGTCGCCGACGAAGATGCGGAGGAATGCGGCCAACGGATCGACCGCGACCACGGAGGCAACCGGCTGGCTGGTGGTCACGGTGGCCGCTGCGGGGGCAACCGTCACTGCACCTGTGGTCTCGCGTCGGCTAACCGCCAGCGCCGCCCACGCCAGCGGACCCGTCAGCGCGGCGAGCGGATCATTGCCCGCGGCCAGCCAATCCGACGCGGCGCCGGGCTTGGCCGACAAGGATCCCCGAGGGCCAGCTGCGGTGAGCACCGGAGCCGAGGGCACAGTCGGCTCGGCCACCGGGCTGTCGACCGCGGGTGTCTGCGCGTCGGCGGCCGGCTCCGCGTCCGGCTCGGGCTCAGACGTCGTGCTCTCGGTGGCGCCGGTGTGGATGCGACGTGCGGATGTGGCTCCGGTGACAACCGTGCCGGCCGCGGCGCCGGGCTTGGCCGATCCCGATGTGGTGCGCCCGCCGCCGGCCGTGGCCGATGCCTTGGCGGGTGCGCTCTTGCGGGCGCTGTGCCCGACCGAGGTGTGCCCGTTATCGGGCGCCGAGGAGGCCGGTGACTCGGATCCGGTGTCGGCTGTGGCTACCGGTAGGCCGGCGATCCATCCGCCGACTCCCAGCGCGACGGCCAGCGCACCGACCCGCCCGACGTATACGTGCTTGTTTCCAGCCCCCATGCCGCCACCCCAATTTTGACGCACAAGAAAATACGTTTCACAGGGATACCACAGCTGTGGATACCCCGCTGCCATTTAATGATGGCGAACAAGAGAACGGCCGGTGCCCACCGCTTGACGCGGACACCGGCCGTTCTACGAGATCAGCAGTTACTGATTGCCGCGCTTGCTTCCGCCGGTCGAGGAGCCCGAAGACCCGGAGCCGCTCTTGCCCGCCGCCGCACTCTTGGGCCCCTTATTGCTCTGCGGGCCGACCGCCGAGGCACCGCCGACGCGGAACTGATTGATCGCGATGCCGGGGCCCGACTTGGTAACCGTCTGGCCGGTGGTCACCACGGTTCCGGCGAGCGTCAGCGGTCCGGGCCCGGCCGTCACGTTGTTGCCGCCACCCAGGAAGTTGAAGCCGGCAGTGAAGTTGCCGCCGGGGCCGCCTGAGGTGATGGTGTTGCCGTTACCGAGCGCGTTGAGCACGGTGTTCCAGTTACTTCCGGGCCCACCCGCAGTCAGGATGTTGTTGCTGCCGATGATGTTGCGCACCGAGTTCAGCGTCCCGCCGCCGGTGGTGAGCTTGTTGTTGTCCCCACCCAACAGATTGCTGGCCGCATTGTTGATGCCGCCCGAGACTTCCACGAGATTGTTCGTGCCGAAGATGTTCTGCGCGGTGCTGGCGTTGCCGCCGGTGACGTCCACCTGGTTGCCGTTGCCGAACAGGGTGCGGGCCGCGTTCTGGTAGCCGCCGTTGACCGAGACGCTGTTGCCGTCGCCGAACAGGCTGCGACCCCAGTTCAAGTAGCCACCGAACGTCGAAACGGTGTTGTTACTGCCCAAGATGCTGCTGGCGGTGTTGAAGAGGCTGCCATAGGTGGCGACAGTGTTGGCATTGCCCAGGATGCTGGTGGCCCAGTTGAAGATGCCGCCCTGCGCCGACACGGTGTTGTTGCTACCGAACAAGTTCGTCGCCAGGTTGATCACCGATCCCGCCCCCGAGAGGCCGGACTCGACGGCGTTGTTGCTACCGCCGACATTCGTGGCGATGCCGAACTGGCCAGCCGACGTCACATGCATGCTGGTCGGATTCCCGGCCGTCCCGGTACCGAAGAGGTTGATGGCCACGTTGCCGCCGGCACCGGTGCCGCCAGCCGTCACGGTGCTGCTGTTGGCCGGGGCCCAGGGCGCGGTGACGTTCAAGGCGATGTTGGCGCCGATGTTGCCGAACAGACCCGAGCCCTTGGTGATGGCGGAGCCGTTGGGGCCAAGCTGGGTGGCGAAGGCGAACAGACCACCGGCGTTGGCCGCCGATCCGTCGCCGACGGCGGTGGCGAAGGTGAAGGCATCGCTGGTAGTGGCGGCGGAGTTGGTTCCGAGGGCGAAGGCCGCGCCGAACAATCCGGTGGCGTTGGCGGTAGCGCCGTTGCCGATCGCGATCGCGATGCTCAGCGGGGTGCTGGTGCAGTCAGCGCTGTTGCCCAGGCCGAAGAACGACGCGCACGAGGCGTTGGCGGTGGGCGCCGATCCCATAGCGGCCGCGGCGAGCAGCCCGGTGGTGGCGGCCCCGGCCGCCAGGAAGCTGGTGATCGCGGCACGAGACTTCGCGGTGGTGGCCATGCTGACGGTTCCCCTCTGATCAATTGACGTCCGGGCAGAATCGTAGAGGGCACAACTGGGAAACGCAGACGGACCCAGGAAATGGGCTCGCCGCAATGCAATCAAGCCCGTCAAAGACGGGCTTGAAGTGTGTGGCAGGTACAGGATTCGAACCTGTGTAGGCTTCCGCCGACGGATTTACAGTCCGCTCCCATTGGCCGCTCGGGCAACCTGCCGGGTGCTCCACACCGGGGACCGGTTTGGTGCGACTAGCAGGGTACAACGAGGATGTACCCCAAACACAAACCGGCCGATCACACCGAGGAGGGGTCCAATGGCGGATTCATCGTTCGACATCGTCAGCAAGGTCGACCGCCAGGAGGTCGACAACGCGTTGAACCAGGCGGCCAAGGAGCTGTCCACCCGGTTCGACTTCCGTGGCACCGACACCACGATCGCCTGGAAGGGCGAGGAGGTCATCGAGATCGTCAGCTCCACCGAAGAGCGGGTCACCGCGGCCATCGACGTCTTCAAAGAGAAGCTGATCCGTCGCGACATCTCCATGAAGGCATTCGACGCCGGCGAGCCCCAGGCCAGCGGGAAGACCTACAAGGTGAGCGGCACCCTCAAGCAGGGCATCGATCAGGAGAACGCCAAGAAGATCAACAAGCTGATCCGCGACGAGGGGCCCAAGGGCGTCAAGACCCAGGTTCAGGGCGACGAGATCCGGGTGTCGTCGAAGAAGCGGGACGACCTGCAGGCCGTCATCGCGCTCCTCAAGGGCGCCGACCTGGACGTCGCGCTGCAGTTCGTCAACTACCGGTAGGACGGGTCTCCCCCAACTCGTCGGTCAGTGCCTAGTGTGGTGACGGAGACCACACACCGCACGAAGTGAGGACCGCGATGACCGCCACCCCGGAGACCGCCGCGACGCCCACCGAACAAGACGGTGGCACCTACGACGTCGTCATCATTGGCGCCGGCTTCTCCGGGATCGGGGCGGCCTACCGGATCACCGAACGCAACCCCGGGGTCCGCTACGTCATCCTCGAGCGCCGTGAACGGATCGGCGGCACGTGGGACCTGTTCCGCTACCCCGGTGTGCGGTCGGACTCCTCGATCTTCAGCCTGTCGTGGCCGTGGGAGCCGTGGACCCGCAAGGAAGGTGTGGCCGACGGCGATCACATCCGCCAGTACATGGCCGACACCGCCGACAAACACGGCATCACCCCGCACATCCGGTTCGGCACGCACGTGATCTCCGCCGACTGGGATTCGTCGTCGGACACCTGGACGGTGCACGCCGACGAGGACGGCACGCGCACGACCTACCGCGGCCGGTTCGTGTTCTTCGGCTCCGGCTACTACAACTACGACGAGGGCTACACCCCGGAGTTCCCCGGCATCGAGACGTTCGCCGGCACCGTCGTCCACCCGCAGTTCTGGCCGGAGGACCTGGACTACACCGGCAAGAAGGTGGTGGTCATCGGCAGCGGCGCCACCGCGGTGTCGCTGCTGCCTGCGCTGGCCCGCACCGCCGCCAAGGTGACCATGCTGCAGCGCTCGCCGGGCTACCTGTTCTCCGGTTCGCGGGTGAACCCGGTCAACGAGGTGATTCGAACAGCGCTGCCGCGCAAGGCCTCTCACTTGATCGTCCGTTTCATCGCCACCCTGTTCGAGGGGTCGACGTGGCTGTTGTCACGGCGCGCACCGGAAGTGATGAAGAGCGTCATCCGGGCGCAGAACAAGAGTCTGCTGCCGCCGGGTTACCCCGTCGACGTGCACTTCAAGCCGCGCTACAACCCGTGGGATCAGCGGATGTGCCTGGTGACCGACGGCGACATGTTCGAGGCCATCTCCCAGGGCCGTGCCGAGGTGGTGACCGACCACATCGATCACTTCGACCAGACCGGAATCGTGGTGAAATCGGGCCGGCATCTGGACGCCGACATCATCGTCACTGCCACCGGCCTGCAGCTGCAGGCCCTCGGCGGGGTGCGAATCAGCTTGGACGGCAACGAGATCAAGCCACAGGACCGGTACTCCTACAAGGCACACATGCTCGAGGACGTGCCCAACCTGATCTGGTGTATCGGCTACACCAACGCCTCATGGACGCTGCGCGCCGATATGACAGCCCGCTCCACGGCCAAGCTGATGGAGTACATGAGGGCCAACGGGTTCACCCACGCCTCACCGCATCTGGGCGGCCAGCCGATCGCCGAGAAGCCGCTGTGGGACCTGCAGGCCGGCTACGTGCTGCGCAACCTGCACGCGCTGCCGAAGTCGGGTACCAAGCGGCCGTGGATCACCCGGCAGAACTACTGGGCCGACACGATCGATCACCACTTCATCGACAAGATCGGTGAGGACATGACGTTCGGCCGGGTGGGTTCGCCGCTGAGCACCGATGTCGCGGTACGCCCGATCGGCACCGGTGCCGGTAGGAAGGCTCTGGTGGCCTCCGGGGTCGCGGCAGCCGCGGTGTTCGCGGTGGCCCGGGCGCGACGGTCCAAGGCGGCCTAACAGTTCGGGTGACCCACCTTGGCGAACTCGCTGTAAACGGCCAGCCCCGGCAATAACCTAAACGCCATGACACCTGACCGCCGCGAACCCAATGTTGTCGTCCTCGGCGGAGGCTCCTGGGGAACCACCGTGGCCTCCATCTGTTCCCGCCGCGGCCCGACCCTGCAGTGGGTCCGCTCGGAGGAGACCGCCGAGGACATCAACAAGAACCACCGCAACTCCAAGTACCTCGGTGATGAGGTGGAGTTGTCCGAAACGCTGCGGGCGACTACCGATTTCGCCGAGGCGGCCAACTGCGCCGACGTGGTGGTGATGGGTGTGCCCAGTCATGGCTTCCGCGGCGTGCTCGCCGAACTGGGCAAGGAACTGCGGCCCTGGGTCCCCGTCGTCAGTCTGGTCAAGGGCCTCGAGCAGGGCACCAACATGCGGATGAGTCAGATCGTCGACGAGGTGCTCCCCGGCCACCCGGCCGGCATCCTGGCCGGACCCAACATCGCCAAAGAGGTCGCCGAGGGCTACGCGGCGGCCGCTGTGCTGGCTATGCCCGACCAGAACCTGGCATCCAATCTGGCGAAGATGTTCCGCACCAAGCGTTTCCGCACCTATACCACCGACGACGTGGTCGGTGTCGAGATGGCCGGCGCGCTGAAGAACGTCTACGCGATTGCCGTCGGTATGGGCTACTCGCTGGGCATCGGCGAGAACACCCGCGCCATGGTGATGGCCCGCGCCGTGCGCGAGATGTCCAAGCTCGGTGAAGCCGTCGGCGGCCAGCGCGACACCTTCTCCGGCCTGGCCGGCATGGGCGACCTCATCGTCACCTGCACCTCAAAGCGCTCCCGCAACCGCCACGTCGGCGAGCAGCTCGGCTCGGGCAAGACCGTACAGGAGATCATCGAGTCGATGAACCAGGTCGCCGAGGGCGTCAAAGCCGCGAGCGTGATCATGGAGTTCGCCGAGAAGTACGGCATCAGCATGCCGATCGCGCGTGAAGTCGACGCCGTCGTCAACCACGGCGCCACCGTCGAGGATGCCTACCGCGGACTGATGGCCGAGAAGCCCGGCCACGAAGTCCACGGCTCGCGCTTCTAGCCGGGGAACCCCGGGAAGTAGGGGTTGGTGCCCTTCGGCCGGTCCAGCATCGGACTGGGGCCGGAGGTAAAGGTGGCGGCCGGGCCGACGACGAAGCCCACCTGGTCGTGCTGGTTGACGCAGGCCACCACGCCGCCGCCGTCGACGCCGCAGCTGATGTCGCCGAAGCCGATGCGGGTGTTCGGCGGGAGCGCCTTGACCGCGCCCGCCGCGCCGAAGACCGGCTGAGCCGTCGTGGAGAAGCCCGGCTCGCCGGACGCACCCGCACTGACCAGGTTCGCACCGTCGGGCGCACCCGGCAACGGGCCGCTGCAGCCATAGGTGCTGTTCTGCTTGTTGATCACGCAGGTCACCCCGGGCGGGCCGGCGAAGGCGTACCAGTTGCCACCCATCGCGGAGTAGTCCACCGGGCTGACCGCGGTGTAGGCATTGATGTTGGGAAGCACGGGTGCCGGGGCAGGCGTCGGATCGGCGGCGGCGCTGGCCGCCAGACCGACCGCCGCGGAAGCGCCCAGCACGCCGATCAGGATTCTGCTCAGCATCACCACACCCTATTCAGTCGCGTTCTTGGTTGCACTGTCGGCGACGCGCGGCCCGGTGTTACCGCCGCCCGGCCACGACCTGCTCGAGCAGACGCAAAGTCGCACCAGAACAGCCCGAAAGGTGCGATTTTGCGTCTGCTCGCGGCCGGCGGGAAATGTGTAGAAGGCCGCCGGGCGGGCAATGCCACCTGGCGATGACTCCCACCAAAACCTCGATGTACCTTGCTGTTTCATCCCCTGACCTGCACGAATTCTGGGTCGGCAACGTGGGCCGGTGGCTGCAGACCAAGGGACTGCACATTGTGCTGGTGATCCTGGCCGCCTTGCTGGCGACGCGATGCATCAACTGGGTGGCCGCCAAGATCGCCCGCCGCCTGGATCGCGGCCACGCCCTGGTGCGCTCAGAAGCCGCCAAACACCGCCGCGCGGTGGCCTCGGTGATCTCGTCGGTGACGATCGCGCTGCTCTACGTCCTGGTCGCCGTCGACATCGTCGACACCCTCGGGCTACCGGTCGGGTCGTTGATCGCGCCCGCGGCGGTCCTCGGTGCCGCCCTGGGCTTCGGCGCCCAACGGATGGTGCAGGACCTGCTCAGCGGCTTTTTCATCATCACCGAGAAGCAGTACGGGTTCGGTGACCTGGTTCAGCTCACCGCCACCGGGTCGGCCAACGACGCCCGTGGCACCGTCGAGGACGTCACCCTGCGGGTCACCAAGCTGCGCTCCGGCGACGGCGAGGTGTTCACCATCCCCAACGGCCAGATCGTGAAGTCGCTGAACCTGTCCAAGGACTGGGCCCGCGCCGTCGTCGACATACCGGTGCCCACCAGCGCCGACCTCAACACCGTCAACGACCTGCTGCACGACGTCGCCGCCGCCGCCATGCGCGACGACCGGATGTGTCAGCTGCTGCTCGACGAACCCGCCCTGATGGGGGTGGAGAGCATGCAGGTCGACACGGTGAACCTGCGGATGGTGGCGCGCACCCTGCCCGGCAAGCAGTTCGACGTGGGCCGTCGGCTGCGGGCCATGGTGCTGGAGTCGCTACGTCAGGAAGGGATCGTCAGCCCCAAGCCGCACGTATCTGCGACCACTCAGAGCTAGCCACTCAGAGCTGACGCCCCGCCATCTTCTCCAGCCGCGCAATGCGGTCCGGGATCGGCGGGTGGGTGGAGAACATCTTGCCGATCCGCTCACCCGAGCGGAACGGGCTGGCGATCATCAGGTGCGCCTGGTCGGCCAGCTGCGGGTTCGGCGGCAGCGGCGCGGCCTCCACGCCGCCGCTGATCTTGCGCAGCGCCGAGGCCAGGGCCAGCGGATCGCCGGACAGTTCGGCGCCGGACTCGTCGGCCTGGTACTCCCGTGACCGCGACACCGCCAGCCGGATCAAGGTGGCGGCGATCGGACCCAGCAGCGAAACAAGTAGCAAGGCAAAGGGATTCGCGCCGCCTTCACGATTACCACCGAACGCACCGGCGAAGACCGCCATATTGGCCAGGGCGGTGACCACCGAGGCCAGCGCACCGGCCACGCACGAGATCAGGATGTCGCGGTTGTAGACGTGGGATAGTTCGTGGCCTAGGACGGCGCGCAGTTCACGTTCGCTGAGTAGGTTGAGAATGCCGGTGGTGACGCACACCGCGGCGTTGCGCGGGTTGCGGCCGGTGGCGAAGGCGTTGGGGTTGGCGGTGTCGCTGATGTAGAGCCGCGGCATCGGCTGATGTGCGGTGGTGGCCAGCTCGCGCACCATCGCATAGATCTGCGGGGCCTGTACCTCGGTGATGGGCTGGGCGTGCATCGCGCGCAGCGCCAGCTTGTCGGAGTTGAAGTACACGTAGACGTTCATGCCGATGGCGAAGATCAGGGCCAGGAACATGATGTTGCGCCCGAACAGCGAGCCCAGGAAGACGATGAACGCCGACATGCCGACGAGCAGCACGAAGGTCTTGAGCCGATTGGTGGTCGGGTGCCAGGTCATCAGGTTCCTCCTACGAACGCATTCTCCGGGAGACTAACGCCCCGGACATGCCACCAGGTTCCTTCGCTCGCGCTCAGCCGTGCCGGTTGATCGTGTAGTCGACGAGCGACGCCAGCGCCCGGCGTCCCGGCACATCGGGCAACCCGGCCAGCTCCTCGCCGGCCTGGTCGGCATAACGCGCCACGGTGGCCTTGGCTTTCGTCAGGCCGCTCCCCGACCGCAGCAGCCCCAGCGCCTCGGCCAGCGCGTCGTCGTCCTCGATCGGGCCCGCCACCAGCTCGCGCAGCCGGTCGGCATCCGGCCCGGTCTCGGCCAGGGCGTAGAGCACCGGCAGGGTGTGCACACCCTCGCGCAGGTCGGTGCCCGGCAGCTTGCCCGACTCGTCGGGATCGGAGTCGATGTCGATGATGTCGTCGGAGATCTGGAATGCGGTGCCGACGATGCCGCCCAGCCGACTCAGCCGCTCGATCTGGTCCGGGGTGGCCCCGGAGAACGTGCCGCCGAACTGGCCCGATGCCGCGATCAGGCAGGCCGTCTTCTCGTAGACCACCTTGAGGTAATGGTCCACCGGGTCGACGCCGGCCGCCGTGCCCTTGGTCTCCCGCATCTGACCGGTGACCAGCTGGGCGAACGTCTCGGCGATGATGCGCACCGCGTCCGGTCCGAGCTGGCTGACCAGCCGGGAGGCCGTCGCGAACAGGTAATCGCCGGCCAGGATGGCGATGTTGTTGCCCCAGCGGGCGTTGGCCGACGGCGCACCGCGCCGGATCTGGGCCTCGTCCATCACGTCGTCGTGGTACAGCGTGGCCAGGTGGACCATCTCGATGACGGCACCGGCCACGGTGACCTGCCAGGCGTCCGGCTCGGGCCCGATCTGGGCCGACAGCACGGTGAACAGCGGCCGGAACCGCTTGCCGCCGGCCTCGAACAGGTGCAGCACCGCCTCGGTCATCAGCTCGTCGCCACCACGCAGTTCGGTGCCCATGAGCTCTTCGACGCGGCCCACGCCGTCGCGAACATTCTGGGCGAATACGGGGTCACCGAAGTCCACCCCCGCTACCACGGTCGCCGGTGTCCTCACCCTGCCAACATACTGGGAGGGTGGACAGGCATGCGGATGTGGTCATCGTCGGCGCCGGGCCCGCGGGCTCGGCCGCCGCGGCTTGGGCCGCCCGCGCCGGTCACGACGTGCTGGTCATCGACGCCGCCGAGTTCCCCCGCGACAAGGCGTGCGGTGACGGGCTGACCCCGCGCGCGATTCTGGAACTACAGAGCCTGGGGCTGGGTGGCTGGCTCGACGGCCGCATCCGCCACCACGGACTGCGGCTGAGCGGGTTCGGCGCCGCCGTCGAGGTGCCGTGGCCGGGTCCGTCGTTCCCGGGCTGGGGGTCGGCGGTGCCGCGGATGGAACTCGACGACCGGATCCGCAAGGTCGCCGAAGACTCCGGAGCGGCGATGCTGCTGGGCGTGAAAGCCGTTGATGTGTGCCGTGATTCGCGTGGCGCGGTGGATGCCGTGGTGCTGGCCGACGGGTCGTCGGTGCGGTGCCGGTGGGTGATCGTCGCCGACGGCGCCCGCTCGCCGTTCGGGCGGGTGCTGGGCCGGCAGTGGCATCAGGAGACGGTGTACGGGGTGGCTGCGCGGGGTTATCTGGCCTCGCCACGGGCCGGCGAGCCGTGGATCTCCTCCGATCTGGAGCTGCGGTCGGTCGATGGGCAGGTACTGCCCGGCTACGGCTGGATCTTCCCGCTGGGCAACGGCGAGGTGAACATCGGCGTTGGCGCACTGGCCACGGCCAAGCGGCCCGCCGATGTGGCGTTGCGGCCACTGATCAAGCACTACACGGCACTGAAGCGACAGGACTGGGGTTTCGATGGGGCCCCGCGGGCGGTCGCCTCGGCGCTGCTGCCGATGGGCGGGGCGGTCTCCGGTGTCGCCGGGCCGAACTGGTTGCTCATCGGCGACGCGGCGGCATGCGTGAACCCACTCAACGGTGAGGGCATCGACTACGGCCTGGAGACCGGGCGGCTGGCCGCGCAGATGCTGGGCTCCCCCGGCATCGCCTCGGCGTGGCCGGCGCTGCTGCAGGAGCACTACGGGCGCGGATTCTCGGTGGCCCGCCGGCTCGGTCTGCTGCTGACGCTGCCACGGTTCCTCCCGTTGACCGGCCCGGTGGGGATGCGCTCGACGCGGTTGATGGGCCTGGCGGTGCGGGTGATGGGCAACCTGGTCACCGACGAGGACGCCGACTGGGTGGCGCGGGTCTGGCGCTCAGCTGGGTACGGATCGCGAATCATGGACCGCCGCAAGCCTTTCAGCTGAGCTGGGCCAGTCCCGAACGCAGCAGCGCCAGGCTGTCGGCGGACAGGACGGTCAGGTCGGACTCGCACTTGTCGCGGCCCCATTTCTCCGTCGCGACGATCAGCGCGGCGGCCACCGTCGCACCCGCCACCTCGGCAACCAGGTCGATGTTGTCCACGTGCCGGTAGCGGTCCCGGACGAACTCACTGATCACCGCCGCGAACGACGCCTGCACCAGACGGATGTGCCCGGCTGCCCGCTCGCCGTCGATCAGGCTGGCGCGGGCGAGTGCGGCCTGGCGGACTACCTCGACGTCGTGCGGGAAGTTGCCCATGGCCGCCAGCACCGCATCGAAGAGCGGCTCGTCTGTGGGCCGGCGCTCGAGTGCCTCGGCGAACCATTCGAAATGCGTTTCGTAGTCGGCGAACAGCACCGCTTCCTTGGTGGGGAAATGCCGAAAGAAGGTGCGCTGGGTGACGCCGGCCTCCTCGGCCAGTTCGGCGACGGTGACGTTGGCGAAGCCGTCGCGGGCGAACCGCTCCAGGGCAACCCGACGCAGCGCGTCGCGGGTGGAGCGACGGCGCTGTTCATGCAGGTTACCGGGCATCGTCACGACCTTAACGACAAATTTGACAAAACTTCGGGAAATCGCGTCAGTACTGACATAAACTCCGCCGCATGACTGATTATGACGCCATCATCGTGGGGGCCGGACACAACGGTTTGACCGCGGCCGCGGTGCTGCAGCAGGCGGGGCTGCGCACGCTGATCCTGGAGCAGAACACCTACAGCGGCGGCATGGCGGCCACGGTCGAACTCATCGACGGCTTCCAGTTCGAGATCGCCGGGTCGATCCGCTTCCCCACCGCCTCGAAGATCAACAGCGAGCTCGGGCTGGACACCCTGCCCGTCATCGAGAACGAGATCATGTCGGTCAACATCGGGGAAAACGGCGAAGAGCCGATGGTCTTCCACCACGACCCGATGAAGATGATGACCGAGATGACCGAGAAGCACGGCATGGAAGCCGTGATGGGCATGGCCCAGCTGTACGGATGGGCCACCGGGCCGCGAAAGGCGTTGGGCCGCTTCGACGCACTGGAACCACCGAAGACCATCGACGAGATGTACGCCTGCGCGGCCGACGAGAACGAACGCCAGGCCATCCACGACATGCTGTTCGGCTCGGCGATGGATGTGATCGACCGCTACGTGCCAGACAAGGAGCGCCACGCGGTGATCCGCGGCATGCTGGCCTTCCTGGCCGTCAACTCCACCTACCGCGGGCCCTACACCCCCGGCAGCGCAACATGTTTGGCGTTCGCACTCGCGATGCCCGAGGACGGCGGCCAGATGACCACCAAGATCAAGGGTGGTATCGGGGCGCTGTCCGATCACCTCAAGAAGCTCTACCTGGAGGCGGCCGGCGAGATCCGCTACCGCGCGAAGGTCGACAAGATCCTGGTCGAGAATGGGAAGGTCACCGGGGTGCGACTCAAGGACGGCACCACCGTCACCGCGCCCGTCGTCGTCTCCAATCTGGCTCCTGACACCACTCTGCTGGAACTCGTTGGTGCCGAACATCTTCCGTCGTCACTGGTGACCCGTCTCGGCGGTCGCGACCATCGCGGCTCGTATCTGCAGATCCACTTCGCTCTCGACGGGCTGCCGCAGTACGCCGCGCCGTACGAATTCCTCAACGAACCAGGCATGCAGATGTCGGTCGGCATGTTCGGCTCCCCGGAAACCCAACAGCGGCAATGGGACAACTGCCGTTTCGGGATCGTCCCGGACAACCCGGCGTTGTCGATCCAGATCCCGACCGTAGGCGATCCGGAGATGGCACCGGAAGGCAAGCACGCCGCCAGCGTGTACGTCTATGCCTTCCCCACCGAGGCGCCGCGCGAGCAGCACGGTCACCTCAAGAACGAGATGGCCAAGGTCGTCGTCGACAAGATCTCCACGTACGCTCCCAACTTCAAGGACGTCGCGATCCGTCACATCACGTTCGCGCCGTACCACATGAACACCATGTTCGGCGCGCCCAACGGCGACTTCTGCCAGGGCCTGCTGCAGCCCGAGCTGATGGGGCCGAACCGGCCGGGGCCCAAGGGTTTTCTCGACGAGCCCATCCCGATCGAGGGACTGTATCTGGGCGGTGCCGGCTGCCACGGCGGGCCGGGCATCACGTTCATCCCGGGCTACAACGCCGGATACCAGGTGCTCGCCGACGCCGGACGATGAGGTCTTGGGTCAAAAATTCACTGCCACCTTCACGACTTCACCGAGGCTGTCGTTATCGCGCAAAAGTGCGAGTAACCAGCACGATAACGACAGCCTCGCCGTAACAAGGGGCTCACGCGACCCTCGACGGATTAACAACTCAGGCGGCTAGGGCTTGACGGCGGCGTGCAGGGCGACGATGCCGCCGGTGAGGTTGCGCCAGCGCACCTGTGACCAGCCGGCCGCCTCGATGCGCCGAGCCAGCTCGGCCTGATCCGGCCAGGCCCGGATGGACTCCGCCAGGTACACATAGGCCTCGGGATTGCTGGAGACCGCGGTGGCCACCCGCGGCAGCGCCCGCATCAGGTACTCCTTGTAGACCGTCGAGAACACCGGCACCACGGGCGTGGAGAACTCGCACACCACCAGCCGCCCACCCGGCTTGGTGACGCGGGCCATCTCGCGCAACCCGGCGGAGTGGTCGACGACATTGCGCAGACCGAAGCTGATGGTCACCGCGTCGAAGACCTCGTCGGCGAACGGCAGCTTGGTGGCGTCGGCGGCCACCTTGGGTACCGGCCGGCCCGCGCCGGCATGCAGCATTCCCACCGAGAAGTCGGCGGCGGCGCACCACGCGCCGGATTTGGCCAGCTCGACCGTGGAGACCGCCGTCCCGGCGGCCAGGTCCAGCACGGTGTCCCCGGGACCGATGCCCAGGGCCGCCCGGGTCGCGCGTCGCCAGGCGCGGTCCTGCCCCAGCGAGAGCACGGTGTTGGTGATGTCATAGCGGCGCGCCACGGCGTCGAACATCGACGCCACGTCACGGGGATCTTTGTCCAGCGTCGCGCGGCTCACGGACCCGACGCTACCCCAGCGGGAATCATCGGCGGGCCCAGGCGTTGGCTAGGACCATGAGCGAAAAAGTGTGGTTCATCACCGGAACATCCCGTGGCTTCGGACGCGAGTGGACGATCGCCGCCCTGGAGCGCGGTGACAAGGTCGCCGCGACCGCCCGCAACACCGACACCCTGGCCGATCTGGTCGAGAAGTACGGCGACGCGATCCTGCCGATCGCCCTGGACGTCACCGACCGCGCCGCGGACTTCGCCGCGGTCAAACAGGCGCATGACCACTTCGGCCACCTCGACATCGTCGTCAACAACGCCGGATACGGCCACTTCGGGTTCGTCGAGGAACTCAGCGAGGCCGACGCGCGCGACCAGATCGAAACCAACGTCTTCGGTGCGCTGTGGGTGACCCAGGCGGCACTGCCGTATCTGCGCGCCCAGGGCAGCGGCCACATCATCCAGGTGTCCTCGATCGGCGGCATCACCGCGTTCCCGCTCGTCGGGATCTACCACGCCTCCAAGTGGGCGCTGGAGGGCTTGTCCCAGTCGCTGGCGCAGGAGGTCGCACCGTTCGGCGTCCACGTCACCCTGATCGAGCCGGGTGGCTTCGACACCGACTGGTCGGGTCCGTCCGCGAAGCGCTCCGAGCCGCTGCCCGACTACGCCGCGCTGCACCAGCAGGTCGCCGAAGCCCGCGCGCAGCGCTGGGCGAAGCCCGGTGACCCGACGGCGTCGGCGCGCGCCATTCTCAAGGTCGTCGATGCCCCGAACCCGCCGCTGCGGGTGTTCTTCGGTGAGTCACCGCTGCAGGTGGCCCGGGCCGACTACGAGAGCCGGCTGGCCAACTGGGAGCAGTGGCAGCCCGTCGCCGTGGAGGCGCAGGGTTAGAGCCGTGCAGGCCCAGGGTTAGTTACATGGCGTGCGCGTCGACTTGCAGGAGTTGGCGCGCACGCCCTGCCATCCGTTCGCTGAGGTGGATCAGCCGATCCTCGTGCCCAGCGGGCATGGTGTAAGCCAACTTACGTAGCTCGACGGCAAAGGCTTGCAGTTCCTGGCGAAAACTCGTGTCACTCATCAGAGGTATCCCTCGACCTTGGGAGTTGTGTACGAAATGCGGTCGGCTCCCGCGCCAAATTCCCCGATGTATGCCAGTGTGCCCTGAATCACGCTGAAGCAAAACCTATCTCAGCAACTATTCAGCTGACGGCCATCAACTGGTCGGCAACCTATGCCGCCCGAATCCGACGACGACCGTCGGCCTGCACCGCCTCGTAATGGGCGAGCAGTTGGTCACAGACCGCAGGCCAGGTCCGGCCCAACACACTGCGCCGTGCGGCCTGCGCGTAGCGGGTCCGCTCGTCGAGCAGGTGCCCGACCGACTGCGTCAGCCGCTGCTCGAACTCGGGCACCGGCAGCAGAAGTCCGGTGCGGTAGGGAGCGACCAGATCGCGCGGCCCGCCCGCATCCGGTGCGATCACCGGCAGTCCGGAAGCCATCGCCTCCTGGACGGCCTGGCAGAAGGTCTCGTGCTCACCCGGATGGACGAAGACGTCCATGCTCGCGTAGGCGGCGGCCAGCTCTGCGCCGTAGAGCGCGCCGGTGAACACTGCACCGGGCAGCAGGGCCTGCAATTTGGCCCGGTCCACACCGTCACCGACGATCACCAGCTGCAGGTCGTCGCGGTGTGCCAGGGCCGCCAGCCGTTCGACGTGCTTCTCCGGCGCCAGCCGTCCGACGAATCCGATGATCGGCTTGCCCTGCGGAGACCACGACGCCCGCAGCTCCTGATCCCGGTTGGACGGTGCGAAGCCGGTGACGTCCACTCCACGGCCCCAGTGGTGAACCCGCGGGATGTTATGGGCGGCAAGGTCTTCCATCGCCGCCGTGGACGGGGCCAAGGTGCGGTCGGCACGGGAGTGCAGATGCCGGGTCCACGCCCACGCGGCACGAGAGGCGACGCCCACGCCGTAGCTCTGGGCAAAGCCGGCGATATCGGTCTGGAACACCGCGACCGTCGGCACCCCGAGATGCCGGGCGGCGTGCAGCCCGCCGTAGCCCAGCAGGGCCGGGGAGGCCAGGTGTACGACATGCGGGTCGAACCCGCGAAGCACCCCGACCATTCGCGGGCGCGGCACACCCAGGGGCAGCGAGGTCACCTTCGGGAACATCCGGGCCGGTACCCGGTGTACCCGGATACCGTCGTGGATGCGCTCGGCGGGCTGTTCACCGCGGGGGTTGTCCGGTGCGATGACGAGGGCTTCATGGCCGGTGCGGCGCAGATGCTCGAGCACCCGGAGCACCGAGTTGGTCACTCCGTTGACGTTCGGCAGGAAGGACTCCGCGACAATCGCAACGCGCACCCCACGAGGGTGTCAGCGGCGCTTGTCAGCAAGGTTTCGCCCAGGCATACACGACACGAAAAGCTGGTGGGACGGTACGGTTCGACCATGCGCTACCTGTCTGCGCTCATCCTGACGCTGCTGGTCCTCACCGGTTGCAGCCGTGCCGTCGCCGGTGTGGCACAAGTGGATCCGAACGGTCCGGCCACCCAGATCTCCAAGGACGGGTTCGGCGTCATCGCCGGCGATCCCAACGCACCGGTCCAGATCGAATTGTTCACCGAACCGCAATGCACCCATTGCGCCGACCTGCAGAAGGACTTCGGTGACCAACTGGCCAGCGAGATCGACCTCGGCCGGCTGGCCGTCACCTACCGGCCGCTGACGTTCCTGGACACCGCGAACACCGCCGGGCACTCCGCGCGAGTCGCCAATGCACTGTTCGCGGTTGCCGGCCCCAAGACGTCGGCCAGGGCGTTCCAGAAGTTCGTCGAAGATCTGTGGGCGCACCAGGCCCCGGGGAGCAGGGGCCCCAGCGACGATGAGATTGCGCAGATGGCCCGCGAGAGCGGGCTCGGTGCCGACGCCGTCGCCGCCATCACGTCGGGCCGAGACGCGGTCGACGTCAAGGAGATGGCGGACACCAACTTCGAGTACCTCTACGAGGTGGATCCGATCAACACCGGAACCCCGACGGTCTACGACCTGAAGAAGGGCGACACCGTCGACATCTACGACAACAACTGGCTGTCCAAGTTGCTCTCGTCCTGACGGTCGAGGCGGCGCTCCAACACGACCAGCCCGGTCAGCAACACCGCACCGACCAGCCACCCCACCACCGCGATCGAGCCGGCCGGGATGATCGCCAGCGACGCGTTACGGTCCTGCACCCGAACAAGATCCGGATCGTCCCGGTCGTACTCGACGTAGATCCGCATCCCCTCGGCCAGCTCCGAGGGGTACAGCACCCCGAGTTCGGGGCGGTAGGTGACCCGGTCCGGGGTGACGAACTCGATGGTCGAGCGGCGCGGGCCCGCCGAGAGCACCTCGGCCTGCGCCACCCCCATGTTCTGCTCGATCTGACGGTCGTTGCGCCACGCCCCTGCCACCAGCAGGATGGACTGCAGCGTGACCAGTCCGAGCACGATCCACACCGCACATTTGCTCCACCGCAAGGCTTTTCGCGTGGGCGTGTCGACGACACCGGGTGTCCGCAGGGGTAGTGCCGGTTCCAGCAGGGCTCGCAGCCTGCCGATCACAGCGCCGCCTTGATCGCGGCGTGCAGTGCCCGCAGCGATGACCGGTCGGCCTTGACTTCCAAAACCCGCATGCCGTCGTGTTTTTCGTCCAGTGCAGCGGCCAGTTCGTCGACCTCGATCTGGCGGGAGTCGACGTGATAGGCCCGGCACAGTGCGCCCACGTCGACGTCGTGCGGGGTGCCGAAGATCCGCGACGACACATCGGAGAACCTCGGATCCCCCTGCTCGAGCAGTTCGAAGATGCCGCCGCCGTTGTCGTTGGACACCACGATGGTCAGATTGTTCGGCGTCGGCTCCGTCGGGCCGATCAACAACCCGGAGCTGTCGTGCACGAACGTCAGATCGCCGATCAACCCGATGGTGCGGCCCGAATGTGCCAGCGCCGCACCGATGATCGTCGACACCGTGCCGTCGATACCGGCGACCCCGCGGTTGGACCGCACCTTCAGGCCCTCGGTGTTCAACCCCACCAGCGCGGCGTCACGCACCGGGTTGGAGGCACCCAGCACCAGCTGATCCCCCGGACCCACGGCGTCGGCCACCGCGGCCGCCACGTGCAGGCCGGTGGTCAGCGGGTGGGCCTCGAGCTGCTCGCGCACCGCTGCGACGGCATGCCGGTTGGCCTCCGCACAGCGGCGCAGCCAGGCCGGGTCCGCCGCACCGACGACCTCGGCACGGGTTCCGGTGGCCTGGCTGTTGCCCGACACGTCGGGCCAGCGCGGGCCGGTTGTCAGCGCGAACACCGGCAGCGACGGATCGGCGAGCAGCGTGGACACCGGCCGGTGCAGGGTGGGGCGGCCCAGCATGATGACCTGCGCGGGCCGCAGCAGCGGCAACGCCAGCGGGTGCAGCGCGGTGGACGCGTGCGGTGCGGTCGGCTCGGCGACGGTGGGCAGGTGCGCCAGGTTGGGGTGCACACCGGCACCGTGACCGGCGATGACGACGGTATCCGGCGTGACGTCGATCTCCAGCGGCTGATCGAACGTCACCGGCGGGGTGTAGGTCCAGGGCCTGCCGTCGGGTCGGCCCGGCGGGACGTCTCCGGGTACGACGTTCTCGTCGGGCACCAGCGGCTCGCGCAACGGGATGTCGAACTGCACCGGGCCGGCGTTGGCGGTGCGGGCGCCGGTGGCGGCAGCCAGCACCCGGCAGGTCGCCGAGCGCCACTGCGCGTTGAGCGAGTCCAGCTTGTCCGGGGAACCTTCGGCCAGCCCCAGGCTGATCGCGGCGCGCACCTGGGTGCCGAAGTAGCCGAGCTGTTCGAAGGTCTGGTTGGCGCCGGTGCCCAGCAGTTCGTAGGGCCGGTTGGCGCTCAGCACGATCAGCGGCACCCGGGCGTAGTTGGCCTCCACCACGGCCGGGCCCAGGTTCGCGACCGCGGTGCCCGACGTCATCGCCACGCACACCGGGGCACCCTCGGCCACCGCCAGGCCGACGGCCAGGAAACCGGCGGTGCGCTCGTCGATGCGGACGTGCAGCCGCAGCCGGCCCGCACGGTCGGCGTCTTGCAGGGCAAACGCCAGCGGTGCGTTACGGGAGCCGGGGCACAGCACGACGTCGCGGACGCCGCCGCGAATCAGTTCGTCGACGACGACCCGAGCCTGAGCCGTCGAGGGGTTCACCACTACAGCGTGTCATACCGTCATTTGTGACGGAAAGCCGCAGCTCAGACGAGGGTTCCGGCGAAGAAGTCCAGCATCGCGCTGTTGACGGTGTCCGGGCGTTCCAGGAAGCCCAGGTGTCCGGTGTGGCCGATCTGCACGTAGCGGCCGTTGGGCAGCGCATCGGCCACCTCACGGCCCAGCGCCGCCGGGGTGATGACGTCGTCGGCGAATCCGATCACCAGCACCGGCGTGGAGATCGACCGGTAGGCTGGCAGCCGGTTCTCGGTGGGCACCACCGTCAGCTGCGAACGCCAGCCCGGGGTGCGCTTGAGCGGGAACGCCGTGAACATCTCGTACCACTCGGTGATCGCGCTGTCGTTGTTGATGGTCTTGGGCGAAAAGTTCTCCAGCACACGGACTTTCGCCGCATAGGCGGGCGGCAGGTCGATGCCGGATTCGACCAGCGCGTCCTCGGCCGCCCGGAACGACTGGCGGGTGGAATCCACCCGGCCGCGGGTGCCCATCAACACGGCCTGGCTGACCAGCTCGGGGCGGGCGAGCATCAGCTCCTGGGCGATGAACGCCCCCATCGACATGGCCACGATCCGGGTGGGCCCGCCGACGAGGTGCTCGATGATCGTCGCGGTGTCGGCGATCATCTGCTCGGTGGAGAACCCGCCGGCATTCTCGGTGGCGCCGATCCCGCGGTTGTCGAAGGTGATGCAGCGGTAGCCGGCGGCCCGGAAGGCAGGCACCTGATAGATGTGCCAAGTGCGGCCCGCGCCGCCGGTTCCAGCGATGAACAACACCGGCTCGCCCGAGCCGGTGTCGTCGTAAGCCAGGTTGATCACCTGGCAGAGGCTACGCGACCCTTCCTGCGCTGACGCCGTGACCGGGCCGCCTCGATGGCGCCGGACCACAGCAGCGCCGTCGCCGCCTTCACCTGGGTCGGCTTGGCCAGGTCCTTGGCCATCAGTGCGGTGGCCGCCGCCTTGGTGGTCGCCGACGCCTTGGACATATGGCCCGAGTCGAACGGCGGCTGTGGGTCGTACTCCATCGACAGCTGGATGACCTTGGCCCGCTCTTCACCGCCGATCTGGCCCGCCAGCCACAGTCCGAGGTCGATCCCGGCCGATACCCCGGCGGCAGTCACGATGTCGCCTTCATGAACCACCCGCTCGTCACCCACCGGCGTGGCACCCAGCGCCTTGAGCGCGGCAAGGGCCATCCAGTGCGACGTCGCACGCTTACCCCGAAGCAAACCTGCCGAGGCCAGGATCACCGAACCCGAACACACCGACGTCGTCCACGTCGCCGTCTCGTGCGCGCGGCGCACCCACTCGAGCACCTTCTCGTCGCGGGCATGCTCGATGGTCGTCATGCCGCCGGGTATCAGGATGACGTCGGGTGACGGCGTCTCGTCGAACGAATGAGTGGCGGCCACGATCAGCACACCGGAGTCTGCGGTGATCGGCCCGGGCTCGTGCCAGACGAATCGGACTTCGGCGTCGGGCAGCCAGCGCAGTGATTCATAGGGACCGATGAAGTCCAGGGCGGTGAAGCCGGGATAGAGCACGATGGCGATCTGCATGGTTTTCTCCTCTAGGCGAAGGTCTTGCGGTACTGATCGGGTGAGACGCCGACACGTCGAATGAAGTTGCGGCGCATGGTCTCTGCCGTTCCGAAGCCGCAGCGGGCGGCGATGGTGACGACGGTGTCGTCGGTCTGCTCGAGCTGCCGGCGGGCGGCTTCGGTGCGCACCCGCTCGACGTAGGCTCCCGGCGCCTCGCCCACCTCATCGGTGAACACCCGGGTGAAGTGCCGCGGACTCATGGCCGCGCGGCGGGCCAGGTCGGTGATGCTGTGCGCGGCACCGGGGTGCGACTCGATAGCCTCCTGCACCTCCCGGATGGGGGCACGCTTGGCGCGCGGCATCCACACCGGTGCGGCGAACTGGGTCTGTCCGCCGGGCCGGCGCAGGTACAGCACCAGCCAGCGGGCGACGGTCTGGGCGATCTCGGTGCCGTAGTCCTCTTCGACGAGCGCCAGCGACACGTCGATACCGGCAGCGACCCCGGCAGCCGTCCACACCGACGGCGTACTGCGCACGAAGATCGGCTCCGGGTCGACGGTGACGTCCGGAAACTCGCGGGCCATCTGGTCGGCGAACGCCCAGTGGGTGGTGGCGCGGCGACCGTCGAGCAGTCCGGCCTGCGCCGCTAGGAACGCACCAGTGCAGACACTGACCACCCGGCGCGCGTTGGCGACGGCACGGTTGATCCACGCCATGGTGGCCGGGTCGGTTCGGGCGGCGTCGACCCCGCCACCACCGGGGAGCACCAGGGTGTCGATGTCGCGTGGTTGCGGCATGGCCTCGGCGACGAACGCCAGGCCGGTCGGGGTGGTGATCGGCGCACCGTCGGCTGAGACCACGCGGACCCGGTAGCCACCCTCGGTGAGCAGGGCCGCGCCGGTGAACACGTCGTGCGGCCCGACGAGGTCCAGCGCCTGTACGCCGGGAAAGCCGAGAATCACCACCGATCGCGCCATGGGTCCCAGTGTTCACACCCAGCGACATGGCGTCTACGCCATGCACCCCACAGATCAGGACAGGGCAGTCGCTCCCGTCCACACCCCGAGATTGAACCCACGCATGCAGCTACTCGATCTTTTCCTGCACTAGTTCAATCTCGGCGACATGAGCAGCGGGTAGCAGGTGCGCACCCGGGCGATCCACCAGTCGCGGCGGTCGGCGGGGGCGGCGAGCGCAGCGAGCCGGGCCGGCTCGGGCTGGATGTCGACGACGGGAAGCCCGCCGTCCACCGGGGTGATGTCAGCGACGTCCTCGACGAACAACCCGCCGGTGCCCAGACCGCAAGCATGATCGAGGCGCGGCAGCGCCGCGGCCGCGCGCAGTCCGGCGGCGATGCCGACCGCGGAGTCCAGCGCGCTGGAGACCACCACCGGGATGTCGATCTGAGCCGCAATGCCCAGCAGTGCCGAAACCCCGCCCAACGGAGCCACTTTGACCACGGCCACGTCAGCGGCGTGGGCGTGCACCACGGCCAGCGGGTCGGATGCCTTGCGAATGCTCTCGTCGGCCGCGACGGCGACGCCGACGCGCGCGCGCACGTCGGCGAGTTCGGCCACGGTGCGGCACGGCTGCTCGATGTACTCCAGCGCCCCGTCGGCGGTCAGCGCCCGCGCCGCCGCAACGGCCTCGTCCACCGTCCACCCGCCATTGGCGTCCACCCGCACCGTCGGGATCACCGCGCGCACCGCATTGACCCGCGCCACGTCGTCGGCCAAAACCTGTCCCGGCTCGGCGACCTTGACCTTCGCAGTGCGCGCCCCCGGAAACCGCTCGAGCACCGAGGGCACCTGCGCGGCGGGCACCGCGGGCACCGTGGCATTGATCGGGATGGCCGCGCGGACCACCGGAACCCGCGCACCATAGGCGGATTCGATACCCGAAGCCAGCCAGGACGCCGCCTCCGGAGGCTCGTACTCCACGAAAGCGCCGAACTCACCCCAGCCCGACGGGCCGTCGATCAGCGCCACCTCACGAACGGTGATACCGCGAAACCGCACCCGCATCGGCAACGAGACGACGTGCAGGCGCTCCAGTAGCTCCTCGATCGGTGGCAGCATCAGATGGCGCGGTCGCGGCTCTCCCAGTACGGCTTGCGCAGATCCCGCTTGAGCAGCTTGCCGGTGGGGTTGCGCGGCAACTCCACAGAGATCTCCACGCTGCGCGGGCACTTGTAGTGCGCCAGGTGCTCACGGCACCAGGCGATCAGTTCCGCTTCGGACGTGCTTTGTCCGGAGGACAACTCGACGACGGCCTTCACCGACTCGCCCCACTTGTCGTCGGGGATGCCGAACACCGCGGCGTCGAGCACCGCGGGGTGATCGGTGAGCACCCGCTCCACCTCGACGGAGTAGATGTTCTCGCCGCCCGAGATGATCATGTCCTTGAGGCGGTCTTCGACGAAGAGAAAGCCGTCGGCGTCGACGCGGCCGATGTCACCGGAACGGAACCAGCCGTCCTCGGTGATCGCCGCCGCGGTGGCCTCCGGCTTGTTGTGGTAGCGCAGCATCAACTGTGGTGTGCGGAACCATAATTCACCGGGCTGTCCGGTGGGTAGCTCGGCGAGGGTTTCCGGGTCGACCACCCGCACCTCCACCTCGCGGGCCGGTTGACCGGCACTGGCCAGGCGGTCCGGGCGCGACTCGTCACGGTGGACCTCCGAGGAGAGCTGGGTGATCGCGCCGCACACCTCGGTCAGCCCGTACACCTGGATGAAATCGGTATCCGGCCAGGCCTTCAACGCAGCCTTGAGCAACGCCGGCGGCATGGGCGATGCGCCGTAGACGAAGGTCTTCAGGGCGCTGAACAGCTTGATCGCGTCCTCACCGGATTCGAGCACCTTGGCCAGCACGGCCGGCACCAGGAACGTGCGGTTGGCGCCCTGCAGGATCGCCCCGGCCAGCGCCGCACCATCGGCCTCGCGGGTGATGATCGTCGGAATGCCGGCATGGATGCCGTACTGCACGTAGGACGAACCACCGACGTGGAACAGCGGCATGGCCACCATGTTCTTGTCCTCGGGACCGAATTCGAAGGTCCCGGCATTCAGTGTGTGCGCCAAGAGGTTTCGCTGACTGATCGTCACCCCCTTGGGGTGCCCGGTGGTGCCCGAGGAGTACATGATCAGGCAGGGGTCGTCGGGCTGCACCTCGGGCTGGCGACCCACCGGCGCGGCCGACTTGAGCATGGCCTCGTACTGGTCGCCCCGTCCGCCATCGGGGGTGACCTCGATGACGCTGTCGGCATGAGCCAGCTTGTCGCGGATCTTGTCGATCACCGGGATCAGGTCGGTGCCGACGATCAGCAATGTGGCGCCGCAGTCGTTGAGGACGTAATCCATCTCCTCACCGGCGAGCCGGAAGTTGATGATCGCGATGGCCGCACCCAGCGATGCCGCCGCGATCGTCGTCTCGACACAGGCCGGATGGTTCTTGTCCAGGAACGCCACGACGCCACCCCGCCCGATGCCCCGCTCCTTGAGCGCACCGGCGCACCGTCGGATCCGGTCGTCCCACTGCGACCACGTCCAGCTGCGGCCCAGATAGCTCACCGCCTCGTTGTCGGGGGTGTGCTCGGCCCAGTACGCCGGCCGGTCGTCCAGGAAGCGCGGTTCGGGAGGCTGATGCATACCGCACAGGGTGCCACGCCGATGAAAAAAGGGTCTGGAGCTTGTCGATATCAGTGCAACTCGTTCTCGACACCCAAGGAGGCAACCGATGCGCTACATGATGATCATGCGGTCCACGCCCGAAGCCCAGGCCGCGATGGCCGAGCAGAACGTCGGCTTCGACCAGATGATCGCGATGATGGGCCGCTACAACGAGGAGCTGGTCGAGGCGGGCGCTCTGTGGGCGGGTGAAGGACTGACGCCACCCGACCAGGGCTTCCTGGTCGACTTCAATTCTGACCCTCCGGAGGTCACCGAGAAGCCGTACATCGGGGAATCGTTCGACGGATTCTGGATCATCGAGGTGCCGTCGGCCGACGAGGCCAAGCGGTGGGCGGCCAAGTGCCCACTGGGTAGGGGCGTGACGCTGGAGGTGCGCAGGCTCGCGGAGGCCACCGAGTTCCCCCAGGACAACGAGTGGGTCCGCCGGGAGATCCAGTGGCGAGCCGACATCGCCGAGAAGCAGGCCGCCGACGCCCGCCAGGCCGCGGGCAGGTAAGACAGCCCTTCCTTCCGATCTGGAACACGTTCTAGTCTGGAAGTCATGAGTGATGACTTGCTGCGCCATCCCGTGCATTCCGGCCACCTGACCGTCAAGGCGCTCAAGCGCAACAAGGACAGGCCGGTGCTGCACCTGGGCGACACCACGCTGACCGGCGGTCAGCTCGCCGAGCGCATCAGCCAGTACATTCAGGCATTCGAGGCCCTCGGTGCGGGGACCGGAACCACCGCCGGCCTGTTGTCGCTGAACCGGCCCGAGGTGCTGATGATCATCGGCGCCGGCCAGACCCAGGGGTACCGACGGGTGGCACTACACCCTCTCGGCTCACTCGACGATCACGCCTACGTTCTCAACGACGCGGGCGTGACGTCCTTGATCATCGACCCGAACCCGATGTTCATCGAGCGGGCGCAGGGTCTGCTGGAGAAGGTGCCCGGCCTCAAGCAGGTGCTGACCTTGGGGCCGGTGCCCGACGCACTGGCCGACTCCGCGGTGGATCTGATCGCCGAGGCCGCCAAGTACCAGCCGAAGCCGCTGGTGGCCGCGGACCTGCCGCCCGATCATGTCGGCGGCATGGCCTACACCGGCGGCACCACCGGCAAGCCCAAGGGTGTGCTGGGCACCGCGCAGTCGATCACCACGATGACGACCGTCCAGCTCGCCGAGTGGGAGTGGCCGGAGAACCCGCGCTTCCTGATGTGCACCCCGCTGTCGCATGCCGGGGCGGCCTTCTTCGTGCCGACCATCATCAAGGGCGGCGAACTGGTGGTGCTCACCAAGTTCGACCCGGCCGAGGTGCTGCGGGTGATCGAGGAGCAGAAGATCACCGCCACCATGCTGGTGCCGTCGATGATCTATGCGTTGATGGACCATCCGGATTCCCACACCCGCGACCTGTCCTCGCTGGAGACGGTGTACTACGGCGCCTCGGCGATGAACCCGGTGCGACTGGCCGAGGCGATCCGCCGGTTCGGGCCGATCTTCGCTCAGTACTACGGCCAATCCGAAGCGCCGATGGTGATTTCGTATCTGGCCAAGAAGGACCACGACGAGAAGCGGCTCACCTCCTGCGGGCGACCCACGCTGTTCGCGCGCACCGCCCTGCTCGACGCCGACGGCAACGAGGTGCCCCAAGGCGAGGTCGGCGAGATCTGCGTGTCCGGACCGCTCTTGAGCGGTGGGTACCACAATCTGCCCGAGGAGACGGCCAAGACGTTCAAGGACGGCTGGCTGCACACCGGTGACATGGCGCGCGAGGACTCCGACGGCTTCTGGTTCATCGTCGACCGGGTCAAGGACATGATCGTCACCGGCGGGTTCAACGTGTTCCCGCGCGAGGTGGAAGACGTCGTCGCCGAACATCCGGCCGTCGCGCAGGTCTGCGTGATCGGCACCCCCGACGAGAAGTGGGGTGAGGCCGTCACGGCGGTGATCGTGCTGCGCCCGGATCACCCGTCGGACGACGCGGCGGTGGCCAGGGTGACGGAGGAGATCCAGGCGGCGGTCAAGGAACGCAAAGGGTCGGTTCAGGCGCCCAAGCAGGTGATCGTGGTCGATTCGGTGCCCGTCACCGCGTTGGGCAAGCCGGACAAGAAGGCTGTGCGCGCACAGTTCTGGGAAGGCTCGGACCGAGCCGTCGGCTAACGACTCAGCAGAGGGCGGCGGCACAGAAGATGCCGCCGCCGATCAGGGCGATGCCCATCGCGGGCACGGTCAGGCCCATCGAGAGGGTGACACTAACGCCGACGATTGCCGCGATCAGCACGATGACCAGGGCGATCGCCATCAGGTGGCGACGTGCGCCGGTAGCAGCGCGGGGCGACGCGACGGTCAGCGCCGCAGGACTCGGTCCATTTGCAGTGGTCATCGCGCACCTCTCTCGTTGTGAGTGGAATCACCATACATCCGCAACAGTGATAGTCATCACGTATCGACGCGAACGCCATTTTCACGAGGTGCGACGATGGCTTCATGCCAACCCGCGCCGTCCTGTTCGACTTCTCCGGCACCCTGTTCCGACTCGAGGAAGACGACAGCTGGTTCGCCGGGCTGCACCTGATCGACGACACCTTGTCCCCCCGCGGCCGCCGCGAGGTCGACGAGCACGTCCAGGCCGAGTTGATGGAACGCCTCACCCACCCCACCGGTGGCCGCGGTGTCGAGATGTCCGAGGACGCCTATCAGACCTGGGCGCGCCGCGATCTGGCGCCGCAGCTGCACCGTGAGGCGTACCTCCATGTGCTGCGCGCGTCGGGGCTTGCCGAGGACGACGCCCGATCGCTGTACAGCAAGGTCGTCGACCCCGCGTCGTGGGCGCCGTACCCCGACACCGTCGAGGTTCTGGAGACGCTGCGTTCGCGCGGCCTCAAGGTCGCGGTGGTTTCCAATATCGCCTTCGACATCCGTCCGGCGTTCCAGGCGGCAGGCGCGGAGGTCGACGAGTTCGTGCTGTCCTTCGAAGTGGGTTCGGTCAAGCCCGATCCGCAGATTTTCCGGGTGGCGCTGGAGCGGCTCGGGGTGTCGGCAGCGGAGGCGGTGATGGTCGGCGACAGCGAGGAGAACGACGGCGCCGCGCGCAGCCTCGGCTGCGGCTTCGTTCTGGTCGACCCGCTGCCGATCGACCAGCGGCCGACCGGACTGATCGACGGGCTGCGTGCCCGCCTCTGAGCGACTAACCGGACGGCCCGCAGAAAGTTGTCGGCGTGCTATGCGAGCGTGCCGCTATGCCGAACCAATACCTGCTCCGCGGTACCGAGCTGCGGTACACACTCACCCGACTACTCCAGCTGATGGGGCAGAGCTCGGTGACCGAACTCGTTGCCGCACTGGACAAATGGAACTTCAGCGTGCCGGGACGGCCAGCCAAGACGGTGTCCGACGCACTGCGCTGGGAGATGCAGCACGACCGGGTGCTGCGACGCGGCCGGGGTAGATACAGCGCGACCGGGATGCCGCGCAGCACCGAGCATCGGATCATCACCCGGGTGGCCGCACTGCGCAGCGCCGCGGAGTCGCGCAGAGGCGGGCACGACTCCCCCACGCCAGCCCTGCCCGGCGGGTAGCGTGGGACGCCATGGCTGACTCCGAGCGCATCACGCCGCCGTGGTGGCTGAAGCCGATGAACAAAGTCTTCATGAGCATCGTGCGACTGGGCCTCATCAAGGACGGTCCGGTGGTGTTGACGGTGCCGGGCCGGACGTCCGGCAAGCCGAGGGCCACACCGGTCACCCCGTTCACCGTCGACGGCAAGCGGTACGTGGTGGGCGGCTTCCCCGGTGCCGACTGGGTGCGCAATGTGCGTGCCGCCGACGTCGCCACCCTGACCCAGGGCAAGCGCTCCGAACGGGTCCACCCGGTGGAACTGCCCGCCGACGAAGCCCGCCCACTGCTGCGGGCATTTCCCACCCTGGTTCCCACCCGCGTGAGCTTCATGAAGAACGCCGGGCTGGTCACCGAGGGCAGACCTGAGGAATTCGAAGCGCTTGCCGGGCGATGCGCGGTGTTCCGGTTCGACCCGGTCTCGTGACCCGGCTGGCGATGGCAGTTGCGGTGGCGCTTGCCGCCGCCATCGTGAATTCCCCTGCAGCACAGGCAGATCCATACTGCACCGAGGACGGACCACCGCCCGGATCGGCCAGCAAACCCTACGACGGCGGCACGGTCTGGATCAGCCCGGACGGCCTGGTCGGCGTGACGACCGCGGCGGGCAACGGCCGAATCAGGGTGCCGGGGGCGTCGCCGATGCCACTTCAGGCGATGGTCATCGACGCCCAGGCCAACGGCCAACGGCAGCTAATCGTCAGCAACGGCCGGGTTGCCCACCTGTTCGCACTCGACGGCTGCACGATCGACACTGTCTACAACGGGCAAGGCGATCCATTCCTGTTCGACCTGCAGAACCTGCGCGGCAATGGCACCGGAGTCGGATGCAGTGATCTGGGTGACGGACCGCATCTGGTAGGACTGCAAGCGCTGCCCGACGGTTCCGGGTACACGGTGCGCCGCACCGAGATCGACCTCGACGGGTCGATCGCGACCATCGGCCGCTCCGACACCGTCGCAGGCACGTCGCAGCAGGACCCGGTCGTCGCGTGGGCGAGGACCATCAGCTGCGGTGAGCGGACCATGACCCAGGACGGAGTTCAACAGCCTTGAGTTCGGACAACCCCTTCGACCCGTCACTGTGGCGAGCCGTCGACGGCTTCGCGGACCTGACCGACATCACCTATCACCGGCACGTCTCCGACGACACGGTCCGGGTGGCGTTCAATCGGCCCGAAGTGCGTAACGCGTTCCGTCCGCACACGGTCGACGAGCTGTATCGCGCGCTGGACCACGCCCGGATGTCGCCCGACGTGGGGGTGGTGCTGCTGACCGGCAACGGGCCCTCCCCCAAGGACGGCGGGTGGGCGTTCTGCTCCGGCGGCGATCAGCGCATCCGGGGACGCAGCGGCTACCAGTACGCCGCGGGCGAAACCGCCGAGACCGTCGACCCGGCGCGCGCTGGCCGGCTGCACATCCTCGAGGTGCAGCGGCTGATCCGCTTCATGCCCAAGGTCGTCATCTGTCTGGTCAACGGCTGGGCCGCCGGCGGTGGACACAGCCTGCATGTGGTGTGCGACCTGACCCTGGCCAGCCGTGAGCATGCCCGCTTCAAGCAGACCGACGCCGATGTCGGCAGCTTCGACGGCGGATACGGCAGCGCGTACCTGGCCCGCCAGGTCGGGCAGAAGTTCGCCCGCGAGATCTTCTTCCTCGGCGAGACCTACACCGCTGAGCAAATGCATCACATGGGTGCGGTCAATCGGGTGGTCGAGCACGCCGAGCTGGAGACCACCGGCGTGGCCTGGGCCAAGGCCATCAACGGTAAATCGCCTCAGGCGCAACGCATGCTGAAGTTCGCCTTCAACCTGCTCGATGACGGGCTGGTCGGCCAGCAGCTGTTCGCCGGGGAGGCAACCCGGCTGGCCTACATGACCGACGAGGCCGTCGAGGGCCGGGACGCCTTCCTGGAGAAGCGCGACCCGGACTGGTCGCCGTTCCCGCGCTACTTCTAGCGATTTCGGCGCGTTTACCGTCGCTGGACGACGGTAAACGCGCCGAAACCACAAGTCCGAGGAGTCCAACCGTGAATCCGTTGCGCCGCAAGGTGACCGAAGCGATCGCCCTGACCGGCATGCGACCGCCACTCAGCATGCCCACCGGTACCAGGGTGAGCCTGCGAGGCAAGCGGGTATTGGTGACGGGCGCATCCTCGGGCATCGGTGAAGCCGGTGCCGAACTGTTCGCCGACGCCGGCGCCGAGGTCATCGTCGTCGCACGGCGCGCCGATCTGCTCGATGCCGTCGCCGATCGCATCAACGGCAACGGAGGGACAGCCAGGGCCGTCCCGTGCGACCTCGCCGACCTCGATGCCGTCGACGCCCTGGTCGAGACGGTCGGCGACATCGACATCCTGGTCAACAACGCCGGCCGCTCGATCCGCCGGCCGCTGGCCGAATCGCTGGACCGCTGGCATGACGTCGAGCGCACCATGACCCTGAACTACTACTCCCCGCTGCGGCTGATCCGCGGTTTTGCTCCCGGCATGATCGAACGCGGCGACGGGCACATCATCAACGTCTCGACGTGGGGTGTGCTCAGTGAGGCCCCACCGCTGTTCGGGGTGTACAACGCCTCGAAGGCCGCACTCAGCGCGGTCAGCCGGGTCATCGAAACCGAGTGGTCCGCCCAGGGCGTGCACTCGACCACGCTGTACTACCCGCTGGTCGCAACGCCCATGATCGCCCCCACCAGGGCCTACGACGGGCTGCCGGCACTGAGCTCACGGGAGGCCGGACAGTGGATGATCGACGCGGCCCGGCACCGCCCGGTGCGCATCGCACCGCGCATCGCGGTCACCGCACGCGCCATCGACGTCGTCGCACCCGGTGTGCTCAACCGCATGATGAAGCGTCAGCGCGTACAACCCAACTGAGGTAGACACACAACCATGGAGATCCTGGCGAGCCGGACACTGTTCCGGCCGGCCGACTACGACCGCTCGGTGCGCTTCTACCGCGACGACATCGGTTTGGCCGTCGCCCGCGAATACAGCGGCGGCACGGTGTTCCATGCCGGGCAGTCGCTGATCGAGCTCGCCGCACACGGAGCCCCCACCACACCGGGTGGGCCGTTTCCAGGTGCCTTGTGGCTACAGGTACGCGACCTCTACACCGCCCAGAGCGAATTACGAAGCCGCAGTGTGGACATCACCCGTGAGGCACGGCAGGAATCCTGGGGACTGCACGAGATGCATGTGGCCGACCCCGACGGGGTGACGCTGATCTTCGTCCAGATTCCCGAGGATCACCCGCTGCGCAGGGATACCCGCGGCTGATCGGTCAGCTGACGGCAGCCAGCGGCCAGCCGACCATCGCCAACCGCCCCGCGACCTGATTCATCTCGTCGGGCGTCGGCTCTTTCTCGATGGTCTCGCGGATGGCGGCGCGGATCTGATCCGCCGTCACCGGGCTTTCGGCGTCACCGTCCTTGAGGATCGTGAAGGCGGCGGCCACCACGTCGTCTTCTGACAGCGTCCGCTTCAGCAGAGCCAGCAACGGGTAGTAGTCCTTCGGCGGGACGCCGTCGGGATACCCGCTGCGAAGCCAGCCCAGGACGTTCTGGAAGAAGCTCGAATTCTCGGTCTGCGTGGTCATCGGCCAGTCACTTCTTGGGCAGCATCGGGAACAGATCGATGCCGAAGTGGTGGATGATCGTCGCCCTGGTGATCCAGGCGACCGCGGTGAGGATCACCAGCGAGACGAACACGAACAGCAGGATGCCGAGATACTTCAGCGCCGGATTGGCCTTGTGGATCACGTGGTCGGCTTCTTCGCCGCCGGCACCGAAGGAGTAGGCCAGCATCCCGGTGGCGAACAGAGCGGGAAGCCCGGCACCCAGCACCAGTCCGACGACGAGCACCTTGAAGATGGACTCGAAGTAATTCATCTACGTTGTCCTTTTCTCGAAAGCCGCGGTCAGACCGACGCCGTGGGCGTAGCCGGCTTGGCGGCCTTGGTGGCCTCGCGAACCTCGGCCGGCACAACGGAGTTCGTCGACGTGTCCCAATCGGCGTTGACGTTGTTGTGGTCGACCTTCTGCTGCTGGGCGCGCCACCACATGTAGCCGGACAGGCCGACCAGGATCAGGAAGATCAGACCGTCGCCCATCAGTTGAGAGTCGGTGACGTCCTTGACGACGTAGGACAGCCAGTAGGCCAATGCCCCCACCAGCGCTGCAGCCGGCAACGTGACCAGCCAGGCCACTGCCATGCGGCCGGCGACCGCCCAGCGCACCTCGGCTCCGGGCTTGCCGACGCCGCTGCCCAGGATCGAGCCGGTGGCGACGTGGGTGGTCGACAGCGCCATGCCGGCAGCGCTCGAGCTGAGAATGATCGCGGCAGAGGACGCTTCGGCGGCCAGGCCCTGCGGCGACTCGATCTCGACCAGGCCCTTGCCAAGTGTGCGGATGACCCGCCAGCCACCGATGTAGGTGCCGAGGCCGATCGCCAGGGCGCAGCTCAGGATGATCCAGAACGGCAGGCCGTCCTTCTTCACGTCACCGGTCAGGTGGCCGGTGGTGATGAGGGCGAGCGCAATGACACCCATCGTCTTCTGAGCGTCGTTGGTGCCGTGCGAGAGCGCGACCAGCGAGGCGGTGGCGATCTGTCCCCAGCGGAAGCCTTCTTCGCGGCGGCGCGCCAGCACCTTGCGCGTGATGCGGTACACCAGCCAGGTGCCACAGGCTGCCACGATGCCGGCGATGACCGGTGCGGCGACAGCGGGGATCAGCACCTTCTGAGTGACACCGGCCCAGTTGACGCCCTTGGTGCCCAGCGCAGCGAGCCCGGCACCGATCAGGCCGCCGAACAGCGCGTGCGAGGAGCTGGACGGGATGCCGAACAGCCAGGTGAGCAGGTTCCACAGGATGCCACCGATGAGGCCGGCGAAGATGATGGTCAGGCCCATCGAGGCGTCGATACCGGGCAACAGGTGACCGGTCTTGGAGTCCTGGACCTTCAGCACCGACGTCGTGACGGTGACGGCGACCTCGACCGAGAGGAACGCTCCGACCAGGTTCAGCACACCGGCGAGCAGTACCGCGGTCTTGGGCTTCAGGGCACCGGTGGCGATCGAGGTCGCCATCGCGTTGCCGGTGTCATGGAACCCGTTGGTGAAGTCGAAAGCCAACGCAGTGGCTATCAGCAGCACCAGGATGATCATCTCCGCGCTCATGGCTGTGATTCTGCTGGGTCAGGGGACTCTTTGACCAGTTGCCGAAAGTCACTGAAACGCGCCGTACCTGGGCATTTGCGAACTGCCCGCAGGTGTTCACCTGCTGTTCATCTGGCGGCATTGAGCGGTTGGCCTACCCGGGGAGGCTCAGGGTAGATCAATGGGAGCGGCGCGCCGGTGCGCCGTCTAGGATTTCGACATCCAACGGGCGTCTCCACTGCGCCCCGGCCAGGGAGATGCCGCGGTGACCAACTTCATCACCAAGATCGTGGCCTGGATCAAATCGGGGTACCCCGACGGGGTGCCCCGCCCCGACCAGGTTCCGCTGTTCGCGCTGCTCCGTCGTCGCCTCACCGACGAGGAGGTCACCGCCGTCGCTCAGACCCTGTTGGACGGCGGTGAGTTCGACCACGTCGACATCGGCGTCCTCATCACCCGGATCACCGATGAGCTGCCCGCCACCGAGGACATCGAACGGGTCCGGGCCAATCTGGCGACGCACGGCTGGCCGCTGGACGACCCCCGCGACAGTGAGGACGCCGAATAACCACCCTCAGAGCACTCGCCATCCCCTCCGGCCCGTCGGCACTGTCGCTGATGGCCGCCCTGGAGGGGGTGCTCGACGGTCGTGATGCCCCGCTGGTTCCCATCCCCGCCGGCGATCTGCGCGAAAGCGAACTGCTGACCACCTCTCTGCGGGTCGGCGAGGAGATCGACGACGACGTCGCCCTGGTGGTCTCGACGTCGGGCACCACCGGAACACCCAAGGGCGCGATGCTGACGCCCGCGGTGTTGATCGCCAGCGCGTCGGCCACTCACGATCGCTTGGGCGGCTCGGGTACCTGGCTGCTCGCACTGCCGGCCCACCACATCGCCGGGATCCAGGTGCTGGTGCGCAGCCTGCAGGCCGGCACGGTACCGGTGGAGCTGGACGTCTCCACCGGGTTCGACGTCACCGAATTGCCAACGGCGATAGCCCAACTCGGGTCGGGACGCCGCTACACCTCACTGGTGGCGACCCAACTGGCCAAGGCCCTGCTGAATCCAGGGGCCACCGCGGCGCTGGCCGAACTCGATGCCGTGCTGCTCGGTGGCGGCCCGGCGCCGCGGCCGGTGCTCGAGGGCGCGGCGGCGGCCGGGATCACCGTGGTGCGCACCTACGGCTCCAGTGAAACCTCCGGTGGCTGCGTCTACGACGGGGTGCCGCTCGACGGAGTGCGAATCCGGCTGGATGACGGTGCCGAGCCCGGCGTGGGCCGCATCGTGATCGGCGGATCGACCTTGGCCAAGGGATACCGCACCCCGCCCGACCCGGACCCGTTCGCCGAGCAGGGCTGGTTCCACACCGACGACCTCGGCATGCTCGACGATGCCGGACGGCTGCTGGTGCTGGGCCGTGCCGACGAGGCGATCAGCACCGGTGGCCTGACGGTGATGCCGGCACCCGTGGAAGCGGTGCTGTCGCGGCATCCGGCCGTCGCCGATTGCGCGGTGTTCGGGGTCCCCGATGACCGACTCGGCCAGCGCGTGGTCGCCGCCGTGGTGCTGACACCGGGCGCTGTCGAGCCCAGTGTGGCGGAGATCAAGGAGTATCTGGCTCACTCGCTCGATTCGACGGCCGCACCGCGGGAACTCCATGTGCTGGACGAATTGCCCCGCCGGGGCATCGGAAAGCTGAACCGCCGGGCATTACGGCAGCGCTTCGAAAACGGTGGGGATTTGCCAGGCGGCTACGGTTGGTGAACAATTGTTCACTAAAGGAGGTCTGCGATGGGCGAGCTGAAATATCTCGACCTGCACGGTGACCAGGTGGCTTATCTCGACGAGGGTCAGGGCGAGGTGATCCTGCTGCTGCACGGGATGGCCGGAAGTTCCCAGACGTGGCGTTCGATGATCGGACCGCTCTCGCGCAGGTATCGCGTGGTGGCGCCGGACCTGCTCGGCCACGGCCGCTCCGCCAAACCGCGCAGCGACTACTCGCTGGGCGCCTTCGCCGTCTCGCTGCGGGACCTGCTCGACGAGCTCGGCGTGGCACAGGCCACCGTCGTCGGGCACTCGCTCGGCGGCGGGGTCGCGATGCAGTTCGTCTATCAGCATCCCGACTACGCGCGGCGGCTGATCCTGATCGGCAGCGGCGGCCTGGGGCAGGACGTGGGCTGGACGCTGCGCCTGCTGTCGGCGCCCGGTGCGGAATTGATCATGCCGATCATCGCACCGCCACCGGTGCTGTCGGTCGGTGAGAAAGTGCGTTCCCTGTTCGCCAAAATGGGCATCGAATCACCCCGTGGTGCCGAGATCTGGAACGCCTACAGCTCGTTCTCCGATGCCGAAACGCGGCAGGCCTTCCTGCGCACGCTGCGTTCGGTGGTCGATTACCGGGGGCAGGCCGTCAGCGCGCTGAACCGACTGAACGTCAAGGCCGATCTCCCGACCATGGCGATCTGGGGGGATCAGGACGCCATCATCCCGGTCGAGCACGGCTACGCCGCGCAGAAGACCCGCCCTGATGTCCGGCTGGAAGTACTGCCAGGAGTAGGTCACTTCCCGCAGGTCGAACGGCCCATGGAGGTCGTCGACCTCATCGAGGACTTCATCGCCAGCACACCGGGCTCGGTGGTCGAACAGCCCGCCACCCCAGTGTGACTTCGGGATTCGCGTCCGCACCCGTCGCACGGCTGGCCACGGTAACCCCGGAAGGCCTGCCGCACATGGTGCCGATCGTATTCGCCGCCGACGGCGACATCCTCTACACCGCTGTCGACGGCAAGCCCAAGTCGACCAACCGATTGCGGCGGCTGGCCAACATCGCGGCGAACCCGTCGGTCAGTGTGCTGGTCGACCACTACGCCGACGACTGGTCCCAGCTGTGGTGGGTGCGGGCCGACGGGGTGGCGACGGTGCTGTCCGACGGCGGCGAGTTCCTGCATGCGGTGGCGCTGTTGCGAGCGAAATACCCCCAATACAAGTCGGTTTCACTGGACGGTCCGGTGATCCGGATCGCCGTGACGCGGTGGACGTCCTGGCCATCGTGAGGCGCTCTGGGTAGGTACTCTCGGAAGCTGTGAGTATCGGGCGCAGAGAAGCGATCGCCGTCAGCGTCGGTGTGCTGCTGGTGGTCGCGGCGTTCGTGGTGCCACACCTGAACCTGGGCATCGTCACTCCGCTGATCAACAGCACACCGGCGCAGATCAACAGCTTCGCGCAGACGGCACCGATCTTCGGGTGGTGGAACGCGCACATCGGCTGGGGCACCGTTCCCGCCATCCTGATCGGCGTCGCCGCCGTCGTCTGGGGTAAGGCTGTCGCACAGCGACTGTCCTGGCGGGCGCTGACGTTCACGGTGTGGGCCACATCGTTCGCCTGGGCCTTCGCATTGGCCATGATCGACGGCTGGCAGCGGGGTTTCGCGGGCCGGCTCACCGCCCGTCACGAGTACCTGCGCCAGGTTCCGACCATCACCGACATCCCCGAAGCGGTCCGCACGTTCGCCAGCAGAATCCTGGATTTCCAGCCGAATTCCTGGATCACCCACGTCTCCGGGCATCCCCCGGGCGCGCTGCTGACGTTCGTGTGGCTGGACCGCATCGGCTTGGGCGGTGGCGCATGGGCGGCCCTGTGGTGTGTGTTGATCGGGTCCTCGGCGGCCGCGGCGGTGATTGTCGCCGTCCGCGCGCTCAGTGACGAGTCGACGGCGCGGCGGGTAGCCCCCTTCGTGGCGGTGGCGCCCACTGCGATCTGGATCGCGGTGTCCGCCGACGGCTACTTCACCGGGGTCGCCGCCTGGGGTATCGCGCTGCTGGCGTTGGCCGTTCGCCAGCGTGTACGCGCGCCGTGGCTTGCCGCGATCGGGGCGGGCCTGCTGCTCGGCTGGGGCATCTTCCTCAATTACGGCCTGGCCCTGATGGCCCTGCCCGCCGTGGCAGTGCTGATCTGCGCGGCCGACTGGCGGACCGCCGTGCGCGCGCTGGTTCCGGCCGTGCTGGCGGCACTGATGATCGTTGCGGTGTTCGCCATCGCCGGCTTCTGGTGGTTCGACGGCTATACCCTTGTCCAGCAACGCTACTGGCAGGGGATCGCCATGAATCGGCCGTTCCAGTACTGGGGATGGGCCAACTTCGCATCGGTGGTGTGTGCCGTCGGCCTCGGCACCGTCGCCGGGATCGGTCGGGTGTTCGACCTTGCCGCGATCAAGCGGCGCTCCGGCCTTCACCTGCTGGTGCTCGCGGCATTGGCGGCGATCGTGTTCGCCGATCTGTCGATGTTGTCCAAGGCCGAGACCGAGCGGATCTGGCTGCCGTTCGAGGTGTGGCTGACCGCCGCAGGCGCCCTGCTACCCGCCCGCACCCAGCGGTGGTGGCTGGGTCTCAATGTCGTCGGGGCCCTTGCGCTGAACCACCTGATCTTGACGAACTGGTAGCAACCGGTCTCCGACCAGGTACAGCAGCGCGGCACCCCACACCACCGCCAGCGCGATCCAGAACCCGGCCTGGTAGTTGCGATCCAGCACGGTGAGGTTGTCCAGGTGCTGTCCGGGCTTGCTGTAGACCGGAATAGCCAGCGCCACAAGCACAACCGTCAACAGAGCGGCCACAAGGACCGGCGTCCACCACCGGTGCGGCAGGATCCGCCGCCCAGCGAAGCCGACGGCCACACACAGCGGGGCGAACACCGCATCGTGCAGGAGAACACCGATCAGCGACCACGCCACAATGCGGACGATCACCTCGGTGGAGTTGTCCCACAGCAGCACCGCGCCATAGGCGCCGACAGCCAGGCCGGCCAGCAGCAACAGCACCCGGATGGCATTCACTGGACCACCTCAACCCTGGTCAACCACTTCGTCTGCAGCACACCGGGTCTCGTCGGCGCAATCAGGCGGCACGGGTAACCGTGGTCGAGATCCAACGTCTCACCGTTGAGCTTCAAGGCGATCAGAGTCATCGAGTCACGGGCATGCCGGGCCGGCAGTACCGTCCGCGAGTACGGCCCCGGGCCCTCCAGGGAGATCATCCGGACATCCGAATCAGGATTTCCACCAACAGCTTTCACCAGATCCGCGAGGACCACTCCGGTCCAGTCGGCGGTGGCACTCCAGCCCTCGACGCACGCGATCGGCAGCCGGTGCGTGGTCTGCGGCATCGCGGCCAGATCAGCCAGGGAGAAGGCCTTGGTGGTGGAACCGTTGACGACGGTCAGCCGGTAATCCGGCGACTGGGCCGGCCGGATCACCCCGGCCGCCCATGCCGTCCGATTGACTGGAACACCCTGCGGACCCCGGCCCGAGCGCGGCGCGAGCAACGACACGTTACGGAGCCACGAGATCGTCTGCCCCGCAGTCACAACCGTGGCGACACCCACTGCCAGCCAGGTTCCCCCCAGCACCGCCCGGCGGCTGGGGCCACGGTGCGGCATCAGGTCAGCGGTGGGGATCTCGTCGAGCGGCTCCCCGAGCGCGCGGCGGATCACGGGGAGCTTGACGGCGATATGCACCAGCACGGCCCCAGCCGCCACATAGGCCATCGCGTAGTGGCTGGTGGTGAAGAAGAACGTGAACGCATACCACTGGGCGATATTCATCACACCGGTGGACAGCTGAAACAGCATGGCGCCCACCAGCACCAGGATCGAGGCTCGCTCGAACTGCCGGGTCAATCCACCGATGATGGGCCGTTCGAACAACTTCGGATATACCGACCACAGCTTGACCACCAGCAGCGGGATCGCGGCGATCCCGGAGATCACATGCAGCCCCTGGGTGAACTGGTAGAGCCATACCGGTCGGGTGGGCCAGAAGAACCAGGGCTGGGGGTGCTGGATGAAGTGGCTGATCAGCCCGGTGAAGAAGCACAGGGTCACAGCGATGCCCAGTGCGACCCCGACCCGGGCCGTCACCGCGGTGCCACGCAAGGAGTACTTGGTGACGGTTCCCGACTCCCCGGTCATTTCAACGCGAGTGTAGCCACGAGACGGTCGCCGATCGGGTGAATCGACGCCAATGCCAAACCGACCTCATCGGCCAGCGCGGCCGCACAGTCTGCCCCGACCGCCGCCCAGCGAAACCAGGGCCCCACACTGCGGGAGGACTCCAGCCGCACCCAGCTGCTGCGCACACCGGCCACCCCCGGATCGAACTCGACCACACAGCGACCGCCACGGCACATCAGTTCGGCCGCCCGGCGCAGCACCCGCAGCGGATCACCGGCCAGCCCGACATTGCCGTCGGCCAGCAGGACGGTGCGCCACCGGCCAGTGGCCGGCAGCGGGTCGAACACGTCGCGCAGCAGTGCGGGGGCGCCATTGCGGCGGGCCAGCCGGACCGCGGTCGCGGACTGGTCGACGCCCAGCGCCGGGATGCCGCGCCGAATGAGGTGGGAGACCAATCGTCCTGGGCCGCAACCCAAGTCGATGGTCGGCCCGTCACACAGCTCCACGACGGCGGTGTCGAACGTCTGGTCCGAGCTGTGCCCGAACCAGCTGTGCACCGGCAATCGGTGCAGCCTACCGTCGTCATGGCGGAGCCAACACCGCTCGCCGTCGAGTGCACGGTCGTAGAGCTGTCCCAACATGTCATACCTCTCGCGTGACATGCGCGAACCGGCTCGTTGACCGGCAGGCCGCGCGGACCGACGGGATGTCGTCGACGGTGTCGACGTCGTGCAGCTCCTCGACGAGCGTCACGTCGATCCCTGTGTGCCGGAGCGCGTGAAGCGTTACAGCGCCGGTGTCGTCCTGTGACATCGGCACATCGCGCAGACATTCGGCGGTGGCGGGATCGGCTACCCCGAGCACCCACCACCCGCCGTCGCGGGCCATCCCCAGCAGCGCCGGTGTCGTCATCAACGTCTGTGCACAGGAGGTCAGCAACTCGGCGCTGACCTGCGGAGTGTCCATGCCGATCTGCAACACCGGCCGCCCCGCTGCGGCATCGGTGTGGGCGTTGACCAGTCGCTCGGCGAAGTCTCGGCCGCGCTGCTCGATCACCGTGAACGATCGCGACCGGTCCCGGATCTCCGCAGCCCGACAGGCCTGGTCGAGATCGCCCGTCATGGCAACCACCCGCTCGGCCACCGGGGTCGCCGCCACCGCGTCGAGGGTGTCCAGCAACGCCGCGGCGGCGATGTCGGCCGCAACCTCAGGTCCCAGCGTCGCCGCCAACCGGGTTTTCGCCAGACCGGGCACCGGCGCCTTGGCGACCACCAGCATCGTCACCGGGATCGCGGGCTGCGTCACGAGATGACCTTCCAGAAGTCCAGTGCTGCGGTGAAGCTCCCCCGCACCGACCCGCTGACCTTGGATCTGCCTGCGGTGCGGGCGCCGTAGTCGACGTCGACCTCGACCACCCGCCATCCCGCAGCCGCGGCACGGACCAGTAGTTCGAGCGGGTACCCGGAACGGCGATCTTCCACTCCCAGCCCCAGTATTGCGTCTCGGCGGGCCACCCGCATCGGGGCAATGTCGTGCACCAGCAGCTTGTGCCGGGTGCGCAGCCGCCAGCACACCGCTGCCGTCCCTAGCCGCGCATGCCAGGGCCATTGCAGACCGGGCACCGGCCGACGACGGCCGGTCACCATGTCGGCGCCTCGCTCCAGTTCGCCAACCATCCGGGGCAGGTCGCCTGGGTCCAACGAACCGTCGCCGTCGAGGACCGCCACCACCGGTGTCGCGGCAGCCACCACCCCGGCGTGGACGGCCGCGCCGTAGCCGGGCTGGACCTCGTGCACGACGTCGGCGCCGTGTGCCCTGGCGACCTCCGCCGTGCCGTCGGTGCTGTTGTTGTCAACAACCAGAACGCGATAACCAGCCGGAATGGCGGCCAGTACACCAGGAAGCGAGTCGGCCTCGTTGAGGCAGGGAAGGACCACTGTCACCGAACAGTCGGGCATGATGCCAACCTAGGGCAGCAGTCAGCAGACGGTGACGAAACCATGACGTTGGTGCAGGTGGGGGCCTTTTTCCGTTACTCTCGGTTCCATGACGGCCAGGGTTCTGATCGCCGACGATGACACCGTCGTGCGCGACGTGGTGCGTCGTTACCTGGAGCGCGACGGCCTGGAAGTCACCGTTGCCGGCGACGGGAGCGAGGCGCTGCGGGTGCTGGGCACCCAGCGCATCGACGTGGCGGTTCTCGACGTGATGATGCCGGGTCCCAACGGACTGTCGCTATGTCGCACGCTGCGTCAGGGTGGCGACTACAGCGTGCCGGTGATCCTGCTGACCGCCCTCGGCGAGGAAGACGACCGGATCGCCGGCCTGGAGGCCGGTGCCGACGACTATCTGACCAAACCGTTCAGCCCCCGGGAACTGGCCCTGCGGGTGCGCTCGGTGCTGCGCAGGGCCCCCTCCCCCGCGGCCGCCCTGCCCCTGGAGATCACCGTCGGCGATCTGACGGTGTCGACCGGGTCACGCTCGGTCACCATCAACGGCAGCCCGGTGGGCCTGACCAATCGTGAATTCGATCTGCTGCTGTTCTTCCTGACCCATACCGACACGGTGTTCTCCCGCGAGGAGTTGCTGCAGAAGGTGTGGCGCTGGGACTTCGGTGACCTCTCGACGGTCACGGTGCACGTCAAGCGACTGCGGTCCAAGCTCGGCGATCACCACCGCGTCCAAACGGTCTGGGGCCGTGGGTACTTGTGGCGGGGTGAAGCCGGCGGCGGTGACCGTGCCACCGCCTGATATCGCCGAAATCATTCTGCTGGCGCTGGCGTGTTCGCTGCCGGTGGTGGTGCTCGGCTGGGTGATCATCAGGCTGGCCAGGTCGTGGTCGATGACCGTGACCATGGTGGCGCTGGTGCTGATCCCGGTGCTCGCGACCTTGACCGGGGTGCTGGGCGCCAGCGGCTTCATGATCACCGACACCTTCGCCCGTACCGCGGTAGTGCTGGGCATCGTGGCGGTGGTGACGGTGCCGTCGGCGGTGATGCTGGCCCGCTACCAGGCCCGACGCACGGTGTGGGAGCAGGAGATTCGCGATGCCGAGCGGGCCGCCGAGCAGTCCCGGCGCCGGCTGGTGGCCTTCGTCAGCCATGACCTGCGCACTCCGCTGGCCGGGATCCGCGCGCTGGCTGAAGCGATCGCCGACGGCGTGGTGAGCGATGACGAGGTTCAGGTTCAGGCCAAACACATTGAGCAGGAATCGATCCGGCTCTCGGAGATGGTCGACGATCTATTCGAGATGTCGAAGATCAACGCCGGGGCGGTGTACGCGCCCTACGAGAAGGTGGCCCTGGACGAGGTCGTCGACGACGTGCTGTCTGCCCACCGGATCGCCGCCGAACGGGCCGGTGTGCACTTGGAGGTGTCGGTGCCACCCAAGCCGGTCCGGGTGGTCGGCAGCGACCGCGCGCTGGTGCGGGTGCTGTCGAACCTGGTGGCCAACGCGATCGCGCACACTCCGACCGGCGGCACGGTGAAACTGGCGGTCGGATCGGACGCCAAGGGCGCCTGGGCCCGGGTCGACGACACCGGGGTCGGCATCAACGAAGCCGACCTGCCCCGGGTGTTCGACATCGCCTACCGCGGCTCCAACGGCCGGGTGGCGCGCACCGACCCGTCACTGCCCAGTGGTTCGGGGCTCGGGCTGGCGATCGCCGCGGGTTTGGTCCAGGCCCACCGGGGCACCCTGTCGGCGCACAACCTGCCTACCGGGGCGCGCTTCGAGGTCCGCCTTCCGCTGGCCGACTAGCCTGATGCCGTGAAGGGAGGCACCGTTGTCCGTTGCCCGGCGTGAACGAGCTGCTCTTGTCGAAAGCCTGCGCGGGGTGGGACCTGAGGCACCCACCCTCTGCGAAGGCTGGACGGCCCGAGACTTGGCTGCCCACTTGGTGATTCGGGAGTACCGGCTGGATGCCGCACCGGGCATCCTGATCCCGGCGTTCGCCGGACACACCGCCAAGGTGCAAGCCGAGGTCGCCCGTGACGACTGGAACGCACTGCTGGACAAGATCGCGGCCGGGCCGCCGCTGTACTCGCCGCTCAAGGCGCTCGACGGGGTGGCCAACGTGGCCGAGATGTTCATCCACACCGAGGATGTGCGCCGCGCCCAGCCGGACTGGACACCACGCCCGACCGACCCGGAACTGGCCGCCAAGCTGCGCCGCACGCTGCGGATGACCGCCCGGATGACGCTGGCCAAGACCCCGGGCCGGGTCGAGTTACGCACCCCGGACGGCGAGCAGATCCTGACCGCGGGTAGCGGCTCGACCGTCACCGTCACCGGACCGGTGGAAGAGCTGGTGCTGTTCGCCTCCGGGCGCGTCGCCCGGGTGGACTTCACCGGCGACGAGGCCGCGATCGACGCGGTTCGCAACGCGCCGAAGAGCCTGTAGGCCCTAGGGCAGGACTTCGCCGCGCCGACGCTCCTCCCACAGCGCCATCCGGGTCCGTGCCGGCTCCCCGATCGCCTCCATCACCAATGGGATGAGCAACTCGGTCAGCAGGAATCCCGCCGACATGCTCTGGTACACCGTTCCCACGGTGCTCGAGGCGGCCAGCACCACTTCGGCGTCGGGGGCCACCGGGCACGCCATGTCATCGGTGATCAACAGCAGGGTGGCCCCGGCCCGGCGCACATCGGCGGCGAGATCGGCGGCGCTGCGGTGATAGCGGTGGTAGTCGAACAGCACCACCACATCGCGGCGGGTCAGGTCCATCATCGTGCCGAGGTCTCGGCCCGACGGATCCAGCAGCAGCCGGACACCGGGGCGCAACTGCTCGAGATGCGCGGCCAGGTAGACGGCGAGCAAGTGGGAGAACCGGCCGCCGTGCAGGTGCAGCGGCCGGGAGACGTCGGCCATCAACGCCACCGCGGCTTCGATCATGGGCGCGGGCAACCGCGCCAGTGTCTCGTCGGCCCGCGCGTTCTGGGCGCGCGCCTGCTGCAGCAGGCGGTCGAGCTGACTGCCTGCCGGCGGGGCGTCGGCCAGCCGGGTCAGCGGACCGCTGGACTGCTCGGTGAGTTCGGCCCGCAGGGCCACCTGCAAATCGGTGAATCCTTCGTAGCCCAGCGACTGGGCAAAGCGCAGGACCGTCGGCGGGCTCACCTCGGCGCGTTCGGCCAGCCGGGCGGCACTGGCCAGACCGGCGCTCGGGTAGTCGGCCAGCAGCGCGCGGCCCACCCGGCGCTCTGCGCGGCTGAGTCCGGCCAGGGCGGCATTGGTACGGGCTGCCACCGTCTCGCGTCGTTCCTGCACGCGATCAATCTCCCATGATCGGGACGACCGTCGTCGACAAGTCGTCCAGCGCTACCGCCAGGACGCACTCGGGCGGCAGTGGGCTCCAGTCCAGATCGCCGAACCCGGTCGACCCGATCACCACCGTCGCCTCATCGGGCCGGGCGATTCGCAGGGAGAAGTAGTCCTCCAGGTGTTCGGCCGGCAGATCGGTGGCGCTGATCTCTTGGATGTCCTCGTCGAGCAGCGCGCTTCGGGCATGCGCGTGCACGGCGATCAGCTGGCCTTCCCCGAGGATCAGCGCATTGAGGCTGGCTTCGGGATACAGCTGCCGCAGCTGCGCCACCGACTGCCGCACAGACTCGACCAAACTGCTTGCCGCTGTGCGGTTTTGGCGTATCAATGCGAAGTACCGCTCGCTGTCGGTGGTGCCGCGCAGGGTTGCCACGATCTGTGGTTGCAGCAGCGCATCGAGGGCGGCCATCGGTTTGATCGAACCATTGTGGGCCATCGCCACCCCGTCGGCCAGGAACGGGTGGGAGTTTTCCGGCTGCACGGCTAGACCGTTTGTGGCCCAACGCAAATGGACAATCGCACCGCGAGCGGGTTCCTTGACGGCGGTACCGAAACGCGGATCGTCCAGCGCGCTGTCGGCAGAGACCTCCACCGCAGGGGTGGCGTGGGAGTCGGCGGCCACGGCCACTCCCCAGCCGTCGCCGTGGATCTTCGTCAGCGCCAGGAAGTCGGTGAGCACGGATTCACCGACGGCATCGGTCACCGAGACCGGCGCAGTCGACGCCACACCCAACAGTCGACACATGCGCGTCCCCATTCCTCCAACGACCCGATCTAATGAATCGATCATAACTGGCATGATTTAAAGACACTGAAACATTTATGACATAGCGTTCTCCTCACCACCCACCGCCAGAGGAGTTCGTTGCCTTGGAAGACGCCAGCCCAGACCGCACCGCAGACCTCAGTGCCGAAGCCGGCCGCCTCCGTGACGAAGGTGTGGCCATCGTCGCGGGTTCGGTGACCGACCTGGCCGGGGTGACCAGGGCGAAGTACGTGCCGGTGGACCGATTGGGCGCCTTCGCCCGTTCGGGCATGGGGGTATCCCCGTCCTGGAGCGTCTTCTGTGTCGACAGCGGCATCGCCTTCACGCCCACCATCGGCGTTGCCGGCGACCTACGGATCCGCATCGATCCGAACGATCTGCGGGTCGTCGATGCCGGGGTGGCATGGGCGCCGGGCAGTCTGAACGACCAGCACGGCCGGCCGGCGCCGCTGTGCACCCGCACCCAGCTCGTGTTGGCTGAACAGGCCGCCGCGGACCGCGGCCTCGACGTCCGGATGGGCGGGGAGCTGGAATGCACCATGCTCGCCGCGGACGGCGGCCCCGCCAGCACCGAACCGTGGTCGCCCTACGGCATCAGGACCTCGCTGGACCGGTCCGCCTTTCTCGTCGATCTCGCCACCTCGGGCGAGCGCGCCGGGCTTCGCTTCGAACAGCTCCACACCGAGTACGGCCACGACCAGCTCGAGGTATCCCTGGCGCCCGACACCCCGACGGCAACCGCCGACGCGATCATCCTGGCGCGGATCGTCCTGAGTCGCGTTGCCGCGCGGCACGGTCTGCGAATCTCGTTCTCCCCGGTGCCTTTCGATGGGGCCGCGGGCAATGGGGCGCACCTGCACCTGTCGTTGTCCGACGCCGACGGTCCACTGCTGTCGGGCGGAGACGGGCCGCACGGCCTACGCGCAGCCGGCGCGCAGGCCATCGCGGGGGTGCTCGATACCCTGCCCGATCTCATCGGTGTGTACGCCGGCTCTGCCGTCTCACCGCTTCGGCTCAAGCCCGGCAACTGGGCCGGGGCAACGGCGTGCTGGGGGCTGGAGAACCGCGAAGCCGCGGTGCGGTTCATCGCGGCGACGCCGGGAAACCCGCACGGCGCCAACGTGGAACTCAAACTGATCGACCCCAGCGCCAATCCCTATCTGGCCGCTGCGGCATTCCTCGGCAGCGCGCTGCGAGGCATCGATCGCCACCTCGACCTGCCCGAGGAGATCCCGGAGAACCCGGCCCACTCCGACATCCAGACCCGCGCACTGCCATTGGCTCAGCGCGATGCCCTCGACGCGCTGGCCGCCTCCGAGACGGCCGCCGAACTTCTCACTCCGGCCATCGTCGACACCCTCGTCGCAGTACGCCGTTACGAGACGGCCACATTCGGCGATCTGCCCGCCGCCCAGATCTGCGATGCCCTCCGGCTCGCCTGGACCTGCTAACCCCGCGAAGGAGACTCCTGTGCCACTGGAAACCTCAGAAGAGATTGCCTCGATCCCGCACCGCCGGTTGCCGCTGTGGGTAGCTCTCGCGCTGTCGGTAGCGCTGGTCGGCCCCACCCTCGCCATGTCCGGCAACGGCCAGGGTTTGATCGGCACCGTCGGCAAGTCGATCCCGCTGGTGTTCCTCATCGGTCTGGTCGGTGTGTCCCTGGTCGGCTACAGCTTTGTCCGCCTGACCCGCCACCTCAACCACGCCGGGTCGGCCTACGGGCTGGTGGGCGGAACCATCGGGCCGCGGACCGGATTCTTCTCCGGCTTTGCGATGCTCGGCGCCTATTGGGGGTTCTCCATCGGGACGCTCGCGCTGACCGCCTCGTTCGTCAACTCGTTCATCGCGGCGCTGCAGCCCGGTAAGGACAACCCATACCAGGTGCCATGGCTACTGATCGTGGTCATCGGTGCGGTCATCTCGTTCCTGTTGTCGGGCCGCGATATTCAGCTGCTGGCCAAGCTCCTGCTGGCGATCGAGGGTATCGGCATCCTGGCGATGATCGTGCTGTCGGTGACGATCTTCGCCAAGGGCGGCGCGCCCGCCACCGGGGTCGACTTCTCGGTGTTCTCCTTCTCCGGAGGCGGTGTCTCCCCGTCGGCGGTCCTGGCCGGCGTGGTCGCGGCCTTCCTGTCGTGGGCGGGATTCGAGGCGTGCGCCTCGATGGGCGAGGAGACCGACGACCCCAAGCGCAACATCCCCCGGGCGCTCGCCGGAACGCTGATCCTGACCGGCGTCCTGTTCGTCATCGTGATGTTCGCGCAGGTGGTCGGGTTCGGCACCGATGAGGCGGGGCTCAAGGCATTCCAGAATTCCGGCAACACGCTTGGCGATCTGGGTGGTACCTACATCGGCCAGTGGTTCTCGCTGATCATCATCTTCACCGCTATCGTCTCGGCGTTCGGCTGCCACCTGGCCACCTCGGCGACGTCGGGCCGGATGCTGTACGCCTTCGGCCGCGACGGATTCGGCCCGAAAGCGTTGGCGCACATCCACTCCGAGACGGGCGGCCCGCGCCGCGCGACCTGGATCGTGGTGGTGGTCGCACTCGTGGTGGTCCTGATCTGCGGGGCGACCGGGTGGCCGGACATGGGCACCGGCAACCCGGCCATCGACACCTACTTCCTGTTCGCCGTGGCAGGCTCGGTGTGCCTGATGGTCTGCTACCTGCTCGTGGAGATCGCCGCCGCCTACTTCGTCGGCGCGCCGAAGTTCCAGTGGGTGCACGCCGGCAAGGGCAAGGTGGCCGGCCTGGTGCTGCCCCTGCTCGGTGCGATCGTCATCGTCACGGTGCTGTGGTTCAACGTCAAGGATGCCGACACCTGGTCGGCGGCACCGCTGCTCGGCCTGTACTGGTGCGCAATCGGTCTGGTGATCGCCATCGCGCTGTCCGGCATCGCCAAACGCGTCGGTGAGTCACTGGCCGAGGAACTCGACATGACGCCGCCCACCACCGACTCGGCCACCGCGACGAGACCGGAGTGAGCACGCTCTACGCCCGTGACGAAGCGGTGATCGCCGGCATCGAGAAGCTCCGGTTCTTTCCGCTGGAAGTGCAGTCCGGGCACGGGTGCACCCTCACCACTCCCGACGGACGCGAGTTGCTCGACCTGTCGGCGACGTGGACCGCCTCCGGGTTGGGTCACGGGCACCCGGCGGTAGTCGAGGCGGTCTGTCGCGCGGTCCGGGACGCGCCCGGCTCGGGTGGGCTGTCCGCCGTGCACCCGGACTCCGTGGGGCTGGCCGAGGATCTGCTGGCCCTGGTCCCCGGGGAGGGTGAGCGCCGGGTGTACCTGGGTCATGCAGGCTCCGACGCGAACGACGTGGCGCTGCGGGCGTGCCGGTACGCCACCGGTCGGCCGACCATCGTGGCCTTCGAGCACAGTTACCACGGCGGCGTCGGGGTGGCGATGGGCGTCTCCGGCGTTCACGTCGACGCCGGTGCGTCGGCCGATCCCGAGGTGGTATTCCTGCCCTACCCCAACCCGTTTCGACCCGGACCGGACGGTATCGAGGCGGCTGTCACAGGCTGTCTGGACCTTGCCGACCAGCACCTGAGTGGCGGTCGGGTGGCATGTCTGATCGTCGAACCGATCCTGTCCGACGGCGGTCTGGTGGTGCCACCGGACGGCTTCCTGGCGCGCCTGCACGACCTGTGCCGCAGGCACGGCGTCCCGATGATCTGCGACGAGGTCAAGATGGGCCTGGGCCGGCCCGGCACCCTGCACGCCTTCGAACACGACGGCGTCGTCCCGGACATCGTCACCTTCGGCAAAGCGATCGACGGCGGGCTGCCGCTGTCCGCGGCGGTCGGCCCCGCCGCCATCCTGGACCATCCCCCGGCCGCGGCCCTGCTGACGACGGCAGGCAACCCGGTGTGCACGGCCGCTGGGCGCGCCGCCCTCAAAGCCATTGTCTCCGAGGGACTCATCGACAACGCGGCGACGGTGGGTGCAGTTCTGGCCGATGCGCTGCGCGGTCTGGTCGACGTCCCCGGCGGCGACCGCATCGGCGATGTCCGCGGCCGTGGGCTGGCGATCGGTGTAGAGCTGGTCGATCCGGCATCCGGCGATCCGGACCCCCGGTTGGCGGCAGCCGTGGTCTACCGGGCCTGGGAGCTCGGGGCGGTTGTCTACTACGTTGGCGGTAACGTCCTGGAGATCACTCCGCCGTTGGTGCTCACCGAAACCCAGGCGCTGCACGGGGCCGAGATCCTGGGGGCGGCCATCGGCGACGCCGTGGCGGGAAAGATCGACGACGAGGAGGTCGCGAAGTATGCCGGCTGGTGAAGTGCCCGACGTCTTCGACGGGGTATCCGGGCAGGTTCCCGAGGAATTGGCGCAGCACCTGCGCACCGTCGCGCTCGTCGATCACCACGTGCACGGCAGCTTCACCGAACGGATCGATCGGGCGACCTTCGAGTTCTCGATCAACGAGGGATCCAACGATCCCGTGCCGCCGTGGATGACGCAGTTCGACTCCCCGCTGGGATTCGCGATACGGCGTTGGTGTGCACCACTTCTCGGGCTTCCGCCGCACGCGGACGCCGAGACGTACTGGAAGCGCCGCGACGAGTTCGGTCCCGACGAACTGGCCACCACGATGCTGCCGGCCGCCGGCGTCTCGCGCTGGATCGTCGATACCGGGTTCAAGGGCGACCGGATCACCTCACACCGCCGCCTCGCCGAACTCGCCGGCGGGCAGTCGTTCGAGATCGTGCGGCTGGAACGACTGGCCGAGGACCTGATCGACGGCGGGACCGCGCCGCAGGACTTCCCCGAGGCCATGCGCTCGGCGCTGGCATCGGCCGTCGCCGACCCGGCCGTCGTCGGCACCAAGACGATCGTGGCCTATCGCACCGGATTCGACATCGACTGGAACCGGCCATCCGATGCCGAGGTCGTCACACATGCCCGCGCGCTCGCGGCGAATCCGGGTCCGGTGCGGATCGACGACCCGGTTCTGATCGCCTTCGGGGTGCACGAGGCAGCCGCCCACGGGCTGCCGATCCAGGTGCACGTGGGGTTCGGCGACCGCGATCTGGATCTGCACCGCTGCGATCCCCTGCTCCTGCTGCCACTGCTTCGCACGATGCCGCCGGTACCGGTGCTACTGCTGCACTGCTATCCGTTCCATCGCCAATCCGGTTATCTGGCACAGGCGTTCGACCATGTGAACTTCGACGTCGGGTTGGCGATCAACTACCTCGGTGCCCGTTCGACAGGTTTGGTCGCCGAGGCGCTGGACACCGCGCCGTTCGCCAAGCAGCTGTACTCGTCGGACGCGTTCGGGCCACCCGAACTGCACGTCCTGGGATCGGTACTGTGGCGCCGCGCGATGGGACTGGTGCTCGGCGAGTGGGTGCGCAGCGGCGATTGGGCGCAGGCCGACGCCATCCGCATCGTGGACATGATCGCTGCGGCCAACGCCGAGCGGGTCTACGGATTGTGAGCGCGGCGCAGCGGTCAGTGCGGCTCAGTCCTCCAGGGACCTCGACAACCGCTCGGCGGCATTGACGTAGTCCTCGATGAACTCCAGGACCACCTCGCGGGCGGGTTTGACCTTGTTCATCAGTCCGACACCCTGACCGACGAAGTAGGTGGCCAGCTGCTGGGCGCCCGGATGCCCGTTCTCGGCCAGCTTGTCGATCCGGCGCAGCGTTGGCTCGGAGATCATCGACTGCAGCGGCAACGGAAGGGGCTGGCGGCCACCGGGATTCGGGGCCCACGCATCCGTCCAGTCCGACCGCAGCTGACGCGACGGCTTACCGGTACGGCCCGCCGAGCGGATGGTGTCCCGCGAGGATGCCGCCAGCATCTTCTGGACGGTGTGCGGGGCGGTCTCGGCCTCCTCCGTCGTCAACCACACCGAACCGGTCCAGGCCCCGGCCGCACCGAGGGCCACCGACGCCGCCATCTGCCGTCCCGTCACGATGCCGCCCGCGGCCAGCACCGGTACCGGCTTACCGACCGCCTCGATCGCCTCGATGACTTCCGGGATGAGAACCAGGGTGGTTACCTCACCGCAGTGCCCGCCGGCCTCGGTGCCCTGCGCGATGAGCAGATCCACCCCGGCGTTGACCTGCTTGATGGCGTGCTCCTTGGCGCCGACCAGCGCGGCCACCGGGATACCGGTCCGCTTGCCCGCTTCGATCATGTAGTCCGGCGGCACGCCGAGTGCATTGGCCATCAACTTGATCGGGTGGTTCAATGCCACCTCGAGCAGGCTCTCACCGGTGTCGCCGGACAGCGACGACGCCGCAATCCGGGGCTTGTCCTCGACCTCGATGCCGTGGGCGGTCAACAGATCCGCGATGAAGCTGCGGTAGTCCTCGGGGATGCGGTCGGCGAGCTGACCGGTGCTGAGCTTCTCGCCCTTGCCCTCGAACTTGGCCGGCACGATGATGTCGACGCCGTACGGCCGACCTTTCACCTGCTCGTCGATCCAGGTCAGTTCCTGGTCCAGCTGATCAGGCCGAAAGGCGGTACCGCCGAGGACGCCGAAGCCGCCGGCGTTGGTCACCGCGGCGACGACGTCCCGGCAGTGACTGAACGCGAACAACGGGAAATCGATGCCGAACTGGTCGCAGATCGCTGTCTTCACCCGCCCAGTATGCGGTACCCGCGGTCATGGACCAACCATCTGGTTGGCCGACCCGCTCAGGCGGTCGTGAGCACCGCAGCGGTCATCAACGCCTGCGCGACACCGGAGACGATCGCGGCCAGCCGGATCGCCTCGAAGATCACCGTGCGCGACACGTCGGCGTCGCGCAGTTCCTTCTCGTGTGCGGCCAGGCACTGATCACAACCGTTGATCGCCGACACCGCCAGCGACCACAGCTCGAAGTCGGCCTTGGCCACCCCCGGGTTGCCGATGATGTTCATCCGCAGCCCGGCCCGCAGGTCGTCATAGCGGCCGTCGAGCTGATGCTTGGTGCGGTAGAAGACGTTGTTCATGCCCATGATCGAGGCGGCGCCCAACGCGGCGTGATAGGCCTCTTCGGAGAGCACGTCCAGCGCGTCCTCGCTGATCTCACGCAACAGCTGCTCGGACTTGGTCGCGGCGGCGGTGGCCACCAGCGCGCCCCACAGCTGCTGTTCGGTGAGTTCGGTCGACCGGGCGATGCTGCCGAGGTTCAGCTTGAGATCCTTGGCATACTCCGGCAGCGCCTCTTTGATGGCGTCGATGCTCATGCTCAGACCGCCTCGGCCAACAGCTCACCGGCGTTGATCGTCGGGTCACCCTTCTTCCAGTTGCACGCGCACAGCTCGTCGGACTGCAGCGCGTCGAGCACCCGCAGCACCTCGTCGACGTTGCGGCCGACCGAGCCCGCGGTCACCGACACGAACTGGATCTCGTTGTTGGGGTCGACGATGAAGGTGGCACGGTCGGCCACCCCGTCGGCGTTGAGGACACCGGTCGCCGCGGCCAGCTCGCGCTTGAGGTCGGACACCATCGGGAAGGGCAGCTTCTTGAGATCCTCGTGCTGGGCCCGCCACTGGAAGTGCACGAACTCGTTGTCGACCGACACGCCGAGTACCTGGGCATCACGGTCTTCGAACTCGTCGTTGAGCTTGCCGAACGCGGCGATCTCGGTGGGGCAGACGAACGTGAAGTCCTTGGGCCAGAAGAAGATAATGCGCCATTTGCCGGGGCTGTCCGAACTGGTCACCTGGGTGAAGTAGTCATCGGGCTGCTTGGCATCGACCTTCGACAGGTCGCCACCGACAACCGCCTTCAGGTCGTACGCCGGGAACTGATCACCGATCGTCAGAAGCGCCATGACTGTCACCACTCCTTGAAGCTAGTTTGGATTCAATCAAGATTCTGTCAGATGAAACCGGCCTTGTGGACCCCGCGGCACCAGAGGTGACGAGAGTCACTGCCGCCGGAGCGCAGCCGCGCAGTGTTCCGAAATCGGCACCGCGCAAACAGAATCGGGAGTGATCTGTGCCACGTCAGGCGCGCAGCGGCGCAAAGGCGAACTCCTTCAGACCCGAGGTCGGGTCGACCGTCGCGCGGAAGCCGAGCCGTTCCCGAGCACGGGCCGGGTCAGCGACGATATGACGGACATCACCACTGCGGTAGCCTCCGGTGATCACCGGCGCCGGCCCGCCCCGCGCCTCGCACAGCCGGGTGGCGACGTCGAGGATCGAAATCGGCTGCCCAGAGCAGACATTGGCCGCCAGAAAGCCACCGGCCCCGGACCCGATGGCGGCAACGTTGGCGGCGGCGACGTCGTCGACGTGCACGAAGTCGCGCATCTGGCCGCCATCCTCGAAGACCCGGGGTGGTTCACCCTTTTCCAGCGAGGACCGGAAGATCGCTGCCACACCGGAATACGGGGTATCGCGCGGCATCCCGGGGCCGTACACGTTGTGGTAGCGAAGCGCCACCACCGACCCGCCCGTCGACTCGGCCCACGCCAGCGCGTAATGCTCCTGCGCAGTCTTGCTGGCGGCATACAGGCTGCGCGGCGTCAGCGGCGCATCCTCGCCGACCAGCTGCCAGCGCAGTTCCTCACCACCCAGTGGGCAGCGATGCTCGAACACCCCGGCGTCGAGATCAGATCTGTTACGCGGCAACGGATCTACTACGCCATGCACCGGGCAGGAATACCCGCCCTGACCGTACACCACCATGGACGACGCGAGAACCAGCCGGTTGATCCCCGCCCGGTACATCTGGGCCAGCAGCACCGCGGTGCCGTAATCGTTGTGCGAGGCGTACGAGGGGGCATCACCGGCATTGACCCCGGCGCCGACCACGGCGGCCTGGTGACAGACGGCATCGACACCAATCAGCAACGGCGCCAACGCATCCGCGTCCCGTACATCGAGCCGGTGGCACGCGTCGGGCAGCACGGCGCCGTCTCCGTGCGCGGCATCCAGCAGAGCGTCGACCGCCACCACCTCATGCCCGTCGGCCAGCAGTGCGGCCCACACCCGGCTCCCGATGAAGCCGGCCGCGCCGGTGAGCAGGATTCTCATGGCAGGTCGAACGGCAGCTCGACGCCCTCGTGGGCCAGGCAGTGCGTGCAGACCCGTTCGGAGGCCACCTGATCGATCGCCTCGTGGACCAGCTTCTTGAACGGCACCAGGTTCTTCTCGAACTCCGCGAACACGTCCACCGCCCGCACGCCGGCGCCCACGTCGATGCCCGCGTCGAGATCGGTTACCAAAGCCAGTGCGGCGTAACACATCTCCAGCTCACGAGCCAGTACCGCCTCGGGGTAGCCGGTCATGTTGATCAGCGTGAAGCCCTGGCGCGCGAACCACTGGCTTTCGGCACGGGTGGAAAAGCGCGGACCCTGGACCACCACCATGGTGCCGCCGTCGATCACGCCGGGCAGATCGGTGGCCGCGGCCCGCAGCGTCGGGCAGTACGGGTCGGCGAAGCCCACATGGATACCGCCGGAGTCGAAGTAGGTGTCGGCACGGCCGCGGGTGCGGTCCACGAGTTGATCGGGAACGACAATCGAGCCCGGCCCGAGTTCGGGGGTGAGGCTGCCCACCGCGCACGGCCCGAACACCCGTCGCACCCCGAGTGCACGCAGCGCCCACATGTTGGCCCGGTACGGCACGGTGTGCGGCGAGAACTCGTGGCTCAGACCGTGCCGCGGCAGGAACGCCACCTCGTGCTCCCCCACCTGGCCCACGGTGATGGGCGCGCTCGGCTCGCCGTAGGGGGTGTCCAGGTTGACGCTGCGGGCGTCGGCACCGAAGAAGCTGTAGAAGCCGCTACCGCCGATGACTCCGATCATCCGACCATTGTGAGCCATTCGCTGCGTGCGACGATGTCGGGCATGGCAAGCGTTGCGCAGTGGATCGAGGGGGCCAGACCCAGGACCCTGCCCAACGCGATCGCACCGGTGATCGCCGGCACCGGAGCCGCGGCCTGGCTGCATGCCGCGGTGTGGTGGAAGGCGCTGCTGGCCCTGGCCGTGTCGATGGCATTGATCGTCGGCGTGAACTACGCCAATGACTACTCCGACGGCATCCGCGGCACCGACGACGTGCGCTCCGGCCCGCTGCGGCTGGTCGGCTCCAAACTCGCCAGCCCGCGCGCGGTGCTGACCGCCGCCGTGGCGAGCCTTACCGTCGGCGCGGTCGCCGGCCTGGCGCTGGCGATCCTCAGCGCGCCCTGGCTGATCGCCGTCGGGGTGGCCTGTATCGCCGGGGCGTGGCTCTACACCGGCGGCTCCCGGCCCTACGGCTACGCAGGCCTCGGTGAGGTCGCCGTGTTCGTGTTCTTCGGACTGGTGGCGGTGCTGGGCACGCAGTACACCCAGGCGCTGCGGGTCGACTGGGTCGGAGCGGTGCTGGCGGTGGCGACCGGAGCGTTGTCCTCGGCCGTGCTGGTCGCCAACAACCTGCGTGACATCCCCACCGACACCGTGGCGGGCAAGACCACGCTGGCGGTGCGGCTCGGGGACGCCCGGACCCGGGCGTTGTATCTGGCGCTGCTCGGCCTGGCCGCAGTGCTGACCGTGGCGTTGACCGCGGCCACCCCGTGGTGCGCGGTCGGCCTGGTGGCGACACCGCTGGCGGTGCGGGCCGCCGGTCCGGTGCGTCGCGGGCTCGGCGGCCGCGACCTCATCCCGGTACTGCGCGATACCGGCCTGACGATGCTGGTGTGGTCGATCGCGGTCGCGGTGGCCCTGGTGCTGGGTTAGCTACTGCCCGGACTTGTCCCCGCGCAGCCGGGCACGCAACTGCTCGCGATCGCTGCGGCGCCGCTCGTCGATCGCGGAGATGCTGGCGGTGGCGCGCTTGCGCAGCGGCGCCAGCAGCCAGATACCCAACGGCAGGGCGATGACGATCGCGAACAGCATCGCGATCACGAGCGGGAACTGGTGAATGCCGATCAGCTGGGCGAAGTAATAGATCGCAGCGGTCAGCACGACCACCAAGACGAGCCTCGCCAGCGTGTACACGACGACGTCCCGGAGCATGCGGCCCGTCGAGCCGCCCGAATTGTCTGACACGGCGCCGAGCCTACCGACGCGCGTATATTCGGACCAAGGAGGTTGTTGTGCTGTACCTGCTGCTCGCCTTGATCATCGCCGCCGTGGTCTACGTCGGATGGCGCGCCGTTCGCGCGCAGGCGAACCGCCCCAAGACGCGTGTCATCGGACCCGATGACGACCCGGACTTTCTGTGGCGGCTCACCCACGGGGACAACAACAACCCGAACAACCCGCGCTAGCCGAACCGCTCGTCATGATTGGCGGCGGGAAAGCCGTCGGCCACCACCGCGGCCAGCTCGATCAACGCCGCACGGGTCTTGGGCCGTAGCCGGTCCAGATCGATTTCGGCGCCCTCTTCCAGGTGCGGGTCGAACGGCACCACCCGCACCGCCCGGCACCGCCGCGAGAAATGGTCGACGACCTTCTGCATGTCGACCTTGCCGGACCGTGGGCGCACGGCGTTGATCACGCACACCGATCGGCGGACCAGATCCTGATGCCCGTGAGCGTCGAGCCAATCCAGCGTCGCCGAGGCGCTGCGCGCGCCGTCCACCGACCCTGAACTCACCACGATCAGAGTGTCGGCCTTGGCCAACACCGACGCCATGGCCGAGTGCATCAGACCGGTGCCGCAGTCGGTGAGGACCAGGCTGTAGAAGCGCTCCAGCACCTCCAGCGCGCGGTCGTAGTCCTCGGCGCTGAACGCCTGCGACACAGCCGGGTCGCTCTCGGAGGCCAGCACCTCCAACCGGCTCGGGCCCTGCGAGGTGTAGCTGCGGACGTCGCTGTAGCGCTCGATGCCCTCGGCGTCGCGCAGTAGGTGACGCACCGTGGCCGGGGTCTCCAGCGGCACCTTCTGGCTCAGGGTGCCGCGGTCGGGGTTGGCGTCGACCGCGATCACCCGGTCCCCGCGGACCGTGGCGAACGTTCCGCCCAGCGTCGCGGTGATGGTGGTCTTGCCGACGCCACCCTTCAACGACAGCAGCGCGATCTTGTAGCAACCCTGCAGTGGCCGGTTGACCTGCGCTACGAGGTTCTTGTTCTGGGCGTCCCGCGGGCTCTCGCCGACGTTGATGAGCTTGCCGGAGGCCAGATAGAGCAGCCGGCGCCAACCCGACGACGGCGGCGTCTTGACCTGGCGCAGCAGCGCACTGGTCGACAGGTCCGGGTACGGCGTCGGCGGCACAGTCGGCCGGTACGACGGCACCGGAGGCACCTCGTTGACATAGGAGTTGTAGTACGGCGCCGCCGCCGGTATCGGATCGAGCGGTATGCCGATCGGCGGCGTCGCCGTCAGCCAATCGGGCTCCGGCTGGGGTGCCGAGGTCGCCGGGTCGGAGAACCGCTGCGCGCGGAACACCGTTGTCGCATCAGTCAATTCGCGGGCCGGACGCGGACCATGATGATCGGACACGTGCACTTCCCCCTGACTTTCGTTTCGGGTCGAGTGATTCTCGTGCGGTACTTCCAAAGCCTAGCGCAGGCTCGGGTCAGCTCACTCCGGCGTAGGAGTGCAGCCCGACCGTCACAAGGTTGATGAAGAACAGATTGAAGACCATCGCGACGAATCCGACCACGTTGATCCAGGCGGCCTTCTTGTCACGCCAACCAGCCGTCGAGCGGGCGTGCAGATAGGCGGCGTAGACCACCCAGGCGATGAACGACACCGTCTCCTTCGGGTCCCAGCCCCAGTACCGGCCCCACGCCTCCTCGGCCCAGATTGCGCCGAAGATCACACCGAACCCGAAGATCGGGAACGCGAAGATGGTGGTGCGGTAGGCGATGCGGTCCAGGGTCTGGGCGTCGGGCAGCTTGGCCACGATGTTGGCCAGGGCGCTGGTCTGGTCCGGCTGTCCGAACTTCGACATCTTCAGCAGGAACAGGATGCTGGCCACACCGGCGACCAGGAACACCCCGGAGCCCAGGCTGACCACCGAGACGTGGATGGGCAGCCAGTAGGACTGCAGCGCGGGCATGACGGGCGCGGCGTTGGTGTAGAGCCACTTGCCGGACACCGCCAGCAGGATCAGCACCGGGAACAGCACGAACACCCACAGCGCGCGGTACTGCGGCTTGCGCAGCACCACCGCGGCCGCCACCAATCCGCTGAACGCGGTCAGGTTGATGAACTCGTACATGTTGCCCCAGGGCGCGCGCATGGTGGCCAGGCCACGCAGCACGATGCAGGCGAACAGCAGCGCGATGCCGACGTAGACCAGGGCCAGGCCGGCCTTGCCGATCCGTTCGTCGGTCGAGCGCGTCGGGGCGTCGACGACGACACCGGGGCGGTCGCTGTCGGCGGTGACGGCTCCGGTCCCTGCCGCCACCAGCTCACGCGCCTCGGCCTTGCGTCCGCGGCTGTAGGCCAGCTCGACGGCCAGCAGCAGCAGCGCGCCCACCAGGACGACGATCGTGGAGGTGAACGCCCAGTCGGAGTACCGAGCCAGGCCGATGTCGATGTGTTCGGTATTCACGCTCAGACCTTCTCTTTCGACGGCGCCGCGTCCGTCAACAACCGCTCCGTGAGCTTCTCGAACTCGCTGCCCCACCCGGAGTTGTCGGTGCGGGCCAGACCGCCCAGCTCGACACTCACCGTACCGGGCTGGGATGCGGGTTCAATCCTGGCCCACACCCGCCGGCGGCGCACGATCAGGGAGACCAGCAGGCCGGCCATCATCGACATGGCGAACACCAGCACCCACACCTGGCCCGGGTCGTGGGACACCTGCAGGTTGACGAACGGGGTGGCACTGTCGAACCTGACCACGGTGCCGTCGTCGAGCCGCACCTGTTCCCCCTGGCGCAGATTGATGCGCTTGACCTTGGTCAGCCGCTTCTGCTCGAGCAGCCGGTGGTCGAGGGTGAACAGCGACTGCGGGCGTCCGCTGTCCAGCCCGGTGTCACCACGGTAGATGTCGATGGCGACGGCCGGGTCGTTGAGTGCGGGGTAGCTCGACGACAGCAGGGTGCCGTCGAACTCGGCGGTCGGGGCGAACAGGCCCATGATCGCGAGCTGGTGCTTGCGGCGCTCGGTGGCATCCGGATACATGCCGCCGGGCGGGTCGACGCGGATCACGCCCGAGGACAGCAGCGTGCGCGGATCGTCGGGCCGCCACTGCAGGGTCTGGGTGCGTTTCTGCCCGTTGGGAAAGGTGACGGTGAAGGTCGGGGCATAGCCGTGGCCCTGCAGGTACACCCGGTCACCGCCGATGCGCAGCGGGTGGTTGACCTCGAGGCGGTACGGCCGCCAGGTGCCGGTCGCCAGGTCATCGCCGGCCTGATAGTCGATGTTCGAGGCGAACGAGGTGGCCTGCCCTCCCGGCAGGTAGCGGGCCTGAAAGTCGTTGACCTTGATGCACATCGGATACAGCGAGGTGCCGTCGACGCTGTTGCCGGCGCGGAACGAGTCGAAGGCGGCCGGGGAGGCCGAGCAGAAACCTGGGCCGCCGTTGGCGATGACGATGACGTTGCCCTCGTAGCCGAACAGCTTGCCGACGGCGATCGCCACCAGCAGGCCCAGCAGCGAGAAGTGGAAGACGATGTTGCCGAACTCCCGCAGGTAGCCCTTCTCGGCCGATATCTCTGTGACCTCGCCGTCCTGGCGGACGACCCGCCGCCAGCCGCCGAGCCGTCCGCTGATGTCGGCGGCCACCGACTCCGGAGTGCCGGCCACCTCGGCGCTGGCGAACTTCGGTAGCCGGGAGAGATTGCGCGGGGCGGGCACCGGGGTGGAGCGCAGGGTGCGGACATGGTCGAGCATCCGCGGAGTGAGGCAGCCGACCAGTGAGATGAACAGCAGCACGTAGATCGAGGTGAACCAGAAACTGGAGAACACCTCGAAGAACTGCAGCCGGTTCAGCCACGGCCCGATGATCGTGTGGTCGGCGAGGTACTGCTCGACCTTGGCGTCATTGAGGCTGCGCTGCGGCAGCAGTGCGCCGGGGACAGCAGCAAGCGCGAGCAGGAACAGCAGCACCAGAGCGGTGCCCATCGAGGTCAGGGCACGCCAGCCGGCCCGCAGCCACCCGACGAGCAGACGCATAATCGCACCCGGAGAGCCCGATTTGTGCGATTGTGCGTCTGCTCGCGGGGAGGTGGTGGTCATATCGGCAGCCTCACATCGGAGACGAACGCGTCGCGCACCCAGGAGATGAAGTCGTTCCACAGTCCGGTGACCAGGGCCAGGCCGACGGCGATCAGCAGCAGGCCGCCGAAGATCTGGATGGCCCGGGTGTGGCGGCGCAGCCACCCGAATCCGTTGACCGCCCAGCCTGATCCGAGGGCCAGCAGCACGAACGGGATCCCCAGGCCCAGACAGTAGGCGATCACCAGCACCACCCCGCGGGCCACGTTGGCACCGTCGGTGGCCGAGGCGACGGTGATCACCCCGGTCAGGGTCGGCCCCAGGCACGGTGTCCAGCCCAACCCGAACACCGCACCCAGCAGCGGCGCACCGGCCACCCCGGCGAGCCGGCGCGGGGTGAACCGGGCCTGGCGCTGCAGGGCGGGGACGAACCCGATGAACACCAGCCCCATCAGGATGGTCAGCACGCCGCCGACCCGTTGCAGCAGAATCTGATTGGTGATCAGCGTGGTCGTCATCCCCAGCACGGCCACGGTGCCGAGCACGAACACCGCGGTGAAGCCGGCGACGAAGAGCAGCGCCGACCCGGCCACCCGCCAGCGCTGGGTCTTGATCGCCACCTGCCCGGTGGCCGCGTCGAGATCGTCGACCCCGACGACGGCGGCCAGATAGGACAGGTAGCCGGGCACCAGTGGGACCACGCAGGGCGACGCGAACGACACCAGCCCGGCGAGCACGCAGACACCGAGGGCCAGCAGCAGCGGGCCCGCGGCGGCGGTCTGCGCGAATCCGGTCATGGTGCGGCAGGTTTCGGTGCCGGTTCCGCCGCGAGGCGCTGCACCACGGGCAGCAGGTCCTCGGCGAGCAGTTCACGCAGGAACACCGCGGCCACCCGATGCTCGCGGTCGAGGACGACGGTGGACGGGATGACGGTGGTGGGATACTTGCCGCCGAAGGCGATCATGGTGCGCATCGCCGGGTCGTAGATGGACGGGAAGCTCACCTTACGGTCGACGACGAAGTCCTGCGGCGCGCTGATGTCGTTGTCGCGCACGTCGATTCCCAGGAACGCCACCCCGAGGTCACGGGTCTGGTCATAGACCTTCTCCAGTTGGGTGATCTCCGAGCGACACGGGCCACACCACTGACCCCAGACGTTGACGACGACGACCTTGCCTGCGAAATCTTTGAGCGAGACGGTCTTCGACGGGTCCATCAGCTCCGGACCCGACAGCGGACCGGGCGTACCGCGACTGGCCGGCGGGTCGTAGAAGATATCGGTCTTGCCGCCCGGCGCGACGAACTCGAACGTCCCGCCCTGGGCGACGGCGTCGTCGCCGGTGGAGCAGCCGGCCAACAGCGCCGCCGCCACCAGGAAGACCGCCAGCCGCTTCACCGCCCGCCGAGCTCCGCGTAACCCCAGCCGACGTAGTCGTCGCCGTCGAAGTAGAACGACGTCAGCGACGCCAGGTTGCACAACCGCCGAGTCGGGAAATGATGCAGCGGTTGGTCATTCATCGCACGGCGCAGCGTCTCGACCGGAAGCTGGTGGCTGACGCACACCGCCTCGTGGCCGCTGGCCTTTTCCCGGGCCCGGTCCACGGCGGCCTTCATGCGCACCGCGATCTGGTGGTAGGGCTCGCCCCAGGACGGCTGGCGCGGGTTGCGCAGGTGCCACCAGTTGCGCGGATCCCGTAGCGCACCGTCCCCCGGCGAGACCTTCTCACCCTGAAACACGTTGAGCGACTCGATGAGTTCCCCGTCGACGTCGACCGCCAGACCGTGGTGGGCTGCGATCGGCGCGGCAGTCTCCTGCGCGCGCTCCAGCGGTGAGGCCACCACATAGACGATGTCGCGGCTGGCCAGCCAGCTGGCCACCGCCTCGGCCTGGGCACGGCCGCGGTCGGAGAGATGGAAATCCGGTAGCCGCCCGTAGAGAATGCCTTGCGGGTTGTAGACCTCGCCATGGCGCATGACGTGCACGGTCGTCCGGACGCTCGCGGCCGGCGCATCGGCCTGGGTCCGATCGCTCATGGCTTGGCCTCCGCGGCAGCACGCGCCGCCGCCGGCAGCGCCGCGGCAATCCGATCGAAGGCGTCGTCATCCAAAGCCGCGGAGACGAACCAGGTTTCGAATGCGCTCGGCGGCGCGTACACCCCACCGGCGAGCAGTGCGTGGAAGAACGCCGGGAACCGCCAGGTCTGGCTGGCCCGCGCCGAGGCGAAGTCGGTGACCGGCTCGTCGGTGAAGAACACCGACAGGAAGCTGCCCGCCCGCGCCACCTGATGGATGACCCCGGCCTCGGTGAGCGCGTCGGTGAGCAGTGCGGCCAGCCGGTCGGAGTTGACGTTGAGCTTCGCGTACACCGCGTCGTCGGCGTTGCGCAGGGTCGCGAGCCCGGCGGCCACCGCCACCGGGTTACCCGACAGCGTCCCGGCCTGGTACACCGGCCCCAGCGGGGCCAGCCGCTCCATCACGTCGCGGCGCCCGCCGAACGCGGCGGCGGGCAGTCCACCACTCATCACCTTGCCGAAGGTGAACAGGTCGGCGTCCACGGGATCGACCCCGTACCAACCACTTCGGCTGATCCGGAAGCCCGTCATCACCTCATCCATGATCAGCAGTGCGCCGTGCTCGGCGGTGATGCGGCGCAGCGCGACGTTGTAGCCCGGCAGCGGTGCCACGGCACCCATATTGCCCGGGCTGGCTTCGGTGATGACCGCGGCGATGGTGTCGCCGAATTTCGTAAAGGTCTCCTCAACCGCAGCAATGTCGTTGTAGGGCAACACGATCGTGTCGGCAGCGGTGGCACCGGTGACCCCGGGTGAGGACGGCAGCCCCAGCGTCGCCACGCCGGAGCCGGCGTCGGCCAGCAGGGCGTCCACGTGCCCGTGGTAGCAGCCGGAGAACTTGATCACCTTGGAGCGGCCGGTGAACCCTCGGGCCAGGCGCACCGCACTCATGGTGGCCTCGGTGCCGGAGTTCACCAGCCGTACCCGCTCCACCGGCGCCATCCGCGCCACGATCTCGGCAGCCAGGTCGGTCTCCCCCGGCGTCGGCGCCCCGAACGACAACCCGTCGGCGGCGGCCCGCTGCACCGCCTCGACGACGGCCGGGTGGGCGTGGCCGAGGATCATCGGCCCCCACGAGCACACCAGGTCGATGTAGCGGTTGCCGTCGGCGTCGGTCAGCCAGTAGCCGTTGGCCGAGGTGATGTAGCGCGGCGTGCCGCCTACCGAGTTGAAAGCCCGCACCGGGGAGTTCACCCCGCCGGGAATGACCTCGCAGGCCTGCGCGAACAGCCGCGCCGAGGCGGCGGTCGGGGCGGCCTGATCCGTACTGCTCATGGCCACCAGTGTCCCAGCCCGGCCGGGGTGGTCAACTACAGGGTGTAGCAGCCCGCTGACCAGCCTGTTCACCCCAGCCCGGCGACCAACAGATCAAGCAGATGCTCGAAGCTGGCGGCGGGTTCGGGCGTTTGCCCGATTCCGGCGATCTCGATGGTGACGGCGCCGTGCACCGCACTCCAGACGGCCTGGGCGGCTTCGGTCGGATTCTTGGCCGCCGCACCGGTGGCGAAGGCGCGGACCAAATCCACCAGCACGCCGAAGACGGGCCGCCCGTGGGCTGCCGCGGCCGACGTCTGGTCCGCCAGCGGGCTTCCGTTCGAGAAGATCAACCCGTACCGGGCGGGGTGGCTCAGCGCGTAGCTGCGGTAGTTGCGGCAGGCCTGGCGAAACCGTTCCACGGGAGCGCCATCGGACGGCTTCTCGATGACGACGTCGAGGTCGTCGAGCGCCCGCATCGCCAGCGCAGCCAGCAGGGCTTCCTTGTTCGCGAACCGGTTGTAGACGCTCATGGGCGCGACATCGGCTTCATGGGCGACGGCGCGAATCGTGACACCGGGCGTCCCGTCGCGATCCAGCACGGTCTCGGCCGCGTGTAGAACCACGGCCGAGACCTGTTCGCTGGCGGTGCGCCGCCGTCGCGGTGTTCTCGTCATGACCGGCCGGCGGCACCCCGGTCGGCCAGCCAGGCCAGCGTGGTGTCGGCAACCTCACGCCACCCCGCATCGATGGTCAGCGAGTGGCCGCGACCGTCGAACGCGTGGAAGTCGGTGATCGCATCCGATTTCCGGTACAAGCCATGTGCGGCCTTGGCGCTGACGTAGGGCACGGTGTGGTCGGCGGTGCCCGCGGTGATCAACAACGGCCCACGAGCGCTGTTGGCGGTGTCGACCTTCGCCGGCGAGTTCGGGGCGAAGTTCGCGACCGCGGCCTGGAACAACGGCTTGGCCGGCGACGGGATCGACCACTGATCCCACAGCGCATCCGACTCGGCGGGAGTCAGCGCATTGCCGAATCCGTAGCGCCACTGCGCCTGGGTAAGCCCTTTGGCGCGGCCACGGTTGAGCGGGTTGCCCAGGACCGGGAAGGCCGAGCGCAGCTGTGCGATCGGCAGCGGCTTGACGCCCTTGATCGGGGCGGGATCGATAGCGACGGCGGCAGCGGCCTTGTTCTGGCCGAGCAGCTTCTGGGCGATCAGCCCGCCGAAGGAGTGCCCGATGACCACCGGCGGGGTATCGAACTGGCCGAGGATCTTCGCGAAGTGGTCGGTCAGCTCGTCGATGCCGAAACCCGCTTGATCCGAAGGGTTTTCGCGGGTGGCGGCGACGGTTTCATGTTCACCCGGCCAGGCCGGGGCGATGGCCTGGTAGCCCTGGGCGGCGAAGTGGTCGATCCACGGCTGCCAAGCCGTGGCGGCGACCCACAATCCGTGGATGAAGACGACGTTGGTGGTCATGAGGTGGTCCTCCCGTCAAGACGTCGCTGTTCCTTATAGAACAACGTTACATAAGCGTGCACTCGTCTGAACACATGACGGGGGGCGAGAAATTCCCGGACCGAGGTCGCGAAGTCGGGCCCTGCCCGACGGGTCACTCACAGGAACCGCACTGACGGGTACGCATATTCTCGTAGCCGTGTCTTCGGTATCCGACCGTATGAGCCGACGCCAGCTGGCGTCCGGCTCCGAGGTGGATGCCGCTGCCACCGTCACCCTCGCCGACCTCGAGCGCGGCCAGCGAGCCACGGTCGTCGGCTACGGCGACGAAGTCGCTGCCAGCACCGCCCGCCGGTTCTTCGATCTCGGCATCGTCCCCGGCATCGAGGTCACCATGGTGCGCCGCGCTCCGCTGCGTGACCCGGTGATCTTCCGGGTCGGTGACTACGAAATCGCCCTGCGCACCACCCAGTCGCGCTGCATCCATGTGGAACGGGTCAGGTGAGCGGACATCACCACCATGGCGGGGGAACCGCCGAGGCCAACGTCGGGCTGACCCGCTTCGCGGTCGTCGGCAGCCCCAACTCGGGCAAGACCACCCTGTTCAACGCGATGACCGGCCTGCACGCCAAGACCGGCAACTACCCGGGCGTCACCGTGGCCCGCTTCGAGGGCCGGATGCGGCTCGGTGAGCAGACCGTCGTCGTCGAGGACCTCCCCGGCACCTACAGCCTGGATCCGATCAGCCCCGACGAGCAGATCGTCGTCGACGTCCTCGACACCGACCAGCTCAACAGCCGCGTCGACGTTCCCGATGCGCTGTTGGTTCTGCTCAACGCCACCACGCTGCGCCGCTCGCTGGGCTTGTTGGCCCAACTGCTGCAGACCGGGCTGCCGGTCTGTGTGGTGCTGACGTTCACCGACGACCTGGCCCGGCGCCGCGGCACGCTCGACGTCAGGGCGCTGAGCCGCGCGCTCGGCGTCCCAGTGGTGCCGGTGGTGGCCGGGCATCGGGATGGGGTGGAGGCGCTGCGCGCGGCCATGGCCGACCACGAGGCGTGGAGTACGCCGGTGGTGCTGCCGCCCACCGACATCGCCGAGGTGACGGCCTGGGTGGACTCGGTGCTGGCCGCCGCGGGCTACGAAGTGCCCGACCTCGATCACCGGACCCGCCGCATCGACGCGGTGCTGCTGCACCCGGTCGCCGGCACCCTGATCTTCCTGCTGACGATGTTCGTCTTCTTCCAGACCATCTTCACCGTCGCCGCCCCGTTGCAGGACTACGTCGCACAGTTCTTCGGCTGGCTCGGCGACCTGGTGGCCGCGCACGTCCACGTGTCGTGGCTGTCGGCGTTCCTGTCCCAGGCGATCATCGGCGGCGTCGGCAGCGTGCTGGTGTTCGTGCCGCAGATCGTGCTGCTGTTCGTGCTGATCGCGCTGCTGGAAGGTACCGGCTACCTGGCGCGCGCGGCGTTCCTGATGGACCGTGTGATGGCCAGGGCCGGTCTGGAGGGCCGCGCGTTCGTGGCCCTGCTGTCCTCGGTGGCGTGCGCCATCCCCGGCATCATGGCGACCCGATCGCTGCCGTCGGCCAAGGACAGGTTGGCGACCATGATGGGCGCGCCACTGATGACCTGCTCGGCGCGGCTGCCGGTGTACATCCTGCTGATCAGCATGCTGCTGGGCGCCGACGCCAAGATCGGGCCGTTCAGCGCCCGCGGTGTGGTGATGTTCGCGCTGTATCTGCTGGGCGCACTGTCGGCGATGACGGTGGCGGCGGTGTTCAAGCGCTTCACCTCCCGCAGCGGCGCCGCGCTGCCGTTCTACATGGAGATGCCGCCCTACCAGGTGCCGCGGCTGAAGACCGTGGCCGCCGAGGTGTGGACCGCCGCGTCGGCCTTCCTGCGCAAGGTCTCCTCGATCATCCTGGCGACGACGGTGCTGCTGTGGGTGCTGCTGAACCTGCCGCTGCGCCACGACGCCGAGATCGCCACAGCCGGTGTCGACACCTCGGACTCCGCGGCGGTATCGGCCTACGTGCTGGACCACTCGTACGGCGCCTCGGTGGGCCGGGCGCTGGAACCGGTGTTCGCGCCGCTGGGCTTCGACTGGCGGATCAACATCGGCGTGCTGTCCTCGCTGGCCGCGCGGGAGACCTTCGTGGCGACCCTGGGCCAGGTCGCCGCCGCCCAGGATCCCGAGGACCCGGCGGATTCGCTGCGCCAGATGCGGGTGCAGAGCGGACCGTCACAAGGCCGGCTGCTCTTCGACGCACCAACCATCACCGCCCTGCTGGTGTTCTTCATGTTCGCGCTGCAGTGCATGTCGACAGTGGGTGTGCTGCGCCGCGAGACCGGTTCGTGGAAGTGGCCGGCGATCGCGTGGGCCTACATGTTCGTGCTGGCCTGGGTGCTGGCGTTCGCGGCGCGCTCGGTCGTGGCGGCGCTGTGGTGATCGCACTGCACGCCGAGCGAGTCAGCGGCGAGCCGCAGGCGGTGCGCTGGGTGGTCGGCACCGACGGGGTTGCTACCGGCCGGGTGGTGTCCGCACCGGGCTCGCTCGGCGGACTCTTTGCCGACGGCACGCTGACGGCTGGGCTGGTGGAGCCAGCCGCCGTCTGGCTGTGGCTGCGCGACGGGATGTCCTGGCGGACCGCCGGACCCGCGGTGTCAGCGGCGGTGCGCGAGGCCCTGGCGGCACCGGATCAGTGGGTGGTCGAGCCCGCGCCCGGGGAGGTGTTGGAGCGGGTGGTCGCTGACCTGCTGGACGGCTCGGTCGGCGACTTCGTGCGCTCCCACGGCGGTTCGGTCGAGGCCTCGCGGGACGGTGACGTGGTGAGCATCCACCTCGGGGGAGCCTGCGAGAGCTGCCCCGCGGCCGACCACACCCTGCGGGCCCGGCTGATCGGTGAACTGCAGCGCCGCTGCCCCGATGTGGTGGAGCTGGATTCGCACGGCGGTCGGCTGACGCTGAGTCTGGGTTGATCGAGTCTGCGCTGGCCGCACCGATTCTGCGCGTAGATCGTGTTTTCACCCCGAATTGCGATCTGTACGCAGACTCGGCGCGATGATTGGGTGATGCAACTGCCGCAATGGCTGGCTCGGTTCAACCGGCACGTGACCAACCCGGTGCAGCGACTGTGGGCGGGGTTCATCCCGACGATGGGCATTCTCGAGCACACCGGACGCAAGTCGGGCCGACAGTTCCGCACGCCGCTGACCGTGTTCACCACGGACGAGGGTGTCGCGATCCTGCTGACGTACGGCCCCGACCGTGACTGGCTGAAGAACATCACCGCCACTGGCGGCGGACGGCTCAAACGCTACGGTCGCACCTTCGTGGTAGCCGACCCGCGGGTGATGAGTAAAGCTCAAGCGGCTGAACATGTTTCGGGGTTGTGGCGGCCGATTTTCTCGGCGCTCCCGTTCGAGAACGCGGTGCTGCTCAGGCGCGCCAGCTGAGCAGTTCGCCAGAGCCCGCGGTCATCACCGTGCCGGGCATGACCCGCAGCCGCCAGGGCTGCAGGCGCAGCACCGCGAACGCCTCGGACGTGGGGCCGCCGGACCACTGCGGGATGATCGCCGGGTCGTACCCGACCGGCGCGGGCGCGTTCTTGAACTTCTCCCAGATCGCGGCACGGACGTCGTCGTCGAACGCCCACTGCACGTTGCACTCCGCAGTACAGGTGTCGTGGTTTGGCGCCCAGTAGGTGATCGACGCGTAGGGATTCGCCTGTACGTGAGCCCGTTTCAGCGGAGTGGGGACGGTGGCGATCCAGCCCTGCAACTGCTCGCCGTCCCACTCCCAGATCGGGTGCAGCACCCGGCTGCGCGGGCGGCCGCCGGAATCCACGGTGGCCACCGACGCCCACACGATGCGATGGGCCATGCGGACGAACGCCGGAGCGATGGCGTCAAGCGAGGTCACATCGGCACTGTACGTCGTCGGCCTCAGCCGTGGGCCGCCGTCGCGATCGGTTCGTGTGCGTCGTCGGTCGGGGCTGCGGGCAGCCGGCGCTTGAGCGCCGCCACCCGCAGCAGCTGCATGGTGAGGTTGGTTCCGGCCAGCATCGGGATCAGCCCGATGAACGTCCGCAGCGACGGGTCGCGGCCGTGCAGCTGTTCGAGGCTGCCGAAGACGTAGATGCATCCGACGGTGATGATCGCGGCCGGGATGCAGAACGCCAGAGGTGACCGGCGATCGGTGATGATCTGGGCGGCCAGCGCCAGCTCGTCGGCGGACATCGGTTGCTTCTTGCGAACCTTGCGCAAAACCGCCGTGGAGCCTCCCACCGCTTCGCTCAACGGGGTCTTGGGCCGGCCGAGCAGACGTTGCACCACGACGAATGCTCCAGCGGCGAAACAGAAGATGGCGATGTAGGAGATCACGGTCAACATGCCCCATACGCTCACTGGGTCACCGTCCCGGACTTCGCGCCGCTGTGCTCGTCGTCGTCATCCCACAGCAGAAGTTGGCGCACCGACGAGCGTGTTCCGTACGGCTGAAGCATCTGGCTGGCGGGGCGCGGGCGCACCCGTTGCGGCCACCAGAACCAGCGGCCCAGCAGCGCCGCGATCGACGGCGTCATGAACGAGCGCACGATCAGGGTGTCGAACAGCAGACCGAGCGCGATCGTCGTGCCGACCTGGCCGATGGCACGCAGATCGCTGAACACGAACGCGGCCATGGTGGCGGCGAAGACCAGACCGGCAGAGGTGACGACAGAGCCCGAGCCCACCATCGCTCGGATGATGCCGGTGTTCAACCCCGCGTGGATCTCCTCCCTGAATCTCGAGATCAGAAGCAGGTTGTAGTCCGACCCCACCGCGAGCAACAGAATCACCGATAGTGCCAACACGATCCAGTACAGCTGGATCCCCAACAGGTCCTGCCACAACAGCACCGAGAGCCCGAACGAAGCCCCCAGGGACAGCGCCACGGTGCCGACGATCACGAGGGCGGCGACCAGACTGCGCGTCACGAACACCATGATGAGCAGGATCAGGCTGAGCGCCGAGATCGCAGCAATCATCAGGTCGTACTTCGCGCCTTCGCTGATGTCCTTGTACGTCGATGCGGTCCCACCCAAGTAGATATCGGACTTCCCCAGTGGAGTGCCTTTGACGGCTTCCTTCGCCGCAGCGCGTAGTGCGGCGATATGAGCGATGCCATCGGGAGTGGCGGGATCACCGTCATGGGTGATGATCAGACGGGCGGCCTTGCCGTCCGGGGAGAGAAAGAGCCGAAGCCCACGCTGGAACTCGGGGTTACTGAACACCTCCGGTGGAAGATAGAACGAGTCGTCGGACTTTGCCGCATCGAACGCCTGGCCCATGGCCGTAGCATTCGCAAGATTCGCCTCGCTGTTGGCGGCGATCCCGGAGTTGGTGGCGTAATTCGTCATCGCCAAATCCCGGTTGGCCTGCTGGCTGGCGATCTGGGTGGGAATCAGCGCGAGCAACTTCGGTTGCAGGGCAGTCAGTTTGTCCAGACTGGCCGTCACATTGCCCAACTGGTCGGTGAGTGCATCGACACCGTCGAGAGCATCGAAGATCGAGCGCAGCGCAGCACAGGCCGGGATGTCGAAACAGTGTGGCTCCCAATAGAAGTAGTTGCGCAGCGGCCGGAAGAAATCATCGAAGTTGGCGATCTTGTCGCGCAGCTCCTGGGCGATCTCGACAGTCTGATGGAAGGCTTTGGCCTGCTCGTCGGTGGCGGCATTGGCCTGCTGCTGCAGCGCGAGCTGTTGCCTCAGAGTGTCGATGGAGGTGTCGATCTCGGCGACCTGCTTGAGGATGTCGGCGGCTCGGGCCTGCTGGAACGGCAGATTCTCGATCTGACCGACGCTTTGCGCACTGAGTTGGAAGCCCAGCGACGTGTGATCCAGCGGGGTGCCCAGCGGCCGGGTGATCGACTGCACCTCGGCGATGCCCGGGGTGTGGAAGACGGCCCTTGCCACCCGTTCCAACAGGATCATGTCGGCCGGGTTGCGCATGTCGTGGTCGGTTTCGATCATCAGCAGCTCGGGGTTGAGCCGGGCCTGGGAGAAATGCCGTTCGGCGGCAGCGTATCCGGCCACCGCGGGCGCGCTACCCGGCAGGTAGCGCCGCTGGTCGTAACTGGTCTTGTAGCCGGGCAACGCCAGCAGCCCGATCAGTGCCACCCCGACGCTGACGACGAGGATGGGGCCCGGCCATCGGACCACCGCAGTCCCGATACGCCGCCACGTCCGGGTGCGCAATACTCGCTTGGGCTCCAGCAGCCCGAACAGCGATGCCACCGACAGCACGGCGGGCGCCAGCGTCAGCGCGGCCATCAACGCGACCGCCACGCCGATCGCCGACGGCGGACCCATGCTCTTGAAATACGGGAGCCGCGTGAAACTCAGACATAGCACCGCCCCGACCACCGTCAGGCCCGACCCGAGGATCACATGCGCCGTGCTGCGATACATGGTGTAGAAAGCGGTCTCCCGGTCCTCTCCCAGCTGGCGGGCTTCGTGGTAGCGCCCGACCAGGAAGATGGCGTAGTCGGTGCCGGCGGCAATCACCAGTAGCGTCAGCAGATTCGTAGCGAAGGTCGACAGTCCGATCACCCCGGAGCTGGCCAGCAGGCTCACGATGCCACGTGCCGCCGAGAGCTCCACGAGGACCGTGAGCAGGGTGACGACAGCCGCTGAGATCGAGCGGTAGATGAACAGCAGCATGGCCATGATCACGACGATGGTGATGACGGTGACCTTGCCGACCCCCGCGCTGCCCACCGAAAGTTGGTCGGCGAACAGCGGTGCCGCCCCGGTCACGTAGGTCCGCACGCCCGGGGGACGTGGCGTATGGTCGACGATCGCGCGAACCGCGTCGACCGACTGCAGAGACAGCGAATCACCCTGATTGCCAGCGAGATTCAACTGCACATAGGAGGCCTTACCGTCGTTGCTCTGCGCCGCCCCTGCCGTCAGCGGGTCGCCCCAGAAATCCTGGACATGCTGTACATGGGCGGTGTCAGCGGACAGCTTGCGGACCAACGCATCGTAGTAGGAGTGGGCATCCGGGCCGAGCGGCTGATCGCCTTCGAGCACGACCATCGCCACGCTGTCCGAGTCGTACTCGCCGAATGCCTTTCCCATTCGCTTCATCGCCTGCAACGACGGTGAGTCCGGTGAGATCAATGAGACGTTGTGCGCCTTGCCGACATCCTCCAGCAGCGGCACGAACACGTTGGTCGTTGCGGCGATCAGCAACCACAACAGCACGATCAGCACGGAAAACCGGCGAATGATGCGGGCGATGGCGAACTCGACGCCCTCCCGCTGTTGTTCGGTCATCCGGACTTCTCCAGGCAGTAGGTGTAGGCGTTCTGGGTGGTGGTGGTGCGCTCGTCCTTGACCTGGCCATCGATGGTGATCCGGCATCCCAGGGAGTCGGTGTTACCTTGGGCGACCACGTTGGTGAAGACACCTGGCTGCGTGGTGGTGACGTCGTAGGACCACGGCAGCGTGGCGTCGGCGACGTGCTGGGGTTGCGCGTTGATGTCGAGGTAGCTGATCGACGCCACCGCACCCGGGGCACCGAAGACCTCGATCACCAGATGCTTGGGCGTCGAGGCCGTGTTGTCGTTCGGAAGCGCCCCGCCGGCCGAGACGTCGTTGTGGGAGCCGAAGATGCCGTGCAGGCGGTAGACACAGAAGCCTGCGATCACGATGACCACGACGGCGACCACCACCGTCCAGCTACGCACCAGCAGCCGGCCGATCGAGGGATGAGCACCCGTCACGGCGCGAGATCCCCACGGAGGTAGTGCTGGAACGTAGTTCCGAGGTCGGTGATGACGCGGTCGCGCGCCCTCGTCTCCAGCGGCTTCAGGGCGACCACGTAGCGGGCCATGGTGAAACCCACGACCTGCGACATCACCAGGGCTGCCCGATACTCGGCGTCGGGGACACCGAGGCGTTCGGCGATGGGCAGCAACACATTTCGTGTCAGGTACTCGCGCACCAGCTCCGCTGCGGCGGGTTCGGAGGTGGCGGCGCGCATCATGCTCAGCATCCGGCGTCGGCGGGTCTCGTCGTCGAGGGTGTCGACGAGCACGTTGGCCAGCCGCAGCCCCACCAAGGATTGATCACCCGTCACCACGGTCTCGATGAGGGCCGGCGGATCGACGGCAAGTTCCACGACGGCCAGGAACAGTTCCCATTTCTTGCCGAAGAAGTGGGTGACCAGCGCCGGATCAACGTCGGCTTGTTTGGCGACCGAGCGAATCGAGGTGCGGTCGTACCCCAGTTCGGCGAACTGTTTGCGGGCGACATCCTCGATCAGCTCACGGGTGGTCGTGGTTCCGGGCCGTCGACCGGTATGGACACGTCGAGTCGCCAACCCAGTCTCCCCGAAGGTCGTCGTTAGGAATTCCGCGGGTGAAGAATTCCACGCGTGCAGAACTGTAACGCCGCCGTGCCCGGCGGGCAAGGGCGGCGTTGTTTCCGTGAGGTCAGACGGCCACGCCTGACCTCACGGCGGCTACTGCGCGGCGACGAGTGCGGCGGCGAACTCCGTCAGGAACCGGTCCGCGTCGGGTTCATCGAACGCCAGCGGCGGACGAATCTTGAGGACGTTGCCCCGCGGCCCCGAGGCGGAGATGAGCACGCGCCTGCGGCGCAGCTCGTTCACGACGGCCGCCGCCTGCGCGGGGTCGGGTGTGCCGTCGGCCGGGTCGATGACGTCGACGCCGAGGAAGAGCCCGCAACCGCGTACGTCACCCACGATGCGGTTCTCGGACGAGGCCGCCAGTACGCCAGCCTTCAGATGCGCGCCGACGCGCGCCGCCCGCTCGATGAGACCGTCGGAGCGGATGGTGTCCAGCACGGCTTGTGCGGCGGCGATGCAGACGGTATTGCCGCCGAAGGTGTTGAAATAGCGGATGTTCTGCCCGAATTCGACGAGCAGATCGGGCCGGAAGATGGCCGCTGCGATCGGCATGCCGTTACCCATCGGCTTGCCGATGGTGGCGATATCCGGCTCGATGCCGTGGCGCTGAAAACCCCACCACGCCTGGCCGGTGCGGCCGAACCCGGGTTGGACCTCGTCGGCGATGTACAACCCGCCTGCCCGGTGCACCTCCTCGATCGCCGGGGCGAGAAAGCCCGGCGGGTCGCTGATCACTCCGTCGGAGGAGAAGATGCTGTCGGCGATGAAGGCGGCGAGGCCCACTCCGTGTCGGTGCAGATCTTCAGTGGCGGAACGGATCTGGTCTCTCAGGTGCCCACCACGATCAGCCCGGTCGCAGTCGAGAGGTTCGACGACGCGCACATGGATGTCCAGTGGCGAGTGGGTGCCCAGTGACGGCGAGATGGCGGCTACCGTTTCGGTGACGCCGTGGTAGGCGTTGGCGGTCACGATGATTCCGCGGTTACCGGTGACGTACTTGGCCACCCGCAGGGCAAGGTCGTTGGCTTCCGAACCCGAACAGGTGAAGACGATGTTCGACAGCGCTGCCGGGAAGGTGGACAGCAAGTCCTCGGCGTATGCCGTGACGCTCGGCTGCAGATAGCGGGTATTGGTGTTGACTGTGTGCAGTTGGCGCGCGACGGCGTCGGCGACGGCCGGGTGGGAGTGCCCAATACAGGGAACGTTGTTGTAGGCGTCGAGGTACTGGTTGCCGTCCGAGTCGTAGAGGTAGGTGCCACTGCCACGGAGCACCTCGACGGGGTCGTCATAGAACAGCCGGTACACCGGGCCGAGCACCTGGTTGCGGCGTTGGATCGCGTCGCGGGTCTTGGCGGACAGCGCCGAGATCCGTTGCGGGTCAAATCCATTGACCATGGTGGGGGCGGCGGGCCGTGGCGGGGTGCTCATGGGCGATGCGGGGTCCTTCCGACCGAGTCGGTGCCGATGGCGCCACGGATCCGTTCCTGCGCCGTGTCCAGCGGGATAGCGCGCAGTTGCTCCAGTGTCCGCCAGGTGTGTTGTGAACGAGCCTGGCCGTATACCTTGGCTGGTCCGGCACGCCGAGCCGTCCAGGTGGCGGCGTTGACCGCGAGCCGGACCCGGGCCAGCGGGAAGACCAACGCCAGCTCGGCCTCGGTGAGCGGCATGACCCGGTGGAACCCGGCGGTCACCTCGGCCAGCGCGGAGACCGGGTCGTCCTTGCGCAGCATGGCGTACGCACCGGCGATGGCCGGTTCACACACCCGGGCGGTGTAGAGCGCATCCGCGAAGTCGATCACACCGGCGATCAGCTGTCCGGCCGGGTCGGCAAGCACGTTGAAGTCATTGAGGTCCTGATGCACAACACTTTTGGGCAACGACGCCGCGGCGGGCGCGACGACGTCGGCGAAGAGCGCAAGTGCCTCGTCGACGATCTCGCGGTGCGTCGGTACGTCGATCGCGGGTAGCGCCTGGGTGAGCGCGCGCGGAGCTGCCAGGAGATCCCACGTGTGGGTGGCCGGTACCGCCCCGACGGCGTGCGCACCGGCCAGAGCGATCACGATCCTCGCCGCGGTGGCACCCCAGTCCGCGAGCAGGCCCGGCTGATGCGACGGCAGATCGGCAAGCAGCGTCCCGTCCAGCCACGAGTACATGCCCAGGTAGCGGCCGTCGCCCAGTGGAACGACATCATCGCCGGACCGCGTCCGGCGGACGGCGGCGACCGGGACACTCCCGGCGAGCTGGTCGAGCAGCCGGTGCTGCCACCGGACGCCGTCGACGTCCTGGGCTGGGTACACCTTGACGACACACCGGCTACCGGAGACGGTCGTCGCGGCGAATGTCTGGTCGAACTCGCCGCCAAGGGGATGCACGTCGGCAATTCCTGCCCCGAACGCGGCATCGATCGTCGTCGCGATGCCATGCAGCAGGGCCTGTCGATCCTGCATCCGCTCCCCCCGATCGGTTCTCGATGCCACGATTACACATCGTCGGGGCGGCCGGCGCCGAAGTCCACTCCCCACCGTGACCATACGGTCAGACCGACGACGGTGAGCTCGGCGAATACGCTGATCAGCGCGTGTGGCTGGGGCTGCCATCCCCGCTCGACGAACCCCAACAGCCCGACGGTGCGTGACATCACGAACGCGCCGAGCGCCGCCAGGGCGACGGTCGCGCCAGCCAGCCGAAGCCAGACCGGCCCACCGACTGTGATCAGCACCGCGAGCGCCACGAAGACACTGGTCAGCGCGAGAAAGCCGAAGCCGACCAGCGGTATGTGCCGATAGCCTTGCAGATACAGGTACCCATGACTCACGGCGCTGACCACCAGGGCCACCACGATGCCGACCGTCCGCAGGTGCGTCATTGCAACCGCTCCTCTTTCAGCGCCAGCGCCTGTTCACCCCGGCGGTAGGTGACCTCCCGGATGCCGAGCGCGTCGCGCAGCCGCCCGGCCGGCAGCGTCACCGGTTTGGGGGCCGGTCCGTCGCCGGGAGCAGGAAGCGGATAGGCCGTTGTGGTCGCGCTGTAGAAGGTGACGTTGCCCTCGGTCTTGGAAAAGACCTGGTGCACATGACCGTTGAGGCAGGTGACGGAGGCGAATCGGCGCATGTAGCCCAGGGCTTGGGCGGCATCGTCGGTGCCCCATCCCCAGTCCGGATACATGGCGAACAGCGGGATGTGGCTGAACACGACGATCGGGGTGTCCGATGGCAACGGGGCAAGGTCCTTCTCGATGAACTCCAGCTGGTCGACACCGAGGTGACCCAGCTTCTTGAGGTTCAACGTGTTCACCAGGCCCAGGACGTGGACCCCGGCGATGTCGAAGCTGTACCAGCCGTCGCCGCGAGTTCCGGCACCGAACACCGAACGGTACTTCTGGCCGGCGTCGTCCACCGAGTCGTGCTCACCGGGCACGGTGAACACGTGCGGTGTCTTCATCGTGCTCATCATCTGCTTCACCTGGTCGAACTGCGCCGGCGTCGCCACGTGCGTCAGGTCGCCGGTGTGGATGACGAAATCCGGTGTGTAGCCGAGGTTGTTGATGCGGTCGATCGCGTGACCGAACGACGCGGTGACATCCGGGTTCGCCGTTCCGGTGAAACCGATGTGGCTGTCGCTGACTTGGGCAAAACGCAGGGTCGGGCGGTCGTTGACCGCGGCCGGGGCGGTCGCGAGGTGGGAGAGCACCTCGCCCCCGACCACGCTCAGTCCGACCGCGGCACCGAACCAGGCGCTGTGGCGCATCAGCTGCCGGCGCGTCATCTGCTGCGGATCGCGCTGCCCCGTCATGCCGACACCACCACGGTGCCGTGCATGAACGGATGGATGCTGCAGAGGTAGCTGAAACTGCCGGGCGCGGTGAACGTGAAGGTGTACTTGTCGTTGGTCCCGAGGCCTGGTGAGTGGAACGACCCGTCATCGGCGACGACGGTGTGCGGTTCCTCGTCATGGTTGGTCCACGTGACGGTGTCACCGACCTTGACCGTCAGGGTGGCCGGAGTGAACGCGAAATTGGTGATGTCGACAGCGGTGCCGACAACCGGCTGCTGGGCGGACGTGGCGGGCGCCGAAGACTGACTCGACGGCACCGGCATCCCGGTCATTCCCGACATACCGACCGGCGTCCCACCGTTGGCGCCGAAGTCCGGTGCGGGTGTCGCGACCGGGTGCGAGCAGGCAACCAGGGCGGTGATGCCGGCGGTGGCCAGCACCGCAGCGGTGCCGGCGCGGGTGCGAGTCATGATCGCGTCCTCCTCGAGTGAACCGCGTCCGCGGCGCGGACGTCTAACCAAGAGATAGGCCCGCGGTTACAGCCCTCTTCGGGTGTAACCCGTCGCGCTATCTAGAGCATGTGACGAGAGGCGGATGTATGCCCGCGCGCGAAAGACGGGAGCCGCACCCCGATTTGCGGCTGGTGTCCGACGAGCGCTACCCGAATTGGGAAGCGGTCTACGAGGACAACGTTCTGTGGGTCTACCGCACCATCTTCAACCGGGTCGGTAACCGGCCGGACGCCGAAGACTTGACCTCCGAGGTCTTCCTGACTGCGATGCGGCCACTGCGGTTGACCGCGAGCGTCGCCGAGGTGCGGTCCTACCTACGTGCCACGGCGCGCACCGTGCTGGCCGCCCACTGGCGCTCCACAATGGGACAGCAGATCACCACTATCGACGATCTTCCCGTTCCAGTCTTGGCAGAGCCCATCCCCAGCACCGCGCCACAACGGTTGACCTCGGTGCTCGCCGCCCTACCCGACAACTACCGACGAGTCCTGGAACTCCGTTTCCTGCAGGGACTTTCGGTTCGTGACACGGCCGGTGCGCTCGGTGTGAGCGTGAACAACGCCAAGGTTCTGCAACACCGCGCACTGCGGCTGGCCGCGCAGATCGACGACGGGACACGGTGATGACCGATCGCGGATTGCACACCGCCATCGAGGACCTGTTGGCGGGACGATCGCCCCGAGGATTCGATCCCAACGAGTTCGAGGCCGCCCAGTTGCGAACTGCCATCGAACTGGTCGCCGCCCGGCCGGGAGCCGATACGCCCTCGCCGGAGTTCGTCGGCACTCTCAAAGCCCGCCTGGCACAGCAGATGTCCGGTGAGACACCACCACCACGGCGCACCATCTCCTCGACCCGCCGCCAGGTGATCATCGGAACCGCGGCGGCGGCCACTGCCGCGGTCGCATCGGTGTCGGTCGACCGGCTACTCTCCCCGGTCGCCGAGCAGGGCGACGGCGGCGAGCTGGCTCCCACCGACGGCGCATGGCGCGCCGTCGCGGACAGTTCCGCACTCACCGAGGGTTCCGTTCACGCGTTCGATCTTGGTTCGGTCAAGGGATTCGTCCGCCGGGTCAAAGGTGCGGTCTCGGCGGTCTCGGGTATCTGCACCCACCAGGGCTGCGCCTTGTGGTTCGACCAGGGCGCCGATCGGCTACGGTGCCCATGCCATCTGACGTCGTTCTCCCCTGCCGGCCAAGTGGTCTCGCATGCCCTGCCGATCGCGCCCAAACCGCTGCCGCACTTCGATGTTCGCGAACGCGATGGCGTGGTCGAAGTGCTCGCACCACCCATCCAGCCGTCCTGATCTGTAACCTCACCGGCTATCTAGTGGTATGAACAAGTGCAGCAAGACAATTGGCGCGATGCTCATCGTGGCGTCGAGCGCGGCAAGCACACCCGCGGTCGCCGCGGCGTCGGCCAGGACGACGAACAGCGCCGCTGACGTCGTGAGCGAGCTGCAGGGCCAGGGCTACGATGTGCAACTCAACGGACAACTCAGCGGCGGACTGGCCCGGTGCACGGTCACCGGTGTGCATCCGACACTGCGAGGGCCGATGCAACCCGGCACCGCCTATGTCGACATCGACTGCCCCGGCGACGACTAAACGGGCACCGTGCGCAACGCCTCGGGAAGGCTGGGCAGAAAGTGCTTGGTGGCAAAGGCTCTGATGTCGTCAGCGGTGTCGACCGGTTCGGCACTGGGCAGCAGCTGGATCATCAGGGCGTATCGCCAGATACAGTCGGCCAGGTCGTGGACGGCCTGCGGCCCGATCCGCTCGGCGAAACCGGCCGGGAAGATCACCTGCAGAGCCTGCTCGATTCGCAGGACCGCGGCCGCATAGTGGGTGCGGGCCAGCTCCAGAGTCAGTGCGGGCTCGTCGAGCACCATCCGGTGCAGTACCCGGTGCTCGCGGCTGCGCAGGATCGCCTGGGTGAACGCCTCGACGTAGTAATTGCTCTGCGGGCGTGAGCTTGAGAGTTCGTCGGCGATGTCGGCGAACAGTCGCACGTTCTCCCGGTCCATCACCGCGGCGACCAGGTCGTCCTTGTTGGCGAACCGCCGGTAGATCGTCGTGCGACTCACCCCGGCGCGGCGGGCCACGTCGTCGAGCGCAACCCGTCGGATGCCATGCCGGTCGAACTCGACGAGCGCGGCGTCGAGGATCGCTTCGGTGGACGGGTCAGCCATGCTACGCCTGCGCGAAACCTTTTCTGGCGTAACCGTTGTAGCGCACCGTCATCGGAAGATGATCCCACAGCCAGTTGACCGCACGGGAGCGCCACAGCGCGGCGAAGAGTTGATAGGCGCGCTCCTTGCGGCCACTCCACGGCAAGCCCAGCACCTCCCGGGTGCGCGGCGGCATTCCGCCGGTGGTGAGGAAGGCCGCCACCGGGTTGAAGACCGGCGATACCAGCCGCCACACCAGTGGATGGACCGCCTTGGGCTTGGGAAAGCCCTTGGTGACGTAGCCGATACCGTACTTGGCGGTCGGGTGGGCGACGAGCACGTCGTTGATCATGTGGTCCCAATACCGCTCGAACTCGGTGTAGTCGGCGGGCATCGGCCGGTCGCTGACCCCGTAGCGGCGGTACCAGGTCTTGGATTCGGAGTACATCTGCTCCTTCTCGGCGCGGGTGAGGCGCTTGACGAAGGTGTCGGCGAAGTAGAGCGCTTGGTCGAAGAAGGTGGCGTGGGCCCAGTAGTAGGTATCGGGGTCCAGCGCGTGGTAGCGACTCCCGTCAGGCATGTCGCCCTTGATGTTGACGTGGAAGTCGCGGACCCGCGGGCCGGCGTTGTCGTCGTCACTGCCGTAGACCGTCATGAAGATCGGGGGCAGGGAGCGCTTGATCCGCGCCGCGGTGTCGGCGAACCAGACCGAGTGGTCGAACACCCCCTGGCCGAGCTGGGCCAGCATGTTCTGCAGCACGGCGGGGCGCGGACCGATGAGGAACATGCGGTTGTCGCCGAAGTAGCGCCACACCAGTGACTGCGGACCCAACGGCAGGGCGTCGGTCGCGGGCGTCGGTTCGGCAAGCTCCGTCATGTGCAACAGTGTTACAGATTTCGCACTTTGTACCAACCGGTCGTGACGACCGTCACGCACCACTCGTCACACCCGCCCTCACGATCTGGAGGGCACTACCGGCGTTCGCCATCGAGATTGAACTGACGCACACAAAGATCGAGTGGGCGTCTGCGTGCTGTCAATCTCGGCAACGCTCACAGGACGGAGTCGCTCAGAGGCGGGCACCAATGCCATGCCCTCGCGCGCGGTGACGGAAGTGACGTCAGTGAAAGCGCTTGAGCCGCAGGCTGTTGGTGACCACCAACACCGAGGAGAATGCCATGGCCGCGCCCGCGATCATCGGGTTCAGCAGCCCCAGCGCCGCCAGCGGGATGGCGGCCACGTTGTAGCCGAACGCCCAGAACAGGTTCTGCTTGATGATCCGCAACGTGCGCGCCGATAGGCGCAGCGCGGTTGGCACGGTGCGCAGGTCGCCCCGGACCAGCGTGATGTCGCCGGCCTCGATGGCCGCATCTGTGCCGGTTCCCATCGCCATGCCGACATCGGCGGTGGCCAGCGCCACCGAGTCGTTCACCCCGTCCCCCACCATCGCCACCCGGCGCCCCTGTGCCTGCAGTCGCGTGATGGCATCGGCCTTCTCCGACGGGAGCACCCCAGCGACCACGTCGCCCGAGGAGATCCCTACCTCGTCGGCGACCCTGGCAGCCACCGCGGCGTTGTCACCGGTGAGCAGCACTGGCGTGATCCCCATGGACTTCAGTTCGGCGATCGCCCCGGCACTCGTGGACTTGACCGCATCGACCAGCCGGATGACGCCCTGCTGCCTGCCGTCCCAGCTGACCGCGACACTGGTGCGTCCGTCGTCGTCAGCGGCCCGCGCCACCCGCACCGTCAGCCCGTCGACCACACCCGTCACACCGGTACCCGGTTCGTTGACGAAGTCGCTCACCGGGGCAACGACGAGGCCCCGCGCGCGGGCAGCCGCCACGATCGCGGCGGCCACCGGATGCTCGGACGCCGACTCGACGGCGGCCGCGCGGGCCAGGGCAGTATCGGGTTGGTCGCCCTCGACGCCGTCCACGGTCATGGTTCCGGTGGTGACGGTGCCGGTCTTGTCCAGCACGACGGTGTCGATGCCGGTGACGGTCTCGAGCACCTGGGGTTCCTTGATCAGCACCCCGAGCTGGGCGCCGCGGCCGGTGCCGACCAGGATCGCCGTCGGCGTGGCCAGCCCCAGCGCGCAGGGGCACGCGATGATCAGCACCGCCACTGCGGCGGTGAACGCCGCGGCCACCGAATGCCCGGACACCAGCCATCCGGCCAGCGTCAGCGCGGCGATGCCCAGCACCACCGGCACGAACACCGCAGAGACTCGGTCGGCCAACCGCTGAATCGACGCTTTGCCACCCTGGGCATCGGCCACCATGCGGGCCATCCGCGACAGCTGGGTATCGGCACCAACCCGGCTGGCACGCACCAGGATTCGGCCGTAGGTGTTGACCGCGCCGCCGAGCACCTCATCACCGGCGCGCACGTCCACCGGGACTGATTCACCCGTCATCGCGGAGGTGTCCAGCGCCGAGGCGCCGTCGACGACGACGCCGTCGGTGGCCACCCGCTCCCCTGGGCGCACCACCATCACATCGCCCACCTGCAGCTGCTCGGCGGGGATCCGGACCTCCTCGCCGCCGCGGCTGACCACCGCGTCCTTGGCGCCCAGCGACAACAGCGCACGCAGTGCCGCACCGGCCGAGCGCTTGGCCTTGGCCTCGGCGTAGCGCCCGGCCAACAGGAACACCGTGACCGCGGCGGCCACCTCGAAATAGACATGGCCGTGGACCTGGCTGTAGCCGTGGGCCGTTGCCCCGGTGACCACCGTGAATGCCGACCACAGGTAGGCGGCCAGGGTGCCGATCGACACCAGCGTGTCCATGGTCGACGAGCCATGCCGGGCACTGTTGATTGCCGCCTTGTGAAACGGGTAGCCGCCCCAGAACACGATCGGAGTGGTCAATGCCAGCATCACCCACTGCCAGCCCGCGAACTGCCAGGCCATGACCATCGAGATCGCGACCACGGGGACCGCCAGCACCGCCGAGACCACGAGCCGCGGCCGCAACTGCTCGGCCGGGACGTCGTGGTTCATGTGATCGTGGCTCAGGTGGCCGGCGTGGTCGACCACCGAGGCGTGATAGCCGGTGGCTTCCACGGCCTGGACCAGATCCGCTTCGCTGACCTTCGGGCCGTGTTCGACGTGTGCCTGCTCGACGGCGAAGTTCACCGTCGCGTGCACACCGTCCAGCCTGTTGAGGCTGCGCTCGATCTTGGCCGCGCAGGATGCGCAGCTCATGCCGCTCAGCTGGAGGTCGGTCGTTGACATACCTCGACTATACCCCTGGGGGGTATAGTATCAAGAACTGCTGGAACGGCGAATCCTGTCATCAGGGTTTGATCGCGTTCACCTACCGAACTGCGGTAAGTACCCGGTGAGCAAGCCCCGCTCGACGGTTGAAGCAGAGCCGGCCGGAAGTCTCAGCCGCGCCGACGGGACCGCACCACGCCCGCGACCCCGACGACCAGCAACACCCCGGCTGCGGTGGCCAGCGCCATGGTCAGCAGCATCAGCGGCGGGTCGTAGGCCACCGAGGTGGTCGCGGGCTGTCCGTCTGTCACCGGCGCCACGTCGACGATGGTGCGCACCTGAAGCCAGCTCCAGACGGCGCCGACGCCGGCGAGGACGGCCAGCACCAGCGCAATCACGTGCCTCATGAGGAACCTGCCGTCCTCTCCTCGACCAGTTTGGTCAGTTGCGCGCGCAACTCGCGATGGTTGCGCGCCCATGCCTGCGCGGTGCGCTCCCCGCTGAGGTGCAGGCCGATGCCGGTGCGTCCGCGCGGAACCCCGCTCAGCTCCCCCAGTGCCCGGGCCTCCTGCCACTTCTCCGTCGCTTCACGCGATTTCGGGCCGTGCGAAGATTCGGGATACAACCCCACGATGGTCCGCACCGGAACCACCTCGGTCCCCTGCCGCAGTGAGTCCGCGGTGAGCTCGACGCTGGTATGGATGCGGGCGGCCTTCACCTGCAGGTAGAGGAACCCGGTCACCAGAACGAGGAACACCATCGGCACGAACAGCTGGATACCCATCCCACCCTTGAGCTGGATGACGAGCATCGCCACCGCCGACACCGGGCCGGCCAGCAGCCAGTACCAACTCGCGCCACGTTCGAAGAACAGCGGCTCGGCCTGCACACTCGGCGCCTCAGTCATCGGACCTCGAGGTGTCGCCGGGGTCGAACCAGCCCGCCACGACGGGACGGGTCAGCAGCAGGGTGCCGGCGATGATGGGCAGCAGGCTCACCAGCGCCACCAGACCGATGTTGACGCCGACCTGGAGAATCCCGACCAGCACGATGAGCGCCAGGCCCAAGCCGATGGTGGCGCGGCGGAATCGCACATCGCCGTTGCGGGTCTTGCCCGTCAGATAGGCCAGGCCCAGACCGGCGACCACGCAGATGGCACCGGCGCCGCGGCGGAAGGCCAGCAGCTGCCGCAGCTGGGCATCGCTGATCGTGGCCGGGGTGACCTGACGCAATGCGTCGAAGCCGAACGTCAAGGCGAGCAGACCACCGGCCAGCAACAGCACCGAGCCGGCAATCAGCAGCCAGACGGCAATAGTGAGGGCGCGGGGCCGGGGTCGAGATTCGGGTGCGGTCATCGTCGGGCAGCCTATCCCTAGCGGACGAAGAACCCGTGGGCATCCGGCCGGTGCAGCAGATAGATACCGCCCACGATCAGCACCGAACCGACAATCCCGGTCACCGCGAAAGTCACCGCTGCCAGCGGCTCGCGGGGCACCGAGAACAGGCTCACGGTGGTGTAGATGACGGTCGCCACCCCGCCCCCGGTGAGCACGGTGCGGGTCCAGCGGTAGCCCGAGCGCATCAAGAGCAGGAACGTCAGCACCATGGCGCCCATCGTGACCGCGAACAGCAGGGTGAGCGCCACCACCACACTGGAGATACGTGCGACGGCGAGCCCGTCGACGATGTAGCCGATCAGCAACAGCGTCAGGGCCACCAACCACAGCCAGAAGCCGGTGTCGACGTCGGCGGGCCGCGAAGGCACCCCCGCGGGCGGTTGAGGTGTCACGCGAGCCAGCCCGCGGCCTCGGTGGCCCAATAGGTCAGCACGATGTCGGCTCCCGCGCGCCGGATGCTGATCAGCGACTCCAACGCCGCGGCGCGGCCGTCGATCCAGCCATTGGCGGCGGCGGCGCTGATCATCGAATACTCGCCGGAGACCTGGTAGGCGGCCACCGGCACCGGGGAGACCTCGGCAGCGGCGCGCACCACGTCGAGGTAAGCCATCGCGGGCTTGACCATCACGATGTCGGCACCCTCGTCGAGGTCGAGTTCGATCTCGCGCAACGCTTCTCGCGCATTGCCGCTGTCCTGCTGGTAGGTGCGCCGATCGCCCTGCAGGCTGGAGCCGACGGCCTCGCGGAACGGGCCGTAGAACGCCGAGGCGAACTTGGCGGCATAGGCCAGGATCACCACATCGGTGAAGCCGGCGGCGTCGAGTCCCTCGCGGATCGCGGCCACCTGGCCGTCCATCATTCCGCTGGGAGCCACCACGTGCGCACCCGATTCAGCTTGGGCCAGAGCCAGTTTCACGTACTGAGCGTTGGTGGCGTCATTGTCCACCCGGCCGCGGGCGTCGAGCACGCCACAGTGACCGTGGTCGGTGAACTCGTCCAGGCAGGTGTCGGCCATCAGCACCGTCTCGTCACCGAGGTCCTTGGCCAGATCACGCAGCGCGACGTTGAGGATCCCGTCCGGGTGCAGACCGCACGATCCCAATGCGTCCTTGTCCTCATCGCGCGGCACACCGAACAGCATCAGGCCACCGACCCCGGCGTCCACCGCCTCGGCGGCCGCCGCCCGCAGGGAGTCGCGGGTGTGCTGGTACACACCCGGCATCGAGGCGATCGGTCGCGGCTCGTCGATGCCGTCCGCCACGAACACGGGCAGCACGAGATGCCTTGGCTCCAAGGAGGTCTGGGCCACCAGCCGGCGCAGGGCCGGGGTGGACCGCAATCGACGCGGACGATGCCTGGGGAACGTCATGAACCGGCCTTCGGGGTACTTGGCTAGCGGCGGCGACTCTTCTTACGCGGGGGCGGCAGAGCACCCTCGGCGCGCAGCCGGGCAGCGTGCTCGGCCAGCGCGTCGACCAGCGGACCCACCGCGGCGGTCTCGGGCTGGACGTCGACCCGCAGCCCGAACTCGGCTGCCGTCTCGGCGGTCTTGGGGCCGATGCACGCAACGATGGTGCGTGCGTGCGGCTTACCGGCGATGCCGACGAGGTTGCGCACCGTGGAGCTGGAGGTGAAGCAGACCGCGTCGAAACCACCGGTCTTGATCATCTCGCGGGTCTCGGCCGGCGGCGGTGCCGCCCGCACGGTGCGGTAGGCAGTGACGTCCTCGATCTCCCAGCCGCGTTCCCGCAGGCCTTCGGCCAGCGTCTCGGTCGCGATGTCGGCCCGCGGCAGCAGCACCCGGTTCACCGGGTCGAAAATGCTGTCGTACTCGGGGAATTCGTCGAGCAGGCCGAGCGAGGACTGCTCACCGGAGGGCACCAGTTCCGGGCTCACACCGAAGGCCCGCACCCGATCGGCGGTGGACTCGCCGACACAGGCGATCTTCACCCCGGAGAACGCCCGGGCGTCCAGACCGAACTCGCCGAACTTCTCCCACACCGCCCGCACGGCGTTGGTGGAGGTGAACACCACCCACTGGTAGCGACCGTCCACCAAACCCTTGACGGCCCGCTCCATCTGGGCGGGGCTGCGCGGCGGCTCGACGGCGATGGTCGGCACCTCGATGGGTAACGCGCCGTGACCGACCAGCCGATCGCTCATCTCACCGGCCTGGTCCTTGGTACGCGGCACCAGCACGGTCCAGCCGTAGAGGGCACGGCTCTCCCACCAGTTCAGCTTCGCGCGGTGAGCGACGGTCTTGCCGATGGTGACCACCAGGGTGCCGGTCAGCGGGCCGGCCGGGTCGTTGCCGCCCGCCAGGGTGGCGCGGTCGATGAGACCGGCCAGTGTGCTCTCCACCGAACGCTGCCCGCAGGTGGTGCCGTTACAGGTCACCACGCACGGGGTCGAGTCGGCCAGGCCGTACTCGATCAGGGTGCGCGCGGCCTCCGGCAGGTGCGAGGCGGTGGCGGTCAGGATCAGCGGGCCGGGGGCGGCGGCCAGGGCCGCCCAGTCCACCTCGCCGCGGACGTCGGCCACGGTGTGCGCCGACCCCAGCGGCAGACCCGCGTAGGTGGGCACCGCGCTGGTCGCGGGCAACCCGGGGACGATCTCGAACTCGGCGTGCGCCTTGGCCACCGCGTTCACCTCAGTGATGACGGCGTCGATCGACAGCGGATCGCCGGCCACCAGACGCACCACGTCGAATCCGGCCTTCGCCTCGGCTACGAGCGTCTTGGCCACCTCGGCGGGGTCACCCAGCGCGGGCCGGATGTCGGGGCCGACCGACACCACCGGCGGCGCGATCTCGTCGGCGATGGGCCCGTCGGAATCCTGGCCGGGGATCTGCTCGCGCGGCGCGCCCTTCTCGGGAGCCGGGGCGGGGCCGACGGCGGGCGGCAGCTCGGTGCCGACCACGTTGAGCACGGCCTGCGGCACGTCCGGATCGGTGAAGACCAGCGCCGCGTTGGCGAGCACAGCGCGGGCACGTGTCGTCAGCAGGTTGGGGTCGCCAGGACCCGAACCGACGAACGTGATGTGTCCCGGCTTCGCCTTGCGTCGCCCGCTACCGTGGCCAGTCATCGCTTCACTCCCGCTCTACTCCGCAGTCATTGCGGAGCACTGTTCGACATGACTTCGCGCGCACCGAGCTCGAACAGCTCCGCAGCCACCGAGAGCCCAAGCTCTTCGGACCGGCCCGGCGTTCCGATTCCGGACGCACGGATCACGTCGGATCCGTCTGCCGCCGCCACGCAGGCGCGCAGCGACAGCTCATCGAAGATCCGGCCGTCCTCATCAATGGACTCGACCACCTCGGCGATCGCGCCCACCGGTGCCGAACAACCGGCCTCCAGCTTGGCCAGCAGGACTCGCTCAGCGGTGACTGCGGCGCGGGTGTCGGGGTCGTCCAACTCCGCCAGTAGCGCCGCAAGCCCGGTGTCGCCCGCGCGGCACTCGACCGCAAGCGCACCTTGAGCCGGCGCTGGCAACATCTGCACCGGCTCCAGCGTCTCGGTGACATCGTCGAGTCGTCCAAGGCGGGCCAGGCCCGCCCGGGCGACCACGATGGCGTCGAGATCACCGCTGCTTACCCTGTTCAACCTGGTATCTAGGTTGCCTCTTAGGGGGCGGATTTCCAAACCGAGACCCAGTGCTCTAAGCTGCGCGGCCCGTCGCACGGACGATGTGCCGATCACCGAGCCGGCCGGCAACTCCCCCAACACCATGCCGTCACGGGCCACGAGGGCGTCACGCGGATCCTCGCGGCGCGGAATCGCCGGGATCACCAACCGGTCGTCGGCAGCCGTCGGCAAATCCTTGTACGAGTGCACCGCCATATCGACACGATGGTCGGCGATCGCCTCCCGCAGCGCGGCGGTGAACACCCCTACCCCGATCTCGGCGACCGGTTTCTGCGAGCGGTCGCCATCGGTGCTGATGATGACCAGTTCGGCACGGCGTCCACGCCTGATGAGTTCGTCTCTGATGGTCCCGGCCTGGGTGGTCGCCAGAAGACTGCCCCGGGTGCCGATCCTGATGACCGCGTCGTCGCTGCCGGCCAAGCGCCCTACTCGGTGTGTTCTGGCTGGCCGGAGTCGAATTCCGGTGCGATCAAGGGCAGTTCACCAGCGGCCACCGCATCGACGGCCTGCGGGTCGAGTTCGAACAGTTCCCGCAGCGCCTCGGCGTAGCTGTCGCCACCCGGCGCGCTGGCCAGCTGCTTGACCCGCACGGTCGGGGCGTGCAGCAGCTTGTCGACCACCCGGCGCACGGTGTGTGCGACCTCATCGCGCTGGCTGGCGTCCAGGCCCGGCAGCCGGTTCTCCAGCCGTAGCAGTTCGGCCTCGACGACGTCGGCGGCGCGCTGACGCAGCGCGGTCACGGTCGGGGTGACCTCCGCCATCCGCTGACCGGCCAGATAGGCAGCAACCTCGGAGGCCACGATCTGGCGGGCCTGCTCGGCGTCGGTGGCCGCGGCCCGGGCCGACGGTTCGCGCTGGACGCGGTCCATGTCGACGACGGCGACACCGGGCAGTCCGGCAACGGCCGGGTCGATGTCACGGGGCATGCCGAGGTCACACAGCACCAGCGGGGCCGCGGTCTCGTCACGCTGCACAGTGGCCAGGGCGTGGTGGACATCGGCCAGCGAGACGACCGGACGGACGGCGCCGGTGCAGCTGACCACGACGTCGGCGGCGGCCAGCGCCGCGGGCAGGTGATCCAGTGTCCACGCGTCGGCGGCGACGCCCTGAGCGCGGATGTTCTCGGCCAGCCGCTCGGCGCGGGGCAGCGAGCGGTTGACGACGTGAATGTGGGTGACCCCGGCGCGGACCAGGTGGGCGACCGACAGCCCGCCCATCGAGCCGGCGCCGACCACTGCGGCGGTGCGCCCGGCCAAGCCGTCCAGGCGGGACCCGGCGATGTCGAGCGCAACGGAGACCACGCTGGCGCCCGCGGCGTCGATGGCGGTCTCGGAGTGCACCCGCTTGCCCACCGACAGTGCCCGCTGGGCCAGGTCGTGCAGGACGCGGCCGACGGTGCTGTTGGCCTCGGCGGTGGCGTAGGCGCGGCGGACCTGGCCGAGCACCTGCTGCTCGCCGATCACCGCACTGTCCAGGCCGCTGGCGACCGCGAAGAGGTGCTCGACGGCGGCCTCGCTGTAGCGGACATAGGCGTGCTTGGTGAGGTCGCCCATCGACAGTCCGGAGTGCTCGGCGAGCACCTGCCCGATGGCCGACAGGCCGCCGTGGAAGGCGTCGACCACCGCATAGACCTCGACCCGGTTGCAGGTCGAGAGCACCATGGCCTCGGTCACCAGCGGCGACTGCAACACCTGGTCGATGATCTTGACCTGGTCAGACTCATCGGTGGACAACTGCTCGAGAACGGAGACCGGAGCGCTTCGATGCGACACCCCGAACAGCAGGACGCTCACGGCACGATCACCTGGCCCGCTCCCTTGCTGTGACGGAAATGTCCGTTAGTGAAACTCGGTTCCACGGTAATCGGTGCGCGGGCAGCTGACCAAATTCTCCTGCTGTTCATCCATGGGCCAAATCGGCGCGTAGCCGCGGCTCGTCGACGTCCCAATAGCTGTGCTCCCGGCCGTCGAGCAGGATCACCGGCAGGCGGTCGCCGTACTCGGCGCGTGGCGCGGTGTTGCCCGCGGCGGCCTCGGCGTCCACGTCGATAGTGGACAGCTCGAAATCGAGCTCGCCAGCCAGTTCGGCCAGCCGGGCGTAGACCTTTTCGCAGATGCTGCACCCGGCCCGGGTCAGCAGTTCGACATGTCGACGGCTCACCCGATCGAGTGTCGCAGCTAGGGTTGGTGCCATGGGTTCCGGGGACCAAGACCAGGAGCTTGCGGGTCAGGAAGCCGGCCGAGCCAGCGCGCAACGCGCTGTCGACGAGCTGGTGGCCGAGCAGGCCAGCGCGGTGGCTCGCGACGCGAGCATCGCCGCGCATCGTGAGCCGGCTGCGAACACCGCGCCGGAGCCGGGCCCGCCGCCGGCTGATCTGACCGCAGCGGCATTCTTCGATGTGGACAACACGCTGGTCCAGGGCTCGTCGCTGGTGCATTTCGGCCGCGGGCTGGCGGCGCGCAAGTACTTCACCTACGCCGACATGGCCAAATTCGTCTACGCCCAGGCCAAGTTCCAGCTGACCGGCCGGGAGAACAGCGATGACGTGGCCGAGGGCCGGCGCAAGGCGCTGGCATTCATCGAGGGCCGGTCGGTGGCCGAGCTCGTCGAGGTCGGCGAGGAGATCTACGACGAGATCATCGCCGACAAGATCTGGCCGGGGACCCGGGCCCTGGCCCAGATGCACCTGGACGCCGGCCAGCAGGTGTGGTTGGTCACTGCCACGCCCTACGAGCTGGCGGCGACCATCGCCCGCCGGCTGGGGTTCACCGGAGCGCTGGGCACGGTCGCGGAGTCCCAGGATGGGGTGTTCACCGGCCGGCTGGTCGGCGACATCCTGCACGGGCTCGGCAAGGCCCACGCCGTGCGCCAACTGGCCATCCGCGAGGGGCTCAACTTGAAGCGATGTACGGCCTACTCCGACAGCTACAACGACGTGCCGATGCTGTCACTGGTCGGTACCGCCGTCGCGATCAACCCGGACGCCGATCTGCGCGAGCTGGCCCGTGAGCGCGGCTGGGAGATCCGCGATTTCCGCACCGCCCGCAAGGCGGCCCGCATCGGGGTGCCCTCGGCGCTGGCGCTGGGCGCGATCGGCGGGGCCCTGGCGGCGGCCGTGTCGCGGCGCTCTGACCACCGCTAGCCACCAAGTGTGGGCACTATGCACGCCAGATCGTGATGTCGCGTACATAGGCCCCGCAGTCGTCCGGCCCCGCAGTCGCCCGATACAACGCTGATAGGCTCGAAAGCCATGTCCATCGCCAGTGAGATCATCGGCACCCACTTCCGATACCCGGACTACTACCTGGTGGGTAGGGAGAAGATCCGCGAGTTCGCCAAGTCGATCCAGTCCGACGACCCGGTGCACTTCAGCGAAGAGGCCGCCAAGGCCGCCGGGTACCACGACCTGCTCGCGCCGCTGACCTTCATCGCGATCGCCGGCCGCCAGGTGCAGCTGGAAATCTTCCGCAATTTCGACGTCGGCATCAATATCGCCCGCGTCATCCACCGCGACCAGAAGATCAAGTTCCACCGACCGATCGTGGCCGGCGACAAATTGTTCTTCGATTCGTGGCTGGATTCGGTGACCGAATCGCACGGGACCGTCATCAGCGAATTGCGCAGCGAAGTCACTGACGAAGCCGGCGAACCGGTGATGACCACGATCGTCACCATGATCGGCGAAGCCGAGGGCGACGAAGAGACCAACGCCCAGATCGCCGCGATCGCCGCCGCCGCACTGCGCGGCTGATCCGGCTCAGCCGAAGAACATGTTGCGGCGCTGCGCCAGCAGTTGGTACAGCGTCTGCTGAATGGTCTCGCGCACCTGGTCGGTCAGCTCGAAGGTGACCATCGGGTCGTCGGCCGCGGACTCGTCGTAGTCGGCCGTCTCGATCGGTGTGCCAAAAGCGATGTGCCACTTGGACGGAAGCGGGATCAGCCCGGCCGGACCGGCCAGCGGGAACAGCGGCGTGACCGGGAAGTACGGCAACCCCAGGACACGCGCCAGCAACTTCACATCGGCCAGCATCGGATAGATCTCTTCCGAGCCGACGATCGAGCACGGGATGATCGGCGCGCCGGTACGCAGGGCAGCCGAGACGAATCCCCCACGGCCGAAACGCTGCAACTTGTAGCGATCCCGGAAGTGCTTGCCCAAGCCCTTGTACCCCTCGGGGAACACCGCCGTCAGCTCACCACCGGCCAGCAACCGGTTCGCATCGATGGTGCAGGCCATGGTGTGGCCGGCTTTGCGGGCGATCGGGCCCAGCATCGGCATGTCGAAGACCATGTCGGCGGCCAGCAGGCGCAGGTCGCGGTGCGCCGGGTGGTGGTCGTGCACGGCGACCGAGAGCATCAGGCCGTCGAACGGCAGGGTGCCGGCGTGATTGGCGACCACCAGCCCCGCCCCGTCGGCCGGCAAATTCTCGATACCGCTGACCTCGACACGGAACCAATTCTGGAAAAAGAAGCGCAGCAAAGGCAGAACGAGCGCGTTGTTGAACTCCGGGTCGAAGCCGAATTCGTCGACGGTGTAATCGCCGGACAGCCGCTTGCGGACAAAGTCGGCGACGGCGGAAATACGTTGGGCGAGTTCGTTGGGCTCGCCCTCGACGCGGCCGATTCCTGCCGCACCGCGGCGGGCGTCGATCTCGCGCACGACGGCGGCGATGTCCTCAGCCGAGGCCCTGGTGCCGGGATCGGACAGCAGTGAGGGGTGCCTGCGCGCCGACTCGGCCCGCAACGAAGCCCGGCGAGCAGCTGCCGATCGACTCGAATTCGAGTGCAGCGGAATCACTTTCGCCTTCGACTCACCCGCCACGCCAGCTACCTCCTCCCCGACCTCACGATGTCAGCCACCCCAACGCTGCGCGACGGCGACGGCGCGGCCCTCCACCGAGCGTACCCATTTCGGGTCGATGATCGGTGTCAAACCCCGGCCACGCACGTAGTCGTCGAATGCCTCTATGGTCGTCCACTTCGGAGCAAAACCCAACTCGGAGCGCATCCGGGCGGTGTCCATCACGCGGCCGTACCGCAGCCAATCCATGTGATCGCGATTGGCTTCGGAACCCCCGGTGGCGCGTCGCAACGAATACAGTGCCCGAACCCCGGCACTGGACACTGGAAGCGCAATCCTGCCGGAGCGCCGGATCGCCTGCGACATCATGATGATGCCGTCGGCCCCGATGTTGAACGTGCCGGACCGGCCCGCGATCGTCGCCCGCTCCAGGGCCCCGAGCGCATCCTGCTCGTGCAGCAGTTGCAGCCGGGCATCGTGGCCGAGAACCGTCGGGACCACCGGACCGGCCAGGTAGCGCGAGAGTGCGGTGTCCATCGCGGGCCCGATCATGTTGGCCAGCCGCAGGATCGTCACCGCGATGTCCGGCCGCCGCCGGCCCAGCCCACGGGCATAGCCCTCGATGTCGATGCTGTCGCGGGCGAATCCCTCGCCGGGTGGACGGCGGCTACTGCTGTCCTCGGTGTAGACCACCGGGTCGTGCGGGTGGGAGCCGTAGACCTCCGAGGTGGACTTCAGGATCACCCGCCGCACCGACGGCGCCTTCTGGCACGCCGCGAACAGCTGCATGGCACCCATCACGTTGATTTCCTTCAACGTGGCCCGGCCACCGGACCGTGGTGCATAGGACGCAGCAGCGGCATGCACCACGGTGTCGACGTCGCCGTTGCGAATCACCTTGGCGATGAAGGGGTTCCGGATATCGGCGCGCACGAACTCGGCGCGGCCCATCCGGCGCAGTAGATCCTTGCTCGGGGCGATGGCATCGACGGCGATGACCTTGTTGATCATCGGGTTCTGCACCAGGCGGGCAGTCAGATACCCGCCCAGAAATCGGCAGGCACCGGTGACCAGCACAACCTTGGGGTAGTGCAGTATCTCGGTGTCGCTGCCGCCGGACTCCATCAGCACAGCCTATCGGGCCGAAGCCGGCCAGGCAGGTTTGCACGAACCGGGCCGGCGCGTGCTGCGCGGCCCCGGCAGCGGACTACTTACCGAGTTTTCTGCGCTGAACCCGGGTACGACGCAGCAGCTTGCGGTGCTTCTTCTTCGACATGCGCTTGCGCCGCTTCTTGATGACTGAACCCATGAATTCCGCTACCTAAATCCTCGCAGTGCCCGCAGTGGCGGGCGTGTCTCTCGTCCCGGTCACCTTACCTAAGCAGGTGGGAGGAACGGAAAACGGCCCTCGCCTGTCCAGGATCAGCCGGCGTCGAAGTACGAGGTCTCCAGCAGATCGTGGACGGCTTTGGCGTGCACCCGGAACGACCGGCCGACCCGCACCGCGGGCAGCTCACCGTTGTGCACGAGCCGGTAGACCGTCATCTTGCTGACCCGCATGAGCGAAGCCACTTCGGCGACGGTGAGAAATTGAGCTCGGGCGACTGGCTGCGCCTCAGCGCCACCGGCTTCTCGCGCCGATTTTCCGCCAGCCGCGTCCCGCGCCGATGGCCCGTTCATAGACGTCATCGCAACCCAATCCGTCAGGCACGGGCAGCTCCAGCGGCTTCCCCACCGCTGGCACCCACCCGTGCATACACGAGGAGAATAGCGTGGCGTGTGGGGTTACTGCGACGGGTGTGGGTCAATCCATCAGAAATTTCTTGAACTACTCTGATGTAATTCCTAGCTGCTCAGAGCGTGTTTTTGCGGCGTCGATGGCGGACTGGACCGCGGCCCGGATCCCTCCCCTTTCAAGTTCCCGCAGGCCAGCGGCGGTGGTGCCGGCCGGCGACGTGACGACGGCACGCAGCCGGGCAGGGCTGGTGTCCAAGCCCGGGTCGGCTCCGGCAGTTCGCTCGCCCTCGATGCGCTCGAGCAGCATGGCGGCCGATCCGGCCATCGTCTGCACCGCCAGGTCGGTCGCGACGGACCTGTGCAGCCCGTTGGCGACCGCGGCATCGACCAACGCCTCGACGAACAGGAAGAAATACGCCGGGCCCGAACCGGACACCGCGGTGACCGCGTCCAGCTGGCTTTCGGACACGGTCAGGACGCTGCCGACGCACTCGAACAATGCCGAAACCTCGGCCAGGTGGTCAGCGGTCGCGAAGCGGCCCTTGGCCAGCGCGCTGACGCCGGCGCCCACCAGGGCGGGGGCATTGGGCATCACCCGCACCACCGGGCTGCCAGCGGGCAACCGGGCCTCGTAGAACCCGATCGTCACCCCGGCGACCACCGAGACGAAAACCTGCTCGACACTATTGCTCTCGGCTTGGGCGGCGGCCTCGGCGATCTCGGCGATCACCGATTCGGCATCGGCCGGTTTGACCGCGACGATGACGAAGGAGGCGGTTTCCACCGCTTCGGCGACCGAGGCCACCCGCACGGCGTACTTCTCGGACAGGTAGCGGGCCCGGTCGGGCACCCGCTCGGTCACGGTCAGGTCCTTGACCTGCCGCCCCGATCGGAGGAGCCCCGCAAGGAGAGCCTCGCCCATACTGCCGCCGCCGATGATCGCGATTCTGGCCATGGGCAGACCCTAATGCCTTGTCGGGTCCTTACTGCGTTGGCACCAACGCCAGTTGGCGCGTCTGCACGATGAGGCGGCCGGTGCTGTCGACCACCGTGTGGTCCTCGTCGAACCAGTCCTGGCCGATCTGCGTCGCAGTGCACGCCACGCGCAACCAACCGTCGGCCGGCAGGCCGCGCAGATAGGCCGTCAGCTGCACGGTGGGCGCCCAGCCTCGCCGGTCGACGGCATAGGACACCGGCAGCGAGATATCGCCGCACATGAGAGCGAAGAGGACATCCACCGGACCCTCTTTGGGCCGCACCCAGATCTTGAAGAACGGCGCACCGGACTCGGCGAAGGTCTGGGTCAGGTCCGACCGGATGTCGCAGCCGCGCGCGAGGTGGTTGATGTCGGCGGCGGGATGGCCGGGGCCGATCGGCTCGATGCCGGGCGGCGGTTCGGGACTCATCACCGGCGTCACCGGGTTGACCGACAACAACGGCTCAACGAGGTGCTCCGGCTCACCGAGGGTGATGGCGGCGCGAACACAGGTGCGTTCCCCTTGCTTCAGTTCGACATCCACCAGACCGATCCGGCGCCCGCGTTTGCGCACCGTGGTGATCAATTGCACCGCACCGGGATCGGGTGCCGACAGGAAGTCCGCCGACACTGCGACGGGTTCAAACGCTGTACCTATCCCCGGGTCGCTTCGCTCCTGCCCGCCGGAACCTATCCCCGGGTCGCTTCGCTCTCCCCCTGGCCTTCGGCCGGGCGGTACCCCCAGCCCGCCGCTATCCCCATAGAACTCACGCGCCGCCTTGGCGCACAGCGCCAGCATGACGCCGCCGTGGATCTTGGGACCAATCGTCCAGTGTTCGTTGAGGTTTCCCTCGAAGCCCTGGCCGTCACCGAGTGGACGCAACGCCATCACGTCACCGAAGCGGGGAATCATCGTTGCTCTTCTCTCAGCGCAGCAGGTGGGTCCTGGCGAACTTTAGCGACTCACTGAGCAGAGCCTCGCGCTCAGCCCGGGTGCGAGCCCCTGAGGTGGTCACCTCGAGCACCACATGCCCGGCGAAGTCGCTGGCGGCCAACATCTGGCACACCTCGACGGTGGGCTGGGAGCCGTGCCCGGGCACCAGATGCTCGTCGGTGGAAGCGCCACTGCCGTCACACAGATGAAGGTGCACCAGTCCCGAGCCCATCCGCCGCGCCATGTCGAGCGCGTCGGTGCCGGCCGTGGCGGTGTGCGAGAGGTCGAGCGTGTAGTGGGCGTGATTGCCGTCCAGCGGATCGTAGGACGGTGCGAACGCGGAGATACCGACGCCGGGGTGGCCGCCGCGCTTGCGCATCCGCTCGATCGACGGCTGACCCGAGCCGAAGAACCGGTCGGCGCGGAACGGGAACATGTTCTCCACGGCGACCATGACGTCGCTGCGGGTCTCGAGTTCGGCGACCTGATCGCTGAACCCGTCGGCGTAGCGCCGCTGCCAGCGAAACGGCGGGTGCACCACCACGGTCTGCGCGCCGAGGCGCTCAGCGGCCTGCACACTGCGGGTGAGTTTCGGGATCGGGTTGGCACCCCAAACCCGTTGGGAGATCAGCAGACACGGCGCATGCACCGACAGCACCGGCATGTTGTATCGGCGGGACAGCTTCGCGATCGCCCCGACGTCCTGGCTGACCGTCTCGGCCCACACCATCAACTCGACGCCGTCGTAGCCCAGTTCAGCGGCGTACTCGAACGCGGCCTCGGTCCTCAGCGGATAGACCGAGGCCGTCGACAGACCGACCTTGATGGCTGGACGCACTGCCGAATCAGGTCGACGACAACAGGGCCAGCGGCCCGAACGTGACCAGCGCACCGACCGCGACCGCGATCAGTGTGCTGGCGAAATCCTCGGTCTTTCGGACCAGCCGCACGGCCGCCACCAGACCGAGGATGACCAACACCGACAGCACCAGCGCGACGATGTTGTTCCACCGCCACAGCTGGTCGAACGCGATGAACAGCCCGGCGCCGAACGCCACCGCGAGAAACGACTGGCCCACCGCTATCAACGCCCGCCACAACGCGGCGAGCTTGCCCTCGCGCGGCTCGGTGTCCTCGTCGTATACCGCGTCTTCGGTGGCTACCGCGGCAGCACCGCGGTCAGCGTCCTGGTCCTCGTCCTGAGCCACGCCGCGACGGGCCAGGTCGTCGGCCACGGTCTGTCCGCCGAACAGGGTTCCGCCGGACGACCGCAGATAGGACTGCAGTTCGGCGGCGCCGTCCTCGTGTTCCTCGGCGGTGACCGCCAGCGCCGCCTCGTCGACCGGGTCGAACGCCATCTGCTCGGCATCGGAGTCGGTCTCGGCCGCCGGCGCGGACGGCCTACGCAGCGGACGCGGATCATGGCTGCGTTCGGGGCCGCGTTCCCGCCGCGGCGTCGGCGCCTCGGAGCGCTGCGGGGGTACGGCGAACGGCCGCGGTGCCTCGGCAGTCACCGGCCCGGTATCGGGCGCCGGCGCCGAGCCGTTGGTGGCGGTGCCCGCCGTCGTCTCAGGCACCTCGACGGCCGGTTCCTGGGCGGTGTCGGCGGCGTCGTCGGTGACCACGTCGTTGACCGCGTCGTCGGTCTCGTCCTCGCGGACGATGGGGATCGCACCGGTGCGGATGATGGGAATCTCGCCGGTGAGCTCGGCGACGGTCACCGCATCGCTGTTACCGCGGCGGCGACGGCGACGGCCGCTGACCGGCGGGGAGCCGATCGTGCCGTTCTTGGCCAGCAGCTCGGCTACCGAGATGGGCCGGCTCGGCGTTTCATCAGTAGTCATCGTGTGCCTCTCGATCGGGCAGGAGTCGGCCGATCAGAATTCGTGCTTCCAGCATCCCCTACGGACGTTTCCACCAGGGCAGTTCCATCGGCTTCACTGTCGAGTCGGCGCAGGATGATGCCCTCGCGCAGAGCCCACGGGCAGATGTCGACGTACTCCAATGAGAGTGCTCGCATACTCGCCTCCGCCACCAGAGCACCCGCCACGATCTGCGGCGCCCGCTCGGCGCTGACTCCTTCCAACTCGGCCCGGTCAGCCGTGGTCATCCTAGAGATGAAAGATATGAGTTGCCTCAGACCGTTGGCCGTGAGCGTGCGCTTGACCCGGGGCCCGGCTCCCGACGGCGCGGCACCGGTGAGCCGCGCGAGCGAACGGAACGTCTTGGAGGTCGCCACCGCGAGGTCGGGCTCGCCGGCGGCCAGCACCGCCGCGGCGGAGGCGGCCAGTTCGTTGTCCAGCCAATCGCGCAGCATGGCCACCCGGCGGCGGCCGGGCGGATCGTCGGGCAGCCATTCACGGGTCAGTCGACCGGCGCCCAGCGGCAGGGACATCGCGACCTCGGGGGCCTCGTCAACGCCGTTGGACAACTCCAGCGAGCCACCGCCGATGTCGAGGTTGATGATCCGGCCAGCACTCCAGCCGTACCAGCGCCGCACGGCCAGGAAGGTCAGCCGCGACTCGTTGGCACCGGAGAGCACCTGCAAGTTCACCCCGGTCTCGGCGAGCACCCGGGCCAGCACCTCCTCGGAGTTCTTGGCGTCGCGCACCGCCGAGGTGGCGAACGCCATCAGGTCCGCACATCCAGAACTGGCAGCGATCTTGGCGAACTCGTCGACGGTATCGACCAGCTTGTCGGCACCGCGGCGGGTGAGCTTTCCGGAGTCGTCGATCGCCTCGGCCAGACGCAAAGCCGCCTTGGTCGAACTCATCGGGGTGGGGTGGCCGCCACGATGGGCGTCGACCACCAACAGATGAACCGTATTGCTGCCTACGTCGAGCACGCCGAGTCGCACGTAGAACAACTTATCTGTACCGGGCCGCCCGAGATTCGGGGCGCAGCGTTTTCGTCTACCGTTACCACTGTGACGCATGGGCACCCTGGCGAGGTTGAACTGGACTTCCCCCGCGAATGGGTGGAGTTCTACGACCCGGACAATCCCGAACACCTGATCGCGGCCGATCTGACCTGGCTGCTGTCCCACTGGACCTGCGTGTTCGGCACCCCCGCCTGCAAGGGCACCGTCGAAGGACGGCCCGACGACGGCTGCTGCTCACATGGGGCGTTCCTGTCCGACGACGACGATCGGGCCCGGCTCGACGACGCCGTCAAGCAGCTCACCGACGAGGACTGGCAGTTCCGCGACAAGGGCCTGGGCCGCAAGGGCTACCTGGAGATGGACGAGTACGACGACAAGCCCAGTCTGCGCACCCGCAAGTACAAGGGCGCCTGCATCTTCCTCAACCGGCCGGGATTCAGTGCCGGCATCGGCTGCTCGCTGCACACCAAGGCGCTCAAACTCGGCGTCGAACCGCTGACGATGAAGCCCGAGGTCTGCTGGCAGCTGCCGATCCGCCGCGTTCAGGAATGGGTGACCAGGCCCGACGGCAGCGAGATCCTCAAGAGCACGATCACCGAGTACGACCGCCGGGGCTGGGGCGAGGGCGGCGCTGACCTGCACTGGTATTGCACCGGAGACCCCGCTGCACATGTCGGCACCAAGCAGGTCTGGCAGTCCTACGCCCCCGAACTGACGGAGTTGCTGGGCGAGAAGGCCTACGCCGAACTGGCTGCGATGTGCAAACGACGCAGCGGTTTCCCGCTCATCGCAATGCATCCTGCGACCCGCGCGGCACAGTAGCCCCACCAGCACGATCGGCCGGATCCGCATCCCGGTTCGATTTCGCTGTGAATTTGCTGACTTTTATTTAGCGAAAATTTTCTTTGTGACATACATCACAATCAGGCTGGTTGCCGGTTTACCCGTGCACCCCTAGTCTTCTTAGCTAGCGCATCAACTGGGGGGAAGATGCAGTTGGCCCTCTAAGAGACTTGGTTGTTAGCTTTGACCTCCGAAATCGTCAGTTCTCCCAATAGCAAGCGGGTTTTGCTGCCAGCCAAGGTTCGCCGTAGCTACAAATCTGTGCACGATTTCGGCGACGATTCACTGCCGCTCACATCGGGGATTATTCGCTCAGATCGTGAGATCTGGCACAGATCCTATGCCCGCAAGCTGTTGCTCAGCGATTGCCTGATCATTTGCTTCGCCGTCGCAGCCGGACAGCTGCGCTTCGCCGGACAACCGCCGGACCTGGGGTTCCCCTGGCCGGGCTCGCCCCTGGTGGGCTACACCGCGGTCTCAGCCGCGGTTGCTCTGCTCTGGATGGTGTTCCTGAGCCTCGTCGGCAGCCGATCGGCCCGCGTTGTCGGGCACGGCAGCGAGGAATACGCGATCATCGCGCTGGCCACCTTCCAGCTCTTCGGGCTGATCGCCATCATCTCCATGCTTGCCCACATCGAGCTGTCCCGCGGCTACCTGGCCATCGCGCTGCCGCTCGGGGTGATCGGCCTGATGTTCAACAGGCGCTACTGGCGCCGCAAGACCTCGCGCCGGCGCGTGCGCGGTGAAGACCTCACCTCGGTCCTGGTGGTCGGCACCCCCCGGGTGGCCGCCGACATCGCCATCACCTTCGACAAGGATCCCGAAGCCGGCTACCAGGTGGTCGGCATCTGCACCCCGGACGGTCCGGTCGAGGGCGCTGAAGTGGTCACCGTCGGCGGCACCGCGATCCCGATCGTCGGCATGGACGAGGCCGTCGTCGACGCCGTCCGCCGCACCGGAGTCGGCACCGTCGCACTGGCCGCCACCGAGCACCTGCGCCCAACCGAGATCCGCCGGCTGATCTGGGAGCTGGACTCGCTGGGAGTCGACCTGATCGTGGCCCCCGGCCTGGTCGACGTCGCCGAGCAGCGGCTGCGCAGCCGGCCGGTGGCGGGGATGGCGATGCTGGAAGTCACCAAGCCCCAGTACAACCGGGCCAACTCGCAGGCCAAGCGCGCCTTCGATATCGCTTTCAGCTCAGTGGTGCTGCTGCTGATGTCACCGGTGTTCCTGGCTGCGGCAGCGGCGGTGAAACTGTCGAGCCCGGGCCCGATCTTCTACGTTTCGGAGCGGATCGGCCTCAACGGCACGACGTTCCGGATGTTCAAGTTCCGCAGCATGTTCGACGGCTCGGACACCCGCGCGGCGGCGATGATCGCGGCTACCGAGAGCAGCCCGCTGTTCTGGAAGGTCAAGGACGACCCGCGGGTGACGCCGGTGGGCAGGTTCCTGCGCAAGTTCAGCATCGACGAGCTGCCGCAGTTCCTCAACGTTCTGCGCGGGGAGATGAGCGTGGTGGGCCCGCGGCCGCAGGTGCGCCGCGAGGTCGATTCCTATGACGACCTGGTGCGCCGTCGGTTGGCCGTCAAGCCCGGCCTGACCGGCCTGTGGCAGGTCAGCGGCCGGTCCAACCTTCAGATCGAGGATGCCGTCCGCCTGGACCTGACCTACGTCGAGAACTGGTCGCTGTGGCAGGACCTGGTCATCATCGCCAAGACCCTGCGCGCTGTGCTGCACAGCGAGGGCGCGTACTGAGGCTGGCCCCCCGGGCCCTGGGCTCAGCCTTCCAGCTTGTAGCCCAGGCCGCGCACTGTGACCAGGTGCACCGGGTTGGCGGGGTCGGCCTCGATCTTGGAGCGCAACCGCTTGACGTGGACGTCGAGGGTCTTGGTGTCGCCGACGTAGTCCGCGCCCCAGACCCGGTCGATCAACTGGCCGCGGGTCAGCACCCGTCCGCTGTTGCGCATCAAGTACTCGAGAAGATCGAATTCCTTGAGCGGCAACGTGATCGGCTCTCCGTTGACGGTGACGACGTGGCGTTCGACGTCCATCCGCACCGGGCCGGCCTCCAGGATGGCGTCGCCGAGGCTGGAATCGTCGGCCTCGGTCCCGCGGCGCAGCACCGCCCTGATCCGGGCGATCAACTCGCGCGCGGAGTACGGCTTGGTGACGTAGTCGTCGGCACCGAGTTCCAGGCCCACGACCTTGTCGATCTCGCTGTCGCGGGCGGTCACCATGATCACCGGCACGCTGGAGCGGGCACGGAGCTGCTTACAGACGTCGGTCCCGGTCATGCCCGGCAGCATGAGGTCGAGCAGCACGATGTCGGCGCCGGAGCGGTCGAATTCGGCCAGTGCCGAGGGGCCGTCACCGACGACGGTCGCCTCGAATCCCTCCTTGCGCAGCAGGAAGGCCAGCGGGTCGGCGAGCGACTCCTCGTCCTCGACGATCAGCACATTGGTCATTGATTTTCTTTCTCTTCGTCGCGAGCCTCGCTGGTGGTGGACTCGTCGTCGGTGTCGGAATAGGCGGGTATGGACAGGGTGAAGGTCGAACCGGTGCCGGGCTGGCTCCACAGCCGGATGGCGCCGTTGTGGTTGGCCGCCACGTGCTTGACGATGGCCAGCCCCAGGCCGGTGCCACCGGTGGCGCGCGACCGGGCCTTGTCGACCCGGAAGAATCGTTCGAAGACGCGCTCCTGATCGGCGCGGGCGATGCCGATACCGCGGTCGGTGACGGCGATCTCGACGTTATTGCCGCGGCGGCGCCGGGAGATCGACACCTTCGATCCGTCGGGTGAGTAGGCGATCGCATTGGAGATCAGATTGGCCAGCGCAGTGGCCAGCAGTGCCGGGTCGCCGAGCACCTGCAAGCCGCTCGGTGCGTCGGTCGTCACCGTGATGTCGGCGTTGTCGGCGGCCACCTTGTGGCGCGAAATCGCTTCGCTGACAACGCTATCGACCTCAACGACCTCGAGTTGCGGCAGTGGTTCGGCACCCTGCAGACGGGAAAGTTCGATGAGTTCACCGACCATGCTGGCCAGCCGCTGCGACTCGGTGAGGATCTTCTCGCCGAACCGGTGCACGGTCTGCGGGTCTTCGCTGGATTCCAGCAGGGCCTCCGCCAGCACGCCCATCGCGGCGACCGGGGTCTTGAGCTCGTGACTCACGTTGGCCACGAAGTCCCGCCTGCTGGCCTCCATGCGGGCCTGCTCGGACTGGTCGTCGAGGTAGACCACCGCAAAGCGCGGGTCCTGATCGGTCAGCAGCCGCACGTGTCCGCGCACCTGCAGTCCGGAGCGGCCGGCAGCGGCTCGCCGCGGGGGCGACAGATCGACCTCGACATCCTCACCGGTGGCCAGCGTGTGCTGGGCAGCCTTCCAGGCCCGCTCGTCGAGCAGCCGGTCACGCACCAAGCCCAACTCCACCGCCCGGTCGTTGATGAAGACCACGTCGCGCATCCGGTCCACGACGACGATACCGATCGGGGCCAGCGTCACCACGTGCTGCAGCATCTGCGAGACCGTGACGCCCGCTTCGGTGATCGCGCGGCGCTGCCTGCGCTCGAGGATGCGCGGAGTGAGTCCGGCCCCGACCCCGAGACCAAGAGCGAGCGCACCTAGCGCCGCGACGGTGACCAATAGTGCCACCGAAACAACACTCACGCGAAAATCGTACGCACTCGGTGAACGTCATCCCAGCAGCGTGCGGCCAAATCGGGTTACGTCACACGTACTGGCCGATGAGTTCCACGGCCGTTCACCCGGTGTTCGCCGGCGACAGCGGCCCGGATTACTTGGCGCCCTGGTTGGCCACTGCCGCCGCGCCCGCCGCGGCGGCCTCGGGATCCAGGTAGGTTCCGCCGGCCACCAGCGGCTTCAGATCCGCGTCCAGGTCGTAGCGCAGCGGGATGCCGGTGGGGATGTTCAACCCCACAATGTCCTCGTCAGACATGCCGTCGAGGTACTTCACCAGCGCCCGCAACGAGTTGCCGTGCGCCACCATCAGCACCGTCTTGCCGGCCCGCAGATCCGGGACGACGGTCTCCTCGAAATAGGGCACGAACCGTGCCACCACATCGGCCAGGCATTCGGTCAATGGGCCGCCGCCGATGTCGGCGTAGCGCGGGTCGGCGTCCTGGCTGTACTTGCTGCCCTTCTCGATGGGCGGCGGCGGCGTGTCGTAGCTGCGGCGCCAGGTCATGAACTGCTCGTCGCCGTACTTCTTCTTGGTCTCGGCCTTGTCCAGGCCCTGCAGGGCGCCGTAGTGCCGCTCGTTGAGGCGCCAGCTGCGGTGCACCGGGATCCACAGCCGATCAGCGGCGTCGAGCGCCAGATGAGCGGTGGTGATGGCGCGGCGCAGCAGCGAGGTGTACAGCACATCGGGCAGCACGCCCTGCTCGGCGAGCAGCTTGCCACCGCGGACCGCCTCGGCGCGGCCCTTGTCGGTCAGGTCGACGTCCACCCAGCCGGTGAACAGGTTGAGCGCATTCCATTCGCTCTCGCCGTGGCGGAGCAGGATCAGGGTCGCCGCAGAATCCGTTGCCATGTCGGGAAGTCTCTCACGCATGGTGCTCGGCCGAGTGGCCAGATACGTCACAGATCGCGGCCCGTGGCGTGGCACAACTGGCCACTGGGCGCAGCGATCAGTCGTCCTCGTCGTCGTCGATCAGATGCTCGAAGGCCTGCAAATTCTTCAGTGACTCCCCCCGGGCCACCCGCCAGGCCCATTCCTTCTGGATCGAGGACTTGAAGCCCAGCTCCAGCAGGGTGTTGAAATCGGTGTCGACGGCCTCGAGGACCTGACCGAGCACCCGGTCGAGCTCATCGGGGCTGACCGCCTCCCGCGCGATGCGCCCGATCAGGTAGATGTCGCCGATGTTGTCCAGCGTGTAGGCCACCCCGTAGAGCCTGCGGTTGCGCTTGAGCAGGAAGCGGTAGACGCCCTGGTGGTTCTCGTCGGGCTGGCGGCAGACGAAGGCCTCCACACGCACCGAGTGTTCCCCGATGCTCAGCAAGGTATTGGTCTTGAGCTTGCGCTCCCCCGGCAACTCGACGATCAGCCCGGGCAGCCCGCCGTGCGAACCCTCGAACCGGGTGTAGGCCAGGTCGTTGTCGATCAGCGTCTTCTCGATGATCTGCTGGACCTCGGACCGGTTCACGCCCGCACCCCTCTGCGCATCGTCCAGCGCCGACCGTTGCGCCGGGCCAGCAGATCGCGCGCGGCACTGTGCCGGTGGCTGCTCGCGTAGTCGGTGATCGCCCGGCCGTAGCTGGTCATCAGTCCGTCAACAGTGCTGTCCCAGGAGAACTTTCGAGCATGCTCCACAGCGGCGAGACTCAGCTGGGCAGGGTCACGCCGCAGTAGCGCGTCGATGGCGGCGGCCCACTGGCCGGGCTGGTGCCCGGGCACCAGGCTGCCGCTGACGCCGTCGTTCACCGCGACCGGCAACCCACCGACCGCGGCCGCCACCACCGGGGTGCCGCACGATTGGGCCTCCACGGCGACCAGCCCGAAGGATTCCGAATAGCTCGGCACCGCAACGAGATCCGCGGCGCGATAGACGTTGACCAAGTTCTCCCGGGACTGCGGGGGCAGGAATGTCACCCGGTCACTGATCCCCAGCTCACCCGCAAGGGCCACCAGCGCATCCGGTGCGGCCAGGCCGCTTCCGGACGGGCCGCCGGCGATCAACACCCGCACATCGGGCAGCAGTGCGGCGGCGCGCAACAGGACGTCCGGCGCCTTGAGCGGTTGGATACGACCGACGAAGGCCACTACCTTCTCCTCGGCCGCCATCCCCAGCGCGGCCCGCGCCGCGAACGTGTCCCCCGGCGTGAACGTCTCCAGGTCAACTCCGGGATGCACGACGTCGATCCGGGACGGATCGGCATTGTGCAGCGAAACCAGTTGCTGCGCTTCGTCTTCGGTGTTGACGATCAGCCGGTCGGCCTCGTCGACCACCTGTTGCTCGCCGACGGCTCGCAGCGGCGGCTCCGGTGAGTCACCCTCGGCCAAGGTGGCGTTCTTCACCGCGGCCAGGGTGTGGCTGGTGTGCACCAACGGCACCGCCCAGCGGTCCCTGGCCAGCCAGCCCACCTGCCCGGACAGCCAGTAGTGCGAATGCACGATGTCGTAGTGCCCCGGCTCGTGGGTCGCCTCCGCGCGCAGCACACCGGCGGTGAACGCGCACAGCTGGGTCGGCAGGTCGTACTTGTCGAGACCCTCGAACGGTCCGGCGACGACGTTGCGGACCAGCACCCCCGGAGCCACTCGCACCACGGTGGGATCGGCCGAGGAGGTGGCCCTGGTGAAGATCTCCACCTCGACGCCGCGGCGGGCCATGTGCAGCGCGGTCTGCAGCACGTAGACGTTCATGCCACCGGCATCACCGGTGCCCGGCTGGGCCAGCGGCGAGGTGTGCACCGATACCACGGCGACGCGGCGGGGCAACACATCGGACGAGCCGTCGCTCAGATCCCGGGCGTGCCGCACGCCTCCATCTTTACACCCACCGCCGCAGCAGCCGGTTCGGGGATCTCAGGCCGACACGTCGGGGCGACGGTTCTGGGACCGGCGAAGCGCCCCGATCGGGTCGGCGTACAGGCCGCCGAGCGAGACGATGCCCGCACCGGCCTCCTGCACCCGGTTGCCGAATGCGGTGACCCGGATGTCGCGGGCCGGCAGCACCGAACGCGCCGCGAACTCCGCTTCCACGTGCTGCATGCCCTCGGGGTACTCGGTGAAGGCCTGGCCGCCGACGATCACGTCGTCGGGATTGAGCATGTCGCGCAGCAGCGCCACCGCCCCACCGAGCACCCTGGCCCGCTCGGCCAGCAGGTCGCGGGACTCGGCCGCGCCGGGCGCGTCACCCTGGCGGGCGGTGCGCAGCAGCGTCGCCATCGACGCGCTGGGCCCCGACGCCGGGATGAGTCCACGCTTGCGAGCCGCGGCCAGCACCGCCTCGTCGCTGACGGTGGACTCCAGCTGACCGGTGCCACCCAGGACGTCGGACTGCACCGGCAGCGCCGCGATGGTGCCCGGACCGCTGGCTGGGCTGTGCACCCGGCCACCGATCACAAGGGCGAAACCGACTGTCTCACGGGCATATACGTAGAGGCTGCTGGCCGTCGGCGACGGTGCGCGGCGCATACCGAGCAACAACTCGGCGCCGGCGATCGCATCGACATGGGAAGCCACCGACACCGGCAGGCCCAACGTCTCGGCCAGTACCGGACCCACCGGCGCCTGGGTCCAGCCCAGCCGCGAGTGGTCGACATGTCCGGTGAAGCTGTCGACCACCCCACCGATGGCGACGCCGACCCACAGCGGACGCCGACGGTGCCACCGGCTCAGGTAGCGACGCGCGCTGCCGGCCAGCGAGGCCAGCGCCTGGGCCTGCCCACCGCGCGGGGTAGGGGTCTCGACCGCATCGAGGGTGCGTCCGAACAGGTCGGTGGCCACGATGCTGGTGGTGCGCGCACCGATGTGGATGCCGAGGGTCAGGAACGGTTCGTGGTTGACCTCGACGGGCACGCGGGGCCGGCCGATGGCGCCGGATACCGCGAGGTCGGCGCGCTCACGCAGGATTCCGGCGTCCAGCAAGGCGGTGACCTGGCGGTTCACCGTGGCGATCGACAGCTTGGTGACCTGGGCGATCACGTCGCGGGCGATGGCACCGCGCTGACGGACGGCGGCGAATACCGCCGCGGTGGCCGCGTCGGGGATCCGCAGCGACGGGGCGACGATATGGTGCCGGGTCCGCAGCGGATGCGGGCGGGATGCAGCGACGCCGCGGGCCGGGCTATGGGAGGAAAGAGTGGTGGTGCGCATCGGGTGTCCTTCTCGAGTCTGGGGCGGGATCTGTGCCACGCCTGGCGACTTCGAGTGGGACGAAAGGAATGTCCGGTCGGGTCAGACGCAGCGAGTCGCGTGACAACAACACGCGATGTGCGCGACCAGACAGCTGGTCAGACCGATTCGGATCACGGGGAAAAGGTAGCACAGTTACTAGAGTTGGAGCGATGACGACTCCAGATGCCCATTCTCGCGTTGCCGTGGTTACCGGCGCCAGCTCCGGGATCGGGGAGGCGACATCGAGAACCCTTGCAGCACAAGGCTTTCACGTGATCGCGGTGGCCAGGCGCGCTGATCGCATCCAGCAACTCGCCGACGAGATCAGTGGGACAGCCGTTGTGGCCGACGTCACAGACGGCTCCGCGGTGGAGGCGCTGGCCGCGGGCCTGAACCGGGTGGACGTGCTGGTCAACAACGCCGGTGGTGCCAAGGGCCTCGAACCGATCGCCGACGCCGACCTGGAGAACTGGCGGTGGATGTGGGAGACCAACGTCATCGGCACATTGCGGGTCACCCGCGCCCTGCTGCCCAAGCTCATCGCGTCCGGTGACGGCCTGATCGTGACGGTGACATCGACTGCGGCGCTGGAGGTCTACGACGGCGGCGGCGGGTACACCTCCGCGAAACACGCCCAGGGCGCCCTGCACCGCACGCTTCGGGGCGAATTACTCGGACAGCCGGTCCGGCTCACCGAGATCGCGCCCGGGGCGGTGGAGACCGAGTTCTCGCTGGTGCGCTTCGGTGGCGACGAAGACCGCGCGCAGGCGGTCTACAACGGCATCACGCCGATGGTGGCCCAGGACGTCGCGGAGGTCATCGGCTTCGTGGCCTCCCGCCCGTCCCACGTCAACCTCGACCAGATCGTCCTCCGCCCCCGCGATCAGGCCAACGCCCGCCGGTTCAACCGCCGGGCGTGACCGAGCTGCTCGTCGGGCTCGACGAGCTCGACGTGGTGGTCGGGCTCGGGGTGGTGGTGGTCGGGGTGCCCGACAGGGTGGGCGCATCGGTCGGGGTCGCGGGCGCGGTGCTGGGCATGCTCGACACCGGTTTGGTGTCGCTGAGCGCCGACATGGATTTCCATTCGTCCCAGTCCACTGCCCAGTCCCAGATGTCGCCGTCGGCGTAGGACAGCTGGATCGAGGTGCCGGTGACCTCGACCGGGTCGCCGTAGATCGCGGTGTTGAAGTACTGCTCGGCGTCCGCGGTGGACAGGTTGATGCAGCCGTTGGTGACGTTGGTGTTCCCCTGCGCCCCGGAGGACGCCGGGTTGGCGTGGATGAACTCGCCGTTGTTGGAGATTCGCACCGCCCAGCGTTCGTGGACGTTGCTGTAACCGGCGGCCTGGTTGGTCATGTAGAAGTCGGCGTATTTCTCGCTGACCACGTGAATGCCGCTGCGGGTGACGTTGCGCGGCTTGTCGGCCTCGCCGTAGCTACACGGGAAATCCATGATCACCCCGGCGTCGGTGATCACCTGGATGCGGTGCGATGTCGAGTCGGCCTTGACCACCTGACGGCGGCCGATGTCGAAATCCAACGTGGAATCGGCGGCACCGTAAGCGTCATCGCCGAACTTCACGCCGTAGAGCCGCGCATCGACGTGCACCTTGGTACCCGGCTGGTAGTAGTCCCGGGTGCGCCAGTGCAACCGGGAGCCTTTCGCCTCGTCGGGCAGCCAGGCCCAGCTGCCCTCGGTCGGCGGATCGGTGACGACCGTCATCGCGCGTTCCACGTCGGGCTTGTGGGCGTTGTCGATTGCGGCGTCGAACTGCATGATGATCGGCGCGGCTACGCCCACCGTCTGGCCGTCCGACAGCTGGAATTGGCCGTTGACCTGCGTGGTGGGATTGAGGGTGACAAACGACGCGGCCACCGGGCTGGCTTTGCCGTCACGGCCCACCACCGAGCCGGTCCAGGTGTAGACCGCACCGAATCCCAGCGGCTCGGTCACGGTGAAGGCCGTGCGATCGCGGTTGAGGGTGCCCGCGACCGGCTTCCCGTCGGCGTTCGTCAGCGCCACCCGCTGCAGCCAACCGTCCTTGACCTGCAGGCTCACCGGCGCAGTCGGCACGACGTCCTTGGCGGCGTCGGCCGGAGTGAAGGTGAGCGTGGGCTTGGGTGGCGGGGCCTGCTCGGCGGTCTTGGTGCCGGGCAGGTTCGAACAGGCTGCCAGCGCACCGGGCGCAGCAACGCCGAGCACCAGCGCGGTCAGGGCCCGTCGCCGGTTGATCGGCAACGGTTGGTCGGCTGGGCTCACGTCAATCCAAGATACGGAAAGCCACCGTCAACCTGCCAACTGCCGGGGTGTGGCCATGGCCTCACCCCGGCAACTCCTCAGATGCCGAGGATCTTGAAGAAGGCCGGTGCCGCCCCGCCGAGCTGGGTTCCGGCGAAGTCGATGCTGCCGCCCACGATGCCGATCTCGGCGCCGCTCGTCTGGTCGACGTAGCTGTAGTCGCCCCAGGTCAGCGATACCGGACGCAGCGAGGAGAACAGCCCACCGACCGGGATGTGGACGACGACGCTGGGCCCGGTGCTGCCGCCATTCTGCAGCGGCAGGTCCAGGGTGCCCGCACCGAACAGCAGGGCATTGGTGAACTGCGGCGCGGCCTGCGCCCAGGCACCGAACGCCCCGAGGATGTTGCCGCTGCCCAGTGCGGTCACGACGCTGTGCAGGCTGTCGTAGGCGGTGAGGCCCGCGTTGATCACCGCGCCCGCGACGCTGGCGACGAACGCCACCGGAGCCGGAACGGCGAACGTGCCGCCGGTCAGGGTGCTGGTGCTCTTGAGCGGCGAGGTCGTGAACGTCGTGGTGCCGGCCAGTGCGAGCGTGGCGTCACCGATCGGGGTGGTGGCGTTCACGTTCAGCGACAGCGGGCCGCTCTGGCCGAGATCCGGTGCGCTGACGTTGGCAACCAGCGAAATCGGTCCGAACGGCGTGTTGATGGTCTGGTTGAACAGCTGGCCGCCGATGGAATTGGCCGTCACCGCGGTGGCGGGCCTAGCCTTGGCCGACGACTGGGACAGCGCCGCGGCGGCGCTGAGCGGGACCGCGTTGACCTTGGCGCTACGAGCGCTGGCCGCGGTGGCCGTCACCCCGGCGGTCGGTGCGTTGACTCGCTTGGCCGAGGCCACGGACGTGGTGCGGGCGGGCCCGGCATCCGGCTTGCTGTCCGATGCGGAGTTCGACGACTGATGGCGGCCGGTGTCCGCCTGAGCGACTCCGCCCGCACCGGCCAGGGCTGCACCGACGCCGAGTGCCAGTGCGCCGGCACCCAGCCACGTCCTGAGCTCCAGCATCCGGGTACGCCCGTGCGGTGCGATCGACACATTTCCACTGGCCATTTCGAATCCCCCCATATGAGCGAACAACTCCGGAAGCTCTTTACCCCCGAACTATTTTCCTCATTTTTCGTCGCCTGGGTTAATTTTCGGAATTCCCGGAGGTTAATTCTCTGGGTTGTCCGGCAGGTCCGGCTGGCCGTACCCGTCTAGAGAGCGCAGCCGACCAGTACCGGTTCGGGTGTCAGGGTGATGCCGAAGGTGTCGCGCACGCCGTCGCGGACCGTGCGGGCCAGCGCCAGTACGTCGCTCGTGGTCGCGTGGCCCCGATTGGTCAGCGCCAGTGCGTGTTTGGTGGACAGCCGGCACCGCGCTTCCGGGCCCGGGTAACCCTTACCGAACCCGGCTTGCTCCACCAGCCAGCCGGCAGCCAGCTTCACGCCGTCCGGTGCGGGATAGTGCGGCACCGGCCCGTCATGGCGAGCCTGCAGTGCCTCGAACCGCTCAGCGGGGACGACGGGGTTGGTGAAGAACGACCCCACGCTCCAGGTGTCGTGGTCGGCCGGGTCCAGCACCATGCCCTTGCGGGCTCGAAGCTCGAGCACCGTTCGGCGCACGTCCGCAGGCTTGGCCCGCCGACCTGGCTCGACGTTGCACGCAGTGCACAGTTCGGCGTAACGCAGGGGCGCCGAAACGCCGACGGTATCCAGGGCGAACTCGACCTCCAGCACCACCGCGTCCGAGGAATTCTTGAGCACGCTGTGCCGGTAACCGAACTCCAATTCGCCGGCCTGGGCCCAGCGCACCTGCCCGGTGCGACGGTCCAACAGACGCACCCTGGTCAGGCTGTCGGCCACTTCGACGCCGTAGGCGCCGACGTTCTGCACCGGGGTGGCGCCGGCCGAGCCGGGGATGCCGGACAGACATTCCAGGCCCCCGAGGCCGCGTTCGATGGAGGTGGCAACCACGTCGTCCCACACCGCACCCGCCTCGGCCCGCAGCAGCGCCCCCTCGACCGCTACGGTGCGGTTGGCCAGCAGCACGACGGTCAGATCCGTGAGGTCGTCGGCGATCACCACGTTGGAGCCACCTGCCAGCACCACGACCGGGTCCTGACCCTGATCGAGGCGGTGCAGCGCGGCCGCGATCTGATCGGTGGTGGTGCAGGTGATCACCCGGCGGGCCACCGGCCCGACCCGCAGCGTGGTCAACGAGGACAACGGCACGTGCTCGGCAACCGCCGCGCCGCCGTAATCCTCCTGGGGTGTCACGCCCCGTAACGGTAGCCTCACCAGCTATGCCGCGTTCATTCGACATGGCCACCGACTACGAAGGCAGCGTCGAACAGGTTCACGCGGCGTTCCGCGACGAACAGTATTGGCTGGCCCGACTGGCCGACTCCGGCGCCGACGACGCCAGCCTGGACTCCTTGCGGCTCGGTGCCGATGGCAGCGTCGACGTCGTCACCACCCAGATCCTGCGAGCCGACCGCCTCCCGGGCATCGTCACGCAGTTCCATCGCGGCGATCTGCACATCAAGCGCACCGAGAGCTGGACCGGCCTGGTCGGCGACCGGGCCGAAGCGTCGGTGGACGGGGTGATCCCCGGCGCGCCGGTCACGCTGACCGGTGCCGCCCAGCTGACTCCCGCAGATGTGCGGGCGCACTTGGCTTTTCGCGCCACGGTCGAGGTACGCATACCGTTGGTCGGCGGCAAGGTGGAAAACTTCATCGGCAACCAGCTGGTGGACCTGTTGATCGCCGAACAGCGTTTCACCACCAGGTGGATCACCGAAAACGGGTGATCGCGCCGGTAGTGTGACGTCATGTCCCGCCGTATGGACTACGTGGTCGCACTCGACAAGCCCGCGCCCGACCTCTACGTGAGCTTCACCAGCCGCGAGTACTGGGAAGATCTGGTCGCCGAGCATGCCCGGCTCTACGAATCGACGCTCACGCATTTCTCCTCCGGAGCGGGCGGCACCGACATCGTGTTCACCCACACCCTGTCCAGCAAGGATCTGCCGTCGGTCGCGGCCGCCGTCGTCCCGCTGAACCTGACGGTCACCCGCGAACAACACTTCGACCCGTTCGACGCCGCATCCAATTCGGCGCGCGGGCACTACAAGGCGCTGGTGCCGTCGGCGCCGATGGACTTCGGCGGAACCTACGTGCTGTGCGAGTCGTCAACCGGCAGCGAGTTACGACTCAACAGCGTCTGCACGGTCAAGGTGCCATTGATCGGCGGGAAGATCGAGGAGTGGGTGCTGGGCGGTCTGCACGGATTGTTCGACAACGAACGTGATTTCACCCGGGACTGGATCGCCGGCCATTACCAGAACTGACCGGCCGGTCGGTGTTCCCACCCGGGGCACCACCAACGCCAACCGACTGCGCCGCGCCGACCGCTGGATACTGAACTCGCCACGGGTGCGCTCGGCGCTGGAGTCGGCCGCCGACCCACTGGTGGTCGATCTGGGGTACGGACGGCTGCCGGTGACCACCCTGGAGATGGCGGCGCGACTGCGCGCGCTGCGTCCCGACATCCGGGTGGTGGGTTTGGAGATCGATCCGCAGCGGGTGGTCCCGCCGGTCGACGGGGTGGAGTTCGGCGTGGGCGGGTTCGAACTCGCCGGGCTGCACCCAATCCTGGTGCGCGCGTTCAACGTGCTGCGCCAGTACCCCGAGGAGGCGGTGGCGCAGGCCTGGGACGTGATGCGCGCGAGGCTCTCGCCGGGCGGGTTGATCCTCGACGGCACCTGCGACGAGTTGGGCAGGCGCTGCTGCTGGGTTCTGCTCGACGGGGCCGGGCCGGTCAGCCTCACCCTGGCCTGCGACCCGCGCCATATCGACCGGCCGTCCGACCTGGCCGAGAGACTGCCGAAAGTCCTTATCCACCATAATGTTCCAGGCCAGCCGATCCATGATCTGCTCAGCGCGGCCGACCGCGCCTGGGCCGCATCGGCGGGGCATTCGGTCTTCGGGCCCCGCGACCGGTGGCGGGCCATGATCACCGAACTGCGCAACGCGGGTGTCGAGATGGAACCGCAGCGACGCAACGCCCGTGATGCGGTGCTCACCGTTCCGTGGTCTTCGGTGGCACCCCTCTAGGCTGGATCCCATGCGGATCGCCCTCGCCCAGATCCTCTCGGGCACCGACCCCACCGCCAACCTGACCCTGGTCGACCAGTACACCCGGCGGGCAGCCGACGCCGGCGCGCAGCTGGTGGTCTTCCCCGAAGGCACGATGAGCCGGTTCGGGGTGCCGCTGGCCCCGGTCGCCGAGCCGCTGGACGGCCCGTGGGCCGATGCGGTGCGCGGCATCGCCGAGCGAGCCGGGATCACCGTGGTGGCCGGGATGTTCACCCCGGCCGACGCCGGACGCGTCACCAACACGCTGCTGGCCACCGGACGCGGAGTCGACGCCCACTACGACAAGATCCATCTCTACGACGCGTTCGGATTCGCCGAGTCCGCCTCGGTCGCCCCGGGCCGCCAACCGGTGGTCATCACCGTCGACGGCGTCGGTGTCGGCCTGACACTGTGCTACGACGTGCGCTTCCCGAACCTCTATCTGGAGCTCGCGGACCGCGGCGCGCAGGTGATCACGGTCAGCGCGTCGTGGGGCGCCGGACCGGGCAAGCTCGAGCAGTGGACCCTGCTGACCCGGGCCCGTGCCCTGGACTCGGCGTCGTTCATCGCCGCCGCGGGCCAGGGTTATCCCGGCGACGAGATGGCCGCCGCCAACAAGGCGCCCACCGGCGTTGGCGGCAGCCTGGTGGCCTCCCCGTTCGGGGAAGTGCTGGCGGCCGCGGGTGCGGACCCCGAACTCGTGGTGGCCGACATCGACGTCGCAAGCGTGCCCACAGTCCGCGAGACGCTCGGTGTGCTGCGTAACCGCTCAGAGTTCGCTCAGACTGATAAGGCAGAATCGCGCGGGTGACGTATCCGCCACAGGGCCCGAATCAGCCGGTCGGGCCGGGCGACCCGACCGCCCCCGCGTGGCCGGTCGCCAGTCCCGATCAGCCCACCCAGCACATTCCGCAGGTCCCCGGACCGGTGGATCCCGCTACCCAGTACATCCCGCAGCAGGCGCCGTACGTCCCGCCGCAGACACCACCGAGCGCCCCGCCGCCGGTCGAGCCTCCCGAAGAGCCCAAGTCTGGGTTCCTTCGCGATCCGCTGTCGATCGCGCTGGTACTCGTCACCGTCATCGCTCTGGCGGTGGCCGCACTGATCGGAACCGAGCTCTATGTGCGGCACCGGGCCGACACCGTGGTGGCCAACGCGGTGTCGTGCGTGGTCCAGGACTCCGCGACCGTCTCGTTCGGGATGCGCCCATTCCTGCTCCAGCACCTGACCGGGAGCTACAGCGACATCCGGGTGGAAACGGCCGGCAATCAGATCCGCGAAGCCAAGGGCATGAAGCTCGATCTGCTGCTCGACGACATCAAGATCAACAAGACGGCCGACTCGGCGGGCACCCTCGGCTCGCTGGACGCCACCATCACCTGGTCCAACGATGGGATCAAGCAGACCGTGGCGGACATCATCCCGCTCCTCGGTGGTTTGGTGACCTCGGTGGACACCTCCCCCTCGGACGGAACGATCGAGCTCAAGGGCGGTCTGGGCACCGTGACGGCCAAGCCTGCGGTCGCCGATGGCGGGTTGAGCCTCCAGGTGGTCAGCCTGACCGGGCTGGGTTTCAGCCTGCCCCGGGAAACCATCCAGCCGGCTCTCGATGCGTTCACCACCGCGCTGACCAAGAACCTGCCGATGGGTATCCACGCCGACAGCGTCGCCGTCACCGACACCGGCGTCACCGCCAAGTTCGTCACCCGCAACGCGACCATCCCCAACGGCCAGCAGGACCCCTGCTTCGCCGGCGTCTAGTCGCATCGATTCTGCGGTGAGGGCGGGTTTTCGGCCCTCATGACGGCCCTGGACGCAGAGTCGATGCCGTAGCCACAGACTCGGCGACCGGCTAATCCAGCCCGTCGAGCACAGCCCGCGTTCCGGACAGGCCCAGTCGGGTGGCGCCGGCGGCAAGCATCGCCAGGGCGTCGGGCGTGGTGCGGATACCGCCGCTGGCCTTGACGCCGAGCCGGCCGCCGACGGTCGCGGCCATCAATTCCACGGCCGCCACCGACGCCCCGCCGGACGGGTGGAAGCCGGTCGACGTCTTGACGAAGTCGGCGCCGGACTCCTCGGCGGCCCGGCAGACCGCCACCAGCGTGGGCTCACCGGCCAGGCTCAGTAGCGCCGAGGATTCGACGATGACCTTGAGCACCGCGCCGGGGATCGCGGCGCGGACGGTGGCGATATCGGCGGCGACCGCCGCCAGATCACCCGCCACCGCGGCACCCACGTCGATCACCATGTCCACCTCGTCGGCGCCGTCGTCGACGGCCAGCGCGGCCTCGTGCGCCTTAATGGTCGGAAGGTGCTTGCCCGACGGGAAGCCCGCGACGGTGGCGATCAGCAGTCGTTCGGGGCGCTCGGTGGCGCTCTTGTGCGCGGCCGACACCATCGACGGCGACACACACACCGCGACGACGCCCAGTTCGGCGGCCTCGGCGACCAGCACGGCGACGTCGGCTTCGGTTGCCTCGGGCTTGAGCAGGGTGTGGTCGACGAGTGCGGCCACCTCGGCCCTGCGCCAGGTATCCCCGGGTCGCTGCGCTCCTGCCCGCCGGGCGCCCATCAGAACGGCTCCTCGGAGCCACCGGGGTTGCACCCGGTGGCGGTCATGGTGTTGTCGTCGACGACAGGTCGCCACGGTTCCAGGTTCCAACTGGTCTTCCCCGGTTCGGCGATCTCAGCGAACCGGAAATGGCAGGCGAACTGATCACGCATACCGGGTGTGTTGGCGTCCGGCGCCAGGGCCAGCACCTCACCCCAGGCCTCGTCGATCTCCCACGGCGGCTTGAACAGCTGTCCGCCGGCTTCCCGGCCTGCGGGCGTGGGGTAGACGCGCAGGCTGGACAGATCACCCCAGTGCTGCCACATCACGTGGTCGATGAAGGGCGGTGCGGGTGCGGTGTCGGCGGCCGCTGGGGCAGCCAGGAGCACGGCGGCCGGGGCCACGCCTAGCGCGGCGACCAGGCGGGATCGCGTGATCAGCGGGACTTCCCCTGGACGTCGAGCAGCTTGGGCCGGACATCGACCAGATAGATACCGGCGGCGCATGCCGCGATCACCGGCCCCATGATCGCCGGGATCTGGAAAATTGATAGCAGGATCGCGACGCCAAGGATGACCAGCCAGACCGGCTTGGTGAGCTTGTCGGCCGCCGTGTATGCGTCGGTCCGTTGCATGGCCGCGTGGACGAAGGCGTAGATCGCCATCACGGTCACCGCCCAGACGACGACCTGAAGAACAAGACCCGCCACACCCTGGAGCATCACAGCTACAGGGTAGGCGGGTCTTGTCCCGATCGTCGAACCTAATTCGACGGTGACTTTACTTCTGGGTGACCTTCTTGGCCGGGGCCTTCTTGGCCGGAGCCTTCTTGGCGGCAGCCTTGGCCGGGGCCTTCTTGGCCGGGGCCTTGGCCGCCGGAGCCTTGGCGGCCGGAGTGGTGGCCTTGGCGGGCAGCTCGACGCCGACCAGCTTGGCGGCGCGCTCACCGACGGCGCGGGTCTGCGAGGACACGTTGCCCAGCGCCTCCTGCGTCAGCTCGACGGCCTGGTCGACGTAGCCCTCGACCTGAGCGGCGGCATCCTTGAGTTCGGGCTGGTTGCGCAGCCGCTCCAGGGCGGCCTCGCCACGCTCGACCAGGTTGTTGTAGGTCGTGGTGGCATCCTCGACGAAGCCTTCGGCAGCCTTGCGCAGCTCCTCGGAGCTGAGCTTGCCGCGCAGTTCCTCGGCACGCTGCGGCAGGTCTTCCTGCAGCTTGGTCAGCGCGGCGCGACGGCCTTCGACGCGCTCGGCAGCCTCGGTGCGGGCGTCCTCGGCGCGGTCACGCAGGTTGGCCAGGATCTCGTTGACGGTGGCCAGGGCCAGGTCGGCGGCGCCTACCGCAGCGAGCAGCGGGGCCTTCAGGTCCTCGATGGTGGGGTTCTCGGCCATGGGAATGGCTCCTTTCGTACTCGTGAAATAAGTTGTGGTTGACGGGTTTTCAGCGGATGTCGGGAGTGCGGCTAATCAGACGTCAGCTCCTCACGGGCAGCTTCGTTCTGCTGACAGAACGACGTGTAGATGTCGAGCAGAACCTGCTTCTGGCGTTCGGTGATGGCGGTGTCCCCGATGATCGCGTCGTGCACCTGACTTCCATCACTGGGTTCCAGGATTCCGGCGCGGACATAGAGCACCTCCGCCGACAACCGCAGCGCCTTGGCGATCTGACTCAGCACCTCCGCAGAAGGCTTGCGTAGCCCCCGTTCGATCTGACTGAGGTACGGGTTGCTGACGCCGGCCTTCTCGGCCAACTGCCGCACCGAAACCTGAGCGGCTTCACGCTGCGCCCTGATGAAGCCACCGATGTCATGCGCGGCATTGGAGACCACGGCCTGGATGTCTGCATCCTGTCCCATGACCGCCTCCTCGCGCAGTGGTTATCCGGTGCGTACGGAAACCACACTACGCGGGGGTGCTAACTTTTGCAAGCACTAGTTAGCGCAGGTCAGAATATGAATTGCGCCACTGTGTAGATCACCAGGCCGGCCAGAGCACCCACCACGGTGCCGTTGATCCGAATGAACTGCAGGTCGCGGCCGACGTGCAATTCGATGCGTCGGCTGGCCTCTTCGGCGTCCCAGCGCTCGATGGTGTCGGTGATGATCGTGGTGATCTCCGCACCGTACTGACCGACCAGGTGCTGGGCCCCGCGCACGATCCAGTTGTCGACCTTGTCGCGTAGCTCGGCGTCGTCGCGCACCGACTCTCCGATCCGCACGACGGAGTCGGCGATACGGGTACGCAGCGCGCTCGACGGGTCATCCACACCGTCAAGCACCAAGCGCTTCAACGTCTTCCACGCCGTCTCAGCCGCGCGGGTCACCTCGTCGCGGGCCATCAGCTGTTCTTTGACCGCTTCGGCCCGCGCGATAGTGGCCTCGTCGTTCTGCAGGTCGTCGGCGAATTCGAAGAGGAAACGCGTAGCCGAAAGGCGCAGTTCATGATTCGGGTTGCGGCGCACCTTGTCGGTGAAGTCCATCAGCTCGCGGTGGATGCGATCTCCTACCAGCTGGTCGACGAAGCGCGGCGACCAACTCGGCGAATCGCGGGTGATCACCCGCTCGATGGTCTCGCCTGCGTTCAGGGCCCATTCAAATGCCCTGTCACACAACAGCTGTACCAGTGCTTCCTGACGGTTCTCGGCAAGCAGCTGGCTCAGCACCCGACCGACGGGAGGCCCCCACTGCGGTTCGGCCAGCCGCTTGACGATCGTGCGGTCGATCACCTGCTGGATGTCGTCGTCGTTGAGCAGTTCCACCACCACGCGCAGCACGGTGGCCGCCTCACCGGCCACCCGGTCGGCGTGCACCGGTTCCGACAGCCACTTGCCCAGCCGGCCGGCGATCTGGGCGTCACGCAGCTTGGTCTCGACCACCGGTGCGGACAGGAAGTTCTCCCGCACGAAGGTGCCCAGGCCCTCGCCCAGTTGATCCTTCTTGCGCTTGATGATCGCGGTATGGGGGATCTTCAGGCCCAGCGGGTGGCGGAACAGTGCGGTGACGGCGAACCAGTCGGCCAACGCGCCGACCATACCGGCCTCGGCCGCCGCACCCACGTAGCCGATCCAGGCCGGCCCGCCCTGGGCCTGACCCCAGCGGCAGCCCAGGAACAGCACCGTCGCGCCGAGCAGGAAGCTCAGCGCCACTGCCTTCATCCGGCGCAGCGACCGACGCCGCTCGGCGTCGGCCTCGGGGTCCGCGCCGGCGAAGGACTCCGCGATAGACGCCCCGGCGCGCACTACAGCCGTCGGCAAAGCCGGACGGTCAGGTTCGGTAACCACTCCACCATCATCCGCTATCTGCGGAGCCAGTTAATGTGACCTTGCCATCAAGACAGACCGTAGAATCGGTGCCAAAGAGGGAAACGGACTCCGCGATAGTGGCACAGCAGATGAGCGACGGGGTCGCCAAGACCGATGGTCGCAAGCGACGCTGGCACCAACACAAGGTGGAACGGCGCACCGAACTTGTCGAAGGTGCGCTCGAGGCCGTCCGCCGCCGGGGCCGTGACGTCAGCATGGACGAGATAGCTGCGGAAATTGGGGTCTCCAAGACCGTCCTCTACCGCTACTTCGTCGACAAGAACGACCTCACGACCGCGGTGATGATGCGCTTCGCGCAGACCACGCTGATCCCGAACATGGCCGGCGCGCTGTCGTCGAACCTCGACGGCTTCGACCTGACCCGCGAGATCATCCGGGTCTACGTCGAGACGGTGGCCAACGAGCCGGAGCCCTACCGATTCGTCATGGCAAACAGTTCGGCCAGCAAAAACAAGGTCATTGCCGATTCGGAGCAGATCATCGCGCGCATGCTGGCCGTGGTCCTGCGGCGCCGCATGCAACGGGCCGGGATGGAGACCCGCGGCGTCGAACCGTGGGCCTATCTGATCGTCGGCGGGGTCCAGCTGGCCACGCACTCGTGGATGTCCAACCCCCGGATGAGCAGCGTGGAATTGATCGACTACCTGACCATGCTGTGCTGGAACGCGCTGTGCGGAATCGTGGAGGTCGGTGGCTCACTGGAGGCGTTCAACGCCGATCCGCATCCCTCGCCGGTGCTGCCACCCGCATTGCGGCGGGCCCCCTAGCTAGGCTCTGACCTATGGCCGACCTGCCCTCGCAGTGGACTCACGAACCGCGCAAGATCCTCCGGTTCCGCGCCGGCGAGAAGGTCGCCAATATCGATACCGACGCCACCCCCGGCTATACCGGCGATAAGAACGGCTCGACCGAAGTCCAGACCGAGCGCAACCAGCGCTTCGCGGGGCTGCAGGAGATGCTCTACGCCAACGGCAAGGCCGGCGACAGCCGGTCGTTGTTGCTGGTCCTACAGGGTATGGACACCGCGGGCAAGGGCGGTATCGTCACCCACGTCGTCGGTGCAGGCAACCCGATGGGCATCCATTACACCGGTTTCGGGGTGCCCACCGAAGAGGAGCGGGCGCACCACTATCTGTGGCGGATCCGCAAGGCGCTGCCCGCCGGCGGCCACGTCGGGGTCTTCGACCGCTCCCACTACGAGGACGTCCTGGTGGTCCGGGTCCACGAGCTGGTACCGCCCGAGGTCTGGGAGCCGCGCTACGACGAGATCAACGCCTTCGAGAAGGAACTGGTCGACTCCGGGACCACCGTGGTCAAGTGCGCCATGTTCGTCTCCCTCGACGAGCAGAAGCGCCGGCTTTCCGAGCGGCTCGAGCGCCCGGACAAGTACTGGAAGTACAACCCAGGCGATCTCGACGAACGCAAGCTCTGGCCCGCGTATCAGGAGGCGTACCAGGCCGTCCTGGACCGCACCTCAACCGATTACGCGCCCTGGCACGTCATCCCGTGCGACAAGAAGTGGTACAGCCGGCTGGCCATCACCGAACTGCTCATCGAGGCGCTCAAGGGTATGAAGCTCACCTGGCCGCCGCCGGACTTCGACGTCGAGGCGGAGAAGAAGAAGCTGGCCGGCCTCTGAAACTCAGCCCTTGACCAGGGTGAACTGACCGATGTTGGTGATGCCGCGGCGGAAGAAGTCCGCACAGCCGGTCAGGTACTTCATGTAGCGGTCGTAGATCTCCGGGGAGGTGATGGCGATCGCCTCGGCGCGGTTGGCCAACAGGTTGGCCGCCCACATGTCCAGGGTGCGCGCGTAGTGCTCGCGCAGCAGGTGGATGCGCTCGAGGGTGAAGCCGGAGTTGGCGGCGAGTTCTTCGATGTCCTCGACGGCGGGCAGCCGGCCGCCCGGGAAGATCTCGGCTTCGATGAACTGCATGAACTTCAGGTCGCTGATGGTGACCTTGATTCCGTTGTCGCGGAAGAACTTCTGGGTGTGCGCCAGGATGGTGTGCAGCAACATCCGGCCGTCATCGGGCAGCAGGCTGTAGGCCTTGTCGAAGAACAGCGGGTAGCGCTCGACCTTGAAGGCCTCGAAGGCGCCGATGCTGACGATCCGGTCCACCGGCTCGTCGAATTCCTCCCAGCCCTGCAGGCGAACCTCGATCGAGCGGGTGGTGTCCAGCCGGGCCAGACGTTTGCGGGCGTACTCCGACTGGTTTTTGCTCAGGGTGATGCCGATGACGTTCACGTCGTACTTCTGGACGGCCAATTCCAGCGCGCCGCCCCAGCCGCATCCGACGTCGAGCAGGGTCATCCCGGGCCGCAGATCGAGCTTGCCCAGCGCCAGGTCGAACTTGGCGGTCTGCGACTCGTCAAGGGTCATGTCCTCGCGTTCGTAGTAACCGCAGGTGTACCCCATGGTGGTGCCCAGGAAGAGCGCAAAGAAGTCATCGGACACGTCGTAGATCGACTGTGACTCCTCGTAGTACGGAGTCAGGTCGGCATCCACGTTCGCCATCAACACAGCCCTTCAGATATTTCACTCACAGGGTCGGACCGTGGTCAGCGAGGTCTCGCCACAAGCGGTCCCCGACCTGGGCCTAGAGGCCCACCGGCGAGCAGCCTAGTCAATTAGTCTGTGGATTGCACAAGACGCAGGTCGTCAGTAGCTGTAGAAACCCTGTCCCGACTTCTTGCCCAGTAGACCCGCCTCGACCATCCGCAGCAGCAGCGGCGGCGGCGCGTAGTGGGCATCCTTGAGTTCCTCGTACATCGAGTCGGCGATCAGCTTCATGGTGTCCAGGCCGATCAGGTCCGACAGCCGCAGCGGGCCCATCGGGTGTGAAAGTCCGGCCACGACCGCGGTGTCGACGTCCTCTACGGTGGCCACGCCCGCCTCGACCATCCGGATCGCCGAAAGCAGGTAGGGCACCAGCAGGGCGTTGACCACGAAGCCCGAGCGGTCCGCGCAGCGCACCACCTTCTTGCCGAGCACCTCGCTGGCAAACTGCTCGACCCGGCTGATCGTGCCCTCGGAGGTGACCAGCGTGTTGATCAGTTCGACCAGCGGCAGCACCGGCACCGGGTTGAAGAAGTGCAGCCCGATGACGCGGCTCGGGTTCTTCGTCGCCGCCGCGATCTTCATGATCGGGATGCTGGAGGTGTTGGATGCGAGCACCGCGTCGGGGTCGGTGATGATGCGGTCGAGCTCGGCGAAGATCTTGGCCTTGACCGTCTCGTCCTCGACGACCGCCTCGATGACGAGCTGTCGGTCGGCCATATCGGTGAGGTCGGTGGTGAACGTCAGCCGGGCCAGGGTGGCGTCGCGATCGGCCTCGGAGAGCTTGCCCTTGCTGGTCGCGCGCTCCAGGGAGCCGGTGAGCCGGCTGCGTCCGGCATTGAGCAGCTCGTCGGTCGGTTCGAAGACCACGACGTGTGCGCCTGCCTTGGCCGCCACCTCGATGATCCCGGAGCCCATCTGGCCCGCACCGACCACACCTACCCGTTGAATGCTCACTTCATCTCCTCACGCATCAGGCCCCGCCCAATATAAGGACGGGGCCTGATGGCACAGTCGGCGGCCTCGAACGCGAGCGTGCGCGCGGTGACACACACTGCGGCGTGTCACCGTGCAGACACGCACGCTCGCGGAAGGTGGCTCAGTGGAACTGGCCCTCTTCGGTCGAACCGGCCAGGGCGGTGGTCGAGCTGCTCGGGTCCACGGTGGTGGCGATCCGGTCGAAGTAACCGGCGCCGACCTCGCGCTGGTGCTTGGTGGCGGTGTAACCGCGCTCCTCGGCGGCGAACTCGCGCTCCTGCAGTTCGACGTAGGCGCTCATCTGGTTGCGGGCGTAGCCGTAGGCCAGATCGAACATCGAGTAGTTCAGGGCGTGGAAGCCGGCCAGGGTGATGAACTGGAACTTGAAGCCCATCGCGCCGAGCTCCTTCTGGAACTTCGCGATCGTCGCGTCGTCGAGGTGCTGCTTCCAGTTGAACGACGGCGAGCAGTTGTAGGCCAGCATCTGGTCCGGGAACTCGCTCTTGACTCCCTCGGCGAACTTGGCTGCCAACTCCAGGTCCGGGGTACCGGTCTCCATCCAGATCAGGTCGGAGTACGGCGCGTAGGCCTTGGCGCGGGCGATGCAGGGCTCGATGCCGTTGCGCACCCGGTAGAAGCCCTCGGCGGTGCGCTCACCGGTGATGAACGGCTGGTCGCGCTCGTCGACATCGGAGGTGATCAGGGTCGCGGCCTCGGCGTCGGTGCGGGCGATGACCACGGTGGGGACGTCGGCGACGTCGGCCGCCAGGCGTGCCGAGGTCAGGGTGCGGATGTGCTGCTGGGTCGGGATCAGCACCTTGCCACCGAGGTGGCCGCACTTCTTCTCCGAGGCCAGCTGGTCTTCCCAGTGCGAACCGGCGACACCGGCGGCGATCATGGCCTTCTGCAGCTCGTAGACGTTGAGGGCGCCACCGAAGCCGGCTTCGCCGTCGGCGACGATCGGGGCCAGCCAGTTCTCCACCGAGGTGTCACCTTCGACCTTGGCGATCTCGTCGGCGCGCAGCAGCGCGTTGTTGATGCGGCGCACGACCTGCGGCACCGAGTTGGCCGGGTAGAGGCTCTGGTCGGGGTAGGTGTGGCCGGACAGGTTGGCGTCACCGGCGACCTGCCAACCGGACAGGTAGATGGCCTTCAGGCCGGCGCGGACCTGCTGGACGGCCATGTTGCCGGTCAGCGCACCGAGGGCGTTGACGAACTCCATGTCGTGCAGCTGGTTCCAGAGCACCTCCGCGCCGCGGCGGGCCAGGGTGGCCTCCTCGACGACGCTGCCCTGCAGCGCGACGACGTCGGCCGGGGTGTAGGTGCGGGTGATCCCCTTCCAGCGAGGATTGGTATCCCAGTCCTTCTGGATCGCTTCTGCGGTCTTCGGCTGGCCAACGTTGGACATGCCTGCTCCTTTTGCTAAGTCCGGTACAGCTGGGCTGTTCTGCTGACATGAGCATGCCTCGCACCATTAGTGCACTTCAAGCGGTTTCTTCTGCCAATTTTCGCCAAGCAGTACGCTCATCTTGCGAAGTTTGCGAAGGGTCTGATCCGCTGAACCGGTTCAGAAGTTACCAACGGGTAACGCCTTTTCGCAGGTCAGTACGCTTGTACTGTTAAAACTCGATCCTCAGAGTTGGAAGATCGAGGCGAGCGCTTTGACCTCGTCGCCGACGACGTATGTGAGCGTTCTAACAGTGCGGTCGGTGAGTTCGCGACCGAACTTGTCGGTGGAACCCGGCGGGTACACGTGCGACAGGATCTCGAGCTTGTCCCCCAGCGCGACGGGGGCGTCGTGCTCGATGGTCACCCGCAGCGGCGAGGAGAACAGCTCCGGATACGGCGCGAGGAATTCCTCGACGACCTTCCAGTACACCGAGTTGTTGACGTGGTCGAACAGGTCGATATCGCTGACCCGGATGGGGAAGTCGCGGATCTCGTCGGCGTCCTCGCGGGAACCAGGGCTCAGGTAGCCCTTCCAGCGCAACCGGGTGACGTCGGTGGTCTTCTTCAGACCGTCCAGGAAGTCATCGGCGATGCGAGCCGGACCCTGGGTCTCGCGGTTGATGTTGATCCAGAAGGCCTCGGATTCGATCAGCCCGCCCTTGCGGCCATCGATCCGCACCCGCATCTCGCACCACCGGTTCGAGGTTCCCGAGCACCAGCGCCGCATGCGCAGCATGTCCTGGAACTCGATCGGTCGGATCATGTCGACCATGGTGCGGCGGACGATCCACAGCGGGTGGGTCTCCTCATGACCCATCTCGCGCAGCTGATCCTGGCCGATGTCCTGGATATGACGGCACGCCGCGTCCAGGCGAAGCCGGCCGGCCCGGTCGATGTCGCCGACCCGCAACGGCCATTCCCGATCGAAGACGTCTGGATGCGGATCGGGGACCGGCATCAGTACCTTCGCCAGACCGGTTCCGGCCGTGTCGTTCTCGGTGGTACTCATGGTGCCTTCTCCCCAGGCCGATGCTGTCCCCGCCCCAGCGCGATCATGCCAAAGGCCTCAGCGAATGCCAACCAGCTTGCTTGCCAATCCTGCTAAGGGTCCCTTAACAGCGACGGTACGCTGGACATCGTGTCCAAGACGTTCGTCGGCCATCGCGTACGTCAGCTGCGCAGCGAACGCGGCTTCAGCCAGGCTGCGCTGGCCCAGATGCTGGAGATCTCACCGAGCTACCTCAACCAGATCGAGCACGACGTGCGGCCGCTCACCGTCGCGGTGCTGCTGCGGATCACCGAGGTGTTCGGTGTGGACGCCACCTTCTTCGCCTCGCAGGACGACACCCGGCTGATCGCCGAGCTCCGCGAAGTCGTGCTCGACAAGGATGTGGACGTCGAGATCGACCCGGCCGAGGTCGCCGAGGTGGTCAACACCCACCCCGCGATGGCCAAGGCCCTGGTGAACCTGCACCGGCGCTACCGGATCGCCACGACGCAGTTGGCCGCGGCCACCGAGGGCCGGTTCAACCTCAACGCCGGGGGCAGCGGTTCGGGAGCCATCTCCATGCCGCACGAGGAAGTCCGGGACTACTTCTACCAACGCCAGAACTACCTGCACGAATTGGACACCGCCGCCGAGGACCTGACCGTGCGGATGCGCCTGCATCGCGGTGACCTCGCCGGCGACATCGGACAGCGGCTGGCGCAGGTGCACGGGGTGCGCCTGGTGCGACGGGTCGACCTCGGTGACACGGTGCTGCACCGCTACGACCCCGAGACCAAGACGCTGGAGATGAGCGCGCACCTGTCCGGCGGCCAGCAGGTGTTCAAGATGGCCGCCGAACTGGCCTACCTGGAGTTCGGCGACCTCATCGACACCATGGTGGAAGCGGCCGCGTTCACCAGCGACGAATCGCGCCGGCTGGCCCGGCTCGGCATGGCCAACTACTTCGCCGCGGCAACGGTGTTGCCGTACGGGCAGTTTCACAACGTGAGCGAGAACTTCCGCTACGACATCGAGCGCCTCTCGGCCTTCTATCAGGTCAGCTACGAGACGATCTGTCACCGGCTCTCCACGCTGCAGCGACCGTCGATGCGCGGCGTTCCCTTCTCGTTCGTCCGGGTGGACAAGGCGGGCAACATGTCGAAACGCCAGTCCGCCACCGGTTTTCACTTCTCGTCCTCGGGAGGTACCTGCCCGCTGTGGAACGTCTACGAAACGTTCGCCAACCCGGGCAAGATCCTGGTTCAGATCGCGCAGATGCCGGACGGGCGCAACTACATGTGGGTGGCGCGCACCATCGAGCGACGTGCGTCGCGCTACGGTCAGCCCGGCAAGACCTTCGCGATCGGGTTGGGTTGCGAGGTGCGCCATGCCACCCGGCTGGTGTACTCGCGAGGCCTGGATCTGTCGTCGGACAGCGCCACGCCCATCGGTGCCGGCTGCCGGGTGTGCGAACGGGACAACTGCGCCCAGCGCGCGTTCCCCGCTCTGGGCAAGGCGCTGGACCTCGACGAGCACCGCAGCACCGTATCCCCCTACCTGGTCAAGGAGTCCTGATGGCAGAACGCATTCCGCCTGGCGGCCGCCGCGAACTCGGCGTGCTCAACTGGGCTATCGCGCGGGCCGGAGCGAGATCGATCAGGGCACCGCGGATGCATCTGTTCGACGTGCTCGGCCAGCACCGGCTGCTGTTCTTGTCGTTCCTGCCCTACTCGGGTGTACTACTGAACTGGGGCAAGCTGTCCAAACAGGACAAGGAGCTGGTGATCCTGCGGGTGGGGCAGCTACGCAATTCCGAATACGAACTACAGCAGCACCGCCGGCTCGCCCGTTCCCGCGGCCTCGATGCGGCGCTGCAGGCCAAGATCTTTGCCGGCCCAGACGCCGAAGGCCTCACCGACCGCCAGCGGGTACTGCTGCGGGGGGTCGACGAGTTCGTGCTGAACCGGGACATCAGCGACGGCACCTACGCCGATCTCGCCCGGCATCTGAATCGGCAGCAGGTCATCGAATTCTGCGCCTTGGCAGGCCATTACGACGCGATCGCGGGGATCCTGGCCACCCTGCGCGTCCCGATGGACTTCCCGGACTAGACCACCGCCCTGGAGCGGGTGCCGTCAGCTCACAGGTAGGTGACGCCGAGGACGATCAACGTGAACGCCACCGGCGAGATGGGCAGAAAGGCCAGAAAGGCCGCCGCTACCAACTGCTTTCGCTGATACATCCGCCGAGCCAGCCAACCCACCGCAACGGATGCCACAGCGATGAGGGCGGCCAGGACCAACACCCAGAAGTTCACCCGATAGGCCGAGGTCGCGATGGAGATGCCGATCAGCCACAGGATGTGACCGATCACGAAGCCGCCGATCGCGGCGACGACGGCTTCGGTGACCTTCGTGGTGCTCAAAAGTTGATCATGTGTCCGGCGAGGCCGTGGAAGCATTCCTGGAGCGCCTCCGACAGCGTCGGGTGGGTGTGCACATTGCGGGTCAGCTCGTTGACCGTCAGGTCCCACTTCTGCGCCAGTGTGAGTTCGGGCAGCAACTCCGAGACGTCGGGTCCGATGAGGTGGGCGCCGAGCAGTTCACCGTACTTGGCGTCGGCGATGACCTTGACGAAGCCGGTGGGGTCGGCCAGGCCGTGAGCCTTGCCATTGGCGGTGAACGGGAACTTGGCGACCTTGACGTCGTAGCCCTCGTCACGGGCCTGCTGCTCGGTGAGGCCGAAGCTGGCCACCTGCGGCTGGCAGAAGGTGGCGCGCGGCATCATCCGGTAGTCACCGAGGGCCAGTGTCTCGGCTCCGGCGATGGTCTCGGCGGCGACCACACCCATGGCCTCGGCAACGTGGGCGAGCTGCAGCTTGCTGGTGACGTCACCGATGGCGTAGATGTGCGGCACGTTGGTACGCATGTAGTCGTCGATGGCGATGGCCTTGCGGTCGGTCAGGGCGACACCGGTCGCCTCGAGTCCGTAGCCCTCGACGTTGGGGGCAAAACCGATGGCCTGCAACACCTTTTCGGTCTTGATCTCCTCGGTCTTGCCGTCCTTGCTGACCACGACGGTCACCGTCGAGCCGTCATCGGTGATGGACTCGACCTTGGTGCCGGTGAGGATCTTGACCCCGAGCTTCTTGTACTGCTTTTCGATCTCCTTGGAGACCTCGGCGTCCTCGTTGGGCAGGGCGCGGGGCAGGAACTCGACGATGGTGACGTCCACGCCGTAGTTCTTCATCACGTAGGCGAACTCCATGCCGATCGCCCCGGCGCCGGCGATGACGATGGACTTGGGCAGCTCGCGCGAGAGGATCTGCTCTTCGTAGGTGACGACGTTCTTCGACAGCGACGTGCCGGGCACCAGCCGGGTGCTGCTGCCGGTGGCGATGATGGCGTTGTCGAAGGTGACGGTCTCGGTCCCGCCCTCGTTGAGCTTCACCGAAAGAGTGTTGGCGTCGGTGAAGGTGCCATAGCCGTGGATTTCGGTGATCTTGTTCTTCTTCATCAAGAAGTGCACACCGGCCACCCGGCCCTCGGCGACCTTGCGGCTGCGATCGAACGCGGCACCGTAGTCGAACGTGGCCTCACCGGTGATGCCGAACGTCTTGGCTTCCTTGGTGAAGATGTGGGCCAGCTCCGCATTGCGCAGCAGGGCCTTCGAGGGGATACAGCCCACGTTGAGGCACACGCCGCCCCAGTACTTGGGCTCGACGATGGCAGTGTTCAACCCGAGTTGGGCAGCGCGGATCGCCGCGACGTATCCACCGGGTCCGGCTCCGAGAACGACGACGTCAAAGTGGGTCACGCAGACAACCCTAGCGTGGGTCAGGTGCGCGCGATCAGCCGATCGTCGGGCGGGCGATCCATTCGAAGTAGTAGGCGCCGTGCAGCACCGCCGCGGCGGCCACCGAGGCCATCGGCGCCGACATCAGCGCGATGGCCAGCGCGGTGACCGGCGGCCGGCTGGGCACCATCGACACGAGCATGCTGCCCACCGCGCAGACGATCAGGTACAGCAGCACCCCGAACACGGCGGGCGTCTTGTCCAGCGAGGTGTACCACCAGAAATAGAAACCGAGGCCGGCGGCTGCGGCCAGCACCCACACGGCGGCCACGATGAAGACGAACTGCCAGCGCTTGACGTAGACGAGCGTGCCGTCGATGGCTGTGGGAGCGGGCGGCACGACCACCGGCTCGGCATGCACAACGCCACCGAGCGGCTGCAGGAAGGCGTCGGTGTCGAAGGTGTCCACTGCGCTGAATGCCGGCGACGGTTCGGGCTCCGGGGCCGTCTGCCCCAATGCCCGCAGCGGGTCGGGGTGCGGGCCGGTGTCGAAGATCGGCGCGTGATGCGGTTCGGTTTGGGGAAGGGAGATCTTGTCAGCCACCGGACACCACCTGAATGAGGACGAGCGTCGCGAGCCAACCCGGGGCCATCGCCAGGATGAACGCACCCACCGTCGTAAGCCAGCGCCGGCCGGACAACAGGATGGTCAGCATCCCGATCGCGCCCGGTACACCGATGACCAGCGCCACCACCAGGTCGGGACGAATCGGGGCTTTGACCAGCACGGTCGTGACGACGGCGGCGATCAGGCCGGTCACGCAGCCGACCAGCAACGCGCTTGTGAGCAGCCATGCCCGAGGCAGGGGTATCACCCCTATGACGATACGTGCCCTGCCGCGGACTACGGCTGAACGACTCCGGCGCGCCCACCAGGGATCGGGCAGGCATCCGCTGCCTCGGCGACCACCAGATCGGTCCGCGCGGGTGGTCGGGCACCGCGTTCGACGTCGATTCCGGTCAGCGGCGGGGAGGCGGCCAGCAACTCGTTCTCGGCATCGGTGAACGCCCGTCCGCGACTGAGGAAGCGCATGCCCTCCGGCGATTCGAGGCTGAAACCGCCACCGCGGCCGGGCACCACATCGATCACCAGCTGGGTGTGTTTCCACGCCTCGAACTGTGGGCCCGAAATCCACACCGGGGCATCCTCGAGGATCTCGAGCAGGACGTCGCGGTCCCCGACGATGAAGTCGCCGTCGGGGTAACACATGGGCGAGGAGCCGTCACAACAGCCGCCGGACTGGTGAAACATCACCGGGCCGTGGCGGTCCTGCAGTCGGTGCAGCAGGTCGGCGGCGGCCGCGGTGATCAGGGCCCGGGGCGGCGACTCGTCCCCGCGATGTGGGCGCGGTTGCCGTCGCTGAGCGCCGATAAGCGCGCCGACATCACTCATTCGAGGGTTCCTCCTGTGCGGCGAACGGCACGGACCGCGGGTGCGGTGGACGCGGGCAACGTCATGGCTGTGTCCGTGGGGTAGCGCACCGTTACATCGATTCCGGCCGCGAACCGATACGGCTGGGCGGCGAGCAGGCCGGCGAACTGCTTGCGCAGCCGGGACAGCTCGGCCCGAACAGTGACGACCCGGGACCGGTCGCCGTAGAGATCGGCGGCCAGTTCCGGGGCAGTGCGGCCCTGCGGGTTGCGGGCCAGGATCAACAGGATCTCGGCATGGCGCAGCGAGATGTCGTGGCGCCATTGGCCGAACTGTCCGGCCATGTCGAGCACCGGTGCGCCGCTGAGGTTCAGGCAGACCTGTGCCGGTGCGGGCGCGTCGTCGTCCTCGGCGGGGCGGACCAGCCAGCCGCCGGGGAGGACGTCGACGTCGCACATGCCGAAGGTGGGGATCCACAGCCGGCCGGGGCTGACGAGCTCGGGCAACAGGATCCGGTTGTGCAGCGGCAACGAGTCGACGGCGGCCACCCAGCCTTCCGCGTCGACGGCCAGCGCCGGCTTGCCGATGCGGGCCAGGATCGGGGCGGCCACCATCCGCAACCTGTTGAGGGTGCGGTCATGCTGTTCGCGCAGATGCGATTCGGCGAGCCGGGCCACGGCATCGACGAGGGCGACGGTGGTGGGATGCACCGTCGCCGCGGGCCCCGAGATGTCGACGACGCCGATCACGTGACCCGTTCGCGGATCCCGGATCGGCGCCCCGGCACAGGTCCAGGAGTGGTGGCTGCGCACGAAGTGCTCGGCCGAGAACACCTGGACGGCGCGGTTGGACACCAGCGCGGTGCCGATGGCGTTGGTTCCGACCTCGTCTTCGGCCCAGCGTGCACCCTCCACGAATCCGAGCCGGTCGGCATTGCCCAGCACCGCAGGCGAGCCGGACCGCCACAGCACCCGTCCCTGCGCATCGGCGACGACCAGGATGTTGGTGCCGTCGGCGACGATGGATTCCAGTCCGCGGGACACCTCGTCGAGCACCGACATCAGACCCGATGCGCGGCGCAACGTCTCGAGCCCACCGGACTCCACGACCGGCGGGGTGCGGCTGTCGGGGTCGACGCCGGCCGAGATCAGCCGGCGCCACGATTCGCCGATGACGTCTCGTGGCCGGGCCGGTGCGCGGTAGCCCGCCATCGTCGCGTCGTAGACAGCCGACATCAACCGCGCATAACTGCGCGGGTCTTCGCCGACCGCGACCGCGGGCTCAGGCACGTAGGTCCCTTGCATCACTGCCGATTGTGCTCCGCATCTCAGCGGTAAACCAGGCCGCCGTCGATCAGGCCGGACTGTCCGGTCATGTAGTCGGCGTCCGGTCCGGCCAGATAGGACACGAATCCGGCGACGTCGTCTGGGGTCTCGGCGCGTCCGAGCGCGATACCCCCGACGAACTTGTCGTAGGTCTCGCCCTCGGCGGCCCCGGTGAGTTCGGCGAAGCGCTTGTCGATCTCAACCCACATATCGGTGCCGACCACACCGGGGCAGTACGCGTTGACGGTGATCCCTTCGGCGGCGTGCTCCTTGGCTGCTGCCTGGGTGAGTGCGCGCACCGCGAACTTCGATGCGCTGTAGACCCCGAGCATGGCGAATCCGTCGTGGCCGGCGATCGACGAGGCGTTAATGATCTTGCCGGGCCTGCCCAGTTCTTTGAACTTGGCCGCGGCCGCCTGGATGCCCCAGAGCACTCCGTTGACATTGATGGCCCAGACGCGCGCGGCTTCCTCTTCGGTGACGTCGGCGATTGGCCCGACCAGGGCAATGCCGGCGTTGTTCACCATGATGTCGAGCCCACCCAAGGCCTGGGCAGCGTGCTCGACGGCGGCGAACACCTGCTCACGATCGCTGACGTCGGCAGCGAATGTGGTTGTTTTGCTTCCTATTTCGGCGATCTCGGCGGCGACGGCGTCGATACCGTCGGTGCCCAGATCCACCAGTGCGATGTCGGCGCCGTCACGGGCCAGTCGCAGCGCGATTCCCCGGCCGATTCCGCGGGCTGCCCCGGTGACCAGGGCGACCTTTCCTTCCAATGCCATGGCGATGCTCCGTTCAGATGGTGGGGTCGACGAGGACTTTCATCTTCTTGCCGGCGTGCAGGGCTTCGAATCCTTCGTCGACGACGTCGTCGATCGGGATCCGGGTCACCCAGCCGGTGGTGTCGTAGGCGCCGGTGGCCATCAGGGCGATGACGGCCTGGAAGTCGGCGCTGGTGTAGCACAGCGAGCCCTGAATCCGGCTCTCGTTCATCACGAGGTTCAGAAGTGGTGTCTCCAATGGCTTTTCGTAGATCGCCACGCTGATCATGGGTTTGCGCGATCCGATGCAGGCCAGGGCGGTCGTCACCGCGGGGGTAACGCCGGCTGCGTCGAAGACGGCATCGGCTCCCCCACCGTGGGTGTGGTCGGCGATGAACGTCGGCACGTCCAGCGTGGTCGGGTCGAGCGTCGTGGCGCCGAGAGCCTCGATCGCGGCGCGACGGGTCGGCGAGGGCTCGACGACCAGGACGTCGTCAAGACCCTTGCCCCGCAACGCAAACCACAGTCCGATGCCGATGGGGCCGGCGCCGAACACCATGGCGGTGTCCCCGGGATGCACATCACCGAGGGTGGCCGCGTGGTAGGCCACCGACATCGGTTCGACCAGGGCGCCGAGTTCCAGGGAGACACTGTCGGGCAGCTTGTGCAACATGCTCGTCGGCACGACGGTGTATTCGGCCATCCCGCCGTCGGACATCAAGCCGTGGAATCCGATCTGCTGGCACACGTTGTAGTTGCCGGCCCGGCAAGGGCCGCAGTGGTCACACTTGTAGATGGGTTCGACGGCGACCCGGTCGCCCGGCGCCCAGCCGGTGACGCCGTCGCCGACCGCGGTGATGGTGCCGGAGAACTCGTGACCGATGGTCAGCGGCAGTTGGGCACCGGTGAGCGGGTGGGGTTCGGTCGGCACGAAGATCGGCCCGGCGTAGTACTCGTGCAGGTCGGTGCCACAGATTCCGTTGAACCCGACCTTGAGTTTGACGGTGCCCGGCGCGGGCTCCGGTTCGGCGATGTCGTCGATCTCGACCTTGTTCGGCCCGTAGTAGACAGCTGCTTTCATGTGACAGTTCTATGTGACCGCGACCACATCCCGAAAGAGTTGCAGGGGGTTGCAGCTGCCGGTTGCAACGCCTCGCAACTCTTGTCGACCCATCAAGCCGCGGTGTGTCCTGCCTCACATGACATCAACACTGGAACCACGGACAGACCTCACCCCGCAGCAGCGGGTCGACGCCTGGCTGGCCGACTTCGAGGCCGCGCTGGCGGCCCGCGATATCGACCGTGCCGCAGCGCAATTCGCCACCGACAGCTTCTGGCGCGACCTGGTGTCGTTCACCTGGAACATCAAGACCGTCGAGGGGCGTGACGCGATCGCCGGCATGCTGGCCGCCCGGCTCGACGACACCGACCCGTCGGGGTTTCGGACCCGCGAGGCGCCGACTGTTGACGGCGACGTGACCTCGGCGTTCATCGAGTTCGAGACCGCAACCGGGCGGGCAACGGGGCACCTCCGGCTCAAGGGCGACCAGGGGTGGACCCTGCTGACGGCGTTGCAGGAACTCAAGGGCTTCGAGGAGGCCAAGGGACCGTCGCGGGTACTGGGCGCGGTACACGGTAACGACCCGGACCGGCGTTCCTGGGCGGAGAAGCGCGCGCAGGAGGAGGCCGAACTGGGGCGCACCGTGCAGCCCTATGTGCTGGTGATCGGCGGTGGCCAGGGCGGGATCGCGCTGGGGGCTCGGCTGCGTCAGCTCGGGGTGCCCGCCATCGTCGTCGACCGTCACGAACGGCCGGGTGACCAATGGCGCAAGCGGTACAAGTCACTGTGCCTGCACGACCCGGTCTGGTACGACCATCTGCCCTATTTGCCGTTCCCCCAGAACTGGCCGGTGTTCGCGCCGAAGGACAAGATCGGCGACTGGCTGGAGTTCTATACCCGCGTCATGGAGGTGCCGTACTGGTCGAAGACGACATGCCTGTCGGCGTCCTACGACGAGGGCACCAAGACGTGGACCGTGGAGGTGGACCGCGACGGCGAGCGGCTGACGCTGCATCCGACGCAGCTGGTGCTGGCGACCGGCATGTCCGGCAAGCCCAGTGTGCCGACGCTGCCGGGCCAGGACGTCTTCCGCGGCGACCAGCACCACTCCAGCGCCCATCCGGGGCCGGACCCGTACGCGGGCAAGAAGGCCGTCGTGATCGGGTCGAACAACTCCGCGCACGACATCTGCAAGGCGCTCTACGAGAACGGCGTCGACGTGACCATGGTGCAGCGGTCCTCGACGCACATCGTGAAGTCGGAGAGCCTGATGGAGATCGGCCTCGGCGATCTGTACTCCGAACGTGCACTCGCGGCGGGGATGACCACGGAGAAGGCCGACCTGACGTTCGCGTCGCTGCCCTACCGCATCATGCACGAGTTCCAGATCCCGCTGTATGACCAGATGCGGGAACGTGACAAGGAGTTCTACGACCGCCTCACTGCGGCTGGCTTCGAATTAGATTGGGGCGCAGATGGTTCCGGACTGTTCATGAAGTATCTGCGGCGCGGTTCGGGCTACTACATCGACGTCGGCGCCTGCGACCTGGTGGCCGACGGCAAGATCAAACTCGCCCACGGTCAGGTGTCTCACCTCACCGAGGACGCTGTCATCCTGGCCGACGGCACGGAGTTGCCCGCCGACCTGGTGGTATATGCCACCGGCTTCGGTTCGATGAACGGCTGGGCGGCAGACCTGATCGGTCAGGAGGTTGCCGACAAGGTGGGCAAGGTGTGGGGTCTTGGTTCGGACACCCCCAAGGACCCCGGGCCCTGGGAGGGCGAACAGCGCAACATGTGGAAGCCGACCCAGCAGGACAACTTGTGGTTCCACGGCGGCAACCTGCATCAGTCACGGCACTACTCGCTGTATCTGGCGCTGCAGCTCAAGGCACGCTACGAGGGGATCCCGACACCGGTGTACGGCTTGCAGGAGGTGCATCACCTCAGCTGAGGCACGGGCGCTCAGGCGGCAGCCGATTGGCGAATCTGGTTGCCGCCTGCGCGCTTTGCTTCATACATCGCCATATCGGCAGCAGCGATCGCACCCTCGATCACCGCGCGGACATCCTCGGCCGGGTCGGTCACCGTCACATCGGCGATCCCCAGACTCGCTGTCACGCCCCAGGCATTGGCGGCGATCGCCGCACAGAGCCTGCGGGCGAGCATCTCCACTTCCCGGGCCGGCGATGCCTGGGCGATGACGAATTCCTCGCCGCCCACGCGGGCGGCCAGGACCCCAGGTCCGCCAACCTCCTGAATCGTGGCCGCCACCTCCACAAGGATCTGGTCGCCGACCGCGTGACCGAGGGTGTCGTTGAGGCGTTTGAAGCCGTCCAGATCGATCATCACCACGCTGAAGCACACCGGGCCGCGACGCAGGCCACCGCGGAGGAGGGCGCGGGCCGACCGGCGGAAGCCTCGCCGGTTCGCCAGGCCGGTCAACGGATCGGTCGACACCGCGTCGTTCCACAGCAGCCGCATGAGGATCTGCCCGCCGAACGGGACAGTGAGCAGGCCGCCGGTGGCGAGCACGAGCGTGGCCGCGGCCATCGGGACATCATCGACCAGCACCATGCGGGCCGCACTAGCGACAGCCGTTGCGAGCGCGACGCCCACCGTGAACACGAGGAGGCGGGGGCTGTGGCAGGTCGCCACATAGGCAGCAAGGCCCAGGAATGCCCAGCAGGTCAGCAGTCCGGCGTGTTCTTCGGTCTGGGTCAGGGCCACCACCGCGACGCCTGCCGTGCCGAACATCGAGAAGGCCGTCGACAATCGCCTGCTCGGCCATCGCAGCGCATACGCAGCGGCGATCCCGGCAAAACCTGCGGCGACTGCCAGGGCGACACCGCGCGCCCACCCGTGCGGGCCGGCCGGACTGAACGTCATCAACGCCATGGCCCCGGCGAGGACCGCCACGATCACCGCCATCACGCCGCGAGCGATGGAAGCCAGCCGGCGCGAGGCGAGATAGTCCGCGAACCACTCATAGCGGTCCGGCTGTCGCCACCACTGGCGGACATGATTCACCTGCGCCCCCAATACCTAGCTGGGCCGATCGTACCGAGCCTGCCGGTTGTTGCCACCGGATCGACCGGGGCCGGGCCGGCTACGCAGAATGGTTGGGTGACGAACGCGGCTGAAGACAACGACCCGTACCTGTGGCTCGAGGAGATCTCGGGAGACGACCAGCTCGACTGGGTGCGCAAGCACAACGAGCCCACGATCGCCGAGTTCCGCGACCAGACGTTCGAGCAGTTGCGGGCCGAGGCGCTGGAGGTCCTCGACACCGACGCCCGCATTCCGTACGTGCGACGCCGCGGTGCGTACTTGTACAACTTCTGGCGTGACGCCGCCAACCCCAAGGGCGTGTGGCGGCGGACCACCCTGGACAGCTATCTGACCGAGATTCCGGAGTGGGACGTCATCATCGACGTCGACGAACTGGCCCGCGCAGACGGGGAGAACTGGGTGTGGGCCGGGGCAGATGTCATCGAACCCGATCACAGCCTGGCCCTGGTCAGCTTGTCCCGGGGCGGGTCAGATGCCGCCGTGGTGCGCGAATTCGACATGGTGGGGCGGCAATTCGTGGCTGACGGCTTCGCGCTGCCGGAGGCGAAGTCGAACGTGACGTGGGAAGACCACGACACCGTCCTGGTCGGTACCGACTTCGGTCCGGATTCGATGACCGAGTCCGGCTACCCGCGGATCGTCAAACGGTGGAAGCGTGGGCAACCGCTGTCGGCGGCCGAGACGGTCTTCAGCGGCCCGGTCACCGACGTCATCGTCTCGGCTTCGGTGGACCGCACACCCGGTTTCGAGCGAACCCTGCTGTACCGCGCGATCGACTTCTTCAATGACGATGTCTATCAACTACGTTCGGGGGAGCTGGTGCGCATCGATGCACCGACCGATGCCAGCTTGTCGGTGCATCGACAGTGGCTGCTGATCGAGTTGCGTACCGACTGGCACACTGGGACGGGTTCATATCGGGCGGGGTCGCTGCTGGCTGCCGATTTCGAGCGATTCCTCGACGGTACAGCGGATCTGGCGGTCGTCTTCGAGCCCGACGAACACACCTGCCTGCACCAGTACTCGTGGACCCGCGACCGACTGGTGGTGGTGACGCTGGCCGATGTGGCCAGCCAGGTGGAGGTGGTGACGCCGGGCACGTGGGCGCGCGAACCGATACCGGGCCTGACGGCGAACACCAACACGGTGATCGTGGCGGCCGACAGCGACGGCGACGAGATCTTCCTGGATTCCAGTGGCTTCCTGACCCCGTCACGCCTGCTGCACGGTACCGCTGGTGGTGCGCTCACCGAGATCAAGCGGGCGCCGTCGTTCTTCGACGCCGCGGATCTTGAAGTGGCCCAACACTTCGCGACCTCCGATGACGGCACAGCAATCCCCTACTTCGTCGTCGGGCACAGTCACACCAAGGCGCCCGGACCCACACTGCTGGGCGGCTACGGCGGGTTCGAGGTATCCCGGACGCCGGGGTACGACGGGGTGCTTGGCCGGCTGTGGCTGTCCCGCGGCGGGACTTACGTGCTGGCCAACATCCGCGGCGGCGGCGAGTACGGGCCGGCCTGGCACACCCAGGCAATGCGTGAAGGGCGGCACAAGGTGGCCGAGGACTTCGCCGCGGTGGCGCGCGACCTCGTCGAGCGCGGGATCACGACCGTCGCGCAACTCGGAGCCCAAGGCGGCAGCAACGGTGGCCTGCTGATGGGAATCATGCTCACGAAGTACCCGCAGCGGTTCGGCGCGCTGGTCTGCCAGGTGCCCCTGCTGGACATGAAACGGTTCCATCTGCTGCTGGCCGGGGCGTCGTGGGTGGCCGAATACGGCGATCCCGACGACCCACAGGACTGGGAGTTCATCTCCGAGTACTCGCCGTACCAGAACATCTCCGCCGACCGGCACTATCCCCCGGTGCTGATCACGACCTCGACACGCGACGACCGGGTGCATCCCGGACATGCCCGCAAGATGACGGCCGCGCTGGAAGAGACCGGCCACGACGTCTGGTACTACGAGAACATCGAGGGTGGCCATGCCGGGGCGGCCGACAACGCTCAGACGGCGTTCAAGTCGGCGCTGAGCTACTCGTTCCTGCACCGACTGCTGGGTTCCGGGGTGAATTGACCAGCAAACATTCCGTAGTACCCTCTAGCTAACAGCTAACTTCGGAGGGGTAGTGCGGTGCGGGTCGACGTCGATGAGATGCGGTCGGGTGCAAACCGGTCGTACAACGCGGCCTGGCTTGCCATGGAGGGCGCCGACCGGCTGGCACGCGGCACGGTAGCGGCGGGGATCTTCGGCGCCTTCGGTGCGGCTGAGTCGTTCTGCGGGGCTCTCGACGATGCCCACACCACCCACATGCGACGGCTGCGCGACCACCAGAGCCGGCTCGGGGTGCTCGGGGACAAGGCCCACACCACAGCCTCGGCGTTCGTGGACATGGAGGACCGCAACGCCGAGGCGCTGCGGGCCGTGCTGTGAGCGAGTATCCGAACCTGACGCATATCAGCGTCGGGGCGCTGATCGGCGAGGCGGGCGGCGATCCGTGGAAGGTCGATGCGACGGTTCAGAGTGGCGACCCCGGGGCGATCTCCGACCTGGGCCGGGCATTCTTCGAGGCGGGCGCCTGCACGGCCGAGACGTACAAGGAGTTCACCGAGGCACAGGCGCGGTTTCGCGCCTCATGGAACCGGGAGGATGGCGGGCATCCGATCAATGACAGTGCCGAAGTCCAGCGGGCGACGACGCGTTTGATGGTCCAGCAGGACCAGCTGCCGGCGATCGGTGCCGACTTGGCCGGCATAGCCGCCACACTCGCTGAGACGCAACGCTTCTCCGGCATGGAGGTGGAGAACCTCAACACTCAGCTGCACTACATCGACGCTCTGATCGGGCAGGCGTTGACCCAGCACCAGGACACGGCGGCTCTCGAGGACAGCGCGATAACTGCCACGGCCAACGTCCTGCATCAGGTGACGGCGCTGCGTGACGACTATTCGAGCAAGCTCAACGCTTCCCTGACGACACTGCGTGCCGACCACGGCTACGATCCTGCGCCGATCGAGGACGCCGACGGCGACGGCGAACTGGGGCCCGAGCAGCGCGGCCGAGAGGCCACCGACTGGTACGAGGCCAACCAGCGGGCCAAGGACGAGGCATTGGTGAACAGTGGCGGTGCGATGACGCCCGAAAAGTCCGCAGCTGCAGCACGATTGCGCGATCTGGCCGCCACGACGGATCCCGCTGCCACTCCCGACGCGAGGCGGTTGGCCGGTGAGCGCCTGGACGACTTCCGGATGGCCAATTTTGTCGGCCCCTTGCCGACGGACCCGGTGCTCGGTGGTGACGCGCGCAGCCGAGCCCGTTCGCGGCTGGACATGCAGCAGCGGCTGGAACGGGGAACGTACGGGCTGCCCGCGATGACGGCAGATCAGGCGACGCAGGCGCTGGACGAGGGTGAGCAGTACGGGCGGGTCGTCGCGGTGGAACGGGCGATGACGGCGTTGACGAGTCAAGGGATGTCGGAGGCCGGCGCCAAGGTAGTGATCATGGATCTGTTGCACCGCGCCGGTGACATGGCCGAGGTAGCGGGCTTCCCCTTGAAAGCAACCGAAACGTACGCCGATGCCATTCCCCAAGGGCGCCATGCCAAGCTGGAGGATCTGCTATCACCAGATGACGCAGTCAAATGGGCGCGAATCGCGAAGTACGCGGGAAACACGGGCGACGCGCTGCAGTTTGGGATCGCGTTCATCGACCTACTCCAAAACCAGGGTGGCGATCACAAATACGAGGAGTTTGGTGAAGCCAGCGGCAACGTCGCAGGCGGCATAGCTGCAGGGTGGGGCGCGGCGGCCTTGCTCGGGTCTGTAACCGGCCCTTGGACCACAGCGGCGATCGTCGTCGCCGCAAGTTACCTGGGTGGTGAGGGAGGCCAGAAGCTCGGCGGCATGTTCGGCGGTCTTGTCGATTCAAGCTTTGCCTCGTCAAACAGCGACGGGAAGGTTGGATAGAGTGCAACAAGCTCTTGGCTACGCCGCGGTCGCAGCGCTTGCCGGTGGCACAATCTTCAGCAGCTTCCCTTTGTGGAAATCTGAGACACTCTCGCCGGACTCAATTGAGCGTCGTGTTTGGTGGGCTGGTTGCACAATAGCCATACCATTGATGTTCCTGTCACAGCTGCCCAACTGGCGCGGCGGGCTGTTCGTAGCGATCATGGCCAGCGTCACCTTGTGCGGTATCGCGTTCTTTTGGACCAATCGGATCAAGATCCACGGCCGCATTTATGCAGCCTTTGCCATTAATCGCCGCGCCGACCGGCCACCAGCCTTAGCCGACGACCAGGACGCGGAATAGCGCGCGGGACCGAAGATGCCAGCGCTCGGAGGCTGCTATCCACGATCCTCACCCCGATCAACCTCGACCATGGTGAGCAGACCGTCTGCATTTTCGGCCTTCCCCATAGCCCATTCCCGGAACTCCGCCCGTGACGCTTGAGACTTGGTCGAACTGGCTGCTCATCGCCGGAGGTGCGCTCGTTCTCGTCGCCTGGATCGGGACAGCCTTCGTCAAAGACCCCCAGTACGAACGCTGGCTGTTCTGGCTCAGCTCGTTCCTGGGTATCACCTTCATCTCGTTGAGTCTGGCCTCTCGCGGCTGGAAGACAGTCGTCATATTCGGCGTCGGTATGGGATCAATACTGCTGTTCTACACCTACTTTCGAACTCCCTACATCGTCATTCGCGGCCGCGTTCGTTCGTTCACAACTCCCCCCACTACGCCTGACCCAAGCGACCAGGACACTGACGAGCCACCTCAACTACCACCCCGTGACAGCTATCCGGGCGCCGTGACAGCGCCGAAGGCGTGGTGGCTGTTTGCTGTCTTCGTCGTATTCGTCGCCGTCGGCGGGGCAAAACTTGGATGGGATCCGCACACACTTCCGGCTGGCGGACTTATCTGCATCCTCGCTCTTATGGGCGGGATCGACGATGCCACCCGCAAACTACCGATGGCACGCGGGCAGAAGGTGCAGGCCTTCATCATCGTGGCCGTATCGGTGCTGATGTTCTTCCTACCGCCGGTGTTGTACATCGTCGGCTATTCGATAGGTACCAAGCGGCCGATGGGCTACGGCTTGCGTGATCCGGTCGCCCGGCATTACGCCGAACTCGACGCTCAAGAGGAACGCGATCGCCCTTAGCTCGACTTCGCCAGCCCCGCCAGCAGCGTCACGATCACACCGATCAACACCAGTCCCCCACCGACAATCAGCGAGATGTTCAGCCACTGATGCATGCTGTTGACTGCGGTGTTCACCATGGCCTCGGCGATCCGCCGGATGTTGCCCGACGAGTTGTCCAGCAGAGTATTCAGATGCCGTCGACCGAATTCGATTGCTGCCCAACCTAATCCGCCCACCAGTAGCCCAGCCACACCCAACCCGACCAGCATCTTTCCGCGGCTGCGGGCCACGAACAACGTCAGCAGTGCCGCGACGGCGGTCAGCACCGCCAACCCCACGCTGGCCCACGGCCCGTAGGCCGCCACCGGCCGAAGCGCACCCGGACGCAAGATCGATGGCGCATTGTCGGTCAACGGAATTGGCACCGACGTCGGCACCGTGATGTTGTAGTCGCTCAACGTCTCCTTGAACGCGGCGTCGGACAGCATCGGCGCGAAGTCGATCACCCAGCGACCCTGCGAGTCGACACTGGATTGCACAGAATCGGTGAACAGCCACCGGTGCGCGAAGCGGTTCGCCTGCGCGAACTGTCCGGGAAATGCCGAGCTTGCCGTATACGTGGCCGCCACCAGACTCACCGTCCCGGTATTGACGCCGGTGCCCAGCCGCGCCACCTGGGTCGTCAGCTCACCGGCCACGGCCGATTTCAGGCCCGGATCGGCGGCGGCCTTCTGCGCCAGCGCCGCATACCCGTCACCGTCGACCAAGTGCTGCTGCACCCACGCCGCCGGCAGGGCAACAGCCAGCAAGACAGTGGTGACGAGCCACATCAGCAATGTGGCCACGAACCGCACGCGTCCTCCTCATTGGGACGCGCCCGGCCTCAGTCGGAATGAGACGTCGCGCGGCCCACGATCAGGGGATCAGGATTGCCGACCACTTCATGATCCTTGTTCTCATAGTTGAACTTACTCAGGACATGCCGCATCGCGTTGATCCGGGCACGCTTCTTGTCGTTGCTCTTGATGACCGTCCACGGCGCAATCTCGGTGTCCGTCCAGGCGAACATGTCTTCCTTGGCCGCGGTGTAGTCATGCCACTTGTCCAGCGACGCCAGATCGGTCGGTGACAGCTTCCACTGCCGCACCGGGTCTACCTGGCGGATTGTGAATCGGGTGCGCTGCTCGGAGGACGACACCGAGAACCAGAGCTTGGTCAGGCTGATGCCGTCGTTGACCAGCATCTGTTCGAACAACGGGGCCTGCCGGACAAACTCGGCATGCTGCTTGGGCGTGCAGTAGCCCATGACACGCTCCACCCCGGCGCGGTTGTACCAAGACCGATCGAACAGCACGATCTCACCGGCAGCCGGCAGATGGTTGACGTAGCGCTGGAAGTACCACTGGGTGGTTTCCTTCTCCGTCGGCTTCTCCAGCGCGACCACCCGGGCGCCCCGCGGATTGAGATGTTCCATGAACCGCTTGATGGTGCCACCCTTGCCCGCGGCGTCACGCCCCTCGAACACGATCACGTGCCGGTGCCCGTTCGCCTGGCTCCACTTCTGCAGCTTCAGCAGTTCGATCTGCAGCAGCCGCTTCTGCTCCTCGTACTCGCTGCGCGACATCCGCTCGTCGTACGGGTAGTTCTCCCGCCAGGTGTCGACAGGCAGGCCGGCGGCATCCAGCAACACCGGGTCGTCATCGTCGTCGTCGAAAACCTTGAAGCCGTTCATCTCCAGTGTCACCGGCGCAAAATAGCTCCTCCGGCCGACGTGACGGTGACGACGGAGTGAACGGCCGGTGCTCGATCAGCGCGACGACGCACAGCACCGAGGACGCCAGCAGCACAGCACCGACTGCGTCGGTGAAGTAGTGGTAGGACACCGCCTGGCCGACCACCCCCAGCAGCGTCCACAGTCCGGCCGCGAGCATCACCCACAGTCGCAGACCGACCAGCAGAATCACCATGCCGAGCACCATCACCATCACTGTCGTATGACCGCTGGGATAGGCCAGTGCGCCATCCTTCTCACGGCCGAACAGTCGCTTGAGCCAGCCCGCAATCATCACCGCCGCAACAGGACTGACCACCATCAGCACGACGAGGAACCACCGCTTGGCGGCCATCGCCGCCAAGACCGCGACCAGCAGGACGACCGCCATGGTGCGCACATCAGTGAAGAAGAGCAGCCGCCCGAGCCCGCTGCCGTTGGCCTGCTGGAACCAAGCGTCGATCGGCGTCGAGCCGTGACCCACCGCCAGACCGAGCACCACCATCGACGGCACCGCGATCAGCGGCCACCACCGCGCGGCCGTCAGCGCCAGATCCCCCGGATATAGGCGGCCTGGCCCAAATGCTGCATGCAATCGTCGAAGATGCTGACCAGCCGCACAGTGGCGGTCACCGGCGGGTCCCAGTTCCGGTCCACCACGCGAGCCAGTTCGGCGGCGTCGACGGTCGCGATGTATTCCAGCGCGCTCTTGTGCACGGCGTGGTAATAGCCGGCCAGCAGATCCGCCGGGGCGCGCACCTTTCCGACCTCCTCGGGAGTGTGACCGTACCCGTGCGCGTCCCGCGGCAGGTCCAGGTCGAACTGGTCCACCCATCCACCGCTGAACCACACCTGCTCAGACCCAGTGATCGCGGCCAGCTGGGCGTCCTGGATCCGCGCGCTGTGCCAGATGAGCCACGCGATGCTGTTGGCCGTCGCGGTGGGCCGGAAGAAGGACACCTCGTCGGTCAGGTCGTCGGTCAGGTCGTCGACATGCTCGATGATGCGGGTGAATGCGTCGCGCAGCAGTTCGCGCGCGGCAGCGGCATCGGTGGGTGAGTCGGCCATGACCTCGACGCTACGCGGAATTGGTCGGAACCTGGACGGCGGGCTGCGCCCCGTGAAACACGGCCTCGACATTGTTGCCGTCGGGGTCGCGGACGAACGCACCGTAGTAACCGGGGTGGTACTCCGGCCACAGTCGGGGCGCATGAAGGGATTCGGCGCCAAGACCCATCGCGGCGTCGTAGAACGAGTTGACGGCATTCTCGTCGGCGGCGGCGAAGGCGATGTGTGTCTCCCGGTTGGGCCCCATCCCGGCTCCGTCGGAGATCCAGAAACTCGGGTGGCCGTCGCGCCCGTAACCGGTCGCCGGACCGAAGTCCATCACCGGCAGATACCCGAGCACCGCCAGCACCGTGTCGTAGAACTTCCGCGATGCGGCGTAGTCCGCGCAATTGATTCCGAAGTGATCGATCACAGCACCCATCATGCAGGCCGAGCCGACGTAATCTCGGAACCATGACTTACGACCTCGTCATCCGCAACGGACTCATCGTCGACGGTCTGGGCGGCGAACCCTTCCACGGCGACGTTGCCGTCACCGACGGCGTCATCGCCGCCGTCGGTGACATCTCGGAAAAGGGCGCGCGCGAGATCGACGCCACCGGACTGCTCGTCACCCCCGGTTTCGTCGACCTGCATACCCACTACGACGGCCAGGCGATCTGGTCGGATCGGCTCTCGCCGTCGTCATCACACGGGGTCACCACCGCCCTGATGGGCAACTGCGGGGTGGGCTTCGCGCCGTGCCGGGCCGAGGACCACGAGGTGCTCGTCGACGTGATGGCCGGGGTCGAAGACATCCCCGGCGTGGTGATGACCGACGGCCTGCCCTGGACCTGGCAGACCTTCCCGGAATTCCTCGACGCCCTCGATACCGGCCACCGTGATATCGACGTCGCAGCACTGCTGCCGCACTCTCCGCTTCGGGTGTACGTCATGGGTCAGCGCGGTGTCGATCGCGAACCCGCCACCCCCGAGGACCTCGCCCAGATGCGCAAGCTGGCCGCCGAGGCCGTGCAGGTGGGAGCCCTCGGGTTCGCTTCGTCACGGCTGACGATCCACAAGACCGAGAGCGGCAATCCGATCCCGAGCTATGACGCGGCACAGGCCGAGATCGAGGCGATCGCCCGGGGCGTGGACGACGCCGGTGGCGGCCTGATCCAGTTCGTGCCCGATCTGGTTGCCGGCGATTACGAGCCGGCGTTGCGGACGGTGTTCGAGGTCGCCGCCGAGGTGGGGCTGCCGGTCACGTTCACCCTGGCGGTCGGCAACGCCGGCGAGCCGTACTACCTGGACGCGTTGACGATGGTGGAGAAGGCCAACGCCAACGGCGGCGACATCACCGCACAGATCTTCCCGCGCCCGGTCGGACTGGTGCTGGGTCTGGAACTCAGCGGCAACCCGTTCGTGATGTATCCCAGCTATCAGGAAATCGCCGACCTGCCGCTGGAGCAGCGAGTCGCTGAGATGCACAAACCCGAAGTGCGCCAACGCATTTTGAGCGACACGCCCGCCGGAGCGGGGCATCCGCTGATGTTCGCGGTGCAGGCGTGGAGCTACATCTTTCCGCTGGGTGAGCCGCCGAACTACGAGCCCGACCCCTCGGAGTCGATCGCCGAGCGCGCCCAGGCCCGTGGGGTGAGCCCGTTGGAGGAGGCCTACGACCGCCTGCTCGACGATGACGGCCACGCGATGCTCCTGGTCACGCTCGCGAACTTCCGGGACAACTCGCTGGATACCGTCGCCGAATTGCTACCGCGCGAGGACGTCATCCTCGGGCTGGGCGATGGCGGCGCGCACTACGGGATGATCTGCGACGCAAGCTATCCGACCTATCTGCTGACGCACTGGGTGCGGGACCGGCCGTCGGGCAGGATCAGTCTGGCGGCCGCCGTTCGTGAACTGACCTCGGTGCCGGCGCGGGTGGCGGGGCTAGCCGATCGTGGCCGAATTGCCGTGGGCTACAAGGCGGATCTGAACGTCATCGACCAGGACGCGCTGACTTTGCACAAGCCGACGGTGGTCCATGACCTGCCCGCGGGCGGACGCCGTCTGGACCAGACCGCCGAGGGCTACGTCGCGACGATCGTGTCCGGCGAGGTGATCTCCGAGAACGGGGTGCCGACGGCGGCCCGACCGGGGAAGCTGGTCCGCGGCCGTCGTCCCGCGCCGGTGTCATGACGTCGTGAGATGTCGTGCTGGAGCGCAGGCTGTCGAGCGGCGAGCAGCGGAAGTAGCACCCAGCGGGAAAGAGGGCTTCGCCCCTGTAGCCCGGGGCGCCTCCCGAGTGTGGGCCTTAAGTACGGGAATTCGCCGAGATCTGTACATGAGGCCCACAGTCGTCGCTAGACCGGACAGCCTGCCGCGCGAAGTTTGGCGCGAACACGCTCGACGATGACATGCGGGCGTCCCATCATCTCGGCGCTGACCCGCACCACCGCCCAGCCCGCCGCTTCGAGTAGCGCGATCCGCTCGATATCCCACGACCGCTGCCGCCTGTCGTTCCAATGCTGTACGCCGTCGTATTCGACGGCGACCTTCCATTCCCGCCAACCCATATCGACACGAACACGCAGATCGCGGAACATTATCTGCGTTTCTGGTACCGGCAGTCCGCCATCGACCAGGATGAGCCGCAGCTTGCTTTCTTGCGGTGATTCGGCGCCACCGTCGACCCGCTCAAGTGCACTCCGAAGTTTCGCGACGCCACGGCTCCCCGGGTGCCGACGAGCGAGTTCAGCGACGTCGGCTACCGACACTCCGGTGGCATTCAACAGTGCGTCAAGGATCGGTACAGGTTGCGGAAGTAGCCGCCCGATATCGAATGCCGTCCGAGCGGGCGTGGTGGCTCGGATGCTCGCGACCAGACACACTTCGTCGGGCAGCACAGTCCATGACCGGACGACCATGCCCGCTGCGGCATGGCGGTCCGCGCGAAGGATTTCCACCGGCACCGACGGATCGAGCCACTTGGTCCCCAGAGCGGCGGCGGCCGTGAGACCGCACACCGTGGCGCCGGTGGACAGCCACACAGCACGTGCGCGGAGTTGTGCTGTCATCTGGACATCGCGCCGCAGATACACATCGCGAAAGACGGGCAGGTAATGGCGGGCGAGCCCGCGTCGAGTGATGTCGCCACGGCGCACCGCCGCGCTACCAATGATGAGTTCCATGGGCCGACAGTGACGAGCCCTCCCGACGAGCGTGGGCCTCGTGTACGGATTTCGGCCTGAACCTGTGCATAAGGCCCACAGTGGGGACACGCGAAAAAGCCCCGGTGCGCGGAGCGCACCGGGGCTTCTTCGTACCGGGACTTAGAAGTCCATACCGCCCATGCCACCGGTCGGGTCGCCGGCAGGTGCGGCGGCCTTCTCCGGCTTGTCGGCGACGACGGCCTCGGTGGTGAGGAACAGCGCCGCGATGGACGCCGCGTTCTGCAGCGCCGAGCGGGTGACCTTCACCGGGTCGGCAACGCCGGCCTTGAGCAGGTCCTCGTACTCACCGGAAGCGGCGTTCAGGCCATTGCCGGCGGGCAGGTTCGAGACCTTCTCGGCGACAACGCCCGGCTCCAGGCCAGCGTTGAAGGCGATCTGCTTCAGCGGAGCCGACAGCGCGACGCGCACGATGTTGGCACCGGTGGCCTCGTCACCGGTCAGCGACAGCTCGTCGAGAGCCGGAGCCGACTGCAGCAGAGCCACGCCACCACCGGCGACGATGCCCTCCTCGACGGCGGCCTTGGCGTTACGCACGGCATCTTCGATGCGGTGCTTGCGCTCCTTGAGCTCCACCTCGGTGGCAGCGCCGGCCTTGATGACTGCAACGCCGCCGGCCAGCTTGGCCAGGCGCTCCTGCAGCTTCTCGCGGTCGTAGTCGGAGTCGCTGTTCTCGATCTCGGCGCGGATCTGGGCCACCCGGCCGGCGATGGCGTCGGAATCACCGGCACCCTCGACGATGGTGGTCTCGTCCTTGGTGACGACGATCTTGCGGGCCTGACCCAGCAGCGACACGTCGGCGGTCTCCAGGGACAGGCCGACCTCTTCGCTGATGACCTGGCCACCGGTGAGGATCGCCATGTCCTGCAGCATCGCCTTGCGGCGGTCGCCGAAGCCCGGGGCCTTGACGGCGACGGACTTGAAGGTGCCGCGGATCTTGTTGACCACCAGGGTCGACAGAGCCTCGCCCTCGACGTCCTCGGCGATGATCAGCAGCGGCTTGCCGGACTGGATGACCTTCTCCAGCAGCGGCAGCAGGTCCTTGACGGTCGAGATCTTCGAGCTGACCAGCAGGATGTAGGGATCCTCCAGGACGGCTTCCTGACGCTCGGCATCGGTCACGAAGTAACCCGAGATGTAGCCCTTGTCGAAGCGCATACCCTCGGTGAGCTCGAGCTGCAGGCCGAAGGTGTTGGACTCCTCGACGGTGATGACACCCTCGTTGCCCACCTTGTCCATGGCCTCGGCGATCAGGTCGCCGATGGTCTGGTCGCCAGCGGAGATACCGGCGGTGGCAGCGATCTGCTCCTTGGTCTCGACCTCCTTGGCGCTCTTCAGCAGCGTCTCGGTGATCTTCTCGACGGCCTTCTCGATGCCGCGCTTCAGACCGAGCGGGTTGGCGCCGGCCGCGACGTTGCGCAGACCTTCGCGAACCAGAGCCTGGGCCAGCACGGTGGCGGTGGTGGTGCCGTCGCCGGCGACATCGTCAGTCTTCTTGGCGACTTCCTTGACCAGCTCGGCGCCGATCTTCTCGTACGGGTCCTCGAGCTCGATCTCCTTGGCGATGGACACACCATCGTTGGTGATCGTGGGGGCGCCCCACTTCTTCTCCAGGACGACGTTGCGGCCCTTGGGGCCCAGCGTTACCTTGACCGCGTCGGCGAGGGCGTTGAGACCCCGCTCGAGGCCGCGGCGAGCCTCTTCGTCGTAAGCAATGATCTTGGACATTGCGAAGTAATCCTCCGGTTGGGGGTTACACGTTTTTGGCCGGACGCAGTGCCCGCGACGGACGACCGCTGCTGTGTTGGCTGCGGTCTCACCGTCCCGACCTAGCACTCACCGGTCGCGAGTGCCAACGTCATTCTTAGCACTCGGCCATGGCGAGTGCAAGGTTGTTCACGCTGCGCGTAGGCCGTCGAGGACCACCTCGACGAGCCGGTCGGCCGAGGCCTCGTTGTAGCCCTGCATGGCCTGCAAACCCACCAGGAGAGCCTTGACGTCAGCCACTTCGACGTCGGGCCGGACCACTCCTGCCGCTTGCGCCGCCGCCAGCAGGTCCGCGAGCAGGCCGAGAAAGTCGTCCTCGGCCTCGGGTATCGCCGCCTTGATGTCGATGCCCACGCCGCAGAGCGCCTCGCTCAGGCCCCGGTCGGTGGCCCCCCAACTCAAGACCATCGAGCGGATGAACGAGAACAAGGCGGTGCCGGGATCGCCGCCCGCCAACAGTCCGCGACCCTCTTCGACGACGTCGCGAATCCGGTGTTCGACGACAGCGCTGTACAGCGCCTCTTTGGTGGGAAAGTGCCGGTAGACGGTGCCGGCGCCGACCCCGGCGCGGCGGGCGATCTCGTCGATGGGCACCGCCAGACCGTCGGCGGCGAACGTCTCGTAGGCGACCTCGAGCACGCGCGCGCGATTCCGCGTAGCGTCGGCCCGCATCGGCTTGGACATCTCACCACCTCGGGGAATAGATAACCGGGGCGCGCGTTCCGTATAACTGAAGCATCCGGAGCGCCTGCCCCGTTTGATCCCCATCGTAGGAGACCGCATGAGCAAGTGGACAGCCGCCGATATTCCCGACCAGACCGGCCGCACCGCCGTGATCACCGGAGCCAACACCGGCCTGGGCTATGAGACCGCCCGCGCCCTGGCCGCCCACGGCGCCCGCATCGTGCTCGCGGTGCGCAATCTCGACAAGGGCCAGGCCGCCGCCGACCTGATCGGACGGCGCACTCCCGGCGCCGAGGTCACCGTCCAAAAACTCGACCTGACCTCGCTGGCCTCGGTCCGCGCCGCTGCCGAGCAGCTCGGCACCGACTACGACCGTATCGACCTGCTGATCAACAACGCCGGGGTGATGATGACCCCGAAACAGACCACCCAGGACGGCTTCGAGCTGCAATTCGGCACCAACCACCTGGGCCACTTCGCCCTCACCGGGCTACTCCTCGACACGCTGCTCCAGACGCCGGGCTCGCGCGTCGTGACCGTCAGCAGCCAGGGGCACCGGTTCGCGCGCCGCGGCATTCACTTCGACGATCTGCAGTCCGACCGCAGCTACCGCCCGGTGGCCGCCTACGGGCAGTCGAAGTTGGCCAACCTGTTGTTCACCTACGAACTTCAGCGGCGCCTGACGGGGAGCCAGGCCATCGCCACCGCAGCACACCCCGGCGGATCCAATTCCGAGTTGTCGCGCCACGTGCCACCAGCCGTCCGTGCGGCGTTCCGGGCCCTGGAGCAGAGCACCGACATGGGAGCCCTGCCGACCCTGCGGGCAGCCACCGACCCCGGCGTCATCGGCGGCCAGTATTACGGGCCCGACGGGCTTGGCGAACTACGCGGCTACCCGAAGGTGGTCGGCTCCAGCGCGGCCTCTCATGACGTCGATGCCCAACGCCGCCTCTGGTCGGTCTCGGAGGAGCTGACGGGAGTGGTCTTCGGAGTGTGAGGGCGGGCAAACTGGGTGGGGTGTCGCTGATCGTGCCGCCCTACCCGCCCCCGCGCTACACCGCCGAGGAACCGGAAGTCAGCGCCCGGCTGCGGCGCGGCGACGAACCGGCGGACTATGACGCATTCGGCTTGGTGAAATACCACTATCTCGCCGACCAGCAGGCCACCAACGGCGACTACGGCCTGTACCGCGTCGAGATCGCGCCCCGCGGCGGCGGCCCTGGGCCACACTTCCACCGGGCGATGTCCGAGGCGTTCTTCGTCCTGTCGGGCACCATCTCGCTGTACAACGGGACGGAATGGACCGACGGTGCGGCCACTGACTTCCTCTACGTCCCGCCCGGCGGCATCCACGGCTTCCGCAACGAAGCTGACGAGCCGGCCTCGATGCTGATGTTGTTTGCTCCCGGAGCACCCCGGGAGTTCTACTTCGAGGGTCTGGCCACCCTCGGCGAACTGTCCGACGACGAGCGCCGCGAATTCTTCATCCGCCACGACAACTTCTTCGTCTGACGACACGCCGCATCGAGGTGCGTGGGCGGATCCGCTTGCACTAGAGTCCATCTCGGTCAGGAAGGAGTCCCACGGGTGCGGGCAGAGGATGCGCCCAGCACCCAGGCTTTGCGGGGCTGGCAGCGGCGAGCGATGGTGAAATACCTCACCGCCAAGCCGCGCGACTTCCTGGCGGTCGCCACTCCGGGCGCCGGAAAAACCACCTTCGCCCTGCGTATCGTCGCCGAACTGCTGGCCGAGGGCACCGTCGAGACGGTCACCATCGTGGTGCCCACCGAGCACCTGAAAATCCAGTGGGCGCAGGCGGCGGCGCGACATGGCATCGCGCTGGACCCCAAGTTCTCCAACTCCAACTCGCAGACCTCCAGCGACTACCACGGCGTCGTGGTCACCTACGCCCAGGTGGCCAGCCACCCCACCCGGCACCGGGTGCGCACCGAGAACCGCAGGACCCTCGTCGTCTTCGACGAGATCCACCACGGCGGTGATGCCAAGAGCTGGGGCGACGCCATGCGCGAGGCGTTCGACGACGCCACCCGCCGGCTCGCGTTGACCGGTACGCCGTTCCGCAGCGACGACAGCGCCATCCCCTTCGTCAACTACGAGGTCGGGCCCGACGGGTTCGCCCGCTCGCAGGCCGACCACGTCTACGGCTACTCCGAGGCGCTGGCCGACGGGGTGGTCCGGCCGGTGATGTTCATGGCCTATTCCGGCGAGGCGCGGTGGCGCGACAGCGCCGGCGAGGAACACGCGGCACGCCTCGGCGAACCGCTGACCGCCGAGCAGACGGCGCGGGCCTGGAAGACGGCACTCAACCCGGCCGGCGAGTGGATGCCCGCGGTGATCGCCGCCGCCGACACCCGGCTGCGCGGTCTGCGGCAGCATGTCCCCGACGCCGGCGGCATGATCATCGCCTCGGATCAGACCGCCGCCCGGGCGTATGCCGACCTGCTGCTCAAGATCACCGGTGAGGCCCCGACCGTGGTGCTCTCCGACGACCCGGGCGCGTCCGACCGCATCTCCCAGTTCTCGGCCGCGACGTCGCGCTGGATGGTGGCCGTGCGCATGGTCTCCGAAGGGGTCGACGTGCCCCGGCTGGCGGTCGGCGTCTACGCCACCAGCGCGTCGACCCCGCTGTTCTTCGCCCAGGCGATCGGCCGGTTCGTGCGCTCGCGGCGCCCCGGCGAGACGGCGTGCATCTTCCTGCCCTCAGTGCCCAACCTGCTGCTGCTGGCCTCCGAGATGGAAGCCCAGCGCAACCATGTGTTGGGCAAACCGCACCGCGAGACCGAGGGCGATCCGCTCGATGCCGAACTGGCGGCGCAGAAGCGCGACGAGCCCGACGAGAACGAGAACAAGATCGAGTACCTCGGCGCCGACGCCGAACTGGATCAGGTGATCTTCGACGGCTCGTCATTCGGCACCGCGACCCCGGCGGGTAGCGAGGAGGAGGCCGACTATCTCGGCATCCCCGGCCTGCTCGACGCCGAGTCGATGCGAGATCTGTTGCGGCGCAGGCAAGAAGAACAACTGACCAAGCGCACTGCCAGCGGTGAGGTGCCCCGGCCGTCAACGCACGGCCAGCTGAGAGATCTACGTCGCGAGCTCAACACCCTGGTATCGCTGGCCCACCACCGAACCGGCAAGACGCACGGGCAGATTCACAACGAACTGCGGCAGATCTGCGGCGGGCCGCCAGTAGCGGCAGCCACCCGCGATCAGCTCAAGGCGCGCATCGAAGCTGTACGCGGCCTCACCGCGCGTCCGGGCTAGAGACCCAACAGCTCGGGAAGGTCCGCCACCGAGTCCAGCACATAATTGGGCTGCATCGCGAATTCGTCTGCCGCCCAACGATCCAACGTGACCTGGCGGAACTTTCCGGTGCGCACCAGCACGCCGGTCATCCCGACCACCTGGGCGGCCAGCACGTCGTTGTTGAGGTCGTCGCCGACCATGTACATCTCGTCGGGGTCCACTCCGAGTCGCGTCGCTGCCGCCAGGAACCCGGCCGGTGCCGGCTTACCGACCGCCATCGCCTTGCGGCCACTCGCCTGCTCCAACCCGATCAGATACATCCCGGTATCGACGCGCAGTCCATCGGTGGTCTCCCACGCGGTGCTGCGGTGCATGGCCACCACGGGCACGCCCTGGGTCATCCATTCGTAGACGCGCGACAGCGTGCGATGGTTGTATTCGGGACCGGCTCCGCCGAGGATGATGACATCCGGTGTGCCGGGATCGGCTCCGTCGTCATAGACCACCGAGTCGACGATCTCGATGCCCGGCATGTCATCGGTGATCTGGCCGTCGTTCACCAGGAAGCAGCGCGCGTCCGGATAGTTCGACCGCACATAGTCGGCGGTCAGCACCGCCGCGGTGATCACTTCGTCGGGTCGCACGTTCATCCCCGCCGTACACAGCGCCGCGGCGATCTGCTGACGGGTACGCGTGGTGGTGTTGGTCAGGAAGGACCGCGCGATCTGGTGCTCGGTGAGCACCGCCAGCGTCTCGGCCGCACCTGGGGTCGGCTCCCAGGATGTGACCAGCACGCCGTCGATGTCGAACAACACACCACCGATCGCCATACCGCGAACAGTAAACGGCCGCGGCATGGACGCAAGTTGGGCCGCCGTATCGTCTGACACATGACCGGCAGCAGGTGGACCGCGGCCGACGTTTCCCCGCAGCACGGGCGCGTCGCCGTGATCACCGGCGCCAACAGTGGGATCGGCTTCCAGACAGCCATCGTGCTCGCCGGCCGGGGCGCGAAAGTCGTGATGGCGGTGCGCAATCTCGACAAGGGCCGCGCTGCCAGGGAGCAGATCTTGGCGACCGTACCCGCTGCCAAGGTGAGCCTGCAGCAGCTGGACCTGGCCTCGCTGGAGTCCATCCGGGCCGCGGCCGAGGCACTGCGCTCGGAGTATCCGCGCATCGATCTGCTGATCAACAACGGTGGCGTGGCCTGGACGTCCAAGCAGACCACCCGCGACGGCTTCGAGCTGCAGTTCGGCACCAACCACCTGGGGCACTTCGCGCTCACCGGCCTGCTGCTCGACACCCTGCTGCCCGTGCCGGGTTCGCGCATCGTGACGGTGTCCAGCCTGGCCCACGGCACGCTGGCCGACATCGACTTCGATGACCTGCAGTCCGCCCGCCGCTACAGCCGCATCCCGGCCTATGCCCGCTCCAAGCTGGCCAATCTGCTGTTCACCTATGAACTGCAGCGCCGGCTCGGCCAGGCCGCCGCGGGCACCATCGCGGTGGCGGCCCACCCGGGCGTCTCCTACACCGAGCTGGGCCGCAACCTGCCGTCGATCCTGCAGCCGGCCACCCGGTTCATCGGCCCGCTGATCCTGCAGAGCGCCGCGATGGGTGCGCTGACCCTGCTGCGGGCGGCCACCGATCCGGATGTCCGGGGCGGCCAGTACTACGGCCCGGACGGGACCGGCGAACGTCGCGGCTACCCCGTCGTCGTGCAATCCAGCACCCGCTCCCACGATCTCGACCTGCAGCGCCGACTGTGGTCGGTGTCCGAAGAGCTGACCGAAGTGAGGTTTCCGATCTGATGCGCACCGTCGAAGAACACCAGCGGGTGGTCGCCGAGCTGATCGCGGCCAGGAGCCCGGTCACCGTGGGGCTGGCCGAGGCCGAGGGGCGGGTGCTCGCCACCGACGTCGCGGCGCCGCTGTCCCTGCCGGTATTCGACAACTCGGCGATGGACGGCTATGCGGTGCATGCCGAGGACATCGCCGGCGCCGACGCCGACCATCCCGTGAAACTGCCTGTGGCCGAGGATATTCCGGCCGGGCGCACGGACCCGTTGACGTTGGCGCCGGGAACTGCGCACCGCATCATGACCGGTGCACCGGTGCCGCACGGAGCCACCGCCGTCGTCGCCGTCGAACTGACAGACGGCGGCACCGACACCGTCGAGATCCGGACCTCGGCCAAGCCGGGCCAGCACATCCGGCTGGCCGGTGAGGACGTCACCGCCGGGACGGCGGTACTGCGCGCCGGACAGCTGGTGACTCCGGCGGCGCTGGGACTGGCAGCGGCGCTGGGCCTGGGGCAGCTGACGGTGCTGCCGCGGCAACGCGTGCTGGTGATGTCCACCGGCTCCGAACTGGTCTCGGCCGGAACCGAACTCAAGCCCGGACAGATCTACGAGTCCAACGCGATCATGTTGGCGGCGGCCGTGCGCGAAGCCGGCGGCGAGGTGGTGGCCACCCCGACATCCAGCGACGACGTCACCCAGTTCAGCGCCGTGCTGGAGGGTTATGCCGGGCAGGCAGACCTGATCATCACCTCCGGTGGCGTCAGCGCCGGTGCCTACGAGGTGGTCAAGGACGCTTTCGGGGGCTCGGCCGACGGTCACCGGCCCAGCGGCTCCAGTGCGGTGGAGTTCGTGAAGGTCGCCATGCAACCCGGTATGCCGCAGGGCGCGGGGCGCATTCACGGGACACCGATCATCACGCTGCCCGGCAATCCGGTCAGCGCGCTGGTGTCCTTCGAAGTGTTCGTCCGTCCCGCGCTGCGCGCGGCGATGGGCCTGCCGGATCCGAACCGCCCGCGGCGCAATGCCGTGCTGACCGAGGATCTGAGCTCCCCGAAGGGCAAGCGTCAGTTCCGTCGTGGCGTCTACGACGCAGCCAGCGGCACGGTCACCACCTATGGCCCCCCGGCCTCGCATCACCTGCGGTGGCTGGCCTCGGCCAACTGCCTGCTGGAGATCGCCGAGGATGTCACGCAGGTGGCCGCCGGCGAACAGGTGCAGCTGTGGGACCTCTCGTAGCGCGACGTCAGTAGAATCACGCCGATGGCCAGACGCCCCCGCACAGCGGAAGACAACCTGAAGTCCGGCCCGCAACGGCTGGTCGCGCTGGTGCGCTCCTCGGTTCCGCCGGTCCACCCCGCCGGCATGCCCTTCATCTCGGCCGGTCTTGCGGTCGCTGCCCTGGGCCGCAAGAACCGCTGGGTTCGCCGGGCGGGCTTGGCGGCCGCTGCGGCCAATGCCGGCTTCTTCCGGCATCCCCCACGCACCCCACCGACCCGGGCCGGCGTTGTCGTCGCCCCCGCCGACGGGCTGATCTGCCTGGTCGAGGAGGCCGAACCGCCGGTTGAGCTGGGCCTGCCCGCGGGTCCGGTACCCCGGGTGAGCATCTTCCTGTCGCTGCTCGACGCCCACGTCCAGCGCACACCGGTGGGCGGTGAGGTGCTCGACGTGCAGTACCGGCCCGGCAGTTTCCATTCGGCCGATCTGGCGGCGGCCAGCGAGGACAATGAACGCAACAGTGTGCTGATCCGCACGCCGGAAGGACAAGACGTGGTGGTCGTGCAGATCGCCGGCCTGATAGCGCGCCGCATCGTCTGTGACGTGCGAGCCGGCGACAAGGTCGCCATCGGCGACACCTACGGGCTGATCCGCTTCGGCTCGCGCCTGGACACCTACCTTCCCGCGGGATCGCAGATCCTGGTCGAGCCCGGTCAGCGGGCTCTGGCCGGCGAGACGGTATTGGCGCAGCTGCCGTGATCAAACCCGGGCGCCCGGCCGCGATGCGGATCCTGCCGAGCGCGACGACCGTGCTGGCGATCTGCGCCGGGCTGACGTCCATCAAGTTCGCCCTGGATCAGCGCCCGCATATCGCCCTCGCCCTGATCGGGGCCGCGGCGGTGCTCGACGGCATCGACGGCGGTATCGCCCGCGCGCTGGACGCCCAGTCCCGGATGGGTGCCGAGATCGACTCGCTGGCCGACGCGGTGAACTTCGGGGTAGCCCCGGCGCTGGTGGTGTACGTGACTCTGCTGCCGACCTCGCCGGTCGGCTGGATCTTCGCGTTGCTCTACGCGGTGTGCATCGTGTTGCGATTGGCCCGCTTCAACGCGCTGCTCGACGATGACACCCGGCCCGCCTACACCCGTCAGTACTTCACCGGCATGCCCGCGCCGTGCGGTGCGGTCGGGGTGATCGGCCCGCTCGCGGCGATGCTGCAGTTCGGGCACGGCTGGTGGACCTCGACGTGGTTCGTCTGCTTCTGGTTCGCCGCCAATGCCGCGCTGCTGATCAGCCGGGTGCCGACGCTGGCGCTCAAGTCGGTGTCCATGCCGCCGAACGCCGCACCGATCCTGCTGATCCTGATCGCCGCTGCCGCGGCCGCACTGCTGTTGTTCCCCTACATCCTGATCTTGCTGATCATCGTGGGTTATCTGTGCATCATCCCGTTCACGATCCGCAGCCAGCGCTGGGTGGCCGCTCATCCCGAGGCCTGGAATGACAGGCCGCGCCAGCAGCGCGCCGCGCGACGCGCCATCCGCCGCGCCCAACAGCCCAACCGCCGCTCGATGGCACGGCTGCGACTGCGTAGGCCGGGTGACTGAACCATGTCCGATCTCGATGTCACCGGCCCACCGCCGCCGGCGTCCAGCCTGGCGCTGACGGCGCGGCTGAACACCTCGGCCCTGGACTCCCGGCGCGGCGTTGTACGGCTGCATCCCGAGGCCATTGCCGCACTGGGCATCCGGGAATGGGATGCGGTGTCGCTCACCGGTTCTCGCACCACCTCCGCCGTCGCCGGGATCGCACCCGCGGACACACCGGCCGGGACGGCTCTGCTCGACGACGTCACGCTGTCCAACGCGGGCCTGCGCGAGAACACCACCGTGCTGGTGTCGGCGGTGACGGTGTATGGGGCACGCTCGGTGACGCTGCGCGGCTCTACGCTGGCCACCCAGTCGGTGTCGTCGGCCACCTTGCGCCAAGCATTGCTGGGCAAGGTGATGACGGTCGGCGACACGGTTTCCCTGCTGCCCCGCGACCTCGGCCCGGGCACGTCCACCTCGGAGGCCAGTTCAGCACTGGCATCCTCGGTCGGCATCACCTGGACCTCTGAGCTGCTGACGGTGACCGGCACCGATCCGGCCGGACCGGTGAGTGTGCAACCGAATTCATCGGTCACCTGGGGGGACGGCGTCACACCGTCATCGCCTCCCGCGGGCCAGGGCGCGGCGGTCAGCCCACCGATGGTGTGGCCGGAATCGCCACCGGTCTCGATGGACGATCTCAAGGGCCAGCACGTGCAGGCGGGCCGGCTCACCGAGTGGCTCAAGCTGGCGCTCGACGAGCCTGCCCTGCTGGAAAAGCTTGGCGCCAAACCGAATCTGGGTGTGCTGATCACCGGCCCGGCCGGGGTGGGCAAAGCGACCCTGGTGCGGGCAGTGTGCGCCGGACGCCGGCTGGTCGAACTCGACGGCCCGGACACCGGGGCGCTGGCCGCCCCGGATCGGCAGCGGGCGGTGGCCGAGGCGGTCACCACGGTGTGCGACGGGGGCGGTGTCCTGCTGGTCACCGATATCGACGCGCTGCTGCCCACACCACCCGAGCCGGTCGCGACGATGATCCTGGCCGAGTTGCGCAAGGCGGTGGCTGCGCCGGGGGTGGCACTGGTGGCCACCTCTCAGCAGCCCGACGCTCTCGACACCCGGCTGCGCGCACCGGATCTGTGTGACCGCGAAGTCGGGTTGAGCCTGCCCGACGGCGCCACCCGCAAGGCGCTGTTGGAGGTGCTGCTGCGTGACGTGCCGGCCGTGGACCTCAACCTCGACGAGATTGCCGACCGCACACCAGGTTTCGTGCGCGCCGATCTGGCTGCGCTGGTACGTGAGGCGGCGCTGCGCGCGGCGGCGCGGGCCAGCGAGGACGGCAAGCCGCCGGCTCTTGTTCAGGACGACCTCAAGGGCGCACTGAGCGTCATCCGCCCACTGTCCCGGTCGGCCACCGAGGAGGTGTCCGTCGGATCGGTGACCCTCGAAGACGTCGGCGACATGGTTGCCACCAAACAGGCGCTGACCGAGGCGGTGCTGTGGCCGCTGCAGCATCCGGATACCTTCGCCCGCCTCGGCGTGGAACCGCCCAAGGGTGTGCTGCTCTACGGGCCGCCCGGCTGCGGCAAGACGTTCGTGGTGCGCGCGTTGGCCAGCTCCGGCCGGTTGAGCGTGCACGCCGTCAAGGGTGCCGAACTGATGGACAAGTGGGTGGGCTCGTCAGAGAAGGCCGTCCGCGAATTGTTCAGGAGGGCAAGGGATTCTGCCCCGTCGCTGGTGTTCCTCGACGAAATCGACGCGCTGGCCCCGCGACGCGGTCAGAGTTTCGATTCCGGCGTGACCGACCGGGTGGTGGCCGCGCTGCTGACCGAGCTGGACGGTATCGAACCGCTGCGTGACGTCGTCGTGCTCGGCGCGACCAACCGCCCCGATTTGATCGACCCGGCATTGCTGCGACCCGGCCGGCTGGAGAAGCTGGTGTTCGTCGAGCCGCCGGATGCCGAGGCGCGCAAGGAGATCCTGCGGACCGCTGGCAAGTCCGTGCCGCTGTCGCCGGAGGTGGACCTCGAGGCGCTGGCCGGCGAGTTGGACGGCTACAGCGCGGCGGACTGTGTGGCGCTGCTGCGCGAGGCCGCGCTGACGGCGATGCGCCGCTCCATCGATGCAGCCGATGTCACCGCCGACGATGTGGCCAAGGCCCGGCAGACCGTACGGCCCTCGCTCGATCCGGCCCAGGTCGAGTCGCTGCGGGAGTTCGCCGCCGGGCGGTGAACGCGCGGCGCCCTCAGCGGTCAGCTCGACGGGTCGCCTTCGGTGATCGCGGCCAGCCGGTCTATCGAGGCGCGCAGCTTGTCGGTCGTCGTGGCCAAGGCCCGCTCCATCCGCTTGGTATCGGTGAGGTTCGTCCAGTCGTAGGTGTGGGTGACCAGGGTCCGGCCGTCGTCGATGGGCTGCAGTTCCCACCGCCAGAGGTGACCGGGCGGTGTCGCACCGACCTCGGACGGCCGCCAGGCGATGAGCCGGCCCTCGGTGAACTCGACCACGTGATTCTCGCGAACGACACCCTGCTTGAGCGTCATGGTGAAGACTTCGCCCGCGGAATGGACCCGCTGGCCTGTCGGGGCGTGCCCGAGGTTGTCGTTGCCGTCCCACTCCGGCTGGCGCGCCGGGTCGGCGATGAGTTCGAAGATCCGGGCGGCAGGGGCGGCGATCTCCCGGCTGGCACTGACGGTGCGGTGTTCGGTCACCCGTTCATTCAACACAACCGTTGACAGTCCAGTAGCGACATGTCAACGTTGGACGGTATGAATACCGCGATAGCCCGCGTCGGCGACCACGACCGCGCCGCCACGGCGGACCTGCTGTCACACGCCCTCGCCCAGGGATACTTCGACCTCGCCGAGTACGACACCCGCCTCCAGTCGGCCTTCGCCGCCCAGACCACCGACGACCTGCGCCGCGTCGTCGCCGACCTGCCGGTCGAGCACCTGCGCCGCACCGATCCGCGGCGTGCGGCGGCCATCAGGAAAGCGGCCCGGGCCTCGGTGCGCATTCATCTGACGGCGTACCTCGCGATGGTCGCGATCGTGTTGACGGTCTGGCTCGCGGTGGCCCTGACGGCAGGCGCCTGGTACTTCTGGCCGATCTGGCCGATCCTCGGTGGCGGCATCGGATTGGTCGGGCACAGCCTTCCGGTCCGCAACCACTGCCGTTCCAGATAGCGAAAGAGGCTGCGACACAGGCTCTTTAAGTAGCATTCACACACCACCCCAACAACCGAGGATTATGCGGCAGGGTCAACAACGTAGACTGGACCACAAGACCTAGCCGAAAAACTTGGCTGACACCCCGACCGACCAGTGGATCACCGGCGCCCTCAGCGCCGAACAGATCACGACGCGCACCCCGCGCGTCCGAAACGAACCGGAGTGCCATGCTCGTCATCCTGCTCGCGCACGCGATCGCCGCCGCCGTGGCGCCGGTCCTCGTGCACCGCTGGGGACGGCTGGCCTTCTACCCTCTGGCACTCGTACCGGCAGCATCGCTGAGCTGGGTGGTACTGAACTGGCCACCCGCTGGCGGTCCGGTGCCCACCGTCGACATCCCGTGGGTGCCCGAACTGTCGATGAACATCACGCTGCGCTTCGACACCCTCGCGGCGGTGATGAGCGTGCTGGTCCTGGCCATCGGTGCGCTGGTGCTGTTCTACTGCGCGGAGTACTTCCACCACCGCGACGGCCACACCGAAAACCGGCTACCCAGCTTCGCGGCCGAACTGGTCGGGTTCTCCGGGGCCATGTTCGGCCTGGTGGTCGCCGACAACATGCTGCTGCTCTACATGTTCTGGGAACTGACCACGGTGTTGTCGTTCCTGCTCGTCGGCCACTACGCCGAGCGTGCCACCAGCCGACGCGCCGCGATGCAGGCGCTGCTGGTCACCACCGCGGGCGGGCTGGCGATGCTGGTCGGCATCGTCATCCTCGGCCACTACTCCGGGACCTACCTGCTCTCCGAACTGGTGGCCGCACCGCCGCACGGCACCGCTGTCGCGATCGGCGTCGTGCTCGTGCTCGTCGGCGCCGTCTCCAAGTCGGCCCTGGTGCCCTTCCATTTCTGGCTTCCCGGCGCCATGGCCGCACCCACCCCGGTCAGCGCCTACCTGCACGCGGCCGCCATGGTCAAAGCCGGCGTCTACCTGATCGCCCGGCTTACGCCCGGCTTCGCCGACTCACCCGGGTGGCGGCCGACGGTCATCACCCTGGGCATTGTCACCATGCTGCTGGCCGGCTGGCGCGCCGTGCGCGAGAATGACCTCAAACTCATCCTGGCCTTCGGCACCGTCAGTCAACTCGGGTTCATCTCGGTGATGGTGGGCGCCGGCGGGCAGGACATGATGCTCGCCGGCCTGGCCATGCTGTGTGCCCACGCTCTGTTCAAGGCGACGCTGTTCATGGTGGTCGGCGTCATCGACCACTCCACCGGCACCCGCGACATCCGGCGGCTGGCCTGGCTGGGTCAGCGGATGCCGGTGCTGTTCGTCATCGCCGCCGGGGCCACCGCGAGCATGGCGGCCCTGCCGCCCTTCCTCGGCTTCGTCGCCAAAGAAGCCGACTTCGAGACCCTCGCCCACAGCGAGTCACTCGGACCGTGGGCTCCGGTCGTGCTGGCCGGAGTGGTCGCGGGGTCGGTGTTCACCACCGTCTACAGTCTGCGTTTTCTGTGGGGAGCCTTCGCGCGCAAGGGTTTTCAGGGTCCGAGTTCGCTGGTGGCCAACCTGCACCGGCCGGCAGCGGCCTTCCTGGTCTCCCCCGCCATCCTGGCCGCGGCTGGTCTGTTCTTCGGGCTGGTGCCCAGCCCGCTGGACCACACCCTCGACGACTACGCCGACAGCCTGCCCGCCGCAGGCGCCGCCGACGGCGGATACACCCTGGAGTTGTGGCACGGGTTCGGACTGCCGGTGGCGCTGTCGGCTCTTGTCCTCACCGTCGGTGTGCTGGCATTCTTCGGACGCGACCGGTTGCAGCGGGCCCGGCTGGGCCGCTACCGGCCGCTGGCCAACGCCGACCGGGTGTACGACGCGATCATCCGTGGTGCCGACGTGCTCTCGGTCCGTCTGACGGCGGTCACCCAGCGCGGGTCGATCCCGGTCACGCAGTCGGTCATCCTGGCCACCCTGGTGCTGCTTCCCATTACGGTCCTGATCTTCGGTACCCGTGACCGCCCGAATTTCCGATTGTGGGACTCCCCCATACAACCCGTGGTCGGCCTGCTGATCCTGGCCGCCGCGGTGGCGGCGACCGTGATGCGCAACCGGTTGGCGGCAGTGCTGCTGGTGGGCATCACCGGCTACGGCTGCGGCGTGATCTTCGCCCTGCACGGCGCCCCCGACCTGGCGCTCACCCAGTTCCTGGTGGAAACCCTCACGCTGGTCATCTTCGTGCTGGTGCTGCGGACCCTGCCCGCCGAAGCTGAAGAGGCGGCGGCCAAGCGGTACCGACTGCCCAAGGTGCTGATCGCCCTGGCGGTGGGTGCAACGGTCACCACATTGGCGGTGTTCGCCAAGGCGGCCCGCAGCACCACCGGAATCGCCGAGCTGCTGCCCGACGCCGCCTACTTCCGCGGCCACGGCGCCAACACCGTCAACGTGCTGCTGGTCGACATCCGCGCCTGGGACACCCTCGGCGAGATATCGGTGCTGGTGGTCGCCGCGACCGGGGTCGCGTCGCTGGTGTTCCGCAACCGCCGATTCGGTTCGGCGCCAAGGGTTTCCGATGCCGGTCAGCCCGACATCGGCCAGCTGCCACCGCTTCCGTACAGCCCGGCGGTCAGCGACACCACTTGGCTTCGGGGCAGCGAACTACGTGACCCCCGCTACCGCTCGCTGGTGCTCGAGGTGGCCACCCGCCTGATCTTCCCGCTCATCATGGTGCTGTCGGTGTACTTCTTCTTCACCGGCCACAACACCCCCGGCGGCGGGTTCGCCGGCGGGCTGACGGCCGGGCTGGCCCTGGTGCTGCGCTATCTGGCGGGCGGCCGTTACGAACTCGGCGAGACGCTGCCACTGGACGCGGGCAAGATCCTGGGCTTCGGCCTCGTGCTGTCGGCGGGAACTGCGGTGGCCTCGATGCTGCTGGGCGCTCCGGTGCTGTCCTCGGCGGTGGTCACACTCGACGTCCCCCTGCTCGGCACCGTCAAGTTCGTCACCGCCCTGTTCTTCGACCTCGGGGTGTACCTGATCGTGGTGGGACTGGTCCTCGACGTGCTGCGCAGCCTCGGCGCCCGCATCGACGTCGAGATGGCCGAGGCACCGGCGAAGGTGGCGGTCCGATGAACACCTACCTCGTTCCGCTGATCATCATCGGTGGGCTCACCAGTTGCGGTGTGTACCTTCTGCTGTCGCGCAACCTGACCCGGATGTTGTTGGGACTCTTGCTCGTCGGCAATGCGGTCAATCTGCTGATCCTGACCGTTGGGGGCCCGTCGGGCAATCCACCGGTCCGCGGGCGCACCAGCGGATCGGAGACCACCACGGCCGATCCCCTGGCGCAGGGCATGATCCTGACCGCCATCGTCATCGCCATGGGCATCGCCGCCTTCGTACTCGCCCTGACCTACCGGTCGTTCCGGTTGACCACCGAGGAGGACGTCGAGAACGATCCCGAGGACACCCGGGTGTCCAAGCTGTCCGACGAGGAGGCCTCCTCGATCGACGAGGACACACCGGAGCCCGTGGCGGCCCGCGATACCGACGAGCCCGACGAACTCGACGCACTACCCGGGCATGCGGGGTCACGATGAGCCTCTCGGGTGTGCTGATGCCGCTGCCGGTACTGATTCCCCTGTTGGCGGCCGCGCTGACGCTGGTGGCCGGCCGGCGGCCACGATTGCAGCGGCTACTCACGGTGGTCGCACTGAGCGCGGTGCTGGCTGTATGCGCGGTGCTGGTCTACCTCACCGATCGGGACGGCACGCAGGCACTGCACGTCGGCGGCTGGGGCCCGACCGACGCCGGTCTGGGGCCACTGGGAATCACACTGGTGGCCGACCGGCTTTCGGCCCTGATGCTCGTGGTGTCGGCGATCGTGCTGCTGGCCGTGGTGTTCTACGCCATCGGGCAGGGTATCCGCGACGGCGACGACCGCCAGCCGGTGTCGATCTTCCTGCCTACCTATCTGGTGCTGTCCGCCGGCGTGTGTACCGCTTTCCTGGCCGGCGACCTGTTCAATCTGTACGTCGGTTTCGAGGTGCTGTTGTCGGCGAGCTTCGTGCTGCTGACCATCGGCGCCAGCAAGGAGCGGGTGCGGGCCGGGATCTCCTACGTGATGGTCTCCATGGTGTCGTCACTGATCTTCCTGATCGGGCTGGCGCTGATCTACGCCGCCACCGGGACCCTGAACATGGCCGAGCTGTCGCTGCGACTGGACAGCGTCAGCAGCGGTACCCGCGGCGCCCTGTTCGCGGTGCTGCTGGTCGCCTTCGGCATCAAGGCCGCGGTGTTCCCGCTGTCGGCGTGGCTGCCCGACTCCTACCCCACCGCGCCTGCCCCGGTCACCGCGGTGTTCGCGGGCCTGCTCACCAAAGTCGGTGTGTACGCGATCATCCGCACCCACTCGCTGCTGTTTCCCGGCGGCGGCCTGGACAACGTCCTGCTCGTCGCCGCGCTGCTGACCATGGTGGTCGGCATCCTCGGTGCGATCGCGCAGAGCGACATCAAACGTCTGCTGTCGTTCACCCTCGTCAGCCACATCGGCTACATGGTGTTCGGGATCGCGCTGTCGAGCCGGCTGGGCATGTCGGGAGCCATCTACTACGTGGCGCACCACATCGTGGTCCAGACCACGCTGTTCCTGGTGGTCGGACTCATCGAACGGCAGGCCGGCGCGTCCACCCTGCGCCGCCTCGGCGGGTTGGCCGCCGCCAGCCCGCTGCTGGCGTTCGTCTTCATCGTCCCTGCGCTCAATCTCGGTGGCATACCGCCGTTTTCCGGCTTCATCGGTAAGGTCGCGCTGCTGGAGGCGGGCGCCCAGAGCGGCTCCGTGCTGGCCTGGCTGCTGGTCGCCGGCTCGGTGGTGACCAGTCTGCTGACCCTCTACGTGGTGGCTCGGGTGTGGACCAAAGCGTTCTGGCGGGCCCGCGTCGACGCGCCGGAGGGTGCGATGGCCGACTCGGCACCGTCAGCTCTGCTCGAGCACTACTCACAGGACGTCGCCTTCGTCGACCGCGACGACGTCGGCCGGATGCCGATCGGAATGGTAGTTCCGACAATGAGTTTGATCGCCGTCGGGTTGGCCCTGACGGTGGCCGCGGGCCCACTCTTCAGCTACAGCGATCGGGCCGCCGATGAAGTGCTGGACCGCGGTCAGTACATCAGCGCCGTACTGGGGGCCCGCCCATGAGGACGTTATTGCTGAAGGTCTGGGTCGTGGTCTGGCTGGTCCTGGTCTGGCTGCTGTTGTGGGGCACGATCTCGGTGGCCAACGTGCTCTCGGGGTTGGCCGTGGCACTGCTGATCACCCTGCTGTTGCCGCTGCCGGCGGTCCCGGTGCAAGGCAAAGTGCATCCGCTGTCGCTGCTGTGGCTGGCGCTCAATGTGGCGTGGTGGTTGGTGGAGTCCTCGACACAGGTGGCCTGGCTGGCACTGCGGCCGGGCCGCCCCCCGCTGTCCGCCGTCCTGCGGGCGAGGTTGGCGCTGAAGTCGGATCTGGTCCTGGCGTTGGGCGTCAACATCATGAACCTGACCCCCGGCACGATTGTCCTGGAGATCGACCAGACCCGCCGACTGGTGTACGTCCACGTGCTCGACGTGGGTTCGCAACGCTCGGTCGACCGGTTCTATCGGCAGGCCGCCAAGCTGGAGCGGCTGCTGGTGGCCGCCTTCGAGCGGGACTCCGAATGGCGACCGGCGGCAAGCGAATCCGAGGGGGTGACGCCGTGACGATCGTATGGGTGCTGGCCGGCACGATGCTGATCGCGGCGGCGGCGGTGACGATGATCCGGTTGCTCGCCGGGCCCAGCACACTGGACCGGTTGGTCGCCGTCGACACGATGGTGGCGGTCACGATGTGCGGGATCGGCACCTGGGCGGCCTACACGCTGGACACCACCGTCACCTACAGCCTGGCCGCACTGGCCCTGATCAGCTTCGTGGGATCGGTGAGCGTGGCCCGTTTCCGGGTGCCCGACGTGGATCGGCCCGAGCAATGAACACCGCCCTGGACATCCTGACCGCGGTGCTGGTGCTCGGCGGTTCGGCACTGGCGCTGACGGCGGCCATCGGCGTGGTTCGCTTCCCCGACACACTGACCCGCATGCACGCCGCCACCAAACCCCAGGTGTTGGGTCTGCTGCTGGTCCTCGGTGGCGCGGCGATCCGGCTGCGGGGCAACGTCGACATCGGCATGATCATCCTGACCGGCATCTTCACCCTGATCACGGCTCCCGTGGTGGCACACCGGGTGGGTCAGCTGGCCTACCGCGAGCAGAACATCCGTGATGATCTGCTGACCACCGACGAGATTCGGGATCACAGCGAAGGTGACGGTGTAGACAGGAAGTCGTGAGCCGCCACGATGACGACACCTGGGACATCACCGAAGGGGTCGGCGCCACCGCGCTGACCGTGGCGCGGGCGCGGGCCGCCGAGTCCGACGCGCACTGCCCGCTCTACACCGATCCCTACGCCCACTTCTTCATCGAAGCGGCCGCCGAGTCCGGGTGGCAGCCGGCGTTCACCGAGGAGACGCTGGCCCATATCGGCAAGGCCGACGATCAGGTGCTGGCCCGGATGAAGACCATGGCCGCCTATATCGCGTCGCGCACCAAGTACCTCGACGAGTTCTTCACCACCGCGGGCGCGAACGGTCTGGACCAGGTGGTGATCCTGGCGGCCGGACTGGATACTCGGGCCTGGCGACTGCCGTGGATCAGCGGCACCACCATCTACGAACTGGACCAACCCAAGGTGCTCGAGTTCAAGGAGCAGGTTCTGCGCCGGCACAATGCGCGGCCGGCGACGGCGTACGTCTCGGTGCCGGTAGACCTGCGTCATGACTGGCCGCAGGCGTTGCAGCAGAGCGGTTTCGATGCGTCCCGCCCGACGGTGTGGTGCGCCGAAGGACTGCTGCCCTACCTGTCGGCCCGCGATCAGGACCTGTTGTTCGAGCGCATCGACGAGCTGAGCGCCGAAGGCAGCCGGTTGGCCGTCGAAGCCTTCGGGCGCGATTTCTACTCACCGGAGTTGATGGAACGCCGCCGAGAGCGGATGGCTCAGGCGCGGCAGGCAGCCGCCGACGCGGGTATCGACGAGATTCCCGACACCGCGGCGCTGTGGTACATCGAGGCGCGGACCGACGTGGCCGACTGGCTCACCGATCGCGACTGGGAGGTGGAAACCATCGACGCACCGGATCTGATGGAGCACTATCAACGTCCTCCCGCCGACCCCGACGTAGTGCCGGACACCACGTTCGTCGCCGCCAGCAAGATCTGACCGGCCCTCGCTACTCCTCGGCGATCTGGAATTCCACCATCGCCGCAACGGTTTCGAGCGCATCCACGAACACGTCGACCCGCTCGGCCAGCGTCGGTGCGGCCAGCAGCGCGTAGCGGTCGGCCTGGCCCATGGGCACCCGGGAGGCAAGGGCGTAGATGTGCCGGGCGGCGTCGTCGGCAACCTCGGGGTCGACCGCGAGCGCATCCGGACGTAACTGCGCCCCGCGGGCACTCACGATCCGTTCGAACAGCGCGAGAATACGATCGACCACCTCACCGATGCGCTCCGGACCGACCGGCGGACCCGGCTCGTCGGGCCAGGGCTCGATGACAGCCCGGGGGTACGGATCGTCGGATAGCCACTGCGTCACCCGGATACGTTCCGACACAACGGCATTCAGCTGATATTGACCCATGCCCTGGTCGGCGTATTCGGCGATGCGGGCCAGGGCGCCGATATCGCTGCGCACATCGCCACCACCGACCTCCCGGCCACGGGTGATCAGCACGACGCCGAAGGCCGGATCATCGGTGGCCAGGCAGTCCTGTACCAGCTGCGAGTAGCGCGGTTCGAAGATCCGCAGCGGCAGGATCTCACCCGGCAGCAGGGCGGACTGCAACGGGAACATCGGTTGCGGGTTCATCGCAGGCCCTGCCCGATCAGGATGTCGCGCACCGGGGCGCTGGGGTCGACGAAGGTGCACAGCGCGGAGGCCACGCCAACCCACACCTCGGGGTTGAGGCCGATCAGCTGATTGCCCTTCTCGCCGATGGCCTTGATCACCGCGCGGCGGGTGGCGTCGTCCATGGCCAGGTACTGCCGGCACGTGGTGCTGGACAGATCCGCCGGTGCCAGCGGCTTGCCCGCCTGACCCGGCACCGCGACCGGAGCGCCGGGAATCGGCTCGGCGCAGCCCGCACCGGCCAGCACCAGCACGGCCGTCAGGACTGCGAGCCCCACCCGCTGACGTGTCATGCCGCGCCTCCTCATCAGGCTAGATGTCGAGCTCGGCCACCAGCGAGTCGACCACGGCATGCAGGTCGCCGCCGTTCTCGTCGGCTACCCGGTGCTGACGCTGATACGACGCACCGCGGCGCGGAATTTCGGCCACCGCCGCCAGTTCGTCGGCGCAGTGCAGTGATTCGGCCACCGGAGCCAGCCGTGTCAGCAGGTCGTCGAGATCCTCGGTGACCAGCCGTTCGTTGCTGTCGGCGTCGAGGATGATGATGGCATCCAGGCCGTAGCGCGCTGCACGCCATTTGTTCTCCTGAACGTGCCAGGGCGGCATGACGGGCAGCTGTTCTCCGGCGTCCAGCCGACGGTCCAGGTCGACGATCAGGCAGTGCGTCAGGGCCACCAGCGCCGAGAGCTCACGCACATTGGACACCCCGTCGAAGATGCGGACCTCGACGGTGCCCAGGTGCGGGGAAGGCCTGATGTCCCAACGCACTTCGTTGATGTGGTCGATGATGCCGGTCTTCTTCTGGTCGTGCACGAACTCCTCGAACTGCCGCCACGTCTCGAACTGGAACGGCAGGCCGGCGGTCGGCAACTGCTGGAACATCATCGCCCGGTTGCTGGCGTAGCCGGTGTCCTCCCCCACCCAGAACGGCGAGGACGCCGACAGCGCCAGCAGGTGGGGGTAGTAGTTGAGCAGCGAGGAGATGATCGGCATGACCTTGTGCGCCGAGGAGATCCCGACGTGCACGTGCACACCCCAGATCAGCATCTGCCGTCCCCACCACTGGGTGCGCTTGATCAGCTCGGCGTAGCGGGGAGCATCGGTGAGCTTCTGCGAGGACCATTCGGCGAACGGGTGGGTTCCCGCGCAGAACAGGTCCATCCCACGCTCCCGGACCGCGCCGCGCACCTCACGCAAGGTCGAACTCAGGTCTGCCATCGCCTCGTCGACGGTGTCGCACACTCCGGTGACGATCTCGACGGTGTTGCGCAGCAGTTCCTTGTGCACGTGCGGGTTGTCGCCGAGATCGGCGATCACCGCGGCGGCCCCGTTGCTCAGGTCGCGGGTCTTGGCGTCGACGAGCGCGAACTCCCACTCGACGCCGAGGGTGGGCCGAGGCGAACCGGCGAAGTCGATACGCGTAACGGCGCGCTTACCAGCGGTGGGGCTACCCGGAGCTGAGGACACCGCACGCCACCCGCTTACCAGCGGTCTGGTCGGCTGCAGTCGTGTCGGACTTGTCATAGATGACGATGGCCGACTTGTCGCCGTCGAGCAGCTGCTCTTCCTTGAACGCGTCCGTTGTGGTGACAAGCGTTCCGGTGCCGTCAGCCTTCACCTGCAGCGGCACCAGCGGGCCGGTCGGGCCCGCGGGAGCGATCGGGTCGCCGGCCGACAGGAAGTCGCCGGGGTTGCCGCCGGCTGGGCCCACCGAGTTGGGCTCGCACTTGCCGACGGAGGTCAGCTGCAGGTTGTGCAGGCCGGGGGCCAGCTTGCCCGCGCCAGTGGTCTGCACGGTCACCGTGGCGTACTTCTCGGTGAATTCGACAGTGGCCGCAGCGAGCTGGGAACCGTCCACCCCGGTGATGACCGCGTTGAGGGTCTTGGTCACCTCGGTGACCTGCTCGGGACCCGTGCTGTGGCCCTCGGCCTGGGCCGAGGGATCGGGCGAGCCGGTCCACACCGGCGGGGTGGTGCCGGGCTGCGTGGCAACCGGCTCATTCGGCGAACAGGCCGTCAGCAACGCGACGGGAGCAACGAACAGGACGGCGGTGGCGATCTTCGCCTGGCTGACGGACGTGACCATGCCCCGAACTCTATCCCGTCACCAGAACGATCACGCCCGGTGGCTGCTCGGCGATTTCGGGGATTCGTGGCGCGACGGGTGCGTTGAGCACCTTGGCGACCGCTTCGGCCGCCTGCTGCTCGCCATCGGTGGAACCGAAGTACACCGTAGTGGCGGTCACCGACGGTGCGGACAGGTTGCTGGTCTCGGTCACATTCCAGCCGGCCTCTTTGAGCCGGTCGCCGATCCGGCCTGCGCCCCCTTCCTCACCGCCGACGTTGAACACCCGCACGTCGGCCTTGGCGGCCGCCGTCGAGGTCTTGGTGGCGCTCGTGGTGGGGGTCACCGTGCGCACCGACGACGTGTCGTCGCTGGAGTCACTACCCGAACCCATCGCCTGGAAGCCGACGAGAAGGAAGATGACGCCCAGGAACAGCAACACCATCACCATGGCCCGCAGGGGCAGGCCCGAGGAATCGGGAACGCGCTCGTTCATCGGCCCCACCTTAGCCAGCGACGGCCGTCAACCCGAAAAATCAGGGAACCTCGAAGCCCAGCCGGCGGGCCGCACGCGCCTTCTGACGGCTGGCCCGAAGCCTGCGCAGACGCTTGACCAGCATCGGGTCCGCTGCGAGCGCCTCGGGGCGATCGACCAGTGCGTTGAGCACCTGGTAGTAGCGGGTTGCCGACATCGAGAACAGTTCCTTGATGGCTTCTTCTTTGGCTCCGGCGTACTTCCACCACTGCCGTTCGAAGGCCAGGATGTCGTATTCACGGCGAGTCAGCCCCTCGGGCAGGTCAGCGTCGTCGTTGGAGCGCTCAGCCCGTGCCATGGCGCCGTCCATTTCGCTCTGTGGACCCTTTCGCAAAGTTCTGACCGTGAGACATCCGTGTGTTGGCGTCATTCAATCACGCTGACGTCGGTTGGGTCGGCAGCCGAGCCCGCGCGTCGGCTGACTTAAGCTTGCCGATCATGGCAGTCAGACCAATTGTGATTTTGGGTGATCCCGTCCTGCACAACCCGACCAGCCCGGTGCCGGTCGGAGCCGACGGTTCTCTGCCCGCGGATCTGGCCGATCTGATCAAGGACATGTACGACACGATGGACGCGGCCAACGGTGTCGGTCTGGCGGCCAACCAGATCGGCGTGGGCAAACGGCTGTTCGTCTACGACTGCGCCGATGACCGCGGCCAGACCACCCGGCGGCGCGGGGTGGTGATCAACCCGGTGCTGGAAACCTCGGAAATCCCCGAGACGATGCCCGACCCGGACAACGACGACGAAGGATGCCTGTCGGTTCCCGGCGAGTCCTTTCCCTGCGGACGGGCGACCTGGGCCCGGGTGACGGGCCTGGACGCCGACGGCCAGCCCGTCACGCTCGAGGGCAACGGTCTGTTCGCCCGGATGCTGCAACACGAGACGGGACACCTCGACGGTTTCCTCTATGTCGACAAGCTGATCGGCCGTCACGCCAGGGCCGCCAAGAAGGCTGCCAAGCGCAACGGCTGGGGTGTCCCCGGCCTGTCCTGGATGCCCGGCGAGGTGCCTGACCCGTTCGGTCACTGATGGCCGGCCTTCCGCCGGTCGGCGCCCGGGTCAGCATCCGCTACCGGCTGCCGGCGGGAAGCGCACCGCCGATGACCGACGTGATCGGCCACGTGCAGTCCCTGGATCCGGTGGTGCTGCGGACCAAATCCGGCGAGGTCGTCACGATCACCCCCGCCGATATCGTCGCCGTACGTGAGCTCAGCGACCGCCCGGTCCGCGCCTCGGAGATCCGGGCCCTGGAGCACGCCGCTGCACTGGCCTGGCCTGGAACCGAACAGCACTGGCACGACGGCTGGTTCCTGCGAGCTGGTGGCGGCTACACCAGCCGGGCTAATTCTGCTGTGCCACTCGATGTTTCGGCCACCATCGCCGGCATCGGGGCGGTGATCGACTGGTATGGCGAGCGCGGCCTGGAGCCCTGGCTGGCGCTGCCCGACCGGCTCCTGCCGGTGCGCACCGCCGGTATCAAGCGCACCCGGGTGATGGTGTGCGACCTGACCGAGACGAATACCGATGCGGCCGTGGACTTTCAGGACCACCCGGACGCGTCCTGGCTGGCGCGCTATGAGCGCGACGTGCCGGTGGAGGTGCTGACCGCCGTCATCGACGGCGAGGTGACCTTCGCCTCGATCGCGGGTGTGGCGGTGGGCCGCGGAGCGGTGACGTCCGCGCCGGACGGCACCCGCTGGCTGGGAATCTCCGCGGTGCGCGTCGGCGAGCCACACCGTCGCCGTGGCCACGCCCGGGCGCTGTGCCGTGCGCTGCTGGGCTGGGGTGCACATCACGGCGCGGACCGCGGCTACGTGCAGGTGCTGGACGACAATGCCGGTGCGACCGCGCTGTACAGCGGGTTGGGCTTCGTCCTGCACCACCATCAGCGCTACGTCGAAGCGCGGTCGGTGCTCGGTCGTACGCTGTAGCCCATGCCCGCCGACGCCCTGCGAATCGCCACCTGGAACGTCAACTCCATCCGCACCCGGGTGGGCCGCGTAGTGGACTGGCTCCAGCGCGGCGACGTCGACGTGCTGGCCATGCAGGAGACCAAGTGCTCTGACGACCAGTTCCCCACCATGCCGTTCCTGGAGGCCGGCTACGAGGTGGTGCACTGCGGGTTCAACCAGTGGAACGGGGTGGCGATCGCCTCCCGCGTCGGCCTGGAGGACGTGCAGGTGGGTTTCGACGGCCAGCCGTCCTGGAGCAAGGACGGGGTGGATGCCAAGGCCGAGGCCAGGGCGTTGGCGGCCACCTGCGCCGGGGTGCAGGTGTGGAGCCTGTACATCCCGAATGGCCGTACCCTCGACGATCCGCACTACCAATACAAATTGGAATGGCTTGCCGCCCTGCGTAATACGGCCGATTCATGGCTGCAGCGCGATCCGGCAGCGCAGATCGCCTTGGTCGGCGACTGGAACATCGCGCCCACCGACGAGGATGTGTGGGACATCTCGGTCTTCGAGAACTCCACCCACGTCTCGGCGGCCGAACGGACGGCTTTCGACGCGTTCGCCGCGACCCGGTTCACCGACGTGGTTCGCCCGTTCACCCCGGGCCCCGGCGTCTACACCTACTGGGACTACACCCAGCTGGCGTTCCAGAAGCGCCGCGGCATGCGGATCGACTTCATCTTGGGCTCACCGGCTTTCGCCGAGCGCGTGGTGCACGGCGAGATCGTGAAAGACGAGCGCCGCCCGGGCAAGAAGGGCGACCCGGCCCCCAGCGATCACGCGCCGGTGCTGGTCGATCTGCAGCGTTGATTCAGAACTCACGCACACGTTGTGCGAGTGCAACTCGGCGTGACGTCTGACTCAACGTTGGGGTTCGTGGACCTTCACCAGCATCTTGCCGATGTTGGCCCCGGTGAAGAGGCCGTTGAGGGCGTCGACGCAGCGTTCGAGTCCGTCGTAGACGGTCTCGCGGTGTACCAGCTTGCCCTCGGCCTCCCAGCGGCGAAGGTCGGCGTAGGCCTGTTCGAAGCGGTCCCACATGTCCAGCGCATTGAAGCCCTCCATCGAGGCGCTCTTGGCCAATAGGTTCACGTAGTTCGACGGGCCGGGATGCTCACCGGTGAGATAGCTGGAGATGACGCCGCACAGCACCACGCGCGCCCGCATGGCCAGCCGGCCCAGCACGGCGTCGAGAATGGGGCCACCGACGTTGTCGAAATAGACGTCAACCCCCTTGGGGCAGTGCTGCTTCAGGGCGGCGCGCACGTCGTCGTTCTGGTAGTCGATACAGGCGTCGAAGCCGAAGTCCTCGACCACCGTCGTGCACTTCTGCGGGCCGCCGGCGATGCCGACCACCCGGGCGCCGGCGATCTTGGCGATCTGCCCGGCCACCGACCCGGTGGCGCCGGCGGCCGCCGAGACCACGACCGTCTCGCCGTCGCGCGGGCGGCCGATGTCGGTCATGCCGAAGTAGGCGGTGGCACCGGTCGGGCCGTAGATGCTCATCACCGCCTCCTGGTCGCTGCCGGCCTGCACCGGGGTGCTGAAGATGTCGTCGCGGATGATCACGTAGTCCTGGAAACCGGTCAGGGTGGTGACGACGTCACCGACTGTGAACGCATCGCAGCGGGTCTGCACGACTTCACCGATGCCTGCCGCGCGGATCACCTCGCCGATCTGCACCGGCGGCAGATAGCCCGGCTGGTCGTTGAGCCAGGTGCGCGCGGCGGCGTCCAGGCCGACGTAGGTGGTGCGCAACAGCGCCTCGCCCTCGGCCAGTTCCGGGGCGGGGGTGCTCACCAGCTCGACGTCGTCGGGCTTCACCAGACCGTCCGGGCGGCGGCGCAGCAGGATCTGGCGATTGGTCAGCGCGGGCACGCTGAGTGAAGCTACCGAAGGCGAAGGCACCGTCGTGGCCCGTTTCCACCCATCGAGACGCCGCGCGAACTGTGGCCGCGAGGTAAACATTGGGCTAATCACATGGCCGGCTTCGGGCCGGCACGCAAGGATTGTCGGGTGGCATCGTTTGTTTCCGTCTATGTCGATTGGGCCGCCGCCCTGGAGCAGGTCAGCGCGGCTGCAGCCGAACTGCCGTTACCCGCGGGGGTCCAGCGGGCCGAAGTTGTGCCGGCAGGAGACACCTTCGGCTGTCGGGTGGCGGTCGATCTGACGGGCGACTTCGACGAACAGCGCGACGGCCCCCGCATCGCCCGGGCGTATGCGGCACGCTTGTCCGAGGCGGTCGGCGTGCCGGTGTTCGCATTGCACGACCTGATCCTCGCCGGCCGTTCGGATTGGTGAGTCGGCGCCGTCTCCCGGGCGTCACGTCGTGTTCGCACTCGGATGATCTGCTGTCGGAGTAGGTCGGCCGCAGTGCGAAGTGGGGACTTTGATGAGTTCGGACATCCTCATCCCGAAGAGCACCGCACATCAGACATTGACGTGTATCGAGGCGCTCATCGAGTTCTACCGTCGGCAGACGCCGGCGCCCGCGGCCCGCACGATCGGTGATCTGATCGAATTCCGGGACGTGATGTCCCAGAGTGTGCGGGCATCTCGTGATCGGACCACCCGGGTGGCGGCGGTGACGCTGGTCCGGATCGCCGATCGGCTGACCGCGTCCGCTCAGGCCGAGGTCGGCCCCGACGAGATGCAGGCCGCGCTGTGGCGCATGGCCGGGCGGCTGGATCGGTGGGTCACCGAAGCAACCCCGGCGCCGGCGCCGGCGCGGGCGGCGGCGAAGAAGTAGCGCACGGCTCAGCCCCGCACCACGGCGAGAGTCAGCGCAGCGGCGAACACCAGCGCGGGCACGGCCATCGCGGCGACGAAGCCCAGACCGAAGCGACGGCCGCCCGCGGTGAACGCCAGCACGGTCTTGACAATGAGATTGGAGCCCAGCGCGGCCCCCACCGACAGCAGTGCGGTGTCGACGGTGATGTCCCCCTTGGCGGCGAGACTGGCCGCCGCGACCGACCCGGCGTGGGCATCGGCGAGGCCGGCGGCGAAGGCCGCCAACACCGCCCCCTGAGGGCCCAGAATGGCTGCGCCCCAACGCCCGACGAGCAGAGCGAGGGTGAGTACCGCGGCCAGGATCAGTGCGGGCCGCAGGGCGAACGGGCGGCTCTGCGGCGCTTCGTCGGGCGTCGGCGGCTGGTCACGCATCGCGCCCCGGTACACGAAAGCCGCGACACCGAGCAACACGAGCAGTCCGGCCACAACCGGCATCCACAGCCGCCGCAACACGTCGAGGTCGACGAGTGCGATCACCACCAGCAATTGGACGAATGTCGCCAGACTGGCGAGCAGGGCGCCGGCCAGCGGGGCGCGCAGGCCCGCGCCGGTGCGGCTGATCCGCCCCATCGAGGCGGTGGTCGCCGAGGCGGAGACGAAGCCGCCGGCCAGTCCGGTCACCAGCAGCCCACGCTGTGGACCGAGTGCGCGCACGCCGATATACCCCACCCACCCGATCCCGGTGAGCAGGACGACGAGCAGCCAGATCTTCGCGGGGTTGAGCACGCCGTACGGTCCGATCCCACGGTCCGGCAGCAGGGGCAGCACCACGAATGCCACGACGAAAAACTTGATGGCGTCTTCGAGTTCGACCTCGCTGACGATCTCCCGGGCGAACCGGTGGATCCGCGATTTGGATACCAGGAGGGCGGCCACCACCACAGCCAGGGCGACGGCGATGCCGGGCCGGCTGTAGGCCAGCGCACCGAGAAGGTAGGCGACGATCGCGGCGATCTCGGTGGTGGTCCCCGGATCCTCGGCGCTGGTCCGAAAGTAGGCCAGCGCCAACAGCACTCCGATGCCGAGCAGTCCGACCACTACGAGCCGGATGTCGATGCTGGCGGCGACCGCACCGAGCAGGGACAGCAGAGCGAACGACCGTGAACCGGCGGGCAGGGTGCGGTTGTGGCTGCGCTCCCGCTCGAAGCCGAGCAGCAGCCCGACGGCCAGCGCCACCAGGAAAGGCTGGATCTGCTGCCAGGTCACAGCGACACCCTCCCTCGTCCAGACTGCCCCGCCACTCTATGGCGCCGTCAGCAGTCACAGGAGGGTCGAACGTCACCAGCACGACCGGTGATTCGATGTCTTGGCGCTAGTCCGCGAGATCCTCGGCGTAGCGGCCGGGGTTGAACAGCGAGGCGATCGCGCCGATCACCATCATCAGCGCCGCAGCACCGAACACGACCACCAGTCCGGCGTGGAACGGCTCGGTGATGAGGTTCGGGAAGAACGTCTTACCGGTCAGCACTTCGACGTTGACCCCGGGTTGATTCAGCGCGTGGTAGGGCGCCAGGAGTTCGGCGATCGGGTTGTAGCCGAGGAACGCGGCGAACAAACTCCCGACCGGCGGCAGGTTGGCAATGTCGTGCGCCACCGACGCCGAAACACCTTGGTCCTGAAGGCCTTTGCTCATCGTCTCCGGAAGAGTGCCGGCCAGGCCGACGATCATCAGCGAGAAGAAGATGCCGATCGACAGCGACGAGCCGGCGTTGAAGAAGGTGGACCGCACACCGGAGGCGGCACCCCGCTGGGCGGCCGGCACGCTGGACATGATGGCCGCGGTGTTGGGCGCGGTGAAGATGCCGCCACCCAGGCCGTTGAGGAACACCAGCACGGCGAACACCCAGTAGTTGAAGTTGACCGGGATCATCACCAGCGCCACGAAGGTCAGCGCCATCAGGACCATGCCGCCGACGGTGAACGGCCTGGCCCCGAACCGGTCGGCGAGCGAGCCGGCGATCGGTGCGGCGGCCAGGAACCCGAACGTCATCGGCAGCATGTAGATGCCGGCCCACAGCGGGGTGGATTCGAAACTGTAGCCGTGCAGGGGCAGCCAGATGCCCTGCAACCAGATGATGAGCATGAACTGCAGTCCGCCGCGGCCGACCGACGACATCAGGCCGGCCAGGTTGCCCATCCCGAACGACGCGGACCGGAACAGCCGGATGTCCACCATCGGTTCGGCCACTCGCAGTTCGATGATGCAGAACAGCACCAGCAGCAGGATGCCGGCGATGATCGCACCGAGCACCCACGGGTTGAGCCAGCCCGTGGTGGAGTCACCGTAGGGCTGGATGCCATAGGTGATGCCGATCAGCAGGACGGTCAGACCTACACCGAAGGTGACGGTCCCGGCCCAGTCCATCCGGCCGGGATTGCGGGTGCCGATCTCCTTGAGCGAGCACACGCTCCACACCGTGCCGAGGATGCCGATGGGAACGCCGACCCAGAAGATGGCTTGCCAATGAATCTCGGAGAGCACCCCGCCGATCAACAAGCCCAGGAACGAACCGGCAACTGCCGCAACCATGTTGACGCCGAGAGCCATGCCGCGCTGGCTGGCCGGAAAGGCGTCGGTCAGGATCGCCGAGGACGATGTCATCAACATCGCACCGCCCACACCCTGAACCACCCGCCAGGCGATCAGCCAGATGGCTCCGCCGTCGAGCTGGAATGGGTCGAACGAGAGCGCGATCGCCGACAGGGTGAACACCACGAAGCCGATGTTGTAGATGCGGACCCGCCCGAACATGTCGCCGAGCCGGCCGAACGGGACTACCAGCACGGCACTGACCACCAGGTAGCCCATCAGCATCCACAGCAGGTAGCTGACATTTCCGGGCGCCAGTGGGTTCAGGCCGATACCGCGGAAGATGGCAGGCAGCGAGATCAGGACGATGGAGGAGTTGATCGTGGCGAGCAGGGTGCCCAGCGTGGTGTTGGACAGCACGACCCACTTGTAGTGCGGGTGGTCATGGTCCATCCGCCGCCGGCGGCGGTCGGTCTCGATCTCGGCAGCGTCAATCTCGGTGGTCACGGGCACGTCTCGTTTCGTAAGCAATCGATCAGTAGCAGCAGCGGGCGCCGACGGCGCAATAACGCATATGTTAGCTATACAAATCTTTCCAGGCCAATCCGCGCCGAAACTCACGATTCGCCCCGAAAGTACGAGTAGATCCCTGCGAAACGTGAAACTCGAGGCAGGGCCGCTCGGCTCAGGGTCTCCAGCCCCGCGATAGCAGATGTCGCCGGGTACGTTCGACGATCTCGTCATCGCGGTCCTCCTTGATGACATGATCAACCGCCCACCCGAGACGTTCCAGGATCGGGCGCAGTCGCACGTCCTTCACGTAGGAGCGGCGGTCGGTGCGGTGCACGTCGCCGTCGTACTCCGAGCCGACCCGGAACCGCTCCCACCCCAGGTCGAGGATCCGCACCGCGCGCCTGCCGTCGAACACCGGTACCTGGGTTTGCGGACGGGGGAGGCCGGCATCGATGTACAACAGGCGCAACCTGGTCTCCTGCGGTGAGGCCGCTCCGCCGTCGACGAGGGGCAGCACGTTGGCCAACCGCTTCAGCCCGCGCGCTCCGGGATACCGCTTGGCCAGCAAGGACACGTCTTCGATGGAGAACAGCTGGTTGCGCATCAGCGCGTCCAGCCGAGCGATCGATTCCGCGCGTCCAAGGTGCCTGCCCAGATCGAATGCGGCCCGGGCACGCACGACGACAGGGATGCCGGCGACCGTGGTGACCTCATCCGGTGCAATCGCCTCCTGCCGGACCACCAGACCCGGCTGGGGACGCGCATGCCGCGGCGATATCAGCTCGATGGTGGTGTGGGCGTCGACCCAATTCGCGCCGTACAGTCCGGATGCGGCCACGCCGGTGACCACGGCCTGGCAGCCCGTCGCCAACCACGCCGCCTTCACCCGATCCCACAGCGTGACATCGGTGTCCTTGGGCATGTACACACCACGGAAAAGCGGCTGGTAGCAACGGGTCAGCTCACTCCTGGTGAGCCGGCCATCCGTCAGCGCCGCACGTCCGATGAACACCTCCCGCTTGGCCATGACGGGAGCCTGTCACCGGGCACCGACAACGCTCCGCTGCCGGCTCCGTCGCCCAATTTCACGTTTCGCAGCGAAAGGTCGAGTAGACCGCCGCAAAACGTGAAACTCACGGCTCGGCGGACCCCCAGCGCCGTGGGCTACTGTGGGCGACGGAATACCAACCACACGGGAGTGCACACCCAAGTGCGCTGAGAGGACGGCTGTTCGGTGCCGTCGACCGTATGAACCTGTCCGGGTAATGCCGGCGTAGGGAGTGAATGATGACTGATGTTTTTGTCGACCCCACCGTCACCACCGGCCCGATCGCGGGAAGTGTGAAGGGGTACACCGACCTCGAAGACTTTCCTGGCCTGCGGGTGCCGTTTCGCCGGGTGACCACCGCCGATGGCGAGCACATCGACCTGTACGACACCTCCGGGCCCTACACCGACCCGAAGGCGAGGATCGACCTGCGCGCCGGGCTGCCGCCGCGCCCGGGTGTGGTCTGCGAAGGCACCCAGTTGCAGCGCGCCCGGGCCGGTGAGATCACCGCCGAGATGGCGTTCATCGCCGCCCGCGAGGGCGTGCCCGCCGAGCTGGTCCGCACGGAGGTCGCAGCCGGCCGCGCGGTGATCCCCGCCAACCACCGCCACCCCGAATGCGAGCCGATGATCATCGGCAAGGCGTTCGGCGTGAAGGTCAACGCCAACATCGGCAACTCGGCCGTCACCTCCTCGATCGGCGAGGAAGTCGACAAGATGGTGTGGGCCATCCGCTGGGGTGCGGACACGATCATGGACCTGTCCACCGGTGCCGACATCCACACCACCCGGGAGTGGATCCTGCGCAACTCCCCCGTCCCGGTCGGAACGGTCCCGATCTATCAGGCGCTGGAGAAGGTCAACGGTGATCCCACCCGGCTGACCTGGGAGATGTACCGCGACACCGTGATCGAGCAGTGCGAGCAGGGCGTGGACTACATGACCGTGCACGCCGGGGTGCTGTTGCGCCACATCCCGCTGACGGTCAAGCGGGTGACCGGGATCGTCAGCCGCGGCGGTTCCATCATGGCGGCGTGGATGCTCGCACATCATCAGGAGTCGTTCCTGTACACCAACTTCGGCGAACTGTGCGAGATCCTGGCCCGCTACGACGTAACGTTCTCCCTGGGTGACGGGCTGCGGCCGGGCTCGATCGCCGACGCCAACGACGCGGCTCAGTTCGCCGAGCTCGCCACCCTCGGCGAACTGACCACGATCGCGAAAAATGCTGGCGTGCAGGTGATGATCGAGGGGCCCGGCCACGTGCCCATGCACAAGATCGTCGAGAACGTCCGGCTCGAGGAGGAACTCTGCGAGGAGGCGCCGTTCTATACCCTCGGGCCGCTGGCCACCGATATCGCGCCGGGCTATGACCACATCACCTCGGCGATCGGCGCGGCGATCATCGCCCAGGCCGGCACCGCGATGCTGTGCTACGTCACCCCCAAGGAACACCTGGGTCTGCCGAACCGCAAGGACGTCAAGGACGGGGTGATCGCCTACAAGATCGCCGCCCACGCAGCCGATCTGGCCAAGGGGCACCCGCGGGCACAGCAGCGCGACGACGCCTTGTCCAAGGCGCGCTTCGAGTTCCGATGGAAGGACCAGTTCGCGCTGTCGCTGGATCCCGACACCGCGCAGGAGTTCCACGACGAAACACTGCCCGCCGAGCCGGCCAAGACCGCCCACTTCTGCTCGATGTGCGGGCCGAAATTCTGCTCGATGCGCATCACGCAGGACATCCGCGACGCGATGGCGACCAAATCCGAGGAGTTCGCCGCACACGGCAACCGGGTCTACATCCCTCTGGAACACTCGTGAGCGTGAACCTGCTGCCGTTGACGCCGCCGACCCAGACCCCACCGCGGGTTCTGACGATCGCCGGCTCCGATTCCGGCGGCGGCGCCGGCATTCAGGCCGACATGCGTACCTTCGCACTGCTCGGCGTGCACTCGCTGGTGGCGGTCACCGCCGTCACCATCCAGAACTCGTTGGGAGTCAAGGGTTTCCATGAGATTCCGACGGACGTGATCGCCGGACAGATCGAGGCGGTGGCCACCGACATCGGTATTCAGGCCGCCAAAACGGGCATGCTGGCGTCCTCGGCCATCATCGAGAGCGTCGCCGGCACCTGGCGTGACCTCGGCCTGGCAGGCAACACCCCGTTCGTCGTCGACCCGGTGTGCGCCTCCATGCACGGTGATCCGCTGCTGCACCCGTCGGCGCTACAGACACTGCGCACCGAGCTGTTCCCGCTGGCCAGCCTGGTCACCCCCAATCTCGACGAGGTGCGGCTGATCGTGGGGATCGACGTCGTCGACTCCGCATCGCAGCGCGAGGCCGCCAAGGCACTGCACGCCCTCGGCCCGCAGTGGGCCCTGGTCAAGGGCGGCCACCTGCGCGGCTGCGGGCAAAGCCCCGACCTGCTCTATGACGGCACCGACTTCTACGAGTTCGACGCGCCGCGGATCGATACCGGCCACGACCACGGCGCCGGGGACACTCTGGGAGCCGCCACGGCTTGCGCACTGGCACATGGCTATTCGATGCCCGATGCGGTCGCCTTCGGCAAGACCTGGGTCACCGAGTGCCTACGGGCGGCCTACCCGCTGGGTGCGGGCCACGGGCCGGTTTCCGCGCTGTGGCGGCTGCAGGCATGAGCCCGAGCCTCGACGACATCGGCGGTATCGCCCACGAGCCGGCCGGCACCCCGGCCGGGGTTGTGGTGCTCACCCACGGCGCCGGCGGCAGCCGCGAGTCACCGATGCTGATCCGGATCTGCGAGCAGTGGGCATCACAGGGCTGGCTGGCCGTGCGCTACAACCTGCCGTATCGGCGACGACGGCCGAAGGGCCCGCCGTCGGGTTCGGCGGCCGGCGACCGGGAGGGCATCGTCGAGGCACTCGCGGCAGCCCGGGCTCTGGCCGACGGACCGCTGATCGCCGGCGGCCACTCCTACGGCGGTAGGCAGACCTCGATGGTCGCCGCGGACAACCCCGGTCTGGTGGCGTTGCTCACACCGTTCTCCTATCCCCTGCATCCGCCCGGCAAGCCCGACCGGCTGCGCACCGAGCACTTCGGGGCGATCACCGCACCGACGGTGTTCACCCAGGGCAGTGCCGACCCGTTCGGCACCATCGGGGAACTGCGGACCGCAGCGCGCCTGATCCCGGCGCCGGTGCAGATCGTCGAGATCACCGGAGCCCGTCATGACCTGGGCTCCAAGACACTCGACGTGCCGGCCCTCGCAGTGGCCGCTGCGCTGTCCGCACTGCCGTAAGCGTGGGACCTTGGTCCCATGGACTGGGGCTGCGCGGGTCTGCGGTGGTTACCGGCCGGTCCGGTACGGTCTTTTTCATGACCGAGCAGCAGTTCGACGCGATCATCGTCGGCGCCGGTTTCGGGGGAATCGGCGCGGCGATCCAGCTCAAGAAGCTGGGTTTCACCGACTTCGTCATCCTCGACCGGGAGGACGACCTGGGCGGTACCTGGTACGTCAACCACTACCCCGGCCTCACCGTCGACGTCCCCACCACCACGTACTCCTACTTCTTCGAGCCGAACCCGAACTGGAACCGGCTGTTCTCCACCGGGGCCGAGATCAAGCAGTACGCCGACGACGTGTCAGCCAAGTACGACATCCGCCGGCACATGCGGTTCAACGCGACGGTGGCGAGTGCGCGCTGGGATTCCGACGCCGACCTGTGGCGGGTCACGCTGGCCGACGGCGACACCCTGTCCGCCCGCTACCTGATCACCGCCACCGGGTTCCTGTCCCAGCCGAAGACGCCGGAGATCCCCGGCATCCACAGCTTCGAGGGCACGGTCCTGCACACCGCCGACTGGGACAACGCCTACACCCCGGCAGGCCGGCGGATCGGCATCATCGGTACCGGCGCCACCGCGGTACAGATCATTCCCGAGCTCGCCAAGGACGCCGCCGACCTCACGGTCTACCAGCGCACCGCGATCTATGTGGTACCCAAGGTGGACATCAAGTTCTCGGCGCGGGCCAAGCGGCTGTTCGCCCGGGTGCCGTTGACCCAGCGCGCCATCCGCGCGGTCACCGACGCGCTCTACGAGTGGATGGTCTACGTGGGTGTGCTGCACCAGAAGCACTTCGGGCGGATCACCATCGCCGCCGCCGACCTGGCCAAGATGTGGCGCTTCGCCACCATCCGGGATCCCGAACTGCGGCGCAAGCTGACCCCGGACTACGACTTCGGCTGCAAGCGGCCGACCTTCTCCAACAAGTACTACCGCACCTTCACCAAACCGAACGTGCATCTGCAGACCAGCGGGATCGATCATGTCGAAGCCGACGGCATCGTCGCCAACGACGGCACCAAGGCCGTGATCGACACCCTGGTCCTGGCAACCGGTTTCGATATCTGGGAGGCCAACTTCCCGGCGTTCGAGGTGATCGGCCGCGACGGCCGCAACCTCGGAAAGTGGTGGCGGGAGACCAGGTTCCAGGCCTACCAGGGGGTGGCGGTTCCGTACTTCCCGAACTTCCTGAGCCTGGCCAGCCCGTATGCCTTCCTGGGGTTGAACTTCTTCAACTCGATGGAGTACCAGATGCGCCACATGGATCGGCTATTGGGAGAGGTGAAGCGCCGCGGCGCAACCACATTCGAGATCACCGAGGATGCCAACAACCGCTATCTGGACCGGATGACCGAACTGCTCGGGGACACGTTGTTCAGCAACGGCAACTGCACCTCGGCGCGGTCGTACTATTTCAATCCCAATGGTGAGGCGGCATTGTTGCGGCCGATGTCCACGCGCGCGGCTGTGCGCGAGGCATCGACCTATCCGATCAGCGATTACCAGATCAGTTAGAACCAGGAGAGGACGTCGATGGCTGCAGAGGGTTTGATCAAGTTGGCGGGAGCGGTCGTGGCCGCTACCGGGCTGTCGCACTTCGTGCGCCCGGAGCTCTACGAGTCGGTGTCTGCCCAGGCCTTCCCCGAGAACACATTGCAGCACACCTACATCAACGGCGGTATCGAGACGGCGATCGGTCTGGCCCTGGTGGCACCGAAAACCCGCAAGCTCGCGGTGGCCGGATTGGTTGCGTATGGCGCCTATCTGGGCGCCAATATCGCTCGCCACCGCTGAGCCCCAAGGTCACAACTTCAACAATTTTTACGGCCTCGTCAGAATTTTGGCTTAGCCTGAGCGGGCACGGCGATGCCGTAAGCCGCTGGCTCCTGGGGCCACGCTGATCCGGGTCGGGGGACCGTGCCGGACCGGCATGGGGGCGGATTCCGCTCCCAGGCCGGTCCGCATTCATGTTCGGCGCTTAGCATGCCGCCCGTGAGCACTCTGCAACGTCGGCTCGGCACGGGCGACGCCGTGGTCATCGGGTTGGGCTCGATGATCGGCGCCGGCATTTTCGTGGCATTGACGCCTGCGGCGGTGGCGGCGGGGTCCTGGCTGCTGGTCGGTCTGGCGCTGGCCGGTGTGGTGGCCTATTGCAACGCCACGTCATCGGCGCGGCTGGCCGCACGCTATCCGCAGTCCGGTGGTACCTACGTCTACGGTCGCGAACGCCTCGGACCGTTCTGGGGCTACCTGGCAGGGTGGAGTTTCGTGGTCGGCAAGACCGCGTCGTGTGCGGCGATGGCGTTGACTGTCGGGCTCTATGTCTGGCCCGCCTACGCCCACGCCATCGCGGTGGCCGCCGTGGCCGCGCTGACGGCGGTGAACTACCGCGGGGTGCAGAAGTCGGCCCTGCTCACCCGGATCATCGTCGCGCTGGTTCTGGCCGTACTCGCCGGAGTTGTTGCCGCCGTTGCCTTCTCGGGCGCAGCAGATGCGGGCAGGCTCGCACTGGGTGACAGCCGGCCGCTGGGTGTGCTGCAGGCCGCCGGTCTGTTGTTCTTCGCCTTCGCCGGATACGCCCGCATCGCAACCCTCGGCGAGGAGGTGCGCGACCCGGCCAGGACCATCCCGCGGGCCATCCCGATCGCCCTGGCGCTGACGCTGGTGATCTATGCCGTGGTCGCGGTGACCGTGCTGAGCGTCCTGGGCCCGGACGGGTTGGCCAGTGCTGCAGCGCCATTGGCCGACGCCGTGCGCGCTGCTGGTGCACCGGGGTTCGAGCCGGTGGTGCGCGCCGGTGCGGCGATCGCGGCCCTGGGGTCGTTGCTGTCGCTGATCCTGGGGGTGTCGCGGACCACCCTGGCGATGGCACGCGATCGGCACCTGCCGGCTGCCCTGGCCGCTGTGCACCCCCGGTTCGGGGTGCCGCATCGGGCGGAGGTGGCCGTCGGCGTACTGGTGGCCGCATTGGCGGCGGTGGCCGATGTCCGCGGCGTGATCGGATTTTCGTCGTTCGCGGTGCTGGTGTACTACGCGATCGCGAATGCCTCGGCGTGGACGCTCGAGGGCCCTGATCAATCCCCGGGTCGCTTCGCTCCAGCCGGCCGGGTCATCCCGGCCGCCGGCCTGCTCGGCTGTGTGGTGCTGGCGTTCGCCCTGCCGCTGCAGTCGGTTCTCGTCGGAGCGGTCGTACTGGCCCTCGGCGCCGGGATCTACGGCGTGCGCCGAACCATGACCGCAGGCTAGGCCGCGCCGCTCACCAGAACGGACGCCGCACCGGACATGTGATCGGCGACCGCGGCGGCAGCCTGGTCGGCTTCGCCGGACTCGATGGCGTCGACGATCACCAGGTGCCGTTTGGAATCCATGTTCTTGATCGCCCGGTCCACCCCGGCGAACATGATGGACATCCGGATACTGCCCTCCAGTGACGACCACGAATGCAGCAGCGTCTCGTTGCCCGACAGCTGGCACATGGTCCGGTGGAACTTCAGGTCGGCTTCGATCCGGTCCTCGAGATTGGCTGCGGCCCAACGGTCCATCTCGGCAACCGCCTGGCGCAGCGCCTCGACCGCGTCCGAGCGGTCCGCGCGGTTGGCCAACTCCCGGGCGGCCAGAGATTCCAGCGCGGCGCGAACGGTGAAAATGTCCCTGATCTCCTTGGCATCGAGATGCCGTACCGAGAGCCGACCGCGCAGCCCGGCCGAGATCAGTCCCTCCTGCTGCAATTGCCGCATGGCCTCACGCAACGTCCCACGGCTGATCTGCAGCGCCTCGGAGAGCTCGGTCTCGACCAGGTGAGTGCCGGGGCGCAACTGGCCGGTGGTGATCGCCCGGCGCAGGGCCGTCAGCGCCTGCTCACGCAGGCTGGTCTTCTCCAGACGCAGCAACGAGGTCGATTCCACCGACATTCGACGCTCCTTCGACTGTTGACATCTGGCTGTCAACACCTTACAGCCGTTCGAGGACCGTGCCGATGATCCGCGAGGTCGACAAGCCGTAGCGTTCGTGCAGCGTAGGCAGCGCGCCGGCGGCCAGGAACTCGTCGGGCAGGCCGACGGGGTGGATCGTGCGAGCGAGCCCGGCGCGCACCACGGTGCCGGCGACCGTTTCGAAGAGTCCACCGACCACGGTGTGGTTCTCCAGGGTCAGGACCAGCCGGTCAGCGGCGAGTTCGGCCAGCGCGGTAGCGGTGTCGAACGGCTTGAGCGTCGGGGTGTGCAGCACCGCGACGTCCACCCGGTGGGCGGCCAGTTGCTCGGCCGCCTGCAGCGCCCGCATGGTCATCAGTCCGCTGGAGATCAGCAGGACGTCGGCCCCGCTGCGCAAAAGCGCCGCCCTGCCCAGCTCGAAGCGGTAGTCGTACTCGTCGAGGACCGTAGGCACCTGGCCCCGCAGCAGCCGCAGATACGTCGGGCCGGAATGCGCCGCCAGCTGCGGGACGGCCTGGTCGATGTCCACCGAGTCGCACGGGTCGACGATGGTCAGGTTCGGCATGCCCCGGAAAATGGCGACGTCCTCGGTCGCCTGGTGCGACGGACCGTATCCGGTGGTCAACCCGGGCAGACCGCCGACGATGTTGACGTTCAGCCCCGGCTCGGCGATGTCCAGACAGATGAAGTCGTAGGCCCGGCGGGCCGCGAACACCGAATAGGTGGACGCGAACGGCACCAGCCCGACTTCGGCCATCCCGGCGGCGGCGCCGAACAGCAGCTGCTCGGCCATCCCCATCTGGAAGAAGCGCTCCGGGAACGCCTGGGCGAAGATATGCATGTCGGTGTACTTGCCAAGGTCTGCGGTCAGGCCGACGATGCGGCCGTCCTGTTCGGCCGCCGCCGCCAGGGCGTGGCCGAACGGGGCCGCTGTGGTGCGCTGGCCGGGGTCGGCGAACGAGGCGATCATCGCCGAGGTACGCAGGGGCGCTGCCGAAGTCACGCGGGGACTCCTTCCTCGTATCCGAGGGTCAATTGGTCGCGGCACAGCTGCCACTCGTCGGCGTCGATACGCATGAAGTGCGCTTTCTCGCGGGTCTCGAGCATCGGAACACCGCAACCGATCCTGGTGTCGCACAGGATGATTGACGGAGCCCCGACACTGCGGGCGTGTTCGGCAGCCGCGTCGAAGGCACCCAGCAGGGCGTCGACATCATTACCGTCGACACGCTGGGTGAACCAGCCACAGGCCTGCCACTTGTCGACCACCGGCTCGGTGCGCAGCACCCCAACGGTCGGGCCGTCGGCCTGCAGGGCGTTGATGTCCACCATGGCGGTGAGGTTGCCCAACTGGTGATGGCTGGCGCCCATGGCCGCCTCCCAGGTGGATCCTTCGTCGAGTTCGCCGTCGGAGAGGAAATTGAACACCCGCGCCTGCGAGCCCAGGTGGCGTAGGCCGAGCGCCATGCCCACGGCCACCGTCAGTCCGTGACCCAACGAGCCGCCCGAGATCTCCATTCCCGGTGTGTAACTGGCCATTCCGGACATCGGCAACCGTGATTCGTCGCACCCGTAGGTGTCGAGTTCATCGACGCCGATGATGCCGGCGTCGGCCAGCGCGGCGTAGAGGCCGATGGCGTAGTGACCCGTGGACAGCAGGAACCGGTCCCGGCCCAGCCAGTGCGGGTCGTCAGCCCGGAACCGCAGCTGATCGGCGTAGACACAGGCCAGCATGTCGGCGGCACCAAGGGCCTGCCCCACGTAGCCCTGTCCCTGGGCCTCGCCCATGTTGAGCACGTGATGACGCATCCGGTAGGCGGCCTGCGCCACCTTCTGGGCCCGGTTCATGCGGCGACTGCACGGGTGTCCAGGGTGCTCGCGGCGGCCAGGTCGGCCAGTTCACGCTCCTGCGCGCCCCATGTTTCGCGGGTCAGCAGGGCGGCGACCAGACCGATGGCGGCGTAGAGGCTGAACAGCAGCGCCGGGCCGAACCACCCGAAGGCCTCGTAGAGCAGCGTCGTGATGAACGGGGTGAAGCCCGACACCATCGCCGAGATCTGGTAGGCCAGCGAGGCGCCCGAAGTGCGGGTGTGGGCGGCGAACAGCTCGGGGAACCAGGCGCCCTGCGCGCCGGCCAGCGCGTTCTGACACACGCCGTAGGCGACCACGAAGGTGGCGATGATGAGGATCAGGACACCGGTGTTGACCAGAAGGAACATCAACACACCGAACGGGATCCCGAAGGCGCACACCCACAGATACACCGGGCGCCTGCCGATGGTGTCGGTGAGCCGAGCCCACCCCATGGTGGCGAAGATGCCGATGGCCGACGCGATGCACAGCGCCACAAGGGTTTCGGTCTTGGTGGCCAGTTGGGCGTTCTTGAGGTAGGAGATCATGTAGGTGATCGACACGGCGTAGCCGGCGGTCTCGGCAACGCGCAGACCGATGCCGCGCAGGATGTTGCGCCAGTCGGTCTTGAAGACCTCGACGATCGGAGCACGAACGATGCGGCCCTGCTCCTTGACGTCCTCGAATACCGGGGACTCCGGGACGCGGGCCCGGATGATCAGGCCGACGATGACGAGCACGATGCTGGCCAGGAAGGGCACCCGCCACGCCCAGTCGCCACCGAGGTGGACGCTGACCAGGAAGACGAGGTTGGCCAGCAGCAGCCCGACCGGGAAGCCGGCCTGGACGATGCCGGTGTAGCGCCCCTTCTGCTTCCACGGCGCGTGCTCGTAGCTCATCAGGATGGCGCCACCCCATTCGGCGCCGAATGCCAAGCCCTGGATGATGCGGACGGTCACCAGCAGCACCGGCGCGAGCACACCCACCGCGGCGTAGGTGGGCAGCAAGCCGATCGCGAACGTGGCCAGGCCCATGATGATGAGCGAGGCGACCAGCACGGGCTTGCGGCCGACCTTGTCGCCGAGATGGCCACCGATGATGCCACCGAGTGGGCGGGCTGCGAAGCCGACACCGAGGGTCGCGAAGGAAGCCAGCGTGCCGGCCACCGGGCTGGAATGCGGAAAGAACGCGGTGCCGAAGTAGAGCGCTGCCGCCGTACCGAAACCGATGAAGTCGTAGGTCTCGATCACGGCGCCGACACCGGAGCCGATCGCAACCCGACGGGCGTCCTTGGTGCCGTGCACCGGTCCTCGCATCATCAGAGCGTCATCGCTCATGAGCCTGATCCTTTCAAACCGTGAGGTCAAAGTCACTGTCGACGGTCGACAGTGCCCTAGGCCACTCAGTGTGAGTCGCATCATATTTAATGTCAACAGTCGACATCAAATGACCGTCGCCAGTTGACTGTCAACAGTCAACCTATTAGTCTGTGGTGACGATCACATCTGCCCCGAGGACACGTTCATGACTTCCATCCACACCCGGCTCGGCTGCTCGACGATCAGCTTTCGTCACCTGCCCCTGCCTGCGGCGCTGGACGTCATCGCCGGCCTGGGCTTCACCGAGATCGACCTGGGCGCCCTGCCCGGGGTGTGCGACCACGTCCCCTATCAGCTGGATCAGGCCGCGGTCGACGCCGTCGCCCAGGTGGTCACCCGCTCCGGCCTGACGGCGCGTTCGATCAACGGTGACATCGGTGACCTCAACATGCCGGTAGACGCGGAGGCCAGGATCCGGCGCGACGAACACCTCGACGCGCTGGTCCGGCTGGCTCAGCTCACCGGCGCGCGGGCCGTCGTCCTGCCCTGCGGCGCGGCCAACCACACCCCGGTGCGCTCACTATCCGAGGACGTCGACCTGGTCGCCGCCGAACTCATCCGGGCCCAGGACTCGGCCGGCCCGTGCGGTGTGGAGATCTGGACCGAGTCGCTGCATTTCCACCGGTTGTGCTGCGACCTCGAGCGGGCCGCGCTGCTCACCGAGCGGCTTGCCGGCACATCGATCGGCGTGGTGATGGATTTCAGCCACATCGTGGCCTCCGGAGGAGACCCGTCGGACTTCGTCACGCGGTTCGCTGCGCGCATCGCGCACGTCCACCTCCGGGATGCCACACCCGGCAACATCAACCTCTCGATCGGCCGCGGCCAGGTGGATTTCCGCGGCGGCCTCAAAGCGCTCGCCGACGTTGGCTACGCCGGTCACTTCGCGCTCGAACTCGAGACCCGAGACGTCACCGACGACCAACGACCGCGCGCCACAGCAGAAGCGGCGCACCTGATTTCCGAACTGATCTAAGGAGTACCACCATGTCCGAGCTGACTGCAGTCATCACCGGGGCCGCCTCCGAACGGGGCATCGGAGCCGCCACCGCCCGCCGGTACGCCAGCGAGGGGTGGGCTGTGGTGATCCTCGACCTCGACGGTGAACGATCTGCCAAGGTCGCCGCCGACATCGGAAACCAATACGCCGTGCCGGCTTTCGGCTATACCGCCGACGTCACCTCGGAGGAGTCGGTACTCGAGGCGCAGCGGGCCGTCGCTGCCGAGGTCGCCGCGGGCAATCTGCCGCCGGTGGGTGCGCTGGCCAACATCGCCGGCATCACCTCTCCGGTGCCGTTCCTGGAGACCACCCTCGACATCTGGAACACGGTGATGGCGGTCAACGCCACCGGCACCTATCTGGTCACCAAGGCGTTCCTTCCGGACATGATCGAGCGGGGCTGGGGCCGCATCGTCAACATGTCGTCGGTATCGGCACAACGCGGCGGTGGAGTGTTCGGCAAGGTGCCCTACTCGTCGGCCAAAGCAGCGATCCTCGGGTTCACCAAGGCACTGGCCCGCGAGATCGCCGACACCGGGGTGACCGTCAATGCCGTCACACCGGGCGCCGTCGACACCGACATCCGGGTGGGCTCCACCGATGAGCAGGAAGCCAAGCTGGCCAAGGACATTCCGGTCGGCCGTACCGCCACGACCGACGAGGTGGCTGCCGTCATCACCTTCCTGTCCAGCCGCGACGCGAGTTACCTGACCGGTACCACCGTCGACATCAACGGCGGCAGCCACATCCACTGACGGCCATGACACACCTGTACAACGACCCGGCCGCCTTCACCGAGGACATGCTGGGCGGATTCCTCGACATCTACTCGCCCTACGTCGTCGGCGTGCCCGGTGGAGTGGTCCGCGCTGCGGAGACCCCACCCGGCAAAGTGGCCGTCGTCGTAGGCGGCGGCTCGGGCCACTACCCCGCGTTCTGCGGTGTCGTGGGCCCGGGGTTCGCCGACGGCGCGGTGGTGGGCAACATCTTCACCTCCCCGTCGGCACAACAGGCCGCCTCAGTGGCGCGGGCCGCGCACGGGGACGCCGGGGTGCTGCTCATCACCGGCAACTACGCCGGCGATGTGATGAACTTCGGCCTGGCCACCCAACAGTTGCGCGGCGAGGGCATCGACGCCCGCTACCTCGCGGTGACCGACGACATCGCCAGCGCCCCGACCTCAGAGGTCGACCGGCGACGCGGCATCGCCGGTGACTTTGCCGTGTTCCGGTGCGCGGGCGCGGCCGCCGAAGAGGGCGCCGACCTCGACGAGGTCGAGCGAATTGCCCTGTCCGCCAATGCCGCAACCCGAACCCTGGGCGTGGCGTTCGACGGGTGCACCCTGCCGGGTGCCGACCGGCCACTGTTTCGCGTCGCACCCGGAACCATGGATCTGGGGCTGGGTATCCACGGTGAGCCCGGCGTGTCGACGAGCACGATGCCCACTGCTGCCGAACTGGCCACCCAGCTGGTCGCCGGTGTGCTCGCCGAGAAGCCGGCCGGCGCAGGTGATCGCATCACGGTCATCCTCAACGGCCTGGGCCGAACCAAGTACGAAGAACTGTTCGTGCTGTGGTCCACCGTGTCGGGGCTGCTGGCCGAGTCCGGCCACACCGTGGTGCACCCCGAAGTCGGCGAACTCGTCACCAGCTTGGATATGGCCGGCTGCTCGCTGACCGTGATGTGGCTCGACGCCGAGCTCGAACGGCTGTGGACCTCCCCCACCGACACCCCCGCCTATCGTAAGGGTCGAATTATCAACGGCGACAAGGCAGTACGTCGTACCAAAGCCGTCGACAACGTTGCCGCCGCGGCGCCGCATACCGACGCCGATGCCGAGTCCCAGCTGTGCGGGGCCGCCATCGCGTCGGCGATGGATCAGATCGCCGCCAGGATGGTCCATGCCGAGGCTGAGCTCGGCCGCATCGATGCGGTTGCCGGCGACGGCGATCACGGCCGTGGCATGGTGAAGGGCGCTGCAGCGGCCGCGCATGCTGCGACCACTGCAACCGGTGCCGGTAGTGGCGCGGGCGCAGTGCTGTCCTGCGCCGGGGAGGCCTGGGCAGCCCAGGCAGGCGGAACCTCGGGGGTGCTCTGGGGTGCCGCGCTGACCGCGGCCGCCGTCCGGCTGGGCAACTGGGGGATGCCCGACACCGCCGCCGTCACCGCGGCACTTCGCGCGGGACACGACGCGCTCGTACAACTCGGCGGTGCCCGGCTCGGCGACAAGACCATGCTCGACGCGCTGACGCCGTTCGTGGCCGCGGTGGAATCGGCGGTCGCCGACGGAAATGACTGGCGCACAGCATGGACGGCGTCAGCCGAGATCGCCGACAAGGCGGCCGCCGCCACTGCCGAACTGCGGCCGAGGACCGGGCGCGCCCGGCCACTGGCCGACCGCAGCGTCGGCACGCCGGATGCCGGCGCGATCTCGTTGACCATGTGCATCCACACCGTCTGTGAACTTCTGGAGGAACTCTCATGACCTTGCGCATCGTGATCGGCTGTGACGACGCCGGCCTGACCTACAAGAACGTGCTGCGCCGCGACCTGGAGCAGGACGACCGCGTCGCCTCGGTACTCGACGTCGGGGTCGGCCCCGACGAGCACACCGCCTACCCGCACGTCGCCGTCACCGCCGCCCGCATGATCGCCGACGGCTCGGCCGATCGGGCGCTGCTGATCTGCGGCACCGGGCTCGGGGTCGCGATCAGCGCCAACAAGGTCACCGGCGTCCGAGCCGTCACCGCCCATGACAGCTTCTCGGTCGAACGGGCGATCCTGAGCAACAACGCACAGGTGCTGTGCTTCGGCGAACGCGTGATCGGCATCGAACTGGCCCGCCGACTGGTCCGGGAATGGCTCGGCTACCGGTTCGACCCGTCCTCGGCGTCGGCCGCCAAGGTCGCAGCGATCTGCGAGTACGAACCAGCCTGACCAACCGGGGTGCGCCGCGCCCCCACATGCGGTTGAGTGCTGAGGCGTGATCCCGTTGACTTGGACCCGCGTCGACTCCGCCGCCGACGAGGACTTCGTCGTCGCCCCCGACCAACGCCTGAGCTGGCCACGCACCCTGGGGATCGGCGCCCAGCACGTGGTGGCGATGTTCGGGGCGACATTCCTGGTGCCCGTCCTGACCGGGTTTCCGCCGGCCACCACGCTGCTGTTCTCCGGCATCGGCACGCTGCTGTTCTTGGTGATCACCGGCAACCGGCTGCCGAGCTATCTCGGGTCCAGCTTCTCGGTGATCGCCCCGGTGACCGCCGCGGTCGCCTCGCACGGTGCCGGCAGTGCGCTGGGCGGGCTGGTCGCCGTCGGAGTGTTGCTGATCCTGATCGGGCTGACTGTCCATGTGGTGGGTACGCACTGGATCGAGGTGACCCTGCCACCGGTGGTCACCGGCGCCATCGTCGCGCTCATCGGCTTCAACCTGGCGCCGGCAGCCAAGACGAACTTCGAGAAGGGCCCGCTGGTCGGCATCGTCACGCTGGTGTTGCTCGTCGGTGCGCTGGCGTTCTTCCGCGGCATCATCGGCCGGCTGGCGATCTTCCTCGCGGTCACGGCGGGTTACGTTCTGGCGCTGGCACTCGGTGAGGTCGACACCTCCGGGATTGCCGCGGCCGGCTGGGTGGGGCTGCCGACCTTCCAGACGCCCACGGTCAATCTGGCTGTGCTGCCGATGTTCCTACCCGCCGTGATCGCACTCGTCGCCGAGAACATCGGCCATGTGAAATCGGTCGGCCAGATGACCGGAGTCGACACCGATCCACTGACCGGCCGTGCGCTGGCCGCCGACGGCGTGGCGACCGTGCTGGCCGGGCTGGGCGGCGGCTCGGCCACCACCACCTACGCCGAGAACATCGGGGTGATGGCCGCCACCCGCGTCTACTCCACCGCCGCCTACTGGGTGGCCGGGGTGACGGCGATCGTTCTGTCGTTGTGCCCCAAGGTCGGAGCGACGATCTCGGCGATTCCGGCCGGAGTGCTCGGCGGGGCGACGATCGTGCTCTACGGCCTGGTCGGGGTCCTCGGGGTACGGATCTGGCTGACCAATCACGTGGACTTCGGGCGGCCCGTCAACCAGATGACGGCCGCGATCGCCCTGATCGTCGGCATCGCCGACTTCACCTGGCGCATTGGCAGTCTCACCTTCACCGGCATCGCTCTGGGCTCCATCGCGGCGCTGGTGGTGTACCACGGGATGCGGGCGCTGGCCGCGTTGCGCGGCGCACCGCGGTCGCTGTGATGACGGGGACCGTCGAGCGGCTCTACGAGACGTTCGCCCCTTACCCGCTGCCTGCCGATCTGGCCGTGTGCGAGCAGTGCGGACCGCAATGGTCGGTCACCGACTTGCAGAAGACCTCGCTGCGCTCGCTGTCACTGCTGCAACTGGAAGCGGTGCACGTGATGGCGTTGGACGACAACGGCTTGCGACACTTCTTCCCGCGCCTGATCGAGCTGCTGCGGGGCGAGCACTCCCCGGCTTTCGCCTTCGACCTGTCCCGGCTGAAGGGGCGGATGCCGTCCTGGCCCCAACCGGAGGCCACGGCGGTCACCGCCTTCGTCGACGATCTCTGGCACCGACTGCTGTCCACATTCCCCGCCGACCTGGGCTACTTCTCGGACAGCCCGACACTGATCGATTTCACCTATTGGTGCGACTGCCCGCTGCAGCCGCACCTGGACCGATGGCTGGCGCTGGACTCCGAGGCGGCGGCGCAACACCTCGCGGAGTTGGTGCAAGACGTCCTCACCGGCCGTGAGCCGGCCGAACCCGCTCTGCGACCGATGCTGCGGGAATGGTTACGCCGGCCGGCCGTCGGTGAACGGCTGCTGGCCGCCAATTGTGAAGCGGCCCTGGAACTGTGGGCTTTGTAATCAGGATTCGGTGATCAGGATTCGGTGATCAGGTGGCGGGTGCGGTCGTCGCGCACCGGGACACCGTTGCGCCCGGAGATGTCCTGGGCGTAGAGCCCGACCGCGTAGGCCACGCCACCGCCCTGGATGCCGAGGCTCTCGCGGTCGATGTGCTCGAGGGTGTCGGTGGCCTTGTGGTAGTTCGGGTCGAACGGTGCGTTCGCGGTTCCGCCCCAGAGCTTCTGCTGATCCTCGGTCTTGTTCTCCTCGGCGCCGGAGAACAATCCGCCGGCGGGGACGCCAGCCATGGTGAAGGCGTCGTAATCCGAGCGGCCATCGAATGACGTGTCCTGCGCGGTCTTTCCGGCCGACTTGAGGTAGGCGACCAGCGCGCGTTCGATGCCCGGTGAGCCCTCCGGAACCCTGGGCACGTTCTGACCGCGCCCCGGCGCCGTCGACTGATCGCCGTCATAGGTGAAGTAGCCGGGGTTCGGCGAGCCGATCATGTCGAAGTTCAAGTACAGCGCAATGTCCTTGAGCTGATCGACATTCAGCGACTCGATGTATTTCTTCGACCCGACCGTGCCGAGTTCCTCGGCACCCCAGAAGGCGAACCGGACGGCGTTCTTCACCTGTGGGGTGGGTCCGAGCTGCTTGGCCGTCTCCAGCACCGCGGCCACACCTGAACCATTGTCGTTGATCCCGGGGCCCTCCGGGACACTGTCCAGATGGGCGCCGACCACCACGACGTCCTGGGGGGAGCCGGTCTTGGTCTGGGCGATCACGTTGCGGGCGTTGATGGTCTTGGTGGTGGCCTCGAGCATGATCGTGGTGGGGCCGGGGTTGGCCCGCAGCCGCGCACCGTCGGCCTTGGTCACCCCGACCACCGGTATCGTGACGTTGCTGTCCTCGCCGAGGGTGGCGCCCATGTGCTCCTCGTCGACGTTGTTGGCGATGACGACGCCGACCGCACCCTCCTTGGCCGCGATCGCCTGCTTGTCCGCGAACGGGCAGCTGCCCCGGTCGACGAGGACGATGGCGCCTTTCACCGGCAGGCCGGCGTAGTCGGCGGCCGCACAGCCGGGGGTCTCGTCGGCCGGTGCCGCCACCAGTGGACCGCTGACGCCGGCCGGCGGGGTGCCGGCGCTGAACTCCAGGGCCCGCGCCTGCACGCTGACCCCGCCGACGGTCATCTCGGTCTTGCCGGTCTGGAAGATCCGGGTCTGGAACTCCGGGGTCGACACGTCGAAGCCGCGCTCCCGGAGCACCCCGGCCACATAGTCGACACTGGCATCGAAGCCGGGGGTACCCACCGCTCTGGTGCCGTTGTCGGCGTTGGCGATGTCCTGCAGTTTCTGCAGATGCGCCACCATCGCATCGGTGCTGACCTGCTTGCGCAACCCGTCGGCGAACTCCGCCGCGGGTTTTCCCGCAGGCACCGGGGCGCCGGAATCGGTGGGCTTGCTGCAGCCGCCCAGGGCGACTGCGACGACGGCGGCCGGCACCATTGCCAGAGCCAAACAGGTGCGCTTCACCGCGCCCAGGGTAGACGCTTCCCCGACGGTGGCCCCGTGGTCAGGGCCGACGCCGTGAAACCGCTGCCAATCTTCTGCGGACCGCCGCCGCGCCGACCTGTGTGCCCTGAGCACTCCCTGGTTCGAGTGGCAGGATGGCCCGCGATGACCGTCGCCGCACCCCGTCGCCCCCTGGTCACCTCGACCGAGGTGCTGGTGGCTGCTCTGGTGGTGTGCGCGGTGGCCGGCACCTGGATGCGCGACGGCGTGGCAGGCAACGACCGGCTTGCCACCGCAGGGACCGTGTTCAGCGGGGTCTTCCTGCAGGCCGTGCCGTTCCTGGTGCTCGGTGTGGTGATCAGCGGACTGATCGCCGCCTACGTCTCCACCGAACGGTTGGCACGCTGGCTGCCGCGGCGGGCCCCCGCCGCGGTACTGGCCGCCGGTGTGGCGGGCGCCGCGCTACCCGGCTGTGAATGCGGGTCGGTGCCGGTGGCCCGCCGACTCTACGGCGAAGGGTCGGTGGGGGCTGCCGCACTGACCTTCATGCTGTCCGCGCCGGCGATCAACCCGGTGGTCCTGGTCGCGACCGCGGTAGCGTTCCCGGGCCAGCCGCAGATGGTGCTGGCGCGCTGTGTGGCCTCGCTGGCCACCGCGGTGGTGATGGGTGCCCTGTGGTCGAAGTGGGGCCGGCCCGGCTGGGTCAGCCGCTCGCTGCCGCGCACCCACGACGACGGTGACTCTCGCTGGACGGTGTTCACCGAAGCCGCGCGACATGACTTCCTGCAGGCTGGCGCCTACCTGGTGATCGGGGCAGCCGCGGCGGCAACCCTGCGGGTCGTGGTGCCGCCGTGGGTGTTCGAGCACGTCGCCGGCCACCTGCTGCTCGGCGTGGTGACGATGGCGCTACTCGCGTTCGTGCTGGCGCTGTGCTCGGAGGCTGACGCGTTCGTGGCCGCGAGCTTGACCATGCTGCCGCTGATCCCGCGGCTGGTCTTCCTGGTGGTCGGTCCGGCGGTGGACGTGAAACTCGTTGCCATGCAAGCAGGATTGTTCGGCCGCGGGTTCGCGGCGCGTTTCGCCCCGTTGACGATGGTGGTGGCCACCGTGTCGGCGACCGTGGTCGGGCTGGTGTTGTTGTGAGGCGCGAAACCGAGAACGTGGTCCTGTTGATCATGGGGATCGCGGTGGGGATGGTCACCGTCACCGGCGCCTACACCCGTTACGTCAAACCGGGAATGTGGCCGTGGCTGGGGGCCTCGGCGGTGATCCTGATCGGGTTGGCGCTGGTGTCGATCGCCCGCGACATCAGTGGCGGCGGCGAGCACCACCATTCCGGGCACACCCACCGCAGCGGCATCGTCTGGCTGCTGGTGCTCCCGGTGATACTGCTGATCTTCGTCGTGCCACCGGCTTTGAGCGCCAAGGCAACTCCGCCGGCAACCGTCACCGTGAGTGCGGCTCGCTCGTTTCCGCCGTTGCCACCCGGCCCGGCCCCCACGATCTCGCTGCCCGAGGTCTTGATGCGTGTCGCCGTCGGCCCGGTGGGTGGTCTGGACGGCCACCAGATCACCACCACCGGGTTCGTCCTGCATGACGGCAACCAGGTGTACCTGGCCAAGATCGTGATCTTCTGCTGCGCCGCGGACGCCCAGCTGGCCAGACTGCAGCTGTCGGGTCCGGCCCTGCCTGCGGCGGCGGGGCTGCCCGACAACACCTGGCTGCGGGTCGAGGGCACCGTGCCGCCCGGACAACGCTATACCGGAACCGATTCGATTCCCCGCCTCGAGGTGTCCAGCGTGGTGCGGATCGACGCGCCGGCCAACACCTACGGCTGACCGACCCGGGCGACAATCAGATCGGCCACTGCGGCCATACCACGGGCGTTGGGATGGAACGGCTTCGGCCGCCAGGGCAGCAAGGAACCGGCGCCGACGGTCCACGGGTCGGCCGACCACGCGTGGTGGTCGCGGCTGGCGGCTGCCGCACCGACCACCTCACACCCGGTGTCCTGCGCCGCCTGTGCGGTGATCTGCACCAGCCGGTCGGCGACGTACCGGCCCAGGCCGGTGATGTGGTCGGGCAGTGGCGGGGCCGGTATGCCCGGGGGCGGTAGCAGAGTCAGGTAGTCCACGAACAGGATTCGCGCCTCGGGCGAGCGGGCTCGCAGCGCCGCCCCCACCTCGCGCAGCGATACGCCGGCGGCGTCGAGGGCCCGCCCGCGCGCCGCCGGATCCAGCAGGTCGCGCAGTGCGGTGCCCACCATCGGCAGCTTGCGCAGCAGCCCCGGCAGGGTCGCGGCGAACAGCAGCGGCACATAGCCGACGTCGTTGCCGCCGATCGTCACCGTGATCAGATCCTCGGTGCCATCGACGACCCCGATCTGCGGCGGCGCCCCGTGCTGGGGCTCGCGCAGGATGTTGGCCGTGGTGGCACCGGAGTAGGTGACATCGACCAGATCCAGGCCAAGCTGCGCGGCGGTCAGGTGCGCATAGTTGCGCGCCGAGCGTCCGGCAGCCCACGGCGACCCCACCGCCCTGGGCTTGATCCCCGGCCCGGCAGCCATCGAACTGCCCAGCGCCACATACCGTTTCATGATCAGGCCAGGGTGGGGCTCGACGCCTGCGCCCAGAACCGCTTGGGGATGCGGCCGGCGTGCCTGGCCAGCAGTCCGGCGGTGACCGCCGACGCCATGGCGGCCGCCATCGCGGGCGGGTCGGCGGCACGGGTCACCGCACTGGCCAGAAGGACAGCATCACAACCCAATTCCATCGCCAGGGCGGCGTCACTGGCGGTTCCGATGCCGGCGTCGAGAATCACCGGAACACCGGCGGCGGCGACGATCATCTCGATGTTGTGCGGGTTGGCGATGCCCAGCCCGGTGCCGATCGGCGAGCCGAGCGGCATGACTGCGGCACAGCCGGCGCCCTCCAGGCGGCGGGCCAGGACGGGATCGTCATTGGTGTAGGGCAGCACAACAAAACCGTCGTCGACCAATTGCTCAGCGGCCCGGACCAATTCGACCGCGTCAGGCAGCAGGGTGCGCTCGTCGGCAATCACCTCGAGCTTGACCCAGTCGGTGCCCAGCGCCTCTCGGGCCAGCTGCGCGGTCAGCACCGCCTCGGCCGCTCCGCGGCACCCCGCGGTGTTGGGCAGTGGCGTGATCTCCAACCGGTTGAGCAGGTCCAGTACCCCGGTTCCGCCTTCGGCGTCGACCCGCCGCATGGCGACGGTCGTCAATTCGGTACCCGAGGCGATCAACGCCTCCTCCAGCACCGTCAGGTTCGGCGCGCCGCCGGTGCCCAGGATCAGCCGTGAGCCGAAAGTCCGGCCCGCGATGGTCAACTGTTTGATGTCAGCCACCCTGCACCGCCGTCACCACCTCCACGCATGCCCCGTCGGGCAGCACCGAATCCCATTGTGAGCGCGGCAGAACCGTCCAGTTCACCGCGACCGCGATCCCCTTGTCGGGGAGATCCAGAGCGGCCAGCAGGGCCGACACCGTGATGTCGGCGCTCACCTCGAGTTCGTTGTCGTTGACCGTGACCTTCATACCCGCGCACCCACCAGCAGTTCGGCGGCCATCCGCTCGGCCGTCCAGGGCGCCAGCAGGAAGCCCGATCGGCCGTGACCGGTGGCCACCAGGGTGTGCGCGTCGAGGCGGCCGACGATGGGCATGTTGTCCGGTGTCATCGGCCGCAGGCCCGCCGAGCATTCGGCCAGTTCGTACTCCCCGAGGCAGGGCAGCACCTCGCAGGCGTCGTCGAGCAGATCGCGCACCCCGGTGACCGACGGGGCGGTGTCCCGGCCGTGCTCGTACTGGGTGGCGCCCACCACCACGCCGTCGGCGCGCGGCACCAGGTAGACCGGCCTGCCGTGCACCCGGGCGCGAATGACCCGGCGCGGCACCGGCATACAACCCGGCCGCCACCGCAGCCGCAGCACCTCACCCTTGACCGGCCGTACCGCCAGACCAGGCCACAGCGCGGGCGCGTCGATCCCGTTGGCGATCACCACGGTGTCCACGCCGGTACGGGCCTCTTCGACGCTGCCGACCGGTCCGGCCCAGCTCACACCGAGCTCCTCGCAGGCAGCGGCCAATGCCACCACCAGCTTGCGGTTATCCACGGCCAGTTCGTCGCCGGCCACGAAACCGTGCCGAATACCTTGGGCCAGAAGCGGTTCGAGGTCGCGGGCGGCCGTTGTGGCGACCACCGGGTGGCCCTGAGCGGCCAGCCAGTCCGCGACGGTACGCAGGTCGGCGGCATCGGCCCGGTCGACGGCGACCACCAATGTCTCGCGGGCGGTCACGACATCGTCGGGCAGTCCATCGAGGAACCCGCCGTGCCACAACCGCAGCGACTCGATACCGATCGTCAGCAGCTGGTCCTCACCGGGCCAGCCCTCGCTTCGGGGCGCAAGCATGCCGCCCGCCACCCAGGAAGCCCCCTTGAATCGATCCCCCTGCTCGCTACGCTCGTGCCCCAGGGGAGGAGCAGCCTCGCGGTGCACCCGCACCGCGAGCCCCGCCTGCGCGGCGCGACGTGCCACAGCAAGTCCGATCACGCCGCCACCGATGACGGCCAGCGATTCCACCGACATGTCCCTTTCGCTTCCCTTCGCCGGCATGACCCGGATCAGGTGGTGACGGTCTGGAGGGGTTTGGCCTCCACTCTCAGTCCCGCTCCAGGGACTCCCGTGCCGAACCTCCACGCTAGCCGCTACCGTCGCGGTGTGCACCCACGCCCAACCACGCTCAGGTCCAGGCTCGCCGACGCCCGGCTGTATCTGTGCACCGATGCCCGTCGCGAGCGCGGTGACCTCGCCGAGTTCGCCGACGCAGCGCTGGCCGGTGGCGTGGACATCATTCAGTTACGCGACAAGGGCTCACCGGGAGAGCAGAAATTCGGCCCGCTGGAAGCCCGCGGCGAGCTTGCCGCGCTGGAGATCCTGGCTGAGGCCGCCCGACGGCACGGCGCGCTGCTGGCCGTCAACGACCGCGCCGATATCGCTCGCGCCGCCGGCGCCGACGTGCTGCACCTCGGCCAGGATGACCTGCCCCTGGAGGTGGCCCGCGACATCGTCGGTCCCGACCCGGTGATCGGGCGCTCCACTCACGCCAGCGGCGAGGCCGGCCGCGCGCTGATGGAGGACGTCGACTACTTCTGCGTCGGACCGTGCTGGCCCACCCCCACCAAGCCGGGCCGACCGGCACCGGGGCTCGAGCTTGTGCGTGAAGTCGCCGGGCTGCACTCCGACAAGCCGTGGTTCGCCATCGGCGGCATCGACGAGCAGCGCCTGCCGGAGGTTCTGGCCGCCGGCGCCCGACGGGTGGTGGTGGTGCGCGCCATCACGGCGGCCGCCGACCCGGCCGCCGCGGCGGGCCGGCTGCGGGCGACGCTCAGAACGGTCGAGTGACCTCGGCAGGTGCGCACCAGATGAACACACCGGTCTGGATCTCCACCGTGTGCGGCCCCGGAAGGCGGCACGCGTCATGCGCGTGCGGCCGAACCTCGGTGATACGCAACTGCTGCCAGCTGGCGGCGAACCCGGGATGCAGCGGCAACTCGGCCACCTCGTCCTCGGCGACCCAGCGCAGTTCCGAACTCTCCCGGTTGGGGATGGTGGTGAGCAGCTCGTGGGCATCGGCGATCACGGTGGTGTAGGTCCAGGAGGTGTCGCCCTGCCCGGCGATCTCCGCGGTGACGACGGTCGCGCGGACCTGTACGTGCTCAGCGGGCAGGCCGGCTTCCTCGTGGGCCTCGCGGATCGCGGCCTGCTCGGCAGTCTCGTGGCTGTCCCGGGCGCCGCCCGGCAGTGCCCAGGTGCCACCCTGATGACTCCACGGCGCGCGATGCTGGAGCAGTACCGCGGGAGTTCCGTCGGGCTGCGGCGCCCGCAGCAGCAAGCCGGCGGCGCCATGCCGGCCCCAGTACGGCGTGCCGGTTTCGGACACCACCCAGCCGTCGCCATCACCTCGCACGCGTTCAGGATAAGCACGCCACGCCGGTACTCGTCGGCCGATCCAGCCCGGTACGCCCCAGGTGCTCTTAGAATTCACTCAGGAAACGCGATAGGGATCCGGGCGAAGGGAAATGAGGTCCGCGCGAGGTGACCGTTGAGGTGGCGCACCCGTCGACCGAACCATTGGCATGGCGGTCGCCGACCGAGCCCGCCCATCCCCGGTGGTGGTTCTTCAAGACCAGCCCCGGGCGCATCCTCACCATCGGCATCATCTTGGCGATCCTCGGTCTGCTGAGCGCCTTCGCGACCTCGACGACGATCAACGATCGCCAGAATCAGCTCACCACCGTGCTCAATCACACCGAGCCGTTGGCGTTCGCGGCCGGCCAGCTCTACACCACACTCTCGGTGGCCGACGCCGCCGCTGCCACCGCCTTCATCGCTGGTTCCGAACCGCGGGTGGTGCGGCAGCGCTACGAGCAGGCCATCACCGACGCAGCCGTCGCCGTCACCCGGGCGGCCAGCGGATTGACCGACGAGCCGCTGATCCAACTGCTGGGCCGGATCAACGCACGGTTGGCCGTCTACACCGGGCTGATCGAGACGGCCCGCACCAATAACCGGATGGGCAATCCGGTGGGTTCGTCGTATCTGTCGGAGGCCTCGGCGCTGATGCAGCAGCAGATTCTGCCCGACGCCCAGCAGCTCTACGAGCAGACCTCAGCGCGGGTGGATGCCGAGACCAGCGCCTCGGCCCGGATTCCCGCGCCGGTGATCGTGGTCGTGGCCATCACCTTGTTGTTCGGCGCCTTCGCCCATCGCTGGCTGGCCGAACACACCAAACGCCGGGTCAACGTCGGGCTGATCGCGGGCGGGCTGGCGATCCTGATCATGATCATCTGGGTGGGCTCGGCGCTGGCGATTTCCACCGCGGGCAGCCGCGCCGCCAAGGACACCGCCGCCCAGTCGCTCAAGACAGTGACTAACCTGGCGATCACCGCACAGCAGGCTCGTGCCGACGAGACGTTGTCCCTGATCCGCCGCGGTGACGAAGACATTCGCAAACGGTCCTACTACCAGCGCGTCGAAACCATGCATCAGCAGCTCACCGAATACCTGGCCCGCGAGGACGCGATCGACAAGAGCGATCTCGCCGATGCCGATCAGCTGTTGATGAAGTGGCGGCAGGCCGACGAGCGGATCAACGCCTACATCGCCGTCGGCAACTACCAGGCCGCCACCCAGGTGGCGCTGGGGACCGGCGAGGACGATTCGACGCCGGCATTCGACAAGCTCGACGCCGCGTTGTCCAGTGGTATCCGGGAGAGCCGCAACCAGTTGCGCAACGACATCCTCTCGGCGCGTCGGGTGCTGTCCGGCACGACGGTCGGTGGGGCGGTGCTGTCGGTCGGAGCGGCGATCGCCGTGGCGCTGGGGCTGTGGCCGCGACTGAGCGAGTACCGGTGATGAGCGCTCGCGCGAAGAACAAACGAGCGCTGATGAGCGCTCGCGCGGCCAAGCGCTGGCTGGCCTGCCTCGCGGTGATCACGGCGACCGCGCTCAGCGGGTGCGGCAAGACGGAGTACACCGTGGCACCGCCGGTTCCGACCCTGGCGCCGCCGACGCCCGCCGGGATGACCGAAATGGCGCCGGAGCCCCCACAACCGCCCGACCCTGACGAGAACAATTGTGATCGGACCGCCAGCCTGCGGCCGTTCCCGAACAAGGCCGACGCCGATGCCGCGGTGGCCAACATCCGGGCCAGAGGCCGGCTGATCGTCGGCCTGGACATCGGCAGCAACCTGTTCAGCTTCCGCGATCCAATCACCGGCGAGATCACCGGCTTCGACGTGGACATCGCCGGTGAGGTGTCGCGCGACATCTTCGGCACTCCGTCACAGGTCGAGTACCGCATCCTGTCCTCGGCCGACCGGATCACCGCGTTGCAGAACAACACGGTGGACATCGTGGTCAAGACGATGACGATCACCTGTGAGCGCCGCAAGCAGGTGAACTTCTCCACCGTGTATTTCACTGCCTACCAACGCATCCTGGCACCGCGCGAGTCCGCGATCGCCCAAGCCTCGGACTTGTCCGGTAAGCGGGTGTGCGTGGCCCGTGGCACCACCTCCCTCAAGCGGGTGCAGGAGATCGCACCGCCACCGATCATCGTGACGGTGGTGACATGGGCTGATTGTCTTGTCGCGCTGCAGCAACGGGAAGTCGACGCGGTCAGCACCGACGACTCGATCCTGGCCGGCCTGGTGGCCCAGGACCCGTATCTGCACATCATCGGACCGAACATGGCACAGGAGCCCTACGGGATCGGGATCAACCTGGAGAACACCGGATTGGTGCGTTTCGTCAACGGCACCCTGGAACGCATCCGCCGTGACGGCACCTGGAACACGCTGTACCGCAAGTGGTTGACCGTGCTGGGGCCGGCCCCGGCTCCGCCCACGCCGAGGTATCTGGACTGATGGACACCCCGGAGCACCCCGAAGAAGATGTCGGCACCCAGCCAGCCGGTTTCGACGACCTCGGCATGGATTCGATGTCGACGATGCGCCCGATGGCAACCCAGGCCATCTTCCGGCCGAACTTCGATGACGATGAGGACTCGGTCGGCAGCGTCGGGACCGAGCCGGAAGATATGCACCATCCGACGGTGGCACGGCTCCTGTCGCCAACGCGTCGGCTGGGTGGCGGTCTGGTGGAGATCCCCCGGGTCCCCGAGATCGACCCGCTCGCGGCATTGATGGTCAACCCCGTTGTCGCCGAATCGAAACGGTTCTGCTGGAACTGCGGACGGCCGGTGGGCCGCTCGACGAAGGACTCGGCGGCGGAGTCCGAAGGGTGGTGCCCGCACTGCGGTAGCCTCTACTCGTTCGTGCCGCAGCTGTCGCCGGGTGACATGGTGGCCGACCAGTACGAGATCAAGGGGTGCGTCGCCCACGGCGGCCTCGGCTGGGTGTACCTGGCCGTCGACCACAACGTCAACGAACGCCCCGTGGTGCTCAAGGGCCTGGTGCACTCCGGCGACGCCGAGGCCCAGGCGATCGCCATGGCGGAGCGGCAGTTCCTGGCCGAGGTAGCGCATCCGTCGATCGTCAAGATCTTCAACTTCGTCGAGCACCCGGACTCGCACGGCGAGCCGGTCGGCTACATCGTCATGGAGTACGTCGGCGGAAAATCGCTGAAACTGCCCAAGGGAGAACGACTCCCGGTCTCCGAGGCCATCGCCTACATGTTGGAGATCCTGCCCGCGATGGGCTATCTGCACTCCATCGGCTTGTGCTACAACGACCTCAAGCCGGAGAACATCATGGTGACCGAGGAACAGCTGAAGCTGATCGACCTCGGCGCCGTGTCGCGGATCAACTCGTTCGGCTATCTCTACGGCACACCCGGCTACCAGGCCCCGGAGATCGTGCGCACCGGCCCGACGATCGCCTCCGACATCTACACGGTGGGCCGCACGCTGGCCGCGTTGACGTTGAACCTCCGCACCCGCAAGGGACGCTATGTCGACGGGCTGCCGGAGGACGATCCGGTGCTGGCGAAGTACGACTCGTTCGCCCGGCTGCTGCGCCGCGCGATCGACCCCGATCCGCGCCGCCGTTTCGCCTCCGCCGAGGAGATGTCATCACAGCTGCTCGGTGTGCTCCGCGAAGTCGTGGCCGAGGACACCGGGGTGCCACGGCCCGGCCTGTCGACGGTGTTCACCAGGACCCGATCGACGTTCGGGGTGGAATTGCTTGTCGCACATACCGACGTGTACCTCGACGGGCTGGCGCACGCCGAGAAGCTGACTGCGTCGGAGATCGTCACCGCCCTGCCGGTACCGCTGGTAGACCCGGGCGATGTGGCTGCCACCGTGTTGTCGGCGACGGTGCTGTCGCAGCCGGTGCAGACCCTGGATTCGTTGCGCGCCGCGCGGCACGGCTCACTGGATTCGGAGGGTATCGACCTCAGCGAGTCGGTGGAGCTGCCGCTGATGGAAGTACGCGCCCTGCTCGACCTCGGCGACGTGGCCAAAGCCAACCGCAAGCTCGACGACTTGGCCGAGCGGGTGGGCTGGCGGTGGCGGCTGATCTGGTTCAAGGCGGTCTCGGACCTGTTGACCAGTGACTATGCCTCGGCAACAAAGCATTTCACCGAAGTCCTGGACACCTTCCCCGGCGAGCAGGCACCCAAGCTGGCATTGGCGGCCACCGCCGAGCTGGCCGGAACCGCCGATGAGCGGCCGTTCTATCAGACGGTGTGGCACACCGACAACAACATCATCTCGGCGGGCTTCGGTCTAGCGCGGGCGCAGTCGGTGGAAGGCGAACGGGCGGCGGCCGTCCGCACGCTCGACGAAGTGCCGGCGTCGTCGCGGCACTTCACCACCGCGCGGTTGACCAGCGCGGTGACCCTGCTGTCCGGCCGCTCGGCGCACGAACTCACCGAGGAGCAGATCCGTGACGCCGCGCACCGGGTCGAGGCTCTGCCCGACACCGAGCCCAGGGTGCTGCAGATCCGCGCGCTCGTACTGGGCACGGCGATGGATTGGATCGCCGAGCACGAGGCCAGCACCAATCACATCCTCGGCTTTCCGTTCACCGATCACGGCCTGCGGCTGGGTGTGGAGGCCGCGCTGCGCAGCCTGGCCCGGGTTGCCACCAGCCAGGCACACCGCTATGCGTTGGTCGACATGGCCAACAACGTACGGCCGACGAGCACCTTCTAGCGCGCATTCAGTGTGCGTCCAGGGCGGATAATCGTCAGAGTTCCCGCCCGACAAGCACACTCAGCGCATGCCGAAACGCTCCCGCAGCACCGGGTCGTTCTCCCACCACAGTGTCGGGGAGCCCTCGGCCGGTGGCTCGGCCGCCAGTTCGGCATCCACCCGATCGGCCTTACGGCGCTCGTCGCGGCCCAGCGCCCGCATCAGCACCAGGACGAAGGGAATGCCCACCAGATCGCCGACGATCCACAGGATCCCGGCTCCGATCGACTGATCCACGCGTTGAGTCGGTCCCCAGTCGCGATGAAGTGCCGCATAGTAATCCGAGGCGACGATAGGGCCGAGCCACAACACCACACCCAGCAGTCCGTCGGCCAGCGACTCGACCACGCTGATCCCCAGCGACAGCAGCGGCGAATACTGCTTGGGCACCGGGTCGGCCTGCAACCGGGCATAGAAGTACCCGAACCCGATCACCACCAGGACCATCCGGGTGGCGACCGCCAGCGGCCCCCGCATAGACGCCTCGTACCAGGGTGTCAGGTACAGCAGCCACGGGGTGGCCAGCATCGCGATCGACGTCACCGGTGGCGACAGCACACAGCGCCCCACAGCCGAGGCCAGCGCCCACTCCACCACCCGGCGCCCCGCACCAGAGCCGGCCAGGACCGCGGCCAGCGGCCGGCCCAACGCCAACAGGAAGGGCGCCACGAAGAGCAGGAGCAGCACTTGGAGCGCGCGGACCCAGAACAGGACCGGGGCATACACACCGACGGCAGAAAACGTCGCCACCGCCCACACCAAGAGACCCGCCGCGAAACACCATGACTGACCGCGACTCACCGCGGCCGCCGCCCGCCGGCAGCGGAAGTACGCCGCACCGACCACCGTCATCCCGGCCAACGCAGTGATGTCCAGAGTCCAGGACAGCAGGACCATGACCGCTGACGTTACGGGTATTACCTGGCAATTCGCCGTGATCTTGCTGGACGTCGGGGCTTAGAGGACGCTCAAGCACTCCCTGGCGATGGCCAGCTCCTCGTTGGTCGGAATCACCAGCACCGTGGTCGGCGACGACTCAGCCGAGATCAGCCGCGCGCCCCGCGCCGGGCTCTCGTTGAGGTGTTCGTCGAGTTCGATTCCCAGCGGGGCCAATCCGGTGAGCGCATCGCGACGTACCTGGGCGTCGTTCTCCCCCACCCCCGCCGTGAACGTCAGCACGTCGGTGTGGCCGAGGATCGCCAGATAGGCGCCGATGTACTTGCGCAGCCGGTGGATGTACACGTCGTAGGCCAATTGCGCGTTCTGGTCCCCGGATTCGATGCGCTGATGGACCACCCGGAAGTCGATCTCACCGGCCAGACCCGACATCCCGGAACGACGGTTGAGCATCGACTCGATGTCCTCGACACCCATCCCAGCGGTCCGCGACAGGTAGCTGATCACACCCGGGTCGATATCCCCGGACCGGGTGCCCATCACCAGACCTTCCATCGGGGTGAGACCCATCGAGGTGTCGACGGGCCTGCCGCCGGCGATCGCTGAGGCCGATGCACCGTTGCCCAGGTGCAGCACGATCTGGTTCAGCGACTCCGGCGCCGCACCCAGGAACTCGGCGGCCTGCCGGCTGACGAACTGGTGCGACGTGCCGTGGAAGCCGTACCGGCGAATCTGCCAGCGGGCGGCCAACTCCCGGTCGATCGCATAGGTGGCCGCGGCCGCGGGCAGGTCGTGGAAGAACGCCGTGTCGAACACCGCGACGTGCGGCAGGTCTGGCAGTACCCGGCGGGCCACCTCGATACCCAGCAATGCCGGCGGATTGTGCAGCGGCGCCAGCGGGGAGAGGTCGCGCAGTTGGTCGAGCACCGCATCGTCGACCAGGGTCGGCCGGTACAACCGCTGACCACCGTGGACCACGCGGTGCCCGACGGCGACCAGGCCGAGACCGTCGAGGTCCCCGCCGTCGGCGGTCAGCCGCTCGAACGCCAGTCGCAGCGCAGCCTCGTGGTCGGGCACGCCGCCGTCGTCGCCGATCCGCTCGACAATGCCGTGCGCCAGGGACTCGCCGGTATCGGGTTGGATCAGTTGATATTTCAGAGATGAAGAACCCGAGTTGAGGACGAGAACCGTTCCCACGTCAGCCCTCCTGCGCCTGGATCGCGGTGATCGCCACCGTGTTGACGATGTCCTCCACCAATGCTCCGCGGGACAGGTCGTTGACCGGCTTGTTCAGCCCTTGCAGCACGGGCCCGATGGCGATCGCACCGGCGCTGCGCTGGACCGCCTTGTAGGTGTTGTTGCCGGTGTTGAGGTCCGGGAAGATCAGCACCGTCGCGCGGCCAGCCACCTCTGAGCCGGGCATCTTGGCCGCCGCCACGGTCGGGTCGACGGCGGCGTCATACTGAATCGGCCCTTCCACGAGCAGGTCGGGAGCCCGTCTGCGGACGAGTTCTGTTGCAGCGCGCACCTTTTCCACACCGGCGCCGCTACCGGAGTCACCGGTCGAGTACGACAGCATGGCCACCCGCGGGTCGATGCCGAACTGGGCGGCGGTGCGCGCCGAGCTGATCGCGATGTCCGCCAGCTCTTCGGCGGTCGGGTCGGGCACGATGGCGCAGTCTCCGTAGGCGAGCACCCGGTCGCTGAGGCACATGAGGAAGATGCTGGACACCGTCGAGACCTCAGGGCGAGTCTTGATGATCTCGAACGCCGGGCGCACGGTGTGGGCGGTGGTGTGCGCCGCACCGGACACCATGCCGTCGACGATGTCGTTGTGCACCAGCATGGTGCCGAAGTAGGAGACGTCGTGGATGATCTCCCGGGCCTGCTCGAGCGTTACGCCCTTCTTCTTGCGGAGTTCGGCATACTGCGCGGCGAATTGGTCACACAGGTCACTGGTGCGCGGGTTGAGCACGGTGGCATCGCTGAGGTCGACGCCGAGTTCGGCTGCCCGGGAACGGACTTGGGATTCCTCGCCGAGGATCGTCAGCTCGGCCACCCCGCGGCGCAGCAGCCGGCCGGCGGCCCGCAGGATGCGGTCGTCCTCCCCTTCGGGCAGCACAATGCGCTTGAGGTTGGCCTGAGCGCGTTCCATCAGCTGGTAGGTGAACATCTGCGGGGTGGTCACCGTCGGGATCGGGATCGACAACCGCTCGAGCAGATCGGCGATGTCGACGTGGCGCTCCATGATGTCGATCGCGGTGTCGATCTTGCGCTGCGAGGTTGCGGTGACTCGACCTCGGGCGCCGGCCACCGCGCTGGCCGTCTCGAAGGTACCCAGGTCGGTGGCGATGATCGGCAGCCGCAGGCCCAGGCCGGTCACCAGTTCGGCGATGCTACGGTGCAGAGCCAGCCCGCCGTTGAGGATCACCGCCGACAATGACGGGAAACCTTCGGCCGCATGGGCACTCGCGACCGCCAGGACCACATCGGAGCGATCCCCCGGGGTGATGACGGCGACGCCCTCGGTCAGCCGCTCCACCACGTGCTCGGCGGTCATCCCGGCGACGAGGACATCCATCACCTCCCGGCCCAGCAGCGACTCGTCGCCGTGGATCAGCACGCCGCCGACCGCAGTCCGCAGATCCGCGGCCGTCGGCGCCACCAGCAGCGGCTCCTCGGGCAGGACGTAGACATGCGGGCCCAGCGCCTTGCAGGCCTGCGCCACCGCCTGCATCTGGCCGGGTTCACACCGGTTGGCCACCACGGCTGCGGTGTGGGCATGCTGCAGTGCCAGTTCGGCCAGGCACAGTTCGACCACCTGCGCGACTTCCTGCGGGCTGCGGTCGCGAGCCCGCACGGAGAGCACCACCGGCGCGCCGAGGTTGACCGCGATGCGCGCGTTCACACTCAATTCGGTGGGGGTGGCGACGTCGGTGTAGTCCGACCCGACGATGACGACGGCATCGCAGCGGGCGGCCATGGCGTGGTAACGGTCGACGATGTCGGCGATGGCGCCGTCGGGATCTTCGTGGAGCCGCTGATAGCTGACGCCGACACACTCGTCGTAGCTCAGGCCCGCGTTGCTGTGGGCCAGCAACAACTCCAGGATGTAGTCGCGGTCCTCCCGGCGGGTGATCGGGCGGAACACCCCGGCCTTGGGCACCGTCGCGGTGAGCCGGTGCAGGATGCCGAGTGCGACGGTGGACTTTCCGGTGTCACCCTCGGGCGAGGCGATGTAGATCGCGGTGGCGGCGCGCGTGGAGGTCACGGCTCCAGCATTCCTTAGTCAGTCGTGCTGCCGCCCGGGAGTTAACCGAGTTTTCGCAGACGCGGCGCCAGATCCTTCTCGAAGAGTTCCAGGAACCGGCGCTGGTCGTGGCCCGGGGCGTGGAACACCAGATGGTTCAGCCCGTACTTGACGTAGTCGCCCACCTTCTCGACGGCCTCGTCGGGGTCCGAGGACACGATCCAGCGTTTGGCGACCTGCTCGATGGGCAACGCGTCGGCGGCCTTCTCCATCTCGATCGGGTCGTCGATCGAGTGCTTCTGCTCCGCGGTCAGCGACAGCGGCGCCCAGAACCTCGTATTGTTCAGCGCCAGTTCAGGATCCGGATCGTAGGAGATCTTGATCTCGATCATCTTGTCGATCGTGTCAACGTCGCGGTCGGCGGCTTGCGCGCCTTCCTTGACGGCCGGGATCAGCTTCTCGGTGTAGAGCTCCTCGCCCTTGCCGGAGGTGCAGATGAACCCGTCACCGGCGCGGCCGGCGTACTTGGCGACCGCCGGGCCACCAGCGGCGACGTAGACCGGGACGCCGCCTTCGGGCACGTCGTAGATGGAGGCGCCCTTGAGGTGGTAGTAGTCGCCGTCGAAGTCGACGCGGTCACCGCGCCACAGCTCACGCATCAGGCGCACCGACTCACGCAACCGCGCGAAGCGCTCCTTGAACTCGGGCCATTCGCCGACGAAACCGGTCGCGATCTCGTTGAGCGCCTCGCCGGTGCCCACCCCGAGGAACACCCGATCCGGGTACAGGCACGCCATCGTCGCGAACGCCTGGGCGATCACCGCGGGGTTGTAGCGGAACGTCGGCGTCAGCACCGAGGTGCCCAGGATGAGCCGCTCGGTGCGCTCACCGACCGCGGTCATCCAGGCCAGCGAGAACGGCGCGTGGCCGCCCTCGTGCCGCCACGGCTGGAAATGGTCGCTGACCGTCGCACTGTCCATCCCGTGCGCCTCGGCGAGCACCGCCAGCTCCACCAGCTCACGCGGCGCGAACTGCTCCGCCGACGCCTTGTATCCCAGTTTCAGTTCAGCCACGCTTTCGTTTCTACTCCAATGGCGCGGTGACCGGACGTCGAGGGTCCCACGCAGGCCTTAGAGCGGGAAGACTTGACCGTCCTTGGCCACCGCGGTGTTGCCGCCGAAGTTCTTGCCGACCTCGTCGAGCCACTGGGAATCCGGGAGATCGACCGGGTAGTAGTGGCTCAGGATCAGCTGCTTGGGATTCACCGCAGCAGCCACCTGGCCGACCTGTTCGGCTGACGTGTGCGAGTTCTGCAGGTAGGTGGGAGGGAAGCTGTCGCCGTAGTAGGAGTCGTCGAGGGTGATCATCGCCTCGTGCACGAGGATGTCAGTGCCTTGGGCCAGCCGGATCAGATTGTCGGATTTGGTGGTGTCACCCGAGAAGGTGATCGACACGGCGGGGTTCTTCAGGTCGAACCGGAAGGCGAACGCCGGGTAGACGTCATAGTGCGACACCAGCGTGGCGGTGACGACCATGTTGTCGTCCTCCATCACCGGGAATGGAGCAGTCCTCGGCGAGCGGTCCCGATAGTTCGACCCGGGTGGGACACGAATTTCGTTGACGCTCACCAGGTTCTGGATATCGTCGATCCCCACATCACGGATGAAGATGTTGCTGGTGTAGGCAAAGGCCTTGTGCAGTGCGGCTGTCGTCGCCGCGAGGCCCGGCGTCGGATCAGCGGGGTTGACGATCGGCGGACGAGGGTCACCGAGTTCGCTGGGCGGCAATCCACCGGCCGGTCCCGGACCGTAGACACGCACGGCGGCCTTGCCGTGTGGGGCCTTGTATCCCCCGGAGAGGAAGAAGCTGTAGTAGTCCACGATGTGGTCGGTGTGCAGGTGCGTGATGAACATCGCCTGCAGGTTGTCGAAGCTCAACCCTGCATTGGTGAACGCATTCAGCGACCCGAGCCCGCAGTCGATCAGATAGACATCGCTGCCGAGCTTCAACGCCGTCGAGATTCCGAAGCTGTGGGCTGACGGAGGGGGCCCTGCCGCAACACCCAAGGTGATCAGAGCGTTGTCCGGCAACGCCGGGGACGGCCCGGCGGTCGACAGCGGAGCCGACCTGGCCGCAGCGGTGCCACCGCTCAGCATGGCGGATCCCAGAATCGCCGATCCGGCCACCAGGGCCGATCGGCGGCTGATCGCGTCGAGCCGACGCTGGCTGTCGTGGTCGCACCGCTCTGTCACGCCGTGAGCGTACGACCCAACGGCACGATCAACTGCGGAAACCATCGTGGTCTCGGACACACTGCGGTGGCCGGCTGCGGCATAGGATCACCAGATGGCTATTGCGCTGACGGCCGTCACAGAGACCGTGCACGTCGCGAGAACCGAGCTGGTGAACTGGACCATCGTCGCCGACGATGCGGGCGTCATGCTCATCGACGCGGGATATCCCGGTAGTCGTGACGACGTTCTGACGTCGTTGCGCCAGTTGGGTTTCGGGCCTGGCGACCTCAGCGCGATCCTGCTCACTCACGCCCATATCGACCACCTCGGCTCGGCGATCTGGTTCGCCGAGACGCTCGGCACCCCGGTGTACTGCCATGCCGACGAGGTGCGGCACTCCCGGCGCGAATACCTCGAGCAGGCCTCCCCGGTGGATCTGCTGGCGCATGCCTGGCAGCCGCGCTGGGTGAAGTGGTCGGTGCAGATCGTCGGCAAGGGCGCGCTGGTGCGGGCGGGGATCCCGACGGCGCAGGCCATCACCGAGGAGGTCGCCGGCACGCTGCCGGGTCGGCCGCTGCCGGTGCCGACGCCCGGCCACACCGGCGGACACTGCTCCTACCTCGTCGACGGGGTGCTGGTGTCCGGGGATGCGCTGGTGACCGGCCACCCGCTGGCCCGCAGCGCCGGTCCGCAGCTACTGCCGGGCGTGTTCAACCATGACGAGCAGGGCTGTCTTCGCAGCCTGGCCGCGCTGGCGGCGCTGGAGACCGACACGTTGATCCCTGGCCACGGCGAGGTGTGGCGGGGACCTATCCGGCGAGCCGCGGAGCAGGCGGCAACTCGCTGAGCCCGAGGTTCTCCCGCAAGGTCCGACCCGTGTACTCGGTGCGGAACACGCCGCGTTCCTGGAGCAGCGGTATCACGGTGTCGACGAACTCGTCGAGTCCGTGCGGGGTCAGATGTGGCACCAGGATGAACCCGTCACACGCATCGGACTGGACATACCGGTCGATCTCGGTGGCCACGTGTTCGGCGGTGCCGACGAACTGCTGACGGCTGGTGACGGCGATGACCAGTTCCCGGATCGAGAGGTTTTCGGCCTCGGCCCGCTCCCGCCATGCGGCCGCCAGCGCCCGGGGGTCACCGTGGCGCACCCGGCCCTGGGTGACCGTCGGGTCGTCGACGGGTTCGACGTCGGGAAGGGGACCGTCGGGGTCATAGCCCGACAGGTCGCGTTGCCAGACCTGCTCCAGCATGGCGATCGCCGTCTGCGGGCTGACCTGCTGGTGGCGGATGAACCGCGCCTTCTCCTCGGCATCGGTCGCGCTGTCGCCGAGCACGAACGTGGCACCGGGAAACACCTTGAGCTGCTCGGGGTCTCGACCAAACGCCGCGGCTCGGGCCTTGACGTCGGTGTAGTAGCGCTGCCCGGCCTCCAACGCACCGTGCAGGGTGAACAGCGCATCGGCATGCTTTGCACCGAAATCCCGGCCTTCATCGGAGTCACCGGCCTGCAACAGGATCGGATGTCCCTGCGGGCCGGCGGGCAGAGTGGCGGTGCCGGTGACGTCGAACTGCGGGCCGCGGTGGGTGACCACCTCGGGGAGATCGGCAGCCGATGCCCAGCTGTCCCAGAACTCACGGGCCAGCGTCACGAATTCCTCGGCGCGCCGGTACCGGTCGGCATGGTCCAGGAATCCGCCGCGGCGGAAGTTCTCGCCGGTGAAGGCATCCGAGGAGGTGACCATGTTCCACGCTGCCCTACCGTCGGACAGGTGATCCAGGGTGGTGAATTGCCGTGCCACCTCGAAGGGCTCGTTGAATGTGGTGTTGATGGTGCCCGCCAGACCGAGATGCTCGGTGACGGCGGCCAGCGCGGCCAGGACGGTGAAGGTGTCCGGCCGCCCGACGACGTCGAGGTCGTGGATGCGGCCGCGGTGTTCCCGCAACCGCAGCCCCTCGGCCAGGAAGAAGAAGTCCAGCCGCCCGCGTTCCGCGGTGCGGGCCAGGTGCACGAAGGACTCGAAGTCGACCTGGCTGCCCGAGGTCGGGTCGGACCACACCGTGGTGTTGTTGACCCCGGGAAAGTGGGCGGCGAGGTGAACCTGCTTGCGGTGCTGTCCTTCTCGCATCAGGCCACCAGTCCCCACCGCCGCGCCAGCAGCTCATGCGACCGCAAGCGGTCTTCGTGACGGAAAGTCGCCGTGGTGACCACCAGCTCGTCGGCGCCGGTGGCCCGTTGCAGCGCCGACAGCCGCTCGGCCACCTCGTCGGGGTCGCCGACGAACTGGGTGGCCAGCCGGTCTTCGACCACCGGGCGCTGCTCGTCGGTCAACGTGGGCGTGTCGTCGGGGTTGGGGTAGGGCACCGCACCACCCTGTGCGCGAATCGAATACACCCAGTACCCGAAGGCCTCGGCCAGGTGGCGGGCGGTTGCCGAGTCGTCGGCGACGACGACGTCGGCGGAGACCACGACGTAGGGCTGCCGCAGGAACGGAGATGGAGTGAAATCGGCCCGGTAGGCCTCGACGGCCTCCAATGCCGTTGCGGGAGTGCTGTGATAGCTCGCCACGAAGGGCAGACCCTGTGCACCGGCGACTGCGGCACTCTGTCCTCTACTGCTGCCGAAGATCCACGGCGTCAGTGCCGCCGCCTCACCGGGGACGGCCCGCACCGGGAATCCGTCCACGGCGTGCTTGCCGTCCAGGAGCGCCAGGATCTCGGCGACCTGGTCGGCGAAATCGGGCGGTACGGCCTCGGGCTGGGTCAGCACCGTCGACAGCGCCCGCAGCTTCGGGCTGGCCAGCAGGGCACTGACATCGAACTGCGGTGGAATCACCACACCGTCGACATCGCGCCACTCAGACTGGCGGACGGGAGGTTTCGACGCCGGGTCGGCGCGTTCGGCTTCTCGGCGCCGTTGTCCGGAACGGCCCAGCCCGAGGTCGATGCGTCCGGGATAGAAGGCGTCGAGAATGCCGAAGCTCTCCACGACCGATACGGCGGTGGTGTATCCGAGTTGGACGGCGGCCGCGCCGACTCGAATATGTTCGGTGGCCGCGGCGATCTGGCCGATCAGCACCGCCGGACGGGAACTGGCCACGGCGACGAAATGATGCTCGGCCACCCAGTAGCGGTGGTAGCCCCACTGCTCGGCGTGACGAGCGAGGTCGACGGAGTTACGCAGCGCCGCAGCGGGAGTCGAACCGGCGCTGATCGGCGAGAGGTCGAGGATGGACAGTGGGACGGTCATGGCACCCTCACCGAGGCGTAGCGGTTGACAGCATCCGGCAGCCCGAACCGCTGCCGCAGCGTCTCGCCGTCGCGGTAGCTGTTGCGGAACCGGCCGGCCCGCTGGAGTTCTGGGACCACCCGGTCGGCGATCGCCGGCAGGTCGGTGGCGTTGACGGCGGGCCGCAGCCGAAAGCCGTCGACCCCGGCGTCCTGCCAGGCCAGCAGCAGTTCCACCAGCTCGGACGGCGCGCCACCGAATACCAGCGCATCGGAGGTCAGACCGGCGTCGATCCCGAAGCCGACGACCAGATCGGCGATCACCCGGAGATGCTCACCCCCGGCCGCATCGATCTCGGCGAGGATCGTGGCCAGTGACGCCACATCGGACGGAGTGACGAACACAATATCGCTTGTGCCGGCAGCGAACTCGTATACCGGTGCGGTGTGCGCGAGTGCGGCGACGACGGGTTGGCCCTGCGGTGGGCGCGGCGTGATCGACGGTCCTTTGACCGAGAAATAGCGACCCGCGAAATCGATGTAGTGCAGCTTGTCCCGGTCGATGTAACGTCCGGTGGACACGTCGCGGATCACCGCGTTGTCTTCCCAGCTGTCCCACAACCTCCTGACCACCTCAACGACATCGGCCGCCTCATCGAACAATTCGCCGGGCGCCGGCGCGTCCCGCCTGCCGAACAGAGCGGCCGAACGGGCGGTGGGGCTGACGCGCACCTGCCAGCCGGCCCGGCCGTGCGACACATAGTCGAGGGTGGCGATCGCCTTGGAAACATGGAAGGGCTCGGTGTGCGTCACCGTGGCCACCGGGATCAGTCCGATGTGCCGGGTCGCCGGGGCGATGCGTGCCGCGATGAGCACGGCGTCGCCACGCACCGCGGGCTGGCCGGCGTCCAGGGTGTCCTCGATCGTCAGGAAGTCGAGAAGACCGCGCTCGGCGATATCGGCCAGCCGCACCCAATGCCGCCCACTGGTAGCGGGTTCGGCCGATGGGTCGATGGCCAGCGTGCGCTGGCGGGCCTCGGGATGCCAGCCGTATCCGTCCAGCGCGACACCCAGGTGCAGGGGCTTCACCGGTTGAGTCGTTTCTCGAATGCCACCGGGTAGATGTCGCCGGCGGCTGGGAGTGGTTCTGGCAGGCGGGTGTATCCGCTGGCCGTGTACAGTGCCTCGGCCTCAGGTTGACGATCGCCTGTTGTGAGGTAGATCCGACGATAGCCGCGGGTCGCGATCTCTGCCTCCAAGGCGTTCAGCAGGCGGCTGGCGTGCCCTTGTCGGCGGAATCGGGTGTCGGTCCAGATGCGCTTGAGTTCGGCGGTTTCCAGACCGTCGACCACGCCGAAGCGCCGGAATGCGCCGCCGGTCACCGGCTGCCCGTCGAGCACACCGATCAGTAAGCCACCGTGGGGTGGCTCGAACTCATGGCCGGGATAGCTGCGTAGGCCGTCGAGAACGGCCTGCGAGGTCCCGCCGTATCGGGTTGAGTACTCCACGGCCAGCTCACCGAGCAGCGGCGTGGCCAGTTCGTCGTCCTGCCGGACATGGACGAACCGGACATTGCTGCCAGCGGACACAGTCATCACCTACTTGTTTACCGGGCTTCGTGGCGCGGTATTCCGTTGGCGGGCAATCAACTCGCGGTGATCGAAAATCTGCCCAGGTCGCTTGGCGGAACGGTGGGATCACCGGGGGCCATGGGGCTTCGATCAGTGCCACGATCCGGGCCGCCGGGTAGTCGCTGCCGACCCGGCTCGAGTGAACCTGCTGTCAGCCGATGAGGTTCAGGCCATCCTGCTCACGCCACCTCGGCCCACGCGGTGAACACCCGTCTGACGGTTCACCCCGTTCGTCCGACTCCGCATTGCTAAGTTCTGTCCGGAGCGCGTCGAAACAGGGGGAACACACGATGGGCGTCATTTCGCAACAGTTGGGACACTGCTGCCTGAGTGGGCTACTGGGCGCCGCAGCTCTCGCCGGACTCAGCGTCACCGTGACGGCGATGGCCAATGAAACGTATTCTTCGCCAATTGTTTTGACCTCATTCGACTCCGCGATGGCACCGCAGGCGCCCGCCAGCGGTGACGTGTGGTGGCTGATCGACGGGGCCGCGCCCACGCCTTCGGCCAGTACCGCGGCCAGCACCCTGACCGATGTCGGGCCGATCGTCGGCCCAGGGGGATGGCTGATCGGCAACGGCCTCGACGCACCCGCGAACTGCAGCGGAAGCGCGTGCAACGGTGGCAACGGCGGCCTGCTGTGGGGCAACGGCGGCAACGGGGCCAACGGTGGCAACGGCGGTAATGCCGGTTTGATTGGTAACGGCGGAACCGGCGGCGCCGGGTTGGCCGGTCAGAACGGCGGCAACGGCGGGCGCGGCGGCCTTCTGCTTGGCAACGGCGGGGCGGGCGGCGCCGGTGGTGCGCAAGTGGTGGTACAGGGCTCGGCAGTCGGTGGGGCCGGCGGCAACGGCGGCAATGCGGTGCTGTTCGGGGCGGGCGGTACCGGCGGTGCCGGCGGCGACGCCACGAGCACACCGACCGATCTGACCCCGTTCACCGCCCAAGCCGGGCGGGCCGGCAACGGCGGCAACGGTGGACTCTTCATCGGGGCCGGCGGCGCCGGCGGCACCGGCGGCACCGCGAGCCTTCCCGGCTTCGGCGACGCAACCGCCGGAGATGGCGGCGAAGGCGGGTTCGGCGGACTCTTATTTGGCGCCGGCGGTGACGGCGGCGACGGCGGCGCGGCGATTCAAGTAAGCCTCTACGGCGCGCAGACCAACGTCGCCACGTCCGGTAACGGCGGCAGCGGCGGAGCCGGCGGGGCATTGTTTAGCAATGGCGGCAGCGGTGGCGCCGGTGGCGCCGTCAACACCTATGACACGGGCATCAGTGGGGACGGTGGCGATGGTGGACAGGGCGGTTCACTGGCTGGCAACGGGGGCAACGGCGGCGCGGGCGGCGACGTCCAGGCGGCATACAACCCGTCGACCGGCGGGAACGGCGGCAACGGGGGCGGCGCCGGAGTGCTCGGAAACGGCGGCACAGGAGGCTCAGGCGGCTCGGTGACGACGCTTGCCGGCGCGGTCGACAAGCCCGTGATCGCCGGTAACGGCGGAGCTGGTGGTCAGAGCGGAGCGTTGCTGGGCAACGGCGGGGACGGCGGCGACGGCGGCGCGGTGAACGCATCCATCGGAGTCACCGCGGCGGGCAACGGCGGCAACGGCGGTACCGCGATCTCGCTGTACGGCAACGGTGGTGCGGGCGGCAATGGCGGACCCGCGCAAATCGGCCTGGCCGGTTCGACTCGCGGCGGTAACGGTGGAAGTGGCGGGGCGACGCTGACCGCGGGCCGCGGTGGTGCCGGTGGTTCGGGCGGGGGCGCGACCGTGCAGAACTTGGTCCAGACGACCGCCACCGGGGGCAGCGGTGGCAACGGCGGCAGCGGCGGTCGCCTTGGGTCGGGCGGTTCCGGCGGCAGCGGCGGCAACGGTTACTCGTCTGGTGGCAACGGCGGCAACGGCGGCTCGCCGCGTGGCACTGGCGGGACCGGCGGTTCACCCGGCGGCAGCAACGGGCAGGACGGCTAACGCCTCGCCCACTGACAAAGTTGACACCTGTAAAATGCCTCACCATGGACAACATCCGAGGCAAGACCATCGCCATCACCGGCGCCGCCCGCGGCATCGGGTTCGCCACTGCCCGGGCGCTGCTGCAGCGCGGTGCCCGCGTCGTCATCGGCGATCGTGACGTGGCGCTCGAAGAGTCCGCGGTGGCCCAGCTCAGCAAGATCGGACCCGTTTCGGGTTATCCACTGGACGTCACCGATCCCGAGTCGTTCGCAACCTTCCTGGACAAGGCCCGCGCTGACGGCGCCGGACACATCGACGTGTTGATCAACAACGCCGGCGTGATGCCGGTCGGCCCATTCCTGGACCACTCCGAACAGGCGATCCGCACTGCGATCGAGGTCAATTTCTACGGTGTGCTCACCGGTTGCCGCCTGGCGCTTCCGGAGATGGTCAACCGCCGCCGCGGGCACATCGTCAACATCGCCTCGCTGGCCGGCATGCTGGCCGTGCCGGGCCAGGCCCTCTATGCGGGAACGAAGTTCGCGGTCGTGGGGTTGTCCACCGCGCTGTCCGACGAGTTCGCACCGCAGGGTGTCCAGGTCAGCTGTGTCATGCCGACGTTCACCAACACCGAGCTGATCGCCGGCACCAAGGCCACCGGCGCCAACAAGCCGGTGCAACCGGAAGACATCGCCGCGGCCGTGGTCAAGACTCTCGAGAAACCCACAACCATTGTCTCCGTTCCCTATCCGCTGCGGTTTATCGCGGCGGCGACTGCGTTCCTGCCGCCGAAGGCACGGCGCTGGATGAGCCGGAAGTCGGGAACCGACCGGGTGTTCCTCGACTTCGACACCACGGCCAGGGCAGCCTACGAGCAGCGCGCCCAAGCGGCGACCGGCGTCGTCGAACCGCCCAAGGGCGACTAGAGAGCAGGGACGGCCGCGCCGGGCCGGTACGCCTCGATCGACTCGATTCCGCGCATCAGCGCTTCGGGCGCCACGGTGTACAGCCGCCCCTGGTCACCGCCGGTGCCCACCAGCACCGCGGTGGCCCGGTCCGGGAAATCGTCCTCGGCGCCGGCGGAGGTGATCCAGATCCTGGTCACCGGTTCGAACCGCTCGTCTCCGAACTCGCTCGCCGACGGGGCAAAGAACCAGCTGAGCAAGCTCTCGCTGGAGAACTCCTCGTCGAAGGTCCAGCCACGGTCGACCAGCCAGGAGTCGAATGCCTCGACAGCCTCGTCGAGTTCGCCTGGCTCGTCGTCGAATTGGTCTCCGAGCAGGGATTCCAGCACCGGCTCGGGGATCCAGCGGGCGTCGCGGGCAACCTGCCGCTTTTTGCGGCGGGCCTTCTTGGCATCCGATTGCCGCGACACCGCTAGCTCAGGGCCCGATCCAGATCGGCGATCAGATCCTCGGTGCCCTCCAGGCCCACCGAAATACGGACCACGCCGTCGCCCAGACCGATGGCGGCGCGGCCTTCGGGACCCATCGCCCGATGGGTGGTGGTCGCCGGATGGGTGATCAGCGACTTGGCATCGCCCAGGTTGTTGGAGATGTCGATCACCTGGAGCTTGTCGAGCACCTCGAACGCCCGGTCCTTGCCACCGTCTAGTTCGAAGGTCACCACGGTGCCGCCGCCGCGCATCTGGCGCTTGGCCAGGTCGAACTGCGGGTGTGATTCCAGGAAGGGGTACCTCACCCAGTTCACGCCGGGCTGAGCCTCCAGGAACTCGGCGATGCGGTGGGCGGACCGGTTCGAGTAGTCCACCCGGACCGACATGGTCTCCAGGCCCTTGAGCAGCACCCAGGCATTGAACGCGCTGAGCGCGGGGCCGGTGTGGCGCATGAGCTTCTGCACCGGCCCGTCGATGTATTCCCTGTCGCCGAGGATGGCCCCACCGAGCACCCGGCCCTGCCCGTCGATGTGCTTGGTACCCGAGTACACCACCACGTCGACGCCCAGCGGAATGCCCTGCTGTAGCAGCGGAGTGGCAAAGACGTTGTCCAACACCACCTTTGCGCCTGCCGCATGGGCCAGATCCGACACCGCCGCGATGTCGACCAGCGACTGCATCGGGTTGGACGGGGTTTCGAAGAACACCGCCTGGGTCGGCTTGCTCAGGGCTTCTTCCCACTGCGAGAGGTCGTCGCCGTCGACGAAGACGGTTTCCACACCCCAGCGCGGCAGGATCTCGCTACAGACCACGAAGCACGAGCCGAACAGGCTGCGTGCGGCCACCAACCGGTCGCCGGCACCCAGCAGGGCGCCGAGTGCGGTGAACACTGCTGACATTCCCGAGGCGGTGGCGAACGCCGCGGGTGCGCCTTCGATCAGCCGCAGCCGCTCCTCGAACATCGAGATGGTCGGGTTGCCGTAGCGGGAGTAGACGTAGCGGTCGATCTCGCCGGTGAAGGCCTTCTCTGCCTCGGCCGCCGACTCGTAGACGTAGCCCGACGTCAGGTACACCGCCTCGGCCGTCTCCTCGAAGCCCGAGCGCAGCAGCCCGCCGCGCACACCGATGGTGGCCTGGCTGACACCGTCGGGCAGCGGGGCGGGAATCCGCACCGACGGGACCGGACCAGCGGGCTCGCTCATCTCTCGACTCCCGCTCGCTCCGGTCCTCGCTCGTCCCTCGCTGCGATCCTCACTCGCGCTCGTCTTCGGTAGCTCACGATTGCTTCCAGGGCAGACCCAGCGCCCGCCAGCCGTTGACGCCACGGTGCCCGAGCTCATCGAGTTGACCTTCGAAGCCGTCGAGCATGTTGTAGGACGGCGCGATACCGGCGGCGGTGGCGGCCTCGGCGGCGGGGATCGAGCGGTTGCCCGACCGGCAGAGGAAGACCACCGGCCGTTCACCGGGAGTGACGCCGGCATCGATCAGCTCGGCGACGAAGTCGTCATTGTGGGTCCCGTTGCTACGGTTCCACTCGACGAACACCACGTTGCGCCCGAGGCCGGTCAGGTCGGGTACGCCCACCCACCGCCATTCGGCGTCGGTGCGGCAGTCCACCAGCACCGCGTCCGGGTTCTCACTGAGTAACTTCCAGCTCTCCTGCGGGGTGATGTCACCTGCATAGCTCACGGCCGTGAGTCTCCCACATCGGGCTGCGATGAATCGAGTGGTGCCTAGACCGGACCAGGTGAGCAGACCGTCCAATCCCCACCCTCGCGCACGAACGTCATCGGCGTCTGCAACCGATTATCAGGGGTGTGCTCGAAGTGATAGACGACGGTTGCGGTGGCCCGGTCACCGTCGATCTTCACCGCGGTGACATCGTCGACGAACCGTGCGCCGCGCGCGGACTTCGACTGTTGTTGGCGGGCAATCACTTCGGCTTCGGTGCCCTGTTGCTGTGCACAGGTGTACTTGCGGAAGTCAGAGTAGTTCTCGCGCTGCAGGGCGTCGTTCTGGCCGACGGCGGCACGGCCCACCCGGTTGTCCTCGGTCAGGCCATCGCCGCGGAACAACCAGGAGACGCCGAATCCGATCAGGACGATCGCAGCCACCCCGAGGGCGATCAAGATCGGCATCGGACTCGATCCGGTGTTCTCGTTCTCGGTCATGTCTGCCAGAGCCTCCGCAGGGTGGTCGAAACCTGACGCACCCGGTCCCGGGCCGTCGTCACATCACCGGCGGTGGCCAGCGCCAGGGTCAGCCGCAGCTGCGACGACCCCTCGTGGCGCCCGAACAACCGGACATCGCTCTCGGGCACAGTCAGTGCCTCGGCGAGCACGGCGGCCGGTTCGGGCCGGCGTTGCGGGCTGCCGTCGGCCTCGTCGGCGTACGCCACCTCGGCCGCCCCCGGCGAGATCATGATGGTGTCGACCGGCAGCCCCAGCACCGCGCGGGCATGCAATTCGAACTGCGAGAGACGCTGCGTACGCAGCGTCACCAGGGCACTGTCCGACGGACGCACGCGGACATCGGAGAAGTACACCTCGTCACCACGAACCAGCAGTTCCACCGCGAACACGCCACGGCCGCCGAGCGCCCGCACGATGCGCGCGGCCACCGACTTGGCCGCCCCGAGTGCGGCCAGCGTCATGTGCTGGGGCTGCCAGGACTCCAGCACGCCGCCGTCGAGTTGCCGGTAGCCGATCGGTTCGCAGAAATGCAGCGCCGGGCCGGAAGGCCCCTCGGTGCGGATGGTCAGCAGGGTGACGGCGTAGTCGATCTCGACGACGGTCTCGGCCAGCACCCGGTTGTGCGGCACCCGCCCGCCCGCGTCCACGGCCCGCTGCCAGGCCGGTTCGACATCGTCGGGTCGCAGCAGCACCGACTGACCTTGACCCGGTACGCCGACCACCGGCTTGACCACGAGCGGAAAGCCGGCGTGCTCGGCGATCGCGGTGAGCTCGGCCACCGAGCCGGCGAACCAGAACGGTGCCGTCGGCAGGCCCAGCTCGTCGGCGGCCAGCGTGCGGATGCCTTCGCGGTCCAGACTCAGCCGGGTGGCGTGCACCGACGGCACCACTTGCGCTCCCCCGTTCTCCTCGATCGCGCGCAGCGCGTCGATGGCCACCGCATTGGTGTCGACGACGACGTAGTCGGGCTCGACGCGGGTGATCGCGGCGGCGAGTTCGTCGGGATCGGTCATCTTGACCACCAGGGCCTCGTCGGCGGCGTCGTGCGCCGGGGCCCCGGCATAGCGGTCGACAGCGGTCACCTGGGCACCGAGGCGCTGGAACGCCAGCACCAGCTCGCGGCTCAGTTCACCGGACCCCACCAGCATGACGCGCATGATGCCCAAGGATAGGTGTGCTCAGCCCCGGGTAGGCCAATGCCAGGACGGCTCGTCGAGCAAGCCCTGGCCGACGATCTGCGTCTGGCCCTCGGTCTTGGTGAGTTCGATGGTAGTCACGTCACGTTCACGGCCCAGCGCCGACGCCAGCGGGGCGGCGTGCGTGACCACGACGACCTGCGACCCCTCGGCCGCACGGGTGATCAGCCCGGCCAGCGCCGGCAGCAGATCGGGATGCAGACTGGCCTCGGGCTCGTTGAGCACTGTCAGTTCCGCCGGTCGTGGTGTCAGCAGCGCCGCCACCCACAGCAGGTAGCGCAGTGTGCCGTCGGACAGTTCCGCGGCGGTCAGCGCCCGCAGCATGCCCGGCTGGCGCAGCCGCAGCTCGAACCGGATGTCGGTGCAGTCGATCTCCACCGTGCTGCCGGGAAAGGCGCGGTCCACCGCCTCGGCCAGCGCTGCGGCATCGCCGATCTCGACGATGGTCTGCAGTGCGGCGGCCAGATCGGCACCGTCGTGACCGAGCACGGGGGTACGGGTGCCGATCTGCGGCCGCCGCGCCGGGGCATCGGTATCGGTGCGGACGTGATCGTAGAACCGCCAGGACCGCACCTGGTCACGCAGCACCAGCAGCTCGGGCGCGGCCTGGGGGTCGGCGAGCTCGCTGAGCATGCTGTCGAATGGGCGCAGCGTGGTGGGCGCGGTGCGCCAGCCGTCGTCGGCAGCACGGATCCGCACCGACGGTCCACCCCGCTCGGCCAGCACGGTCGACGGCCGCAGCACGGGGCCGCCCCAGACCGACTCGGATTTGATCTCCGGATCCAGATTGAAGGCCGTGCGCCCGGGCACCGGCATCCCGAAGTCGACGGCGTAGCCGAAGTCCGCACCGGCGAAACCCAGCTTGAGGCTGGCCGGCCGCCCTTTCTCGCCCACGCCAGCCCACATCGTCGAACTCAGACCGCCCTCCCGGGCCAGCGCGCTGACCGCTCCGTTGCGGGCCGAGTCGGCCAACAGCCGCAGCGCACGGTAGAGACTCGACTTCCCGCTGCCGTTGGGACCGGTGACCACATTGCAGCGGCTCAGCGGTACGACAAGCCGGCGCAGCGATCGGTAGTTCTCCACGGCAACGGTGTCGAGCACGGCGCCAGCTAACCAGGAGACGCCGACAGGTCGGCACGGAACCCGCCCATGGCGGCCAACACCGCGCGGAACACCCGGTGGGCCGCTTCCAGGTCGGACTCCGGCAGCTCCGCCAGGGCGCGGTGGGTGTGGGTGGCCAGCGGCGTGAAGAACGCCTTGCCCACCTCAATACCGTGGTCGGCGTAGCGCAGGATCACCTTGCGACGGTCGGCGGGATGCGGTTCGCGCCGCAGGTGGCCGGAATCGATCATCCGCTCGACGAGGTAGGTGATGGCGGCCCCGGACATCCCCATCCGGGCCTTCAGGTCCCCCGGGGTCAGCGGGGTGCCGGCATTCTCGGCGACCATGACGTGGGTGAGCGCGCGAAAGTCGTTGGCCGACAAGTCATGCACGCCGGCGAACGCCCGGCCGATCTGATCGGATTCGGCTGAGAGTGCCTGCACATCCGCGACCACCGCCGATTCCAGTGCCGCCCGGCGCGAGTCATCCATCCCACCATCTTATCTGTTAAGTAGATGAACTGTTAAGAAAATGAAGCTATGCTCGGGTGCATGCGGAAGACGCCTCACCCCACCCCGCCGATGTGGGAACGCATCGGCGAGCTGCTCTCCGTCCGCTTCTCCTGGGTCATCGCGCTGCTCGTGGCCCTGATCGGTGTCGGACTGATGGGCGCACTCGGTCAGAGCGCCTCGGACGACACATCCCCGGTCTCGCTGCCGCCGGGCGCCGAGTCGGCGAAGGTCGCCGCCCTGCTCGAGGAGTTCCCCGGCGGCGACCAGGCACCGGTGATCCTGGTGGTCACCCGTGGCGACGGTGGCGCCCTGTCGCCGGCGGATCTGGCCGCCGCCGACGCGGCACGGGGCCGGATGCTGTCCGTCGCTGGCAGCCCCGGCGGTCCCCCGATCCCGGTGGTGCCGTCGACCGACGGTCAGGCCGCGCTGGCGCCGGTGCCACTGGACTCCACGCTGTCCGGGTTCGCGCTCAGCGACAAGGTGAAGGAGCTGCGCGCGACGGCCAAGGACGGTCTGCCCGGCGATCTGGTGGCCAATGTCACCGGCGGCCCGGCGTTCGGCGCCGATATCGCCAATGCCTTCTCCGGTGCCAATGTCACGCTGCTCGCGGTCACCGGTGCGGTGGTCGCACTGTTGTTGATCATCACCTACCGCTCCCCCGTGCTCTGGCTGGTGCCGTTGCTAGTGATCGCCTTCGCCGACCGGGTGGCCGCCGTTCTCGGCTCGGCCATCGCCGACGCCAGCGGAATGACCGCGGATGGATCGACGTCGGGGATCACCAGCGTGCTGGTGTTCGGCGCGGGCACCAACTATGCGCTGCTGCTTATTTCGCGCTACCGGGAGGAACTGCGGCGCAATGACAATCACCGCCTGGCCCTACAGACGGCCGTTCGGCACGCCGGTCCGGCGATCGCGGCCAGCAACGCCACCGTCGTACTGGCATTGCTGACTCTGTTGTTCGCCTCCTCACCGAGCACCCGCAGCCTCGGCGTGCAAGCCGCCGCAGGCCTACTCGTGGCCGCGGTGTTCGTGCTGCTGGCACTCCCACCGCTGCTGGCGCTGTTCGGCCGAAAGCTGTTCTGGCCCTTCATCCCCAAGGCCGGCGCCGACGAGATCACCACTACCGGGGCATGGCATCGGGTGGCCGACTGGGTGTCCCGGCACGCCAGCCGGGTGGCTGTCGCCTCGATCGCCGTGCTCGCAGTACTGGCCGCCGGCTTGCTGGCCACTCCGATCGGCCTCAACCAGATCGACCAGTTCCGGGTGAGCGCCGATTCGGTGACCGGCTTCAAGACCCTCTCGGCGCACTACCCCAGCGGCCTCACCGACCCGACCCGCGTGATCGGCAGCACCGACAAGGCCGGTGCGGTCGCCCAGGCGATCCAGGCAACCCCGGGCGTGGTGTCGGTGAACACCGCCGGTCAGACCGCCACCGGGCTGACCCAGTGGCAGGTCGTCACCGACGCCGCCCCTGCTTCGACGAAGGCGTTCGATACTGTTGTCGCCCTTCGTGATTCGGTCAAGAAGGCCGACCCCGGAGCGCTGGTGGGTGGATCGGACGCCCAGGCGCTGGACGCCAAAACCGCAGCCGTCCATGACCGCTGGGTGGTGATACCGGCCATCCTCATCGTGGTGCTGGCCGTGCTCTACGTGCTGCTGCGGGCAGCCCTGGCGCCCTTGGTATTGGTGGCGGCCACCGTGCTGTCGACCATGGCCGCCCTCGGCCTGGGTGGCTGGGTCAGCGTGCACCTACTGGGCTTCCCGGCACTGGACATCAGCACCCCGCTGTTCGCTTTCCTGTTCCTGGTCGCACTCGGCGTGGACTACACCATCTTCCTGGTGACCCGGGCCAGGGAAGAGACCCCTGCGTACGGAACCCGTGGTGGCATCGTGCGGGCCGTGTCGGCCACCGGTGCGGTGATCACCAGTGCGGGAATCGTTCTGGCCGCGGTGTTCTGCGTGCTCGGGGTGCTGCCCCTGATCGTGCTGACCCAGTTGGGCATCATCGTGGGCCTGGGTATCCTGCTGGACACGTTCGTGGTCCGCACGGTGGTGATCCCGGCGTTGTTCACGTTGATCGGCCCGCGGATCTGGTGGCCGGCGTTGCGCCCCGCCGAGATCGAGGAGCCTTATCGCTCCCGATTCTGATACTCGTCGCGATGACGCTCGAAAACCCCTGCGCGCGTGAGCAAGAGAACGCTGACGATCAACACCCAGACCGGGAACGCCAACGTCATCCACATGCTGATGCCGCTGGCGGTGATCAGGCCGAGCGCGGCCAGGTAGGTCAGCGCCACCAGCCAGCGCGGCATCAGCTCGGTGCGCAGCCAGATGGTGGCCAGCGAGATCATGAACACCGCAGCCATCTTGATCGCGTAGGTCTTCGACAGCGCCAGCACCGTCATCTGCCCGAAATGCGCGACGTCGGAACTGATTGCGGCCCCTCCGGTCGCGCTGTTGGTACCTGCCAGGCCGGCCCCCACCGCCGAGGTCGCGAACATCATCGCCAGGAACAGCAGACCACTGCCCAGGAACACGGTGGAGAAGAACCGGTCCTCGTAGCGGCCGAAGCCATCGCGGATGACGCCGATGAACCACAGGAAGCTGATACCGGCGAACGGCATCAGCTTGGCGGCCAGATCCATCTTCGCGCTACCGGCCTCCAGCCACTGCGATCCGGGTGCGGCTCCCTCGGGCAGCGATGTGCGGATGAGGATCAACGTCGTACCGAACAGCACGGCGAACAGCACTCCGGCAGCGGCAGCAGCGCGCGGAGTGGTCAGCGCCTTGAGTGTTCTGGATCGGTGTTCAACCACGCCGCCATGGTGACAGATGTCAGGGCTGGCCGGGCAGCAGACGCACCATCAAGCCGTGGGCCTGCGCCAGGATCGTGCCGTCGGGAGCAGTCAGCTCGGCGTTGACGAACGCCTTGCGTCCCTCGACGCGGTCCAGCCAACCCCGCACCGTCAGCGCAACGTCGATCGGCGTGACGTTGCGGTAGTCCACATGCAGGAACGCGGTGCGGCTGATCGGCCGCCCGGTGGCGTGGATGACCATGCCGAACATCGAGTCGAACATCAGCGGCAGCACCCCGCCGTGCACGGCATAGTTCCCGCCGACGTGGAACCGGCTGAACTGCACCGTTACCTCGACACCCTCGGGAGCCATCGTGACGAGCCGGAACGGCGGCATCAGCAGGCTCCCACCACCGGGCAGGTCCGGCACCCGGCTGGCGGGCCCAACTCCCTCGGCCGCCTCGAACGGCTCGAGCAGGGCGGCGAGTTCCTCGGCGCGTTCGGCAGCCGTCACCCAGGTGTCGCTATCGGCGTCGGCCGACACCGCGAGGTCCTGGATTCGGCGCATGGCCTCGACGAAGCGGCCGAACCCGGGGCCCGGATCAGCCGGCTGGAACTTCGGGAATCCCCCGTGCTTGTAGTAGTCGGGATCCGGCTGTATGTCGTCGGCGCTCACCTGGGTGCCAGAACATCGCGGCGCACGATGGTCTGGTCCCGGCCCGGCCCCACTCCGATGCACGAAACATGCGCTCCGGCAAGCTCTTCCAGACGCAACACGTAGTCGCGCGCCTTGGCGGGCAGGTCGTCGAACTCACGGGCCCCCGAAATGTCCTCCCACCAGCCGGGCAGTTCCTCGTAGATCGGCTCGGCGCGGGCGATGTCGCTCTGGGTCATCGGCATCTCGCTGGTGCGCTTGCCGTCGACCGTGTAGCCGACGCAGACGGGCACCGTCTCCAAGCTGGAGAGCACGTCGAGCTTGGTCAGGAAGTAGTCGGTGATCCCGTTGACGCGTGTGGCGTAGCGGGCGATGACGGCATCGAACCAGCCGCAGCGGCGCGGCCGCCCGGTGGTGACACCGACCTCACCACCGGTCTTGGACAGGTAGGCGCCGTACTCGTCGAAAAGCTCGGTCGGGAACGGACCCGAGCCCACCCGGGTGGTGTAGGCCTTCAGGATCCCCAGGACGGTGGTGATGCGGGTGGGCCCGATCCCGGAGCCGACGGCCGCACCGCCCGCGGTGGGGTTGGACGAGGTCACGTACGGGTAGGTGCCGTGGTCGACGTCGAGCAGCGTGCCCTGAGAGCCCTCGAGCAGAACGGTCTGCCCGGACTCCAACGCGTTGTTGAGCAGCAGCCGGGTGTCGGCGATGCGGTGCTTGAAGCCCTCGGCCTGTGCCAGCAGGTTCTCGACCACCTCGTCGGGGTCCAGCGCCTTGCGGTTGTAGATCTTGACCAGGATCTGGTTCTTCAGCTCCAGCGAGGCCCCGATCTTGGCCGCGAGCAGGTCCCGGTCCAGGACGTCGGCCACCCGGACGCCCATCCGGGCGATCTTGTCCTGGTAGCAGGGCCCGATGCCGCGCCCGGTGGTGCCGATCTTCTTGCTGCCCATGTAGCGCTCGGTGACCTTGTCGATGGCCACGTGGTAGGGCATCAGCAGATGGGCATCGGCCGAGATCAGCAGCCGCGAGGTGTCCACGCCGCGCTCATCGAGACCGGCCAGCTCGGTCAGGAGAACCCCGGGGTCGACGACGACACCGTTGCCGATGACGTTGGTGACGCCCGGGGTGAGGATGCCCGACGGGATGAGGTGCAGCGCGAAGTTCTCACCCGTCGGCAGGACCACGGTATGGCCGGCATTGTTGCCGCCCTGGTACCGCACCACCCACTGCACACGTCCACCGAGAAGGTCGGTGGCCTTTCCTTTGCCCTCGTCGCCCCACTGGGCGCCGATGAGGACGATTGCCGGCATGGCGTAATCTCCCGCTGATCTGCATAAATTCGGTCAAGCCGGTGATCTACCCTATCGGAGCGCGGGACGAGGAGTGTCGTTGACCAAGACCGATATCGCCGTGTTGCGGTTTCGGGGCCGTCGGATACCTCGGCCGCTGGCCGGTTTGCGTTGCCACGACGGGGCCGAGCCGGCCGCGATCGACGCGGCGGTCGACGGCGCGCGACGGGTCGTGGTGGTAGGTCGAGACGCCGACCTGGCGACGGTGCTGACCCGACTGCTGCGCACCGAGCGCCTCGATGTCGAGGTAGCCCATCTGGCCGGGTGGCGTGGTGCTCGCCGCGCGATCAACGCTGCGGCACAACGGGTTCCGTTGATTCGTGACGAGTCCGGCACGGTGGTGGTGGGCTCGGCGTTCTGGCTACCCCCTGGCGAGGAATCCGTGCTGCACGGCGAAGCGGTGGTCGATGACGCGGTGCTCTTCGACGGTGCGGTGACCGGCGTCCGGATCGAACCGACCGGCTCGATGCCCGGGTTGCGGGCAGCTGTGCTGTCCGGCCGGCTGCGGCCGCGGCGCTGGGTGACGGGTCGGGCCGTCCAGCTCGGCACCACCGGCGCTCGCATGGTGCGCGACGGCGTGAGTGCGCCGCGAGAGGTCAGGCGGGCCGCGTTCTATCGGCACATCACCGGGTGGCTGCGGGTCGGGTGAGCCTGACCGGGGACGACGGCGGGGGTAGCTTCGTGTCGTGAGTGTGCGCCCGCTGCACCAGTCGGTGCGTCCGAGTCCGATTTTCCTGGTCATCCTTGCCGTGACGGTGCTCGGTGGCGCATTGGCGTGGCTGGCCGCGGCAACGGTGCGGCCGATGGCCTACGTCGGGGTGTTCATCTTCGTCATCGCCGGCTGGGTGGTGTCGCTGTGTCTGCACGAGTTCGGGCACGCCTACACCGCGTGGCGCTTCGGCGACCACGACGTGGCGGTTCGCGGCTATCTGACGCTGAACCCGCTGAAGTACTCCAGCCCGCTGTTGTCGATCGGCCTGCCGCTGCTGTTCATCGCGCTAGGTGGGATCGGGCTGCCCGGCGGGGCGGTGTACGTACGCACCGGATTCATGACGCCCCGGCAGCGCACGATCGTCAGCCTGGCCGGGCCGTTCGCCAATCTGGTACTCGGGGCGGTTCTGCTGGTCGCCACGCGGTTGTTCTACGACCCGGACCACGGCGTCTTCTGGTCAGCCGTGGCGTTCCTGGGCTTTCTGCAGATCACCGCATTGTTGCTCAACATCCTGCCGATCCCCGGCCTGGACGGGTACGGGGCGCTGGAGCCGCACCTGAGCCCCGAGACGCAGCGCGCGGTGGCCCCGGCCAAGCAGTTCGGGTTCCTGATCCTGCTGGTGGTGCTGCTCGCCCCCGGACCGAACCGGTGGTTCTTCTCGCTGGTCTACGGGGTGTTCGATCTGTCCGGAGTTCCGGGGGGACTTGCCGCCATCGGCGCGCAACTGACCCGATTCTGGTCGGCCTGGATGTAAACGAAGACCGGGGTGGTCATGGCCGCAACGACCCCCTCTTTCGTTGCCGCCCCACCCCGGTCTCCATACCCCGGTAGGCATCAACAAACATACCGCTATGTATGTGAGCGTGTAAGTGACTTTGGTCCTCATCTGCCAGAGCACTACGAAGAGGGTGTCTCCAGCCACGCCCTCAAATCCGGATCCACCGCCCTGCGCAGCAGACCGGCCACCTTCTGCCACCGGTAGCGAGCCAGCCCCGGATCGGTGTCGACGAAGGCCGGGATGAGGATTCCGCGCAGGGTATCCATCGCGACGTAGACGAACTCCAGCATGGCGTCGTGCAGATGCCGCGGAACCGACTCGAGCACCGCCGCCGTCACCGCACTGGCCGCGATCGGGGCAAACTTCGAGACCTCGCGGGCCAACTCGGGATCCGTCCGCCCGGCAACCCAAAGTTCCACTACTGGAACGAATCCCGGTGCCGCGTGCACATCCCAGATGAGGTCCAGGATCGCGCCGATGGGATCTGAGCCCCGGGTGTATCCGGCCTTGAAACCGGTCACCACCGTGGTGACGGTTCTGGCCGTCATGTGATGCATGGCGGCGGCCATCATTTCATGCTTGGAGCCGAAATGGTGGATCTGCGCACCCCGGGTCAACCCTGCAACCTCAGCGATTCGCGGAGTGGTCGTGCCCGCATAGCCGTATCTCGTCAAGCACTCGATGGTGGCGTCCAGCAGGCGTGCACGGGTCGAGGCGCTGCGCTCTTCCTGAGTGCGCCTGGGCTTGGCGGGCTGCATCGGCACGGCTGAAATCCTACTGTTGGTCCGAATTAGTACGAGGTTACGTTCCCAATGGTATGTAAATTTCGCCCAGCACGGGGAAATGGTCCCAACACGGGACGCTTGCGACATATGCGATTCTGCGCATATATTTCTGCGCATGGGAGCCGGACACGACCACAGCCATGGCGGGGACACCCGGGTGAGCAGGATGCTCATCGCGGCGGCCATTCTGACCGTCTTCTTCATCGTCGAACTGACGACCGCGCTGATGATCGGGTCGATCGCCCTGCTCGCCGACGCCGGACACATGCTGACCGACCTGGTCGCCATGTTCATGGGCCTGACCGCGGTGCTACTGGCCCGGCACGGCCCCGCCTCGGCGGCCCGGACCTACGGCTGGCATCGCGCCGAGGTGTTCACCGCCGTCGCGAACGCGGTCCTGCTGATCGGCGTCGCCGTGTTCATCCTCTACGAGGCCATCGAGCGCCTCGGCAACGCGCCCGAAATCCCGGGCGCCCCGATGATCGTGGTAGCGGTGGCGGGCCTGGTCGCCAACCTGGCCGTGGTCCTGTTGTTGCGATCGCAGTCCGAAGAGAGCCTGGCCGTCAAAGGCGCCTACATGGAGGTCGTCGCCGATACGGTCGGCAGTATCGGCGTGCTGATCGCCGGCATCGTCACGGTTACCACCAGCTGGCCCTACGCCGATGTCGTGGTCGCGGTCTTCGTCGCGCTGTGGGTGCTGCCCCGGGCGATCTCGCTGGCCCGGTCAGCGTTACGGATCCTGTCCGAATCATCGCCCGCTCATATCGACGTCGACGAGTTGCGCTCGGCATTGGCCGCGGTCGACGGGGTCACCGAGGTGCACGATCTTCATGTATGGACGCTGGTGCCCGGCAAGGACATGGTCACCGCGCACCTGACCAGCACGGGAGACTCCGACCGGGTGCTCGACGACGCCAGGGCGGTGCTGGCCGCCCGCGGGCTCGCGCATGCGACCGTTCAGGTCGAGCCGCCCGGCTGCGCCGACGACTGCCCGGGTCAGACGGACTGGTGAGCTAGTTGAACAAGCCGCCGCGCTGGCCCATCGGACTGCGCGCGGCGATCAGCACCGCCATTCCAGTCACCGCGGGATGGGCTGCGGGTGCCATGGGCTCCGGACTGATCGCCACCCTCGGCGCGTTCACGTCCCGCTTCGGCGGCGACCGGCCCTACGCCAACCGCGGTATCGAGCTCGCGACCGTAGCGGTATCGATCGCCGCTGCCGTCACCCTGGGCGGTTGGTCGGCTCGGGTTCCGTGGCTCGGGGTGCTGGTGGTGTCCCTGGTCGCCGTCGCGGCGGTGTGGCTGTGTAACGCGCTGGCCGTCGGACCGCCCGGCGCGTACATCTTCGTGGTCGCCTGCGCCGCCGGAATCGGGGCTTCTGCCGCACACCTGGCGCCCTGGACGCTCGGACTGCTGGTACTCGGCGGCGGGGCGGTGGCCTGGCTGGTGCAGATGTCCGGAGCGGTGTTCGGCTTTCGCAAGCCCGAGCGCGCCGCGGTTGCGGCCGCCGCCGAGGCCGTCGCCGATTACCTCGAGGCCATGAACTCCCCCGGGGAACGCCCGGCCCGCCACCGCGCCGCCGCAGCGCTGCACCGATCGTGGCGCGTGCTGGTGAATTATCAACCGCTGCAAGCCCGCCCGAGCAGCATCCTGCATCGGCTGCGGGCGGCGAACCACGCGGTGCATGTGTTGTTCGCGACGGCGGTCACCACCACAGGACCGAACGCTATTCCGGCTCCCGAGACCGCCGAGCTGGCACGCCGGCTCGGCGCACTGCAGATGGCGCCGGAGGATGTCGCGCCTCGGGACGCCGCACGGATACCGCTGGGTAGTCCGCCGGTGCTCACCGTGCTGCGCCGCGCAGTCACCCCGGGATCGCCGGTGCGCCACATCATGCAGCGCGTCGGCGTCGGCGCCGCGCTGGCCGGTGCGGCGGCGATGGCGCTGGGGGTCGACCACGCCTACTGGGCGATGTCGGCCGCGGTACTGGTGCTGCATCAGGGCACCGACCGCAGCCGCACCCTGCGCCGGGGAGCCGAACGGCTGCTGGGCACCTGGGTGGGCCTCGGGCTGGCCGGACTGATCCTGTCGCTACACCCCCACGACCTCTGGTTGGTGCTACTGCTAGCGCTGCTGAACTTCACCATCGAGGTGCTGGTAACCCGAAACTATTCGCTGGCAACGGTTTTCATCACCACAGCCGCGCTGACGATCTCGTCGGGCACCCACCCCGCCGACATCGGGCGCCTGTTGCTGGCTCGCGGAATCGACACGTTGATGGGCTGCGCGATCGGGGTGGCCGTCTACCTGGTCGCGGCTCGCTGGCAGGAGGCCACCCGGTTGACCGACGCGATCGCGCGCACCCTGGACGCGGCAGCGCAGGTACTCCCCTACGTCGCCGCCGGCGACACCGTCGGGCTGGCGGCGCGGGCGGCCCGCCGGGACCTGCAGATCGCCGCGATCGCGCTCATGGAGTCCGGCGAGGCCGCCAAGGCCGGGTCGGTGCGGCAACAAGCGATCGCACAGCAGTTGCTGCCCGCGGTGACCGCGACCGAGCAGCTGGCCTACCGGACGATCGCGGCTTGCTGGACCATCGAGCACCGCCCCGACGGCACCGAGTTCGGCCGAACGCTGTTCGGCGGCCGACCGGCCCAACCGCATGTCGAGGCGCTCGCGGCGCTGGCGACCGCCGTACGCACCGGCGCCGCTGTGCCCGCGGACGGCGATCACCTGCTGTTCCTGGCCGACGAGATCGGCGACCTGCGCCAGGCGCTGACCGCCGACCGTTAGGCGAGGCCGAGCTCGGCGCGGGCCGACGGATCGCAGTCGTCGAGCAGGTCCAGGCAACGGGCGTACTCGTCGGTCTCGCCGATGGTGTCGGCAGCGCGGGCCAGGGCGGCCACACAACGCAGGAAACCCCGGTTGGGTTCGTGCTGGTAGGGCACCGGACCGAAACCCTTCCACCCGTTGCGCCGCAACTGGTCGAGGCCGCGGTGGTAGCCGGTGCGGGCGTAGGCATAGGCGGTGACGGCCTTGTCCTCGGCCAGTGCGTCCTCGGCCAGGCACGCCCATGCCACCGACGCCGACGGATGCGCCGCCGCCACGATCGCCGGCTTCTCCCCTGCCTCCAGCGCGGCCTCGGCCTCGATATCGCCGGGCAGCAGTACTGGTGCGGGGCCGAGCAGGTCACCAAATGACGTCATGTGGCCATTGTGCCGTGCCGCCGCGGCCCGGTGGCACACCCCAACCGATAGGGTCAGTACCACCAGCTCCCGAGGAGGACCGCAGCACGCCATGTCGAACCCGTCCGGGCCCGACCACGACGCCGATCAACCCGTCGTCGACGACAACGGCGGCCAGCCGCCCGGGGACGTCGACGGCGCCACCGAGGTGATCGCGGCAGCTGATCCCACACCCGAACGTCGTTACACCGCACCGGGTTTCGACGCGGGCTCGACGCAGATCATCGACCGCCCGCCGCCGGACCCGGAGACCGAGATCCTCTCGACCCCGACCGAGGTCTTTTCAATCGCCGAACAACCGATCCGCACCGGCCCGCAGGAGATCCTCCCGCGCGTCCCGCTGACGCGGCGGCGCAGCTGGGGCGTGGTGATCGCGGTGATCGCCGGCATCGCGGTGCTGGCGGCGGTGATCATCGTGGCCGTCATCCTGCTGACCCGCGGCAACACCACGAAGGTGTCCCAGGAAGAACTCGTCCGCACCACGATCCACGACTTCGACACCGCCGTGCAGACCGGCGACCTGGCCACGCTACGCACCATTACCTGCGGCGTCACCAGGGACGGCTACGTCAACTACGACGACCGGGCCTGGTCCGACACCCACGCCCGGGTCGCCGCCGCCCGCCAGTACCCGGTGGTCGCCAGTATCGACGAGGTTGTCGTCAACGGCGAGCACGCGGAAGCCAACGTCACCTCGTTCATGGCGTTCGATCCCGCGACCCGGTCGACCCGCAGCTTCGACCTGCAGTTCCGCGACAACCAGTGGAAGATCTGCCAGTCGTCGTAGCGATTTCGGCGCGCTGTCGTCGCTGAGCGACGGCAAGCGCGCCGAAATCGCTGGTCGAGCTAGCCGGCGGAGACACTCCGGCCGGCGCTGTGCAGGTCGTTGCAGGCCTCGACCACCCGCTCGGACATGCTGGCCTCGGCCTTCTTGAGGTAGCTGCGCGGATCGTAGGTCTTCTTGTTGCCGACCTCGCCGTCAACCTTGAGCACACCGTCGTAGTTGCTGAACATGTGCGCGGCGATCGGCCGGGTGAAGGCGTACTGGGTGTCGGTATCGACATTCATCTTCACCACGCCGTACTTCAGCGAGTCCTCGATCTCAGACTTCAGCGAACCCGAGCCGCCGTGGAACACGAAGTCGAACGGCTTGGAGCCCTCCGGCAGACCCAGCTTGGCCGACGCGACGCGCTGACCCTCGGCGAGCACCTCGGGCTTGAGGACGACGTTGCCCGGCTTGTACACGCCGTGCACGTTGCCGAACGTCGCGGCCAGCAGATACTTGCCGTGCTCTCCCGCGCCGAGCGCCTCGATGGTGGCCTCGAAGTCCTCGGAGCTGGTGTACAGCTTCTCGTTGATCTCGGCCTCGACACCGTCCTCTTCACCGCCGACCACGCCGATCTCGACCTCGAGGATGATCTTGGCGGCAGCAGCCTGCTTGAGCAGTTCCTGGGCGATCGACAGGTTCTCCCCGATCGGCACCGCAGAGCCGTCCCACATGTGCGACTGGAACAGCGGATCCTGGCCCTTGGCCACTCGGTCAGCCGAGATCGCCAGCAGCGGGCGCACGTAGGTGTCCAGCTTGTCCTTGGGGCAGTGATCGGTGTGCAGCGCCACCGTGATCGGGTACTTCGCCGCGATCACGTGGGCGAACTCCGCCAGCGCAACCGCGCCGGTGACCATGTCCTTGACCCCCAGGCCGGAGCCGAACTCCGCACCTCCGGTCGAGAACTGGATGATGCCGTCGCTGCCGGCGTCGGCGAAACCCTTGATGGCGGCGTTGATGCTCTCCGAGCCGACGCAGTTGATCGCCGGGAACGCGAAGGAGTGTTCCTTGGCGCGAGCCAGCATCTCCGCGTAGACCTCGGGTGTGGCGATGGGCATGGCACGTCCTCTCCGCAGTTCGTGGTCAGTCTGTTGGTCGTCGCAAGAAGTATCGCAAAGAGCTGCGGGCGGGGTGTCGCCAGAACGGGGACCGGTATCTTGGGGCCTCATGACCACCACCGTGTTGGCCCTGCCCAGCATCATGGATCCGATGTACTGGCTCGGCGAAGGCGGTCTATTCGCCTCCGCGGTACTGCCGGGCATCCTCGTCATCGTCTTCATCGAGACCGGGCTGCTGTTCCCGCTCCTGCCGGGTGATTCACTGCTGTTCACCGGTGGACTGCTGGCCGCCGCCCCCCATCCCCCGGTCAACATCTGGGTGCTGGTGATCGCGGTCTCGCTGGTGGCGATCCTCGGCGATCAGTGCGCCTACTTCATCGGCCGGCGGATCGGTCCGGCCCTGTTCGATAAAGAGGACTCCCGTTTCTTCAAGAAGCATTACGTGACGGAGTCGCACGCCTTCTTCGAGAAGCACGGCCCGAAGACCATCATCATGGCGCGCTTCGTGCCGATCGTGCGCACCTTCACACCTGTGCTGGCCGGGGTGTCCTATATGCGCTACCCGGTCTTCCTCGGCTTCGACATCGTCGGCGGTATCGCCTGGGGTGGCGGCGTCACCCTGCTCGGCTATTTCTTGGGCAACGTGCCGTTCGTGAAGAACAACCTCGAGTTGATGATCCTGCTGATCGTTTTCCTGTCGATCCTGCCGGCGCTGATCACGGTGGGTCGAAACGTCATCGCGCGGCGACGGCCTGCCGAAGGCGACTAAACCGCCTCCAGCGTTTTCCCAGCGAATGGCCAGCAGTTCTGCCAGGAAACACCTCTAGCTTTGCGGAATCTGTACGAAAGGACACAGGTTTCATGAAGCTTCTCGTCAAGGCAGCCGCGGTGGCAGCCGGTATCGGTATGGCGACCCTGTTCGGCGGCACGGCGGTCGCGTTCGCGGGGAGCCCGACGACCACGCTGACGATCCAGGACGGCAGCAGCGGCGCCGACGGAGCGGCCATCGATTCTGATGGCACCCAGGGTTCATACAAGACGGCGATGGACGGCTCGGAGACCGGTCCGATCATGGTGGCGACACCGCAGGACAAGGCGCACGCCACCAGCCACTGACCCGTCAGGTCATCACGGCCAGGACGACGGCGCCGGCCCGGCCGGCGGCATCGGCTTCAGATTGGCGCCGGGCATCTGCGAGTTCTGCAGACCTGCCATACACAGTCCGAGCCGCCCGGGAAGGCAGACGCCTCCAGTGCCGGAGATCTGCGTCTGCGACTGCGACCAGCACACCCCCGTCGTGGGGTCCAATACCTGACCGCCCCCGCACTGAGCACTTGCCTGGGGCGCCGCGACCAGCGGCATGGCCAGTAGCCCTGCGGCACAGACCGAGGCGAGCAGCGCGCCAGGAGCCTTGATTCGGGTTTTCATGTCGATACTTCTCCGTCGATGAGCAGGGCTGAGTAGGTGTCGAATCAAGCGACCGTCACGCCGGCGGGGTGATCGTGGTCTTCTCGTCGATCAGATTGGCGGCGTCGATGATGACGCCCTGCTGCCCATCGAGGGCGTCGGCATTGAGCTGCAGTACGAATAGTGCGTCCTTGCCCGGAACCACCACGGTCTTCTGTGCGGCGATGCGCTGCTTCCCATCCCGGGTGTAGGTACCAGCCGATTGAACGGCGTCGAACCCGCCCAGTGACGTCTTCTTGGTATCGCCGACCGGCTTGAAGTCCGGCAGCGCCTTCAGCTGGTTGGGCGCATACTCGAGAACCTTTGCCGCCTCGACGTTTCCGGTCAGCTTCGAGGCGATCGCATACATGATCGGCGGGTCATTGGGATCCACCGGCTTGTCGTAGACGATGGCTCCGTAGGCCCAGTCGGGGGTCTTGTCACCGGCCAGGCTCCAGTCGGGCGGGAAGGGGAAGTTGAAGTCCGGTGTCCCGGGGTCTTTGGGTTTGAAGGGCGTCTCGGCAATCTTGTTCTGGGTGATGTACTCGTTGATCGTGATGGCCGACCCCGCAACGGGTGTCGCAGTCGACGACGTCACCGCACTCGTCGATGCCGCTTCCGACTTCTCGGTCTTGGTCGTCGAGGAGCAACCGACCACCATGAGACTCACCGACACCAGCCCCGCCGTCGCCACAGCCGCAATGTTCTTCATTGGGCGCTCTCTCCTTCGGTCGTATTGATCGGCAGACTAGGCTGGCGGGCCGCAATCCCGCGGCCGACTTCACTTTCCGGCGGACCTGTCTTTGCTTGGTGAAGCACTTCCAGCAGCTCAGCAGCCTCGCCAACGGATTTATTGACGCTTCCGTCACGTAATATGTATTCAAATTGGAGGTGCACTGTCCCGATGGCGATCCAGGCCAGGGCCGAAGTTACTCGGCAAAGCATTATCGACGCTGCTGTCAGCGTGTTCGACGAGGTCGGCTACGGCAAGACCGGGCTGTCCGACATCATGAGCCGGGCCGGCGTGACCAAGGGTGGCTTCTACTATCACTTCGCCACCAAGGACGCCGTCGCCGCCGCCATCATCGAGGAAGCGGCCGCCGAGATCCGGGCTCAATTCCAGACCATCGTCGACTCCTCGTCGTCGCCCGCATTGGACAACCTGATCCGCGCATCCTTCTATGTGGTTGCCATTACCGCGACTGACAATCGGATCAGAGTTGCCAACATGCTGCGCCAGTCCCTGACCCACGTCAGTGATGCCGGACCGGCGAGCTATCCGGCCGAGCGGGCCATTCTGCTCCGCGCCGTCGAGAAGGCGATGGCCGAAGGTGGATTGCAGGCCGACGTCGACCCGGACGCAGTGGCGCAGGCGATCTGGACCCTCGGCCCGGGCACGCTGCTGCTGGCCGAAGCAACCGGCGACGACGTCTTCGCACGCCTGGCCCAGGTCTGGACGGTACTGCTGCGGGGAATGGTGGTACCCGAATTGCTCACTCATACAACTGATTTCGTTGACCTTATGACGCGCCAGCATTCGAAGGTTCCACGGCAACGATGACCGCCGGGAGCGCCGTCGCGCACGTCCTGACCGAGGTCGCGAAATTCCCGCAACTGGGATGACGCTCAGGTAGGCCGGATCCCCTTATTGGTGAGAGTCTTTGTCGTCGTGGTGAATTCGCCCGTCGATCTCAGAAAGCGGACGGCCTCCCCCGCTCCATCGGCGGGCGATGATCTCGGCGGCGATGGACACCGCGGTCTCCTGCGGCGTGCGGGCACCGAGGTCCAGTCCGATCGGGCTGGACAGTCTGCTGAGTTCAGCATCGGTCAGGCCGGCCTCGCGCAGCCGGGCTACCCGGTCGTCATGCGTCCGGCGCGATCCCATCGCCCCGACGTACCCGACGTCCAGGCGCAGTGCGACCTCCAGCAGTGGGATGTCGAACTTGGCATCGTGGGTGAGCACGCAGATGACCGTGCGGGTATCGATCGTCCGGGCCGCGACCTGGGCAGCCAGGTAGCGGTGCGGCCAGTCGACGACGACCTCGTCGGCGGTGGGAAAGCGCGCATTGGTCGCGAACAGTGGACGCGCGTCGCACACCGTGACCCGATAGCCGAGGAACGATCCCTGCTGGGCCACCGCCGCGGCGAAGTCGATGGCACCGAAGACCAGCATCCGTGGCCGCGGGGCATGGCTGGCGACGAACACCTCCATGCCCTGACCGCGCCGCTGACCGTCCGGACCGTAGGTCAACACCTCGCTGCGCCCGGCGGCGAGCAGACCCCGGGCATCGTCGATCACGGCGTCATCAGCCCGCGCGGATCCCAGCGAGCCGTCGGCCGTGTCGGGTCCGATGGCCAGCCGCCGACCCAACCAGGCCGGATCGGTATGGGCGATCACCGTGGCGACAGCCACCGGTCGATGCGCGTCGATCGCCTCGACAACTGCCTCGAGATGCGGAAACGTCTGCGAGGACACCGGTTCGATGAAGATGTCGAGGATGCCACCGCAGGTGAGGCCGACGGCGAAGGCGTCATCGTCGCTCACGCCGTAGCGCTCCAACCGCGGGAGCCCGGTCTCGACGACCTCCATGGCCGACTGGTAGACGGCACCCTCTACGCAGCCGCCGGACACCGACCCGCTGACCGTACCGTCGGGCGCGACCACCATCGCCGAGCCTGGCTGGCGAGGTGCGGAGCGGAAGGTGCGTACCACGGTGCCGACACCGGCGGTTGCGCCGGTCCGCCAGACCGCGACCAGTTCCGCGAGGACATCCTGCACATCGTCAAACCTAGGCCGAATCCGCGCTATCGGCGCACCGACGGGCGTTTGTGGTCGCGCCCAGGTTCTCGACCGGCTCAGCGCGTCCGGGTGGCCTCCAGCGCGCGGATCAGGCTGGCCGAATCATAGGGCCCCTTGTGCCGGACGCCGTTGACGAAGAACGTCGGTGTGCCGTTGAGGTCCATCACCTCGGCGTCCTGGGCGTCGTCGTCGACGCGGTGCAGCACCTTCGCCGAATGCACATCGTCATCGAATCGGGCGATGTCACAACCGACTTGGTCGGCGTAGCGGTAGATGTGCTGCCATTCCAGGAAGTCCTGGAACTCGAACATCTTGGCGCCCATCTCGAAGAACTTGCCCTGCAGCGCGGCCGCCTCACTGGCTCGCGCCGCATCTACCGAGCGCGGGTGCACCCGCTCCAGCGGCAAGTGCCGCCAGACGTAGAGCAAGTCGTCGCCGAAGTGCGCCCGCACCTCGTCGATCGACCCGGTGGCTCGACTGCAGAACGGACATTCGAAATCGCCGTACTCGACCAGGGTCAGCGGGGCGTCGACACGGCCGCGGTAGTGGTCACGATCGGGATCGATGTCGCGGACCAGCTTCAGCCCGACCGCCACCGGTGGACTCAACCGGTCGGTGAGCCGGAAGATCGCCCAGCCCAACGCGAATGCCACGACGGAGGCGGCCAGCACGCCGACCCTGGCCAGGTCCTGCGATCGGGGGTCTACGATCGCGATGTCGACGATGAACAGCGCGATGGTGAAGCCGATGCCGGACAACGCCGCCCCACCGGCCACCCGCCGCAGGGTCAGCCCAGGCGCCAGCCGGCCCAGGCCCGTCCGCTGCACCAGCCAGGTCGCACCGGTGATGCCGATCAGCTTGCCGGCCACCAGGCCGACGACCACACCCCACGTCAGCGGTGAGCGCGCCGCCTCCGTGATCGTGCCGGCGTCCAGGTGTACGCCCGCGTTGGCGAGCGCGAACACCGGCAACACCGCGAACGAGACGTACGGACTGAACGCGGTGACGAGCCGCTCGTTGATCGAGATCGAATCTCGCAGGCTGCGGGTGGCGGCGCGGGCGTACTGCGAGTTCGGCGACTGACGGAACACGCGGATCACCTCGACGGCCGCCTCGACTCGCTGGCGTTCCGGGGTGAACACCGGAATGACCAGCGCCACGGCCACCCCGGCCAGCGTCGGGTGTACGCCCCCGGCAAAAAGTGCTAGCCACAGCCCCACGGCCAGAACCGAATACGCCAGACCACGCAGCGCAGGTGGGAGATAGCGCACCGCGATCAGACACCCGCACAGGGCGACGGCGATCACCAGCGGGACGAGATTGATCTTCTCGGAATAGAACAGTGCGATCGCCGCCAGCGCACCGACATCGTCGACCACCGCCAGCGTCAGCAGGAACGTGCGCAACCGGGCCGGATACTTCGGGGCGATGATCGCCAGCGCCCCGACCAGGAAGGCGGTGTCGGTGGAGATGACGACGCCCCAGGCACCGGCCGCCTCACCGGAGGGGTTGAACAGCAAGAAGACCAACGCGGGCAAGGTGAGTCCGGCGACCGCGGCCAGCACCGGCACCACCGCCCGGGACCGCTCGGTGAGCTCGCCGATGGTGAACTGTGCCTTGACCTCCAGCCCGACGATGAAGAAGAAGAACGCCATCAGGCCGTCGTTGACGAGTTCCTTGACCGTCAGCTCGGCGTGGACAGTACCGAAGGTCAGCCCGACCGGAGTCTCCCAGAACTCCGAATAGGTATGCGCCCAGGGGGAATTCGCCCACAGCACAGCCAGCAGGGTGAAGCCCAGCAGCAGGCCTGCGGCGGCATTCTCGCCGAAGCGTTTGGCGGTCGGGTCACGGCCGGCGCGCGAACCCCTCACTGCGACACCGTGTGCGCGGCCTCCATCAGCATCCATCCCGACAGCTGTACGGAGAGATCACGTTCCGGAGTTGCCGACGAATGCACAGCACCCTCGATGAACTGTGCCTCCGTACCGCCGGCCGCAGGTATCTCGGCAGTCCGGTCCCAGAAGGGTCCGAACAGTGGCAGCCCGTCCACGGTCTGGCGGTTGTCCCATGCCGCCTGCGCCGAGTCGTGCACGATCCGGCGCGCAGTGTCCCGGGCGGCGACGTCCTCGGCGGTCTCGCCGGGTAGCGCGGTCGCCGCTAACGCCAGATAACGGGCGGTGATCCCGGCGAACAAGCCGCCGTCACCGCCGCCGGCACCCTTGATCACCCCGTTCGGCGCCATCTGCGCGTCGATTGCGGCGACCAGCCGCCGCGCTCGTGCGGGATGCCGTTCATCGGAGGTCCGCACCGCCAGTTCGGTTTCCAGGCCCAGCACCACGCCCTGGCAGTAGGTGTACTGGGCGCGCACCAGCGAGCCACCCTTGATGCCGTCGAAGACCAGATGCGTGTCAGGGTCGATCAGCGTCTCGTCGATCCAGTCAGCCATCTGCTGGGCGCGACGCAACCGATCACCATGGCGGGCCAGGAAGATACCTGCCGGGCCGTTGGCGGGAGCGTTGAAGAACTGATCCTGCTTGCGCCAAGGGATTCCGCCACCGTCCTCCGGCACCCAGGACTTCACGAATTGCTCACCGAGAGTCTTCAGTGCACGTTCACGGTCGATGCCGACCAACCGGCCGGCACGCTCCAGGGCCAGGGCCAGCCAGGCCATGTCGTCGTAGTAGCTGTTGGTCCACCGGCCGTTGTTGCGGATCCGGTGTCCGCGAATCTGCCGGGAAATACTGGTCAGTCGCTGGGGCTGCGGGTCGCGCAGCTGGGCGTCGACCAGACAATCCAGCAGATGAGCCTGCCACCAGTAGTGCCAGGTGCCGTACAGCGAGTCGCGGCGAGTGGGCGGCCACCCGACGACTCCGAGTTGCGCACCGGGTAGCTGCCAGAGCCGTTTGAGGTGTCGTCGTGCAACGGCCGCCTCAGCGCTGGCCGCCCGGTTCGCCCACAGCTGGTCCATGGTGTCCAATCCTGCCCTACCAGGCCCGGGAAAGGTCAGCCCAGCGCCTGATCCAGGCATGCATCGCAATTCCCGCGGCGACGGCGGCGTTGATGCTGCGGGTGGAACCGAACTGCGCGATCGACACCGTCAGCGCGGCACCGCTGCTCGCCGCCTCGGAGATTCCGGGGCCTTCCTGGCCGAACACCAACAGGCAATCGCGCGGCAACTCAGCGGTTTCCAACGGAACCGCTCCGGGCACGTTGTCGACCGCGATCACCGTCAACCCGGCATCGGCGGCGAAGGCCAGCAGCGCTTCGGTGCTGTCGTGATGGGTCAGCCGCTGATAACGATCGGTCACCATGGCACCCCGGCGATTCCAGCGCCGCCGGCCGACGATGTGAACAGTGTCCACCGCGAAGGCATTGGCGGTGCGCACCACCGCACCGATATTGGCGTCGTTCCCGAAATTCTCGATGGCCACGTGCAGCGGGTGCCTGCGCCGGTCGATATCGGCGATGATCGCCTCCCGCGCCCAGTACCGGTAGGCGTCGACGACGTTGCGTGCATCGCCGTCACGCAGCAGCTGCGGGTCGTAGCGCGGGTCATCCGGCGGGTCACCCGACCAGGGTCCGACACCAGGCGCACCGGTACTCCATTCGGTGGGACCGGGGTCGGTCACCGGTGTCTCACCACCGCGCGGGCAGGGACGTCGGCAACGTTGGACACCGAAGCACCATATGCGCCGTCGTCGCCCGGTGTCGTGGCGGCAGCTTCGTGGCTACCGACACATACTCGAAACCGGTGCCCCCAAAGGCCCGAGGCGAGGCTGGCGACGCCTGCACGGCACTTTGCTGGAGGTCGGCGAAGAAGGACCTCCGACCTCACCCTTTTCGGGTGAGGAACGCCCCATCGCAGCATGCCGCCGAGCGGGGTTTCGCAACGCCGACCGACGGGGTTGGGAACAGGTTCCAGAACGGGCCGCATCACCCCTCTCAGGGCCCGTCAACCCTGCTGCAGACGTGTCCAACACCACCCAACCCGCCGATAACGACCTTCCACGCCTCGGCGATCATAAGTGTAGGGTCCTGCCCCTCAAAAACACCTTGACCACCTGTGACCTCGAACATTGTCGATTCCGGACATCAACTTCGGGGTTCCGCCAGTTGAGGTTTGCCATGGACTACCGAAGCTACTGCTGAGTAGACAAGGTTTTTCCGGCCGACGGGTGGAGTCTTGGCCACCTTCGGCGAGATACTAATACTTGCGTACGCGCATATTCCGTGGCGACGCAAGCGTGGCGTGACCTGCGGCAACCCTGTCCGCAGGCCGTCTGATGGATGGGAAACGATGAACACTTCTGTGCTGGCCGTTCCTGACGAGACCCTATACCACCTGCCCGAAACCATTAGCTGGCAGGACGAGGACACGGGGTGCACCATCGTGCTTGCTCAACCGGGCAGCGAACCTGGTCTATGGCAAGACTACCTGCAAGGTGCGCAACGCAACTACCAGAAGCACGGTGTCGAGGCTGCGCTGGACCTGGACTCGTTCTCCGACGGCCGGGACACCACGCTGTTCTACACCGCGCTGGATCCCTCCGGTGCAGTGGTCGGCGGACTGCGCGCCAAGGGCCCGTACTTCAACGCCGACGAGTCGCACGCGATCGTCGAGTGGGAGGGCCAGCCCGGCCAGGACCTGGTCCGCAAGATGATCACCGACCGTCTGCCGTTCGGCGTGGTGGAGATGAAGTCCGCGTGGGTCGCCGACGACCCCGCCCGGGCCGGCTCGCTGACCAACACCTTCGCACGGACCGCGTTCCCCACGATGGAACTGCTGGGCGCGCAGTTCATCATGGCCACCGCCGCGGCTCACGTGCTCGACAAGTGGAGTTCATCGGGAGGTGTTGTGGCGACCAAGGTTCCTGCCGCCGCCTACCCGAGCGAGCGTTACCGCACCAAGTTGATGTTCTGGGACCGTCGCACCTTCGCCAACCACGCCGAGCCGCGGCAGCTGGCGAAGATCGTCAAGGAGATGCGTATGCTGGCCACGCTGTCCGATGAATTCGGCGGCTTCGGCATGCAGTACGGGAGTGGCATGTGAGTTTCGACGTCTCCGCCGGTATCGGCGCGGACGCGTACAGCGCACACCTACTGCACAGCGACAACCCGGGGGACACCACCGCACTCGAGCAGCTGCGGTCTGACGTATCGATCGAATTCGTCGACCGCACAGCCGAGTTCGCGGCAGCTTTGCAGGCGCTGCGTCCCACCCCAGATTCGGAGATCCTCGCCGAGCCGATGCGCTGGGCGTACTACCCGTGGCGCCGGGCGGTCGTTGCCGTCCCCGGCCCTCAGGGATTTCGCCGGCTGCGGCTGGACCGCAACCGCAACATGATCACCCTCGCGGAGCAGGACACGCTGGCCGGACTGCGGATCGGTGTGGTGGGCCTGTCGGTCGGGCACGCGATCGCCCACACGCTGGCTGCCGAGGGACTGTGCGGCGAACTGCGGCTCGCCGACTTCGACACCCTCGAGCTGTCGAACCTGAACCGGGTTCCGGCAACCGTGTTCGACATCGGCGTGAACAAGGCGATCGTGGCAGCGCGACGGATCGCCGAACTCGACCCCTACCTGCCGGTCACCGTGTCGACATCCGGCATCACCCAGGACTCGATCGACGGCTTCCTCGACGGCCTCGACGTAGTGGTCGAGGAATGCGACTCGCTGGACATCAAGGCCGCGGTGCGTGAAGCAGCCCGGCAGCGGCGCATTCCGGTGGTGATGGCCAGCAGCGATCGCGGACTGATCGATGTCGAACGATACGACCAGGACCCGCAACGGCCGATCCTGCACGGACTTCTCGGTGCGATCAGCACCGCCGACCTGGCCGGGCTCAGCAGCAGCGACAAGGTTCCCCACGTCCTGCGGATCGTCGATGCGGCACGTCTGTCCGATCGCGGGGCGGCATCACTGGTCGAAGTGGGCCGCTCGCTGTCGACCTGGCCGCAACTCGCCGGCGACATCGCCGTCGGTGCGGCCAGCGTGGCCGAGGCGGTGCGCCGGATCGGGCTCGGTGAGGCATTACCGTCCGGGCGGGTGCGCATCGATGTGTCCAGCGCGCTGGATTCGATCGCCGAACCCGAGCCACCGGCCACGATCGCACCGGCTACCAGCACTGCAACCGATGCGCCCGACGACTCCCAACCGGTGCTCACCGCCGTCGCCACCGCCATCCAGCGCGCCCCGTCGGGGGGCAACATGCAGCCGTGGCACATTGTGGCGGAGAATGATTCGGTGACCGTCCAGATGGCAGCCGAGTACACCTCGACGATGGACGTCGCCTACCGCGGCAGCGCGGTGGCCATCGGCGCTGCCGCGTACAACGCACGGATCGTTGCTGCGTCCCGTGGCGTGCTGGGCCCGGTGCGCTTCACCGAGGACGACACCGACGTGCCCCTGCGCGCAACCATCACGCTCGGCGACGGCCGGGACGACGCCCTGGCCGACCTGTACGGTCCGATGCTGGCCCGCGAGACCAACCGGCATCGGGGCACACCCACGCCGCTCAGTACGGCGACTGTCACGGCGCTCGAGGACGCGGCGCAGACCGAAGGCGGTGTACTGCGCCTGCTCACCGAGCGCGCCGACATCGAGCGCGCTGCGGCCATCCTGGCGGCCACCGACAGGATTCGCTACCTGCAGCCGCGGCTGCACGCCGAGATGATCTCCGAACTGCGTTGGCCCGACGAGGACGTCTCCGATGGTCTCGACATTCGCGGCCTCGAACTCGACCCGGCCGACATCGCCACGCTGGACATCCTGCGCCGCGGTGACGTCATGGCTCGCCTCGCGCAGTGGGACGCCGGCCACGCACTCGGCGAGGATGTGACCAAACGCGTCCTGGGCAGTTCGGGCCTCGGTGTGGTGACGATGGCCGGACACACATTGACCGACTACGCCCGCGGCGGAGCGGCGGTGGAGGCGGTCTGGATCGCCGCCCAGCTGCACGGTATCGGAATCCAGCCGGTATCCCCGGTGTTCCTCTACGCGCACGACGACGGTGACCTCGCCGAGCTTGCTGCCCAACATGTTCCGGAACTGCGGTCACTGCAACAGCAGTTCCGGGATCTCACCGGCACCGAACCCGGCGAAGGCCAGGCGCTGGTATTGCGCTTCATCCACGCCCCCCGGCCCTCGGTGCGCAGCCGCCGCCGGCCGCTCGAGGGCGAGCTGTCCCGATGACCGCACCGCACCGCCTCGACACCCTCGTCACCGACGTCGCGACGATGCTGATGGCGGCCACCTCGGCAACGTCGGCCGAGGTGAGCCGGGAGGTGCTCGCCGAACTGGTGGAGACCTTCGGCGTGGACGTGAGCTTCCTGCGATACAACGACCATTCGATCCGGGCGACCAAGCTGGTGGCCGAGTGGCCGGCCCGTCCCGAGGTGCCCGATCCCGATCCGCTCGGCGTGGTGTACTTCGCCGACGCCGACCCGATCTTCGCGGCCGCCGAACACGCCAAGGAGCCGGTGTTCTTCTCCCCCGAACCGGTGGAGGAAGACGCCGACGACTACCAGCGCCGCGTCGCCGAAGCCGGCTACGCACTGCCCTCGCTGGCGTCGGTGCCGTTGTTGTCCGGTGACGTCACGACCGGGGCGCTGGGATTCATCAAGTTCGGCATCAAGGACTGGTCACCCCAAGAACTCAACGCGCTCAAGGCAATTGCTTCGCTGTTCGCTCAAGTTCAGGCCCGGGTGGTTGCCGAGGACCAGCTGCGTTACCTCGCCGAGCACGACGATCTCACCGGCCTGAGCAACCGTCGTGCGTTGCTGGCCCATCTCGACGATCGGCTTCGGGTCGGCCGGCCCGGACCGGTCTCGGCGCTGTTCCTCGACCTCGACCGGCTCAAGGCGATCAACGACTACCTCGGCCACCAGGCCGGTGACTGGTTCATCCGGACCTTCGCCGAGCGGTTGCGCGAGGAGACCAACCCTGCCGACGTCATCGCACGTCTGGGCGGCGACGAATTCGTGGTGGTTCCCGCCGCACCGATGAGTGCCGAGGATGCCGAGGCGCTGGCCTACCGGTTACAGGCGCTGTTGCGTGAGCGGGTAGCGCTCGGCGGCGAGATGCTCACCCGCACAGTCAGTATCGGTGTCGCGCTGGGGTCACCTGGGCGAGATACCACCTCGGATCTGCTGCGCCGGGCCGATCAGGCCGTACTGAACGCAAAGAATGCCGGGGGCAACAAGATCGCGGTGTTCACCGACGAGATGTCGCTGAGCAGTGAATTCCGCAACGACATCGAGTTGCACCTGCAGGGCGTCATCGAGACGGGTTCACTGACCCTGCACTACCTGCCCGAGATCGACATGCGCACCGGCGAGGTGCTGGCCACCGAGGCGCTGGTCCGCTGGCAACACCCCACCCGGGGCTTACTGTTGCCCGACTCGTTCATCCACGTCGCTGAATCCATCAATCTGGCAGGCGAATTGGGGCGCTGGGTGATGCGGGCGGCCTGCGAGCAGTTCAGCCAGTGGCTGGCCAAGGGAATCACCGAGAACGCGACACTGAGAATCAACGTCTCGCCGGTGCAGCTGGTCACCGACGGCTTCGTCGAATCGGTCCGCGAGACCATCGAAGAGTTCGGGCTCGACGGCAAGTCGGTATGCCTGGAGATCACCGAAAGTGTTGTGGTCCAAGACATCGAGACCACCCGAATCACCCTCGCCGGCCTCAAGGAGGTCGGTGTGCAGGTGGCCATCGATGACTTCGGAACCGGCTACAGCGTGCTGACGCACCTGAAATCTCTTCCGGTGGACACCCTCAAGATCGACAAGAGCTTCGTCTTGGACCTAGGGTCCAACCCCGGGGATCTGGCGATCGTTCGGGCGGTCATCGCATTGGCCGAAGCGTTCGGGCTGGAGTTGGTGGCGGAAGGCGTCGAGTCCGAGACCGCAGCCCGCACGCTGCTGCAGCACGGCTGCCATCGGGCACAGGGTTTCCTGCTGTCACGCCCGCTGCCCGCCGAGGCGATGGCCGAACTGTTCGCCAAGAAGGTGGTGCCGGTGAACTTCGGAGTGCCCAAAGCCCGCTGAGTCAGTCGATGTGCAGTAGTTCGACTCGACCGAATCGGCTGGCCGTCCGGCTGACGACCGCAACCTGAACCTCGATGTCGCGCAATTCCGGCTGAGCAGGCCACTGGGCACCGCCGGGAGTGGGTCCGGTCGACAGCGCGACACCATCCAGGGCACGCACCAGCCTGGTGCCAGCGGGCCCCTCGATGGCGGCACCGGCCACCCTGCCGTCCTCGAAGATCAGCTTCTGCAGGCCTACGCCTTCGCTGGGGATGTCACGCTCCTCGACCTGCCGGGCCAACCAGTCCGTCAGCGCGGGGCCGGGCCGGTCTGCGTCGGGCTGGTAGGCGCCGAGCAGGGCCGCCCGGATCGCCTGTCCCGATTCGGTGCGCATCGGCGTCATGCCATCGGGTACGGCGCTGTAGATCACCCCGAACGGGGAGGCGGCGCACTGCGCAGCCCAGTCGCGCAACCTCGAACCGACGAAGGGTGCCACGGTAGCGGGCCGACCCTTCTTGGGGGTGGCCGGCGGTTCGGGCACCGCGCGGACGACCGGCAGCTCCAGACCCTGCGAGGTGCGATCCGCCAGCCCGAGATCGTCGATCATGGCTTGCAGATAGGCCAACGTGTCGTCGTCGGCGAGGTCGGCGGGGTTCACCGCGTCGGCGAGCATCACGTTCAGGCCGAGATCCGTACACAGGATGGCCTGCGACAACGCCCCGGCGCCACGGCCCGCGCAGATGACGTCGACGACGTCGTCCCAGTACAGATCGGAAGGCTGTCCAATCTCGTCATCCGCTGTCATTGCCGCCTGCTGACGCCGCTCCATGAACCGAGTATCCCGGGCTCAGGCCAGGCCGAGGTCGGTCAATCCGAGGATGCTGCGGTACGGCACACCTTCGGCTTCGATGGCCTCGGCGGCGCCTGTCGCCCGGTCCACCACCGTCGCAACGCCCACGACTGTGGCGCCCGCCTCGCGTACCGCCCGCACCGCCGTCAGCGCCGAGCCGCCGGTGGTGCTGGTGTCCTCGACCACCAGTACCCGCTTGCCCACCACATCGGCACCTTCGATTTGTCGTTGCAGCCCATGGGTTTTCGCCGACTTGCGCACAACGAAGGCGTCGATGGGCCGGCCGGGTGCGTGCATCACGGCGGCGGCCACCGGATCGGCACCCATGGTCAGCCCGCCCACGGCGGCGTAATCCCAGTCGCTGGTGAGCTCGCGCATGAGCCGGCCGATCAACGGGGCGGCCTGGTGATGCAAGGTCGCCCGGCGCAGGTCGACGTAGTAGTCGGCTTCCTTGCCCGAGGACAATGTCACCCGGCCGAAGACCACCGACAGTTCACGCACCAACCGGGCAAGGTCGTCGCGCAGTTCGGCATTGAGTTCAGGTGCGGTCTCGGCCACGTCCAAATCCCTTGGTGAGCGCGCGGACCAGGCCGCGCGGAACGAGGCGTCCGCCGGTCGTCAGCACCTTGTACTGCAGACCGGGAACGCTGATGACTTTGCCTTTGGCCACATCGGCAAGGCTTTCGGCGACAACGTCATCGACGTTGAGCCACATGATGTTCGGGATCGACTTCATGTCGATTCCCGCACGCTCGTGAAATTCGGTGTGTACGAAGCCCGGACACACCACATGGATACCGACACCCTTGCCGTCGAGTCCGTTGGCCAGGCCTTCGGTGAAGGACACCACCCAGGCCTTGGAGGCCGAGTAGGTGGAGCCGCGCCCGGACAGCAACCCCGCCACGCTGGCGATGTTGATCACCGTGCCGGACCCGGCGGTCAGCATCGGCGGCAGCGCGGCCCGGGTCAGGTGCATCACCGCGGTGACGTTGACGTCGAGCTGGGCCTGCAGCATCGCCGGATCGGCGGTCCAGAATTCACCAGAGGTGCCGAAGCCGGCGTTGTTCACCAGCACCTGCACCCCGGCGGCCAACCGGTCAGCAACCGTGGCGCGGTCGGCGGCTTCCGCCAGATCGGCGGTCAGAACCTCGACGGCCACGCCATGGGCAGCTCGCAGCTCGGCGGCGAGATCGTCGAGACGCTCCTGGTTGCGGGCGACCAACACCACGTCGTAGCCGTCGCGGGCGTACCGGCGGGCATAGCCTGCGCCAAGACCTGAGGTGGGCCCAGTAACAAGGGCAACGGGACGGGACACGCCGTGACCCTATCGAAGTTCAGCGCTGGTAATTAGGGGCTTGGGTGCCGGCCTGGCTCGAGCCACGCGGCTGCTGCGGGCGCAGCGGCGGCGGAGCGTCGGTGCGGCCGGTGGGCAGTTCGCGGCGACCGGCCGGAGCCAGCGGGCGCCCGGGTGCGGGATTGCGACGGCCGGCCGACTGCGTGAGGGCAGCCTGTGCAGGCAGCGGCGGCAGCACCCGCAGCAGGTCATTGAACTGCCGAACGGTGCGCAGACCCTCGTCCCATTGGGCGCGGCTGGAAGTGATCGGCATCGACACCAACGTCCAGTTCTGCTCGTTCCACATGATCTCCGCACAGTCCGGTGCGGTGTGGGCGAAGGTGACCATCCGGCGGTCGCAGGCGCGGCGGGCGGCGTCGAGGTTGGTGGAGTACACCATCCGCGGGCCGATGGCGCCGAGCAGCCAGATGTCGTTCTCGCGCGGCTCGGCGATGCCCTTGAGCCGCAGATCCATCACGACGTTGGTGCCGACCTTGCGGTGCAGGGCGATCACGGTGGCGACGTCTTCGAGGTCGAAGATGTAGACCGCTTCACCGCGGATCTGGCCGAGCACCACGTTGCGGGCGGTGACGTCACCGACGGTCGACATGACGCCGCGCGTCCAGCGGCTGACGATCTCGGTGGACTCAGCCTCGAAGTCGAAGCCGTGCGACCGCGCCCAGGACTTGCGGCGGCGGCCGAGGCCGCGGCGGCGGCCGATGTCGATGTATAGCAACACTGCCGCACCCACGAAGCAGAGTGCGGACAGCGTGAACCAGAACGGAACCATTAGGCCTAGCGTATCTGCTCACCCGCCGGAAAGGAGAACCCCAGCAGGTCACAAGGCTATTACGGCCGGGATCGACGGGTCGCGGATCCTGCCAGGTGGGCTTCCCTCAGGCGATGGCACCCGGCACCGGGTAGTCGGGATAGCCCATCGCGTCGTACAACCGGACGCCATTGTCGTTGAGGTTGGCAACAGTCCTGGTCAGACCGGCTGGCACGGCATCCAGGATGCGGGCCGCGGCGACCAGGGCCCGCACCCCGAAGGCCGAACGCGGCACCAGGGTCTTGGCCACCCGGCGGGCGAACGCGCGGCTGTGCCGCACCGGATCAGCCATCACCGCTTCGTAGGCGGCGAACGCCGAGGCGTAGTCGTCGCCGGCCCGCTCCAGTTCACCGGCCAGTACGTAGGCGCCCAGCACGGCCAGGCTGGTGCTGCCGCCGACGCCGGGTCCGGGGCAATAGCCCGCATCGCCGACCAGGGTGACTCGGCCCCGCGACCAGCTGGTCCGGTCTAGTTGGGTGATCGAGTCGAAATAGAACGAGGCCGCGCGGTCGAGTTCGCCGAGCCAGCGACCGACGGTCGGGTCCAGGTCGTCGAACGCGGCGCGGAGCAGCAGACGCTGCCGCGCGTCGTCACGATGGTGGTAGTCCAGCGGTTGCACGGACCGGAAGAGGAATACCGCACGGGCATCGTCGAGGTGGTCGGCCGTATAGATCATCGCCCATCTGCCGGCATCGACGAAGCTGGTCAATTCACCCTCGCGGGCAAAGGCTTTCGGGATCGAGAGGACGGCCAGGTAGCAGCCGAGGAACCGGCTGTGCCCGGAGTCAGGACCAAAGACGAGTTGCCGCACGCCGGAATGCAGTCCGTCGGCGCCGACGACGACGTCGTAGCGACGGCGCCCGGCGCGGACGAAGTCGACGGTGCCGTCGTCGGAGATCGCAGTGATTTGGTCACCAAATAGGTACTCGACGTCGTCGCGACCGGCGTCGTAGTAGATCCGACTCAGGTCATCGCGCATGATCTCGATGTGCCGGTCCGAGATGACGCCGACCAGCTTCAAGTAGTCCACGTCAACCGGAGGGCGCCCGTTGGTGCGGTGCAGGATCATCCTGGTGGTACCGGTTGCGCGCGCCCGGACCTGCTCGATCACACCCATCCGTTCGGAGATCTCCATCGCGGGGCGGAACAGGTCGACCGCATGACCGCCGGCTTTGCGCAGCGCATCGGCGCGTTCGACGACGGTGACATCGAATCCGCGACGAGTAAGCCAGTAGGCCAATACCGGTCCGGCGATACTGGCGCCAGAGATGAGTACCCGCATGACAATCCCCTTACTTAACGGTCGGTAAGTGAAGTGATGCCAGCTTACTTAACGATCGGTCAGTTAGGGTGGCTACATGACCAGGACGTCGTCGGGAACCCGTGAACGGATCCAGGATGTCGCCCGCGAACTGTTCGGACAGAAGGGCGTGCAACGCACCAGCCTGCAGGACATCGCCGACCGGCTCGGCATCACCAAGCCCGCGCTCTATTACCACTTCAAGTCCCGCGAAGATCTGGTCCGCAGCATCCTGCAGCCGCTCATCGAGGAAGGTGAGCGCTTCGTGACCCAGCAGGAAGCGCGTGCCACCGACGATCCGGCCACCCCGCGCGAACTGCTCGAGGGCTACTTCGACTTCCACTACCGGCACCGCGCCGACATGATGCTGGTGATCACCGAGCTGACCACACTGGCCGATCTCGGATTGATCGACACGCTGCTGGCGTGGCGAGAACGGTTGTGCCGGTTGATCTTCGGGCCGGAGCCGACGTTGGAGCAGTCGACGCGCGGGGTCATCGCGTTCGGCGGTCTGCAGGACTGCTGCCTGCAATTCCCCGACAGCGCTCAGCCGCGGCTACGCGAGGCGACCGTCACCGGCGCGCTCGCCGCGCTCGGCATGCCAACGGCCTGAATGCACGAACAGACGCAAAATCGCATCGATTCGGGCGGAATCGTGCGACTTTGCGTCTGTTCGGCGTTGGCAATCAGCCCAGGCTGACGGTCTTCGCGCAAGCGCTCATCCCAGGATCAGCGATTCGCCGTCCGGGCTGACATTGACCGGCACGATGTCGCCGTCGTGGACCTCACCGGCCAGCAGCAGCTTGGCGAGCTGGTCACCGATGGCCTGCTGCACCAGCCGGCGCAGCGGGCGGGCGCCATAGAGCGGGTCGAACCCACGGTTGGCCAGCCACTGCTTGGCCGGCAGCGACACCTGCAGTTCCAGGCGACGCTGCGCCAGCCGCTTCTGCAGCTGAGCCAGCTGGATGTCGACGATCTGGACCAGTTCGTCGGGGTTCAACGCATCGAAGATGAGCACATCGTCGAGGCGGTTGATGAACTCCGGCTTGAAGGCCGCGCGGACCGCCGCCATCACCTGCTCCTCGGATCCACCCGAACCCAGGTTCGAGGTCAGGATCAGGATGGTGTTGCGGAAGTCGACCGTGCGCCCCTGACCGTCGGTCAGCCGTCCCTCGTCGAGCACCTGCAGCAGCACGTCGAACACGTCCGGATGGGCCTTCTCGACCTCGTCGAACAACACCACGGTGTACGGGCGCCGCCGCACCGCCTCGGTCAGCTGACCACCCTGGTCGTAGCCGATGTACCCGGGCGGGGCACCGACCAGCCGGGCCACCGAGTGCTTCTCGCCGTACTCGCTCATGTCGATGCGGACCATCGCCCGTTCGTCATCGAAGAGGAAGTCGGCCAGCGCCTTGGCCAGCTCGGTCTTGCCGACACCGGTCGGGCCGAGGAACAGGAACGAGCCCGTCGGCCGGTTGGGGTCGGCGACCCCGGCCCGGCTGCGGCGCACGGCATCGGAGACGGCCTGGACAGCATTGCGCTGCCCGACGACACGCTGACCCAGCTCCTCCTCCATGCGCAGCAGCTTGGCGGTCTCGCCCTCGAGCATCCGACCGGCCGGGATCCCCGTCCACGCGGACACCACATCGGCGATGTCATCCGGTCCGACCTGCTCCTTGAGCATCACGTCCTGGCGCGCCTGAGCGGTCGGAAGCGCTGCGTCGAGCTTCTTCTCGACCTCCGGGATACGGCCGTATCGCAGCTCGGCGGCCTTGGCCAGATCGCCGTCACGCTCGGCCCGGTCGGCTTCGCCGCGCAGCACTTCGAGCTGTTCCTTGTATTCGCGCACCACGTCGATGGCGTTCTTCTCGTTCTGCCAGCGGCTGGTGAGCTGGGCCAGCTCTTCCTTCTTGTCGGCCAGTTCGGCACGCAACTTCTCCAGGCGGTCCTTGGAGGCAGCGTCTTCCTCCTTGGCCAGCGCCATCTCTTCGATCTCCAGCCGGCGTACCAGCCGCTCGACCTCGTCGACCTCGACGGGCCGGGAATCGATCTCCATGCGCAGCCGGGAGGCGGCCTCGTCGACCAGGTCGATGGCCTTGTCCGGCAGGAACCGGCTGGTGATGTAGCGGTCGGACAGGGTCGCCGCCGCCACCAGCGCGGAGTCGGTGATCTGCACGCCGTGGTGCACCTCGTAGCGGTCCTTGAGGCCGCGCAGGATGCCGACGGTGTCCTCCACGGATGGCTCTCCGACCAGCACCTGCTGGAAGCGGCGCTCCAGGGCGGCGTCCTTCTCGATGTACTTGCGGTACTCGTCGAGCGTGGTCGCGCCGACCAGCCGCAACTCGCCGCGGGCCAGCATCGGCTTGATCATGTTGCCGGCGTCCATCGCGCCCTCGCCGGTGGCACCGGCGCCGACGATGGTGTGCAGCTCGTCGATGAAGGTGATGATCTGGCCGGCCGAGTTCTTGATGTCGTCCAGGACGGCCTTGAGCCGCTCCTCGAACTCGCCGCGGTACTTGGCACCGGCGACCATCGAACCCAGGTCGAGGGAGATGACGGTCTTGCCGCGCAGGCTCTCCGGCACGTCACCGGCGACGACGCGCTGCGCCAGACCTTCGACGATGGCCGTCTTGCCGACGCCGGGCTCACCGATCAGCACCGGGTTGTTCTTCGTGCGCCGGCTCAGCACCTGGATCACGCGCCGGATCTCGTTGTCGCGGCCGATCACCGGGTCGAGCTTGCCTTCCCGGGCGCGCGCGGTCAGGTCGGTGGAGTACTTCTCCAGCGCCTGGTAGCTGGCCTCGGGGTCGGGGCTGGTGACCCGGGCGCTGCCACGCACCTTCACGAACGCCTCGCGCAGGGCCTGCGGCGACGCGCCGTGGCCGGTCAGGAGCTTGGCGACGTCGGAGTCGCCAGTGGCGAGGCCGACCATGAGGTGTTCGGTGGAGACGTACTCGTCGTCCATCTCGGTTGCGAGCTGCTGGGCAGCGGTGATCGCCGCCAGAGACTCGCGCGACAGCTGCGGCTGCGAGGTCGCCCCGCTGCTGCTGGGCAGCCGGTCGACCAGGCGCTGCGCCTCGGTGCGGATCGTGGCCGGATCAACGCCGACTGCCTCGAGTAGCGGCGCGGCGATGCCGTCGGCCTGCGTGAGCAGGGCCAACAGCAGGTGGGCGGGCCTGATCTCCGGGTTACCGGCCGCACTGGCAGCCTGCAACGCGGCGGTCAGCGCCGCCTGGGTCTTGGTGGTCGGGTTGAAAGAGTCCACGACACCTCCATTTCTGTCGAGAAAAGCTTGTCGAGGTTTACAACGCCGTCAATCTTGAGTCTGTTCCGCTCAAGTTTAACGAATCTGCAACGCTCGGCCCAAGAGGCTTTTGGCACCAAAACCCTCGCCGCGCCGATGGCGGCCCGAGTGGCTTTTCGCGGTGGAGGTCAGGCGGCGGAGATGCGTGCCCGGATCTCGAAGTCGAGATCGATCGCCTCGGCGACGTAGACGTCCTGGCTCAGCTGATTACCCTGCATCGTGACCTCACCGCGCGGGCTGATGTAGGTCAAGCCTCCCGCCGCCGCCATCAGGTCGGCCACCGCCAGCGAGCCGGCCCGTGACACCAGCGCGATCAACAAGGTGATGGCCTCGTAGCAGGATTCCCCGATGCTGTTCAGTGCGGGGGCCGCCGGCCCGAACGTGGCGTAGTAGTGCGCAGCGAAATCCATGCTGGCGGTGGTGTGCAGCGCCTCGAAATATCCGGCCGCCGCGAACAACCCGCGATTGCTCTCGCTGCCGCTGGCCATCAGCATGTTCTCTTCGACGTGCGGGCTTAGCCTCGGCACCACCGTGTCCAGCCCGGCCGCGGCGAACTGCCGGTTGAAGAGCACGCCGTCTCGCCCCACGAGCAACAGCACCACCCCGGTTGCGCCACTGATCTCGATCTCGCGGAGGGTGGCCGAGAAGTCCTCGGTGCCCAACGGCACATAGCTCTCACCCACCAGCGGGGTGCCCTGGGCGCGGGCATGCCCCGCTGCCGCGGCCCCGGTCTGCCGTGGCCACACATAGTCGTTGCCGATCACGATCCAGCGATCGACACCGTGTTCGTCGGCCATCCAGTCCATCGCCGGCAGCAGCTGACGCGACGGCGTCTCACCGGTCAGGAAGAGTCCCGCGGTGCGCTCGCCGCCCTCGTAGAGCGGCCCGTACACGTACGGGACCCGGCCCACGGTCACCCGGGCGATCGCCTGCCGAACCGGGGAGATGTGCCAGCCGGTGACCGCGTCGATGGCGCCGCGATCGACCAGCCGGGCGATGTCGGCGGCAACCACAACCGGCGGCCTGCTGCCGTCCACCGGCACCAGCCGGACCTGCCGTCCCAGCACGCCGGTGGTGGCGTTGATGTCGGCGATGGCCAGTTGCGCGCACGCCTCGCAGGACGGCCCGTAGATGCCTGCCGACCCCGACCGCGGGATGACCAGGGCGACGTTGATCGCGGATGTCAGTTGCCCCATCGGCCTCCGTCCACCTGCATCGCGGCCACCACGATCACCATCGTCGGTCTGTCGCGTTACTACCGCGTTGCGCGGCCGTTCACGGGCTGGAAAACAGATCGCCGACGCGTGCCAGGGTGCGGATGAACTGCACGGCGTTGTCCTCACCGAGCTCGTCGACCAGCGCCGCCTTGAGTCCGGACTCCTGCCTGGTGAGTTTGCGGACCTTGGCCTTGCCGCGCGCCGACAGGTGAACCAGCACCCGGCGGCGATCCGTCGCGTCGACCCGGCGAAGTACCAGACCGCCGTCGACCAGCTTGTCGACGATGCGGGTCAACGTCGGCGGCGGGATCGACATCGCCGCCGAGATGTCACTCATCGTGAAGCCGTCACCGGTGCGCAGGGCGCCGAGGACCCGCCAGCCCTCGACGGTGTTGACCTCGGCGTCCAGCAAGCCGTTGCACAGCGCGTCGACCCAGCGACGCTCAGCGCGGAAGAACACTTCGGCAATGCTTTCCAGATTGCTCGTCGACGTCGACACGACGCTCCTGGCTCTTGATCGCTTCTGGGAGGACAACTACTTTGCGCGACAGCGTATCTCACTGAACCGCGCGCCGCAGGACCATGGACTGGGTGAGCGTTTCCAGCGCCGCGGCACCCCACTGGGAGGCCACCCCGAAGCCGGCGCCGACAAGCGCGGTCGTCGCGGCAATCAACGCCGGATTCGACACACCCACGGTGGTGACGGAGTTGCCCGTCGCCGCAATGGTTCCGACCGTCATGGCGAACCCGAACACGATGGCCGGCGCGGCCGACACCCAGGCCAGCCGCGAGACCTGCACCATCGCGAAACTGCCGACCCCCACGGCGATTGCCACCAGAACGGCGCTGGAGGTGTGGGACACCGACAACAGGGTGGCCGTCGCGATGGCAATACCGGTCCAGTTGCAGGCCACCGACTTCAGCAGCCCGGACAGTCCCGAGCCCACGAAGAAGAAGGATGCCCAGGCCAAGAACAGCACCCAGACCGGCAGCTTCCACACCGTGGCCGTCATGAGTGTCGACACCATGCCCAGCACTCCAACGCTGACGGCTAGCGAAGAGATCTTCGACATCTGCGAATCCCTTTCTGCCTCAGTGCTGGTGGTCATGACCGTGGTCATGATCTCCGTGAGCGAGTAGCTCGGCCTCGACGAGGGTCCGCTCCTGGAACTGATCGGCGTCGAAGAAGTTCTTCTGCGCCGCCAGTCGGCAGAACGCCTCACCGAACTGCCGGTAGTAGACGCCGGGGTCACAGGTCTCGTCGATTCCGGAGTCACCGATCACCGCGATCAGGTGCGCCTTGAACTCATCCCATTCGAACGCCCCGGACTTGCACAGGTGCACGACCAGTCCGAAAAGTCTTCCCTGCCAAGGAGCATCGAAGATCAGCTCGCCGTTGGAGCGGGGCAGCGCAATCGTGCCGCCGAGATCGTCGAACCCGGTCAAATCGAGCGTCGCAGTCATCTATGCGCTCCCCGGTGCCGTCGCGAGGGCGGTCCCAACCATCGAGTCGCGGTTGATCAGCGGGATCAACTCCTCGACGGTCATGCCCTCGGTCCCCTTGGGCCGCTGCGGGATCACCAGATAACGGATTTCGGCGCTGCTGTCCCAGACGTCGATCTTGACCTCGTCGGCCAGCGTGACGCCGAACTCGCCGAGCACACTGCGCGGATCCTTGACCACCCGCGCCCGGTACTGCGGATACTTGAACCACGCCGGTGGAATGCCGAGCAACGTCCACGGATAGCACGAGCACAATGTGCAGACAACGACATTGTGCCGCTCATCGGTGTTCTCGACCGCGACCATATGCTCGGTCTGCAGACCGGTGAACCCCATGTCCGCAATCGCCGCGGTGGCATCGCGCAGTAACCATTCGCGGTACTCGGGCTCTGTCCACGCCCGCGCAACCACCTTGGCGCCGTTGATCGGTCCCATGTCGTTCTCGAAGGACGCCACCACGGCATCGACGGCCTCGTGTTCGGCCAGACCCTTCTCGACCATCAGCGACTCGAGCGCGTTCACCCGCGCCTCGACGTCAGACAAAGACAGCCAGTCCATTTCGTTCATCTCTCCTAATCTCAGGCCGGTTCGAGGTAGTTCTCGAACAGATCGGCGTACAGGTTGAAGTCTTCGACCGCCTCGTCACCCCACAGATCGACCGAGCTGAACTTGACCATGTAGAGCTGGTGCGGAGTGTCGATCTGCTTGTGTGCGCTGTCGGCGGGGTCGTGAAAAGCGCCGTACTGCTTGGCGATCACGCCGGGCGCTCGGTTCAGGTAACCGGGCAGCCGGTTGTGGGTCACCTCGTTGATGTTTCGCACACACACCTTCTCCCCGACGGCGTAGCGGGGAGGCGCGTCGGCGGGCAGGTCGTGTGGGGTGCCCTTCCACAGGATCTCGATCATCTGCTCGGCGAACGGCGAGAGCGTCTCCGGCTTCTGCGGGTGCGGGGTCATCGACGGAGTGCCCAGCTCCTGCATCCGTGCGTCGATCTCCTCGTGGGAGATGTAGCCCTTGTCGTTGAGTAGCTTCTCCACCGAGAACAACCAGTGCGCGTAGTAGGTGGAGTCGAGGTACTCGCTCCACTTCATCAGCTCGATACCGTGGCGCTGCTCGTCGAGATTGAACGCACCCTTGGCGATGGCCATCGCGGTCACCGCGTGCATCCGACCCTCGAACGGGTAGCGCCAGTCCGGGATTCCCGGTTCGAGGAATTCGGTGGCGACGGGTCCGATCCCGTCGCGTCCACCCAGGTCGTGTGGACCGTGCATATGCCGCTCTCCCATCATTAGTTCACGGTCGTAATACTTTCATCTGGAACTATGCGCACCGTCGGTGTCGCAGCGCAATCCGTACCGCCATGCGTAACACAGGATTTACTCGCCAGGGCTTGATTGTTAAACCTGGATTTCAGCTTGGGACGATCCCACTCCACCGGTTGACCCGCCGGAACCGTGCCAGGTATTCAGAGCAAGCGAAATATTTGCAATCTGGAAGTAATTACGAAAGGAACCTGATGTCTTCGACCACCGGACAGTCCGCCGTGCAGCACGGCGCGACACTCGACCTGCCCGATTCCACCACCACCGGCATCGCCCTGCAGTTGACGGTGACCACCCTTCTGGCATTGATCGCCTTCTACTTCATCGGCTTCGACCAAGGCGCGGTATCGGTGTTCGGCTCCGACACCCACGTCCACGAGTTCGTCCACGACGCCCGGCATCTGCTCGGCTTCCCCTGCCACTGAAAGGTGCCCCCGATGAACAAGATCATCGGCCTCGGCCTGACCGCCGGCCTGGCGGGCGGGATCGCCGCGTTCGGCTTCGCGCGCGTCCTGGTCTCACCGCTCGTCGATCAGGCGATCGGCCACGAAGAGGCCCACGCACACGGCGACGAGCACGAGGTCTTCAGCCGCGCCCTGCAGGAGAACGTCGGCGCCGGCGTCGGCACGGTCATGTTCGCCGTCGTACTCGGCGCCCTGTTCGCAGTCGCGGTGGCGACCTTGTCGATGTACCGGACCCGGCACGGAATCCGTACCGACCTCCGCTGGACCGTCAGCGGTCTGGCGGCGACGGGGTTCGTCGCGGTCAACCTGGTCCCGGCGATCCGCTTTCCGGCCAACCCGCCCGGTATTGGCATGGCCGACACCATCGGCGCCCGCACCACCGCCTATCTAGTGCTGCTGGTGACCTCGGTGGGGCTGGCGATCGTCGCCGTCGCGCTGGCCGCCCGGCTGAGCCAACGGCTGGGCACCTGGGCGGCGGTCGCGGTCACCGGCTGGGGGTATCTGATCGGCGTCACCCTGGTCGCTCTGTTGCTACCCCACTTTGACGAGGTGTCCGACCACTTCCCCGCCGCCCTGCTCGCCGACTTCCGGCTCTTCTCGCTGCTGACCCAGGCACTGATGTGGCTGGTGCTCTGCACTGTGTTCGCTGCCCTGCTGCCCCGCGTGCTCACCCCGAGGACGGTCGATGCGCATCGTTGAGTTCATTCCTACCTCCGACCAGTACGTCTGGACATTCGGCGGCGCCGAACCGGTGCTGGAGGTCTCGCCAGGAACCGCGATGCGGCTGTGGACCGAGGATGCGTTCGCCGGACGGGTCACCTCCAGCGCCGACAAACCCAGCCGGGTCCTCAACACCAAGGAGCTCAACCCGCAGACCGGGCCGTTCTATGTCACCGGGGCCGAGGTCGGTGACACCCTGGCGCTGCACTTCGTCTCCATCGAGCCGGCCAGGGACTGGGCCGCCTCGACCACCATCCCGCTGTTCGGCGCACTCACCGGCACCGACCGGACCGCAACCCTGCAACCACCGCTTCCCGAGCTGGCCTGGATCTACCAGGTCGACCGGGCACGAGGCACCGCCACCTTCAGCGCCCACGAGAGCGACTTCACCCTCGACATCCCGCTGGCTCCGATGATGGGCACGGTCGGGGTCGCACCCGCGCTGCGGGAAGTCCGCACCACCCTGGTCCCGGACTACTTCGGCGGAAACATGGACACCCCCGAGCTGCGAGCCGGCACGACCGTCTACCTCGGCGTGAACGTCGATGGGGCGCTGTTCTCGGTCGGCGACGGTCACTACCGCCAGGGCGAGGGAGAAACCTGCGGCACCGCACTCGAAGGGGCGATGGACGTCACCCTGGTGGTCGACCTGATCAAGGGCGGCGCGCCGGCGTGGCCACGTTTCGAGCACGACGACGCCCTGCTCACGGTGGGCTCGGCGCGTCCACTCGAGGACGCCTGGCGCTGCAGCCAGGTCGAGATGGTCCGCTGGCTCCAGGAGCTGTACGGATTGAGCACGATCGACGCCTACCAGCTGTGCAGTCAGCTATGCCTGTCACCGCTGGCCAACGTGGTCGACGTGAACTACAGCGCGGTGACGAAGATCAGCAAGGCACTGCTGCCGCCCGCCGAGGCCTACGGCGGTACGCACCGCAAACTGCGGGCCGCAGGGGCTCAGCTGGCGTGAGCTCCCGGCAGGGGTGGACACCACCGTGTTCGAACATATGATCGATCAGTGGGTGAGCTCACCTCGATCGGTCATCACGGACAGCCGGTGCGGCCGCCGTTCCGGCAGGTGCGTCCACCGCTGCCGGTGCTGATCGACCTCACGGTGCTGTTCCCGCGCGAACCGCATCGAACCGGCCGCTACCACCCCCACGGCCTGCAGATGCACAAGGTCGTCGAAGGAACGCTGAGCTGCTGGGGCCTGTGCGAACAGGGCGATTGGTGGGGCCTGGTCACCTACCAGATCGCCTACGGCGCACACCACAAGACCGTCACGCACTGGGTGCCGGCCTGGACGCTCAAACCGTCCTCGAGGAGATCGGCCAGCCGCTGAGCAGCTAGACGACGAATCCACCGTCGACGGTGACGTGGGAGCCGGTCATGAACCCGGATTCCGGGCCAGCCAGGAAACTCACCATGGCGGCGATGTCGCTGGTGTGACCGTATCGCCCCAGCGGAATGATCTTCCGAAGACTGTCGGCGAATTCGCCCTGGTCGGGATTCATGTCGGTGTCGACGGGCCCCGGCTGCACGTTGTTGACGGTGATCCCGCGGGGCCCGAGCTCGCGGGCCAGGCCACGCGTGAACGACGCCACCGCGCCTTTCGTCATCGCATATACCGACAGCCCCGGACCGGGCACCCGGTCGGCGTTCACGCTGCCGATGTTGATGATCCGGCCACCTTCGCCCAGGTGCGCGACCGCGGCGCGCGCCGCCCAGAACACGCCACCGATGTTGATCGCGACCATGGTGTCGAACTGCTGGGCCGTGATGTCCTCGATGGGGGCTATCTCGGCGACGCCGGCGTTGTTCACCAGCACATCCAGCCCGCCTAGTTCGGTGACGGTCCGCTCCACGGCGGCCGTCACCTGGGCCGGATCAGCGGCGTCGGCCCGGATCGCCACCGCCGTGCCACCGCTCGCCGCCACGTCGGCAACCAGTTGTTCGGCCACCGACGCCGAGTTGGCATAAGTGAACGCCACCGCAGCGCCGTCAGCGGCCAGTCGTCGGACGATCGCCGCACCGATACCGCGCGATCCACCGGTTACCAGCGCTCGCCGCCCGGCTAATGCTGCTGTGCTCACGGTCAGTGCCTCCGATGTTGGTGCTGACAGAACGCGATTCGTCCAATGGCTCCGTTCGGGTCAAGCAGGACGACCCAGCCCGGATTCCCGATGTGATCAGCATCGCACTGCGTGCCTCCGTCGTGGCGGCTACCGGGAGTAATCCCAGTACTGCAACCACTGCACGGTGGCGAAGACGCCCAGGGTCAGCAGGTAGCCGACGGCCAGCACGGCGGCGCCCAGAGCGCTGATCCGCGCACCCGCGCCGTCCACCGGGTCCAGCCAGATGCCGAAGAGCCGACCCGCCCACGGCATCAGCACCCACTGCAGCGCCGCGACGCTGACGACCTGACTGAGCCACAGCGCCAGCCACGGCGGGGCACCCGAACCGTCGAGCAGCGGACCCATGAATCGCGACAGCAGCATCACCGTCGGGTAGAGCACGAACAGGATGAGCATCGCAGTCTTCCATTTCGGGGTGATCGCGGTGCGCCCGTTGACGGTGCGGACCGTGGTACCGAACGCGGTGGTGGCCGAGACGACGGAGAATTCAGCGCTCAGACTCGAACGCAGCGGCCCGAGCGCCTCGACGCGTTCTGGGGAACCCAGCCACGTCGACAACTGATGGTCGGTGCGGAACCGCAACACCGAGATCGACTCCCCGCCTTCGGCCGGCGGGAAAGCGCAGCAGCCCTCGAAGCCACCGAAGTGCGCGCTGGCTTGTGCCAATTGTGTTTCGGCAGAGATGAATTCACCTTCCCGACCGGGCGACACCGTGTGCCGGAAGATGCCGACACCCGAGGGCACACCGTGAGCTTCGGTGATCACCAGATCCGCGGTGGCGCGCAGAATTCCGCGCCCCGCACCGCGTTCGAGCACCGCCCGTCGCGCCGCGCCGTCCAGCCAGTCGTGCAGGGCCTGCTCGCTGGCGAAGCTGACAACGATCCCCCAGTCGAGCGAGGGCTGCCCCAGCACCGAGGTCCGGAAATCGGTGGCGGCGGTGGCGGTGGCCCGCATCTCGGAGACCCAGTCGATGAAGCCGGGGGCATCGTTGGTCGGGTGAAAGATCGTGATGACCATGGCTGCGCTCATGGCCGTCAGGATCTCACCTCAGCGGGGAAATATGTTGGGGTCAACGGTGCCCGCTAGATACCTACGCGGTTGCCCTGCACGTACACCTCGGCCACCGAGGATTCCCGAATACCCATCAGCAGTGCGAACAGAGTCTGCTCGCGAGCAAGTTCGGCCTCCTGCGACCGCAGGGCGTTACGCAGCAATCCCTTGAGTGCACCCGCCGGTTGCACGACCACGAAATCGGCTTCCTTACCAAGGTCGAAGTTGCCGAATCGGTCTTCCATATCGAGCGCCCGGGCACCACCCAGGGTGGCGAGGAACAACATCTCCGCCGGGTGTATCGACACCCCATCGTCGCCGGCCTCACTGATGTGTTGTTTGAACGCATCACCCACGACACGGGGGATCAACCATTCGTCACCGCCTCCGAAATCGGTTCCCGCAGAGATGTTCACACCGGAGGCGACGGTGCGCTTCCATGGCATGGTCCCCGAGCCGAGGAACAGCTGCGAGACCGGGCAATGCGAGATCGAGGTACCGGTTTCGGCCATCCGCGCCAATTCGACATCCTGGCAGTGCACACAGTGCGCGAGGATCGTCCGCCGGCCGAGCAGGCTCTTGCCGCCGACCGCCGAACCCGGCAAGAACTTCCCGTCGTAGGTGTCGAGGTACGTATTGACGTGGAAGTCCTGCTTTGTCGTGTCGACCTCGCCGGTTGCGGGGCGGTCGTTCTCATTGAGATGGCTGTGCACGTAGACCCCGCGGTCGCGGAACTCGTCGTAGAGCTCACCGAGATTCCTCAGGGTCTCCGGGGTCACTGCCAGCGAGAACCGCGGCACGATCGCGACGTGGAGCAACGCGGTACTGACGTCTCCGGTATCGGCGGCGTGCCACTGTTCGATCTCAGCCCGGGTCAGCCGAATGGCATCGCCTTCGGAGGTGATCAGCGGCTGGGCACTGTCTGGCCCGCGGGTTTGGATGCCACGCCCGGAGACGATCCGCAGTCCCGCTTTGAGGGTGGTGCGGAAGAGTGCGTCCTGAGCATGCGGAAACGCGGATCCGAACACCATCGCGGCAGTGGTGCCCGCGGCGATCCGCCGCCTGGTGAACTCCAGGGCGGCGTCGGCCGCGAACTCCGGATCGGCGAACTCCGCCTCGGAGGGAAAGATGCACTGCGTCAGCCATTCCAACAGCTGCCCACCACCGTAGGAGGCACCGGCATAGGTCTGGGGAAAGTGGATGTGAGTGTCGACGAACCCCGGTAGCAGGTAGCCGCCCGTGTGGTCGTGCGCCCTGGCCGACGCGTAGAGGTCCGGTAGTTGCGACCGCTCACCGACGAACAGAATCGTGCCGTCCTCACCCACGACCAGCGCACCGTCGGGGATGGACACCAATGCGTCGACGGCTTCGGTGATCCTGGGGCTCCCCGCCAGGTGGAAGATGTGACCGTAGTGGACGTGTGTCGGCATCGCCTAGTGCCTGGCCCGCGTCATGCGCTCGGACAGATCGTTGAGAAGTGCTGCGGCTGAACGTTATTCATGGCACCCGAGGATGTCACACCGTGTTGCCGTTGTCCGACACTGGCGTGAGCCAGATGGCAGGCATCAGGTTGACGTCGCACGACATGGCTTCACCATAACGTCGAGCGCGCCTCTTCGCCTGGTAGCGAGCACGTTCGAATACTCAGTACGCACCGGCGTTCGGCGGCGATGTGGTGGCATACGGATTGGTGAGCACCACCGTCGTCGTCGGGGTGGGCGTGGACGAATTCTCCGCCGGCGGTGTCAACTCGCCGGCGGTCTCGACCGGCGGCGGTGGCGGCGGCCCGGCGGTGGGATTGAGCTCCGTGGTGGAGATCGGCCGGGTCGTCGTCGACGACGTAGTCGTCGTCTTGGAGGTCGTCGGCGGGGTGGTCCGGGTGACCGACGACTGGTTCGGAGGGCTCTCGCGGTGCCGTGAGCTCTCCGAGGTGTGGATCACTGCGAACACCAAGATCAGCAACAGCAGCACCGCTGCGATCCCCGAGACGTAGATCAGAGTGCTCTGCCGGCGATCGTGGCCGTCGTCACCCTTTTCCTCGTCGGCATCCATGCCCACGGCCACAGATAGTACGGTCAGCCGTGGCCGCACGTCGTCCGACCAACAGCAGTCTGACTATCGGCAGGAGGCACCCGTGACGAGCAGTCTGGGCCCAGAGCTGGCCGAACTCATTCCGCTGGCACTGGTCATCACCCTCTCGCCGCTGTCGATCATCCCGGGCATCCTGATGCTGCACACCCCTGCCCCGCGGCCGACCAGCCTGGCCTTCCTGATCGGCTGGATCGTGAGCATCGGCGGCTTGACGGCCGGATTCGTGGCGATCTCGAATGCTCTCGGCGGGCTCAACAAGCAGCCGACCTGGGCTCCGTATGTGCGCATCGTGATCGGCGCCGGGCTCATCGCGTTCGGGTTGTACCGCTGGTTCACCCGTAACCGTTCCGATCACACACCGGCGTGGCTGACATCGATGACGACCATCAAGCCACCCCGCGCCTTCGTCACCGCGATCGTGCTCGCGGTGGTCAATCCCAAGGTTCTGTTCATGTGCGCCGCAGCCGGTTTGGCCATCGGGTCGGCCGGGCTGGGCGCCACCGGGGCCTGGACCGCCGACGTGGTGTTCACCGCCGTGGCCGCCTCGTCGGTTGCGCTTCCGGTGCTGGCCTATCTGGTTGCCGGCGAGCGGCTGGATGAGCCGCTGACCCGGTTGAAGACCTGGATGGAGGAGAAGCACGCCGTCCTGGTGGCGGCCATCCTCGTCGTCATCGGGGTGATGGTGTTGTACAAGGGCATTCACGGGCTGTAGCCGACCGGCCTAAGATCGCGGCCGTGGGCCTCGAGGACCGTGACGCCGTGCGGGTGCTGCACGCTGCCCTGGACCCGCACTCCACCGGCTCCGCCGAGCTGATCCGCCGGCTCTACACCCGCTGGTTCGCCATCGACCCCGACGTGCGGGATCTGTTCCCGCCCGAACTGCACCACCAGCGCGCCGCGTTCGGCCAGGCCATGCACTGGGTGTTCGGGGAGTTCGTGGCGCAGCGAGCCCAGGCGCCGGTGAGCTTCCTGGCCCAGCTCGGCCGTGACCACCGCAAATACGGCGTCACCACCCATCATTACGGCACCCTGCGCGACGCCTGGTACACCACGATGCGCACTCACCTCATCGACGACTGGACCACCGCCGTCGACGACGCCGCCACCCAGGCCATCAACCTGATCATCGGCATCATGTCGGGTGCCGCCGACGCCGAGGACGGTCCCCCCTGGTGGGACGGAACGGTCCTGGAACACCACCGCGTCTCACGTGACCTGGCCGTCGTCCGCCTCCACCTGGACCGGCCGATGCCCTACCACCCGGGCCAATACGTCAACGTGCAGATTCCGCAGTGGCCGCGGCGGTGGCGCTACCTGTCCCCCGCCATGCCGGCCGACCCGGACGGCTACATCGAGTTCCACGTCCGCTCCGTGCTCGGCGGGATGGTCAGCAACGCGATCGTCTCGGAGTGCCGGCCCGGGGACCGGTGGCGGCTGTCGAGCCCGCACGGCGCGATGGAGGTGGACCGCGACGGCGGCGACGTGTTGATGGTGGCCGGCAGCACCGGGCTGGCACCGCTGCGGTCGATCATCATGGACCTGTCCCGGTTCGGCGACAACCCCCGGGTGCACCTGTTCTTCGGCGCCCGGTACCCCTGCGAGTTGTACGACTTGCGCACCCTCTGGGAAATCGCCGCCACCAGCCCATGGCTGTCTGTCTCCCCGGTCTCGGAATACCCGGCCGACCCGCCGTGGGCGGCGGACTACCCCGACGTGCAACCGCCGCGCGGGCTGCACGTCCGCCAGACCGGCCGGCTTCCCGAGGTGGTGACCAAGTACGGCGGCTGGGGCGATCGGCAGATCCTCATCTGCGGTGGTGCCGCCATGGTGCACGCCACCCGCGACGCCCTGATCGCCAAGGGAGCACCGCCGGATCGCATCCAGCACGACCCGCTCTCGGGTTGAGGCCCGCGGCCACGCGTTTCGTGACTTTCGTCCCTTACGTCCTGCACCCGGTGAGACGAGCATCATCGTTGGGGTTGCAAGCAAAGGGGCTGGGATGTGACCACGGGTTCGGCTGACAAGGCTGCCGGCGACCGCGAACTCGACACCGTCGCTTGGCAATTCCTCTGTTCACCCTTCACCGGGCCGGAGTACTGGCACCACTCACTGGACCGGCGGCTGGACGCTTTCCTGCGCCGCCATGGTCGCGAGGACATCCTCAACGACGGTGCGGCCTACGCCGTGGTGATCGAGCGGGTGATGGCGAACATCGGTCGGGCCCGCCAGGTCGGTGTGCTCACGCCGCCGCAGCACTGACGCTGCGCATCATCGCTAGACTTCGACGATGGCCCAGCCGCCGTCCGTCGTCCTGACCGATCCCGCCTCGGCGCTCACCGCCACCTTCGTGCCGTCGGCCGGCATGATCTGCACCTCGCTTGCTGATGGCGGTGTGGAACTGCTGGGGCAGCGACGCGGGCTGCAGGCCTATCTGGACAACGGCAAGACGATGGGCATTCCCATCCTCTATCCGTGGGCAAACCGGTTGAGCACCAACACCTATGACGTGGGCGGTGGTGCGGTGACGCTGACCCCGGGAGTCGGTGGGGTGCGCGCCGATGAGCGCGGCCTACCGATCCACGGTGTGCTCTCGGCCTACCCGGGATGGCTGGTCACCGAGCAGAGCGGCAATCGGCTGACCGCGGACCTCGACTTCGGTGGACAGCCCCGGCTACTGGCCAGTTTCCCGTTCCCGCACATCGTCACGCTGGACATCACCCTGGCCGACCGCGCCCTGACGGTACGTACCACGGTCATCGCGACGACGGTGGCATCGGTGCCCTTGTGTTTCGGCTTCCACCCTTACTTCAGGATTCCCGAGGTTCCGCGGGCGCAGTGGACGCTGCAGACCCCGCCGTTGCGCCACCTGCCGGTAGACGACAGCGGCATTCCGACCGGGGCGGCCGAGCAGTGGGGCCCGTTCTCGGAGGCGTTGGGCGATACCACCTTCGACGACGGCTTCGACGGTGTCGAAGCGGGCGCGGTGTTCACGCTCTCGGGCGGAGACCGTCGGATCGAGATCGTCTTCGATCACGGCTACCCGGCGGCACAGATTTTCGCACCGGGTGGTGAGGACCTGGTCGCGATCGAGCCGATGGCGGCGCCGACCAATGCGCTACGCGCCGGCGGCTACCGCTCAGCGGTCCCCGGCCGGCCCGCAGTGTCCACGTTCACCGTCCGCGTGCGTTGATTCAGAACTCACGCACAGAGTTACTCGAACTTTTCCTGCGTCAGTTCTGGATCGGGACAATGTGCCTACCGCCGGGGCTTCCAGACCACCAGCGCGGTGCTCTTGGGCACCACCGCCAGATCACGACGTTGGTTGGCACGCAACGTCTCCAGCTCACGGGCCATCTCCTGCATCCGCGACTGCAGGGCCTCGACTTGGTTGGTCAGTTCGATGATCCGCTTGATCCCGGCGAGGTTGACGCCCTCGTCCTGGGACAGCCGCTGCACCTCGCGCAGCAGCTCAACATCGCGTTCCGAATAGCGGCGGCCGCCACCGGAACTGCGCTGGGGGCTGACCAGGCCGAGCCGGTCGTAGGTGCGCAGCGTCTGCGCATGCATACCGGCCAGCTCGGCGGCCACCGAGATCAGAAATGTGCGCGACTCCTCCGATGCGCTCATGCCCGATTACCTGCCCATCCGGCTCGCGGGTCGAACCCGCTGGCCTTCTCCGCCGCCGCGTAGGCCTCGAGCGCTTCCAGCGCCTCGCCCTCCACGTTCGGCGGCACCGCGACCTTGACGGTGACCAGCAGGTCACCATGCCCGCCGCTGCGCTTGGGGACACCACGGCCGCGCACCCGCAGGATGCGTCCGTCGGCCGTGCCCTTGGGCACCCGGACGCCGACCTTGCCCTCCAGCGTGGGCACCGAAAGGGTTGTGCCCAAAGCGAGTTCGGTGAAACTCACCGGGACGGTCACGGTCAGGTCGTCGCCGTCACGGCCGAAGACCTTGTCGGGGCGGACGTGCACGGTGACGTACAGGTCACCCGAGGGTGCCCCGCGCAACCCGGCCTCGCCCTGGCCGGCCAGCCGGATACGCTGACCGTCCTCGACGCCCGGGGGGATCCGCACGTTGATGGTGCGGGTGCGGGTGGCGACGCCGGTTCCCCGGCATTCGTCGCACGGATGCTCGATGATCGAGCCACTGCCGCGGCAGTCGGTGCACGGTTCGGAGAACCCGAACGCACCCTGGTTGCGGTTGATCACCCCTGAGCCGTTGCAGGTGGCGCAGACTTTGGGGCTGGTGCCCGGACGTGCACCGCTGCCATGGCAATTGGTGCACGGCGCCGGGCTGGTCAGCCGCAGCGGCATGGCGACACCCTTGGTCGCCTCCAGGAAGTCGAGATCGGTTTCTGTCTCGAGATCCTTGCCGCGCCGGGGCCTACTTGGCCGGGGCTGGGCGCCGCGGCCGAACAATCCGCCGAACAGGTCGCCGATGTTGGCGCCACCGTCCTGTCCGGCTTGGCCGAACAGATCGTTGAGATTGAACTCTGCGCCGTCGCCACTGAAGCCACCGAAGCCGCCACCCGCGCCGCCGCCACCACCGCCGTTGAAACGGCGGCCGAAGCCACCCCCACCGGCGAACAGCCGGCGGGTCTCGTCGTACTCCTTGCGCTTGGCCGGGTCGGTCAGCACATCGCGGGCCTCACCGACCTCCTTGTAGCGCTCTTCGGCCTGCGGGTTGTCGGGGTTGCGATCGGGGTGATTCTCGGCGAGCAGCTTCTTGGCGACCCGCTTGATCTCCGCGTCGTCGGCATCAGAGGAGACGCCGAGCACCTTGTAAAAGTCCTTTTCAACCCATTCGCGTTGAACCATCCAGCGTCACCTCCTCACCTTTTCTCGTAGTTACTGATCTGATTCTGCGTTCTGGGCGCCCGACTCCGCCGCGTTCGCGGGCGTGTCGGCCTGCCCGGCCTCGTCCTCGACGGTGTCGACGACGCCGACCAATGCGTGCCGCAGCACCTGCTCGCCGAACTTGTAGCCCTGCCGCATCACCGTGCCGATCACCGGCTTGGAGCCCTCGCCCTCGTGCTGCACGGCTTCGTGCAGGGACGGGTCGAACTCGTCACCCTCGGCTCCGAACGCGCTCAGGCCCAGCCCGGTCAGGGCGGACACCAGCTTGTCGGCGACCGACTTGAGCGGGCCGCCCTCCAGGTCACCGTGGCTGCGGGCGCGGTCCAGATCGTCGAGCACGGTGAGCAATTGGCTCACCACGACGGCCTTGGCGCGCTCGCCTGCCACCTGCTGGTCACGCTGCGCGCGCTTGCGGTAGTTGGCGAAGTCGGCCTGCACACGCTGCAGGTCGGCGGTTAGCTCGGCGATCTTGTCGGCGTCCCCGCCGGCGTTCGCCGCCTCCGGCGCTGGCCCACTAGGGACCGCGCCGGAGGACTCGCGAACTTCTCCGGTCAGGGGGTCGATTCGGCGCTTGTCGGTGACAGTTACCGGTTCTTCCTGACCTTCACTCACTTGCGCTCCTGATCCTCGTCTTCGACGACCTCGGCGTCGACCACATCGTCGTTCGACGAGCCGCTTGCGGCCCCGCCGTCGGCGGCCTGGTCAGCCTGGGTGGCCTCGTAGATCGCCTGGCCGAGAGCCTGGCTCTCGACACCCAGCTTCTCCATGGCCGACTTGATGGCGGCGATGTCGCTGCCCTCGAGCGCGGTCTTGGCCTCGGCGATGGCGCCGTCGACCTTGGCCAGCGTCTCCTCGGGGACCTTCGAGCCACCTTCGGCGCTGCGCTGCTCGGAGACGAACTTCTCCGTCTGGTAGACCAGCGACTCGGCCTGGTTGCGGACGTCGGCCTCTTCGCGGCGCTTGCGGTCCTCTTCGGCGTGCGCTTCGGCGTCCTTGATCATCCGGTCGATCTCTTCCTTGGACAGGCCGGAGCCTTCCTGGATCTTGATCGTGTTCTCCTTGCCGGTGCCCTTGTCCTTGGCCGTGACGTGCACGATGCCGTTGGCGTCGATGTCGAAGGTGACCTCGATCTGGGGCACGCCGCGCGGAGCCGGCGGGATGCCGGTCAGCTCGAAGCTGCCGAGCAGCTTGTTGTGCGCAGCGATCTCGCGCTCACCCTGATAGACCTGGATCTGCACGGACGGCTGGTTGTCGTCGGCTGTGGTGAAGGTCTCCGACCGCTTGGTCGGGATGGTGGTGTTGCGCTCGATCAGCTTGGTCATCACGCCACCCTTGGTCTCGATGCCCAGGCTCAGCGGCGTAACGTCAAGCAGCAGAACATCTTTGACCTCACCCTTGAGCACACCGGCCTGCAGGGCAGCGCCGACCGCGACGACCTCGTCGGGGTTGACGCCCTTGTTGGGCTCCTTGCCACCGGTCAGTTCCTTGACCAGGTCGGTCACCGCGGGCATCCGGGTGGAACCACCCACCAGCACCACGTGGTCGATATCGGCCACCGAGATGCCGGCGTCCTTGATGACCTGCTGGAACGGCTGACGGGTGCGGTCGAGCAGATCCTGGGTGATCTTCTGGAACTCCGAGCGGGTCAGCTGCTCGTCGAGGAACAGCGGGTTCTTGTCGGCGTCGACGGTGATGTAGGGCAGGTTGATCGAGGTGCTCTGCGAGCTCGACAGCTCGATCTTGGCCTTCTCGGCGGCTTCACGAAGCCGCTGCATGGCCATCTTGTCCTTGGTCAGGTCGATGCCGCTGGTGGCCTTGAACTTGTCGACGAGCCAGGTCACAACCCGGTCGTCCCAGTCGTCGCCACCGAGGTGGTTGTCACCGGAAGTCGCGCGAACCTCGACGACACCGTCGCCGATCTCCAGCAGCGAGACGTCGAACGTGCCGCCACCGAGGTCGAAGACCAGGATGGTCTGTTCCTTGCTGCCCTTGTCCAGGCCGTAGGCCAGGGCCGCGGCGGTCGGTTCGTTGACGATGCGCAGCACGTTGAGGCCGGCGATCTGGCCGGCTTCCTTGGTGGCCTGACGCTGGGCGTCGTTGAAGTAGGCGGGGACGGTGATGACCGCGTCGGTGATGTCCTCACCGAGGTAGCTCTCGGCGTCGCGCTTGAGCTTCATCAGCACACGGGCGCTGATCTCCTGCGCGGTGTAGTCCTTGCCGTCGATCTCGACGGTCCAGTCGGTGCCCATGTGCCGCTTGACCGAACGGATGGTCCGGTCGACGTTGGTCACTGCCTGGTTCTTGGCGGGCTGGCCAACCAGCACTTCGCCGTTGCGTGCAAAGGCAACCACCGACGGCGTGGTGCGGGACCCTTCGGAGTTGGCGACGACGACCGGGTCGCCACCCTCCAGTACCGCGACGACGGAGTTGGTGGTCCCGAGGTCGATGCCGACCGCACGAGCCATGATGAATTCCTCCTGAATAGTTACGTCTTAGGTCTGAGCGGACCAGACTCAAGACTGCTCCTGCCGGATGCCGGCTGTCAAGCCCTAGTTGAGCCTAGTCCACTCAAGTTGTCGAATGGGTCAACGGGCCCGATCCGCGATTTGTTCCCGGCGGCAGTGACTGGCACCGGTACAGATCTGCGGTAAGTTTGCTCACTGTGAGCATTACCCTCGCCGACCTCGATCGATGGGATCCTGGCGCGGTTCGCTCAGTTGCCGAGGCCGCCACACGGCGCGCCAACGATACCCGTGCCGTCGCTCACGACATCGGCGGCATCATGAGCCGCTTGCAGTGGGAGGGGTACTCCTTCGAGGCGGCGAGGGCGAAAGCACAGACGATCAGCACCGAACTGGAGAAGCACGCCGACGAATGCGATCAGGCCGCGACCGCGGTCCGGTCGGCGGCGTCGGAGGTCGAGTCGATCAAGAACGAATGGTCACGCATCCAGCACATGGCGGATCGCTGGAGCATCACCATCGACGTCGCAGACGGCGCGCTGCACTATCCGACACCGGCGGACCCCGAAGAACGCGCCGAGATCGAGCATCACGTCCAGATCGTCCACGACGCGATCGTGGATCTGCTGCGCCGGGCAGACTCCACCGATCAACACCTCAGCGCAGCGGTCAATAGTGCGATCAGCGACATGGCCGACGCTCTCGGGACGGATCACATCGACTCCCCACAGGACGCCCAGGAGACTGTCGAGCGGGCCCTCGCCGGTAACCAGGATGCGGCGGCGCAAGTGAAGTCGGTGCTGGATTCGATCACCGCCGACCAGCGGGCAGGCAAGGCACCTCTCACCCCGATGCAGGCCTCGGTGTTGAGCCAGCTACAGGCCCAGCAACACGGAATGTCGATCGAGGCCCTCAATACCGCTGAGCAGCGACTCGGCGACAACAAGGGCATCCTCGGCGATTCGTGGCAGTTGATGAGCAATCCGAACATTCACTTTCCCAAAACCGAACTGACCCCCGGCGCGGTGGACGACCCGAAGAACATCGGCGCGGGCGGATTCGGCCAACTTCCCGCCAGCGTCCAATCGGTGCTGTCGTCCAAAGGAATGTCCAATCTCAACGAAATGGGCAAGCTGACCAACATCGTCAAGGACGGCAACCCGGTGCTCCGACAGGGCACCGCGCTGGATCGCAACATGCTCAACAAGGCCACCGAAATGATGGCTGCCCCAACGTTCGACGGCACACCGGTCAACGGTCGGGGCGGTCCGACCGTCATCACCAACGACGGTCGGCCCGTCGCGCTTGATGTGCTCGCCACCGCCGGGCAAGACCACCTGGCAGTGCACGACGTCGTGCGCGACTCGTCCTACGCGGATCGCTTCATGAAGGGTGTGACCTCGACCGATTGGAGTGACGGCGGAAAGGCCGCAGGATCGATGTTCGGCTGGACCGGCGATGCGGCCGACGGCCCCGAGGCCAAGCTCGCCGCCGAGACGGCGTCCGCTTACGGGTCCTACGTCGGCCACCACGAGCAGGATCTCCTGCATATGGCCGGTAATCAAACTCTAGGACAAATGAATCCTGAACTGGTGCGCGGCCTTTCACACGGATTGGCTCCCTACATCCCCGATATTGCGGAACTTTCAGAAGGCAGGCATGCCGGGTTCGCCACCCCGGATACAGCCGGCGACGCACAAAGCGGAAGTATGCCCATTGCCAAGGGAATCTTCTCAGTTCTCAGTACCGACCAGCAGGCCTCTGACTACTTCAATGGTCGGGCGGGACATGACGCCGTCAACGCTCAAATGGATTACGCCAACGACTTCAAGCACGGCGTCGACATGTCCAGCGACAACCATCGGCTGCGCGATTCGATGACACTACAGGGGCTTGTTGACTCCGGAATCCACAGCGCCACAGACGCATCCGGCATTAACGACGATGCCAAGACCGCGGCCGCGTACGCAGCCAAGAAGTCCGCCTATGACTTCGCCTTCGCCGGACTCGATGCCACCGGCGTTCCCGGAACCGACCTGGCATCCAAGGCCTTCGAGCAAGCCCTCATCGGCGAACAACCGACCGCAAAATGGGATCCGCATGCCGTGCCCGACCTTGACATCGGCCAGGGTGAACAGCAGGTGCTCAATGCGCTGGCGCAGAATGGCACTCCGATCCACGGCTTACCCGGATCATTTCTAGCCCCAGCTGATCCCAATGACCCAGAAGCACCGCGCCGCATTCTCTCTCTATCGGAATACAACGCACGCAACTACGCGGCGCCGATGTCCAGTGCCGAGTACAGCGACGCGATCAGATCGGCGATGAACTCCACCTTGGGAAGAGATTTGGTGGACGGCATCGATGTGCAGATGACCACCCGCTACAACGCGGTCACCGAGGATGTGGATCCCCAACGATGACGATCAGCCGAGTCCTCCTCAGACCCGTCGCAGGTCTGCTTACTGCGATCGTCGCCGCATCCGGATGTTCCAGCAGCAACTCACCCAGCCAGCCGCCACAACCTGTGGACCGATGGCCCGCGGTGATGTCCGACTTCAGCTTCGTGTGGAGTGGTGAACCAGGCATCGACCTGCTGTCACAACCCGCGGTCGTCGTGCGGGCCTACCTCGAATCGGTCAGCGCAGCTTCGGCTGCGGGCAGTAACGACTACCTGTACCCCGGCTTTCAGAGCGCCGTCGCCAAGACCGTGTCCAAGGACCCATCCAACTACTCAATGGACCTTTGGCCAGAACTCCACTATCCCTGGACGCAGCCAACAGTGGGGACCAGCCGGGAACATATTCTGCGGGTTACCGAAGACGCCCTACGCACTACGGCGGTGATCTGCCACTTCGGCTGGGGTGTCGCCCGAAAGGGCGAGAACGGCTTCTACGCCGCCAGCGCTCAGTGGGATGGGGCAATGACAGGTGTGGGAGCGTTCCGATTGTCGCTCAAAGCACCAGCATCATCCGCGACGAGGGGCCTGCGTCCACAGCAGGGGCCATCCCCCGCGGCGCTCACTGATACATTCGGAGGCTGGCGCGTCGTGGCGAAGTTGTCAGAATCTTCACCTTCCGACGCAGTCGGTCCTGGCACCCAGTGGCCCGAGTTCGCCGAGGACCTCGCCGCCTGCGCCGCCAAAGCTCCCGAATCCGAAGAACGCCGGCAATTCCTCACTACCGGCGAGCACCCACGGTCGGACTTCCCGACTCTGCCGGCCTACCCCGGCTGGCCGGCCGAAAGCCAGTAGCCGCTAAAGGTCCGCCGGACCAGCGACGTTCCGCAGTTCGGCTGCGTTGCGTCGTTCCATGTCATCAAAGAGACGAGCCGCCGTGCCGATGTGGGTGGCGTGGTTCTCGAGTGCCGCCGTGTGTCGCGCGCTGATCGTCTGCCACTTGCCAGCCATCTCCACCAACGCATCCGCTGAGGAACCAACCCAGCCTTCCTCTGCCGAGGCGAGGCCGCGAACCGAGCTGGTGTGCGACGACTCGAGCGCGGCGGCCTGCTCGGCCACCTGCGTGCTGGCACCGATCAAGCCGGCGATGTCGACCCTCAGTGTCTCTGCCATAGCGGATACCTCCGATCTGCAGGCTAGCCGCCTGCCCCACCGTCAGCCAGTCACCCGCATCCAGCCACACCCACTAAGTTGGCGCGCATGACTGCGCCCAAGATCGACCTGTCCACCGCCCAGCGCCTGGTCTCGGCCGCGCACGCCGAGGCACACCGCCGGTCGGTCAGGATCTCCGCGGCGGTCGTGGACGCCGGGGGCAATCTGGTCGCGTTCGCCCGGATGGACGGCGCCGAGATCGCCGGCCCGGCGCTCGCCGTCGACAAGGCCTACACCGCGGTCGCGAACAGCATCGCCACCGCGGAGCTCGCCGTGCTGGCCGCCCCGGGCGGCGAACTGTTCGGGCTGCAGGCCAACGGCGGCGGCCGGTTCGTCATTTTCGGCGGTGGCATCCCGCTGCGGGCCGAGGGTGAGATCGTCGGCGCGATCGGGGTCAGCGGGGCCAGCACCGCCGACGATGTGGCGTGCGCCGAGGCGGCGGTGAACTCCTGGCAGGCCGCGCCCTGACGTCTCAGCTCTCGACGGCCTCGAGCGCATCGTCGCGTCGGCGGCCCAGGAACCGGGCCAGCCACATCTGGATGACCGCGAACACCGCCAGCACGGCGCCCACGATGCCGAAGGCGCCGTACACCCCCACGCCTGACGAGAATGCGCCCCCCACAGCACTGTTGACCCCGACCGACACCGCCGCCCGGCCGAACTCCGAGGCAGCCGTGACCCCGCCCGCGTGTTCCAGCGGGGTCAGTTCCTGGCGCCATCGGGTCAGCACCAGCCGGGCGCAGACGTTGCCGACACCGAACAGGAACACCGCGACGATCATCACCGGCAGGTTCACCGGGATCCAGCCCACCGCGAGCAACACGGTGCCCAGCGCACCGGCGAACACCCAGCCCGCACCGGAACCGCGATGCCTCGTCACCGCATACAGCACTGCGCCCGCGACCCCACCTAGCGCGAAAGCCGATCCGACGTGACCCACGTAGGCCGGATGGTGCATAAGGCCTTTGGCGAAGAACGCGCTGAGGATCTTGCGCAGTTCGTAGAGATGGAACAGCATGAGTCCAGCAACGACGACCAACAGATACTTGTGCGCCAGAACGTATTTCAGGCCGGCCCACGTCCCGCCGTGCGCATGCCCGATTCCCAAGGCCGACGCCTTGTCAGGAAACGTCTTCGGGATGAACAGATACAGCCCTGCCGAGATGGCGAAGCCGATCGGGATGACGATGTGCGGCACGATGCCCGCCGACCAGATCATCAGGCCACCGAGCATCAGCGGCCCGAGCACCGCCCCCACTTCGAATGCGACCTCGTACCTCGAGTTGATGCGATCCAACAGATCGCCACGGTGCCCGGCAAGTTCGAGTGGCACGGTATGCACCGCGGTGTCGACGTAGCCGCGGATCAACGCCTCCACGGTGTAACAACCCATCACCCATGTCAGGCCGGCGAAGCCGAAGGTCATCCCGATCGGTATGCCGGCCAAGGCGATTCCGCGCAGCAGCGTTGACATGACCAGCACCATCCGCGCACCGAATCGTTCGGTGGGCCAGCCGCCGAGGTAGGTGCCCAGCATGTGTACCCCAGTACCGAAGGCCGAGAAGAACGCGGCGCTGCCCAATGATCCGGACATGTCGGCGACCAGCAGAGGTTGGGCCAGGTGCACCGCGCTGTTGACGATCTGAGTGACGAAGACCCCGCTGAGCAATCCACTCAGCCGGACAGCACTATCGCGCGGCACTGTTGCCGCTCACCGGGTCGGCAGATGCACGAAAGCGTTGTGCGCGACGAACACGCCCACGGCGAGCAGCAGGACCGCGACGATCCAGCGGCCGTGGACCTTCATGATCCGTTCGTAGCCATCCTTGATCCGGCCTGAGGCGCCGGGATGGACCAGTTCGATCACAGCGGGTGCCAGCGCGGGCACCACCGCGATCGCGGCGAACATGACGATCCCCAGGGTGCGTTCGGGGCGACTGCTGATCTCCAGGATCTGGTGGCCGGCCGCGATCGCGATCGGAAACACCTTCGGGTGCAGGCCGCAGATCGCGAAACCGGCGAACAGAGCCCTGCCGATGCGCTGACGCGGCGTCAGGTCTGCTGCGGGATCCAGCCGGCCCATGGTCGCCGGAAAACGTTCGGTGAGCCGGGCTCGCAACCGGCTGGTCTTGCGATCCGGTTCCGAGACGTCGGCAATGGGCTTGTGGCGGGCGGCTCCGATCGCCCGGTAGACGCCGATGGTGAGCAACGCCGCGGCGATGACCACCCGCAGGATGAAGCCACCCCAGGTGTCGTGGTGGGCAGTCGATGCCGCACCCGCGCCGGACAAGTGGGCGAGCAGGACGCCGATGACGGTGGCGAAGGCGATACCCACGATGCCGCCGACCGCGAACGCGAACGCTGCCTGCCGAGGCACCTTCTTGTCGCTGGCGACGACCAGTCCCAGAACCAGGGTCTCGGGGCTGAACAGGATCGCCAGAGCCAGGGTGGCCAGGACGGCGAAGTGTGTGCTCATCGGCTCAGCCCATCAGGCTTTCGACGTCGACCTCGGTCTGCATGGCGGCAGATTACTCCAACGACTCGACCGTTACCCGAACGGCTCGAAAGACGGTGAGCGACTTCACCGTAACGCTGCGCCCTGCGTTCCCGTCCAGCCGGTCACCACATCGAGGTGTGCCAAAGCGGGCAGCACGACAGCGCGGTGCGCTTAAGGTGCACCCGTGGGTACCTACGCAGTGACCGGTTCGGCGTCCGGAATGGGTCAGGCCGTGGTGCAGAAACTCCGGGCCGACGGCCACCACGTCATCACCGTGGACATCAAGGAGGCCGACGTGACGGCCGACCTGTCCACCGCGGCGGGGCGCCGTTCGGCGGCCGATGCAGTGCTGGCAGCCAGCGACGGCCGCCTCGCCGGGGCGGTGTTGGCCGCCGGACTCGGCCCGACGCCGGGTGCCGACCGCTCTCGCCTGATCGCACAGGTCAACTACTTCGGGGTCGTCGAACTGCTGACGGCGTGGCGTGGCGCGCTAGCCACCACCGACCGGGCCAAGGTGGTGGTCTTCTCGAGCAATTCGACGACGACGGTGCCCGTGGTTCCCCGACGAGCGGTCAATGCCCTGCTGGCCGGCGACGGCGACAAGGCGGTGCGCGCCGTGCGCCTGTTCGGCCGCAACGCCCCGGCGATGGCCTACGCCGCATCCAAGATCGCAGTCAGCAGGTGGGTGCGCAGACAGGCGGTGACGCGCAACTGGGCCGGGGCCGGCATCCGGCTCAACGCGCTGGCGCCGGGGGCGATCCTGACCCCGCTCCTCGAGCGCCAACTGGCCACCCCGAAAGAGGCCAAGCTGATCCGGGCCTTCCCCGTTCCGATCGGCGGATTCGGAGACCCCGACCAGTTGGCCGACTGGGTGGTCTTCATGCTGTCGGACTCCGCGGACTTCCTCTGCGGCAGCGTCCTGTTCGTCGACGGCGGCTCGGATGCGTACTTCCGCGCCGACGACTGGCCCGCGACGGTGCCGGCCCGCGGACTCCTGCCCTACCTGTGGCGTAGTCGACAGTTCAGACGCTCCACCGAATGAGGTTGCCCGCCGGCGAATCCCGCGCCGGGCAGATCTGCTTGCAACCGCGACGAGTATGTCGGCACCCGAGCGCGGTTACGTTCGTTTGCGGTGACTCACCGTCGGCGGTCTTTTCCCTGGACATCGGCGCGCCGCCGCGCGACAGAGCTATGCCAACTCGAGGCCGCGGGTGGCCGGATGCCGGCCGAGTGACCGCCGCGCCAGAGCCGGTTCGGCGCAGCGTGAGCAATCACGACGCCGACCGTCACGCCGTCTGAGCTGGGCATCCGACGCGCCCGACCCACAGAAGTGACAGCGCCACACGGCGATGACACTCATGATGACACCGTGATTCTTGTCGCCTGGCAGACGCTGGCGCTGGCCCTTCAGGTCGGCGCCGTCCTGCTGGCGCTGCGTGGCCAGGACGGCCTGGCCGAGGTGATCTCCGTCGGCGGGTTTGCGATCGCCTTCGCCAGCGCACTGTGGGTCCTGACCCGGCCGGTGCTCACCAGGGCCGCCCGTAACACTGCCGTGGTGTGCCTGGGCATCACCCCGGCGCTGATGTGGCACAGCACCAACCTGCTGATGTTCACCGGCTTCGACGAGCAGCTGCACATGCGCACCCTCGGCGACATCATCTCCTCGCACCGACTGTTCGAGGCCAACCCGCTGCTCGGGGTGAGCCCGCAATACCCGGGCCTGGAAGCCTTCGCGGTACTGCTGCACCAGATCGGCCTGCCCACGATGGCGGCGGCGACGACCGTCGTTGTCGTCTGCCGGCTGATGTTGGTGACGGTGCTCTGCGACGCCGTCGAACAATTGACCGGGGACGCGCGGGCCGGAGGTCTGGCGGTGGCCGCCTATGCGGTCTCACCCCAGTTCGTCTTCTTCAACTCCCAATTCGCCTACCAGACCATGGCGTTGCCGCTGGCGCTGGCAGCGGTGAGCCTGCTGGCGCGGGCCCGTAGTTCGGACTACCCGGTGCGGCTGTTCCTCGGCGTCACCGTCTGTCTGTTCGGCGTTGCCGTGACGCACCATGTGACGAGCTTTCTCACCACCGTGTTCCTGGTGTTGTGGGCTCTGGTCGAGACCGGCCAGTCCCGCCTGCGGATCCTGTACGGGGCGCTGGTCGCGGTGGCAGCGACCCTGGCGTGGGCCATGGTGCAGTGGTCGATGCTGTCGGGATACTTCGGGCCGATCATCGACGACGTGTCGAACCAACTCTCGACCGGCATGCGTCGCAAGCCATTCCAGGATTCCGGCGGCTCCGTCCTGCCGTCCTGGGAGCGGCTGCTGTTGCTGTACTACGCGCTGATGCTGACGCTGGCCGTCCTGGCGCTCGCGGTGTACGCGTTCAGCTGGTGGGGCCGGCACATCTTCGGCCCCCGCGAACACCGTCCCCGACGCTGGCTACCCTCGCTGTTGCTGCTCTTCCTGGTGGTGCTGCTGCCCGTCCTGATGGCTGCCCGGGTGGTGCCCAAGGGCGGCGAGATCTTCGACCGTTCCAGCAGTTTCCTGTTCCTGCCCTTCAGCTTGTTGGTCGGCCACTACGCCGTCCGGTTCTGGTGGCATGAGCCGCGACACGCCCCCACCGCTGCGCGCTGGAGGTCCGGAACCGCGCGGATAACGGCCATCGTGCTGGCGTCGTTGATGTTCGTGGGCGGCTACATCCTGGGCAGCGGAGCCACCTGGTCGCGGTTGCCGGGTGAGTACCTGGTCTCCGCCGACAGCCGCTCGATGGACTCCGAGACGCTGGCCGCGGTCGAATGGGCCCGGCAGAATCTTCCGCCCGGCAGTCGCATGAGCGCCGACCGGGTCAACGAGACACTGTTCGCGGCCCGGGCAGGACTGTGGCCGATCCTCAAGCGCCGCGACGCCGACGTACCGTCGCTGTACTTCGCCGACGACTGGGGTGAGAAGGAGACCGAGACGGCGCGCATCCTGCAGTTGCGCTACCTCTACGTCGATCGGCGATGGGCCGAGCAGCTACCGCACCTGGGGTCATACTTCTTCAAGGGCGAGACTCCCGAGGTCCAGCAACTCACCGATTGGGAACTGACGAAATTCGATACCGTTCCCGGCATCACACTGCTCTACCGGCACGGCCCGACATCGCTGTACGACCTGAAAGGCCTTGGCGTGCAAGAGCTGCGCAACGGCTGGTACGGCCAGACACCGACAGTCACGGTGGTGACGCAGCTCGCCGTGGGCCTGCTGGGCGGGCTGCTCATCGGCCTCACCCTGCACAGCGGTCTCCGGCCGCGGCTCGGCGCACTGGCCCGGGGCTGGTACTCCGACGCCGGGCCGGCACTGTCCTTCGCGACCATCGTCGCCGGCTTGACGCTGTTCTCGATAGCGCTGCTGCTCCTAGGGATTTGGCTCACGCCGATGTCCGTGGGTGTCGCTGTCGGGTTGGTGGTGTTGATCAATCCCGGGCGCACCTTGGCCTTCGTGCGCGCCGGGTGGTCCCGCATGCCGTGGCGACAGGTCGGCCCCGCCGCGCTGCTCGCGGTTCCGATCGCGGGTGTCCTGGGAGTGGCGGTGTTCAGTGCCGCTGACCGGGACAGCTTCCAGGTCCGCGACATCCTCGACGATCCATCCGCGATCCACGTATCGCCCGACTCGACAGAGGCACCCAAGTGACCAGTTGCGCCGTGGTGATCTGCGTGTACACCGAGGACCGGTGGGACGAGATCCTGGAGTCGGTGGAATCCGTTCGGGCACAGGATCCGCCCCCGCATGAGCTGATCGTGGTGGTCGACCACAACCCGGCGTTGCAAGCCCGGCTCATCGAGCGGCTGCCCGATGTGCGGGTGGTGCCCAACAGCCACGAACGGGGGCTATCCGGCGCCAGGAACACCGGTGTCGACCTGACCACCGGGGACGTGGTGGTATTCCTCGACGACGACGCCGCGGCCCACCCCGGCTGGCTGGCCGGGCTGGCTCGGCACTACCAGGACCCCAACGTGCTCGGCGTCGGAGGCCGCATCGATCCGCGCTGGGCCACGCAACGTCCGGCTTGGTGGCCGCCGGAGTTCGACTGGGTGATCGGTTGCAGCTACGTCGGCCAGAAGCCCGGCGTCGTTCGCAATGTCATCGGCGCCAACGCCTCGTTTCGCCGAAAGTTGTTCGCTGAAGGCGGATTCGCCTCCGATATCGGCCGCACCGCGCTGATCTCCCGGCCGGTCGGGTGTGAGGAGACCGAATTCTGCATCCGCGCCAACACGACCTACCCGGACGGGGTGTTCCTCTTCGACGACACCGCCGCGGTCTCCCACCACGTTCCGGCCGCACGGCAGAGCTTTTCCTACTTCCGGACCCGCTGCTATTCAGAGGGGCTGTCCAAGGCTCAGGTGACCCGACTCGTCGGCGCGGGAGCCGGGCTGTCCTCGGAGCGCACCTACACCAGGGTCGCTCTGCCCACCGGGGTGGCGCGCGGCATCGGCGACACCTTCCGCGGCCAGGCCGCCGGCCTGCTGCGCGCCGCTGCCATCGTGATCGGGCTGGGCTACACCACATTCGGTTATCTGGTAGGAACTGCGTCGGGCCGGTTGGGCGCATTGCGGGGAGGAACACGATGAGCGGTGACAACGCCCGCCCGCTACGGGTTGCCATGGTGGCCGCCCGTGCGCTTCCGTTCATGGGCGGGATCGAGACCCACATCCACGAGGTGTCGCGGCGCCTCGCGGCCAAGGGTGTCGAGGTCACCGTGCTGACCACCGATACCACCGGAGAGCTCCCCGTCGACGAGAGGATGGCGGGTTACCGGGTGCGGCGCTGGCCGGCCTATCCGCGATCACGCGACTACTACTTCGCCCCGGGCTTGACCCGCTATCTGCGGCACACCAACGACTTCGACGTCGCCCATATCCAAGGTGTGCACACCCTGGTACCCCCGATGGCCCTGGCGGCTACCAAGCGCTCGCAGATCCCGACGGTGCTGACGTTCCACACCGGCGGCAGCTCGTCGGGGCTGCGGGAGTCCGCCCGATCGCTGCAGTGGAAAGTGATTGCGCCGCGGCTACGTAGCGCCGCGGCCCTGGTGGCGGTGTGCGAATTCGAGCGCGATACCTTCGCCACCGCGCTCGGGGTCCCCGCTGGCGATATCCGGCTGATCCGCAACGGATGCGATCCCTTGCCGGTCGACCCGTCCGCACCGGTCCCGGCCGGGGATCCGCTGCTGGTCTCGATCGGCCGGCTGGAACGCTACAAGGGTCACCACCGCATTCTGCGAGCGCTGCCCGCGATCCTCGCGCAGGCACCCGGTGCGCGGCTCGCCCTGATCGGTAGCGGGCCCTACGAGCAGGAACTCCGGGACATGGCGGCGCAACTCGGTGTCGCAGAGCATGTTTCGATCCGCGGCTACGGCCCCGACGAGCGCGGCGAGATGGGCAATGTGGTGGCCAACTCCGATGTCGTCTGCCTGCTCAGCGACTACGAAGCCCACCCGGTCGCGGTGATGGAAGCCATCGGCACCGGAGCCAAGGCGCTCGTCGCCGACACCTCGGGGTTGTCCGAGCTGGGCCGTGCCGGCCTGGCCACCACCATCGCACTGGAGGCACCAGCCGACGAGGTGGCCGCCGCCGCCCTGGCCGTCGCCGCGGAGCCCCGAATCCCGCCGCCGCACATCGCTACCTGGGACGACTGCACCGACGAACTGCTCCGGCTGTACCGGGAGGTCCGTCGATGAGAGTCTTGCTGCTGGCCCAGTTCCTGCCGCCGGTCTCCGGCGGCGAAGAGCGACATGTGTGGAACCTGGCGCGCGCCTTGGCGTCCCGCGACCATCAGGTCACCCTGCTTGGCTTCGCCACCGATGCCGACAGCGCGGGCGAGACGATGGAGGACGGGGTTCGGCTGGTCCGGGTGCACACCGCCGCCGCCCGGCTGCCGATGCTGTACAGCGACCCCGAACGACCGCACGCCCTACCGCTGCCGGACCCTGTCGTCAGCCGCGCGATCCGCCGCGAGCTCGAGACGCACCGCTTCGACGTCGTCCACGCCCACAACTGGATCGTCAACAGCGCACTGGGTCCGGTTGCGCGAGCGGGCCTTCCGCTGGTGATGACACTGCACGACTACAGCCACATCTGCGCCACCAAACGTCTGATGGAATACGGCAAACAGCGCTGCGGAGGGCCGGGCCTGAAGCGGTGCCTGTCCTGCGCGGGCGATCACTACGGCACGGCCAATGGCACCGTCACGGTGCTGGCCAATGCGTGGGCTGCCGGTCGGCGGGCCAGGGGCATCAGCAGGGTCGCCGCCGTCAGCAGCGCAGTGGCCCAGGCGGTGGCACTGCCCGGGGACGGCTGGCTGCACAGCGCGCGCCTGACCGCGCAGGTGATTCCCAACTTCATTCCCGATGAGATCGTCCTGGCCGATATTCCGGCCTTCGCACCCGACGCGCCGCTGCTCTTCGTCGGCGACCTCAGCCCCGACAAGGGGGTACAGGTTCTGCTGGATGCCTATGCGGCGCTGCAGGATCCGCCGAAGCTGGTCCTCGCCGGCCGGTCCACCGAACAGTGGCGGTTCCCGCCGGGTGCGCAGTGGACCGGTCCACTGCCGCACGCCGAGGTCGTCGGCCTGTTCCGGTCGGCGCGGGCGGTCGTGGTGCCCTCGGTGTGGGCCGACCCCTGCCCCACCGTCGTACTCGAAGCGATGGCGGCCGGGCGGCCGGTGGTGGCCGCGGCCTCCGGCGGCATCGTCGATATGGTGGTCGACGGCCGCACCGGTCGGCTGGTGCCGCCCGGCGACGTCGCCGCTCTGACCGACGCCCTGGCCGATGTGCTGGCCGACCCGCAGCGCGCGACAGCTTACGGTGAAGCAGGCCGGGACCGGGCCAGGGAGTTCACCGTCAGCTCCGTCGTCGAACGCATCGAGCAGATGTACCGCGAGGCCACCGGATGAGCAGCGACGCCGAAGAGCACGCCGCACACCGGAGCAAGCTGAGCTTCCTGTTCCGCAATGCCGCGTCACTGGTGTCGACGACGGTGGTGACGTCCGGTCTCGGCTTCCTGTATTGGGTGGTGGCCGCGCGGTTCTTTCCCGCCTCGGCGGTCGGTTCGGCCGCGACCGCGATCGCGGCCATGAACCTGATCGCACCGTTCACCGTGCTTGGCTTCAGCACCACGTTGATGGCTCAATTGCCGGCGATGCGCGATCGCCGCGCCCAGCTGGTCTCCTCTGCCGCGCTGGTGTGCGGGGTGGCCGGCGCCGTTGCCGCCCTGGCCTGCACACTCGCGCTCCCCGCGAGCTTTCTCGGCATCACCGAGGTCGGACATCAGGTGTGGGCCACCGTGCTGTTCGCGGCCGGAGTCGCCGCCCAGAGTGTCGCGAACATGCTCGATGCGGCCCTGCTCAGCGTGCTGGGTGGTGGTATTCAGCTGTGGCGCAACACGATCCACTCGGTGGTGAAGCTCGCTCTGCTGGTGGTCTTCGCGCTCACCCTGTACCTCGTCGGATCGCTGAGCATCTATGCGAGCTGGTTCGTGGCCAATGTGGTGTCGATTGCCGTGGTCGGGATCTGGCTGATGTATCGGCAGAAGGTCACCATCGGCCAGGCGATGCCGAGTTTCTCGGCTCTGCGCGGCATCCACTTCGAGGCCGCCAGACATCACAGCCTGAACCTCTCGCTGCAGGTGCCCTACTTCGCGATGCCGATCGTCGCCAACGTCACGCTGGGCGCAGAACAGGCCGGCTACCTCTACGCTGTGTGGTCCCTGGCGGGCTTCGTGTTCGTCCTGCCGCTGGCCCTGTCGAGTGCCTTGTTCGCCTCCGGGGCACGGGATTCCAGCACCATCCTCAAGGAGTTCGGCGTCACCCTGCGGTTCTCCATGCTGGCGTGCCTGGTCGCCAACATCCTGATCCTGCCGTTCGGCGGCCTGGCGCTGCGGATCTTCGGCGGGGCCTATGCCAGCAGCGGTCACCTGGCCCTGATCATCCTGTGCCTCGGCGGCTTCGGGGTGGTGGTCCGCGACCACCACGTAGCGATGGCCCGGATCCTGGGCACAGTGGGCCGCGAGGCCGTCCTGATCAGTGTGCTGAGCGTGCTGGAACTGGCGGGGGCAGCCATCGGCGCCATCAATGGCGGGTTGACCGGACTCACGCTGGGCTGGGTGATCGCCATCGCGGTCGAAGTGGTGGCCCTGGGCCCGATGGTGTGGCGGGCCTACCGCGGACGGCTCGAGGTGCCGGCCCGATGAACCGGCGAATGCTGATCGCCGTCATCGCCACTGCGCTGGTGCTGCCCGGCTGCAGCCATACCGGTCCGCCGCCTCGGCAGACGGTGACAGTCGCGGTGTCCTACGACGACCTCCTCACCCACAAGACCGTCACCCGGCAGGCCAGTCTCCGAGTCGGAGACGCGCTGACGGTGTCACTGGGCGCCAATCCGTCCACCGGCTACCAGTGGGACTCGCAGGCGCAGATCAGCAACGGCGCGGTCCTGACCCAGACCGGCCACCGCACCGTCGCCCCGGATGACGGCCGCCCCGGCGCATCCGGATCGCAGGAGTGGACGTTCGAGGCGATGGCACCCGGTACCGCGGCCATCACCACCAGCTACGGCCAGCCCTGGCCAGGTGGTCAGAAGCAGGCGTGGACCTTCACCGCGCAGGTCACCGTCGGTTAGGGCCGCATCTCGTAGGCGCCGTCGAAACTCTTCACCTGCTGCCATACCCGGCCGAACCGGTCGGTGTCGATCACCGGCTTGCGCACCGCGGCCAGCGCCCACTCCTGCTGTGCCGGGGTCGAACTCGACTTACCATGCAGCGCAACAGCATACGCGGAGAAATCGCGGATCTGAACATCGAAGATCTGATCGATGACGTCGCGGTCGATAGCGCGCAGGTCGGCCTGCTCCAGGATGAGTTGGCCGTAAACCACCAGGGTGAACAGGTGACCGACCACCAGCATGAAGTCGAGATCGCGCATCTGGTCGGCGTCCGGCGCGGCGGTGGTGAGCAGATTCTGCAGTGCCCGCGCCTGGTCGAGGAACCGGGCGACGTTCGGGATATCCGAGAATCGCTCGTAAGCGGCAGCCCAATCGGAGAACTGGATCTTCGACGCACCGCCGGCCGGCCCTTGGGCCCAGAAGAACGCATCGTCGGCCGGGTCGTCACGGGTGCCGATGACCGGGTAGTCGACCGGGTTGAACAGATAGTTCGGCATGAACTTGAGGATCTGCGCCACGTTGACATGCACCGTGCCCTCGAGCCGGGGCAGGGCACCGATGAGCCGGGCCACCTCGGCGAAGTAGGTGTTGCGCTCGAACCCCTTGGCCGCCAACACATCCCATAGCAAACGCACCACGACTTCACCCTCGGAGGTGACCTTCGCCTTGGTGACGGGATTGAACAGTAGGTAGCGCCTGTCCTGCGAACTCGCGCTGCGGAAGTAGTCGATGGCGCGATCGCTGAACAACTTCATCGCCACCAGCCGGGCGTAGGCCTCCACGAAACTGGCTCGCACGTGCGGGAAGTCGGTCACCGGGTTGCCGTAGAGAATCCGGTTGTTGGAGTGGGTGATCGCTTCGTAGAAGGCGTGCTCGCACATCCCGATCGAGGCGGTGCACAGGTTGAACTTGCCGACGTTGACGGTGTTGAGCGCCACCGAAAAAGCATCCGGCCCGGTGCACAGGATGTCCTCCTCGCGGACCGGATAATCCTCCAGCCGGAAATTGCTCACATACATCTGACCGTGGACGACGTTGCCGATCAGCCGGTAGGCCGGATGGGTGCTCTCAGCGGTGAACCAGACGTACCCGTCTGGTCCGTCGACGTCGGCGCGGCGGGAGAACACCGAGACCATCCCGGCCACGTTGCCGTTGCCGATGTAGTACTTCTCGCCCGACGCCCGGAATACGACGCCCTCCTCGTCGCCCGCGGCGGCCGGCGTCAGAACCATGTCGGTGTTGTAGATGTCGGCGCCGTGCTCACGTTCGGAGAGCGCGAACGCCATCACCCCGCCGGCGTCGAGTTGGGCGGCGGCGCGTTCCTTGGCCTTGATGTTGTCGCTCTGCCAGATCGGTCCGAGCCCGAGGATCGTCACCTGCTCGGCGTACCAGTAGGCCAGACCGTAGAAGCCGAGGATCTCGCTGAGGGCGGCGTTGCGGGAAGTGTCCCACCGCTTGTTGTCGTCGCCGATGCCGTATTCGGACGGAGTCAGGAACGTGGCAAAGACCCGTTCGCGCTTGATGAAGTCCAGGAAGTCCGACACCCAGGTCGCGTCCAGATCGTCCTGCAACAGGGTGACCTTGCCGCGCGCCTCGAACCAGTCGATGAGCGCCCGAAGCTGGCGCCGGGTTTCCGGGTCGAACTGCGCGAAGTCGGCCGTGTTGGGGTTGAACAGCAGGGGGGAATTCGCCATCAGGCTCCTTTTGCGGGTTCGGCGTCCGAATCTAGCCTGATCTTGGTCTTCACCAATCCTGTTCGTCGACAACTCAGGGATCGCACCCGCGGGCCCGGACCACTGACCTGCGCCAGTTGCGCAAAGACTGTGAAACGCCTGTGCATCCGCTGGCTGCGCGTTACCGTCACGGCCACAGCCGCATACCAGCCGACGAAGACCGGGAGTGCGATATGACGACGATCAAACAGGTTTGCCTGGGCGCCGCGGTCGCGGGCGTGGTCGCGGGTGCCGGGACGGCGCTGGGGACCGCGGTCGCCTACGCCGAATCCCCCTCGTCCGACTCGCCGGGCACCTCGCAGTCCGACCCCGGCGGTGCCGCCTCGCATGCCGGCACTGCGGGCCGGTCGGCCAGGTCGGCGGGGACGTCGGCTCGAACCGGATCGCCCGCCGGGGACAGCTCGCCGCAACCGACCACATCATCGGCCAAGACCCACTCGCCGGAGTCGGGTGCTGTGGTGCGCCGGACGGCGACGCTGCTGCGCGATCTCGCTCCGGCAGCAGAGTCGGCCGCCACCGACACCGACGTGGTCGGCGTCGTCGAGCCCGCGACTGCGGCACCGACCGCCACGGCGGCACCGAAGCCGGCGGCGTCGGCCCCGCTTGCCGCCGCCGTCGTCCCCGCACTGGTACGCGCCCCCGCCCCGGCGGCCCCCGTGTCGATTCCGCTACTGCCGCTGCTGCCCACCCCCGCCGCACCGGCACCGGCCGCCGCGTTCGCCCTGAGTGCCTCGGCCAGCAGCGCCCGGGTGCGCAGCGCGAGCGCGCTGATCACCCAGCTGTCCGCGACGCCCACCCACGTGCTGTTGATCGGGACCGACGGCACCAACCTCGACAAGATCCTCGCCGACCCGGTCGCCAACGCCGGCTTCATCAATCTGATGAACCAAAGCGTCACCGGCGCAACAAGTATCGTCGGGCACACCACGATCTCGGGCCCGTCGTGGACGACGATCCTCACCGGTGTGTGGGACAGCAAGAGCGGGGTGATCAACAACCTGTTCAACCCGGCGCCCTACAACGCCTGGCCCACCGTGTTCAACCTGATCGAATACAACAACCCCTCGATCAACACCGCGGTGATCGCCGACTGGAAGTACATCAACGACATCGGTAATGCCGGCGGCTACAAGGCCGACGTCAATGACTTCGTCGACTTCACCAACAGCTGGGCCGACACCGATAGCCAGGTGGTGTCGAAGACGATTCAGATGATCCAGAACACCCAGGCCACCGACTCGACGTTCATCTTCTCCTACCAGGTGCAGGTCGACGAGGCCGGCCACGCCTACGGCGGCGGGTCACCGCAGTACGCCCAGGCCGTCACCAATGTCAGCGACAACATCGCCGACATCATGGCCGCCATCGATGCGTGGGAAGCCGACCCGAACAACAACGGCGAGAAGTGGACGGTCATCGTCACCACCGACCACGGCCACCAGCAGTCGCAGGGGTTCGGCCACGGCTTCCAGTCCCCCAACGAGACGTCGTCGTTCATCATCTTCGACCTCGAGGGCGATGACGCCAATGACGGCAAGCAGAACCTCGGCTACACCAACGCCGACATCACGCCCACGATCATCAACCTGTTCGGCCTACCATCGCGCTCGGACTTCGACGGCGTCCCGCTGGGCACCAAGGGCAGCAGCATCGTCGACCCGGTCGACCTGGTGCAGTCGCTCAACGACGCGATCGACATGTACGGCTATCCGAACATCGGTACCGACATCGCGCTGGGCGTGCGGACCGTGTTCGCCTCGATCCCCTACTTCCTCAACAACTTCGTCACCAGCATCACCGACCAGCTGCAGGGGATCGTCGATCAGGACATCTTCCTGATCAGCGCACTGGCGGGCATCGCCGAGGCACTGGTCAAGATCACCGGCGACATCGTCGTGGGAACCACCCAGGCACTCGCCCGGGTGGTGGCCCGAGCCACCGGCTCCGGCGTGATCGCCCCGACCGATCCCCCGCTGCCCCCGCCGCCCGGTGCCGCCGTGGTGCCGGCCCCGGCGCCGGTGCTGCTGACGGTGAACGTGGCCTGACCGAGCCTCGCCGGATCACGAGGCTCGACCGCTCGGGTCACTGCAGTAACTTTCGTCACTGAGTGCGTAGTCTGGACCGATGCGCTCATCCCACGGCGTGAAAGCCGGCCTGGCGGCGGCATTGCTGGTCACCGCCGGTATGGCGGCCGCCGGGTGCAGCACCACGACCGACGGCGCGGCCACCTGCCCCGGCTGCGGCCCCGGCGGGGAACCCAGCTTTCCCACCAGCCGGCCCACCGTCGCCCCGCCGACCACCACCACGACCACTCCGTCCGGCCCCTCGACCGGTGGCCAGACGCTGTCACCCAGCTCAAGCGGATACGTCTACATCGAGACCAAGTCCGGCCAGACCCGCTGCCAGATCAACTCCGAATCGGTGGGCTGCGAGTCGAACTTCACCAATCCACCGGTCGTCAACGACCAGCCGGCCAACGGTGTCGAAGTGAGCGCTGCGGGCAGTGTCCGCTGGATCAGCGGGAACCTCGGCGCGATCCCCACCACACCGATCGACTACAGCACCTATCACGCGGTCGGCTGGACCATCGACGCCAGCAGCAGCGGCACCCGCTTCACCAACGACGGGACGGGCCACGGGATGTTCATCAGCACGGGAGGCGTCGAGGTCTTCTAAGCTGGCGCAGGTGGACTTCCGTGTGTTCGTCGAACCTCAGCAGGGCGCCAGCTACAACGATCAGCTCGCCGTCGCACAGGCAGCTGAATCCCTCAGCTACTCAGCCTTTTTCAGATCCGACCACTACCTGGCCATGAGCGGGGACGGTCTTCCCGGCCCGACCGACTCGTGGGTCACGCTGGCCGGGATCGCCCGGGAGACCACCACCATCCGGCTGGGCACGCTGGTGACGTCGGCGACCTTCCGCTACCCCGGCCCGCTGGCGATCTCGGTCGCCCAGGTCGACGCGATGAGCGCCGGCCGGGTCGATTTCGGGATCGGAGCCGGCTGGTTCGAGGCCGAGCATCAGGCCTACGCGATCCCCTTCCCGCCGCTGGGCGAACGCTTCGAGCGGCTCACCGAACAGCTCGAGATCATCACCGGCCTGTGGAGCACGCCCGCCGGCGAGACCTTCGACTACCAGGGCACCCACTACTCCATCACCGATTCGCCGGCGCTGCCCAAGCCCGCGCAGCAGCCATACCCGCCGATCGTCATCGGCGGTGGCGGCGCCAAGCGGACGCCCGCGCTGGCCGCACGGTTCGCCGCGGAGTTCAACCTGGCCTTCCCGACCCTGGACTTCGTCGAACCGCAGTACGGCCGGGTCCGCGCTGCCCTGGAGAAGGTGGGCCGCAGCCCCGACGACATCGTCTACTCGGCGGCGTTCGTCGTGTGCGCCGGGCGCAGTGACGCCGAGATCGCGCGGCGGGCCGCTGCCATCTCCCGCGACGTCGACCAACTGCGTAAGGACACCCCGCTGGTCGGGACGCCGTCGGAAATCGTCGACCGGCTGGCCCCTTTCATCGAGGCCGGCGTGCAGCGGGTGTACCTGCAGGTGCTCGACCTGTCCGATCTGGACCATCTGGAGTTGTTCGCCGAGGTGGCGCGCCAACTCGCGTGATTGCGGAAAGCGACGTTCGCGCTGGCGGGGCGGCTAGCATAGGTAGCCGTGGCGAAAACTGACCCCACCGGGGCCACCGGCTATTCCGCCGAGGACGCCATCTCGTTCCCCGATCCGTTCGGTCCGTACCCCGACCAGCCCTATCCCAGTGGTTCGGTCGCCGGCTCACCGCCAGCCGAACCGGCCGCTGTCACCGGGCCCCCGCCGCCGGTCGACGACGCCGATCCGCCCACCGACCCCGCGTTGCCGGCAGTCGCTGCCGACGACGGGTTCGACCCGTTCGCCGCTGACGCGTTCTGGTTCCCGGAACGGCCGTGGTACCGCAAGCAGTCGGCAACGATCGCACTGTGGGCCATCGGTGCGGCCGTGGTCGCCATGCTGGTCGCGGCGGTGCTGCTGGTGGTCCGCGGTTCCGGCGAATCCGGCAAGCCCAACCAGGACACCGCCCCGGCCACCACGGGGCCGTCGACCACACCGCTGAGCAGTTCGAAACCGCCGGAGCCGCCCCCGCCCCCGCCACCACCGCCGGAGAGTCCGCCGGCCTCGGCGCAGCCCCGCAACACGTGGGTGCCGCAGTACCCGAGTCAGGGTGGCAACGGCCGGCCCAACGTCACCACACCGCAGACCAGGCCCCCGCAGATCAGCGTCCGACCCACCCACCGCCCGGCGTTCCCCAACCAGCCCGGCGGGGGCTGACGGCTACTATCGGAACCCGTGGCGCGCGACGGTTACCCCGACGACCCGAACAACTACTCCGAGAGTGACCCCACCCAGTACGCCAACTACGGCGGCACCGGGGGTGAGGCGTACAGCGACTACCAGGAGGCGGGCTATGGCCAGCCGACCGGCTACGGGCAGTATCCCGACCCGCAGCCGCCGACTCCCTGGTATCGAAAGCCGTTGGCGCTGATCGGTCTTGGTGTGCTCACCGCAGTGGTGCTGGCGTTCCTGGTTTACGCCGTCGTCAAGTTCACCGGCGGTGATTCGACCAGCCCGTCGGTCACGTCGAGCACCACACCGACGTCCTCGGTGGACACCTCGTCGCCTGCCTCGGTGGCACCGGGCACCGGCGGCACCACCGCGACCGTGACCGAGTCTGCGAGCACCACCACCGAGACGCCGACCACGACCAGCCAGACGCCGACCACCACGACCACCACCGACACACCGTCGACGAGCACCAGTACCAGCACGAGTACGTCGACGAGCACCAGCACAGCGGTGGTGACCAGTACGACCACCGAGACGGTCACCACCACCCAACGGGTGCTGCCCACCCTGCCGACGCTGTTCCCGCGGCCCGGCCAGAACGGCCAGTAGCCCTCAGTACCCGCGTGCGGCGTACTGAGCCACCAGCGCCTCGGCGCTGCGCACCGCCGCCCGGCAGGCCCGCGTCGTGAACGGGTCGTTGAGGGGGTGCTCGGCGCGCCGGCGCCACCGTTGGGCGGCGGCGAAAGCGGCCCGCGGCCCGTCGTAGGGCACCTCGGGGGTCAGCCCGAGCCGGCTGGCCGGATCGGTCCCCGACCCGCCGATGATGCGCCGCAGCGACGCCATTTCATCGTCAGTGAAGGTGGTTGGCCGGGAACGTAATTGGCTCAGCAGCCGGAGTTCCTCGAAGGCGTGGGTGTCGGCGAGCAAGGGATCGATATCGGCGATCACGTAGGGCGTCGCCGCAATGGGGTTGGCCTCGACGAACCGGCGTAGCGAGACCAGGGCGGTGTGCGCCTTGAGTGATTCTGAGCGTTGTGCGAACTGTTGGTCGATCACATCGCGCAGCGCCACCAGCCCGCTGCGCTCGAGCAGTTCGTCGGCCAGCGCCACCGAATCCTGGACACCGGCTCGCAGCACCGCGATCGAGATCCGGATGCCGAACATGCCGAACCGGTCGAGCAGCGCGGCCCGAGTGGGCACATCCACGGGCAGCTCGATGTCCGGTCGGACGAACCGGTCCACGCTGAGCATCGCCTTGTTCAAGTCGGCCGGGTCGACGGCGGCGAGTTTCTGCAGGGCGGCGAACTCGCTCTGCCGCAACGTGCGCGCGGTCAGGGCGAGCAACCCGGACACCGGGACCACCGCCTGGCAGATGCCGGTGCGGTCGAGTTCCTCGGTGAACCGGTTGGCCACATCCTTGGCCGACATCATCGCGTCGAGGCGACCCGCACCGATCTCGTCGGCCCGTGACGCCACCCCGATCACCCCCAGTGCGCCCGAAGACCCGCCGACCAGTTCACCGATCTGCCGCAGCAGCGCGATGTCGGCGGCGTTCAGGGTGCGCAGCAGGAACACCACGGCGTCGACCCGGGGCACCCCGTCGTCGGGCACCAAGAGCCGCAGCGTCCGCTCGGAGACGTCTCGGGACAGCGACGACGTGCCCGGGGTGTCGATGATCGTGGTGTTGATCAGCTCGACGGCCGGCCACTCCACGTCCAGATCGGCGACCTGGACCGGGTCGAGATCACCGAAGTCGAAGGTCAGACCGTCAGCTCTGGCGATCGGCACATTGGTCCGCCGGCCACCGACATGGTTGGCGGTCACCTTGGGGACCGGGCCATGCCGGAACCACGTGACGATGCGGGTGGCCTCGGTGGCGTCGGTCGGCGCGATGGTCTCGCCCACCAGGGCGTTGACCAGGGTCGACTTACCTGCCTTCAGGGTGCCGGCCAACGCGATCCGAATCGGCTGGTTGAGCCGGGCGGCAATCCGGTCCAGCTCAGCGAACACGTCGGGGCGCTGCTGGTATCCGGGTTCGGTCTCATAGGCGCGACGGGTGCCGGCCAGGATGGCGCGTACCTGATCGCTGGTGCTCATCGAGGGTCGAGTCTACGGTCCAGCGCGCGTACTGCCGGACGGCTAGTATCAGCCGCCATGGCCCCGACGACGCCGTGGTACCGCTCTTCGGCGGCCACCCTGGCAGCGGGACTGCTCGGTCTGGGCATCATCGCCGGACTGGTGTTCGCCGTCATCACGATGTCGGGGCGCTGGAGCAGCGGCGAGAGCGAGACGGTGGTACCACCGGGCACACATCTGCCCGAGCCCCCGCACTTCGCCGCCACCACGACGGCGGGCACCTCGACGACCTACACCACCGTGCGGTTGTCCACCACGGATATCGGCGTGCCGGGCGAGGCCGCGTCGACGACGGCGACCACGACGCCCACCGACACCCCGGCGGTGCCGACGGCACCCCCACCGGGCGCGGTCGCACCGACCTTCCCGGGCAGCTTCCCGACCCGGGTCACCCATCCGCCAGGCACCATCCGGACCGGACCGCGGCTCAACGAGACCCGGACGCTGTACCCGCAGCCGTAGCAATCACCTTGCCGGGAACAGCTTTTCGGCGTTGTCGAGCACCTGGCCCAGGATGTTGAGCTGACGTTCGAGCTCGCCGATGCGATTGTTGCGTTCGGTCTCCTCCAGACGGGCGGCCGCGATGGTGGACTGCAACGACTCGTTGAGCGAACGGGTGGTCTGGTTGGCGATCTCGCGGTAGTGGTCGCGCAGCTGGCGCTGGACGTTCTTGAGCCGGTCGCGGGATTCCTTGGCGACCACGAACAGGACGTCGTCGGCGAAGCGGCGAAGGTTGGTCTTGGCCTCGTTGCGCACCCGCAGCATCCGGTTCTCCATGTCCTCCTTGTATGCCTTGCGCCCAAGCAGCAACCCGGCGCCCAACGACAGCGGGTTGAACATGCCCAGCCCGGCCACCGAGGTGAGCATGCCGAACATCAGCACACCGCCGTAAGAACCCCGCATACTGGTGATCACCTTGTGGCCCTTGCCAATCGGCTTGGACTCCAGCCGCGCCAGCGACTTGAGCCTGCCCACCTCGGCACCCATCTCCCGCGCACTGACCTCGGGCATCTTGATCGCATCGAGGCCGGCCTCGACAAAGGTGCGGGCCACCTCGGCGGCCAATGCCTCGGCACGCTGGTAGGCCCAGACGAAGTTGTCCCCGACCGCGTTGGCCACGTCGTCCTCGACCTGGGCGCCGATCTCGGCCCACTGCTGGGTCGGATCGCACCCGTCGATGACCCCCTCGGCGTGCTGGGTGATGGCCCGGAACCGGGCCCGCAGATCATGGTCGACGTCGGCGGTCAGATCGGCGATACCGTCGTTGAGCACCTGCTGCCACAGCGCGGTCTGCTGCAGGGCGTCCTGGGCTTCCTGCTTGCGACGCTCCAGATCTGCTGTGAGTCTGCCGATCTCATCCGGATCACTCAGCGCGGCCAACTCGGCGTCGACTGCCAGCCGCAGATGTTCTGCAGCGGAACGGATTTCGTTGACCACATGGTCGCGCACCCGATCGTTCTCGCGGGAGAGCACCTTTTCGGACAGGAACTTGACGATCGCCGGGAAATTGGATTCCTCGTTGAGTTCCTTGTCGTTACTCTGGATCGCGTGGCTGCGCAGCAGCGAGGACACCGGGATCATCGGCAAGTCCAGACCAGCCCGCTGCAAGTGGGCGGCATTGGTGTCCACGATCTGGCGCCAGTACGGGTAGAGGTCGGTCTTGGTGGCGACGATCGCCGCGACCGGGCAGACCTCGTAAGCCTGGCGGATGAACCGCATCTCGGGTTCGGTGAACTCCTGGCTGGTATCGCTGACCATGAGCATCGCGTCGGCATCGGGCAGCAGGCCCAGCGTGGCCGACAGATGTGGTTGCCCGTGGCCGCCGACGCCCGGGGTGTCGATGAGGGTCAGGCCACCTCTGAGCAAGGGACTGGGGGCGCCGACTTCCACCCGCAGCACCTCACGCCCGCCGGCTTGTGGTGCGCGGCGCAGGTCGTGGCGGATGTCGGTGACCGGGATGTCGACGACATCGGGCTCCAGCCCGTCACCGGTCGACACGATCAGCTGTGCGGTGGGCTCGTCGGCATAACTGACGACGGTGACCAGCGCGGTGGTCTCGTCGTCGCCCACCCGGGCCACCGGCACGTTGAGCAGCGAGTTGAGGAGCTGACTCTTGCCCTGCTTGAGCTGCCCGGCGACGACCACCCGGATCTGCGGGTCGCTGATCCGCTTCTTGGCCTCCGCCAGGCGTGCCGCCAGGTCCGCCCGATCGTTGAGGGTGGCGATCGCGCTGGTGTGTTCGATCAGCTCGACGATCACCTGTACCCGGCGCGGGTCTTGCTGCGGTTGCGTCACGTGTCCTCCCGGTTGTCCACCGTATGCGCAGACAACTGGCGGGGACCTCCAGACTTGCTGAAGGTCCCCGCCGCCGTCCGATCAGAAGCCGAGCAGGTGGTTGCCCGACGCCAGCGCGAGATCGTTGCTGTTGTCGAGGTGGCTGTTCACCAGGGTGGTGTCATGGCTGGTGTCGAACAGTGCGTGGCTCGAGCTGTCGTGCGTGGCGATGTCGGTCACCGTCGTCGGGTGCACCGAGTTGTCGGTGTGCTCGCTGACCGCGGTCGAGGCGGTGGTCGCGGTCTGGGTGTGCGTCGGGACGCTGACCGAGTTGCCGCTGTTGGTCGAGGTGTGGCCGTCGATGACGGTGATACCACCGCCGCCCGCGTTGCCGCCGCTGGCATGCCCGCCACCGAGCCCGATCAGGCTGCCACCGGCGCTGGCGCCGCCGCCGTTGCCGCCGCTGGCGTCCACGTCGTGGAACACCGGCCCACCGTTGTCCTTGATGACGGTGCTGCCACCGGTTGCGGTGGTGCCGTGGTCGTCGATCTGGCCATGTCCGAGAGCAACATTGGCGCCGGTCCCGGCCACCACGTGGCCGTTGTTGACGTCGTTGCTGTTGCCGAGCACCGCACCGTCACCGCTGACGATGTCACCGCGGTTGGCACCGCCGACCACGACACCGCCGTCGGTGGCGGTCTGGGTTGTCTTGTTGCCGAACGTGATGTCACCGAAGCCGAGGTTGAAGCCACCCTGCTGGGCGTTCGCGCCGGCTGCCTGGTCGGGGCTCAGCAGCGAGGTGTCGTTGTGGCTGGCCAGGTCGGTCTGCGGGGCGAAGGTCGGCGCGGGTGCATACACCGGCTGGAACGCTGGCGCGTAGGCCGGGGCGAACCCGTATTGGTTGGACACCGCGCGCTGCAGGCCGGCGATCGGGTCGCCGTCGCCGAGCACGAGTCCCGGCACGGCGGTGGCGGCCACCGCCGACACCTGGGCCGGGCTGACGCCGGCCAGGCCGGCGTCGCGCAGGGACTGATCCGGGGCGGCGACGAAGGAGCGGGCGGCGTCCTCGTCGCGGAACAGGTTGAGGATCCAGTCGATGAGAGTGAGCATGGTCGGAACCTTTCGGGCGTGCCCGCCGGGCTGTCCGGCGATCTGGACATCACGCTATGGCCGCCGCCGGAACCCGAAAACGGGGCGAGATCCCCTCGTCGCGTTACCCCCACCCGGGATCGTTGCGGGCTCTCCGTTAGGGGATTAGGGGGTCCCTAGGAGACGGCCCCAAAAACGCCTAAACCCCACGTCGCGGGACGTGGGGTTGACCGTGGGCAAGGGTCAGAAGAGGTCGAATCCCGGATGCTCGGCACCGGAGTGCGCGTCGGTGGTGTGGGAGTGCTCCCAGCCGGCGTCGGTGATCCAGTCGGGGGTGTGACCGGGATCGGCATGCTGATCCAGTTGGGGCTCGGCGAACTGAGTCGACGGGTCGGTTGGCGTCGGATCCAACAGCGCGGAGTCCGGGCCGGTGTCGGCAACCAGGACATGGTCGGCGGCCCCCGGGTCCTGGATGACGCCGGTGTCCACCGGGTGCGTATCGGCCACCGGATGCGATACCGCGGCGTCGAAAGCGTCGAAGGCGGCGGTGGCAGCGCCACTGGCCCACACGTTGCCGCCCCCGCTCGGGTCGGCACCGAAGGTGGGCGTGGCCGTGGACAGTGAATCGGCCACCATCGGGATCAGGTTATTGACATCCACGCTGGTCACATCGGGCAGGTGAGCGTCAGCGATGGCGCCGGCCGGGTCGGCGGCGTAGCGTGCGGCGGCATCGGGGTCGCGCACCAAGGACATCACAAAGTCGAGCAACGAGTTTGCCATGTCACGTCTTCTCCCCTACCGCCGATACTCACAGCGGAATTCCAGCTGCTGACAAGAATGCTATCGGCGAAACCAGACACCCGGATCGGTGCCGAACCCATCCCGCTGACGGCGACGTTAGGGGATGCAGCCTTAGGGGATTCCACGCCATTAGGGGTTTATTGCCGGGGATCAGGGCAGTCAGCCGTTATGGTGAAAACCGCCGCTGCGCGCAGCTGAAGGGAAGTGCGAATTGAGCGACTCGCTGGGGTTGTCGATCGGGACGGTCAACCTGGCGGCTGCCCGCCCGGGCCGCCAGCCGGTGACCCGGAGGTCGGTGCTGACGCTGTGGGACAACCGCCCCGCCGAGGTCGGCGTCCCGTCGCAGAACCCGGAGTTGACCAGCCCGAACCTGACCGAGGCGGGTCAGGTGTTGCGCGGCTTCGTCGAACGAGTCGGAGATCCGGTCCCCCTGGTGGCTGCCGACGGGTCTGCACACAGCGGTGAGGCACTGGCCGCTGAAGCCCTCGAGGCGATGGCGCGGGCCGTCGACGACGGCAAGCCGCCATCGACCATCGTCATCGCCGTGCCCGCGTACTGGGGCCCCGGCGCCGTCGGCGCGCTGCGGGGAGCGCTGCGGTCACGGCCCGCGCTATCCCCCGGCGGGGTGGCCCCGACACTCATCTCGGATGCCACTGCAGCACTGGCCTCCCTTCAGGCCGACCCCGGTCTGCCCAGCCAGGGTGTGGTGGCGCTGTGCGATTTCGGTGGCAGCGGAACCAACATCACCCTGGCCGACGCGGGCGCCAACATGGCGCCCATCGGCGAAACCGTGCGTTTTGCCGATTTCTCGGGTGAACAGATCGACCAGGCGCTGCTCACCCAGGTGCTGGCCGCGGTGCGCGACGCCGCCAACGCCGATCCGGCCAGTACCGCCGCGGTGGGCGCGCTGACCCGCTTGCGCGACGAATGCCGACAGGCCAAGGAGCGGTTGTCCGCCGAGACGGCGACCGTGGTGCCGGTGGAGCTTCCCGGGGTCCGCACCGAGATCCGGGTGACGCGCGCCGAGCTGGAGGGCCTGATCGCCGAGCCGCTGGCCGGCTTCCTGGATGCTCTGGGGGATGCCCTGGAGCGCAACAGGATTCCCGCTGTCAACCTGGCCGCGGTGGCGACGGTCGGCGGTGGCGCGGCGATACCCATCATCACCCAGCGGTTGTCCGAGGAACTGCGCGTGCCGGTCGTCACCACGCCACTGGCCGGTCTCAACCCAGCCATCGGAGCCGCGGTGATCGCGGCGCGGGGTATCGCCCCGGACGCGCCGACCGGCATGTCTGTTGCCGCCGCCGATGCCCCGACTGGTTTGGCGCCCGCGGCATGGGCGGCCGGCGCGGCCGGCGCGGCCGCCACCGAGTCAGCCACCGACGGTTCGCCGTCGGCGACGTTCCGTGCACTGGCCTGGTCGCAGGACGACGAGGCGGGCGAGGAGCCGGTGCCCTACTCCGGCGAGGACTACACCTTCGACTACGCGCAGCAGGCCCAAGGTGCCAGCGGCGCGCGGCCGATGATCGAGTTCGACTCCGACGCCCAGGAGACTGCGCTGGTCGACGCCCCGGTGCCGTGGTACCGGCGACCGCCGCTGCTGTTCGGGGTCGCCGCCGCGGTGGCCGCGGTGGCCGTCGGCGGCCTGGCGATCACGCTGACGAGTGCGGACAGCACACCAACCACCACGACCACCCGCGTCACCAAGCCGGGCGAGCAGACCGCCGATGCCGTCACCACGAGTGTTGTTCCGCCACAGACGGTTACGGTGACCGGCGACAACGGCAGCCCGACGGTGTCGACCGTCCCGGCCTCGACCACCACCCAGCCGGTCAGCACCACCACAACCACCACGACCACGCCGTCGACCACCACAACCACCACCACGACGACGACGACGACCACAACGACCACAACCACCACCACGACCACGACGACTCCGCCGACGACGACCACCACCACGACTCAACCGACGACGACGACCACCGCCGCACCCACCACCACGACGACCGTCGCGCCGCCGACCACCACGGTCGCACCGCCGACCACGACACCCGCCGCGGTCACGACGACGGCAGCAGTGGTCACAACGACCGCGGCCGCGGCAGCCACCACCGCACAACCGCCGACTCACCAGGCCGTGGTCACCACCGAAGCGCTGATCCCCGCTGTCGGCGGACCCGAGAGCTAGCCACACCGTGACCGAACTGGTTGCGCTGCAGAGCCTTCCGGCAGCCGCGAAGGTGGTGGTCGATGCCCTGACGGCGACACCGCCCGGTCCGGTCAAGGCGCTGGTCACCGGCGGAGTCGGTACCGGTAAGAGCACCGTGCTGGCCGCGATCCGAGAGGCGATGCGCGCCACCGGGGCGGCGGTGAGCACCCGACTGCCGGGCCCGCAGGAACGTCCGGCGGTGGTGGTGATCGACGACGCGCACCTGCTCGGCCCCGAGGAACTCAGCCGCCTCGCCGAGCTGGCCGGCGCGCCGGACTCGACCGTCGTCGCCGCCGCCGAGCCCCGCGAGAGCGACGAGGCGTTGCGTGCGCTGGTCACCGCCATCGAGCGCGAGCGTCCCCGCATAACCCTGGGACCTCTTGCCGCAGCTGATGTTTCGCGCCTCCTGGCTGATCCGTCCGGACACCCCCCACGCGGCGAACTAGTCACCAACATGATGGTCGCGACCGCAGGCATTCCGTTCCTGGTGTCGGCGGTGGCCGATTCAGCGCGACACCCGTCACCCAACACGGTTGCCCAGACTGCCTTTTTCACACTTATCGAGCGGCTACGCCGGTTGGCAGAGCCGGAACTGGACGCTCTGCTGGTGTGCTCGTTGAGCTACGACCTCGGCGCTGCCGACCTCGCGGCCGCCCTCGCTGTTCCCGCCGAACGCGCCCAATTGCTGGTGGACCGGGCCCGGGCCACCGGCCTGGTGGAACCGTCGCACAGCCCGCACTTCCTGCGCTCGGTGCACCGCGCAGCGGCACAAGTGGTGGGCAATGCTCGTCATCGCGAGCTCGAAACCTCGCTCCTGCGTTCACAGATCGACATGTCGACCCTGTCACCGGCATTGGCGCTGCGGTTGGCCGAACATGGTGTTCGCGACCAGCAGCTAGCCGACGTGCTGCGCGAACAGGCCGCCGCCGGCCGCGGCGATCCCGCCTCGGCCGCGCGCCTGTACCGCGCAGCGGTCGACGCCGGCGCTGCCGAACTGCGTCCCGAACTCGCCGACGCACTCGCCCGATCCGGTGACTGCGCGGCCGCCGCCGGCGAAACCGACGACCTGTTGGGCTCGGCAGATCCGCGGGAGCGAGCCGCCGCGGTTCGCGTCGCGGCGAGCATGGCGGCGCACACCGGCAACAGCGCTCAGGCCGCCGAACTGTTCACCTGGCTTGGCCCGTATCCCGAGGCGGTGGTGAGCGCAGCCGCGACGATCGTGCTGACGTCGGTCGGCGATGCGGCCGCGGCGGCAGCGGCGCTGGCTGCCGCGGACGCCGGTCCGCCGACGGCAGCCTCGCGGGCAGCTCGCACACTGGCCGACGGGTTACTCACGACTGTGTCGGGCCCGTACTCGGCGGCGGCCACCAAGCTCGGGCAGGCCATGGCCGTCGAGTACTCGGCGGCACAGGTGCTTCCCGACAGCCCGGTCGCCGTGGTCACCTTGGCTGCTCTACACGCCGGCGATCCGGTGCGTGCCCGCAGTGTGATCAGCCGGGCGGTGCGCGCGGGCCGGGACAACCCCGATCCGCTCTACGGTCACCGGCATCGGCTACTGCTGGCCTGGGCCAAGATGCAGGACGGTCACCTCGCCGGCGCCGGCAGCGATCTGGCCAGCATCGACGACGCCGCGCTGCAGCGCCGCGATGCGCTGTGGGCGGCGGCCCTGCGGACTGCGATCGCCCGGCGTGGCGGTGACACCGGCGCGGTGCACAAACACTGGTATGCGGCCGTGGAGGTGCTGGCGGAGTATTCGGTGGACCTATTCAGCCTGCTGCCGCTGGGCGAGCTGTGGGTGGCGTCGGCCCGGATTCGCCAGCAGGACCGCCTTGCCCCGGCCCTCGAGCAGGCCTTCGCGATCCTGTCCGCGCTCGGCAATCCGCCCACCTGGTCGGTGCCGCTGCACTGGGCCGGGGTTCATGCGGGGATCCTGGCCGGTGACCCGGGCGCGGTGACACCGCACGGGCAGGCGCTGGCCGCCGCCGCTGCCCACAGCCCGTTCGCCAAGGCACTCGCCGGGGCGGGGCGGACCTGGCTGCGCGTGCTCGCCAATCAGGTCGACGCCGACGAGGTGAACACGGCGTCGCACAGCCTGGCCCAATTCGGACTCACCTCGGATGCCACCCGCTTGGCCGGGCAGGCCGCTCTGCAGGCCAGCGATCCCAAGGTGTCGGGTCTGATGCTCCAGATTGCCCGCGATCTCAAGGTCGCCGCAGGCGAAGGCGGCGAGGAGCCCGGTGCGCCCGCCCCGGAACCGGGTTCCGGGACCGGCCACGCGCGGCCGACGTCGTCGCCGCTGTCGGATCGGGAGCGCGAAGTCGCCGAGCTTCTCCTGATGGGTATGCCCTATCGGGATATCGGCGCCCAGTTGTTCATCTCGGCGAAAACCGTCGAGCACCACGTCGCACGCATCCGTCGGCGCCTCGGTGCCGAATCCCGTTCGGAGATGTTGTCGATGCTGCGGGCGATGCTGACCAGCGAGGCGTGACCCCGGACACTATCCGGGAACTTAGGGCAGCCTTTGTAGCGGTGCCGTTCCCCGAGATGCAACTATGAGCTGGAATGGAGCCAAGTTACCGACCGGTAACTTAGACTAAGTTACCGGTGAGTAGCTTACAACAGGGAGGCAGTCCGTGACCGCTCTCGACTGGGGCCGGCTGGTGGTTGGCCTGCTGGCCACCGCCATCGTGTTGGTCTTCGCCGCACGCCGTGTGCAGTTCCTGACCAAGCTCATCCGGTCGGGTCAGCCCGTCGGCGACGCCGCCGGCCGCAAAGACGACATCCCGGACCGGATCAAGGCCCAGTTCACCGAGGTTTTCGGCCAGAAGAAGCTGCTGAAGTGGTCGATCCCCGGCATCGCGCACTTCTTCACCATGTGGGGCTTCTTCATTCTGGCCACGGTGTACCTCGAGGCCTACGGCGTGCTGTTCAACCCGGAGTTCCACATCCCGATCGTCGGCCGGTGGGACGTGCTGGGCTTCCTGCAGGACTTCTTCGCGGTCGCCGTGCTGCTGGGTATCATCGTCTTCACGATCATCCGGCTGCGCTCGGAGCCCAAGGAGCTGGGCCGCTCGTCGCGCTTCTACGGCTCGCACACCGGCGGCGCCTGGCTCATCCTGTTCATGATCTTCCTGGTCATCGCGACCTACGCCTTCTTCCGCGGCGCATCGGTCAACGCCCTGGGTGAGGCGTTCCCCTATGGCTGGGGCGCCTTCTTCTCGCACGGGATGGCCGCCCTGCTGGCTCCCCTGGGCACCACCGCCAACGTGTGGATCGAGACCATCGCCCTGATGGGCCACATCGGCGTCATGCTGGCCTTCCTGCTGATCGTGCTGCACTCCAAGCACCTGCACATCGGCCTGGCCCCGATCAACGTCACCTACAAGCGGCTGCCCAACGCCCTGGGCCCGCTGCTGCCCGTCGAATACAAGGGTGAGCCGGTCAACTTCGAGGATCCCGCCGAGGACGCCGTGCTCGGCCGCGGCAAGATCGAGGACTTCACCTGGAAGGGCTATCTCGACTTCACCACCTGTACCGAGTGTGGCCGCTGCCAGTCGCAGTGCCCCGCATGGAACACCGGAAAGCCGTTGTCGCCCAAGCTCGTCATCATGAACCTGCGCGACCATCTGTTCGCGAAGGCGCCCTACATCATCGGCGGAAAGTCGATTCCCACCGGTGAGAACGAAGCCGAACAGTTCGCCTCGGCCGAGGGCGGCTTCGTCGAGACCAAGCACGACGCCCACGACCACGTGCCGGAGTCCGGCTTCGAGCGTGTCCTGGGCTCCGGCCCGGCGCAGGCCACCCGTCCGCTGGTCGGCACTGCCGAGCAGTTGGGCGTGATCGATCCCGACGTGCTGTGGTCCTGCACCACCTGCGGTGCCTGCGTCGAGCAGTGCCCGGTGGACATCGAGCACATCGACCACATCGTCGATATGCGCCGCTACCAGGTGATGATGGAGTCCGAGTTCCCCGGTGAGCTCGGTGTGCTCTACAAGAACCTGGAGAGCAAGGGCAATCCGTGGGGCCAGAACGCCAAGGAACGCCTCACCTGGATCGACGAGGTCGACTTCGACGTGCCGGTGTACGGCAAGGACGTCGAATCCTTCGCCGGCTTCGAGTACCTGTTCTGGGTCGGCTGCGCCGGCGCCTACGAGGACCGCGCCAAGAAGACCACCAAGGCGGTTGCCGAACTGCTGTCGGCGGCCGGGGTCAAGTTCCTGGTTCTGGGTGACGGCGAGACCTGCAACGGTGACTCGGCCCGCCGCTCGGGCAACGAGTTCCTGTTCCAGCAGCTGGCCGCTCAGAACGTCGAGACCCTCAACAACCTCTTCGAGGGTGTCGAGCGGGTGGACCGCAAGGTCGTCGTCACCTGCCCGCACTGCTTCAACACGCTGGGCCGCGAGTACCCCCAGGTCGGCGGCAGCTACACCGTGGTGCACCACACCCAGCTGCTGAACCGGCTGATCCGCGACAAGAAGCTGGTGCCGGTCAAGCCCGTCGAGGGCGGGGCCAACATCACCTACCACGACCCGTGCTACCTGGGTCGGCACAACAAGGTCTACGACGCACCGCGTGAGCTGATCGGCGCCTCCGGCGCACAACTCACCGAGATGCCGCGCCATGCCGACCGCGGCCTGTGCTGTGGCGCCGGCGGCGCCCGGATGTGGATGGAAGAGCACATCGGCAAGCGCGTCAACCACGAACGCGTGGACGAGGCGCTGGCGCTGGACCCGTCGAAGATCGCCACCGGCTGCCCGTTCTGCCGGGTGATGATCACCGACGGTGTCGGCGACCGGGAGAAGGCCGACGAGGTCGAGGTGCTCGACGTGGCCCAGCTGCTGCTCGGCACCCTGGACCTCAGCAGTGTGACGCTGCCGGAGAAGGGTGCCGCCGCCAAGGCGGCCGCCGCGGCCGCCCCGGTCGAGGCACCGCCGGCGCCGAAGGCCGAGCCCGCGCCTGCCCCGGCTGAACCTGCCGCAGCCGCGGCACCGGCCGCTACCGAGGCACCTGCCGCACCGGCACCCGCCGCCGCACCCGTCAAGGGACTCGGCATCGCGGGCGGCGCCAAGCGCCCCGGCGCCAAGAAGGCTGCAGCGCCTGCCAACGGTGCAGCAGCCCCGGCCGCGGAGGCTGCTCCGGCGGCCGCCGAGGCCCCTGCCGCACCGGCACCCGCCGCCGTACCCGTGAAGGGACTCGGCATCGCGGGCGGCGCCAAGCGTCCGGGTGCCAAGAAGGCTGCGGCGCCTCAGGCTGCCGCTGCTCCGGCCCCGGCGACCGAGGCAGCACCCGCCGCCGAGGCACCCAAGGCGGAGGCTTCCGCCGCCGAGGCCCCGAAGGCAGAGGCTCCGGCCGTCGAGGTCAAGGGACTCGGGATCGCTGCCGGCGCCCGCCGCCCCGGCGCCAAGAAGGCTGCGGCGGCAGCACCTGCCGCCCCGGCTCCTGCCCAAGAGGCTCCCGCTGCGGCACCGGCGCCGGCCGCTGAGGCCGCACCGGAACCGGCCGCCGAGGCCGCTCCGGCTGTCGAGGTCAAGGGACTTGGGATCGCCAGGGGCGCACGGCCGCCCGGCAAGAAGCGCTGACGCCCGCCGAGCCTGTTGTTGTCGACACCGCTACTCGGGCGGATGCCTCGACAACAACAGCTTCGGCGACGTTCGCTAGCTGACTCGTTGCAGCTGGAACGCGGCCTGGGTGATCTGCCCGCCCGGGCAGTCGCCATTGGAGTCGGCGGTGAGTACTCCGGCGAGGGTGGCGGCGTCGACCGAATAGGCGATCGACACCGGCGCGTAGCTGCCGTCGGCGCAGACGACACCGTCGGGCTTGGTGACGGTGAAGTTCCACCGCCCTCCGGTCAGCGTGGCCACGCTGGTCCAGCCGACGGTGCTGACCAGGTTGGCCGTGCAGCCCTCGACCAGCGGGTCGCAGTTCGTCGTCGCCGTCACCTGGGCACCGTCGGCGCCGCCGATAATCGCGTAGGTTCCGGTCAGGGGTACCGCGTCGGCGTTGGCCGGGGCGCTCAGTGCCACCGGGATGACGGCCGCGGTCGCCACCGAGATCAAGGTCGCCGCCATTGCAGCAGTGCGGTGTTCTTTCATTTCTGCCCCTCCATGCTCGATGCAGCAAATTAGCAGCCTTTTGGCAGGGAATTCGGCAGGCGATCGTCAAATGCCCGGTTGTGTCCGGGATGCCGCTCAACCGTTGACGAACGGTTACGTACCCGCAGCAAAATGGTCGTGGCGCGAGGTGACAAATCGGTTTGCGCCGAGATGGGACAATTCTTCAGGTGAGTACACATCAGCTGCCGTGGCAGGGCTCGAGCCAGCACGCGCGGCCGCGCACGTTCACGCAGTCCACCAAGTTGCAAGACGTGCTGTACGAGATCCGGGGCCCCATCCACGAGCATGCCAACCGCTTGGAGAGCGAAGGGCATCGGATCCTCAAGCTCAACATCGGCAATCCCGCGCCATTCGGGTTCGAGGCACCCGACGTGATCATGCGCGACATGATCGCGTCGCTGCCGTACGCCCAGGGCTACTCCGATTCCAAGGGCATCGTCAGCGCCCGGCGTGCGGTCTTCACCCGCTACGAGCTCGTCGAGGGCTTCCCCAAGTTCGACATCGATGACGTCTACCTCGGCAACGGGGTGTCCGAGCTGATCACGATGACCCTGCAGGCGCTTCTCGACAACGGCGACCAGGTCCTGATCCCCGCACCGGATTACCCGCTGTGGACGGCGTCGACCGCCCTGGCCGGTGGCACGCCGGTGCATTACCTCTGCGATGAGACCCAGGGCTGGATGCCGGACATCGCCGACCTGGAGTCCAAGATCACCGATCGCACCAAGGCGTTGGTGGTGATCAACCCGAACAATCCCACCGGGGCGGTGTACAGCCGCGAGATCCTGCAGCAGATGGTCGAGCTCGCCCGCAAGCACCAGTTGCTGCTCCTGGCGGATGAGATCTACGACAAGATCCTCTACGACGACGCCAAGCACATCAGCCTTGCGTCCCTGGCGCCGGATCTGTTGACGCTGACCTTCAACGGCCTGTCCAAGGCCTACCGGGTGGCCGGATACCGGTCGGGGTGGCTGGTCATCACCGGCCCCAAGGAACATGCCAGCAGTTTCCTGGAGGGCATCAGCCTGCTCGCCAATATGCGGCTGTGCCCGAATGTGCCTGCGCAGCATGCCATTCAAGTCGCGCTCGGTGGCCATCAGAGTATCGAGGACCTGGTACTGCCCGGCGGACGCCTGCTCGAACAACGTGACGCCGCCTGGACCAAGCTCAATGAGATCCCCGGGGTCTCGTGCGTCAAGCCCACCGGCGCGCTCTATGCCTTCCCGCGGCTGGATCCCGAGGTCCACGACATCCACGACGACGAGCAACTGGTGCTCGATCTGCTGCTCCAAGAGAAGATCCTGGTCACCCAGGGCACCGGATTCAACTGGCCGGCGCCCGATCATCTGCGGATCGTCACGTTGCCGTGGGCACGCGATCTGACCAAGGCCATCGAGCGGCTCGGCAACTTCCTGGCCAGCTACCGCCAGTAACACTCCAGCCGGGCCATCTACCCTGTGCGGGTGACGCACTCGCACTCGCATTCACATACCGGCCCGGCACCGCTGAGCCCGCTGGCGGCCAGGATCGTGGCGATCACACTCGCGGCGATCGGCGTGCTGGTGGTCATCGGCGCGGTGCTGCTGTGGCCGAGCAACCACAAGGTCGACATTCCGCTGCCCTTTCAGAACAGTGCCGGCGGGGCGGTGACCACCGAGGGCGGTCGGGTGGTGTCGAGCAGTCTGGCCGACTGCGGCAGTCCGTCGGCCGGCCAGGTGCTCACCGCGTCGCCGGCGCCGGGCCAGCCGGGCAGTGGGCAGTGCGTCGAGAATGTGGTCTCCATCGACACCGGACCCAACCGCGGTGCTTCTACCATGCTCGAGTTCTCCCAGGGCCCCGGTCAGCCGAATCTGGTGGCGGGAGACAACATTCGCATCTTCCGGCAGGTCGATCAGCAGGGCGCGACCAGCTACGGGTTCTACGACTACGAACGCACCTGGCCGTTGATCGCCCTGGCCGCGGCCTTCGCCATCGTGATCGTCGCGGTGGCCCGCTGGCGGGGTCTGCGGGCGCTGGTCGGCATTGTGGTGGCGTTCCTGGTGCTGGTGATCTTCCTGCTGCCCGCGCTGCGTGACGGCGCACCGGCGGTCCCGGTGGCGCTGGTCGCCTCGGCGGTGATCCTGTACGCGGTGCTCTACCTGGCGCACGGGGTGAGCCTGCGGACCAGCGCGGCCCTGCTGGGCACTCTGTCCGCGATGCTGCTCTCCGCCCTGTTATCTTGGGGCGCAATCGAAATGGCGCACCTCACCGGATTGTCCGAGGATCAGAACAACGTGGTGGCCGCCTCCATGGGGCACGTGTCGATCAAGGGTCTGCTGCTGGCCGGGTTCATCATCGGCTCACTGGGTGTGCTCAACGACGTCACCATCACGCAGGCGTCGGCGGTCTTCGAGCTGGCTCACGTCGGACACTCGGATGAATTCCCGGGTCGCTCCGCTCCTGCCCTCCGTACCCGAAAGCAAATCTTCTTGCGCGCCATGCGCATTGGCAGCGATCACATCGCGTCCACCGTATACACCCTGGTTTTGGCGTATGCGGGTAGCTCGCTGTCGCTGCTGCTGTTGTTCAGCGTGGCCAACCGGTCACTGGCCGATGTGCTGACCAGTGAGAGCGTGGCCATCGAGATCGCCCGATCCGCGGTGGGCGGTATCGCGTTGGCCTTGGCGGTGCCGTTGACCACGGGGATCGCGGCCATCCTGGCTACTCCCGCAGCGGCAGCTCCGAGCGGCAGCCGCCACAGCATCTCCTGAACAGGGGCGAGCCCGGTCAGTACCTGACGCGAAAGCTCCCGATGACGGTGACCTCGTTGCCGTCCGGATCGGTCAGCTTCGACAGCCGCACACCCTTGTCGGCCTCGATCACGTCGCCCGGCTGCAGTCCGCGGTCCCGCAGTTCGACGAGGTGTGAATCCAGGTCGTCGACGGCGAAGTTGAGCAGCCCGCTACCCGCTCGGGCGGGATCGCTGAACACCTGCACCCAGGCGCCCGGACGCGCCTGCCACTCGACGAGCGTGGGCATCGGGTTGTTGTCGGCGGGTCTGCCCAGCAGCTGCGCGTACCACTGAGCACTGCGGTGGATATCGCGCACCGGGACCACCGCTAGAACATGTTCGATCGACATGCGGCACCTTCCTCTCGGTCTAGGTACTGACCGGGGTGGGGCCGCAAACTCGTCGCTCAGACCTGCAGGTCTTCCTCTGTCAGTTCGGTGGCCTCCAGTGCCGCCGCGAGGCTGTCGTGGCGGAACACCGAGGTGACGTGGTCGTGGACCACGCGGAACGCCGAGGCTGCGGTACTGGTGTCGGCCGGGTCGGATGTGGAGGTCAGCTGCTCTTCGACGACGACGACGCCGTCGTGGTAGTAGATCTGGCCGACCTCGATCGACACCGTCGAGCCCTGCGCCCAGTCGCGCAGCGCGGCGTGCCCCTGAGCGGCGCCGGCGGCGTCCCCAATCTCGATGTCGTCGCTGGACAGCGACACCAGGGTGTCGAGGTCCGCGGAGTTCAGCGCGTCGTGCCAGGCGAGAACGGTGGCGATCTCAGAGGTACTCATGAGCGCCTAAGTTACCGGCTCAGAACGGGGTACGGGCCAACCAGGTGTCCCAGACGTGCGCCTCACCGAACATCTCGATGTCCAGGTCGGCCACGGGTGCGCGGCGCACGATCGCCAGCAGCAGGTCACGGGCCGGCCCGCGCAGTGCCGTGGTGGCCTTGCCGTGTTCGTGGTCCACGGCGATCCCGTCGGGCCGGCCCAGGATGGTCCACTCCCCCGCGGCGCCCAGGCCGGGGTCGGTGGCGTGCAGGTGCAGCGATTGCCCGTCACCGAGCGGCCGGTCACCGCCCGCCGGCCCTTCGGCGTCGGCGCGCACGAACACCCGCTCGAGGTACTCGGTGATGCCGTCGGCCGCCACCACCGGATCGAGGTAGAAGCCGACCCCCAGAGCCAGTGCGGCGTCGGCCCGGTGGACAGCGACTTCGTGCAGGCGGCGGCGGATCCACCAGGCGGCCGGTCGGGGCCCGAGGAAGGTCCACACCGGGGTCTGCGGGCCGGTGCGGGCGACGGCGTCGATCAGCAGCCGCGGGCCTTGGTGCAGCCAGGCAAGCTCGTTGTCGCGCCCCTCCGTGGGTTTACCGTCGGCGACGGTGCGCGGGTCGATGGCGTCCATCGACTGCTCGGTCACGATCTGCGCACACCAGCGATCGCCGCGCCCGACATGGCGCATCAGCTGCGCGAGCGTCCAGCCCGGGCAGGTCGGCACCGGGGTGGAGAGGTCCGCGTCGCGGAAGAGTTCGGCGAACGCCGCGTTCTCGGTGATGAGCGCCTCGGGAAAATCCATAATCGCAACCTACGTCAGATGGGCGGCAGGCTCGCTGGCAGTCGGCGCCGAGAAGGCCGCCGTCGACGACAGCAGCTCCATCAGTTCGGTGGCCGGCACCGGCGGGCTGTAGTAGAAGCCCTGCACCACGTCACAGCCCAATTCGGCCACCCGCGCCGCCAATTCGGCACTTTCGACACCTTCGGCGACGGTGGTCAATCCCAGTTCGTGAGCGAGGTCCACGCTGTAGCGCACCACCGTGGCGACCCGGGCGTCGTCGACGACGGCGGCGACAAGTTCCCGATCCAATTTCACTTCGTCGACCGCCAGGTCGCAGAGGTAGGCCAGCGAGGAATAGCCGCTGCCGAAGTCATCGATGGCGATGGCAATTCCGTTACTGCGCAACGTATCCAGCACCTCGCGAGTCTTCGCCAGGTTGCCCAGCAGAAGGTCCTCGGTGATCTCCAGGGTCAACGCCGACGCGCTGAGCCGGCGGTCGGCCAGCGCGCGCGCCACCCTGGTCGGCAGGTGGGTGTCGGCGAACAGCGGAGCCGAGATGTTGACCGCCACCGAGAGATCGGGAGCGGTCTTGCGGAATCGCCGTACGTCGTCGAGGGCCAGGTTGATGACGAGGTCGGTAATCGATCCCATGAGTCCGTACCGGCGGACCAGCGGCAGAAATTCGTCCGGGCTCAGTAGGCCGCGTTTGGGGTGCCGCCATCGCACGAGTGCTTCCACACCGACGATCCGCCGGGTGCGTATCTCGACCTTGGGCTGGTAGAGAACCGTGAGTTCGTACTGATCGATGGCTTGACGAAGCTCCGCCAGTTGATTGTCGGCCGCCCGATGCGGCTCGGTGGGCCGCTCACCAAGCCTGTTGAGCGACCCGTCGTCGGCTGTGGCCAGTCGGTAGATCTCGGGGCTGAACCTCTGCACCCCATGCTTGCTGGACTTCTTGGCCGAGTACATCGCGGTATCCGCTTGTTTGAGTAGGTCCTCGGCAGACAGCACACCCTCGTCGACGTCGGCCACCGCCAGCCCCACGCTGGGGCGGATGAAAAGGTCGTGGCCCTCAATCAGGAACGGCTTGTCGAAGGAGGTCACCACTCGCTGTGCGACGAGCTCGGCAGACTCGGCGTCACCTTCGACCAGTACCACGAACTCGTCGCCGCCCAGGCGGGCCACGGTGTCGCCGTTGCGGACACATCCGAGGATCCGTTCACCGGCCCGGTTCAGCAGGTCGTCACCGGCAGCATGCCCCAACGTGTCGTTGACGAGCTTGAAATCGTTGAGGTCCAGCGCGATCAGGCTCACCGGGGTGTTGTCCCGCGCCCGCTGCTCCATCGCCTCGTCGAGTCGCTCGGCGAACATCGCCCGGTTGCCGAGCCCGGTCAACGGATCGCGCAGGGCCTGTTCGGCGACCACTTTCAGCAGCCGCCGGTTCTCGCTGACCGCCAGGAATTGGCGGGCGAGTACGGTGCACACCAGCAGCGCGCCCACCAGCTCCACGAGCGGGGTCTGGAACATGTTCGGGGGTTCGACGGCGGCGACGATGCCGGCCAGCAGCAGCGGTGCATAGGGAAACCAGATGGAGGCCCAGCCCGGCAACGAGACCTGTCGGTGGCTGCTGTGGGCACCTTCCCGACTCGCCGCCGCCGCGACCATGATCAACAGCAGCCCGGCCATCCATCCGATGTCGATCGCGTTACCGCTGGAGTACTTGCTCTGCAGTGACAGGTAGGCGAATGCACTGTCGGACAAGGCGATACAGGCTATCGCCAGAGTGAGCAGGGCCAGCACCAGTCGCTGTTCGGGAGCAGCCCGGACGGCCGCGACCGCGGCGATGGTCAGGATCACCACGTCGGATACCGGATAGGCCAGCGAAAGTACCAGCGCCAGCGTGCTGTCGGCGCCGACCTCGTAGAGCGGGCGCAGGATCGTCACCCAACTGGCCAGGAACAGCGATCCGGCCACGATGACTCCGTCGAGCAGCATGCGTCCGCGGAATTGATGGCTGCGATCGGCGGGGAACAACAGCAGGCCGATGCAGAACCCAACGGGCATCACCAGGTAGGCGGCGTCGGCGGGCGACGGGAACGGCACCTTGTCGAGGGAGAGTTCGTAGTAGGCCCACAGGATGTCCCCGACGGCCCACCCCACCAGGCCGATCAGCATCGCGATCCACGCCGCCCGCGCCCTGCCGGTGGTCGCGCGGGCGGCCATGGTGGCCAGGATGATCGATGGGATCGCCATGCCGACGAACACGATGTCGTCGGCCGACTTCAACGACGATCCGTGCGACGCGCCTGCGACGATCCATCCGACGAAGGCGACGAACACGGCAGCGGCGGCAGTCGCAACGTGGGAAGTCTTCAACACGTCGCCACCCCTCCCGACCAGGGCCCGAAAATTTGCGAGCAAGGAGATCCTAGATCCCCGAGGCGCGGGATGTGGCCTGTGAGGCTCGTTACTGGTTCCCGGGCCTGCCCAGCGCGAATACCGTCCAGCCTGCGTCGGACCAGCGTGCACTGTCGAGGCAGTTGCGACCATCGACGATCACCCGTGCGCGCACGGTGTTCGCCAGCATCGCGGGTTCCAGGTCCAAGAATTCCTTCCACTCGGTGAGCACCAGCACCGCATCGGCGCGATCACAGGCCTCCAGCGCCGAGGTGGAGTAGTTCAGCGTGGGGAACAGCCGCTGGGAGTTCTCCATCGCCTTCGGGTCGTAGACGTTGACGGTGGCGCCGTTGAGTTGGAGCATGCCGGCCACGTTGAGTGCCGGGGAGTCGCGGACGTCGTCGGACTCGGGTTTGAACGCCGCCCCGAGAACAGCGATGTTGGCGCCCAGCAGTGACCCACCGCACGCGGTGGTCGCCAGTTCCACCATGCGGGTGCGGCGGCGCATGTTGATGCTGTCCACCTCGCGCAGGAACGTCAGAGCGTGGTTGGCCCCGAGTTCCCCGGCACGGGCCATGAACGCGCGGATGTCCTTGGGCAGGCAGCCACCGCCGAAACCGAGGCCGGCGTTGAGGAACCGCCGCCCGATGCGCGGGTCGTAGCCCAGCGCATCGGCCAGCACGCGCACGTCGGCACCGGCGGCCTCGCACACCTCCGAGATCGCGTTGATGAACGAGATCTTGGTGGCCAGAAAGGCATTGGCCGATACTTTCACCAGCTCGGCAGTCTGCAGGTCGGTCAGCAGGAACGGCACCTCGTCCGCGAGCAACGGTGCATACAGTTCCCGCAGCGCAGCTTCGGCTCGCATCGAATCCTGTTGCACCCCAACGACAATCCGATCAGGATGCAGGGTGTCGTGGACGGCGAACCCTTCGCGGAGAAACTCCGGATTCCAGGCGATCTCGACATCCACCCCGTCGCGGGCCAGCGAGCGCGCGCGGCGGGCCAGTTCGGCCGCGGTTCCCACCGGCACCGTCGATTTGCCGACGATCACCGAGGGCCTGCTCAGCCTGGGCACCAGCTCGTCGATCACCGCGTTCACGTGCCGCAGGTCGGCGCCGTACTCGCCCTTCTTCTGCGGAGTGCCGACGCCCAGGAAGTGGACGTCGGCGAAGTCAGCGGCCAGCTCGTAGTCGGTGGTGAACTGAAGACGGCCGGCGGAAAGGTTGTCTCGCAACACTTTTGCCAGGCCGGGTTCATAGAACGGGATGTCACCTGCGGACAGTTTCGCGATCTTGCCGGGGTCGATGTCGACGCCGACGACATCGTGGCCCAATGCAGCCATCCCGGCGGCGTGCGTGGCCCCCAGGTAGCCGGTACCGAATACAGTGCATCGCATACTCCCTCTATAGGCAGCGGCGATGAGCTAACTGCATCGCGACACCAAGCGCCGGGCTAACGGCCGGTGAACTCGGGCCTCAGTGGCCGAAATTGGGCCATAGCGGCCAGATCGGGTTCTGTGAACCCCCACCCGATCCGCGGCCGCTGCTGCCGTGCGAGCCGCCATCGGAGTCCGAACCGGAACTCCCCGACCCACTGGAGCTCCCCGAGCCACCAGCTCCGGCGCCGGAACCGCCGGAGCCATAGCCACCCGAGCCCGAGGCCGGCGCGGGATAGGTCGGCGCCTGCTCGGTGGGCGGAGCGTAAGTGGGGGCCAGGGTGTAGGTCGGCAGCGGGTTGTACGTCGGCGGGGCGCTGTACGTCGGCGGGGCGCTGTAGGTCGGCTGCGGCGACGGGGTATACGTCGGCGGGTTCGACGGATACTGCGGGTACTGCGGGTACTGCGGCGCGCGGGGCCGCAGGAATGGCGGTAGCAGCGGGGGCAGCACCACCACGGGAGGTGCGATCACCGGCGGCGCGATCACCGGCGCGGGGATCACCGGGGCGGGAGCCTCGACCACCGGCGCGGGTGCCGGTGCGGCCGGGGCGGGCGCGGGCGCCTCCGGGGCGGGTGCCGGAGCCGCTGGGGCGGGCGCGGGCGCCTTCGGCGCGGGCGTCACGAACACCGTTCGCGGCGCCTGCTGAACCACCTGGACCGGTTCCGGGATGGTCTCGGCGGGCGAGGACGGCGCCGGGGCGGGCACCTGGGCCTCTGGCGTCGCGGACGCCGGCGCCTGGCTGCTCGGCACGACCGCGTTGCCACCCGGGTTGGGCCGCTGGTCCACGGTGGGCCGGATGCTGACGGCCAGCGAGATCACCAGCGCCACCACCCCGACCACGAAGATCGACGTCAGCGCGCTACCGACCAGCAGGAACGGCTTGCGTCCGGGCTCTTCGACTACGTCGTCGACCTCGTCGAGGCCGGCCGGCACCGCGTCGTAACCGAAGTCGGCGAGGTCATCGAGACCGTCGGGCACCTCGCTGTACCCCAGCGGCGCCATGTATCCGGCGGCGGCCATCTGGGTGGCACCGGCGGCCATCTCGGTGTCGGCACCCGCGGAGTACGCCGCGCCTGCGGTGGTGCCGTCGCGGTCCTGGGCATACGCCAGGCCGACGGTCGAGGCCTCGTAGCGGGGGGCGGTCGCCGAGGCCAGGGCTGCGCCGCGGGCCAACGCCAGCTCGGCTTCGTCGGGGGCGTGCACCGGCAGCGAGCTGACCTGGGCGATCCGAGCCTTGACGGCGGCGACGTCGACGCCGGAACCGACCATGAACAGACCCTGCGGGGGCGCGGCGAGAGCTTCCAGATCGGTGACCATGCGGGCCAGTTCGGCGACCGCGTCGGGGGCGTGCAGACTCTGGCTTTCGACCTTGACGACGGCTCCGGTCGCGGTTTCGACCACTGAGAGGGTGGCGGTGTCGCGCTCCAGGAACATCAACGCGGTGCGCTCGTAGCCGACGGCCTGGCCGACAGCCTGGGCCAGCGCTCCGGCGGCGTGCAGTTCGGAGACCAGCACGACGTCGTCGATCTTGCGGGCGGTCAGGGCCTCGCGCAGTTCGGCGGCGCCGACGTAATCGGTCCAGGTGACGCCGGTCGCGATCAGGCGGTGGCCGCCCTCCTCGGCACTCTCCCGGGTGCCCAGGATCGCGGCGATCACCTGTTCGGCAGCTGTGGTTGCCGTGCCGTCGCCGGTGGTGATGTCGAAGGTGTCGTGGTCGACGGTCACACCGTCGGCTTTCTCGCCTTCGACCAGCACCATGCGGACCGTTGTTGGTGTCATCGACACACCAAGCACGATGTCCACGAACCCTCCAAGGTTGTTTGCTAGCTGGTTTCCCGACCCGCTACCGCGCTCCCCCGGCGTAAGCCGGTCGACCTAGACGTTTCATCGCCGCAGGTAGAGGCGGTGTTACAGCCGATCGGCTTAGCTGACGGACGCAGCTGACCCTGGAGTGTCGAGGTTACTCGCCGCGCGGCGACTGAATGAAGTTCTGATACGAGCGCGACGGTGTGGGGCCGCGCTGGCCCTGGTATTTCGAGCCGACCTGGGCGCTGCCGTAGGGGTGTTCGGCGGGGCTGGTCAGCCGCAGCAGGCACAGCTGGCCGATCTTCATGCCCGGCCACAGGGTGATCGGCAGGTTCGCGACGTTGGAGAGCTCCAGGGTGATGTGCCCGGAGAAGCCGGGGTCGATGAACCCGGCGGTGGAATGCGTCAGCAGGCCGAGGCGGCCCAGGGAGGACTTGCCCTCCAGGCGGCCGGCCAGGTCGTCGGGCAGGGTGCAGCACTCCAGGGTGGAGCCGAGGACGAACTCGCCGGGGTGCAGCACGAATGGCTCGCTGTCGACGGCCTGGACCAGGGTGGTCAGCTCGTCCTGCTGCTTGGCCGGGTCGATGTGGGTGTAGCGGGTGTTGTTGAACACCCGGAACAGGTTGTCCAGGCGAACGTCGACGCTCGACGGCTGCACCAGGGAGTCGTCGAACGGGTCGATGCCGAGTCTGCCGTCGGCGATGGCGGCGCGGATGTCACGATCGGAGAGCAGCACGCGATGAGCGTATAGCCGTCGAGGGGGAGAGATGGGGATCGGACCGCGCCTGGTGCGGATAGCCGCCGGACTGTTGGTGCTGACGGCCTGCGCGGCGCCGCAGCGCGACCCCGCGCCGGCGGAGATGCCGCTGGCCGACAGCTCGGATCGCGCGGTGGCCACGGCGATCGACGCGATCACGACGTTTCCCACCGAACTGGACCCGCGGATCTGGGACGGGACGGCGATGCGCCAAGACGTGCGGTCGATGACGCTCAAGGTGGTCGACCGGGTGGTGGCGACCTCCGGTATCGCGGGCCTCACGGTCGATTCGGTGGAGTTGTTCGGCAGCAATGCGTCCTACGAGTACGACGACGCCTCCGATTTCGGGGTGCACGTCTTCGTGCATTCGACGACGTTGTCGCCGGCACAACTGGACGGGGTGCTGCGGCTGCTCAACGACGACGTGGAGCGCCGCCAGGAGGGACACATCACGTTCAACGGGGTGCCATTGGAGCTGACGTTTCATGGTGAGCGCGGCGCCAGCTACCGCGCCCAGCCAGGCATCGGCCAATATTCGGTGTCGGCCGGCAGCTGGATCGAGATGCCGACGCAGCAGCCCGACCGATTCGACCGCGCGCAGATGGATAAAGACCTGCGGATGTTCATCGGGGCCTACAACGACTTGGTAAAGGCCTACACGGCGAACAAGAAGGGTTTCGACTGCGCTCGGTTCGGCGCGCTGGACACGCGGCTGGGTGACTACCGAAACTCTGGATTTGCCAACGGTTTTGGCAGCCGCTCGACGCAGAATCTGACGTTCCGGGCGCTGCGGCGGCTCAACGTGTCGATCCCGCACATGGTCGATGCGCTGGAGGACGAGTGCACGTTTGTCAACGAATCGATCGGGTGAATCCGGGGAGGCTGTGAACACCGGGGGCTGGGTTGATATCCTTCGTCAGCGCCACATGCCGATGTAGTTCAATGGTAGAACATCAGCTTCCCAAGCTGAATACGCGGGTTCGATTCCCGTCATCGGCTCCAGCCTGAGCAGCGACAACGCTGTTCGATATGTTCGAATCCCGGCGTCGGTGTCACGACGTTGTCACAACGCCGGTGAAACTGTCACTGACGATCCTCAAGTAATCACCCTCCGGCCTCTCCGTTTGAGGCTGCCGACAAACCTCACCAACAAGTCATGGCGGACGAAGGTAGGAACCGAGAGACTGATCAACGTGACGGACGCGCCATACCCGCTACCTACTCAAGCCACGGTTCGCCAGCTGTATGGGTCGGCGCTCCGCTGCGCGCATCCAGAGTGCAGTCGGCCACTGTACAAGGTGTCGGACGACACGGGTGATCGAGTGCTCAACAGTCGAGTGGCCCATATCCACGCAAGGCGCAAGGGCGGCCCACGATGGATCGATATGCCTCCCGAGGACAACCGTGGCATAGACAACCTACTTCTGCTGTGCATCGAGCATTCATACGAGATCGACGAGACTCCGGGTCAATTCCCGGCTGACACGCTTCGTGAGTGGAAGGCGGCACAGATCGCGGAGTACGACCACCTTCAACGCAGCTGGCCTATCAACGACGATGAGGCGACTGAAATCCTCGTCGCGTCCGAGTCGTTCGGTGCGCTTCACGCTCCGTCAACCATTGAGCTAGTTCGGCGGGTTGAGGCTCTCCGTCTTACCGCCGAGCGAACTCGAGGCGGCCCACGATCCTGGTCTCGTGGATGGCAACAGCTCAACGAACGAGTGCGGAGATCGTTCGTCGCATACGACGACGACGGCGACCCGGTTTACCTGCAGCCGTCGGCGATGGAACTTCGCCCGATACAAGAAGGCCTTCGGTCCGCTCTGGCCACGGCACACGATGAAGTGCGGTCGATCGCAGAAGCTGCTCAAATTGAACTTGCAGCAGTCCGCGTGACACGAACCCAGGTCGCGCCGTGGTGCGACGCTCTGGAACGCGCGATGACCGAGGTAATTGCAGCGGCTTCGAATTGGCTTGGAGGCGCTGACCCCGAATCGGACATCGCATTTGAAGCCGCGTTGGCGGACCTCAAACGATCCGTCGACGATCTGGTTCGCGCTTCGCGCGGCGAACAGGTAGAGGTGCCGGAACCTCCAGAAGTCATCAGCTACCACAGCGATGTAGATCCTTTTGCTGAACACCGGGAACTACTCGATCAAGCCCGGCCGTTCGCCCGAGTCAGCCATCGCCCTTACGACCTTGACCTTCGCGACCGTGTCGCAGAGGCAACCGGATTTGCGGCATCAGTCCCACTAACCCCTCATCTTCTGCCGTACAACCTGGACGGCACAGCACGCCTTGCGGTTGCCGTGGCTAGCAACGCGAGCGAGGAACAGCAGCTCGAGTTGGTGAGGGGCGACCGACAACGGCTTCCAACATGCGCCGCGGTGGCGTTACTCCTAGCGACGGCCAATCACGGCGACGGACGTAGTGCAGCAGCCCGTGCCGCGACTGAGCAGCTACGCCTCTTGTGGTCGGAAATCGACTGGGCGAACCCCGACGCTTGGGCCGCTAACGACGTAAACGGGCAGTCGATGATGTACACCTTCGCCTACGTGACCTCGGTTGAGGAGGTGCGCGATCGATTGGCCAAGGCGCTAGAGGCCAATCCCGATTTGCTTAGGCCCCTTGTCATCTCCTGTGCAAGCTGGGTGGAGCTTATCGATCATCAAACGTGGAGGCCTGTCAGGTTTGAGCGCACCTATGGTGACCTTCCTCCTTGGCTACCGATGGAAGCCATCAAGACGCTGGCGATTGAGGTGCTCGTTGAGGACGCTGGCCTCGATGACAGCAAGGTCATGGCGGCGCTTCTGCGGAAGTTTGATCAGCGAAGTTGAGCCAAAGCCACTGTGCGGTCTGCGGTCACCAGGTTCCTTGATTGCGGGCTCTCAGTCGACTCGTCCGCACGCGAATGTGCGACTAAAGGCTGTTTGCCATCACCAATCAACAGCTCGACAAGAATGTCGATGCAGCGGCGTTCGCCGCGGATCCAAGCCAGTCATAACGAAGTGCCACGTGGGCGGCGGGGCATCTACTTGAACAGTGAGCTCGAGCGATTAAGGCTCAGTATGCCGAGCACGATCACTGTCGGTTCCGGTCGAAAATTGAGCAGGTAGTTCCGGTCGAAAAGTGAGCACCCTTCAACGTTTGGAGAGTGATCACTGTGGAGGATTGGGCTGAGATCCGCCGGTTGTATCGGTCGGAGAAGCTCTCGCAGGCCGAGATTGCCCGGCAGTTGGGCTTGGCGCGCAACACCGTGGCCAAGGCGGTGCGCTCGGATTGCCCGCCACGTTATGAACGTCCACCGGTGAGGACCTCGGCGTGGGCCCAGGTCGAGCCCGCGGTGCGGGCGGTGCTCAAGCAGTATCCGACGATTCCGGCGTCGGTGATCGCCGAGCGAGTGGGCTGGTCGGGTGGGCATTCCTGGTTCAGCGAGAACGTGGCGCGGATCCGGCCGCAGTATGCGCCGGCCGATCCGTGCGACCGACTGGTCCATCGGCCCGGGGAGCAGGTCCAGTGTGATCTGTGGTTCCCCGGCGCCCTGGTGCCCGACCACGCCGGGGTGTTGCGGTCCTTCCCGGTGCTGGTGATGGTCGCCGCGTATTCGCGGTTCATCGCCGCACTAATGATCCCGTCACGAGTCACCGGGGATCTGCTGGCCGGGATGTGGCAACTGCTCGCCGGGCACGTCGGCGCAGTCCCGCGGACAGTGTTGTGGGACAACGAGTCCGGTATCGGTCAGCGCGGCCGCCTGGCCGACGGTGTCGCCGGGTTCTGCGGCGTGCCGGGGACCCGCCTGGTTCAGGCCCGGCCCTATGACCCGGAAACCAAAGGGCTCGTGGAGCGGGCCAACGGGTATCTGGGCACCTCGTTCCTGCCCGGTCGGACGTTTAGCTCACCGGCCGATTTCAACACTCAGCTCAGCTACTGGCTGACCGTGAAGGCCAACACGCGGCGCCACGCCACCACCACGGCGATCCCGGCTGACGCGCTCGCCGTGGACCGGGCCGCGATGGCCGTGTTGCCGCCCGTGGCCCCCACGACAGGCACCACTTTCAGCACCCGACTCGGCCGGGACTACTACGTGAGCGTGGGCGGCAATGCGTACTCGGTGCATCCGGAGGTCATCGGGCGGATGATCAGCGTGACCGCGCATCTGGATCGTGTCGTGGCGGTCTGCGGTGACCGGATGGTCGCTGACCATCAACGGCTCTGGGGCACCCACGGATTAGCCACTGATCCAGAACATTTGGCTGCCGCGGCGGTACTACGCGAGCATTATCGCAACCGGCCCACGGTCAGCAGCCATCTCGATATCGAGGTTCAGGTCGCGGATCTGGGGGCCTATGACGCGGCGTTCGGGACCGGCGAGGAGGTCGCCTGATGGCCACCAAACGTGCCCCGGCCCCGGGTGAGGCCGACAAGCTCATCGCGCATCAATCTCGGCTGTTGAAGGCGCCGAGGATCGCTGCGCACTATCACCGGCTGGCCGAACAGGGCCGCGAAGCCAACTGGTCGTTAGAGGACTACCTGGCCGCCGTGTTAGCGGTGGAGTCCAACGCCCGCGCCGAATCCGGTGCCCGCCAACGCATCCGGTATGCCGAGTTCCCGGCGATCAAGACGATCACCGACTTCGACTTCACTGCCCAACCTGGGGTCGACCGAGTCCAGATCGCCCGCCTGGAAGCCGGGGGCTGGCTGGCCGAGGCCCGCAACATCGTCCTGCTGGGCCCGCCGGGCACCGGCAAGACTCACCTGGCCACGGCCCTGGCGATCGCCGCCGCCCAAGCCGGCCACCGGGTCGCGTTCGCCCCGGCCACCGGATGGATCAGCCGGTTGGCCGAAGCCCACCGCATCGACCGCCTCGAGGCCGAGTTGCGCAAGATCTCCCGTTACGGGCTGATCGTCATCGACGAGGTCGGTTACATCCCCTTCGACACCGAAGCGGCCAACCTGTTCTTCCAGCTGATCTCCACCCGATACGAGAAATCGTCGGTCATCTTGACTTCCAATCTGCCGTTCTCTCGCTGGGGACAGGTCTTCGGGGAAGCCACCATCGCCTCGGCGATGATCGACCGGATCGTGCACCACGCCGACGTCATCGCCCTCAAAGGCGCCAGCTACCGCATCAAACACACCGCAATCGAGTCACTGCCCTCCGTCGAAGTCGACCGTCAGGCAGACTCAACCCCGTAAACCTGCTCACTTTTCGACCGGAAGAAACTGCGCAGGATTCAACCGGAACCGACAGATCACCTTCTCGTCCGCGCTAGCACACGCCCACAGGCGCGGCTACCCGCTCTCAATCCTTCTGGGAAGCAACAACCTGATCAGAAGAAACAATCGCGCGGGGTACGACAACAGATCAAGCGCACAAACTTCACAGGCTGAGCTATCACAATGTCGGACCAGCATCGGGGTGATTCCTAGTCCGTCGACAAAGGCGTCATTTCATGAGAAGAACGACGCCAGCTGCCGTTACGCGGTCATCGACATCAGTAAGAGCAACGAGGTCATGAATGCGCTGAGCCGCAGGCACCCAGCCCGCCTCCTCTGCCAAGAGCCTGTAATGCCGCGTCATCGCGTCCTTTAGTGGGTCACCGACGTCGGCGGATCCGATCCCATCACGTATGCCCTTCAGCACAAATGGCAACTTGCTCGACTCCAGCCAAGGCTCTTGAAGTAGCGCCGATAGGAAAATGACCAAGTTTGTTTGGGCTGCTCCCTTGTTGCCTGCGACATGCACCAACCAGTGAGCAGCCGACGCAATCCAGCCACTCAGCGATTCAGGATCATCGAGATTGCCTCGGGCGGAATGCATTACAAAATCGAGCAGCGGCGCGGCATCAGGCATCGGACCGCAATGCGCGATGTAGGTGGCCGCGCCGCGTGGCTTCCAACCATCCATCTGCGCTGCCCGTGTCAGCCAATCGTCTCTGAAATCAAGCCCTACAAGGAACTGTGCGACCAGCATTGATTGGTATGAAACGGCTTCCGATAAACCGAGTTCTCCCGATCGCCGAAGGGCTTCCAACAGAGCGTGTGTGCTGAAAACATGAATCCCCTTCTCCGCTGCCATTCTTCGGGTCATTCGGTCGTCGCACCACAGTGCGCAATGCGTCTCTAGGGCATGGTCAACGGCTGCTATCCACGCGAAACGCCCGGCGCCCATCGCGGCAATCTCGGGAAAGTGGCCGATTGCCACGGTGTCATTAACGGCTAATTTGTCGAACTGAGCGCGGATACGTTGCGCTCTTGCATGTATGGCGACCGCTTCTTCGGTAGAAATCACCATCGGAAACGCGGACCCGTCGGGGGCTCGGCCAATCCGCATCGTCCTATGCCCGGCCAAGCTGTCGATACCTTGAATCGCGTCGATCACCTGCGCCCTTGCGGCCTCGGGTCGCAAGAAACATCCCAGAAGCCGATCCGACAAAGCTCCCTCAAGCACGGACAACGTGTAAAGGGCGGTGAGGTCTACGACCACGCGGGATCGCAGGGTGCCCAGTGCTGCAGCAACTTCCACGTCGAATCGCTCGGAATCTCCTGAGAAGATTGGCGCGTCTGTGCGCCGCGACAGCACTTCGGTGAGACTTTTTCGATGGATTGTGGCTGCGACACCAAGGGGAAGCTTGCCCTGCTCAATTTTTTGGTCGTGCTCACGCGTGTCGGGCAATTCTCGAACTAGCTCGTCCAGCGCCGAACGCGGATCATCCTCGTCAATGCGCATCTGGATGAAGATGTCCTGAAGTTCTTCTAACAGAGGCGCGATGGTACGCCGAACCAGATCAACCGCGTCGCTGTCTCCGTCTTCTCGTAGAGGAAGGAACAGAAGAGCATTTGTGACTGCCGCTTTCACTTGCCGACTTTGCGGAAACTGATCCAAAAGCGAAGTGAGCGTGCCGATTTGGGATGGGCTCTGCTCGAAGCGAGTCCACAGGTCGATTCTTACCAGTGCCTCGATCTCTTGACGAGGCGGCGGTGCGCCACCTACTTCGGTGTAGGTTTTCCAGGCCTGCTCAATTTGCCCCATCTGATGCTGGCACACCGTTACAGCCCATACCGCTGAGACGTTATTGGGGTCCATTGCCAACACGGCCATTGCAGCTGTTGTGGCCTGCCCCCACCTACGCCGCCCCGTATGTGCCTGTATGAGAACGTTGTAGGCGCGACGCGCGTTCACCCACCTGGGACTAGCCATGTAAAGAGCCTTGTCAGCACACGCCACCGCAGAGTCAAGGTCGTCCGCTTCAAGGTGCAGCTCCGCAGCGAATAACTCGAGCTCGGGATCCGACCAGTTTTCGCCCGCAACTTCGGCTATCGATGCCGATTCCTTGGTTTCACCGCGATCGATCATCAGTCCTATGAGCGCACGAGCAATCAAGCGATTACTACGTGAACGCGTCCTCAATATTGAGAGCGCCTCCTCGTTCCCGCTGTAGGCATCCGCTACGAGGCCGATTTCCTCCGAAGTGTCCGGCTGCGTCTCGGCCAGTTTCGCTAGCTGGGGTGCACGAACCCCCTGCAATGCGATCTCAAGACTCAAACGTTCAAGGTCATGGGGTTCTACCGCGTGCTCGATCGCTTCCAGAAGCTGGGTTAACGCAGTTCCCCGGTCTTCATTGAAGACCGCAATGAGCGCCTCAACTTCGTGCTTCGTCATCGGGTCGGCGCTGTTTGCGAGACTACGCGCTAGTTCAGGCCTATTAGATTCGGCCGCAAGACTTGCCGCGGCCCGGCGGACGCCTTCGGTTTCCGCTTCGGCTAGCGTCGCATTTCCGTCGGGTGCTGCGAACGCAAGGGATCGGGCTTGTTCGTCACGACCAAGAAGGCGCGCAGCAGTAATGGCGAGCTCGACTGCTCTGCCGCTCGGGCCTCCCCACATCCGGATTGCGTCCCGCGCCTTAAGCGCAGCTTCGAGCGCCCGCTCCAGATCTGCAAAATCGAGAGCAGTTCGCCGCGGTGTACCCCTTGAGATCTGAAATTGCGCCTGAAGAGTGCCACAAGCGCCGCTCCCCAGCGTCGCGAAACCCGACTCGCAGAGCGTGATCGCTTCATTGAGATCGTCGGACGCAAGAAGCTGGGAGAGAAGCAGACACTTGAGCGATTTGTCAGCCGTCGACTGGGGGTCCCACGGGCGGAGCAACTCGGCCGCTTCCGCATTTCCTACCTCAGCAGCGGTGACTATGACACGAGCGACCGTGTCTTGCTCCGCGTAGGGTTTCAACGCGTCGGCGCAAAGCCTGACGTCGCCCTCTGTCATCAATATCTGGCGAGTCCGCCAATACGCCGGTGGTGTAGCTCCAGCTTCGATCGCACTGTCGAACGCCGCTGATGCCACCTCGCGGACACCATAATCATTTGCCACCCGCGCAAACCAGGCGATCGCACTCGACGGGCGAACCTGAAACCAGGCGGGCGGGTCCTGATGCCACGAACGCAGCGCTGAAGCCCGGTCGGACGATGCAACGAACTCGTGAACGAATAGAACGACGGCCGGCCAATCTTGCTTGAGCTCTCGCGCTTCCGCTGCACGGTGAGGTGGCATTAGCTGCAGGTTCTCTTCGAATCTGGCCTCTCCGACGAACCGTTGCGCGTCCCGCTCGTCTAATTGAGAACTGACCCGTTGTGCGGTCAGGCCTCCCTGAAGTTCGACCGCCTCGTTCGTGCTGAGTGCACGCGTATAGCAGCGGAGAAGCACCTCGACTGACTGCCGCTCGCCGTCATCACTGGCCTCATGCGGCGGCTTGTACAGTCCGACGAGATCGCGCCCAACAGCGTGATAGCGAGCTGACTCACCACTCGCGAACGCTTCGAGCGCGTCGCCCGTGCTGAGGTACTTCCTCAACTGCCAGTACGGCAAAACCCCCAGTCGCCTCTTCTTGGCCTGTCTCCGGGTGGTGTAAGCGACTATCCAAGTCGATAAGAAGCCACGCAGCCCCTTGGCAGCCATCTGCCCCGCAGGTGGCGCAACTTTGATTAATGCCGCCGCCCAATCCACGACCACGACCCCTCCAGCAATTCTCTGGTGAAATTTCGTCAGGCCTGGCAACGAAAGCCCGAGGGCTACGCTACGGCGGCCCGCCGACACCGACAGATAGTTCTCGGTTGCTTTCACTACAACGGTGACGGAATTGGGGTGAACCCCACTCGTGCGTGCCGACTGAATGCACCCCTGTGATGTCTCAGGACATCGGAATAGCTCTGAACCCTCGTTGGGGGTTCAGAGCTTTTTCCGTGGTCGGCCGCAGGGGACACCTCGGGGTTGGTAGTCCCTGGTGGGGTCGATGGTGAGTTCTCGGAGGAGGTCGCCGGTGGCGGCGTTGATGATGCGGACGTCGAGGTCCTAGATGAGCTGGAAAACGCCGGTAACCCGCCGCGGGATGCCCAGACCTAACCCGGACTAACAGCCCCGCTAGTCCGAGTTATTTCCCTAACTCGGACTAAAGCTATAGTTAGTCCGAGTTAGGAGTCATCGATGCCGGCCGTCGACAAGTGGCCCAGCCACCGCACAGAGCGTCGCCCGTGGGCGCAGACCCACCGTGGTGGCACGCGCGAGGACAGAACGCTTCGTTCAGTCACGGTGTGGCTGCCGCCCTACATCGCCACCAGCAACGCCACCGTCGACGCCGAGATCGCTGTCGAAGTAGAAGCCGCCATGGGTGAGATCTCCCGACTCGACAGCACCCATGGACCCGACCTGGCGGCGCTGAGCACTCTGCTCCTTCGAACAGAGTCAGTGGCGTCCTCGAAGATCGAGCGAGTAGAAGCAAGCGTGGATGACTACGCACGCGCATTGCACGGCGGCAGAAGCAATTCCAGTGCGGTGTCAATGGTGGCGGCAACCGCCGCCCTCAACGACATGGTTTCGAGTGTCGATCGAGATGCCCCTATCCAGCTGTCGACGATTCTGCGTGCTCACGAGGCCCTGATGCAGGGAGATCCGACCGAGGGGCGGCATGCCGGTCAACTGAGGACTGTCCAGAATTGGATTGGCGGGAGCGACTATTCGCCGCGTGACGCACTCTACGTGCCACCGCCACCAGACACCGTCGACGCCTATATGGACGACCTGATCGCATTCATGAGCCGCACTGACATCCCCGTTCTGATTCAGGCCGCCATCGCGCATGCGCAATTCGAATCGATCCACCCCTTCACCGACGGCAACGGCCGCATCGGTCGAGCGCTCATCAACACCATCTTCCGGCGCCGGGAAGCAACAACGCGCCTCGTCGTCCCATTGGCGTCGGCGCTCGTTGCCGACCGCGACCGCTACTTTGGTGCGCTCACCGCATACCGCGCCGGCGATCTCCGACCGTTGATCACCACATTTGCAACCTCCTCGAAGACCGCCGCCGCCGAATCACGCACTACTGCAGAGCGATTGGATTCGATACCAGGTGAGTGGCGGGACATGGTCGGGCCCGTGAGGCGCAGTAGCGCCACCGACAAGCTACTCCTACTACTGCCGTCGACCCCGATCTTTTCCTCCGACGACGTCGCAGCACTGATCGATGCACCTCGAAGCAGCGTCTTCGCCGCCATAAACCGGCTGCACGACGCTGACGTGATCCGACCATTGACGGACCGCAAGCGTGACCAGGTGTGGGGAGCAAGCCTCATCCTCGATGAGCTTGACGACTTGGGGCGCAGGATCGAGCGAGCCAGCAGCTGACCCAATCCCCAGTCCCGTTATCAACGCCATCACTTCCCGCTCCCTGCCTACATTGACCCGATGACAACGACGCCACCGCGGCTGGTTCGGCGGCCACTCGACTACCTGCTGATCCCGGCCTTCATCCTGGGCATTATCAACGCGGCGGCGCTCAGCCTTCCGGAGGCGATCGGGATTCCCGTCGCCACCGACAGCCCCTGGCCCGTGCTGCGCGCACTGCACACCTGGGCCGTCGAACAGGAACCCCAGCATCTGGTCATGCCGCCGACGTTGCAGGCCTCGCTGTTGTACGACGCCTTCGTCCAGTTGCCGTTCCTGATCGTGCTGACCATCGGGTTGTGGAAGCTCAAGCAATGGCCATGGCTGGGCATCCTGGCCCTGGTCTATTCGGTCAGCGCCTTGATGAACATGTACTTCTACTTCATGCAGACGTTCCTCGGGCCGGATGCTCCCCCGCACCTGGGCGTCTACCTGCCGATGAACCTGCCCTGGATGATCGTGCCGATCCTGGTGGCCTACCGGTTCTGGCCCTACGGCGCCGACCTGTCGACGACCACCGATTGAGTGTGCGCACAGGGCGGAAAAACGCGCGAAATCCCGCCGTAGACGCACACTCAACGGCCCGTGGACTCAGCGGTAGTAGACCTCGTTACCGGTCGGATATCCGCCACCAAGAGTGGTGACGTGCACGTGGTCGTAATGGCCGTAGCCGAAACCTGACGGCCCACTCGGCGTGTAGTAGACGCCCCGCCAGATGGCGTCCTGGATCCCGAATCGCTTGGCGTTCTTGAAGACGTACTCCACGATCGCGTTGCCCAGCGCGATGCCCTCGGCGCTGCCCGGGTTCGGGATCATCACGTCGACGGCCAGGCCTTCGGGATGCCAGCGCAACGCATCGGGACGCACCCCGCCCATGTTGTGGATCTGCGGGAATTCGGCGCTGATGGCACGGGACACCAAAATGGTCTTGACCTGCAGCCCCTTCTCCGGAGCCAGCCCGACCGGCAGGAAGCGCGACCGGGTGTCCACCACCCACCGCGACGCCCGCGATGCCTGCGGGGCGAACCCAACGCTCACCGCGCCACCGGGAGCGGCGATCGCCGCATCGGCTGCCACCAGCTGCAGGCAGCACGGTGCTGGGTCGACGACGGCCGGCGCCGCCGCCCGCTGGACGGACAGCGGTTGCACATCGCCGCCGACGGCCAGTGCCAGGGCGATGGGAACGCCGATGACGGCGAGGACCATTGCTGGTCTCCGCCGCTTCTTGGCAAATACGTGGCGCCCCACGCAGGACAGAATAGCGTGATCACGAACCAATAACAGCAACGTATCGAATCTTTAAATTCGCCATTCCCTATTAAGGCACCTACCCGACGCCGCCGGCGAGGACCGTTCGTTGCCGGGATCGCCGCGCCAGCGGCAGCCCGCTGCCGTACGCTGCCGCGGTGGACCCGATCTCCAGGCCATGAGACGGCCTAGGCCCGAAACGGCGCAAACGAGTCTGTGCCACAACCGATTTCGATGACAGAGGGGGAACTGTGACGACTAGCCACGCCACCACCGCGCCACCGATGTGGACCCGCCGCGACCTGATCACCATCGCCGTCACGCTGGTCGCCGGTGCCGCCGCCGCGGCACTGCATTTCGGCAACGGAAACGCGGTGGCCGGCTTCCTGCTGTCGGCGGCGGCCCTGGCCGCCTTGGCATCGCTGGTCGGCCGTTCGGTCGAAGCCCTCGGTGACCGCCTCGGTGCGAAGGCCACCGGCTTGCTGCAGACCGCGCTGGGCAACCTGCCCGAGTTGTTCGTCATCCTGTTCGCCCTCAAAGCGGGCCTGTTCGACGTGGTCAAGGCCACCCTGGTCGGCTCGATCCTGGCCAACGCCCTGCTGGTGCTGGGTGCGGCCATCGTCGTCGGCGGGCTCAAGCACGGCCGTCAGCGCTTCGCCGCCGACGACTCCCGCACGCTGGGCCTGATGTTCACCCTCGCGGTGTTCATCCTGGCCGTGCCGTCCCTGACCGCCGCGTTGCACACCCCGGCGGCCTCCCACGAGCGCACCGTGTCCATCGTCGTCTCGATCATCATGCTCGCGCTGTTCGCCCTGTCGCTGCCGGCGACCATGCTGCGATCCGAGAAGCACAACCCCATCGCCGCGAACGCGGAATCGGCCGCCGCCGCGAGCAAGGCAGCGGTGCATGGTGAATGGCCCCTAGCGCTGGCCATCGGGATGCTCGCCGCCACCGGTGCCGGGGCCGCGTTCGTCTCGGACTGGTTCGTCGAGGCGCTGCAGCCCGCGATGGACGCCGCCGGCATCAACCAGGTCTTCGCCGGTCTGGTGATCGTGGCCATCGCGGGTAACGCCGTGGAGAACGTCGTCGGCATCCAACTGGCCGCCAAGAACCAGATGGACTTCGCCATCCAGGTGATCCTGCAATCCCCGGTGCAGATCGCACTCACCGTGGCACCGATCGTGGTCCTGGCGGCGGGGTTCCTCGGTCAGCCCACCTTCGACCTGGTGCTCTCCCCGCTGCTACTGGCCTCGATGATGATGTCGGCGCTGGTTGCCGTGCTGGTGACCTTCGACGGCGAATCGCACTGGTTCGAGGGTGCGGTGCTGATCGCGCTGTACATCGCGATCGCCACCTCGTTCTGGTGGGGCTAGACCACAGCTAAGGACGCACGCCGGTTACCGGACCAGCTCGCCCATCGGGGCCGGGCGCTGGCGCACCAATTTCGGCCACCAGAACCAGCGGCCGAGCAGGGCGGCGATCGCCGGGGTCATGAAGGCCCGCACCACCAGGGTGTCGAACAGCAAACCCATGCCGATCGTCGTGCCGATCTGCGCCACCACCACCATGGAGCTGACCGACATCGCCATCATGGTGAACGCGAAGACCAGTCCGGCCGCGGTCACCACCGATCCGCTGCCGCCCATGGCGCGGATGATGCCGGTGTTGATGCCCGCGCCGATCTCTTCCTTCATGCGCGCCACGAGCAGCAGGTTGTAGTCCGCGCCGACGGCCAGCAGGATGATCACGGCCATGGCCATCACCATGAACTGCAGGTCCATCCCTAAGATGTGCTGCCACAACAGGATCGACATCCCGAACGACGCGCCCAGCGAGAGCACGACGGTGCCCACGATGACGGCCGCCGCCACGATCGCCCGGGTGATGAGCAGCATGATGATGAAGATCAACGTCAGTGCCGCCACCCCGGCGATCATCAAGTCGTAGGCGTTGCCCAGTTCGAGGTCCTTGAACGCCGAGGCGGTGCCGCCCAGGTAGACCTTCGACCCTTCCAGCGGTGTGCCCTTCATTGCCTCGAACACCGCGTTCTTGATGTCGTCGATCCGCTTGATGCCGTCGGCCGACAGCGGATCCTCTTCATGGGAGATGATGAACCGGACGGCATGGCCGTTGGGCGAGATGAAGTTCTTCATGCCGCGTTTGAATTCGGCGTTGTCGAAGATCTCCGGCGGCAGATAGAACGTGTCGTCGTTGTGGGAGTCGTTGAATGCCTGGCCCATTGCGGTGGAGTTCTGGTCCAGTGCCGCCTGCTGATCCTGCTGCCCGGCCTGGGTGGCCTGCATGGTCAGCATCATGATGCGCATCCGCTTCATGCTCTCGACGGTGGGCACCATCATCGCCGCCATCTGCGGCATCAGCGCGTCGAGCTTGTGCATGTCCGGCAGCAGCGACTGGATGTCATCGGTCATCTTGTCGATGCCGTCGAGGCTGTCGAACACCGAGCGCATCGACTGGCACATCGGAATGTCGTAGCAGTGCGGTTCCCAGTACAGGTAGTTGCGGATCGGCCGGAAGAAGTCGTCGAAATCCGAGATGTGATCCCGCAATTCGTAGATGTCACTGGCCATCTGGTCGGTCTGGGTGACCATGTTGTGCATGGTGCCGCTCATCCGCTCCATCAACGTGATCATCTGGGTGGTGGTGTTGATGGAGTCCTGCATCAGGTTTCCCTGCACGATCATGTCGGCCATCCGGTCCTGCAGGTAAGACCGGTTCATCTTCTGCATGGTGCTGCCCATGCCGAACTGGGCGGGAATCGTGCTGTACTTCAACGGCTTTCCGTCGGGCCGGGTGATCGATTGCACCCGTCCGATACCGGGGACTCGAGCCACCGCCTTGGCGATCCGCTCGATCACCAGGAAGTCCGCCGAATTCCGCAAGTCCTGATTGGTCTCCACCATCAGGATTTCCGGGTTGAGCCGGGCGACCGGGAAGTGCCGTTCGGCGGCGGCGAAGCCCTGGTTGGCGGGCAGGTCGGCCGGCAGATACTTGCGGTCGTTGTAGCTCGGTTGATACCCGGGCAGCATGATCAGACCGACCAGCGCGATCAGGACGGTCAGGAACAGCACCCATCCCGGCCACCGCACGACTCCGGCCGCGAGCCTGCGCCAGAACCTGATTCGCATGGCCCGCTTGGGCTCGAGCATGCCGAACCGGCTGGCCACCGTGATCATCGCCGGGCCCAGGGTCAATGCCACGAGAACGGCGGTGACCATTCCGACGGCCATCGGAACGCCGAGCGTCTGGAAATACGGCAGCCGGGTGAACACCAGGCAGAAGGTGGCCCCGGCGATCGTCATTCCGGAGGCCAGCACCACGTGCGCGGTGCCGTGGAACATCGTGTAGTACGCCGATTCCTTGTCCTCACCGGCGGTGCGGGCCTCTTGGTAGCGCCCGATGAGGAAGATCGCATAGTCGGTGGACGCAGCTATCGCCAACGTCACCAGAAGTTGAGTCGCGAACGGCGACAAGCCGATCAGCTCGTGATAGCCGAGGAAGGCCACCACACCACGGGTCACCGACAACCCGAGGATCAGCATCATCAGGACCAGCACCACGGTCAGGATGGACCGGTAGAAGAACAGCAGCATGAAGATGATGACGCCGATGGTCGCGAATTCGATGACCCTCAGGCTCTTCTCGCCGACGTGCTGCTGATCCGCCTGCAGCGCCGGCCCACCGGTGACGAAGACCTTGACGCCCGGGGGCGGCGTGAGGCTGTCGACGATCTTCTGCACCGCTTCGACCGACTGGTTGCTCAGCGGCTCGCCCATGTTGCCGGCGAGGTTCACCTGGACGTAGACGGCCTTACCGTCGCCGCTCTGGGCGCCGACCCTGGTCAGCGGATCGCCCCAGAAATCCTGGATGTGCTGGACGTGGGTGGTGTCGGCCCGCAGCTTGGAAACCATCTCGTCGTAGAACGCGTGGGCGTCGTCGCCCAGTGGCTGGTTGCCCTCCAGGACGATCATCACCGAGCTATCCGAGTCCGACTCCTCGAAGACCTTTCCCACTCGCGTCATCGCCTGGATCGACGGCGCTTCCTTCGGCGACATCGAGATGGCGCGCATCTTGGCGACATCGTCGAGCTGCGGCACGGTGACGTTGATGACCGCGATCAGGGCGATCCAGCCGAGGATGATCGGCACGGCCAGCCGCCGGATCCACTTGGCCACGCCGCTGCGACGCGCCTCGTCAGCGCGCAGCTCGGGGTCGATCGTGGGAGCAGTCATGATGAATTAGTCATACTAGCTATAACGTAGCCTTCGCAGGGCGCCAGCCCGAGACCGTCATATTCAGCGGCCCCACCAAAGATTGCTGAAAACGCAAATTTCCACGCAAATGCGTGCACACGCTCATGCGAGGAACACGGCCGGGAATAACCACGATCAACACCTCGCGTAAAACCGAGATCGACGGCGCCGCAACAGATTCGGGTCACGCCGAGCAAAATTGACGTACCGGTGGCGAGGGCTGCGCAAGCGTTCTACAGTTCGCCCAAGGGGCGTTTGCACAGTGGGGGGTGCCGTGGAATTTCAGCACAGTCCAGGGCTCATTGCAGTGGCGATTCTCGCCGCCCCGATCCTCGTCGCGATGGTCGGCGCCATCTCCGGCTACGTGGCCCAGGAGCTGCGCGACCGCGCTGACGGCGTGGTGGCCACCTGGGCCGGCTTGCGCATCACCGAGCACCAGTTGGTGCTGGGCTATCACGCCAACGCCCGGCGTATCCCGCTTCGGGGGCTGCACGTCGACGTCGAGGAAACCGGCTCACCGCTGCGCCGGCAGCACAATCACCGGGTCCACCTGACCATCGACGGCGACGGCTCGCCGATCGACCGCTGGCAGCCGTACTCGCGGGCCAACAGGCGCTCCGCGCAGCACTTCGCGGCCACGCTCACCACCATGAGCCAGGGCGCGCACCGGCACGAACTGAGGCGCTACCAGACCCGCACGTAGTCGACGAGCATGTCCGCCGGGTAGGTGCCTGGGCGAGGATCGCCGCCGCCGGACCCGCTGACCGCAAGGTTGAGCACCGGGAACACCCGGTAGTCCGGGAAATTGAACGGCCAGTCGTCCAGCGAGTTGGCGGGGACGGTGAAGTACGGCTCCTTGCCGTCGACATAGTCCTGCCAGAAGTACATCCCGGAGTCGTTCCAGGTGACCCGCCAGGTGTGCCAGTTGGAATCGACGCCCACCGGGGTGGTCGCGAACGACGTGCCGTCCAGGCGGGCATGCACCGTCGTGCCCGACGGCCACGAACCGTTGCCGTACCACTCGACCAGGTCGATCTCGCCGCCCACCTCGGGGTGGTCGTTCATCAGCCACCACGCCGGCCAGGCGCCCGCGGTCAGGCAGTTGAACTTGATCCGCGCCTCCCAGGTGGTGCCGATCCCGCCCCACCACGTTCCGGTGACCTTTCCGCTGACGTACTTGCCGTCGTTGCGGGTTGCGCGGATCACGAGGTTGGAGTTGCCGTCGAGGAAGACGTGCTGACGATCGTCGCGGTACTGGCCCATGTTCTCCGGCCGATCCCAGAACACCGGGTTCTTGATGGTCTCGCGCGCCTTGGCGATGTTCCACTTCGACGGGTCGGGCGCCGATCCTGCCGGGCCGTCGAACTCGTCGTGGAACAGGTACGCCGGACCGGCGGCATTCGGGGCGGGTGCGTCAGGTCGGGCGGGACTGGCACCGGCCGCCGGCATGGGCAGCGCGGCGGCAATCGCACCGAAACCGGCCATGACCATCAGACTGCGGCGATCAATATCAGGCACCCTCAAACCTTAAGGGCGTCATGACGCCCACCGCGCATCTGGGGCCGATTCGACGCCGGCGCTAATTATGAACAGCGCCCAATCATCTGACGAAATGCTTGGGAACAGGGCAAACGTCCGGGCTTGGTGGGTGTGCCTGCGAAGTGTGGGCCCACGACTGTGTCGAGCGGATACGTGCGAGGCACGGGAGAACCGCCGCGTAACGTGATCGACTGATGAAGTCGACGATTCTGTCCCGGCGTGACCTGGACTTTCTGCTGTTCGAGTGGCTCGCCGCCGACGAACTGACCACCCGCCCGCACTTCGCCGAGCACTCCCGGGAGACCTTCTCCGACGTGCTGGACCTGTGCGAAGACCTCGCCACCCGCTACTTCGCGCCGCACAACAAGAAGAGCGACCAGAACGAGCCGACGTTCGATGGCACGACGGTCACCGTCATCCCCGAGGTCAAGGAGGCGATCGATGCGTTCGCAGCTGCCGACCTCATCGGCATGAGCATGGACGAGCAGTTCGGCGGCGCCCAACTCCCGGCGACCATCGCCCAGGCCGGGTTCGCCTGGTTCATGGCGGCCAACGTCAGCACGGCGGGCTATCTGATGCTGACCATCGCCAATGCCAACCTGCTGGTGAAGTTCGGCAGCCCCGAGCAGGTGGACCGCTTCGTCCGCCCGATGCTCGCCGGCCGCTTCACCGGGACGATGGCGCTCTCGGAGCCGCAGGCCGGGTCCTCGCTGGCCGATATCGTCACCCGCGCCGAGCCTCGGGACGACGGCACCTACCGGGTGTACGGCTCGAAGATGTGGATCTCGGCCGCCGAACATGAGATGTCGGAGAACATCGTTCATCTGGTGCTGGCCAAGATTCCGGGCGGACCGCCCGGCACCAAGGGCATCTCGCTGTTCATTGTGCCGAAGTATCAAGTGGCACAAGATGGTTCAGTCGGTCCACGCAATGACGTCGCGATCTCGGGCCTCAACCACAAGATGGGGCAGCGCGGGATCACCAACACCGTGCTCAACTTCAACGGCGCCGTCGGCTACCTGGTGGGCGAACCGCACCGCGGCATCGTCTACATGTTCCACATGATGAACGAGGCGCGCCTGGGTGTCGGCATGGGCGCGGTGGCGTTGGGGTACACCGGTTACCTGAAGTCGCTGCAGTACGCGCTGGAGCGGCCACAGGGCCGTCCGATCACCAGCAAGGACCCCGGCACCCCGCAGGTACCGATCGTCGAGCACGCCGACATCCGGCGAATGTTGTTGGCGCAGAAGTCTTATGCCGAAGGGTCGCTGGCGCTGGCACTGTATTGCGCCCGGCTGGTCGACTGGCAGCACAGCGCCGAGTCCGACCCGGAACGCGACGAGGCCACCCTGCTGCTCGACATCCTGACCCCGATCGCCAAGAGCTGGCCGTCGCAGTGGTGTGTGGAGGCCAACAGCCTGGCGATCCAGGTGCTCGGCGGCTACGGCTACACCCGGGAGTACGACGTCGAACAGCACTACCGGGACAACCGGCTCAACCCCATCCATGAAGGCACCCACGGCATCCAGAGCCTGGATTTGTTGGGCCGCAAGGTCACTGCGCGTGATGGTGCCAGCCTGACGGCACTCGGCGAAGCCATCGGCCAGTCGGTCGAGGCGGCCAGGCGCGCCGGCGGGGAGGCCGCCGACCTCGCTGAAGATCTGGAGACTTCCTGGCAGCAGCTGGTCGAGGTGACGATGGCGATGTTCGCCTCTGGCGACATCGAGGCGGCGATGGCCAACAGTGCGGTGTACCTGGAAGCGTTCGGGCACATCGTGATCGCGTGGATGTGGCTCGAACAGTTCGTGGCCACTGGGGGCAACTCCGGTGCGTTCTACGACGGCAAGCGCCAGGCCGCCCGCTACTTCTTCCACTACGAGCTACCGCGCACCGGCCCGCAGATCCAGCTACTGCGTTCACTTGACCGCACAACATTGGACATGCGCCCGGAGTGGTTCTGACCTGTCCAACGGCTTACGATTCCCTGTGAATCGTCGAAGGGGTCGGAGACAATGGGCAACAACAAGTACGTCGGTTATGTCGGTGGGGTCGCCGTCGCGGTAGGCGTCGGAGCAGCGATCGCCGCTGCCGGCCAGGGCACCGCCGCCGCCGACAGCGGCAGGGCGGACTCGACCGGCTCCGCTCACAGCTCGCAGACCGACGCCGGGCCCAAGAAGTCCGACACCGTATCCACCGCCCATAGCCGCCCGCGTTCGACGCTGGGCAGCACCTCCGATGCCTCCCCCGCTGACGTGAGCAAGGTCCCGGCCGCCGCAAGCGTCAGCACCGTCAAGACCAGCGCTTCCGCGGTGGTGCAGGTCGACCGGCTGGCAAACCTCTCCACCGGCCGCAGCGCGCGCAGCGCGGCCGCCGTCGACTCCGGCAGCACCGGCACGTCGCCATCCAGCGTCTCCTCCCCCAGTGCATCGGACACCGTGTCGGTGCCGTGGAGTCCCAACCCGCTGCGCCCGATGCCACCGGAGCCGGCACCCAACGACATGCCCGGTCCGATCTGGAGCCTCGAAGAGGCTGTCGTCAATGCCTTCCCCGACTTCTTCAAGCCGTTGCCCCGGGAGATCTTCGAAGCCGGCTACCGGGTGTCGCAGATGATCCCGTGGGTCAACGTCGTGGTGCCGCTGTCCAACGTCGGGGCCAACCTGCAGGCCGCCCTCGCCGGCGACAAGGCCGCCAGCCAGCGCATCGTCAACAACCTGATCGTGACGCTGGCGCCGGTGGCGTTCCTGTACTACGGCTACAACGAGATCGCCGACCTGGTGAACCTGGAGCAGCAGGCATTGGATCTGCAGACCTGGGCGATCACCACCGCGTGGGACGTCCTCGACCCGTTCCAGCTGCTGCACAACCGGGGCGAGTCGGGCCTGCCGCTGTCCACCTCCACTCCGCCGCCGTACCCGGATTCCGAAGCGTCCGCGCTGGTCTAGCCACAAAACGGGCGGCCCCGACGGGCCGTCATAGCAGCAACTGTGACGCTTCAGGATGCAGCTCAGCAGTTCTCCCACCAAGATCTAAGGAATCCGGCAGAGTGTCCTAAGCCTTGACGGGTTCGTCGATCACGGGGACAGAGTGGGGAGCGGTATGAGCAAGCTGCGGAACGCCATCACCATTGTCAGCATCACCGCGGTGGCGGCCTTCGGTGTCGCTGCCTGTGGCGGTGACAAAGGTGGCGGTGGCGGCGCCAAGGGTGGCGAGATCAACGTGACGCTGACGTCGTTCCCCGACTACGTCGACCCGCAGCTGTCCTACACCCTGGAAGGGTGGGAGGTGCTGTGGAACACCTACACCCCGCTGTTGACCTACAAGCATCAGAAGGGTGATCCCGGCACCGATGTGGTGCCCGGCCTGGCCAAGGCGATGCCCGAGATCTCCGCCGACGGCAAGACCTACAAGCTGACGCTGCGGCCCAACATGAAGTACTCCGACGGCACCCCGATCAAGGCCTCGGACTTCACCTATGCCATCAAGCGGCTGTTCAAGGCCAACTCCGGCGGCTCGGTGTTCTACGAAGGCATCGTTGGCGCAAAGGATTTCGCCGACGGCAAGTCCGACACCATCTCCGGTATCAAGACCGACGACACTTCCGGTGACATCACGATCGAGCTGGAGAAGCCCAACGGCACGTTCAACAACCTGCTCGGCCTGATGTTCGCCGCGCCGATCCCGCAGAACACCCCGCTGGACAAGGAAGTCACCAACAACCCGCCGCCGTCGAGCGGGCCGTTCGTCATCACCAAGGTCGACGCCCCGAATACCCTGACGCTGGAGCGCAATCCACAGTTCAAGACCGTCAAGGACGCCGGTGCTACCGAGGTCACCGACGCGCAGGTCGACAAGATCATCGTCACGCAGAACAAGAACAACTCCGCGCAGGTCACCGGCGTGCAGCAGAACAAGATCGACTACATGACCGACCCGCCGGACGCCGACCGGCTGCCGGAGATCAAAGCCAAGTACTCCAGCCGGTTCCGCCTCGAAGATTCGATCAACACCTACTACTTCTGGATGAACAATCAGAAGGCGCCGTTCAACGACGTCAAGGTGCGCCAGGCCATCAACTATGCGATCGATCCCGAGGCGCTCAACCGGGTGTTCGGTGGCCGCCTGCACGCCACCCAGCAGATCCTGCCGCCCGGCATGCCCGGCTACGACGAGTACAAGCTGTACCCGGGCCCGGATATGAACAAGGCCAAAGCCCTTCTTGCCGAGGCGAATCCGGTTGACAAGGACATCACGGTGTGGACCGACGACGAGCCGGACCGCAAGCGGATCGGCGAGTATTACCACGACCTGCTCACCCAGCTCGGGTTCAACGCCACCTTGAAGGTCATCTCCGGTGACAACTACTTCCAGACCATCGGCAACGAGTCGACACCGGATCTGGACACCGGGTTCTCGGACTGGTTCCAGGACTTCCCGCACCCGGACGACTTCTTCCGTCCGCTGCTCAACGGCGCGAACATCCTGCCGACCAACAGCAACAACTTCTCCCGGGTCAACATCCCCGAACTCGACGCCAAGCAGAACGACCTGCTGACCAAGCAGCTCACCGACGATGTTCGCAAGCAATACGCCGAGTTGGACAAGGCCTACATGGAGCAGGCGGTGTGGGCGCCGTACGGCAACGAGCAGTACACGACGTTCTTGTCGGAGCGGATGGACTTCGACAAGTCCTATCGACATCTGCTGTTCAATCAGGACTACACCTCGTTCGCGTTGAAGTAGCCGACACCATGGTCACAGAAGTCCAGGGGCGTAGTCCCTGGCATCTGGCCTGGGGGCGGCTGCGGCGCAACAAGGTCGCGCTGGCGTTCGGAGTGCTGTTCCTGCTACTGGTGCTGTTCTCGCTGGCCGCCCCGCTGTGGGCCGACCACGTGGCACACACCGGCCCCAACCAGAACCACATCACCGACAAGATCCTGGTCGACGGCCAGGAGACCTACGTCGTCTCGCCTGACGGCACACCGCTGGGTCCGGGGCTGCGCGGCCGCTACCTGCTCGGGGCCGACCAGAACGGCCGTGACGTCATGGTGCGGTTGATGTACGGCGGACGCACCTCGATCTACATCGGGGTGATGGCCGCGGTGATCACCACCGTGTTCGCGGTGGTGATCGGCATGCTCTCGGGGTACTACCGGGGGTGGATCGACTCACTGCTCTCGCGGGCCCTCGACGTGGTGTGGGCGTTTCCGGTACTGCTGCTGGGCATAGCGCTGGGCACCACCCTGGCACTCGGCGGCTTCAAGATCGGCAGCCTGATCGTCGCGGGCGACTCACTGTGGATCCCGATCCTGATCATCGGTCTGGTGTACGTGCCCTACATGGCCCGGCCGGTACGCGGCGAGATCCTGGCACTACGCGAGAAGGAGTTCGTGGAAGCCGCTGTGGCCCAAGGCAAAGGACCGGTACAGATCATGGTCTCCGAACTGCTGCCGAACATCGTCTCGACCATCATCGTCTTCTTCACCCTCAACATCGCCAACAACATGCTGCTGGAGTCGGCGCTGTCATTCCTAGGCGCCGGGGTCCGGCCGCCCAACGCATCCTGGGGCACGATGATCGCCGACGGCTACCAGAACATCTACACCGCACCCCACCTGACCATCGTTCCCGGTCTGATGATCGTGCTGACGGTCCTGTCGCTCAACGTGTTCGGTGACGGCCTGCGGGACGCGCTCGATCCGCGGGCCAAGATCCGGCTGGAGCACTAGCCATGCTCCGATTCGTCGCCAGAAGGCTCATCGGCATGATCGCGGTGCTGTTCGCGATCTCGGTGATCGTGTTCCTGATCTTCAACGTCATCCCTAACTCCGACCCGGCGGCGCGTATCGCCGGCAAGAACGCCAACCCGGCATTGATCGCCCGGGTGACCGCCGACCTCGGACTCGACAAGCCGCTGCCGGTTCAGTACCTGACGATGATGAAGCAGATCTTCACCGGCGAGCTGACCTCCTACGGCAGTAGTCAGAATGTCGCCCAACAGATTTGGGACGGCCTGCCCGCCACGCTCTCGCTGACCATCGGGGCCGCGGTGCTGTGGATGGCGCTGGCCATCTGGTTCGGCTACCTCAGCGCGGTGCATGCCGGCCGGTTCACCGACCGAGCGCTGACCATCCTGGCGCTGGTCGGCATCTCGATGCCGGTGTTCTGGCTCGCGGCAATCCTGTTGTACTTCTTCAGCTTCAAGACCGAGATCTTTCCGACCGGCTCCTACGTGCCGTTGACCGAGGATCCGCTGCAATGGGCGTATCACCTGATCCTGCCGTGGATCACGCTGGCAGTGCTCTACGTCGGCTTCTACAGCCGCGTGCTGCGGTCGAACATGCTCGACGCCATGAACGAGGACTACGTGCGCACGGCCCGGGCCAAGGGCATCAGCGAACGGCAGGTGCGGATCCGGCACGTGTTGCGCAACTCGATGATCCCGATCGTCACACTGTTCGGATTGGACTTCGGCGCCGTGGTGGGCGGCGGGGCGATCCTGACCGAAACGGTGTTCAACATCAACGGCGTCGGTCTGTACGCAGGCCAGGCGATCGGGAAGCTGGACCTGCCGCCGCTGATGGCGGTGACGATGTTCGGGGCGTTCTTCATCGTGCTGTTCAACACGATCGTCGACATCCTGTATGCGGTGCTGGATCCCCGGATCCGGCTCGGTGAGGCGGCGCCGGTATGAGTCCGATCCTCACCGTGCGCGACCTGCAGGTCAGTTTCCGCACCGATGACGGCGTGGTGCGCGCAGTCGACGGGGTGTCCTTCGAGGTGTCCCCGGGCGAGGTCGTCGCGATCGTCGGCGAATCCGGCAGCGGCAAGAGCGTCACCGCACAGACGCTGATGGGCCTGACGCGCGCGCCCAACTCCAAGATCACCGGCACGGTCGAGTTCGAAGGCCGTGACCTGATCGCCCTGTCTGACGACGAATTCCGCAGTGTGCGTGGCGAACACATCGCGATGGTGTTCCAGGACCCGATGACGTCGCTCAATCCGGTCTATCGGGTGGGCGACCAGATCGCGGAGATGATCCGGGCCCATCGCGAGGTGTCCAAGGCCGAGGCGTTGTCGCAGGCGGTGGAACTGCTCCGGTCGGTGGGCATCCCCAACCCCGAACGCCGGGTGCGCGACTACCCGCACGAGTTCTCCGGGGGCATGCGCCAGCGGGTGATGATCGCGATGGCACTGGCGCTGAACCCTGAGCTGCTGATCGCCGACGAACCGACCACCGCCCTCGACGTCACCATCCAGGCCCAGATCCTGCGGCTGCTGGAGAAACTCAACGCCGATCGCAATCTGTCGGTCCTGCTCATCACCCACGACCTCGGCGTCGTCGCCGAACTCGCCGACCGCGTCGTGGTGATGTACGGCGGACAGATCGTCGAGGACGGGCCGCTCGACGAGATCTTCTACAACCCTCAGCACCCCTACACCTGGGGTCTGCTCGGCTCCATCGCACGGCTCGACGAGCCGCGACCGCAACGGCTGCCGCAGATCCCCGGCCAGCCGCCGTCCCTGCTGAACCCGCCGACCGGCTGCCGCTTCGCTGCGCGCTGCACGTACGCCTTCGAGAAGTGCACGCAGCCACCGGCGCTGGAAGCTCGCGGCGGCGACCCCGGTCATCTGGATCGCTGCTGGCTGACCGCCGAGCAGAAGGTGGCCATCCGATGAAGGGCGATCCGCTGCTGGAGGTCACCGACCTCGTCGTGCATTTCCCGATCAAGTCGGGCATCGTGGTGGACCGCGAGGTGGCCCGGGTGCATGCGGTCGACGGCGTGAGTTTCACGCTGCACGAAGGTGAAACCTTGGGCTTGGTCGGTGAATCCGGCTGCGGCAAGTCGACGCTGTGCCGCGCGATCCTGCAGTTGGTGGCGCCGACGTCGGGCTCGGTCCGCTTCGACGGCCATGAGCTGGTGGGCCTGTCGCGGCGCGCGCTGCGGCCATTGCGTCGCGAGATGCAGATGATCTTCCAGGATCCGTTCGCCTCACTGAATCCGCGCAAGCGGGTGGGGCAGATCGTCGGCGATCCGTTGGAGCTACACGGTCTGGCCAGCGGCGCCGAGCTCAAGCGGCGCGTACAGGACTTGCTCGACAGGGTGGGACTGCAGGCCGAGCACTACAACCGCTACCCGCACGAGTTCTCCGGTGGACAGCGCCAGCGCATCGGCATCGCCCGGGCATTGGCGTTGCAGCCCAAGCTGATCATTGCCGACGAACCGGTGTCGGCGCTCGACGTCTCGGTGCAGGCCCAGATCATCAACCTGCTCGAGGAGCTACAGGACGAGTTCGGGCTGTCGTACCTCTTCGTCGCCCACGACCTCGGCGTGGTGCGGCATGTCTCGGATCGGGTGGCGGTGATGTACCTCGGCAAGATCGTCGAGAACTCCGACTCCGACGGTCTCTACGACAGCCCCCTGCACCCGTACACCAACGCACTGTTGTCGGCGGTGCCGATTCCCGACCCGCGCAAGAACCTCGACCGGGAACGCATCACGCTCGAAGGTGACGTGCCCAGCCCCATCGACCCGCCGCCGGGCTGCCGGTTCCATACCCGCTGCGTGTCAGCCACCGAGATCTGCCGTACCGAGGAGCCCGTGCTGACGGCCCATGGCGACAGCCATGTGGTGGCCTGCCACCACCCGCGCACCTCGTGATTTCGGCGCGGTTGTCGTCGCTGGGCGACGATTAGCGCGCCGAAGTCGTGGGTATTGATAGCCCATGGACGGTGCCGGGGAGATCCTGCGGACGGTGGGACTGTTGCTGAACCTCACCGCGATCATCGGATTCGCGGTATTCATGAGCTCGTTGGCTCATGCCGGTTCGGGTCCATCGGGCGCCGCGGCGGGAATCACCATCGGAGCGTTCATCGCCAGCCTGCTGTGCTTCGCCGCGGACGACCCTGGTGATGAGAATGTTCTCAGTGAACCGGCAACACCCACAGGTGCCATCAGCCGTAGTGTGTAATTGTGCCAACCGTTGCGCAACATATCCTTTCGTCCTTGGCCGCTAGCGGTGTACGCCGCGTCTACGGATTGCCCGGTGACAGCCTCAACGGCTTCACCGATGCCATCCGGCGATCCGACGATGTCACCTGGCAACACGTGCGCCATGAAGAGACCGCTGCCTTCGCGGCGACCGCCGATGCGGCGCTCACCGGGCAACTGGCCGTCTGCGCAGGCAGCTGCGGCCCCGGCAACACCCACCTGATCAACGGCCTCTACGACGCCCAGCGCACCCGCGTTCCGGTGCTGGCCATCGCCGCCCACATCCCGCTGGCCGAAGTCGGCACGGGATACTTCCAGGAGACCCATCCGCAGGAGCTGTTCCGCGAGTGCAGCGTCTACTGCGAGTTGGTCAGTACCCCCGAGATGGCGCCGCGACTGGTCGAGATCGCGATGCGCACCGCCGTGGAGGAAAACGGTGTCGCGGTGCTGGTGATCCCCGGCGAGGTCTTCTTGGCCAAGCTGCCCGATCGTGCCTGGAACATTCGCCCGGTTCTTCCCACCCGGTCGGTGCTGCGGCCTGACGACGCGTCGCTCCGCCACGCAGCGGCTCTGCTGAACGCGGGTTCGCGGGTGACGATCCTGGGCGGTGCCGGCACCGCGGGCGCGCACGCCGAGTTGATCCAGCTGGCCGACACGCTGAAATCGCCTGTCGTGCATGCCTTTCGCGGCAAGGACCACATCGAGTACGACAATCCCTTCGACGTGGGGATGACCGGTCTCCTCGGCTTCGCCTCCGGGTACAAGGCCATCAAGGAAGCCGACGTGCTGCTGATGCTGGGCACCGACTTCCCGTACTCACAGTTCTATCCAGAAGACGCAACCGTCATCCAGGTGGACCTGCGCGGCAGTCATCTGGGCCGGCGGACCGCCGTCGACCTCGGTCTGGTCGGTGACGTCAAGGACACCATCGCGGCACTCTTGCCGCTGCTGTCCCCCAAAGCGGACCGCACTCACCTGGACCGGGCCCTGCACCACTACCAACGCACCCGCGCGTCACTCGACTCGCTGGCGGTCAATGACCGTGACCGCACCCCGATCCGTCCGGAATACGTTGCCGGCGTGGTGAACCGGCTGGCCGATGACGACACGGTGTTCACCTTCGATGTCGGGTCGCCGACGATCTGGGCCGCGCGGTACCTGACCATGAACGGCAAACGCCGGTTGAGCGGTTCGTTCACCCACGGCACCATGGCCTGCGCGCTGACCCACGCCATCGGCGCGCAAACCGCGTTCCCCGGCCGCCAGGTCGTGGCACTGGCGGGTGATGGCGGGCTGTCGATGATGTTCGGGGAGCTGCTGACCCTGGTGCAGAACAATCTGCCCGTGAAGGTCGTCGTGTTCAACAACTCGTCACTGAACTTCGTCGAGTTGGAGATGAAGTCCGCCGGTGTGGTGAATTTCGGTACCGATCTGAAGAACCCGGACTTCGGTGCGGTCGCGCAGGCGATCGGCATCTTCGGCCGCCGCGTCGAGCAGCCGGGCGAGCTGGAACAGGCCATTGCCGACGCACTGGCGCATCCCGGCCCCGCCCTGATCGACGTGGTGGTGTCGCGCGAGGAGTTGACCATCCCGCCGGCCATCACCGCCGAGCAGGCAAAGGGATTCACGCTGTACGCGATCCGCACCATCCTGGCCGGCCGCGGTGACGAACTGCTGGACCTGGTGAGTACCAACGTCGCGCGGCGGATCCTCGACTAGTCGGCGCTGCTGTAGTACCCCTGCTCGAGTAGCTCGGTGATCTCGCTGACCAACGGCATGCGCGGGTTGGTGCGGTTACTGAGGTCTTCGAAGGCCGTCATCGCCAGACTGGGCAATGCTGCGAGGAAATCAGCTTCGTTGACGCCGTATTCACGCAACGACCGCGGCATGTGCAATTCTCCTAGCAGCTGATCGACACCGGCGAACAGCCGGGCGCGGCTGTCCTCGGGCGTTCGACCGCCGAAGATCAGCGAGCCGATCTGGGCGTACTTCTCCGGCGCGACATAGGCCGAATACCCCGGCGCGGGCATGAACTTGCTTGGCAACGCAGCGTTGTAGCGCAGTACGTGGGGCAGGAAGATGCCGTTGGCCCTGCCGTGCGGGATGTCGAAGGCCGCGCCGGTGGCGTGCGCCAGGGCATGGTTGGTTCCGACGAACGCATTCGAGAAGGCCAGCCCGGCCAGGGTGGCCGCGTTCGACATCGCGGTGCGCGCCTCCAGATCGTCGGGATCGGCGTAGGCCCGGGGTAGCGCGTCGAAGATCAGCCGGGCAGCCTGCGCGCACAGCGCATCGGTGTAGGGCGAGGCGAAGATCGACACCGCCGCCTCCAGCGCGTGGGTCAGCGCATCCACCCCGGTGTCGGCGGTCAGCGTCGCCGGCATCGACGACGTCAGTACCGGGTCGACGATCGCCAGCTCCGGTACCAGGCTGTAGTCGACCAGCGTCTGTTTCCTGCCTGCGACGGTCAGCACGGCGGCCGGAGACACCTCCGATCCGGTACCCGATGTGGTTGGTACAGCGACCAATTGGAGGCGATGCCGGTCGGTCGGATAGTCGGCCACCCGCTTGCGCGGATCCAGGAACGGCATGGTGAGCTCGTCGAGCGTCTTCTCCGGGTGCTCGTAGAACAGCCGCATGGCCTTGCCCGCGTCGAGGACGGAACCGCCGCCGACCGCGATCAGCACGTCGGGTTGGGTGCGCTCCAGCAGCGCCACCCCGCGCCGAATCGTCGACTCATCGGGCTCGGGGGTGATCTCGGCGAACACCTGGACATGCCGGGTGCGCAGCTTGCTGCGCAGCAGATCGGTCACACCGCGCTCGTCGGACAACGCGTCGGTGACGATAACGGCTGTCTCGCAATCGAGTTCACGCAGATTGTCCAGTGCACCGGCGTTGAAGTAGGTGTTGGACGGCACCCGGAACCACTGCGGCGGAGTCCGGCGCTGCGACACGGTCTTGATGTTGAGCAGCTGCCGGTAGTTGACGTTCTCCGTGGTGCTCGACCCGCCCCAGGTGCCGCAGCCCAGTGAGAACGTCGGCGTCAGGTTGTTGTAGACCCCGCCGAGCGCGCCGACCGCAGTGGGCGCGTTGACCAGGATCCGGCCGGTGCGCACCGCCATGCTGTAGGCGTCGATCACCGCCTGGTCGGTCGCGTAGATCGCCGAGGTGTGCCCCAGTCCCCCGTGCTCGGTGACCAGGACGGCGACGTCGATCGCGTGCTGCTCGGAGCGCGCCCGCACCACCCCCAGCACCGGCATCAACTTCTCGGCCACCAACGGGTGCCCGGCCAGCTCGTCGACGTCCGACGGTAGCGGAGCCAGCAGGATCTTCGTAGTCGGCGGCACACTGAATCCGGCCCGGGCGGCCAGTTCCGGGGCCTTCTGCCCCACGGCGTCCATCGCCATCTTGTCACCGCAACCGAAGGCGAATTCGGCGATCTTGGCTGCCTCGCCGGCGCTCAACAGATGAGCACCCATCTTCTCGAACTCGGCGATCATCGGATCGTAGATCTCGTCGTCGATGATGCAGGTCTGCTCGGCGGGGCAGATCACCGACGAGTCAAAGGTTTTCGAGATCAGGATGTCGACGACGGCGCCGCGGACATCGGCGGTCCTGTGGATGTAGATCGGGGCGTTTCCGGGCCCCACGCTCAACGCCGGCTTCCCGGCCTGGTTGGCCAGCGCGACGATGCGGGGTCCGCCGGTCACCCAGATGAAGTCCACTTTGGGATGCTTGAACAGATAGTGCGTCACCTCGTGGGCGGCGTCGGGAATCACCTGCAGCGCACCGGGCGGCATACCGGCCGCTTCGGCTGCCTCGCGCAGGATCTCGACCGCGCGCTCACAGCAGCGCACCGCGTACGGCGATGGCCGGAACAACACCGCGTTGCGGGTCTTGGCCGCCACGATCGCCTTGAAGAGCACGGTAGAGGTCGGGTTGGTGACCGGTGTGATGGCCAGGACCACACCGATCGGTTCGGCGAGGTAGACGATGTTGTGCTCGACGTCCTCGTCGATCACTCCCACCGACTTCTTGTCTCGCAGGTAGTCGTGCAGGAACTCGGTGGCCACGTAGTTCTTGACGACCTTGTCCTCGAAGACTCCGAAGCCGGTCTCCTCGAGGGCCAGCGCGGCCAGCTCGCCGGCAGCGCGGACTCCGGCACGCACCATCGCCTCGACGATCGCGTCGACTTGCTGTTGGTCGAGTGAGCGGAACTCGCGCGCGGCCTGCGCGGCCGTGTCGACGATGGCGTCGATCTCGGCGGTGCGGGTGACGTCGGTCTGAAGTTGTGTTGCGTCCAGTGTTCCGGTCATGAACCTGTCCTCCCAGATGGGCCGATCGTAAGTTCGCAGCGATCGGGGTAGATAGGGATAAAAGACCCCTATATGCTGGGTTCAGTCAGATAGACCCAGGACAGTTGAGGAATCGATGGCAACCCACCGCGCAGTGCACGTCAAGTCGGCCGGACAACCGCTGGAACTCGTCGATGTCGACACCTCCTCGCCGGGTGCCGGCCACGTTCGCATCGCGGTCAGTGCATGCGGCGTCTGCGGCACCGACCACGCCTTCGTCAACGGCGGATTCCCCAACCTCAGCTGGCCGGTCACACCCGGGCACGAGATCGCGGGCACCATCGCCGAGGTCGGCGCCGGAGTCGAGGAGTTCGCCGTCGGTGACCGGGTCGCGGTCGGCTGGTTCGGCGGCAACTGCAATCACTGCCTGCCCTGTCGCAAGGGCCAGTTCATGCAGTGCGTCAACGGTCAGATTCCCAGCTGGCACTACCCCGGTGGCTACGCGGAGTCGGTGACGGCGCCGGCGACTGCGCTCGCCCGGATTCCCGACGGGCTGTCATTCGCCGAGGCGGCCCCCATGGGGTGCGCCGGGGTGACGACGTACAACGCGCTGCGGCGCACCCGTGCGGTGGCCGGGGACCGGGTGGCGGTGCTGGGCATCGGCGGCCTCGGTCATCTGGGGATCCAGTGGGCCCGCGCCATGGGCTTCGAAACCATCGCCATCGCACGCGGATCCGGAAAGTCCGATGACGCAAAGGAACTCGGCGCACACCACTACATCGATTCGACGGCCGGTGACGTCGCCGAGGCACTGCAGGCCCTCGGCGGAGCTCAGGTGGTGTTGGCCACCGCGGCGAACTCCGCGGCCATGGCGGCGACGGTCGGCGGGCTGGCACCGCAGGGAGAACTGGTGATCATCGGCGCATCCCCCGAGGAACTGCCGATCAGGCCGTCGGACTTGATCTTCGGCAACTACAGCGTGACCGGGCATCCGTCCGGTACCGCGGCCGACATCGAGGACACCATGCATTTCGCGTTGCTGTCCGGGGTGCGGGCGCGTATCGAGGAGGTCTCGCTGGAGCAGGCCGCGGAGGCCTACGAGGCGATGGACACCGGCCGCGCCCGCTACCGCATGGTGTTGACGACCTAGTCTTCGGCGTCTTCGGCGTCTTCGGTCGGCTCGGGCTGCTCCGGTGCGGCGTCCAGAACGCTGACGTCGATGCCGTAGGGCAGGAACCGGACGCTGCGGCTGGGGTCGGTGTTGTGCTTGTTGGCGCGCAGCGCGTCGAGTTCGGTCTTGTAGACCTGCTCGACGTGCGCCTTGCCGTCGGCGCCGGCGATGTAGATGGCCCACACCCCGTCGCCGGCCTCGCCTGCGGTCTCCGGCTGTGACCGGGGACGTGAGCGTCGCGTGAATTCGTCGAACAGCATGCCGAAGCCGGCGGCCTCGCCCGGGGTGTTCACGAACTTGCTGAATCGCTCGACGACGTCGCGCAGGCCCTCGCCCGCCTCACGCACGACGCGATCGAATTCGTCCGGGTCGAACCCGAACGGTCCGTTGTTCTCCATAGGACACAGTGTGCGCGCAGTTTGCTGCGCCGTCGACCTCCTCTGGTTCGCGAGCAGCGAAACCTCAGCCGAACAGGCGCAGAGGCAGGTCAGCCATGGTGACGAAGCCAGCCGGGGCGGTGCAGACGGCGGGGATGGCGTTGACCGCCTGCATCGCGGTGGCCACGCTGGCCGAGCGGACGTGCTCGGCCAGCGGGACGTCGCGGCGGAAACTGGCGAGCGTCATCAGGTGGGCCTGCATCGAGGGGCTGCCTTCGATGGTCACCGTCCAGCCGTGCTGCGGGCTGGGCCAATGCCGGGGTTGCGGTTCGCCGACGGTCCACAGGGTTTCGACTTCGACGACCGGGGTGCCGGCGCATCGACCGATCCAGCGCCAGTGCTGACCGGCGACGGCACCGGCGGGCAGGGTGCGTCCGCAGATGTCGCGGTCGACGCTGGCGGGGATCACCTCCAGTTCGGTGCCGACATCGTCGACGCCAAGCCCGAGGGCATCTCCGAGGAGCCAAACCTGTTGCTGGAAAAGCTCACTGGTGAACTTGGGGCCTGCGGTCTCGGTGGTGACCTCGTCGAGTGGGCTGCCGAAGCGCATCTGGTCGAAGGTGATCTCCACACTGTCGTACACCGACCAGTCGGCGCGCTCCTGGATCTTGATGTGCTCGATGCGCCGCGACATGCCAGCGAGCGCAATCGGAATAATCGCGCCGAGGTTGCCCGGGTTGAGGCCGGTGCCGTGTAGCGAACTGCCGCCCGCAACGCAGGCCTGGTGCAGGCGGTCGCGATCAGCGGCCGGCATCCGGGCGGGGTGGAAGGCGAACGCCGTGGTGATCAGGTTGGCACCCGAGGCCAGAATGGCGGCGGCCTCGTCAACCGTGGGATGGCGCGGCGCGTAGAGCACCGCGTCCACACCGGTGGTGTCGACGTCTTTGGCGGCGGCGATACCGAGGGGGTCGATGCCCGCCAGTTCACCGGCGTCACGCCCGACCTTGTCTTCGGAGTACACCTTGACGCCAACCAGTTCGAGGTCGGGGTGATCGAGGATGCCGCGGATCGCCTCCACTCCCACTGCACCGGTGCCCCACTGCACCACGCGGTACGTCATCGGCTAGACCACCGTCAGGGGAAGCGAACGACGCTCCTCGAACTCGAACGTCGCGCCGCCGCTGAACTTGGTCACCTCGACTTCCGGGGCGACTTTCGCTGGGGTTTCGGACTTTTCGAACTCCGCGGTCCAGTCGTCGGCAGTGCCGCTGATCCGCACCGCGATGTGCGGGTCGATCGCGGTCGCGATGGCCTGCAGCGGCTGCACCGAGGCCGGTGAGCACAGCGAGATCCAGGCACCGTCCTGATGAGCCGGCGACGGGTGCACGTGCAGCCGTCCGCCTTCGGCCTCGGCAACGACGTAGCCGGCTGGGTTGAGCAGCGGGTGCAGCTCGAGAACCTTGGCCAGACCGTCGAAGTCGTTGGGCAGCTTGAGAGCTCGCTGGATACGCTCGGTGGCCACCCCGGCGATGCCGATGAGTTGCTTGGTGCAGATCTGGGTCGCCAGGTCGGTGTTGTCACCCGCGCGGGCCCGCACCGCGATGCCGAACGAGAGGTTCAGCAGGTGCATCTGCAGCACCACCTCGTCGGCGATGCGGACCAGGGCCGAATGAGAGAACGCGGCGAAGTCGATGTCGGACAGCAGCGGCCCGGAGTAGTCGGCCTGGCCGTCGTCGCTCGGATCGATCGGGCCCAGTTCCCATGTGGCGGATCTGCTTTGGGCGACGATGTCCAGCGCTGGGATGCTGACGGCGTCGGGGTAGGACTCGTCGATGATGACGGTCCACGCGCAATGCGGTTGCCGGTCCGCCGGGGTCCGTGGTGGACGGTGGATGGGGCGGACCTGAGCCTTGGGGTTGGTGGCCACCGCAGTGGCATCGAAGGTGGGGTCCTCGATGTCGTGGCACATGCCTTTGACGTAGTCGGGTCCCATCGGCTCGACGTCGAGCAGCGCACCGCAATGGTCGAGGTGGAATTCGCCATGCCAGCGGTCGTGCACGGTGTACCGGAAGTCCATGAACTGTGGTGGGGCACCGATGTCGAGTTGCAGGCCCTTGAAGATGGTGATGATGTCGACGCCCTCGTAATTGAGGGCCTTCTGCATGCGTCTGGTGTAGAGCGGGCTGGAACCGGCCCATTCCTCGATGGCGATCTGCAGCATCTCGGGGCGGCCGAAGGACTGGATGCACCATGCCATTCCGGAGCGGTCGATGAGTTGACCGATCAGCAGAAGTTCGGGCACCAGGACGGCCAGTTCGGCCCGGGTCAGCTGGGCATAGCGGCTATGAGATTCGCTCACACGCGAAACATAGTTTGCTCAATGTTATAAAGTCAACGATGTGAAAGCGCTTGGCACCCCGCCCACTCGGCAGACGCTCGCGCCACGCAAACGCGGCGACGATACCCGCGCACTGATCATCGATGAGACCGTGCGCTGCGTGGTCGAGGAGGGCTTCCAGGCGGCCACGGCCAAGCATGTCGCCGAGCGGGCCGGCGTCACCTGGGGCGTCATCCAGTATCACTTCGGCGACCGCAACGGGCTGCTGATGGCCGTGGTCGACGAGGGAGTGGCCCGGTTGGTCGAGGAACTGTCCGCGGCCGAGATCGGCGATCTGGACTTGCATGCGCGCATCGAACTCGTCGTCGACACCGCGTTCCGGTGCTACAGCAGCCCGACATCGCTGGCGGCGTTCGAGATCTTGCGAGCGATGCGCGGCACCCACGGCCAGAGGGCACGCCACCACCTCTTGGAGATCAACGACGCGGTCAATCAGCTCGGCCGGCTGATCTGTGACGACGAGGGCGTGGCCGAGGTCATCTGGTCGGCACTGCGCGGGATGGTGCTGGTGGAGATGATCGTCAACTCGCACCTGGAGTGGGAGCGTGAACGTCGGCTCCTGGTCGACATGGTCACCCGCTACCTCCAGGACCGCTGAACCGTCATCAGCGAATCGCGCACGGACGCCGCCGAGCAGGGTGTCGGCAGTCACAGGGAGCAGAGCAGGCCCGCTGGTCAGCGTCGTGGTGTCACCAAACTCACACGGCCAAAGTTGATTTACACGGAATTAACAAGGACCATCGAGCCGTTCCCCCAACTGGCGATCCCGGTTAGGTGAACGTCAGCAGCAAACAACGCTCCTGCGGACCCAGGAGCACAAAGAGGAGTTGAGAAGAATGTCGTCGCTCGCGCGTTTTCGCAGTGACATGAAGCGGGCCATCAACCGTCGCCGTCTACACGCACGGATCAACGCGATGCCCCCGTCAACGGTTCGCGACGAACTCGTTGCCATCGCTCAGCGGTACGAGAACACGCACCGCTGACCTAATTCATGGTCTGAAGCCGGCGAACCCCGAGGGGCGCCGGCTTCGTCCGTTTGTGTGAGACATCCCTATCGGCCGAGCGCTTGCTTGTGCTGCAATGACCGACATGGCTGATGCGGATGCGATCGAGGCGATCAAGCAGGTTAAGTACCGCTACATGCGGGCCCTGGACACCAAGCACTGGGACGATTTCGCCGACACCCTGACCGAGGACATCATCGGGGCATACGGGTCGTCGCTGGGCGAGGAACACCACTTCACCAACCGCACCGAACTGGTGGAGTTCATGCGCAAGTCGATGCCCGCCGGCGTGCTGACCGAGCATCGCGTTACCCACCCGGAGATCACCCTCAACGGCGATGAGGCAGAGGCCATCTGGTACCTGCAGGACCGAGTGATCGTGCCGGAGTACAACTTCATGTTGATGGGGGCCGGGTTCTACCGCGACCGCTATCGCAAGACGCCCGACGGGTGGAAGATCAGCAAGACCGGATACGACCGCACCTACGAGGTCACGCAGTCGACGGAGAACCTGAACTTCACAGCGACCGCAGGCAAGGCAGTCGCAACGACGACGACGTAGCGACGGCTACTTCGCGACGGCGACGACGTAGCGACGGCTACTTCGCGACGGCGATCAGGGCGCCGGGCTGCAGCCAGCGGATGATCTTGACCAACGTGTCGTCGTCGAGCGAGACACAGCCCGCCGTGGGGCCGCCGTCGGTGGTGTGCACGAAGAACGCGCCGCCGTTGCCCGGGACCCGGGCCTTGTTCACGCCCATGACGATGGCGTGGGCGTACTGCGGGATGTAGAGGTTCTCGGTGCCGCTGCTCGGGTTGGTATTGAACGGGCAGTCGGCCTTTTTGCAGATCTGCATGGTGTTGTAGGTCGGGCTCTTCATGTCGCCGTCCCACCAGTAGTCCGGCGTCACCTGCACGTACTGCAACCCGCCGCCCGGGTTGGGCTGGGTGCCGAAGGCGAAGTCGAGGGAGAAGATGCCCATCGGCGTCTTCATCTCGCCGTCGTGGGACTGCGGGGTCATGCCGCTGGCGCCGACGTGGGCGGGGATGCCGGTGCCCACGGGCTGCCAGCCGGCAGCGGTGCGCTGCCAGACATCGATTTTGGCGGTGGCGCCTCCGGTGCTGACCACGGAGAGCACCTGGGTGGCGTTGCCGACGTTGGCCTGAAACCACGGCGTCTCGGCGCGACTGGGTGGAGCTGAGCTGAGGGCGAGGACCGCCGCGCTGAAGACAGCCGTCATCGAAAGCAGGACCCGCCGCATCGATTCATGGTCCCTGTGCGGTTTCTGCAGGGTCAAGTCAAGGTTGGGCCACGGTTGGGTCTCGCCGGTCCTGGACTGACCTGACCTGGACTTGGCCGTTGGGTCCGCCGGCTCGCCTGTGTGGGGGTGGCGGAAGAGCGGAAACGCGGTATCACGGGCGATACGGCGATGTAGATGGATATCGGGGATCCTTGACATCGTGGGTCTCGAGCAGCCAGCGGCTATCGCGATCACGATGACCACGGCTCGCCTCGGATCTTGACCGGTTCCGCTGGAAGATGGCCTGAAGTGGCAATACGTCCAACTTGTCGGCCCAATGACCTAGAGAGTGAATAGCGCCCTGGCAAACACAAGAGATACCATCGCGAACATGTCGCAAGCACCGTACGGCCCCGGACCCGCCGCACCTGCACCGTGGCCTCAGCAAGGACCACCGCCCAGCGCACCGTCCAGGATTCCGACGGTGGTTGCCGTCGTGCTTGCGCTCATCGCCACCGCGGTCGCCATCGGCGCCTGGTTCAGGCCCGCTCCCAAGCCGGAGGCCCCGGCGGCCAAGACCTACAGCGAGCAGGAAGTCGCTGACGCGAAGAAGGCTGTATGCGACGCCTACGAGCGAGCCCACCGAGCGCTGCAAACCACCGGTAGTAAAGACGGCGGAAATGATCCAACAACATCACTAGCGATAGCGGTGAACGTCAGGCTGGCTTTCGGCGAGAGCAGTAGTTATCTGTTGCGTACTTTGCAGGAGTACGCGGCGACCCCGGCCGACCTCAGGGATCAAGTCCGGACCGCCTCAGAATCGTTCCAGCAGATTTCGCTTGATCAGCTGGGTGAAGCGCCGCAACAGGAACTCGATCCGATCCTTAAACGGGCCGATGCAGCGGACCTGAGCATCAAGAAGACCTGCGGTGAGTGACCTTCCTCCAGGAGAATGGTCAGCGCTCCTAGTTGGACATCAGTGGCCCGGACTCGCGGCGCTCATGACTCTGACTGAGGCCGCAACGAGTCGCGGATCAGTCTCAGCAGCTTTTGAAGAATACGCGGAGCAAATCGAATCGGTCGAAAACGGCCCACTTGCCACGCAAGAAGGAGTCACAGCCGACGACACTCTTCGGGCGTTCAACACAGGCAAGAAGCTGGCGATCGATGTGGCAGAGAAGAACCTCGCCGCTCAGGAGTCCTACTCCGCCGCTCACCGATCAACGCAATACCTTCGAACCCACTTGGCTGAAATCGCGAGACGAGGAAACGCTCAGATTCAAGATATTCAGTCGTCCAAAGAGTCGCCCCTCACAAAGGTCGACCGGATTGTTGCCGTTGTCCTTGATTCTCAATCAGAGGCCAATACCCACGCAGCCGGGCAGTGCGACAACGTACGAGCGAAGATCCAAGGGCTCCTCGAGCGGCAGGGGTCTCCCCTATCTGCGGGTGAATTCGCGAAGGCGAATGGTGTCGATATCGATGAGGCCTTCCGGTCGCCGAACGAAGAAACCATCCGAGATCAGGTTCAGTCACAGCTGCACAAGCAAAGCGCCCCTGCGCTTTATGGTGCCCGAGCACTCTCCAACGATCCGGGCATCGACACTGGATCTGACGGCATCGGAACCGGCCCAAGCGACCGTCCATCCATCGCATCCATTGCGTCACACAGCGATGGGTCGAAGTCCAGCCATTTCGCTTCGGAAACGTCAACGAGCGCGGAAGTACCTTCTTCATCTTCAGTCGCCGGAGCGCCCACAAGCACGTTGATTGCGAGGGGTGGCGGTCAGGCGGACCGCATTCCAGAAATGGCACAAACCGGAAGGTCTCCCGCGAGCCCCCCTGAGGTTGTGACACCACCGCAGGTGCCACCGTCCAGTAGTCAGTCGATAACTCCAACAGGCGGAGCCGTTTCTCCCGGTGCGTCAAGTGTCCCAACTGCCAACTCGAACACCTTCGGTTCCAGCCCTCTCCCAGCCCCCTCCACCCCCACCAACGCCCTCTCCCCCGAAGGCTTCGCCCAGAACTTCAACGCAGGCGCGCAGGCGGGCACGCCGATGTCGGCGGGCACAGAAGCGCTGTCCACTAGCGCGGCCCATGCTATGCAACCCCAAGCCCCGCTTCACCCCGAGTCGATGTCGACGCCGATGGCCCCGACCGCACCCCCCGCCGGCGTCCCGCTTTTCGAAACAGCCCACGCTGCAACACCTGTCGAGGCTCCGGTCACGCAAGCTCCCGTCGCCGACGCCCCGCAGACCGTCGTCGCCACCCCCACCGCGGCCGCCCCCGCGATGCCGGCACCGGCGGCATCAGCCGCTCCGATGACACCTCCCGCAGGCCCGCTACCCGCCTACGGCTCCGACCTCCGCCCACCGGCCAGCACCGCGCCAGCAGGCCCCGCTCCGACACCTCCGGCTGCCCCCGCATCCGCTCCCGTCACCCCCAGCAATGCCAGCTCACTGTCCCAGCCCGCCGTCGTCCGCCAGCAGCCGACACCGCTGGCCACACCCTCGCCGACCGGCCTGACTGAAAACGCCGTCGCCGCAACCGCAACCGGCGCGATGGCCGGCGCCAGTGCCGCTCAGACCCAGGCCCAGCAGCGCCTCCAGCGCCTCCTCGATGCCGTCGCCCGCCAGGAACCCAAGCTGCGCTGGGCCATCGGCGACCGCGAGGACGGCAGCACCGCACTGGCCACCGACCTCGCCAGCGGCTGGATCCCCCCGCACATCGACATCCCCACCGGTATCCAGCTGCCCCAGCCGGCGCACCGCCGCGCAGCCCTGGCCGCGCTCCTCGGCGAGACCACCCTCACCGCCGCCTACTCTCCCGGCCAGTTCATCCCCAAAGCCGAAGACACCGAACCCGTCTCGATGTCCATCCGCGCCCGTCACACCCCCGACGTCGACGAACTCGGCTGGGAGCTCGCCCAGGCCACCAAGTGGCGCGACGGCCTACCCCGGCTCGCCCACACGCTGGCCAAGGCGACCTCGACCGGCACCGGCTACCTGGACTCCGAAGTCGACCTGCTGCACGAACACCTCACCGCCGTCGCACGGCAAGTGCTGGGTGACTACCCCGACAACGTCGATCCCGCTAAGGTCGGCAACTGGCAGCTGTTGGCCACCATCGACGCGCTCGTCAAGGGCGAAAAGACCAGCGCCAACTACCACTTTGCCTGGTTTCAGGCCCTGCACATGGCCGTCCGAGGGGAGCAACGCCGATGACCGAAGGTCAACTCGCGGCTAGCGCCGGCCACTACCTGCAGGCCAACGCCATGAACGTGCCACCTCCGCCCATCACCTCGGACCCGCTGGTCTCCGGGGCCACCCCGATCGAACAACTCCTGCGCGTCCTGGGTCTGGCCGCCAACCTGGGCGACCCGAAAGACAACGCCGAAAGCACCGAAGAGCACGCCAAGCGCGACGCCAAGACCGCGGAAGCCGCCGCCAAGTTCCCCGCCCAGGACGAGGCCGCCTCCGCAGAGATGAAAGGTGTTGCCGGCCAAGGTGACGCCTCGCAGATGGCCCAGCAGCTGCCGCAGATGGCCTCCGGTATCGCCGGAGCGCTGGCCGGAGCCATGGGCGGAGCCCTGCAACCGCTGGCCCAGATTCCCCAGCAGATCGCCCAGGGCGCACAGCAGGCCATGCAGGCTGGCATGGGCATGATGCAGCAGGCCGGAGGTTCGGCCGCAGAGCTGGACAAGGCCAGCCTGTCGGACCTCCCGCTCGACGAATATGACTCGGATGCAGGTGAATTCGGCTCCGGTGGCGGCGGTGGTTCAGCAGGTGGCGGCGGCGGCGGTTTCGGCGGCACTGCACCCACCGCAATGCTCGGCCCGCCCCCGGTGCCCTCCCCCGGCACGTCACCGTCAGCCGCGCCGATCATGGCCACCCCGTCCACGCCACCGCCTGCCACGCCCACCGCTGCCACCGGTGGGATGTCCGGTATGCCGATGGTGCCGCCCGGTGCCATGCACGGCGGCGCGGGTGCCGACAAGGACGACAAGGCCGCCACCAAACGGGTCTCGGTGCCGACCATCAAGAACGGCGCGCCGGTGCAGGGGCGCATCACCGCGCCCCCGCCCGCACCACCTCAGGTCGTCAAGAAGGTCGACGGCAAGCCGGTGGCCACCAAGCGGATCGTCGTCCCCAACACCACGCCCGCCGACGACACCCCGACCGACAACCCGCCGAAGTAGCTACACCCAGAACTCGTTCATGGGCTGTGCGTACTTGTCGTTGTTGGTCAAAGTGCCCAGCCCCAAAGCTAATTCGATGGTGCGCTGCAGGCTGTAGTGGTTGTAGTAGTCCGTCGCGATGAACGCCCCGCCCTTCATCCCGTCCGGGTTGGTCGGGCTGGCCAACGCGCCCGGCGACGGGATCACCACCATCACCACGTGATTGCCCTCGTTGCCGATGCCCCACGAGATGTTGTTGTAGTCCTCGTCGAAAGTCAGGAAGACCGCACTCTTGGTATTGGGGTCTTTCCACACCTCGGAGTTGAAGACCGCCGACAACTGCTGCTGCATGAGCTTGTCACCGGCGGCGATGTTGTACTGGTGCGTAGTGAGTTGGCTGGCGGCCCAGTTCAGGATGCCGGTCAGCCCGCTTGTCGGCCCCTCCATGTTGGTGTCGTCGTCACCGGCGATCCAGTTGAACTTGGCCACGTCGGCTGGGTTGCCGTTGAGATCGGTCTGCAGCGCCGAGATATCACGGATCTTGGCCCCGGTTGTCGGGTCGTTGTAGATGTCGGTGAAGGCCAGGAACGGTGTGCGGTCGTTGGGCAGGCTGTACCCGCCGCCGCCGTCCTGGTAGGCGGCCCACGTCAAACCCGGGTTCTGGTTGATCAGGTTGGGCTCGTTGAAACATTGCGCCGCGCAGTTGTAGTTCAGCCCGAAGTCAGAGCCGCCGAGAATCGGCCAGTAGTTCGGCATGCTCGGATGGGTCAGCGCGTAGTAGTTCTGCGCATAGCCGTAGGCGTTGATCAAGCTGTTGATGTACGGCGCGTTCGGGCTTCCGATGATGTCACCGACGCCATGGTTTTCCATGTAGACCAGGAAGACGTGGTCCAGCGAACCGACGTTCGACGTCGGTACCGTCAGCCCGGCCGGCGCTACGTCCGTCGACTGGACGCTGAACGAGACGTTGTCGGCGTAGGCGTTGTTGTAGTTACCCAGCACCGGGTTGAGATCCTTGAAGCTCACCACGATCTGGGCACTGCGGGTTCCCACCGGGATATAGCCGGTGGTATCACGCTCCTGAAAACCTGTCTGCAGGAAGCGATTCAGTGCAGTCACCGGACCGATGTCGGCACTACCCAGGTAGCCCTTGTTGGCATCGAGGAAGGTGACCTTGACCGATGCCCGGGATGGGTCGATGAGGTACCCACCCAGTTCCGCGCTCAACGCGAACGCCACACCGGCGGCGTTCGGGTCGGCGGTGTGGTCGATGGCGGTCGCCGCGCCGCTGAGGTCCACGGTCTGCGACAGCGACGAACTGGCCACGTTGCCGCCACCGAAGAACTGATTGCCCGCACCGGCGGGAGCGGTCTGCGGGAAGCTCAGGAAGGCGGGCAGCGTCGGGCCCATGGCACCCAGGAATCCGGGCAACCGCCGCAGCGTGCCGTACTGGATCACCGTGGGCGTACCGGTCACCGACCAGCCGGGCACGGTGACCGAGCTGTAGCCGGACAGCGACGGATCGCCCACCTCGGCTCCTCCGTTGATCAGGAGGTTGCCGCTGCTGAGCACCGGTGTCGGGGTGGTGACGACGGCTGCCGTGCGGACCGCGCCGACCGACGTCCGCGCACTGCGTCCCACGTCGCGACGCACCACCTCGGTGACGGCGGCCGCCAGGGCCTGGGCCGGCGTCGCGGGATCCTGCGGGCTGGGACTGGCGCCGCCTGCAACATAGGCCTGGGTGATGGTCTGGTGCGACGACGCAGTCGCGGCCTTGTGCGTGGCTGCGCCACCGGTGCGTGCCGAGCTGCCGTGGGTGCTCGACGAGCCCGTCGAGCCGGTGTCAGCACTACTCGTCGCCGACGTCGCAGTGGCGATGGCCAACCCGACACCGAGGGCCACAGCCAAACCGCCGACCCGACCGACATACCTGGCACAACTCATGACTCGTCCCTTCGCCGGAAATCCCCCAGAGATTGGACACCCATAACCTTGGAGCCGAGGCGAAATTGACCATCGTGTCGAAGAACGGTCCGGCTACGTTGGATTGATGACGTCGCGAAGCGTGCTTGAAGGTCAGGGCATCCGTCAGATCACCAAGGGGCTGGGCACCCTCGACCGGGAAGTCTTCGAGGCTGTCGCCGAATCACCGAGCGTGCTGTTGGACAAGGCGATGCCGATCCTGACCCGCGCGGCCGATCACTCCAAGCTGTGGCTGGGCATCGCCTCAGGCCTGGCCGCGACGGGTTCGCCGTCGGTGCGCCGGGGTGCCGGCAGAGGGGTGGTAACGCTGGCGGTGACCAGTCTGGTCACCAACCAGGTGGCCAAGCGGGTGTGGAAGCGGGACCGGCCCAACCGGACGCTGGTCCCCTTGGTGCGCCGGGCGCGGCGGATGCCGACGTCGAACTCGCTGCCGTCCGGCCATTCGGCCAGCGCTGCGGCGTTCGCCGTGGGTGTCGGACTGGAAAGCCCCCCGGTCGGATTGGGCCTGGCCCTGCTGGCTGGTCTGGTCGGCCTGTCCCGGGTGGCCACCGGCGCCCACTATCCGGGCGACGTCTTCGCCGGGTTCGGCATCGGGGCGGCCATCGCCGTGCTGGGCGGACGGCTGGTACCGCCGATCGTGCCCGCCAAACTTCCGTCCACCGAGCCGCTCGTTGTCGACACCCCCCAACGGCCCGACGGCGACGGGGTGGTCCTGGTGGTCAACCCCGCATCGGGCAGCGGCACCGGAGCCCGGGTGATCGACGAGGTCCGCGCCAAGCTGCCCAAGGCAGACATCGTCGAGCTCGGAGAAGACGACGCCCCCGAGGAGGTGCTGCGGCAGGCCGCCCAGCGCGCCGAGGTGCTCGCCGTCGGCGGGGGTGACGGGACGGTGTCGTGTGCGGCGGCGGTGGCCGTCGACGCGGGATTGCCGCTCGCCGTGTTCCCGGCCGGGACGTTCAACCACTTCGCCAAGGACATCGGCTGCGACACTGTCGAGCGCACCGTCAATGCGATCCGCACCGGCAGCGTCTCCTGCGTCGACCTGGTGTGCCTCAACGAGGACAAGACGGTGATCAACACCGCCAGCATCGGCTCCTACCCGCAGTTCGTGCGTACCCGCGAGAAGCTCGAGCACAAGATCGGAAAACCACTGGCCGGCCTGTACGCGATGCTGCACACCTTGCGCAGCGAGAAGCCCGTGCGTATCCGCTACGACAACAAGACCCTGGAGACCTCGCTGTTCTTCTTGGGCAACTCGGTCTACCTGCCGTCAGGCTTCGCCCCGGCCCGGCGCACCCGGATGGACGACGGCCTCATCGACATCCGCATCCTGGAGACCGGACGCCGGCTGAGTCGATTGCGGATCCTCGCCGCCCTGGCGCTGGGCCGCCTCGAACGCAGCCCGCTCTACCACGAGATGCAGGTCCCGGAATTCTCCTTCGAGGCCGTCGACGGCCCCACCCCGATCGCCCGTGACGGCGAGGTGGGCAGCACCTACGACAAGGCCAGCTTCACCGCACGGTATCGAGTTCTGCCGGTCTTTCGGCCGCTGCCGTGACCGGTCGCGGCGATACCAGCCGCACACACAGCAGGTAATAGACGTAGCCCAGCGCCCATCCCGCGACCACGTCCGACGGGTGGTGGACATTGAGGACCACCCGGCCCACCCCGACCATGACGATCAGCACCGCCCCGATCACCGCCAAGGGGATGCGCAGCCCCGCAAGCCGCGGCCACAGCACGGTCAGGATGGCCAGCACCCCCACCATCACACCAAGCGCATGCCCGGACGGAAACGAGGACGAGGTGGCCTCTGTCATCGCCGTCACCGGCCGCGGCCGCCCGGCGATCCGCTTGAACACCTCCGTGACCAGGCCCGTCATCCCGACACTGAGCACCAGGAACAACGCGGTCCGCAGGTCACGGCGCAGCACCGCGACCACCACCAGAACCAGCGCCATGAGGCGAAACCCGGTGGGGCCGAACACCGTACAGAAAATGTTCCAGAACGACACCCAGCCGGAACGGGTCGCCCCGAAATCGTAGAAGAACCGCAGCGACTCGGTGTCCACGCTGTCCAGCCACGCCCAGTTCTGGACGTAGCCGATCCACATCGCGGCGTAGACGATCACGGCGCCTACCGCCGCGATGACCGCCCAGCGTGTTCGCAATGTCATCTCCGCGAGCGTAACGCGACACCTGAAATGCTGCCTGTGAGCAAACGTAGGGTTACATTCGGCCTTCTGCGGTGGAGGAAACGCCAGGTAATCGGGCTGTGCAAAACCCTTGTGCGCGGGGACCGGCCTGGGGCAGCCTCGCACCGCCAGGCAAGCTAGAACCGAATGAACGGAACGGGAGCAAGTCGCGTGAGCCAGCCGCAACCGGACAACGTGCTGATCGTCCATTGGCATGACCTGGGCCGTTGTCTGGGAGCCTACGGCTACGACGGTGTCGCCAGTCCGCATCTGGACCAGCTGGCCGCCGAGGGCATCCTGTTCACCCGCGCGCATGCCACCGCCCCGCTGTGCTCGCCGTCGCGCGGGTCGCTGTTCACCGGCCGCTACCCGCACAGCAACGGCCTGGTCGGGCTGGCCCACCATGGTTTCGAGTACCGCCCGGGTGTTCGTACCCTTCCGCAGATCCTGCATGAGCACGGCTGGTATTCGGCTCTCTTCGGTATGCAGCACGAGACGTCGTTCCCGGCCCGGCTGGGCTTCGACGAATTCGACGTTTCCAACTCCTACTGCGAGTACGTGGTGCAGCGGGCCCAGGAGTGGCTGGTCGACAGCGCCCCCATCGAGGAGGGCATACCCTTCCTGCTGACCGCGGGCTTCTTCGAGACGCACCGGCCCTATCCACGGGAACGCTACGAGCCGGCCGACACCGCAGACGTCGAGGTGCCCGACTCGCTACCCGACACCCCCGAGGTCCGCGATGATCTGGCCGAGTTCTACGGCTCGATCGCCGTGGCCGACGCCGCCGTCGGCCGCCTGCTCGGCACTCTGGCCGAGACGGGCCTGGACCAGAGCACCTGGGTGGTGTTCATGACCGACCACGGCCCGGCATTCCCGCGCGCCAAATCCACCCTGTACGACGCCGGCACCGGTATCGCACTGATCATCCGCCCCCCGCTGCGACTGGGCCGCTCCGCCCAGGTCTACGACCATCTGTTCAGCGGGGTCGATCTGCTGCCCACCCTGTTGGAACTCGTCGGCGTCACCCCAGGCAATGACATCGACGGCCTCTCCCACGCCGCGAAAATCGTTGCACAACAGGATGATCCGGAAGAAGTCCGCGATCACGTCTACACCGAGAAGACGTTCCACGACTCGTTCGACCCGATTCGCGCCATCCGCACCAAGGAATACAGCTACATCGAGAACTACGCGCAGCGCCCGCTGCTCGACCTGCCACTGGACATCGAGGAAAGCGCATCCGGTCAGGCAGTCGAACCGTTCATCCACGCGCCCCGGCCGGCGCGCGAACTCTACGACCTGATCGCCGACCCGACCGAGACCACCAACCTCCTCGTCGGCGAGGTCACCGACGACGCCGAGAAGATCGCCGACGAACTGGCCGCCCGGCTCAACGACTGGCGGCAGCAGACCGGTGACGTGATCCCCTCGGAGTTCGCCGGAACCCGGATCGCCGCCCGCTACACCGAGACCTACTTCCAGATCCACGGCATCACGCTGACCAGCCGCTCGGCGACTGCCGTCGAACGCGGCATCGACGACGAAGTTGGCTTCGCACAATAATTTTCGTCACAGCGAGTTAAAACGGGCCCCGAAGCGCGCGTGCTCGAGTGCGGTTAGGCTCTGCGCATGCCCGAGCCCGCCTCCGCGTACTTGGTGCTGGCCTCCCAACGAAGCGGCAGCACATTGTTGGTCGAATCACTGCGCGCCACCGGGGTGGCCGGTGAACCCGCCGAGTTCTTCCAGTACCTACCGACGACGAGCATGTCCCCGCAACCGCGGGAATGGTTCGCCGAAGTCGACGACGAATCGATCCTGCGTCTGCTCGACCCCTTGATCGAGGGTAAGCCGGACCTGGCGCCCGCGGAGATCTGGCGTGACTACATCCGCACCGTGGGCCGCACCCCCAACGGCATCTGGGGCGGCAAGCTGATGTGGAACCAGACTCCGCTCCTGCTCAGCCGCGCCAAGGATCTGCCGGACCGGTCCGGGTCAGGTCTGCTCTCGGCGATCCGCGACGTCGTCGGCAGCGACCCGGTGCTGATCCACGTCTACCGCCCGGACGTGATCTCCCAGGCGGTGTCGTTCTGGCGGGCGGTGCAGACCCGGGTCTGGCGGGGCCGCCCGGATCCGGTGCGCGACGCCAGGGCTGAGTACCACGCCGGCGCGATCGCCCATGTGGTGACGATGCTGCGAGCCCAGGAGGAGGGCTGGCGGCAGTGGTTCGTCGAGGAAGACGTCCACCCGATCGACGTGCCGTATCCGGTGTTGTGGCGCAATCTGACTCAGGTCGTCGCACAGATCCTCGAAGCGCTGGGCCAGGATCCGCGGCTGGCTCCGGCGCCGGTGCTGGAGCGTCAGGCCGACCAGCGCTCCGACGAATGGGTGGACCGCTACCGCGCTGATGCCGAGAAGCTCGGACTACCGACCTGAATCGACCTGTGCGACAAAGAAGATACGTCGGAACGGGAAGAACACCAGGCCGTCGCGCCGGACCGGATACTCCGCGTCGATCATCGGGGCCAGTTCTGCCCGGAACTGCGCCCACTGATCATCGGTCAACCGTTCCCGGACCGGCGTCAGCGCAGTCCCGGTGACCCAGTTCAGAATCGCGTCCGCACCACTGAGCTGATGCAGATAGGTCGTCTCCCAGGCGTCGACGCGGCAGCCGGCATCGGTCAGCAGTTCGGCGTAGCCGGTGGGTGATTCGACGACCTGTCCCGTCCGGAACGGGATGTCGTGCAACAACTCCAACCACCCTTCGCTGCTGGCCAACTGCCGGATGGCGGCGTGCGACGGGGCATCGAAGTTGCCGGGGACCTGCACGGCGATCCAGGCTCCGGGCGCAAGGTGGCGAGCCCAACTCGCCAGCAACTCCCGGTGCTCAGGCACCCACTGCAGCGCGGCGTTGCTCAGCACCACATCGGTGTCCGGCCGCGGCACCCACCCCGATACATCGCCGAGGCTGGCGTCGATGCCCCGCTTCTGCGCGGCGGCAACCATCTCCGGCGAACTGTCCAAGCCCTCGACGATCGCGCCCGGCCAACGCCGGATCAACTGCTCGGTGAGATTGCCCGGGCCGCACCCCAGATCGACCACCCGGCGCGGCGCCTCGATGCTCACCCGGGCGAGCAGATCGTAGAAGGGCCGGGAACGCTCGTCGGCGAACGTCAGATAGGTCTGCGGATCCCACATCATTCAAGTTGACCACGCCGCACCCGGGCACGGCACTCACAGCAACTTCCCAGCAGGGTGCGGCACCGTATTGCCGTGACTCTGCGCTGGCCCCGCTTCGCCCTGTTCGGCCTGCTCGCCGCCACGGCCGCGCTCTACCTGTGCAACCTGTCGATCAATGGTTACGGCAACACCTTCTACGCTGCCGCGGCGCAGTCCGGGGCGAAGAATTGGAAGGCGTGGTTCTTCGGGTCGCTGGACCAGAACAACTTCATCACCGTGGACAAGCCGCCGGCCTCGTTGTGGATCACCGGGTTGTCGGTGCGGCTGTTCGGGATGAACAGCTGGGCCGTGCTGGCTCCCCAGGCGGTGATGGGGGTGGCCGCCGTCGGGTTGCTGTACGCGACAGCGCGCCGCACGGTCGACGATCCGGCGCGTGGTGCGATCGCGGGTCTGATCGCGGGGGCCGTACTGGCCCTGACCCCGGCCGCCACGCTGATGTTCCGGTACAACAATCCCGATGCCCTGATGGTGCTGCTGATCACCCTGGCGGCCTACTTCTTCGTCCGAGCCGTACGGACCGGATCGTGGCGCTGGCTGGCCCTGGTCGGTGTGGCCCTGGGTTTCGCGTTCCTGACCAAGATGCTGGCCGGGCTGATGGTGCTGCCCGCCTTCGCGCTGGCCTACCTGTTGTTCGCCCCGGCAACACGCGGCCGGCGGATCCTCGATGTCCTCATTTGCCTTGCCGCTCTTGTGGTTTCCTGTGGGTGGTGGGTGGCAGTAGTCCAGCTGTGGCCGGCCGCGTCACGCCCCTACATCGGCGGCTCCACCGATGACAACGTGCTCAACCTGGCACTGGGCTACAACGGGGTGGACCGCATCGTCGGCGGCGGCGGGGATCGGCCGCATCCCGCCGACGCGCACCCGAGTGGATGGGGCACCCATGCGGGCCCGATCCGGTTGTTCTCCGCGGAGATGGGATACGAGATCTCCTGGCTGCTACCCGCCGTGCTGGTGGCGATCGCCGTCGGGGTCTACCTGGCTGTGCGCGGCCGGCTCACCGCGGTGGAGAACGCCGCCCTGACGATGTGGACCACCTGGTTCGTGGTCAACGCCGCGGTCTTCAGCTGGATGACGGGCATGGTGCACCCCTATTACACCGTGGCCCTGGCACCGGCGGTCGGCGCGTTGATCGGCCTGGCCGCGGTCTGGAGCCGGCCCGCCGGTGTCGTGATGGGAGTGTCGGCGGCGGCGTGGAGCGTGGCTCTGCTCCAGCGCGCGAAGATGGGCCCGGTGTGGAGCCACTGGGCTATCGCACTGGCCGCGATAGCCGGTGTGGGGCTGCTGGCCGTGGCGTTGTGGAAATGGCCCCGGCTAGCGCCGGTGGCCGCCGCGGTGGCGCTCCTGGCCGGTGTCGCCGGACCCACCATCTTCTCGGTGGCGACGGCCGCGACACCGCACAGCGGGTCGATCCCGAACGCCGCACACACCGCCACCGTGTGGCCCACCGTCGGAAACCGCTTCAGCCAGACCATCACGATGGGTGCCAGTTCCGGGCACGTCGATCCGGGGCTTGCCGACCTGCTCCGGGCCTCTCCCGCCCCCTGGTCGGCAGCGACGCCGGGTTCGCAGGATGCAGCGTCGTTGGAGCTGGCCACCGGCACTGCAGTGATGGCCATCGGCGGGTGGAGCAACGACCCGGTGCCTACACTCGACGAGTTCGTCGCTGCGGTGCACGCCGGAAAGATCGGCTACTACGTCGACAGTGGACGACTGCGCCACGACGCCAACGGCATGGACATCGCCCGCTGGGTGGTCAAGAACTACCGCCCCATGCGGATGGGCGGGACGGTGGTGTTCCGGCTGTCCTGACGCCGACGGACGGCTAGCATCCGGACAGGGGGCTGACACCTGTCAAAGATCAGCCGGAGAGGCGCCGCGACGATGACGTCGAATGTCGATTTGCCCATTCCTGTGCCGGTACCGGATGTGCCGGGGGCCGATGCCGGGCGCGCCGGGCTGCCCGCCCGCTCCGACCTCAGCCTGCTGCAGCGCACGGTGGTCGACACCTCGGCCGTCGCTGACCTGGCGCTGCGCACCGCGATCTCGTCCCTGATCGGGGCCACCCTGCTGCCGTCGGTGGCCACCGGCCTGCTGCGCCGCTCGCAGGTCACCCGCGAACGCGACAGCCTGGCGTTCTACGCCGAACTCGCCGCCCATCACGATCCGGCACTGTCGTTCCCCGCGCCGACCACCGCACCGGCGGTCTCCAGCCGCCCGGCCAATCCCGTGGCGGAGTACATCGCACACGGCAACGTCCACAACATCTCGTTCCAGAGCAGCTTCGAACCGGTCAACCCGGCCCTGCGACCCCAGTGGAAGCGGCTGGAGCGCAACAACGTCGTGTGGGCCCAGCACTGGCGCCACGGTGACGGTCCCCGGCCCACGCTGTGCGTGATCCACGGGTTCATGGGCTCGGCCTACCTGTTCAACGGGCTGTTCTTCTCGCTGCCGTGGTTCTATCGAACCGGCTACGACGTGCTGCTCTACACCATGCCGTTTCACGGTCGCCGGGCCGAAAAGGGTTCGCCGTTCAGTGGTTACGGCATCTTCGCCCAGGGAATGGCCGGCTTTGCCGAGACGATGGCGCAGGCGGTCCACGACTTCCGATCGGTGCTGGACTGGTTGCAGGAGACCGGGGTCGACCGCATCGCGTTGACCGGTATGTCGCTGGGCGGCTACACCTCGGCACTGATCGCCTCGGTCGACGACCGGCTCCAGGCGGTGATCCCGAACGTTCCGGTGGTGACCCCGGAGTCGGCGTTCGACCAGTGGTGGCCCACCAGCAAGCTGGTGTCCTTGAGCCGCAATCTTGGTGGCATGAGCCGGGCCGATTCGGTGGCATCCTCGGCCTACCACTGCCCGCTGAACTATCAGCCGCTGGTGCCCAAGGACCGCCGGCTGATCATCACCGGTCTCGGCGACCGGCTGGCACCGCCTGAGCAGGCCGAGGCGCTGTGGGAGCACTGGGATCGCTGCGCGCTGCACTGGTTTCCCGGCAACCACATCCTGCACGTCAGCCAGCCGGAGTACCTGCGCCGCACCAACCGGTTCCTGCGTCCGTTGATGTGGGACGGACCGACGCGCGGTCTTAGTTCTTGACGGCGCGCACCAGCGACACGCTCGAAAGCATGTACTGCGCGTCGGCGTCGCGGTTGGCGACGGTGCGCCCCACCGCTGCCAGGTAGTCGGTCAGCAACGTCTCCTCGGCAGACCACCCGTGCTCGGAAAGCCATTGTGCGGCAGGGGCATGCTGTTCGTTGTAGATCATCTGGTACCACTGCCCGCGACTGTCGTCGATGGTCTTCGCTTCCTGCAGCTTGACCTCGAACTCCGCGGCATCCATCGGCCGGCCCTCCTCGACCGCCACGTGGCTGCCCGCACTGGCCAACGAGTCGATGCCGGTGAACAACTGCTCCTGAGCGCCGGCCGGCAGGTAGATCAGCAGCCCCTCGGCGATCCACGCCGACGGCTGGTCCGGGTCAAAGCCATTGTCACGCAAAGCCTTCGGCCAGTCATCTCGCAGATCCACCGCGATCTCCCGGCGCGCGGCCTTGGCCACCGCACCGTGCCCGGCCAGCGTCTCGTGCTTGAACTCCAGCACCCGCGGCTGGTCGAGCTCGAACACGGTGGTGCCCGGCGCCCAGTCGATCCGGTAGGCCCGCGAATCCAGGCCAGCCGCCAAGAGCACCGCCTGGCGCACGCCCGCAGCGGCGACATCACGGAAGTAGGCGTCGAAGTAGCGCGTACGGGCAGCCTGGAACGCGACGAACGGGATGCCGAATTCCGTGGTCGTCAGCGGATGACCCGACGCGTTGCCGTCCAGCAGATCGGCCCAGGGGCCACCGACGGCACGACAGAACACCTCGGCGTACTCGTCGACGGCCAGCGGATCAGGCTTCTGAGCCTCCAGCGCTCGTGCGGCGGCGACGAACAGAGCCGTCGACCCGACGCTGGTGGTGATATCCCAGGTGTCCTTGTCGCTTCGCACCCTCGCGAGGGTACGCGGGAAGTCTGACAGCCCTCAGACCAACGGGCGCCCGGTGCGGATACGCCAATCCAGGTCGCGCAGCAGCACATTGAACGGGAAGGCCCGGACGAAGCCCGGGGCGAGGTCGTTGGCCACCCGGACGATGCTCATCAGGCGGTCGAACCGGCGCTGCTTGCCCGGATTCCACTCCAAGTGCATCTCGTCGCGGAACTTCTGCGGGAGGAAGCCGGTGGTGATCAGCAGAGCCAGGTCTTCGTTGGCGCGCTGCAGCGGACCGGGCAGCGTCAGGCCCGGTAGCCGCGACACCGCGATCGGATACAGGTAGCCACGGACGGCATCGTCGATGTGCACCTTGTCGAGCGACTCCTGCCAGTACTTGTCGAATGCCACCCGGTCTGCCGGCCACATCTCGGCCGGGACCTGCAGCGTGGTGCCCAGCGCGATGCCGTCGCGATAGTGCCGATCGGCGGTCTCGTCGTCCATCTCACCGACGAAAATCCGGTAGACGTCGACCGCACCCTTGTACAGGCACGCCGCCACCCACAGCTGGAGGTCCTTGTCGAAGGCGTTGTACTGCACCGGGCTTTCTGCCGTCGAGTACACCTGGGCGTGCGATTTGTTGACCGCGCGGCGGTAGGCCTTCTTCTGCTCCTCGGTGCCACGGGTGGCCACCGCCAGATAGGTGAACGTGGTGCGGGCCCGCTTGATCGGATGACGGTCCACCCGCCCGCTTTCCACCCGGCTCTCCATCACGCCATAGCCGACGCCGGGCCTGGCCAGTTGCATGATGACGTTGGCTGGTCCGGCGAGCAGGGCCACTCCCATCATGCCGTCGTCGATCCCGGCCGCCCGCTTACCGCGCCGACGCTGCGCGCTCGGCGCCGGCGGGGCGCTCACCGGGCGTTCGACGTGGCTGAGGGGTTGGCTGATGGTCACTGGTGCCTCACCTGACGGATAATCTGAGAACCGATGTTTCCTGATATTGCCGCTTTCCTGCGGCTGGTGTCAAGATGACCGGATGACGACGCAGGCGCGGCCCTATGCCGGCGTGGACGCCGCCGACCGGCTGGCCCGGCGTCACGCCAACCTGCTGGAGGCCGGGCTGGAACTGCTCGGCGGCGACGTGGACCCGGCGGAGTTGACTGTCCGCGGCATCTGCCGCCAGGCCGGTGTCGCCACCCGCTACTTCTACGAAAGTTTCGCCGACAAGGACGAGTTCGTCGCGGCGGTGTTCGACTGGGCGGTCGCCGGCCTGGCCAGCAGCACGCAGGCGGCAGTGGCCGCGGCCCCACCCGCCGACCAGAACCGAGCCGGCATCGCCAACCTGGTCCAGACCGTCGAACGGGATCCACGCCTAGGCCGGTTGCTGTTCGGCGCGCAGCTGTCGAACTCCACCGTGGTGCGCAAACGCCAGGAACTCGGCCCGCTGTTCGCGATGCTCTCCGGCCAGCACGTGGAGTCGACGCTGAATCGCAAGGCCAACGACCGGATCAAGGCGTTCGCCCACTTCGTCGTGGGCGGGGTGGGCCAGACCATCAGCGGGTGGCTGGCCGGACATGTGGGCCTGTCGGCGACCGAACTCGTCGACCAGATCACCGCGATGGTCGAGAAAATCGGCGACCCGCGACTGTTCCGTGACTAAGGCGTGGCGTGCAGCCGCGGCCTGCGGTCGGCAGCCGTCTTCGGCACCGTGATTGCCTCACCCTCGATGAATTCCTTGGTCCAGCAAGCGAACTCGAGCAGGATACCGTCGGGGTCGGTGAAATAGAACGAACGGACATACACCCCGGGATGCACCGTGGGTGCCGCTTGCGACGGGCTGTTGTCATGGTTGAGCACCGGACCGACCCGCACACCCTTGTCCTTGAGCCGCTGACGGTAGTCGTCGAACTTCTCGGCTGGCACGTGGAAGGCGATGTGGTTCATCGATCCCACCGCCGTGACGATGTCGCCGACGCCGGGCAGCGCCCTGGGCGTGGTCTTGCCCGGCTGACCATCCGGGGCGCCGGTGAACCAGAAGAAGGCCACGCAGTCGCCGTTGCCGGCGTCGAAGAAGAAATGCTGACCCATACCACCGGGCAGATCCAGCGACTTGATCAGCGGCATCCCGAGAACGTTGGTGTAGAAGTCGACGGTGCGCGCCATGTCCGAACACACCAGCGCGACGTGGTTGATCCCGCCGAGTTCGAACTCGCGGTTGGCGAAGCTGGGCCTGATCATGAAGTGCTCCCGATCGCGTGGCACGGTCACCTCGAAAGTAGCACCGTAGGACCTCCGGATTACCCAGCTCAGCATGGTTGTCCAGGCAACATGTCCGAGTCGGCGGCGATCTTCGACGGATGTCAAAGATCCGGCATGCACAGCGACCGCGGCGAATATCGTCTCCTGAGGCGACGCACACCCGAGGAGGCCCGCAGACCATGGCAACCCCCGGAGTGGTTCGCGAGTTCATCGGCGTCGCGTCGCCCACCGCCCGCCGGGCCGGCGCCGGCGGTCACCCCTGCCAGGGCCTTTACCACCGCGGCGTCGGCCGCAAGCCCAAGATCGCGATCATCGCCACCCACTATCAGATCGACTTCTCCGAGCATTACCTTGCCGACTACATCGCCACCCGGGGTATCGGGTTCCTGGGCTGGAACACCCGATTCCGGGGATTCGAGAGCAGCTTTCTGCTCGACCATGCCCTGGTCGACATCGGCGTCGGTGTGCGCTGGCTGCGCGACGTCCAAGGCGTGGAAACCGTTATCCTGCTCGGTAATTCCGGGGGTGGCTCGCTGATGGCCGCCTACCAGTCGCAAGCCGTCGACCCGAATGTGACGCCGCTGGAGGGGATGCGGCCGGCCTCCGGACTCGGTGACCTTCCCCCCGCCGACGGCTACATCGCCAGCGCGGCACACCCCGGTCGCCCAGAGGTGCTCACCGCGTGGATGGACGGCGCGGTCACCGACGAGAACGACCCGCTGGCAAGCGATCCCGACCTCGACCTGTTCGACGAGCACAACGGACCGCCGTTCTCCCCCGAATTCGTCACCCGCTACCGGGACGCCCAGACCGCCCGCAACAACGCCATCACCGACTGGGCCGAGACCGAACTCACACGCGTTCAGGCTGCCGGCTTCTCCGACCGGCCGTTCACCGTGATGCGCACCTGGGCCGACCCTCGAATGGTGGACCCGACGATCGAACCCACCAGACGTCAGCCCAACCTCTGCTACGCCGGGGTGCCGGTGCAGGCCAACCGCTCCGCGCGCGGTATCGCGGCCGCCTGCACGCTGCGCAACTGGCTGGGGATGTGGAGCCTGCGGACGGCCCAGACCCGGGCCGCACCGCACCTGGCCCGGATCACCTGCCCGGCCCTGGTGATCAACGCCGAGCAGGACACCGGGGTCTACCCGTCGGATGCCCAGCGGATCTTCGAGGCGCTCGCCGGCTCCGACAAGACCCTGTGCTCCATCGACACCGACCACTACTTCACCACCCCCGGGGCACGCAGCGAACAGGCCGATACGATTGCGAAATGGATCGCCAAACGGTGGCGCTGAGAGTTCTTGCGCACTTCCTACCCACCGAGACGGTATTGGAAATCATTGCGCCCGAATCTGATTGGCTCGACGTTCACTGGTGCCACGAGGACGATGACGACACGCTGCACCGCGAACTGCCGGAGGCTGAGGCCATCTGGCACGTGCTGCGCCCGCTGTCGGGCGACGATCTGCGCCGGGCGTCACATCTGCGCCTGGTGCACAAGCTCGGTGCCGGGGTCAATACCATCGATGTCGACACCGCAACCGAACTCGGTGTCGCGGTGGCGAACATGCCGGGCGCCAACGCCCCCTCGGTGGCCGAGGGCACGGTCCTGCTGATGCTGGCCGCCCTTCGCCGGCTGCCCGCACTGGATCGCGCGATCCGCGGCGGCCGCGGCTGGCCGACGGACGCCACGTTGAGCGAGACGGTGCGCGATATCGGAAGTTGCACCGTCGGCCTGGTCGGCTACGGCAACATCGCCAAGCGCGTCGAGCAGATCCTGCACGCGATGGGCGCGACGGTGTTGCACACCAACACCTCCGACGACGGCACCGACACCTGGCGCCCGCTGTCCGGCCTTCTGACCGAGAGCGACATCGTCAGCCTGCACCTGCCACTGACGCCGGCCACCGACAAGCTCATCGACCGCGGTGCGCTGGACCGAATGAAAACCGAGGCGGTACTGGTCAACACGTCCCGTGGCGGCGTCATCGACGAGCGCGCGCTGATCGAGGCGCTGCGGGCGGGCCGGCTCGCCGCAGCGGGTCTGGACGTCTTCGCCATCGAGCCGGTGACCGACGACAACCCGCTGTTGCAGTTGGACAACGTGGTGCTGACCCCGCACGTCACCTGGGTCACCCGGGACACCATGCGGCGCTACCTACTGGAGGCGGTGGACAATTGCCGCCGGCTGTACCAGGGGCATGATCTGGTCAACGTTGTCAACGGGAGGCAGGATGGCAAGCGCGTCCACCGCTGAGGTGTCTCTGGAGGCTCGCACGCTGCGCAAGGTGATCGTGCGCGTGGTGCCTTTCCTGATGGCGCTGTACTTCGTCAACTACCTCGACCGCACGAACCTCGGCATCGCCAAGGCCGACATCAGCGAGCACTTGCAGCTGACCTCGACGATGTTCGGGCTGGCCTCCGGCATCTTCTTCATCGGCTACGTGCTGGTCGAGGTTCCGTCCAACCTGGCACTGGAACGGTTCGGTGCCCGGCGCTGGCTGGCGCGCATCGCCGTCTCATGGGGAATCGTCGCCGTCGCAATCGGTTTCGCACCCAATGCAGCGACCTTGCTGGCGCTGCGATTCCTGTTGGGAGTGGCCGAGGCGGGTCTGTTCCCGGGCGTCATCTTCTATCTGACACGCTGGTTCCCGGCGGCCTACCGAGCGCGCATCGTGGCTATGTTCATGATGGCCAGCCCCATCGCGGCAGCGGTCGGCACCCCGTTCTCGGCGTGGCTGATCTCCACCGGTGAGGGCACGTTCGGGTTGGCCGGATGGCAGTTCATGATGATCGCCGTCGGGCTGCCCGCCATCGTGCTGGGCATCATCTGCTGGTTCTATCTCACCGACCGTCCCGCCGATGCGCACTGGCTGGCCGCCGAGGAACGCCAGTGGCTCATCGACGTGCTGGCCGCCGAGGAGCGAGAGGTGGCCGGCACCTTCGAGTTCCCGCTCCGCCGCGTGCTGACCAGCCCGCGGATCTGGGCGCTGTCGGTGGTGTATTTCGGGATCGCCTACGGGCTCTATGCGCTCGCGTTCTTCCTGCCGTCCATCATCTCGGGGTTCAAGAAGACGTTCGGGGTGCACCTGTCGATCGTCCAGGTCGGACTGATCACCGCGGTGCCCTACACACTGGCGGCCATCGCGATGTACCTGTGGTCCCGGCACGCCGACCGCACTCGCGAGCACGTCTGGCACGTCGCAATCCCGATGTTACTGGGCGGCTTGGCAATTCCTGTCGCCCTGTATCTGGACAGCCCGCTGCTGGTGATGATCCCGGTGAGCATCGCCGCGATGGGTGTGTTCAGTGCCATCCCCAGTTTCTGGGCGCTGCCCGCCCAATTCCTGACCGGGGCGGCCGCCGCCGGCGGGATCGGACTGATCAATTCCGTCGGCAACCTTGGCGGGTTCGCCGCCCCGTACGCGACCGGTGCGCTCAACCAGTTCACCGGCAGCGACAAGGCCGGCATGTGGGCGGTCGGCATCTTCATGATGATCTCGGCGGCCGTCGTGGTGGTCCTGCGCGCCACCCCTGAACGCTCCACCCTGCGGTAGCGGCATCCGGCGCCAGCCCGTGAGACTTCCAATCCCGTGGGCTAAGACAACGGGTACCCTCGCTCCCAACCCACCGGTTATTTGACATGCTCAGCCGACACAGGAGTCCGTGAACATGCCCATCGCCATCACCCCCGAACACAACGACCTTGCGGATTCGGTGAAGTCCCTGGTGGCGCGGGTGGCGCCATCGGAGGTTCTGCACGAAGCGCTGGAGAACCCGATCCCCAATCCGCCGCCGTACTGGAAGGCCGCCGCCGAGCAGGGCCTGCAGGGCGTGCACCTCGCCGAATCGGTCGACGGCCAGGGTTTCGGCCTGCTGGAGCTGGCCATCGTCCTGGCCGAGTTCGGCTACGGCGCGGTCCCCGGTCCGTTCGTACCGTCAGCCATCGCCAGCGCGCTGATCTCGGCCAACGACCCCGAGGCCAAGATGCTCGGCCAGCTGGCCTCCGGTGACGTCATCGCCTCCTACGCACTGGAGTCCGACCTGACCGCCGAGCAGCAGGGCGATGGGCTGGTCATCCGCGGTGAAGCACGATCGGTGGCCTCGGCCGCCCAGGCCTCGGTGCTGGTGTTGCCGGTGGCCATCGGCGGCGGCGTGGAGTGGGTGGTGCTCGACGCCGGCCTGCTGGAGATCGAGCCGGTGAAGTCGGTCGACCTGCTGCGGCCGGTCGCCCACGTCCGCGCCAACGGTGTGGAGGTCAGCACCGACCAACTGCTGTCCAACCTGTCCCAGAACGCCGGGCGCGCCATCGTGACGACCCTGCTGTCGGCCGAGGCGATCGGCCTGGCCCGCTGGGCCACCGACACCGCGGCGGCCTACGCGAAGATCCGCGAGCAGTTCGGCCGCCCGATCGGTCAGTTCCAGGCGATCAAGCACAAGTGCGCCGAGATGATCGCCACCACCGAACGTGCCACCGCCGCGGTGTGGGACGCCGCCCGCGCCGTCGACGAAGCCCTCCACAGCGACTGGGACAACGGGGAAACGGCCTACGAGTTCGCCGCCGCAGTCGCCGCCACCCTGGCACCCGAGGCCGCCCAGCACTGCGCGCAGGACTGCATCCAGGTGCACGGTGGGATCGGCTTCACCTGGGAGCACGACACCAACGTGTACTACCGCCGGGCGCTGGGTCTGGTGGCCGCGTTCGGCCGGTCCTCGGAGTACCAGCAGAAGGTGTTCGACACCGCCACCAGCACCGGCATGCGTCCGGTCAACATCGACCTGGACCCCGAGACCTCGAAGCTACGGGAGGAGATCCGCGCCGAAGTCGAAGCGCTCAAGGCCATTCCGCGTGAGCAGCGTAGCGCCGCGATCGCCGAGGGTGGCTGGGTGCAGCCGCACCTGCCCAAGCCGTGGGGCCGCGCCGCCAGCCCGATCGAGCAGATCATCATCGCCCAGGAGTTCACCACCGGCCGGGTGCGCCGCCCGCAGATGGGTATCGCCGCGTGGCTGATCCCGTCGATCGTCGCGTTCGGCACCGACGAGCAGAAGCAACGTTTCCTACCGCCGACGTTCCGCGGCGAAATGATCTGGTGCCAGCTGTTTTCCGAGCCGGGCGCCGGCTCTGATCTGGCCAGCCTGACCACCAAGGCCACCAAGGTCGACGGTGGCTGGCGTATCACCGGGCAGAAGATCTGGACCACCGCCGCACAGTTCTCCCAGTGGGGGGCGCTGCTGGCGCGGACCGACCCCACCGCACCCAAGCACGCCGGTATCACCTACTTCCTGCTCGACATGAAGAGCGCGGGTGTGGAAGTCAAGCCGCTGCGTGAGCTGACCGGCAATGCCATGTTCAACACGGTGTTCATCGACGACGTGTTCGTTCCCGACGAGCTGGTACTCGGCGAGGTGAATCGTGGCTGGGAGGTCAGCCGCAATACCCTGACCGCAGAACGCGTTTCGATCGGCAGCAGTGAGCCCGGCTTCCTGGCCAACCTCGACGGATTCGTCGAGTTCGTCAGCGGCGGGCACTTCGACCAGATCGGTCATCACCGGGCCGGCGAGCTGATCGCCGAAGGCCATGCCGCCAAGCTGCTCAACCTGCGCTCGACACTGCTGACACTGGCCGGTGGCGACGCGATGCCGTCGGCCGCGATCTCCAAGCTGCTGTCGATGCGCACCGGGCAGGGTTATGCCGAGTTCGCGGTGTCGTCGTTCGGGATCGACGGCGCCATCGGCGATCCTGAGTCGGTGCAGGGCAAGTGGGCCGACTATCTGCTCGCCAGCCGTGCCACCACGATCTACGGCGGCACGTCGGAAGTGCAGCTCAACATCATCGCCGAGCGGCTGCTCGGCCTGCCCCGCGACCCGTAGCCCGCGCCGAGATCGACGAAATGTAGTGTTCCACTCGCACTTTCGCGCCCGTTCGCCGGTTTGGGCGCAAGGGTGCGGGGCGCTACTGGATTTCGATCTGGCGCAGTTCGCGTTTGAGGATCTTGCCGGTGGGGTTGCGCGGCAGCTCGGACAGGAACACCACTTCGCGTGGAACCTTGTAGCGAGCAAGATGTTCGCGCACATAGTTCTTGATCGCGTCCTCGGTGGTCTCGGCCTCCTCCTTGAGCACCACGAACGCCCGCAGGCGTGCTCCCCACTCGGGATCGTCCACACCCATCGCCGTCGCCTCGACCACGTCGGGGTGGCCGTTGATGAGGTCCTCGACCTCGGCCGGGAAGACGTTCTCGCCGCCGGAGACGATCATCTCGTCGTCGCGGCCGCTCACGTAGAGCAGCCCGTTGTGGTCGAAGTAGCCGACATCGCCGGAGGACAGCAGACCGTCGATGATCTGCTTGTTGCCGCCGCCGGTGTAGCCCTCGAACGGGAAGCTGTTGCCGACGAAGATGCGCCCCACCTCGCCCTGGGGCAACTCGGCGCCGTTGTCGTCGAGGATCCTGATCCGGGTGCCCCGCACCACCCGGCCCACGGTGGCCGGATTCTTCTGCAGATCGGCCGGACTGGCAATGGTGGCCAGTGCGACTTCCGTTGAGCCGTAAAGGTTGTAGATGACCGGGCCAAGACTCTTCATCGCCCGGGTGGCGAGCTCGGCACCCAACTGGGAACCGGAGACGAACACGATCCGCAACGACGACAGATCCGGCTTGTCCGCCATCTTCTCCAGCGCGTCGAGCATCCGCGACAGCATCACCGGAACCACCACGATGGCGGTCACCTTGTGCTTGGGAACGTCCTCGAGCACCGTGGCCGGCTTGAACCGCCGGTGCAGCACCAGGGTGGTCCCCATGGTCAGCGCGATGGTGGCGTGCAGGTAGCCCAGCGCGTGGAACATCGGCGAGGGCAGCGACGTCACCTCGCCGGCCTTGAACGGAACGCTGGACAGCACACCGCCGATCGGCGCCAGACTCGGTGGCGCGTTACGCGTGGCGCCCTTCGGTGTGCCGGTGGTGCCACTGGTGAGGATGATGACCGAGGACCGCTTGGTGACCTTCGGCGGCGGTGTACTGCTGCTGCGCGCGATCAACTCGGCCAACGTCTCGTCGGTACTGCCCGACGGCTCGTCGGCGTCCGGATTGGTGCCCAGCGCCCGCAGCTTGCCCAGCGGCGGCTGCGCGAGCGCGACAGCCTCGGTGTACTCGTCGTCGTAGATGATCAGCTGGGCGCCCTCGCGCTCGGAGACGTCGCGGATCTGCGGACCAGAGAATTCGGTGTTGAGCATGACCGTGCGGGCACCGACCCGCGCGCAGCCGTAATTGGCGATGACGAACCACCGGTGATTGCGGGCCAGGATCGCCACACCGTCACCGCCCTTGACGCCCATCGCCAACAGCCCGTTGGCCACCGCGTTGACAGCGTCATCGAGTTCTTTGCACGTCAGCGATCCTTCGTCGTCGACGATCGCCAGCCGGTTCGGGGTGCGCCTGGCGTTGAGCGCGGGCACCATCCCGATCTCACCCCAGCGGCGGATGTCGGCCACCATGGCGGCCAGGTTCTGCGGCGGTTCCAGCCCGAACGCCCCGGACTGAATGAACTTCTGCAGGTAGTGCAACTCCGCGGCGCCACGCTCGGCCAGGGTCTGGACCTTGGACAGTGCCTTCGAGGGCAAGTCGGTGAGACTGGACATGCCGCCCACCCTAGGTGACTCGCCGCGCGGGCTGAGCGGAATGCGCCCGTCATTACCATGGCCTTATGGAGGGCTTCGTCGACATCGGGGGCCGCCAGGTCAGCATCAGCCATCCGGACAAAGTCGTGTTCCCGGCTTGCGGTGACCGCGGCCCGGTGACCAAGCTCGATCTCGTCGACTACTACCTGGCCGTGGCTGACGGCGCGCTGCGCGGTGTCGCCGACCGGCCGATGATTCTCAAACGCTTCGTCAAGGGCATCACCGAGGAGGCGATCTTTCAGAAGCGTGCCCCCGAGAAGCGTCCGGACTGGGTCGAGGTAGCCGAACTGCGCTACGCGCGGGGCACCTCGGCCAAGGAAGCGGTACTGCATGACGCAGCCGGGCTGGTGTGGGCGGTGAACCTGGGCTGCGTCGACTTCAACCCGCACCCCGTGCGCTCCGGCGATCTGGACCATCCCGACGAACTGCGCATTGACCTGGACCCGATGCCAGGGGTGAGCTGGCCGCAGATCCTCGACGTCGCACAGGTGGCCCGCGAGGTGCTCGAAGACCACGGCCTGACGGCATGGCCCAAGACGTCCGGATCGCGCGGCTTTCACATCTATGCCCGGATCGCTCCGCAGTGGCCGTTCAAGCAGGTTCGCCTGGCAGCCGAGACGGTGGCCCGCGAAGTGGAGCGCCGCGCGCCGGAACTGGCGACCAGCCATTGGTGGAAGGAAGACCGCGGGCAGACGGTGTTCGTCGACTTCAACCAGAATGCCAAGGACCGCACGGTCGCTTCGGCCTACTCAGTACGCGCGACGCCGGACGCCCGGGTATCGACGCCGTTGAGCTGGGACGAGGTGCCCGGCTGCCGCCCCGAGGCGTTCACCATCGACACCGTCGGGGCCCGATTCGCTGCCGACGGTGATCCATGGGCGGCGATGGACGACGCCGTCGGCTCACTGGACGGGCTGCTGCGGCTGGCCGGGGAGCTGGGGCCGGCGGAGAAGCCGCCCAAGGGCAGCAAGCCGCTGATCGAGGTGGCCCGCACCAAGACCCGCGACGAGGCGATGGCCGCCCTGGACACGTGGAAGTCGCGTCATCCAGCAGCCTCGGCGCTGCTGGCGCCCACCGACATCCTGGTCGACGGGATGCGCGGGCCCAGTTCGATCTGGTATCGCATCCGCATCAACCTCGAACACGTACCAGAACCGCAGCGCCCACCTCAGGAGGAGCTGGTCGCCGATTACAGCCCCTGGCAAGGTTATTCAGGACGTCAGGCACCCTGACGGCTAGGGTGATACCCGTGGCCGAATCCACCCGTCGCAGAACCATTCCGGCCGAGGCACAGCGCATCTGGGCTGTGCTCGCCGACTTCGGAGCCATCAGCTCCTGGGCTGACATCGTCGACCACTCCTGTCTGCTGAGCCCCGCCGCTGACGGTGTCGGCATCGGGGCGGCCCGCAGGGTTCAGCTCGGCCGCAACGCCGTCGTGGAGCGCATCACCGATTTCGATCCGCCGCACACCCTGGCCTACGACATCGAAGGGCTGCCCCGGCAGGTACGCCGGCTCAACAACCGGTGGACGCTACAGCCGATCACCGGCGGCACCGTCGTATCGCTGACCACGACCGTCGACATCGGCCCGCACCGACTGCAGCACCTCGCCGAGAAGGCGCTCACCCGTTTCTCGGCCAGCCGACTGGACGCGCTGCTCGACGCACTGTCTCGCAGAATGGAGGGCTCCCATGTCTGATCGTCCGGACGTCATCATCGTGATGACCGATGAGGAACGCGCCGCCCCGCCTTACGAATCCGACGCCGTCCTCGCGTGGCGCCGGCGCGTGCTGACCGGACGAAAGTGGTTCGAGGACAATGGTGTCAGCTTCACGCGTCACTACACCGGTTCCCTGGCGTGCGTGCCCAGCCGGCCCACCATCTTCACCGGGCAGTATCCGGACCTGCACGGGGTCACCCAGACCGACGGGATCGGCAAGACCGCTGAAGACAGCCGCATGCGCTGGCTGCGGCCCGGCGAGGTACCCACCCTGGGCAACTGGTTCCGTGCCGCAGGGTATGACACCCACTACGACGGCAAGTGGCACATCTCGCACGCCGACCTGACCGACGACAAGGGTGCGCCACTGGCGACCAATGACGACGAGGGCACCGTCGACCATGCCGCAGTCCAGCGCTACTTGGAGGCCAATCCCCTTGACCGATATGGCTTTTCCGGCTGGGTGGGACCGGAGCCGCACGGCGCTGGGCTGGCCAACAGCGGTACCCGTCGCGACCCGCTGATCGCCGAGCGGGTGGTGGCATGGCTGCAGGATCGCTACGCCCGCCGGCGGGCCGGTGACCCGGACGCGCTGCGCCCCTTCCTACTGGTGGCCAGTTTCGTCAACCCGCACGACATCGTGCTGTTCCCCACCTGGGTCCGCAAGACTCCCCTGCAGGAGCCGTCCCCGCTGGACCCGCCTCCGGTCCCGGCCGCGCCCACCAACGCCGAGGACCTCAGGAGCAAGCCGGCGGCGCAGATCGCGTTCCGGGAGGCCTACTACTCCGGTTACGGCCCTGCCGCAGCGATCCAGCGGATCTACGACGGCAATGCGCAACGCTACCGCGACCTCTACTACCGGCTGCATGCGGAGGTGGACGCGCCGATCGACCGGGTTCGCCGTGCGGTCGCCGAAAGTGGTTCGGAAAACGCCGTTCTGGTTCGGACATCTGATCACGGTGATCTGCTGGGCGCGCACGGCGGCCTGCACCAGAAGTGGTTCAACCTCTACGACGAGGCCACCCGGGTTCCGTTCATCATCGCGCGCATCGGCGAACAGGCCACCGCCTCGCGGGTGGTGTCGGCGCCCACCTCGCACGTGGACCTGGTGCCGACGCTGCTGGGTGCGGCGGGTATCGACGTGCCGGCCACCGCAGCGGTACTGGCGGAGACATTCAGCGAGGTGCACCCACTGCCGGGCCGCAACCTCATGCCGATCGTCGACGGAGCCGCCGACGACACCGGCCGCGCCGTCTACATCCTGACCCGCGACAATATGCTCGAAGGCGACAGCGGCGCATCCGGGTTGGGACGCCGGTTGAAGCAGACCACGAATCCCCCTGCGCTGCTGCGCATTCGAATCCCCGCACATGTCGCGGCGAACTTCGAAGGTCTGGTAACCCACGTCGAGGAGTCGGCAGCCGCCGGCGGCGCGGGCCACCTGTGGAAGCTCGTGCGGACCTTCGACGATCCGAGCACCTGGACCGAGCCGGGGGTGCGCCATCTGGCCGCCACCGGCGCCGGTGGCGACACCTACCGGACCAACCCGCTCGATGACCAGTGGGAGCTCTACGACCTGACGGCCGATCCGATCGAGGCGTTCAACCGGTGGACCGATCCCACCCTCGACGAGCTGCGGCAGCACCTGCGGGCCGAGCTCAAGCAGGTGCGAGCCGACGCGGTGCCCGAGCGCAACAGCCCGTGGCCGTACGCCTCGCGGCGCCCATCGGTCCCCGGGCGCAAGCGGTTACTCGGTCGGTGATCGATGTCTGATTTCCATTGGCCTGCAGGGGTACACGCAGCGGCAGCGTTCACCTTCGACGTCGATGCCGAGTCGGCAATCCTGTCGTTCGCGCCGCAGGCAGCCGAGCGGCTGAGCGTGATGTCACACCAGAGCTACGGCCCGTTGCACGGCGTGCCCCGAATACTGCGGATCCTGGATCGCCACGACATCCGTTCGACGTTCTTCGTGCCGGGCTATACCGCCGACAAGTATCCCAACGTTGTCCGAGCCATCGCCGACGCCGGCCACGAGATCGCGCACCACGGTTACCTGCACGAGACGGTGACCGGCATGACCGAGGCCGAGGAACGGCGGGCGATCGAGCGCGGTCTCGAAGCACTCGAACGCATCACCGGGGTCCGACCGGTTGGCTATCGGGCACCGATGTGGGAGATGAACTACCGCACGCCAGAACTATTGGGCGAGTATGGTTTTGGCTACGACAGCAGCCTGTTCGACAGTGACCTGCCCTATCCGATTGCAATCGGCGATCGCGATCCGCTGATCGAGATCCCGATCCAGTGGTCACTTGACGACTGGGAGCAATACGCCTACCTGCCCGACCTCACCGGCACCGGCCTCATCGAGACGCCGACGAAAGCGGCCGAACTCTGGCGACTCGAGCTCGACGCGGTCTACGCCGAGCGGCTGACATTCGTGTTGACCAATCACCCTTTCCTGAGCGGACGGCCATCACGTGCGGCCGCACTCGAGGGATTGATCGAATACGCGACCGCGCTCGATGGTCTGTGGATCACCACACTGGGTGAGCTGGCGGACTACACCGCTTCGCTGGGCTTGGCGCCGATACGGCACCAGCCGCCCGTCCTGCCCGACTGACACTCGAGTCGCACACCTGCCGCTTGACTGACACGACCGTCGCATGTGACGATTTCGTCAGTCAAGTGAGGAGCTTCGCATGGGTGACGTCGTCGGCGCGCACAACGACCTGCACAGCGAGCAGGGTGGCCTACCCGGTGAACACCCCGGGCGATCCCGCAACCCGGTCATCAAGGTGGCCGGCTTGGCCTGGCTGGAATTCGAGAAACCCGACCTGAGCAGGGCCGAAGCATTCGCGCGGGCATTCGGCTTCACCGTCGCGCACCGCGGCGCCGACGAGCTGCAGTTGCGGGGCACCGACCCGAGCGCACCGTGTGTGCTGGTCCGCCGCGGCCCGCGCACCCGCTTCGCCGGGCTGGCCTTCGAGGCTCAGGACGAGATCGACCTGCTGCGCCTGGCTGAGCACACCCACGCGCCGACCCGCGCGCTGCCGGAAGCCTTGGGCGGTGCCGTCGTCGAGCTCACCGACCCCAGCGGCACACCGGTCAAGGTCGTCGCCGGCCTCGACCGGCAGGCGGCGTTGACCGCCCAACCGCCGCACACGTTCAACTTCGGCCACGAGGTCACCCGCACCAACGCCACCCAGCGCCCGCCCCGGGTACCGGCCAGCGTGCAGCGCCTCGGCCACGTCGTACTGCAGTCGACGCGGTACATCGAGACGCTGAACTGGTACCTCGACCATTTCGGCCTGATCGTCAGCGACTTCCTGTACTACCCCGGTCAGCGCGACCGCGGGCCGACCATGAGTTTCATCCGGTGCGACCTCGGCTCCACCCCGACCGACCACCACACGCTGGCGATGGCGCTCGGGCCCGCGAACCGCTACGTACACTCCGCCTATCAGGTCGCCGACCTCGACGCCTTGGCCGCCGGAGGCGAATACCTCCTCGAGCGCGGCTATCTGCGCTCCTGGGGGATCGGCCGCCACATCCAGGGCAGTCAGTTGTTCGACTACTGGCGCGACCCGGACGGCTTCATGGTGGAGCACTACGCCGACGGCGATCTGTTCGACAACACGCTGGAACCCGGGTGGGCGCCGTTCACCGCGACCGGACTGGCCCAGTGGGGCCCGCCAGCCAGCAAGGATTTCCTGGGTATCACCCCGAAAAGCGCACGGCACGAGGTCGGTTCGATGATCACCGCCCTGCGCGACAAGAACGAGTTCGACGTCACCCGCCTGATCGGTCTACTGAAAGTTGCCGCCTCATGACCATCTCCATCCTGCGCACCGCAGACGCCTGGTGGGTCGCCACGCCCACCGGTGCGGCCAAGATCGCCACCGCCGCGCAGACCACTGCAGAGCTGCTGACCGACCGGGCTGCGATCGACGCTGCGGCAGTGAGTTCGGAGACCGTCGACATCGCCGGACTCGAGCTCCTGAGCCCGATCACCGCACCGTGCCGAGTCGTCGCGCAGATGACGAACTTCGCTTCGCATGTCAAAGACGCCGGCATGGATCCGAAGACCATCCCGCTGACGTTCTTCCGTAAGTCTTCGGCCTCGATCAGCGGGCCATACGAGCCAGTGACCAAACCCTCCCACGTGCGGTTCCTCGATTACGAGGTCGAGATCGGCCTGGTGATCGGACGTGACATCCCGGTCGGCACAACAATTTCCGAGGCCGACCTGAGCGACTACATCGCCGGTCTGGTGGTCACCAACGACATCTCGGCGCGTGACATCCAGCTTCCCCAGACGCAGTTCTACGAAGCCAAGTCCTACCCGACATTCACGCCCACCGGCCCTGCCCTGGTGTTGCTCGACGCCGCCGAACTGAAGCGGTTCGGCGAACTGCGACTGCGCCTGAAGGTCAACGGCGAGGATCGGCAGAACGCCCTCGTCGACGGCGACATGCTGTACCGGCCGGTGGAGGCGCTGCGATCGCTGAGCCGGTTCCAGGACTTGGCCGCCGGCGATCTGGTGCTCACCGGAACGCCGGTCGGCACCGCGCTGAGCGCACCGCCGAAGCTGATCGGCATGATCGCCGCGCTGCTGCCGCCGGCCGTCAAGTGGAACGCCTTCTTCAAGGGCCAGGCCAAGAACCCCAAGTACCTGCACAGCGGGGATGTGATCGAGGCGTCGGTGGCCACCGACGACGGCGCGATCGACCTGGGGACCCAGCGGATGACAGTGGTCTACGCCTGAAGGTCGATGTCCGGCAAGGGCATCGAGCAGACCGTGCGGGCGTCCTTGGCCGACATGCCGAACAGTCGCAGCACACTCTCGGTGACCGCGTCCGCCGTCGCGGCCGCGTCGCGATCCGGGTTGGCCTCCAGCAGGTGACCCAGTCCGAGCAGCGCGCCGGCGGCGACGGCCAGCGCCAGCTCAGGATCCTCGATCTCGAAGCGGCCGGCGGCGACCGCGGCCTTGATGTCGCGTGTCGCGCGCGGAGCAAGCCCGCGGTCCGATGTCAGCAGCGTTCCCCAGTTGGCCAGCAGGATGCGGCTCTCCTGGGGGCGTTCCCGGAAGAACCGGCCGGTGAGCCGGAAGCTGCAGGCGAACACCTCGGCAGGGTCTTCGAGGTCGGCGGTCAGCCGGTCCAGGACGGCGCCGTGCCGGTCCAGCACGTCGACGACGGCGGCCTCGAAGAGTTGTTCCTTACTGTCGAAGTGGTTGTAGAACGACCCCATGCCGACGTCGGCGGCCTGGGTGATTTCGAGAACCGGGACGTTCAGCCTGCCCTCGGCGATCAGCGCCTGCGCCGACTTGATCAGTGCCGCCCGGGTGCGTTGTTTACGTCGCTCGAGCCGGTTGGTCGACGGTTCGGGTTCTTCAGCCACGGGCTGATCCTACCGCCCGTGCTCACTACTGATGATTTCATCAGAACTGCTTGACTGACGCGTATCTCGTATGTGACGATTTCGTCAGTTGATCGAAGGAGTCGTGATGGACGAGGCGTATCGGGTAGTGATCGTCGGCGCCGGACCCACCGGCATCACCGCCGCCACACTGCTCGCCCAGCACGGCATCGAGACCCTGATATTGGACCGCTGGGCGCAGGTGTACCCCCAGCCGCGGGCCGTACATCTCGACGACGAGGTCTACCGGATCGTGCACCGGCTCGGAATCGCCGAGGAATTCGCCAAGATCTCGCGACCCGCCCTGGGCCTGCGACTGCTCGATCCCCGGCTCACAGTGCTCGCCGAATTCCAGCGTGACCCGACGCGAACGCGCCACGGCCATCCCGAGGCCAATATGTTCGACCAGCCGGAGTTCGAGGCGCTGCTGCGCACGAACCTGGAGCGCTACCCGCTGGCTACGCTGAAAGGCAATGTCGAAGTCACCGACCTCGTCGACCTCGGAGCGGGACGCACCGGCGTCACCTTCAGCGACCGGGCAGACGGTCACTCCCATACCGTGGCCGCCGATTACGTGCTGGGCTGCGACGGCGCCAACAGCCTGATCCGATCCCGCATCGGAGTCCCTATGCGCGACTTGAGATTTGACCAGCGCTGGCTGGTAGTCGACGTCGCCACCACGGCTGACCTGGGTCAGTGGGCCGGCGTCCATCAGCTCTGTGATCCCCATCGAGCGGGGACCTTCATGCAGATCGGCGATGTGCGCTATCGCTGGGAGTTTCGGCTGCTCCCCGGCGAGACGGCCGACGATTTCCGGTCGGTGCGCGCGCTGCGGCCGCTCATCGCGCCGTGGACCGGCGAGGTCGGTGACGATCAGCTCGAACTCATTCGCGTCGCCGAGTACACCTTCCGGGCCAAGATCGCGCAGCGCTGGCGCAGCGGCAATGTCTTCCTTCTCGGCGATGCCGCCCATCTGACCCCGCCGTTCGTGGGCCAGGGAATGGGGGCAGGGCTTCGCGACGCGATGAACCTGGCGTGGAAACTTGCCGGCGTCCTGGACGGCTCCTTGGATCCCAGCGTTCTGGACACCTACGAACAGGAGCGAAAGCCCCACGCCCGCAAGATGATCGGCCTTGCCCTCACGGTCGGGCGGGCGATGACCGCCGGCGGCGACATCGGTGATCTGTTGCGGCGGACCGTCGTCCCACGGATGCACCTGATACCCGGACTTCGCGAGCGGGTCGTCGACTCCCAGACACCGGCGCTTCACCGCTCCGCGTTGGTACACCGCACGGTGCGGCCGAAACAGTTGGGCGGCACCTTGTGCCCCAACGCCGTGACGGGCGACGGCAGGCGAGTGGACGACGTACTGGGCCGCGAGTTCGCGGTGATCACCGACCGCGCGTTGACCCCCGCCCAGGATGCCGCGCTACACAATTGGGGTGCGGCGATTCTGGTCGCCGAACCGCAATCGGCGCTCGCCGCCTGGCTACGCGCGGGGCACGCCCACGCCGCCGCGGTGCGGCCCGATCGCACGGTGTTGAAGGCAGCGCTCGATATCGACGAAGTGTGCCAGGCGTTGTCGGAGGTACTACTCGGGCGCTAGCTGGTGGCTGTCGACGAAAGCCAATGTGCCCCCGTCCAACAGTACGGCCCACCGGCGCGCAGCGTCGGCGATGTGGGTCTCGCCCAGATCGACGCTCTGCCCCGCCAGGTCACCGAAATCCTCGACGACCACGCCCCGCGTCTCGTCCTCGGTATCGACATAGACCCGCACCCGCTGGTCGACTGCGACAGGTTGCTCACCGTCTTTGCGGCGCACCACTTTGACCGACTTGGCCATCTTTGCAACCTCCCCCTCAGGGATTCCGTTGGGCCAGTACAGCACGGAAAAATCGAATATGGAACAAATTTGATCGACATGTTATCGCCGCATTGCCCGCCGCAACGAATTCCGTCGCTGAGCTGAATCAGCTGGGCCCGCCGGCGCGGGGCAACGGCGGCACGATCGACCACAACACCTCGGACTCCTCGTGACCGGGATTGTCCCAGGAGTGCGCCGCCCGAGCCGAAAAGGTGTAGCTGTCACCGGCTTCGAGCACCGACTCCTGGCCGTCGACCAGAAGCCGCAGACGGCCACGGACGACGAAGACGAAGATGGTCTCCGAGTCCAGCGTGTAGGCCCCCCCGGTGCCACCGCCGGGCTGCAGCACCGACCGCATCACCTGAAGGTGGCGTTCGGTCTGCGGCGTCAGCAGATACTCGCGAATTCCGCTGCCGCCCATCTCCACCGGGGCGCCGCGGCCGTCACGGACCACGGCCGATTCCGGGTAGTCGAACAGCGAACCCAACGAGACGCCGAGGATGTCGCACACCTTGAGCAGGTTGGGCACCGAGATCGTGGTCTGACCGCGTTCCACCAGGCTCAGGAAACCTTTGGTGAGGCCAGCGCGGTCGGCCAGGGCCTCCAGCGTCAGCTCCCGGTCCTTGCGCAGCGCGCGCAGTTTGGGGCCTAACCGGGTGATCCAGCCGTCGGCGCTGTCCGTGATGTCGTCAGCAGCGGGTGCATCACGGGACATCCCGGCACCTCACCTTCGCTTGTCGGCCGCAGGCCTTGCGGAGCCAAAGTTTAGCGGTATATAACTTTCGTAGTTTTACACTACTAAACACCAGGACGGGACAATGAGTCTGTACGCAGTGGTCGACCCCAAGACCGGAGATGTCGTGCGGGAGTATCCGACTGCCACCGACGAGCAGATCGAACAGGCATTGGCCGCTGCCACCAAGGCATACCGGGAATGGTCCAAGACCAGCACCGTCGCCGACCGGGCCGCACTGGTGCGCCGCGTCGCCGCATTGCACACCGAGCGCCGCCAAGAGCTGGCCGAGATCATCCATCGCGAGATGGGTAAGCAGTTGGATCAGGCCCTCGGTGAAGTGGACTTCAGCGCCGCGATCTACGAGTACTACGCGGACAACGCCGAGAAGTTCCTGGCCGACGAGCCCATCGACCTGCTCGACGGCGAAGGCAGCGCGGTGATCAAGCGCGGCCCGGTGGGCGTGTTGCTGGGCATCATGCCGTGGAACTACCCGTACTACCAGGTGGCCCGCTTCGCCGGCCCGAACCTGACCCTCGGCAACACGATCGTGCTCAAGCACGCCCCGCAGTGTCCCGAGTCGGCCGAGGCCATCCAGAAGATCTATGACGACGCCGGCTTCCCCGCCGGGGCGTACGTCAACGTCTATGCCACCAATGAGCAGATCGCCACGGCCATCGCCGATCCGCGGGTGCAGGGTGTGTCGTTGACCGGATCCGAGCGCGCGGGTGCCGCGGTGGCCGAGATCGCCGGCCGCAACCTCAAGAAGGTCGTCCTGGAGCTCGGCGGATCCGACCCGTTCATCCTGCTGAGCAGTGACGACCTCGACGCCACCGTCGATGCCGCCATCGCCGGGCGCTTCGAGAACGCCGGCCAGGCCTGCAATGCCGCCAAGCGATTCATCGTGGCCGCCGACCTCTATGACGAGTTCCTGGACAAGTTCACCAAGAAGGTGCTCGAGACCGCCGACGAGCTGGCCCCGCTGTCCTCGCTGGCCGCGGCCAAGCGGTTGGCCGAGCAGATCGACCGCGCGGTGGCCGACGGCGCCAACCTGGTGTCGGCCGGCGAGCGCAACGGCGCCTACTTCCCGCCTGGCGTGCTCACCGGTGTCAGCGCCGACTCGCCCACCTACCGTGAGGAACTGTTCGGCCCGGTGGCCATGGTCTTCAAGGTGGACTCCGAGGACGAGGCCGTCGAGCTGGCCAACGACATCCCGTTCGGCCTGGGCTCCTATGTGTTCACCACCGACGCGGCGCAGGCCCAGCGGGTGGCCGACAAGATCGACGCGGGCATGGTCTTCGTGAACCTGGTCGGCGCCGACGGTGTCGAGCTTCCGTTCGGCGGAGTGAAGCGTTCGGGTTACGGTCGCGAGCTCGGCCGGTTCGGCATCGACGAGTTCGTCAACAAGAAGCTGATCCGGATCGGCTAGCCGTGAGCGTCACACCAGAGCGGCACTCGATGTTCGATGCCACTCTGGTGTGACGGTCGGTCCTAGCGGGGTTCGACGGTCACCTTGATGGCCTCACCACTGGAGACGATGCCGAATGCGTCGAGCACGTCGTCCAGCGCGATGTGACTGGTGATGAGGTCCTTGACCGGCACCTGCCCGGTGGAGATGTACTCCAGAGCCCGCTTGTTGTGTTCGGGCGCCGAGCCGTTGGCGCCGTGGATGTGCAATTGGCGGTAGTGCACGACGTTCGAGTCGCAGGTGATCGTCGGGTTCGTCTTGGGCAGACCGCCGAAGAAGGAGATCCGACCGTTGCGGGCGGCCATCGCGATGGCTTGTTCCTGGGTGATGTTGGCGGCCGTCGCGGTGATGACGACGTCCGCGCCGCGCCCGCCGGTCAGCTCCATGACCTTCTCGACGACGTCGACCTCGGCGGCGTTGATGACCTCGTCGGGATGCACGGCGTCGGCCGACATCGTGAGCCGGCTGTCGTTGACGTCGACGAGGTAGACCGGCCCGCAGTTGTGCACACCGCGGGCGATGCGGATGTGCATGCAGCCGATCGGGCCGGCACCGAACACCACGACGGTGTCCCCCTCTTCGATACCGAGCAACTCCTGGGCATTGATGGCGCACGCGAACGGCTCTGCGGCAGAAGCTTCGTCGAATCCGACGTTGTCCGGGATGCGGTTGAGTCCGTCCACCTTGAGTACCTGCTTGGGCACGATCATGTACTCGGCGAAGCCGCCGTCGTACTGGTAGCCCACCGACGTCTGGTTCTGACAGACCGCCATCCAGCCCTTGCGGCATTCGTGGCATTCACCGCAGGGCACTGCGGCGATGACCTGGACGCGGTCGCCCGATGTCCAGTCGCTGCCGTAAGTCGCGTTGACCCGCGACCCGACTTCGACGATCTCGCCGGCGACCTCGTGACCGATGGTGCGCGGCGGCGTCAGGTTCTGGTGCCCATTGTGGAAGATCTTGACGTCGGTGCCGCAGGTCGAGCAGTTGCGGACCCGGATCTTGATCTCGTCGGGACCGCACTGCGGTTCGGGTACGTCTTCGAGGCGGACATCCTCCGGGGCATAGAAACGCAGCGCCTTCATCGTCGTCGTCCTTCCACTGTGCGATTGCCGTCACAGGCACTGTAGCGCAGTCCGGGCAGAAAACCACTCCACAATGCGCCCAGTTATGCCCGTTTGCTTGCGACAGTGCCCGTTTGTGGGTTTTACTAGGGAGGTGATGTGACTCGTATCACCTATACCCAGATCGGAGGCCCCGCAGTGACCACCACTGAAACCCAGCCCCGGGCCGGCGCGCGCGTGCACGTGCAGAAACTCGGCACGTCGCTGTCGAACATGGTCATGCCCAATATCGGCGCGTTCATCGCATGGGGCCTGATCACCGCACTGTTCATCAAGGCCGGTTGGCTCACCGGCCTGTTCGAGGGGTTACGCAGCCCGGACGGCTGGGTGGCCAAGATCGGCGGCTGGGGCGACTTCGCCGACGGCGGCATCGTCGCGCCGATGATCACCTATCTGCTGCCGATCCTGATCGGGGCCACCGGCGGCCGGATGGTCTACGGCATCCGCGGCGGCGTGGTGGGCGCCATCGCCACCATGGGCGTCATCACCGGCTCCGACATCCCGATGTTCCTCGGCGCCATGATCATGGGCCCACTCGGTGGCTGGGTGATGAAGAAGGTCGACGGGCTATGGGACGGCAAGATCCGCCCGGGCTTCGAGATGCTGGTCGACAACTTCTCGGCCGGCATCGTCGGGCTGATCCTGGCGGTGTTCGGGTTCTTCGGAATCGGCCCCATCGTGACGGCGTTCTCCAAGGGCGCCGGTCATGTCGTCGACTTTCTGGTGGCCCACGACCTGCTCCCGCTGACCTCGATCTTCATCGAGCCGGCCAAGGTGCTGTTCCTCAACAACGCGATCAACCACGGCGTCCTCACCCCGCTGGGCACCACCCAGGCCCTGGAGACCGGTAAGTCGGTGCTGTTCCTGCTCGAGGCCAACCCCGGTCCCGGTCTGGGAATCTTGCTGGCCTACATGGCATTCGGCAAGGGAGCCGCACGGGCATCAGCACCGGGCGCGGCGATCATCCAGTTCTTCGGCGGGATCCACGAGATCTACTTCCCGTACGTGCTGATGAAGCCGAAGCTGATCGTGGCCACCATCCTCGGCGGCATGACCGGCATCTTCATCAACGTGCTGTTCGGCTCGGGACTGCGGGCCCCGGCGGCACCCGGATCGATCATCGCCGTCTACGCCCAGACCGCGACCGGCAGCTTCGTGGGTGTCACGCTCTCGGTATTCGGCGCTGCGGCAGTCGCGTTCGCGGTGGCCGCGCTGTTACTCAAGACCGACCGCGCCACCGACGACGGTGACCTGGCGGCCGCCACAGCCGACATGGAGGCGCTCAAGGGCAAGAAGTCCAGTGTGTCGGCCGCCCTGGTCGGCTCGACCGGCAGGGCCGCACTAGTCGGCTCCGCCGACGGGGGCCCGATCACGAACATCGTATTCGCCTGCGATGCCGGGATGGGGTCGTCGGCAATGGGCGCTTCCGTACTGCGCAAGAAGGTTCAGGCGGCGGGCTTTTCGGATGTGAAGGTGAGCAATCAGTCCATCGCCAACCTGACCGACACCTACGGCCTGGTGGTCACCCACCAGGATCTGACGGCGCGCGCCCGGCAGAAGACGCCCTCGGCCGTGCACGTCTCGGTGGACAATTTCATGAACGCCCCGCAGTACGACGAGATCGTCGAACTACTCGGCAGGACCAACCGCACCAACGGCGCCGCACCCGCCACGACCGAAGCGGCCGACGACGCGCCCGCCGAGGACATGCTGGCGGTGGAATCCATCGTGCTGGCCGGGACCGCGACCACCCGCGACGGCGCCATCGGCGAGGCGGGTCGGCTGCTGGTGGCCTGCGGCGCGGTCGAACCCGCCTACGTCGAGGCGATGTACGAACGGGAGGGGTCGGTATCGACCTACGTCGGCAACGGCTTGGCCATCCCGCACGGCACCAACGATGCCAAGTCCTCGATCAAGCGGACCGGCATCTCGTTCGTGCGGTACGCCGAACCGATCGACTGGAACGGCAAGCCGGCCGAGTTCGTGGTCGGTATCGCCGGCGCGGGCAAGGATCATATGGCGCTGCTGACCCAGATCGCCGGGGTGTTCCTCAACAAGGACGAGGTGGCCCGGTTGCGGGCGGCCCAGACTCCTGAAGAGGTCCGAGAGGTGCTGGCCGGCTCCGGCAAGTGAGAATGTCGGCGTGGACTCTGAAACCCGGCAAAGCCGCATCGTCGAATTCGCCCGCATCCGGGGACGCGTCGAGGTGGCCGCGCTGGCCGAAGAACTCGACGTAGCCACCGAGACGATCCGGCGCGACCTGAAAGTGCTGGCCGGCCGGCGGCTGCTCAAGCGGGTGCACGGCGGGGCCATCCCGTTGGAGACGGTGTCGTTCGAGTCGACGGTGGAGTACCGCAGCCAGGCCGATCTCGCCGAGAAGCACCGTATCGCCGCCGCAGCGGCAGACCTGCTGCACGGCGCCGAAACGGTCTACCTGGACGAGGGTTTCACCCCCCGGTTGATCGCCGAGCGAATCGCCGAACGGGAGCTGACCGTGGTGACGTCGTCGATGCTGGTGGCCGAGGTGCTCGCGCACAGCACGACGGTGACGGTGCTGCTGTTGGGCGGGCGGCTACGGGGCCGGACCCTGGCCACCGTCGACCACTGGGCCACCGACATGCTCGGCAGCCTGGTGATCGACGTGGCCTACCTCGGCACCAACGGCATCTCGATCGAACACGGCCTCACCACGCCGGACCCCGCGGTGGCGGCGGTCAAACAGACGGCGGTGAAGGTGGCCCGCCGGCGGATCCTGGTCGCGGCACATTCGAAGTTCGGGGCCAACAGCTTCTGCCGGTTCGCCGAGGTCTCCGACTTCGAGGCGATCGTGACCGACACCGGCCTTTCACCCACGGAGGCACAGCGCTTCGAAGCACTCGGACCGTCGGTCCTGCGTCAGTGAACGCCCTCCATCAGACGGCTGATCCGCGGTGCGATCACCCACACGATCGCACCGACCACGATGGCGGCCGCGCCGAGAATGCCGAAGTAGGCGACTTCGTGGTTCGCGTCGTAGTACCGCGCGAGTACCCCCGACAGCGCGGTGCCCAAGCCCACCGAGAAGAAGTACAGTGCCATCATCTGAGCGCGAAATGCATTGGGCGCCAATTGAGTTGTCACCGACAGGCCGATGGGCGAGAGCATCAGCTCCGATACCGCGAACGCCGCCATGATGGCGACCACCACCAGGGCGGGCACGCTGCGGCCGGTGGTGGCGGCCATCGGCAGGAACAGCAGGAACGCCGCGCCCATGCCGATCACCCCGTAGGCGAACTTGCGCGGGGTGGTGGGGGCGCGCCGCCCGAGCTTGGTCCACATCAACGCGAACACCGGCGACAGCAGGATGATCCACACCGGTTCGATCGAGCCGATCCAGCTCGACGGCGCGGTCCAGCCGAAGATCGACCAGTCCATCCGTTCGTCGGAGTAGACCGCGAGCACCGTGAAGATCTGTTGGAACAGCGACCAGAACACCGCATTGGCGATGAACAGCGGGATGAACGCCCGCACCCTGGTCCGCTCCAGGGCGTCGACCTTCGGGCTACTCAACATCAGTGCGAAATAGCCGATCGAGGCGACGATGATGACTCCGGTGGTGACCTGTGACAGATTCGCCAAGGTGATGAGCCCAGCGAGGAAGGCCACGACGACGACGCCCGCCACCACGGCCAGCGCAATGGCGGTGCGCCAGAAATCCTTGCGCGACAACGGATGTGGGACAGTACGGCCGTGCTCGCCGAGATTTCGCCGGAACACCACGTATTGCGCGAGGCCCAGCGCCATACCGATGGCAGCAGCACCGAACCCGTAGTGGAAGCCCAGGTGGGTCTGCAGCAGGCCGGTGATCAACGGCCCGATGAAGGCGCCGAGGTTGATACCGAGATAGAACAGGGTGAAGCCGCCGTCGCGGCGCGGGTCGCCCTCCTCGTAGAGGGTGCCCAGCAGCGAGGACGCGTTGGCCTTCAGCGCGCCGGACCCCAGCGCGATCAGCATTAGACCCACCGCCACGCCGGCCAGCCCGGGGATGAGAGCCAGGGCGATATGGCCGCACATCACCACCACGCCGCCATAGAACACGGTGCGTTCCATGCCGAGCACCCGGTCGGCGGTCCACCCGCCCAACACCGTCGACAAATACACCAGGCCGCCGTAGGCGCCGACGATGCCGGTCGCGGTGGCCTTTGGCAGGGCAAGGCCTCCGTCGCTCAGTGAGTAATAGAGGTAGTAGCCGAGGATGGTGAGCATCCCGTAGAACGAAAACCGCTCCCACAGCTCGACACCGAACAGGTTGGTCAGCCCGATCGGGTGTCCGAAGAGGGTGCGACGCGCGGGGTGGTCGGTGCGCTCAACGAGTTCAGCCATGCGGACAACCATGCCACGCGGCGGTCGCCGGTAAACTCCAGCCGTGAAAGTGCTGGCGATCCATCTGGCACCGGGCACCCGGCTCCCGGTCCGTGCCGTCGATTCGGTGGTGGCCGAGGCGGGCACCGGACTGGTCGGCGACCGCTACCACGGCGCCCGGCACCGGCACGTGACGATTCAGTCCCAGGAGTTCCTCGACCACGCCGCGGCCGAGCTCGGCTACGACTTCGACCCCGGGGCCACGCGGCGCAACATCACCGTGGACGCCGGCGAGATTCCCACCAGGCCGGGCGCCCGGCTGCGGATCGGTGCCGTCGATCTGGAGGTGGTGCGGGTGGCGGCACCGTGCCGGCTGCTCGACGACAGCGTTGGCCCGGGTGCTGCCGCGGCGCTGCGCCGCCGGGCCGGCTCGGTCTGCCGGTTGCTGACCTCCGGGACGATCCGCGTCGGCGATCCCGTCGAGGTTGATCTACCCGACGGCTGAACCGGCGGCGGTCAGCGCAGCGAGTACCTGATCGGCAGGTGCTTGACCCCACCGACGAAGGTACTGGCGGCGATCTCGGGCTCGCCGGCGAGTTCGATGGTCTTGATCCGCGGGATCAGCTCGGAGAAGAAGCTGTTCATCTCCATCCGGGCCAGCGAGGCACCGAGACAGAAGTGCACCCCGTAGCCGAAGGACAGGTGCTTGTTCGGGTCGCGTCCGACGTCGAAGCGCATCGGATCGACGAACACGTCCTCATCGCGGTTGGCTGAAACATAGGACAGCAGAACCGATTCGCCCTTGGTGATCGGCACACCGCGGACCTCGGTGTCGGCCTGCGCGGTCCGCATGAATGCCCGGACCGGCGTCGAACACCGCACCATCTCTTCCACCGCGGTGCCCATCAGACCGAGGTCGCCCTGCAACCGGGCCAGCTCGCCGGGATTTCGCAGCAGCTCGAGCAAGCCGCCCGCGATTCCCGCGCTGGTGGTGTCGTGTCCTGCGCTGGCAACGATGACGTAGTAGGACAGCGTGTCCATGTCCGAGAGCGGCTCACCGTTGATCTTCGCGTTGGCCACCGCGGAGGCCAGATCGTCGGTCGGGTTCTCGCGGCGCGAAGCCGTCAGTGCGGCGAAGTAGGCGAAGAAGTCCATCAGGGTGGCCAGCAGCGCTTCCTGGTCGACATCGCGCTGGAATTCCGAGTCCTCGCTGCCGAACAGTTCCTGCGTGAGCTTGAGCATTCGGGGGAAGTCGGACTCCGGCAGGCCCAGCAGCGTGAGGATCACGTAGAGCGGGTAGTTGACCGCAATCTCCTGGGCGAAGTCGAGTTCGGGCCCCTTCTCCACCATCAGGTCGACGTACCGCTTGGCCAACTCGTCGCAGCGCGCCTTGAGCACCCTTAGCGCCGACGGCTTGAACCAGTCCGCACCGATCTTGCGGAGGTCGCGGTGGTGCGGATCGTCGATATGGATCAGGGTAGCCAGCCCGGCGCCTGCTGCCCGGTCGGCACGCATCTGGGCATCCAGCGCCGATGGCAGCAGCACGGCCCGTGGATCGTTGGTGAACAAGTCGTTCTGGCGTTCGATGTCCATGATGTCGGCGTGCTTGGTGATCCCCCAGAACGGGTCGAAACCCTCGACATCCACCCACGACACCGGGGCGTGCGCACGCAGCTGGGCCAGCGACTCGTGCAGCCGCTTCTCGTCGGCGTAGGCCGCGGGTTCGGCGAGCACCCGCCCTGCCGGGTCCATGATCCGAGTGGTCATCGTTGTCACTCCCTCGCCGATTGCCGGCATCGCGTAATCTGGAACGAATTCGTTCTAGATTATGACTGCCGCCACAGAATGGTCAAGGATGGGTTCATGACAGTCGACGGGCGCACCTACGGCGGCCTGACCGCCGAGCAACGGTCGCGGGAACGCCGACAACGCCTGCTCGATGCGGCGCGGGCACTCATCGCCGAGGTCGGCGTGGCAGCTCTGACCGTCGACCTGGTCTGCCAGCGGGCCACCCTGAGCAAGCGCTACTTCTACACCGAGTTCGCCACCAAGGACGATCTACTCGATGTCTGCGCCGACGACCTCTACGCGCGATTGCACCAGGCGATGACCGAGGTTGTTCAGACAGCGCCGATGGAAATCCGGGTGAGCCAATCGATTCGGGCCACCCTGGACATCCTGGCGGACCCACCAGACGCGCGGTTGTACATGGAATCGCCCGGCTTCCCCCGGTTGCGCGCCCGCCAGCAGCAGGCCGTTCACGAGGTGACCGCACTGATGGCCACAAGCGGTCTGCCGTTCACCGGAAGGCCGAAACCGTCGATAGACCGCACCCTGGCGACGCGCGCATTGGTCACGGCCACCTCGGAACTGCTCATCGGATGGCTGCAGGGCGATGTCGACACCGACGAGGGCACGCTGATCGCGACGATCACGGCGACGTCACTGGGCGCAGCGCGAAACCTCTGATAACGACAGCTCACACCAGCCCTTCGGCAGCTGCAGCCACGACAGCGCCGGTGATGTTGCGCACCAACGCAGTGTCGAGCTTCCAGCACTGCCAGAACAGCGGAACATCAAGGTGCGCATCGGTTATCAGCTCGAACGAACCTGACCTGATATCAGGGGCGGCGAGTCGCTCGGGAAACATTCCCCATCCGAGCCCGGCCCGCACGGCGGCCGCGAAGCCCTCGGCAGTGGGTACATAGTGCACGGGCCTGCCGATATCACGCCGGAATGCCTTGCGCACCAACATGTCCTGAAGTGCGTCGTCCCGGTTCCAGGCCAGTGACGGCGCCAGGCCCACCGCCTGGACGGTGAAGCCTTCGGGCAGATAGCGCTCGATGTAGGCGCCGGTGGCCACTGGGACGTACCGCATCACACCGAGCGGATGGACGCGGCACCCGCCGATCGGGGTGTGTTCGGTGGTCACCGCGCCCATCACCGCCCCCTCCCGCAGCAGGCGCGCCGAATGGTCCTGGTCCTCGATCCGCAGATCGAACAGCACCTCGGGCACTGCGGTGAAGACCGTGGTGAACCAGGTGGCCATCGAGTCGGCGTTCACCGCGATCGCCGCGCGCGTTGGCTGGGCCCCACTTCCGGTTTCCCGCAGCGCCTCGGATTCCAGCAACGCGATCTGCGCGGCAAGCCTCAGCAGCGGAACTCCGGCATCGGTGACCGAACACGGCTTCTGCCGCACCACCAGGACCTGGCCGACGCGTTGCTCGAGCGACTTGATCCGCTGGCTGATCGCCGACGGCGTCACATGCAACCGCTCGGCGGCGGCATCGAAACTGCCGAGATCGATGACGGCGGCCAGCGCCGCCAGTTGGTCCCCGCCGATGGCCACATTAACGATGCTAATCGTTAGTAAGAATCATTAGTTGGACTTCAGCAAGTCGGCTTCCTAGCGTCGACGTCGTGTCCTCACCCCTGCTCGTCGGATTTCTCACCTCGATGACGCTGATCGCGGCCATCGGTGCGCAGAACGCCTTCGTCCTGCGCCAGGGCATCCGGGGCGAGCACGTGCTGGCGGTCGTCAGCGTGTGCGCGCTATCCGATCTGCTGCTCATCTCCGCAGGCATCGCCGGGATCGGCGCACTCATCACCGCACACCCGCAGACCGTCACCATCGCCAAGGTGGGCGGTGCGGCGTTCCTACTCGGCTACGCCGCCCTGGCCGCCCGGCGGGCGTTGCGCCCGTCGGCCCTGAACGCCTCCCAGGACGGCCCGGCCCGACTGGCCTCGGTGGTGCTCACCTGCCTGGCCCTGACCTTCCTCAACCCGCACGTCTACCTGGATACCGTCGTGCTGCTGGGCACCATCGCCAACCAGCACACCGATAGCCGGTGGCTGTTCGGCGTGGGTGCGGTCAGTGCCAGCGTCGTCTGGTTCGTCAGCCTCGGCTTCGGTGCCCGACGGCTGGCGGGACTGTTCGCCACCCCGAACACCTGGCGCATTCTGGACGGGCTGATCGCCGTGACGATGAGCGCACTCGCGGTCTCGCTGATCGTCGGCTGACCAGAATTCGGGCCTCCGACGGGCGCGTCAATACCTCAATAGGTGAGAATCGACGCATGTCGGAGGCTATGCGTTTCCCCAGCCTGAGGGAGCGGAAGAAGGCCAGGACGCGGGAGACCATCCGGCGCGAGGCATTCCGCCTGTTCGACGAGCGCGGTTACGCCGAGACCACCGTCGAGCACATTGCCCAGGCTGCCGACATCTCGGCCAGCACCTTCTTCCGGTATTTCCCGAGCAAAGAGTCGGTGCTACTGGCCGACGACCTGAGCCAGGTGATGCTGGAGTCGCTCGCCACCCAGAATCTGGAGATGACGCCGATCGCGGCGTTTCGACAGGCCGTCCACGATGCCTACGAGCGGATGTCTGCCGACGAATGGGACACCGAGAAGACGCGGCAACGGTTGATCTACTCACTGCCCGAACTGCAACCCGCACTGCGCGAGGAGTTCAACACCCTGGTGCAGGGAGTGTCCGAGGCCATGGGCCGGCGCCTGCACCGCGCGCCGCACGAACTGGAGATTCGCACCTTCGCCGGCGCCGTCGTCGGTGCGGTGGTGGCGCTGGGCAACCGGGGGCCCTTCTCACTGGACAACGTCGACCAGGCCCTCTCCGTCCTCGAGTCGGGACTTCGGCTGGATTGAGCTAATGTCGCGCCGTGGGCACGCACTGGAGCAGGCGTGAGTTCCTGGGAGCCGCCGGCGCGGCCGGGTTGCTCTTCGCGACGGCATGTTCGTCGAAGGACGCCGGGGACTCGACGCCGACAACGGTCACCGTCAAGCACATCTTCGGCGAAACCACGCTGAAGGCACCGCCCACCCGGGTGGTCAGTGCCGGACTCACCGAGCAGGATGATCTCCTGGCCGTCGGGGTGGTGCCGGTGGCCGTCACCACCTGGTTCGGCGATCAGCCGTTCGGCGTATGGCCCTGGGCGACCCCCAAGTTGGGTACCGCCCAGCCGGTTGTGCTCAACCTGGACAACGGAATTCAGGTCGACGAGATCGCCAGGCTCAAACCCGACCTGATCGTGGCCATCAACGCCGGCCTCGATGCCGACACCTACCAGAAGCTCACCGCCATCGCCCCCACCATTGCTCAGTCGGACGGCGACGCCTTCTTCGAACCGTGGAAGGATCAGGCCGCCGCGGTGGCCACGGCCGTGTTCAAGGTCGAGACGATGCGACAGCTGATCAGCGGCGTGGACAACAGGTTCGCCGACATCGCCAAGGCCAATCCCGGCTTCAAGGACAAGAAGGCGGTGCTGCTGGCGGGCAGTGCCTCGGCAGGGACCTTCACAGCGACGCTGCCCGGTTGGCGCACCGACTTCCTGACGACCATGGGTTTGAAGATCCCGGACACCCTGTCCCGCTTCGCCGTCGATGACGACCGGGCGGCGATCCCCCGGGACAAGCTCGGCGACGCCCTCGACGGGGCCGACGTGCTGATCTGGTGCACCGACAGCGACGCCGATCAAGCTGCTCTGCTGGCGGATCCCGCAGTGGCCGCGCTGACCGCCACCCGGCAGAACCGCAATGTCTACACCGGCAAGGACTTGGCCGGGGCCATCGCCTTCTCCTCGCCGCTGTCCTATCCCCTGGTGGCCGATCAGCTGCCGGCACTCGTCGCCCGCGCGCTGGGTTGACCCACATGTTTGGATAGCACCCGTGACAAGCAGCCAGACCGACGCAGCACGACAGGACGCCCCCATCCCGGGCTTCGCCCAGGTCGGCTCTCGCTATTATCCGATCCTCGTCGCCGTCTTCACCGCGCTGGTGATCATCTCGAACGTCACCGCGACCAAGGGGGTGGCGTTCGGCCCGATCATCACCGACGGCGGATTCATCGTCTTCCCGCTGACATACGTGATCGGTGACGTGCTGTCCGAGGTGTACGGCTTCAAGGCCGCGCGCCGCGCCATCATCCTGGGGTTCGCGATGAACGGCCTTGCGGCCCTGGCCTTCTGGGTGACGATCTACCTGCCGTCCGCCGACTTCTACACCAATCAAGAGCATTTCGAGAACATCGTCCACGCCTACACCCAGCTGATCGTGGCCGGGCTGGCCGGCTTCATCGTCGGCCAGACCATCAACGCCTGGACGGTTGTCAAGATCAAGGAACGCACCAAGGAAAAGCACCTGTGGGCGCGGCTGGTGGGTTCGACGTTCGCGGGTCAACTCGGTGACACCCTGGTGTTCTGCAGCATTGCCGCCGGCGCGATCGGCATCACCACCTTCAAGGACTTCGCCACCTACACCGCGCTGGGCTGGCTCTACAAGACCGCGGTCGAAGTGGTCATGCTGCCGGTCACCTACCGCGTGATCGCCTACATCAAGCGGCACGAGCCCACCTACACCGCGATGGTGTGACGGCCGCGATAAATATGAGATGCCTGGCAGGTCTGAATCTTTGGTAAGGCAGCTCTGGCAGTGCTCGAAAATCAGCGAGGTAACGCCGGCAACGGATCTACCGTCGGCCAATGAGTGTGGTGACAGATCTCATGGTGTCCAACACGATCCGCGATTACGGTGACCAGGGTCTGCTGCTCGAATGCGAGTCGGCAGATGAGGTGCTCGCGCTGACGGACGCGCTGCAGCGCGAGCGCATCCCCGGCGTCCTCGACGTCGTCCCGGGCGCCCGCACGGTACTGGTCAAACTGGATGGTGCCCGGCTACAGGCCGCCACCCGGCGCCGACTCAGCGCACTGAGCGTCGAGGACCCCGCCGACGCCGCGGGGCATCGCACCGAGGTGGTGATCGACGTCGTCTACGACGGCGCCGACCTCCACGACGTGGCCCGCCACACCGGACTGGCCGTCTCAGCCGTCATCGAGGCACACACCGCGACCCCCTGGCGGGTCGGATTCGGCGGATTCGCACCGGGTTTCGCCTACCTGATCGACGGTGACCCGCGCCTGGACGTGCCGCGCCGAAGTGAGCCGCGGACCAGGGTGCCCGCCGGTTCAGTCGGCCTGGCAGGAGAATTCAGCGGCATCTATCCGCGCCAGTCGCCGGGCGGGTGGCAGTTGATCGGGCACACCGATGCGGTGTTGTGGGATATCGACCGCCCGGTGCCTGCGCTGCTGCTACCCGGCATGTCGGTGCGGTTCCGGGCTGTCTGAGGGGGCGCCGTGATCACCCTGGAGATTCTGCGGACCGGGCCGCTGGCGCTGGTGCAGGACCTCGGCCGGCCCGGCCTGGCGCATATGGGCGTCACCCGGTCCGGCGCGGCCGACCGGCGGTCACACCGGCTGGCCAACCGTCTGGTGGCCAACCCCGACGACTGGGCCACCGTCGAGGTGATGCTCGGCGGATTCGCTGCCCGAGTGCACGGCGGTGACCTCGACATCGCGGTCACCGGCGCCGACACCGATCCCGCCGTCGGTGGAATCCCGTTCGGAACCAATAGTATTCATCATGTCCGCGGTGGCGAAGTGATCTCGCTCGGCGCACCGCACTCCGGTATCCGGTCCTATCTCGCGGTGCGCGGCGGTATCGCCGTCGAGCCAGTACTCGGCTCCCGCAGTTACGACATGATGTCGGCGATCGGACCCCGGCCGCTGCAGCCGGGCGACGTGATCCCGGTGGGCCCGCACACCGACGACTACCCCGAGCTCGAGCAGGCGCCGGTGGCCGCGATCGCCGACGACCTGCTGGAGTTGGGCGTGGTGCCCGGCCCGCGTGAGGACTGGTTCACCGATGCCGACGCACTGGTACACACCCACTGGGTGGCCAGCGAGCGCAGCGACCGCGTCGGCACGCGGCTGATCGGGACACCGCTGGCGCACCGGTGGCCGCAGCGACAGCTGCCCAGTGAGGGCGCCACCCGCGGTGCCATCCAGGTACCGCCGAACGGACAGCCGGTCATCCTGGGACCCGATCACCCGGTGACAGGCGGCTACCCCGTGATCGGGGTCGTCACCGACGCCGATGCCGACAAGGTGGCCCAGATCCGGCCCGGTCAGAAGCTTCGTCTGCACTGGACGCGTCCGCGTATTGCCGCAGGAACGTCTGCGGGCTGGTAGAGCTGACGGTGTGCACGCGCAGCTCCACACCGCCCGGCTGATCCACACCAGCGATCTCGACCACGACACCCGCCGCGACGCCCACCTCATGGTGACCGAGGCGTTCGGCGGGTTCGCCGAGTTCACCGACTCCGATTGGGAGCACGCCCTAGGCGGTATGCACGCCGTGATCGTCCACCGCGGGGCGCTGATCGCGCACGCCGCCGTTGTCCAGCGTCAGCTGCTGTATCAAGGCACAGCGCTGCGGTGCGGTTATGTGGAGGGAGTCGCCGTCCGCGAGGACTGGCGGGGTCAGGGCCTGGGGCATGCGTTGATGGACGCGATCGAGCAGGTGATCCGCGGGGCCTACCAACTCGGCGCACTCAGCGCGAGCCCGGCCGGCGAGAAGATCTACCGTCGGCGGGGTTGGCTACCCTGGCAGGGCCCGACGTCGGTGCTGGCGCCGGCGGGTCGGACCCGCACCCCGGACGACGACGGATCGATCTTCGTCCTACCGGTGGAGGTCGGCATGGATCCGGCCGCCGAACTGTCCTGCGACTGGCGCGACGGGGATGTCTGGTGACGCCCACTACATTGTGTGGTTTATATATCTTCGGCTGACGGATTCCCACTCGATGGCGAAAATACCCTGGCGCCTGATCTCACAGCGCTTGCAGCACAGCACATTTCGTCCGCGCTTCGCGGGAACTGCCTGTTCGACGCGTTCGTGAAACGGATCGGAAGCGTTCGGAAAGCAGGGCGGATTCTCGAAAAGACCCAGTGAACTCGCCGAACAAGGGCCACTATTGCAGCTATATAATGCACATGATATAGATTCCTGGTGGGTATCCAGCTAACCGACAGCGATGTCAGCGAATGCGTCGGGGAACTTCTGGATCACGCCATCGATCTGACCGCCCGATTCCTCGCCGACCGCTCCGAGCTGAGCACCACCGCGGCGTACACCTTGAACCGGACCGACCGTGAGGGCCCGATCAGGCTCACCACGCTGGCCGCCCGTGAAGGAATCAGCCAGCCCTCGATGACACAACTCATCCAGCGCCTCGAACGCGCCGGACTGGTGACTCGACTGCCCGACCCGGACGACGGCCGGGCGGCCCTCATCGATATCACCGACGCCGGACGGATGTTGCTGGCCGAGCGACGTCGGCAGCGCCGGCACCGGTTGACCTCGCTGCTTGCCACCCTGACCCCCGAGGAGCAATGCGCGCTGTGGCATTCCGCGCAGGTCGCCCTGCCGATCCTCGACAAGCTCGCCGCCAGCGCGGAGGGTGTTGCGAACGACTGCCCGGGCCGCGCGACGGAGACCGAGTAGGTCCGGGGATCGACTCTCTAACAGAGGTTATCGAAAGGTGTTGAGATGAAGGCGGTTCCGGTGGTCCGCGGCCTGAAGAAGGTGTGGATACCGCTTGTGTTGATCGTGGTGCTGGCGGTCTCAGGCCTTGTCGTGTCCCGACTGCACAAGATGTTCGCATCCCAGAACCTCAACGCCGGCGCAGGCGCGGGCATCGAGATCGTCCAGTTCAACCCGAAGGTGCTGGTTTACGACGTCTACGGCGCGCCGGGGACCAGCGCTCAGATCAGCTACTTCGATCCGGAGGCCAACGTGCACACGATCACCGTTCCACTGCCGTGGTCGGTCACCCTGTCGACCACTCTCCCCACCGTCAGCGCCAGCCTGATGGCACAGACCGACGGTGATCAGATCGGATGCCGAGTGACAGTCAATGGTGTTGTTCGCGAGGAGAAATCAGCCGATGGCGTCAACGCCCAGACCTACTGCCTGGTGAAGTCCGCATGACCCACACCGTCGCCACACCCGAGTCCGGCTCCCACCAGAAGCGGCCGGTCGTGCCCCACCTGATCCGCATTCTCTCGGTCCCGATCATCCTGTTCTGGATCGCCGTCTCCGTCGTGGTCAACGTGGTGGCACCACAGCTCGAAGTCGTCGGCGAGATGCATGCGGCGCCGATGGCTCCCTACGACGCCCCGTCGATGATCGCGATGAAGAAGATGGGCGCCGACTTCCAGGAGTTCAACTCCAACAGCACGATCATGGTCGTGATCGAAGGCCAGCAGAAACTCGGCCCCGACGCGCACGCCTATTACGACGAGATCATCCGCAAGCTGCGCCAGGATCCAACACACATCCAGCACATCCAGGATTTCTGGGGCGACACGCTGACGGCTGCCGGCGCCCAGAGTGCCGACGGCAAGGCGGCATACGTGATGCTGAACCTTGCCGGTGAGCAAGGTCTGACGCTGGCCAACGAAGGCGTCGAGGCGGCGCGCAATGTCATCGCCGACACCAAAGCGCCGCCCGGGGTGCAGGCCTACGTCGCGGGCCCGGCCGCGTTGACCCACGACACCCACGTCATCGGCAACGCCAGCCTCGCCGAGATCACCTTGATCACGCTCGTGGCCATTGCCGGCATGCTGCTGGTGGTCTATCGCTCGATCCGCACCACACTGATCCAGCTGTTCCTGACGTTCCTCGCCCTGCTGACCGCGCGTGGTGTGGTGTCGGTGCTGGCCAGCCATGGCGCCTTCGGAATGACCACCTTCGCCGGGAACATCCTGACCATGCTCGCCATCGCCGCGGCCACCGACTACGGCATCTTCATCTTCGGCCGGTACCGTGAGGACCGCGGGATGGGTCTGGATCGAGATGAATCCTATTACGCCACATTCAAATCCGTCGCCCCCGTCATCGTGGGCTCCGGTTTGACCATCGCCGGTGCGACATACTGCCTGAGCTTCGCCCGACTGCCCTACTTCTCCACCATGGGCGCCCCGGTGGCGATCGGCATGCTCGTGGTCGTGGCGATCTCCGTCACGCTCGGCCCAGCGGTGCTCTACCTGGGCAGCCGGGTGGGTCTCTACGAGTCGAAACGTCCGCCACAGAGCCGGTTCTGGCGAAAGGTCGGCACCGCTGTGGTGCGTTGGCCCGCACCGATCTTCGTGGCCAGCCTGTTCGTCGTCCTGCTCGGACTGGTTGCGATCCCCGGCTATAAGCCGGCCTACAACGACCGCTACTACATGCCCAAGGACGCGCCGGTCAACATCGGCTTCGCCGCGGCCGACCGCCATTTCACCCAGGCCCGGATGAACCCCGACATCATGATGATCCAGGCCGATCACGACATGCGTAATCCCGCCGACATGCTGGTGCTCAACAAGGTCGCCAGCAATGTCATGCACACCGACGGTATCGCGATGGTGCAGAGCATCACCCGGCCACTGGGCATCCCGATCCAGCACAGCTCGATCCCGTTCCAGACCAGCGTCGCCGGCCAGACCACCAACATGAATCTGCCGTTCCAGCAGGATCAGCTGGCCAACCAGCTCAAGACCGTCGACACGATGAACACCTCGATCGACATCCTGGAGCAGCAATACCAGTTGTCGCTCAAGCAAACTCAGCTCACCCAGGACTCGGCGGCCAAGTCGGCGGACCTGTTGGAGACCACGAAGGCGTTGCGGGACAACATCGCCAACTTCGACGACCAGTTCCGGCCGATGCGCAACTACTTCTACTGGGAACCGCACTGCTTCGACATCCCGCTCTGTTCGGCAACGAAGTCGCTGTTCGACTCCCTGGACGGGATCGACGAGGTCACCGACAAAACTCAAGCGGTGCAGGGCAACACCGATCAGCTGGCCGCGCTGGCACCACAGCTGACCGCGCTGCTGCCCCAGACGATCGCGTCGATGAAAGTCAGCCGGGACCTGGCGCTGGCGTCGTACAACAACCAGAAGGCGCTGCTCGACCAGATGCAGGCCAGTAACGACACCGCGCTGGCGATGGGCTCCAGCTTCGACCAGGCCAAGAATGACGATCTGTTCTTCCTGCCGCCGGAAGCCTTCCAGAATCCGGACTTTCAGCGCGGTCTGAAGATGTTCCTATCCCCCGACGGCAAGTCCGCCCGCATGTTCATCACCCATGAGGGCGACCCTGCCACAGTGGAGGGCATCGCCAGGGTCGACGCCGAGCGAAAAGCAGCCCAAGAGGCGCTCAAGATGTCGTCGCTGTCGAATGCCAAGGTGTACCTCGGCGGTGTCGCGGCGACCTACAAGGACATGTCCGACGGAGCGCGCTATGACCTGCTGATCGCCGTGGTGTCGTCGTTGACGCTGATCTTCATGATCATGTTGATCCTGACCCGCAGCGTGGTCGCCGCACTGGTGATCGTCGGCACTGCGGGCAGCTCGATCGCGGCGTCCTTCGGTATCTCGGTGCTGCTCTGGCAGGACCTGTTCGGCATCCAGGTGCAATGGCTGGTCATGCTGATGTCGGTGATCATCCTGTTGGCCGTCGGCTCGGACTACAACCTGCTGCTGGTCTCCCGTTTCAAGGATGAGATCCACGCGGGCCTGAAGACCGGGATCATCCGCTCGATGGCGGGCACCGGTGGCGTGGTGACCTCGGCCGGCCTGGTGTTCGCCGCGACCATGGCGGGCATGATGTTCAGCCAGCTGACGGTGTTGGCCCAGATGGGCTCGACGATCGCGATCGGTCTGCTGATCGACACCTTCATCGTGCGCTCGCTGTTGATGCCGTCGATCGCGACCATGCTGGGACGCTGGTTCTGGTGGCCCCAGGTGGTCTACCCGCGCGGCGACAACCACTTCCGGGCCCGGCAGGCAACTCCGCCCACGCCGCCGGCCGGCGACGAGGACACCGCGGAGGTGCCCGCCGGGGCCTGAATTACTGCCAGCGGCCGAGGATCTCGCGCGCCCGCACCGCCAGTGCGGCCTGCCAGAACGGTCCGAAGCTGATCCGTCCCACGCCCAGCGGCCCGAACGAGGCCGGGTCGTCGGATTCCGGCAGGGCGATCGCGTTGATCGGCAGCGGCAGCTCGGTGGCCAGCCGGCGCAACGTGTCGTCGTCATGGCGACCGACGGGATAGAGGACGTCGGCACCGGCGTCGGCAGCCTCGGTAAGTCGGGCGATGGCACGCTCCACCCGATCGGAGGCGTCGCCGTCCTGGCGCAGGAACAGATCCGTGCGGGCGTTGACCACCAGATGAACTCCGGCCGCGTCGGCGCCGGCACGCAGTGCGCCCACCAACTCGGCGTGCTCGGACGCCGACCGCAGCCGACCGCCCTCGGAGTGCACGGTGTCCTCGACGTTGAGGCCCACCGCCCCCGCCCCGAGCAGACCCTCGATCAGCCGCCCCGCGGGCAGCCCGTACCCGGACTCGATGTCGACCGAGATGGGCACGTCGACCGCTGCGGTGATCTGGGTGACGCGGGTGAGCAGGTCGTCGAACGTCATGCCCTCGTTGTCCGGCTTCCCGATGGAGTCGGCGACCGGGTGACTGCCGACGGTCAGCGCGGTGAAACCGGCCTCGACGGCCAGCTTGGCCGACCACGCGTCCCACACCGTGGGCAGAACCACCGGATTGCCGGGCTGATGAAGCGCCAACAACGTTGCGGCACGTTCGGCGAGATTCTTCGGGTCGGTCATGGCGTCAGTCCTTGTCTCGGGTGGTTCAGGTGACTTCGGGTGGTGCAACACGGCCGGCGACAGACCCTTACCGGACGTGACCTGTCTCACTTTTAGTCGGCGACGTGGCTAACATCGGGTGCCGTAATGTGATTCATAACACTTTCAGCCCCGAGGAGGTCCGTTGTCCACCACGACCGAATTGACCGAACTGCACCATCTGATCGGCGGCCTGCGGCAGTGCGTGCTGTCGATGAAGTCCAAATACGGCGACTCCCCGGCAATGCGTCGAATCGTCAACGACACCGAGCGAATCCTCAATGACGTCGAGCTACTGGATATCGACGCCAATGAACTCGAGCTCGGCCAGCAAACGATCATCGTGTCGGGCGAGAAGATCCCCGTTCCCGACACCCCCTACGACTCGACCTTCTGGCGCGACGTCGATGACGAGGGTGTCGGCGGCCACAACCGTCGTTGAGACCACTTTTCACCGGGTGCTGTGATCTGGGTACCCTCCAAACAGTTCATGAGAAGGGGATCACAGTAGATGAGCGCACCTGCGGGTAACCGCCCTGCGACCGGCGTCTTCTCACCGGGTCGCGCCCAGATACCGCAGCGCACGCTGCGCACCGACAACTGGCTGAAGTCGCCGATCCTCACCGACCTGGGATTCGCGGCATTCATCATCTACGCGACGGTGCGGGCCTTTCAGCGGGACCACTTCTTCGTCCCGCAGTACCACTACCTGACGCCGTTCTACTCCCCGTGTCTGAGCAAGGCGTGCGGGGAGGCCAGTGACTTCTGGCCGCAGATCCTGCCCGCGACCGGCCCGCTGTCACTGCTCCCCTACGCCCTGCTGTCGTTGCCGTTCCTGCTGCTGTTCCGGCTCACCTGCTACTACTACCGCGGGGCCTACTACCGTTCGGTGTGGCAGTCCCCCACCGCCTGCGCCGTCGCCGAGCCGCACGCCAAATACACTGGGGAAACCCGTCTTCCGCTGATCATCCAGAACAGCCACCGGTACTTCTTCTACATCGCCGGCATCATCTCGGTGATCAACACCTACGACGCGATCGTCGCCTTCCACTCCGACAAGACCGCCAGCGGTTTCGGGTTCGGCCTGGGCAACGTCATCCTGGTGGCCAACGTCGTGCTGCTCTGGATCTACACGCTGTCGTGCCACTCCTGCCGCCACGTCACCGGGGGCCGGCTCAAGCACTTCTCCAAGCACCCGGTCCGCTACTGGATCTGGACCCAGGTCAGCAAGATCAACACCCGCCACAAGCTGTTCGCGTGGATCACCCTGGGCAGCCTGATGCTGACCGACTTCTACGTCGCGCTGGTGGCCAGTGGGACCATCTCTGACCTGAGATTCATTGGCTGACAAGCATTTTCTGCCCATAGTTTGAGTGAGGACACATGACGGTTGAGGTCGAACGGCATTCCTACGACGTAGTCGTGATCGGTGCCGGCGGCGCGGGCCTACGAGCGGTGATCGAGGCTCGCGAACGGGGCCTGCGGGTGGCCGTCGTGACGAAGTCGCTGTTCGGTAAGGCCCACACCGTGATGGCCGAAGGCGGTTGCGCCGCTGCGATGCGCAACGTCAACACCAAGGACAGCTGGCAGGTTCACTTCGGTGACACGATGCGCGGCGGCAAGTTCCTCAACAACTGGCGGATGGCCGAGCTGCACGCTCAGGAAGCCCCCGACCGGGTATGGGAGCTCGAGACCTACGGCGCACTGTTCGACCGGACCAAGGACGGCCGGATCAGTCAGCGCAACTTCGGCGGCCACACCTACCCGCGGCTGGCCCACGTCGGTGACCGCACCGGCCTGGAGATCATCCGCACCCTGCAGCAGAAGATCGTCTCGCTGCAGCAGGAGGACAAGAAGGAACTCGGCGACTACGAGGCCCGGATCAAGGTCTTCCATGAATGCTCCATCACCGAACTGATCAAAGACGGCGACGCGATCGCGGGAGCCTTCGGCTACTGGCGCGAAACCGGCAAGTTCGTCCTGTTCGAGACGCCGGCCGTGGTGCTGGCCACCGGCGGTATCGGTAAGTCGTTCAAGGTGTCGTCGAACTCCTGGGAGTACACCGGCGACGGACACGCCCTGGCGCTGCGCGCGGGTTCCGGCCTGATCAACATGGAGTTCATCCAGTTCCACCCCACCGGTATGGTCTGGCCGCTGTCGGTCAAGGGCATCCTGGTCACCGAGGGTGTGCGCGGTGACGGCGGTGTTCTGAAGAACTCCGAGGGCAAGCGCTTCATGTTCGACTACATCCCCGAGGTGTTCAAGGGGCAGTACGCCGAGACCGAGGCGGAAGCCGATCAATGGCTCAAGGACAACGACTCGGCGCGTCGCACGCCGGACCTGCTTCCCCGCGACGAGGTGGCCCGGGCCATCAACGATGAGGTCAAGGCCGGCCGCGGCACGCCGCACGGCGGTGTGTACCTCGACATCGCCTCCCGGATGACGCCCGAGGAGATCAAGAAGCGCCTGCCGTCGATGTACCACCAGTTCATCGAGCTGGCCGAGGTCGACATCACCAAGGACATGATGGAGGTCGGTCCGACCTGCCACTACGTCATGGGTGGTATCGAAGTCGACCCCGATTCCGGTGCCGGCGCGACGCCGGGCCTGTTCGCTGCGGGTGAGTGCTCGGGCGGTATGCACGGTTCCAACCGGCTGGGCGGCAACTCGCTGTCGGATCTGCTGGTGTTCGGCCGCCGCGCCGGGCTCGGAGCGTCCGACTACGTCCGGGCGCTCGCCCACCGGCCCACGGTGTCGGATGCGGCGCTCGAGGAGGCCGCCGGCCTGGCATTGGCGCCGTTCGAGCCGAAGGCCAATCCCGAGAATCCCTACACCCTGCACGCCGAGCTCCAGCAGTCGATGAACGACCTGGCCGGGATCATCCGCAAGGAAGGCGAGCTGCAGGAGGCACTGGCCAAGATCGACGAGCTCAAGGCGCGCTATGCCAACGTCGCCGTCGAAGGCGGGCGCGTCTTCAACCCGGGCTGGCACCTCGCGATCGACCTGCGCAACATGCTGCTGGTCAGCGAGTGTGTCGCCAAGGCCGCGCTGGCGCGCACCGAGAGCCGGGGCGGGCACACCCGCGACGACTACCCGAAGATGGATTCGCACTGGCGCAACAAGCTGCTGGTCTGCCGGGTCGCTCCCGGTGATGCGGTGGTGCCCGAGGTGACGGTGACGCCCGAACAGCAGCCGGTGATGCGGCCCGACCTGCTGGCCACGTTCGAGCTGTCCGAGCTCGAGAAGTACTACACCGACGATCAACTGGCCGAGCACCCGGACCGGAAGGGCTGACCATGGCTGCATACGACGCGAAACTGCGGGTGTGGCGCGGCGACGAAACCGGCGGCGACCTGCAGGACTACACCGTCGAGGTGAACGACGGCGAGGTGGTACTCGACATCGTCCACCGGCTGCAAGCAACGCAGGCCGGTGACCTCGCGGTCCGCTGGAACTGCAAGGCCGGCAAGTGCGGCTCGTGTTCGGCGGAGATCAACGGCCGGCCGCGGCTGATGTGCATGACGCGCATGTCGACGTTCGGCCAGGACGAAGTCGTGACCATCACCCCGTTGCGGACCTTCCCCGTCATGCGCGACCTGGTCACCGATGTGTCCTTCAACTACGAGAAGGCCCGGGAGATCCCGTCGTTCACTCCCCCCAAGGATCTGCAGCCCGGCGAATACCGGATGCAGCAGGAGGATGTGAACCGCAGCCAGGAATTCCGCAAGTGCATCGAATGCTTCCTGTGCCAGAACGTGTGCCACGTCAACCGCGACCACGAGGAGAACAAGAAGTCCTTCGCCGGCCCGCGGTACCTGATGCGACAGGCTGAGCTGTCGATGCATCCGCTGGACACCCTGGATCGTCGCAACATGGCCCAGGAGGAGAACGGCCTGGGCTTCTGCAACATCACCAAGTGCTGCACCGAGGTGTGCCCCGAGCACATCAAGATCACCGACAACGCGCTGATCCCGCTGAAGGAGCGGGTGGTCGACCGCAAGTACGACCCGGTGGTCTGGCTCGGCAACAAGCTGTTCGGCAAGAAATAGGCCCTTTTCGACGAGCGTGAATCTGCTGCGAAATCTCACCCGATTTTTCGCAGTGGGTTCACGCTCGTCGCTATCTGGGTAGCCTCGCGATATGGGAACAGCCCACAGCATCAACGAGATTCGCACTGCGATCCGCGAGCTCTCAGCCCGCGCCGAACTGGCCCGCAAAGAGGGTCGGGGCGACGACGCGACCGAGATCGAGCGCCGCATCGCGGGCTATCGCGACGAACTCGCCGAGCGACCCTGACGGCGGGTGTGCCGGTCAGGCTGGGCTAGCTGCTCAGCCTGCGAAACGAGCTGCGGTGGAACACGATCGGGGCGACGTCGTCATGCACGGTGATGTCGGTGACCCGCAGGATGACGATGGTGTGGTCGCCGGCCGGAATCAGCTGCTCGATGGCACTCTCGAGCCAGACGCTGGTGCCGTGGATGAAGACCGCGCCGTTGCGCGACTCGGTCTGCAGGCCGGCGAAACGGTCTCCGGTCTTGGCGGCCAAAGTCCGGGCGGCGACATCGTGGCTCTCGCCGAGCACACTGATGCCCAGCAGCGGAGCACCTGCCAGCTTGGGCCAGGTTTCCGAGGTGTTCTGCACACAGAACGACACCAGCGGCGGGTCCAGTGAGACCGGGACGAAGGTGGAGGCGGCCAGGCCGACCCGCGTACCGCTCACTTCAGCGGCGATCGCGATGACTCCGGTCGGGTAGTGACCGAAGGCCTCACGTAGCGAACTCGAACTCAACTCGGTAGTGCCCATGACGACCCCATCATGGCACCGAGGCCGCCTGTTGTCCGGGCCCGTCCCACCAGCCGGTCCCCTTTTCACAGATGGTCCTTAGCCGTGCCAGGGCGCGAACATATTTACGGTTGAGTAACCTGTGGCCATGTCGAATGTCTCGCTCTTGACCGTGTTGCGCGAGCGGGCGAGTTCGACACCAGACGACGTCGCGTTCACCTTCACCGACTACGACCAGGACGCCGACGGTATCGCGGACCGGCTGACGTGGGCGCAGCTCTACCGGCGCACCGTCAACGTGGCCGAGGAGCTGAGCAGGCACGGCTCACCCGGTGACCGCGCGCTGATCATCGCGCCCCAGGGATTGCCCTACATCGTCGGGTTCCTGGGGGCGATGTGGGCCGGTTTCATCGCCGTCCCGCTGTCGGTCCCCGTCGCCGGGTCACACGACGAGCGGGTGAGCGCCGTGGTCACCGATACCTCACCTGCCGTGGTGCTGACCACGGCAGCGGTTGCCGATGTCGCGGCCCAGTACGTCGATGACGGCGCGGCCGTGATCGCGGTGATCGCGGTGGATATGCTCGACCTCGACGCACCCCAGCCGCAGGACGCCGAGATCGCCGACGGCACCGACGTCGCCTACCTGCAGTACACCTCGGGCTCGACCCGGTTGCCGGCCGGGGTGATGATCTCGCATCGCAACGTGTGCGCGAACTTCGAGCAGCTGATGGCCGAATACCTGGCTCACTACGGTGGCACGTTCCCACCCGGGGTGACCCTGGTCTCGTGGCTGCCCTTCTACCACGACATGGGACTGATGCTCGGGATCGCTGCGCCCATCCTCAGCGGACACCCCGCCGACCTGATGAGCCCCATCTCCTTCCTGTCCCGTCCGGCTCGGTGGCTGGAAGCCATGGCCCGCCAGGACAAGGCGTGGTCGGGTGCACCCAACTTCGCGTTCGATCTCACCGCACGGCGCGCCACCGACACCGAGCTGCAGGGTCTGGACCTCAGCGGCGTCATCGGCGTGATCAACGGCGCCGAGCGCATCCACCCGGAGACCCTGTACCGCTTCACAAAGACGCTGGCGCCCAACGGGTTTCGCCCAGAGATGATCGCGCCGTCGTACGGCCTGGCCGAGGCGACGGTGTACGTTGCCAGCGGCGGCGCCGATCGGGCACCCGAAACCGTCGAGTTCGATGCGGACGAACTGACCCAAGGCCGGGCGGTACGCACATCGGGCGGGACCGAACTGCTGCGCTACCAACCGCCGCGTTCACCGCTGCTGCGCATCGTCGACGCGCAGACCTGCCTGCTGTGCCCGGATGGCACCGTGGGCGAGATCTGGACGCATGGCGAGAACGTCTCCGCCGGCTACTGGCGCAAGCCCGAGCAGACCGGGTCCGCGTTCGGTGCTCGCCTTGCCGATCCCGTCGACGGGCTCGACGTCCCCGTCGACGGCTGGCTGCGCACCGGGGATCAGGGCTTCATCTCCGAGGGAGAGTTGTTCGTCGTCGGCCGCATCAAGGACATGCTGATCGTGCGCGGGCGTAACCACTATTCCGACGACATCGAGGCGACGGTGCAGCGGATCACCCGCGGCCGGGTGGCCGCCATCGCGGTGGCCGACGAGCAGACCGAGAAGCTGGTCGTCATCGCGGAGCTGAAGAAGACCCATGATCCCGAATCCCTGACGACGGCGAAAAACGATGTGATTGCCGCGGTTTCGCGCGCCCACGGGTTACAGGTCGCCGACATCGTCCTGGTGGAACCCGGGTCGATGCCCACCACCACCAGCGGCAAGATTCGCCGTGCGGCCAGTGCCGAGCAGTACGGTCGGGGGCAATTCGTGCGGTTGGACGCGCAACCGCTCAGCTGATGTGGTTCACCCTGCTGGTCATGGCGGCCGCGGTCAGTGTGGAGCCTTTCCGGGTCGGGATGACCGTGCTGATGCTGAATCGGCCGCGACCGGTCCTTCAGCTCGCCGCGTTCCTGTGTGGTGGTTTCCTGATGGGTCTGACCGTCGGTGCCGTCGTCGTCTTCGCGCTGGGAGCACACCTCACCGCCAGCGCCGACGTCACCCTGCCCACCGTGCAGATCACCATCGGCGCATTGGCGCTGCTGGCCGCGATCGTGCTGGCAGTCACGAAGGGCCGCGACAGGACACCACCGGACTGGCTTCGTCAGACCCTCACCCGGCCCTCACCGGTCTGGGCCGGGATCGCGGGGCTCGGGATCGCGCTGCCGTCCGTCGACTTCCTGGCGGCCATGGCTGTCATCGCCGCCGCCGACGTCGCCGCCGAGACCCGGCTGGCGGCGCTGCTGATGTTCAACGTCGTGGCGTTCACTCTGGTGGAGCTACCGCTGTTGGCCTATCTGGCCGCTCCCGGCCCGACCTACGCCGCGATCACCGCGGTGCATCGCTGGATCCGGGCCAGAAGCCGACGACAGGTCGCCGCCCTGCTGGCCGTGCTCGCAGTGGTGCTGCTCGCCGCGGGCGTGGCGTCGATGTGACCGGCCGCGCGGACTCAGTGCTGATTGTGTGACAGCACGTACTGCAGACCGGCCATCAACTGCGACACCGGGTCAGCACCGCCACCGAACGCTGCCTGGGTTGCCGGTGCGGTGACGGCCGCCGGGTCGTAGCCGTGCACCGGATCCACTTCGAGCGGCGCGGTGGCGGGATCGTCGTTGCGTGAATACCCGGAATCCACCATGGGTTTGAGCACCCCGTCGAGCCGGTTCAGGGTCGGCTCGTCGACACCGAGGTACTTGAACGGCAACACCAGTGGCAGGTGCTGCTCCGGAATGAGGAACGTCGTCGTCGTGGCTCCCCGGGAGTTCACCGTGGTCCGGATGTTCTGCGGCGGAACCATGCTCGGGTTGGTGAACGCCACCGCGGTGTGACCGGTGGCCAGCCCCACGACAGCGTTGAGCAAAGCCATCCAATTGTCTTGCCGGTCCGGCCAATCCGCGATGCTGTCATAGGCGGAGACGAACCGGTAGGAGTTGTACTGGCTGTCCACCTGTGGCGGCATGGTGTAGTCGAGGGCCGGTACCACGCTGCCCACCGAAAAGTTCTGCGCCAGGAAGCCCGCACCGAAGGCGTGCGGTGCGACCGGATCGCCGTAGGTGGCGAAGGACAGCTGGTCCGGCGGCGGCGCGTTCGGATCGGTGGCCAACCGGTTCTGCACGGCGTTGAGCACCATCGCACCCTCGGACAGCCCGATCGCGGTGCCGGGCCCGCCCTCCTGAATGGCACGGATGACGTTGCCCTCACCCACATCGACTGATTCGCCGATGCTCGGTCCGTCGATGCCCAGGCCGGGGAAGTTGTCGTCGAGCCGACCGATGCCGGGGAACAGCCGTTCCAGCACGTGGCCCTGCACCTGCCCGGCTGGGTAGTCGACGATCTGGCGCTGCAGACCGGGGAACCAGTCCGCACCGGTTCGGCGGATGTATTCGTCGTAGGGGATTCCCAACACGTGAGCACCGCCCAGCGCATAGCCCCGGCCCGGTGTGCCCAGCGGCGTGGTTCCGTTGTCGGGTGCGATATCCGGTGCCGGCTGATCCGCGCTGGCGATCCCGCCGGTAGCCCCCAGAGTCAGGAAGAGTGTTGCCGCTGCGAGTAGCTTCTTCACGCCTTACTACTCCCCTGCCGGATGAATCGAGACGGCCACCAGTTCGCCTTTCCGACCAGAGTAGCGATGGCGGGCACGGTGATGGTCCTGACCAAGAATGTGTCCAGCAAGATCCCAGCGCCGATGACGAAACCGCCCTGGACGACGGTCCCGATGCTGGAGAACAGCAGCCCGCTCATCGACGCCGCAAAGATCAGACCGGCAGCGGTGATGACACCACCGGTCGAGGACAGCGTCCGCACGATGCCGTAGCGGCTGGCGCCGTACGCCCCGTCCCGCAGTCGCGAGGCGAACAGCAGGTTGTAGTCGGCACCGACCGCGACGAGCACGACGAACGCCAACGGCGGCACCGTCCAATGCAGGTGCTGGTGCAGCAACACCTGGAAGACCAGGACCCCGAGACCCAGCGCCGCGAAGTAGGACAGCACCACCGTGCCGACCAGATACAGCGGTGCTAGGACTGCGCGTAGCAACAGCATCAGGATCGCCAGCACCACCAGCGTGGTCATCGCGATGATGAACCGGATATCGCGGTGGTAGTAGTCGCGGGTGTCACGCAGCGCGGCGGGGTAGCCACCCATCGATATGGTGGCATCGGCGAGCATGGTGTTGGGCTGGGCGCCCCGTGCGGTGTCGGCGATCTTCGACACCTGATCCATGGACGCGGCACTGAACGGATCGAGTTTGGTGAGCACCAGATAACGCGCCGAATGCCCGTCCGGTGAGATGAATACCTTGGTGGCGGTCTTGAAGTCGGGCAACCCGAGCACCTCGGGCGGAATGTTGAAGCCCGCCATCGCCGGGGAGGCCGCGTTCTGCTTCATCGACAGCAGGAAGGCAGCGGCCTGGTCCAGGCCGCTGCGCATGAGTTTGATCTGATCGACCACCTCGTCGACGCCGTCGGCCACCGCACGGCTGCCGGTGGCGGCCTGATCGGCACTCCTGCGCAGCTTGCTGGTGCCGGCCTGGGCGCCGGCCGGGGTGTCCAACCCCATGGTGTGCATGATCGAGGTCAGCCTGCCGAACGCGCTGTTGAGCTGGTCCAGTGCGGCACTGAGCGATTGCTTGTCCTGCATGGACTGCAATTGCCCTGCCAGAGCGTTGATCTCGTCGATGGTCCCGTCATTGCGGGCGTCGACGAGGGCCTGGAAGTGACCGCGCGTCTCGGCGCAGGACGGGTCGAGGTCGCACACCGCGTTGCCATGCAGTGCCACCAGCACCGGGCCGACCCAGGCGAACATGTCGCGGGCGGCGGTGAAACTCACCCCCATCTCGTTGCCCAGCCGATTGACCGCGTTGACCAGCTTGGCTGCCACCTCGACGTTCTTGACCAGCGTGTCGCCGCCGTACTGGCCCTTGATGGACGAGAACGCATCCACCATGGCCTGGATGCTGGTCGCCACCTGGCCGACCTGACCGCGGACATCCCCCAGGTTGGTCGCCAGCGTGTCGGCCCCGCTGGCCAACCGATTCAGGTCGGCCATGTTGTCACCGATGACGGCTGCCCCGGTGCTGAGCCGGTCACCGACCAGGCCCGCCTGATAGGTGGCCCGAAACTCCTTGGGAACCACACCCAGCGGCCGGGTGATCCCGCTGACCATCGCGATGTCGGGCAGCTGGCTGATCCGGCTCGCCATCTGTTCGAGGTCGGCCAGCGCCTGCGGGCTGCGCAGGTCGCGCGGTGACCGGACCAACACATACGACGGGATCAACTGATTGATGTCGAAATGCCGGTCCAGCGCGGCGTACCCGACCGAGCTGGGCGCCGAGGCGGGCACCGCCTTGCGGTCGTCGTAGTTGTACGTGGCCAGCGCCGCCGAGCTGGCCAGCAGACCCAACACCAGCATGCTGGCCACCAGGTGGGCGACCGGCCTGCGCACGATCCGAACCCCGGACCGTCGCCACCAGCGGGCGGTGAGCTCCCTGCGCGGTGCGATCCAGCCGCGCGGACCGGCCAGGGTGATGATCGCCGGCAGCAGCGTGACCGCGGCCAGGAACGCCACCCCCACGCCGATGGCCGAGGACACCCCGACCGTGGCGAACACGCCCATCCTGGCGAAGCTGATACCCAGGAAGGTGACGCCGATGGTGGCGGCCGACGCGGTGATCACCTTGCCGACCGAGACCAATGCCTGACGGACCGCGTCATCGGAGCTCTCGCCCTGCCGCAGGAAATCGTGATAGCGGCTGATCAAGAAGACCGCGTAATCCGTTCCGGCCCCGGCAATTATCGCACTGAGCAAGATGATCGCCTGGTTGGAGACCCCCAAACCGGTCAGCTCGGACACCCCTGCAACGGCAGCCTGGGCGATGACCAGCGACGTGCCGATGCCGATCAGCGGCAGCAGCATGGTGATGGGATTGCGGTAGACCACCAGCAAGACCAGCAGCACCAGCACCCCAATGGCGATCTCGATCGGCAGCCGGTCGGTCTGGCCGGCAACCGTCAGATCCGCGACCGTGGCCGCCGGCCCGGTCAGGTGGACCTCCAGCGGACTACCCGCAGTGCTCTTCTTGACGATATCGGCGACCCTGGTGAAGGCCGCGTAGGACTGCGGGGTGCCCAGCGCACCGGAAAGCCCGATCGGCACCACCCAGGACTTGTTGTCCTTGCTGGTCAGAACCGAACGCAGGGCCGGTGTCCCGATGAACTCCTGCACCATGACGACGTCATGCGGATCATCGCGCAGCGCGGTCACCAGTTTGCGATACGTGGCCTCATGAGACCGGTCCAGACCCTTCTCGGCGGTCAGGACCACCAACAGCAGATCGTCACCGCCGGGCTCTTGGAACGCCTCGGTCATCTGCCGGGCGGCGATACTCGAGGGTGCGTCGGCGGGCAGCATCGACAGGGGATGCTTGGTCGCCATCTCGTTCAGGCTGGGAAACGACAGCGGCAGGGCTATCGCCAACGCGGCCCAGAATCCGATCACGACCCAGGGCCAGCGCACCACCGAATCGGCTAGTCGTCGCACGAGGCCCTCTCGCCCACCATCACCACAGGATTCACCACTGTCCGCTGTCAGCCACCCGCGTCACCACCGACTTCATCGTGGCGATGTAGCGCGCGACAGATTTCTGCGCAATCGGGTTGTCCGGGAACATCACCGACATGACGGTGCCCCCGTCGTACCGGAAGACATAAATGGTCAATTGATAGGAGAACCGGCCATCGGAATAGATCCCGATGTTGTTCGAATAGCCCATATCCGCAGCCGCCAGAACTGCATTCATCGGGGCGGCCTTCCCATGCAGAAAGTTCGACACCGGGAAGTTCGGGCGCGGCCGCTCGAGCCAGTCCGCCAATTCCAGCACCCGGTAATAGGGCACCCTCGACAGGTTCAGCGCCGAATCGAACGACGTCTGTGCCGCCCACGCGGCTTCACTGAACGACGTCGCAGCAATCGGAACGGTGATCGGCACCAGACCGGTGAACCACCCCTGTGTCATGAAATTGTCCGATGTCCGGCGGGTATCCCGTGGAGTCAGACCGAAATACGTTGCAGCGCCGGTCAGCTCATGCTCCGCCATGGCTGTGCAGGCAAACAGGCCACCGACGAAGCGCACCCCGGCAGCCGAACATACCGCGTCGAATCGCTCACTCTGTTCGGGATCCAGCAAAATGTCGCCGACCATATCGGCGACCGTCGGCACACCCGGATCACCCAGCGGCAGCGGAAACTCTGGCAATGTGCCGCCGTTTTGTTCGGCGAAATCGATCCAGGCACGAACTTCCGGCGAATCGACGGTCAGTGCCGCCGTGCGTTCAGCCTCCTGGCGGCAAAAGTCGTCGAAACTGCCCGCCTCCGGCAACGGCATTTCCTGACCGGTCGTGGTCAACGACGAATACATGCCGTGCGCTTCGAGCATCGTGATGCCGATCAAGGCCGCATCACCGTGAACATGATCGATGCTGGCGTAGAAATCGAAATGATCAGCGCTCTGCACGATTCCGAAGCTGAAGCAGCCCCACTCCAGCGGACTCGGAATGTCGACGATGTGCTTGCGGGCCGCTGCAGCGTCCATCTCGCCGTAGTTGTGCGCCTCGAATTCGATGTCCGCCGGATCGGCGATCGTGTGCCTCACCACGTCACCACTGCCGGAGTACTCGAACCAGCTCCGATAGGTGTCATGGCGGCGAAGGTAGGAGTTGATGGCCCGGCCCATCGCCTCGACATCACAGCGACCAGGAACTTCACAGGTCGCGATGATCTGCCGCGAATAGTCCAACCCGGCCGCCGCCTGGTGATGGACACCCCGGATGTGCTGGCTCTGCATGTAACTGACCGGCACCGGACTCACCGGCGCCTGCCTGGCCTTCTCGATCGCGGCCTCGGTGGGATGCCAGGAGATCACCTCTCCAGGCCGCGGATCCCAATCGTCGATGGTGCCGATCGTGATCTTGCCGATCTGCAACAGGTCCTCCACATCACTACAAACCCCGACCGCGGCCTGCTCGCGCCACGTTCGGACCCGACCCGGCCGGCGGCGTCACCGGATGACCCGGTGCGATCGCCGCCACCCCGGAGGGTCCGCAAGCAAGGACCCTAGTCCCACCGTCGGGTGATTGCGCCGATCCGGCGGAGGCACCCAGCTATGAATCGCATTTGGATGGAGACGTGCGCGAGCATCCGCGTGCAATACTGACCCACGCGTCAAGCGGCAGGACGCGGTTGGGGAGGAATTGCGGGCGCCACGCGTGCGCTCACCTCCTGATCACGGGTCCGGCGCGAGGCGCTGATCTAAGCGATGCGGAGAGCACAATCCATGGCAGACACCGTCGACCCGACGCCACCGGCGCCCCGGTTCGCGATCATCGGATACGCGGCGCGCCTTCCCGGGGCGGCGGATGCCGACGGGTACTGGGATGTGCTGCACAACGGCCGCGACGCGGTATCGCAGATTCCGGCCGACCGCTGGGACTGTGAGGAGTTCTTCGACGCGGACCCCTCCGCACCCGGCAAGGTGGTGACCCGGCGGGCCGGGTTCCTCGACGATGCCGTCGGGTTCGACGCGCCGTTCTTCGGGGTGTCGACCCGCGAGGCGAATTTGATGGATCCGCAGCACCGGCTGCTGCTGGAAACCGCCTGGCATGCGGTCGAGCATTCCGGAACCGCGCCAACGACATTGGCCAACACCAGAACAGGCGTCTTCGTCGGACAGTCCACTCATGACTACCTGAGCATGGCCTCGTCGGGGCTGGACTACCCCGAGATCGAAGCCTATATGGCGATCGGCACCTCGGCTGCCGCCGGCGCGGGGCGGATCAGCTACCGGCTCGGCCTGCAGGGACCCGCCGTCACCGTCGACACCGCGTGCAGTTCCTCGCTGGTCGCGATCCACCAGGCATGCCAGGCGTTGCGGCTCGGCGAGTGCGACCTCGCCCTGGCCGGCGGAGTGAACGTCCTGCTCAGTCCGGCCACCATGATCACGTTCTCCCAGTCCCGGATGCTGGCACCGGACGGGCGGTGCAAGACCTTCGACGCGGCGGCCGACGGCTATGTCCGCGGCGAGGGCTGCGGCGTCCTGGTCATCAAGCGTCTCGAGGATGCGGTGCGCGACGGTGACCACATCCGGGCCGTGATCCGCGGCAGCGCGGTCAACCAGGACGGGGCCTCGGGCGGTCTGACGGTACCCAACGGGGTGGCCCAGCAACGGGTCATCACCGAAGCCCTGCAGCGGGCGGGTGTGCAGGCGAGCGACATCAGCTACCTGGAGGCGCACGGCACCGGCACCTCGCTGGGTGATCCCATCGAGGTACAGGCCGCGGCGGCGGTCCTCGGCGCCGGGCGCGACGCGGGTGACCCGCTGCTGATCGGCTCGGCGAAGACGAACATCGGTCATCTCGAGGCCGCGGCGGGCGTTGCCGGCGTCCTCAAGGTGGTGCTCGCCCTGGAACACCAGGAACTGCCCAAACACCTGAACTTCCAGAATCCGTCGCCGCACATCCCGTGGGACCGGATCCCGGTGCGGGTCGTCGAGCAGCCCGTCGCCTGGGAACGGGGTGCGCGCCCCCGCATCGCCGGGATCAGTTCCTTCGGGTTTTCCGGCACCAACGCGCACGTCATCCTCGAAGAGGCACCGGCCACCGCCCCGGCGTCGGCGCCGGCCGAACCGGGCGACGACCGGCGGTTCAGCCTGCTCACACTCAGCGCGCGCACCCCGGCCGCACTGGCGCAGGCCGCGCAGAACTACCGCGGCTGGCTCGCCGAGCATCCGGAAACCAGCCTGGCCGATCTGTGCCTGACCACCGGAACGGGACGCGCGCACTTCGAACACCGCGCGGCGCTGGTGGTGAACTCGGTCGCGTCGGCCGGTGAACTGCTCGCGGCGCTGGCCGACGAACTGCCCGCCAAGGGCCTGGTCCGTGGCCACAGTGCCGCCCCGCCCAAGACGGCGTGGCTGTTCCCCGGACAAGGCAGCCAGTACGCCGGGATGGCCCGCGAGCTCTTCGAGACCGAACCCGTCTTCGCCGAGACGCTCACGCGCTGCGCCCGAGCGGTTTCCGACCTCCTTGACACACCGCTTCTGGACCTCGTCTTCGACGCCGAGGGCGGCGAGACGCTCAAACTGACCAAGCACGCCCAACCCGCTATTTTCGCCGTCGAGATGGGCCTGGCCCGGCTTTGGCAATCGTGGGGCTTGGAGCCGGATGTCGTGCTGGGCCACAGCGTTGGCCAGTACTCGGCAGCCTGTGTGGCAGGAGTGTTCAGCCTCGAGGACGGTGTACGGTTGCTGGCCGAGCGGGGCAGGCTGTTCGCCGAACTGCCGCCGGGCGGACAGATGTGCGCCATCTTCGCCGATCCGGACCGCGTCGAACGGATCACCGACGAGTTCCCCAGCCTGTCGGTGGCCGCATTCAACGGCGCCAACACCGTGCTCTCCGGCCCGGCAACCGACCTCGAACAGGCAGTCGTGCAGTTGTCCGACGAGGGCGCGCGCTGCGATTGGCTGGATACCAGTCATGCCTTCCACTCGGCAATGCTGGACCCCGCGCTCGACGAGTTCGAAGCGATCGCCAATACCTTCACATTCGCTGCGCCGCAACGGATTCTGTTGTGCAACCGGACGGGTGCCGCACTCGGCCGGACAGCGAAGCTCGACGGCGCCTACTGGCGCCGGCACGCCCGCCAGCCGGTTCAGTTCGCCACCTGCGTGGCCACGCTGGCCGAGCTCGGCGCCACGCTCCTCCTGGAAGTGGGCCCACAGCCGGTACTCACCGCCACCGCGCTGCGTGCCTGGCCGGACGCCGCGAACCCGCCGAAAGCGGTTGCATCCCTCCGCCGCAACAGTGCCGACCATTGGCAGATCACCGAAGCCTTGGCCCAGGCCTACGTCGCAGGCCATCAGCCCGACTTCGGCGCACTCGCCGCACCCGCGGCGCGCACCCTCGACCTGCCGCCCTACCCGTTCCAGCACCGGCACTACTGGTTCCGCCAGACCGCGGGCGTGCACCGCGGACCGGGCAGCACCGAAACCGCCGAACACACCCAGGTGCTCCAGCTTCTCGAAGAAGGCCGGATCGAGGAGTTGGCCGCGCTCCTCGATGACGCAGGCGCACAGCAGAACCCCATCGACACGTTGAAACTTCTTGCTGCACAGCATAATCAGCAGCGAGATGCCAAATCCATCGCGGACATCTGCTACGAAGTGCGCTGGCAGAAGCACACCGACTCGCTGAAATCGGCTGCTGCAGAGCCTGTTTCGTGGATGCTGGTCACCGACGAAGCCGAGGCGATCCAGCCCCTGGTCGAGGCGCTGACGGCCCTCGGCCACCGCCATCGGATCGTCTGGCTCCCGGTCAACGACGAGGACGAAGCGCAGCTGGCCGCCGAGTTGCAGACCGCGTCGGCCGACGAACCGGGGCTGCGGATCCTGCACTGCGCCGCGCTGGAATCGTCCCTCGGCGCCGACGGCGCCACCTCGATGCGGTCCCTGCTACGCATGCAGCACCGCATCCTGGGCGGCACCCAGCGGACCTTCCGGGCCGCAGCGGCAGCCGAATCGCGAACCCCGGTCTGGGTCGTGACCACCGGCGCGCACCACGTCGCAGAGTCCGATTCGGTGTCCCCCGACCACACCAGCCTGTGGGGCTTCTGCCGCGTCGCGGCACTGGAGTATCCCCAGGTGTGGGGCGGACTGGTGGATCTGGCGGCCGGGGTGGCCGACCAGTGGAGCAGGCTGATCACCCACGTGGTCGCCGCCGCGTCTGGTGAGGACCAGATCGCCGTCCGCACGGACGCCAGCTACGTGCCCCGGCTGGTCCGGCGGACCGGCAGCGGAACCAAGGCGCCGCTGGTGTTGCGAAGCGACGCAACATATCTGGTGACCGGTGGACTCGGATCGATCGGCCTGGAGTTCGCCGACTACCTTGCCGCGCACGGCGCCCGGCAGCTGGTGCTGACCGGCAGGCAGCTACCGGGCGAGACCACCCGCCAGCGCATCGACGCGCTCAGCGAACGGCATGGTTGCACGGTTCGGGTGATCGCCGCCGACATCGCCGACCCGCATGATGTGACCCGGCTGCTGGCCACCGTCGACAACGAACTTCCGCCGTTGGCCGGCATCGTCCATGCCGCCGGTGTCAACGACACCACCCCGCTGAGCACGCTCTCCGGTGCCGACATCGATCGAACCTTCGCTGGCAAGGTCTGGGGCGCTTGGAATCTGAGCGAATCGTGCGCCGGCCGCCAGCTGGACTTCTTCATCACCACCTCGTCGATCTCAGCGGTGTGGGGTAGTTACGGCCAGAGTGCCTACAGCGCGGCCAACGCCTTCCTCGACGGTGTGGCGTGGCGGCTTCGCGAGCGCGGCATCCCCGGCATCAGCGTGAACTTCGGCCCCTGGTCGGCCGGCATGGCCGACCCGGAGGCCCGGGCGCAACTGCAACGCCGGGGCATCCACCCACTGGCTCCCGGAGAGGCCCTGGCCGCGATGGCAGACGCGATGGGGCGTCCGAAGTCAGCCACACAACCGGTGGTGGCGCGGGTCGACTGGAAGCAGTTCCTGGCGCTGTACCTGCAAACCGGACACCGCGCGCTGTTCGACGTGGTGGGCCAGGAGGCACGCCGCTCGGCACCCGAGGAGACGACCCGGTCGGCGGAGACACCCGGCAGCACCCGCCTGGTCGAGCAACTCACCGCCGCCCCGGCCCAGCAACGCCGGAAATTGGTTCTGGACCATCTGCGCAACACCGTGGCGGAGGTGACCAGGATCGAAGCCGCGGAGATCCGCGAAGACACCGGATTCTTCGACCTCGGCATGGACTCGCTCATGGCGGTGGAGTTGCGCCGCCGGCTGGAACAGTCCGTGGGCAAGGAACTCCCGGCCACGCTGGCGATGGACTATCCGCGGCTGTCGGACGTCGCCGACTATCTGATCGGCGACGTCCTGGAACTCGGCGACCGGCCGACCGCTGTTGCCGCAGCAGCCCCGGCGGTACCACTGAGCGTCGGCGCCGACGAACCTATCGCGATCGTCTCGGTGGCCTGCCGCTTCCCGGGCGCACCGGATCCGGATGCCTACTGGGATGTGCTCGCCAACGGGGTGGACGCCATCCGGGAGATCCCCGAGGACCGCTTCGAGGTCGACGCGTTCTACGACCCCGACCAGCAGACACCCGGCAAGATCTACACCCGCAGCGGTGGATACCTCGACAGCGTCGACAGCTTCGATCCCGAGTTCTTCGGCATCTCCCCGCGCGAGGCGGTCTGGATCGACCCTCAGCAGCGTCTGATGCTCGAAGTTGCCTGGGAAGGCCTTGAGCGCGCAGGCTATTCGGCGTCGTCACTGCGCGGAAGCCGCACCGGCGTCTTCGTCGGCGTCGGCGCCAACGAGTACTCGCACCTGTTGTCCGGCGATTCGGTGGACAACCTGGAAGGCCACTTCATCACCGGCAATGCGCTCAACGCCGTCGCCGGACGAGTGGCCTTCGTCCTCGGTCTGGAGGGCCCCGCAGTCGCGGTGGACACCGCATGCAGCTCCTCACTGGTCGCGGTCCATCAGGCCACCCAGGCACTGCGCTCGGGTGACTGCGACCTGGCGCTGGCCGCCGGGGTGAACGTCCTGCTGAGCCCGGTGTCGATCGTCGCCGCCTCGCGCGCCCGCATGCTGGCCCCCGACGGGCGATGCAAGACATTCGACGCGGCCGCCGACGGCTACGCCCGCGGCGAGGGCTGCGGTGTCCTGGTGCTCAAACGCCTCAGTGACGCACAGCGCGACGGCGACCGGATCTGCGCAGTGATCCGTAGCACCGCTGTCAATCAGGACGGTGCGTCCAGTGGTCTGACCGTGCCCAATGGTGGTGCGCAGCAACGCCTTATCGCCACCGCACTGGCGCGGGCGGGGCTCAGCGGGTCCGACGTCGACTACCTCGAGGCGCACGGGACCGGCACTCCGCTGGGCGATCCGATCGAGGTACAGGCGGCCGCGGCCGTCTACGGTGCCGGCCGCGACCAGAATCGGCCGCTGCTGATCGGTACCGCCAAGACGAACATCGGGCACCTGGAATCCGCTGCGGGCGTCGCCGGTCTGCTCAAAGTCGTACTGTCCCTGCAGCACGACCTCCTGCCGCCGAGCCTGCACTTCCACACCCCGTCACCGCATATCCCGTGGAACTCGCTGCCGGTCCGGGTGGTCGACGAAGCCACGCCATGGCATGCCAACGGCCATCCGCGGCGAGCCGGTATCAGCGCGTTCGGCTTCACCGGCACCAATGCGCACGTCGTGATCGAGGAGGCGCCCGCCACCGCGGCGGCCGCCGAGCCGACCGATCAGGATGGCGAACCCGCCCCAACGCGAGAACCATTCAGCGTCCTGCCGCTGTCCGCGCGCTCCGGGCCGGGGCTCACGGCGCTGGCCGCACGCTACGCCGGCTGGCTGGCCGAGCACCCCGACGCCTCGTTCGCCGACGTGTGCTTCACCGCCGGGGCCGGACGCTCCCACTTCGAGCACCGCGCGGCGATCGTCGCGAATTCGACTCGTGAGGCCGGGATCCTCCTGGAGGACCTCATGGCCAACCGGACCCGGCCTGGCGTGCTACGCAGGGAATGCACCGACCGACCCACCACGGCATGGTTCTTCCCCGGTCAGGGCAGCCAGTACGCCGGGATGGCCCGCGAACTGTTCGACAGCGAACCGGTGTTCGCCGAGACCATGCGGCGGTGCGCCGAGGCCGTCGATCCGATGCTGCCGCAGCCGCTGCTGGAGGTGCTCTACACCAGCGACCGGTCGGCCGGAGAAACGTTGCGGCACACGTCCTTTGCGCAGCCGGCGATCTTCGCGGTCGAGATGGGCCTTGCCCGGCTGTGGCAGTCGTGGGGCATCGAACCCGACGTCGTGCTTGGCCACAGCGTGGGCCAGTACGCGGCGGCCTGTGTGGCGGGCGTGTTCAGCCTCGAGGACGGGGCCCGGTTGATCGCCGAACGCGGCAAGCTGTTCGGCAGCCTGCCGCCCGGCGGCCGGATGGTGGCGGTCTTCGCCGATCCCGACTACGTCGAGCGTGCCGCCGCGGACTTCCCGCGAGTGTCGGTCGGCGCCTACAACGGCCGCAACACCGTCCTGTCCGGCCCCGCCGAGGACCTGGAGAAGATCGCCGATGCCTGTGGCCAGGACGGTACCCGGTGCACCTGGCTGGAGACCAGCCACGCCTTCCACTCCGAACTGCTGGAGCCGGTTCTCGACGAATTCGAGGCCTTCGCCACCCAGTTCGACTTTGCCGCCCCCACCTTGCCGTTGGTCTGCAACCGCACCGGGGCGGTGCTCAATGCCCAGACACCGCTGGATGCGCAGTATTGGCGGCGGCATTCCCGTCAACCCGTGCAGTTCACCGAGAGCGTGCGCACCGTCGCCGGGTTGGGCTGCACGGTCCTGATGGAGATCGGTCCGCAACCGATCCTGACCGCCGCAGCATTGCAGATCTGGCCGGAGACATCGGCCCCGCCGCTCGCGATCGTCTCGCTGCGCAAGGGCGCCAACGCGGTACGACAAATCGCCGAGGCTCTCGCAACGACCTACGTCTGCGGGCACCGCCCCGATTTCGCCGCGATCGGCCACCGGCAGGAGCACAAGCTGGAACTGCCCACCTATCCGTTCCAGCGGCGCCGGTACTGGCCGAAGAGCTCGGGGATCTCAGCCCTGGCCTCGTCCGGGCTGTCGGCGTCCGGAATCCTGGGTAGCCCAAAGGATCTGGCTTCCGGCGACACTGTCTACAGCAGCGTGCTGTCGGTCAAGACCCAGCCGTGGCTGGCTCATCACGTCATCTACGGCACCGTGGTGGTGCCGGGAGCAACCTACGCGGCGATGGCGCTGGCCGCCGCAGGTGCGCCCGCAAGTGTCCGCGAGGTGTTCTTCTACGAGCCGATCATCCTCCCGGACAAGGCTTCTCGCGAAGTCCAGTTGACCCTCCATCCGATCGACGACGGCTGGAAATTCCAGGTGCACAGCCGCCCCTACGGGGTACGGGACGCCGAGTGGTCCCTCAACGCCGACGGCAGCCTGGCCACGGGTGCGGATCCGGACGCCGAACCGGCCGATGCCGGCGTCGCTCCAAGTGACGCGATCGAGCAGATGGAGCGCAACCGTCCGCAGGATCTGTTCGACTTCTTCAACGACATGGAACTGGCCTGGGGGCCGACCTGGTCGACGTCGCTGAAGTCATTGTGGGTCGGCGAGCGGGAAGCGATCGGGGACATCGTCGTCGGCGACGAACTCGCCGAACATCTCGGTACCGAACCGATCCACCCGGTGTTGCTCGACCTCTGCACGGGTGTCGCTTTCCCGGCCTTCCCGGCCACGCTGGCCGCCGAGCAGGGGATGTCGGACCTGTTCCTGCCACTGCGATACGGACAAGTCCGGCTTCCGGAGCGGATGCCGCGCCGGTTCTACTGCCGCGCCCGCTGGCATGACAGCGCCGTCACCAACGAAACTCAGGTCTTCGACCTCGATTTCGTCGATCCGGACGGCCGCTCCCTCGGTGGCATCCGGGAGTTCACCGTCAAGCGAGCTCCGCGGGAAGCGCTGCTGCGCGGGCTCGGCGGGGACTCGACCCGGCTGCTCTACACCTTGGGCTGGCAGGAGGCCGCCGCGCCGGGAACCGACGCGGACAGCACGGAACGGGTCAGCGGGCCGTGGCTGGTCGCCGGTTTCGACACCCTGGCCGCCCAACTACCCGACGCTGTCGGCATTGCCGACATCGCCGACCCCGACACCTGGCGGCAAGCGTTCCTGGACGCGGCCGGCCGTGGCGCGCCGGTCGCCGGGATCATCTGGCGCAGCAGCGAGAAACCGGATGACGACGGAACAGCCGGTCAGCTGGCGAGCCGGCTGGAGGCCGAGGTCTCGGCACTGCTGGCCGCCGCCCAGACCGCGCTGACCGAGCAGAAAGCGACGCTGCCCGGCGGCCTCTGGATCCTCACCGAACACGCCGTGGCCACCGAGCCCGGTGAGTCGGTCGATCCGGTTCAGGCGGCGCTATGGAGTTTCGGGCGCACCCTGGTCGCCGAACAACCGACCCTGCGCTGCCGGCTCATCGACACCGATGCCGGCGAGGAATCGCTGAGTTGGCTCGCCGGTGCGCTGGGCACGCCGGTCGTGGAACCCGAAACGGCGGTCCGCCAAGGCCGCTTCCTGGTGCCGCGATTGCTGCACTGGGCGCGCAGCGGTCAGCTGCCGATGCCGCGCAGTGACGACTACGTGCTGGCCCCGACCGAACGGGGTGCGATCGACAACCTGCGCCTGACCGAAACCACCGTGACCGCTCCTGCGCCCAACGAGGTGCAGGTGGCGATCGAGGCCGCCGGACTCAACTTCCGCGATGTGCTCAACGTGCTCGGGTTGTACCCCGGCGACCCGGGCCCGATCGGCGGCGACCTGTGCGGTGTGGTCACCGAAGTCGGTTCGGAGGTCACCGGATTCGAGGTCGGACAACGGGTGTTCGGCTCGATGCAGGGCGCCTTCGCGAGCCGGCTGAACGTGCCGGCCCAGCTGCTGGCCGTCGTCCCGGACGGGATCGGCGCCGTCGAGGCGGCGACCATCCCTGCCGCCGCGCTGACGGTTCGGCTGGCATTCGACTGGGCCCAGATCAAGCCGGGTGACAAAGTGCTGATCCACGCGGCCAGCGGCGGCGTGGGACTGGCGGCGGTGCAGATGGCCCGACACCAGGGGGCGACCGTGTTCGCCACGGCCAGCACCCACAAACGGGCGACCCTGCGCGACATGGGCGTCGAATACGTTTACGACTCTCGCACAACAGCTTTCGCGGACCAGATCCTGGCCGACACCGGCGGCGCGGGTGTCGACGTGGTACTCAACAGCCTCACCAACGAAGGCTTCATCGAGGCCACGGTGCGCGCCACCGCTGCCGGCGGCCGGTTCGTCGAGATCGCCAAGCGGGATATCTGGACGGCCGACCAGATGGCTGCCGTCCGGCCCGACATCCGCTACGAGATCGTCGCACTGGACGTGACGATGATGAGCGATCCCGAGCACATCGCGCGGTTGATGGACGAGGTCTCCCAGGGCCTGGCCACCGGGGAATGGACGCCCGTCCCGGCCGAGGTGTACCCGCTGCCCGAGGCGCGCACAGCGTTCCGGCGGATGCAACAGGCGCGGCACATCGGCAAGATCGTGGTGCAGATGCCCAAACCGCTGCAGCCGCGCGGTGATCGCAGCTATCTCATCACCGGTGGTCTTGGCGCGCTCGGCCTGCATACCGCGGCATACCTCGCCCAGCTGGGCGCCGGGGACATCGTGCTGACCAGCCGGCGTGAGCCGGAGCTCGAGGCGCAGCAGACGATCGACGCGATCGCCGAGCGCTACCACTGCCGGATTCACGTCTTCACCGCTGACGTGGCCGACGAGGACGAGGCGGCCCGGCTGCTGGCCAGGATCCGCGCCGAGTTGCCGCCGCTGGCCGGTATCGCCCACCTAGCCGGTGTGCTCGACGATGCGCTGTTGCCGGACCAGTCCCTGGATCGATTCCGGACCACCCTGGGGCCCAAGGCTTATGGCGCCTACCATCTGCATCGGATGACCGCAGGCGAGAATCTGGAGTTCTTCATCCTCTACTCGTCGGCGTCAGCGGTTCTCGGCTCACCGGCGCAGGCGAACTACGCGACTGCCAACGGACTGCTCGACGGCCTGGCCGCCTATCGACGCTCTCGGGGGCTGCCGGCGACGGCGGTCGACTTCGGACCATGGGGAAGCGGCGGCATGGCCACGTCGGCAGCAGCCCTGGCCAACCTCAGCGCGCAGGGCATGATGCCGCTGGATCCGCCGGCCGCCTTGGCGGCACTGGGGGAAGTGGTCCGCCACGGGACGGGGCAGGCCACGGTTCTGAAGGCCAACTGGCAGCGGACCGCCAAGATGCTCGGCGGTATCCGGCCGCCGATGCTCGACAACGTGCTGCCGCGCGACGACGCGGCGACAGCCGCCGACAGCCAACTGCTGCGCCAGCTCCAGGACACCCCGGAAGCGCAGCGGGTCGACTTCATCGCCGAATTCCTGCAACGCGAAGTGCAAGGCTTCCTGCGCCTGGCCCAACCACCGGCCGCGTCCAGCAGGTTCCTGGATCTGGGGACCGATTCGCTGATGGCGGTCGAGTTGCGCAACCGGCTCTACGGACAGTTCGGCGGCAAGTTCGACATCAGCCCGACCGCGGTGTTCGACTATCCGACGATCGGCGAGCTGGCCGCGCACCTGGTCAGCCAGCTGCCCGCGGGCGGGGAAGCACCCGAACCGGCCGCGGATGGCGGCCCGGAGGCCGACCAGTAGGTGTGATTTCGGTCGCACCCGCTGGTTCGGCGGGTGGCGGGGCAAACCGGGGTACGTCGCCCGGTATGGCCACTAGCTGCATAGATGGCGACGCCAGCGGACCACTGGGCGAGCAGTCCAACCGGTGGGTTGAGCATGCATTCGGAGTTGCGCACGGGGATTTGCAAGCGGGTTACCGGGCGGTATAGTTGCCGTGTTACTGGTGGGTAACTTAGAGCCAAGTACCCAACCCGAAAAGGCACATTCCCATCGAGGAGAAGCAGTGAGCCACTACAAGAGCAACGTACGCGATCAGGAGTTCAACCTGTTCGAGGTACTTGGCCTGGACAAGGTCCTTGGCGAGGGCGAGTACAGCGATCTGGACCCCGACACCGTGCGCGAGATGCTGGCCGAGTCGGCCCGCCTCTGTGAGGGCCCGGTCGCGGCGTCCTTCGTCGACGGTGACCGCAACCCGCCGGTCTTCGACCCCAACACCCACACGGTGACGCTGCCGGAGTCCTTCAAGAAGTCGGTGCAGGCGTTCATCGAGGGCGGCTGGGACAAGGTCGGCACCCTGGAGGAGCTCGGCGGTATGCCGATGCCCCGGATCCTGGTGTGGGCTATCCACGAGCACGTGCTCGGCGCGAACCCCGCGGTCTGGATGTACGCCGGCGGCACCGGATTCGCCAACATCCTGCATCACCTCGGCACCGACGAGCAGAAGAAGTGGGCCGAGCTGGCCGCCGAGCGCGGCTGGGGCGCCACCATGGTGCTCACCGAGCCCGACGCCGGATCCGATGTCGGCGCCGGCCGGACCAAGGCCGTCAAGCAGGATGACGGCTCCTGGCACATCGACGGTGTGAAGCGATTCATCACCTCGGCCGATTCGGATGACCTGTTCGAGAACATCTTCCACCTGGTGCTGGCCCGCCCCGAGGGCGCAGGCCCCGGCACCAAGGGTCTTTCGCTGTTCTTCGTGCCGAAGTTCCTGTTCGATCCCGAGACCGGCGAGCCCGGCGAGCGCAACGGCGTCTTCGTCACCAACGTCGAACACAAGATGGGCCTCAAGGTTTCGGCGACCTGCGAGCTGACCATGGGCCAGCACGGCATCCCGGCCAAGGGCTGGCTGGTCGGCGAGGTCCACGACGGCATCGCGCAGATGTTCGACGTCATCGAGCAGGCTCGAATGATGGTGGGTACCAAGGCCATTTCGACGCTGTCGACCGGTTACCTCAACGCGCTCGAGTACGCCAAGGAGCGCGTGCAGGGTGCCGACCTGACCCAGATGACCGACAAGGCCGCGCCGCGCGTCACGATCACCCATCACCCCGATGTGCGCCGCAGCCTGATGACCCAGAAGGCCTACGCCGAGGGCGGCCGCGCGCTGTACCTCTACACCGCCAGCTACCAGGACGCCGCACTGGCCAAGGCCGTGCACGGTGTCGACGCCGAGCTGGCCGCCAAGGTCAACGACCTGCTGCTGCCGGTCGTCAAGGGCTGCGGCTCCGAGCAGGCCTACGCCAAGCTCACCGAGAGCCTGCAGACCTTCGGTGGCTCCGGCTTCCTGCAGGACTACCCGGTCGAGCAGTACATCCGCGACGCCAAGATCGACTCGCTCTACGAAGGCACCACCGCCATCCAGGCGCAGGACTTCTTCTTCCGCAAGATCGTCCGCGACAAGGGTGTGGCGCTGGGCCATGTGGCGGGACAGATCGGTGAGTTCATCAAGAACGAGTCCGGCAACGGCCGGCTCAAGAGCGAGCGCGAGTTGCTGGCCAAGGCGCTGGAGGATGTCCAGGGCATGGCAGCGACGATGACCGGCTATCTGATGGCCGCGCAGGAGGATCCGCAGTCCATCTACAAGGTGGGCCTGGCCTCGGTGCGCTTCCTGATGAGCGTCGGCGATCTGTTGATGGGCTGGCTGCTGCAGCGCCAGGCCGCGGTCGCCATCGCCGCGCTGGACGCCGGTGCTACCGGTGCCGACAAGTCCTTCTACGAGGGCAAGATCGCTGCGGCGTCGTTCTTCGCCAAGAACATGCTGCCGCTGCTGACCAGCACGCGTCAGGTGATCGACACCATCGACAACGAGTTGATGGAACTCGACGAGGCGGCCTTCTAACCCACGCAGGAAGAACAGCCAAAGACAAGCGGCCCCGGGACCTTTCGGTCTCGGGGCCGCCGTCTTTGATGCGGTTGCGGCGCGCCTACGCAATCACTTGTTGCGCCCGGAGCCGCCCGTCGACTTCGACGAGGATCCCGAAGACGATCCCGATGACCCGCCCGATGACCCGCCCGAATGCGAGCCTGTGGACGCCGCACCCTTGACCGCCGGCGGCGTGGTTGGGCGCTGCCGGCCGCTGGACGCGGTCCGCGAGACCAGCTGGGCGGCCGGCGACGCCGCTACCGGGGGCCGGGTCGACGAGACCGGCGCGTACCCCTGATCGATGATGGGCCGCAGTTGGGCGTCGATGGCATCGACGACGCCGGCTGGAACTCCCCACTGCCGCAACGGCATTGTCAACGGAAGGAAGGTGGTGGGAACGCGGTAGACCGTCGTGGTGCCACCTTGGCTGTTCGTCGTGGTGGTGATGTTCTGCGGCGGGACGGTGGACAGGTCGGTCGCCTGCGCGACCGAGTGCACGTAGTAGATGCCCACCAGCGCATTGAGATCGGTCAATAGATTCCACGGCTGGGTGATCGGATCGGCGAAGAAGTCGTACTGATTGACCACGATGATCGTCTTGAAGCGCGTCTCGGGAACGGCGAAGGGGACATAGTCGAAGACCGGCACCGATTGCCCGTGACTGCCGTTGAACAGACCCAGGTTCGGGTCGGCGATCAGGATGAAGGTGGTGTTGTCCGGGACTGCCGGGTTGCTGTTCAGGTTGGCCTCGACCTGCTGCACCACCAGGGAACCCTGTGACGTGCCGGCGACCACCAATTGGCCACTGAGCGTTGCGATGGCGGCCATGGTGTTGGTGACGCCGATGCCCACCGAGACGCCGAGGGTGGGATCCAGTACTCCGGTGATGGGCCACAGCCCGCCCGGATAGTCGACCGTCGTGAAGTCGTCGTCTTGGTATGCGCCGCCGAGCAATTCGTCGTTGATGCTGAACAGTCCGGACAACACCGTGCCCAGCGAACCCTTCGTACCCCCGACCCAGACCACGTTCGCCGCATGCGCGGGTGCGGCCATGGCGACCACGACGGCCAACGCCGCAAAGAACAATGCGCCCGCTCGCGATCGACCCTGATCACATAGCGGGGCCAAACCCCGACCCATTGCTAAATGGTAAGCGCTGCAGCAAACTCCGCAAGTCCGTCGTTCGGAGGACAATTGTCGGGACCTTGTCCTCTGGCGCGCCCGCAAGCATCGGTTAGATTCGACGGTATGGCAAAGCCTGATGACAGCAAAGATGCTGTACCGACGGCCCACGGCCCGGACAGGGAGAAACCGTCGACAAGTGGACCGCTGGCGACAATCGTCGCACCATTCACCCGAGCGGGCAGCTATTACGCGCGGTCCTGGGGCGCGTACCTCGACGGCAGCAACGGTGAATTGCCGGTCGCGCGCCCGACCCTCTCGCTGGCCACCCACGCGCTACGGGACGAGATCGTCCTGGTCGGATTGCGCTGGCGTCGGCCGCTGAGTGACGCCCGCGTCTACGATCGCATCAACGCCGAGGTACGCCAGGCGATCGCGCTCTACGACAAGAAGGGCTGGCTGACCGCGCCGGCGACGTTCTTCGCGGCGCCGCCGGCACCGACCGACGTCGCGATCCGGTCGTTCACCAGCCGTAACCGCACCCACGAGCGGTTGTCGTTCGATAGCGGCTATCAGCCCTTTCCGAAGGAGCCGGGCGGGGACCGCTGGCGTAGCTACACCGGGAATCACCGCGCGTACGCGCTGATGCTGCGCCACCCCGAACCGCGGCCGTGGCTGGTGTGCGTGCACGGCACCGAGATGGGCCGGGTGGGCCTGGACCTGACCCTGTTCCGGGCCTGGCATCTGCATGAAGACTTCGGACTCAATGTGGTGCTGCCGGTGCTGCCCATGCACGGGCCCCGGGCCAGGGGCCTGCCGAAGAACGCGGTCTACCCGGGCGAGGACGTGATGGACGACGTCCACGCCACCGCGCAAGCGGTGTGGGACGTGCGGCGGGTGCTGGCCTGGATCCGCACCGAGGCGCCCGACGCCCAGATCGGACTGAACAGCATCTCGCTGGGCGGCTACATCGCGGCTCTGGTCGCCAGCCTCGAGGACGGCCTGTCCTGCGCCATCCTCGGTGTGCCGCCGGCGAATCTGGTCGACATCCTGGGCCGCCACGCGGGCCTGGAGAAGAACGACCCGCGACGCAAGACCCTGGAGTTGGCGGCACCGATCGGGCGGATGATCTCGCCGCTGTCACTGCAGCCGAAAGTCGCACCCGCGGGCCGGTTCATCTACGCCGGTGTCGCCGATCGGATCGTGCATCCCCGCGAGCAGGTGCTGCAGCTGTGGGAGCACTGGGGCCGGCCGGACATCGGTTGGTACCACGGCGGTCACACCGGTTTCTTCCAGGCGCGCCCAGTGCAGCGCTTCATCGACGCCGCGCTGATTCAATCGGGACTCGTCGACGCCGGGTCCGTCGACACCGGGCCCATCGACACCGGGCCCATCGACAAAAAATGACCGCCGCTGGACTCCCCTCTCGCCAGCGGCGGTCCTTCATCCGTGTCAATTAGCCCCGGATAAAGAGGATGCCCCGTGTTGCCGTCGGGTCGGGGGGTCAGACGGCAACACGGAGCTATCCGGTACATCGGGTACCCGAGGCGCCGCGTTACAAACCCGCCGAAGTTTTTTTCGACATTTTTTTCAGGCCTCCAGGATCGCGGTCACACCCTGGCCGCCAGCTGCGCAAATGGAGATCAGGCCGCGCACCGGCTGACCGGTCTGCGCCTTCTTCTCGGCCAGTTGCTTGGCCAACTGGGCCACGATCCGACCGCCGGTGGCCGCGAACGGATGTCCGGCCGCCAGCGACGAACCGTTCACGTTGAGCTTGGCGCGGTCGATGGTTCCCAGCGCAGCGTCCAGGCCCAGCCGTTCCTTGCAGTACTCCTCGGACTCCCAGGCCTGCAGATGCGCCAGGACCACCGAGGCGAAGGCCTCGTGGATCTCGTAGAAGTCGAAGTCGCCCAAGCCCAGCCCGTTGCGCGCGAGGAGCCGCGGTACCGCGTAGGTGGGCGCCATCAGCAGGCCGTCGGCGCCGTTGACGTAATCCACCGCCGCCGTCTCGGAATCGACGAAGTACGCCAGCGGCGTCAACGAATGTGATTCTGCCCACTGTTCGCTGGCGAGTAGCGCCACCGAGGCGCCGTCGGTCAGCGGTGTCGAGTTGCCCGCCGTCATGGTGGCGTCGCCGTTACGCACCCCGAAGACCGGCTTGAGCTTGGCCAGCTTCTCGGCACTGGAGTCGGCGCGAAGGTTGTTGTCGCGGTACAGACCCAGGAACGGTGTGACGAGATCGTCGAAGAAGCCACGGTCGTAGGCGGCCGCCATATTGCGGTGGCTGGCGGCGGCCAGTTCGTCCTGGTCGACGCGTTTGATGCCCATCTGCTTGGCGGTGATGGCGGCGTGATCGCCCATCGACAGACCGGTCCGCGGTTCGCCGTTGGTGGGGATCTCGACCCCCAGCGCGGCGGGCAGCTTGCCGACCAGTCGCAACCGATCGACATTGGACTTGGCCCGGCGCAGCCCGAGCAGGGTGCGACGCAAATTGTCGCCCAAGCCAATTGGCGCATCGGAGGTGGTGTCGACGCCGCCGGCGATGGCCGCCTCGTAGCGGCCTGCGGCGATACCGTCGGCCGCGGCGATGGCCGCCTGCAGACCGGTGCCACAGGCCTGTTGCAGATCGATGGCCGGCGTGTAGGGCGAAAGTGCACTACCGAGCACACTTTCGCGCATGAGGTTGAAGTCACGGCTGTGCTTGAGCACTGCACCGCCGATGACGGCGCCGAGTTGTTCACCGGCAAGACCGAATCGGTCCACCAGACCGTCGAGTGCGGCGGTGAACATGTCCTGGTTCGACGCTTCGGCGTAGGCGCCGTCGGATCGGGCGAACGGGATGCGATTGCCGCCGAGGACGGCAACCCGACGAGGTTTCTGACTCAAGGCCACGGGAATCTCCGCTGTGTCGTCGTTGCAAGGTGGGTATACGGGTCCATCGTACCCACCGTTCTTACTCTAGAGTAAGTTCGTTCCCGGTCCACCCGCTCCGCAAACGCGAAAGGCAGATTCGTGGCTACCGACCTGTTCTCGCAAGTCCTCAACTCCGCCCCCGGGTCGTTCCTGGCCAAGCAGCTCGGCGTCCCTGCGCCCGAGACCCTGCGCCGCTACAAGCCGGGCGAGCCGCCGCTGGCCGGCTCGCTGCTGATCGGCGGCGAGGGTCGCGTGGTCGAACCGTTGCGGGCCGCGCTCGCCGAGGACTACAACCTGGTGTCGGACAACCTCGGAGGTCGCTGGGCCGATTCGTTCGGCGGCCTGGTCTTCGACGCCACCGGCATCACCGAGCCCACCCAGTTGCGCGGCCTCTACGAGTTCTTCACCCCGCTGCTGCGCAACCTCGGACCGTCGGGCCGCGTCGTCGTGATCGGCACCACCCCGGACGAGGCCGCCGGTACCGACGAACGCATCTGCCAGCGTGCGCTGGAAGGCTTCACCCGGTCTCTGGGCAAGGAACTGCGCCGCGGCGCCACCGCATCCCTGGTGTACCTGTCGCCCGCCGCCAAACCCGCCGCCACCGGCCTGGAGTCGACGATCCGGTTCATCCTGTCCGGCAAGTCCGCCTACGTCGATGGGCAGGTGTACTCCGTTGGAGCCGCCGACTCGACACCGCCTGCCGACTGGGACAAGCCGCTGGCCGGCAAGGTCGCCGTCGTGACCGGCGCCGCCCGCGGCATCGGCGCCACGATCGCCGAGGTGTTCGCCCGCGACGGCGCGAAGGTCGTCGCCATCGACGTCGAACAGGCCCACGATGCGCTGACCGAGACCGCGGCCAAGGTCGGGGGAACGGCGCTGCCGTTGGATGTCACCGCAGACGATGCCGTGGAGAAGATCACCGAGCACCTGCGCGAGCACTACTCCGACCACAACGGGGGCCGGGCCGACATCCTGGTCAACAACGCCGGTATCACCCGCGACAAGTTGCTTGCCAACATGGACGACGCCCGCTGGGATGCCGTCATCGCCGTGAATCTCCTTGCCCCGCAACGACTCACCGAAGGCCTGGTGGGTAACGGCACCATCACCGAAGGCGGCCGGATCATCGGCTTGTCGTCGATGGCCGGCATCGCAGGCAACCGCGGCCAGACCAACTACGCCACCACCAAAGCGGGCATGATCGGCATCACCCAGGCCCTGGCCCCGTCGTACGCAGAGAAGGGCATCACGATCAACGCCGTGGCACCGGGCTTCATCGAGACGGCGATGACCGCCGCGATCCCGCTGGCGACCCGCGAGGTGGGCCGCCGACTCAACTCGCTGTCCCAGGGCGGCAAGCCCGTCGACGTCGCCGAGACCATCGCCTACTTCGCCAGCCCGGCGTCGAATGCGGTGACCGGCAACGTGATCCGGGTCTGCGGCCAGGCGATGCTGGGGGCGTAGCAGCGATGACCGAACAACCCAGTGGCCTGCGCAACATGCTTCGGGCAGCAGTTGGCGCGCTACCAGTGATCCCCCGCAGCGACAGCCTGCCTACCAGGACGCTGACCGTCGACGGGCTGGCCATCGACCGTTCCAATGTGGCCGAATACGCGGCGGTGACAGGTCTGCGCTTCGGCGACACCGTGCCGTTGACCTACCCGTTCGCGCTGACGTTCCCGACCGTGATGTCGTTGGTCACCGCGTTCGACTTCCCCTTTGCCGCCATGGGGGCCGTCCACGTCGAAAACCACATCACCCGGTACCGGCCCATCGCGGTCACCGACACCGTCGGGGTCACGGTGCACGCCGAGCAGCTGCGCGAGCATCGCAAGGGGCTGCTGGTGGACCTGGTGACCGACGTGCACGTCGGCAACGAGCTGGCCTGGCATCAGGTGACCACCTTCCTGCACCAGCAGCGCACCAGCCTGACCGATGAGGCCCGGCCGGAGCCGCCCAAGGCGCCGAAGCTGCCGCCGCCCAACGCGATTGTGCGCATCACGCCGGCCCAGATTCGCCGCTACGCCTCGGTCAGCGGTGATCACAACCCGATCCACACCAACACGATCGGCGCCAAACTGTTCGGGTTCCCCACGGTGATCGCGCACGGAATGTTCAGCGCGGCAGCAGTTCTGGCGAACATCGAGGGGCAGATCCCGGATGCGGTCCGCTATTCGGTGAAATTCGGCAAGCCCGTGGTGCTGCCGGCCAGCGCCGGCCTCTACGTCGACCGGGTGGCCGACGGGTGGGACATCGCGCTACGCAACGTCAGTAAGGGCTATCCGCATCTGACCGGTACGGTCAGAGCGCTCTAGCCGGTCAGTGCGAGCTGGCCGGGGTGATTTCCTTGTCCGCCGGGGCACCCTTGAGGCCGCGCCAGAAGAGGTTGATCAGGAGGGCGGCGGCCTCATCCACGTCGGCATCGCCGGCGCTGACCCGGGCCGCGACCGCCTCGCCCGCGCCCACCAGCGCCACGGCCATCATGTGGAAATCGGTGCCGGGTTCGGGATGTCGCGTCCCGGTCTCCAGCAGCCGGGCCACCATGTCGATGATCTTCTCGCGCCCTTCCCGCACAGTGTGCGCGAAGGCCTGCGAACTGGTCGCCTGGGTGTAGAGCACGATCCAGGACGCCCGGTTGGCGTCGATGTACTGCAGCACCGACAAGATGACGCTGCGCAACAGGTCATGCGGACTCTGCTTGAGGTCGATGTCCTCGCGCAGCGCCTCGATGAAACGGCTCAGCTCCCGGCTCAGGCACGCCCCGAACAGCTCCTCCTTGGAGCCGTAATAGAGGTAGAGCATTGGCTTGGAGATCTGGGCCTCGGCGGCGATGACGTCCATCGACGTCTCGTGGTAGCCGTTGACCGAGAACATCTGCACGGCCGCGTCGAGCATCTGTTGCTCACGCACGGCACGGGGCAACCGCTTGGTGCCACCTGCCGCCATGGTCATCGCCTTCCCTGTCGCAGAACGTTCCCCGTCCCGTGACGTCCGTCCTAGGAAGAGGCTAACCGCCGCAGCGCGGACTCGGGCCCTTCAACGCCGCCAACCGCTGTACCGAGGCGTCGACGGCCGGCATGGCCAGCTCACCGCCGTTGACCGCGGCCTCGAGGCGGTCGAGCACGGCGGGCACCTCGTCGGTGGTCACCCACAGCCCGACATCGGCCCCGGCCTGCAGCGCCCGCAGCACTGCCTCGGCCACGCCGTAGTGCGACGAGATCGCGGCCATGCTCGACAGATCGTCGGTGAAGATGATGCCGTTGAACGGCGGGCCGCCGTAGTCACCGCTGCGCAGCAGGTTCACCGCGGCCGGGCTGAGGCTGGCGGGCAACCCGCCGGTCAGACCCGGGACCTCGAGGTGGCCGATCATCACTGCGACCGGCGCGTCGGCGGCCAGGGTGCGGTACGGGACCAGATCGTTGCTCTGCAGCTGATCCAGCGGCGGGGTGGTGACCGCACCGGCGGTGTGCGAATCCCCGGACCCGTGGCCGTGGCCAGGGAAGTGCTTGAGCACCGGCAGCAAGCCGGCATCCCGCAGGCCGCGGGCGTAGGCACCGGCGTAGGTGGTCACCACCGCGGGATCGTTAGAGAACGACCGGTCACCGATCACGCTGTCGTCGGGGTCACCGGAGACGTCGGCCACCGGCGCGAAATCGACGGTGAAGCCCAGGCCCTTCATCTTGCGGCCGCGTTCCAGGGCCAGCTGGTACACCTCGTCGGGGGTCTTGGTCTGGGCCAGCACCCGGGCCGACGGCGCGGTCCCGATCAGGCTTTTCAGCCGGGAGACCCGGCCGCCCTCCTCGTCGACGCTGACCGCCAGCGGCAGCGGCCCGGCACCGGCGATGCCCGGCAATGAGCCGTCGGTCAGCATCGACAGGTCGGTCCAGCTGCCGATGAAGATGCCGCCGACGTGGTAGTCGGTGACCACGGCGCGGGCGTCGGCGCCGTTGCGCACACCGACCATCAGCAGCTGGGCCAGCTTGTCGCGGGTGGACATCGTCAGCGGGTCACCGCACACCGGCGGCGCCGGGGCGGCGGGGACCGGGCCGGCCAGCGGCGCAACCCCGGTGCCCGAGGTCGCGCTGACCGGCGACGAGGGCGCCGCTGCGCTCTTGGAGGCCGGCGACGAACAGCCCAGGAGCAGCAGCGGCAGGGTCGACACGGCGGCGATTCCGCGCAGGGTGAGCAGGCGTCTGGCCATCCGCCCATGCTGTCATGAGCGCCGCCGCGGTCCAACCGCGGTTGGACGCGTGTTAGGTTGACCAGCGGGTACCCCCCACTCGATTCGACCCTTCCCCGTACAGCAGAGGAGACCCGATCATGACCCGGTTCGTGGTTCCCGCCGCCGCCAGCATCCTGGTGGGCCTGCTGCTCGGTGCGGCTGCGGTGTTCGGGGTGACGCTGATGATCCAGCAGGACACCAAGCCACCGCTGTCGCCGGGCGACCCGGCCTCGTCGGTGCTCAACCGCGTCGAGTACGGCAACCGCGGCTAGCCTGAGCACGCTCGCCACCGCCTCCCCCGCGGTCACGGAGGCGCCCGTCACCACCACACCGCTGTCCCGGCGCTGGCTGGGCGGTGCGTTCGTGATCGCGCTGGTGCTGTGCTTCGCGCAGTCCCCGGGCATGGTCTCGCCCGACACCAAACTCGATCTGACCGCCAACCCGCTGCGGTTCCTGGCTCGCGCCGCCAATCTGTGGAACAGCGACCTGCCGTTCGGGCAGGCGCAGAACCAGGCCTACGGGTACCTGTTCCCGCACGGAGCGTTCTTCCTGCTCGGCGACACCCTGGGCTTGCCCGGCTGGGTCACCCAACGGCTGTGGTGGGCGCTGCTGCTCACGGCGGGCTTCTGGGGTCTGCTTCGGGTGGCCGAGGCCCTGAACATCGGTAACCGGCCGGCCCGGGTGATCGCCGCGGTGGCGTTCGCGCTGTCACCGCGGGTGCTGACCACGCTGGGCTCGATCTCCTCGGAGACACTGCCGATGATGCTGGCGCCATGGGTGCTGCTTCCGGTGATCCTCGCGCTCAAGGGGGATAGCGGCAGGCCGCTGCGGATGCTGGCCGCCCGTGCCGGCATCGCCCTGGCACTGATGGGCGCCGTCAATGCGGTGGCCACGATCACCGGCTGTCTGCCAGCGATCATCTGGTGGTTGTGCCATCGGCCGAACCGCACCTGGTGGCGTTTCGCTGCCTGGTGGGCGCTGGCCTCGGCGTTGGCCGTCGTCTGGTGGGTGGTCGCGCTGCTGCTGCTCGGCCAGATCAGCCCACCATTCCTGGACTTCATCGAATCCTCGGGCGTGACCACCCAGTGGACGTCGCTGATCGAGGTACTCCGCGGCACCGACAGCTGGACGCCGTTCGTGTCGCCGAATGCCACGGCAGGCTCGTCGCTGGTGACCCAGCCGGTGATGGTGCTGGCCACCGCACTGGTGGCGGCCGGCGGGCTGGCCGGGCTGGCCTTGCGGTCCATGCCGGCCCGCGGACGGCTGGTCACCATGCTGCTGGTCGGGGTGGTGCTGCTCGCGGTCGGCTACTCCGGCGGCCTGGGTTCGCCGCTGGCCCATCAGGTGCAGCTGTTCCTGGACGCCGCCGGCGCTCCGCTGCGCAACGTCCACAAGCTGGAGCCGGTGATCCGCATTCCGCTGGTGCTCGGCATCGCCCACCTGCTCAGCCGGATTCCGCTCCCCGGCAGTGCCCCGCGACCGGTCTGGATCCGGGCCTTCGCCCATCCCGAGGACGACAAGCGGGTGGCGGTCGGCATCGTCGTGCTCGCCGCGCTCGCCGTGGCCACGTCGATGGCCTGGACGGGCCGGCTCACCCCGCCCGGCACCTTCCGGGCCATCCCCGATTACTGGCATCAGGCTGCGGCGTGGCTGGCCGAGCACAACACGGGACACCCCACACCCGGCCGCGTCCTGGTGGCCCCCGGTGCGCCGTTCGCCACCCAGGTGTGGGGCAACACCCACGACGAGCCGATGCAGGTGCTGAGCGAAGTGCCATGGGGAGTCCGGGATTCCATCCCGCTGACACCGCCACAGACCATCCGCGCACTGGATTCGGTGCAGCGGCTGTTCGCCGCGGGCCGGCCGTCGGCCGGTCTCGCCGACACCCTGCTGCGCCAGGGCATCTCGTATGTGGTGGTGCGCAACGATCTGGACCCGGACACCTCGCGATCGGCCCGGCCCCTGCTAGTCCACCGCGCGATCGACGGATCACCCGGGCTGACCAAGGTGGCGCAGTTCGGTGAACCGGTGGGCGCGGGCACCTTGTCGGGCTTCATCAGTGACAGCGGGCTACGCCCCCGGTATCCGGCCGTGGAGATCTATCGCGTTGACACCCAAGGCAATCCGGGCGCACCGTACCTGACTGACGCAAGCCGGATGGCCCGCGTCGACGGCGGGCCGGAGGTGCTGTTGCGCCTGGACGAGCGGCGCCGCCTGCTCGGCAGGGCCGCCCTGGGTCCGGTGCTGCTGACCTCCGATGCCCAGCGGGCGAACCTGCCGGTCCCGGTGGTCACGGTCACCGACACCCCGGTGGACCGGGAGACCGACTACGGACGCGTCGACGACCACTCCTCGGCGGTGCGAGCCGAGGGCGACCGGCGCACCACGTTCAACCGGGTACCCGACTACCCGGTGCCGGGGGCCAAGCTGGTGCACGGAGCCTGGTCGGGCGGGCGGCTGAGCGCATCGAGTTCGTCATCGGATGCCACCACGCTGCCCAACGTCTCTCCGTCCAGTGGGCCGGCCGCCGCCATCGACGGCGACTCGGCCACGGCATGGGTGTCGAACTCGCTGCAGCCGGCCGTCGGCCAGTGGCTGCAGGTCGACTTCGACCATCCGGTGACCAATGCCACGCTCACCGTGACACCGAGCGCCACCGCCGTCGGGGCCCAGGTCCGCAGGCTTCAAGTGTCGACCGTAAACGGCACCACCACAGTGCGTTTCGACGAGCCAGGTAAGCCCCTGACGATCGCGCTCCCGGTCGGCGAGACGCCGTGGGTGCGGATCACCGCGATCGGCACCGACGACGGGTCCGCCGGCGTGCAGTTCGGGATCACCGACCTGTCGGTCACCCAGTACGACGCATCCGGTTATGCCCACCCGGTCGATATTCGGCACACCGTCGTGGTGCCGGGCCCGCCCACCGGTTCGGCTGTCGCGGCGTGGGACCTGGGCTCCGAACTGCTCGGGCGGCCCGGCTGCGCAGACTCCCCCGATGGTGTGCACTGCGCGGCCTCGATGTCGCAGGCACCCGAGGAACCCGTGACGTTGAGTCGCACGCTGACGGTGCCCGCGCCGATCCAGGTGAACCCGATCGTGTGGGTGCGGGCCCGTCAGGGCCCCAATCTGGCCGACCTGATCGCCCAGCCGGGCACCATCCGGTCGCGTGCCGATTCCGATCTGATCGACGTCGACGGTTCGGCCTACGCCGCCACCGACGGCGACCCCCGCACTGCGTGGACCGCGCCGCAGGGCGTGGTGCAGCACCGGACGGCGCCGACGCTGACCGTCACGCTGCCCAAGGCGACTGAGGTCACCGGGTTGCAGTTGACGCCGAGTTCCTCACCGCTGCCGACACATCCGACGATGGTGGCCATCGACCTCGGGGACGGGCCGCAGGTGCGCAGGCTCAAGGCCGGTGACGATACCGCCGCACAGACCGTGACGTTGCGTCCCAGGATCACCGACACCGTGCGGATCAGTCTGCTCAACTGGGACGACGTCATCGACCGCACGGCGCTGGGGTTCGACCAGCTCAAACCACCCGGCCTGGCCGAAGTCGCCGTACTGGGCCCCGACGGCAAGCCGGTGGCGGCCCCCGACGCGGCCGGCAACCGGGCCCGCAGCATCGACATCCCGTGCGGGCAAGGCCCGATCGTCGCCGTGTCGGGCCGGTTCGTGCAGACCTCGGTGCACACCACCGTGGCCGCACTACTCGATGGCGAGCCAGTCGCCGCCAAGGCCTGTGATCCCGCACCGATCGCGCTGCCGGCCGGCAAGCAGGAGCTGCTGGTCAGCCCCGGCTCCGGTTTCATCGTCGACGGAATCGCACTCACCGGGCCGCGGGCGGCCGAAATTCCCACCGCGACAACGACTCCCGCCGACGTGACCAGCTGGGGCCCGGACCGTCGCGTCATCGACGTGGCGCGGGCACCGATCGCCCGGGTGCTGGTGGTCCCCGAGAGCGTCAACCCGGGGTGGGTGGCGCACACGCCCGACGGCGTGACGCTGACACCGGTGGTCGTCAACGGCTGGCAGCAGGGCTGGGTGGTGCCCGCCGGCGAGCAGGGCCCCATCACCCTGAGCTTCCCGTCCAACGCCACCTACCGGGCCGGCCTGGCCGGCGGCCTGTCGCTGCTGCCCCTGCTACTGGTCCTGGCCCTGGTCCCGGCCCGCCGCCGGAGGGCACCGGCCAGCCCGGCCCGGCCGTGGGCCGCCCCGGTACTGGCGGGTGCGGGCGTGCTCACCGTCGGCGCCCTGATCGCCGGCATCGGCGGGGTGGCGGTCTTCGCCGCCGCGCTGGCCGTCACCGTCGCGCTGCGGCATCGGCAGCGGCTCCGCGACCGCCTCACCCTCGGGGCCGCCTCGTGCGGACTGATCCTGGCCGGGGCATTGTTGTCGCGCTATCCGTGGCGGTCGGTCGACGGTTACATCGGGCATTCGCCGTGGGTGCAGCTGCCTGCGCTGATCGCACTGGGCGCGCTGGCCGCCTCGGTTCTGCCCGAACGGTCGGGTTCTGCCGAAAATGGCGAGGGCGCAACACCTTCCCGTTAGTGTCGAGGGATGACAGTGCCGCCCCAGGTCGATACCGTGCGGGGTCCCGTCGCGACGTCTGAGCTCGGCGTGGTGCTCATGCACGAGCATGTGTTCGTGCTGTCGCCGGAGATTCTGGTCAACTACCCGCAGGGCTGGGGAGACGAGGCGGCGCGGGAGGCAGACGCCGTCGACAAACTCAACGCGCTCAAGGCCATCGGGGTGGACACCATCGTCGACCCCACCGTCATCGGGCTGGGCCGCTACATCCCCCGCATCCAACGGGTGGCTGCCAGGACCGGCCTGCAGATCGTGGTGGCCACCGGCGTCTACACCTACAACGACGTCCCGATGTACTTCCACTTCACCGGCCCCGGCACCGGGCTGGGCGGCCCCGAGACGATGACCGAGCTGTTCGTCCGGGACATCACCGAGGGCATCGCCGACACCGGCGTCAAGGCCGCGATCCTCAAGTGCGCCACTGACGAACCGGGCCCGACTCCCGGTGTCGAGCGGGTGCTGCGGGCGGTGGCCCAGGCGCACCGGCAGACCGGTGTACCGATCACCACTCACACCCATGCCGCCACCCGCCGCGGCCTGGACCAACAGCGCATCTTCGCCGAGGAGGGTGTGGACCTGAGCCGGGTGATCATCGGGCACAGCGGTGACACCACCGATCTGGGCTACCTCGAAGAACTGATCGCCGCGGGCTCTTATCTCGGGATGGACCGATTCGGCCTGCACAACATCCTGTCCTTCGACGACCGGGTGGACACCGTGGCGCGGCTGTGCGAACGTGGCCACGCGGACAAGATGGTGCTCTCCCATGACGCGTCGTGCTACATCGACTGGCTTCCCGAGGCGGCACTGCCCGTGGCCCTACCGGACTGGCATTTCCTGCACATCCACCAGGACGTGCTGCCCGCACTGCGCCAGCGGGGCGTCACCGAGGAGCAGATCACCACCATGCTCGTGGACAACCCGCGGGCCATCTTCGCCCGGAGCGGCAGATGAGCGTCGAGATTCCCCCGATCGGAACCAGGCTGAGCCAGCTGGCCGCCGAGGACCCCGATCGCCCGGCGATCACGTGCGACGGCCGTACCCTGACCCGCCGCGAACTGGAGTCGGCAGCCAACCGGCTGGCCCGCGCCTATGCCGAACTGGGGGTCAGCCGCGGCGACTACGTGACGATCGCGCTGCCCAACTCGATCGAGTGGGTGCTGGCGACGATCGCGGTGTGGAAGCTGGGTGGGATCCCCCAACCGCTCTCGCCGCGGTTGCCCGACGCCGAGTTCGTCGGTCTGCTCGACCTCAAGCCCCGCGCCCTGCTGGTCGGCCGGCCCGACCCGCGCGGCCTGGTGCCCTCGGTCGGCGGCGATTTCACCGGCCGTCCGGAGCTCTCGGATGCTCCTCTGCCCGAGGCGGTTTCGCCGTCGTGGAAGTCGATGCCCTCGGGTGGTAGCACCGGGCGCCCCAAACTCATCGAAGCCGGCGGCGAGGGCCGGATCCCGGCCGAGGTCATCGCCATGGGCATGGGCAACCTGCCGACGGACACCCACCTACTGCCGGTTCCGTTGAGCCACAACACCGGTTTCACCTCGGCCACGCTCGCGCTGCTGACCGGTCAGCATCTGGTGTTGATGCGCCGGTTCGAGCCTGCGGAGTTCCTGCGTCTCATCACCGAGCATCGGGTGAACTACCTGGCGACCGTGCCCACCATCATGCAGCGGCTGCTACCGGTGTATCGCGCCGATCCCGACGCTTACGATCTGTCGTCGGTGCGCCGCTTCTGGCATCTGGCGGCGCCGTGCCCACCGAACATCAAAGAAGCCTGGATCGAACTGCTCGGCCCGGACACGGTGTGGGAACTCTACGGCGGCACCGAACTTCAGGCACTGACCTTCATCAGCGGCACCGAGTGGCTGGCCCACCGCGGGTCGGTCGGGCGGGTAGTCGCCGGCGAGATGAAGGTGCTCGACGACGACGGCAACGAGTGCCCGCCCGGTGTGGTCGGCGAGATCTACCTTCGTCCGGCACCGGGCAGTGCGCCGACTTACCGCTACATCGGCAGCACCGCGAAGACCCGCGACGGCTGGGATTCGCTGGGCGATCTCGGCTGGTTCGACGAGGACGGCTACCTCTATCTGGCCGATCGCCGCGTCGACATGTTCACCGTCGGCGGGCGAAACGTCTACCCGGCGGAGATCGAGAATGCCCTCGCCGAACACCCGTCGGTGTTGTCCTGCCTGGTGGTCGGTGTGCCACACGAGGACCTCGGCCAGGTGCCGCACGCCCTGGTGCACACCGATGGCAGTGCGCTGGACACTGCGGCGGTGCAGGTCTTTGTCGCGCAACGGTTGGCCGACTACAAGGTTCCGCGCACCGTGGAGTTCGTCGACTCCCCGCTGCGCGACGATGCCGGCAAGGCGCGGCGCTCGGCGGTCCGCGACCAGGTGATCGCGCGACTGAACGGCTAGGCCGAGGGTGAGGCCGACGCCCCCGGCACCGGCGGTGACTGACCCGCGAGTTCCCGGACGTAGTCGAGTTGGCCCAGCTCGGCCAGCACCTGGCGGGCCATCAGGCCATGGTTTCGGGTGATCGCCAACCAGAGGTGATCCGGCTCGGTCGCGGCCGCACCCGCCTGTTCGGCGAGCAACGCTGCGGTGACCACCAGCGCACGTGCCTGCGGACTGAAAGGGAGGTGCACGAAGCGTGGCGACGGCCGCTGCCGCACGCCGGTGATCTCTTCGATGCACCCCCGGATCACCGCGGGGCTGACCCCTCGTTCGTCCAGCCCTGCGGTGATCCGATGTGACGCGTCGGCCACCAGGCCGAGAAGCAGGTGCGCCGACCCTACGAAGTTGCTGGCGTAGGAGTAGGCCTCATCGTGCGCTTCCCGGATTACCGCCCGCGCCGATTCACCCAGGGTTGCCAGGGCTCGAGCGAACCGCTCGGCGCCGACGTGACCGTCCGGGGGAAGGGCAGGGGCCATAATTGACCCAGCCTACAATATGGCCGTATTGTAAGCTTCGCTAAGGGTTGCCTTACGCTACTGCGGCGGCTGGCGGATCTGTCCCCGCTCGAGGAGTTTGTTCACGGATTCCTTCCATCGCTCCAGCTGAGCCGGGGTGACGAAGGGTTCCGGCAGGTGCCGGTCGATATGCCGGCGCATGATGACCGCGCCCATCACCAACACCAGCGGATTCAGCGCCGCCCACTCCAGATCCAGATCCTCGACCGTGCCGCCCTCCTCGGCCAGCCGGCGCCAGCGCGCCAATCCGATCTGAGCGGTCGAGTCGAAGAAGGCGGCCCCCGCCGGAGCACCCTCGACGAGCAGCCTGGCCAGGTAGTCCACCGCCGTTAGCTGTTGGGACAGTAGGAAACTCACCCGGCGACCCATCTCCAGAACGGACTGGCCCGGCGAAGCGGTCAGCGGTCTGCTCATCTCGGCTCGGATGACGCCCAGGGCATAGGTGTTGACGGCATCGATCAGCCGGTCTTTGGAACCGAAATGATGTTGCACCAAGCCAACCGAGACCCCGGCCGCCTTCGCGACCATCTGCAGGGTCGACTTGGCGGTGCCGTGCTCCCCGAACACGTCGAGCGCTGCCACGACAATCCGGTCCTGCTTGGACGGACCCAGGCCTTCTTCCGGGACCACTACCTCGCCTATCTTGCTGCCTATCCTGGTGCCGATCGTGCTGCTTGTCTGGTGCCCCGCTGTCTGCCCATCACCCACCGGCGGCTATTGGTATACAGAGTATGACCGACCGCAGATGAAAACGCGTCCCCAAGTTCTACACGAACTGGACGCGTATTTGGTTCAACCCATTGGCAATACGCAGCTATTGCCCGCTATTGCCCGTTCTGCCAGGCCCGACCGGCGACCAGTTCGGGCACCAAAACCTCGGTGAGCAACCGTACGTCGTCGTCCTCGTCGCCGGGATAGCGGACGGTGTAGCCCGCACTGGGGACCGCGCCGCCAACTCCGACGACGGTGGTGTTGCGCAGCGTCGTCCACTCGGCCAGCTGTTCTTCCCACGCCGATCCGGCGAAGACCAGCAGACGGTAGTCGGTGGTCTTGGTGAGGTACACGTCGACGTGGCTCCAGTCGCCGGTCTCGCAACCGACCGCCGGGCGCCGCGGGCCCTCCCGCAACATCAGTGCGCCTTGGGCGGCCGAACAGAATCGGTGGGCCGGGGCTGCCAGATGGGTACCATCCGGACCCAGAAGAAGCTCTGAAATAGTTGGGCGCCAATCAGATTCGGAATCGAGCAGATGCGCGCTCGCCGCCGCCGCCCGCGACAGCGTGTCGGCCAGCACCTCCGTCGGGGCACCGGCGAGGTGGCACTCGAGCGCCATCAGCAGCGCCAGCGTGTGCTGGTAGGTGCGGCAGGCCACGCCGCCGACCTCGGGGTCGGCGCGTAAGTCGACGACGGCCTGGCAGCGGTCGGTGATCGCCGATCCCGGGGTGTTGGTCAGCGCGACAGTGGTGACGCCGGAGGGCAGACGATCAAGGGCGTCAAGCGTTTCCACCGATCCACCGGTAGCGGAGGTGGCCACCACCAGGGTTGCCGCCCCCCAGTCAGGCATCAGGGTGGTGGCGGCGACCTCGGAGACCGCGACCAGTCCGCGGGCCCGCATCCGGGCCGCCACGACGCCGCCGGCGTACGCCGAGGAGCCCATCCCGATCAGCACCACCCGTTCGATACCCTCCGGCACCACCGAAGCCCACGGGTTGCCCTCGGCCAGCACGTCGGCCAACCGGCCCAGCATCTCGGGTTTGCGGTGCAGGTCCGCGACGAAACCGTCAGCGTCCACCGGCCATCCTTTCGTCGAGCAGCGCGGGCAGCGCGGAATCGGGGACGTACATCCAGCGCGGCAGATGCCGCGCCGCGTAGACGATCTCACGCAGCACCTGCTGCAGGCGAAAGGCCGGTACCGCAGCAGCGTCGTAGATCTCGGCGTACCCCAGTCCGGTGAGCGTGCGGGCATAGCCGTCCAGGAAGGATCGGCGTGCGGTCTGGTCGACGACGGCCAGCGCTGCCTCGTCGAGCCGATGGTGCCGCCGAGCCACGATCGCGACGTGGGCCAGCGACTGGGCCATTCCGGCGACGTCGAGGGCTGCTGGGATCGGCAGCACCCGCTGGTGCGGGGGCAGGACGGGGTTTCCGTCGAAGTCGGTGACCACGTAGCCACCGTCGTGGTGCAGTATCTGCCCGACGTGCAGATCGCCGTGCCCCTCGATCACCCGGCTGCCGGCCAGCTCACCGAGCTCGTCGAGGATCTGCTCGATCTCGTGGCCCCGATCGCGCAGCACCGTCGCGGCCGACGAGTCGCACAGCGTTCGAGCCTCGGCGAGGGTGGCAAACGCTGCGTCACGCCAGCGCCGGCTGTCAGCAGGGGTCGCGGTGGCGGCGTTGGCCGCCAGGGCCGCGTGCAGCTGCGCGATCACCGTGGCGACTTCTGTCGCTGCGGCGGCCACCGGGGCGGGGTGCGCGGTGCCGTCACGGGCCGCCTCGGCCACCAGGTCCACCGCCCATGTCCATCCGTCGACAGCGCCCGCAAGATAGGCATCGACGTTGGCCACCAGGGTCTCCTGCCCACCGACGGGCTGCCAGGTGACCAGACCCCAGGGTTGGGGCATGTGGCGAAAGCCGTTGGTGCGCAGCACTTCGAGTCGGGACGGCGCCGGATGCGGCCCCTGCTGCAGATGCGTCGCCCACTTGACCACGGCGGCGTCGCCGACGATCACCGACTCATTGGTCTGGTCCACGGTGACCGCCCGTTCCCCGGCCGCCGGACGCACCGACCAGGAGTGCACGGCGAAGTTGCCGCGCCGCGAGATACCGGGTGCCGACCCAAGCATGGCGATCAGCGCGTCGGCCACTCCGTCCCCCGGTCGTGCCCGGCGCCACTGGCCGGCGTCGCGTACCTGGGGCAGTGCGGCCAAGCCCTCGTCACCGGCGAGCACCGCCAGGCGTCTACCCTCGGCGAGTTCCAGGACATCGAGTTCGTCGGCCACCGGATCAGGCTGTCGCAGCCCGGCCCACCTGCTCGATGACATCGGCGCCGATCCGCAGCCCGTCGCGCGCCCTGATCTTCTCGCCGATTTCGGCCAACCGGTCCCGCAGGGCGGTGTCGGCCAGGATCCTGTCGACGGCGCCGGTCAGCTCGGCGTCACCGAACGCGTAGGTGTTCAGCCGCACCCCGAAGCCAAGTTCGTCGATCCGCTGGGCGTTCTCATATTGGTCCCAGAACAGCGGCAGCATGATCAACGGCTTGCCGAAGTGCAGCGTCTCGGTCACGGTGTTGTTCCCGCCGTGCGAGATCACCAGGTCCACCTGTGGGATGACCTTGGTCTGCGGCACCATCTGTTCACCGACCATGTTGTCGGCCAACGTGATTCGATCAGCCTGCGGCCCCTTGCTGACGATGTAACGGTGGCGGGTGGTACTCAGGACGTCGACGAGCCGTTGCATCAGCTCCACATCGGCGCCGCCCAGCGAACCCAGCGACAGGTAGACCAGCGCGCTGCCCTCGGGACGGTCGGCGACCTGTGCGGGCACGGTGTATTCGGCGTCAGTTTCCCGGACGCTGGAATCCATCCGGGTCCAGCTGCCGTCCAGCGGCCGGGCTTCGACGTAGTCGGCCTCCGCGGGATACACGTAGAGGTTGGCGGCGTTCTCCCGCGGCATGAACTCCAGGTCCGGCAACGGGGCGGCACCCTGCTGCTGCACCCAGGTGTTGAAGTCGTTCCACAGCGTTCGGTGGGTGCGGTCGAACTCCGCGCGGTAGTCGTCCCACGCCGACCGGTCATCACTGGGCAGTCCCGAGAACGGGGGCGGGATGTTGGGGCCGGGAATCTCCAGTGGGCTGCACGAGACGATCCGGACGAACGGGACCCCCGCGGTGACCAGTGCCGGGAACAGCACCACGTTGTCCTCGACGATCACGTCGGGGCGGTGCTCGGCGATGATGGCCCGCAACCGCGGCTCGCAGTACTTGGCCCCATCGACCAGCGCCTGATAGGTCGGCTGGATGAACGTCTCGAGCTGCTCGACGGTCGGCTTGCGGAACTCCGGAGCGGTCTCGGCGATGAAGTCCGTCCAGAACTTGCCCGGGTCTTCGTCGGCCGCTCCCTCGGCAGGCTCAGCCAGATCGACGAGCTCCTCGATGAACCCGAGCGGGGCGAGCTTGCCGGCCCAGGAGCTCTCGGCGGCGAACACGATCCGGTGGCCCCGATCCCGCAGGATGGCCGCCAGCCCGATGCACTGGTTCGTCGGCCCATACGCCGACTCCGGCCAAAACATGACGGTTAGCGGCCTGCTGGCTCCCATGGCGGTCCCTTCGACTGAGGCGGGTCTGACAGATCATTGCGCAACGGTCACCCCGGGCGCATCAGCACCGGGGTCCGACGGCGAACACCACACCGTCCCGGCGCCGCCTGCGCGGGCGCGCGTTTGCCATCAACGCCTCCAGTGGCGTCCCGGGAGACGCCACCTACCCTCCTCGGCGGCGCCGAATTCCGAACCGTCTCATTCCGACCTCCCGCTATTGCCACGAGCCTGGCGTCCGTGCAGATCGGGGCCCGCTTCGTTCTCTGGCGCACGACAATTCGCGGGCGCGAGACGGCGAGGAGGTCCAAATATTACGTTTGCTGCCCGCAATAACGTCTCGACCGCGAAGGCAGCTACCGTCGAGGAATCAATCTACTTCCGCTCTGTCGCGCCCGCGCGAGCCGACCGGTGGTTCACGTCAGTCGGAGGCCGGGATGAGAAACGAAACGCCGCCCGGGGTGGGTACGTCAATCACCCAGGACTGGGGGGCGGTCCCGCACCCCGTCTTCGTCGTCGATGACGACGGGGTTGTGCGCGCGCTCAGCACGCCAGCCCACGCGGTACTGCCCGAGGTGACCGTCGGTGGACAGCTCGACGGCGCGGTCCCGGCGTGGTTGGCCGATGCCTGCCTGAGCCGTTCGGAAGTGGTGACCGGCCAGCTCGGCGGCCGGGACTTCCACGTCCAGCCGACGACGCTGCCCGACGGCCGGGTGGCGTGGTGGCTGATCGGCGACACCGACCGGTCGCTGCAGCTGGTGCAGGATGCCCTGCACCGCGAGCGCAGGCACGCCGCCTTCCTCGACGAGGCGTCCGCGGTACTGACGGTGTCGCTCAACGTCGACAGGTGCATGGAGGCCACCGCGCGGATGGCGGCCCGTCACCTCGCCGACGCCGCCGTGGTCGTAGGACCCCGCTTCGGCGGCGCGCTGCCCGTCTTCGGCAGCGATGCCGACGGCGCGGTGACCCAACGCCACATCGCCGAAGACCCGGCCCAGATCTCGGGACTCAGCGAGGCCCTGCGCGGCTTCCCGCCGGTGCCCTCGCGCTGGATCGATCCCTCGACGCTGCCGGCCTGGCTGATTCCTGATGGCTTCCAAGGGTCGGTGGGCTCGGTGGTGATCACGCCGCTGCCCGGTCACGGGATCCCGGCCGGAGCGCTGGTGCTGCTGCGCCGCACCACCCACATGGCGTTCAGCGAGGGCGAGGAGATCCTGGCCCGGCTGTTCGCCGCCCGCGCCGGTGCCGCGCTGGCCGCCGCGCGCCTCTACGCCGAGCAGTCGGCGATCACCAGCACCCTGCTGCGCGAGCTGCTGCCGCCACAGCTACACCGGATGCACGGGTTCGAGCTGGCCGGGCGGTATCGGGCTTCCGACGACCATCAGCTGATCGGCGGCGACTTCTACGACGTGCATCCGTCCCCCACACCGGACGAGGAGACCCTCGTCGTACTGGGTGACGTGTGCGGCAAGGGTTTGGAAGCCGCGGTGCTGACCGGCAAGATCCGCAACACGCTGCAGGCGCTGGCGCCGCTGGCTGAGCACCACGAAGAGGTGCTGAAGCTGCTCAACAATGCGCTGCTGTCCCCGGACAACAGCCGCTTCGCCACGTTGGTGCTGGCCTCCATCTCCGACCGGGACGGTCAGCTGCGGCTTCGGTTGACCTGTGCGGGCCACCCCGCGCCGCTGATCGCCCGGGCCGACGGCACCGTCGAGACCGCCGACACCCGGGGCATGCTGATCGGTGCGCTGCCGATGTTCCGGGCCCGCTCGTTCGACACCTGGCTGGCGCCGGGTGAAACCTGCCTGCTCTATACCGACGGGGTGACCGAGGCCCGCGGCGGACCGCTGGGCACCGAGCAGTTCGGGGAGGAACGGCTGGCGGCGGCCTTCGCCCGGTGCGCCGGGATGCCCGCCGAAGCGGTCGTGGAGCGCATCATGATGCTCACCGCCGACTGGGTGGACCGCAAGCCGCACGACGACATCGCCGCCGTGGCGATCACCGCGCCGCGGCGCAATCACCTGTCCGCCGTCAACGGCCACACCGCGGGGCGATACACCGCATGACGGTGACCTGCGCACGTGCCCGGCTCTGGGATGCCGTCCTGGCCGGTGACGAATATGCCGCCATCGCAACGGTTTTCGATGCCGTGGATGGCGGGATGGGCCTGGAGGGGGTGCTGCTGGAGGTGATCGCGCCGGTGCAGTACCGGATCGGTACGGAATGGGCCGCCAACCGGATCTCGGTGACCGAGGAGCATTGCGCGACGGCGATCAACGACCGGGTGATCGCCGCCCTGTCACGGCATCCGTCCGTCCGCGGTGCCGGGCAGGCGGGCCGGGTCGTGGTGGCGTGTGTCGACGGCGAGTGGCACGCCCTGCCGGCCCGGCTGCTCACCGAGGTGCTGCGGTTACGTGGGTGGCAGGTGGACTTCCTCGGCGCCCACGTCCCCACCCAGAGCCTCATCGCCCACGTGCACCGACACGGGCCGGACGCAATCGCATTGTCGTGCATGATCCCGAGCCGACTGCCCGTCGCGCACGCCGCGATCACCGCCTGTCAGGCGGCCGGTGTGTCGGTGCTGGCCGGCGGAGCCGCCTTCGGACCCGAGGGTCGGTACGCCTACCAGTTGGGCGCCGACGCGTGGGCACCCGACGCACGCTCGGCCGCCGAGACGCTGGCCCGCGGACTGCCCCCGGCTAAGCGTTTCCCCGACCCGCAGTGCGGGCAGGAGCTGGGCCACCTGGCCGACCAGGAGTACACGATGGTCAGCGCGATGGCCGCCCAGCTGGTGGCCCACACCATCGCAGACCTGCAACAGCAGCTGCCCGCGGTCGGTGGATACAGCGAGCTGGAGCGCGAACGGATCCTCGAGGAGATCGCGCACATCGTCGACTTCCTGAGCGCGGCACTCTACGTCGATGACGACGCGTTGTTCACCGGCTTCATCACCTGGACCGCCGAAATCCTTGCGGCGCGCGGTGTCGGCCAAACGTCGATCCAGCCAAGCCTGGAGATCATCAGTCGCCACCTCCAGGACTTCCCGCGTGCCATCCGCATCCTGGACTGTGCCCTTGCCGCCCTTTCCACCGAACCGGCCAGACCGGCCACCGACCCCGCACCGATGCCATGAATCTGACCGTGACACTCGATACCCCCCATTCAGCGCGACTGATCGTCGCCGGCGAGCTGGATTTCGTTGCCGCGCCGCAGCTTCTGGCCACCGCGTCCCAGGTGCTGCGCGAGAACGACAGCCTGGGTCACCTACACCTGGATTTCGCAGACCTCACGCTGTGTGACTCCGCGGGCCTGGCCACCCTGGTCCTCATCGAGCGTCGCTGTACCGAATCCCGGGTGCGGCTGCACCTGGATCGCACGACGCGCCAACTGGAGCGCATCCTGGACGTCACCGGTCTGCGCGAACACTTCGCCGCCGCCGCGAGTGCGCAGCCCGAGCCCAGGGCCGACGGCAACCAGGACGAGACGGTGGGCTGAGCGCTACCTCGCGATCACCGGCTCCGGGGTATCGCTGACCGAGCTGTCCAACGGCGGCACCGGCGCCTTGCGCCGATATTCCCAGCGCCGCAATGCATTACGGCATGGCGACTCGATGAGCGCGTAGCTCACCGCCGCCATCGCGAAACCGAAGACCAGGGTGAGTACGAGCACGACGATCAGGTTGCCGTTGAACATGAACTTGCCGACCATCGGGAACACCATCACCAGTGCGGCCAGGTGCCAGACGAACAGTCCGTAGGACCACCGCCCGAGGGTCACCATCACCCTGCTCCCCAGAATCGGGTGCGCGGTGTCGGGCCGGTCGAGCACCAGCGGCGCCAGCAGCGCCCAGGCCACCACCGCGCCCAACGAGGTCCTCGTGACGAACTGGCCCAGCGTCGCCGGGACCAGATCTTCGGGACCCGCCAGCGGCGAGGCCGAGAGCAGATAAGCGGTCACCGCGATCGCCGTGATCGCCCACCGGTTTCGGGCCACCTTGTGTGCCCAGCCCAGCGGGCTGACCGTCCACTCGGCCAGCAGCATGCCGGCAGCGAACCAGGAGGCGTACGCCGGCGGCCAGTTGAGAAAGTTGACGCCCTGGGCGGTGTGGATCGGCAGCAGCCCCCAGCCGAGGCTGGCCACGGCCACCGCGGCAATCACCGGCACCCGGGCCCGCACCGGCAGCCGGCGCGCCAGGAAGGCCAGCAGTGGCAGCGCGAGGTAGAAGCTCACCTCGACCGACAGACTCCACATCTGGGTGAGCCCGGCGGTCAGGGTCAGCGGCACATACACCTGGGTGAGCGTCAGATTGGCCCACCACACCGTCCAGCTGGCGTGGTTGGCCTCCGGGAGCAGCGTGAGGATGACGATGACGGCCACCAGGTAGCCGGGCATGATGCGCACCAGCCGGGACCGCAGGTAGTGGCTGGTGACCGGGCGGTGCCGCAGTCCACGCGCCGCCGCGGCGTGCCCGCGCCACAGCAGGAAGCCCGACAGCGCGAAGAAGACCGCGACGGCGAGGTCGAATCGGTGCAGCAACCGGCCCAGCACTCCGCTGGAGGTTCCGGTCTGGAAGGCGACGTGGGTGAGCACCACGCCCATGGCCGCGCAGGCGCGCATCCCTTCCACGGCGGGCAGGAAGCCGCGAGTGCCGCCGACCCGCTCGGCCACCTGTTCCATGTCCGCCAGTCTGCCGGTGTGGGGCCGCCGGGCGAAAGTGGGTACACCGTGGCTGCGGCGTGACCTCCTCATTGGCCGGTGCCTCGGCATCTGCTGTTAGGGTCAGACCGGTTTGCCTCGCCGTTTCGGCGGTGCGGAACCCGACGGGAGAAGGAGGCCACGGCAGCGTGAATCGCGCAGGCATGTTGCGTATCGCGGCGTACGGCATCATCGGGCTCGGAGCCGCCCTTCTGATCGCCGCCCTGCTGTTGTCGACCTACACCTCCGGCAAGATCCAGAAAATCCCGCTGAACATCGACGAGTCGCTGGTCAGCGACGGCACCGGCACGGCACTGGACCCCGCCTCCCTGTCCGGCGAGCGGTTCATCATCGACAAGAACGTCCCACTGGTGTCCCAACGGCAGATCACCGTCGAGTCGCCCGCCAACGCCGACGTGGTGACCTTCCAGGTCGGCACCAGCGTGCGGCGCAGCGACAAGCAGCAGGACAACGGTCTGCTGCTGGCCATGGTGGACACCGTGACGCTCAACCGCAGCACAGCGCTGGCGGTCTCCGACGACACCCACCCGGGTGGTTCGGTGCAGAAGCCGCGGAGCATCGAGGACGACAAGCCGGCGACCAACATCGCGTTGCCGCACGACGGCCTGTCCTATCGCTTCCCGTTCAACACCGAAAAGAAGACCTACCCGTACTTCGATCCGATCGCGCAGAAGGCGTTCGACGCCAACTACGACGGCGAAGACGACGTCAACGGGCTGACGACCTACCGGTTCACCCAGAACGTCGGCTACGACGCGGACGGCAAGCTGGTCGAGCCGATCAAGTACGCCTCGCTCTACGACAACGACGAAGAGGGCCAGGTGACCGCGCGGGCGTCGCTGTGGGGTCTGCCCGGACCGCCGGACGACCCGGTGACCATGACCCGCTACTACGCCGCGCAGCGCACGTTCTGGGTGGACCCGGTGACCGGCACCATCGTCAAGGCCACCGAGCACGCCAACCACTACTACGCCCGTGACCCGCTCAAGCCGGAGATGGCGCTGGCCGACTACAAGGTCACCACCACCGAGCAGACCATCGAAGATCAGGTGGCCGCCGCGCGGGACGAGCGGGATCGGGTCGGGCTGTGGTCGCGAGTGCTGCCCATCAGCTTCACCGCGGCCGGTCTGGTCGCCCTGATCGGTGGCGCCCTGCTGGGCATGTTCAGCGTGCGCGCCGAGGCGGCTCTGATCGATCCGGGTCTGGACACCGCCGATCACGGCTTCTTCGGTAAGGACGAGACCGGTCCGATGCCCGCCGCCGAGGCGGCGACCGAGAAGATGCCCGCGGCGCGACCCGATCTGGAGTCTCCGCCGGACCGGTGAGCATCGCATGACCCAGGCACGCCGCCGGGCAGTCCGGTGGGTGCTGCCGGGATATGCCCTGGCACTGGCCGTCGCGGTGACGGCGCCGCTGCTGGCGCCGGGTTATCTGCTGCTGCGCGATGCGGTGTCCACACCGCGGTCCTACCTCTCCGACGCCGCCCTCGGGTTGTCCGAGGCTGCCCCGCGCGCGTTGCCACAGGATTTCCTGGTGGCCGTCCTGTCCTCGGTGATCGACGGCGGCGTGGTGGTCAAAGCCCTGCTGGTGGCGGGTCTGTTCCTGGCCGGCTGCGGTGCAGGCAGGCTGGCTGCACAGGTGGTCGGAGAATCGGGGCTTGCCGGTCAGCTGGTGGCCGCGACGCTGGCCGTGTGGAACCCCTACGTGGCCGAACGGTTGCTGCAGGGGCATTGGAGTCTGCTGGTCGGCTACGGATGCCTGCCATGGGTCGCCACGGCGGTGATCCGGTTGCGGACCGGGACGCGGCCCCGATGGCCGGCGTGGGCTGCCTCGGCGTTCTGGATCGCCGTGGCCGGTCTCACCCCGACGGGACTGATCCTGGCGGCAGTGGTCGCCGGTGTCTGCGTCGCAGTGCCGGGCGGCGGGGTGTCCCGGCCGCGCTGCGCCGCCGGGATTCTGGCCGCGGCACTCACCACAGCCTTGCCGTGGTTGACCGCATCGGCACTCGGTGGCGCCCTGGGCTCCACCCCAGCGGCGGGGCTGACGGCGTTCGCCGCCCGCGCCGAGCCCGGGCTGGGAACCTTGGGCAGCCTCGTCGGCCTGGGCGGCATCTGGAACGCCGAAGCCGTACCCACCTCCCGCACAACGCTCGTGGCACTGCTGGGCACCGCGGTGCTGGTGACCGTGGTGGCGCTCGGGCTGCCGAGGGTGATCCGGCGCCCCGTCGCCGTACCCCTGCTGGTGCTCGCGGCGGTCGGCGTCCTCGCCCCGGCCCTGGCCGCGACCGGCCCGGGCCTGGCGGTGCTGCGGACGGTCGTCGACACCGCACCGGGTCTGGGTGTGCTGCGCGATGGGCAGAAGTGGGTGGCGCTGGCCATGCCGGGCTACGCGATCGCCGGTGCCGCAGCGACGGTCACCGCGCGAGTGTGGCTGCGGCCGGCCCTGGCCGCGCTGATCGCCGTCATCGCGTTGATCGCGGTGCTGCCGGATCTGGCCTGGGGCGTGGGCGGCAAGGTGGCACCCGCGCACTATCCGCGCGGATGGTCTGCGGTGGCCTCGGCGATCAACGCTGACCCCGGTGCGGTCGTGGTGCTGCCCGCCGACACCATGCGCCGGTTCGGCTGGTCCGGGCCCGCGCCGGTGCTCGACCCGATGCCGCGCTGGCTCCGACCCGAGGTGCTGACCACCGGCGATCTGACCATCTCGGGGCAGACCGTACTCGGCGAGGGTGCGCGTGCCAGGGACATCCAACGCACGCTGCTGGCTGGGGCCGGCCCGTCCGAACTCGCCGAGGCCGGGGTCCGCTGGGTGGTGATCGAGGAAGGCACCGCCGGGGACACCGGCGACGCCGAGCAGACACTGCGCGGCCTTCCGGTGACCTACCGCGACGACGACCTCACGCTGTACCACGTTGGTGGAACGAGTCCTGTTGCCACACAAGGCAAACGGCAGATCCAGATCGCTGTGCACCTGGCCTGGATGGCGCTGCTGACGACCAGCGGTTGCGCGCTGGCGGTCGCCGCCCTCCGACGCCGACGGCCAGCACCGGCGGGCCACAATGCCTGCGGCTAGCCCTGTTTGGCGATCAGCGGCTTGAGCTGATCGAGGATGTGGGTGATCAGCTCGTCCTGCTTGGTGAGGTGGTCCTGGATCATCGACGCCTCCTTGAGAACCGCCTCGGCGTCCTTGTAGGTCTCGTCCGCGCGGGTGTCGGCGGCCTTGGCCTGGATGTTCTGCCCGACGATGATGATCGGCAGCAGAACCAGTTGCAGGAAACTGCTCGAGAGCCACACGACGATGAAGTAGGTGCCCTGCTTGATCGCGTCGGGCAGCGCGACCAGGGCCAGCACGGTGAATAGATAGGCCGTCCACATCGTGCCGACCACCACCGTGATCTTGAGACCGAACTTGGCGTTGAACCGGACCAGCCAGTTCTGATGGTCGACACCGCGAATCTCGTCGCTGGTCAACGGCTTTCTGGCACGCAGTTCGGCCGCACGAGGGTGGCGGACGTACTCGTAGATTTTCGACATCCGCGGATCATCACACGGCGACCCCGTGAAAGAGCTGTCAATCCTGGGCGCGCGGCCCGTAACGCTCGCGGTAGGAGTCATGGATGTGGGCGTCTCGCTCGCGGGCCAGGGCGTCGATGAGCCCCGGATCGAGGTTGTGCTGGCGCAGCCGGTAGGTGCGCCAGATCTTGTCCAGGGCATGGGCGAAGTAGAGGAACGGCAGGAACAGCAGCGACGACATCGCCAGGTGCATGGGGGTTGTCGTGGGGACGAGCCACAGCGGCGAGACGAGCAGCAGGCCCGGGATCGCGACGCGTAACAGCGTCCGGCGGCGGGCGCCCTTGCCGGTCAGGTCGTTGCGCACCCAGTCGTTCATGGCTGCGGGGAGCTGCTTGCCATAGCAGTAGGCGATGTACTGCAGCGGGTTGGGGCGGGTGTTGCCGGTCATGGTTGCTTGATCACGCCGTTCTAGATCACGCCGCTGACGCGGGTTCCGGAGTGCACGGACTCCAACACATTTCGCATGGCAACCGCACTCTGCTGCCATGAGAACTCCCGGCTACGGGCCTGGGCCTTGGCGCCGAGTTCCTCGCGCAGAACCCGGTCGGTGAGCAACCGCTCGAGGCCGTCCACCAGTTCTTCTCGGTCGTCGACCAGCAGACCGGTGACCCCGTCGATCACCGAATCGGTGAGCCCACCCGAGGATCGGTAGCCGATCGTCGGCACCGCATGCTGGGCGGCCTCGATGACAGCCAGGCCCCAGCCCTCCTTGCGCGACGGCAGAACGTGAACCCAGGACTGTTGCACCACAGCGTGTTTGACCGCGTCGTCCACGTGACCGTGGAACGTCACGGCATCGGCGATACCCAGTCGGGCAGCCCGCTCGACCAGCCGGTCGTGCCACCAGCCGCCGCCGACGACATCGAGGTGCAGGCCGGCCACGCGAACGCGCAGGCTGGCCACCGCATCCAGGGCGTCTTCGATCTGCTTGTGCGGCACCAGCCGGGACAGCACCACCACCCGGGGGGTGGCCGAGCGCTCACCGGCCAGGGTGTGCGCGGGCGCCTCGTCCAGCCCGTTGCGCACCACGGCGATCTGGCGGGCGTCGACACCGAGATCGGTCAGATCGCGGGCCGACGGCAGCGACACCGTGACGTACTGGTTGCGCCGGTGCATGCGCGGCGACAGCCAGGACTCGACCAGCCAGCCCAGCTTCCCCAGCACCCGGCCTGCGACCGGCCACTGTTCGCGGTGGCAGTGGTGGACCAGGACGGCCACCCGGCGGCCGAACGCCAGCCGGGCCAGGAAGGGGATTCCGTTCTGGGTGTCGATGACGACGTCGGGGCGTACCCGGCGCAGCGGGCCGAGGCCGACCCGCGCCAGCACCATCGCCAGGCCGGCCCAGATGTAGACGGTGTAGGGACCGCCGCCGCGGCTGATGCGCACGCCGTCGACGACCTCGTGGCGCGGCGCCCCGGGGTAGCGGGCGGTGCGCAGGGTGACGTCGATGCCGGACTGTGCCAGCGCTGTGCCGATGCGCTGCACGTACGTCTCACTGCCGCCACCCTGCGGGTGGCCGGTGTCGCGCCAGCACAGCAGCAGCACGGAACGGACGGTGGCAGACATCGAGCTCAGCGTAGTCCGCCCGTCGAGTTTCACTTAGTGCAGCTCTGCACTCGTACTTTCCCGGCGAAACGTGAATGTCGAGCTGACTAGGGTGGGCCCGTGGCCGTCACCGACATCTTCGCCCGGCGAGCGACGCTGGCGCGGTCGGTCCGGCTGCTCTCGGAGTTCCGCCACGAACAGCCCGACCCCGACCGCTTCTACGGGGCGCTAGCAGCCGATACCGCGGCCATGGTCACCGACCTGTGGTGTGCGGGGCACCCGAGCGGTCCTGCCGGGTGCACGGTCGTCGACGTCGGCGGTGGTCCCGGGTACTTCGCCTCGGCGTTCAGTGGGGCGGGCTGGGACTACGTCGGCGTGGAACCGGATCCGTCGGAGATGCACGCCGCCGATCATGTGCGGCGCAGCAGCCCCGGGGCCTTCGTGCGGGCCTCGGGGATGGCACTGCCGTTCGCCGACGGCAGCGTCGAGGTCTGTCTGTCGTCGAATGTCGCCGAACACGTGGCCCGCCCGTGGCAGCTGGGTGCCGAGATGTTGCGCGTCACCCGCCCGGGCGGGCTGGCGATCCTGTCCTACACGGTGTGGCTGGGCCCGTTCGGCGGTCACGAGATGGGCCTGACGCACTACCTGGGCGGCCACCGCGCGGCCGCCCGCTATACCCGGAAACACGGCCACCCACCGAAGAACAACTACGGATCGTCACTTTTCGCCGTCTCTGCCGCCGACGGCCTGCGCTGGGCGGCGGGCACCGGGGCTCTGGTCGCCGCATTTCCGCGCTACCACCCACGATGGGCCTGGAAACTGACGTCGATGCCCGGTGTGCGCGAGTTCCTGGTGAGCAATCTGGTGCTGGTGCTACAGCCGTCACATCCGCCCAAGTGAACAGGTTCTAGTTTTTGTCTTCAGTCGGTAGTGTGACGGGTATGACACAGAGCACCGCGTTCAAAACCGAATGGGACAAGCTGTTTATCGGCGGCAAGTGGGTCGAGCCCGCCACCGCCGACGTCATCGAAGTGCACTCCCCCGCCACCGGCGAGCTGGTCGGCAAGGTGCCGCTGGCCGCCAAGGCCGATGTCGACGCCGCCTGCGCCGCCGCCCGCAAGGCCTTCGACGAGGGCCCGTGGCCGCAGCTGTCGCCCGCTGAGCGCGGCGAGATCCTGGCCCGCGCCGTCAAGATCCTCGAAGAGCGCGCCGAGGAGTTCAAGTTCCTGCTGGCCGCCGAGACCGGCCAGCCGCCGACCATCGTCGACATGATGCAGTACGGCGCGGCGATGTCGTCGTTCCAGTACTTCGCGGGTGCTGCCGACAAGTTCACCTGGCGCGATTTCCGCGACGGGGTGTACGGCACCACGATGGTGGTACGCGAGCCGATCGGCGTCGTCGCTGCGGTGACCGCGTGGAACGTGCCGTTCTTCCTGGCCGCCAACAAGCTCGGCCCGGCTCTGCTGGCCGGCTGCACGATCGTCGTCAAGCCCGCCGCCGAGACCCCGCTGTCGCTGTTCGCCATGGCCGACGTCTTCGCCGAAGCCGGCCTGCCGGAGGGTGTGCTCTCGGTGGTACCCGGTGGCCCCGAGACCGGTCGTGCGCTGACCGCCAACCCGGAGATCGACAAGTTCACCTTCACCGGCTCCAGCGGCGTCGGCAAGGAGATCGCCAAGATCGCCGCCGAGCGGCTCAAGCCGTGCACCTTGGAGCTGGGCGGCAAGTCGGCCGCGATCATCCTCGAGGACGCCGACCTGGATTCGACGCTGCCGATGCTGGTGTTCTCCGGACTGATGAACTGCGGGCAGGCCTGTGTGGGCCAGACCCGCATCCTGGCGCCGCGCTCGCGCTACGACGAGGTCGTCGAAAAGCTCTCCGGCGCAGTCGCAGCCATGCCGATCGGATTGCCCGACAACCCGGGGGCCATGATCGGCCCGCTGATCAGCGAGAAGCAGCGCGAGCGGGTCGAGGGCTATATCAAGAAGGGTGTCGAGGAAGGTGCACGGCTGGTCACCGGCGGCGGCCGGCCGGATGGCCTGGACAACGGCTGGTTCGTGCAGCCCACCGTCTTCGCCGACGTGGACAACGCGATGACCATCGCCCAGGAGGAGATCTTCGGGCCGGTGCTGGCGGTGATCCCGTACGACACCGAGGAGGACGCGGTGCGCATCGCCAACGACTCGGTCTACGGGCTGGCCGGCTCGGTGTACACCACCGACAACGACAAGGCGATGAAGATCGCCGCCCAGATCCGCACCGGCACCTACGCGGTCAACATGTACGCCTTCGATCCGGGCTCACCGTTCGGCGGCTACAAGAACTCCGGCATCGGCCGGGAGAACGGCCCCGAAGGCATCGAGGCCTACACCCAGGCCAAGAGCGTGCTGCTGCCGTTCGGCTACCAGCCCGAATAGCCCGGCGAGACAACGGGAATGGCCCCCGCTCTGCGGGGGCCATTCTCGTGTCCGTAACGGTTCACCCGAGTGCCGACACTCAGCGGGCATGGGTATCACAGATCGCGCCCGCCGAGTCGCTCGAGCCATCGCCCAACCCGAGCTGGCGATGCTGCTGTCCACGGCGCTCATCGTGGCGGGCGGGGCTAGAACAGGGCGCGCACGATCATCTCGGCGACCGCGGCCGGCTTGTCCACACCGTCGATCTCGATGGTGTGCTTCACGGTGAGGTTGACGGTGTTGTCGTCGACCTTGTCGGCGCCGGCCAGCTCGGAGCGCACCCGCACCCGGCTGTCGACCGGCACGGCCGCCACGAAACGGACCTTGTTGAGCCCGTAGTTGATGGCCATCTTGGCGTTCTCGAGGCGGAAGTTGTCCTTGGACAGCGCCGGAACCAGCGACAGGGTGAGGAAGCCGTGCGCAATCGGTGCACCATATGGACTTTCAGCCTTGGCGCGCTCGATGTCGACGTGGATCCACTGATGATCACCGGTGGCGTCGGCGAAGTCGTTGATGCGCTTCTGGTCGATCTGGAACCACTCGCTGACGCCGAGTTCCTGCCCGACCAGCGCCTGGGCGCCGTCGATGGACGTGATCACCTGCATGGGGTCAACCCTTTCTCACCGGTTACCCCGCCATCTTGGCCGACAGCTAGAACGCCGCCTCATCCAGGTCCATGATGGCCAGGTCGACACCTTCTGCGATGCGGCGCTCGGCGGCCAGGCGGGGTAGCACGTTGCGGGCGAAGAAGGTGGCCACCGCGACCTTGCCGCGATAGAAAGACGTCTCCCGGGGGTCCGGCTCGCCGTCGAGGGCACCCAGGGCGATCTCGGCTTGCCGCAGCAGAAGCCAGCCGATCATCACATCGCCGACAGCGAGCAGGAACGGCACCGAATCCAGGCCGACCCGGTACAGCTCGCGGGCATCCTGCTGGGCACCGAACAGATAGCCGGTGAGAGTGGCGACCATGGCCCGCAGATTGTCGAGTGCGTCGGCCAGCAGGGCGCGGGCACCGGCGAGTTCCGGCCGGGCGTCCGGGCTGTCGATGAACGTCTCGATCTGCGTGACGACATGAGTCAGTGCCACCCCCTGATCGCGGGCGATCTTGCGGAAGAAGAAGTCCTGGGCCTGGATCGCGGTGGTGCCCTCGTAGAGTGAGTCGATCTTGGCGTCGCGGATGTACTGCTCGATCGGGTAGTCCTGCAGGAACCCTGATCCGCCGAACGTCTGCAGCGATTCGGTCAGCGTCTGGTAGGCCCGCTCGGACCCGACACCCTTGACGATGGGCAGGAACAGGTCGTTGATCCGCTCGGCAAGTTCCGCGTCAGCACCCGAGACCACCGCAGCAGCGGCCGGATCCTGATGGGCCGCAGTGTAGAGATACAGCGCCCGCAGACCTTCGGCGTAGGCCTTCTGCGTCATCAGGGCGCGACGTACGTCGGGGTGGTGCACGATGGTCACCCGCGGTGCGGCCTTGTCGGTCATCTGCGTCATGTCCGCGCCCTGGACGCGGAACTTGGCGTATTCCAAGGCGTTCAGATAGCCGGTGGATAGTGTCGCAATAGCCTTGGTACCGACGAACATTCGCGCGTACTCGATGACCTTGAACATCTGGGCGATGCCGTTGTGGACGTCACCGACCAGCCATCCGATGGCCGGCTTGCCGTGCAGGCCGAAACTGATCTCGGTGGTGGCCGACGCCTTGAGCCCCATCTTGTGTTCGAGGTTGGTGACGAAGGCACCGTTGAGTTCTCCCGGCTCACCGGTTTCCGGGTCGAACAGGAACTTGGGTACGAAGAACAGGCTGAGCCCCTTGGTGCCCGGTCCTGCTCCTTCGGGTCGGGCCAGCACCAGATGCATGATGTTCTCGAAGAGATCATCGGTGTCGCCGCTGGTGATGAACCGTTTGACGCCCTCGATGTGCCAGGTGCCGTCCCCGGCGTCGACCGCCTTCGTCCGGCCCGCGCCGACGTCGGATCCAGCGTCGGGTTCGGTGAGCACCATGGTGGCGGCCCACCCGCGGTCCACCGCGAGCTGGGCCCAGTGCTTCTGCTCGTCGTTGCCGATGTGGAAGAGGATGTTGGCCATGATCGGGCCGGCCAGGTACATGAACACCGCCGGGTTGGCGCCGAGCACCAGTTCGTTGATGGCCCAACTCACCATCGCCGGGGCCGGGACGCCGCCGACCTGCTCGTCAAGACCGACCCGGAACCACTCACCGTCCTGCCACGCCTTGAGCGACTTCTTGAACGGCTCGGGGATGGCCACCGTATGCGCGTCGGGATCGAAGGTGGGCGGGTGGCGGTCGGTCTCCGCGAACGACTCGGCCACCGGACCTTCGGCCAGGCGGGCCGCCTCGGCCAGCATCTGGCGCACGGAGTCGCCGTCGAGGTCTGCGTAGTCGGCACCATCGAGCACCTTCTCGAGGCCGAGCAGCTCGAAGAGGTTGAACTCGAGGTCGCGGACATTGCTCTTGTAATGGCCCATGCGCTTGCGCCTCCCGTTGCGGCTGAGCTGAGCCTAGCCCGTTCAGGTGGCCTGATCAGGGCGTTGAGGTGACCAACCGAACTATGATCTACACCATAGACATACCTCACACTCGATTCATCCCTGCAGGTCAGAGCTGCACGTTCGAGGTCAACTTTCGCGCACGAAGATTAATAGTTGCGCTTACGAAACTCTCATCTTATGGTCATAACCATAGTTATGGCACCGGCCCTGACCTGCCGCCCGAGGAGAACCACATGTGGCTGATCGAGCTCAACATCGCCGGCCACCGGTTCACTCGCCACGTCCCTGACAAGCGCAGACAGCTGTTCGGTCGCGGGGTCCGCGCACTGCCGTGGCGGGGTTCTTCGGTCCGCCCGTCCTCCGCGGCCTGAATGGCCGAAAAGGCACCTGAGGACACCGCGCGTCGAACCAGGGGTTCGACGCGGACCAAGATGTTGATGAGCGCCGCACAGGTGCTCCGCGAGCACGGCGCCGCCGGGGTGACGGTCGACGAAGTACTGGCCCGCAGCGGCGCCCCGCGCGGCTCGGTCTACCACCACTTTCCCGAGGGCCGCAGCCAGATCCTGCGCGAGGCGCTGGACTACGCGGGCAACGAGATCACCGCGAGTATCGACGAGGCGGCCGGCAAGAGCTCGACGGTCCTGCTGACCCGATTCGTCGAACTCTGGGAAGAGGCGCTGATCGCCAGCGACTACTCGGCTGGATGCCCGGTCTTGGCGGCGGCAGTCGGCTCCGGTGAGGACGATCAGCAGCTCACCGCACTGGCCGGTGACATCTTCAGCCGCTGGCGCGAAGCCTCCAAACAGGCGTTCATCCGGGAGGGTTTCGACGACACTGAAGCCGCATCCCTAGCCGACACCACCATTTCGGCGTTGGAGGGCGCGGTGGTGCTGTGCCGCTCGGTGCGCACCCTGCAACCGCTGCACGAGGTAGCCACTCAGATCGAATTCCTGATCAAGGCAAAGGAATTCGTCACAAAATTCGGTGTACCGAGCCTTAACTCCTGAACTGCCAACGCGCGCAGACGAAGTCACCGTTGACACCGGTCTCGGCCAACGTCCATTCCGACCGAATGGGCAGGACCGGCGCCCCCGATCCCAGACTGCACGGCGCGTAGGAGACGATCATCTCGTCGACGAGCCCGGCAGCCACGAACTGCGCGGCGACATCGCCACCACCGACCACCCAGACGTCCTTGTCACCTGCGGCCGCAACGAGCCGCGGGTGCAGATCGGTTGGTGCGCCACTGAATACCTGAACCGGGTGATCCTCGGCGATGATCTGCGGTCGGTGGGTGAGCACCCAGGTCGGCTGGCTGTACATCCAGGGTCCGGGCTGGTTGGCCAGCAGCCATTCGTAGGTCGCCGAGCCCATCACCAGAGCGCCGATCCCGGTTTCGAACGCCCGGTAGCCGAACGGGCCGTCGACGTCGATCTCGCGCGAGGTCAGCCAGTCCAGGCTGTGGTGATCGTCGACGATGAAGCCGTCCAGGCTGGAAGCGGTGAAGTAGACGGTGGCCATGTCTCGAGCCTATGGCCGACGTGTTGGAATACAGGTGTGACGACGTCGCAACAGCATGTCGCAGGGCAGGATCCCGAAACTCCGGAAAGCGTCCTGACCAGGTTCGCCATCACCACGCTGCAGGAGGACCAGGCTGCCGCCACCATCACGGCGGCGATGCCGATCGGCGGCATGGTCAACCCGTTCACCGGGGAGCCGACGATCGCCGCGCTGGCGATCCTGGTCGACGACGTGGGTGGGCGGGCGAATTACTTCCGTCGCGGGGCCGGGCAGTGGACCGTGTCCAGTGAACTCACCATCGACTTGAGCCCGGACGGAATAGACCGCATCCTGGCGGACCCGGACCAGCAGGTGGTCGCCAGCAGTCGGCCCATCGGTCCGCTCCGCGCCACCCTGCTGGCGATCTGCACGCTGACCCACGGCGACGTCACCATCGGCACCGGTACGGTCCGGACCGTCGTGATCAGCGGCGGCCCCGACGGCCCGGTGCCCAGGGGACGGGACCCGCTGAACCGCTCACCGCAGACCAGTCTGGCCGATCTCATGTCGGTGCAGCCGGTGCCGACCACTGCCGAGCCGTACACGTTGGCTCAGCGCGCCGACCCGATCGTCAACAACCTGATCGGGATCGTCCACGGCGGCGTCAGCAGTGCCGGCCTGGAACTGGTGGCCTCGGCCGCGATCAACGCCGGCCAGCACGACCCGCTGCGCACCGCCTCATTGCGGGTGAACTTCCTGCGACCGCTGTTCGCCGGTGAGCATTCACGCTATGAAGGAAGGGCCGTGCGGGTCGGCCGGAACTCGGCAGTCGGCGACGCACTGGCGATCGGCGACGACGGAAAGACCGCAATCATGGCGCGGGTGACGGGATACCGGTGAGCATCATGACCGACGACTTCGCGGCGCTGTGCGCCAATGAGCCCGAGCTGGCCCGGCTGCGGGCCTCGATCCGGTCCTTCCTGGACGCGGACCGGGCCGAATTCGGTTGGCAGCCAGCGGTCGACACGTGGCTGTCCAGCTGGGATGAGCCGTTCAGCGCGCGGCTCGGTGCAGCCGGATTCCTGGGCCTGACCATCCCCCGTGAGTACGGTGGCCAGGGCCTGAGCCATCTGCACCGCTACGTGGTCACCGAGGAACTGCTGGCCGTAGGCGCCCCGGTCGCCGCGCACTGGATCGCCGACCGGCAAGTCGCGCCCGGTCTGCTGGCCTACGGCTCCGAAGAGCAGCGTCGGCGGCTGCTACCGAAAATCGCAGCGGGCAAGCTGTTCTCGGCCATCGGGATGAGCGAACCGCAGGCCGGCTCCGATCTGGCCGCGGCGGCCGCCAAGGCCACCCGCACCGACGGGGGCTGGGTGTTGTCCGGAACCAAGGTGTGGACCAGCGGCGCGCATCTGGCACACCAGATCGTGGTGCTGGCCCGCACCAGCCCGGTGGACCCCGGGCGGCGGCACGCCGGTTTCAGCCAGTTCATCGTCCCGACGGACACTCGACCCACCCCCGGGTCGCTGCGCTCCTGCCTGCCGTCCGGCATCACCATCAGCCCAATCGTGCTGATGTCCGGCGAGCACCACTTCAACGAGGTGACCTTCGACGAGGTGTTCATCGACGACGACAACGTGCTGGGTGAGATCGGCAACGGCTGGCATCAGGTGACCGCCGAGTTGTCGTTCGAGCGCAGCGGTCCCGAGCGGATCCTGAGCACCGCAGCGCTGCTGACCGCGCTGATCCGGGTACTGGCCAGCCAGGACGACGTGGACGACCACACCGCGGCGGCCGTCGGTGATCTGGTGGCTCGGCTCATCTCGCTGCGTCAGCTGTCGGTGTCGGTGGCGCGCGAACTGGCCGAAGGTAAGGCCCCGGTGAACGAGGCGGCACTGGTCAAGGACCTGGGCACCCGATTCGAGCAGGAGTCGGCGGAGTTGGCCGCCGACCTGTTCTCCTACGTCGATTCGGGCGTGCCGGGGCGCGATCAGGTCGCAGCACTGCTGGACGTCGCACGACTGCACACGCCACTGTTCACCCTCCGGGGCGGGACCAACGAGGTGCTGCGCGGCGTCGTGGCCCGAGGGATGGGGTTGAGGTGATGAGCGCTTGCGCGAAGAACGGATGGCACCGATGAAAGCTCTGACCGGCGGGGTGTTCGCAACATCGCACAGCACAGACGATTTCGCTGAACTGCGGCAGCTCGCCGAAGATATCGGCACCCGCAGTTTCGATGAACGCATCGGCCACCGGTCGCTGCCCGACGCCTTCGACACCACCGCCTGGCGGCACCTGGAGGAAGCGGGGCTGACCCGCCTGACCAGCGATCCCGAATCAGGCGGCAGCCCAAGGGAACTCGCGTTGGTCCTGCGCGCCCTGGCGCGGCACGCGGTGACGGTGCCGGTGGCCGAAACCGACGTGCTCGCCGGCTGGCTGGCCGCTACGGCCGGGCTGACGGTGCCCGGCGACGGCCCGCTCACCGTCGCCCTGGGCGATCACGGGGTGTCGGCGATCACCGGTGTGCCGTACGCGTCCGAGGCCGGCGCCGTGGTGTTCGCATTGCGCGACGGCTCAGCACTGCGGGTGGCCGTCGCGCACCCGGGTGAACTGACCATCACCGCAGGACACAATGTCGGCGGTGAAGCCCGCGACACCGTGACCGTGCCCGAGCTCGACTTCGTGACCGTGGACGCCGCGGCCGAACTGGAGCGGCGCGGGGCCTGGGCGCGCTGCGTACAGGCCCTCGGTGCGCTCGACGCGGCGGTCGAGAACTCGGTGACCCACACCCGTGACCGCGAACAGTTCGGCCGGCCGCTGAGCGCCTTCCAGTCGGTGCAGCATGCCCTGGCCTCGATGGCCGGTGAGGTCGAAAGGGCACGTGCAGCAGCCGAACTCGCGGTCGCGGCCGTCGCCCAGCACGGGTTCGACAGCCCGCAGGCCGAGTATGCGGTGACGGTGGCCAAGGTGGTCCTGGGCCGCGTCGTCCCGACCGTCGTCACCGCGGCGCACCAACTGCACGGAGCAATCGGCGTCACCATTGAGCATCGGCTATGGCTGGCCACGATGCGGGCACGCAGCTGGATCGACGAATTCGGTGATACCGCAACCTATGCCCGCCGACTGGGTCGGATAACGCTGGCGGCAGCCCGGGACGGCGATCCGTGGGACGTGGTGGTCAGCGGCTGGGCCGGCTAGCGATCAGCTGCCGGTCCAGTTCGGTGTGCGCTTCTCGGCGAACGCGAGCGCACCTTCCTTGGCGTCGTTGGAGGCGAACACGGGCGCGAAGAGCTTGGCTTGATTCTTCCACTGGTCCTCGGGCGACCAGCCCCGCGACTCAGTGATGATCTGCTTGGTGACGGCCACCGCCAACGGACCGTTGACGGTGATCCGCTCGGCGAGCGCGATCGCTGCTTCCAGCGCGTGACCCGGCTCGGCCAGTACGTTGACCAGTCCCAGCTCGTGAGCACGTTCGGCGGGCAGGTTATCTCCGGTCAACGCCAACTCCATGGCGATCTGGTAGGGGATGCGCTGGGGCAGGCGCAGCAGACCGCCGCCACCGGCAACCAGTCCACGCTTGACCTCAGGAATGCCGAAGGCCGAGTTGTTGGCCGCGACGATGAGGTCGGTGGCCAGTGCGAGCTCGGTGCCGCCGGCCAACGCATAGCCCTCGACAGCCGCGATCAGTGGCTTGACCGGGGGGCGTTCGGTGAAGCCCAGGCCGCGGCCCTCGGCCACGACATTCTCACCGCGAACGAAGGCCTTGAGGTCCATGCCTGCGCAGAACGTACCGCCGGCACCGGTGACGATGCCCACGGATAACCCAGGATCGTCGTCGAGCTGGTCCATGGCAGCCGCCAGACCATTGCTCACGGCACCATTCACGGCGTTCTTGGCCTTCGGCCGGTTGATGGTGATGATCAGGATGCGGCCGCTCTGCTCTACGAGGACGGCGGGCTCTTCGGTAATGGCGTTATCGCTCATGCCGCTGATGGTAACCAGCGGGATTCACGCGTCGCACTCAGGGCGGTACGATCGGAAACTAGAACACGTTCCATTTCCTCCAGGAGGCCGGTATGGGCGCGCGCGAGGCGACCCGCGGCGACACCGCGAAGTGGGATCCTCAGCTGGTCGAGCGCACCATGTCGGTCCTTCGGCCGTTCCTGCGGCTCTACCACCGCAGCGAGGTCCGCGGCTTGGAGTCGTTCCCGCACGGCGGCGCCCTGGTGGTCAGCAACCACTCCGGCGGCCTGTTCGCCATGGATGTGCCGATATTCGCGCTCGGGTTCTACGACACCTTCGGCTACGACCGGCCGGTCTACACGCTCAGCCACGACATGCTGATGACCGGTCCGACCGCCGACTTCTTCATCCGCAACGGATTCATCCGCGCCAACGCCGCCAACGCCGAGCAGGCGTTGCGTTCCGGCGGCGTGGTGGTGGTGTTCCCTGGCGGTGACTACGACGTCTACCGGCCGACGTTGCAGGAGAACAGGATCGACTTCGACGGCCGGACTGGGTACGTCAAGGCAGCCCTCAACGCCGGGGTGCCGATCGTTCCCGCTGTCGCCATCGGCGGTCAGGAGAGCCAGCTGTACCTGTCCCGCGGCACCGGGCTCGCCAAGCTGCTGCGCCTGGACAAGATCCTGCGCAGCAAGGTGCTGCCCATCTCGTTCGGCTTCCCGTTCGGGTTGAGTGCCGTGCTGCCGGTCAACGTGCCGCTGCCCACCAAGATCGTCACCCAGGTGCTCGAACCGATCGACATCGCCGAGCAGTTCGGTGCCGAACCCGACATCGACGCCGTCGATGCGTACGTCCGCCGCGTCATGCAGCAGGCTCTCGACGAGCTTGCCAAAGAACGCCGGCTGCCGGTGATCGGCTGATGAACCCCCTGCCGCGGCTCACCGCCGTGGGTGCCGCTGTCACCACGCTGGCCAGGGCCGGGTTCCTGACACCGATGCGCCCGGACCGGACGCTGCGGATGATCGCGGCCGCCCGTGACGAAGGTCTCTCCATCACAACGGGTTTCGCCACCGCGGCAGCGCGGTACCCGGACCGCCCCGGCCTGATCGACGAACTCGGGACGTTGACCTGGCGGGAGCTCGACGCCGACTCCCATGCCCTGGCCGCCGCGCTGCAGCATCTACCGGGCGGCACACCGCAGGTGGTGGGGGTGATGTGCCGCAACCACCGCGGCTTCGTCGAAGCACTGATCGCGACCACCCGCATCGGCGCCGACGTGCTGCTGCTCAACACGGCCTTCGCCGGTCCCGCGCTGGCCGAGGTGGTCAACCGCGAAGGCGTCGACACCGTCATCTACGACGAGGAGTTCAGCGCCTCGGTGGACCAGGCCCTGGCCAACCAACCGGCCGCGCGGCGCATCCTGGCCTGGACCGACACCGCCACCGACGCCCCCACTGTCGAGGCGCTCGTCACCACCCACCGCGGCCAGCGCGCGGCGAAGGCAACCCGCACCAGCAAGCTGATCCTGCTGACGTCAGGAACCACCGGAACACCCAAGGGCGCCAAACACTCCGGCGGCGGGGCGAGCAATCTGGTGGCGATCCTGCGCCGCACCCCATGGCGCCTGGGTGAGACGACGGTGGTGGTGGCGCCGATGTTCCACGCGTGGGGGTTCTCCCAACTCGTGTTCGCCTCCGCGATGGCGTGCACCGTGGTGACCCGGCGAAAGTTCGACCCCGAGGCCACCTTGGCGCTGGTCGACGAGCACCGGGCCACCGGGCTGTGCGTGGTGCCGGTGATGTTCGACCGCATCATGGACCTGCCCGAGGAGGTGCTCGACCGCTACAGCGGCCGTACCCTGCGGTTCGCCGCCTGCTCGGGCTCCCGGATGCGCCCCGACGTGGTGATCGCCTTCATGGACCGGTTCGGCGACGTCATCTACAACAACTACAACGCCACCGAGGCGGGCATGATCGCGACCGCCACACCGCGGGACCTGCGGGCCGCCCCCGACACCGCGGGCACCCCGGCCGTGAGCACCGAGATCCGGATCTACGACGCCGAGTTCAACGAGGTACCCGCCGGAACCGTGGGCCGGATATTCGTCAAGAACGACACCCAGTTCGACGGCTATACCTCGGGCACCACCAAGGACTTTCGCGACGGCTACATGTCGTCGGGCGATTTGGGCCGGGTGGACGCAGCCGGGCGGTTGTTCGTCGTGGGGCGCGACGACGAGATGATCGTCTCCGGCGGCGAGAACGTCTACCCGATCGAGGTCGAGAAGACCTTGACCACCCATCCCGAGGTGGCCGAGGCCACCGTGCTCGGCGTCGACGATCAGCAGTACGGGCAGCGGCTGGTGGCGTTCGTGGTGCTCACCGAAGCCGCCGTCGCCACCCCCGATGACCTGAAAGCGCACGTCCGGGAGAACCTGGCCAACTACAAAGTCCCGCGGGAGATCACCATCCTGACCGAGCTGCCTCGCGGCAGCACTGGCAAGATTCTACGTAATGAACTCCTCGCCCTCCGCACGCCTGATCGCTGAGCTTCGCCGACCGCGGCCGCTGCTGCGCTCGATCGTCGAACTGGCCAATGCCGCCAACGGATTTCGCCCTTTGGCCCGCCGGGGCTACCCGACTCTGGCGGTATTCTGGGTTGGCTGGCCCACCTCGGAGTTGCCGGCGTTCTACGCCGCCGGGTCGATGCTCGACGCCGCGCGCCGCGGACTGCGCGGCGACTTCCGTGGCCGGCGCGGCCTGGTGGCGCTGGGGCTGACCGCGCTGTCCTGGGGGTTCCTGGCCGCGATCCAGCGCCGCAACCTCACCACCCCGCGCCCGGTACTGCGCGCGGCCTTGGTGGACGGTCTCGGCGAAGACTTCGCCGATGTCCTGGACACCCTGCCGACCACACCGTCGCCGACGGGGCGCCCGACGGCGTGGCGCACCACCTGGTCGCGCCGAAAGTTCGTGGAGAAGACCAATATCGTCACCTACGGGCCGCACGGGCGAGCCAACCTGGCCGACGTGTGGCGCCGCCGCGATCTGCCCACGGACGGTAAGGCTCCGGTGCTGCTGGAGGTGCCGGGCGGCGCGTGGGCACTGGGCTGGCGCCGCCCGCAGGCCTACCCGCTGATGAGCCATCTGGCCGACCGCGGCTGGATCTGCGTGGCGATGAACTATCGGGTCAGCCCCGCCCACACCTGGCCGGACCACATCGTGGACGTCAAGCGGGCGTTGGCCTGGGTCAAAGACCACATCGCCGAATACGGTGGCGACCCGAATTTCGTTGCGATCACCGGTGGTTCGGCCGGCGGTCATCTGGCTGCGCTGGCGGCCCTGACCCAGAACGATCCGCAGTACCAACCGGGTTTCGAAAGCGCCGACACCTCGGTGGTGGCCGCCGTACCGGTCTACGGGCGCTACGACTGGTACACCACCCGCGGTAGCGGACGCCGCGAGTTCATCGGCTACCTCGAGCGGCTGGTGGTCAAGCGCCAGTTCAGCCGATTCCGCGACATCTATGTCGACGCCTCCCCGATCCGCCGGTTGCGTCCTGATGCCCCGCCGTTCTTCATCCTGCACGGCGAGCATGACTCGCTGATCCCCGTGGTTGAGGCCCGCGAGTTCGTCGAGGAACTGCGCACGGTGTCCCAGTCGCAGGTGCTCTACGCCGAGCTGCCCGGCGCTCAGCATGCGTTCGACATCTTCTCCACGCCCCGGGCACACAGCTCCGCCGAGGCGGTCGGCCAGTTCCTGTCGTGGGTGTATGCCAGCCGGATGCCGAAGGGGGACAATACCGATGCGTGAGCGTCTCCGGCAGGTGCGGCGCATCAGTGTCCGGCGAATCCTCGGCTTCGGCGCGGTGCTCGCCATCATCGTCGCCGCCAGCGTCAGCGGCTTCCTGGTCAGCAACAGCAACACCGACCAGGTGACCGACTTCGGTGACTTCGACAACCCGAACCGGGTCGAGGTCACCGCCTGGATCACCAAGATCGACACCGCCGGCCAGGCCTACTCGATGACCGTCACCGATGTCCGCCCGTTTGGCTCACTGGCCGACGACTCAGGTAATTTCGCCAAGGACGCCACGCTGTTCACCAACGCAGTCGGCAATTGGCGCGACCCGATCAAGGCCGGTGACTCCGCACCCGATGTCGAACAGCGCATGTTCATGACCGGGCATGTCACCAATTACCCCTTCGACCGGTATCAGTCGACGATGGAGCTGCACGTCATCGACGGCGACGGCACCGAACTACCGACCGCCGTCACGGTGATGAACACCGATTTGTTCTTCCAGATCGACACCGCCAAGGCCACCTCCTCGAGCGGCGGCACGCTGATCCGGCTCGGCATCCACCGCAGCGCACCGACCCTGGTGTTCGCGGTGTTCATCATGGTGCTGATGCTCGGTCTGTCGGCCGCCGCGGTGGCAGCCGCCTTTTACGTCCTGCACTGGCGGCGGGGGTTGATCTTCCCGGCGTGTTCGATGATGGCCGCCATCCTGTTCGCCCTGATCCCGCTGCGCAATGCGGTTCCCGGCAGCCCACCGATCGGCTCGATCATCGACTTCGGATCGTTTTTCATCGCCGAGGCCATCATCTCGATCTCGCTGATCACCAGCGTGCTCCTGGGGTTCCGCCATCAGCTGAGCATCGAACGTACCGACACCACCGAATCGATCGACGAACCCGGGGAGGCCCACAGCCAGACCCCCGCCGCCGAGGCCGATGACCCCGACACAGTGGTCCCGGCCTGACGTCAGGCCTGCGCCATTGCCGACTCGACCACGGTCAATTCGTCGGAAAGCCCTGCCGCCAAACGTGTTTGCGCGAACGCCGTCAACATCGCGTCGGTGATCTCATGGGGATCGCCGACGGTGGCCCCATCGGTGAGCACCGAGATGTTGAGCTGGTCGACGTAACTCCACACCGTGATGTTCACACCGCTGCCCGCTGTCAACGGACCCACCGAGTAGATCTCGGTCACCTGCGCTCCGCCGACCCTGCCGCGCTGGCGCGGCCCGGGCACATTGGAGATCGGCAGGTTCATCACCTTGTTCTGACCGTCCTTGGCCGACAACCTCTTGAACAACGCCTCGGCAGGTGCAGGCGGAAGATATGCCGCCCACCGGCTGATGAGTTCCGGCCCGACCAGCTGGTGTGCTTCCTTGGCGGTGACGGCCGCGTCGTGGGTGTGGCGCACCCGTTCCAGCGGGTCGTCGATCTCGACCGGCAGCGCCACCATCATCCCGGTGAAATAGTTGCCCGACACCCGATCCGGATCGAAGTTGAAACTGACCGGCACCGAGGCCAGCAGCGGATGGTCGGCGACACCGTCGTAGCGCAGCAGCAGAGTCCGTAGCGCACCTGCGGCGGTGGCCAGCACGATGTCGTTGATCGTCACACCAAGGTGCTTGCTGGTCTCCTTTACCTCAGCCAACGCCAAAGTTGCTGTTGCAAAACGTCGTTCGGGCGTCAACACATGGTTGAGGAAAGACGGCGGCGGAGTGAACGGCATGGTGAGTTCGGGCGAGAGCTTGCGCGAGCTACGCCGGACGCGAGCCAGACCGTCGGCGGTGTACTTGATCGTGGCAGGCACCCGCGCGATCTGGCGCAGGTGGTCGGCGAAGGCCGACCGGATGAGCTCGCCACGCTGGGGTTGGGGGTCGGTGCGGTAGGCCTGGCCCGGGTCCGGACCCTGTTGCAGATCCATGCCGCGCGCCATCAGATTGCCCGATGCCACGCCGTCGGCCAGTGCGTGATGGATCTTGCCCACCACCGCGATACGGCCGTTGGCCAGCCCCTCGACGAAGTACATCTCCCACAACGGCCGGCGGCGATCCAGCGGCGTGCTGGCGATCTGCCCGATCGCCTCGTCCAGCTGGCGGCGTCCGCCCGGCTGCGCGACCCGCCAACCCCTGATGTGGTAGTCGAGGTCGACGTCGCAGTGCTCCCGCCACATCGGGTGGTGGAACTTGAACGGAATGTCCACCAGCTGGTAGCGGAACGGGTCGAGCTTGTAGAGCCGCCCCCGCAACACCTCGCGGAACTCGTCCACGCCGAAGGTCCGGCCGCCGAGATCCTCCAACTCGATGACCGCCACCTTGAGGGTGTGCATGTGAACGTTGGGGGCCTCGCTGTACAACAGCACCGCGTCCCAGCCGCTGAGCCTTTTCACCGCTGCACCTCCACACCGGACAATCTCGGCGACCGCTCAGATGACCTCTCGGGCAGCCATCCTGGTTCGGTCACGGTGAATGTGGTTGAGGAACAAGCCGATTGCGGTGGCCGCCGAGCCGGTCCGGGCACCGTCGACCATGTCGAAACCATGCCCGGCACCGGGCAGCTCGACGTAACTCACCGGGGATCGCGAGACCGCACGCAGCCGCTCGACGAATCCGCGGGCCTGGTCGACCGGAATGACCGTGTCGGCCGATCCGTGCAGCACCAGGAACGGCGGCGCCTCGGAGTGCACCCGCGCGATCGGTGAGGCACTGCGGAAAACCTCACCGTGCTGGTCGAGCCGCTTGTTGACTACCACCCGCTCCAGGAACTCGACGAACCGGATCCGTTCGTCGGTGGACCTGTCCTCCCAGTCGTAGCGGCCGTAGATCCCGACGACGGCGTCGACCGAAGTGTCCGAACCCTCCGGTAGGTGTGCCTGATAGTGCGGGTCGTCGATGGACAGACCGGCGAGCGCGGCCAGGTGGCCACCCGCCGACGCACCGGCCACCGCAACGAAATCCCGATCGCCGCCGAAACGGTCGACGTTGGCCCTGGCCCAGGCGATGGCGGTCTTCACGTCGTGGATGTGGTTGGGCCACGGGTGGTGTGGGGCCACCCGGTAGTCGATCGACAGGCACACCCAGCCCTTGGCGGCCAGATGCGCCATCAGCGCGTACCCCTGCAGCATGCGGGTACCGAGCACCCAGGCGCCACCGGGGATGAACAGCAGCACGGGCGCGGGCTCGACAGGCAGGTGCTTGCGCCGCCACACGTCGAGCCGCTGCGCCGGATGGTTGCCGTAGCGCACCCCGGAGCGGTAGAGCAGCTTGCGATGCTCGAAGGCCTTCCACAGCGGTGGCATCCGGTCCGGTGCCGGCCAGTCGATCTGCAGATCCTCGGCAGCCACCACACCGCGCAGCCCGGCGTCGGACACCTCGTGGGTACTCACCCGCTGCGACTTTCGGGTTTGCCCGGCTCCCGGGGCCAGCCAGGACCGGGCGGTCGACTGCATGAAGTCCGGCAGATGGCGGTAGCCCCAGACACTCATCGCGGTCGCGGCGCCCAGCGGTTCGAGGTGCCGCCCGATCACCGGCAACTGGGCGGTGGCCACACTCATCGCCAAGGCGTAGTCGGCGGGCCCGGCTTCGAGCATCCAGCTCAGCCGGTCCCACGGTCGTCCCGTCATGGCGCGAGCGTACCCGCAACTCCCCGGCCGGAAACGGTAATCACACCGAACCGTTCATCTTTGCTGCCGCCGGCCATCCGGCCGCCAGGTCCGTGTGGTCCCTTGGCTTACCCAGCACGGGGGTGTTTGCCGCGATTGGTGATTCCGAGCCGCAGGAGGCCCGCTGCTGGCCTACACTTTCGGTCGACCCCCGGGAGGTCCAGATGGCCACAGCTGCCGACACCGTTTACGTCGGCGGTGACATCGTCACCGTCGACGACACCAACCCTTCGGCGCAGGCGCTGGCGGTACGCGACGGACGCATCGTCGCGGTCGGCGGCCATGACGAAGTGCTGGCAGGCCAGCAGGGACCCGACACCCGGGTGGTCGATCTGGCCGGTGCGACGCTGCTGCCGGGGTTCCTGGACCCGCACAGCCACTACATCAACTCCCTGACGGTGGCCAACCAGGTCAACGTCTTCTCACCACCGGCCGGCCCCGGTGCCGACGTCGGGGCGATCATCCAGGAGCTCAAGAAGTTCCGGGACTCGCAGCGGATACCGCGTGACGAGATGATCGTGGCCTACGGCTACGACGACACGCTGATGCCGGGCGGGCGAGCCCTGCACAAGGAAGATCTCGACGCCGAGTTCCCGGACAACCCGGTGGTGGTGGGCCATGTGTCGATGCACGGAGCGGTGCTCAACTCCGCGGCGATGCAGATGTTCGGCATCACCGCAGACACCCCCACACCGCCCGGCGGGGTGATCGTCCGCAAGCCGGGATCGACCGAACCGGATGGCCTGGTGATGGAGACGGCATTCCTGCCGATCTTCGCCGCCATGCCCAAACCCACTGCTGCACAGGAAATCTCTTGGAGTCGAGCCGGTCAGCTGCTGTACGCCGCCGCGGGTATCACCACCGCACACGAAGGCGCCACCCATGCCGCCGATGTGGAGCTGATCTACCGGGCCGCCGAAGGCGGTGCGAATCTGATCGACGTCGTCGCCTACCCGTTCATCCTGGAACTCGACGAGGTGCTACGCAGCCATCCGCCACAAGAGTTCGGCCGCTACCGCAACCGGGTCAAGCTCGGCGGGGTGAAGGTGACGCTGGACGGCTCACCGCAAGGGCGCACCGCCTACTTCAGCACGCCGTACCTGACCGACGGCCCGGACGGTCAGCACAACTGGCGCGGTGAGCTCGGGTTCTCCCAGGACACCGTCAACGGGTGGTTCAAACAGGTCTACGACCTGGGGCTTCCGTTGGATATACACGCCAACGGCGACGCCGCCATCGACGTCGCACTGGCCGCCCACGAGTTCGCCGCCGCCGACGACCTGCGCCGCGACCGGCTGACGGTGATGGTGCACTCCCAGTTCGTACGGCGCGACCAACTGCAGCGTTATGTCGACTACCGGATCATCCCGTCGTTCTTCACCTCACACGCCTTCTATTTCGGTGATGCCCACGTCCAGTTGCGCGGCCCTGAGCAGGCGCACTTCCTGTCCCCGATGCGGGCGGCGATCGATCTCGGATTGCAGCCCACCAACCACACCGACTTCGTGGTGACGCCGCTGGATCAGATGTTCGTGGTCTGGACGGCAGTCAACCGGGTATCGCGCAGCGGGGCGCTCATCGGTGGCGATCAGCGGGTCACCCCGCTGGAGGCGATCAAGGCCATCACGATCAACGCCGCCCGCCAGTACCGCGAGGCCGACCAGAAGGGCTCGCTGGAAGTCGGCAAGCTCGCCGATCTGGTTGTGCTGGAAGACAATCCGCTGACCGTGGATCCGATGGCCATCAAGGACATCGGTGTGGTGGAGACCGTCAAGGAGGGGCAGACCGTCTACCGCGCCGCTACGGCGTGAGCAGCACTTTGACGTGCTCGCCGGAGCGGGAGGCGACGGCCGCATAGCCCTCGGCAGCGCGATCCAGCGGCAGCCGGGTGGTGAAGATGCCGTCGACGGCGAGGCGGCCGTTCTGCAGCAGCGGGATCAGTTCGGGCCAGGTCTGCTGCACCGGCGCGGTGGTCCAGCGCACGGTCAGGCCGCGCACCAGGGACGCCAGCGCCGGGAACGGGTACGGGTTGAGATTGTGCACCCCGATCACCGAGACCGTGCCGCCGGCGCGCACCGTCGCGATCGAATCGTCCAGCGAGGTGTCACTGGCCACCGCGTCGATCACCGAGTCGGCCCCCAGGCCCCCGGTGGCCGCCATGACAGCGGACAGAGCGGGCGGCGGAAGCGGTATCGCACCCAGAGCCGCAGCCCGGTCCCGGCGTTCCTGAACCGGGTCGACAGCGAAAACTTGTGCGGCACCGAGGAATAGCGCGCTGCGCACCGCACACAGACCCACCGCGCCCAGCCCGACCACCACCGCGGTGCCACCCAACGGGATATCGGCCCGCTTGGCGCCCGCCCACCCGGTCGACAGATTGTCGGTGAGCAGCAGAGCCTGTTCGGTGCCGATGCCCTCGGGTATGCGCAGCAGTTGGAAGTCCGCGGCCGGGACGGCCAGCAGTTCGGCCTGGGCACCGCCGAGACCGCCGGAGCCGAAAATCTGCGGGCCCGACACACACCGGGTCGGGTCCTTGGTGGCGCAGCCGATGCAGCCGCCGCATCCCGCTACCGAGGACACCAGGACCTGGTCACCGACCTTGACCGTCCGCACATCCGGGCCGACCTCGACCACGGTGCCGACCGCTTCGTGACCGAGCGAGACGGGCGCGAACAACGGGTAATCCCCCTCGTAGAAATGCAGGTCCGAGCCGCAGATCGCGGTCGCGCTGACCTGGACGATCGCAGCGTCCGGTCCGGGAAGCACCGGGTCGGGCCAGGTGTCCACCCGCACCGACCCGGGGGTCTCGATGAGCACCGCGCGCATGGGAGTCTCCTAGTTCCTCACGACGAACTTCGACCAGTCGGGTTCGCGGACGGCGCCCCAGAACACCGGCAGCCGCCAGGGACTCACGGTGTGGATTTCGCCGTCGGCGTTCTTGAAGTACGAGTGCTTGATCGACGGGTGCGCCCACACCATGGTCTTGATCTCGGCCTGGTGGCGGCGATGCCAGTCGTCGGTGGCCTCGGTGGTGGGCTCGATGGAATGCAGGTGCTTGCCGATCAGCTCGGCCAGGAGCAGGTTGACGTAGCGCATCTGCAGTTCGGAGTTGAAGATCAGGCTTCCACCGTGCGCCAGATGGTTGCCGGGGCCGTAGAGCATGAAGAAGTTAGGGAAGCCCGGGACGGTGACGCCCAGATAGCCCACCGGACGGGACCCCCACGTTGTGCGCAGGTCCACCCCGTCGCGGCCGGTGATGGTCAGCGGATACAACACCTCGGTGGCCCGAAAACCGGTGGCGTACACGATGACGTCCACGTCGTGGGTGACACCGTCGGCGGTGACGACTGCGGTCGGGGTGATCCGTTCGATCGGGGTGCGAACCAGCTCGACGTCGGCGCGGCGCAGGGTCTTCAGCCAGGTTCCGTTGTCCTGCAGGGTGCGCTTGCCGGTGGCCGGATAGTCCGGCAGCACCTTGGCCAGTAGCTCGTCGTCTCCGTCGACCTGGGTGGTGATCCAGTCGCTGAACATCAGCCGGGCCATCGCGTTGATCTCACTGACCGCGTAATCGGGGTCATCGGGATGGGTGTAGCCGGGATCCGAACGTGCTGCGTCCAAACCCTTGTCGGCACCGGGCCACATCAGGATGAACCGGTACCAGCGGCCGTAGAACGGGAGGTGGTCCATCGCCCAGCGCACGCCTTCGGGAACGCTGTCGTGGTACATCGGGTTGGGGAACATCCACTGCGCGGTGCGCTGGAACACCGTCAGATGCTCGACGGTATCGGCGATCGCGGGGGCGATCTGGAATCCGCTGGCACCGGCCCCGATCAGGGCGACCCGCTTGCCGGCGAGGTCGACGGTGTGATCCCAGGCCGCCGAGTGGAACGCCGGGCCCGCGAAGGTATCTGCGCCCTCGATGTCGGGGATCTGTGGCCGGTTGAGTTGTCCGACCGCGGTGATCACCGCGCGGGCCCGCAGCTGCGACTCGGCACCGTCGGGGCCACGGACCGTCACCAGCCAGCTGCCGTCGGCGTCGTTCCAGACTGCCGAGACCACCTCGGTCTCCCAGCGTACGTTGTCGTTGAGCGCATGCCGATCGAGCACCGACTCGAAGTAGGCACGCAACTCCGGCTGTTCGGCGAAGTAGTGCGACCAGTTGTTGGACGGCTCGAAGCTGTAGCAGTAGAAGTGATTGGCCACATCGACGCGCGCGCCGGGATAGCTGTTCTCCCACCATGTTCCGCCAGGACCGGCGTTCTTCTCGATCACGGTGAACCCGATGTTGGCCTGCTTGAGCCGGATCGCCGCGAGCAGACCCGACTCCCCGCAGCCGATCACGACGACCGGGAAGTCGGCGGTGGCGGCGGGATCCAGTGCGGCGGGGCGCCGCGGGTCGACGCCCTCGAGGTCCATCTCCTCGAGAACCATCGGCTGGTATTCGGCGTCGACGTGTTCGCACGCCGCCCAGTCGAGCATCTCGCCGATCAGCTCGGAGCTCAGCGGCACCGGGCCCGGGCAGCCGCGGTCGCGGTAGTCGGCGATCACGGGCAGGGCCAGCGCGCGGGCCTTGGCCTTGTCCTCCTCGGACATGAAGCCCTGCACCTCGTTGAGGAACAACCCGGCCTGGTGGAACTCGCGGATGTAGCGCGGATCGCCGGTGATGTGCACCAGCGACAGCAGCAGGGTGGGAATGCTGACCTGCTCCAACGCCGCGGCGATCTCCTCGTCGGACGACGTGAACGGTTGGCCGGCATAGGGATTGCGGGTCATACCGGGTCCTCTCACCGCCTCCGCAATTACGCTACGCGGAGTTCCGTAATAGCGGACCTCACGATACGTCGCGGCCCACCGGCGAGCAAGGGCCGTCTCACCCGGGGGCAGCCGCGACGGCGTTGCGACCGCGGGCCATACTCGACAGGTGTCCAACACTGACATCCATCACGAACTGCGCAGTGCCGCGCGGTTCGTCCCCCGCAAGCTCATCTCCGGCCTGACGACGCCCGCCCTGCGCAGGATCACCGGGCTGATGCGCGTCGACAACGACGGTGTCGAGGTGCTGACCCTGCCCTCGGGTGTCGGGGTGCGGCTCTACCGGCCCGCCGGCGCCACGACCACCACCGGTGCGCTGCTATGGATTCACGGCGGCGGCTACGTCATCGGGACCGCCGCCCAGGACGACGCGCTGTGCCGCCGGTTCGTCGCCGCGCTGGGGATCACGGTGGCCTCCGTCGACTACCGGCTGGCCCCCGAGCATCCCTACCCGGCGCCGCTGCAGGACTGCTACACCGCGCTGACCTGGCTGGCCGACCTGCCCGGCGCCGATCGCGACCGCATCGCGATCGGCGGGGCGAGCGCCGGCGGCGGCCTGACGGCGGCCCTGGCACTGCTGGCCCGCGACCGCGGCGAGGTCGCCCCCGTGTTCCAGGTGCTGGTGTATCCGATGCTCGACGACCGCACTGTGGGCGAGCACCTGCACGACCCCGGTCACCGGTTGTGGAACGCCACCAGCAACCGCTACGGCTGGCAGTCCTACCTCGGCGGCGCCGACCCGCAGATCGCCGTCCCCGCCCGCCGTGCCGACCTGGCCGGTCTGCCCCCGGCCTGGCTGGGCGTCGGCACCCTGGACCTGTTCCACGATGAGGATCTCGCCTACGCGCAACGGCTGCAGGACGCCGGTGTGCCGTGCGAGGTGCATGTGGTGCCCGGAGCCTTCCACGGTTTCGACGGGATCGCCCCCAAGGCGTCGATCTCGCGGGCGTTCTTCGACAGCCAGTGCGCCAGCCTGCGGCCGCATCTCTCATGAGCACCGTGACCCCCACACTGAGCACCGAACAGCGCGACCTCGGCGAGGCGGTGGCCGACCTGCTGGCCAAACGCTCACCGGAGAGCGAAGTACGGCGACTGATGGCCGACGATCGCGGTCATGACCCGGCCGTGTGGGCCGAGCTTGCCGCGATGGGCATCCCGGGGCTGGTGATCCCCGAGGAGTTCGGCGGTGCTGGGGCTGGTGCCGCCGAACTCGGGGTGGTGTCCGAACAGATGGGCGCCGCGCTGCTGTGCGCCCCCTTCCTATCCTCGGTGCTGACGGCGAACCTGCTTGTCGCCCTGGGCGATTCGGAAGAGAACTCCGACGCGCTGCCCAGGATCGCCACCGGGGAGCTGATCGCCACCGTGGCGCACGCTGAGCCAGGTCACGCCCGGCCGCCTGCCGAGTCGGCCACCACCGCGACGGCGAATGGCGCGTCCTGGCGATTGTCCGGCGCCAAGACGTACGTGCTCGACGCCACCGCCGCACAGCGCTTCTACGTCCTGGCCGGCACCGGGATCTTCGCCGTCGACCACGATGCGCCCGGCCTGGCGGTCAGCCCGCTGACCACCGTCGACCAGACCCGCAAGCAGGGCAGGCTGACACTGGATCAGACACCGGCCCGACTGGTCGGATCCATCGACAGCGGTTCTGCCGCACTGGACGACGCACTGGACCGCAGCTCGATCGCACTCCTCGGTGAGCAGGCCGGTGCCTCGATCCGCGTGACGCAGATGGCCGCCGACTACGCCAGGACACGGTTCCAGTTCGGTCGCGCGATCGGCAGTTTCCAGGCCATCAAGCACCTGTGCGCCGACATGCTGCTGGAGGCGCAGTCCGCGCTGTCGGCGGCCCGCCACGTGGCAGCGGCCTTCGACGCCGCAGATACCCACCGGATCGCCGATCTGGCTCTGGCACAGGCGTTCTGCTCTGATGCGTTCGTGTTCACCGCGGCCACCAACATCCAGGTACATGGGGGCATCGGGTTCACCTGGGAACACCCGGCCCACCTCTACCTGCGGCGGGCACGCACCGACGCCCAGATCTTCGGCGACCCGGCCTGGCATCGGGAACGTTACATCCGGCTACGGGAGGCGCAGTGATGACCGACGACGAGGTGCGCGACGACATCCGCGCCTGGCTGGCGGCGAACTGGGATCCGGCGATGGCGCGCGGCGACTGGGCGCAGCTGGTCTTCGCGGCCGGACTGGCCGTGCCCAGCTGGGAACCGCAGTGGTGGGGCCGCGGCTTCACCGATCGCCAATCACGGATCGTCGCAGCCGAATTCGCCGCCGTTGGCGCGCCGGGGACGGGTCATGACCGGTCCAATCTGTTCGCCACCACGCTGCACGACCTGGGTACCGAGGAGCAGAAGCACCGGCTGATCCCGCCGTCGATCCGCGGCGAGAGCAAGTGGTGCCTGCTGTACTCCGAGCCGGGCGCCGGATCGGATCTGGCCGGCCTGCGAACCAGGGCCGACCGCGATGGCGACGAGTGGGTGGTCAACGGTCAGAAGGTGTGGACGTCGTTCGCGAAGTCCGCCGACTACGGCCTGCTGGTCGCGCGAACCGACTGGGATGTGCCCAAGCACAACGGAATCAGCTTCTTCATGTTCCCGATGCGCCAGCCCGGGGTGGAGATCAGGCCGATCCACCAGATTACCGGCGAGTCCGAGTTCAACGAGGTCTTCATCACCGGCGCACGCGTACCCGACGCGAACCTGGTGGGTGAGCCGGGCGGCGGCTGGTCAGTGCTGCAGGTGGCGCTGGCCTACGAGCGCCGCCTGATGGGCGACCTGGCCCGGACCTCCCGCTCGGCCAAGAAGCCGCAGGCCGACAACGACAGCCTGATCGGGATGGCACGCCAAGCCGGCACTCTCAGCGATGCGCACATCCGCCAGGAGATCGCCAGGGTCGAGGGCTACGCGGCGGTCAACCGGTGGAACACCCAGCGCGCCAAGGCGACCAGTGACCGCGCCGAGGCCGCGACCCTGCTGGCGCTGGGCAAGATCGCGATGTCACGGATCCTGCACGAGACCGCACGGGTGCAGACCGAGATCGTCGGCCCGGAGTCGATGCTGAGCGGACCCGACCACCCGATCGGTGACGCTGTGACGTTCCGCGCGCTGAACGCCTACTTCACCTCGATCGGCGGGGGCACCGACCAGATCCAGCGCAATATTGTCGGCGAGCGGGTGCTGGGTTTGCCCAAGGAGCCCGAGCCATACCGCAGCACCGCGTTCCGGGATCTGCCGACTAGCTCCTGACTTCGTAGAGCCGGCCGCCGATGACGGTGGCGGTGACGAGGTCGGCGTCGAGTGCGGCCAGGACCTCGCCCGGCGGGGCGGCCAGTACGCACAGGTCGGCCGGCTGTCCGGGCTCGATGGTGCGGGGTCTGTCCGGCTGGTCGGCATGCCCGCAGAACATCGCCAAAGCCGCTGCGGGCGTGACACATTCGCTGGAGTTCAGCACCGCCCCGGCGCCGGTGGTGCGGTGCACCGCCGCCCGCATCGCCGCCCACGGATCGGCACCGCCGAACGGCAGATCGGTCGACAGCGCCACCCGCACCCCGGCGCTGCGCAGTGAGGCCAGTCGCCACAGGCCGGGCTGGTCGTGCGCCGCGACGTCGACCAGGTACTGATCGCCGCGTTCGGCCACGAAGTTCGGCTGGGTGACCACCACCGCATCGAGCCGGGCAAGATCCTGCAGGCTCTCGACAGGTACCACCGCGGCGTGCTCGATGCGGTCACCGGGACGGCACCCGGCAGCCTCCAGCGCGGCCAGTGTCACCACGAGTTGGCTTGCCGTCACACAGTGCACGGCCACCGGCCCCTCCCGGTGCCGGGCCGCGATCCAGTCGGTCAGCTCGTCGAGGTCGAGTGAGTCGTCGTGCAGGATCCGCTTACCGGGGGCCAGCCAGTGCACGTGCTGGCGCAGTTCGCCGTGCCCGTGGGCCTGCGTGAGCGCGACGACGGCGTCGGCGTCGAGATCGGGTGTCGCGTCGGTGACGCCGGTGACACCGTAGGACGTGAGCCGTTGACTCAGCGGGGTCAGCGGGGTGTCACGGCGGGCGACGGCCTGCGACCAATCGTCATAGCTGCGCAGCCTGCCGTCGGGATGGTCCGGCATGCCGACGGTGGCCAGGCCGGCGGAGTTCAGCATCCACAACACCCCGCTGCGATGCTGGATGCGCACCGGAACCGCGGGCAGCAGTTCGTCGAGCACCGTGCGGTCCAGCGGCCCGGCCACCGACTCGTGATAGCCGACGGCCCGGATCCAGCCGTCGGAGCCGACGGTGGCCGCCGCCAGTGCCGCGCCCAGCCCGGCCCGGCCCGACACGTGCGCATGGTCGACCTGGACGGAGTCCAGCGCCGCGGCCGCGGCCCGCAGGTGGACGTGGTGGTCGTGCAGGCCGGGGATGAGGGTGCCGCCCGCGGCGTCGAACACCGACTCATGCGGCCGCGGTGCCAACGACGGGCTGACCGCATCGATCCGGTCGCTGATGCGGATGTCGACGGCGCGACCGTCTAGCAAGGTGGCGCGCTGAATCAGCATGGCGCAACGCCCTTCTGGGCCACCAGAGCGTCGACGCGGGCATTGTCATCCCCGAGCCCGGCAGCCGGCGGTGCCGGCGGCGGTGGCTGCGGCGGCGCGGCCTCGCAGCCACCCGCGGGCTCGGCGGGCAGCGCGGCATACGTGGCGGCCACCTGGGACATCACCACCTCGATGAGCTCACCCCCGCCCCGCGACAGCGAATCTGACACTGCCACAGCAGTTTCCAGACCGGTGAGGGGGTCGGCAATGGCGTCACCACAGAACACCGGCCCGGTGCCGCTGGCGCCCACCAGCCCACCGGCCACGGCGGCGTCGTCCCCGAAGGCGACCCGCGGCGAGTCGGCACCATGGCCGGTGATGCGCACCCAGACCCGTCCCGGTGGCCCCGCCAGGGCGTGCGGGCTCAGTCCCCGGCGTGCGAGCGCCCCGGGCCGGGATCCTTCGATCACCACGTCCGCGGCCGCCAACAGCGCCTTCAGCCGAGCGGCGTCACGGTCGAAATCGATGGCATACGAGAGCTTTCCCTGGTTGATCCAGTCGTAGAAGAGTCGATCCCCGGCCCGGGTGCCATCAGGGCGGTGCGGGCTCTCCACCTTCACCACGGTGGCACCGGCACTGGCCATCAACTGTCCGCACAGCGGGCCTGCCCACATCGAGGTGAGGTCGGCGACCAGCAGGCCGGCCGCGGCCCGCGGCGATGACGCAGGGCCGAGCGGGGTGTTTCGCGGCGGGCCGGGCGCCGTCTCACCGAGGCGGGCTACCGGCAGGTCGAGCAGGACGGCGCGCTCGAGCACGGCGTCGCTGGCGTGGGTGCGGGCCCATTCGGTGACGGTGGTCCACGGGTCGGTGGGAACGTCGTCAGCCTCGACGAGTGCGGGGACGGCTCCGATGTCGTCGGGGCGCGACAAGGTCAATGCACACCACCCGTCGGCGGTGGGCAGCAACCGGGTCGCGCCACCGGCCGAGGTGCGGCCCGCGCGATGCAATCCCCGCAGCGCGGCGCGGCCGGTGAGCAGGCAGCCCGCATCGACGCGCAGTCGCCAGGCCGCCGACAGTCTGGCGGCCAGACTCTCGGCGCGGGTGGCCACCGCCGCCCGGGAGTGGTCGGGCGGTCCGTCGGCGAACCCCGTGAGCCAGGCCAGCCCGCTGGCGGCCCAGCCGGTCGAGGAGTCGTTCACCGACTCATTGTCCCGCCCCGCCCCCTTTTCGCCCCGCCCCGCTTCGCCGAAACCGACGAACGGGTGCACAACTGCGAGAGCCGACGTGCACAACGTCGATCTCGGCGTCGGACCTCAGAAGTGCAGCGCGCGAAACCGCCAGTCCAAGACCTGCCGATCCTCGCCGCCGGCGGCCACCGCATAGACCACCGATCGCAGCCGCAGGATGCCTCCCCGCTCACCGGGCAACTCTTCGGCCGCTTCGACGTGCAGATCGCTGTAGAGCGTGTCACCTTCGTGGACCGGCCCGGTGTGGTCGCACGACTCCCAGTCCAGCACCGTGGCGAGGTTCGGCAGCAACCGGGTTGCCTGGGCGAGCGCCAACCCGATGGTGTGACCGCCATAGACCAACCGCTGGCCGCCGACACGCGAATCATGATGTGTTGCAGCAATATTCAACGACAGGCGGGCAAGTTCGGGGGCAGAGCTGACGACGTCTCCGGTACTGCGCAGCACCGATCCGGCGATATCGGGGTAGAAGTGCGGCCCGGGCACCCGCTCGCGGAAGGCCACCGCGTTCCAGTCGGCGGTCGGGTCGGGCGGGGACGCCAGATCTGCGCCGATCTTCGACAAATCGTCGGCATGTCCGGTGTCGGACGCATCGGGGCTCAGCGGCAGCATGGCGCAGCGGTAGAAGTCCAGCACCAGCCGGCCGATCTGGTCGATGGTGGTCATCCGCAGCGCTGCCAGACCTGTCAATGGCCGCCCCGGTTTGACGCTGTTCTGCCGCAGCCCGACCACCTCGGTGCGGGTGAACAGGGTGTCACCGATGACCGGATACCGATAGAAGGTGAGCCCGCGGTAGAACAGGTTGGCCTTGACCCGCTGCGTCACCAGCGTGCTCTGGCCAATGGCCACGTCACACACCAGCGCCGGGTGTGCCAGCGGTCCGGTGGCCCCGACGACGGCGTGCGCGAGTTCGGCATCCAACGACAGGCGCATCCGGTCACCGAGGATGGCTTGGTGGGAGGCCGCCGCACCGGACGTCAGCGTCATCGACGGCGCCCAGTCGAACACCTGACCCACCACGAGGTCGTCGAAATAGGGGCCGCCCGCCTCGCCTGCGCCAATATGGCCGTACAAAGTCACAGTCGCACATGCTGGCAGTTCTGCGCGCGGCATGTCAATATGGCCGTACATTTCGAGGCAATGGAGCGTATCCCGATGACAACCCTCAGCGATGAAGAGACGATGCTCGTGGACACGGTGCGGGCGTTCGTCGACCGCGACGTCAAGCCCGCCGTCCGCGACATCGAACACGCCAACACCTACCCCGAGGCGTGGATCGAGCAGATGAAGCAGATCGGCATCTACGGCCTGGCGGTCAGCGAGGAATACGGCGGCTCTCCGGTGTCGATGCCCTGCTATGTCGAGGTCACCCAGGAACTGGCCCGCGGCTGGATGAGCCTGGCCGGCGCAATGGGCGGGCACACCGTAGTAGCCAAACTGCTGGAGATCTTCGGTACCGAGGAGCAGAAGCGCGCGTACCTACCGAGGATGGCGACCGGTGACCTGCGGGCGACCATGGCGCTGACCGAGCCCGGCGGGGGTTCCGATCTGCAGGCCATGACGTGTGTGGCCCGCCGCGACGGCGACCACCTGGTGATCAACGGCGCCAAGACCTGGATCAGCAACGCCCGTCGCTCAGGGCTGATCGCTCTGCTGTGCAAGACCGATCCGCAGGCCAAGCCGCGTCACACCGGGATCTCGGTGGTCCTCGTCGAATCACCCACCGACGGTCTGACGGTCTCCAAAGACCTGCCCAAGCTCGGCTACAAGGGTGTCGAGTCTTGCGAGTTGGTGTTCGAGGACTGCCGGGTGCCCGCGTCGGCGATCCTCGGTGGTGAGCCGGGTAAGGGCTTCGCCCAGATGATGAAAGGCCTTGAGACCGGCCGCATTCAGGTCGCTGCCCGCGCCCTCGGAGTGGCCACCGCCGCACTCGAGGACGCGCTTGCCTATGCACAGGACCGCGAGAGCTTTGGGCAGCCGATCTGGAAACACCAGGCGATCGGCCACTACCTCGCGGATATGGCCACCAAGCTGACAGCGGCCCGCCAGCTGACCCGCCACGCTGCCGAGCAGTACGACAGCGGGCAGCGCTGCGATATGGAGGCCGGCATGGCCAAGCTGTTCGCCTCCGAGGTCGCCATGGAGATCGCGTTGAATGCCGTGCGCATCCACGGCGGCTACGGCTACTCGACGGAGTACGACGTCGAGCGCTACTTTCGTGACGCACCGCTGATGATCGTCGGCGAGGGCACCAACGAGATCCAGCGCAACGTCATCGCCGGGCAGCTGGTGGCCCGCGGAGGCATTTGATGCCGACATCAGACGGGCGAGGCATCTGATGCCGACATCAGACGGGCGAGGCATCTGATGCCGACATCAGACGGGCGAGGCATGTGATGCCGACATCAGACGTGGGAGGCATGTGATGCCATGAAACCCGAACCGGCGTATCAGGTTTTGCGGAGACGGTTGCGTGAGGACATCGCTGCCGGGGCCTATCCCGACGGTGTCCGGCTGCCCACCGAGTCTGAACTGGTCGCCGAGTACGGGGTGTCCCGCCAAACCGTGCGTCGCGCGTTCCAGGACCTGGTCGCCGATGGCGTGGTGTACCGGGTACCCGGGCGGGGCACCTACGCCACCGGCCGGGGATACTTGCGCCAGCTGGGTTCGATCGAGGACCTGATGAATCTGTCTCAGGACACCACTATGGAAGTGCTGCAGGGCCTTTCGCGGCGGGTCGATGTCAACGCGGCAAGCCGACTGGGCCTGGACCACGACGTGGTCTACACCGTGGTGTTCCGCCGTTTCCACGACGGTGTCCCGTTCGTGCTCACCACGGTGCACCTGCCCGAGCCGGTGGCCCGCCTGGTCCTCGACTCCCCCGCGTTGATCACTGGAGCTGTCGGCACCAACACCGTCATCGGGGTCCTGGAACCCCACCTCGGTGAGCCGATCGACCAAGCAGCACAGCTGATCACGGTCGCACCGGCTGAACAGTCGGTGGCCGACGCGGTGGGTTGCGACCCGGGCCATGCCATGCTTCGGGTCGACCGGCTCTACTCCGATACCAGTGGCACTCCGGTCGAGTTGTCGGTGAGCCATTTCCTGCCCGAGCAGTACACCTATCGGGTCACCCTGCGGCGCTCGAGCTAGTTGCTGTGCGGTGGAGGGTGGGCCTGAAAGGGTTGGTACCACCACCATTGGGCGCGTTCGCCGGTCGGGCCGGGGTAGGACGGGACATCCGGTGGCGGTCGGGTGGGTGTGTGGGCAATCGGCGCCTCGGTGAGGGGATCGCCGTCGCTGTCGGTGATGACGAGCTGGTCGGCGGGGCCGGTGATGGTGATGGTGCCGTTGTGGTGGGCGCGGTGGTGAAACGGACACAGCAGGACCAGGTTCGACAGCTCGGTGGGTCCGCCGTGTTCCCAGTGCACGATGTGGTGGGCGTGCAGGCCGCGGGTGCTGTTGCAGCCGGGTACCGCGCAGGCCCGGTCGCGGTGTTCCAGCGCGCGGCGCAGCCGGCGGTCGACGGTGCGGGTGGCCCGCCCGGCCCCGATGGGCCGGCCGTCGCGTTCGAACCAGACTTCGCAGGTGGCATCACAGGTCAGGTAGTGGCGCTCGGCATCGGGCAGCAGCGGACCGAGATGCAGTGCGGCGGCGGACTTGTCGATGTCGAGGTGCACGACGACGGTGCTGTGCTGGCCGTGCGGGCGGCGGGTAGCTTGCGCGTCCCAGCTGTCGGTGACCAGTTGCAGGAAGGCGTCGACAGTGGTGGGCAATGGCGGTGTGTCGGGTGTCGTGGTGGGGTGGTCGCGCGTCCACTCGCTGACCAGGGCGTCGAGGTGCGCCTTAAGGGCGGTATCGAACGTCGCGGCTTCGTCGTGGGGCAGGGTGATACGCCAGCTGGTGGTGGTGTCGGTACTGGTGGTGGTAATGCTGCGTTGGGGCTGCGGCCGGGGATCGGGGTCGGGTCGGGGTTCGAGGCGGATCGCGGTGCGCAACTGGTGGACGGTGGCGACCGCGGCCAGCTCGGCGTAGTGCTCATCGGAACCCTCACCTGCACCGGCGGCGATGACGGCGACCTGATCCAGCGACAGCCGGCCCTGCTGCAATTCGGTCACGCAGCGGGGGAAGTCCTGACTGCGGTGAGCCACGGTGGCGATCGCGTGGGCGTTGGCTGATGTCGCCCCCAGTTTCCAGGCCACCAGCGCGGCCACCGAGCGCGCCCCGGTCGCACCCCACAACTCCTCGCGCTCGACCTCGGCCACGATATCCACGATCCGCCCGTCGATCGCATTGCGCTGACCAGCCAACTCCGAGAGCTCCGCAAACAGCGCCTCAAGACGCTGCTGGGGTGTGGTCACCACCATCGACGAGGACATGACCACATCCTCGCATCACCCACCGACAAGTTTGTGCGACCGACCGTCAGGCAGAGATCTCGTCGACCAGACCCCAGTTCAGCGCGGTCACCGGCTCGATGGTGCGGCCGGAGAGCACCAAATAGGCTGTGCGCCAACGGCCGATCCGACGGGTGACACTCAGCGTTCCGCCAGCACCCGGCAGTAAACCCAATTCCAGTTCCGGCAGTCCGAGGACCGCATCGGGATGGCAGGCCACCCAGCCGCAGAAGGCCGCCATCTCCAATCCGCTACCCAACACCTGGCCGTGTATCTCGGCCCGGCAGGCCCGCCCGAGGCGGCGAGTCAGCTCGTCGAGCGCCAGCGCCGGGCTGTGCCGGGTCCGCGCCAGGTGTGCACTCGCCGGATCGTCGAAGGCGCCGAACTCAGCCAGATCGCCACCGCTACAGAACGACGGGCCGTTGCCGCCGAACACCACTTCGTCGACGGTGTCGTCCAGCAGCGCCACCGTCAGAGCCTCCAACAGCAGCGCCCGGGCGTCGGTGGAGAACGCGTTGTGCCGTTGCACCCGGTTGAAGCGGATGTGCAGGGTGGATCCGGTTCGCTCGGCCACCACCGGATCCGGTATCGCAGGCACCTGCTTCGGACCACGTTCGACGAGCCACCGGGCGAACTCTGGGCCGGACTGCAGCGTCGAGTAGGCCAGTGATTCGGTGACGATCGCCGGGAACGCCGGTCCGTCGACGTCGACCGCGCGCAGGACGTCGTCACAGACCGCACTGGCATGCGGCCAGCGGCGACAGCGCTGCTCCAGCTCGGCCACGGTGTCGGCGATCGAGTCGACCGCCACGAACCGGCGATCCTCGTGTTCACGATCGGTGAGCGCGAATGTGGCTATGTCAAGCCAGAATTCAGACTCCGGTGTGGCGGATTCGCCCACCGCGACCACCACTCCGGGTACCCCCGCCGGCCCGATCGGGGGTGGGTCTGCCAGGTCGACGAGCAGCATATGACCCGGGCGCTTACCCGGTGGTTGCCGGCGTCGAGTACTTGGTGATCAGCTCCTGCTTGTACAGCTTGCCGGTATCGGTGCGGGGCAGCTGCGGCTCGAAGGAGATCGACCGCGGGCATTTGTAGTGCGCCAGCCGGTCACGCAGCCAGGACAGCAACTCCTCGGCCAGCTCGTCGGAGGCTTCGGCGTGGTCGACGAGTTGGACCACCCCTTTCACGCTCTGTCCCATCTCGTCGTCCGGGATGCCGAACACCGCGGCGTCCATCACCTTGGGATGGATGACGAGCATGTTCTCGGCCTCCTGCGGGTAGATGTTGACGCCGCCGGAGATGATCATGTGGTGGCGGCGGTCGGTGAGGAACAGGTAGCCGTCCTCGTCGACATAGCCGATGTCGCCGACGGTCATCCAGCCCTTCGGGTGACGCGACGACGCCGTCTTCTCGGCATCGTTGAGGTACTCGAAGGTGTTCTGGCTCTCGAAGTAGATCTCGCCCGGTTCCCCCGCGGGCAACTCGTTGCCCTCGTCGTCGAGGATGTGCAGGTTGCCCACCATCGGCTTGCCCACCGACCCGGGGTGTGCCAGCCACTCCTGCGCGCTGATCAGCGTCGAGCCGATGGCCTCCGAGGAGGCGTAGTACTCGTCGACGATCGGGCCCCACCAGTCGATCATCTGCTTCTTGACCTCGACCGGGCAGGGCGCGGCCGCGTGCATCACCCGCTCGAGGCTCGACAGGTCGTAGGAATTCCGCACGCTCTCAGGCAGTTTGAGCATTCGGGTGAACATCACCGGCACGAACTGGCCATGCGTGACCCGGTGTCGCGCAATGGCATCCAGAGTGCCCTCGGCATCGAACTTCTCCATGACGACCACCGGGACACCGGCTGCCTGCATCGTCATCGACCATACCGACGGCGCGGTGTGGTACAGCGGCGCAGGGCTCAGATACACGCCGTTGGGGTTCATCCAGAACGAGACCAGCATGGTCATCAAACCGGGCGCCTCGGCTGGTGGCAGGTGTGAAAGTTCCCGCTTGATCCCCTTGGGCCGGCCCGTCGTCCCCGACGAGTACTGCAGCAGGTCACCCTCGATCTCGTCGACGATGGGGGTAGTCGGTTGGCCGACAACACATTCCGGGTAGCGGAGCCACCCGTCGACGTCGTCGTTGATGACGATCAACAGCTCCGGCAGACCCTTGGGCAGGTGCTCGCCGAGCCCCGCGAGCACCGGCCGCAGCGCGGCCGATCCCACAATGGCCTTGGCCGCGCTGTTGTCGATGATGTAGGCGGCCTCCGCCGCGGTGAGGTGCGTGTTGATCGGCACGTAGTAGAGGCCGCTACGACGGGCCGCCCACATCACGGTGTGGAAGTGCTCGTTGTTCTCCAGAAGGATGGCCACCGAGTCGCCTTCACGCAGGCCGGCCTGACGGAACAGGTGGGCCAGCTGATTGGCGCGCGCCTCCATCTCACCGAACGTGACGACCGTCCCGGACGGATAGAGGATGACGGCGGGCTTGTCCGGGTTGGCTTCGGCGTGCTCACGGATCTGCATGCGTGCACTTTACGGCAGCCATTTTTGACGGGTGTCGACTGGTGTTCAGGAGAAGGTGACCGTGCCGTCGTCGAGGCTGTAGTAGCCGGTGACCACCTTCAGCTTGCCGGCGTCCAGGGCCGGTTTGAGCTCCTTGGATTGCAGGATCTGATCGCGGGACTGATCGGCGTTGGCCTTGATGGCGCTGGTCAGCAGATCGGGACCGGAGTTCTTCTCCGCGATAGCGACCGCCGGGGTGATCGCGGTGACCAGCGCTTCGATATCACCGTGCGGCAGGGTGTGCGTCTGCAGCGACTCCAGGGTCGCCGACACCGCGCCACAGTTCTGGTGAGCCAGCACGACGATCAGCGGGGAGCCCAGATGCCCGACCGCGTACTCGATGCTGCCCATACCCGCCGGGTCGACGATATTGCCCGCCACCCGCACCACGAACAGGTCCCCAAGCCCCTGGTCGAAGACGACCTCGGGTGGTAGCCGGGAATCCGAGCAGCTCAGCACGATCGCATACGGCGACTGCGCCTTCGACAACGCCAACCGGGCGTCGGGATTCTGGTCGGGATGCATCATCCGGGACTCGACGAACCGCAGATTGCCCTGTTTGAGCTCGGTCAGCGCCATATCCGCGTCGGAGATGTTGGCCCGGGGCGACTCGGTGGCGAACGTCGGCGAGGCCGGCACCGTCACCGTCGTCGTACTCGCCGTCTGGGTGGACGACCCGCACGCACTCAATGCGGCGGCCGCCACCGACGCGCCGGCCACCCCGAACCAGGCTCGCCTGGACAATCCGTTGTTCACGATCAGCACCCTCCTCGACCGACTTCGCCATGAGGTTAGCGTGGCAAAGCCGAATCGAAGGGTGATTCACCCCGCGAACGGCGCCCGAACCGTGGCCAACAGGTGTTTCCGGTTGATCACCAGACCAGCGACCGCCAGGATGCCGTACACGCCGCAAAGAATCATGCGGCCGTGGGTGGAGGTGATGGGGAACTGAATCATGAACAGCGCCAACAACATCCACGCGGTGTTCCGGTGGAAACGCAGAGCCAGGATCAGCGCGATACCCATCATCGTCTGGGTAGCGGTCAGCAGCACCTCTTCGATCTGACGGCCGTCGAGCACCAGAGCGGTGCCGCCACCGCCGGCCATGTACGCGATCGGCAGCGAGCCGACCAGCAAGGTCCATTGGTTGACCTTCGACGAGATCAGGGTGGCGATGGCCGCCGTGCCCTTTCCGCGGGCGGCGAAGATGATCGCGATGATGAACTCCGGCGCCTCGGACGCCAACGGGGCCAGCCACTGCACCAGGAGGAAACGATCCACCCCGAGCTGGGTACCCGCGCCGATCATGCTCTCCGCGAAGGGTTCCGCGCACGCCAGGATCACCCCGGCAGCGATCACGAACAGAGCGACCACGGTGGTCCGCCGGGCGCGGTCGGGAAGCGCTCCGACGGCCGCGGCGGTGCCGATGAGGTCAGGCTCCTCGACATCCCCGCGGGTCAGCTTGTAGAGGTAGAAGCCGAACCAGGCCAGCAGGGCGATGCCCAGGGTGAGCGTGATGCGGCCGGTGGCCGGAATGATGAATGCCGCGATACCGGCGATCAGCAGGAAGCCCAGTTCGACGCGATTGCCCGGCTCCAGCATCAGCGTGGTGGTCTTTTTACCCGTCACGCGCCGGGCGACATACAGACTCACCAACACCACAACGGGCCAGCCGATGCCCATCAAGAGCCGGTTGGATCCGGTCATATTGGCCGCGGCGTACTGGGTGTACTCGGCATGCTGCCCGGCGGTGAAGGCGTAATACAGGTCGACGGCGTACTCCGGGAGCACGGCGATCAGGGCCAGCACCGCGATCGCGAAGCCGCCGGAGACGTCGACCTGCGCCGCCTCGGCGGCCCAGGCCAGCACGAAACTGGCGGCGACGACCGCGGCGCCGTAGATCACCAGCGAGAGGACCGGTTCCAGATGCAGGCCGCCGAACCGGACGACCATCGCGGGCGCGATCAATGCGGCGGTGAGCAGGAAAGACCGCAGCAGAACGCTGCGTGGCGAGCGAGTCGGGGTATCCCGGTTGGAGGACAGGATGCTGGTCATGGCGGTTCCTCGGCTCAGGCGACCCGAGGCGACGCAGCGCGAGACTTCGGGTCGACATAGACATGTCGGCCGAAGGTCTCGCTCGCCGGATCAGAACCCGGTGGATGACCGGGCGGCACTGCCGCCAGTATGTCGACCATCCGCTCTGTGTGGCCTGCCGGCCACCAGAGGAACTACTCCCCTTCGCTGACGCCAAGACTAGCCCACCCACCGCGGCCCGGCAACTTCACAACCCTGGCAAATAACTGATCTGCAGCGGTCGAAAGACCTGATCAGGGCGCTGAAACTAAAGTTTTCGGCTACCCTCAACCGACTCGTCTGCAAACCCCTCCCGAAGAGCAGCAAGCCCCGGCACGCCGTGGCGTCCGGGGCTTGCTGCTCTTCGGTCGGATCAGTCCGCTTCGGCCAGACGCTGCTTGAGCGCCTCGAACTCGTCCTTCACGCCGGTGGGCAGCTTCTCGCCGATGAACTCGAACCACTCCTCGATCTGCGGCAGCTCCGCCCGCCATTCGTCGGCGTTGACCTTCAGCGCGTCGAGCACGTCAGCCTCGTCAACATCCAGACCGGACAGGTCCAGATCCTCGACGCCGGGCACGATGCCGATCGGCGTCGACTTGCCGTTCGCCTTGCCCTCGACCCGGTCGACGACCCACTTCAGCACACGGCTGTTCTCGCCGAAGCCCGGCCACAGGAAGCGGCCGTCGTCACCGCGACGGAACCAGTTGACGAAGAAGATCTTCGGCATCTTCGACTCGTCGGCATTCTTGCCCAGGTCCAGCCAGTGCTGGCAGTAGTCGCCGGCGTTGTAGCCGAGGAACGGCAGCATGGCCATCGGGTCGCGGCGGATCGCACCCACCTTGCCCTCGGCGGCGGCGGTCTGCTCGCTGCCCAGCGTGGCACCGATGAACACCCCGTGCTGCCAGTCGCGAGCCTGGGTCACCAGCGGCACCGTGGTCTTGCGGCGGCCGCCGAACAGGATTGCCGAGATCGGCACGCCCTGCGGATCGTCCCACTCGGGTGCCAGCGTCGGGCACTGCGACATCGGCGTGCAGTAGCGCGAGTTCGGATGGGCGGCCGGGGTGCCGGATTCCGGCGTCCAGTCGTTGCCCTTCCAGTCGATGAGGTGCTCGGGCTCGCCCTCGAGGCCTTCCCACCACACCCCACCATCGTCTGTCATCGCAACGTTGGTGAAGACGGTGTTGCCGGCGGCGATGGTCTTCATCGCGTTCGGGTTGGAGCTCCAGTTGGTGCCGGGCGCGACACCGAAGAAGCCGAACTCGGGGTTGACGGCGTAGAGCTGGCCGTCCTTGCCGAACCGCATCCAGGCGATGTCGTCACCGAGGGTCTCGGCACGCCAGCCGGGGATGGTCGGCTGCAGCATCGCGAGGTTGGTCTTGCCGCACGCAGACGGGAATGCCGCGGCGATGTAGTACGCCTTGTTCTCCGGGGAGATCAGCTTGAGGATCAGCATGTGCTCGGCCAGCCAGCCCTCGTCGCGCGCCATCACCGAGGCGATGCGCAGCGAGTAGCACTTCTTGCCCAGCAGCGCGTTGCCGCCGTAACCCGAACCGTAGCTCCAGATCTCGCGGGTCTCGGGGAAGTGGGAGATGTACTTGGTGTCGTTGCACGGCCACGGCACGTCGGCCTGGCCGTCCTCCAACGGAGCGCCCAGCGAGTGCAGCGCCTTGACGAAGAATCCGTCGTCGCCCATCTTCTCCAGCGCGGCCGCGCCCATCCGCGTCATCGTCCGCATGGAGACCACCACGTACTCCGAGTCGGTGATCTCGACACCGAGCTTCGGATCGTCGGCACCGAGCGGGCCCATGCAGAACGGCACCACGTACATGGTGCGACCGCGCATGCAGCCGCGGTACAGATCCGACATCAGGCTGCGCATCTCGGCCGGGGCCATCCAGTTGTTGGTGGGCCCGGCGTCGATCTCATGCTCGGAACAGATGAAGGTGCGGGACTCGACGCGCGCGACGTCGGAGGGTTCCGAACGCGCGAGGTAGGAGCTGGGCTCCTCGGAATCGCTCAACGGGATGAAGGTGCCGGCCTCGACCAGCTGCGCGGCCAGCCGCTGATACTCCTCCTCGGAACCGTCGGCGAACACCACTCGGTCGGGCTGTGTCAGTTCAGCGACTTCCTGGACCCAGGCCAGCAGGCCTGCGTGCTTGGTCGGTGCAGTATCCAGACCGGGAATGGTCGCTGAGGTCATCGGTATCTCCTGCTGAGGTTTCTTGCCAGGATGCAGGCCTTATGCCGCAATAGCGGAGACTTTCGTCCCTACAAGAAGGTTAACGCGGGTGAGATACCCACGGTTAATCCGGATTATGTCCGATCACTCACAGGAACGATTCAGAACGTCCCATTATCGATCAGTTCATCGATTCAGTACTGCCGCCGGCCGCCCAGCTCGGCTGCCACGACGGCGGACGCCCTCCTGATCGCCGGCCGTCGCCGATCCCGCTCGGCGACGGCATGCGCCCGCGCCAGGGCATGGGCGCGAATCTCCCGGTCGACGGCGGCAACGGCCTTCTCCACGTCGGCTGCCCGCTGCGCGTCGCGCCCGGCGGCCGCAGAGCTCAGCACGGCGTCGGCGGCCAGTACCCGGGTGACGACCCGCTCCTCCAACGCGGCCCGCAGCCCGGCAACCACCTCGGTCACCCACCTGTCGAGCAGGGCGCGGTCATGTAGCAGCCCCCGGATACCCACCACCCATACCGCAAGAGCGACGCCGAGCAGGGCGGCACCCGCGGCCCCGGCTGCCGCCCACTGCGGGGCCACCCCGGCGAAGAACCGGCTGACCGTGAGCGCGACCCCGAGGCCGAACCCCGCACCGAGCAGTGTCGTCAACCGGGTCTCCAAACGCCGCGACCGCAGCGGCGGCGGGGCCACCTCGACCACCGGGACGGGATCTGCCGGCAGCTCGACAGGAAGATCCAGCTCGCGGCTGACGTCGAGGAGATCCCGCGTGATGCCCTCGTCGACCTCACCCACCACCTCATCGACCCGGGTGCGGACGTAGTCGACGAACGGTGCGCGCTGCCGTCGGCCCAGTGCCGCGACGTCCTCCTGCAACTCCGTGCGCACCGAGGCACACCGGTTGCGGGCGAAATAGCTCAGCTGAACCCGGGCCTGCTGGACCTGGCTGCGCAGGGCGACCGCGTGCCCGGTCTTGTCGATTCGCCGCTGGCGCAGGAGCTCAGACCGCTGTTCGCGCAGCGCGGCCAGCAGGGCCTCCCGGCCCGCGCCGTCGGCTGCACGGTCGAGCCGTCCGGCCAACGACGCCAGTCGACTATCCCAGGCGCGCAATCGATTTCGCCGATCCAGGTTTGGATCGGCAAGGGCCTCACCGAGGGCCGCAACGAGGTCATCGACAACGGGTTCGCCGAGTTGCGGCGCGGCCGCGGCACCCACCCACGCGACATCGCGGTAGCGCGATGCATGGGCGGCCAGCAGCCCGCGGTTGGTCTCGAGCACCTCACGCCACGTGCGGTGCACATCGATCTTGGAGACCACTGGAATCACCGTGTCGGTATCGGCGGCAGCGGCATCGAGAAGTTCGCAATCCGATCCGGTCAGCGGAGCGGTCGCCGAGACCACGAACACCACCACGGCCGGGGCCTGTCCGGGACCGAGGTCAGCGGCTTCGACGACGGTGTGCGAGGGCAGCCGGCGGCGCAGCGCATCGGCGACACTCGTGCTGCCCGCCAGCCAGGGGCCGGTAACCAGCACGACGTCACGGCGGGTGATCGCCGGCGCGGGCAGGTCGGGATCGACCGCCCACACCAGGGAGTCGACATCGTCACTCACGCGGGTGCCCGATGTCGCCGGCCCGGCGGCTCCGGGATCCCGCCCGCGCGCTCCCACAACCGCAAGCTGCCGCGCACGATGTCCGCACTGCAGCTCCGGTGCAGTTGGGACACCGGGCCGCATCCGTAGCGCTGCCAGCTGACCGCGCGGCGCAACAGTGCCGGCGCGGTGGCGGCCTCGTCCACCCGAAGGCCGTCGGCCTCCACCACGGCGATCGCCGCGGCCATCCGAGCGGCGACCACCGCGTCGTCACCGCACCGGTCCGCGGGAATCCCGTCGAGGAGGCGGCGATAACGACCGGCCGCCGCCAGCCGGGTCACCGTCGTCACCACATCCTCGACGGCACTGGCCTGCCGCAGCACCGCACGGATCCCGGCCGCGTCGGCACCGTCACGCAGCGCCCGCACGGCGTGGGCGATACCGAACAGGTCCAGCGCGGCCAGCAGCCGGGCACGATCATCGGCGGACACGCGGTGGACACCGGCCACGAAGCCGTCGGTGCTGCCCAGGTTCGCCGGTTCGGTGGTCAGCACCTGCAGCGCCGCCAGCGCGCGAGCATCCAGCACTGCGTCGTCGAGGGCGGCCAACGCCGAAAGACCTGCCAACGGCAGCAGCGGCACGCCGACCGACTCCTGCTGCGCGCAGCGCCGGGCGGCCGCCGCGACCGGGCCGTCGCCGCCGAACCCCGTCAGATCCGCCTTGTTGAGCACCGCGACACAGGGCCGGCGCCGCGCAGCCAGGAACGTCCGGTCCTCGGGTTTGAGCGTCTCGGCCACCACATAGACCTCGACGTCGGGCACCTGATCGGTCGACACCACTTCGAGACCTGCTGCCACCAGGACGCGCGAGACGGTCCGGCGACCACATCCGGGGCGGCCGAACACGGCCACCCGCGCCGCCCCATCGCCGTCGCCCGCCATGCCGGTCATGGTGGCATCAGCACGACTATGGCGCGAGCCACTACCAGGCGTAGGCAACTGTTGGGTATCAATCTGCACCACGGTGCGGGTACACCCCGGTTTATGAGCGACGATGGACGGATGCATGCGCAGGGTGGCTCAGCCGCGCCCGAAACCCTCGGGCCGGCGCACGGCTATCCCCGGATCACCAGCTTCCGCAACCGCCGTTCCAGCCTGACCGAAACCCAGCAGGAGTTGTGGGACCAGCGTTGGCCGGAGGTCGGCACCCAGGCCAGATACGGTGACGAGCCCGCCGGGCTGCTCGACACCGCGGCCTGGTTCGGCCGCCAGGCACCCGTGGTGCTCGAGATCGGCTGCGGAACCGGAACCTCCACCCTGGCGATGGCGAAAGACGAACCGCAGCTCGACGTCGTGGCCGTCGAGGTGTACCGCCGTGGACTCGCACAGCTGCTCAGCGCGATCGACCGGGAGAACGTCACCAACATCAGACTCGTCCGCGGTGACGGCGTCGAGGTCCTGGAGAACATGGTCGAGCCCGGCACGCTGACCGGGGTGCGGGTGTTCTTCCCGGACCCCTGGCCGAAATCGCGCCACCACAAGCGCCGGCTGCTCAAGACCGAGACCGTGGCGCTCATCGCCGACCGACTGCGCCCGGGCGGAGTGCTGCACGCCGCTACCGATCACGCCGGGTACGCCGAACAGATCGCCGAGGTCGGTGACGCCGAACCGCTGCTTCGCCGCGCCGAACCCGGCGAACTGTTGCCGATCTCGGTGCAGCGACCGACCACCAAGTACGAGGGCAAGGCCCACGACGCGGGCAGCGCCGTCAGCGAGCTGATCTGGGTGAAACGGCCATGAGTGTGATGGAAGACACCGCGGGGGTTCCGGACGCGGACCTGCCACTGCCCGGCAGCGACGAGACGGCGCCGGCTCCCCGGCGGGTGCTGCTGGTGTGGGACGCCCCCAACCTCGACATGGGGCTGGGGTCCATCCTGGGCGGCCGGCCGACGGCGGCGCACCGGCCCCGCTTCGATGCGCTGGGCCGCTGGTTGCTTGCCAGGACCAGCGAACTGGCCGCCGGATCCCCGGAAATCGCGGTGGAGCCCGAGGCCACGGTGTTCACCAACATCGCGCCGGGCAGCGCCGACGTCGTTCGCCCGTGGGTGGAAGCGCTACGCAATGTCGGATTCGCGGTCTTCGCCAAACCGAAGATCGACGAGGACAGCGACGTCGACAGCGACATGCTCGCCCACATCGCGCTGCGCCGCAGTGAGGGTCTGGCGGCCGTCCTGGTCGCCTCCGCCGATGGCCAGGCCTTCCGGGCGCCTCTGGAAGACATCGCCCGGTCCGGCATCGAGGTCTCGGTGCTCGGATTTCGCGAACATGCGAGCTGGGCATTAGCGTCGGATACCTTGGAGTTCGTCGACCTGGAGGACATCCCTGGTGTTTTCCGGGAGCCGCTGCCGCGAATCGGCCTAGATTCGCTACCAGAACAAGGGGCGTGGCTACAGCCGTTCCGGCCGCTGTCCTCGCTGTTGACATCGCGGGTCTGAGTAGGAGAACCCGATGCGCAGGTCGCAGAAGACTTAGTTAGGAGATTACGTGTTCGCCTGGTGGGGTCGGACTGTGTATCGCTACCGATACATCGTGATCGCAGTCATGGTCGCGCTGTGCCTGGGTGGCGGCGTCTACGGCGCCAGCCTCGGCAAGCACGTCACGCAGAGTGGTTTCTACGACACCGGTAGCCAGTCGGTGCAGGCGTCGCTGCTCAGCGACGAGGCCTACGGCCGTGATCGCACCAGCCACGTCGTGGCGATCCTGACCCCGCCGAACGGCGAGAAGGTCACCGATCCGGCGTGGCAGCAGAAGATGGTGTCCGAGCTCGACGCGGTGGTCAAGGACAACTCCGATCAGATCGTCAGCTGGGTCGGCTGGCTGCGCGCCCCCACCAGCACGTCCGAGACCGTCCAGCAGATGAAGACCGCGGATCTGCGGCACACCTTCGTCAGCATCCCGCTCAAGGGCGATGACGACGACACCATTCTGAAGAACTACCAGGCCGTCGAGCCCGCGCTGAAGAAGATCAACGGCGGCGACATCCAGCTCGCCGGGCTCAACCCGCTGGCCAGTGAGCTCACCGGCACGATCGGTACGGACCAGAAGCGAGCCGAGATCGCGATCGTCCCCTTGGTGGCGGTCGTGCTGTTCTTCGTGTTCGGCGGTGCGGTCGCGGCGTCGCTGCCTGCCATCGTCGGTGGTCTGACGATCGCCGGGGCACTGGGAATCCTGCGGCTGACCGCGGAGTTCGGCCCGGTCCATTTCTTCGCCCAGCCGGTCGTCACGATGATGGGCTTCGGCATCGCGATCGACTACGGCCTATTCATCGTCAGCCGGTTCCGAGAAGAGATCGCCGAGGGCTACGACACCCCGGCCGCGGTACGCCGCACCGTGATGACCTCCGGCCGCACGGTGGCCTTCTCCGCGGTCATCATCGTCGCGTCGTCACTGCCGCTGCTGTTGATTCCGCTCGGCTTCCTCAAGTCCATCACCTACGCGATCATCGCCTCGGTGCTGCTGGCGGCCTTCCTGTCCATCACCGTGCTGCCCGCGACGCTGGGCATTCTCGGGCGCAACGTCGACGCGCTGGGCGTGCGCACCCTGCTGCGGGTGCCGTTCCTGGCGAACTGGACCTTCTCCCGCAAGATCATCGACTGGTTCGCGGAGAAGACGCAAAAGACCAAGACCCGCGAGGAAGTCGAGCGCGGGTTCTGGGGCCGGCTGGTCAACGTGGTGATGAAGCGCCCGATCGCGTTCGCTGTGCCGATTCTGATCGCGATGGTGCTGTTGATCATTCCGCTGGGCCAACTCGCCCTGGGCGGCATGAGCGAGAAGTACCTGCCACCCGACAATCCGGTGCGCCAGGCGCAGGAGCAGTTCGACAAGTTGTTCCCCGGCTTCCGCACCGAACCTCTGACGCTGGTGATCCGCAGCGACGACGGCAAACCCGTCACCGATCAACAGCTCGCGGATATCCGCGCCAAGGCCGAGACGATCCCCGGGTTCACCGGTTCGGACGACCCGGCTTCGATGTGGCAGGAACGGTCGGCCCAGTCCGACGGGTCCAAGAACCCGTCCGTCCGGGTGCTGCAGAACGGCCTGGTCAACAGTGGTGATGCCGCGAAGAAGATCGACGAACTACGCGCGCTGACACCACCGCACGGCACGCAGGTCTACGTCGGCGGCACGCCCGCGCTGGCGCAGGACAGCATCCACAGCCTGTTCTCCAACCTGCCTCTGATGGTGCTGATCCTGGTCATCACCACCACCATCCTGATGTTCCTGGCGTTCGGGTCGATCGTGCTGCCGATCAAGGCCGCGTTGATGAGTGCGCTGACCCTGGGGTCAACCATGGGCATCCTGAGCTGGATGTTCATCGACGGCCACGGGGCGGGGCTGATGAACTACACCCCGCAACCCCTGTTCGCGCCGATGATCGGCCTGATCATCGCGATCATCTGGGGTCTGTCGACCGACTACGAGGTGTTCCTGGTGTCCCGCATGGTGGAAGCCCGCGAACGCGGGATGTCCACCGCCGAGGCCATCCGGATCGGCACCGCCACCACCGGCCGGCTCATCACCGGTGCCGCACTGGTGCTGGCCGTGGTCGCCGGGGCGTTCGCGTTCTCCGACCTGGTGATGATGAAGTACCTGGCGTTCGGTCTGCTGATCGCGCTGCTGCTGGACGCGACGGTGGTCCGGATGTTCCTGGTGCCGGCGATCATGAAGCTGCTCGGTGACGACTGCTGGTGGGCGCCGCGCTGGATGAAACGCCTGCAGGTCAAGATCGGCCTCGGCGAGACACACCTGCCCGACGAGCGCAAGCGCCCCGTCGTGCGGGAACCGGCAGAAGCACTGGTGGGCGCGGGAGCACCGGTGCCGACCCGCTCAGCTCCCGATCCGACCCATCCGGACGGCCGGGCGGCTCCCCGGGCGGTGGGACGCAGCGACTATCAGGCTCCGCCCGCGCCGCAGGAGGCTCCGTCGGCTGCCGGTACGGCCCGGCTGGCCGACCCGCAGGGCGTACCGGCCAACGAGGCTCCGACCACCCGGTTCGCGGTGGCCAAGAACGCCGTTCGCTCGGCGATGAACAATGCCACCGCCGCGGCGCGGTCCAACCGGCCCGTGCCGCCGCCGGCACCGGACCGCGAGATCGAGTCGTGGCTCGGCGAGCTGCGCGGCAAGACCCCGCCTGCCCCGGCCACCCCGCAGCCCTCGGCCGAGCCGACGAGAGCCCTGTCGACCCCCGAGGACGCCACCACGGCCATTCCCGCCAAGGCGATCCCCCGGGATTCGGATTCCGCCGACGACGTTCCGGCGTCGATCTCGGCGGAGGAGACCCGCGCGATCCCGATCAGCCGCCCCGAGTCAGGTGACTCCGAGGTGGCCACCGAGAAGCTCAACGCCCGCGGCAAGAAGGAGGGCGAGGATCGCCCCCGTCGCGGCGGTGGGGTCAGCGCAGCCGACCTGCTGCGCCGCGAGGGCCGGCTCTAACCCCATTCCCGCCCAAACCGACGTTTGGGCGGGAAAGACCAAGTGGCGCACGCCATTTCGTCGATCTCGGCGAGCCCAAGTTGGTGAAGCTCCGTGCGTCTCAGTCGGTGGAGCTCGGCGGTACTTCGTCCGGTTTGGCCGCGATCACCACCGCATCGTCGGCGTCCTCGAGTTCGGCGGCCTCCTGCTCGGGATCGTCCGCGATCAGCACCCGGATGGCGCTGTTGAGGAACGCCACCAGCGGGACGGACAGCAGCGCGCCGACGATGCCGGCCAGCACACCGCCTGCGGTGATAGCCAACACGATCGCCAGTGGATGGATCGCGACGGCGCGGCCCATCACGAACGGCTGCAGGATGTGCGCCTCCAACTGCTGGACCGCGACGATCAACCCGAGTGTGATGAGGGCGTAGACGAAGCCCTTGGCGAGCAGGGCGACGATGACGGCCAGCAGACCGCTGACCACCGCACCGACCAGCGGAATGAAGGCGCCCAGGAACACCAGCGAGGCCAGCGGCAGAGCCAACGGGACACCCATGATGGCCAGGCCGGTGCCGATGCCGACGGCGTCGACCAATGCCACCAGGAACGTGGCCCGCACATAGCCGATCAGCGAGCCGAAGCCCGCCTTACCTGCCGCTCGCACCCGTTCCCGGGGTCCGCGGGGCACGATTCGGGTGACGAACTCATAGATGTTGCGTCCACCGTGCAGCAGGAAGATCAGTGTGAACAACACCAGGAACGCGCCGGTGATGATCTCGGTCAGGGTGGCAGCGGTGGACAGCGCCCCCGTGGTGAGCTTCTCCTGGTTGTCCCGCAGCGCCTTGATCGCGGTGTTGCCCGCGTTGTCGATCTGTTCGCGGCTGAGGTGCGCGGGCCCCTCGATGAGCCAGTTGCGCAGGCTGTCGATGCTGCGGGTGACCTGTTCGACCAGGCTCGGCAGGCCCGAAACGAATTGGCTGACAACGAAAGTCAGGATGCCACCGAAAATCCCGAACCCGCCCAGGATCACCAACGCCACCGCACCGCCGCGCGGCGCACCACGCCGATCCAGCCAGTCCACCACCGGCAACATCAGTGCGGCCACCATCGTGGCCAGGGCCACCGGCACGATGATCACCTGGAGTTCGGCGACCAGCCACAGCAGTACCGCGATCACGCCGCCGATCACCAGCAGGCGCCACGACCAGGCCGCGGCCTGGCGGATCAGCGGGTCGACCGCGTCGTCGTCTGAAGTTGGGCTCGCCGGCATGCGGCCAGCCTAATGGTCGACGGAGTCGGCGCCCGCGCAAACCGAACCGGCTCGACGATCGACGGAGTTATAGACGCCGGGGAAAATTAGACCTATAGTCCGTTTTGCCGGGGGGCGAGGTCAGACCGTCGGTGTCCGGGTTGAAGTGGATCCCAAACGGGGGGGGAATTGGTTGATGGATACTGCTGTCTCGAGAACCGCCCATGTCGGTGGGCGTCGTGGTGGCCCGACGAAGAGCGGCATGCAGCTAAGCCGAGTCGAGTATGGCCTTGCGGCACTTCACAAGTCGTACGCATGGACCTGGCTCGGCGCGTCGGCGGTTGCCCTCGGGGTCGGCGCCGCCGTCGCCTCGATGCCGGTGGCATCGGCCGACAGCGCCGGGGCGGGCGGGTCCAAAGGGCCGTCGGCATCGAGCAGCTCGTCCACGGCCGGTCCGTCCAGGGCGACCGGAGGTGCGGCATCGCCGAAAACAGCCCAGAAGGCACGCTCTGCGAACAGCGATCCGAGTACACCCGCAAAGCGGACGGCCACCTCGGGTAAGAAGGCGACCGAGGTAGCCGCGAGCGCCGCTGCCACCACGAGTGCCGACTCGGCGATCGTGACATCGAAGCCCGCAGCTGCCTCGGCGACCGCCAAGCTCTCGACGTTCACCGCCCCCACACCCGAGAGCATCATCCGGATCTTTGTCGGCGACGGGACGGCGGCGAACCCCAATGCCGGAATTCTCGCCGGCAACGGCTACTCCTGGACCGCAGAGACCTGCGCGGCGGGCACGGCCTGCAATGGCGGCAACAGCGGAGTTTTCGGCAACGGCGGCAACGGTTTCAACGGCGGCAACGGCGGCAGCGCCGGCTGGTTCGGTGACGGCGGAGCCGGCGGCGCCGGGGTCGCCACCGTCAACGGCGGCGCAGGCGGCAACGGCGGCCGCGGCGGTCTGATCGCCGGTAACGGCGGCGCGGGCGGCGCTGGAGCCCAGGTCGAGGCGGGGTCGACGGGAGGCCGGGGTGGTTCGGCCGGCCTGGCCGGCAACGGTGGTGTCGGCGGCGACGGCGGCCGGTCGACCGGGTCCTACCACGGTGGGAACGGCGGCCGCGGCGGCAACGGCGGGGTGTTCCTGGGCGATGGCGCCGACGGCGGAGCCGGTGGTGCCGCGATCCAGAACGGGCAGACCGGCGGTGCCGGCGGCAACGGCGGTGACACCGGACTGTTCACGATCTGGGGCACCAATGGCACCGGTGGCGCCAGCGCCGGACATGGCGGGGCCGGCGGCGGCGGCAGCTTCGGCGGCCGTGGCGGTGACGGCGGCAACGGCGGCCTGTTCTCCCTGCTGGCCTTCGGCGGTAACGGCGGCGCAGGCGGCAACAGCCCGACCAAGGGCGTCACCGCCACCGACCACGGCGGCAACGGCGGCAACGGCGGACACGGAGGGTTGTGGGCCGGCAGTGGCGGCAACGGGGGCAACGGCGGAATCGGCGGCGGTGACGGTGGAGACGGCGGCAACGTAGGTCTGCTGTCGGTGTTCGGTGCCGGTGGCGACGGTGGCGCCGGTGGACTGGGCCAGGACGGCTACGTCGGAATTAACGGCGCCGATCCCGGCAAGGTCCCCGGCAACTCCATCAACGGCACCGCAGGTTCCCCCGGTGGCGCGGGCGGCTCGGGCGGTCGCGGCGGCAACGGCAGCTGGATCCTCGGTTCCGGCGGCAATGGCGGCAGTGGCGGCCCCGGCGGTGACGGCGGTCAGGGCGGAACCGGCTACTCACCCAGCCCGGACAGCATCGCCCCCGGACTGCTCGGCGGAAACGGCGGAGACGGCGGCGCCGGTGGCCCCGGCGGGGCAAGCGGCGGCGCGCCAGGTACCGGAGCAGTGTTCTTCGTCTTCACCGCCAACGGCGAGGCCGGCGGCAGCGGCGCCGGCGGCAAGGGCGGTAAGGGCGGTAACGGCGGAAACGGCCTCACGTCGACCGATGAGACGGTCGGCGGCAACGGCGGAAACGCCGGCAACGGCGGCCCGGGCGCGGCCGGCGGCCAAGGATCCGACGGCGGCAACGGGGGCGCCGGAGGTACCGGCGGCACCGGTGCATACGGCACCGCTCAGGGTGGCAACGGCGGCAACGGCGGCAATGGCGGAACCGCCGGCGACGGTGGCGCCGGCGGCCAGGGCGGTATCGGTGGATCCGCCGGCGGTGGCGGCACCGGTGGCAACAGCACCGTCACCGCGGGTAACGGTGGCGCCGGCGGCAACGGGGGCGCCGGCGGAAACGGCGGGGCCGGCGGGCAGGGCGGTGCAGCGGGTGAGGGCGCCGACGGCGGCACACCCAACGGGGTGACCGGTGCGAACGGCGGGCGCGGCGCCAACGGGTCTCCCACGGCGGGTGCGGTCACGGCAGCAGCATCAGCGGCGGCCGCCAGTCCGGGATCGGTATCGGCGTCGGTATCGGCATGGGCACATTCCCTCGCGGCGGGGCCGGCGGCGTTCCTGTCCGAGATCGGCCGTCAGATCGGCTACATCTTCTTCAACCGCGCTCCCAGCCTGACCTTCGACGTCGGCGGCCAAGGCACCGGGCCGAACAAGCAGATCGTCGTCACCGCAAACGGTTTCGGCAACAACGGCTACCCGGTGACCTACACCGTCACCGAGCAGCCGAAGTACGGCACGGTCGTCGCGGGTGAGCAGCCAGGCACGTTCATCTACACCGCGAACGACGCGCTGATCAATCCCGGCATCACCGACTCGTTCACGGTGAGCGTCGACAACGGGACCCAGGCGCAGCTGCCCGGGATCGCCGGAATGATCCAGGGACTGCTGCACTCCCTGGCCATCATGGTCGGCGCAGCGAAGCCCGACACCATCGCGGACACGGTCAACGTCACGGTCGCCGGCACCGGGGTGTACGGCAATGCTCAGCAGGCCAAGCAGTTCTGGGTGAGCCAGAGCTACTCCAACTGCCAGATGCAGGCCGCGGCAGCCGCGGTCATGCAGGCCCTCGGACTGACGCCCCCGGCAGATATCGAGGAGCAGTGGGTCACCTGGGCCAAGACCACCGACAGCGTGGCGCGGCCCGGCGACAAGATGTACCTCGACGCCAACACCGATATCGGTGTTGCGACCGAGGACGCCATCGCGCTGATGGAGCAGCACTACAACGTGACCGCGACCCGCACGCTGTACGACGCCACGCAGGCCGGCGGTCAGGTGGCGCTGCGCGATCTCCAGGCCGCACTAGCCGAGGGCAAGGCGGCGATGATCGCTTATCCGGTCGCGATCGTCTGGACCGGGGCCGGCGTCGGATTCGTTCCGCAGGCGGACACCAGCTACACCCAGGCCGATCACGCAGCAGTGGTGACCGAGGTCGACCTTGCGAACGGACTGGTGTACGTCAATGACAGCTCCATGACCGACAACCCGCCGGCGGGCACCACCCCGCGGCCGAATGTCGGCCAGGGCAAGGCCCTCCCGATCGGCGTGTTCATGGCAGGGTGGCAGGTCGCCAACTACGACCTGACGATCGTGTCGGCCAAGACACCGACCACGTAGTCACCCCAACCGCAGACCCGACATCCCGCGACGGTATCCGTCGCGGGATGTCGTGCACCGTTACCCTGAACTGCGATGTCCTACGACGCGCCGGTCGACGCCGCCCGCGAGGAACACGAACCCACGGCCCGCGGGAAGTGGTGGTGGGTCCGGTGGGCGGTGCTGGGCCTGGCGCTGATCGTGCTGGCCGTGGAGGCCTCCCTGGTGTGGGACCAACTGGCCAAGGCGTGGATGAGCCTGCTGTCGGCCAACTGGTGGTGGGTGCTGGCCGCGGTGGCGGCCGCGGTGTTGTCGATGCACAGCTTCGCTCAGATTCAGCGCACCCTGCTGCGCTCGGCCGGGGTGATCGTTCACCAGTGGCGTTCGGAGGCGGCGTTCTACGCAGGTAACGCGCTGAGCACCACCATGCCCGGTGGCCCGGTGCTGTCGGCGACCTTCGTCTACCGTCAGCAGCGGTCCTGGGGCGCCTCGCCGGTGGTGGCGTCCTGGCAGTTGGTGATGTCGGGCGCGCTGCAGGTCGTCGGGCTGGCGCTGCTCGGCCTCGGCGGTGCATTCCTGTTGGGCGCCAAGAACAATCCGTTCTCGCTGCTGTTCACCCTCGGCGGGTTCGTCGCACTGCTGCTGCTCGCCCAGGCGGTGGCGACGCGTCCCGAACTGATCGACGGAATCGGCGTGCGGGTGCTGGGCTGGGTGAACTCGGTGCGGGCCAAGCCGCCGGAAACCGGCCTGCGCAAGTGGCGCGAGACCCTGGCCCAGCTGGAGTCGGTGAGCCTGAACCGTCGTGAACTGGGGGTGGCGTTCAGCTGGTCCCTGTTCAACTGGGTCGCCGATGTCGCCTGCCTGGCCTTCGCGGCGTACGCCGCCGGCGGCACACCGTCACTGGCCGGCCTCACGGTCGCCTACGCGGCGGCCCGCGCGGTCGGGTCGATCCCGCTGATGCCCGGCGGGCTGCTGGTGGTGGAAGCCGTCCTGGTCCCCGGTCTGGTCTCCAGCGGCATGACGCTGCCCGACGCCATCTCGGCGATGCTGATCTACCGGCTGGTCAGCTGGATTTTCATCTCAGCGATCGGCTGGGTGGTGTTCTTCTTCATGTTCCGCACCGAAGGCGCGCTCGACCCCGACCCCGTCTTCGACGAACTCGCCGCTGCCGACGACTCCGCCGAGCAGCGCCGCCCCACCGACCCGACCGACACCGCCCTACAGGGGCCGCTACCACCCCCTGATCCCGGGACCGACGACGACCGCCTTCGCTGACCAGACCTGTGTTTGAATTCAACAATGCAGCAACGGGGCCGGGTGGTGTGCGCTGCGATCAGCATGGCCACGCTGGTGGCCCTGACGTCTTGCACCGATACCACCCGGACGACGGTCACCGTGCCGACGACGCCAACGGGGACCGCGGCACGCACCTCGGCGGTCAAGCAGCCCGCGGCCTTCACTCCGGTCACCGGCTCGGTGATCGCGGCCCCGGTCCCGGTACGGGCCACCGACGGCAAGACCCATCTGGCCTATGAACTCGCGCTGACCAACATGCTCGGCCAGGAGGTCACCGTCAATTCAGTGGACGTCATGGGCGCCGACCGCACGCTGCTGTCGCTGGCCGGTGACTCGCTCGGTTACTGGATGCGGGTGGCGGGCAACCCCGGCGCACCGACCACCAAGGTCGGCCCCGGGCAGAGCGCCCTGATCTGGATCGATGTGTCGATCGACTCGGCGGCCGGCAGTGCGGTACCCGGCGAACTGACTCACACGCTGTCGGTCTCGGTGGCCAACCCGTCGCCACCCCTGCTGCCGCCGACCCTGCGCGAGTCGCTGGCGCCGACACCGGTACAAGACCGCAAAGCGGTCGCGATCGCGCCACCGCTGGCCGGCCCGAACTGGCTGGACGGCAACAGCTGCTGCGCGATGACCGACCATCGGATGGCCGTCAACCCACTCAACGGTGGACTGTGGGTCGCCGAACGGTTCGCCGTCGACTACGTGCAGTTGCAGCCGGACGCGCGGATGCTCGTCGGCGATCCGACCAAGCTGTCGAGCTATCCCTATTACGGCGCGGCGATCCACGCGGTGTCCGACGGACCGGTGGTCGCGGTGGTCGACGGCCTGCCCGACCAGGTGCCCGGCAAGAACCCCACCGGTCTGACGTTGGACCAGTACGGCGGCAACTACATCGTCCAGGACATCGGCGGCGGGAACTACGCGTTCTACGCGCACCTGAAGCCCGGCAGTGTTCGGGTCAAGGTCGGCGAGGCGTTGACCTCCGGGCAGACGATCGCCGAGCTGGGTAACAGCGGCAATTCCAGTGCGCCACATCTGCATTTCCATGTGATGAGCACCCCCGACCCACTGTTGTCCGATGGACTTCCGTTCGTACTCAACGGATTCCGGTTGGTCAATCGAGTGGCATCGGCCGCCGACATCGATCCCCTGCTGGCCGGCCAGCCTGCGGTGCTGCAGCCTGGTTTCGAACCCTCTCAACAAGCCTCCGTCGGCCCACTGGTACTGGATGTGATGACGTATGGAAACTCGTAGCGAAAGCCGTTCCACCGCAGCAGCTTTGGCGGCAGATGTGCTTCTGGTCGTGGTGTTCTGCACGATCGGCCGGCGTAGTCACGCCGAAGGGCTGACGGTCAGTGGCATCGCCGAAACAGCATGGCCGTTCCTGTCCGGCACGCTGGTCGGCTGGCTGTTGGCGCGGGCGTGGCGGGCGCCGACCGCTGTTGCGCCAACCGGTGTGATCGTCTGGGTCTCGACCGTTGTCGTCGGAATGTTGTTGCGCAAGGCCAGTTCCCAAGGCGTCGCCGTCAGCTTCATCGTGGTGGCCTCTGTGGTCACCGCGCTGTTCCTGCTGGGCTGGCGCGCCATCGCGGTGCTGGTCGGCAAGCGCCGCGGCTAGGAGGCCCGGTCCGCCGTGGTGACGGGTTGCGCCGTCGTCGACACTGTCAGGGTCGCGCGCAATCCGCCCAACGGTCCGTCGGACAACGCGATTCCGCCGCCGTGCAGCGCAGCCTGCTGAGCGACCAGCGCCAATCCGAGGCCTGACCCACCCACGGCCGCGGTGCTTCCCCGGGAGAAGCGCCCCAGCACGGCGTCATGCTCCTCGGCGGGCAGGCCGCGGCCGTTGTCGTCGACGGTGATGACCAGATCCGGTTCGCGGCGGCGCGCGGTGAGCACGATGCGGGTCGCTTGACCGTGCGTAACGGCGTTGCGCACCAGATTGTCCACTGCCAGGCGCAATCCCGCGGGCCATCCCCAGATGGTGCCGGCGTCGTCGGCCTCCACCGTGATGTCGACCGCGGTATCGGCGCGCATGTTCTCCCGGGCCACCCGGTCGAGCATCTCGGCGACGTCGATCAGTTCGCGATCCTCTTCGCGGGCCAACTGCCCGGATGCCAGCTGCCCCAGGGCGGTGATGATGGCCTCCACCCGGCGCTGCGCCCGGGACAGGTCGGCCACGACTTCCGCGCGTTCCTCGGCAGGCAGATCGTGGATACGCAGGGTGTCCAGATCGGCCCGCATCGCGGTCAGCGGGGTCCGCAACTCGTGCGCGGCGTTGGCGGCGAAATCCTGGGCGGCCTGCAGCGAATTCGTGGTTGCCACTTGGGCATCGGCGAGCCGGCGCAGCATCTGGGCCATGGCCTCCGACAGGTCCTCGGCTTCCTTGGCACCGTGCACGGGCTCCATCTGCTCGGTGCCCTTGCCGAGCCGGCGGGTCTGCTCGGTGAGCCGGCGCAGCGGGCGTACCGCGGGGCCGGCCAGCAGCCAGCCCAGACCGGCCGCCACCAGCAGCGCGATGGAGCCGACGAGGATGTACATCGGAATTCGCGCGCGGCTCAGCAGGATGTTGTCCTCGCGGATGGCGATCGAGACCAAGACGCCGCCGGCCTGCTCGACCGGCACGGTTCGCACCCGGTAGTCCACCCCGTTGACGTCGACGGTGGCGGTGCCCGGCGGTAGCGGCGGCAGTTGGAAGCCGCGCTGGAACATCACCTGTCCGGTGGAGCGGGACCGTCCCGTGGTCAGGACACCGTGCTTGGGGTCCTGGAGTTGCTCAGGGTACATGCTGGCGTCGACGATCGATTCCAGACGCTTGTCCAGTTGTGCCGCATCGTTGTTCGCGAGCACGAAGGAGGTCAGAACGGCCAGCAGCGCCACCACGATCGCGGCGGCCAAGGTGGCGGCGATCGCCACCCTGGTGCGCAGGGACGTGCTACGTCCGGGCCACCTCACGGCCTCACGGCTCCGCCCGGAGCACGTACCCGATCCCGCGGACGGTCTGGATCACCCGCGGCACCCCGTCGCGTTCGAGCTTGCGCCGCAGATAACTGATGAACACGTCGGCGACATTCGTGTCGACGTCGAAGTCGTAGCCCCACACCAGTTCGAGCAACCGTTGCCGGGACAACACCACGCCCGCGTTCTCGGCGAGCACCGCCAGCAGATCGAATTCCCGCTTGGTGAGCTCGACCCGGTCGCCGTGGACGAACACCAGCCGGCGGGCGGTGTCGATGGTCAGCGGCCCGATGGTGACCGCGTCGGATCCCTCGGCGGAATGACCGGCCCGGCGCAGCAGAGCGTGCAGCCGGGCCACCAGCTCACCCAGATCGAAGGGTTTGGTCAGATAGTCGTCGGCGCCGGCCTCCAGACCGGCGATCCGGTCGTTGACCGTGTCGCGGGCCGAGAGCACACAGATCGGGATGTCGTTGCCCAGCGCTCGCAGCGCCGTCACCACGGCTACCCCGTCGAGCTCGGGCATCTGGACGTCGAGAACCAATGCGTCGTGATTCTCGGTCGACAACAGCCGCAACGCCTCCTTACCGGTGGCGGCGACCCGAACGTCGAAACCGGAATGCCGCAATCCGCGTGCGACGGAGGTTCGTACGTCCGGATCGTCGTCGACCATCAGGACGGTGCGGCCTGCACCTTCCGGCACGGACTGCTGCGCTACCCGCACCGCGACTTAGTTGGCGGGCAGATCAGGGCCACCGCCACAGCGGTTCTTCAGGTCTACCAGCGGCTGGCGGATGCCCTGCAGATCAGCCTTCACCGAAGGGTTGTAGTCCAGGTACTTCTGGACCTCGCTGCGGATGGTGTCGCGCGGGGCGCCCTCGAGGCCGGTGAAGAAGGCGTTCACATCCGGGTGGGTGAACAGGTAGGCCGAGGTCGCGGCCGAGACGCCGGCGGACACTCCGGCCAGGTCAGCGGCGGTGCAGTTGGGCGGCGGATCAGCCAACGCCGAGGGAGCCGTGCCGACCAGCATCGCACCGGCGACAGCGCCCATGCCGATCGTTCCGACCATCGCGCGACGGGCCAGACGGGCATTACGCAACATTCTCGGACTCCTTTGAGGGTTGAGCGAGGCCGTATCAGTACCGGCTACCACTGCAGGAAGCTAAGCAGAAACCCTGCCGACTTTCCCGTCTTGAGCTTAACCAATCGTGAGAATGTGCGTCGGGCACGACGCAGCGAGGTCGTGGACGCGCCGCCGGGGCCCGGTCAGCGGGTGCTCGACGCCGCCGGGCCGGGCAGCGGCCCAGCGCCCACCGGCACCGCCGACACCGCCGATGTGGCGGGCGTGACCGCGACCGCCTGCGCGGGGGTCGCGCCGCCGGATTGGGCGGTCTGCATCAGTCCGAGCAGTTGGGGCAGGCTGACCGGCAGCTTGCACTGGGTGGACAGACCGGTCAGCGGTTGCTGGATGGCCTGCAGATCCTTGGCGGCCTGCGGATTGGCGTCGAAGTAGCTCTTGAGCGCGACCAGGGTCTGGGGGCCGGCCTGTTGCTGGGAGATGGTGGTCAGCGCCTGGTTGGTCTGCGGGTGCGCGTCCAGGTAGCTGCCGGTGTTGTTAGCGACGGCGCCGACGGTCTTGGCGATCTGGCTGGCTGCGCACGGGTCGGGAGCCGCAGTGGCCGACGTCGGCATCGTCGCCAACAGCGCACCGGCGCCGAGCGCACCGAGAGCGAGCACGCTGCCCAAGCCTCGGCGGACACCGACGGGCGAAGCGGGGATGGGCCAGGGCATGTGGGGCTCCTCACGGTTCGACGATCCGCGCTGCCGTGAACATGTCACGACCGCGGTACTCCCCGACCCGGTACTCGGCCACCGCACATCCTGCCATCGGGCGGGCACGGCAGCCACTTCGCCCGCCCCGGCCGACCTGTCAGACAGGTCTCGATCCAGCCAATTCTGGATTTCACGGCAGGTCACCGCATAGCTGCCTGCGGTAGGCTCGCAGCCACGAAACCCGGGGAGAATGCGGGGAGATCGCCATCCAGCAGTTCATGATGCGTCTGAGCAGCACCCTGCGCAGATTCCGCTGGCTGGTCTTTACAGGGTGGCTGTTGGCCCTGGCGCCGGCCATCTATCTGGCGCTGACTCAGTCCCACCAGCTCACCGGCGGCGGTTTCGACGTCGCCGGGTCGCAATCCCTGCACGTCCAATACCAACTCGAGGACCACTTCCCCGACCAGGGCGCCTCCCCGCTGGCGCTGGTGGCCGCGCCCCGCGCCGACGCGTCCTACGAGGACATGAACAAGGCGGTCGCCCAGCTCGAGGCCGCTGCCAAACAGGTGCCCAGCGTCGCGCTGGTGCCCAATCCTGCCCAGCCCGCACCCGCGCCGGACAAGCCCTACGTCGTCTCGCTGCGGCTCGACTTCAACAACACCGGTGCCGTGGACGTCGCGCGGCAGCTGCGCCAGAAGATCGGGGTCCAGGGTGACCAGCCCGGACAGACCGCGAACGGCCGGGTCCGGCTCTACGTCATCGGCCAGGGCGCGCTCGGTGCGGCGGCCCAGACCACCACCAAGCACGACATCGCCGAGGCCGAGCGCTGGAATCTTCCGATCGTCCTGATCGTGTTGCTGGCGGTGTTCGGGTCGCTCGCCGCCGCCGCGATCCCGCTGGCGCTGGCCGTCGTCACCGTGGTGGTCACCATGGGTGTGGTCTACGCCCTGTCCACGATCACGTCGATGTCGGTGTTCGTCACCTCGACGGTGTCGATGTTCGGCATCGCCCTGGCGGTGGACTATTCGCTGTTCATCCTGATGCGCTTCCGCGAGGAATTGCGCGCGGGCCGCGACCCCCAGCAGGCGGCTGATGCCGCGATGGCGACCTCCGGCCTGGCGGTGGTGCTGTCGGGTCTGACGGTGATCGCCTCCCTGACCGGCATCTACCTGATCGACACCCCGATCCTGCGCTCGATGGCCACCGGCGCGATCCTGGCGGTCGCCGTCGCAGTGCTCACGTCCACCACCCTCATCCCGGCGGTGCTGGCTACCTTCGGCCGGTCGGCGGCCCGGCGTTCACCGATACTGCAGTGGTCGCGCCGGATGGATGCCACCCAGTCCCGGTTCTGGACCCGCTGGGTGGGTGAGGTCATGCGCCGGCCGTGGTTGTCGGCGTTGGCGGCCACCGCGGCATTGCTGCTGATGGCCGCGCCGGCGTTCTCGATGGTGCTGGGCAACAGCATGCAGCGGCAGTTCCCGTCCTCGCACGAGATCCGCGGCGGGGTGGCGGCGGCGGCCGAGGCGCTCGGCCCCGGCGCGCTGGGTCCGGTTCGGGTGCTGGCCACCTTCCCCGGCGGCGGTGCCTCCGAGCCCCAGCACGCGGCCGCTATCGAGGCCATCAGCGGCGAGATGGGCCGGGCGCCCAACATCGTGTCGGTCTCCCCGCCGGTGTTCTCCGACGACAATCGCAGCGCGTTGATCTCGGCGGTGCTGTCGGTGGATCCGGAGGATCTGGGTGCCCGCACCACCATCGACTGGATGCGCACGCACCTGCCGTCGGTGCCGGCGGCGGCCGGGGCGCAGATCGACGTGGGCGGGCCGACCGCACTGATCAAGGACTTCGACGACCAGGTCTCCCAGAAGCAACCACTGGTTCTGGTCTTCGTCGCCCTGATCGCGTTCGTGATGCTGCTGATCTCCATCCGGTCGGTGTTCCTGGCGTTGAAGGGCGTCCTGATGACCGTGCTCTCGGTGGCCGCGGCCTACGGCAGCCTGGTGATGGTCTTCCAGTGGGGCTGGCTGGAGGGGCTGGGCTTCGAGCAGATCACCTCGATCGACAGCACCATCCCGCCGCTGGTCCTGGCCATGACGTTCGGCCTGTCGATGGACTATGAGATCTTCCTGCTGACCCGGATCCGGGAGCGCTATCTGCAGTCCGGTGACACCCGCGATGCCGTGGCCTACGGGGTGGCCACCAGCGCCCGCACCATCACCAGCGCGGCGCTGATCATGATCGCTGTGTTCATCGGGTTCGCGTTCGCCGGTATGCCGCTGGTCGCCGAGCTGGGAGTGGCGTGCGCGGTCGCGATCGCGGTCGATGCCACGGTGGTGCGGCTCATCCTGGTGCCGGCGCTGATGGCGATGTTCGACCAGTGGAACTGGTGGCTGCCGGGGTGGCTGGCCCGGATCCTGCCGTCGGTGGATTTCGAGAAGCCGCTGCCCAAGGTGGACCTGGGCGATCTGGTGGTGATTCCCGACGACATCTCGGCGCTGGTGGCGCCGTCGGCCGATCTGAAGATGGTGGTCAAGGGCGCCGCCCGGCTCAAGGACCTGGCGCCCGACGCCATCTGCGTCGCCGACCCGATGGCCTTCACCGGCTGCGGCGCGCTGGGCGGCGAGCTGGCCGGGCGGGTGCGGGGCAGCGACGACGCCACCCGCCAGGGTCCGCAGCGCATCCCGGCCGCCGGCACCGCCACCGTCGAGCGCAAACCGATCCGGTCCTACCTGGCCACCAGGACCGCCGCGCCGCGCCCGGTGCACCCCGTCACGATGTGGCGCGGACGGCTCGCCATCGCACTGGAGGCGCTGGAGACCGACGCCGACACCGTCCACCCCGGGGTGGCGCGGCGCAGCCCGGTCGAGACCACGAACGTTCAGCTCCCCACCGGTGACCGGCTGCAGATCCCGACCTGCGCGGAGACGCTGCGGCTGCAGGCGTTCCTGATCCTGTGCCGCAACACCCGCGCCGACTTCGCCGACTTCGCCGATCTGGTCGATGCGATGGATCACCAGGCCGCCGCGGTGGTACTCGCCGGGATGGACCGGTATTACTGTTCACAGCGTTCTGAGCAACAATGGATGGCAACCCAGTTGGTGCGCACGCTCGCCGACCCCGCTCCGTCCGATGACGGCGAACGCTGGGCAGGCGACGAGGGCACCGCCGAATGGGAGAAGGTCAGGCAGCGTTGCCTTTCGGTGGCAGTGGCGATCCTGGAGGAGGCGAGGTGACGGTGGCAGCGGATTCCCGCCCCGGCGCCGTTCCCACGCCCGGTGCGCCCGGAGCGTTCGACGACCGGCCCGTTGAGTTCTGGCCGACGGCGTCGATCCGCGCGGCGCTGGAGAACGGGGACATCACGGTCTGGCAGCGCATCGTGGTCGCGGTCAAGCGCGACCCGTTCGGCCGCACCGCCCGGCAGGTGGAAGAGGTGCTGGAAACCGCCCAGCCGTACGGCATCTCGAAGGCCCTCTCCGAGGTTCTGGTGCGGGCCCGCAATCACCTGGAAGCCAACGAACGCGCCGAGGCGGCCCGCCACGTGCGGCTGCTGCTGGACCGGTCCGGGCTCACCGAGCCGGAGTTCGCCTCCCGTATCGGTGTCGCACCTGCCGATCTGACCACCTACCTCGATGCCAGCGTCAGCCCGCCGGCATCGCTGATGATCCGCATGCGCAGGCTATCGGACCGGTTCGCCAAGATGCGAGCCCAGCGAGCCAACGGCGATAGCTGACGCGGCAGTGTGGTCCAACCCGGATTCGGCTGCGCTGCAACAGATTCTGCGATCCACTCGCACCGTTGCCGTGGTGGGCGCATCCAGTAACCCTGCTCGGCCCAGCTACGGCGTGTACGACTATCTGGCGCGTCGCAGCCACTACGAGCTGTTCGCCGTGAACCCGACGATCACCGCCGTCGGCGCCGCGGCCGCCTATCCCCGGCTGGCCGACCTGCCGGTGGTACCGGACATGGTCGACGTTTTCCGTCGCGCCGAGGAACTGCCCGCCGTGCTGGCCGACACGCTGGCGCTGGATCCCCGCCCGAAATACCTATGGCTGCAACAGGGATTGTGGGACGAGGACCTCGCGCGCGCCGCCGAGGCGGCGGGCCTGCAGGTCGTGATGGACCGCTGCCTGAAGGTGGACTACGCCCAGCTCATCGGGAGTTGATCGGGGCGACGTCGAGCACCAGCCACGTGCCGTTCTGCTTGGCCAGTCCGACCCGCAGTGACAGCACCGCGGTATCCGGTGGCTGCCCGGGCTGGGTCTGTGTCCCGCGCATCACCACCGCGACACTAGCCGCCTCGGGGCCGAGCGCTTCCAGTCCGGCCGAGATCGTCTGCGCCTGCGCGGTGACGTTGCGTTTGGCCAGATCCGCTGTGGCCTTTGCGAATTCGTTGCGATAGGCCTCAGCTCGCTCAGGTGCCATGAACGAGGCCGCGCGGTCGATCGAGGCTGTCGGCGCACCCGGGGTGAACGTCGCGGTGGCCTCGGCGACGGCGGTGGCAATCCGCACCACGTCGGCGGTGTCGCTGCGGAAGTCCCGATCGGGCACCGTCCAGCGGGTGTATCCGACGGCCAAGGCCGCCACCACCGTCGCGGCCGCCAGGGCGACCACCGCCAGACGCAGGCCGGGCCCGTCGTCGTCGGTGCCGACAGTCACCGAATCCCGCCGGTAGAGAACGGCATTGACGACGACACCCTGCACGATGAGCAGGCACAGCATCGAGCAGACCGACACCCACCACAGCGGCCAGCCCAGCACGACGCCGATCGCGAGCAGAGCGGCGATGGCCGTCAGCGGCGCCAGGATATCGAAGGCCAGCACCCTGGCCAGGTTCCTCATCGCAGCGACTCCAGCCGCGAGATCATCAGTTTGCCGTCGACGTCGGACACGCCGAGGCGCAGGTTCCACCGCACCGTGGTCGGCTTGTTACCGGCATTTTCACTCACCGAGGTCGCAATCACGATGACGTTGTCGGTGCGCTGGACCAACTCGGGCGGCAGTGGCTGGTCTGGCGGACGCGGCCCGCCCGCCGGATCGAGCGTGTGGTGGACGGCCTCGATCGACACCGACTCGATCTGGCCGGTGGTGCGCGCCTGCAGCGTCTGCATCACTTTGCGGTACGGGGCCATGGCGGCTTCGAAGTCGGAGTTCAGCCCTCCGACGGTGCCGTCGTGCAATTTCTGCAGGCTGGCGTCGACGTTGTCGACGTTCATGTTGATCAGCACGCCGGTCCAGTCCGCGGCCGCAGCCAGCACCCGGGTCTGATAGCCGCGCTCGTCGGTGGCGCTGCGGTGATCCGACCAGACCACAGCGCCGAGTACGACCGCGACGACACCGAGCACCGCCAGTACCGCCGAGGCGATGCCGTAGCCGGAGAACACCCGGGCGGTGGTCGCCCCGCGTTGCGACGTCGTCTGGTCGGCCTCGGGCATGCAGGGCAGGCTACCGGGCCTGGCTGCGGGGGTGTGAGCGGCCACACGATGGCGCCGACGAGGGTCGTCGAGGTCTGGTAAGGATGGTTGGGTGACGGTAGAAACTCTGCGCTCGGGCATCGACCTGTCCCATGTCGAATCGGACGTGCGTCCCCAGGACGACCTGTTCGGCCACGTCAACGGCCGCTGGCTCACCGGCTACGCCATCCCGGCCGACCGCGCCACCGACGGTGCGTTCCGCTCGCTGTACGACCGCGCCGAGGAGCAGGTCCGCGAGCTGATCACCGAGGCGGCGGAATCAGGCAGCCAGCCGGATACCGACGAGCAGCGGATCGGCGACCTGTACGCGAGCTTCCTCGACGAGGACACCATCGCCAGCCGCGGGGTGACGCCCCTGCTCGAGGAACTGGCGGCCATCGACGCGGCCGCCGACCCGGGGGCGCTGTCCGCGGTGATCGGTGCGCTGCAGCGAAGCGGTGTGGGTGGCGGGGTCGGCGCGTATGTCGACACCGATTCCAAGAACTCCTCGCGCTACCTGGTGCACCTGACCCAGTCCGGGCTGGGCCTGCCCGACGAGTCCTACTACCGCGACGAGCAGCACGCGGCCATCCTCGGCGCCTACCCGGCGCATATCGCGGCCATGTTCGCGCTGGTGTACGGCGGCAGCGCGGTGGACCACTCCCCAGCTGCCGCGCGGATCGTGGCACTGGAAACCAGGATCGCCGCGGCGCACTGGGATGTGGTCAAGCGGCGCGACGCCGACCTGACCTACAACCTGCGCCGGTTCGCCGACCTGCCCGACAGTGCGCCCGGTTTCGACTGGGCCGGCTGGATCGCAGGCCTGGGCAGCACCCCGGATGCGGTGGCCGAGTTGGTGATCCGCCAGCCCGACTATCTGACGGCCTTCGCACAGCTGTGGTCGGAAGCGGACTTCGCGGACTGGAAGGACTGGGCCCGCTGGCGGTTGATCCACGCCCGGGCCGCGGTGCTCAGCACCGCCCTGGTGGAGGAGGATTTCAGCTTCTACGGCCGCACGCTCAGCGGCACCGAGCAGATCCGGGATCGCTGGAAGCGCGCGGTGTCGCTGGTGGAGGGCATCATGGGCGATGCCGTCGGCCGGTTGTATGTCGAACGGCATTTCCCGCCGGACGCCAAGTCCCGGATGGACGAGCTGGTGGCCAACCTGCGCGAGGCCTACCGGGTCAGCATCAACGACCTGGAGTGGATGACGCCGCAGACCCGGCAGCGGGCGCTGGCCAAGTTGGACAAGTTCACCGCCAAGATCGGCTACCCGAAGAAGTGGCGTGACTACTCGTCGCTGGTGATCGATCGAAGTGACCTGTACGGCAATGTGATTCGTGGTGCCCAGGTGGCCTCGGACCGCGAGCTCGCCAAGCTCGGCGGCCCGGTGGACCGCGACGAATGGTTCATGACCCCGCAGACCGTCAACGCCTACTACAACCCCGGGATGAACGAGATCGTCTTCCCGGCGGCGATCCTGCAGCCGCCGTTCTTCGACGCCGAGGCCGACGACGCCGCCAACTACGGCGGCATCGGTGCGGTGATCGGGCACGAGATCGGGCATGGCTTCGACGACCAGGGCGCCAAGTACGACGGCGACGGCAACCTGGTCGACTGGTGGACCGATGAGGACCGGGCCGAATTCGGTGCGCGGACAAAGAAACTCATCGAACAGTACGACGGCTATGTGCCCCGCGAACTCGACGGTGATGCCCACGTCAATGGTGCGTTCACGGTCGGTGAGAACATCGGCGACCTGGGCGGCCTCTCGATCGCTCTGCTGGCCTACCAGCTGTCGCTGGGCGGCAAGGAAGCCCCGGTGATCGACGGACTGACCGGGGTGCAGCGGGTGCTGTTCGGCTGGGCTCAGGTGTGGCGGACGAAGTCCCGCGAGGCCGAGGCGCTTCGGCGGCTGGCGATCGACCCGCACTCGCCGCCGGAGTTCCGCTGCAACGGCGTGGTGCGCAATATCGACGCGTTCTACGAGGCGTTCGAGGTTGATCCCGACGACGCGCTCTATCTGGATCCCGACCGTCGCGTCCGAATCTGGAACTGACGCATGGACGCCTGGGACGCCATCCGCGCGCGGCGCAACGTGCGCAGCTACACCGAGGAGCCGATCCCGGACGCCGACATCGAGCGGATTCTCGAGGCCGGCCGGCGATCACCGTCGGCCCGGAACAACCAGCACTGGGATTTTGTGATCGTCACCGATCCCGCAGCGCTACACGAGCTTTCGACGGTGTGGGTGGGTGCCGGCCACATCGCCGGGGCACGCGCGGCGATCGCTCTGGTCATTCCGGATCCACCCGACGAGCGCAGCAAGCTCATGGACCAGTACGACCTGGGTCAGGCCACCATGGCGATGTCGATCGCGGCCACCGAATTGGGTGTCGGCACCGGGCACTCCGCGGTCGGCGACCAGGACAAGGCGCGGGCCATCCTCGCGGTACCCGACGATCGTCAGGTGGCCTATCTGCTCGGGCTGGGTTATCCGGCCGATCGGCCGCTGGCCCCGATCCGCAAGCCGGACCGCCGGCCGTTCGACGAGGTGGTCCACCGCGGCCGCTGGTGAGTCGGCGCCGGTCAGGCGCGGACAGCGGCTTCCCGGTTGGCGGCGTCGACGATCGACCGCAGTAGGCCCGGCAGGACCGCGTCCACCTCGTCGGCCCGCAGCCGCTGCTGGATGAGCCCGCCGCAGGCCCGGCGCTCGAGCACCCCGGCCTCCCGCAGGATCTTGAAATGATGGGTGGCGGTCGACTTGTTGATGCCGTCGTAGAGAGCGCTGCATTTCAGTGGCACGCCGGCATTGAACAGCCGCCGGACCATTTCCAGCCGGATCGGGTCCTGGAGCGCCGCCAGCACCTGCGGAAGGCCCGCAACGGGATGGCACTCCGGCTCGAGTGCCTCGGGTTCACCCACGTTGTGTCCTCCGCCACGCCAGGTTTGATGCTTATCGAACCCAGCGTACTGTAGACCGAGTTCGATGATCATCAAACATACCTGGGAGTGGACATGACGTGCCTCGGCGAATCACCGACCACCCACGTCGAAGCTCAGCGGTGGGCCTACCCGCTGCTGCTCGTCCTGTCTGGGGTCGCCCTGGGCGTCTCCGGTCTGCCGGCACCGCTCTACGGCATCTACGAGGCCAACTGGCACCTGTCGCCACTGGCCACCACCATCGTCTTCGCGGTTTACGCATTCGCCGCGCTGGCCGCGGTGCTGGTCTCCGGGCGGATCTCCGACGTGGTGGGCCGCAAGCCGGTGCTCCTGGGCGCACTGGTCGCCCTCATCATCGGGTTGGGCATCTTCCTGGTCGCCGACAGCATCGGGATGCTCCTGCTGGCCCGCACCATCCATGGCGCCGCCGTCGGTTCCATCGTGGTGGCCGGTGCGGCCGCACTGCTGGACCTGCGCCCCCAGCACGGCGTCCGGTCCGGCCAGCTCAGCGGGGTGAGTTTCAACATCGGTATGACCGTGGCGATCGTCGGCTCCTCGCTGCTCGCCCAGTACGTGGCACATCCATTGCGCACCCCGTATGCGGTGGTCGCTGTGGTCTGCGCGATCGTGGGCGTGGGTGTGGTGGCACTCCGGGAAACCCACGCCGATCGTACCGGCGGCCGGATCCGGATCAGCAAACCCTCTGTGCCCCAAGCAATTCGGGAAGACTTCTGGTTCGCCGCGCTGGGCGCGATGGCATCCTGGTCGGTGCTCGGGGTGTTGCTCAGCCTGTACCCGTCGCTGGCCGCCCAGCAGACCCACATCCACAACCTGGTGTTCGGCGGCGGAGTCGTCGGGGTGACGGCGTTCTCCGCGGCGATGGCCCAACTGGTGGCCACCCGGTTGCCGGCCCGCCATTCGGCGGTGATCGGCGATGTCGGGATGGCCGTCGCGCTGCTGGTGACGATCCCGGTGCTGATCACCCATCGCTGGCCGCTGGTGTTCGTGGCGGCCGCGCTACTGGGTGCGACCTTCGGCCTGGGCTTCGGCGGATCGTTGCGCCACCTGTCCGACGTGGTGCCCTCCGACCGCCGCGGCGAAACGATGTCGGCGTTCTACCTGCTGGCCTACACCGCGATGGCGCTGCCGACGATCGCCGCCGGCTGGGCAGCCACCCGATGGGCGCTGGCCGATGTGTTTCCCTGGTTCGCCGTGATCGTGGCGGCGGCGTGTCTGGCCGCGGCGGGCGTCGGGATGGTCAGTCTGCGCCGTCGCACCTAACCCGTCACCACCCGCCCGCCCACCACAGTGTGGACGGGCAACAGGTCGCGAAGCTCGTCGATGGTGGCGGTGGTCGGATCGACGTCCCAGACAGTCAGATCCGCCAGCCGCCCCACCGTGAGCGAGCCCCGCAGCGCAGCCTCGCCCGTCAGTGCTGCGGCATTGACGGTGTGCAGCCTGATCGCCTCGTCGACGGTGATGGCGTGCTCGGCGCCGCGTACCCCCGTGACCGTCTGGCGAGTCACCATGCCCCACACCGAGTGCATGGCTCCGTAGTGCCCGACCGGGTAGTCCGAACCGGCGGTGACCAGCGCGCCCTGGTCGATCCACTGCCGGGCCGGGAACAAGGCGTCCACCCGCTCGGGGCCCCAGTAGGTGTCCTCGATGCGGGCGGTGTCATGCAGCAGCGGGTGCTGAATTGTCACCGGAATTCCCAATTCGACAGCGCGCGAACGCAATCCGTCATCGGCGAAGCCACCGTGTTCGAGGACGAGCATATGGGGTGGCAGCCCGGGATGGCGGTCGAGCAGCGCGGCGTACAGGTCTAGCAGTGTCTCCACCGAACGGTCGCCGTAGGCGTGGGTGCCGATCCGCCAGCCGCGGCGCAGCACCCGGTCCATTGCCTCGAGCAGTTCGGCGGGATCCCAGGTCAGATGGCCGAAGAACGAAGGGTCGCAGGCATACGGTTCCCGGGTGGCCGCCGCCTCGATGCCCCCGTCGAAGAGGAACTTCACTCCCCACACCGACAACCAGGGATCGGCGCGATACCGCCACTGCTCCATCTCGTCGAGCAGGGCGTCGACGTCATCGGCCCGGGTCATCATTGCGGTGGCGATGAGCGCCCGCACCCGGACCCGCAGAGCACCCTGCTCCGATGCCTGCCGAAGCACGTCGAGGTCGGCGAGCGAGACCATGCAGTCTCGCACCACGCCGATGCCATGGTCTGCGTAATCCCCAGTGGCGCAGCGAAACCCCTCAATCCGATCGGCGACGCTGGGGCTGGGTTGCAGGCGCAGGACCGGGGTGCAGGCATTGTCCTGCAGCCAGCCGTCGAGACGCCCGTCGTCGGCCCGTCCGATCTTGCCACCGACGGGGTCTGGAGTGTGTTCGTCGATACCGGCCAACTCCAGCGCGCGATGGTTGACCACGATGTTGTGTCCACCGCGCATCACCAGCACTGGATGGTCCACGGTGGCGGCGTCGAGCTCATCTGCGGTGGGGAACCGGCGCTCGGCCAGGTTGATCTCCTGCCAGTTCGCCGTGCTGCGAATCCACTGTCCCGGCGGCGTCTGCCGAGCGCGCTCGCGGATCAGCTCGACGAACTCGGGGATGTCACCCGCCAGGTGCACCGGCACGTCTGCCGCACTCGAGGCGGCGAGCACCAGGTGGGTGTGGGTGTCGTCGAACGCCGGAAGCACCACTGCCCCGGGACGGTCGATCACCACCGTGTCAGGCCCCGCCAGTGGGTCGAGGTCGGCACGGTGTGCGGCCAGCGCGACGATCCGGTCGCCCTTGACGGCGAGTGCCGACACAGCGGGCTGCCCCGGCACCAGGGTGTGCACCGTGGCAACGCTCACGATCAGATCCGCTGTCATGGACATATTTCACCCTCTGCTGGTCGGCGCCGGCGTGGTGATCTCGCCGATCAGCCAGGGCAGCGCGTCGGAGAACGCCCGCTCGGCGAACTGCCAGGTGTGGTAGCTGATGATGCGGTGCACCTCGCAGGTGATGCCCACACTGCGCGCCACCCCGCACAGGTCGTCGGCCGCACCGGCTTCGTCGGAATCGTGGAACTCATCGTGGCCGCCGAATCCCAGCGGCGCGTCGGACTGCGGCCGGTGGGATCCCCCGAAGGACGAGGTGCCGTCGGCCGGCTTGACGGTGTCCTCGAACCACCCGGCGACGCCCTCGTACGGTCCGTGCTTCTGCATGACGGTGCGTGGATCGAACCGGTCCCACGCGGCGGCGTCGCCGCCGTAGAGCCGATCGATCGTCTGGTCCTTGGTACCCGAGGTGGGGCCGTGATCACCGGCGATGTCCTCGAACGTGCTGAACAGATCGGGGTGCATGACGGTCAAATCGATAGCGCAGGTACCGCCCATCGACCAGCCCACCACCGCCCAGTTCGCAGCTCGGTCGGAGGCACCGAAGGTGTCGACGACGTAGGGCCGGACGTCCTTGGTGAGATGGTCGGCGGCGTTGCCGCGTGGGCCGTCGACGCACTCGGTGTCATTGTTGAAGCGTCCACCGGAGTCGACGAACGCGAAGATCGGTGCCTGCCCACCATGACTACTGGTGTACCGGTCGATGATCGGTAGGGCGTTGCCGGTGCGAATCCAGTCGGCGGGGGTGTTGAACTCACCGGCGATCATCATGATCACCGGCAGCTTGGGTGGGGTCGGTCCGGCGAACCACGCCGGCGGCAGATACACGTACTCATTGCGGTGCGCGAATCCGCTTGCCTGCGAGCCGGTGTCGATCTCGACCAGCTTGCCGCTGGTTTGCACCGTATTACGCAGGCCGGGCAACTCCGCCGCGTCGATCTGGTTCGGCAGCGGGCCGGCAGTCAGGGCACCCCAGGCGGTCTGGACGCTCGGGTAGTAGCCCACCCACTGATTCAGCGCGATCAGCGCCGACATCGCCGTCAGGGGAACAGCCAGTACCGACAGCCCGCGCCGCCACCAGGAACTACCCCGCCACCCCACCACGGCCACGGCCACACTGGCCACGAAAAGGCCCGTCCAGATCCATAACTGGAGTGGTGCGGGATCCGATGCCAGGCCTTCAGAGTTGACCAGCGTGCGCGCCGCCAGGGCACCGATCACCCCGACCAGCACACACAGTGGTAGCCACAGCAGCCGCCACCGGCGGGTACGCCACCCGACCACGGCGACCAGCGCGAGCAGTGCGACGGCGTCGATGGTCAGCGGCAGCCAGCCGCCCAGCAACGAGATCCCATGGGTGTACTGGCTGAAGTCGGGCGCGGGAAGCTGTGGCAGAGGTGTCGGGTCGGCCGGCGGCGGCTGCGGCGACGGAGTTGGCGGCACATCACAATTGTGAAGTCCGTTGCTGTGTACCAGCTTCGAGGATCAGGTGGCCTCAGGCCAGCTGCCACTGCCAATCGTCGGCACCGTCGGGGGTGTTGTAGAGACCGACGGAGTTCTTGACCACGATCGGGTCACCGCTGCCGAAGTTGTCGTAGAACCATTTCGCGTTGTCCGGGCTCAGGTTGATGCAGCCGTGGCTGACGTTGCGCTTGCCCTGGTCGGCCACCGACCACGGCGCGCTGTGCACGAATGCGCCGCTGTTGTCGATCCGCACGGCCCACTGCACCTTGAGCTTGTACCCCTGCGGGGAATCGACCGGAACGCCGTAGGTCGACGAGTCCATGATGATGTCCGGGAACTTCTCCAGCACGTAGTAGGTGCCGTTCTTGGTCTCGTGCTTGCCGTCCGGCTTGCCCATCGACACCGGCATGGTCTGCACCACAGCGCCGTTCTTGGTGATGGTCATCTGGTGGGTCTTGTCGTCGACGGTGGCCACCAGGGCATCACCGACCCGGAAGCTGGACTTGGCACCGCTGGCGTCGATGTTGACCACGGTGTTGGCCGGCCAGAACGAGTACGGCCGCCAGCGCACCTGGGTGTCGGTGGTCCAGTAGAACGCACCGGGCACCGAGGGCACCGAGGAGATGTGGATGGCGGACTCCGCGAGTGGCCGGTTGGCGATCGGTCGCGCGAAGTTGATGATGATCGGCTTGGCCACACCCACGACAGCGCCGTTGACCGGGTTGAACGACGGCGGAGCGAACACCGGGTCACCGGTGTAGGGCAGCGGGTTCTGGCCCTTGACGGTGCCCGCGGGCGCGGCCTGGGCGGTAGCGGCCGGATCGGTTGCCGGCGGCAGCGCCAGCGGATCGACGGGCGGGGCCAGCGCCGGATCGGCAGGCGGAATCGCCGGATCCGGCGCCGGGGGCGCGTTGACCACGGCGGGGTCGACGGGCGCCTGGTCCGGATCGGCCAGCGCCGACCCGCTGCCCAGACTGATTCCGGCAGCCACCCCGACCACGCACAGCGTGGCCGCAACGGCCGCCTTCACCCGCAACGCCATACCAAACTCCTCAGATCAGGACTCAAGCCCAGTGTCGCACAGCACGCTGGGTGGCCAACCTTGCGTCGCGGGCCAGCGAACATCCCTGCCGGCCCGGTCGACGCGCTGAACTGTGCCGATCGTCGCTCCCGGGGCGAGCAGCGTTACTTTTCGCTGGTGGTCGGGCTAACTGCGAAGAGCCCTCGGCTCAGCACCACGGCCAGCAGCGCGCCGAGGATCAGCGCTGCCGACGCAGTCACCATGGCGACGATCCCGGCGTTCTGGAAAATCAGCCCACCCGCCAGCGATCCAGCCATGATGCCCACCTGGAACGAGGCGACGTAGAGCCCCGAGGCGCCGTCGGGATCCTGCGGGCTGTGCCGCATGGCCGCCGATTGCAGCATCGGTGGCATCGCGGTAGCTGCTGCACCCCAGACCACGATGACGGCACTGCCGGCCAGCATCGTCCCCACCGTGTTCCGGTCGGCCATGCCCAAGGCGGCAAGTGCGACGAACACCAGGCTCAGCACAGCCAGACAGCCCACGACAGCGGCCTTGGGCCGGCGGTCCCCCGGCCCGGCGAGCAGCGCCATGGCGGTGAGTCCGGCGATTCCGTAGCCCGCCAGCAACCACGCCAGATGTGGACCGTGGACGCCGACCACGTCACGAATGATCGCCACGATGAAGGTGTAGGAGATGAAGTGGCCGGTGACCCCCACCAGCGTCAGCAGGCTCAGCGCCAGCAGCCGGCCGTTGCGGTGGTGGCGGATCCCTCCTGCGTACAGCTGGGCACCGCCAGTCGTCGCCATCGGCGGCAGCACCAGCCGTGCCGCCACCGCCACCACCACCGCGGCAGCGGCCAGCGCCCCGACGGCAAGCCGCCAGCCCCATAGCTCGCTCATCGCGGCGGTCAATGGACTTCCCACCACCAGGGCCAGCCCGGTACCGACGTACACGGCCATGGTGGCGCGTCCGGCATAGCTCGCCGGAACCAGACGCACCCCGATCGGGGCGATCACCGACCACATCAGTCCGTGGGTCAGCGCACACAGGATCCGACCGGCCGCCAGCACCGCGAAGGTGGGGGCCAGCGCCGAGATCACCTGGGAGACGGCCAGTGATGCCAGCGTGAACAGCAGGGCTCGCCGCCGGGGCCAGGCGGCAGTCCAGCGCACCAGGGGCAAGGTGGCGACGGCGGCAACCAACGCGTAGCTGGCGAGCAACGTACCGACCACGGCCTCGCTGACATCGAGGTCGCGGGCGATCGAGGACAGTGCGCCCACCGGCGTGATCTCGGCGGTGACGTAGACGAAGGCCGCGGCGGCGAGGACCGCCAGGGCCAGGGTGACCCTAGGTGTCCAGGGAGTCGCCCGCGGTCGCGCCCCCCGGGGCCCGCGCGTGCGTTGGGGCATCGAGGGCACGGCCTCACGGTATCGGCTGCCGACGCCAAACCCGGTGAGCGCACTCGGCGTTGCCTGCGTCGATGCGACCGGAAGGTCAGCCGGTAGCGCTCAGGACCGCACCAGGCGAGCGATCGCGGCCGAGGCCTCGGCCAGCTTCTTGTCCGCCTCGTCGCCGCCCTCGGCGACCGCGTGGCTCACACAGTGGCCCAGGTGCTCGTCGAGCAGGCCGAGGGCCACCGACTGCAACGCACTGTTGACGGCACTGATCTGGGTCAGGATGTCGATGCAGTACTTGTCTTCGTCGATCATCTTCGCGATGCCACGAACCTGGCCCTCGATCCGGCGCAGCCGCTTGGCGTAGTTGTCCTTGGCTGCCGAATAGCCATGCGCGCCAGTCATTTACCCTCCCAGCATCTTCTTCATCTGGTCGATCTCAGCCTGCTGAGCGGTGACGATGCTCTTGGCCATGCTGATCATGTCGGCGCTGCGGCCCTTGGCGATCTCGGTGTTGGCCATCTCGATGGCCCCCTGATGGTGGCTGATCATCGACTGCAGCCACAGGGTGTCGAACTCCTGGCCCTTGAGGCTGCCGAGCCTGGCCATCGTGGCGTCGTCGACCATGCCCGGCATGCTCATGCCACCGTGGTCGGGCATGGTGTGCGGATCGACGTCCCACTGCAGCAGCAGTGCCTGCATCGCGGTGATCTCGGGCTGCTGTTCACCGGAGATCGTCGCGGCCAGCTGGGTCACCGCCGGGTTGGTCGACCGGTCGGGGACCATCGCGGCCAGCTTCACCGCCTGCTCGTGATGAGGGATCATCATCTGCGCGAACATCACGTCATCGTCGCTGTGTGCGGCAACCTCCTCGGTGGTGCTGGCGGCCGAGGAGGAGTGCCCAGCGTGGTCGGCGCCGCCGCTACAGGCGGACAGCGTGACGGCGGCGGCGAACGCGGCAAGGCCCGCGGCGATGCGGGTGCAGGTGGACGTCATGGCACCCACCGTACCCGATACCCTCCCGGGGTATCGATAAGGATTTTGTGGCCACCCCCCACCACGGCATACTTGACCGGTGAGCGAAACGCCTGATCTCAAGCCCCGCAGCCGCGACGTCACCGACGGACTGGAGAAGGCCGCAGCCCGCGGCATGCTGCGCGCGGTAGGCCTGGGCGACGACGACTTCGCCAAGCCGCAGATCGGGGTGGCGTCGTCGTGGAACGAGATCACCCCGTGCAACCTCTCGCTGGACCGGCTGGCCAAAGCGGTCAAGGAAGGCGTGTTCGAGGCCGGCGGGTATCCGCTGGAGTTCGGCACCATCTCGGTGTCCGACGGCATCTCGATGGGCCACGAGGGTATGCACTTCTCCCTGGTGTCGCGCGAGGTCATCGCAGACAGCGTCGAGACCGTCATGCAGGCCGAGCGTCTCGACGGCTCTGTGCTGCTGGCCGGCTGCGACAAGTCGCTGCCCGGCATGCTGATGGCCGCCGCCCGCTTGGATCTGGCGGCGGTCTTCCTGTACGCCGGTTCGATCCTGCCGGGCAGGGCCAAGCTGTCCGACGGCACCGAGATGGACGTGACCATCATCGACGCGTTCGAGGCGGTCGGCGCCTGTGCCCGTGGCCTGATGCCCCGGGAGGACGTCGACGCCATCGAGCGTGCGATCTGTCCGGGTGAGGGCGCCTGCGGTGGCATGTACACCGCCAACACCATGGCCAGTGCCGCCGAGGCGCTGGGTATGTCGCTGCCCGGCAGCGCCGCCCCGCCGGCCACCGATCGGCGCCGCGACGGGTATGCCCGGGCCAGCGGTCGCGCCGTGATCGAGTTGCTGCGCCGCGGCATCACCGCCCGAGACATCCTCACCAAGGAGGCGTTCGAGAACGCGATCGCCGTGGTGATGGCGTTCGGCGGCTCCACCAATGCCGTGCTGCACCTGCTGGCCATCGCCCACGAGGCCGGCGTGAAGCTGTCGCTGGAGGACTTCACCCGGGTCGGCGCCAAGGTGCCGCACCTGGCCGACGTCAAGCCGTTCGGCAAGCACGTGATGTTCGACGTCGACCGCATCGGCGGCGTCCCGGTGGTGATGAAGGCTCTGCTGGATGCCGGCCTGCTGCACGGCGATGTGTTGACGGTGACCGGAAAGACCATGGCCGAGAACCTGTCCGGCATCAACCCGCCGGACCCCGACGGCAAGGTGCTGCGGGCCCTGAGCAACCCGATCCACCCGACCGGCGGCATCACCATCCTGCACGGGTCGCTGGCCCCCGAGGGTGCGGTGGTCAAGTCGGCCGGCTTCGACTCCGATGTGTTCGAGGGCACTGCACGGGTTTTCGACGGCGAGCGCGCCGCGATGGATGCACTGGAGGACGGCACCATCACCAAGGGTGATGTGGTCGTCATCCGCTACGAGGGCCCCAAGGGCGGCCCGGGCATGCGGGAGATGCTGGCCATCACCGGTGCCATCAAGGGCGCCGGCCTGGGCAAGGACGTGCTGCTGCTCACCGACGGCCGGTTCTCCGGCGGCACCACCGGGCTGTGCGTGGGGCACGTGGCGCCCGAGGCCGTCGACGCCGGCCCCATCGCCTTCGTCGCCGACGGCGACCGGATCCGGCTCGACGTGGCCAACAAGACCCTCGACGTGCTGGTCGATCCGGCCGAATTGGATTCGCGCAAGGCCGGATTCACTCCCCCGGCACCCCGCTACACCACCGGCGTGCTGGCCAAGTACCGCAAGCTGGTCGGCTCCGCCGCCGGTGGGGCCGTCTGCGGCTAGGCCGCGTCGGAGCCCGCCGACCGCTTGGACCCGCCCACGCTCTTGTGGGTCGACCCGCTCGAGGAGTCCGCTGAACCCTGCGCCGACTTCTTGCCCGGCTTGGCGGCCTTGGTGCTCCCGGTCGAGGGTGCCGGAGTTGGTGCCTTGGTGTCGGTGGTCGTCGAGGGCTTGGTGTCATCCGACGGTTCGGCGGTGTCGTTGGAGGTCGCTTTGACCTCCGGGGTGGATGGTTCGACGGCCGGTGCCGGTGTGGTCACCGGGGTGGCGGCGGCGGTGGTGGCCTGCTGGTCGGCGTAGCTGATGCCCAGATGGTTGCCGTCGACGACGAGTGTCGGCGCGGGCTTGCCGAAGCGCAGGATCGGGAACGCATCCTGGAAGCCGACGACCAAGGCGCGCAACACATCTCCAGGCACCTGCGCCCATTCCTGGGCGGTCAGCGGGGCCTGCGACAGGAACGGTGTGTAAACGTTGGAGGTGGTGAAGGAGCGGGTGTACAGACCACCGCTGGTGGGCGTCTGGACGTCGGTGTAGCCGGTGTTGACCAGGATGGTCAGGGCCGGCTGCAACGCGTCGGCCAGCGGTGTGCCCAGGTTGAGCGGGAAGCCGAGGGCCTTGGTGACGGCGTTGATGATCCGCACCGGCAGGCGAAGCGGCTCGAGCAGTGGCAGGTCTTTGGGCAGCAGGGTGCCGTACCAGGCCTGACCGTCGGAGATGGGCAGGATGCCTGCACTCAGCCTGCTGAGAATGCCCAGCGTTCCGGCGATGTTGACACCCGCGGTCGTCAGATCCAAACCCTTGAGATCCACCCCGCCGAGCAGGTTGGTCGGAATCGCGGCCAACGCTGTGTTCAGCAGCGAGAAGGGGTTCAGTGTCGCTGGGAAGTCCGACAGCGGATCATAGGCCCAGGTCAGGTCGAGGGTGGCCGTGTTGAGCCGGATCCCCGGTGTCGAACTGTTGTCCGAGGTGTACACACCGGCGTCCGGAACCGAGGTGTCGACGCCGAACAGATTCAGCACGGGACCGAAGCGGCTCATGATTCCGCCGTTGGGCCGCAACAGGTTCCGCACGAATAACAGCGCCTGGCTGGTCATGTTGGTCGGCTGCACCATCGGGCAGTTGTTCGGGTTGAGCTGCAGGCAGGGCGGCCGGGTCTGCCGCTCCTTGGCCGGCGCGACGAAGGGGTCGTAGCCGGCCGGGGTGTTGCCCTGCACACTGGCGATCTCATTGCGGTAGGCCGTGATGAGGTTCACCGCTCCGGTACCCACACCGAGCGTTGCCGGGAATTCGTTGGGCGTCGAGCAGGTTCCGCCTGTCTTGCACACCACCCGGTCGTAGGTATAGGCACCGGTGATCACATTGGCCAGCCCCCGCTTGAGGAAGCCCAGCGAGTTCACGGTGTCGTAGAGGGCCTGCGGGTTGTTGTCGACGGGACCGTCGAGCACCAGGGTCAGGTTGATCTGCCCGACGACCGGCGTGGAGGGGTCGGTGACCTGGATCGGTCCGATGCTGGCCACCCCGAGGCCCGCCAGGATGCTGGCCAGCGGGCCGGTGGTGTAGACGTCCTGCAGGATGTCCACCGAGGTCGGGTTCGGGTCATCAGCCAGGGCCGTCGGGGCGGTGGGCCCCAGGGCCAGCGCCGCGGCCGTCCCCGTGGCGATCCCGACCATCGCCAGCTTGGCCGCCACCTTCGTCGAACGTCCCGACAGTGTGCCGATAAACGCGGTAGCTGACATATCCCGACCCCTAACGCCAATTTCTCAGGCTCTGCTCAGGAAGATAGCCCTCGATAACTACCGGCGGGTCAATTTGGCCACGGTGGGTCGCAACTGGTGACTATTGGCCCGTGAACTGCGCATGAACCGCAGCGAGGAAACCTGCCAGGTGGTTCATCTCCTGGGCACAGTGCACCATCAGGTCGCGCGGGTCCGGCAGTTGCCGCGCCGCTACCGGGCGAATCACCCGGTCGGTCAGCCGATTGCCACCCCGCACCGCAATGTGGCGCCCACCCATCCAGAATCGCGATCTCATCTCACTGCCGTCCGCCGTCGGCCGGATGTAGTGCACGAACCAGCCCACGTCGACCGGCAATTCGGCGGAGCCGAGCCGCGCACACACCGCGATGCCGTCACCGAGCGACGCCTCGTCGATACCGAGCCGCACCGGTTCGACGAACGTGATCGCCCCCTTGGTGAAGGCCGAGCCGAGGTACTCCTGGATGAGTGACGTCCGGCCGACATAGCTGCCATCCGGGCCGCCGTCGGACCAGCGTGCGCTGACGTGGGCCCGCGGATGCCACAGCTTGTACCGCCGCGAGTCGCTGCCATGCCAGGCGAACCACCAGGTCCACATCTGCGGGGTGACCCCGGGCATGTCGGTGCGCGCCGAAGCCTGGATCCCGCCGTCGCGCAGGAACCCGTATCCGTTCTCGGTCTGCTGATATCCGGGCTCGAGAAGGGTTGTCGCGGAATCGAAATCGAGCAATGCCTCGTGCGCCTGCGGGCCGTGCTCCAGCGCGGTCACGATATGGGCCGGAAGCGGGGCCATGTCGGGGTTGAAGAATTTCCCCCAGGCCGTGTTCGCGTCGCCGGGGCGGTAGCCGAGATAGTCCTGGCCCATCAGAGGCGTCCCATCCAGCTGTGGAACCGTCCTTCGGGGTCGTATTGGGCGCGCACCCGGTCGAGCCTGGCCATGTTCTGGTCGGTGACGAACCTGGCGGGCCGCTGGCCGAGGTTCTCATCGGCCAGTTGCACACCGGTCTGCAGGTGCTCCATGTTCGCCATGTTGGAACGTGCCCAGTCCGAATACTTGTCGTCGTCAGCGGCGTCCTTCCACACCGTGTAGAGAGCCAGATAGATCTCGTCCTCGAGGCTGTAGGCCATATCCTGGCGCTGCGGCGATGGCCCCCAATTCAGCCAGAGGAAGTGCGCCGGGTGCGGCGGCATGGTCTCGAAGATGTGCCGGATGCCGGGCAGTAGGTCCTCGGCCGGCGCCGAGGTCCACATGTTGTCGGTGGCGTACCGGTAGCCGGTCGGGTAGTTGCTCATCACGCCTTCGTAAGCGGTGGGCAGATCAATCGGGGCGTACGGGACAGCGATGGTCGCCTTGTCGAGTACCGGGCAGGTCTGCAGGATCGCCAGCGCCTCGATCGCCTCGGCCTCGTCATCGGCGAACACCGGTGACGCGACGGTGATGCCCGGTGTGCTCAGGCCCAGGGCCGGAATCTCCCGGGCGGCCAGCATCTGGAACTCCACCCGGCGGTCCACCTCGGCGCTGATCGAGCGCGCCCAGGTGTAGACCTCGTCGACGTAGTCGGTCGGGTACACGTAGATGGCGTTGCCGCACACCGCCGGCTTGGGATAGAGCTTCAGGTGGAATGCCGTCACCACCGCGAAGAATCCCGGCCCTGAACCCCTTGCCGCCCAATACAAGTCGGCGTGATTCTCGGCGTCGATGTAGATCTGCTCGCCGTCGGCGGTCACCACGTCCAAGCCCAGGACGCTTTCGCACGCCGGTCCCCACACCCGGCTGTTCCAGCCATAGCCACCCTGCAATAGGTAGCCGCCGATCCGCACGCCCTTGCAGTGTCCGGCCGGGAAGAACAGATTCAGCTCGTCGAGTTCGGCGGCCAGGATGCTGCCGCCCTTGCCCGGCCCGACTACCGCGCGCCGACTGCCTGCATCGACGACGCAGCTGTCGAGCCTGCTGACGTCGAGCAGGACACCACCGTCGCGGACGTGATTACCGGCCCAGCTGTGCCCGCCGGAGCGGACCCCGATTTTGTGTCCGTGGGCTCTGGCATAGCGCACGGTGGCCACGACGTCGTTGGCGTCGACGGCCTGGACGACGAGATCGGGGAACCGCTGTGGTGTTCGGGCGTTCCACACCGTGGCGCAGCGCGCGGCCTCGTAGCCGTCGTCACCGCGGAAGAAATGCCGCCCGTCCGGTAGTGACCCCACGAACTTCTCCTCGTGATTCGTAATGCGGATCTGTAAGATCCGATATGCGGCACGATACCGTGGATGTGAGTCGTTGGGGAAGGGACTGCGCATGACTGATTCGCAGGTGTCCGCTGTGGATGCCGGCCGGCCGGCCACCGCCCGGGACGACGGGATCCAGGTGCTGCGCCGCGCCGCGGCCGCCCTCGACGAGATCGCGACGGCACCGGGCCGGTTACGCCTGGTCGACCTGCACACCCGGCTCGGCCTGGCCAAGTCGACCACCCGCCGACTGTTGGTTGGGCTGACGGAGATCGGGTTCGCCGCCGTCGACGAGGACGGCCGCATCATCCTCGGTGACCGCCTGCTGGGCCTGGCCAGCGCCAACGCCGCCCACATCGCCGCCGCGTTCCGCTCGACGCTGGAACGGGTGGCCGAGGACACCGGCGAGACCGTGGACCTGTCGATCTACCGCGGCGGGCAGATGCTGTTCGTCGACCAGATCGAATCACCGCACCGGCTGCGGGCGGTGTCGGCCGTCGGCGCGCGGTTTCCGCTGTTCGACACCGCCAACGGCAAGGCGGCACTGGCCCTGCTGGACGACGCCGAGCTCGGCCAGGTACTCGAACCGCTCACCGCCGGGCGGGCCGCCCGGTTGCGCACCGAGATCGGCGAGATCCGCACCGGCCGAATCGCATTCGACCGTGACGAACACACCGAAGGTATCTCGGCGGCCGGGGTGGCCGGCAGGGCCGCGGGCGGCAATATCGTCGCCATCTCGGTGCCGGCCCCCACTGATCGTTTCGTCGCCCATCAGACTCGCATCGTGGCCGCGCTGCGCGACGCCCTGGACTCACCGGCCTGGCTCGGCTGATCTGCGGGCTTGCCAGCGAGTCTGCACCGGGGGCAGAGTGAGCTTCGTGAGCCGCACCGCATTGCGAATCTGCCCGATCTGCGAGGCCACCTGCGGGTTGGTCCTGACCGTCGATGACGACGCGGGGCGGATCGACTCCGCCCGCGGGGACCGTGATGACGTCTTCAGCCACGGTTTCATCTGCCCCAAGGGAGCCAGTTTCCCGGAACTGGACAACGACCCGGACCGGCTGCGGGCCCCCCTGGTGCGCCGCGACGGCGAACTGGTCGAGGCCTCCTGGGACGAGGCGTTCGCCGCCGCTGCCGAAGGACTGCAGCGCGTCATCGCGGCCAGTGGGTCGCCGTCGGTAGCGGTGTATCTCGGTAATCCCAGCGCGCACACCATCGCGGGCTCGCTCTATGCCCCTGGTGTGGTGAAGTCGCTGGGCACCAAGCAGGTGTATTCGGCGAGCACCCTGGACCAGATGCCCAAGCACGTCTCCTGCGGTTACCTCTTCGGCAATCCGGTGGCCTTCACCATCCCCGATCTGGACCGCACCGACTACCTGGTCATCATCGGTGGAAACCCGTTGGTGTCCAACGGTTCTCTGGCCACCGCGGCTGACTTCCCCGGAAAGCTCAAGGCACTGCACAAGCGCGGCGGGCGCCTGGTGGTGATCGATCCGTCGCGGACCAGGACCGCCGAACTCGCCGACCGTCATCTCGCGGTACGTCCGGGCACCGACGCTGCACTGCTGTTCGCGGTCGTCAACGTGCTGTTCGACGAGGATCTGGTGGAGCTGGGCCGCCTGACCGACCATGTCACCGGTGTCGAGCAGGTGCGGGCCGCCGCAGCCGACTTCCCGCCGGAGGCCGTCGCCGCGCACTGCGGTATCCCCGCCGAAGACATCCGCACGCTGGCCCGCGAGATCGCCGCTGCGCCGAGTGCCGCGGTGTACGGCCGCATCGGCACCTCCACGGTCGAGTTCGGCACCCTGACCAGTTGGCTGGTCGACGTCGTCAACATCCTGACCGGCAATCTGGACCGGGCCGGCGGTGTCATGTTCGCCAGCCCGTCGATCGGCTCGGCACCCCGGCCGCCGCGACCGGGCCGCGGGTTCGCCACCGGCCGCTGGCGCAGCAGGGTGTCCGGCCACCCCGAGGTGCTCTCGGAGATGCCGGCGGTGGCACTGGCCGAAGAGATCGAGACCCCCGGCCAGGGGCAGGTGCGCGCGGTCATCACCATCGCGGGCAACCCGGTGCTGTCGGCACCTGACGGCCCCCGGTTGAGCGAGGCGTTGGACACCGTCGACTTCATGCTGTCGGTCGATCCCTACCTCAACGAGACCACCCGGCACGCCGATGTCATCCTGCCGCCCCCACCGCCTACTCGCACAGCGCATTTCGACGTGGCACTCAGTGGCGCCGTGGTACGCAACAATGCGCGCTATTCGCCGCCGGTGTTCGCTCTGGAAGACGGCAGGCCCGACGAATGCGAGATCCTGGCCCGGCTGGCGCTGATCGTCCTGGGGATGGGGCCGGCCGCCGATCCGTCGCTGGTCGACGACCAGGTGATCGGTGCGACCCTCGGCAAGGAGGTCAACGACCCGCACTCACCGGTGTCCGGCCGGTCGGTGGAGGAGTTGACGGCGATGCTGCCCGCCGGCCCCGGTTACGAGCGGCGGCTGGACATGATGCTGCGGCTCGGGCCGTTCGGCGACGGGTTCGGCGCCACCCCGGACGGGCTGACGTTGCAGAAGCTCAAGGACGCCCCGCACGGCGTCGACCTGGGAGCGCTGACGCCGCGGGTCCCGGAGGTTCTCCGAACCGCCTCGGGCACCATCGAATTGGCGCCCGAGCAGATTCTGGCCGAGGCTCCGCGCCTGCACGCGTCGCTGACCTCGGAGCCTGGCTTCCTGCTCATCGGACGGCGCCATCTGCGCTCCAACAACAGCTGGATGCACAACCTGCCCGCTTTGTCGGGCGGCACCAATCGCTGCACCCTGCAGATCCACCCCGACGATGCGGCCCGGCTCGGGCTGGAGGACACCGCGGTGGTCACCGGACCCGGCGGCAAGCTCGAGGTGCCGGTGGAGATCACCGACGCGATCCGGCCCGGTGTGGTGTCGTTGCCGCACGGCTGGGGACATGACGAACCAGGTACCCGGTTGTCGGTGGCCGCCCAGTCGCCGGGGGTGAACGTCAACGCGCTCAACGACGGCACCCTGCTCGATCCGCTGTCCGGCACCGCCGTCCTCAACGCACTGCCGGTCGAGGTCTCCCGAGCGGGCTAGTAGAGGACGCGCCGGATGTTGTCCTCGCAGTAGCGCTCTTCGAGCTGGGCGTCGGTCCAGTCGGTCCGCACCGCCTTGGCCATCTGAGCCACACTCGGCAGAGCGGTCGGGTTCCAGGTCTCCGGCTTCCAGGCGTCGGACCGCAGGAATGCTTTCGGGCAATGGAAGAACACTTCCTCGATGTCGATCTCCAGCACCAGCAACGGCCGCTTACCCTGCACGACCATCGTGTCGAAGTAGTCGGCGTCAGCCAGGATGCGGGCCCGACCGTTGATCCGCAGGGTGTCGCCGCGGCCGGGGATCACGAACAGCGTTCCGACCTGCGGGCGCTGCAGCACGTTGAGATAGCCGTCCACGCGCCGGTTGCCGGGGCGTTCCGGGATGGCAATCCTATGGTCGTCGATCACGTGGACGAAGCCCGCCGGATCGCCCTTGGGCGAGACGTCGACACGGCCGTGCTGATCGGTCGTCGCGACGAACACCAGCGGCGAATGTGCCAGCCAGTCCCGCTGTACCGGCGAGAGCCGGTCCTTGACCTTGTTCGCGACATACTGGTCGGGCTCACCGATGATCGCTCGGAGTTCGGCGACGGTGGTGATCTCCTGGGGCATGGCTCGATTGTGCCCGCTGCGCCGGTATTGCGGTCGGCCACCTCGCGGTAGCCGTCCGCGGCGGCGCGGCGCTACTTCACCAGCGCGATGGCGAATCCGTCCCAGCCCTTGAGGCCGACCGTCTGGATGGCGGCGGTGTCCAGCTGCGGATGTCTGCCCATCATCTCGAGCATGTCGCGGACCGCACGGGCCTGCAGATCCTCGACCGCCGGATCCAGGATGCGGCCGTTGCGGATGACGTTGTCGACGACGATGACGGTGCCGGGCCTGCCGAGGTCGACGGCCCACTGCACATAGGCGCTGTTGTTCTCCTTGTCGGCGTCGATGAACACCAGATCGAAGTCACCGGTCAGGCCCGGCAGCGTATCCAGCGCGGCGCCGACGACGACCTCCACCCGGTCGGCGACCCCGGCGCGGTCCAGGTTGCGGCGGGCGACCTCGGCGTGGCGGGGCTCGTACTCCAGGGTGACGACGCTGCCTTCGGCACCGACGCCGCGGGCCAGACAGATGGTGCTGTATCCGCCGAGCGTCCCGATCTCCAGCACGCGGCGGGCCCCGCTGATGCGCACCAACAGGTACAGCAGGTGTGCGGTCTGCGGCGAGACCTCGATGGGCGGTAGGCCGGCGGCGTTCGTGTCGGCCAGCGCCGCGGCCAGCGCCGGATCCTGGTCGAGCAGCGCCCGATCCAGCAGGGTGTCGACGGGCTGCCAGTCCTGGGGGCCGATCGATGCGCTCACGCCGACCACCGTATCGGGTCCGGCCCGCCTCAGCGCACCCCCTCCTTGGCGTAGACCACCCGCAGCACGTGGCCGACCTCCGGCCCCATCACCACGGCGGCCAGTTCGCAGAACGTCGCGACGAACCCGGGACCGTGCGCCGGACCGCCGCTGTCGTCGAGGTGGTGGGCGATCTCGTGCAGTAGGACCAGTTCGCGCATCGCCCAATCCGCGGTGGTGCGGTCCGGAACGGCGATTGTGGCTGTGCCGTCGCGCTTTTCGTAGTGGGCGGCCGTCGCGGCCCGGCGGGGCCGCACCCGCAGCGGCTCCGGCCGCGGCCATCGGGCCGTCACCGCGGGCAGGGCGAGCACGTCGTCGACGTAGCGCTGGGCGGATTCGATGGAGCCGAACTTGCCCTCCGGCGGCAGGGTCAGCTGGGTCCCGAAGAACTCGATGGCACGTGAACTGTGTTCGGCGGCCCGGTCGAAGAGCGTCCGGACGAACTCCTCGGCGGCGTAGACGAGGGCGCGTTGGCTGTCCCGGATGCTCACCACGGCAGCCGGCGGCGCGCCTTCGGCAGTTCGGGACTGGATCCCAGCCGGGCATTGCGGCCGGCGCGGTCACCGGCCCGCCGCGCCGCAGACGAATAGCCTGCCGACGCCCGGCTGGCCTGCCAGGTGCCGCGCGCCTGGGAGGTCTGACGGTAGTGGTCGCGCAGCTCGACTTCCTTGTTGCGCAACGCAAGTGCGGTCCCCGGTGCGGTCTTGTGGTCCTTGGTGGCCTCCCGCTTGGCGTCCTCACGGGCTTCGGCCAGCCGCTGCCCGACCCGGGCGCCGAATGCGAGCTGGAAGTTCAGCCGCGCGGTGATGGTGGGCGTGGGCTTGTGCGCCCCGCTGGACAGGTAGAGGTCGCACGCGCGCACCATCTGCACCACCAGGCTGGCGTAGAGGGTATGGCTGGCGTCGATGTCCTCCGGGAACCCGTAGGCGTAGACGAAGGTGGAATTGGAGGCCACGTCACAACGCACGTCGTTGGCCGCGGCGATCCCGGCGAACAATTGGACGTAGGTGCGCAGACCGCGGCTGCCGGGCTCGCCGATGGTGATGGTCCGCTGGATGGGCACCTGCGCGGCGGTCCGGGATGCCGAGTGTGCCCGTGCCACAGCAAGATCGATCGATGTGGCGGTGGCCAGCCGCTGCGCGGCGGCCATGAAGGCCTCGGCCTCGTGCGCGTTGTCGGTACCTTCGGCCTGGCGCAGCAGCGCGGCGATCCGCGCGAGCATCTTGTCTTCGGTCATGACGGTGAACCTAGGCGCGAGCTACGACGGGTCACGCCCGGTGACGCCGCGCGAGGCGGGCCCTGCGGGCGGTACTCCCCAGACCGGAATTCGTGCACAGGGCAACACTAGTCGGCTACTTGGTGACGAACTGGTCGAGCGCGGCCGTCAGTTGTGCCGACAGCGGGCCGCCCTTGGCGTAATTGCCGACGTTGTCGCTCGGGTCGTCGCGCAGCACGTGGTTGACGCCCTTGAGCCGCACGAACTGCAGCGCGGTGTGGGCCAGGGCATCGGCCAGCGGTTGCATGTCCGCGCAGTTCGCCTGCGCGTCGGAGTCCGAACAGGTCAGCAGTACCGGGGTGCCCGCGGGAATCGTGGCCGCCAGCGCCAGCGGATCGATCGCATCGGCTTCGGCCACCGCTTTGACGTTGTCGGGGTTGAGGATCGCGGACAGACCCTCGGGCAGCTTGGCCGGCACAATGCCCGCGGTGCGGGTCTGGTTGACCGCCGCGTTCCATGCGGCGATCACCTGGTCGGCCTGCTGTTGGGTCTTCCGGCCGCTCTTGACCTCGGCCGCCATATCGCCCTTGACGCGGTCGGTGATCAGGTCGAGGTAGCGGCCGCCGAGCGGCTGCAGCAGCCCCAGCGCGTGGATCTTGGGTGCACCGTCAGAGGTGTCGTCGGCCAGCGTCATCGCGTGCACGGTGCCTTCGCCGAGGCCATAGACCGAGATGCGGTTCTTGTCGGTCCCGGACTGGCCGGCCAGGAAGCGCACCGCGGCCTTGGCCCCCGCGGAATAGATCGCACTGCCCACATCGGCCGGGTGCCCGGCGTAGGGACCCAGCCCCGTCTGCCCGGTGCCGACCTTGTCGTAACGCAGCGAGGCCACCCCGTGGTCGGACAGGTACTCGGCGAGCTGGCGCATGTTGCCGATGGGGCCGGCCACATTGTTGTCACCGTTGCGGTCGGTGCGTCCGCTCTCGGAGATCAGCAGCGCGGCCGGGGCGGCCCCGCTGCCATGCTGGTGACGGTAGGTGCCGTGCAGGGTCAGACCGTCGGCGGTGAAGGTCACCTCGTCCTCGACCCAAGCGTGCCCGGTGGAGTTCGACGAACACCCGGCGACCAGCGCCAGCGCCGCCACCGCCAGCGCCACCCGGCGCAGCAGCCTCACAGCCGGGCCTCGATCCAGGCGGTGACGTCGTCGAGCACCCGCTCGCGCTCGGGTTCGTTGAAGACCTCGTGATAGAGCTCGGGATAGACCTTGAGGTGGACGTCGGCCGAGCCGACACAATCCACCAGCAGCTCACTGCCATCGGCGGGCACCAGCTTGTCCTGGGCGCCGTGCACCACCAGCAGCGGGGCGGTGATGCCGCGGGCCCGCTGCGGCATGGTCTCGCCGACCTTCACCAGTGCCTTGGCGATACCGGCCGGAATCTTGCCGTGCCACACCAGCGGGTCGGCGTTGTAGGCCGCCACCACCGCCGGATCGCGGGAGACGGCGTTGGCATCGAGCTGTTCGACGGGCAGGTTCGGCAGCAGTGAGCCGACGGCCTTGCCCAGGAACACCTTTGCGGGCGGCACGTCCTTGTGGGCGGCGACGGCGGGCCCGGACAGCACCATCAGGTCGTACTCGCCGGCGTGCTCGACACCGTAGGTGAACACGATGCCACCGCCCATGCTGTGGCCCAGCGCCACCCGCTTCACTCCGGGCACCTCGGCCGCCGCGGTCTTGGCCAGGGTATCGAAGTCGCCGGTGTACTCGTCGATCGAACGGACCTGCACCCGCTTGCCGCCGGAGCGGCCGTGGCCGCGGTGGTCCAGGGCGTAGGTGACCAGACCGGCCTGTCCGAAGCGCTGGGCGACGTGGTCGTAGCGGCGGGCGTGTTCGCCGAGGCCGTGGGAGAGCACCACCACGCCGCGGGGCTCGACATCGGGTGTCCACACGTCGTAAACGATCCGGACACCGCCGACCCCGTCGAATGTCCGCTCGGTGCGGGTTGTGACCATCAGGGCAGCGTAGCGGGGCGCCGATCGGCGGTCCCGACGGCTGTCGGGGGTGGTGCGTAAGCTCGGGATCGTGAGCGTGCTCGCACGAAGTCTTGACGAGTCCGACGACGACTTCCTGGCCCAGGCCGAGCCGTATCGGCGGGAGTTGCTGGCGCACTGCTACCGGATGACGGGGTCGTTGCACGACGCCGAGGACCTGGTGCAGGAGACGTTCCTGCGGGCCTGGAAGGCCTACGACAAGTTCGAGGGCAAGTCCTCGGTACGCACCTGGCTGCACCGCATCGCCACCAACACCTGCCTGACGGCGCTGGAAGGGCGGCAGCGCCGGCCGCTGCCCACCGGCCTGGGGGCACCGAGTTCCAACCCGACCGACGAGCTCGTCGAGCGCGCGGAGGTGCCCTGGCTGGAGCCGCTCCCGGACCCGGCCAACGACCCATCCGAAATCGTCGGTTCCCGCGAGTCGATCCGACTGGCGTTCGTCGCCGCACTGCAGCATCTGTCCCCACGGCAGCGGGCGGTTTTGGTGCTGCGTGACGTTCTGCAGTGGCGGGCCGCGGAGGTCGCCGAGGCCATCGGGAGTTCGACGCCGGCGGTCAACAGCCTGCTCCAGCGGGCCCGCGCCCAGCTCGACGCCGTCGGCCCGAGCGAAGACGACCAGCTGTCGGCGCCGGAGTCACCGGAGGCCCGTGAGCAGCTGGCCCGCTATATCGCGGCGTTCGAGGATTACGACATCGAGCGCCTGGTCACGATGTTCACCGACGAGGCCATCTGGGAGATGCCGCCGTTCGTCGGCTGGTACCAGGGCGGCCCGGCGATCGGCGATCTGATCCACCACAACTGCCCGGCCAGCGGAGCTGGGGACATGCGGCTTTTGCCGCTGACGGCCAACGGCCAGCCGGCGGCCGCCATGTACATGCGCCTGCCCGACACCGGCGGCCGGCACGTGCCGTTCCAACTGCACGTGCTCGAACTGCGCCCGGGTGGGGTGTCCCATGTCGTGGCATTCCTCGACACCAGCCTGTTCGCGAAGTTCGGCCTCCCCGAGGTGCTGTAGCCGCGAAAGCGCTACAGCTGCAACGACTCCTGGGCCTTGCGCAAGGTGGCTGCCGAGGCCTGCAAACCCAGTAGCTCGTTGACGGCCAGCGGCACCTGCAGCACGTCGCCCGCTCCGGCCGCCGAGATCAGCGTCGGTAACGACAACGCGACATCGGTGATCTCGTAGGTGCCCCGCTGCACCGTGGACACCGGCAGGACCCGATGCTGGTTGCCCAGTACCGCCTCGATGATGCGCGCGGTGGACAGCCCGATCGCCAGGTTCGTCGCCCCCTTACCCTCGATGATCTCGTAGGCGGCGTTGACCACCTCTGCCGAGATCCGGGCCCGGATGGTCTCGTCGAACACCGGAGCACCCTGGGCGCGGAACTGCTCGGCGGGCACCCCGCCGATCGACACACTCGACCACAGCGAGATCTCGGAGTCGCCGTGCTCGCCCACGATGAAGCCGTGCACGTTGCCCACCGCGACCCCGGCCCGCTGGCCGATCAGAAAGCGAAAGCGGCTGGAGTCCAACACCGTTCCCGATCCGAAGATCCGCCCGGGCGGTGCGTCCACCGCCTTCGCGGCGGCAAAGGTGACGATGTCCACCGGGTTGGTGACGAAGACGATCACCGCTCGCGGGGACTGCTCCAGGAGTTGTGGCGTGAGCTGTTGGGCCATGGCCACATTGGTGGCCGCCAACTCCAGCCTGCTCTGGCCCGGGTGCTGTTTGGCCCCGGCGGTCACCACCACGATCGCCGAGCCGGCGGTGACGTCCACCTGGTCGGCGCCGGTGACCGTGCAGTGCGGGACGAACTGGCTGCCGTGGTTGAGGTCGAGGACCTCGGCGCGCACCTTCTTGAGGTTGGTGTCGTAGAGCGCCAGCGCACCGGCCGAGCCGCGGATCAGACAGGCGTAGGCGATCGCGGTGCCCACACTTCCCATTCCGACGATCGACACCTTGCCCGCGGGATGTTCAGTCACCCCGTCATTGTTCGTGTCTTCACCACGAGTGGCCACTTGCGGCACGGAATTCCGCGGAAGACGTGTCACAAGTGGCCACTGGCGGGACGTGCCGTCAGTCGATGCCGACGATCTCCTGCGCGATCGCGGCCACCCGGGTCTGAGCCGCCGAGACCACCCGCTGACGCGCCTTGTTCGCCTCTTCGTAGGCGATGATTACCCGCAGGTCCGCCGGATCGGTGAGGTCCTTGACCGCCGCGATCGCCTCGTTGAGGTTCAGCTCGTCATACCCGTCGATCGGAAGCTCCTCGGGCTCGAGCACACCGGTGGCGGCGCGCATCGAGTGCAGCGCGTCGGCGGCCCCGTCCGCTCCCTCGCGTCGGGTGACCCGCTCAGCCGTCTCCAGGGCGGCGTCGCGCGAGGCCGCGGCGGCCTTGACCGCCACCTCACCGGCGTGCGCCCCACGGCTGATCAGTTCGTCGACGGCGGGCCGCGCACCGCGCAGGGTGTGCAGCGCGCGGTCGGCACCGCGGACCGAGGAGATCAGCGGCCAGTTGGCCATCCGTACCGCCAGCCCGGTGATCACCTGGATGGGGGTGCGGCGCAGCGCGGCGGGGCCACCGAGGGCGTCCTCGGCCAGCACCGTGGTGAGCCAGTCGACGGTCGCCGAGTGGGCGGTGATCAGCCGATCGGCGAGCGCCTCGACATCGGAGCGCTTGGCCGCAACGGCCAAGGCCTTGATATAGCGCGCCCGGTCGAGCAGCTGGCCCTCCAGCGCGAGGTCGCCCAGCAGGGCCTCGTCGAAGGGCTGGGCCTGTTCGGTCAGCGCCTTGACCGCCGCGGCGGCCCGGCCGAAGAACGGGCCGATGACGTCGGGGAAGCCGCCGAGGTCGCGGATGGCGCCCTCGATGGCCTCGGCCCGCTGGCGGCCGTTGTCCGCGTTCTGGCTGAGTTCGCGACGGACCGCCTCGGTACGGGCCTGGGCGACGCGCGTCTCGGCGATCTGGATCTCGGTATTGGTCAGGTCGAGTGCTGCGCGCAACTGCGCGAGCAGTGTGGTGTCGGGCATGCTCATTGTGGGTTCTCCCCTCATGCGTTGACGGATCGAGTCGGCGCGGGGTCTGCACCTACTAGGCCTCTACCCGATCGTTGCGGCGGCTACGCGCGTTTGCAGGGGGTCACAGTTGAATTACGGGATACGTCACGATTTCCTAAGGGACAACACGGATTGTTAAGCGCCCTTAGGGGAATTCGGTTGCCGTGACGGTGCACTCACCCGTCGCCGGCAAAACTGCGGTCAACATCACCGGCAGGTCTGTAACGCCGACAGCTGCACCGGTGATCGCAAAACGCACCGGGTTTTGCTGCAAAACCTCAGGGGTACTTTGGCTTTCAGGACGGGGGAAGAGCAACCGATTCGCGAATCGGAGGAAGAAGTGATCATGAAGTTCAACGGTATTTCGCCGGTCAACAAGACCGCGGCCGTGTGTACCGGTGTCGTGGCGGGGGGCCTGGCGGTGGCGATGCTGAGCGCGCCGATGGCGTCGGCGGCACCGGATTGCAGTGGCGCCGGGGTTGCCAACACCGTCAGTTCCGTGACGGGTTCGGCCCAGCAGTATCTGGCCACCCATCCCGGTGCCGGGCAGGTACTGACGGCGGCGGCCGGCCAGCCCCGGGCGCAGGCCGCGGCGAATGTGCGCGGTTATTTCACCGCCAACCCGCAGGAGTATTACGAGTTGCGCGGCATCCTGGCCCCGATCGGTGAGGTCCAGCGTGCCTGCAATGTCACGGTGTTATCGCCGGATCTGTCGTCGGCCTACAACGAGTTCATGGCCGGCTGACCAGCCACCGGACGGTCCGCCGCCACGGCATCTGCCGTGGCGGTGGATTGCCTCAGGACGCCAACCTGGCCAGCACCGTACGGGTCAGTTCGTCGAAGGCCCGCAGCTGGCTCGGGCTCATGCCGTCGAAGACCACCGATCGCACCAGCTCCACGTGTCCGGCTGCGGCTGTGGCCAGTGCGCGCCGGCCCGTGGCGGTGATGTCGACGACGGCACCGCGGCGGTCCTGGTCGCTGCCCTGGCGGTCGATCAGGCCGCGGGTTCGCATCCGGGTGAGCTGGTGGGAGAGCCGGCTCTGCTCCCACCCCAGTTCGCCGACCAGCTCGTAGACGCGCAGCGGGCCCTGTTCGGACAGTGCCACCAGCACGTCGTAGTCGGCCAGCGACAGTCCGCAGTCCGCCTGCAGCTGGCGGTTCATCGCCGTCTGCAACCCCGTGACCATGGCCAGGTAGTTGCGCCAGACCTGCTGTTGGACCCCGCTCAGCCAGCGCTGCGTCATGTCCACCAGCCTAGCGGAATAGATGACATGTCATACATGTTGTCGAGGGCATCGCCGGCCACCTAGGCTGGCAACGACCCAAGGGGTGATGACATGGCCGCGACAGTCGACATCAGACGTGCCGCCGACCGCGCCGCGACGAAGATCTCGTGGCTGGACTCGAAGCACTCGTTCTCCTTCGCCGACCATTACGACCCGGCGAATACCCACCACGGGCTGCTGCTGGTGAACAACGATGACATCGTCAAACCGGGTACTGGATTTGATACCCATCCGCACCGGGACATGGAGATCGTGACCTGGGTGCTGCAGGGCTCGCTGGTGCATCAGGACTCGACGGGGCACTCGGGTGTCATCTACCCCGGCCTGGCACAACGGATGTCGGCCGGCCGCGGCATCCTGCACTCGGAGAAGAACGACTCGTGGACACTCACCGGCGACGAAAGCCACAGCGAGCCGGTGCATTTCGTTCAGATGTGGGTGGTACCTGACGAGTCGGGCGTGACACCCGGCTACCAGCAGCTCGAGATCGACGACGAACTGCTGCGCGGCGGGCTGGTGACCATCGCCTCCGGAATGCCCGAGCACCGCGACGAGACCGCCATCGGCATCCGCAACCGCTACGCCGCCCTGCACGGCGCACGGCTGCAGGCCGGCGACTCGGTACAGCTGCCCGAAGCCCCGTATCTGCACCTGTTCGTGCCGCGCGGGACCGTGACGCTGGAAGGTGCCGGCGAACTCACCGACGGCGACGCGGTGCGCTTCACCTCATCGGGCGGCCAACGCGTCACCGCCACGGCTCCCGCCGAGATCCTCGTGTGGGAGATGCATGCCGGCTTGGCGGGCTAGCCTGCGCTGCGCCGCCGCCCTAGCGGTGGCGCTGAGCTGTGGCTGTGCCCCACCGGCGCCGCCCGCGCCGAGCGCGTCAGCGCCGGCCGGGTTGGCGCCGGTCACCGTCACGGTGCCTGCCGACTTTTCGCAGGCACCGTTGGACGTGCCTCGCCAGGCCCTCATTCCCCAGGGCTGGACCATGTCGGTGTGGGCCCGGATCCCGAAGGCTCGATTGGCGGTCTGGGCGCTCGACGGCTCACTCCTCGTCTCTGTCCCCTCCGACGGTTCGGTGCTGCGCCTGGCTCCCGAGGGTCCGCGGGCCCGGACGACAACCCTGTTGGACGGCCTGAACCAGCCACACGGTCTGGTCTTCGACGGCGCGACTCTGGTTGTGGCTGAAAGCAATCAGATCGACACGTTCCACTACGCCGAAGGGGCCGCCACCGACCGCCGCATCATCGCTGCAGATTTGCCCGACGACCGGAGCCCGGAACTCGGCGGGTCCTACGCCCATGCACTCAAGAGTGTGGCCGTCGGTGGTGACGGCGCGGTGTACTTCTCGATCGGCTCGACGGGCAACATCTCGGCCCAGGACCGCACGGCCACCCCGCCGCGGGCGACGATCATGCGGATCCCGCCCGGCGGTGGCGCCCCGGCAGTCTTCGCGACCGGGGTGCGCAACGGCACGGGTCTGGCTGTGGCACCGGATGGTTCGGTGTGGACGGCGGTGAACAACCGCGACAATGTGGCTGACCCCCGACCGGGACCGGATTATGGTCAGGTCATCGCCGGCTACGTCGGCGACCATCCGCCGGAGTCGATCGCCAGATTGTCTGCCGGGCGCGAACTCGGCTGGCCCTACTGCAATCCCGACGTCGACGGTGCACCGCGGTTCGTTCGCGACGTCCAGACCAACGCCGACGGTGGTCGCCTCGACTGCGCGGCCGTGGCGCCGGTGGAGCAGAATCTGGGGGCGCATTCCGCACCGTTGGGGCTGAGCTTCGTCGACGGCACCCTACCGGCGCCGTACGGCAGTGGCGCGCTCATCGGGGTGCACGGCTCCTGGAACCGCACTGTGCCGCGCGCCCCCGAGGTGTCGTTCTTCGGTTGGCGTGGAGCCACTTTGGGACCGCAACAGACCCTGGTGGGTGGATTCCAGGACGACGCAGGCGACCGGTGGGGGCGCCCGGTGGCGGCCGTCGCCGGACCCGACGGCGCGGTGTACATCACCGATGATTACGCCGGTGCGGTGTACCGGCTCGCGCCGCCGGGCCGATGACCAGTTAGCGGTGAACCTGGTCGCGCCGTCCCGTCACCGCAAGGTAGATCGCGATCAACACCACCGCGACCACGATACCCACCAGGAACGGGATGATGGCGAAACCGCCGTTGGAGTTGGAGTATCCGACCTGGTAGCTGATCCAGGATCCCAGGAACGATCCCACCACTCCCAGCAGGATCGTCATGATGATGCCGATGTTCTGTTTGCCGGGCATCACCAGTCGCGCCAGGGCGCCGACGATCAAGCCGACGACGATGGCTCCGATAATCGTTCCGATCATTGCTGCTCCTCGGGTTCGGACGGCCCCAGGCGGGATCCGCGCGAAGCACGGGTTCCCATTCCCGGGAATCGATAACCTCCCGGCATCACGGAATCGCGCATCAGCAAAGACCCGCGACCCTGTTGTGACAGCCCCGGGCCCGAACCGTCATGCGATTGTTACGAAAGTTGACTGTGTGGTTGCTGTGGCTAAAGTGAATGTTGCTGTAGTCGATGTCACTCACCGAAAGGGCAACTGTGCCAACCCCAGTCGCCACTGCTCGGCGTCTCGCCGCCAGCGTCATGGCGACGATCGCGTGCCTGACGCTGGCCGCCACCACCGGCGCCCCCGTCGCGGCCGCCGACGGCCGTGACCAGCTGGCCCAGGCAATCGCGACCACCCGGGGCAGCTACCTGGTCTACAACTTCGGCAGCGGCTACCCGGCACCGATGCTCAATGCCGCGGGCAACTGGTACGAGATGACCAACGGCGGTCATCTGATGACCATCAAGTCCGCGTCCCAGCGCCTCACTCCCCGGCTGCTCGTCGATACCCACAGCGGTTACCAGGCGCGCTGCGAGAGCACGGCGGGTGCTCGGACTCGTGAGGGATTGGTGCAGGCATCCGAGACCTATTCCCCATTGCAGGCCTGGCAGGTACTCGGTCAGCCGACCATTGCGATCAACGCGAATTTCTTTGACGTCCGTTCCCAGCAGGCCGGCTCGTGGAAGACGACGGGGTGCAGTTCCCCGCTGGGCGCCTACGTCGACAACACCCGCGGGCAGGGCCGCGCCAACGCGGCCGTCACCGGCACCATCGCCTACGCCGGCAAGCAGGCGCTGTCGGGCGGCGACGAAGTGTGGACAGCGCTGACCACCATGATCCTGCCGGTGGCCGGGGCTCCGTTCGTCGTAACGCCCAAGGCGCCCAACGACTATGACGCGGCCACCCCGGTGGTCCAGGGGTTGATGGACAAGGGCACCCGGTTCGTTGCGGTCAGTGGCCTCAAACTGCTGGCACCCGGTGATACCGGGCAGATGAACGACCCGGGCCCGAGCGCCGCGCGCACCGCTCTGGCGTATGCCCGCGACAAGGACGAGATGTACATCTTCCAGGGCGGAAGCTATACGCCCGACCAGATTCAGGATCTCTTCCGCGGCCTAGGCAGCGACACCGCGATCCTCCTTGACGGCGGCGGGTCCTCGGCGATCGTGCTGCGCCGTGACACCGGTGGGATGTGGGCCGGTGCCGGTGTGCCGAAGGGCTCCTGCGACACCGTGCAGGTGCTGTGCGACTCGCGTGAGCGTGCCCTGCCGAGCTGGTTGGCGTTCAACTAACGGACCGCGGGCGACGGCCGTTTTTGTCGGTGGCCGCTGCCATGATGAGGCCATGTCTTCGACGGCAGCGGCGGTGAGTCCCAGCGAGCGTCTCGACGTGCTGTTCGGGGAGTTGGCGGAGCTGGCCGGTCAGCGCAATGCGATCGACGGGCGCATCGTCGAGATCGTCGCCGAGCTGGATCGCGACGAGCTCTGTGGCGCCACCGGAGCGCGCTCGGTGCCGGCGTTGGTGGCCTGGAAGCTTGGATCGTCATCGGCCAACGCCCACGCGATGTGTGCTGTGGCCCAACGATTGCCGGAATTTCCCCGCTGTGCACAAGGCATGCGCGAGGGGCGGCTCTCGCTCGATCAGGTGAGCGTCATCGCTGCGCGGGCCAGCGCCGGCTCCGATGAGCACTACGCGCAGCTGGCCGCGGTCGCGACGGTCCACCAGCTGCGCACCGCGATCCGACTCGAACCCCGACCTGAACCAAAATCCCCCGCTGCGCCCGAGCGTTCGATCACCAGCACCAGCGACGAGTGGGGCAGCTGCTGGCGAATCCGGCTGCCCCATGACGAGGCTGCGATGTTGGCTGCCGCTGTGCAGTCGCATCTGGACGCGATGGTCGGCGAATGGAGGCGCGACCACAGCACCACCGCGTCAGCGGGTTCACCGCCGCCGACCACGGTTGACGCGTTCCTGCGTCTGGTGGCCGACGGTTGGGACGCCGAGTCGGCTCGCCGCCCGCACGGGCAGCACACCACCGTGGTGGTGCATCTCGACGTCAAGGATCAAATCGCCGCATTGCATCTGGGTCCCCTGCTCAGCGAAGCCGATCGCCGGTACCTGACGTGCGACGCCACCTGTGAGGTGTGGTTCGAAAGGGACGGTGTGGTTGTCGGCGCCGGCCGGGCGACCCGCACGGTCAATCGGCGGCTTCGTCGGGCACTCGAACACCGCGACCGGTGCTGCGCGGTGCCGGGGTGCAGCTGCACCCGCGGCCTGCATGCGCACCACATCCGGCACTGGGAAGACGGCGGCCCCACCGAACTGACCAATCTGGTATTGCTCTGCCCGTATCACCATCGAGCCCACCATCGCGGGTTGATCACCATCACCGGGCCCGCCGACTGCCTCGTCGTCACCGATCACGCCGGCCGGGAGTTGACAGGAGGATCACTGGCCCGCCCACCCGAACATGGGCCGCCGGTTGTCCCGCCGTGTCCCGGACCGACTGGCGAGCGTGCTGACTGGTGGTGGTATCAGCCGTTCGAGCCACAGCCACAGCCGCCGCCGTCGGTGAACTAGTGTTGCCTCTGCACTGAAAACGTCTCGCCGACAGGGGTTGTCAGCGCCGCGCCCCGGTCAGGCGGTCCCCGATCCCGTCGCCCGCGGGCCGTAGCGGAAGACCGCCAGACTGGTCGCCACCACCGCCGCCGTCAGGCCGATCACCGGTGCCACCATGAACCGGGACAACGTGGCACCGACCGCCGCACCGGCCAGCATCGTGAATACCACGCTGAGGCGCAGCTTTTCACGTTCACCCCGTCCGCCGGCCAGCCGGCTCTCACTGCCGATACCGACGATCGTCGAGGTGAGCACCGTCGTGCTGAGTTCCTGGATGCCGAACTGGCGGGCAGCGGCGTTCTGGGCACCGAAGGTGATCGCCAGGCCGGCGATCAACACCAGCTTGCCGTTGTCGTGATAGTCCAAGACACCGGTGCCGGCGAGAACCGCCAACACCGTCAACAGCACCACCTCGGTGCCCAGGGCGGCAGTGAGCCAGACCCGCACCTCGTAGTCGAGATGACGGGCGAAGCGCCCGCCGATGACGGTGCCCAGCACGAAGCTCGCGAATGAGATGACGGCGGCGGTCATGTCGACGCCGGAATGCGGCACGAACCAGAAGCCCAGGAAGATCACGTTGCCGGTCATGTTCGCGACGAACACATGTCCGAGCGCGAGCACGCTGATGGCGTCGATCATTCCGGTGCCGAATGTCAGCAGTAGCAGGGCGACGACGGTGGCACGTTCGGAGACGGGTGAGGCGACGGCCATCAGGCAAGTATCGCCGTCAGATCTGTGGTGTGAGATCCAGGGATGTCACCGTGGTCATCTTGTTCACCAGCCAGTCGCCGCCCTTGCGGGTCAGCTGCAGTCGGTAGGACAGGTAGCGCATCGACGGGATGTTCTTGCTGAGCGGACTCGTCGACGTGGTGTTCGTGTAGACCAGCGCGGTGGCCTCGTCGCCACGCAGCGACTCGACGGCCGTCCCCACCACCTGCGTGGTGTTGGTGACCTTGGCCTGCTTGTTGGTCGGAACGATCGCGTCGACGTATTTGCGGTACTGGTCCTGGAAATCCCCGGAGAGAAACTTCGCCGAGCGGTCCGGCAACCTGTCCATGTCATCCGGGGTGTAGGTCCACAGCGTGGTGATGGCCTCGGCCGCAGTCCTTGCGATGTCGAGTTTGGTGGCCACGGCCGCGCGATCGGCGAGATACGGCTGCACGGCGGCACCGGCGAACGCGCCGGCACCGACGAACAGCGCGGCGGCGATTCCAACGATAATCCCAGCCCCCTTGCCCGCCACCCTCTTTCGAGGCGCGGACGGCTCGTCGGCGACGGTGTCTTCGATGGCGGGGTACTCACCGAAGAAGTCCTTGGCTGGCGCCTCGTCGGACGCCTGGTCGGTCAGATCACCTGCAGCAGGTTGCTGATCTTCCACTGCTGTCCTTCCTTGGTCGCGGTGACCACCCACCGGCTGCCGTTCTCGATCTTCTTGCCGTCGGGCATGGTGGTGGTCGTGGTCGCGGCGACGACGACGTCGGCGCTGCCATCGGAGTTCCATCGTTCGATTCCGAGATCCTGGACGCTGCCGGCCGTCGGCTCCGCCCTGGCCACCTGGATGACGATCTCGTTCATTTTCTCCTGGTACAGCTTGGCGAACTGCCCGGTGCCCTGTGCCAGCACCTTGTTGGCATAGTCGTTGGCGTGGAACGGATCTGGCGAGGTGTAGTCGGTGACGAACCCGCGCACGAAGCTCAGCACGGCCACGTCCCGCACCGCATCGTGGCGCTGGGTCTGCCGATCCACCAGCATCAGGGCGCTGGCGGTGATCGCCCCGATGATCGCCACCGCCACCAATCCGCTCACCAGCGCCAGCACCCAGCGGCGCGGTCGCGGCGCCGGTATCCCGAAGACGCTGTCGCTGCCCGGTTCGACCTTGCGGCGCGGACTCATCGGCCCTGCCCCTGGCCGGTGGGATTCGGTTTGGCCAGCACCGAGATGTTGGACACCCGCCAGCGGCCGTCGGCGGCCTTCTCGAAGGTGGCCCGCACCGTCGCGGTGATCAGCCGTTGCTTGGGCGCCGCGCCGCGCTGCCCCTGCATCAGCAGTAGCATCACCGCGGAATTCGGCGTATTCGTGAGGACGGCGCTATTGGTGACCCAGTAGTCGTTGTCGACGGGACCCGCCTTGCGGACCGCATCCTGCTGGGCGACCAGTTGCGGCCGATAGGCGTCGGTCACCAGGTCGCGGGCGCGGGCGAAGTCGGCGTCTACGCTGGCCGCGTCGTAGCTGAGCATGTTCTCGACGATCTTGGGTCCCTGGGCGGCGATCTGCGCCCGGGCGGTGTCGGTCGCATGGTCGTGGCGGTACACCGTCAGATAGTTCAGCCCCGCAGCGGTCAACGCGATGACGGCCGCACCGGTCAGCACGGCGCCGGCCAGCCACCGGCGGTCGGGGCGCTCCCCCATGACACGGCGCACCTCGGTACGGGTCAGGAAGTCGGCGAAGGTTCGGCCGCGCGAGTCCCACAGCGGCCACAGCCAGCCCACGAAGACCGGAACGGTGTCGAGCAGATGAGCGATATCGCGCAGCAGCAGTCGCCACGGTCCCACCCGGGCGCCGGTCCGGGTGACGATCGTGATCCCGAACAGCGAGCGGCCCAACGTGGTGCCCCGCAGCGAGGGCAGCACCCAACGGTTGATCGCCGCCGCGAGGAAGACCAGCCCTGCGGCGCTGACCGTCAGCCACCACAGCCAGCCGCGCAGCGGAGCCGACCAAGCGACGAGCATCAAGGTTGCCAGCACGCCGACGGGAACCAGCACGTCGACGCCGAAGGCGCCGGCCCGCGCGCCCCATCCGGCCTTCTGCACGGCTGGTACGTCGGCGAGCGTGTCGAGGAACTCGGCGCTGACCTCGATATCGTCGCCGTCGGTCACCGTCACTTACTCACCTGGGCGAGATCGGCGATCTTGTAGGTCCCGTTGTCGGGCATCATCTTCACCCGCAGCCGGTAGCCCTGCTCCTGGCCCTGGGCTTCGGTGTTGGAAACCTTCACCCGAAGGGCCACAAGCACATCCATCGACCCGTCGTCATTGTGGCGTTCCACCGCGGCACGCATGTTGGACACCTGGACCTGAACCTTGGCGGCCTGGTAGGCGTCGACCAGCAACCCGCTGTACAGCGTGGCCTGCGCGCCGAATCCGCCGGTGGCGCACTCGATGATCTTGCGCTGGCTGGCTTCCATCGCGCTGGCGTCCGGGGCCTGCGTGGCCGTCACGCAGTCCACCGCCGCAGCGACGGCAGCCTGCTCGGCCCGCGCAGTGGCGACACTGCTCTGGTGGGACCGCAGGGCGAAGTACCCGCCGGTCGCCACACCGGCGGCCGCGATCAGGAGAACAACGCTGACCGCGACCAGCCAGCCTCGACTGGCCAGCCGGGACGCCTGCGGTGGCGCCGCCTCAGCGAAATATGATTCCGCCGCCTGCGAGGCCTCGTCGTCGCCGGTGGCCGATTGCGACGACTCCTCAGCCTCGCTGCGCTCGGCATCGTCGCCCGGCGGGGGGGTCAGCCGGCCGGAGCCAGCATCTCCTTCCATCCGTCGTCTCCTGTACTGCTCGAGTTCTTGACGCTGTACTTCACACCGTCAGGACCGACCAACTCACCGCTCTGCGGGTTATAGACGGCCGCGTTGCCGGCTGCCGGCGTGTAGGTGCACGGATTGGGTTGCTGTCCGTTGCATTGGACCGTCCCCGTCCCCGGCGGTGTCAGCGGGTCGCTGGTGACGGGGTTGGCCGACGGGGGCGGCAGCAGGTCCGCCGGCAACGGGTTCATCCCGTTGTTGATCGTCGGTGCCGGTATCACCGTACCCGGGTTCACCGGCTGGTCGCATCGAGCGGCCGGCGCCGGGCAGGTCAGCACCTGGTTGGGGTCGCCGTACCAGGGGTTGGTGCCCAGCGGCGTGTAGGGCTCGTTGCTGCGGCACTCCTCTGGCGTCGCGGCCCGCTTACCCGGGACGTCGACGCAGGGGAAGTTCCGCGCGCCGCGCACCACGTTCGCCGGGGTGTCCTTGGGGATCTTGCAGTACAGCCCGTTCTCCACCGGCTTGCGCGACAGATCCGCCGGGGCACGCCACTGGCTGGCCGGCAGGAAGCCGGTCAGACACGGCGGCGGCTGGTTGATCGTGAGCGCGAAGTCCAGCGCGGCCTGGTGCGGATACGGTGCCGACACCGCCTGGGCCACCGAGGCGCCCTGCGGCAGCAGCACCAGCGCCTGCTCCACGCCCTTGTTGTAGCGCTTGAGCATGTCCAGGATGATCTCGAGGTTCGCCAGCGTCTGGGGCAGCGCCTCTCGGACATCGCTGAACACCGCGGTCACCGCATCGGCGGTCGGGCCGGCCTGACTCAGCCCACTGCGCAACGCCTGATCCTGCGCAGCGGTCTGCGAGGCGATGGAGTTCAGGTTGGCCGCCCACTGCGAAATCGCACTGGAGGAGTTCACCTGGCTGTCCACCACCGGCGCCGAGTTCGCGATGATGTCGTTGACGTCGGCGATGTTCGTCTTGAAATCACCGACGATCGCCTGCGTGCCGTCGACCAACCGCTGCAGCGACGGGCCCAAACCGCCCACCGCCAAGGCGGTTTCGTTGAGCAGCACCGGAATCTTGTCGGCAGGCAACGCGGCCAGGCCCTTGTTCGCCGCGTCCAGCGCCGGCCCGATCTCCTGCGGGACGGTGCTCTTGGTGATCGTCTGTCCCGCCGCGAAGTACTTTCCGGCGTTGCCGCTGTCCGACACCAGATCCAGGTACTGCTCGCCGACCGCCGACACCGAATGGACATTGGCGGAGGCATCGAGCGGGATCTTGTACTTGTCGCTGATGCTCATCGTCGCGCGGACACCGGTCTCGGTGGGCTCGACGTTGGTCACCCGGCCGATCGTGACACCGCGATAGGTGACGTTGGCGGTGGCGTACAGGCCGCCTGAGGACGGCAGGTCGGCCTTCAGCGTGTACTGCCCGACACCGGCCAGCGTCGGCAGGCGCAGGAAATACACGCCGAGCACCAGCAGTGCGACCACGGTCAGCACGCCGAAGATGACGAGCTGCGTCTTGATGAAGCGGGTCAACATCTACTCGTCACCCCTCACTCGCCGCGCTCGACATACGGTCCACCCTCAGCCATGTTCGGGTGCGGCGTGAACCGCACATCCGGGATCATCGTCTGCGGGTCGCGACCCCACGCCTGCTCGAGAGCACGCAGCATTCCGGAGACACCGGTACCGGTCAGGAATGCATTGTCGATCGAGGACAACGTCAGGTCGAACGTGGCCGAGGTGTTGATGTAGTCACCCCGGATCACCTTCGGGATGTTGTCCACCGGGTACGGCGCGGTGATCACCAGCTTGAGCGCATCGAGCATGTACGGCCCGGCCTTGCCCAGCTGCTTGAGCGGCCGCTGCAGCATCTGCAGGTTGGTGTCGAGATCAGCCCGTGCCGCCGACAGCGTGTTGGCGGTGACATTGCTGAACCGGCCCAACGCTTCGACGGCGCCGGTCAGCTTGTCCCGGGAATCCGCGAAATACTTGATCAGCGGCGGGAATTCGGTCAACACCCGATCCAGGGTGTTGTTACGGCTCGCCACGATCTGCAACAGCTCGTTGGTCGAGTCGATGGCCCGGGTCAGGTCCTCGCGCTGCGCGTTGAGCTGCTGGGTGAAGGTGTCCAGCTTGCCCAGGAAGTCGCGGATCTGGTCGGCGTTGCCCGACAGGATGTTGGCGACCTCGGTCTGGATCACTTCCAGGTTCGGGATACCGCCGCCGCGCAGCACGGTGGCGATGCTGGCCAGGGTGCGCTCGGTGGTGGGGAACGATTGCGAGTTCTTCAGCGGGATGGTCGCACCGTTGCGCAGCGGCTCCGGCGACGGATCGGGCGGCGTATCCAGCTCGACATGCTGAGTACCCAGCAAGCTCGTCTGCCCGATGCGCGCAATCGCGTTGGCGGGCAACTTGACTCCCGGCTGCAGATCCAGTGTCAGCGTCGGGATCCAGTTCTTCAGCTCGATCGACTTCACCGATCCGACGAAGACGTCAGCCACCCGGACGCGGCTGTTGACGTTGAGCGCCAACGTATCCGGCATCTGCACGTAGACCGTCATCTTGTCTTTGCCGCTGCCGGGGCCACCGGGCAGCGGCACGTTGGCGATACCGCGCCAACCGCAGGACGTCAGCACCAGTGCCGTGACGATCAGCACCAGAGCGCGCCAACCGTACCGGCGCGTCGAACTCATCAGCGCGCTCACTGTCCGCCCCCCATCTCAGCGGGCAGCGCCGGGCCGGCCGGAGCCGGGGCCGCGGGACCCGGTGCGGGACCGTTGATCTGCTGCGAAACCGGCAGCGGTCCGGGGATGACACCCGGCGCAGGCGCCGGTGGCGGCGGCGCACCGGGGTACCACGGCGGCGGCAGCGGGTTGTACTCGCTGTAGGAGTTCGGCGGGGCGCCACCGGGCGGGCCGGCAGGGGGGATCGACGTCGGGTCGGGTCCGCCCATCAACGCCGCCAACGAGTCCGGGGTAAGCATGTTGGCGGTGAACGCCTGCACGTCGACACCCTGCATACCGGGGGCCACGATCCAGCCGGCCTCGTGGTTGCCGTGCGAGAACAGCGTGTCACGCGACCAGATACCGGGCACCGTCGTGTCCTTGTACCCCGGCGGGGGCTGCAGCCGCGGCTCGGAGTAGGCGATGTACTTCGGCAGCGTCTCCGCTGTCGAGAACTGGTTCACACCGAACGGCGGAAAGTTGAACTTGATCGCGTCGAGGATCGGCGCGAGGTACTGCGCGCACATCTCCGACGAATCCTGGTAGCCCAACCGGCTGCCCGCCTGGATCGCGCTGCAGAGGAACTGCATCGGGTTGGCGAAGCTGGCCACCGTCGGGATCGCGACCAGGGCCCCATGCGTCGGGTGATAGATGTTCTGCAGGTTGGCCGCCAGCGTCGGGTACACGTGTAGCACCGTCTCGATGCCGTTGCGGGCGTCGGGCTGCATCAATGCGTTGGTGGTGTCGGCAAGGTTGTTGATGTCCTTGCTCAGCACAGAACCGTTGTCGTTGACGAACTTTCGGGCCGTCGTCAGCAACGAGTTGATGTCGCGGACCGCGTTGGCCACTTCCTGGTCGCTGCCGGTGAACGAGTTCGTGAACGTGGCCAGATCGGAATTGAGTGCCACCAACTGCTGGTCGCTCTTGTGCAGCGCATTGACGAACAGCGCCAGGCTCTTGAGGACGGCGAAGAAGTCACCGCGGCCCTCGTTCAACGCGGTCACCGCGTCGGACAGCGCCCGGAAGGTCTTGTTGATCTGCTCGCCCTTGCCCTCCAGCCCGTTGGCGAAGGACTCGAGTGCATCACCGAACGGGCCCTTGGGCTGGTCCTTGGTCGGGCCCAAAGTGGTTACCAGTTCGGAGATCTGGTTGCGCAAGTCGTCCCACTCCACCGGCACCTGGGTGCGCTCGATGGGGATCACCGCGTTGTCGGCGAGCACCGGACCGCCGGTGTAGGCCGGCGCCAGCTGGATCACCCGCGAGGCCACCAGGCTCGGGTTCAGGATCGTCGCGGTGGCGTCGGCGGGCACCTTGTACTTGTTCGCGTAGTGGAAGGTGACCTTCATCTTGTCGCCGGCCGGCTCGATCTTGTCGATGTTGCCGACCTTGACGCCCATGATCTGGATGCGGTCGCCCGGGTAGAGCGCCAGCGCCTCGGAGAAGTACGCCACCACCGTGTTGGTGGTCATCTTCTTGTAGAGCTGCCAGCCCACCAACGCCCCGACCAGGCCGAGGATCACCGCGAGGGTTCCGATGATGACCGACATCCGGGACATCTTCGGCAAGCCCAGGTTGCGCACGTTGAACACTGTCGACATCGCTTAGGCTCCCCCTCCCTGATCGACGGGCGCCAGGTCACCGACCGGCGGCACCTGCGGACCCGGTCCCGGCGGCGGGATCGGGCCGACGAGCGCGTTCGGCGGCGGGGCGTATCCCGGAATATCGGTCGCCGGTCCCGGTGTCGGGGACACCGGCACGGTGCGCGCCCCCGGCGGTCCCGGCGCCAGCGGCGCGGCGGGCACGCCCTGTAGGGCCGGCGAGAGCTCGCCAGGGAAGGCAGCACTTGGAACGCCCGGGCTGTACCCCGCGGCGGGGTTGGGTGCCGAGATCGGCACGTCGGCCGACGGGTACCCCGGTCCGCCGAACGGTCCCTGGGTCAGGCCGGCGCATGGCAGCGGGTTGCCGGTGGTCGGGATGCCGTCCGGAGGTGGGGTGTACGAGCACGGCGAACCAGGGCCGACCGCGGGGCCCGGATGGTCGGGGGTGCCCTCCAGCGGGGTCGGCGCCGGCGGCGGTGCGCCGTTGGGTTGACGCTGGCCGTTGGGGTCGGGGAACCGGAAGGCCGGCAGACCCGCGTTGCGCCAGAACTCCTCGGGATCGATGCCCCGCTTCTTGAATGCGGCGTCCACCCACGGCTGCAGGATCTGGTAGGGCACCAGGTTGACCACCAGAACCTTGAAGTAGGGCCCCGAACCGATGGCTTCGGCCAGCGCACCCATGAACTTGGCCGCGGTGATGAACACGTCGGCCAGGTCGTTCTTGTGCTTGGCCAGCTGGGTGCTGATCGTATCCAGCTGTGTCAGAACATGATTCAGGTTCGGGTTGTCGTTGACGAACCCGGTGAACTGCTGCGAGATCTTCGAGATGTTGGTCAGCAGATAGTCGATGGCGCGACCACGCTCGTTGACCGCGGCCAGCAGGCTCTGAGCGTTGACAGCCAGACGGTTGATCTGCTCGCTGCGGTTGCCGAGTACGGCGGCCACCTTGTTGGCGTTGGCCAGCAGCTGCTTGAACTGCTCGTCGCGCTTGCCGATGGTGTCGGAGAAGCGGGCCACCCCGTCGAGTGCGGCACTCAGATGCGGATAGGTCTGATCGATGGTCTCCGACAACACGTTCAGCGACTGCTTGACGGTCTGCAGATCCCAGCCCTGGGCGGCCTTGGTGACGTCGAAGACCGCGTCGTAGATCTGGTAGGGCGTGGTGGTCTGGCCCACCGGCAGGACACCGCGCGGCTTGAGGACCTTGTCGCCGCGCGGTTCGACCTCGATGGCCCGCTTACCCAGGATCGTCTCGGTGCGGATGGCCATCCTGCTGTCCGTCCCGATCTGCATGTTGCCCAACGAGAATCCGACCAACACGTGATCGCCTTCGATGGCCAACGACTTGACGGAGCCGACTTCCATACCGGCGATCCGCACCTTGTCGCCGGGGTTGATCCCGGCCGAGTCGGTGAACTGGCCGTAGTAGGTCGGCTGCGCGAACAACTGCGGGATGCTGGCGAAGCTCTGACCGACTCCGACCACCAGCACCACGATCAGGATGCCGGCCAGGCCGTTCTTGATCCGGTTCGGTGTCTCTAGCGTCCTCATTGCGGGGTGCACCTACCCGTCGGCTGCTGGGTGATCTTCACGGTGCGTACCGGGCCGCCCGGTTGCAGGCCGTTGAGCTTGAGGTTGATGTCGCACAGGTAGAAGTTGAAGAAGTCACCGTAGATACCGCCGGCGCGGCCGATGATCTTGATCGCCTCCGGCAGCTTGGTGAGCAGATCGTCCAGCTTGGCCTGGTCGTCGACCAGCGGCTGCTGCACGGTCTCGATCTTGGCGATGGTGTCCTTGAGCAGCGGACGGTCGTCGGCGAGCAGATCGCCTAGCGTTCCCGAGGCATTGCTGATGTCGGCGATGGAGTTGGCCAGCGGATCGGACCGGTTCTTCAGCCCGGTGATCAGCACCTCCAGGTTGTTGACCGTCTGGTCGAATTCCTTCTCGTGCTTGACGGTCGTGGCCAGCACCGTGTTCAGGTTGTTGATGACGTCGCCGATCGCCTGGTCCCGGTCGGCCAGCGCCGAGGTCAACTGGGCGGTCTGGTCCAGGATGTCGTTGATGGTGCCGCCCTGGCCCTGGAAGACGGTGACCAACGACGACGCGATGGTGTTCACCTTCTCCGGATCCAGCGCCTTGAAGAGCGGCTTGAAGCCACCGATCAACGCATCGAGGTCCAGGGCCGGTTGGGTGCGCGAGACCGGGATGAACCCGCCGGCCGGCAGCACGCGGTCGGCCCCTTCGCCGGTGCCGCGCTCGAGGTTGACGTAGCGGTTGCCGATCAGGTCCTGGTAGCGGATCTGGGCGGTGGTGGACTGGTACAGCGGCAGCGTCCGGTCCACGTTGAGGGTGACCAGGACCCGGCGGCCACCGTCGACCAGCTTGATGTTGGAGACCTTGCCCACCTCGACGCCGCCGGCGCGGACGAACTCACCGTCGCGCAGACCGCTGGCATTGGTGAACTCCGCGGTGTACGGCGTGGTCCGGTCGAACCGGAACTGCCCGAAAACCACCACGATGATCGCGGTGAACAGCAGCAGCACGAACGAGAATGCTGCGAGTTTGACTGCGGTGCCGGTGATTTTCATGGGTTGATCGTGTTCTCCCCGACTTGGCGTCCCCAGACGTACTCGGTGAGGATCGGCTGACCCAACTCGAAGTGGTTGTACGGGGCCAGCGAGGCGCCGTCGTCGACAACCAGGTACGGCGCAGGCCAGAAGTTACGGTTCACCTCTTGCCAGCAGCCGGGTGCACCGCCCGGACCGCCGTGCCCGTTGACCCGCGGCAGGTTGTCGGGGTACACGTACGGGTTCGGTGCGCCGAGGAACTCGGTGACGGTGTTGAGTGAATACCCGTTGCCGCCAAAGGAATCCAGGGCCAACGGCAGCGCGAGAGCCTCATTGCGGATCTGGCAGTACAGCTGCGGGCTGTACTTGTCGAGCACCGTGGTGGTGGGTACCAGGTCGGCTTGGCCACGGACGAAATACGGTGCACCACGCTCGAATACGTCGCCGCCGGTGTTACCGAACCCGGTCGCCGCCAGCAGCGCGGCGTCGAGATCGCCCTGCTGCTGGTTGAGGCTGCGGGCGGTGGTCACCGAGTTGTCCAGGAAGTTCCAGAAGTCCGGGCTTGCCTTGGTGTAGACGTCGGCCAGATTCGCCAATTGCCGGATGTTGGAACGGATCTGCGGCATCTGCGGGTTGATGTCGTCGAGGATCGCATTGCCGGCCAGGATCGACTGGCCGAACTTGGTGCCCAGACCGTTGAGCGACTCGGCCGCAGCACTGAGGGTGAGGTTCAGCTTGACTGGATCGACCTTCTCCGAAATCGAGGTCAGCGTTTCGAACAAGGTGTTGAACTCGGTGGTCACGTGGGTGACGTCGATGACGTCGGAGCTCGAGATGCGGGCCTTGCTCGGGTCTTTCGGACTGGTGAAGGCCACGTACTTGTTGCCGAACACCGTGCTGGCCTTGATCTGGGCATCGACATTGGCCGGGATCAGCTTGACGAACCGGGGCTGTACCTCGAGGTTCAGCTTGGCCCGCTGCTCGCCGTTCTCGTTGACGGCCGAGATCGAGGTGACCCGGCCGACCTCCACCCCGTTGTAGGTGACCTTCGACCCGGGATCCATCACCAGACCGGCCCGGTCGGAGATCATCGTCAGTTCTGTCTTGGGGGTCAGCTTGCCGCGGAACTGCGCGTAGATCAGCGCGGCCAGCAGCGCGGCGATGACGAGGAAGACGATCCCCGCGAGCTTGATCGGGGGGCGGCGCGAATCGTTCAACGGATGTGACGGCATGGCGCTACACCGTCAGGTTGAAGTTCGGGTTGGTGCCGTAGAGCGCCAACGAGGCCAACAGGACGACGGTCGCCACCGCGACCAGGGAGGCCCGCATCGAAACACCCACGGCCTCACCGACACCCACCGGACCGCCGCTGGCGTTGTAGCCGAAGTAGCAGTGGTTGATCATCACGAACACCGCGATGATGATGGCCACCACGAACGACCAGAACACGTCGTCCGGCCGCAGGAACGTGCGGAAGTAGTGGTCGTAGGTACCGGTGGACTGGCCGTAGAACACGGTCGTGGTCAATTGTGCGGCCAGGAACGACAGCAGCAGCGCCATGGCGTACAGCGGGATGATCACCACGATGCCGGCCAGGATGCGCGTCGACACCAGGTAGCTGATCGACTTGATGCCCATCACCTCGAGGGCGTCGATCTCCTCGGCGATGCGCATGGCGCCCAGTTCGGCGGTGGCGCCGGCGCCGACCGTGGCCGCCAGCGCGTGGCCCGACACCAGGGGCGCGACCACGCGGACGTTGACCAGCGCGGCCACGAAGCCGGTGAACGCCTCGACACCGATGTTGCCCAGCGATGCATAACCCTGGATGGCGATGAGGGAGCCGCCCGAGAGGGTGACGAATCCGACGATGGCGATGGTGCCGCCGATCACCGCCATGGCGCCGGTGCCCATGCCGATCTCGGCGATCAGCCGCAGGGTGGCGCGCCGGTAGTAGCGCAGCGCATGCGGGATCTGGCCGACCGCGGTCACGGTGAACCACGCGACCTTGCCGACGTTTTCGGCGAACCGCCCGGGTGCCGAGGCCCATTTGGTGGCGGAGCTGTATGCGCGGGGGTAGCGGCTGCGCAGCACTGCCGATGTACTCATCTCAACGCCCCGTTCCGAACCGGACACCGATGGTCGTGAGCACGACGTTCACGGCGAACAATGCGACGACCGACAGCACCAGCGTCTCGTTCACCGCGGTGCCCAGGCCCTTGGCGCCGCCGGACACCGTCAGGCCGCGATAGCACCCGACCAGGCCGGCGATGAGGCCGAAGGTGAGGGCCTTGACGATCGAGATGACCACCTCCGGCAGCCCGGTGATCAGGGTGAGCGTGGAGACGTAGGCGCCGGCCGAGATGTTCTGCATGTAGACGCCGAAGATGAAGCCACCCACCAGGCCGACCGCGATGACCGCGCCGTTGAGCAGAACCGCCACAAAGGTGGAGGCCACCACGCGGGGCAGCACCAGGCGGTGAATCGGGTCGATACCGAGCACCTCGAGGGCGTCGATCTCCTCGCGGATGGTGCGGGCTCCGAGGTCGGCGCAGATGGCCGTCGACCCGGCACCCGCGACCACCAGCACGGTGACGATCGGGCCGAGCTGGGTGACCGCGGCCAGCGCCGCACCCGCACCGGAGACGTCAGCCGCGCCGAACTCGACCAGCAGAATGTTGATGGTGAAGATGATCAGGATCGTGTTGGGGACGGCCACCGCAATGGTCGGCAGGAACGTCACCCGGAACTGGAACCACGCCTGAATGATGAATTCGCGCCATTCGAAAGGCCATTTGGTGGTGGCCTTCGCCGTGAGCACGCACATCCGGAAGAAGCCGCCGACGGCGGTGAGCGGGGCCCGCAGCCGGTCCTGAACGTAGGCCGACACCCCTGTCGATGTCGTCACCGGGAGACCCGCTCTACGACAACAGGTTCGTCGTCACGGCACAACGGCAGCATGCCTGGCACAAACCCTCCTCGCCCCGACCCGCAACCGGTGACCAGTGCCTCCCTACTCATGAGTAGTAAGGCGGACCACAGGAATGTACCCGATGACAAGCGGGGAGTGGACCGCATCGGCACTATTAGCCCCCCGTCGTCATTTATCGGAATCTTTCGCATCGGTAAACGTGTCATCGGTCAGCCGGGATTTGCTGTATCCGAATCGGTTTCGCCGACGCTGTCACCACCGCCCCTGGCGCCGAACCGGATTCGCAGTTCGGTCTTGAGAACCTTACCGGCCGGATTGCGGGGTAACGCGTCAACGATTTCCACCGCCTTCGGATGCTTGTAGCGGGCCAGGCGGTCGTTGAGGAAGTCGGTGAGATCAGCCAGCCGGAGCTCGGCTGCCGAGATCGCGGCGACCGCCACCGGAACCTCGCCCCACTTCGGGTGCGGCCGGCCGATGACGGCGACTTCGACGATCGCCGGGTGGGCTGCGAGGGCGTTCTCCACTTCCGCGCAGTAGATGTTCTCGCCGCCGGAGATGATCATGTCCTTCTTGCGGTCGACGACCCAGACGTAGCCTTCGTCGTCCATCCGGACCAGATCGCCGGAGTGGAACCAGCCCCCGGCGAACGCCTCGGCCGTCGCCTGCGGGTTGTTCCAATAGCCGGCCATCAGGGTGGGGGCGCGGTAGACGATCTCCCCGACCTCGCCGACGGGGACGTCGTTCATGTCCTCGTCGACGACCCGTGCGGCAACGGTCGGGATGACCTTGCCCACCGAGCCCAGCTTCCGGATGGCATCCTCGCCCAGCAGCATGCAGGTGACCGGTGACATCTCGGTCTGGCCGAAGGCGGCCAGGATCTTGCTGTCCGGGAACGTCTCGGCCATCTGGCGAAGCAGGGTGTCCGAGGCGGGGGCGGCGCCCCAGGACAAGGTCCGCAGCCGGACGTCGCGCGGAGCGGCCTGCTGCGCGGCGCACACCGCCTGCCACTGCGCCGGGACCAGGAAGATGCCGGTGACCTTCTCGGCAGCCAGGACGTCCAGCAGCTCCCCCGGATCGAATCCGCCCAGCGGGTGGATGACCGTCGGGGTGCCCAGCAGCAGTCCACCCAGCATGTTGCCGATACCGGCGATGTGGAACAGCGGGACGCCGATGAAGCCGACGTCGTGGTTGATGTCGGGGCCGGTGGTGTACATCGACGTCATCGCCTGGCCGGTGAGATTGGCGTGGGTCAGCACCGCGCCCTTGGGGCGTCCGGTAGTGCCCGAGGTGTACATGATCAAGGCGGGGTGGTCGTTGGGGATGTCGACGGCCGCGGCCGGCTCCCCGACTTCGGCGACCAGGTCCTCGTAGCCCAGGACGTCGGCCTCGGTCGCGGCCCCGGCCACGATGACGGTGGCCAGTTCCGGCGCCAGGTTACGGACGGCCCTGGCGACATCGGCCAATACCGGTTCGGTGACGACAACGGCCGCTGCACAGTCCTGGACCAGGAACGCTAGTTCGGGCGGGGTGAGGCGGAAATTCACCGGCACCGCGATGGCGCCGAGCTGGTTGGCGGCCAGGGTGACTTCGACGAACTCGGGCCGGTTGAGCATGAGGATCATGACCCGGTCCCCGAAGCGGACTCCGCGCCGGCACAGGGCACCAGCCAGGCCGCTGACCCGCTGCTCCAACTGGACCCAGGTGGTGGTCTTGCCCATGAACCGGATGGCAGTGGCGTCGGGCTGCATGAGGGCGTGCCGCGCCAGCTGGTTCGTCCAATTCAGGCGCCGGGACAGATACGGCTGCTCAGTGGCCTGCTCAGTGGTCGTGGTCAACTGTGTGGTCACCTCGTCCTCTGCTGTCCTGAAGTTCCGTTTCGCCCGGCGTGAACGTCGGGTGAACGCCGTATCGAAGAGGCCGACTATCGTTATATTTGATCAAATCTGATGTCGTCCGCGTCACACTATTGGTTACGCGCCGCCCACACAAGTCCGCGGAGGTCACGTGAACGCACCGACTTCCGCAGTACGGTCACGGCGCCGTTCACAACTGGCAGATGAAGTCGCCCAACACCTTCGCGACGCGATCATGACGGGCACGCTGCGGCCGGGAACCTTCATCCGGCTCGACGAGACGGCCGCCCAACTCGGGGTGAGCATCACCCCGGTGCGGGAGGCATTGCTGACGCTGCGCGGTGAGGGGATGGTGCAACTCGAACCCCGCCGCGGTTACGTGGTGGTACCGCTGACCAGGCAGGACATCACCGACATCTTCTGGCTGCAGGCAACCATCGCCAGGGAGCTGGCCGCTACGGCGATCGAACGGCTCACCACCGAGCAGATCGACGAGCTCGACGAGGCCAACACGCGCCTGGCACAAGCGATCGCCGACGGTGACCCGGCAGCCATCACCGCTGCCGAGTTCGCCTTCCACCGGTTGTTCAACCGATCCACCGGACGAGTCAAATTGTCCTGGTTCCTGCTGCACGTCGCGCGCTACATGCCGCCGCTGGTCTACGTCACCGACCCCACCTGGGGGCACGACACCGTGCACAACCACCAGCAGCTGATCACCGCACTGCGCCGCGGTGATCGCGACACGGTGGTACAGATCATCGAGGACGAGTTCGCCGATGCCGTCAATCGACTGGTCGAACAGCTGGAGAGCAGCGGGATCTGGCGCTGAGCGGCGTCAGCCGGCGGCGAGTTGCTCGGCGCGATCCTTGAGGTTGGCGGCCAGGTGCTCGAGCACGTCGCTGGTCAGCTTCTTGACCATCATGGCGGGCACCGGCATCGAGGTCTCGACGTCGAGGTCGACGGTCAGCAGGCTGGCCGGCCCCATCCCGACCACCGAGAACAGCTGATCCTGCTTGGTGAACACGTCACCCTGCTGCAGCACCGTCTGGATCTGACCGTCGCCCGGGTAGTAGACGGCCTGGATGAAGGTGCTCTCGTGGCCCTGGATGACGGTGTCGATGCGCAGCTGGCTGGGGCGCCCGTCGTCGTAGCGAGCCAGGATGTAGACGGCCTTGACCTCGTCGTTCCATTGCGGATAGGCCTCGAAGTCGGCCACGATGCCCAGGATCGAAGCGGCGTCGGCATTGACCTCTAGGGTTTTGGAGACGAGCGGCATCGGCCGATCATATCCAGCTCAGACGCTCGCTCTAGCCGCGCGCCTTGCCTGCTGCGGTGTGGTTCTCCGGCGCGCCCAGTGGTGACTCCACCCGGGCCTTCTCGTCCCGGATCAGGCCACGCAGCAGCGCGGTGCTGAATTCAGCGGCGATCTCCTGTGCGCTGCGCCGGCCGTCGGGCCGCAGCCAGCGGTAAGCCCCCAGCGTCATGCCGATGTAGCCCAGCGCCACCACGTGGGAGTCGCAGTCGTAGAACTCGCCACTGGCGATACCGCGCTCGATCACCCCGGTGACATGCTCGAAGACCTGGTTCTCCTTCTCCCGGACTTCGGCGACCTGCTCGTCGGTGAACCACTCGGAGATGTAGGGCTGCTCCTGGAAGTACACCGCCGCACCCTCGGGGTCCTCGGCGATGTTGGTCAGCAGGCGCACCGTGTATTGGTAGAGCGCCTCGCGGGCGGTCCAGGACGGGTCGTCGTGGACGGCGACCAGGGTTCGCTGCGCGGCCCGTTGATAGATGTCGAACAAGATCAGCGACTTGCTGGCGTAATAGTGATAGACGGTGGCCTTGTTCAGGCCCACCACATCGGCGACATCGTCCATCCGGGTGCCGTGGTAGCCCCGCGCGGCAAAGAGCTTGGTGGCGACGGCCAGCAGCTCTTCGCGCCGGGTCATCCCGTTCTCGGGTGGCATGGTGTCCTCGCTTGTTCCTACTCCGACCGCGGCCGGCTATCTATCAACTAGTTGGACAGTTTAGGCAATGCCCCTGACCTGTGTTGCAGCACGGCCCATCGGGCTACACTGCCGGACAGGCGGAGCACGGTGCCGCAGTGAAACGGTGGTACCGGTGCGGAAAGGTTCAGGTATGGATCCGAATCCTGATTACGACGCGAGTGACGAGGTCGAGTACTTCTTCAGCTGGCTGCCGTGGGCGCTGCGCGGCGTCTACCCACCGCCCGCCTACCCGCCGGTGTAACTGGAACCTCGTGAATTCCTGCCGCCTGCCTTGACGGCCGGCCTGCGGGCGATGATCGCCCGCGATCCCCACGAACCGCACCGTGCGGCAAGCTCGCTGGAATTGCTGTTCGACCTGGTGTTCGTCGTCGCCGTGTCCCAGGCTTCCGGCGCCCTGCACCACCTCTGGGAAGAGCAGCACTTCGGGCACGGCTTGGTCGCCTACGCGATGGTGTTCTTCGCCATCTTCAATGCCTGGCTGAACTTCACCTGGTTCTCCAGTGCCTTCGACACCGACGACTGGCTGTACCGCTTCGCCACCTTCGTGCAGATGGCCGGCGCGCTGACGATCGCCGCCGGAGCCCAACGGGCCATGGTGGACAACGACTTTCGGGCGATCGTCGTCGGCTACGTGATCATGCGCGTGGCGGCGGCCGCGCAATGGACGCGGGCGGCCATCAGCGATAAGCAGTCCCGCGGCACCTGTGTGCGCTACGCCGTCGGGATCGTGGTGGTCCAGTCGCTGTGGGTGACCTGGTCGATCACCGGCGGCCCGGTCTGGCTGTTCGCGGTGCTCGCGGTGGCGGACCTCTCGGTGTCACCGATCGCCGAACACTATCGGCCCACCGCGTTCCATCACCACCACATCGCCGAGCGCTACGGACTGTTCACCCTGATCGTTCTCGGGGAATCCATTCTCGCCAGCGCGAATTCGATCATCGGAAGCCTGTCGGACACCGATGCACGAAGCGGCCTCATCGCCTGCGCGGCGTGCTCGCTGGTCATCGTGGCGGCCATGTGGTGGATCTACTTCGACCGCCCGCAGCACGACCAGCTGATGACGTTTCGCAGAGCCTTCTTCTGGGGCTACCTGCATTACTTCATCTTCGCCGCGGCGGCCGCGTTCTCAGCCGGGGTTGAGGTCGCGGTGGCCGAGAACCTCGGCGAGAGTCGCCTGCCGCACGGCCTCGCCGGGTTGACGTTGACGATCCCGCTGGCGGTCTTCATCCTGGCCACCTGGCTGGTGCTCGACGCGGTACGCCGGGACACGGTGCAGGCGATCGGGACGCTGGCGCTGACCGCGGCGATGGTCGCCACCGCGTTACTGCCCTACCCACCGGCTGGGGCGGCGGCCGTTATGGTCGCGTCGGCCGCACTGGTCAGCTGGCGCCACCGGATCCAAGACGGCGTCCGCAACGGTGCCGAGAATGGTGTCGAAAACCGCTAAGCCGCGGCTGCTTTCACGGCCCGTCCCACTTCCGAGCGCAACCGGGTGTACTCCGGTGAGCGCCGCAGCTCATCGGGATCGACGCCGCTACGCGGTAGATCGACCGGCAGATCCAGTGCCACCTGACCCGGACGGCGGGTCAGCACCACGATCCTGGAACCCAGGAACGCTGCCTCGTCGGCGCTGTGCGTGACGAACACCGTCGTGCGTCCCGACTCGGCGCTGACCTGACGGACGTCCTCCTGCAGACGTTCGCGGGTCAGGGCGTCCAGCGCGGCGAACGGCTCGTCGAGCAGCAGCAGGGAGGTTTCGGGGCGTTCGGAGGCCAGTGCCCTGGCGATCGCCACCCGCTGCTGCTGGCCGCCGCTGATCTCCCAGATCTTGCGGTCACCGATGGCTTCCAGCCCGACCCGGTGCAGCAGTTCGTCGCGCCGTTGCGCCCGGCGTTCCCGCGGCGTGCCCGAATACTTCAGCGCCAGTTCGATATTGCCGCCGACCGAGCGCCACGGGAACAGCCGGGGCTGCTGGAAGACCACGCCCGCGGTCTTCCCGGGCACCGGCTGCCGGCCGGATACCGTCAACTCGCCCTCGGTGGGCGACTCGAAACCGGCGATCAGCCGAAGCAGTGTGCTCTTGCCGCAGCCCGAGGCACCGACGAGCACCAGGAAGGACCCGGGTTCGACGGCGAGGTCGATCGGGCCCAGCGCCGTCGTCGTGCCGTATCGGTGCTGGACACCACTGATGTGGATGCCGCCGTCGGTGTGAGCGGCCGACGGGGCGGGTGCCTGGGCACCGGCCACCGTCTCACTTGGTGATGACATCCGGTAACCCCTGGGTGTAGATGGCGTCCTGGAATGTCTTGAGCGGTGCGGCAGCCGGGATCTGCTTCTGCTCGGCGAGGAACTGCGAGGCGCTCTCCAGGTTGGCCGCCACGTTGCCCGGGTTGCCCTGGGTGCCCAGCCACTGCGGCGATGCCACCTCTTGCGGGGTCAGGTACACGCCCTGCTTGAGCTGTCCCTCGACGTCGGCGGGCGACAGCCCGATCTCGGCGCCGATGGCCTTGGCCGCCGCGGCCGGGTCGTCATGGATCACGGTCAGCGCCCGAGCCTGCTGCTTGCGCCAGACGTCGACGACCTCGGGGTGATCTTTGGCGAACGAGTTGGCCACCGCGGCGAGGTCGAGGGTCGGCTTGCCGTCCTTGGCCAGCTGGCGGCTGGTGATCAAGTCCTTGCCGCTCTTGCGCAGCTGGTCCAATGTGGGCAGCCAGGTGTAGGCCGCCGCGATATCACCGCGCTCCCAGGCCGCCAGGATCGCCTGCGGCTGCAGGTCGATCAACTGAACGTCGCTGGGCGACAAGCCATTCTGGGCCAGTGCGGCCAGCAGACTGTAGTGCGCGGTGGACGCGAACGGGGTGGCCACCCGCTTGCCCTTGAGATCGGCGATCGAGTTGATGCCGCTGCCGTTGCGGGCGACCAGCGCCTCGTTGTCGCCGGCGACGTCGAGGACGAAGGCCACGCTGTAGGGAATGTTGAGCGGGGCGGACAGACCACGCGCGACCGGGCTGGAGCCCAGGGCGCCGAAGTCGAGCTCCTTGGCGATGAACGCGGTGTTCACGTCGGCGCCGGAGTCGAACTTGATCCACTTGATGTTGTAGTCCGGCAACGCGTCTTCCAGCCACCGGTTGTTCTTGACGATCAGGTCTCCGCTGGGGAAGGTCTGGTACCCGATGCGCAGCGTCGGCTTGCCCGCATCGTTCTTGCCGTGATCGACCGAGCATCCCGCCATCCCGATCATGGTGATCGCGGCGAGTGCGACGGCGGCAATTCTCCTCAGCTTCATACCTTTCCTCTCCAGGGGACGGCGCGACGCTCGACCGAGCGCAGCAGACCGTCGATCACCAAACCCGAGATGCCGATGGCGAAGATGCCCACGAGCACCACGGGAGTGTTGTTGTAATTGCTGGCGTCCTTGACCAGGCCGCCGATACCGGGGATTCCGTTGAACAATTCGGCGGCAACCACCGACGAGTAGGCCATGCCGACCGCAAGGCGGATGCCGGTGAAGGTCTCCGGCAGAGCGGACGGGATGACAATGTCGCGCACCACGTCACGCCGTGATGCGCCGAGCGCCCGGGCAGCCTCGACCAGGCTCACCGGCACGGCCACCACGGCCGCGGTGGTCGCGACTGCTGCAGGTGGGAGCGCGGCCAGCGCCAGCAGCGTGATCTTGGGTGCCTCGTCGATACCGAGCCAGATCACCAGCAGGAAGAAGTAGGCCAACGGCGGCAGCGCCCGCAGGAAGGTCAGCCACGGCTCCAGCACGCTGCGCACCCAGGGGATCGAGCCCATGGCCAGGCCGAGCAGGACACCGACCGCAACGCCGATGACCACGCCGACGAACACCCGGCGCAGGGTCATATAGAGGTGCTCCCACAGCAGATACCCCGCATAGCCGCGGACGCCATCATGGGTGGTGGAGACGTCGATGAAGGCGTGCCACACCGTGCTCGGATAGGGGACGAACGTCTGGTTCCAGATCTCACTGGCCGCGGCGAGTTGCCAGACCACGAAGAACACCAGCACCGACAGCAGGGGCAGCCCCGCCCGTTTGGCCACGCCCAGCCACCTGGCCGAGGACTGCGGATCAGCAGCGGCCGGCCGAGCCCCGCCATCAGGGGTCACGTCAACGAACACAGACACCCGGACACTGTGACGACGAACTCACAGGATGGGAATGGCTGGGCTCAGCGCGAGTGAAAGTCCGCGCAGCCCGGCGGCTAGGCTCACCACCTTGTGACTGAATGGACGACCACCGCCGCGCGGCCCGATCCGGCGCGACTGCGGCTGGACAGCTACCCCGTCATCGACACAGTCCAGGTTCGCTACGCCGATCTCGACACCAACGGCCATGCCAACAACCTGGCGCTGGAGTCGATGCACGAGAACGCGCGAGCTCTGATGAACCGCCTCCTGTTCCCCGACGCCTATAACGTCACCACCCGCGAGTTCCGGCTGGTGAACTCTCAGAACGCCGTCCATTTCCTGGCCGAGGTGCACTGGCCGGCACTGGTCACCACCGGAGCCGGAGTGGGGCGGATCGGGCGAACATCCTTCGTGCAGTCCACCGCGCTGTTCGTCAATGACGCCTGTGTCGGTGTGGCTGACACCGTGCTGGTGCTGCTGGGAGACGACGGCCCGGTGCCATTCACCGACGACGACCGCGCCAAGCTGGCGACCCTGTCTCTCGGTTCGCCGAGATTGACGTAATGGCTTGAACTACTTGACTTTCCGCGCCCGTTCGTCGGTTTCGGCGCAGACGGGCGGCTTCACAGCTGGTTCGGTGGTTCCGCCTCGGGCATCGTGACCACCGTGGTGGCCCCGCCGCCACCGGTGTGGGCGAATCGGACCGAACCGCCCATCTCCTCGATCCCGACCACCAACGACGCCAGCCCGATGTGGCCGTCGGCCACCTTGCTCTCCAGCACCGAAGGGTCGAAGCCCACTCCGTCGTCGACCACCCGCAGTACGACGGCACCGGCCACCCGGTGCACATCCACCTGTACCCGGCTCGCGCGAGAGTGCTTGTGCGCGTTGGACAGAAGCTCGCGCGCGGCTCGGTAGAGCAGGGCCTGGGCGCGAGGCTTGCCGACCTCGTCGATCTCGCAGTCGAAGGTGACGTCCCAGCGTTGCTCGTACTGCCGCACCAACTCCCGCAGGGCGGGGCCCAGCCCGACCTGGGCCAGTACCTGCGGGTGCAGGGTGGTGACGGTGTCGCGCAGCAGGGTGACCGTTTCGCGCAGCGCGGCATCGACCCGATCGAACCCCTCCCCGGTGGGGTTGTCCCGCAGATCCTCGAGGTCCAGACGCGCCGCCAGCAGGTTCTGCAACGGACCGTCGTGCAACTGTTCGGACAGTTGCCGGTTGTTGCGTTCATCGGCCTGCATCGATTCGGCCACCAGCCGCCTGCGTACGTCCAGCAGGGCACGCACCCGGGACCGTCGCTTCGACAAGACATAGCACAGCGCGGTGGTCGCCGCGGCGAGCCAGAGCAAGCAGCCGACCTGAACGTAGACGACATTGGGCAGGCCCACGGTGTCGTCGCGCTTGGAGTAGACGATCCAGGCGAGCAGGTAGCCGCCAGCGGCGCTCAACCCCAGTGCCGCAGTGAGTTCGGGACGGTCCAGGAAGGCGACCGTGATCGGCACCAGGAAGAACACCGGTAGCAGCCACACCGTCGCCCCGCCGGAGACCAGACACAGCACCAGCACCACGAGGACGTCGACGGCGGTCGAGGCCACCCCGAACCACCACCGGATCGGGATACGCAGGACGACCACCAGCCACACCACCGCGAAGGCCGCGTAGAGCAGCAGCACAGCGCCGTACACGTCGGGCAGCCAGTGTTCGACGTCCTGGATGTAGACCAGCAGCGCCATCAGGACGATCAACGGCAGACGCAGGACTGCGGCGACCCGGACCGGCTCGGTGGTCAGGTAATCGAGCATCTGGGCGACCCCGCGCGGCACGTTACTCCAGGAGTCCGCGGCGCATCGCCTCAGCGACCGCGGCGGCCCGGTCGCTGACGCCCAGTTTCTCGTAGAGGCGCTGGACGTGGGTCTTGACCGTCGAGGGCGCCAGGAACAGTTCCTCGGCGATCGAGGGGATGCTGCGCCCGTGGGCGATCATGCCGAGCACTTCGCGTTCCCGCGCGCTGAGCGCGGGGCCCGAAGGTTCGGCGCGGCGACGGATCTCCACGGCCAGACCCGAGGCCAGGCGCGGCGCGAGCACGTCACGGCCCTTGGCGCAGTCGAGCACGGCATTGACGATTTCCGAGCGTGTCGAGTCCTTGGGCAGGTAACCCGCGGCCCCCTGCTGCAGGGCGTGGTAGACGATCTCGGCTTCGTCGTGCGCAGAGACCAGAAGCACCCGGGTAGCCAGTTCGTCGCGGACCACCGCCGCGGCCACCTCGGCACCGTCCATCCCCGGCATCTGATAGTCCAGCAGCGCCACATCGGGCTGGTGCTCCTTGATCAGCGACAGCGCCGACGGGCCGTCCTCGGCCTCGGCGATCACCTCGATCTCACCGCTGCCGCCGAGAGCCCGGACTAGGCCGTCGCGGAACAGTGGGTGATCGTCACCGACGACAACGCGCACCTTGCGGTTCTGGGACATGGCGAGAGCTTCGCACAGGTTCCCCCGATCGGGGGACAAACACTTCATCACCCGAAGGGCCCGGTCGGCGGACAGACCGCGGAGCGTGGCCGGGCGATAGTCGAATCACAGCCGAGAACGCCCGGCACCGACAGCAAGGGAGACGGACATGGACCGCACATTCGCTCGCAGCTTCGCCACCGTCCTGGCCGGGCCCACGCTCGCGATGGGCGTCCTGGCCAGCGCTCTTGTCATCGACACACCGGCGGCCGCCGACACCATGGGCCTGAGTACCAGCGCTGCCGGCACCCCGTCGACCCCGACGCACCTGGTCACCCTCACCATCTGACCCGAAAGGCCACACGACCATGAACCGCAGCACCAAAATCCGCCTCGCCACCTTCCTCGCCGCGCCCGTCGCAGCCTGTGGAATCTTCACCGGAACGTTCATCTCCGGCCAGAGCCACTCGACCAACCTGGCCGACTACGGCGCCGCCGGCACCGCGCACATCGGCATGGAAGCCGCCCAGGGCGCCGGTGTGCGCCATCAGCACAACGGCGGGGAGGAGTGATACCTCAGTGCCCGCAAGCACCCGCGAGCACCCGCGCACACCGAATGCCATCAGCCACAAACAATTACACGAAACGAGCGAAGAAATGACACTGACCATCACACATCCGGCCATTCGGTTCCTGGCCGCACCCGTCGTTGGTGCGGTGATCCTCGGCGGCGCTGCACTGGGCCTGGCGAGTGTCGCCGCGGCCGAGACCGGCGGGTCGACATCGACCAGCGCGGACTCCGGGCGGGGCCCCGGCGGCGGTATCAAGTCACCTGCGCAGCGGCCGCCCGCATCGCCTGCCCGGGGTGGCGGAGAGTCCGCACCGCCCGTGCCCGGTCCGAGCGCACCCATCAAGCCGAAGTCCGTCGCTCCGGCCTCGCCCACCGACCCGGCCGCCAGCACGCAGCGCGGCATCAAGGTCGGCGCGGTCCCGTCACCGATGCCCACCACGATCGACTCCAACGGTGTGCCGATTCCGGTCGGCCTGACGCCGGTCGAGGTACCCGCGCCGGTCGAACACAGCCCCGTGGAGAACTCCCCGACCTCGGCCAAGGTAGGTCCCGGCGGGACCGGACTGACACCGGTCAAGCCCCCAGCCCCGTCGACCGTCGGATAGGAGGTGGTGACATAGCGACCTTGACCCCACACCCGGCGAGGCCCTTCCTTTGGTCATGAGGGAGGGCCTCGCCGGTGCGTTGACGCGTGTCATATCGTGGCGGCATGGATTTCGCCATGTCCGCCAAGGCGGCCGATTACCACAAGCGCGTCACCGAGTTCATGGTCGAACACGTCTTTCCCGCCGAGAAGTCCTACGACGAGTACCGCACCGCGGCCGGCCCGCACGATTTCACCGTTCCCCCGGTGGTCGAGGAGCTCAAGAAGCTGGCCAAGGCGCAAGGGTTGTGGAACCTGTTCCTGCCGCCGGAGTCCGGGCTGACCAACCTCGAGTACGCACCGCTGGCCGAACTCACCGGCTGGAGCACCGAGATCGCCCCCGAGGTGTTCAACTGCGCCGCCCCCGACACCGGCAACATGGAGACCCTTCACCTGTTCGCCACCGAGGAGCAGCGCCGGCAGTGGCTCGAACCGCTGCTGGCCGGCGAGATCCGCAGCGCCTTCTCGATGACCGAACCAGCGGTGGCCTCCAGCGACGCCCGCAACATCCAGACCGCGATCACCCGCGACGGTGACGACTACATCATCAACGGCCGCAAGTGGTGGACATCGGGCGCCAACGACCCGCGCTGCAAGATCCTGATCGTCATGGGCCGCACCAACCCCGATGCCGCCTCCCATCAGCAGCAGTCGATGATCCTGGTGCCGGTGGACACCCCCGGGGTCAACATCCTGCGCTCGACGTCGGTGTTCGGCTGGCAGGACCAGCACGGCCATGCCGAGGTCGTCTACGACAACGTCCGGGTACCGGCGTCCAATCTGCTCGCCGAGGAAGGCATGGGCTTCGCGATCGCCCAGGCGCGGCTGGGTCCCGGCCGTATCCACCACTGTATGCGTGCGATCGGGGTGGCCGAACGGGCACTGGCACTCATGACCGAGCGCGCCCGCACCCGCATCGCCTTCGGTAAGCCGCTGGCTGAGCAGGGCGTGGTCCAGCAGCAGATCGCATTGTCGCGCAACGAGATCGACCAGGCTCGGCTGCTGTGCCAGAAAGCGGCCTGGACCATCGACCAGCACGGCAACAAGGAAGCACGCAACCTCGTCGCCCAGATCAAGGCCGTCGCACCGCAGATGGCCTGCAACGTCATCGACCGCGCGATCCAGGTACATGGTGGCGGCGGCGTCAGCGACGACTTCCCGCTGGCCCGGATGTACGGCTGGCAGCGAGCGATGCGGATCTTCGACGGGCCCGACGAGGTCCATATGCGCAGCATCGCCCGAGCTGAAATCGGCGCTGAGCCAAGCGCTTTGGCTGCAGCGGTGACCAAAGGGTGAGCGCCGCGCAGCTGTCCGGCGCGTGGAACTTCCGCGACGTCGCCGAGAACACGGGAATCCGGCCGGGCTTGTTCTTCCGGTCCAGTGAGATCAGCAGGCTCGACGACGCAGGACGAGATGCCTTGCGTAGCTTGGGCATCACCGATGTCGCCGACCTGCGATCACCGGTCGAGGTGGAACGCCGCGGCCCGGGCGCGGTACCCCAGGACGTGACGGTACACCTGCTGCCCTTCCCAGATCTGTCCCATGCGCCCACGACAGCGCCGCACGAGACGGCGTGGGAGAAGATCATGGGCGAGGCCACCCCGGACGACGACGTCATCGCCGCCGGGGAGAAGTGGATGAACGACGAGTATGCGCGCTTCGCCACGCTGGCCGGCGCACGTCGTGCCGTGCACAGGATCGCGACACTGCTGGCCGACAACCGGCCGGTGCTGGTGCACTGCTTCGCCGGCAAGGACCGCACCGGATTCTCCATCGCGGTCGTGCTGGAGGCCATCGGCGTTCCGCGCGATGCCATCGTGACGGACTTCCTGCGCAGCAATGACGCGGTGGGCCGGCTTCGGGATCGGATCATGGAGTCGGTGCGCAGCCGCGAGGGCATGACACCGGAAGTGGCGGCCTTCGCCGAGTCGCGGCTGCCCGACGGTGTGCTCGGCGTCAAGGAGGAGTACCTCGCCACGGCGCGACACGTCATCGACGAGGAGTACGGCGGGCTGCCGGGTTATCTGGAAGCCGCCGAGGTCAGCGCCGACGATCTGGCTCGGCTGCGCTCGGCGCTACTGGGTTAACACCAGACCGGCTACCCACACGGCGGTGGCCAGCAGAGCTCCGGCGAGTTCGACGCCCACCGACAACAGTGCACCCTTCACGGCGTGCACGGTGGCAGCCCAGGCCCGGATGTGGTCCCGGCGCTGGACCAGTTCGGCGAGGTAGACGCCAAGGACGAAGCCCAGCAGCAGCCCAGCCACCGGGACCACGAAGAACCCGATGATGCCCCCGACGGCGCCCACGGTCAACGTCCACCCGCCGACATCGGCGGCCCGCATCCGGCGCACCGGCCAGATGTATTTGATCAGCAGGCTGGCCCCGATGATCGCGGCGACCACCGCCAGCACCACCCACGACACCAGGGTTCGTTCGACAACCGCCCATACCACGATGGCGGCGAGTACCAGCAGCGTGCCGGGGAGCAGCGGCACGATGATGCCGACCAGGCCGACGGCGATGGCCAGCCCGACCACAACGACGCCACTGACGCTCACCCGACCGAGCCTAGGGCCATATCGCCTCGCTTCCCCGGACGCCTGTCCTAGGCTCAGGCCGCCGGGGTACTGCGTCCACGGGTGAACGCCGCCATTTCATACACTGGCGTTTTCCGCCCGGCCTCGCCCACGACCAACCAGATCGGATCGCATCGATGCTCATCGGGATTCCACGCGAGTCTCTAGCGGGGGAGACGCGCGTCGCCGCCACGCCACAAACCGTCGGACAGCTCATCAAACTCGGCTATGCCGTACTGGTCGAATCCGGTGCAGGTGTCGCGGCGAGCTTCTCCGACGAGGCATTCGTCGAGGCCGGGGCCGGTATCGGGACCGCGGCCGAGGCGCTCGGCGCCGATATCGTCCTCAAGGTCAACGCGCCCACCAGTGCCGAGATCGCCGCACTGCGCGACGGTGCGACATTGATCAGCCTGATCTCCCCCGCCCTGAAACCCGAGCTCGTCGAAGAACTGGCCACCCGCCCGATCACGGTGCTGGCCATGGACGCGGTACCGCGGATCTCGCGAGCCCAGTCCCTGGACGTGCTGTCCTCGATGGCCAACATCGCCGGGTACCGCGCCGTCGTGGAGGCCGCGCACGCCTTCGGCAGGTTCTTCACCGGCCAGGTGACCGCGGCGGGCAAGGTTCCGCCGGCCAAGGTACTGGTGGTCGGCGCTGGTGTGGCCGGCCTGGCGGCGATCGGCGCCGCCGGCAGCCTCGGCGCCATCGTGCGCGCCACCGACCCGCGTCCCGAGGTCGCCGATCAGGTCAAATCCCTTGGTGGAGAATATCTTTCCATCGAATCCCCCGAGACCGAGGTTTCGGCCACCGGCTACGCCAAGGAGATGGGTGACGACTACAAGGCCCGCGAGGCGCAGCTGTACGCCGAGCAGTCCCAGGATGTCGACATCATCATCACGACGGCGTTGATCCCGGGCCGGCCGGCACCGCGCATCATCACCGCCGACATGGTCGCCTCGATGAAGTCGGGCAGTGTCATCGTCGATATGGCCGCCGCCAACGGCGGCAACGTCGAGGGCACCGTCAAGGACCAGGCCGTCGTCACCGACAACGGCGTGACCATCATCGGCTACACCGACCTGGCCGGCCGGCTGCCCGCCCAGGCATCGCAGCTCTACGGCACCAACCTGGTCAACCTCCTCAAATTGCTGACCCCGGAGAAGGACGGCACGCTGGTGCTCGATTTCGACGACATCGTGCAGCGCTCGGTCACCGTGGTCCGCGACGGCGAGACCACCTGGCCACCACCACCGGTACAGGTATCCGCCGCCCCGGCGCCGGCCGCGAGCGCCGCTCCGGCAGTGCAGCACGCCAAACAACCGATGACGATGGGCCGCCGGCTCGGCCTCACGTTCGGCGCCGCCGCCGTGCTGTTCCTGCTGATCGCGTTGTCCCCGGCCGCCCTGCAGGTGCACCTGACGGTCTTCGCACTGGCGATCGTGATCGGCTATTACGTCATCGGCCACGTGCACCACGCCCTGCACACCCCGCTGATGTCGGTGACCAACGCCATCTCGGGCATCATCGTCGTCGGCGCGCTGCTGCAGATCGGCCACGGTGACGTCATCGTCACGACATTGGCGGCCGTGGCCATCCTGCTTGCCAGTATCAACATCTTCGGTGGCTTCGCGGTGACGCGTCGCATGCTCGCGATGTTCTCGAGGAGTTGAGTTGTTTACATTAGAGACGGCCGCCACCGCGGCCTACGTCGTCGCGGCCCTGCTGTTCATCCTGGCGCTGGCCGGGCTGTCGAAGCACGAAACATCGCGGGCCGGAAACACATTCGGCATGGCCGGCATGGTGGTCGCGCTGGTCGCCACCATTGCGCTGGCCCTGGCCCGCCATATCGAACCGCTCGGTCTGGGCCTGCTGATCGGCGCCATGGCCATCGGTGCCGCGATCGGATTGTGGCGTGCCCGCGTCGTCGAGATGACCGGTATGCCCGAACTGATCGCGCTGCTGCACAGCTTCGTCGGCCTGGCCGCGGTGTTGGTCGGCTGGAACGGCTACCTGCACGTCGAACATGATCTGGGCGGCGCCGAGGCCGCGGCCCTCGACAGTCAGGGCATGCTCGGCATCCATTCCGCCGAGGTCTTCATCGGCGTGTTCATCGGCGCCGTGACCTTCACCGGATCGATCGTCGCCAACCTGAAACTGTCCGCGCGCATCAAATCGACGCCGCTGATGTTGCCGGGCAAGAACTTTCTCAATGTCGGCGCACTGGTGTTGTTCGTCGCGTTCACCGTCTGGTTCGTCATCGAACCCCAGCTGTGGCTGCTCGTCGTCGTCACGGTGCTGGCGCTGCTGCTGGGCTGGCATCTGGTCGCCTCGATCGGCGGTGGCGACATGCCCGTCGTGGTGTCGATGCTCAACAGCTATTCCGGTTGGGCTGCAGCAGCTTCAGGCTTCCTGCTGTCCAACGATCTGTTGATCGTCACCGGCGCCCTGGTCGGATCTTCGGGTGCCTACCTGTCGTACATCATGTGCAAAGCGATGAACCGGTCGTTCATCTCGGTCATCGCCGGCGGCTTCGGCATCGAAGCAGGGCCGGCCGAGGACAAGGACTACGGCGAACACCGCGAGATCACCGCCGAGGGAGCCGCCGAACTCTTGGCGTCGGCCAGTTCAGTGATCATCACCCCCGGCTACGGCATGGCGGTGGCCCAGGCCCAGTACGGCGTGGCCGAGCTGACCCGCAAACTGCGCGAGCGGGGTGTCACGGTGCGCTTCGGTATCCACCCCGTCGCCGGTCGGCTGCCCGGACACATGAACGTGCTGTTGGCAGAGGCCAAGGTGCCCTACGACATCGTGCTCGAAATGGACGAGATCAACGACGATTTCGACGACACCTCGGTGGTGCTGGTGATCGGTGCCAACGACACGGTGAACCCGGCGGCGTCGGAAGATCCGGGCAGTCCGATCGCCGGCATGCCGGTGCTGACGGTATGGAACGCCGAAAACGTCATCGTGTTCAAACGGTCCATGGCCTCCGGTTACGCCGGCGTGCAGAATCCGCTGTTCTTCCGCGAGAACACCCAGATGCTGTTCGGCGATGCGCGAGACAGAGTCGACGACATCAACGCCGCGCTATAAGACCGTGCGGTGAGCCGCCGCGTCCCGACGTGGTCGGTGCCGATGTTCTTCATCGTCGGCGCGGTGTCGCAGTATGTCGGTGCCGCGCTGGCGGTGTTCCTGTTCACCACGGCCGACCCTGCCGCGGTGGCGTGGCTACGCGCAGCGGGAGCCGCCGTCGTGCTACTCGTGTGGCGCAGACCGTGGCGTCAGCGCTGGACGCGCCGCGGGCTCGGCATCGCCGCCGGTTTCGGGGTTGTCACCGTCGGAATGAATGTGGCGTTCTTCGAGGCGATTTCACGTATCCCGCTCGGTACCGCGGTAGCGATCGAATTCATCGGACCCGTCGCGGTGGCGACGCTCGGCACGCGGCGCCCCCGTGATGTCCTGGCCGTCGTACTCGCGGCAGGCGGGGTGGCGCTCCTGGCCGGAGTACAGACTGGTGCCGACACGGTCGGGGTGGTCTTCGCCCTGGCCGCCGCGGCGTTGTGGGCGGGGTACATCGTGCTCGGCAAGCGGGTCGCCGAGGGGGGTTCGGGGCTGGGTTCCCTGGCCATCGGGATGGCTGTCGCGGCCGTGCTGCTGGCGGCTCCCCTATTGGCCGGTCAGCTGCACACCGATGCACGCGTGCTTGCCGATCCCCGGACCTGGTTGGTGGGACTTGGAGTCGGCGTGCTGTCCACGGCCGTGCCCTACGGGCTCGATCAGTTCGTCCTGACGCTCATCCCCCGGGCCCGCTTCGCCTTGCTTCTGGCCCTGCTGCCCGCCACCGCCGCCGGTATCGGCGCGGTCATGCTGCATCAGTGGCCCACACGTACCGAACTCGCGGGCATCGCCTTGGTCATGACGGCGCTGGTCATCAGTGCGCAAGACTCGGTTGCCGAGGACACCGGAAACTAGAGTCTGTCGGCCAAGTCGTGGAGATCCGTTGCGACGACGTCGAATTCGCCGGACTCGAACGCCACCCGATGGCGCCCCGGTTGTCCCCATTCCAGCGGCCGGTCGACATAGGCGGTCCGCAGCCCGGCGTCGCGGGCGGCCCGCAGGTCGCTCGGATGCGCCGCCACCAGCATGGCCTCATCGGGTGCGACGTCCAGCATCTGCGCGCAGCCCAGATAGGCCTCGGGATCGGGCTTGTAGTGACCGAAGATCTCGGCCGACAGCACGCAATCCCACGGCAGGCCCGCGTGTTTGGCCATATCGGTCAGCAGCGAGACGTTGCCGTTCGACAGCGTGGTGATGGTGAAACGTTCCTTGAGCCGGTGCAGGCCCTTCACGGCGTCGGGCCACGGAGCCAGCCGATGCCACGCACGGTTGAGATGGTCGACGTCGTCCTCGTCGGCTTGGATTTCGACGTCGCGGAGCAACTCGTCGAGGATTCTGCGGTGCAGATCATCCAGCCGGGTCCATGGCAGCTCACCGCGCCGGACCAGGTCCATCGCCGGGCCATAGCCGGCCCGCCAACTGTCGGCAAAGCTCGACCAATCTCGTTGCACGCCTTGGCGATTGCCGAAGCGTTCGAGCTCGCCGATGATGCTGGAGCGCCAGTCGACGACGGTGCCGAACACGTCGAAGGCCAGCACGCGGATCATCGACGACCCCGCGTGCCGGCCCACGACGCCGACATCACTCAGCCGAGTGTGAAGGAGGCGTGCTCGGCCGCCGACAGGTCGTCGATCTCCGACCAGTTCGCCGCGACGTCGTCGACGCTGGGCACATGGTCGAAGGTGACGCCCTCGTTCTGGAACAGCGCGGCGCGCTGCACCTTGCCACCGCCGACGATGAACACCGAGCCGGAGTCCGGCACCTCTTCGGTGCACAGGTAGCCGACCACCGGCGCAACATATTCGGGGGTGAGCTTCTTGAACACCTCGGGAGGCAGGATGTCCTCGGTCATCCGAGTGGCGGCGATCGGTGCCAGGGCGTTGGCCTTGATGTTGTACTTGGCACCCTCCTGGGCCAGCGTATTGATCAGGCCGACCAGGCCGAGCTTGGCGGCGCTGTAGTTGGCCTGACCGAAGTTGCCGAACAGGCCGCTGGTGGAGGTGGCGACGACGATGCGGCCGTAGCTCTGCTCGCGGAAGTGCGGCCAGGCGGCCCGGATCACGTTGTAGCCGCCGTAGAGATGGACCTTCAGCACCGAATCCCAGTTCTCGAACGGCATCTTGTGGAAGGTGCCGTCGCGCAGGATGCCCGCGTTGCTGACGATGCCGTCGATCTTGCCGAACTCCTCGAGCGCGGTCTTGACGATGTTCTCGCCGCCCTCGGGCTCGGCGACGGAGTCGTAGTTGGCGACCGCGCGGCCACCGGCGTCCTTGATCTCCTGGACGACCTGGTCGGCCATGTTGTGGCCGGCGCCGGTTCCGTCGCGCGCGCCGCCGAGGTCATTCACCACGACGCTGGCACCTTCGCGGGCCAGTGTCAGCGCGTACTCACGACCCAGACCACCACCGGCTCCGGTGACGACGATGACACGATCTGCAACTCCGGGCATGAGCTTCCCTTCTCCGGCGATTGGTAGCCCGGCCATCGTAACCAACCAGGCGGTTGGTGTTCGGGCCGGTCTCGGCCGCCGATTGCGCCGTTGGTCAGGCGCTACGTTCGGCGACGACGAAAGTGGCGAACTCGTTCGTGGTGATCTCGATGGGCAGGTCCGTCCAGCGTCCCAGCCGCTTCATCTCTTCGATCGACGGCACCCCGGAGGCTTTCCAGCCGTGCTGGGTGAGCCAGTCCGTCAGCTCGGCCCGGTGCGGATCGTTGTAGGTCAGATCGCTGATGTCGATCTTGCGCTCGATGCCGAGCTGATCGGCGATCTTCTCGAAGCGGCCGCGGAATTCCTGCCGCCGGCTCTCGTCCTGGTGCTGGACCGCCTCGGCGGAGACCCGGCTTCCCGGTGCGCTCAGGGCGGTGATCTGTTCGAAGAGCCGGTCCTGGGCATCGGCCGGCAGGTACATCAGCAGGCCCTCGGCCAGCCATGCGGTCGGCTGGGCCGGGTCGAACCCGCGCTCTCGCAGCGCCGCCGGCCAGTCCTGGCGCAAATCGATCGGTACCTCGTGCAGCACAGCGGCGGGTTGGACCCCGTGGGCGGCCAGCGTCTGCGCCTTGTACTCGAGGACCTTGGGCTGGTCGAGTTCGAAGACGTGGGTGCCCGCCGGCCAGTTCAGCCGGTAGGCGCGCGAATCCAGGCCCGAGGCCAGGATCACGACCTGCCGGATACCCGACGCGGCAGCCTCGGTGAAGAACCGGTCGAAGAAGTGCGTGCGCACGGCCTGGTAGTTGCCCATGTGGGCAAACATCGTCGCGGCCTCGGCATCGGCGGCAGCCAGCCGCTCGGCCATGGACTCGTCCAGCATCGATTCCCACATGCCGGTGCCGGCCCCGCTGACCAGGATCCTGGCGTAGGGGTCGTTGATCAGCGCGTCGGGTCGCTCGCTCTCACCGGCTCTGGCGGCGGCCACCATCACGGCGGTCGATCCGACGCTGGTGGCGATATCCCAGGTGTCGTTGTCGGAGCGCAGGTTACTCATGGAGTTCGTTCCCTTCGGACAGCATCATCCCAGTTCAAAACGGGTATAACCAATGCTACCGAAGGGTTCGGCCGACTCAGGAACAGTGCGTGTGGGGCTCACGCACGATCGGCGACACGCCACATCTGCCCGTCGAGCAGGTTCAGGAACTGGTCCATGATCGCGACCAATCGATCCTGGTCGCCCACGAACCCGGCATAGAAGCCCAGCCCCCACATCACCGCCATCAGCATCTCGGCGGCCGAGGGCACGTCGATGTCCGGACGGATCTCGCCGGCCTCGATCGCATCCTTGATCGCCGAGGTGACGAACCCGCGGGTGAAGTTCATCGAGTCGTTGTCATCCTGGTTGAGGTCGGGATGACGCTGCGATTCCAGCACCGAAGTCACCAGGAACGCCGCGACCGAACGGTCCTGACCCTGGGCGGCCACGGCCGCCCGGATGAACGCGCGCAGCCGGTCGGGCAGGGTGCCCTCCCGCTGCGAATACGTGACGGCGGACTCGACGAGCAGCGCGTTGGTCTGCTCGACGACCTCTTGATAGAGCAGACGCTTGCTGGCGAAGTAATGGTTGATAGCGGGGCGGGTCAGATCCGCGCGAATAGCGATTGCCTGGAAGGTGGCAGCGTCATACCCCAGTTCGCTGAACACCTCTCGGGCGGCGCGCAGGATGCGCTCGCGCGTTTCCGCCGCCTTAGCTGCGGGCGGTCTTCCTGGACCCCGACTTGCTGTATGCGGCACAGTCAAATTGTGCCATAAGTAACGCCGTCAATTGATGGTCGGCGTCATTTGTTTGAGGCTTTCACATGAGATTTATGCTCAAAATCGGTCGCATTCTTGAAAGTTGTTGGTACGCTTGCCAATTCAGATGACCATTACGGGCATACGGTCCGATATTCATAAATTACTTACCTCGATGTCGGTTTCCCCGGCATGCCTGTGCCGCACGAGAATTCGCTATCGAGAGCTAATTCTGGCGTCAATTCCCGATAGCCTGCGTCAGCGAGCACCGGTGCAAGTTTGCCAGGAACGTCATTCAGCGAGAAAAGGTCACATGACCTTTCGCATGATCTTCTTCGCCCGCTCGCTGTACGGCGGATACATCAGCCCCGGATCCGGCTTTGCCGGCTTGGCCAGCACCGCCCGCCGGTGGCTGAGCGTCTCGAAGCCCCACTTGCCGTGATAGGCACCTATTCCACTGGCGCCGACCCCACCGAACGGGAGCTGCGGCACCAGGCAATGGACCGCGACGTGGTTGATCACCGCGCCACCCGACGGCATCCGGTCCACCAGGTCACGGGCCTGCCGGGTGTTGGCCGTGAACACATACAGCGCCAACGGCTTGGGCCGGGAGTTGACGAACTCGACAGCGGCCTGCGGGGAGTCGACGGACAGGATCGGCAGGATCGGCCCGAAGATCTCGTCCGACATCACCGGGTCGTCCGTTGGCGGGTCGACAACCACCGTCGGTTCGATGCTCAGCGCCGACCGATCGGACCCGCCGCCGGTCACGACCTTGCCACTGGTCGCGCTGATCAGCGATACCAGACGATCGAACTGGCGCTCATTGACGATCCGCAGTGACGGGTCCTGTTCACCGGCCCGGAACTTCGCGATCGTGGCGACGATCTTGTCGGCAAGCTGGGCGGCGATCTTGCGGTCGGCCAGCACATAGTCCGGCGCGATGCAGGTCTGCCCCGAATTGAGCATCTTCGTCCAGGCGATGCGGCGTGCGGTGACGTCCAGATCCGCGTCGTCCAGCACCACCACCGGGCTCTTGCCACCCAGCTCCAGCGTCACCGGCGTCAGCGTCGGGGCCGCCGCCGCCATGATCTTGCGGCCGATTTCGGTTCCACCGGTGAACAGCGCATGATCGAAGCCCTGGGCCATCAGCGCCTGAGTGGTGCCCGCATCGCCCTCGACCACCCGGATGGCGTCGGTGTCCAAGTACTGCGGAACCAAGCGGGCGATCAGCTCGGAGGTGGCCGGCGCCAGTTCGGAAGGCTTGATGACCGTGGCGTTGCCTGCCGCGATCGCCGCGACCAACGGGGCCATGCACAGGTAGAAGGGGTAGTTCCACGGGCCGATCACCAGGATCACCCCGAGCGGGTCGTACTGCACCCAGGCGCGGCCGGGAAGCTGGGCCAACGGAAGGCCCTGGCGCTTGGGCTTGACCCACTTCTTGAGGTGCTTGCGGGCGAAGGCAGCCTCGGCCTTGGTCGAGCCGATATCGCCGAGCCACGCGTCGAACGCGGGCCTGCCCAAGTCCCGGGCCAGGGCCTCGGCGATCTCGGGCTCACGCTCGTCACACATCCGCTCGATCGCCGCGAGCTGCGCGGAACGCCACGACAGCCCTCGGGTGCGGCCGCTGTTGAACACCCGGCGCACATCGGCCAGGACACCGGCGGCGTCGCCTTCGGTGGCGGGGTCACTCGTGATCTGGACAGTCATGCCGTCTCCTCGACTAGATCCTTGCTCACAAGCTTGCCCCATCATCGGGTGGACGCAACACCCCACTCAATCAACTCCGGGTATCAACTCGATCGTCGCGGCCATACCACCGGCGGGTGGCAACTATCGTGTCCAGAATGGCCACCGTCGCCACCCGCGAGGCGTACTTCGAGATCGGCCTCGAAGTGCTGGCCGACCGTGGCTTCGGCGGACTGAAGCTGGCCGAGGTGTGCAACCGGCTCGGCGTCACGACCGGCTCGTTCTATCACTACTTCGCCAGCTGGCCGGCCTACAGCCGGGAATTGATCGCCTACTGGGTGCAGGACCGCACCGTGCGGATGGCCGAGGCGTTCGGCGTGGTCGACGATCCGCGGGAGCGAATGCAGGTGATCATCCGGGCGGTGCTGTCGCTGCCGCACGGGGCCGAGGCGGCGATCCGGTCGTGGAGTTCGGTGGACCCCGAGGTCTACAAGGTGCAGGTCGAAGTGGACAAGGAGCGCTTCCGGGTGTGCTTCGACTACGCCATGGACATCGTCGGCGACGCCCGGCAAGCCGAGGTCTTCGCCGACTGGTGCGTCTACCTGCTGGTCGGCTACGAGCAGGCGACGCTCCCCAGGGACCCTCGCATCTACGAGTGGATCAGCAATCAGATGCTCGACGCGCTGGACTCCGGGAAATTCAGCACCGTCCCGCCGCAATGACTCAGGTGAATGCAGCCGAGCAGGCCGGCCCGTCGGCCGACAACCACGTCTTCGCGGTGTTGCGTGAGCGGCTCTACGGAGCGATCTCGTGTCTGGCCACACTGGCGGTCCTGGCCCGCTACACCACCGGTGACACCAGCGCGTGGGCCCGCCTCCTCGACGTCGCCGTCGCCACCGGCGGTTTGTGGGCCGCCAGCCTGTTCGCCGACTTCGTCGCGCACCTCGGGGTGTACGAAGGCCGGCCGAGCCGACGGGAAGTCGGGGCCATGCTGCAGGCTTCCGGGCAGATCCTGCAGGCCGCGGTCATCCCCGCCGGAATTCTGGCGGCGGCCGGCTTTGGCCTGCTGAAGACCTATACCGCGATGTGGGTGGCGATGTGGGCCATCGTCGCCGAACTGGGACTGATCGCCCTGTTCGCCGTCCGCAAGACCCAATTACATTGGTGGCAAAAGCTTTTGACGGGGGTCCTGCTCGCCTCATTCGGCGCTGTCGTGGTCGTGATCAAGATGCTCGCACACTGACCGCGCGCACGTTCTACGATCCAGCCATGTGGACGCCGGCTGCCCTGTGGAGCCGGATGGTCAGGCGGATCCGGACCCGCGATCCGGAGAACGACGGTGCTCGACGCGCACTGCGGGCCGCCATCGTCATCCCGATCGCGGCCGCGGTCAGCTTCACCGTCGGTGGTGGCTCCCAGGCCCCGCTGTTCACGATCTTCGGTTCGATCGCCCTACTGATCGTGGTGGATTTTCCCGGCAACGTGAACGCCCGCGCGCTGGCCTACACCGGCCTGGGCTTCAACGGCGCGGTGTTGATCAGTATGGGGACGTTGGCCGCCCAGATCCCCTGGCTGGCGATCTGCCTGACGTTCGTCATCGGTGCGCTGGTGAGCTTCTCGGGGCTGATCAGCGAGATCGTCGCGGCCGGCCAGCGCGCGACGCTGCTGACGTTCGTGCTGCCGATCTGCACTCCGGCGGGCCCGCTCGGGGAACGGCTGCTGGGATGGGCCATCGCGCTGGCCATCTGCGTGCCCGCCGCACTGTTCCTGTTCCCTCCGCGCCACCACGGTGACCTACGCCGGCACGCCGGTGCGGTGTGCCGGGTGCTTGCCGATCGGATCGAGGGCAGTGTCGACGGTGCCGCGGTCACCACGGCGATGGACGCGTTGCGCGGGAACTTCCTGGGCGCCGCCTTCCGGCCGGTGGCCCTGACCGCCGGCAGCCGCGCGCTGGTCCGCGTGGTCGACGACCTGCAGTGGCTCAGTGACCGGGTCACCGGGGACACCGGGCGCCTGCTCGGCCCGATCGCCGCGCCGTCGGTGGCGGCACTGCGGTGTTGCGCGGCGGTACTGGAGATCTCGCGGCCGGCCGATCGCGCCACCGCCCGGGCGGACCTCGATCGGGCGGTGGCCGTCAACCGGCTGATCGCGATCACCAGCTACCGCGACGACATCGACGATCTCCTCGCCGAGCCCGACGACGACGCCGCCGTGGAGCTGGGCCGCACGCTGCTCAGCCGGCGCACGATCGGCGCCACCGTCGGCGTCACCGGGCGGCTCATCGCCAGCGCCGCAGCCGCCGACGCCCGCCCGGTCTGGGCCCGGGTGCTGGGCACGCAGCTGCCGGAAACCGGTGTGTCCGATCGGCTTTACTCCGCGGCAGCCTCGGTCACCTCGCTGACCAGTGGCTCACTGCTCACCGGGGCGGTGACGGTCCGCAACAGCCTGCGAACCGGGCTGGGCTTGGCGTTGGCGGTGCTGGTGACGTTCATCTTCCCGGTCGAGCACGGATTGTGGGTGGTCCTCGGCGCACTGTCGGTGCTGCGCAGCAGCGCCCTGACCACCGGTACCAGCGTGGTGCGCGCCGTCGCGGGCACGCTGGTCGGCTTCGTGTTGGGTGCCGCTGTCATCGGAGTGCTCGGCGTCGACCCTGCCGTGATGTGGATGTTGTTGCCGGTGGTGGCATTCGGGTCGGCGTATGTGCCCGAGATCGGCTCGTTCGCCGCCAGCCAGGCAGCCTTCACGATGATGGTGCTGATCGTGTTCAACCTCATCGTCCCGACCGGATGGAAGGTGGGCCTGATCCGGGTCGAGGACATCGTCGTCGGCGCGATGGTCGGTGCGCTGGTCTCGATCCTGCTCTGGCCGCGCGGCGCGACGGCCCAGATCCAGTCCGTCATCGACGCCGCGTGCTCGGTGGGAGCGCGGTACCTGACGGCCGCCGTCCGCCGCGTTACCCGCGGCGCCTTCGAGGCGTCCGAGGACTTGGTCGGAGCCCTGAGCTACGAGACGATCACCGCCAGCCGGACATTGGATGACACTGTGCGCCATTATCTTTCCGAGAGCGGCGGGCAGACCGACTCGCGGGCGCCGGTGGTGCACGCGTCCAACCGGGCGTTTCGGCTGCGCGCGGCGGCCGACCTGATCGCCGACATCGTGCCACCGCCGCTGGGGGTGTACCCGCGCACCCGGGAGGTGCTCGAGACCCATACCGCCACCGTGTGCGCCCGCCTGGACGGTAGCGACCCCACCGCGACGCTGCCACCGATCAGCGACGCATTCGTGCGGGCTCTGCGCGCCGAGGCCGGCTCCGGCGACCTCGCGGTGTCGGCGGCCCTCCCGCTGGTGACCGCGGCGGCCAGCATCGGCGAGCTCGAGTTGACCTACCCACCTGCGCTGGCCGCCGAGCCGGCACCCGCGTAGCCAGGTGCTACCCGCGGCCGGCCCGGTGCGGCATCAGAGCGCCGGGCGGGACCACCCCGAACCGGCCGGCGTTGAAATCCTCGAGCGCCTCGATGATCTCCGACTTGGAGTTCATCACGAACGGCCCATAGTGGAACACCGGCTCTCGAATCGGCTTGCCGCCCAACAGAAGGACCTCCATCGCCGGTCGATTCGCATCCTGGTCTGAATCAGCCGCCACCGTGATGCGGTCACCCTTGCCCAGCACCGCGAGTTGCCCCTGCTGGATCGGGCGGCTGGAGGTTCCGACCGTGCCCCGACCCGAGAGCACGTAGACCAGCGCATTGAAGTCGCTGGGCCATCCCAGGTTCAACTGGGCACCTGCCTCGATAGTGCTGTGCACCAACGTGATCGGGGTGTGCGTCACGCCGGGTCCGGCCCAGCCGTCGATATCGCCCGCGATCAATCGGATCAGTGCCCCGCCGTCGGCCGACGACAACAGCCGCACGGCGCCACCCTCGATCGACTGGTAGCGCGGTTCGGCGAACTTGTCGCTGCGGGGCAGGTTCACCCACAGCTGGATTCCGTGGAACAGGCCACCGCTTTCGACGAGTTCGGCAGGTGGCGTCTCGATATGCAAGATGCCGGCTCCCGCGGTCATCCACTGGGTCGCACCGTCGGAGATCAAGCCGCCACCGCCGTGCGAGTCCTGGTGGGCGAAGCGGCCGTCGATCATGTAGGTGACGGTTTCGAAGCCGCGGTGCGGGTGCCAGTCGGTGCCCCGGGGCTCACCCGGGGAGTACTCGACCTCGCCCATCTGGTCCATGTGGATGAAGGGGTCGAGGTCGGCGGCGCTCACGCCGGCGAACGCGCGGACGACGGGGAAGCCTTCACCCTCGAATCCGCGCGGCCCGGTGGTGATCGATCGGACCGGTCGTTCGGTGTCGGCCGGGCCGGCCGCGCTCACCCGGGGCAGGGACAACGTGTCTGCGGTAACTGCTGGCATGACTGACTTAACCGGACCACGGTCCGATTAATTCCGTCAGCCCAATACCTCCAGGGCAACGGCTCGCGCTTCGGCTGCGCTCGCGGTGCCCAGCACCGCCGCCGCGGCATCCCGGCACTGCTGCAGCGTGACCGTGGCCAGCTTCGCGCCGACGCCGGTGACCGCGGCGGCGGCCGCCGAGAGCGACGTGACACCCAGGCCGGTGAGCACACAGGCCAGCAGCGGATCGGCGGCGGCTTCACCACAGACCCCGACCGGCTTGCCCGCGGCGGCACCTGCCTTGGCGGTGTGGGCCACCAGGGCGATGACGCCGGGCTGCCACGGGTCGGTCAGCGTGGCCAGCTCGGCCGACATCCGGTCGGCGGCCATCGTGTACTGGGCCAGATCATTGGTGCCGATCGAGAGGAACTCGACGTGCTCGAGAATCCGGTCGGCCAGCAGTGCCGCGGCGGGCACCTCGATCATCACGCCGGGCACCAGGTTTCGTTCCCGCGCCCGCTCGGCGAAGTGCTTGGCCTCGTCCGGGGTCGCGATCATCGGCGCCATCACCCACGGTGAGTTGCCCGAGTTCGCGGCGGCCGCGGCGATGCCGTCGAGCTGGCGTTCCAGAACCTCCGGATTGAGTGCGGCAATCCGGATGCCGCGCACCCCAAGGGCCGGGTTGGCCTCGTCAGGATGTCCGACGAACTTCAACGGCTTGTCCGAACCGGCGTCCAGCGTGCGGATCACGACCTTGCAACCGGCGAAGGCGTCGAGCACCTCACCGTAGATCGCGGCCTGCTCGTCGACCGTCGGCTCGGTGTCGCGATTGAGGAAGCACAGTTCGGTGCGGAACAACCCGATCCCCTCGGCCGGGGTCTCCCGCGCCGCGCGGGCCGCCGAACCGTCCTGGACGTTGGCCAGGATCGCGATGGGATGGCCGTCGGCGGTCGCACCGGGGCCGGACCAGCCCGCCATCGCGGCGGTCGCCGCGTCGGCCGCCTCGACAGCGGCGGCTGCTTCGGCCGGGTCCGGGGACAGGGTCACGGTTCCCCGGATGCCGTCGATCAACACCGGGGTGCCCGGCGCCACGTCGTCGAGACCACTGACCGCCACCACGCACGGGATGCCCAGCTGGCGGGCGATGATCGCGGTGTGGCTGGTGGGCCCGCCCAGGGTGGTGGCCAGACCGACCACCAGGGTGGGGTCGAGCCCCGCGGTGTCGGCGGGAGCCAGATCCTCGGCGCACAGGATCGAGGGCTGCGCCGGGGCGGGCACGCCCGGCTCGGGCAGGCCGCTCAGCTCGGCGATCACCCGGTCGCGGATATCACGCAGGTCGGTCACCCGCTCGGCCATCAGCCCACCGAGCTGGGTGAACAGCTCGACGAATTGGGTGACCGCCTCCGCGGTGGCGCGCACCGCGGGCATCCCTTCCTTGATCCGCTTCTCCGCCGCGCCCAGCCAGGCCCGATCCTGGGCCAGCGTCGCGGTGGCCGCCAGCACTTCGGAGGCCGATCCGGTGGCGGCCGCGGCGCGCTCACGCAACCGGTCAGCCACCGCTGCCGCAGCGGTGGTGAACCGGGCCGCCTCGGCGTCCCGCTCGCCGTCGGGAAGCTGGCCGCCCGGGTCCAGATCGTCGATCGCAGGTAGCCGACCAGGGCGAATGACCGGCGCGAAGCGCACCCCCGGGACCACCGGGACACCAGTCAGAACAGCGCCCGCGGGGGCGTCGAGTGAAACAGACCGGGAAGAGACTGACATGTGAACCAGATTACAACAAACCGTTGACAAGTCAACACGAACGGGGGTAAAACAACACAAAGCAACATAAACTATGGCTCAGATCCCACACAAACGGAGAATCGTGTACCCCGAAGAACGTCAGCAGGCCATCGCGGCCAGGGTGCTGTCGCAAGGGCGGGCATCGGTCGCCGAACTGGCCCAGGCCTACGACGTCACCACCGAGACGGTGCGTCGCGACCTGGCCGCCCTGGACCGGGCCGGGCTGGTACGCCGCGTTCACGGCGGCGCCGTCCCGATCCGCGCCCTGCATGTGGTGGAACCCGGCGTCGACGAGCGGGAGGTCACCCGAGCCGACTACAAGGAGTCCATCGCCCGGGCCGCGGCCGAATTCCTCCCGCTGCCCGGTGCCAGCGTGCTGTTCGACGCAGGCACCACCACCGCCCGGGTGGCCGGCATGCTGCCCCCCGACCGCGAACTGGTGGTGGTGACCAATTCCGTACCCATCGCGGCGAGGCTGGCCACCATGCCGTCGATCACCCTGCAGTTGTTGGGCGGGCGCGTGCGCGGACTGACCCAGGCCGCCGTTGGCGAACAGGCCCTGCGGGCGCTGGACACCCTGCGGGTGGACATCGCGTTCATCGGCACCAACGGCATCAGCGTGCGCCACGGTCTGTCCACCCCGGACAGCGATGAGGCGGCCGTCAAGCGGGCCATGGTCCGATGCGCGAATTATGTTGTAGTGGTTGCTGATTCATCGAAAGTCGGGCGCGAGGAGTTCGTCAGCTTCGCCCCCATCGGCAGCGTCGACGCCCTGGTCACCGACGCCGAGATCAGCGCCGCCGACCGAAAAGAGTTGTCCGAGCATGGCGTCGAGGTCGTGCTGGCAGGAGGGGAAGCATGATCGTCACCGTCACTCCCAACCCGAGCATCGACCGCACCCTCACGCTGCCCACCGAGCTGGTCCGCGGCGCGGTGCACCGAGTGCGTTCGGTGTCCAGCGAACCGGGCGGCAAGGGGGTCAATGTCGCCCGCGCGCTGACCCTTGCCGGACTGGACACCGTGGCCGTGCTCCCCGCGGCCGAACATGATCCGATCATCACGGCGCTGCGCGCCAGTGGCGTGCCGTTCTACGCGGTACCCATCGAGGGCGCAGTGCGCACCAACCTGACGATCACCGAATCCGACGGCACCACAACAAAGATCAACGAACCCGGCGCGGTGATCGACGAGCAGGCACTGGCCGCCCTGAGCCGGGCCGTCCTGGAACGGGCGGCTTCGGCACGCTGGGTGGTGCTGTCCGGCTCACTGCCTCCGGGTATGCCCGATCACTGGTATGCCGACGTGGTGGCCGAGCTGAAGGCCTTCGACTGCAAGGTCGCGGTGGACACCTCCGACGCGCCGCTGGCCGCGCTGGCCGCCGCCTTCGACCGGGCCGCCCCGGATCTGATCAAGCCGAACTCCGAGGAGCTCGCCGGGTTGGCCGGAGTCGATGCGCATGCCCTGGAAGATGCTCTGGTGCAAGGCAATCCCGACCCCGTGGTCGACGCCGCTCACCGGTTGATCGAACGCGGCGCCAGGACCGTGCTGGCCACCCTCGGCGCAGCCGGCGCGGTGCTGGTCAACGAGACCGGTAGCTGGCTGGCCACCCCTCCCCCGATCACGCCCAGGAGCACCGTCGGCGCCGGTGACTCCTCCCTCGCAGGCTACGTGCGCGCCGACGTCGGCGGAGCCCAGGCCCCGCAACGACTGCAGATGGCCGTCGCCTACGGCAGCGGCGCGGCCGCCCTGCCCGGGTCGGCGCTGCCCTCCCCCGCGCAGATCGACCTCGACGACGTCGCGGTCACCTCGATCGCCCCCTACCCCACTTCGCCCGCCCGCCCTTAGACACAGACAGAAGGCATAGAACAAATGACCAACCCCGTGTCCATCATCAGCACCGACCTGGTGCTTCTCGACGTCGACGCCGGCAGCGACAAAGAGGCGGTCATCGATCGGCTCGCCGGTCTACTCGCCGGCAGTGGGCGGGTCAGCGACCGCGAGACGCTCAAGGCCGCGGCCCTGGCGCGCGAAGCCCAGTCGGCTACCGGACTGCCTGGCGGGATCGCCATCCCACACTGCCGGTCGGCCGCGGTCGGTAGCCCGTCGATCGGGTTTGCCCGGCTCTCCCCGAAGGTCGACTTCGGCGCCCCGGACGGACCGGCCGACCTGGTGTTCCTGATCGCCGCACCCGACGGTGCCGGCGCCGAGCACATGAAACTGCTGTCCAGCCTGGCCCGCGCCCTGGTGCGCCCGGACTTCGTCGCCTCGCTGCGCGCAGCCGCCTCGGCCGACGACGTGGTCGCGCTCGTCGACGCGGTGGTCAACCCCGACGGAGCCTCGGCACCGGCCCCAGCCCCGGCCACCGCACCCACCCCGAAACCCGCTGCGGCTGCGGCCAAGTCGATCGTCGCGATCACCGCATGTCCCACCGGCATCGCGCACACCTACATGGCCGCCGATGCGCTCAAGCTGGCCGCCGAGCGAGCCGGGGTCAACCTGGTGGTCGAAACTCAGGGCTCCTCCGGCAGCACTCCGGTGGGTGCGGACACCATCGCGAAAGCCGATGCCGTCATCTTCGCCACCGACGTCGGAGTCAAGGACCGTCCCCGCTTCGCGGGTAAGCCGGTGATCGCCTCCGGAGTCAAGCGGGCCATCAACGAGCCGGACAAGATGATCGCCGAAGCCGTTGCCGCATCTGATAATCCGAACGCCCCCAAGGTCGAGGGCAGCGCGGCGGCGGCCGACAGCGGGGCGCCGTCCGGCGACGTCGGCTGGGGCACCCGGACCCGGCAGATCCTGCTGACCGGTGTCAGCTACATGATCCCGTTCGTGGCGGCCGGCGGCCTGCTGATCGCGCTCGGCTTCCTGTTCGCCGGCTACGACATCGCCAACAAGCCCGAGGGCAAGACCGATTCACTGGCGCACATCATCGCCACCACCAACTCGCTGACCAACCTGCCCGCCGGCGGCTTCACCCAGTACCTGGGCGCGGTGCTGTTCACCCTCGGCGGACTGGCCTTCGGATTCCTGGTACCAGCGCTGGCCGGCTACATCTCGTTCGCCATCGCCGACCGGCCCGGCATCGCACCGGGATTCACCGCGGGCGCGGTGGCGGTGTTCGTCGGCGGCGGCTTCATCGGCGGTATCGTCGGCGGCCTGATCGCCGGGTTCGCCGCATTGTGGATCAGCGGTTGGAAGGTGCCGCAGTGGTTCCGCGGACTCATGCCGGTGGTGATCATTCCGCTGTTGGCCTCGCTGATCGTCGGCCTGCTGATGTTCTTCCTGCTCGGACGCCCGCTGGCCGCCATCACCTCGGGTCTGACGAACTGGCTCAACAGCCTGACCGGGGCGTCGGTGATCCTGCTCGGTGTGATCCTGGGCCTGATGATGTGCTTCGACCTCGGTGGCCCGGTCAACAAGGCGGCCTACGCGTTCGCCACCGCCGGACTCAACGTCGCCGACCCGGCCTCGCTGCGCATCATGGCCGCGGTGATGGCCGCCGGCATGGTGCCGCCGCTGGCGATGGCGCTGGCCACCACGATCCGACCGGGGCTGTTCAGCGAGCCGGAGCGGGAGAACGGTCGCGCGGCCTGGCTGCTGGGTGCCTCGTTCATCTCCGAGGGTGCCATCCCGTTCGCCGCGGCCGACCCGCTACGGGTCATCCCCTCGATGATGGCCGGCGGCGCGGTCACCGGAGCGCTCATCATGGCCTTCGACGTCACGCTGAAGGCTCCGCACGGGGGCATCTTCGTGTTCTTCGCGATCGGCAACCTACTGTGGTTCCTGGTGGCGCTGGCTGCGGGCACCGTGGTCGGTGCGCTGGCCGTGGTCGGGGCCAAGCAGTTCGCCAGCCCGAAGTCCGAGCACGACGCCGACGCCGCCCTGGCTGCGGCCTGACACGGCCTGACCGATCGCCCAAACCGACGTCTGGGCGCCGATGTTCGAGTAAACATCTCCATAACGTCGAGTTCGACACAACCGAAGGGGAGTTCATGCACACCAAGACCGTCATCGTCGGCTCGGCGATCGGACTGCACGCCCGGCCCGCGGCGATCATCTCCGAAGCCGTCGTCAAGGCCGGTGTTCCGGTGTCGCTGTCACTGGACGGCGGTGAGCCGGTGGACGCCGGTTCGGCGCTGATGATCATGACGCTGGGTGCCGGCAACGGTGCCCAGGTCACCGTGGCCTCCGAGGACGAGGCGACGTGCGCGGCGATCGCCGAACTGGTGTCCCAGGACCTCGACGCCTGACCTGCAGCGGCCCGGGTCTCGCCTGTCGCGAGCCCGGGCCGTGTCATATCCGCACGGTTCAGGCCAGACCCTTGAGCATCAGGTTCCAGTACAGGAATGGCAGACCGTACTTCTTGAGGTACCAGTAGGCGCGGTGCGGCGTGACCGGATCGAAGCCGGGGAACGACGGCTTGAGGTTCAAGTCGTAGTCGAACTCGGCCAGCAGCATGTCATGCGAGGACGTCACGATCGGGCATGACGAATATCCATCGTACGAGCCCGGCAGCGGGCGCCCGTCGAGGACGGCGTCGATGTTGTCCACCACCACCGGAGCCTGCTTGCGCACGGCCGCACCGGTCTTGGCGTTCGGTGCGGACGCGACGTCACCAAGTGCGAACACGTTGGGGTAGTGCACCTGCTGCAGGGTGTACTTGTCGACCTCGACGTAGCCGGCAGCATCGCCGGTGGACAGCGGGCTGCGCTTGATCCAGTCCGGCGCGGACTGGCGCGGCACGACGTGCAGTACGTCGTAGGGCAGCATGGTGTCGCTGCCGCTGGGGCCCACCGCGGACACCGTCACCTTGCGGGCGTCGGCGTCCACCGCCGTCAGCTCCGATTCGGTGTGCAGCGTGATCCCGTAGTCGGCGATCACCCTATCCAGGCTGTCGGCGATGCCCGGAATCCCGAAGATCCGCGGACCGGGCACCACGAGGTGGACGTCGATATCGCCGAGCATCCCCTGCCGACGCCAGTAGTCCGATGCCAGGTAGGCGATCTTCTGGCCTGCGCCAGCGCATTTCACCCCGCCGGTGGGCATGGTGAAGACCGCGGTGCCCGACCGGGTGTTGCGGATGAACTCCCACGTCTTGGGCGCCAGATCGAACCGGTAGTTCGACGACACGCCGTCCTTGCCGAGCGTGCCCGCCAAACCATCGGTGGCCTGCCAGTCCAGTTGGATACCGGGAGCCACCACCAGGACGTCATACTCGTAGGTCGATCCGTCCGAGCAGGTGACGGTGTTGTTGTCGGGGTCGAAGCTGTCAGCCGCCTTATGAATCCAGTTGGCGCCCTTGGGTATCACCGAGGACTCGGCCCGCTCGGTGGAAGCCGCCTTGGCCTGACCACCCCCGACAAGCGTCCACAGGGGCTGGTAGTAGTGCTTGTCCGACGGCTCGATGATCGCCACATCGGTGTACCCCTTGCGCAGCAGGCGCGCGGCTACCGTGATGCCGGCGGTACCGCCGCCGACGATCAGGACCTGATGTTTGGCTGTCGTGCTCATGAAGTATCTCGTTATCTCTCAGGCGTTTTCGCTCAGGCGTTCTGGACTGCTTCTTCCCAGGCGCCGTAGCCACCCAGGACATCACTGACATCGGCGAAGCCCCGTTGGCGCAGCAGGCTCGCCGCGACCGACGAGCGGTAGCCACCGGCGCAGTACACGACGGTCGGCTTGCGCGGGTCGAGTTCACCGATCCGGTCCGGCAGCTGACCGACCGGGATGTTGATCGCGCCGGGGATCATCCCGGCCGCCGCCTCGCCCGGGTTGCGGACATCGACGATCTGCAACTCGGGCACGTCGGCCATCCGCTCCCCCATGGCGTTGGTGGTCAGTCGTGATGCGACCTGGACCTCACCCGGGTTGTCCAGCATCACCTGGTACGGATCAGTGAGGTAGCCGACCACCCGGTCGAAACCGATTCGGGCCAAGCGGTTCTTGCCCTCCAACTCCAGCCCCGGCTCGGTCAGCAGAACGATGTCGACGTCGGGCTTGACCACCGAACCGGCGAACTCGGCGTAGCGGCCAGCCAGTCCGATATTGATCGCCGCCTCGAGGTGGCCGAGCGCGAACTCTTCCGGCGAGCGGCCGTCGATCAGCATCGCCCCGGCCCCCAATGCCGCCTTGACCTGGTCGTAGGTCATCGGTGCGGGCACGGCGGTCTCGTCCAGCAGGTCGCGGTCCTTGCGATTGAGGATCGCGTCGTAGACGAAGTACCCGGGTGCCGGCGGCTGCCCTTCGGTGACCATCGCCATGAAGGTCGCCTTGTCCGAGGCACGCAGGGCGTAGTTGGTCCTACGCTGCTCGCCCATGGTGGACCACAGTTCGGTCGACAGGTTCTTGCCGCAGGCCGATCCGGCCCCGTGCGCGGGATAGACCCGGGTGGTGTCGGGCAGCGGCATGAGCTTCTGGTGCAGGGAGTCGTAGAGCTTGTCGGCCAGCTCCTCACGGGTGAAGCCGATGGACGCCAACAGATCTGGGCGACCGACATCGCCGATGAACAGGGTGTCGCCGGTCAGCACACCATAGGGCAGCACATCGTCGGCATGTTCATAGATGACGATGCTCAGCGACTCCGGGGTGTGGCCGGGGGTGTGCCGGAACTCCAGCGCGACATCGCCGAGCGAGTAACGCTGGCCGTCCTGCACGCCCATGAAGTCGAACTCGGGCTGCGCCACCGATGAGTAGACGATCTTCGCGCCGGTGGCCCCGGCCAGTTCCAGATGACCGGACAGGAAGTCGGCGTGGAAGTGCGTCTCGATGACGAGTTCGATCGTCATGCCGAGTTCCGCTGCGTCGGAGAGGTATTCGGACACGTCACGCTGCGGGTCGACCACGACGGCCCGGCCGGTGGTCTCGTCCCCGATCAGGTAGGACGCATGTGACAGGCAGTCCAGGTAGTACTGGTTGAACTTCATTTCGGTGTTCCTTTCCGGAGTTCGGTGGGTGTGTCAGGCCAGCGCGAGAAACAACTTCTCGAGCTCACCTTCGGTCAGTGGGGTCTTGTCGCCGGTGTCGGCTCCGGTGGCGCACTGGCGCAGCCCGGTGGCGACCATCTTGAAGCCCGCCCGGTCGAGGGCCTTGGATACCGCCGCCAGCTGGATGACGATGTCCTTGCACTCGCGGCCGTCCTCGATCATCGAGATCACCCCGGCCAGCTGGCCCTGGGCCCGGCGCAGGCGGTGCAGCACATCGGTACTGCCGGTCTGGTGGTCGGTCATCATGGTCTCCTGGTTCGTGGTGGGCTCGCTCATGCCGCCACCGTCCTGCGCGAGTGGCCGATGATGCGGCGCAGCGGGCAGGCCGCGTAGTGGGTGCAGGCGAACATGACCGCCGCGGCAACTAGAGTTAGTGCAGCGCAGACCAACCCGACGGCCGGATGGATCTCCTCACCGAGGATCACCGAGGCCATGGCGAGGACGAACCAGCCGAATCCCTTGCGGAGCAGTTCCGGGTCGACTCGGCCGGCGAACCTGGCACCGATCAGGGCCCCGGTGACCGCGGCCGCGGTGACCATCCCGGCCAGCGGCCAGTTGACCTGGACGCTGGACAGGTAGCCGGCGAACCCGGCAGCGGAGTTCATCGCGATGATCACCAGCGACGTGCCGACGGCGACCGGCATCGGCAGACCGCCCAGCAGCACAAGAGCGGGCACCAGCAGAAAGCCACCGCCGGCACCGATCAACCCGGTCACCAGGCCGACGCCCAGTCCCACCGCAGCGATCTTGGCCAGCGGCAGGGTGGGATGCGACGAGGTTCCGGCGGCGTTCTTGCGGCCGCGCAGCATGGCGATCGCGGTGGCGACCATCATGACCGCGAATCCGATCAGCAGAACGGTGCCGGGGATGAACGCGGCGATATGGCCGCCCGCGTACGCGCCTGCCATCGCGGTGGTTCCGAACAGCACGGCGGTGCGCCACTGGACCCGGCCGGCCCGGGCATGTGAGAACGCTCCCACCAGGCTGGTGGTGCCGACCACCAGCAGCGACGTGGCGATAGCCTGCTTGGCTTCCATTCCGGCGACGTAGGCCAGCAGCGGCACGGTCAGGATCGATCCCCCGCCGCCCAGCAATCCCAGGGAAATGCCGACGAAAACCGCCAGAACGACTGTCGCGATGACCATCGTGGTCGCCTCCCGGAATGCCGTGTCATATACCCTTGGGGGTATCGGTCTCTCCCACGATAGATACCTAAGGGGGTATATTCAAGTGATATCAGTCATACCCATGGGGGTACCGGACGACAAGGGTCTTTGGTCCCCGTGCAGGGGACTGGGACCGGAGCACTGAAGAAAGGCCGATTGCCCAAGTAACATGCCGCTATGGCCGCGGCGGACCTCACCAGCGACAGCACGGCCCTCGGAAGGCTGGGCGCCTTCCTCCGCAACTCGGGCTATCTGCGCAAGTGGCTCATCCTCGGGATCGCGATCGGCATCATCGCCGGGCTCGGGGCGGTCGTGTTCTATCTGGCGCTGGAGTACACCGGCCAGTTCCTCATCGGCTACCTCGGCGGCTACCAGAAGCCGCAGGCCATGGAGGCCGGCGGGGGCACCGGGTCCAGCGGTTTCGTCCGGCCGTGGGCCATCCCGCTGATCGTCTTCGGCGGCGCACTGGTGTCGGCCCTCCTGGTCGCCAAGTTCGCCCCCGAGGCCGAGGGCCACGGCACCGACAGCGCCATCGAAGCCGTGCACACCGACCCGCGGTCCATCCGCAGCCGCGCGGTCGTGGTCAAGCTGCTCTCCAGTGCACTGACCATCGGCTCCGGCGGCTCGGGCGGGCGGGAAGGCCCGACCGCCCAGATCTCGGCCGGCTTCGGCTCGCTGCTAACCCGAGTCTTCAACCTGTCCGACGACGACGGTCGGGTCGCGGTGTCGCTGGGGATCGGCTCGGGTATCGGCGCCATCTTCGGCGCACCCTTGGGCGGCGCGGTACTGGCGGCCTCGATCGTCTATCGGGAAGACTTCGACTACAAGGCCCTGGTGCCGGGATTCCTGTGTTCCGGAACCGCCTACGCCATCTACGGATCGATCATGGGCTTCGCCCCGATGTTCGGCTATGTCGAGCCCGACTATCGCTTCGACCCAGCCCAACTGGTGTGGTTCGCCGTCATCGGAATCGCCTCTGCGGCAATCGGTTACCTCTACGCCAGGATCTTCTACGGAACCGTGTCACTGACCCGGCGGCTACCCGGCGGGAAGGTCGTCAAGCCGGCGATCGGTGGCCTGCTGGTAGGCCTGCTCGCGCTGGTGATCCCCCAGGTTCTGGCCAGCGGATACGGCTGGGTGCAGATCGCCACCACCCGCGAAGGGCTGATGACGATTCCGCTGTGGATCGTCCTGGTGCTGCCGATCGCGAAGATCGTGGCGACGTCGCTGTCGATCGGCACCGGCGGATCCGGCGGCATCTTCGGCCCGGGCATCGTCATCGGCGCATTCGTCGGCGCGGCGATCTGGCGGCTGGCCGACCTGGCCGGCGCCCCTGCGCTTCCCGCCGGTCCTGCGGTGTTCGTGATCGCCGCGATGATGGCCTGTTTCGGCAGCGTGGCGCACGCACCCCTGGCGGTGATGATCATGGTCGCCGAGATGACCGGCTCCTTCTCGGTCATTCCGGGTGCGATGGTGGCCGTGGGTGTGGCGTATCTGATCATCTGCCGCACACCGGTATCGATCTATCAGGCGCAGCGGCTCAACCGCGAAACCGCCGCCGCCGAGCGGGTGACGATCTCGTCGCCGGAAGTCCTGCGCACCCCCGACGACGACTCGCAGAAGTAGGCCGCGGCACTTCGCAACCGTAGTTCCACCAGAGAAAGGCTCACTGTGCCCAGATCCCGCAGTTCGCATGCCGTATCACTCACCGAGGGTGAGATCGTCGAGGAGAACGACCTCGGTTCCATCCGCCGGGTCACCGCCGACAACTTCCCGATCCTGCGCGGGCTGTCCATCAAGCGGGTGGTGATCAACCCCGGTGCGATGCGCACCCCGCACTGGCATGCCAATGCCAACGAGCTGACTTACTGCGTCTCGGGTACCGCATTGGTCTCGGTCCTGGACAGCTACAGCAAGTTCTCCTCGTTCGTCGTGACCGAGGGCGAGATGTTCCACATCGACTCCGGCTCGCTACACCACATCGAGAACATCGGTGAGGACGTCGCGGAGTTCATCATCGCGTTCCGCAATGAACGCCCCGAGGACTTCGGGCTGTTCTCGGCGTTCGGCGCGATGACCGATGCGGTACTGGGCAACACCTACGATCTGGACGCCGCCGACTTCACCAAGATCCGGCGCAGCACCACCGATCGTCTGCTGGCCAAACGCACCGGCGACGCCGTCGTCCCGTCCACCGCGTATTTCGGCGACCCGCACAAGTTTTCGCTCGAGGCACAGTCGCCCGCGATCAGCGCGGCCGTGGGCTCGGCACATCTGGCCAGGGTGCAGTACTGGCCGGCACTGAAGGATCTGTCGATGTACTCGCTGCGGATCCGCGAGGACGGGATGCGCGAACCGCACTGGCATCCGATCACCGCTGAGATGGGCTACGTCCGAAGCGGATCCGCCCGGATGACGGTGATGGGGCCCGACGGGGAACTCGACACCTGGTATCTGAACCAGGGCGACGTGTACTTCATCCCCCGCGCCTACCCGCATCACATCGAGGTCATCGACTGCCCCGGCTGGCACTTCCTCATCTTCTTCGACCAGCCGATGCCAGGGGACATCGGCTACCGCGCCTCGATCAGCGCCTACTCCCGCGAGGTGCTGGCCGCGACATTCAACGTCCACATCGACGATCTGCCGAACTTCCCGTTCACCAATACCGACCCGCTGATCGTCACCCGCAACAACCCGGTGGACGAGCACGCCCTCGGAGAGCACTGATCACAGCGGGAAGATCACCTTCTCAGCACGATTCAGCAAACACACGTGCGATGAGCGGTACTTGCGTGTCATTCTCACTGCACTCACTGCGCACAGGCGCAGAGCGACAGTAGGGGTTCACCATGGCAGCTCCAACGATGGCACACCGGCTGGCGGCCGAGTTCGTCGGGACGTTCTGGTTGGTTCTCGGAGGTTGCGGCGCAGCCGTTTTCGCGGCTGACCCGGCCGAGGACAAGTCCGTTGGCATCGGTTTCCTCGGCGTGTCACTGGCATTCGGTCTGACCGTGCTGACCGGCGTGTACGCCTTCGGCGTGATCTCCGGCGGCCACTTCAACCCTGCCGTCACGCTGGGTGCCGCACTGGCCAAACGAGTGGAGTGGAAGGCACTGCCCGCCTACTGGATCACCCAGGTCCTCGGCGGTCTGGTGGCCGGTGCCGTCATCTACCTGATCGCCAAGGGCAAGCCCGGGTTCACCGCGACCGGCCACCTGGCCGCCAACGGCTACGGTGATCATTCACCGTTCGGCTATTCGCTTGCCGCCGTGGCGATTACCGAAATTCTCCTGACGTTCATCTTCCTGCTGGTCATCCTCGGCGCCACCGACAACCGGGCCCCGAAGGGCTTTGCCGGGCTGGCAATCGGGTTGACGCTGACCCTGATCCACCTGATCTCCATCCCGATCTCGAACACCTCGGTGAACCCGGCCCGCTCCACCGGTGTCGCGTTCTTCAACGGCGACGGCGCACCCGCCCAGCTCTGGGTGTTCTGGTTGGCACCACTGGTCGGCGCGGCCATCGCCGGAGTGCTGTACCCGCTATTGTTCGGCCACGGCGAAGAACTCGCCGACCGGCCGGTGCGCGACGACGCACTGGAACGCTGAGCCACATCGCAAAAGCCCCGCACCGAATGGTGCGGGGCTTTTACGACCAGCCGGTCAGCGTGCGGCGCCGGCCGCGCCCTTCTCGGTGGACGTGCCTTCGTGGGCCAGTGTCCCGCCAGCGTTCTCCAGGTGCGCGCGCACGAACCACTGGAACTTCTCCAGTTCGGCGGCATGGCCGATCAGGATGTCCTGGGTGACCGGATCCAGCTCCTCGGTGGTCGAGATGCCCTTGCGGACGTCTTCGATCACCCCGTCATAGACCAGGTCGAGGGCGGCCAGATGAGCCTGTACGGTGTCGCGGCCCACCGAGTAGTCGTCCCACGTGCGGTCCTTGAGGATCGCACCGGGTGTTCCCTGCGGCGAGGCACCCAAGGTGGCGATCCGCTCGGCGACCTCATCGGCGTAGCCACGGACCAGCTCCACCTGCGGATCGATCATCTCGTGCACCCCGATGAAGTTGGGGCCCACCACATTCCAGTGCACGTGCTTGAGGGTCAGGTGCAGGTCGTTGTAGGTGCTGAGCTGCTTCTGCAGCAGGTCGGCGACCTTACGGCCCTGCTCTTCGGTCATACCGGGAACGGTGAACTTCGAACCCATGTGTCGCTCCTTCGTCATCGCTGTCGCAGCGACGCATACCCGGGTTCGCGGCGAGGTAATCACCTCGGCCGGCGGCGTCACAAATTGCTGATGTGCTGCACGGGCAGCCGCGCGCCGCGACGCGGTTCGTAGGCCAGACCACTGACCTCCAGCAGTCGGACCGCCCGGTAGCGATGTGGCCGAACCGGTTCCAGCAACTCCACCATCTGCGTGTCGTCGACGGGGCGCCCGATCAATGTCCAGCCGATCATCTTGGACATGTGGTAGTCGCCGATCGACAGGGCGTCGGCATCCCCGAACGCTCGCTGGGCGGTCTCTGCCGCCGTCCACACCCCGACACCGGGCAGCGAGGTCAACGCCTCGCGGGCATCGATGGCCGTGCGATCGGCCAGTCGCTCCAGGGCATCGGCGCGCTGCGCGCATCCGTTCACCGTGCGGGCCCGGCCGGGGTCGACGTTGGCGCGGTGGAATTCCCACGACGGGATTCGCCGCCACACCTCGGCCGACGGCGGCACCCGCATCCGCTCGGGCGCCGGTCCCGGCGCCGGCGTGCCGAACTTCGTCACCAGCAACCGCCAGGCGCGGAAGGCGTCGGCGCCGGGCACCCGCTGCTCGAGGACGGCCGGGACGAGGGCCTCCAGCACCCGGCCGGTGCGGCCCAACCGCAGGTGCGGTACCCGCTGCGCGGCAGCGGCGATGACCGGATGGTGTGGGGTGAAGTCACGGGCGTCATCCTCGGCACCGAGCAGCGCTGGCAGCGCCTCGACGAATTCCTCGGCACCGGCACCCCACGCCTGGCAGCTGACCGCATCGGCAGCCGCCCGCATGATGCGCGCCGTCACCGGACCGCTGGACTGCAGACTGGTGCGCCAGATCGCCCGCTCGGCATCGACTTGATAGCAGGGGTCGCCGGGGCCGCGGCGCTGCGGGGCCAGCGTGTGACCCGGGCTGACCGGTCCGGGGAATCGGACGGTGCGCTCGACGGCCAGCACCGTCAGTCGGGGTCGACGGTGATATCGGCCTTGTTCGGGTAGAAGGCCAGATGACCGGCGATCGCCGACACCGCGGGGTAGGGCTGCTCGTAGACCCAGACCGCGTCCTCGACCGTGAGGTTGCCGACCGTCACATTGTAGTAGCCGGCGTCACCCTTGAACGGACAGTGGGTTCGGCTTTCACTGCGGTCCAACACCTTTGGGTCCACATCGCTGATAGGGATGTACTGCACGACAGGGTAGGACGCTTCCTGTAGACCGAGTGCGGCGCGGGTGTCCGCGACCAGTTCACCGTTGACCCGAACCCGGACCCGACCGGCGGTAGGGGTGATCGTGATCGGGTGCTCGGCCGTCGGCTCTCTCATTCTTCGAGTATGCGCCGCCCGGGGCTGCCTGCGTGGCGGTTACGGACGACGGGCGATGGCATCGGCCACGACCGCAATGGGCGATGTCGTGGAGCGCCCGCTTTCCTCGTGCCGGTCGGCCACCTTGTAGGCCGTATACATGCCGCGCACACCGATCCAGCGCAGCGGCTCGGGCTCCCAGGTCTTCGAGTGGTGACCTACCCATGGCAGCGCGGTCAGCGGGGTGGACCGTTTGAGCACGAGATCGGCCAGCGTACGGCCGGCCAGATTGGTGGCAGTCACACCGTGACCGACGTATCCTCCGGCCTCACCGAGCCCGGTGATCGGGTCGAAGTTGACACCAGCAGACCAGTCCCGCGGAACTCCGAGTACACCGCACCAGCCGTGGGCGATCGGCACCCCGCGAGTCTGCGGCAGCGCGGTGTTGAGCACGCCGGTCAGATAGTCGATGGTGCCCTGGCCTACCGCGCCGTCCTTGTCGATCCGGGATGCGTACCGGTAGGGCACCGCGCGACCGCCGATGGCGATCCGGTCATCAGCGGTGCGCTGGGCGTAGAAGAAGCCGTGCGCCAGGTCGCCCAACGTCTCGCGGCCCTCCCAGCCGATCTGCGCCCAGATGTCCGCCGCGATCGGCTCGGTGGCGATCATGGCGCTGTTCATCGGTAGCCAGCGCCGGCGCAGTCCGGCCATCCGGGCGGTGAACCCTTCGGTGGCCCGCAACACGATCGGGGCGCGGACCACGCCCAGAGCGGTCTGGGCACGCCCTTGCTCGATGGTCAGCACCGGCGTCTGCTCGTAGATGACGACGCCGAGGCGTTCGACCACAGCGGCGAGTCCGCGAACCAGTTTGGCGGGCTGGATCCGGGCGCAGTGCGGGTTGAACGAGCCCTGAACCACACCGTCGACCCGGATGCGCTGCGCCGCTTCGGCACCGGTCAGCAGCTCGATGCCCTCGGTGCCCCACTCCCGGTCCTCCTCGACCTCGGCGCGCAGCCGGCGGGCCTGGGCGGGGTTACGAGCCACCTCGAGGTTGCCGCCCTTGACGATGTCGGCGTCGATGTTCTCCGCGGTGGTGACAGCGATGACCTCGTCGACGGCGCGGTTGAGCTCCTGCTGCCAGGCCACGACACTGGGCCGGCCGTACTTCTTGGCCAGCAATCCCCGATGGCCGGGCGCCAGGCCACCGAGCCAGCCGCCGTTGCGGCCGGACGCACCGAAGCCGGCGAACCGGGCCTCCAGGATGGTGATCCGCAGCGAAGGGTCGGCCTTCTTCAAGTAGTAGGCGGTCCACAGACCGGTATAACCGGCGCCGACGATGCAGACGTCGGCGTCACGGTCACCGGGCAGCGGAGGGCGGGGCTGGGGAAGTTCGGAATACCAGTGCGAGACGGCGCCGTTGATCGTGGCCATGAGCGTCAATCCTGTCAGCCCGGGCTGCGCACGTCTAATGACTTAGCTGCGCCCAGGAAGGCCCACTACAGTGTGGCAACGTTGCCAGCCCAAAGACCGGAGTGTTCACCGATGACCTACGCACGCCGCATGCTTGCGGTCACCTCGGCCGCCGTCCTGGCGACGTTGGGGGTGCTGTACGCCCCGGCCGGACCGTCGCGAGCCGATGATCCGCTGCCGCTGCCACCGGTCACGTTGACCACGACCTCGGGCGCTCCGTTGCAGAACGGCGGCACCTACGGCGTGGGCATCGTCGTCGTGGCGCACTTCGCCGGCCCGGTGGATCACGCCGCAGCCGAACAGGCGCTGGCGGTCACCACCGCACCCGAGACAGCGGGAGCCTGGCACTGGGTGAACGACCGCACCGCGCACTGGCGTCCGCCGCAGTACTACGCGCCCGGCACCGGCGTCACGGTCGGTGCCGTCGACGCCCCGCTGGTGAACTTCACCATCGGCGCCTCCCACGTCTCGATCGCCGACGACACCACCAAGCAGGTCACCGTCTTCGACGGCGGCACCCTGGTGCGCACCATGCCGACCTCGATGGGCCGCGGCGGCACCGAGAAGGTCGGCGACAAGACGCTGAGCTTCTGGACCCAGCCCGGCACCTACACCGTGCTCGACAAGAGCAACCCGGTGATCATGGACTCCTCCACCTACGGGCTGCCGATCAACAACCACCTGGGCTACAAGGAGTCGATCGCCTACGCCGTGCGGATCAGCACCGACGGCGTCTACCTCCACGAGCTCGACGCCACGGTATGGGCACAGGGCAACACCGACACCAGCCACGGCTGCCTGAACCTCAACGGCGACAACGCCAAATGGTTCTACAACTTCTCGGTGCCCGGCGACGTCGTCGAAGTCCGCCATACCGGCGGGCAGCCGCTGCAGCTGTGGCAGAACGGCGACTGGAGTGTGCCGTGGGATCAGTGGGCCAACTGACTCACTGAACCACCAACTGCCCGTGCATCATCGGGTGGTACTTGCAGTGGTAGGCATAGCTGCCCGGTGCGCTCGGCGCGGTGAACGTGATCGTCCCGCTGCCGTCCACCTCGGCGTCGAATGCGCCACCGCTATCCGCGGTGACGCTGTGTTCGGCACTGTCGTTGTTGACCACGGTCACGGTCGCGCCGGGGGCCACGGTCAGCGGCGGGCCGAATCGCATGCCGGAGATCGTGATGGTGGGTCCCGTGGCGGCCGCAGCGGTGGAGCCGGCCGACGTCGCTGAGGACGCCGGCAGCGTCGAGGTCGTGGTGCTGCCTGACGAGCAGGCCGTGACGAAGAGCAGCAGAGCGAAGACGAGGGCGGTGAGTCGTGTCATACGCGCGACACGAAGTGACACCCGTGCCGGTTCAGTCCGCCCGCGCGGCTTTGGCCTGCCGCTTGGCCTCGCGTAGGCCGACCCAGAACCGGGCGGCTTCGCGTACGGATTCCTCCACCGGCCGGGGCTGCCAGCCGAGCTCGCGAACGGCCTTGCTGTGGTCCACCGGCCCCTCGGCGCGCATCAGCCGCAGCGACGCCAGCGACAGCCGTTCGTCGGTGCCTTTGAGTGCGCCCTTGATGGTGCCGATCGTGGCCAGCGCGTAGGCGACCGGTAGCGCAATGGTCCGGCCCGGCGGCGCGACGCCGGCCTCCTGCGCGGCGATGCGGGCGACGTCGGCGTTGCTGATCAGCTTCTCCGAGATCAGGTAGCGCTCGCCGACGCGGCCGTGTTCGGCGGCCAGGATCATGGCACGTGCGGCGTCGTCGACACCCACAGCCTCCAGATCGATGCCGCCCATGACGAACGGCAGCTTCCCGAACGCCGCCCCGGCGATGATCGCTCCGTGCGGGGTGCGCCCCCAGTCCCCGGCGCCGTAGGTGGTGGAGACACACATGGCGATGGCGGGCAGGCCGTGCTCGCGGGCGTAGCGCAGAACGAGTTCCTCGGCCTGCACGCGGGAGCGGACGTAGGGGGTCAGGCCGCGGTCGACGATCAGGTCGGACTCGCTGACCACCCGACCGCGACGGCGGCCGACGGTGACGTAGCTGCTGGTGAAGATGAAGCGGTGCAGGTTCGCGTCCTTGGCGATCTCCAGCACATTGCGGGTGCCTTCGACATTGGTGCGGAACAGCGGCGCCGGGTCGCGCAGCCAACCGCGGGCGTCGACCACGCAGTAGTACACGTCATCACACCCGGCCATCGCCGCCCGCAGGGTGTCGTCGTCCCAGATGTCGCCGACGAACCGCTGCACATCGAGGTCGTCGATGGCGATGGTGTTGGCGTTCTCCCGGACCATGACGCGCACCTGGTGTCCGTCGGCCACCAGCTGACGGGTGACGTGCGAGCCGAGAAAGCCATTGGCTCCGATGACCAACTTGGGCGCGCTCACTTCTTGCCCCCGTACTGCTCGAACCAGGCGGCGGCTTCGTCGTCCAGGGTGCCGAGTTGCTTGGCCTTCTTGCACCACGCGATCCCGGCCTGGACGAACTTCAGCGGGTTGTAGATGTCCTCCTGCCGTGACCACAGACCGTCACCGGCGTAGGTGATGATCGAGATGTTGGTGGCGGTGATGATCGTGCCGTCGCCGGGATCGCGCATCGGGTTGTCCAGCTCGCAGATGATCCGGCCGGTGTCCTCGTCGATCACCGACCACAGCGACGGAAAGTCGGTCATGTAGCTGCCCGGAAACGTGCCCATCGTCTTGGTGATCCAGGCCCGCACCTCGGCACGGCCCTTCATGGTGCCCATCGCATGCTCGATGTAGTCCACGTCGGGGGTGTAGTGCCCGACCCAGGCGTCCCAGTCGCGGGAGCGGGCGGCCCGGTCCACGGTGTCCTCGAAGGTTGCGAAAGCGTGGGTCAGTTCTGCACGGGAGAATCGCGGCACAACACCAAACTAGAACAAGTTCTAGTGGACATGTGGCGAACCGTCCTGATTCCGGCGGTTGCGGTCCTTGGCGACGTACAGCTCCGCGTCGGCCTGTGCATACAGCGCGGCGATGTCGGCGCTGCCGCCGGGCTGCGATGCCAGCCCGATGCTCGCATCAGGGGTCCGTTGACGAGCTTCGGCGACGAACCGTTGCGCCGACGAGGCGTCGCGGTCGGCGATACATGCGGCGAACTCGTCGCCGCCGAGGCGCGCCAGCACCGCATTCTTCGGCACCAGCTCACGCCATTGGCGCGCCCGGTTGACGAGGTGCTCGTCGCCCGCCAAATGCCCGAACGTGTCGTTGATCTGCTTGAAGCCGTCGAGGTCCAGCACGATGACCGAGATCGTCGACTTCGGTGACCGCAGACGCGTCAGCAGATCCCGGGTGGCGATCTCCCACCCGGCCCGATTGAGCACACCGGTGAGCGGGTCGGTGCAGGCACTGGTCACCAGGGCCCGCATCACAAGCCCGAACGACTCCCCTGCTCCGACGATGGCGACGACCCAAATCAGGTAATCGATACCCAGTTTGCGGCCCGGGGAGACGGCCAGGGCCACCACGGCGGCCACGGTGAGAAAGCCGATCAGTACCCATGCACGCCGGGGTGGGTAGAAGGCTCGCAGGTACATGGCCAGGAACATCGGCGCGATCAGGCAGGCAAGTTCGGCAGCGATCGAGATGTGGAACGCCATCACCACCGGCGTAGCCAGAATGGCAGCCCAGGTGGCCGGCGCCGGCGTGTTCGGCTTGATGGCCAGCCAAGCGAGCGCCGCGATACCCAGCACGATGGCAACCACGCCACCAATCGGATTCGCATACGTCAGCTCTGGATGCAGCGGCCAGATGGTGAACACCACGCCATAGACGTAGAGGAAAGTCGTGAGGCTCAAGTAGATCCGCAACAACCGGATCTGCTGTACGCCGTGAAAGTCACCGCCCGACGAGCCGAGCAGCTTTACCCGATACACGGGGTTGCGCTTCTCGCGGGCGTGGGAGGGCAGATCGGGCAAAGCCGCATCGCGTCAGACTCCCCTGCTCAGAACCGGCCACGTTGCCGACTGTCCATTGTGGCATCGCAGCTTTCAGGTCGCAGCGTCAGTTCTGACGGATGTGTGACGCAGGAACTATCTGACCAACCATGGCGGTTGATACGGGCATGGCGTTTGACTATCACCGCAACCCCGACGCCGTGAACGCGCTGTCTCCCGAGCAGTACCGGGTGACACAGCGCAACGGTACCGAGCGGCCCTTCACCGGCGAGTACTGGGACAACCACGACCCGGGCATCTACGTCGACGTCGTCTCCGGCGAACCGCTGTTCGCCTCGGTGGACAAGTTCGACAGCGGATCAGGCTGGCCAAGCTTCACCAAACCGATCGAGCAGTCCAACGTGGTGACCAAGCGGGACTTCACGCTGCTGATGCCGCGCACCGAGGTGCGCTCGGCGCACGGCAACAGCCACCTCGGTCACGTCTTCAAGGACGGTCCCCGCGCGGCGGGAGGGTTGCGCTACTGCATCAACTCGGCTTCGCTGAGATTCATCGGCCTCGACGACCTCGAGGCGCAGGGCTATGGCGACTACCGGCGGCTGTTCACGACCGCCGAATCGAAGGGAGACGATGTGACTGACACGAAGACCGCGATCCTGGCGGGCGGCTGCTTCTGGGGCATGCAGGACCTGATCCGCAAGCAGCCGGGCGTGGTGTCCACCCGGGTCGGGTATACCGGCGGCCAGAACGACCACCCGACCTACCGCAACCACCCAGGACACGCCGAGGCGGTCGAGATCGTCTACGACCCGGCCCAGACGGATTTCCGGGCGCTGCTGGAGTTCTTCTTCCAGATCCACGATCCGAGCACGAAGAACCGGCAGGGTAATGACGTCGGCACCAGCTATCGCTCGGCCATCTTCTATCTGGACGACGAGCAGAAGCAGGTCGCGCTCGACACCATCGCCGACGTCGACGCATCCGGACTGTGGCCGGGCAAGGTGGTTACCGAGGTGACGCCCGCAGTGGACTTCTGGGAGGCCGAGCCCGAGCATCAGGACTACCTGGTGCACTACCCCAACGGCTACACCTGCCACTTCCCGCGGCCGGGCTGGAAGCTGCCCAAGCGGGCGCAGGTCTAGCGTCGAAGCCCGCCTCGAGTGTGCGGTTTCATCCGCAACACGCCGCCGCGGGCGTATCGGGACGCACATTCGAGGCGTTAGACCCCAGCGGCCTCAGCGGCGGTAGACGACCACCCGGCCGCCCCGTTTGGGGACATAGGCAACGCCGCGGTTGCGCCACTTCTCACCCGGAGCATCGGTGGTCTGGATGGTGAAGTGGCGCAACACTGTTCGCAGCACTACATCCATCTCCATGGTGGCGAACGCCGCACCGATACACCGCCGCGTACCACCGCCGAACGGCACCCACGCGAAGGTGTTCGGCTTGGCATCGAGGAAGCGCTGCGGGTCGAACCGAGCAGGATCGGGAAAAATCTCTGGGTTCTCGTGCAGTTGACTGAGGCTGACCATGATCGAAAAGCCTTGCGGGATGCGCCATTCACCGAGTTCGTAGCTCGGGGCCATGACGTGGCGGCCGGAGAAGTCGATCACCGTGCGGTTGCGCTGCACCTCGAACAAGGTGGCCTGCCGATAGCTGTTGTCGTCGGTGGCGGCCTCGGCGACAAGCTGCCGCAGCACCTCCGGATGCCGGGAGATCCGCTCGAACGCCCACGACAGCGTGGACCCGGTGGTCTCGTGGCCGGCAGCCAACAGCGTCAGCAGCTCGTCGCCGATCTCGCTGCGGGTCATCGGCGAGCCGTCTTCGTAGGTGCTGCGCAGGAACAGCGTCAGGACGTCGTCCCGGTTCTCGAATCCCGGGTCCTGCCTTGCGCGGGTGATCAGGGTGTCGACCAGGCCCTCGTACTCGCGGCGGTACTCGGCGAGCCTGCCCCACGGGGTGAACCGCCACTCCTTGGCCGGGGCGGGCATGACCGCCAGCCGGGAGCCCAGTGTCACCCACTTCGGCAGCAGCGCCCGCAGCTGCTCGAACTCCGCACCCCCGGCACCGAAGATCGCCCGGATGATGACATTGAGGCTGATGCGCATCAACGGCTCGAGGGTTTCGAACTCTGCGCCCTCGGGCCACGACGCGATCTCGCGCAGCGTCTCTTCCTCGACGATCCGCTCGTAGGCCCTGATGCTCTTGCCGTGAAACGGCGGGGTAAGCAGCTTGCGGCGCACCCGGTGGGCGGTCCCGTCCAGACCGAACACCGAACCGGGGCCCAGCAGCCGGCTGAGGTTGGGCTGGATGTTGTAGAGCAGCTCGGGGCTAGTGGTGAAGATCTGTTTGGTCAGCGCCGGGTCGGAGACCACGACGGTCGGGCCGAACACCGGAACGTCCAGGGTGAAGCAGCGCCCGTACCGGCGGGTCAGCCACTGGACCGATGGCCGCCGCTGGGTCAGAAAAGCCGTCTTGAGCAGGGGGTTTGGAATGCCCGGCCGGGGCGGCAGCTTCGGTTCCGCAGTACTGGGAACGTCGACGGTGGGCGCTTCGCTCATGACTGTCCGGCCTCCCGGGATGGCGTGGTACTGCGTTGTACCACTGGCTTGTCGGGTACGGTACTCGTTGGTACCAACCCTGACAAGTACCTGTGCGGTGAAAGGAGTCCAGGTGAGCGCGCCCGCTGCCGAGGCCTCCCCGGACTCCGCGCGCGACGGCGGGTTCCGTAGACGCCTGCTCGACGGCCTGGCCGTGTCGATCGACGAGCGCGGCTACCGGGACAGCACCGTCGCCGACATCGTTCGCCATGCCCGCACGTCCAAGCGCACGTTCTACGACCAGTTCGCCACCAAGGAAGAGTGCTTCGCCGAACTGCTGATGGACAACAGCGCCCAGATCGTCGCCACGATCCGCAAGGCGGTGGTGCCGGATGCGCCGTGGCACATCCAGATCCGTCAGGCCGTGGTGGCCTACGTGGACACGATCGAGGCCAGCACGGCCATCACCCTGAGCTGGATCCGGGAACTGCCCGCACTCGGTGAGAGCGCGCGACCGACACTGCGCCGCGGGTTCGGCGGGTTGGTGACGATGATCGTCGACCTGACCGCCAACAGCGGGTTCCGCGACGCGGGCATCGACCCGGTGTCCCCGGAGGCCGCAGTCATCCTGGTGGGCGGCCTGCGCGAGCTCACCGCCCAGACGGTGGAGGACGGCCACCCGGTCAGGACCATCCTCGAACCGGCCGTCGCCGCGTCGATGGCGATCCTCGGTCCCAAACCTAAGGTTTGAGAAGGACTTTGACCATACCGTCGGCCTTCTTTTGGAAGGTTTCGTAGGCCTGCGGCGCATCCTCGAGTGGCAGCCGGTGGGTGGCGAAGGTGTCCACCCCGAGCGGGTCTCCATCGGTGAGCAGCCCCATGATGTCCGGGATCCAGCGCTTGACGTTGGCCTGTCCCATCCGTAGCTGGATCTGCTTGTCGAACAACACCATCATGTTGATCGGATCGGCCGCACCGCCATACACCCCGGACAGCGAGATCGTGCCGCCGCGGCGCACCAGGGCGATCGCAGTGTGCAGAGCGGCCAGCCGGTCCATCCCGGCGTTCCGCATCACCGCGCGGCCCACCGGCGCCGGCAGAAAACCGGCCGCGGTCTGGGCGAACTCCGCGACCGGCGACCCGTGGGCTTCCATCCCGACCGCATCGAGCACTGCGTCGGCTCCGCGACCGTCGGTGTGGGACAGCACGCGGTCGACGAGATCATCTCTGCGGGCATCGATCACGTCATCGCAGTAGGGGCGGGCCCGATCCAGGCGGTCGGACACCAGGTCCACGCCGATGACGCGGTATCGGTTGCGGTGCGCGGCAATTCGGCATGCCATCGACCCGATCGGGCCCAAGCCCAGGACCACCAGGGTGCCGCCGTCGGGGACCGCGGCGTAGTCCAGACCCTGCCAGGCGGTGGGCAGCACGTCGGACAGGTAGACATAGCGGTCGTCAGGCCCGTCAGCCGGCACCTTGATATGGGTGTAGTTGGCGTGCGGTACCCGGAGGTATTCAGCCTGACCGCCGGCGACTTCGCCGTAGAGCTTGGAGTAGCCGAACAGTGCAGCACCGGTGCCCTGGTCACGGTTCTGCGTTGTCTCACACTGACTTTGAAGTCCGTGACCGCACATGAAGCAGTGCCCGCAGGAGATGTTGAACGGGATCACCACCCGGTCGCCCACGGTAAGCTGGTCAACGTCGGCGCCCACCTCCTCGACCACGCCCATCGCCTCGTGTCCGAGGATGTCACCGGGCGACATGAAGGCCCCGAGTACCTCGTAGAGATGCAGATCAGAGCCGCAGATATTGGTACTGGTCACGCGAATGATCGCGTCGGTCGGCTCCTTGATCTGGGGGTCGGGCACGGTGTCCACCGAAACGTTGCGTCGGCCGTGCCAGATCACTGCGCGCATGTACTGCCTCCTCGAATCGGGTCGGAGGCCGCATGCCCGTTGGGTCTGTTCTCAAACCTTGGGCAGGACGAACGCGAATGGGCGCCCGAAGCCGAGCCCGTGCACCCGCCCGGCACGGATGTCGTCGATCGGCACCGACACCAGGGCGCCGCTGGACGGCTCGTAGCACCGCATCGCCGGGCCCCGGATCTCGGTCAGCAGCACCCAGTGCCGCGGCAACGCCGAGCCGAGCAGCATCGCCACCGGCCAGCCGGCCGTGACCGCGTCACACACCACGGGCACGGTCTGCGGACCCGCCGGGCGCCATCGGTAGCGCACGCCGCGGGCGGCACTGTGCGCGGTCATCGCGCGCGCCATACCGGCCGGGGTGGTGCCCAGTGCCCTGGGCCACACCGTGTTCACCATGCGATGCACCCGGGCCTGCTCGGCGTCGAACCACCGCTGCGGGTGCCCCGATCGCAGCGGAGCGCCGTACGCATCGTCGATCAGCGCACCGGCCATCACCGCCACACTCGGTCCGCACGTGACGCCGTCGCGCTGCCGCGGCCACATGTCAGTCCGGTGGCGGGAAACCGCCGGTGGCCACCGGTCCCCAGGTCTGCGGCGTCACCCTGATCAAGCACTTGCCCTGGTCCACCATCGCCTGGCGGTACTGCGCCCAGTCCGGGTGCTCCCCGGCCACGGCACGGAAGTAGTCGACCAACGGCTCGACGGCGTCCGGCAGATCGATGACCTCCGCGGCCCCGTCGAGCTGGACGTAGGGCCCGTCGAACTCGTCGGAGAGCACCACCACGCCGGCGCGTCCGGAGCGGCGGATGTTGACCGCCTTGGCCCGCCGCGGATAGCTGGCGATCACCACCCGGCCCTGGTCATCGAGCCCGCCGGTCACCGGCGAGGCCTGCAACGATCCGTCGGCGCGGAAGGTGATCAGCACCATGCGGTGGCGCGGACGGATGAACTCCAGCATCTGCTGGCGGTCCACGGCATCCGCCGTCGCGTACTTGCGCGCCATATCCGCCACTCTAACCACGAGACCGGACCGGGGGCGTAGTTTGTCACTCGACTGGAGGAAGGACTACCGATGGTTGCGACGATGCGGGCGGAACGGTTCTACGCCGATACGAAAGCTGTTGTTCTGGAAGATGTTCCGATCCCGGAGCCGGGCGAGGGCGAGGTACTGGTCAAGGTCGCCTTCTGCGGCATCTGCCACTCCGACCTCAGCCTGATCAACGGCACTTTCCCGGCCCAGCGCCCGGTGGTCACCCAGGGGCACGAGGCCTCGGGGACCATCGCCAAGCTCGGGCCCGGCGTCACCGGCTGGTCCGAGGGAGATCGGGTGGTGCTCGCCGCCGGGCGGCCGTGCCTGCAATGCCCGAACTGCCGGCGCGGGGACCTGGCCAATTGCCAGTGGATCCAGCTGATGGCCTTCGCCTACGACGGCGCGTGGGCCGAGTACACGATCGCCCAGGCGGCGGGACTGACCCGCGTTCCCGACAATGTCCCGCTGGATCAGGCCGCGATCCTGGCCGACGCGGTCTCGACACCGTTCGGCGCGGTGGTACACACCGGCAAGGTGCGCGTCGGTGAGTCGGTCGGAGTGTGGGGTGTCGGCGGGGTCGGCACTCACATCGTGCAGCTGGCCCGCCTCGTCGGGGCGGTGCCGGTGATCGCCGTCGACATCAACCCGGTGGTCCGCGAGCGCGCCCTGGAACTGGGTGCCGACTATGCGTTCGACTCCCGCGACCCGGAATTCAAGGACAAGCTGGCCGCGGCCACCGGCGGACGCAAGCTCGACGTGGCGTTCGACGCCGTCGGGCTGAAGGTGACCTTCGAACAGGCGCTGGACGCGCTCACCGTCGGCGGCCGCCTGGTCGGAGTCGGGATGAGCGCCGAGTCGCCCACGGTGGGGCCGACGTCGATGTTCGGGCTCAGTCAGAAGCAGGTCCTCGGCCACCTCGGCTATCAGAACGCCGATATCGAGACGCTGGCCGCCCTGGTATCGCGGGGCAGGCTCGATCTGAGCCGGTCGGTCAGCCAGGTCATTGCGCTCGAGGACATCCACGAGGGCATCCGGGCACTCGAGCATGCCGAGGGCAATCCGATCCGGATCGTGGTGGCGCCTTGAACAGACATGTGACGGGCAGCGCTGCAGAGGCGGCGAGCGCCTGCGCTCAGCTGTAGCAGGGGCCGCCTCCTGGCGGGCTGCAGGACGCCGGACCCAATTCGATCCAGCTCAGGTCCATCCACGGCGGGGACAACCAGGTGCGATCCGCTTCGATCACGAAGCGCAACGGCCCGCGCTCACAGTAGGTCCGGCCGTCCGGCGTCGCAGCGCAGGTGGTGCCCTCATGAGTGACCGAACTGCGCGGTGCGAGAACCTGGACGGCCGCAGTGGCAGGAAATCTCACGTCCATCGACCAGTCGTAGTGCACCGCACGGTCACCGTCGATCCAACCGATGTGACTCACCCCCGGCGGTGCGCCAGGGATGTTGCCTGCGCAGCCGAAACTACCGAGCCCCCAGATTCCGCAGTTCTGTCCGGTGGGGGCGATGAACCAGATGCCGCCGGGCTGAGCGAACTGCAGGGGGTCGAGTTTGTCGTAGTACCGAATGTCGGGGTAGGGGCTGGCGCCCGGATCCTGTTGATTTGGTTCGGCGCCCGCAATCGGGGTGCCTGCCACCCCCGCCACCAGTGTGCCGACGAGAGCAACCGCGGCACTCCAGGCCGCCATCGGTGGTGGGCGCAACCTCGCCCGTATTCCCAACATCGTCGGTGAACTCCTAGGTGATTCTCGACGTGTTGCCATAGCAGGCTGCATCGCCGATGTCGAGCGTGTTCTGACAGAAAACCTTGCCCTGGTAGATGACTCGCACGCTGACCCATCGATTGGGTCTGGCGTCGGGACGCCAGTCGGCGCGAACCTGCGCGCCGTAGGGAGGCGCTGACTGCGGGTCCGGCATGGTGACGTCGAGCCGCCACGGAAGCGGCGCGTTGGTGATCGCCACCCGGCCCTGGGCGTCCTGGTATTCGATGTTCGCGACGCCGATCGAATCGGAGACCACTTCATAGGTGACGGACCCCCCAGCCTGAGCGCAGGGCGCGGTGAGCGATGCCGCGGCGACCGCGGCCAAGAAGACGGCCACCGTCCGCGCCGGGCGGCCTACCCGCATCACGGTCCCACCAGGACCGCGGTGACGAGGGTGTAGCCCGAGTCCGCGTCGTAGATCATGCTGGTTCCCATCCGGTTGTAGCTGCAATCCGGGATAGCGGCGAACCCCTGTACGAGCAGTCCCTTGATGGCGTCAGCCGGGCTCTGCGCAGCACCCAGCAAGGCGAATGTCTTACTGGCCGGGATTCCAAGGTCTTTCACGATGGCATCCGGGTGCTGTGCATCGGCTGGCACCGTATCGGCGTGCTGGGCCAGGTAGTCCCTGGTCGACCGATTGATGATGTCCGCCGCGTGCGCCACCTGCTGGTCCGGACCGAACTGCCCACACGGCGTACCTGCTCGCGCCGACATCAGAGCCTGGTCGAGGACTGTGCCGGGATCGGCATGTGCCGGTCCACCGGCCAGAGCCAGGCCGGACGCCGCCAGCCCTAGAGCGAGCGCAACGCGCCGACCGAGGCCGCAGCTGGTGCCGGCTCGGGTCTTCATCATCGGATCACCCTCGTCGGTGTGGGGCGGCCTCACGTCTGACCACAGACGTCGGAACGGTTGATCTTGCTGCCCCAGTGTTGTGCCCGCAGGAACGATGGCCCGGAGAACCAGGTCGGCTGGTGCGCTTTCAAGCCGTTGCTGACATTCGAGAGTTGTTGCCACAGACCGTAGAACGCATCGCCCTGGTAGATGGGGAAGTACATGTCACCCGCATGGTCGTAGCTCTGGGTCAGTGCCTGGGCGCGGGGCGCCAGGTAGTCCAGGGACTGATCGATATTGCCCAGGACGATCTGCAGGTCGCCGGGAACCGCACCGGCGTTGAAGTCGCCGTTGTTGCGAATGATGGTGTTGTTCAGCCGTTCGATCTGCAGTTTCAACACCCTGTATTGCTGATTGAACCACTGGCACATCTCCCCTTCGGCGGTGATGTCCGCGGGGGTGACGTATTGGCGCGATTGATCGAACGGAAACGGGAACTGCGGTTGCCAATTGTCGGCCACCGGGACGACGACCGGCAGCGGAACCGGCGCAGGTGACTCGCCCCAGGGGTCGTCGTCGGCGCCCGCCACACCCGACGACGCGAGCGCCGGGCCCAGCACGAGGACGACCAGCGTGACGAGCCAAGCCGGTATCGTCCGGCCACCCGGGCGGCCCGGGTCTCGATTCACAGCAGACATGGGCGTCGTTACTTCCCCAGCGCCGAATCGATCCCGCCGACGTCGGTGATCTCCCAGTTCTTGTTGCTGTCAAGCGTCACGCTGTACGTCGCGGTCGACTGCAGGCCTTCGGGAGCCTGGACCGTCTTGGTCAGGACGCTGACGAAAGAGTCCACCACGTAAACGCCACCGGCATCCGAACGAACCTTGGCGGCCAGCGGGCGCGCGCTGGACTTCCACTGCAGCGGCGCCAAAATCTGCTCCATCGAATCGGCGGCCTTGCTCAGCTTGTCCTTCAGCTCGGGCGAAGTCCCGTTGACCAGCTTCACTTTCCAGCCGTTGAAGTCCTGGAAGTCCATCTGGGCGGCACTCACCGCGTAGGTGATCGCGAGCTCTTCTGCGTGGGTGCGGTCTGCGGCCGCTTTGGATTGCGCATCGAGCTTGTGCTGGGCACCGATGTAGAGCCAGGCGAGCACACCGACCGCAGCGACCAGCACGGCGACCACGAGGCCTACAACGGCGCCGCGCAGCGAGATCGATAGCCGCCGGCCGCCGCCTTCTGGCCGGCTGGTTGCGGCGGGCTCGACAGCCGGCTCGGGAGTGGGTGCCGACTCACTGTCCTGGTCGGCGGGTGACGGGGTGTCGACCCGGTCTTCGATATCGGTCGTTGACATGGGATTTCCTTCAATCTGTCTGGTCTGCAGTCATTTTCGGCGTTATTGGTCGGGAACTTTGACGTGTAGCGTGATCGCACCGTCCTCGGGGATGCCCGCGAGTACGTTCGACAGCATCTGCCCGGTATCGATGTTCATCAGGGCGCCGCCGATACCCTGGAACTGCGGGGTGAGCGCCTGGGTGAGCACCTTGATGTCTCCCCCGCGGCTGTCCAGGAAGTCCTGAATGCGCTGCAGGAACTTGCCGAACAACTTCATGTTGCGTGGGTTGTCCCACACCACGGTGCTCATCATCGAATGGAAGGTTGCGCCGAGTGAGTCGCCTGCACTGCCCACCTCGGGACCCAGCCGGGCCAATGTCGGGCCGACCCAGCCGGCGTTCTGCAGCAGAGTCTGGGCGTTGCCCAGTACCCGCTGGCCGTCGCCATTCATGCTGCCCACCATCTGATTGAGCAGCTGGCTGGCGCGAACCAGATTCGGCAACGTCTCCTCTGGGTCCGGCAAGGCCTCATCGGCCTCCTTGGTGATGCTCGAGAGTTGTTGCGGGTCTGACTGATTCAGGACCCTGACAACGCTGGTCGCCAGCTCCGAGATCGACGGCGGCACGACCACCCGTTCGGTCGAGATCCGTTGGCCGTTGGTGAGCATCGGACCGGAGTCGGTATGCGGTATCAAGCCGATGTAGGTCTCCCCGAGAGCGGAGAGGTTGTCCAACCGGATATCGCTGTCCACCGGAACACGCTGCCGCCCATCCACATAGAAGTCGACGGTGGCCTGGCCCAGGGTGGTTTCGACCTTGGTCACCTTGCCGACGCTCACGCCACGCAGCAGCACGTTGGATCCGACGACCAGACCCTTGACATCCGGGACGTCCATCGACAGGTTTGTCCGGTTGTCCGGTGACCGGAAGTGGAGATGGAGCGATGCCAGATAAGCAGCGGCGATCGCGATAATGAGCCCCATGGCGCCGAACGACAGGGCGTTCTTGACGGCTCTCATGGCATCGCTCCGATGACCCGCATGACGTCCTGGATGTTGTCGATCATCTCCTTGCCGTCGGGTCCGGTGATCGAGGTGATGTTGATCGCCGGATTCTTGTCCACCGGCAGAAAGTCCTCGTAGAACAACCTGCGCCAAGCCGGACCCTCGGCCTCGAAGTTCCACTTGCTCTGCTGCACCGCACCGAGTGCGTCGGCCAGCGAGTTCAGCAACGGCACCAGCCAGAAGCCGCCACTGTAGATACTGCCGATCGAGGGGAGAACGGTGCCGATGTAGGAGCCGGTCTGAGAACCTCTATCGAAGCCCAGCATGCCGTCCGGGCTCAACCAGTACTTGTATTCGGGCAGATGCGCGATGACCGCGGCGACGGTGTTCGACGTACCCTGTAGCCAGGTATCCACCGTGTCGATGTTGTTGCGCAGATCGGCCAGATCCGTGGTCACCCGGCTGGTCATCGCGCGCAGGTCTTCTCTGCGTTGTGGCGTGACGTTGTTGAGCCCGATGATGGTGTTCTGGATCCGCTGAATCGACCCGCTGCCAACGAAGTTCGCGAGATTGGCAATGGTGTCCTCGAGTTGCGGTGGAGACGTGGTCTGAGAAAGGGGTACTCTCGCGCCGGGACCGATCGCCGGAGTGCCGGTACCCTGCTCACCTTGCGGGCGCTCCAAGGCCAGGTACGTGTCACCGAGCACCGTCGACTGCTGCAAGGTCGCATGTACGTCTGAGGGCACGGAGACGCCGGAGTCGATACGCGCCGTTACATCGACGTGATCAGCCCTCAGATCGACGTGGTTGACGACTCCGACCGTGGTGCCGTCCTGGACGACCTTTGCACGGTCCGGCAGGTTGAGCACATTGGCGAATTCCAGGATGACGTCGTAGCCGCGGTCCCTGTTCTGGCCTGGCTGCGGCAGTGCATTGACGTTGAGCGCGGCGCAGGAGGTCAACACCAACGCCGCCGCCACGCCCAGGGCCGTACGCCTGATGAGGGTTGCTGTACTGATCATTTGCGGCTCGCTTGCATCACGACGTACTGCAGCAACGAGATGTCGACTGCGTAGGGTTGGCCGTTGACGTCGGCGCAACTGCCCGGCATCTGCGCGTTCATCAAGCCGCACAGCGCCAGTCCGTCGTGCGACTGCACCCGGAACATTGGCGGCCGGTAGGCGATGTTGAACGGACTGAACTGGTGGGCGTTGTAGTGGTTGGCGATGGTGTTGATCCACCACGGAACCGGGTTGAACTCGGCCGCAAGGGCGTTCGCGTGCGGGCTGAGCTTTCTGGTGGCGTCACTGACGGTGTCCAGAGTCAATTGGGTCTCATCTCCCAGCCGGGATTCCAGGACCGACACCATCTCGATGACGGCGGACAACGTTCCCAGCGGTGCCTTCCCGCGTGCGTCGCCTAGCCGGGCGGCACCGTCCATCGCCTTGTCGAGATCCGGCGTCGTGGTCACACCGTCGAGGAGTACCTCTTTCATCGGGCCCCGCATCTCAGTCAACGAGGTGGTCAGCTCGGCCAGATTCTGCACGATCGACCCTATGTCACCAATCGCGCGGTCCGGATTGTCCACCAGCGCAGATACTTTCGTTACCAGTGCGCCGGTGCGTGCGCCATTGCCCTGCGCCAGCCGGTTGACTCCGGCGATAGTGTCACCGATGTTGCTCGACCCGTCCGGATTGATCGCCTTGAGGAAGGTGTCAGCCGAGCCGATGACTTCTGACAGCGACTTCGGCGACATCGACCGTTGCAGCGGCACACAGCCATTCGGCTCCAGCTTGGGCCCGCTCCTGTAGTTACCGACCAGTTCCAGCGAGCGGTCCGCGACGATCGACGGCGACCGGATCACGGCCTTCACATCGGCGGGCAAGGAACGGTTCTCGGTGACGGTGAAGTCCACCCGGACGTCGGTGGCGTGCGGGGTGATCGAGGTGACCGTCCCGATCGGGTAGCCCATCTGGGTGACCGGATTGCCCACGTAGAGGCCGACGGTATCCGGCATGACGGCGCAGTAGTCCGTCGCCGCAGGACGGGCAGCTGAACCGCAGGAGGACGCCGCTGCGGCGGTCAGCGCCGCAAGCACTAGTGCGGCGGTCCCGTTACAGATTCTTCGAAAAGCGCTGTACACCATCAGCATACGCTCCCCGGAACCGGGATGCACAGATCGGTCGCCAACAGTTCTGGCTTAGCGTTCTGCGCATCAAGAACTCGTTCGATCTTGTCTCGCACCCGCCGCAGTCGAGGAATGATCCGGCTGTTGTTGTCCACCCACCGGCGGAACCTGTCCTGCCAGTCCCGCACCTTCTGGATGAACTCCTCGCGATTGTTCACCCAGAACTTCGACAACGGTGCCAGGACGGACTCGCCGATGTCGCCCATGCCGGCAAGTGCTGCGCCGAAACCCTTGCCGTACACCGTAAGTGTCTGCTCGATGATCGAAATCTTTGACACCAGCTCTTGGAGTCGGCCCCGGTAGGCGCTCAGGGCTTGGATGTACTCATCGGACATGTCGAGGATCTGGGTGATCTGCCCGCGTTGCCGATCGATCGTGTCGGCAAGGGCATTGCCGGCATCGATCACGGTCGATAGCGTCTCGGTGTTGGTCCCGCTCAGGCCTGCCTGGATCTGATCCAGCGACTGCCGGATCGGGCGCGGATTGATCTCCTGGGTGACTTTCGTCGAGTCGGTCAGCGCCCGCATCAGGTTGTAGGGAGTTTTGACTCGGCCTGCGGGGATCGGGTTTTCGCCCAGTGGCCGATCGCCAAGCGGGATCAGGTCGACGTAGTAGCCCCCGACGATAGTCAGCATGCGGATGTCGACCTGGGACTGGTCGCCGACGAAGGTGTTCTTGTCGACGGAAGCTTGCACTCTGATCCGATCCTGCTCCAGAGACAGCGAGGTGATCTTGCCAACCGGGATGCCCGCCACTCGCACACTGTCACCGGATCGCACCGACGCGGCATCGTTGGTGTAGAACACCACCTGCCGGTCACCGGGTGGCCTGATGTAGACGTAGCCGGCGACTATTGCCGTCACCATGAGCATCGACAGCGCTATGACGCCCCAAATCAGGGGGTTGTGAATCCATTTCACCGATTGCACAGGATCACCCGTTGCCCGTTGAGGAGTACGTCCAGGGATTGTGGTAGCTGAGCAGGACCGTGGCTACACGGCAGCGGTTGATCAGGCGGCGCCGGATCGGAGATGTTATCCCACACGACCGGAACACGCTTGAATGCATCGGAGTAGTCGTCGAAGACGGTGATGGCGCGGTCCAACCCGTGATCGATGTCCGCCCCACCCGCCTTGCTGAATCCGGCGTTCTCCAGCAGCCGAACAGCGGCCTCGGTGAAGCCGGGTCCGTAGAGCTGCGATTTACGGAACTCGTCGAGCACCTTCAGTGCCGAGTCGATCGGGCGATTGGCCCACTCGATAATCTGGATCACGTCTTTGGAGTGACCGCCGAAGGTGTCGGCGATGGCGGACAGGTTCTGCATGAGGGTGGCGACCACCTCTTGCCGGTTGGCAGTGAACTCGGTGAGTTTGTGGATGCTGTCCAGCATCGGTCCGAGGCCGGATCCGTCACCGGAGAGGAAGTTCGCCGCATTGTCGGTGAACGTGTCGATGTCTTGCGGGCTCAGCGTGGCCATGACGGGCTGCAGTCCGTTGAACAGCGTGGTGATGTCGAAGGACGGCCGAGTCATGGCGAGCGGGACCTCGGTTATCGTCTTCGTGCCCGGCCCCGACTCCACTGGCGCGGATACGTCGATATAGCGCAAACCGGTCAATGCCTGGTATTTCACCGCCATCCGGGTGGCCGGCGCGACCGCGTACCGCTTGTCCATGCTCAGGTTAACGACAGCAATGGTCTGACCGGATTCCCGTGATAGCGAGAGGGATTCGACCTTGCCGACCCGGACACCACGAACGCGTACGTCGGAGTCGACATGCAGACCGGAGACGTCGAGGAATTTGGCGGTGTACTGCTCCGTCTGCGCGGCGACCGGTTGTCGGAGCACATTGACGACGAGGATGAACACCACTGCGGCGAGCGCGGCACTCACGGCGAACCGCCAGAGGGCGCCCATGGGCTTCATTACTGTCCTCCCATCGCGTTGATCGGGGCCTGCACACCGGGGAGGTTGTCGAGCACTAGGTGCACCTGCAGAGCGCGCTGCTCGGGGGAACCCGCGTAGAGCTTCTCGAACCGGGTGCGAAGTTCGACCATCGTGTCGGCCATCCCGGCCGGGGCGATGAGCCCAGGCACCGTGTCGCTGAGTGTCTTGACCAAGCCCACCGCCGGCCGCAGATCACCGGGGTGTGAGGACAGCAGCTTTCCGACCGCTCCGAAGAACGAGTTCGCCAACAGGTCCAGCGTCGCACGCGACCTCGTCTGCCAGAATTCCTCTGACTGGCGCTGTCCGGGCCGAATCCCGGAATCCGGGCTCGGCAGACCGTACTCGCCGCTGACGTTGAACGTGACGAAACCGCCTGCGACACCGTACCCGTGGCCGGCGCGGGTTGCACCGTCGACGAAAGACGGGAAGGCAACCGCGATCCCGGCGGTGTTGCGCAGCAGTTGCTCGGTGCTGACTGTCTGGACCTTGGTGACCGCCTCGGAGACCGTCACTACGGTCTCGAGCAGCGGGTTGAGGGCGTCGGTGTAGCGGGTCGCACGGTTGATGACGCTGATGAGTTCCGGGGTGACGACGCCACTGGTGACCTCACCGAGACGGGCGAGAAGCGCCTGGAGGGTGAAGTTTCCACGCGGTGTCGGCTGAATCCGTGATCCGTTGCGCAGCGCACTTCCACCGTCACCGGGGATCAGATTGACTGCGGTGACGCCGAAGTAGTTGGCCGGCCGGAAGTCGACGTCGACCTTGTCGGTGAGCCCGGATGTGGGGCGGGCCTGCAGATCGGCGACCAACTGGACCCCGCCTTGCGGAAGGCTGGAAACCGTCGATACCCGCCCGACCGTGACGCCGTGCATGACCACCGGGGTACCGGCAGCAACGCCCTGGCCGACATAGGGCAATCCGATGGTAACCGAATAGTGGGCGGCCTTGTCGTCCTGCCGGAACGGGTTGATGGCCACCATCGCGCAGACGAGGGCGATGCAGACCGCGCCGATCAACCCGATGATCGTGAGGCGACGAGTTTCGTCGTCGGCCGTCATCCGGAACAACATGCTCTCCTCCTAACCCGTGAAGACGAACTGAGGGCGAAGACCCCAGAGCAGGACTGTGGCCGTGAAATCGAGCACCATGATCGTCACCAGGCTCGCGCGGATGGCACGTCCCGATGCCTCGCCCACACCGACCGGTCCACCGGAAGCGAAAAACCCGTAGTAGCAGTGGATGATGGTGACCGCCGTGCAGTACAGCGCCGCTTTGGCCAACGAGTAAGCCAGATCGGTCGGCGTGAGGAACTGGACGAAATAGTGGTTGTACGTGCCGCCGGGCTGTCCGTAGAACTTCTGGATGATGGTACTCGCGGTGACGAAGCTGACGACCAGCGTCAACAGATATCCGGGAATGACGCAGAGCAGTCCGCCGATCACCCTCGTCCCGACCACGAAGGGAATGGCCCGCAACCCCATGGCTTCGGTCGCGTCGATCTCGTCGGAGATTCGCATGGAGCCGATCTCGGCCGTCATCCGGCATCCCGCTTGTGAGGCGAACGCCACGCCGGCAACCAGAGGCGCCATCTCTCGAACATTTCCCCATCCGCCGATGATGCCGGTGAGTGATCCGAGTCCGATCAGATTGAGTGTGGCAAAGGATTCGATGGAAACGATTGCGCCGACCGTGATTCCGAGGATGGCCAGGACGCTGATCACGCCGCCGTCGACGACGATCGATCCGCGTCCCCAGGCAAGGTTGTTCATCACCTGCAGGGTCTCGCGCCGGTACTTGCGCACGGTGATCGGCAGCAGCCAGAACGTCTGGCCGATAAAGGTGAGCCACTGGCCCGTGGTGCGAAATGGCTTCCCTAGCAACATACTTTGTTTGGCGAGTTCGCCGCGGTATTTCGAGGGGACTGCGGCTCGGTCCCGGGTCGCGGTCATGTCAGGCCACCGCCATCGGGAAGAACATCGTCTGTAACTGGGTGATCGCCAGATTCACCACGACGATGAGCAGGACGTTGAGCACCACCGAGGCGTTGACCGCATCGGCGACGCCACGGGGCCCGCCTTTGGCCTCCATCCCCCGTTGCGAGGAGACCACCGCGACGATCCCGGCGAACACCAGGCCCTTGCCCATCGTGAACCAAACGTCGACCATCTTCGCGAACGCGCCAAAGGAGAGCCAGAAGCTGCCCGGAGTAACCCCGTTGACGACGGTAGCGATCACGAACGCCGCTCCGACCCCCATCGCGATAACGATCACGACCAGGATCGGTGTGATGAGAAGCAGAGCCAGGAAGCGAGGAACGACGAGCCGGCGGACAGGATCGACGCCGAGGGTTCGCAGCGCATCGAGTTCCTCGCGGATCGCACGCGCGCCGAAGTCGGAGGCGATCGCCGCGGCGGCGGCTCCGCCCATCAGTAGGCCCGCAGTAACGGGGGCGCCCTGCCGCAGGACCGCGACACCGGTGGCGGAGCCGACCAGCGAATTGGCCCCCACCTCGTTCACCAGTCCCGAAAGCTGCACTGCGACCATCGCTCCGAATGGGATCGCCATCAGCACCGCCGGCAACGCCGTGACCTTCAGCAAGGTCCATGCCTGAGTGATCAATTCACCGAACGGCAGCTTCAACGTGAATGTGTCGACGATCGAGTACCGCACGATCGACGCCGCCAGCATCACTGCACGGCCGGTCGTCGCCGCGCTCTTGACCGGAACCGCGACCAGTCCTGACAGCAGCCGCGCCAGCCGCCCACGTCCCCGGGCTTGGCGAGCCTGAGGCGCCGAGGTGCCCACCAATGGGGGATCGAGCACCGCGACGGATCCGGTCTCATCCCGCCCCTGGCGCCGATCTTCGAAGTGATTGGTCAAGTTTTTCATCCTCCGCCACAGGCGAACCCGGGCATGGTCGTGATGTTCGTGCGCCCGAATCACGCGGGCAGCCTGCTCGTCTAGAGGGCAATCTCCGGGCGGTCGCCGAACCGGACGCGCATGGGCTCACTACGCCTGCCCGGCGTGAGCATGTGCCAACGAAGCGGAACGGACACATGAACGCCGAGCGCAACAGTGCCCGTGAAGCGGTCTGTCACCGCGCCGGGGGCCGGTTGTCGACTCATGTGAGGCACCTTCCTATGCGTGCGAGACGGATGCAGCCGCGCCGGTCAGGGCGGGCACCCATGGGCCAGGTCACTGCATGGCCGCGATTGTGGGCTGACTCACGTTAACACGCTATCCAGACAATGTGTATGCAAAATCTAAAATAGATTAAGTGGGCGGACGCGTAATCTCGTGCGGGTGATCCAACCCCGTCGGACAGCTGGGCGCCATGACAATGGCGAGCCCGACAGCGGTGAAGTGGTCGAACAGATTCTCTCGGCCACGCTGCGGCTGATGCAGGACCAGATGTTCGACGACATCAGTGTCGCCAACATCATCTCCGAAGCCCAGCTGTCTCGGACGACGTTCTACTTCTACTTCGCCTCGAAATTCACCGTGCTGCGGACACTGCTGGAGCGGGCGGTGGACGACATCTTCGAACGAGTACAGCCCTTCCTGGCCCAGTCCGAGGGCGATACGCCCATGGAGGCACTCCAGCGCAGCCTCAGCTCGGTGACGGTGGCATGGCATCGTCACCGCCCGGTGCTGCGCGAGATTGCGCACCACTGGCACTCCGATCCCGAACTCCACACGCTGTGGCTGGACGTGGTCGAGCGGTTCGTCAGCTCTGGAGCTGAGGTCATCGACCGCCAGCGAGAGGCGGGCCAGATCACCTCGACAGAGCCGTCGAGAAATCTGGCCACCATCCTCTTCTGGAGTACCGAACGAATCCTCTACATCGCGGGCCTCGGCATTGAACCCATGCTGAGGGACGAAGAGGCAGCATTGGGTTTGCTGGAGACGTTGTGGCGCGGGATGCTCTATGGCTGACCATCACGGCTCGTCGCCGAGCGCGGCCACTGACACGAGCAAAGCTCCCCCGCCGCCCGGCAGCACGCGCATTCTGCTGGGCGACAATCCCTTCGACGTCGCACCGACCCTCGACTTGCTCCACGAGGTCCGCATGGACGTGCCATCCTGGAGCGAGACCCAGTTCTTCCAGGTGTGGAGCCCGGACAGCAGCGCCGGGGTCTTCGTTCACACCGGCCGTTGGCCCGGCGACCTCGACCTGTGGTGGGCGCAGGTGATCGCCATGCTGCCCGATGGCACCCTGCTGGTCGACCGGTCCTGGGGCCGAGCCGTCGACAGCAGCGGCCCTGCCACCGGCAATCTCCGTGTCCACTGCCAGCAGCCACTGAAGAACTGGCGAATTCGCTTCGATGGCGCCGGGGAGCCCAGCGACCTGGCCACGATGGCAGGCGGGCCCATCGGCAGCACTCACGCCAGGGCCTTCAGCTTTGACATCGAGCTTCAAGCGATCGCACCGGTCTGGGATATGCACGGCGCGCTGGGTATCCATGATGTGGGCTGGGCATCGCGCCACCACACCCAGGGCATGAGATCCCGCGGGGTACTACAGGTCGAGGGCCTGAACCCGATCGAGCTCAGCGGTGTGGGTTGCCGGGACCATTCAAGTGGGCCCAGAATTCTCACCGACGTCGGCGGCCTGCAGTTCTTCGTCGTCGTCTTCCCGGAAAGCGGCCGGGTGGCAAATGGTTTGGTCAATTGGCGGCGGTCGGGGGAAGTGGCGCATCGGGTGTACACGATTCAGCAAGCCGGCCGCTGCGAGATCGGCTTCGACGTGTCGGTCACCGGACTTGCCGAGTTGAGCACCCACGCACCCCATAACGTCGTCGTGGAGATGCGGGGTGCGTCGTCCCATCTCTACCGGGCGCAGTGGCTGCACGGTTACACCCTCACCCTGCTGGAACCGAATCTGAACGTCAACGGTGCCGTCGTCGACGCCCAGGACGATCCGCTGTTCATCACACAGGGGGCATTCCGGGTTGTCGCCGATGACGGCGAGATCGGTTGGGGCGTCGTCGAGCGGGACTACCGGCGGTCGATGCTCCCGGCACCCCAGCCGCGCTGACACTGCGGGATCACCGACACGCCGCTACAGCTCCGTGGCTGCTTCGTAGGCGCGGATGAGCCTGCGTAGAGCTGTGCGGTAACGAGTTCCAGCGTCCTGTTCGACGAAGTGCCGCTGGACATGGTGCAGCGCTGGCAGTGCCTGCTCACGGTCGCCGAATTCGCGCCTCCGATAGACCTCATGGAGTCGTTGTGACTGGCCGGGGAGAGCCGCCCCCAGGGTGAACTGGGCCAGCACCACCATCGCCTCGGCTGCCAGATCCGCAGGAAGGCCGCCGTCGACCAGAAGAGCAACCACATTGTCTGCATGCGTGTGGAATTGACGTTCGGCAACGACCTGAGTGGCCACAATCGTCGCGACGGCCGGAGAGGCCACCAACAGCTCGTACATGTTCGTGAGGAAGTCGAACAGCGACGTCTGCCACGCGCCGTCGCGGGCCGGCGGTGCCAGAGTCGCCAGCGCAGTGTCGGCCACCAATTCGAGCACCTGCTCTTTGTCGGACACATGCCGATACAACGCCCGCGGCGTGCACCCCAGCCGGTCGGCCAGCCCGCGCATGGAGACGGCATCCAGACCATCGGTGTCAGCGATGGAGCGAGCCTCCGCAACGATCGCGTCCAACGACAGGAAGTTACGGTAGCCACGCTCGGTCGACTCACTCATGCGGCGGCTCCGGAATACAGGTCAGTTAGGCTGGCTTCACAGTGCCACCTCACTGTCGCGCGAGACAAATCCAGTCGGATCCGGTGGCGCGAGTACAGTGACGCAGCCGGACGCGCCGTCGACTCGAAGGAGATCACCGGTGCGCAGAATCGAGGTGCCGTCGTGCGTCCCGATGACGCAGGGAATCCCCATCTCACGGGCGACAATAGCCCCGTGCGACGACGTCGAACCGATGTCGATCACTGCACCGGCTGCCAAGTAGAACGCCGATGCCCACGAGGGATCGGTGGTACGGCAGACCAGGATCTCCCCCGGCTCCAGATCGTCGAGGTCCTCAGCACTGGCCAGGACTCGCGCCCGTCCTTCGACGACACCGTGGGCCGCCCCGATCCCCGTCACCGAGGTCGCGCCGGATCGACCGCGCTGTGCCCGCACGACGGGAGTCGGTGGCCCCACCCACGCATCGGGTACGTCGATCTGTTCGTATGCGGCCCGCAGTTCGCGCCGCGCAGCCACCCGCGCGCGGGCGTCGGCGGGTGGCACGCCGCGAATCTCGTCGATGGTCAGATAGAAGACATCCTCGACCACACCGATGGCCCCGCATGCCACAAGTTGCCGACCACGCACCCGGCAGGCCGCACGAGCACCATCAAATGCCTTGGCCAACGCTGCCTTTCCCTCTTCGCGCAGCGGAATGAACACCGCGCCCAGCCGCACCAGCAAGCGACCCAGCGGACGCTTCCACGGCGGCAAGGCCGCCAGCAGTTCCTGCTCGGCTGCTTCGCGCGCACGCCCGCGTGCTGCCGAGGCTGCCGCCGGGTCATCCCGGCCGGGTGCATTCCGGTACTTGTCGAGCAGTCGAGACACCAGCTCCGGCTGTTCACGCCAGGATGGATTGGAGACCTCGATCTCACCGGCGCAACGGAATCCGTAGTCGGCGAGGAAATCCTCGAGGGTGGCCCTGCCCTGCGCTACGTCGACGAGCGAGGTGACCAGACTGGTCTCGACCATGTTCCCGTAGCCGGTTGACAGTTCCAGATGAAGCCCCGGCCTGCCGATCGACTCCGCCATTGCCGACAGCGCATCGAAGATACCCTGCGCGACGAATGTTGCGCAGACGTGCACCCGCATCGCGTACTCGAGCATCTCCAGCGCTTGCGCGAACTGCGCGTCGATAGGCCGCTTCGCGCCGATCGAAGACGTTGCCATCCGCCACCACGTGTCCACCTCCTCGGCCATCGTGGCCAACCGCCGTGGAAGCCGGGCGACGGCCACGGGCGCCTTGGCCGCGATGAACGGGTACCTCCTGCGCGACGATGCGCCGGCGGCGTCGGTGCGCGACGAGCCGAAGATCTGCTCCTCGAAGGCCGCGCCCGAACGACCGGGAATCAGATCGCTCATCCGACGAAAGTAGTTGATGCTGGCCGTATATCGACCGAAGAACACCGTTGACGACGATTCCGCAGGCGTATCGGCCGTCTTGACGTCGACGCGCCGCAGTACACCCAGATCGTGGAATGTGCCGTTGACGGCACGATCACTGACCGGCAACCACAGAGTGGCTCCGAGCGGACTCATGACGCCCTGGTAGTTCTCCCGTGTGTTGATCGTCGACCACGCGTCGTGCGGCCCGGACTCACGATGCATCGGATTCGGTGAGAACAGATCGACCGTCATCAGACGCCTACCGCCTGCCGCCGCCAAACCTCCAACAGCCTGGCATTCTGGCCGGGTGTGCTTCCGTAGGTGGCGATTTCGTCAGCGCCGGCGTGCGCGAACTCGCGCAGCTTGGCGGCGCACTGCTGGACAGTGCCCAACGCACACGTGGCGTTCATCCAGTCATCCGGCACCAGTTGGGCGGCGTCCATCAGTTGGATGCGATGCAGTGCGGTGTCGATCAGTTCGTCGGTGGTGTCGTGCGCCCGGGTGAGGAACTGCCGAAGCCGGTTCACCGGTTCCTGGCTCCAGCCGTTGACGCGGATCAGTGCTGCGCCGTATTCCGGCGCCTGCAAATAAGTGACGGCTCTCGCATGGGCCAGGGCGCGAGTCTCGGCCTCGCTCAGATCGGGAGCGGTCACCACACACTGGACAATGCGCAGCGAGGCGGGGTCGCGTCCGATCACCTCGCACGCATGGCGCAGCCTACCCACCGAGCTGGCGGTGGCTTCAGGTGTCATCATCGGTGGCAGGATGACTCCGTCGAAGGCTTTCGCCACGGCCGCAGCAGCTTTCGGCAGTCCGAAGGTACCGTAGAAGATCTTGGGGGCCGGACCGTGATAGATGTCCCCGAGCTTGATCTGCTCGTGGCGCCCCGCCGGGCCGTCATAGCTCACCACCTCGCCGGCCCACAGGCGACGCAGGATGTCGACGTAGTCGACGATGCCATCGAAACCGGCGGTCTGCAGCCCTTCGTGGCGCAGGTACGCATGATCGCCACGGCCAAGCCCGAGCAGGAATCGCGGACCGGCGGCGGCCTGCATGGTCGCACCGAAAGCCGCCATGTGGAGCACGTGTCGACGGGCGGGTGACACCAGCCCGGTACCCAGACCGATCCGCTCGGTGCGCGCACCGATCGCACCGAGGACAACACCGGCTTCCTTGAGGTTCCAGCGTTCGGAAAGGTAGACGTTTGCGAACCCGAGCTTCTCGGCCTCGACGCCGTCGTCGATACCCTGCCGCACCGTGCGGGCGGCGGTCTCGTTGGCGAGGACTTCCGGCAGCTCTGACACCACGCGCCCGGCGATGACGTAGGCGCCGAGATCTGGTGACCTGCTCTCGTTCTGAGTCATGGCTGCTGACCGTTCAGGTTCAGGGCCACATGTGGGGCATCCTCGAGAACCTCGACCGTCCCGTTGTCGCCGTCGACCTTGACGAACTGGCCGTCGGCGATCGTACGGCTACCCGTCTCGGTGCCGCACACGCAGGGAATGCCGAGTTCGCGGGCGACGATCGGGCCGTGGCTGAGTAGACCGCCGTGATCGGTCACGACGGCACCCGCCACCATGAACAGCGGTACCCATGCCGGGTCCGTGGTTTCACATACGAGGATGTCGCCGTCGTCGAGTTCGACCTCGTCGGGGTCGCTGACGATCCGGGCTCGTCCGGTGGCCACACCGCCGCTGGCGGCCACCCCGGAGATCACCTCACCAACACGGAGCCGGGTCGACGAGGCACCTGCGAGTGAGACGATCTCCGGTGAGCCCGTCCACGATTTGGGCAGGCGCAGTGACTGGCGGACACGGTACCGGGACGCGCGGGCGACTACGAGTTCCGTTTTGTCCCCGCTGATCCCGTCCATCAGGTCGCGATAGCTCAGATGGAACACGTCTTCGGGCTCGGGGATCACCCCCCGGTCGACGAGGAGGGTGCCCATCCGGCGGGACGTCGCCCGCGCCACGTCGAACGCGATCAGATAGCCGGCCTTCCCCTGTTCACGCAGGGCAAGGTAGCGCGTGGCGATCTTCACCAGCGCGCCAACCGCTACTCGCTTGGCCGTCGACATCCCGGCAGTGAGCTGACTCAGCGCTTCTTCGCGTCGCGCGGCCTGCGCGGCGCTGCGGACGCGGGGTGCGCGTGCGCTGTCTGGCGGGATCGCACGGTAGTCGGCCATCCGCGCAAGGATCGGACTGGGGTCCTCACGCCATGTCACACCGGAGATCTGACCCTCATTGGGGCCGTGATAGCCGTGCCGGTCGGTGAATTCGCGCAGCGTGACCATGCCATGGGCCAAGGCCCACAGGTCGTGGGCGACTTCGTTCTCGTCGGTGCCCACACCAGAAAGCAGCGCGGCCTCCAGTCCATCATGGCCGGCCGCCTTCGCGATATCGGCGACCTTCTCAGCCAGCGACGAGCTGAGCATCGCCACGCCCATGTGGATGCTCATGATGTCCTCGAACCGTTTCCTGGCGTCGGCAAGGGCGGCGCGGCACTCGTACTGATCGTAACGATGTACTGCCCTCAGTCGGTCGAGCCGCCAGCGCCTCAGCTCGGCGAACATAGCGTCGTGTCGGGTGGGGGTTCGCAGTGCCCAGCGCGGCGCCTTGGCCAGTATGTAGGGGTACCGCTCGCGCGTGTTCTCGTCGACAGTTCCCTCCCGGACGAAACCGAACAATTGCTGCTCGACCGCACTCGCAGTGGTTCCGGGCATGCGGTTGGCGATGTCACGGAACTTGTTGATATTGCCTGCTCCCCAACCGTCGAAGACCGACCAGAAGCAGTCTTCGACGGTATGGGGCACCAGCAGCTCGTCGGCCGAGTACACCCCGAGGTCGAAGAACATTCGGCGAAACGCCATCTCCATCGGTGCGAACACGAAGCTCATACCCAAAGTGGTGAAGACACCCGGAAACGCCTCCGCGACATTGCCGGTGGTCCAGGTGAGCTCACTGTCGGGATCCACCGTGTCGAGACAGTCCAGCATGGATTCGACGGTCGTCACGACCGGTCTCCTTGCTCGGCTGCTCGCTGTTCCATCAGTGCAACGAGACCCCCTGCAGTATCGGCACTTCCGATGCTGTCGCGCAGCCATCCTTCGAAGGTGGCGAGGTCGTCGTCATCGGCAGCGAGGGAGGGCTGCACCGGGAGTTCCCCCAGGTACACCGTGCCGGTGTCGGCATCGACGGTAACGACCTCGCCGGCTAGGGCGGTGACGGAATCGGGTCCGCAACCCACCACGCAGGGCACAGCCATCTCACGGCACACCACCGCGGCGTGCGAGGTCGATCCGCCGATTTCGGTCAACACCGCGACCGAGACCGACATCGCAGCCACGTCGTCGGGATCGGTGGTCTGCCGTGCCAGCACCACCGGCCGGCCATCATCGGCGAGGGCCTCTGCTTCGTCGGAGTCGGTGACCACCACGCCGGTGGCTATCCCGGGACAGGCTGGCTTCCCTGCGGCAACGGCGCTGCCGGCGTGGCTGGGATCCAGCGACGGACGAAGCAGTGCGCGAACCTGATCCAGGGTCAGGCGATCCAGTGCATCGCTTCGGGTGATGAGCTGTTCACGCTCCAGTTGAACAGCGAAGCGAAGCGCCGCCTGGGGCGACCGCTTGGCCGCCCGCGACTGCAGCAACCACAACCGGCCGGACTGCACGGTGAACTCGATGTCCTGGACGTCGCGGCCGTGGCGTTCCAGTACTGCCGCAGCAGCAAGGAGATCCCGATGGACCTCGGGAAGAACGTCGCGAAGATCATCGAGATGGCGCGCATCGTGTCGACCCGAGACCACGTCCTCACCCTGCCCACGCGGCAGCCACTCGCCATAGGGTTCCGGCCTGCCACTCAGCGGGTCCCTGGTGAACAGGACACCCGTGCCGGACGCGTCATCAAGATTTCCGAACACCATGGCCTGAACGGTGACTGCGGTACCGCCCTGCTCGGTGAGCCCGCGCGCACGTCGGTAGGACTGGGCGCGCTTGGAGTTCCACGAATCGAGCACCGCTCGTACAGCGAGTTCCAATTGCAACCACGGTGATTCGGGAGCCGGTGCACCGACTACCTTCGCGAACTGTTCTTCGAACCTGCGGCGGGTGTCGGAAGCGTAGGCCGCATCTGACGTCTCGTCGGCGAGCACCCGCTCGATTGCCGCGTTGATGCCGAGATTCAGGATGGTGTCCATCATTCCCGGCATCGAGTGGGCCGCACCCGACCGTACCGACACCAGCAACGGCTGCTCGACGGATCCGAAGCGACGTCCGGTGTGTTTTTCCAGAATCGCCATCGCAGAGGCGATCTCGTCAAGAAGTCCGCCCGGCAACTCACGGTCGTTCTCGTAGTACTGCCGGCACACGTCGGTGGTGATAACGAACGCCGGGGGGACGGGGATACCGAGGGACATCATGTGCTGGATGCTCCAGGCCTTCCCGCCGGCTTGCTCCCTGGTCAGCTGACCGGAGCCACGGAGTGCGTGGACGCGATTGGTGGTCTCGGCGAGAGCGCTCATTCGGCCCGACCCGCTGCCGCCTCTTCGGCACGGGACAGCCCGGCCAGGCCGATCAGTTCCTCGTGAAGCTCGAACCACACCGTGTGGTAGCTGTCGGCCAGCGGCTTGGCGAACCACGAGTGGTCGCCGTCGGCGATGCGGGCCAACGCCGACCCGAACCGTCCGGGATAGTGCGACAGTCGAGGAGCGACCTCGACGATCCGCGCCAACAGGGGTTGGAAATCCCTGTCCAGCCAACCCAGATCGACGATCACGGCCTGGTCGTACTCGGCGTCAGTGTGATCATTCGGAGTATCGGCGGTCCTGAGCTGCCAGCGCGTCATCAGCGATTTCAGAGCGCTGTTGTGCTTGTCGAACTCGTGATACAGCCGCTCCAATGCCACCTGGTCGATGCTCGCGCGTTCCACGGCGAGCAGCTCTTCCAGCTGCGCGCGCCCGGCGGGCGTCAGCTTGAGGCGCCCACGCAGTTCCTCTGCCAGCTCGGCCCCGGTCAACCCCTCGACGATGTCCTGGACACTGTCGGTCCCCAAGCCGGTGGCGGCGGTCAGCTCCGCAACCGGGACCCGCCCCTTTAAACGCAGTGCCTGAAGTACCCGAAGCCGGTCGGCAGTCATGGCCGTCCTCCTTACTGTCTCGATCCGAATTGGTGAAATACGCTGGTGGGTCAGAAGACCCGATGCACAATGCCCTGTTCGACGAAACCCGCTCCACGGGCGTTCGCACAGTCGAGCGTCATGAAGTCGTCGTAGGTGCCGAAAGCCGGACCGTCGGTGTCCCGGCCCATCGGGACGAAGAAGCCCGCCCTGCGGGAACTCATTTCGATGATCTCGACGCGACCGTCGGCAAGCGTGAGGGTGCTGGACAGGAACTGCGCCGCCGCGTTGCGCCTGAACTTGATGTCGGTGATCAGCACGGCCCCCGAGCCGTCCACCCAGTATCCGTCGGACCGCAGGTCGCCGTTGGTACCCAGAAACTTCATCGCCGAGACGAAAGTGCTGTCGATAACGCACACCAGACCGGCGTACTCGAGCCATTGCGCGGATTCATCGCGGAAACCCCAGGTGCGGTCCCGCATCCCGGTGGCGTTCACCGTCCAGCTTCGCCCGCCGGAATCGATCGTCCCCTTGAGTGTGCAGGCCTGTTGGAAGTGCTGCAGGGGCTTTCCCGGCACCAGCGGAGGGATCAGGTCGTTGAGGCTGAAATCAGCAGGTGTCCACAGCGGCGCATTGCCGAGTCGGGCGCTGACGTCCGGGTGATCGACGGTGATCGTTCCGTCCAGGCCGAAGGAAATCGATTCGCTGTCAAAGGATCCGACGGGGAGTTCTTCGATCACCTCGATGTTCTGGCCCTGCAGATACACCGAGAATCGCGCGCGGCGCGCCTTGGCGTCATTGGGTGACGTCGAGACATGGAAGCTGCCATAGACCTCCCCGTCGACATCCCAGAACGACAGGTAGGCATTGTCTTTCCAGGTCGGCTCGCCGGGTCCGGCCCCATCGGCATGCACGGCGGTGGACAGCGGTCCCCAGGCCTGGACGCCGCCCGCGTACTCGGAAGGGGAGCTGATGGTGCTCGTCACTGTGATGACTCCTTGCTGGTTGTGGATTGCGGATTTCGTTCGATGAGTTCGACGGTCCCTGTCGAACCGTCGACGCGGATGATGTCCCCAGTACGCAGTGCGCTGGTGCCCGACCCGGTGTTCATCACACACGGGATGCCCAATTCCCTTGCCACAACTGCGGCATGGCTCATCAGGCCACCGATGTCGACCACCAGCGCCGAACTGAGGAACATCAACGACACCCATGACGGGTCGGTGGTATGCGCGATGAGGATGTCGCCGTCCTCGATGTCGGCATCCGCGGGGTCGGTGACCACGACCGCCCTGCCTTCTGCGACACCCGCGCAGGCGCCGATCCCGGAGAGGGCGTCGACGTCCGCGGACTGCCCGGTATCGACGATCTGTGGCTCGGGCTGACCGGTCCAGGCGCTGGGAAGTGTCATCGCCTGGTAGCGCCCACGGAGCGCCCTGCGTTCGGACACCACCGCCTGCAAGTCGGTCGCGTTGTCGCCGACCGCCGCACCTGTCAGCTCCTCGACTGTCAGGAAGAAGGCATCATCAGGTTCTGCCAACCGCCCGGCCTCGACCAGGATGGACCCGATCCGGCGGGCAGAGGCACGTAATACGTCCAGGCACTGCAGGTAGGCCACCTTCCCGGTGCCCCGCAACGGAATGACCCGCCGGGCGATGGCCAGGACGGCGCGGGCCCGGGCCCGCCCGATCGGCCCGAAGGCTGCCAGCAGGGCTCGTTCGGCCGCGTCCCGCTCCCGCCGGTGCGAGGCAGCGTCGGCATCGGGCGACTCCGAGTCGGGCCTGGCCCGGTAGCGGTCCAGCAATGCCTGCACAGCCGACGGCTCTTCGCGCCACACGCGGGTCGCGAGCTCGCCCTCACCCGGGCCGTGGTATCCGTGCCTGCCGAGGAACTCGTCGATCGTGAGTGCCCCACGCGAGGTGGCCCACAAGTCGGCCAGAACGGCACCCTCCTCGTGCGGAGCGCCCCGCAGCAGCACCGCGGGATCAACCCCAGCGGTCGCACACACGGTGGCCAACTGCTCCTGCACTGGCTGGATGGTGGTGGCCGAGATGACGGCCTGGGCTGCGAGTGCGTCGAAGAACCGGTCGCGGGCATCGGCACCGAGCCGTTGTGCAGCAACCAATTCCAACTGCGGCATCCGGCTCACGGCGGTTCGCCACCAAGCGTCGGTCTCGGTCCGGAGCCGCCGGATCCGGCGGCCGATGGTGGCCAGCGTTCGGGGATAGTGGACAACGATGTGCGGCAGCCGCCGCTTGGACGGTCGGCTCTGGAAGTCGGGCGGGACGAACCCGAAGAAGTCACGCGCGAGCGCCTCCCCCGACTGCCCGGGAATCAGGTCGCCGATCTCGCAGAGAAAATCGACGCGTACGGCCATCCGGCCGCAGAAGGTGTTGGTGATGCGCTGACTGTCGTCTTCTGGGATGGTGCCGCGAGCTGCGGGCAGCGCTCCCATCGCGACGAAAGGCTGCCGCAGACCCAGCTCGCTGGCAGGCACCCACACGCTTGCGCACAACGGGGTCATGACGCCCGGCACAGCTTCGGCGAGGTTGATGGAGCTCCACGTCGCGGTGGCCGGCGACCACCCGTGCAGCACGTTGGACTCGATGTGATGCAGTGCCGCATCCGGTGTCATCGAGACTCCAATCACGTTTCGAATTTAGAATAAAATCGAAGTATACGATGTGGACATGCCTGCGGCAAGCATCTTGTCTTGCCTGCTCATAGGTGCAATTTGCGGTCAGGGCACGCTGCGCGCATCGGCCAGACAGCACACACCGCCCGCAGTGACTAGGCTGGCGCCTTTCCGGCATGAGGAGGCGACATGTCCGCCGAGGCGCCCTCACCCGCCGCGCCCCAGGGCCCGGCCGGCCACATCCGGCTGACCTCACACAGCGGCGCCGACGACGCGCCGCCGATCCAGTGGGGCGCATCGACCGGAACCGAACGGGGTCCGCTGGTCGGTACGACTACCAACCGCCGCCACCGCAACGTGATCGGGGCACACAGTGGTTCCTACGGCGTATACCGCGCTCTGGCGGTGGCCGCCGGTGCGCTGTCGCGCGAGCATCGGGCCGACCTGACCAACACCGCACCGACCGACGTCATCGGGCCGTACCCGCAATGGAGCAGGCCGGGTGCGATCGTCAGCCTGGACCCGTGGGGCGCCATGGTCGCCGACGTGTTCTCCGCAGAGCTGGCCGCCGGCCACGACATTCGGCCGACCATCGCCGTCACCAAAGCCCATGTGATCCTTCCCGAGATCACCGAGGCGATCGACCGAGGACGCCTGCACCCCGACGGCCGGGTGCTGCTGCCCGGCGGGGCTGCCCTGGTCACCAAGGCCGCGATCGAGCCCGTGTGGTACCTACCTGGGGTCGCCGAGCGCTTCGGATGCAGCGAGGCGCACCTGCGCCGGACGCTGTTCGAGGAGACCGGCGGCATGTACCCGGAACTGGTGACACGCTCGGACCTGGAGGTCTTCCTTCCGCCGATCGGCGGCCAGACCATCTACATCTTCGGCGCACCAAGGGATTTGGCAGATCCGAGCGTGGAGCTCACTGCGCGTGTACACGACGAGTGCAACGGGTCGGATGTGTTCGGTTCCGACATCTGCACCTGCCGGCCGTATCTGACGCATGCGATCGAGGAGTGCATCCTCGGCGCTCAACGCGGCGGCGTAGGGCTGATCTCCTACTCCCGCAAGGAAGGCCGCGCACTCGGTGAGGTGACGAAGTTCCTGGTCTACAACGCCCGTAAACGGCAGGAGGGCGGCGACACCGCCGAAGGATACTTCGCCCGCACCGAATGTGTTGCGGGAGTGCAGGACATGCGTTTCCAGGAGCTGATGCCCGACGTCCTGCACTGGCTGGGGATCACCCGCATCCACCGGCTGGTGTCGATGAGCAATATGAAGTACGACGCGATTATCGGCGCCGGGATCGAGGTGGGTGAACGGGTCAACATTCCCGACGAACTCATCCCGCCCGATGCGCGCGTGGAGATCGACGCGAAGATGGCCGCCGGGTACTTCACTCCCGGCCCGGTGCCCGACGCGGACGAACTGAAGAAGCCCAAGGGGCGGGGACTGCACGGGTGAGGTCGGCAACCGAGGTCGATACTCCGGCGGGAGCGGCGGCAGCACTGCTCAGCACAACAGCCGTTCGGGAGCGGGCGCGACAGCTGACCGAGCGGGCCCGCGCGGGTGAATCCGCGTGGTTCACCATCGACGACGACGCCCTGGCCGCCGCGGCCACTGAGGTCGCCGACGTGACCCGCGGCAGCTATCCAGACCTGCAGATCCCGTTGCACAGCCGGTGGCGGCACATCCAATCGGCAGGTGTGGACCGCAAGGCGGCTCTCGACGGGATGCTGGCCGGCCTCGACGCCCGGGCCAGGGCTCGCGCGCTGGTCGACCTCACCGTGGTCAGCGTGCTCCTCGACGCCGGCGCGGGGCCAGCCTGGAGCTACCACGAGCCGCAGACGGGCCTGCGACTGAGCCGATCGGAAGGGCTGGGAGTGGCCAGCTTTCACGCCTTCATCGACGGCATGTTCTCCAGCGACCCCGACGACCCGCTGCGAGTCGACGCCCGCGGCCTGGCCGGGTTGACCGAACAGCGATTGGCAGAGGCATTCCAGGTCGACCGCGACAACCCGCTGGTGGGCCTCGGTGGCCGGGCGGCGTTGCTGCACCGGCTGGGCCAGGCGCTGACGAGTGCGCCGGCCATCTTCGGCGCCGACGGCCGCCCGGGTGGGCTGGTCACCGCATTGTGCCCGTCCGGCCACCACCGCGTCGCCGCCCACGACATCCTCGCTGCGGTGCTGACCCTGCTGGGTGGAATATGGCCCAGCGGCAACAAGATCGGTGATGTTCCGGTGGGTGACTGCTGGCGGCATGCCGCTGTGACCGGTCCCGGCCTCACCGCCGGCTGGGTGCCGTTCCACAAGCTGTCGCAGTGGCTCACCTATTCGCTGCTGGAGCCGTTCGAGTGGTCGGGTGTGACGGTGACCGGCCTCGACGAGCTGACCGGCCTGCCGGAGTACCGAAACGGTGGGCTTTTCCTCGACACCGGGGTGCTGCGCCTGCGGGATGCTGCGGCTGCACACCGAAGTTACCGCGCAGCAGACGAATTGGTGGTCGAGTGGCGGGCCTTGACGGTCATCCTTCTCGATGAACTGGCACCACTGGTCCGCGCCCGCCTTGGCGTCGATGCCGAACAGATGCCGCTGGCGTGCGTCCTGGAAGGTGGCAGTTGGGCAGCGGGCCGCGCACTGGCGCAACGGTTACGTGATGGCTTGCCGCCGCTGACAGTCGTCAGTGACGGCACGGTGTTCTAGGGGCAGACCATGCACAACGTCCATGTTGTCGACCACCCGCTGGTGCAGCACAAGCTGACGCTGATGCGACGAAAAGAAACTTCCACCAACACATTCCGGCGGCTGGCCAATGAGATCTCCACCCTGATGGCCTACGAGGTACTGCGCGACACCCCCACTCAGCAGATCGCCGTCCACACCCCGCTGGAAACCACCACAGGCACCGTGATCGACGGCAAGAAGCTGGTGTTCGTCTCGATCCTGCGGGCCGGGACCGGAGTGCTGGACGGGATGCTGACGGTGGTGCCGGGTGCCCGGATCGGGCACATCGGGTTGTATCGGGACCCGAAGACCCTGGTCGCTGTGGAGTACTACTTCAAGATGCCCAGCGATCTGCATGAGCGCGAAGTCGTCGTGGTGGATCCGATGCTGGCCACCGGGAACTCGGCGGTCGCGGCGGTGGACCGGCTCAAGGAGTTCGCACCGCGCTCGATCAAGTTCGTCTGTCTGCTCACCTGCCCGGAGGGCATCGCCGCACTGCAGCTCGCCCATCCCGATGTGCCGATCTACACCGCCGCGGTGGACCGGGCGCTCGACGAGCACGGCTATATCGTGCCGGGACTCGGGGATGCCGGCGATAGGTTGTTCGGTACCAAGTGAATCACCAGCTGCCATGCGCCATTCAAGTGGATGTAACCCGACCGCCCTAGCTTCGCGGCATGTCGCAGATGGATCGACGCACGCTGATGCGTGCCGTGGCGCTCGCCGTCGTCGCCGCCGGTACCCGCTGTGCGCCGGCCAATGCCAGCCCACCGCCGCCGCCGACCGGACGGGTGCCGCAAGGCATCGTCAACCGACTTCCCGGCGACGGCAATCAGCTCGCCCTGACCATCGATGACGGCACCAACACCGCGGTCGTCGCCGCGTTCGCACAGTTCTGCCGCGACAGCGGGGCTCGGCTGACGTTCTTTCCCAACGGTGTCAATCCGTCGTGGACGGTCAACGCCCCCGCGCTGCGGCCGATGGTCGATTCCGGCCAGATCGTGCTCGGCAACCACACCTGGAGCCACCCCAACCTGACCCGGGTGGGAGCGGGCGCGGTGGCCGATCAGATCCAGCGCAACGCCGACTTCCTGCGCAACACCTACGGTGTCGACGGCAGACCGTTCTTCCGGCCGCCCTATGGTGCGCGCACCCCGGACATCGACGGCATCGCCGGCGATCTCGGCTACCCGACGATCACGTTGTGGAGTGCAACCATCGGCGATTCCAAGCCGGTCGACGAGCAGCAGCTGATCGGTTTCGCCCAGCAGTCGTTCCAGCCGCAACAGATCGTGCTGGGCCATGCCAATCTGCCGCCGGTAACGCACACCTACGCCCAGCTGCTCGACATCATCAATCAGCGTGGGCTGCAGACCGTCACCCTCGCCGACGTCTTCGCATGACCGGCAGCACCCACAGCGTTCCTTCAGCAAACCGACAGTCACAGATGGATCAATGGTGATGTGACAACGACGTTTACCGCCGCAGTGGAGCATGACGACGCCGCGGTGGTACCCGCACCGGTCCGAGCGTCGCGATCAGAACGAGCCGGCCTGGCGGCGCTGCTGTTGGGCACCGCTGTGCTCTACCTGTGGCATATCACCGTCAACGGGATGGCCAACCAGTTCTATGCGGGTGCCGCGCTGGCCGGCTCCAGGAACTGGAAGGCCCTGCTGTTCGGGTCCCTGGATCCGGCGAACTTCATCACCGTCGACAAGCCGCCCGTGTCGCAATGGGTGATGGGCGCCTCGGGTCAGCTGTTCGGGTTCAGCAGCGCGAGCATGCTGGTGCCCGAGGCGCTGATGGCGGTGGCCGCGGTATGGCTGGTCTACGCGTCGGTCGGCCGGGTCTGCGGTCCGCGGGCCGGCCTACTGGCGGGTGCCGTGCTCGCGCTGACCCCGGTGGCGGCGTTGATGTTCCGGTTCAACAACCCCGATGCCGCCATGGTTCTGCTCATGACGGCAGCGGCGTACTGCACGGTGCGCGCGCTCGAGCGGGCCAGCGGCCGCTGGCTGGCGTGGGCCGGGGTGGCGCTGGGATTCGCGTTCCTGGCCAAGATGCTCGAAGGCCTTCTCCTGGTGCCCGCGGTGGCACTGGCGTATCTGGTCGCGGCACCCACGGACCTACCGCGTCGGGTCCTGCACCTGGTGGGCTCGGCCGTTGCGTGCATCGTCTCGGCGGGCTGGTTCGTCGTGCTGACGCTGGTGTGGCCGGCCTCCGCGCGGCCCTACCTCGCCGGATCGACCGACAACAGCTTCATGAACCTGGTGCTGGGCTACAACGGATTCGCCCGGGTAGCGGGCCGCAACCACGACATCTTCGGGGCCCCGGATCCGCTCGGCTCCTCGGCCGGTGATCAGCTTCAAAGGACCCACCTGGGCGGCTTCGGCGGCCAGCAGGAAGGGCTGGGCAGGTTGTTCTCGGGGGAGTTCGGCTTCGAGATCGGCTGGCTTGTCCCGACCGCGCTGCTGTCCATCGTGCTGGTACTGATCTCGCGCGGCCGGGTACCGCGCACCGACCCGGTCCGCGCCGCGACGCTGTTGTTCGGCGGCTGGCTGGTGATCAACGGGCTGGTGCTCAGTTACATGAAGGGGATGGTCCACCCGTACTACTGCTTGTCGCTGGCCCCTGCGGTGGCCGCCATGATCGGCATCGGCGCCCACGAGATGTGGGCCCGCCGATCCGGTCTGCTCGGCCGGCTGGGCCTGGCGGCGCTGATCCTGGTGACCGGTGTCTGGAGCTGGTGGCTTCTGGGCCGAAATCCGGCCTGGTTGCCCGCACTGCGGTGGACGGTCCTCGGTGCGGCGGTGCTGGCCGCGGCGGCACTGGCCTTTTCGGCGCGGTCGCGGCGACGGGTGGCCATGGTGTCGGCCGCAGTAGCGGCCGGGGCGCTGCTGGCCGGTCCGGCCGCCTACGCAGTGGCCACCATCGGCACCGCCCACCACGGCGGCAGCCCGACGGTCGGGCCCCCGCGACCGGAGACCGCAGCCATGTCTAAGGCGTTCGGCGGGCCAGTCGAAAACCCGCGGCTGGCATCGCTGCTGCGTGCCACCACCACCAGGTGGTCGGCGGCGGTCATCGGATCGTCACCGGCCGCCGGTCTCGAATTGTCCAGCGGCACAGCGGTGATGGCGATCGGTGGATTCACCGGTCACGACCCGGTCCCGACACTGCACCAGTTCCAGTCCGACGTCACAGCCGGATTGGTTCGTTATTACGTCGTCGAGAAGGATTGGCGGGGCCGGCCCAACAATTGGCCGCAACCCGGTAAGCACGCGGCCATCACCGACTGGGTCACCGCGACGTTCCCGGTGACCCACGTCGGTGATGCCGATGTCTACGACCTGTCCCGGACGAAGTAGTCAGGCGGCCCGCGCCAGTTCGGTCGCGGCGTTGCGTACCCGTTCCGGCACAGCCAATTTCACGATCTTGCGCACCACGGTCGCGAACTGCTTGGGCAACGGCCCGGCGTTGTACGGCACACCGTAGCGGCGGCAGACTTCACGCACCTCCGGGGCGACCTCGGCGTAACGCCTGGCCGGCAGATCGGGGAACAGGTGGTGCTCGATCTGGTGTGACAGGTTGCCCGACAGGATGTGGAACAGCTTGCCACCGGTCAGATTGGCCGAACCCAGCACCTGGCGGAAGTACCACTGCCCACGGGACTCGTTGCGGGTCTCCTCGATGGAGAATTCCTGGGTGCCCTCGGGGAAGTGCCCGCAGAAGATGATGGCGTAGGACCACACGTTGCGCATCAGGTTGGCGGTCATGTTACCGGCGAACACGAACGGCGCGAACGGCCCGGCCAGAAGCGGGAAGGCGACGTAGTCCTTGAGTGTCTGCCGTCGGGTCTTGCGCCAGATCTCCTGCAGCACTTCCCGTTTGTCGGCCATCGAGATCTCGCCGGCCCGAATCCGGTCGGCTTCCAGTTCGTGCAGTGCCACCCCGTACTGGAACAGCACCATCAACAGGAAGGCGTACAGCGGGTTGCCCAGGTAGTACGGCCGCCACGGCTGGTCGGGGCTCATCCGCAGGATTCCGTAACCGATGTCGCGGTCCATGCCGACGATGTTGGTGTAGGTGTGGTGGGAAAAGTTGTGCGAATGCCGCCACTGGTTGGCCGGGCATGCGGTGTCCCACTCGAAGGTGCGGCCGCACAGGGCCGGATCACCGGTCCACTCGTACTGCCCGTGCATGACGTTGTGGCCGATCTCCATGTTGTCGAGGATCTTCGACAGGCCCAGTAGCGCGGTGCCCGCCAGCCAGGCCGGCGGAAAGATGCCGGCGAACAACAGTGCGCGGCCCGCGATCTCCATACCGCGCTGGGCCTTGATGACACGGCGGATGTAGTCGACGTCGGCCTGGCCGAGGTCGGCGATCACCCGGTCGCGGATCGCGTCGAGTTCCCGGCCGAAGGCGTCGGCCTGCTCCGGTGTGAGCGTGATGTGTGGCTGAGTCATGGTTGTCCCCTTTCGGTTTACAGGGCCAGTTCGACGTCACCGACGGGCACGGACACGCAGATCTGCACGTCCTCCTCGTCAGCGGTCGACACTGCGCCGGTGGTCAGGTTGCGCACCGCGCCGCGGTGCTTTCGCAGGGTGCAGGTATGGCAGATGCCCATCCGGCATCCGCTCTTGGGCGTCAGGCCGGCCTCCTCGGCCTGCTCGAGCAGCGGACGTCCGTCGTCGGGACTCTCGATTCCGCTGTCGCGGAAGGTGATCCGTCCGCCCGACGGAGCCTCAGGGACGACGAACGGGGTCGGGACGAAGCTCTCGGTGTGCACCGGGGAGCCGGCCGGGGCACAAACACCGCGGACGGCCTCGATGAGCGCCGGCGGTCCGCAGACGAACACCGCGTCCGGATCGGGCATCGCGATCCGAAGATGGTCGTCGTCGAAATGCCCGGTCAGCTCACCACCCGGTGAGCGGGTGTAACCGTGCAGCACCCGGAACGGCACGGCCGCCAGCTCGTCGCGGTAGTCGGCGTCGGCCGGCGTGGGCGCGTAGTGGATGAAGGCGACCTCACCGTCGAACCCTTCGGCGTGCAGGGTGCGCAGCATGGACATCACCGGGGTGATACCGCTGCCACCGGACACCAGCAGGATCCGGTGCGGCCGCTGCTCGGGCAGGACGAAGTCGCCGGCCGGGGCGGAGAGCTCCACCACCATGCCGGGCCGGGCCCGGCGGAACAGGTGCTCGGAGACCACCCCGCCGTCGTGGCGGCCGATGGTGAGTTCGATCAGTGCCGAGCCCTCGGCATTGGCGGGCGAGTAGCAGCGGGTGTGACGCCGGCCGTCGATCTCGACGGACAGGTTGACGTACTGGCCGGCTCGGTGGCCGACGACGGCTTCGTTCGGAGCGAGGACGAGGGTGACGCTACGCGGTGTGGACCGGCGCACGTCGACGACCTTGGCCCGCGCGTCGGTGGTCCAGGTGGGGTCCACCAGCTCGGTGTACCGGTCCACGCCATGCGGCCCGGTGAGCAGATCGACCAGCGGCGAACGGAGCACCTTCTTGGTCAGTGTTTCAGTGAACATATGTACACCGTGAATGCTGAAACCCCACGTCGTCAAGGGATCGAGCCAGTCTGTGGTAGGGTTCACACCAGTGAACAGTCGTACGCCGAAATCTCGGCACGAGCGGTCGTCACGCAGTTCGGCGAAGGGAACCCCCTCCCGCGAGGAACGCAAGGAGGCCACTCGCCGGGCCATCATCGATGCCGCGCTGAAGCTGCTCGACGAGCGCAGCTTCAGCGGTTTGAGCCTGCGCGAGGTCACCCGCGAGGCGGGGATCGTGCCGGCGGCGTTCTACCGCCACTTCGACTCGATGGACGCCCTCGGGCTGGTGTTGATCGACGAGTCGTTCCGCACCCTGCGGGAGATGCTGCGCAGCGGGCGCGCCGGAAAACTGGACCCCAATCGCGTGATCGAGTCGACCGTGGAGATCCTGGTCGCCGGGGTCACCGACCGACGCGAGCACTGGCGGTTCATCGGCCGGGAGCGGTCCAGTGGCGTCACCGTCCTGCGCTACGCGATCCGCACCGAGATCCGGCTGATCACTTCGGAACTGGCCACCGACCTGGCCCGGTTCCCGGGTCTGAACACCTGGAGCACCGAGGATCTCAACATCCTGGCCAGTCTGTTCGTGAACGCCATGATCATCATCGCCGAGGCGATCGAGGACGCCGCCGACCAGGCCGCGCTGGAGGAGATCAAGCGCACCGCGGTCAAGCAGCTGCGGATGATCGTGGTCGGCGTGGCCGGCTGGCGCAGCGACCCCGACGGCGACGCGGAGCGGCCCGCCGAGACTGACCCTGTGCAGGAGAACCCCCACCCGCCTTCGCCGTGAGGTCAGCCTCGACGCGTCGACCTACCGCTGTGGTGCGGCCGTCGGCTTGATCGGCGCCGGTAGCGCGGAGTGACCCATCAGGTAGCGGTCCACCGCCGCGGCAGCAGCGCGCCCCTCGGCGATCGCCCAGACGATCAGCGACTGGCCGCGGCCCATGTCACCGGCAACGTAGACACCCTTCACCGAGGTCTCGAAGTCCTTGCCGCGCGCCACATTTCCGCGCGCGTCAAGTTCCACCCCGAGATCGGTGAGCAGGCCCGGCCGCTCCGGCCCGACGAAGCCCATGGCCAGCAGCACCAAGTCGGCCTCCAGCTCGAAGTCGGTCCCGTCGACCTTCTCGAACTTACCGTCCTTCATCACCACTTCGTGGGCGCGCAGGCCGGTGACCTTGCCCTCGTTGCCGAGGAACTTCTCGGTGTTCACCGAGAAGACGCGCTCGCCACCTTCTTCGTGGGCCGAGGACACCCGGAACATCAGCGGGTAGGTCGGCCACGGGGTCGACGCGGCGCGGCTCTCCGGCGGGCGCGGCATGATCTCGAACTGGTGGATACTGGTCGCACCCTGCCGGTGGGCCGTGCCCAGGCAGTCCGCACCGGTGTCGCCACCGCCGATGATGATGACCTTCTTGCCCTTGGCCGTGATCGGCGGCTGACCGTCCTCGTCGAGCACCGGGTCGCCGTGCTGAACCTTGTTGGCCCAGGGCAGGTACTCCATCGCCTGGTAGATGCCCTCGAACTGGCGGCCCGGGATCGGCAGGTCCCGCCAGGCGGTTGCCCCGCCGGCCAGGACGACGGCGTCGTACTCACCCTGTAGCTGCTCGACGGTGATGTCGACGCCGACGTTGACGCCGGCCTGGAAGGTGGTGCCCTCAGCCTCCATCTGCGCCAGCCGGCGGTCGATGTGGCGCTTTTCCATCTTGAACTCGGGGATGCCGTAGCGCAGCAGCCCGCCGATGCGGTCGGCACGTTCGAAGACGGTGACGTCGTGGCCGGCCCGGGTCAATTGCTGGGCAGCCGCCAGCCCGGCAGGACCGGAGCCGACGACGGCGACCTTCTTGCCGGTGATGACATGCGGGGGCATCGGGACGACCCAGCCCTCGTCGAAGGCGTTGTCGATGATTTCGACTTCAACCTGCTTGATGGTCACCGGATCCTGGTTGATGCCCAGCACGCAGGAGGCCTCACACGGCGCGGGACATAGCCGGCCGGTGAATTCCGGGAAGTTGTTGGTGGCGTGCAGCCGCTCGATCGCATCGCGCCACCGATCCCGGTAAACCAGGTCGTTCCACTCCGGGATCAGGTTTCCTAGCGGACAACCGTTGTGGCAGAACGGAATCCCGCAGTCCATGCAGCGCGAGGCCTGGTGCTCCAGGGTGTCATGGGAGAAGTCCTCGTAGACCTCTTTCCAGTCCTTGAGACGCAGGTCCACCGGGCGCCGGGTCGGCAGTTCGCGGTGGGTGTACTTCAGGAAGCCGCTCGGGTCAGCCATGAGCCGCCGCCATGATCGCCTGGTCGACATCCTCGCCGGCGGCTTCCGCCGCCGCGATGGCCTGCAGCACGGACTTGTAATCCCGCGGCATCACTTTCACGAAGTTCCCTACCTGTCCGGACCAGTCGGCCAGAATGCGCTGGCCGACAGCCGAATCGGTGGCTTCGGTGTGCGCGGCGACGATGGCGCGCAGCCACTCGATGTCGGAGTCGTCGAATTCGTCGAGGTCCACCATCTCGGTGTTGAGGTTGGCGGGCAGCTTGCCCTCCGGGTCGTAGACGTAGGCAACGCCACCGGACATGCCGGCCGCGAAGTTGCGTCCCGTCTCACCGAGGATGACCACCCGGCCGCCGGTCATGTACTCGCAGCCGTGGTCACCCACACCCTCCACCACCGCGTGGGCGCCGGAGTTGCGCACCGCGAACCGTTCGCCGACGGTGCCGCGGATGAAGGCGGTACCACTGGTGGCACCGAACAGGATCACGTTGCCGCCGATGATGTTCTCTTCGGCCACATAGTCACTGGGCACACCCTCGGCCGGCCGCAGCACGATCCGGCCGCCCGACAGGCCCTTGCCCACGTAGTCATTGGCGTCGCCGTAGACCCGCAGGGTGATGCCCTTGGGCACGAACGCCCCGAAGCTGTTGCCTGCCGAACCGGTGAACGTGATGTCGATGGTGCCGTCAGGAAGACCCTGGGCGCCATAGGCTTTCGTCAGCTCGTGGCCCAACATCGTGCCCACGGTGCGGTTGGTGTTGGCGATCGTCGTCGCGAACGCCACCGGCGTACCCGAATCGAGTGCTTCGCGGCTCATCACGATCAGCTGCTGGTCCAACGCCTTGTCCAGACCGTGGTCCTGGCGCGAGCTGCAGTACAGATCCTGGTTCATGAAGGCCGAATCCGGTTCGTGCAGAACCGGAGTCAGATCCAGCTTGCGGGCCTTCCAATGCTCGGCGGCCTGCGTGGTGTCCAGCGCACCGACCTGGCCGACCATCTCGTTGACGGTACGGAAGCCGAGCTGGGCCATCAGTTCGCGGACTTCTTCGGCGATGAACATCATGAAGTTCTCCACGAACTCCGGCTTGCCGTTGAAGCGCTCGCGCAGCAGCGGATTCTGGGTGGCCACACCCACCGGGCAGGTGTCGAGGTGGCAGACCCGCATCATGATGCAGCCCGACACCACCAGCGGCGCGGTCGCGAAGCCGAACTCCTCGGCACCGAGCAGCGCGGCGATCACCACATCGCGGCCGGTCTTGAGCTGACCGTCGACCTGCACCACGATCCGGTCGCGAAGACCGTTGAGCAGCAAGGTCTGCTGGGTCTCGGCCAGGCCGAGCTCCCACGGTGCGCCGGCATGCTTCATCGACGTCAGCGGCGTCGCACCGGTGCCGCCGTCGTGGCCTGAGATCAGGACCACGTCGGCGTGCGCCTTGGACACGCCGGCCGCGACCGTGCCCACCCCGTTCTCGGAGACCAGCTTCACGTGGACGCGGGCCTGCGGGTTGGCGTTCTTCAGGTCGTGGATCAGCTGCGCCAGATCCTCGATCGAGTAGATGTCGTGGTGCGGCGGCGGCGAGATCAGGCCAACGCCCGGCGTCGAATGCCTGACCTCGGCCACCCACGGATACACCTTGTGACCCGGAAGCTGGCCGCCCTCGCCCGGTTTGGCACCCTGGGCCATCTTGATCTGGATGTCGGTGCAGTTGCTCAGGTAATGCGACGTGACACCGAACCGGCCGGAGGCCACCTGCTTGATGGCGCTTCGCCGCCAGTCACCGTTCGGGTCGTGCTCGAACCGGCTGGTGGCCTCGCCACCCTCACCGGAGTTCGACCGGGCACCCAGGCGGTTCATCGCGATCGCCAGCGTCTCGTGGGCTTCGGCCGAGATCGAGCCGTAGCTCATCGCGCCGGTGGAGAAGCGCTTGACGATCTCACTGGCCGGCTCCACCTCGTCGATCGAAATCGGCTGGCGCACACCTTCTTTGAACTTCAACAGGCCACGCAGCGAGGCCATCCGCTCACTCTGGTCATCGACCAGCTTGGTGTACTCCTTGAAGATGGAGTACTGCCCGGTGCGGGTGGAGTGCTGCAGCTTGAACACCGTGTCCGGGTTGAACAGGTGGTACTCGCCCTCACGGCGCCACTGGTATTCACCGCCGACCTCGAGCTCGCGGTGCGCGCGCTCGTCGGGACGGTCGAGGTAAGCCAGCTGGTGGCGGGTGGCGACGTCGGCGGCGATGTCGTCGAGGTCGATACCGCCGACCGGGCAGCTCAATCCGGTGAAGTACTCGTCGAGCACGCCCTGCGAGATGCCGATGGCCTGGAACAGCTGCGAGCCGGTGTAGGAGGCCAGGGTGGAGATGCCCATCTTGGACATCACCTTCAGCACGCCCTTGCCAGCCGCCTTGACGTAGTTGGCGATCGCCTTGTCGCGGTCGATGCCCTCGATCACGCCTCTGTCGATCATGTCGCTGATCGACTCGAACGCCATGTACGGGTTGATCGCGGCGGCACCGAAGCTCACCAGCGCGGCCATGTGGTGCACCTCGCGGACGTCGCCGGCTTCAGCGACCAGACCGACCTGGGTGCGGGTCCGGGTGCGGACCAGGTGGTGATGGATGGCCGAGACGGCCAGCAACGACGGGATCGGTGCCAGGTTCTCGTTGGACTCGCGGTCGGAGATGATCAGGACCTTCGCACCGTCGGCGATGGCCTTCGACGCTGCGTCACGAATGTCGTCGAGCGCCCGACGCAGACCCTCACCACCCTTGGCCACCGGGTACAGACATCGGATGACCGCCGAGCGCATGCCGTGCTTGCGACCGCGGACCTCGTTGTCGGGGTCGAGGTTGATCAGCTTGGCCAGCTCGTGGTTACGCAGGATCGGCTGCGGCAGCACGATCTGGTGGCAGGACTCCGCCGTCGGGTTGAGCAGGTTGCCTTCGGGACCGACGGTGCCCTTCAGGCTGGTGACGACCTCTTCGCGGATCGCGTCCAGCGGCGGGTTGGTGACCTGGGCGAACAGCTGCTGGAAATAGTCGAACAGCATCCGCGGGCGCGCCGAGAGCACCGCGACCGGGGTGTCGGTGCCCATCGAGCCGATCGGTTCGGCACCGGTGCGCGCCATCGGCGCCACCAGCAGGTTGAGCTCCTCGTAGGTGTAGCCGAACGCCTGCTGGCGCAGCACCACCCGGTGGTGCGGCATCCGCACGTACGGGCCTTGCGGCAGGTCGTCGAGGTGGAACAGCTGCTCGTCGAGCCACTGCTGGTACGGCTGCGCGGCGGCCAGTTCGGATTTGATCTCCTCGTCGGAGACGATGCGGCCCTGCGCGGTGTCGACCAGGAACATCCGGCCGGGCTGCAGGCGCATCTTCTTGACCACCGTGGCCGGATCCAGGTCGAGCACACCGGCTTCCGAGGCCATCACCACCAGGCCGTCCTCGGTGATCCAGATGCGCGAGGGGCGCAGGCCGTTGCGGTCGAGCACGGCGCCGACGACGGTGCCGTCGGAGAAGCAGACCGAGGCCGGTCCGTCCCATGGCTCCATCAGGGAGCCGTGGTACCGGTAGAACGCCCGACGGGCCGGGTCCATCGATTCGTTGCGCTCCCAGGCCTCCGGGATCATCATCAGCACCGCGTGCGCCAGGCTTCGACCGCCGAGGTGCAGCAGTTCGAGAACCTCGTCGAATCGGGCGGTGTCCGAGGCGCCGGGGGTACAGATCGGGAAGATCTTCTCGACGTCGGTGCCGAATATGTCGGTCTTGATCAGTGCCTCGCGGGCGCGCATCCAGTTCTCGTTGCCGGTGACGGTGTTGATCTCACCGTTGTGGGCGACGCGGCGGAACGGATGGGCCAGCGGCCAGGACGGGAACGTATTGGTGGAGAACCGCGAATGGACAATGCCCAGAGCGCTTTCCATCCGATCGTCTTGCAGGTCCAGGTAGAAGGCCTTGAGCTGCGGGGTGGTCAGCATGCCCTTGTAGACGAAGGTCTGACCGGAAAGGCTTGGGAAGTAGACAGTTTCGCGTCCGGGGCCGTCCTGGCCGGGCCCCTTGGAACCCAGCTCGTGTTCGGCGCGCTTGCGGATCACGTAGGCCTTGCGTTCCAGGTCCATTCCGGAGGCGCCGCCGATGAACACCTGGCGGAAGGTCGGCATGGCGTCGCGCGACAGCGCGCCCAGCGAGGTGTCGTCGGTGGGCACGTCGCGCCAGCCCAGCACCTGCAGGCCCTCGGCCTCGACGATCTTCTCGACGGCCTCACACGCGGTCGCCGCGTCGCGGGCGGACTGCGGCAGGAAGGCGATACCGGTGGCGTAGGAACCCTCGGCGGGCAGATCGAAGTCGACGACGGCGCGCAGGAAAGAGTCCGGAACCTGCAGCAGGATGCCCGCGCCGTCACCGCTGTGCGGCTCGGCACCGGCGGCACCGCGGTGTTCGAGGTTCAGCAGGGCGGTGATCGCCTTGTCCACGATGTCGCGGCTGCGCCGGCCGTGGATGTCCACCACCATGGCGACACCGCACGCATCGTGTTCAAATGCGGGGTTGTACAGCCCGACACTCCTGGGCATTCGCACCTGACCCTTCACAAGCATTATTTGCGCGACAAGATCGTCAAACGTCGCCGCGCCCCGTCAGGGGGTCCTCCGTGCGTCGGTGAACGGCGGCCCTACTGTGGTGTCAACAAGTTGTAAAACGATATGACAAACACGCCCTGACATGCCAACTTAGTAGAACCTAAGTTGCTGTTGGCCGCCTTATTGGCCGACTTTCGGGCGTAGTGCGCTCACAGCGACGGAATCCGTCGTCTACGTCGCGTTTTGACGGCCAGTTGCCCCGCACGGATGGTCTACCGCTGCCGAGGTCGTCAATTGCTCAGCCACCCGATTGTTTGCTGTGAATGCGGGGCCGCGGGGCCGCCGGTGCCAAACACCACACGTGGTCTCCCATCTGTGCTGGTCATGACGGCAAAGTGGCTCGATCCGGGATTTTGCACAAAATCTGGGTGGATTCTTAAGAACACCTGGACGCCGACCTGGGGAATTGCGCGGGTAGTGATACTGAAGCAGTCCCTGAGCACACGAGAGAGACGATGACCGACCGCGACGATGTCGACCGCGAACGCTTCCGGCAGGCTCCCCCACCGGGCCCTGCGGGTGCCACCCGACCGCCGATTCCGTCCGGACCGCCGACGGTGCAGATCCCCCGGATCGATCCGCGCTCGGCCCCGTCTCGTCCCGATCTGGCGCAGCCGCCCTATCCGCCGCTGCCGGCGCCGGTGGCTCGCCAGGCCGCCAGGCCGAAGCCGGGTCGGGGCTGGCGGCGTGCCGTGCATTCCGCGACGTTCGGCCTGGTGAATCCCGGGCCGTCGCGCACCGAACGGCGCGCGGCCGCCATGGAGGCCATGGTCGCCGCACCGTTGCGGGGTCACTACAAGATCGGTGTGCTGGGCAAGGGCGGTGTCGGCAAGACCACGGTGTCCGCCAGCGTGGGTTCGGTACTGGCCGAATTGCGCCGCGGGGACCGGGTGGTCGCGGTCGACGCCGACACCGCGTTCGGCAGGCTGGGCAGCCGGATCGACCCGCGCGCCGACGGTTCCTACTGGGAACTGGCGAAGAACAAGAACCTGCAGTCCTTCGCCGAGGTGCTCACCCGGATGGGCAGCAACTCGGCGGGACTGTTTGTGCTGGCCGGTGAAAGTGGCAGCCGGCGCGGCATTCTCGATCCCGCGATCTACCGCGAGGCCACGATGCGTCTGGATCGCCACTTCACCATCTCCATCGTGGATTGCGGGTCCACGATGGATGCGCCGGTGACGCAGGAGGCGCTGCGCGACATGGACGCGCTGATCGTGGTGTCCTCGCCATGGCCCGACGGGGCGTCGGCTGCCGCGCAGACCATGGAATGGCTTGCCCACCACGGCAAGACAGGTCTGCTGCAGCGCTCGGTGGTGGTGCTCAACGACTCCGACGGCCACTCCGACAGGCGCACCCACGGGACGCTCGCCCAGCAGTTCCGGTCCCGCGGCCAGGCGGTGGTGGAGGTCCCGTTCGATCCGGGCCTGCGTCCGGGCGGGGTGATCAACAGCACCACCGAGATGTCCGTCCCGACCCGGCAGGCGTTCGTGGAAGTGGCCGCCGTGCTCGCCCAGTTCTTCGCCACCCTTGCGCATCGTGGACCCGACGTCCGCTAACTGGATCGGCCCGGGCACCCGTGTCGACGGGTACGTCGTCGAAGGGGTCATCGGATCGGCGGGTATGGGCACGGTGTGCGTTGCCCGGCAGTGGGATTCGCGTCGAATCGTCGCTCTCAAGGTGCTCAACGCCGAGGTTTCGGCGGATCCGGCCTACCGCCGCCGGTTCATCGAGGAGGCTCGGTGGGCGCAGTCGCTGCACCACCGCAACATCGTGGCGGTCTATGGCCATGGCGAGACCACTGACGGCATCCTGTGGATGGCGATGCACTATGTCCCCGGCACGGACGCCGACCGGGAGTTGCGGGCCGGACGCATGCCACCGCAGCGGACGCTGCACATCATCGGCGAGGTGGCCACCGCACTGGACCACGCACACGCCCATGGGGTGGTGCACGGCGACGTCAAACCACCGAATTTCCTTCTGGGCCAGGGCGAGCGGGTGCTACTCGCCGATTTCGGCCTGGCCCGCAGCACCGATGACCGCACACCGGCGGGCCGGCACGGCACGGTGCTGGCCAGCGCCGCGTACGCCTCGCCGGAGATGCTGCGCGGGCTGGTCGTGGACCGCCGCGCGGATGTGTACTCGCTGGGTGCCGCGCTGTTCCGGCTGCTGACGGGTAAGCCGCCGTTCTTCGACGCGGCGTCCAAAGATGCTGTGGTGCAGGCACACCTGCGCTCCGAGGTGCCGCGGGTGACGCAGTATGCGCCGTGGCTTCCGGCGGCGGCCAACGAGGTGATTGCCACCGCGATGGCCAAGGACCCGGCGGATCGCTACCGTAGCGCCGGCGAACTGGCCCACGCCGCGCTCAGTCTGCGCTGACCAGGTTCAGAGTTCCACCGGCACATGCTTTTCCGCGCAGGCGGCCAGTACCGCGGCGGTGATGTCCTGGGTCCGCAGGGTCTCCAGATCCTCCACGGTCACCGAGCCCCGGTTGGTCCGGTTCTGGGCTGCCACCCGGGAGTCACGCAGCCGCTCGGCGCGCTCGACCACGTTGCGGGCGAACCGGCCGTTCTGCATGACGTCGATCCCGTGGGTTCCGTCAGGTGCCAGGTAGGCCCGAAGATTGCGGCAGGCCGTGTTGAGTGCGTCCCGGGCGGCGGGGTCGATCACGGTGGCACGGGGCGTGCCGTAGCGCACCGCGATTTCGACGATCTCGTCCGGACTGTAGGACTCGAACCGCAGCTTGCGGTTGAACCGACCGGCCAAACCCGGGTTTACCGTGAGGAATTCGTCGACTTCCTTCTCGTATCCGGCGCCGATGAAGCAGAAGTCGAAGCGATGCACCTCGAGGGCCACCAGCAGTTGGTTGACGGCTTCCATCCCGATCATGTCCGGCCGGCCGTCGTGATGCCGCTCGACCAAGGAGTAGAACTCATCCATGAAAAGGATCCGGCCGAGCGAACGACTAATCAGCTCATTGGTTTTCGGTCCTGACGACCCGATGTGTTCACCGCAGAAGTCGGCGCGCTTGACCTCGATGATCTCGGGATGCCGGACGATGCCCAGCCCGGCATAGATCTTGCCCAATGCCTCTGCGGTGGTGGTCTTTCCGGTACCGGGCGGGCCTACGAGCAGCATGTGGTTGGTCTGGTTGGTCACTGGCAGACCATGGGCCAGCCGGAGCGCCCGCACCTCGATCTGGTCTTCCAGTTCGGCGACCGCACGCTTGACCTCGGACAGACCCACCTGGTTGTTGAGCAGCGCACGACCCTCGGCGAGCAGTTCGGCGCGACGCTCGGCGTTCTCCTCCTCGGCGCGCTCCTGCTCGGACTGTTCGGTGCTGACGTCCCACTTGTTGCTGCGGCTGTTGATGGTGTCCTCGTCGGTGACCACCAACTGCAGTCGCGGGTCGGCCAGCGCCTGCTTGGCCGGTTCGATCAGGACACCGTTGATAGTGGCCTTCGACAGCCAGATCTGCGCCTTGTCCTCTTCGGCCAGCTGGCGGTGGGCCATCCCCCGCGCGTAGGCGAGATCGGCAGCGATCAAGGGGAATTCGAGCGGATCGATCGCGGTGACGGCGGTGTCGAGCAGGCTGTGCCGCCTGGCTTCGGCGGCCCCGGAACGATCGGACCGGAGCTCGACCCGGTCAGCCCAGTCCAGGGCAACCCGCGCCTGGCCCAGGTGGGCGGCGGCATGGGCGGCCAGTGCGTTGGTTCCGGCTGTCACCGCCGACATGATGATGGCCTGCGGGGGAAGGACTTTGGCGGCCTCGGCGATCACGTCGGGCCAGCGCTGGGTGGCGAACATCAGATAGGCACGGATGTACTGCTGCCACTGATGGTTCTCCCAGCTGTCGAGCAACGCCGTGTCCGCGAGCACGGCTTCGGCCTTGTCGAACTGCTTGTCGTCGATCAGTGCGCTGGCCAGTGCCAGCCCCGCATGCGAGGCCTCGGTGACGGTGATGGACAGGTAGGGACCGGCTTTGATCGGCGCGGCGAGCCGGACGCCCAGCCGGTTACATTCCCGATGCAGCCGGGCACCGTAGGCGTACAGCTGCTGCAGGGTATCCAGGGCGTCATCGCCGGCAGCGATCCGGCCCAGCCAGGCGTCGGCCATCGACGGGTCGGTGGCGGTGGCCTCACGGAACGAGCGCAGCGCGGTGCCCGGGTCAGCGTCCAGTGCGGTCATCGCCTGGTCGAACAGGCGGCGAGCGGCGGCGGTCGAAGTGCTGCTGGTCATCGGCTAGTCCGCCGGTTCCAGTTCGGCGGACCGCAGGCTCGTTGGTTCGTTGGACACGTAACGGTTTTCAGCACGGAACAACTCGACCTCGACGTAGTGAACCTGCCCGGCGGCGCTGACCTCCACCATGGCTGGCCCGGTCTGGGTGATGACGACGTCGGCCGACCCGCGGGGTGCCTCCCCGGGGGGACCGATCGAGATCACGGTGTTGGGCCGCGGAGCGGGCGACACCGTTCCGTCCACCACGCTGACGGTGGTACCCGACATCGGCCTTGGCTGGTCGCTGACCGCGATGTGCGGCATGCGCACGCTGTCCCACCGGGCCAGATCGCGGGTATGCACGGTGATTCGGTCGCCGGCACCGGCGGTCCGCACGACGATCCGTTTGGCGATGGCATCCTCGGCGGCGATGTGGACCCGGCTGAACTCGCCGGGGTCACCCATCGGCAACAACAGCCGATCACCGGCGGCGACCTTGCCCAGCAGCACACCGGACGGGCCGACGGGCAGCACAAGGCTGGTCGGGAGGCGGCCGCGGGTGATACCGCGAAGTTCGGGGCGCGGCCCGCACATGTTGGCGGCGACAGCGGCGGCCTGTTCACCGGGTAGCGTTCTGAGGGTGACACTCGGCGGGGCGGTGGGCGGTTGCGCGCTGCGGACCGTGATGGTGGCCGTTGCGGTGCCGTTCGGGAAAAGGGTGATGTTCTGGATGATCCCGTCCGCGCGTAGCGACCAGGCCTGCGCCAGCACGTCGGCGCTGATGTCCCGGGGCTGGTAGGCGTACGTGGTCAGCCATCCGCCGTCACTGCGCGCCGAATGCCAGCGCTGGTTGTGCGGTTCCAGGGCGCTTCGCCCGAGGCGGCGCTCCAGCTCGACCATATCGGTGGCCGTGGCCACCTTGGCCCGAATCCCGTTGCAGCGCAGACCCGCTGCGATGCGCTGTGCCGCGGCGAGAGCGGCGGTACCGACGGTGGTGCGCCACTGCAGGGGATCGGCGTTCGCCAGCGCGCCGAGCCGGATCACCAGCCAGGTCTCACGCTGACCGGCGTAAGGCGAAGTACCGATCAGGGTGTCATATACGCGGGGGTAGTCACCGGTGCTGCGCCGCCGCGACCCCGCGCTGACCACGCTCAGCGATTCGATGGTCAACCCCAGGCTCTGGTGCATGGCGGGAAGCAGTTCGGTGACGTCGACCGTATTGCGGGTTTCGGTCGACGTCGATCCGGTGAACGTCGTCGGGGCATGGGCCTTGCCGAGCAGCTGGACGGCGACGATTGCAACGCCATCCTGGAAGCGCACCCCACCGCCGGAGCGGTCGTTGGCCACCGTCACCGGTTCGGCCAGACCGATCGGCCGGTTGCGCCGAAGATACAGCGACGCCCACGACCACAGCGGCTGGCGCCGCCACGGGATGGCGAACAGGATCAAACCGATAGCCAAACCGATTCCGGCGCCGAGGAATCCACCGACGATCCAGCCGAGGAATCCGAACAGCAGCACCGCGACGATCACAGCGAGTTGCACAGTCTGGCGTCTCATCGGGCCCGCCTCGCCCGGCCGATGATCGCGGCCAGCAGAACGGCTGCCACGACCGCACCTGCGAAGCCCAGCGCCACATTCCTGGCCCGGTGGTCCGGGATGGCCGGCGGTGCCGGTGGTGGCACCACCCGGGTCTTCGATCCGGGGGCCAGAGCGTCGCCCGGCGGCACGTTGAAGGTCAGTGCCGCAACGGGGTCCACCACGCCGTAACCGACCTGGTTGTCGACGCCGCGCGGCGGATTGTGGGCGGTCTGCAGGATCCGGTGGATCACCTGGTTGGCGGTCAGGTTCGGGTACTTGGCGCGCACGAGTGCGGCGACGCCGCTGACGTAGGCGGCCGAGAAACTGGTGCCCCAGAACGGCATGTTCTTCTCACCGGGTCGCACCGGCGGGTACGCGTTGACGGGGCCACCGGTCTGCGGCGACAGGCCCATGATGCCGACCCCGGGGGCTGCAGCGGCGACCCACGGACCGGCCAGACTCTTGGTGATCGGGGCCCCGGCATTGTCGACGGCCCCGACCGAGAGGACGTAATCGGAGAACCAGGACGGCGACGACACCGTCCTGACCTGATGCCAGTCGCGGGGGTCGTTGGTGTCCAGTGGATCGAACGACGGGTTCTGCGCGCACCCGTCCTCGCCCTCGTTACCGGCGGCCGCGACGATCACCGCGTCCTTGACCGTCGCGGCATACCAGACCGCCGCACCGAGTGCCCGCTGGTCGAGCGGGTCAGCCGCCGGGACGCAGGCCGTGACACTGATGTTGATGACCTTGGCGCCCATGTTGGCGGCGTGCACGATCGCGCTGGCCAGCGTGGCCACGGTGCCGGCTTTCCTGCGCGCGTCGTTGTCACCCGGCGACGGGTTCTCCGGCTCGTAGGCGCGCGAGGACTGCCGAATCGAGATGATCGTGGCGTGCGGCGCCACCCCAGCCACACCGTCGGGCGCACCGGGCGCCGGCGGAGGAACCTCGGGATCATCCGGACCACCGGGGTCGACATCGCCCGGGCCGTTGGACGGCTGGTCCGGGGGTGGCGGGGGTTCGGCGGGTGGCGGCGGTGGGGGTGCCGGCTTGGTCTCGGTGACCGTCACCGGGGTCGGTGGCGGTGGCGGCGCCGGTGGTGCTGGCGGCGCTCCCGGTGGCGGGGGCGCCCCGTTGACCGGGGGTGGCCCGGCAGGCGGCGGGAACGCCGGGGTGGCGGGCATGGGTGCGGGCATGGGACTGCCTTGCGGCGCAGCGGCAATCAGCGAGGCGACGATGGTGCCATGGGAATCGCAGTCCATCAGGCCGTCACCGCCCATGATGTAGTCACCGCCGGGCACGACGGGCAACCGCGGATTGGGATTCACCCCGGTGTCGATGACCGCGACCGTGACGCCGTTGCCCGTCGAGTACTTCCACGCCTTGCTGACGTTGAGCATGGTGAAACCGGGGGCAGGCAGCGACACGTTCGGATCGGCCACGGTGATGGTGCGAGCACAGATGTTGCTCTGCCGCATCGGCTGGTCGGGCCGCGGGGGGCCGTCCGGCGGGACGAGGGAGGGATCTACCGACGGCGGTGGAATAGCTTGGGCTGAAGGAACATTCGCGACGATACCAGTGAGCATGATGACCATCGCCGTGGCGGCGATCCGCTGGCCCCGGGGCGCATTCATCGCATCCGGACCCAGGTGAACAGTCCACCGATCCACGCGGCCAGCGGGAAAGCTGCCACGATCGCTGCCAGTTCCAGCCACTCGGCCAGCATCCGGACCAGCGGGGTGAACCGGGTCACCGGCACCAGCAGCGCGGCGGCCAGTCCGGCGCCGGCGAAGGCGATCAGAACCAGTGCACCCCAGAGCAGGGCGGCGCTCGAATCAGCAGGTGCGGCCAGCACGTAGCGTGCCACTCCGACGCAGAATGCCGCTGCGCCTCCGCATACCAGTGCCACCGCCTGGCGCTTGTCGGCGAAGGCGCGGCCCCGGCTGATGAAGATGAGCACGAACAGTGCGGCCAGCACGGCGGCGGCGGCACTCTTCGGCTGTCCCGGCATCAGCGTTGCCCACACCGCGGCAGGCAGGACGAGGGCTGCGGCCACACAGATACCGGTGAGCACCCCGTTGGCGCGGACTGCGGCGGCGGTGATGACCTCGCCGCGCGGTGTGGTGTCCGGGTTCGGCTCGTCCTCGGCGTCCTCGTCGACGGGGGTCACGGTGTCGACCGGCAGACCATCGCTGCGGCGGAACAGATCCCGTCCGGTGATGGAACCGAAGTGCGGCGGCCGGATTCGGGCCGCCCACAGTGCGAACGTCGGACCCAGCGTGAGCAGCAGGAGCAGCCCGATCAGCGTCAGCATGCCCAGCCACTGGCCGGGGATGGGGCGCCACATCCGGGCGAGGGCGACCAGACCGGCCACCGCGCAGAGCGTCACGATGGTGGCCGCGACGGTGACGTGCCGCTGGGTCATCGCGACGACCGCGCAACTGAGCACCGCCACTGCCAGTCCCGCGATGAAGACGTGGGCCGCACCGACCCCGCCGGGGGCAGCCGCGGCGAAGCCGACGGCGAGCAGGGGAACTGTGAGCCAACCGAATCCGCTGAGCAGATCGCTACGGGCCGGCCACCAGCGCCATACCGAGAGCGTTCCGACGGCGAACAGAACACCGATCACCCCGGTGACAACGGCCGGGATCAGGGATTCACTGTGCAGCCGGGTGTGCACCGCCAGCCCCAGCACCGTCAGCGCGATCATCGCGACAACGGCCAGCGCAGTATGGGCGGCGGTTTCAGCCGTCACCGGAGCGAACAGCCGCTTGCCCACCCGAGCCAGCCCGGTGGACAGCGACTCGTATTGCGGCTCGAAGGAGTCGCCCTCCTGCGCCGGTACCAGCACCAGCGTGGCGCCGTCCTCGACACCCAGTTCGTCGAGGGTCTTGGTGACGTCGAGCCGAGTGCCGTTGGCCCGGTGCAGTTCGTAGGCGACGCCGGGGTCCAGTGCCGTGACACCGCGTCGCTTCAGATCCTCGTTGAGCAGCTCGACGACGTTGTCGATGAACACCTCGACGGGTACGGAAGCCGGATACACCTGGGAGACAAGGTGTTCGCCGGAGATGACCGCGATGGCACAGCGGGCCGGAAACGAGACCTTCGCCATCAGCGGGGCCTGTCGGCGTCCGGAATGTACTTGTCGGCCAGGGCCGCGGTGATCTCGAAGAGCCGCAGCCGGGTGTTCTTCTGCAGTTCGTGCTGGGTGTCGATGATGCCGCCCTTGGCCAGATGCGCGTCATAGGGCATGAATTCGACGGTGGCACCGGACTGGCCGAATCGCTCGGTGAGGTAGGCCCGGGCGTCCTTGTCGTAGTTGTTGCGGCTGTCGTTGAGGATCACCATGCTGCGTGACACCAACTCGTGGTAACCCATCGACCGCAACAGGTCAATCGCGCGGGTGACCGGCAGCGAGGTGTCAGCGGTGAGACCGGAGACGAACACCAGGGTGTCGCAGGCGTCGAAGACCGCCTTCATCACCGGGTGTTCGAGGTCATCGGAGGTGTCGACGAGGATCACGTTGTGCGTCCTGCGCAGCCGGGACAGCACACCGGTGAACATGGCCGGCACCAGCGGCCGAGGCTGATCCGACACTCGGTTTCCAGCCAACACGTCCAGGCCGATCTGGTTCTGCCCCAGGTGTTCCCGGATGTCGGCATAGCCCTGTACGTCGGTGTCGTTGAGCACTGCCGAGTAGTCGCCGGGGGGCGCCTCGTCGATGCGGCCTGCCAACGTGCCGAATCCGGGCGCGGCGTCGATGGCCACCACGTTCTCGGGGCGGCATTCGCGGAAGATCGCACCGACACTCGCGGTCATCGTGGTCTTGCCGACACCGCCCTTGCCGGAGACGAACCCGATCACATACTGCTTGCGGATGTGTCGGCGGATGCGCTCCCGAAGCTCGCGGTAGTGCCGCTCGGCCGGTGATTCACCGAGGTTGATCGTCTTGAACGAGATGGTGTACAAGAACTTTCGCCAGCCCGAACCGGGCGGGATCTTGCGCGGTGCCACCATGTCGGAGATCCGCAGGGTCCCGGATACCGAATCCTGCTGACGGTGCTGGCCGCCGAAGGGATCCCGGCGCTGCGGTTCGCGGGGGTCAGCGGAATGCCCCGGCTCATTCCAGGGATTCGTCACTAGACAACCTTTCTGTGGGAGTACCACTCGTCCTCGGCCGGCAGCCGACGGACCATTTTCTGCACCGCTGTGGCGATGTTGCCCGCTGAGCCGGGGCTGACGATCATCCACGACTGACCGCCGCGGCTGACATGCTCGGACACCAACCGGCCCTGCGGGGTGTCGATGATGGTGACGGCGCCCTGCTCGATGTGGGAGCGGGCCGGACCGTCGGACGCGCCGGCCTGAATGGCAACCACCGAAGCCTGCGCCGAACGGTCGGTGTCCGCGGCCAGGGTCAAGGTGGAGATCTGATCGCTGTCGAGCCGCTTGTCCATCAAATAGGCGCGCAAACTGGCCCGATCATGCACGGATGCAAGCAGTTCCGCGGTGTCCAGTGTGACGGGCCGCAGCGATGCGGGCTTGAGCTCGCCGCACAGCTGCTCGATCTGGGAGTTGATCAGCACGCCGGCCGACTCCTCGGAGGTCGCGGTGCCGGCACTGCTGAGGCGCACCAGGATGCCGGTGCGCTCCAGCACGACCCACCACTGGGCGAAACGGGCGAGCAGCACCCGCTCCGGTTCGGTCTCGTGGGCGGGCGTCTGGGCGTAGACGAGCAGGGCGACGTCACGGCGGGAGAGCACGGTGAGCCACTCCAGCACCGCATCGTCCACCCCGCCGGCATCGGTGATCACACCGGCAGCCCGCAGTTCGTCGGCGACCGGGTGGGCCAGCGCCATCTGTTCGGTCTCGACGCTGGGCAGGTGCGGCCGCAGGCCGAGTTCGGGTGCCAGCACCTCGATACCGGATAGCACCTGCAGCACCCACAGGCCGTCCACTGTCGTCGTCAACATAGCTTTCCCCAACGCAGACAGCAGGGGCGCACCGAGCGTGCGCCCCCACCGGCTGACAGTTGTCCGGTTAGAAGAGGTTGCCCATCATGAGGTCGGTCTGATGGGCGCTGTCGTTCACGCTGCTGATGGTCGAGCCGTGCTGGTTCATGGTCTCGATGAGGCCCTGCAGGCCCTGCAGCATCTGCATCTGCGCCTCGTGGAACGAGGTCGCCGCGCTGCCCTGGAAGAAATCGGCAATCGCATTGGTGCGCTGCTGGATATCGTCGTGAATCTCCATCAGCTGAGCCGAGCGGGATCCGACCTCGGAGGCGAAGTCAGCGACGCCGCCGTGGTTATAAGTGATGTTGTCCGACATGGGAGATGTCCTTCCGTGAGAGGTCTGGGGGTCAGGCGTTGGCGGCGAAGCTGGTGAGGCTGTGAGCGGCGTCGGCCTCGTGCTGCTCCATCATCGAGGCGGCCTGGCTCAGGCCGTGGGCCAGCCGGGTGCCGCCGGTGATGGTCTGCTGGAGGTCGTGGTTGATCTGGGCGGCGGTATTGACCGACGCCAGCTGCGCCTGCCCTCCCCAGACCGCCGAGCCGATGCCCTCGTGGCTGGACAGATAGCCATTGGCGATGGCGGTGGCGTGCTCGAGTGCGGACTCGATGGCCTGCTGGGTGCTGCGCAGCACCTCCGGTGTGACGACGAGTGTCATGGTCTAGTTCCCTTTCGGTGACGTTTTGCTGATGATCGGACCCCTGGCGGGGATGTGGATGAGTATCGAGCGCTGGCGAACGGCTGTCACTTCACCCTCTGGCAAACGATGACGGTCGCACCCCCTTGACCCAGTTCATTAGCTATACCGCGAATCACGTTGATCGTCCCGTTCCAGGACTATGCGGGCGCGGCCCACTTCCTCTTTGCTGTCTTCGCCCTTGCCGTGGCCGAGCATGCCGGCGTGGGCCGGTGACATCGGCATTGCCGAGCCGCCCATGCCCGCTGAGGTGGGTCCGCGCAGTTCTGCGGAGCTGAGCAACCCGGTCTTGAGTGACGTGGGCCTGCCGGCATTCTCGGGGGCAAAGCTGCTGGTCGGCCGGGTGTAGCTGGTGAGTCCGGCACCGGGGAACCCGCCGCCACCACCACCGCCACCACCTGCGGCGCCGCCGGCTCCGCCCCCGAAGCTTGGCGCGCCCGCTTTGACGAGTTCGGCGGCCGGCATCGCCGCGTCTCCGGCCTTCATCCCGTTGAACATGCCGCCGAGGGAACCCATCATCGACTGCGGCAGGCTCGAGAGTCCCTGGAAGGCCTGCATCGGGGCCTGGAACATGCCCATCAGCGGCTGCATGGCACCCATCGCGGCCTGCATGGGTTGCATCATCATCGAGCTCATCTGACCCATGTCGCCAGCAGCCGAAGCCGGTGCAGCGGCCGTCTGGCCGGCCATCTGGGTGACCTGCCCGGTGCCCTGCGTTGCGGCCTGCATACCGGTGGTTCCGGCGGCTTGGGCTACTGCGGCCGCTGCCGTGGCCGGCGCGGCGGGTGATGCTCCCAGCGGTGCAAGCGGCGGCGGGACGGCCAGCGCCGCCACCAGCGCGGCCAACGCGGCGCCGTAGGTCGCACCGGCGCCGGCATTGTGCGGCCAGTGCTCGCCGAAGTACTCGGTGTCCAGCGCCACGATGGCCGGGGTCAGCGCACCAAGGACGGCCGGGTTCGCCGCGACGTCGGCGGCCTGCTCGGTGCGATTGGCGATCGACACCTCGGCCGGGATCATCGACGAGACCGCGGTCTCGTAAGCCGCGACCGCACTGGCCGCGATCGGCGGCTTCTCCTGCACCCAACCGGCCAACAGCTGCAGCGCGGTATTGAGACCCGTAACCGCACTCATGGAACTCGTACCGCCAACGCCCTCGAAGTTCAGCGCCGTCACCGCCGTATTCAGCTGGGACAGCGAAAACGACAGTTCATGGCTGACCATCAGGGCCTGCCACGCCGCACCGTTGGCCATGGTCGTCGACGTGCCAGCCGCCCCCGGCCCGACGAGCCGCAGGTAGTTGGTTTCAGGCGAAAATGTCGGCCAGGCGTCTGCCATCGTGTCGCCTACCCCCCCAGCAGACTATTGTTGAGGACATCAGTCGCGTCGTAGGTGGCTGCCGCAAGATTCTGTGAACCGGCAAACATCCCGCGGTTGGCCAGGTGCTCGCTGGCGGTGCCGATGTAGGACGCGCCCGCGGCATTGAGCGCCGCGGCGAACTGCACGGAATCCAGGTCGGCTCCCATCGGCATCACACCGACCAGTGCCTCCGAGGCTGCCGAGGTGGCGGAGCCCATTTCGGCGCTGATACCCGTCTCGGTGGCCGCCGACGTGCCGACTACGGCGGAGTTGACGTTCATGACCATGTTGCTCTCCTCCTGGTAATTACAGGGCGCACCTGCAATATCCTCGTATTGTAGAGTGTGCTGGCGGCCTATGTCGACTTATGCTCACAGGTCTCACAGCTAACACGCGGATGTCATTCAGTCCGGTGTTCCGACCAGCACTCCTTCCATCACTCCGTCCGTGGTCACCAGCAGGCCGCGACCCGGCGGAAGTTGCTGAGCGCTGGTACGGCCGAACACCTTGACGGTCTGCGGGTCGTTGTCCATGAACAACGTTGGCGCCCGCGAGCCGGTGAGCTTCTGCAGGAACGGGCTCATCGCTGACACACCCGCCCAGTTGCCCGGCAGCCGGGCGGCGATCACGTGCAAACCGATCTCCCGGCTGCGTTCGATCAGCGGCCACAGCGGCGCCGTAGCAGCAGGCTTGCCGACGGCCGCGGTGGTGCGCAATTCCTGCTCGTCGTCGATCAGCACGTAGTGCTGTGGCCCGGTCCAGGTGGACCTGGTGAGCAGTTCCTCCTGGCTCAAGCCCGACGGAGGAAGCCGGTCGCGCATCATCTCGGCCAGTTCGGCCAGCACCGCGTCGATATCGTCGGGGGTGTAGGCATAGGCGCGAACATGTGGTCCCCGGACCTTGCCGATCAGGCTGGTCTTTGGGTCGATGATGGTGATCTGCGCCTGTTCCGGCGACAGCCGTGCAGCGATCGACTGGCCGAACGCGGCCAGCGTGCTGGTCTTGCCGCACCCCTGGCGGCCGACGACCAACAGGTTGGGAGCCAGGCGGCTCGGCAGCGCCACCGACTGCAGGGCGCTCTCCCCCATCGCGAACGGGATGTCGAGCGCGTCGCTGTCGGCGGTCGCAGCGTAGGCCGCAACGATCTCACGCAGCGCGATGCGCTCAGGCAGCCGAGCCAACGTCTCGACCTTGCCGGCGCCGGTCTGGGCGGCGATGATCGAACCGATCTGGCGCGTGCTCACCCGCGCGCCATCGGGCCCGACGATCTCCGGCACGCCGACCAGAAGCTCCTGGCCCAGGCGGGTGACGCCGAAGCCGGGCCGGTCCAGTGTCTGTCGGGCGGCACGGCGATGATCCATTCCGGTCCCCATCTGGGTTTCGTCCGGATTGCTCAGTCGCAGTTGAATTCTCGCGTTGGCGACGTTCAGCAGGGCCTGCTTCTGCCCCACCAGCCAACCACTGGCACTGGTGGCCACGTGGACCCCGTAGGACAGCCCCTGGCGGGCGATGGCGATCGCACGATCGCCCATCGCGTTGTCCTTGTCGTAGAGGTCACCGAAGTTGTCGATCACCAGGAAGACGTCACCGAACTTGTCCTCGAGGTCGGTACCGCCGCCACCGCCCGCGCCGAAGCGCCGCTCACGGAACTCCGAGATGTCGATCTGGTAGCGCTTGAACGAGGCCTCGCGGGCTCGGATGATCCCCTCTATGGTGGCCAGTGTGCGCGACACACCCTCGGTGTCGGTCAGGCTGACCACGCCGGCCACATGCGGCAACTCTTCGACCGGGTACAGCGAAGCGCCCATGCAGAAGAACGTCACCCGCTCCGGCCGGTACATCAGTGCCGCGGACGTCATCAGGGTCATCAACGTCGTGGACTTACCGCGCTGCGCGGTGGCCACCACCATGATGTTGTCCATCTCCGCATCGATCACGTGCACCCGCTGGGCATGGTCTTCGGGGTAATCCTCGATACCGACCGGGAACACCAGTCCCGGGTTCTGCCCGTAATCCGTCCACCACGGCTTGCCACGCCACCGTTGCACCAGCGCGTCCGCGGTCTCGCTGACCTCCAGCGGAGGCAACCAGATCTGGTGCGGTGCCCGGGCGGGATGGGAGACCAGCGACTCGCGGATCACGTCGAGCAGCTTCTTCTTCTTGAAACCGTCTGCGTGATAGACGAATTCGTCGGGCTCCTCCGGCGCGTCAGCCGACTCCAGCGCTGCGCTGTCCTCCACCGACAACGGTTGGTACTCCCAGGTCAGCGGTCGCGGCTGGGTGAAGCTGACGTCGACGGTCGTGTCGGTGGCCACCTGCTTCTTGGGCACCACGAACGGCGCCGAGACGTAGAAGCAGCGGAACTGTTCCAGGTCGCGTGGTCCGACCTTGAGCAGGGCGTAACCATTCTGCTTGGACGGCAGGTGCAGCGCGGCATCGCTGCCGATGACATCGCGTGAGTCCTCGGCGGTCTCGGCACGCAAAGCGACGCGGAAGGCGATGTTGCTCTTGGCCTTGCTCAACGAGGACAGGTCCAGGCGCTGACCGCCGAGGGTAAAGAAGACGTTGCAGCCGCGCCCTTCCTGACCGATGTGGATCACCAGATCGATCCACTCCGGATGGTTGTGGAACAACTCCAGGTATTCGTCGATGATGACGAGCAGGATCGGCACCGGCTCCAGATCCCGGCCGGCCAGCCGCATCTCTTCGTATTCGTTGGCATCGCGCGCCCCGGCATCCTTGAAAAGCCGATACCTGCGGGCAATTTCGCCGTCGATGGCCTTGCGCATCCGTTCGGCCAGGTGGCGGTCGTCCTTGCCCAGGTTGGACAACGAACCCGCGACGTGCGGCAGGCCTTCGAGGTCCTGGGCCGCCGACTCGAACTTCATGTCGACGAAGATGACGTTGAAGGTCTCCGGCGAGTGGGTCAGCGCGATCCCGTTGCACAGCGACAAGAAGTACTCGGATTTACCCGAACCCGACGTGCCGATCACCACCGAGTGGAAGCCAAAGCCACCGAAGTCCTTGGCGCGCAGGATCACATGCTGCAATTCGCCGCCCGGCTTGACGCCGACCGGGATCATCGCCCACCGCGGGTCGCCGCGGCCGCGGCTTTCTGCCCACAGCCGGTCGACGTCGAGTTTGCGCGGATCGTTGATTCCCAAGGCACGCAAGAGCTCACCGCCTTGGCTGTCCGTCTCGGACAGCTCTCCTGCGGTCATCGGCGACCACCGGGCCACGGCACGGGCATAGCGGTCGGCGGTGCTCTCGGCGAGCATGTCGGCAACGGCGTAGAAGGACTTCCGGTGGTTCAGGCGGCCTTCACGTAATTCGAAACGTTCGTCGTCGTCGGAGAACCCGACGCCGATACCAGGCCGGGTGGCCAAGCGCAGCACCGTGATACCGGCCATGCCCTTCTGCCCGGTGACGCCTTCCCACTGCTCGGGGGTGCCGACGTTGTCGTCGACGATCACCCAGTGCGGGCCCAGCGCGGATCCGGCAGCGGCCGCCTCCATCGGTGAGAGCATGGTGGTCGGGCTCGAACCGCTCGGCGGGGTCCACGGCCCGCGGCCCTTGCGGTGCAGCTCCGAATCGAGCGCGTCTTCGAGTTCGGTCGGCGAGGTGAACACCAGCCGGCGCATGCCGCAGGCGTCGAACATCTCGTCGTGTTGGTTATGCGGCAACCACACCAGCCACGACCACAGTTCAGGGTGACGGGTGACCACCATCAGCTTGATGTCACTCGGGCTGTGGTAGACCGCCAGCGAGCACAGCACCGCACGCATGAAGGCATGGAGTTCGGCGGGATCCTCACCGACAAAGCTGAAGCCCGGCTTGGAACGCAAGCTCAGTACCTTGCCGATACCGCGAATCTTGCTCTGCTCCAATATGAAGTCGCGCAATGCGCGTCCGGTCACCGGTTCGAGCTCCTCGCCCACCGGGACCTCCGGCCACTGCAGCGACACCGCCGAGTCGGCGGTGGACTGCACGCCGATGCCGAGACGGACATCGAGGAAGTCCGGATCGGCCGGACGACGTTCCCACATCCGCGGGCCGCCGATGATCGTGTCGAGCTCCTGGGGATCGCCGTGCACGAACAGCTGGCTGCGGCGCTGCTCCTGGGCCGCGCGCTGGACTTCGTCGCGGTCCTCGTCGAGCTGGCGCAGGTACATCCGGCGCTGCTTCTCCTGCTCGCCCCAGCTGATCCGGCGGCCACGGCCGAACCGGCCGCTGAACATCAGGGCACCGAACCCCACCAGTCCGATGAGGGGGAAGAAGCCGGACTGCAACGAACGGACACCGGAGGTGTACATCACGACGAGCGTGCCGATGATGCCGACCAGAAGGGCGGGCAACGCGATCATCAGCAGGATGTTGCGTGGTTCCCGTTCCGGCAGAGCCAGCGGCGGCGCCACCACCACGCGGGCCGGGGGCACACTCGGCGCAGCCACCCGCGTGCTGCGGACAAATCCCCTCTTCGACACCGCGCTACCCTCCCGCGTTCTGTTGATTGGCAGCGACCGGAGCGACCGCCCCGACCGCGTCGATGGTGTCGCGGGCCAGCAGTGCGCTGGCCCGGTCGATCGCCGGCCCGGGCGCGAAGGTCCGCAGGATCGGCCAGGGCGCCTGCACGGCACGGCCGGGGTCCAGCCCGAGGGCCTGCAGTGTGCTCTGGTCCCACTCGATGCCGTACCGAACACCCTGCGGAGACACCCAGAACAGGCTCTCGCGTGTATCGGAGGTGATGACACCGGAGGTGGAGGCGACGAAGTTCGCCGCACCCGGCAGGATCAGGGTCTGGTTGGCCTCGAACGATTCCGGGTCGTTGGCGTCGCGCACCAGTCGCACGATGTGTGAATCCAGCGCCTGCGGTGTGGGCAATCCGCGCCCGCTGAAGAACGTCACCGTGGCCTGCCGGTCGGTGGTCTGCTTCTTCCAGCCGACACACGTCACGGGATCCGCGTCGGTGTCGACGAAATCCAGCTTCCCGCCGGGGTAGAAATCAACGTTGAGGACGCTGACTTCGGGGATGTTGACGAGTTTGTCCGGTGAGATCAGCTGCGGGCTGGTGGCTCCCTGGCTGTCTGCGGTCCGCAGCAGATCGGCCACAAAACCGGTGATCTTCTGGACGCCGTTGGGCAGCAGCACATAGAAGCCGCTGACCGCTCCGTTGGCATCCTTGGTCTCCAAGACCCGGCCCACCACCGAGTCCGGCAGCCAGCGCGACGGTGAACCTGCTTCGGGAATGACCGGCACGACCAGTGGTTCGGTGGCAGGCATCGCGTCGAAGAGGGCATTGGACAGCTGGATCGGGCGGGTGGTGCCCGGATCCAGCCCCAGGTTGAAGGTCACCGACCGGTCCGCCGGATCGATCTGGGTCCGTTGGCCATTCCAGATCAGGTAAGTGCTGTCACCGTGGGTGGCCAGAATCGCCTCATTGCTCTTCATCGCATCGGCGCGGTCGCCCGGCGACAGTTCGCCGGCGATGGCCGTCACCACCGGGGGCTGCCCACTGCCGCGCGTCGGGGCGGTATCGCACAGCGACCAGGCCGAGATCGAGTTGGCCGCGATACTCAAGTCGTCGGGGATGCCCGGGATACCGATCATCGGGCCGGTCGGATACTTCGCGATCTCCTTGGCATTGACCCACGTCGGTGCCGCCGAATTCCCAGTCGCCAGCCGAGCGGATGTCAGGTTCTGCGCCGGGTAGAGCCGGCCGTCGATCTTGGCGTACAGCGCGCCGGTGTCGCGATTGCCGATGATGGCGGACTGTCCCACCAGACCGGCCGGCTTCATGAAGTGCAGCAGCGCCATCCATCCGCACCCGATCAGCACGAAGACGAGCGACAACGCCACCGCGGCCTGCTGCTTGCGGTCGTCATGCTTCATCCGCACCGAGAACCGCGTGATCGCGGCCCGCAATCTGCGGTTGTAGAACAGGTGGCCCGAGTTCTGATCCCGGTTCGACAGATTCAGCGGCACAGCAGCGGTCCTCTCGCCAGCAACCGGATAGCGATCTGGGCGAACAGATGTGCAACGCTCATCGCAGGCCGCCGCCGTATCGGATCTGGTTGTCCGCCTCGGCCTCTTCACGCAGCGCAGCGAACGCCAGGTTCAGGCGCTCGCTCAGCTCGCCGTGGGTGTACTCGGTGGTGACTGCGGGGTGCAGAGTCAGCTCGACAAGTTTGCCGTCGGCGTTGACCACCGCATGGACGTCACCGAGGTCCACGCTGAACGTGACGCCCTCCGCCTGCGCAACGAGGGCTTCCCATCGGTCTGCCGCCTCACTGAGTTCACGCAGAACCGCCTCGACGAGATCCTTCTCGGCAAGGTCGTCACCACTACCATCCCGGGGCACGTTCCCAGTATGTCGGGTGTCACTACCTGCGTCAATTCACCTTCACAGCACGCCGCCCAGGGACTACGGATTTAGTCCCAGCAACCTCACGGCGCCCCATCCGTCACGTCTGCTCACTCCACTGGCTCCGCGAAGGCGCGTTCAGCGCCTCGAACCAGGCATAGTGATAGTTGGCCGAGACCTCGTCACCGACGGCGATTGCCTCGGTGGCGGCCAGCAACAGGCAGTTGCTCAGCAACGCCGCATCCACGTCGGGATACTGCGCGAGCAGCTGATAGCGGGCGGTGTCGGAATGCACCTTCAGCACATCCACCTCGGCCTCGACCACACCGGTTCGGGCGGCACCCGCCCTTGCCAGGGTGTGGACGATTCGTGGCAAACCATCGCGCCAGTGCGTCGCCTCGCCCAGTTTCCAGCCGAGATCGTCGACCTCGGCCAGCCGCCGGGCCCTGGGTGAGACGGCAACAGGACGCCCGCGTGCCGGGGTGAACGGATCGCCAGGGTGATAGACGGCCGAACGGACGACCTCGCCCAGCAGGTCACCCACCCGTCCACCGCGGGTGGCGGGCGCCAGCAGGTCAACGCCATCGGGTAGCTCGATCCCGGACGGGATCCAGCCATGCGCAAGATCGGTGACCACAACGGTCGTGCCGTCGGCGCGGTCCCCGACGGCCCAGCGCAGTCCCGGTTCCTGACGCGCCACGAACTCGAGAAGCCCGGCCAGTCGCTGCTCGTCAGTTTCGGCCTCGGTGACCTCGTAGGGCGTGGGTTCGGCCGCAGGCACCGGTTCGGGCTCCGGTGCAGGCGGCGCGATCTCGGGCGCGGACTCCTCGACGGCGGCGGCTTCCTCGCTGAAGTCGATCAGCTCAGTGGCGTCGAAAGTGGGCTGCGGTAGTGGCGGCGGTTGCGGCGCGGCCGTCAAGCTGGCGTACTCGACACCGAAAACCGAAGCCTCGTTGCGCAATTGGCGCACCGTGGACTCCACCCGCAACACCGCGAAGGCGCGCGCCACATTGATGATGCGGGCCTCTTCGGCCCGGCGGGCATCCTCGGAGTAGCCGGCGAACTGCACGGCGCGCAAGCGCTCGTTGGCCGAGTTCGCGATGCGCTGCAGATCGTTCTTCAGGTACTCGGCGACCACCGCCGTCTCGCGGGTGACGGTTTCCAGTTCGGCGGGCCACAGGCCGCCGATCACCCACGGAGTGCAGTCGGCGGGAGTGTCGAAGGTCGGGATGGACAGCGCCTGACGCGTCGCCTTGCGCAGGCGCTGACGTGCCGAGTTCCGGCCGAACTTAGCCACGCCAAAAGCCTACCGTCGATCGCTGCCCTGTCAGTTCAGCAGTGATCGACCACACCGCATCGTGCGGCGCAGTACCGCATGAAGCCCGTCGCCGGGCCACTTCTCCGCGGGTTCGATCGGCGCCGAGCCCCGCTCAATCGTGCTGCAGCCCTTACAGACTCAGGTGTTGGGACACCGAGACCGCGAAACGCCCCGCCGGCCGATGGCTGGCGGGGCGTTTGCTGGTCAACTCGAAGCTAGCAGGGCACCGCGGCACCGGTCGGAGCGAAGCACAGGCACGGCTCGCCTGCCGGGGTGTAGTACGGCTGGCCATCGGGGGTGTAGCAAGGCTGCTCGCCGATGAACGCGGGCGCCAAGGGATACCCCGGCGGGATCGCGTAGACGACGGGGTTCACCCCGACCGGACCGACAACACCGCCGACACCAACCGGTCCGGCGGGTCCCACGACGGGTCCTCCAGGACCGACCGGGCCACACACACCACGGCAGTCGGCCTGTGCCCCCGACGCCGTCATAAGCGAGCCCCCCGACAGTGCCGCCGCAACGAGCAACGCTGTTGCAAACTTCTTCATGCTCCGCTCCGCTCTTCTCGTGATCAGGACAGAACCTGCGTGATGCAGGCGAGCAATCCTATTCGCAGGGTCCACTGACTTGCCAGCGAGCACGTGCGACCGCTATCGCAGCGGCCGGTTCTCGCGCACTCCTTTGTAGATGCCACGGCGGACGATCCAGGGCATCAGCACCCGATCGATCGACCAGGCCGGAAAACGGAATGCAGAACCGTTGGGCGCGAACACTTCCAAGCCGTCGGGCTGGATCCCGAGCACCGAACCCCAACGCCGCTTGGGCGGGTGATAGGTCTTGCACGCGCCGCCCTCGAGTTCGGCGCGCACGTTATGAGCCAGCAGCCCGTCCGCACGCGCCCGCGCCGAGGCCCGCATCGGGTCCGAGGCCGCCACGTCGCCGATGGCGAACACCCGCTGGTGGCCGCACACCCGCAGTTCGGGGGTGACCTTGACGAACCCGCCCTCGTCGAGCAGCTCGGGCGGCAGCCAGCCGGTGTTGGGCGTCACCTTGCCGATCGCCCAGATGACCGCGTCGGCTTGGGCCGGGGGCTGCCCGGTGCTCCACTGCACCGGCGCATCGGTGATCTCGGCACCGGTGAACCCGTCGGGCAGCACCGCGCGATGCCCGGGGTGAAGTCCGACACCACGCTCAACAAGCTTGCGCTGCACACTTTCCCACGTCTTCGGATGATGTTCGGCCAGTGCGGTGTCCCGCGGGTAGTACAGGTCGATCCTCTTGTCGGGCCACACCGTCGCCAGATTGCCCGCGGCACTCACCGCCGCCGCACCACCGCCGACCACGATCACCGATCGCGCGGCCCCCAGCCGCTCGTGGGTGGCTCGCAGCTCGGCGGCGATCTCCTCCGGAGTCTGTACGGTCGGCCTGCGCCAGAACCCGTTGCTCACGCCGGTCGAGATCACCAGGGCGTCGTACGGTTCGGTGACCGCGGTGCCATCGGGAGCCTGGGCATGCACGACGCGGTGTTCGAAGTCCACCCCGGTGAGGGTCGCCTGCACGGTGCGTACCCGGTCCAGCCCGCGGAAGTTCTCGAACGGGATCCAGTTGTCCCGTGCCCAGTCCCGCGGCCGGGACACCCGCAAGCCGAGCTCCTGGCCACTGACCAACGCGGGTTTCACCGAGATGCCCACCACATCGGCGTGCCGGGACAACTTGATCGCCGTGAGCAGCCCGCTGTCTCCGAGACCGGCGATGACGACCCGGGGCCGGCTCACGCCACGGCCTTGCGGGGTGGGCGTGGGATGAGCTTGGGCACGGTGTCGATGACGGCCTGGTAGTGCGGTCGCCGTTGCAGGCTGCGCTTTTCCATCAACGGGATACTGGCCCCCAGGAACATCGCGACCATCGCCACCACACCGACGAACAGCCACCACCAGTCGGCCGGGGACGCGGCAACGCCGAACAGCGCCATCGACAGCCAGAAGCCGATCTCACCAAGGTAATTCGGGTGCCGAGACCACGCCCACACCCCCTGATCCATCACGGCGCCGGGCTGTTTGGCGGCGACGAAGCGGTGCATCTGGACATCGGCGACCAGTTCCAGCGTCACCGCCGCAACACCGACGACCAGCGCCACCCAGCTCAGCCACACCAGCCCGTCACCCGCAGTGGTGACCGCGACGTAGACCGGAAGCATGCCCAGGAATACCTGCACGGTCGGCACCAGGTGGATGCCGAAGAGGTCGGCCACGAACTCCCAGCGCCCGGCGCCGTCGCGCAGCAGCGGGTAGCGCCAGTCCTCGTGGTGCAGGCCAGGAAAGCCGTACACCCAGTTGCCGGTCAGCCGCACCGCCCAATACATGACGACGATGGTGGCCAGCCAGCACCGCAGCGAGTCCAGCCCGAGCGGACCTGCGGCCCACCAGTAGATCAACAGCAGCGGCGGGATCACGCTCCAGAACGCGTCGTAGAAGCTGGAGTTCCGGTAGATCCGGCTGAACACGAAGATCACCAGGGTGGCCAGCACATCGGCGACGAAGGCGTCCAGCAGCAGACTGCCCGTCGACGGGCCCCCCAGCAGCCACGCCGCACCGAGCGCGACGGCGACCACATAGGCCGCGGTGACCAGCAGGAGTGAATGCGTCTTGCTTCGATGCACCGTCACGCAGCAGCCTCCTTCGAAACCGGCGGCCAGAAATGTAACACGTTCTAATTTACCGGGTCGATAGTCGGCGGCAAGGTCCGCGGCAGTAACCCCACGGCGGTCCGGGAACCCCATCTGCGCCGTAGGGTTACTGTCGGCGGCAACGATCGGCCGAACGGCGCGTTAGAAGCCGCAGTCAGCGGGTACCGCAGCGCTATGACGGCCGAAGCCCCACCGCGAGAACTCTCCGCGCATCGCCCGTTCCCGGCTCGTCTGGCCGGCCACGGACACCTCGTCTACAAGCTGCTGACCACCACCGATCACAAGCTGATCGGCATCATGTACTGCGTCGCCTGCTTCCTCTTCTTCTATGCCGGCGGCTTGATGGCCTTGTTCATCCGCTCCGAACTCGCGCTGCCTGGTCTGCAGTTCCTGTCCAACGAGCAGTACAACCAGCTGTTCACCATGCACGGCACGGCGATGCTGCTCTTCTATGCCACCCCGATCGTGTTCGGCTTCGCCAACCTGGTGCTGCCGCTGCAGATCGGTGCACCCGATGTCGCGTTTCCCCGACTGAATGCATTGTCGTTCTGGCTATTCGTCTTCGGTGCGCTGATCGCGCTGTCCGGTTTCATCACCCCCGGCGGTGCGGCCGACTTCGGCTGGACCGCCTACACCCCGTTGTCGGATGCTATGCACTCACCGGGTGCCGGTGGGGACCTGTGGATCCTCGGCTTGGGTGTCGGCGGTCTGGGCACCATCCTGGGCGCGGTCAACATGATCACCACCGTGGTGTGCATGCGCTGCCCCGGCATGACGATGTTCCGGATGCCGATCTTCACCTGGAACATCTTCGTCACGTCGATCCTGGTGATCATGGTGTTCCCGCTGCTGACCGCGGCGCTGTTCGCCCTGGCCGCCGACCGCCATCTGGGCGCGCACGTCTACGACCCGGCCAACGGCGGAGCCATCCTCTGGCAGCACCTGTTCTGGTTCTTCGGCCACCCCGAGGTGTACATCATCGCGCTGCCGTTCTTCGGCATTGTGACCGAGATCTTTCCGGTGTTCTCCCGCAAGCCGATCTTCGGCTACACCACGCTGATCTACGCCACCATGGGTATCGCTGCCCTCTCGGTGGCGGTGTGGGCGCATCACATGTTCGTCACGGGAGCCGTTCTGCTGCCGTTCTTCTCGTTCATGACCTATCTGATCGCGGTGCCGACGGGGATCAAGTTCTTCAACTGGATCGGCACGATGTGGAAGGGCCGGCTGACATTCGAGACGCCGATGCTGTTCTCCCTCGGCTTCATCGTGACGTTCCTGGCCGGCGGGCTCACCGGGGTGCTGCTGGCCAGTCCGCCGCTGGACTTCCACGTCAGCGATAGCTACTTCGTGGTGGCGCACTTCCACTACGTGCTGTTCGGCACCATCGTGTTCGCCACCTACGCCGGCATCTACTTCTGGTTCCCGAAGATGACCGGCCGCCTGCTCGACGAGCGGCTCGGCAAGCTGCACTTCTGGCTGACCTTCATCGGCTTCCACACCACGTTCCTGATCCAGCATTGGCTCGGCAACGAAGGGATGCCACGGCGTTATGCCGACTACCTGCCCTCCGACGGATTCACCACGGCCAACATCATCTCCACCATCGGCGCCTTCATCCTGGGCATCTCGGTCCTGCCGTTCACCTGGAACGTGTTCAAGAGTTGGCGCTACGGCGAAGTCGTGGCCGTCGACGATCCGTGGGGTTACGGCAACTCGCTGGAGTGGGCCACCTCCTGCCCGCCGCCGCGGCACAACTTCACCGAACTGCCCCGGATCCGTTCGGAGCGGCCCGCTTTCGAGCTGCACTACCCGCACATGTCCCAGCGGATGCGCGACGAGGCGCATATCGGGCGACATGCCACCGCGCTGGAATCACCCGAGGGCTTCGGACCGCGCACCGAAGCCCAGCGCTGAGCCCAGCATCCAGCCAGGGTCCTGGCCATGAAGCGCGTCGGCTGGGTGCTGGCCGCCCTGATCGGCGTCGCCCCCGCAGGAGTGGCGCACGCTGACGACCTCTACCAGTTCCAGTCTCCGTCGGGGAGCAGTGCGGAGTCGGGCATCACCTGCACCGATTCGAGTAGCGGACACTTCTTCCGGCTGTCCCGCCAGTCGTACGAACTGCACTAGTTGACACCTGCCAACCAGCGCTGGATCGGCGTTCCCTATCGTGTCGACATGAGCACCGTCGCTGATGCCGACCGGGTCGCGGACCTGGCCCGGCAGGTCGTGGCCGACCACGACCCCAAGAAGGTCCCGATCCCCGAATTCCTCGGCGCCTGCTACGACGCTGGTCTGTCCTGGATCCACTTCCCCGAAGGCCTTGGTGGCCTTGGCCTGTCCCGTGGTTTGCAGGCGGTGGCCGACCGGATCCTGCAGGGAGCGGGCGGTCCGGTGCCGCTGGGCCTGAACCCGATGGGTTACGGCATGGCCGCACCGACCGTGCGCGAGCACGCCCAGAGCGATGAGCTCAAGAAGGACTTGCTGCGCCCGCTGGCCACTACCGAGCACATCTGGTGCCAGCTGTTCTCCGAGCCGGGTGCGGGCTCCGACCTGGCCGGGCTGGCCACTTCGGCCGTACCCGACGGTGACGAGTGGGTGATCAACGGTCAGAAGGTGTGGACCAGCCTGGCTCACCGCGCACGGTGGGGTCTGCTGCTGGCTCGCACCGATCCCGACGCGCCCAAGCACAAGGGCCTGACCTACTTCGTGCTCGATATGCAGGCTCCCGGCGTCGAGACCCGGCCGCTGCGCCAATTGACCGGTCAGGCCGAGTTCAACGAGGTCTACATCACCGACGCGCGCATCCCGGACAGCCACCGATTGGGTGCCGTCGGTGACGGCTGGCGGGTGGCGATGACCACCCTGATGAACGAGCGCAGCGCACTGGGCGGCAGCGGCAGCCGTCGCGGTGACGGCACCATCGCCGAGGCGGTCTCGTTGTGGGCCTCGCGACCGGACCTGCAGACGTCCGTGTCGCGGGACAAGCTGACCCAGCTGTGGTTGCGTTCGGAGGCCCAGCGGCTGACTTCGGAGCGCTCGCGGGCCTCGGCCACCGTTGGCGGACCGGGGCCGGAAGCCTCGATCGGCAAGATGGTGGGGGCCGAACTCAACCAGCAGATCTACCAATGGTGCATGGATTTCCTTGGGCCAGAAGGCATTCTGTATCACAGCTACGCCATGCACGGCGCCAACCGGGAAGGCGACTGGCGGGGTCCGATCCAGCAGCGGTTCCTGCGCAGCCGCGCCAACACCATCGAAGGCGGCACGTCGGAGGTGATGCGCAATATTCTCGGCGAGCGTGTCCTCGGCCTGCCCGGAGACCTGCGTGCCGACGCCGGCATGCCGTGGAAGGAAGTGCCCCGTGGCTGAGAAGCTTGCGGATCAGTCCATCAGCGTGGCCAGTTCTGAATTCCGCTTCACTGACGAGCAACGCGAACTGCGCGCCGCGGTACGCAAATTCTGCGCCGACAATTTCGACGAGGCGATCGTGCGGCGGCTGATGGAAGCCGACATTCGGTTCGACCCGACGGTGTGGCACCGCTTGGGATCCGAGCTCGGGGTGCTGGGTCTGTCGGTGCCCGAGGCCGACGGCGGCGTCGGCGGCACACTGGTCGACCAGGCGGTCGCGGTCGAGGAATTCGGTGCCACCCTGGCCTGCGGGCCGTTCTTCGGCACCGTGTTCCTGGCCATCCCGGCCTTGGTGGCCGCACCGGCCGGCGAGGTGCGCGACGCCCTTCTGGCCGATCTCGTCGAGGGCACCACGACGGCGGCCTTTGCCGTTGCCGATTCCGCGGGGGCATTCGATCCGGCGACGGTGACCGTCACCGTCAGTGGCGATTCCATCACGGGCAAGGTGGAGCGCGTTGTCGACGCCGGTTCGGCCGACGAAATCCTGGTCGCTGCAACCGGTTCCGACGGCCTTGGCCTCTACGCGGTGGACGCCACCGCTGCCGGGGTAACTCGCACCGCTCTGGTCACGATGGACCTGACCCGTCCGCAGGCCACCGTCACCTTCGAGGGCGCCCCGGCTCGGCAGGTGGCGGGCCCGGACGAAGCGGAGCGGGTGATCGGCCATGCGCTGCACGTCGGCGCCGCACTGCTGGCCGTCGAGCAGGTCGGAGCCGCCCAGCACCTGCTGGACCTCTCCGTCGAGTACGCCAAGTCGCGTCTGCAGTTCGGCAGGCAGATCGGCTCGTTCCAGGCGATCAAGCACAAGCTGGCCGACATGCTCGTCGACCTCGAGCACGCCCGGTCCACCTCGTATCACGCGGTGTGGGCACTCAGTGACGGCTCTGACGATCCGGCCTTGGCAACCAGCATCGCCCAGGCGACCGCATCGGCGGCGTTCAGCCGGATCGCTGCGGACACCATTCAGGTGCACGGCGGTATCGGGTTCACCTGGGAACACCAGGCGCACTTGTACTTCAAGCGGGCCGCCACCGACGCCGCGCTGCTGGGCACCGCCGAACAACATCGGTCACGGGTGGCCGACCTGGTACTCGACACCGCCGTGGCCGATCCGGACATCGCGCGGGTGGCCAACGGTCTGCCGGCCTAGCTCGACGGGTGCTCAGCGGAACCGGGTGAGGTAGGTCTTCTCATCCCATGTCGACAGGAAGGTCGTCGCCGCCTCGTACCCACGGCGGTAGAGGGCGTCGATCTCTGGCTGGGTGATGTCGAAGTCGAGGACCCCGGTCCCGCTCGAATCGACGCGGACGGTCCGCGCGCTGACCCAAGGGAGGTTCAGGTAGGCCTGATCGCGCCCGACCAGCACGGTGGTGATGACGTCCTCGAGCAGGCTGGGCCCGCCGAACAGCTGCAGCGGCGCCAGCGCGGGGATCACCATGTGGTTGTTCTCTGGAAGGTTGGGCAGCAGCGTCACACCGAAGGTAGGCCAGCGCGGCTTCTTTCCGTCGCAGCGGTCCAGGGAGTCGATCGGATAGTTGGACAGCAGCCCGCCGTCGACGAGTGTGGACATCCGGCCCACGGCGCTTGTCAGGGTGACCGGACGGAACACGAACGGGATCGACATCGACGCCCGCACCGCATCGGCCACCAGCTGCTCGTCGGGGTCCAGTCCGTAGACCCGCTGGTAATCCCAGGGCAGCCGGACCAGTTGGCCGGTGGTCACGTCAGCCGCGGTGACGACCAACCGGTAGCGCTGCTCCTCAGGCAGCTGGTCGTCGTCGAGTCTGAGGTCGGCGAACGTCCGCACCCCGAGGGTGGCGAGTTGGTCGGCAACGAAGCTGCGCGCGTAGTTGCCCTGGTACAGCCCGCTGCCCTGCAGGATCGCCCAGGAGGCGCCGACGAGCGGCAGCCGTTGCACCGGGCCCGGATCGCGGAATTTGCGATAGTCCAGGCTCAGCGCCAGATCGGCGACCTCCTGCGGGGACATCTGATCGTTCTTGGCGGCAGCGGCCACCAACGCGCCGACGATCGAGCCGGCCGACGATCCGGCCACCCGCTGCGGGCGGTAACCGGCCTCCATGAGCTTGACGACTGCGCCCACCAGGCCGATGCCCTTGACGCCGCCGCCAGCTAGGACGAGGTCGACCGGCTTGGTCCGCGAAATGGCCATCAGGATCCCCTCTGCCAAACGATCGCATCCGAGTGTCCCCTTCCGGACCGACACCGAAACACGGCGAGACGCCCTGCGGCCCTTCTGCCGCAGCAACTCCCCGCTAGGGGCAGGTCACCTGAATCTCAAACGACTCGGTGATCTGCTTGTCGGGATTGTCCTTGTCGTAGCCGATTGCCGTGCCCTTGATCTCGTAGTTGTTGCCATCCTTGGTCGCCTTCGCCTCCACGCCGGCCGCATGCTCCTGGAAGCTCAGGCTTACCCCGTCCACCCTGCCGATACCCACGGATTGGACATTGGAGGCGTCCTGCGACATCGCGATGGCGATGGTTGCGGTGGGCTGCGAGATGACGATGTTGGTGGTCTCTGCCGAGGTCGTACAGGACAGCTGGCCTTTGAAGTCCTCAGACTTTCCGTCGATCGTGAGCCTCGCGCCACCCGCGACGGCCTGGGTTTCGGTGGGCGTTCCGCTGCTTTGCCCGGGCGGGGCCGGTGCCGCAGAGGCGGGCGTCGTCGTGATCATCGACGAACTTGAGGATGGATGTGCCGATTTCGTTCCGGAACAGCCGGTCAACCCGAATGCCACCACGACGGTACCGATCGCGGCAATCCGGGCACAGTGGCTAATACCCGCCCCCGTGAAGAACTGCGGGCTCATTCGGAGGGCTCCAACTCTTCGTCAGCGCCCGCGTATCTCTCCTCGCCGGTCATGTGTGCTCCTCCAAGTGCTTGTGCCCCAACCGGTCAGGCTACCGGCAACTATGAATGCCGGACGCTAGGTGCGCGTCCGTTCCGGCCGATGAGCAGGTGCTACGGTGCAATCCAGGGTTGGAAGGAATGCGAGTCGGTCACATGACATTCGATGATGCGGACACCATCGAGTCCACTAACGACTCCAGCGGAGAACGCAACCGGCTCATTGCTGCGGCCAGACAGGTGATGGAGCGCAATGGCTGGTGGGGGTTCAAGGTGGAGAACGTTCTCAAACAGTCCGGCTTGTCGACCCGAAGCTTCTATCGACACTTCGAGAAGAAGAGTGATCTGCTGATGGCGGTGCTGGATGAGGAGCTCGCGGAGCTGGCGGTCCGGCTCCGGCGCGCCACCGCAGGAGCACCTACCCACACCGGCAAAGTGCGCGCCTACCTGACCACCACCATCGACTTCGCCTACAGTCCGGACTTCGCCGACCGCTCGTCGCTGCTGGCATCGCTGTGGCGCGAACTGATCGACGAATATCCCGAAGCGATCGAGCACTGCACGGAGAAACTGATCGCACCCCTTTCCGAGATCATGGTGGCCGGCCACGACGCCGGTGAGCTGGAATCCGAAGACCCCTTGGGAGATTCGCGCGCTGTCTTTTACATGCTCTGGAGTATCACCGCCGATCAAGCCGCGTTGGGTAGCCGGTCGACGCGTGCGGAGGTCGAGGACATGGCCCTCGGATTCGTCACACGGGCGATCGGCATTCGGCCGAACTAGTTCTCTCCCTTGCCATACACCGCAACCACGACGCTGCGGTCGACACTGTTCTCCGACCACACCCCGAAATCGACGTTCGAGCAGTCGGTCATGATCGTGTAGTAGTCAGGACGGTAGTACCACTGGTTGATGATCTGCAGATTGTTGATCGCCAGCGCCGGATTGATAGCGACGGTCTCCGAAACCACGCCGGTGTATCCGGCATTGCGGGCCCGGTCCTGAACCGTCGAACCGTCCGAACCGGTGTCGCCATCCAGTGTGTGGTTGTTGAGGACGTCGTCGGTGTGCCATTGGGCAGCAAGCCGCAGTTTCGGACTCACGTTCAGATCGGTGACACAACCCACGTCACGCCGAAGCTTGTAGATATCCGCCCAGACCATCTTGTTCAGCCGGGTGTTGTCTGCTTGCGCGGCTGGCTGCGGCGTGACGCCGAGGCCAACGGCTAGTAGCGCAGGGACTGCGATGATGCGGCGCAGGCGGTTTGGGACAGCCATGGTTCTCCTCAGATGGGGTCGAAGGCCGAGATGAGCCAGCGGCCGCCGACCCTGTCCAGCGTGACGCGGACACTCGAGTTGGTGTTGGTCGGAGCGCCGTCGCCGACGATGGTGGTCTGGTTGACGAAGACCAGGACCACCGCATGTCCGTGGCCGGCCGATACCTCCGCCGCTCCGGGCACGGTGGCGACGGCGGTGATCTGCCTTCTCTTCGCATCCGGGATCACCGTGTCTTTCGTCAACGCGGCATAGGCGGCTCGGAACGAACCGGTGAGGCGGTCGGTAGCCTTGTCGAGGTCCTGGTCCACCGTGGCAGGTTGATACGACAGCAAGGCGGTCGTCGCCTCCGCCGCAGCTACAACGGCGGTCTGCCCCGAAGCGTCGTCGGGACCCAGCCACTTCAGTATTCCGACCACAACCGCCAACGCGAACGCCAGAAGCGGCAGCGCGAGGTACGCGGATCCACGGCGTACCGCCGCGTGATCACGGGTCATGGCGGGCGCGGGAATGGCCTTCGCTTCGACGCCGGTATCCGAAATGAGTTCGACACCAGCGGGGTCCACGCTATCGATGGCCCCACTGGGTAGCCGGTGGCGGCCCTTCACCATCGTCACGAGATCATCTCCACATTGGAGACTTTGAACCCTGCACCCGTCCTCGAGACGTAGACCCTCATGCGCCAGCTCTTCACACGTTGATCCGATGATCCATCGCGTGTCGTCGTTACCTTCACTGCGACAATGACTTTGGCCTGTTCACCAGCTACCGACTCCACCGCCGCCTCAACGATCTGGCCAACTGATGTGGACTTGGTCCGCAGCACTTCCTCGACGAACGGTGGAGATCGCCGCTCGAAGTCTGCCCGGAAACTGCCGGTCGACGCGGCGAGGATCCGTTGTACGTCGGCCTCCACCCGGGTGTATTCCACGCTGGTGAGATCAAGGGCAGCTTGTCGTCCGGCTTCCAGGAAGGCAGTTCGTTCGAGTACCTGCCGATGTTCTTGGTCGGCTCGGTGCGCCAGCCATCCATCGAGCGCGAGGAGCACGGTGACCGCGATCAGGCCCGCCGTGAGTCCGAGTCGAACCGGCGAGCCGACGATCGCGTGCCACCAACGCGTTTGCTGGACCACGTTGTCCTTCGTGCCCGGCTCGTCGGTCTCATGGATCGTCACTGCGGCGGGACCAGCATCCCCTGCCACGTATTGTCCTTGTGCTGTTGGGTTTCCAGTCCGTCTTGGGTATAGACCTTCCCGTCAGGCCCGATGTATGCCCCGGTGGCGGGGTCGTACTGGGCGACGGCCAGCGCGGGCGGCGGGACCGGCGGCACGTTCTGGGGTGGCGTACCCAGCGGTGTCTGAGGCACGGGCTGCCCGGTGGTCGTGGCGTTGGGATCGCCCTTCCAGTTGTTGCCGTCGTTGAGTGGCACGTAGTTCTCGTCGCTCTCGCACATGGCGGCCGTAGGTGCGCGTTTACCAGGCTTGGTCTCACACGGGGCGTTACGCAGACCGCGAACGTCCTGCGAGGCGTCTTGCGGAATTCGGCAGTAGATGTCGCCGTCGGGCCGCTCTGGGGCATCGGTCATCGCCGGACTGCGGCGCTGGGAGGCCGGCAGGTAGCCGGTGACACAGGGGGGCGGCACGTTGATGTTGGAGTTGAAGTCGAGGAAGCCGCCTGCTAGCGGATGGGGGTTGTTGAGATTGGGCACCACGGTAGCGCCGATCTGTGCGATCGCCTGTGGAATGAGCACCAAGAGCTGCTCCACACCCGCATGGTAAGTGACGAGAACCTTGTTGACACTGACCAGATTCGCCAGCAGGACCGGCAACGTGGGTTTGACACGCTCGATCAGCTGGCGTCCCTCGTCAGCGGCGGCCGCGCCCTTGTCGAGCACTCCGGCCACCGCGGCATCGTTGTCGCGGAGTCCGCCGGTGATGTCGGCCATGTGCGCTGCCCACGCCTGGATATCGCTGCCGGAGTCGACCTGTGAATTCAGCAACGGGCCCGACTGATCGATCAAGGTCGTGAGGTCGTCGAGATGGGACCGGGCGTCGATAGCCAATTGCGTCGTGCCGTTCACCAATCGGGACAGCTCCGGCCCCAGGCCACCGAATGCGATGTAAGACTCGTCGACGGCGGTCTTCAACGAGTCGTGCGGAATCGCGTTGAGGCTGCGAGTGGTGTCGTCGAGCAGCGTGTCGGTGTCCACTGGGACGGTGGTGTCCTTCATGTGGATGACGTCACCGTTCTTCAGCGGCGCCGACTTGGTGTTGCGGGGAACCAAGGAGAGGAATTGCTCCCCGAGTGCCGAGAAACTGTGCACCTCGGCGACCAGGTCGGACGGGATCTTCGCGCCGTCTTCCAACGACAGCACCGCCGCAACGTGGCCGCTGTCCGTCAACCCGACGGACTCGACGCGACCCACCGTGGTTCCGGCGTAGAGCACGTTGCCAGCCGGGTACAGGCCCGCGGCCCTGGCGAGCTCGACCGTGACCTTGTAGCGTCCCACTCCGAACATCGCGGGCAACTTGACGTAGCCCAGGAAGAGGAACGCCGCGGCGACCGCGGAGACCACGGCGAACACCGCCAGCTGCAACTTGATTCGTCTACTCAGGTTCATGTCACGGTCCCTGATCGAGGTGATAGGGAGCCACCAGCGGATTCCCCGACGTGTACGGGCTGGGCAACACGCCCATGGTGCGGCCCCATTGCATCTCCAGTTGGGTCAGATCACCCTCGAACCTGGTGCCGGTGAGCAGTCCGGCGTCCAAGCGGCTCAAGGTCAGGTCGAAGATCGCGGTGAGGTTTCCGTAGTCGCCGCGGAACCAGTTGGCCAGCGTCTCGACCGGGAACGGATAGGTCGCCAACCCGCTCAGACTGCGAGTCATCGCCGGCCCAGCGTCGGCGAGAGCCTTGAGCACTGGCGGCAATTCGTGGAGTTCGGCGACCAGATTCTCCTTGGACAGGTTTATCGCATTGGCCGCGACAGCACTGAACTTGCCGAGCTTGTCCAAGGCGTCGGTGAGGTTGGCCCGCTGTTCCTTCAACACTGCCAACGCATTCGGGATGGTGGTCAATGCCCTGTCCAGGATCGGCTTCTGGGCAGCGAACTTCCCGACGACTCTGTTCAGACTCTCGTTGGCAGCGATGATGTCGTCGGTCTGGTTGTTCACATTTGCGATGAACGTGTCCAACTGTTCGATGAGGCTGCGGGTGTCCTGCTCGCGGCCACGAAACGCGGCCGAGAACGTCTGGACGATGTCCTGCAACTGGCCGACCCCGCCACCGTTGAGCAGAAGTGACACCGACGCCAGCGTCTGTTCGACCGTCGGATAGCTGCTGGCCCGGGCTAGCGGAATGAACGAGCCATTCTGCAATCGGCCTTCAGGCGCAACATCTTTCGGAGGAGCCAGTTCGATGTGGGTAGAACCCAACAGGCTGCTCTGGCCGAGTTTCGCGGTCGCGTTGGCGGGAAGGTCCACGTCACCGTCGATGGACATGGTGACCAGCGCGTGCCAGCCCTTGAGTTCGATGTCGGTGATGGTGCCGACGTTCACATCGCCGACCCGAACGCGCGAGTTGCGCTGAATACTGGTCAGGTCGGGCATCTCGGCACGCACGGTGATCGAGCCCGGGCCGGTGCCCTTGACGCCGGGCAGTGGCAGCGAGTTGAGCCCCCTCCAACCGCAGCCGCTCAGGAGAGCCAACGTGGTCAACGCCGTCAGCACGGTGCCGACCGCCCGTCGCAATGCACGGGATGTCACGACCCACCACCTCCAGTCGGGATCATCAGACCCGCCAGACCGGCATCCGGATTCGTGTTCACCGACTCGGCGGGCAACGGCGGACCGACAGGGGCATTCGCCGTCGGGATGCCGACCGGCGAAGCACCAGCAGGAGTCGGATTTGCGGGCGGCACGTAGTCCGGGCGCAGCCAATCCTCGCTGTAGGTCACCTCATTGGGACGGGCACTCTCGCCCACCAGGAAGTTCTCGCCGATCGGACCGAGGAAGTTGTACTGCCGGTTCTTCACAATGGGCGCCAGGTACTGGACGCACAGCTTCGCCGACTGCTCGGCTCCGAGCCGCGACGCCGCCTGGATGGCACCGCACAGGAAGCTGATCGGATTGCTGAAGTTGGCGCCGGCCAACGCACCGGTAATGGCGTCGGCGCTGGGTTGGTAGACATTGGCGAAGTTGGCGATCATCAACGGGAACGCATGCAGCGCCTGCTTGACATCACCGGAGCTGTCATTGATCGCGGTCGTGATGGCCGTCAGTTTGTCCGTGGTGATGCCGAGCGTTTCCCGGTTGTCGCGGACAAAGCTGGTGACATCCCCGACCGCACCGTTCAGGTCGGCCATCGCACGGCCGACCTCACCGGGATCATTCGACAGGGTTGCGCTGACAGCAGCGAAGTTCTCGTTCAGCTCCCGCAGCAGTTCGCTGCTGTCGTGCAGACCCGACACCAGAGCGGACAGGTTCTTCACCGTCCCGAACAGATCCGAGGAATGGTCACCCAGAATCGACACAGATTGCGACAGCTTCTGCAGCGCGTCGCGAATGTTCGGGCCCTGGCCGCGAAGGTTGTCCGCCACCGAGTTCACGAACTCACCAGCGGTCGACACTCCGCCCGGCTGGGTTGGCTGCAACGTGGTGTTGAGCCGGTCCAGCTGCGCGCGCAGATCATCCCACTCGACCGGCATCGCGGTGCGCTGCTGAGGGATCACCGCATGGTTCTGCAGGGTGGGCCCAGTGGTGTAGACGGGGCTGAGTTCCAGTGCGCGGGCCGAGATTACCGATGGGGACAACACCAATGCCTGCACGTCCGCAGGCAGCTTGTACTTGCTGTCCACCCAGAAGTTGATCTTCGCTCGATCCGGCTCCGGGTCGATCGATTCGATCTCGCCGACCTTCACACCCAGGATGCGGACATCGTCGCCGGGATAGATTCCCTTGCTGTTCTCGAAGTAGGCGGAGATCCGGGTCTTGCCGGCCCCGGTGACCGAACGGAATGTCACTACCGCACCGATGGTCACCAGGGCCACCAAGGCAAGGGCCAGCGCGATCTTCAGGCCTCGGGTCTTCGTCATGAGCCCGCCCCCTGTCCTTGCCCGGCTTCACCGGGGGCCGGTACCTGGACCGGCGCGGGTGTCGGTGAGGGCACTGCGGGATCAGTGCCGGCGCCCGTTGGCGGACTGGGCGGCCCGGGGGGTGGACCTCCCGGAGGCCCGGGTGGCACCGGTTCGCGGTACGGATAGCAGCCCGGGCCGGGCAGCGGGACGCCAGGCGGCCCACAGGGCTGATCTCCTGGCTTGCCAGTGATGGCATCCGGCACGGTGAGGCGCGGGTCGCCACCCTGACCGGTCCGCGGGAACGGCAGCGGCAGCGGGGGGGTGCCCGGTTGGCCGACCTGCGGGTCGCTGGCCTGATCGGGCAGCAGCGTGTTGGGATCCAGCCCCAGATCGGAGAAGGCAGCGTCGATGAACGGCTGGATGAACTGTCCGGGCATCAGATTCGCAAGGTAGGCATTGAAGAACGGTCCGGAACTGACCGACTCGCCCAGTGACATGGCGAACTTGTTGAGCCGGTGCAGGGACAGCTGGATACGTTCCTTCCGGTTGGCAATGATCCCTAGGAAGCCGTTGAGCTTCTGCAGCGCCGGCCCCAACGTCTGTCGGTTCTCGCCGACGAACGCGGTCAGCTCCTTCGACAACCTGGAGATGTTGCCGGACACTTCGTCCAGCGCGTCGCTCTGGTTGCGCAGTGCACCGAGGAGAGCATTGCTACTGTGCACGAGCGAGACGATCTGGTCTGTTCGATCCGCCAACACCTTGGTGGACTTCTCGGCATTGGCGAGCAGGCTGCGCAGCTCGTCGTCGCGACGGTTCAGCGTCTCGGAGAACCGCGAAAGACCCTGCACGGCAACCTGAACCTGCGGCGCAGTCTTGGAGAACGTCTCGGCCAGAGCAGACAGCGACTGTGACAACTGTTCGGTGTCGGTTCCCTTCACCGTGGTGGCGAGGTCGCTGAGCGCGTCGGTCAACACATAGGGCGACGTGGTTCGCTCGACCGGGATAGGACCGCTCAGCACCCCGTCACCGCGCGGCAGAACCTGCAGAATCTTGGCTCCCAGAACACTTTTCGTCTTGATCTCCGCCTCGCTACGGTCGCCGAGGCGGACATCCCTGTCGATCTTGAACGTCACGAGGACCTTTGGACCGTCCAACGCCACGTCGGTGACTTCGCCGACCTTGTAGCCGGACACCTGCACGGCTGCCTTCGGCAACAGCCCACCGACCTGTTCGAAGTACGCGGAGTACTCGCGGGTGGGATTGAACAGCGGGATCTGGCGAAACGTCAGGGCGATCAGGACTGCCGCCACGGTCAAGCCAATGCCGATGGCGCCCACGACGATGGGATTGCGCTCGGAGAAGAACTTCATTTCGGCGTGCACCGTCCCGTCGACTGGCTGGCCACCTTGATGTACACCGGTTCACCGCCCTTGCCGTTGACCTTCAGCAAGAGATCACAGAGATAGAAGCTGAAGTAGTCGCCATAGAGGCCCTGGCGACCGAGCAGCCGGTAGTTCTCCGGCATCTGATTGATGATGTTGTCCAGGTAGGCATAATCGGCAACGGCAAGCGTGCCGACCCGGTCACCCTGCTTGAGGGTGTCGTTGAGCGGAGTCTTGGCCTGCCCCAACAGATCTGCGATGCTTCCCGTGGCAGCATTGATGTGGGCGAGGCCGTTGCTGATGTCGCTGCGCCGATCACCGAGGGCTTGCACGAGCTGGGACAGCGACGTGACCGCTTTGTCGACCTGCTGGGACTGGTCGCCGGTGGAGGTGAGCACCGTATTGAGGTTGCTGATCACCTGACCGATGAGTTCGCCCCGGTCGGCCAGAGTATTGGTCAGCGACGCGGTCTGCGTCATGATCGACGCGATGGTGTCGCCCTCCCCTTGGAAGGCTCCGATCAGCTGGCCCGTCAGCTGGTTGATCTGCTGCGGATCCAGTGCCCGGAACAGTGGACGAAGACCACCAGAGACGGAATCCAGATCCAATGCCGGGTCGGTGTTGGCGACCGGAATGGTGCTGCCGCTGGGTAATACCCTCGTCCCGCCGGCGCCCTCTTCCAGCGCGAGATATCGACGGCCACCGAGGTCCTCCCAGCGGACTGCAGCCCGGCTTCCCTGCGTGAGGACGACATTCTTGTCCGCGGTGAACTGGACATCGACGATGCCGTCGGGCTGGATCTTGATCTGGTTGACCTTACCCACCTCGACGCCTGCGACCCGGACGAAGTTGCCCTCTTCCAAGTTGCTGACGTTGGCGAACTTCGCTGTGTAGGAATTGCGCTCGTCGAACCGCAGGTTCGCGAACACTGCCAGCAGAGCGAAGATGCACAGCGCACCGACAACTGCGAAGACCACAGAACGCCACAGTGCGCCAGCCACGTTCTGTGTCACGTCATCAGCTCCTTCATGTCATCAGCCGTCATCGAATCGGTACCGGCGCGATCGAGGTCGGGGACGGCAATGTCACCGGCGGGGGTGGCGCTGAGAACACCGGCGGCGCCTGGTCGGGTGGGATCTTGCCCGGCGCCACCGGGGTACCGGGCACCGGCACCGGCGGCGGAGTGCCGGCGTCGGGGATGCCTGGCCACAACGAGACACCACCGGGCCCATACAGCGGGGCACCATATGGCGGTAGTCCAGGTCCATTGACCGGCCCCGGGGCTGGACCGGGCAGGCAGTGCCGGATGCTGGGCGGCTCCGGAACCGCTCTGGTAACCGGAAGATAGTCACGCCAGCAGTTCTCGCCGATACCGGGATTGGGCCGGATGTCGACACCGGTTCCGTAGCCGGTATTCGTCACCAGGGCGCGAACCGGGAACATCTTGGAGGGATCCGGCAGCGAGCCGCAACTCGGCTTGCCACCTGGGCCGCCCTTGGCCCCGGTGATCGGCAGGTTGTCGGGATACTTGTAGGCGTCGTCCCCGAGAAGGATCGTCGAGTCGACGATCTGGGAGTAGCCGTTACCGCCGTTGTCGTGGTAACCGCCGTGGTCCAGCCACCACTTCACACCCACCAAGGTGCACGTCAGCACGGGGCTGTACTTGAGCAACAGAGACGTTGTCGGCTCCAGCGTGTTGACCGCGTCGACAAAGTTCTGCTGATTCGGTGCCAGCACGTCGATTCCGGACTGGGCGAGGCCGATCGTGTTCAGCAGCAACGAATCCAATGCATCTGAGTGCTTCTCGATCGTCGCACTGATCGTCGAGGACGCGTCAAGTACCGAGACGAGATTGTCCGCGGCACCGGCGTAGATGTCACTGACACTCTTCACCGACTGCCAGTCCTGGCGCATCGTATCGCTGCGCGGGTTGAGCGCGAGCAGCACCTGGTTGGCATCGGTGATCGCCTCACCAATACGTTCGCCCTTCCCGCGAACACCCTGCGAGAGCGCGGTGAGTACCGCATTGAGCTTCATCGGATCGATCTGGTCGACGAGACCGCGCAGGCTTTCCAGCACGGTGTTGATCTCCGTCGTCACGTTCTTCGACTTCAAGACCGCACCGGCTGACAGTCGCTGCACGCTCGGGTGCTCGGGGTAGATCAGGTCGACGTACTTCGAGCCGAAGGCCGTGGTGGCGCGGATCTGTGCCCCCACATTAGCCGGGATGTACTTGGCCTGGTCGGCATCGATCTCCAGCTTGATGCTGGACGGAGCATTACCGCGACCGAGTCCCACCACGGTTCCCACCTGGACACCGTTCAGCATGACCTTGCTGTCGGTCTGCATTCCCAGGCCGGTGCGGTCAGACGTCACGGTGACCGGGATACGTGATTTGAACGCGCCGACATACATCGACACCGAGAGCGTCATCGCGCCAAGAATGAGCGCGATGAGGATCAACGCCCACCACGCCGGGCGGAGGCTGCGTTCGCCGGGTCTGGATTGCATCGTCATGACGCCAGGTGGAAGCTGCCGGACTTGCCGTAGAGGGCTATAGCAGTCAAGACCACCACGAACACCACCGAGATGAGGGACGCCCGGACCGCGCGCCCGACGGCCTCACCCACGCCCGCCGGGCCTCCGGAAGCGTTGTACCCGTAGTAGGTGTGGATCAACATCACGACCACTGCCAGGATCAGGACCTGGGCGAAGGAACGTAGGACGTCGCCGGGTATGAGGAACGTCGTGAAGTAATGGTCATATACGCCGGAGGACTGCCCATAGAGCAGGGTGGTACCGAACCTTGCGGCCAGGAATGCCATCAGTACCGCGATGCAGTACAGCGGACCGACCACCAGCAGACCCGCAATGACCCGGGTCGAGGCCAAGTAGGCAATCGATCGAATACCCATCACCTCAAGGGCATCGATCTCCTCGGAGATGCGCATCGCGCCCATCTGGGCGGTCGCGCCCGCTCCGATAGTGGCCGCCAGTGCGATCCCGGCGTTGACCGGAGCGACGATTCGCACATTGATGTAGGCCGACACGAAACCCGTGAGCGCCTCCACACCGATCCCGGAGAGCTGGTTGTATCCCTGAACCGCGATCAATGCGCCCGCGGCCATGGTAAGGAATCCGACAACGACGACGGTGCCGCCGATGAGAGCCAAAGCCCCTGTGCCCATGCTCATCTGTGCAATGAGCCGAACAATCTCCTCCTTGTAGCTCGTGACCGCCACACCCATCGACCGCAACGTGGTGGCGTAGAACTCCGCTTGTCGGCCCACCTGGTTCCACTGTTGGTTCAATGCATCGAAAGCTCTTGTCGCTCGGCCAAATCGGCGGCTCGGCGTCCCGGTGATCATCGACTACCGCCGAACTGGACCGCGGTGACCAACAGGTTGATGACGAACAGCGCCATGAAGGAGTAGATGACCGTCTCGTTCACCGCACTACCGACGCCCGCAGGTCCACCACCGACGGAGATGCCCTTGTAACACCCGATGAGGCTGGCGGTGACCCCGAACAATGCCGACTTCACCATGATGACGACGATGTCGGTCGTGTCGGTGAGGGCGCCGATCAGGCCGGCGAACGCACCGGGGGTTGCACCCTGGACGAAGATCGAGAAGAAATACGACCCGATGACCGTGGCCACCGAGACGATTCCGGAGAGCAGCAGCGACACCAATCCTGTTGCCAGCACCCTGGGTACTACCAGCCGATGGATGGGGTTGATGCCCAGGACTCGCATCGCGTCGAGTTCCTCGCGAATCGTGCGGGCTCCGAGGTCAGCGCAGATGGCTGTGGCGGCGGCTCCAGAGATCACCAGCACGGTGATGATCGGGCCCAGCTGTGCCAGCGTGATGCCGGTGGCTGCGCCGGCGAAGTCGACGGCACCGAAGTCGACCAATAGGACATTGAAGGTGAATGCCGACAACACGGTGAACGGAACCGCCATCAGCACGGCCGGCACCAAGGACACCCGCGTGACGAACCAGAACTGAAGAATCAGCTCCCCCCACTGAAATGGGGGCTTGAAAAGCAAGAGCACGGTGTCGAGCGTCATCGCATAGAACTCGCCCACTCCGCGAATGGGTTTGACGAGCCCGCTAGTTGCCACCATCGGACACCTCCGGCCGTTGGCTGTCGCCGATGACGAGAATCAAAGCGGTCCTCCAGTGCTATCAAGATTGGCAGCCGTCAGCATAGGAACAGGTTCGGCACAGCCGGTATGGCTTTTCACAGAACACCGTTTTCGGGCGAGACCATTGGCGCGCAGCAGAATCGAGCGACAATCGCAAGCGGAAATGCCATTCTGCGGGCAGCTTTGGAATCGTGCTGCCGCTGGTGTCGACAGCTCGGTAGCATCCGGTGCGAGGAGGATCCGGGCTCTGGTGATCGGCTCCGCGAGCGCGGCGGTATTGCTGCTGCGAGGAGAGGAACAATGATGCGAAGTCTTGCCGTGATCAGTGGCGCCGTTGTGGCAATGCTCATCTCGTCGGTCCCGTACGCAACGGCCGCGCCAGACGACGGCGGCCAGTGCACGTTTGTGGTCTCCACACCACAGTCCGCGGCTTTGCCGGGTCCCGGCGGCGCAGAGGGCGTCACGGCGACGCTCACCTGGACGTCCTGCACCGGCCTGGCCACCCCCGCCTACGCTGAGGTCTGCATCTCGACTCCAACCAGCAACGGGCGTTGCACGAAGACGGTGGGCTGGGACTCTCCGCAGGCGATCATCCCGACCCAGAATTCCAAGGGTGCGTTCACAGCTCATGCCCGTGGCTGCTACCGGACTCCGTCCAGTGTCATCGTGGTCTGTGACACTGCCGACCAGAGCGTCACCCTGTGAGCAGGATGCAGTGATTCGCACTGCAGCATGCGCTGCGCTCACAGCGCAGTGTTGTGACCGCCGGCTGATTGCCGAAAACTGTTGTGACATTGACTGAATCACTGGCAACATCATCGGTACGTAGTGAGTAGTAGCGTTCCGCCCAGGTAACCACCACCCGCGGCGACGACGGCAACTTCGGGTTCACTGGGTACCTGACGCTCCCCCGCAGCGCCCTGCAATTGCAGGCATGCCTCGTGTAGGTGACCGAAGCCGTGTAGCCGACCGGCCGACAGCTGACCACCGCTGGTGTTCAGCGGCAGCGGACCGTCACGTCGAATGTTCGCGCCACCGGCCACGAATGCGCCTGACTCGCCCTTGTCGCACAGACCCAGCGCCTCCAGCCAGATAAGCGTGAGGATGGAGAAGCCATCGTAGAGCTGTGCGATGTCGACGTCCGCTGGCTTGAGAGACGTTCTGCGCCAGAGGCTTTGCGCGGCATCATGGGCAGACATCGACGTCAGGTCTTGGTATTGGTCCCAGAACGGCCGCCCATGCAGGGCCGATCCGACGGCGTCAATCCGGACTGGTGTACGACGCAGGTCGGGCGCGACGTCGGCAGCCGAAACGATGACAGCGGTCGATCCATCGACCGGGATATCACAATCGAAGAGACACAACGGTTCGCTGATCATCCGAGCGCCCAGGTAGTCGTCGATCGTCATCGGCTCCCGCAGGATCGCCTTCGGATTGAGGGCGGCATTCGCACGTTGCGTCATCGCCAGACCGGCGACCTGCTCGCGGGTGGTCCCGTACTCGTGGAAATGCCGGGTCGCCAGCAAAGCTGCCCAATTGGAGGCTGACACCGCCCCGAACGGGAGAAACCACTGGTGTGACTCGTCGACGCGGCCCTGGCCGTTGGCGGCCACAGATCCCTGCCGGCCAGCGGCCTGTGCCGTGCTCTCCCACAGCGTCCGGAAGCACAGCACGTGCCGGGCAAGGCCTGCTCGGACGGCGGCCACCGCATTGATCACCGCACCCAGCTGCCCTGCGGTTTCGGCTCCGCCACTGAACCATTCGAGCTGCAGGCCGAGGGCATCCTTGACGTCCCATATTCCGCTGCCGGACAGGCCCGGGGCAGGTGAATGGGTGCCGGGCCAGGTGGACAACCCATCGATGTCGGCCACCGTGAGTCCCGCGTCGGCAAGGGCTTCGAAGGCCGCCTGCACCGTCAAAGACAGGGCAGAACGTCCCAATCTGCGGCCGACATCGGACTGGCCGATACCACTGATGACAACTCCCGCCGATCCAGTGCTCATATCGCGGCGCCCTCGGGTCGGAACAGCGGCAGCCACACGTCACCGGCAGGCTCGAAGACGACTTCGACGCGCATACCGATGTGAACCGCTTCGGGCTCGATCTCTACGAGCCGTGTCGAGACCCGGAGTTCGGGATCATCGTCGAGGCCGACCACTGCGATGATGTACGGCGGAGGTAGGTTCGGCAGCCACTGCTGCCGATTAACGGTGTACGTCAACACTTCTCCGTGGCCCGAGGATGGACGCGGGCCGACATCGGTCGACGAACAGAACCTGCACACGGGTACCGGTGGGTGCAGCCAGCGCGAACATCCGCCGCACCGATTGATCAGCAGCTGCCCGTCGCTGCCACCAGTCCAGAACGCCGTGTTGTCGCTGTCCAGGACGGGCAGCGGAGCTGAGGGGTCAGGCATCGATGCGGACCGGGAGGTCGATGGCACGTGAAATCAAGCGCATGACACAGCGTGTCACCTCAGTCCGTGATGCGTTGGGCAAGTCCAGCACATTGCCGCGGATCATGTAGACGATCGCGCGAGCGTCGGCCACCGGATCGACGCAGCGAAGTTCGCCACTGTCGCGGCCCTGTGCGAGCGCGGCTGCCAACGGAGCCGACAGCGCGGCGATGCACCGCTCGAATACGTCGGGATGGTCGTTCATCACCGCCCGCCAATTGAGCTTGTCGACCAGGAAGCCACCGACGGAACGGAACTGCGCGGCTCGGTCGAGTTCCGCTGTGACGTAATTCCACACCTGTTCCGCTGCGGTCTGGCCACGACTGGTTTCGGCCTGCAGGTGTTCCGCCAGCTCGTGGATCTCGCGTTCGAGGAGAGCGACCACCAGTTCGTCCTTGCCGCGAAAGTGGCGGTAGAAGCTGTAAGTCGACAACCGAGCCTGCTGGCACACGTTGCGAACTTTGAAGTCACAGCGAGCGCTGCGAATGAGCACTTGTTGCGAGGCTTCGATGAGAGCCTGTCGTTCGTCTGTTTTAGTCATGGCTCCGATCCACAGTTCGGCGATGGTGGCGGGATGGCCGGGCTCGGCCAGTCCCTGCCGGAGTCGGCTCGTACACGTGGGGCCGGCATCCCGAGTTTCGACCGCGGGGTCGCACAAGGGACCCGGTGGACTCTGAAGGTCGATCGCCAGGAGTCAACGCAGTCGGACAGTCTCCCAAGCCGGGTCCCACCTTTCTGTCAACCAAGTGGTCATTCCCCCGGTGTCCAGCGGTACTATAACAGTCAATTGGTTAAGCAGTTGTATGTTTTTTGGGGAGGCCCAGGGCTCCTCTTTGCCGGATCACAAACCCGGGCTCACCTGGCCTTGGCCGACTTGATTGCTCGACCTCCCCGGGAAGGTCGAGCGGTCCCTGCGCGCCAAGACCGCCCAGAGAAACAAATATATAGTTTACTGTTTGGCTGTGTCTATCGAAGCCGCACACACTTGGAGTCCGGCTACCGACTCAACGCTGATTGCTTGGTTCGCGCTACCGACCCACTGAGGATGTGAGATGCCGCTACCAGATCTGGTCCTTGTCCACGGCGGCCAGCATGCGGGCGACTGTTGGGATCTCACGGTCGCCGAACTGCACCGCCTGGAGCCAGCACTGCGTGTCCTGGCAGTGGACCTGCCCGGCCGCAGTTCTAAGCCGGGTGACCTGACCACCGCCACCATCAGCGGCTGGGTGGACTCCGTTGTCGCCGACATCGAGGATGCAGGTTTCAGTGAGGTCATCATCGCCGGCCACTCAATGGCGGGGGTGACGGTCCCTGGCGTGGTGGCCCGGCTCGGCGCTTCGCGCGTTCGCGAAATGGTTCTGGTGGCAGCGTTCGTCCCGCGTCAAGGTGAAGCGATCACCGACACGCTGAGCGGTCCGCTGGGATGGCTCGCTCGCCGCAGCGCGAGAAAGGCCAGAACGCTGAGCATCCCGACTGCGCTCGCACGCTACGCGTTCTGCAATGGGATGACCCGTGAGCAGCGCGAGTTCGCCATAGCGCGGCTCTACCCCGACACCGTATCGCTGGCCGTCGAACCGGTTGACCGTCGCGACCTTCCGACGACCGTCTCCCGCACCTGGGTCCTCACCACTCGCGACCGCGCCCTCTCTACCGCGTGCCAGCAGCGCAGCATCGACGCACTGGGTGGAGTGAACACCATCGTCGAAGTCGACTCCTGTCATGACGTGATGATCAGCGACCCGAATCGCATTGCGCAGATTCTTCTCGACCGGTGCCTCCGATACGAGACACCGGTCGGCTGAGCGGACCGTCGGCACGGCTCAGTAGACGGTCCAACCGTCACCGCGTCTCCCGGCTCCGTCACTCATGGGCACTCGCGGCCACACGACCTCGCTCCTGGGTCTCGATCGGCGCACCGCCGTCGACATCGCCATGACGCGTTGACAATCCAAAAAGACCCACGAAAGGGAGAATCGCCCCACTCAATGGCTACCGGCGGCCGCAAATCCCGACCCTATGTCGTCGAAGAACTCGATCCAAGCGTTTCAATCAGCCGAAATCGTGTAGTGGAATGCCCGTCCGGTGACGTTCCGATTGGCCAACGGAACCCCAAGACATCCCGGATGAACCTTTTTACCAACCGCACCTCGAACATCGACCACCTCGGCAACTACCCACGTCAGTGTCGAAGCACGCCTTGGGGAGTCGCCTGCGCATCTCGGCGAGCACGCGCGGCCGAGTCCCCGGTTGGCTGACTGCCCAGCGGATGAATACAACTGCTCCTAGTCGCGGCAACAGGGGGTGGAATGGTCCGTGGAGGCCACTCGGAGCCTCGAAGATGACCTTGGTCACTGAGTGGAATATAAGCGGCCGCGCGGGGGCCCGTTCAGCTAATCTGCAAATAGTTAGTTGATTATCGTGACCGGTGGAAGGGTCGATATGGAGCTCACCAGCCTTCGCGAACCGAAGATGGCGGATCGCGTGGCTACCGTGCTGCGCAGGATGTTCATCCGCGGCGAGATCGCCGAGGGGACGATGCTACCGCCGGAGTCAGAGCTGATGGAGCGATTCGGCGTGTCACGACCGACGCTACGCGAGGCATTCCGGGTTCTCGAGTCGGAATCGCTGATCGTCGTGCAGCGTGGTGCGCGTGGCGGCGCCCGAGTGACCCGTCCGCGACGCGAGACGCTCGCTCGTTACGCCGGACTCATTCTCGAGTACGAAGGAGTGACGCTCAAGGATGTCTACGACGCGCGCCGCGAAATCGAAACACCCATGGTCGTGCGGTTGGCCAAGCAACGGAATGCAGCAGTCATCGCCGAGCTGGAGCAGATCGTCGAAGCCGAGGAGCAGTTGAAGCCGGGCAGCGACATCGCGGCCCAGCTGACCGATTTCCACGTCGCTATCGCACGGCTATCCGGCAACAAGACCCTGCAGACAATCAGCGACATGTTGCACCACATCATCGTCAACGCGAACCGCTCACTTCAGCCCACCGAAGGTCCTCGCGCCGACCAAGCCATCCGCCGATCGGCCAAGACGCACCGGATGGCGCTCGAGCTGATCAAAGCCGGGGATGCAGAGAAGGCCGGCCAGCTCTGGGAGAAACATCTGCGGAAGACAGAGGAATTCGTGCTCTCGAGCTCCGACCTGGACACGGTCGTCGATCTGCTCGAATAGCAAACTGGATCAGGTCGACTGTTCGACCGGCCGGACCACCGCACATTGACGATGACAGTCAACTGCCATAACGTCTGCCAGGTGGCCAAGAACGTGCTTGTCGTTTTGAGCAATCCGATCGCCGGCGAAGACGCCGCCTACAACGAGTGGTACGACACCAAGGGTGTTCCTCAGGTTCTTGCGGTACCGGGAGTAGTTGCGGCGCAACGCTACACGATCTCGGAGGTCAAGGTTGCCGAAGGCCAGCAGCTGCCCGCCGCGCTACCACCCCCGACGCACCGGTACCTGGTCATTTACGAACTTGACCGAGAGCCCGACCAGGTGATGCAGGAATTCCTTGCCCGGTCGCAGGCAGGCCAAATGCCCCTTGGTGAGGCGCTGGACCGGGACACCGTCTCTCTCACCGGTTGGACACCGGTCGGCGAGCGCCGGTTGGCGTGACTTCCCGCGCACAGCGACAATCAAGATCAGCGAACAACGAACAACGCCAACAGCTCTCGCCAGCCAATGAACCGGTGCACAGAGTGCACGGCCCCTTTCGTTCCGTGGTCGACTCGGTACCATGAGGCATTACTGATTGCCCTCCCCGACAAGGATGACCATGGCAAGCGACAATGAATCAACCACCGTCCCGGCCCGCGAGAAGCTCGACGAAGACGACCACGATCTCTTGACCTACGGCGAGGCAGGCGAGCGGCTTCGTCTGGAGATCGCCGCAGCCGAGCGTCACATCGCATCCCTGGAGCAGACCGGCTCACCAACCGAGGTCCAGAAAGCTCGAGCCCGGCTGGCGGCGCTGCGCGCAGCGACAACCCGCAATTCGGTCCACACCATCAACGACGAGAACTTTGAAAAGTTCTTCGGCTACCCAGGCAAAGCCAAGCGAAATCTGCCCAACGCCGACCGGACGTAATCACTGATTCGAGACAGGCGCCCTTGTATAGGGCGACAATTATACATTTTACTAATTGCACGGCTGGGTGGTAGAACTGCTCCATGCCACTGGTCAAGCCCTTCCGCATTGCGGTTCCCGACGCCGAACTCGATGATCTGAAGCTGCGCCTGAGCCGAACCCGTTGGCCCGAGGCCGAATGCGTCGATGACTGGAGCCAGGGCATACCACTTGCCTACACCCGCGAACTCGCTGAGTATTGGGCAGACGGATACGACTGGCGCGCGCGGGAGGCCGCGTTGAATAGATTCGATCACTACACCACCGAGATCGACGGCCTCGACATCCATTTCATCCACCAGCGCTCCTCGCGAGAGGACGCCTTTCCCATTGTGATCACCCACGGCTGGCCTGGATCAATCGTCGAGTTCCACAAGGTGATCGAACCACTGACGGAATTGGGATTCCACGTGGTGTGCCCGTCGCTGCCCGGTTTCGGCTTCTCTGGCAAACCCAGCGAGACCGGCTGGGGCGTCGAGAAGATTGCCGGCGCGTGGGATACCTTGATGAACCGCCTTGGGTATGACCGTTACGGTGCGCAGGGGGGCGACTGGGGCGCCAGCGTCACCACACACATGGGCCGCTTGAACGGCGGCTGTGTGGCCATCCATCTCAACCTGCCGATCGGCTTCCCACCCGCGGACATGGGCCAGCCCACCGACGAAGAGCAACAGTCGCTGGAAAGCATCGCCTACTACCAACGTTGGGACGCGGGATACTCGACGCAACAGGCAACCAGACCGCAAACCCTCGGCTACTCCCTCGTGGACTCGCCGGTCGGGCAGCTAGCCTGGATCGTCGAGAAGTTCTGGAGGTGGACGGACTGCGCCGGTCACCCGGAGAATGTGTTGACCCGCGACGAGATGCTCGACAACGTGATGCTCTACTGGCTCACCGCGTCAGCGGCTTCTTCGGCTCGCCTCTACTGGGAAAGCTTCTTCTCGACCTTCGGGGCCGACGTCGCGCGGGTGGAGGTGCCCACCGGTATTGCGTCATTCCCCAAGGAGTTGTTCCAGACTCCCCGGCATTGGTGTGAACCCAACTACAACATCACGCACTGGACGTCCATGCCGCGCGGCGGCCACTTCGCGGCATTCGAGCAGCCCGAGCTGTTCGTCGATGACGTGGCATCGTTCTTCGCTCCGCTGCAAGAGAGCTGACACCTACTACGTCTACGTCGACCCGTTCACCGAGGCTGGTCCGGCTGACCCGACCATCCGCGAACAAGACCCACCTGGGTCGCGGAGGCGACGAAGTTGCCGCGCTCGTCGAACAATCGGCCAGTGCAGAAGGCCCGGCCTTCCGAGGCGCTGGGCGACACCTGATCGAAACGAAGCCACTGGTCAACCCGGAAGGGCCGGTGAAACCAGAGGCAATGATCGAGGGTGAACGCCATCATGTCGCGATGGGGTTTGATGCCGTGCGGCACAAAGGCGTTCGACAACAGAGTCAGGTCGGCCACGCATATCGCGATGGCACTGTGGAGTGCTTGTGGCCCTTCCACCGGCTTCGACGTCCGCGCCCATAGCCGAGCCAGCGCACCTTCTCCAGTTGCACTGCCAGGCTTCACATCTGGGTACCAGTCGATATCCAACGAAGACCAGCCGCGATAGAAGTCCGGCCATTCCTGGGGGAATGGCCGCATTTCTGCCGCTCCCTGTGATGGGCCGTCGACCGCCTCTACCGTCAGTTGGTGTTCCGGGCCCGATTCCGGTGCGTGGAACGAAGCCTGCACAGAGAGGAGTCGCCGCCCCTGCTGCTCGGCGATGACCCGACGGTCGGAGAACGATCCCGAATCGCGGAGCCGCTCGACATGAAACTCGATCGGTGGTCCGATCAGTCCCGCAGAGAAGAAGTGCGATTGAACAGAGTATGGGACAAGCCGTTCCGCTACCGTGCTGGCCGCTGCCATCAAACCCTGAGCTGCCGCCTGCCCGCCGAATACCCGGGGCATCCCGATGTCGGGCGTCGAGCCCAGATACTGGTCGATTCCGGCGCCGCGGACACTGAGCAGATCGATCAAGGAGTCGACCGAGGCGACCATCAGTGACTCACCCGCGACACCGGGATCGACCGGCTCAGTGCTGTTTTCGTCAGGCGCACGATCGGGTGTGCCACCTACAGCAAGACCGACTTGATCTTGAGGTCGATGATCTGGTCCTCGTCGTAGCCCAGTTCGGCGAGTACTTCATCGGTGTGCTCGCCGTGCCCCGGGGCGCACGTGAGTTCCAACGGCGTCTCGTCGAATTGAACCGGGCTGCCTGCCAGGGCGAATTCGTTGCCATTGGCATCAGTCGTGCGGGGCAGGTATCCGTTGGCGATCACCTGAGGGTCGGCGTGGATCTCGTGCGCGGTGCGCATCACGTCCCACACGCCCTCGAAACCGGCGAAGGACTTCTCCCAATGGGCGAGATCCTCCGTAGCGAAGATCGCCCTCAGCTCGGCAATGCATTCCCTTCGATTCTCGAAACGCTTTGGCGCAGTGGCGAATCGATCATCCGATGTCAGATCAGGCCGCCCCAGGCGCGCACAGAAGTCAGACCAGAATCGGTCTGCCTGCAGAAGCACAAACGCGATGAACCGGCCGTCCCGGGTCTTATAGAGGTTGACGGCGGGGTTGGGCATCTCTTCGAGTGAGAACTTGGGAACATCTCGACCCGTGACCCCGGCACCTACGATGTTGGGACCGAGTTGCCAGATGGCGGCGCTGAGTAGGGACACGTCGACAACCGACGGCTCGCCCGTACGCTCACGCTTGACCAACGCTCCGGCGATTCCGGCGGCGATCGTCAGGCCGCCATAGACGTCACCAAACGCCGGCAGTTGGAGTGGCGGATAGGATCCATCAGTGGCGGCGTAGCCGTCACCGATCCCTCCCCGAGCCCAATACGCGGCGAGGTCGAAGCCACCCTGGTTCGCCGCCTCGCCCTTTGTTCCGTAACCGTGCCCGCGGGCATAGATGATCTTCGGGTTGCGCGCACGGACCTGGTCCACGTCAATTCCCATGCGGCGCCGCGAGTCGGGCAGCAGGTTGGTGAGGAAGACATCCGCCGACTCGATCAGCTTCATCAACACCTCCCGCCCCTCGGGACTGGAGGTGTCCAATCCGATGCTGCGCTTGCCGCGATTCGGTTGCTCAACGAAGTGGTTCACGCCACCGGCTCCGGCCACGATGCCCGAGTTGATCAGTCCCCGTTGCGGATCGCCAGTCTCAGGGTGTTCGACTTTGATGACGTCGGCGCCCCAATCGGCGAGTACCGCACCTGCTGCCGGAACAAATGTCCATGCGGCGAGTTCGACGACGCGAATCCCGCTCAGTACATCGGTCATGCGGTGGTGTATCCAATCGTCTTGGTGTGGAGGTGTTGTTCGAAGCCTTCGTGACCGTTCTGCCGACCGACGCCGCTCATCTTGTAGCCGCCGAACGGTGCATCTGCGCCATAGAACATGGCACCGTTGAGGTTCATTGTCCCGGTGCGGATTCGCCGGGCCACCGACATCGCCCGGTCGGGCGAACCCATGACTGCGCCTGAGAGACCGTAGCTGGAATTATTCGCCAGCTCGATGAGAGCCTCATCGCCTCCGTCATACGGAGTCACGGTGATCACCGGGCCGAAGATCTCTTCTTGGAACAAGCGGTGGCTCGCGTCGACATCGGCGAACACGGTCGGCGCTACGAAGTAGCCGCGATCGAGCTGCTGCGGCTTGCCGCCGCCGACTGTCACGCGGCCCCCTTGCTGCTTGCCGATCTCGATGTAGTTCAGCACGCGGTCACGTTGCTTGGCCGAGACCAACGGGCCGCAGAACGTTGTGGGATCAGTGGGGTCTCCGACTGGGATCGCCGCAAACATCGCTGTGGCGACCTCGACCGCCTGGTCGTAGGCCTGTCGCGGCACCAGCATTCGGGTGGTCAATCCGCAGCCTTGGCCGGAATGGATCAGCGCTCCAATGCAGCCGGGTAGTGCCGCATCCATATCGGCGTCGTCGAGGACCATGTATGCCGACTTGCCGCCGAGCTCGAGCAGGGTGCGCTTCATGGTGTCGGCGCTCAATCTCTGAAGCAGCGTGCCGACCGCCGTCGAGCCGGTGAAGGACACCATGTCCACACGCGGGTCAGTGGCCAGCAGTTGAGCGACACCATTGTCGGACGTGGGAACGACGTTGAAGACGCCCGCTGGGATGTCGGTCTTTTCGGCAACGATACGGCCCCAGCGCAGTCCGCTCCATGGGGTCTCGATGGCGGGTTTGAGCACCATGGTGTTGCCGGTCGCGAGGATCTGAGCAACTTTGTTGCTGATGATCTCGAACGGGAAGTTCCAAGGGGTGATGGCCCCCACCACACCGAGTGCCTCTTTGACGACCTTGCGTCGATAGGGTGCACCCAGTAACGCCCCGTCGGGCAGCGCGCGCTCCCAAGGGAATTCGGAGATGTAGTGCGCCGGCCACCTGATGCTGTCGGCAATCGGCCAGTCCAGATGAGCAATGTAGGTCGACGACAGCGGCGCACCGACCTCGGCGACCAATTCGGCACGGATGTCTTCCTTTTCCTCCTGCAGCGCTTCGTGAAGCTGCAGGAGACAGTGCCGGCGGAACTCGTGATTGGTCGACCAGTCCGTCGTGTCGAACGCGCGCCGAGCCGCGGCGATGGCCGACTCCATATCCTCTGCGCCGCCGTCGGTGACGACACCGAGGAGCTCCTCAGTAGCCGGGTTGATGTTCTCTGCGGTGCGCCCGGTCGGCGACTCCCGCAACTCCCCATCGATGTAGAGGCGGGTCTCCGCGTTGGACTGGACGGTCGAGGTGGGAATCGACGAGGTCGTCATGGAAGATCCTCCCGAGGTGGCTGTATCGGCCTCACTGTACGCCACTATAGTTAACTATTAATCTAATTTGGCGCAAGAGTGGATACGCGAAGTTGACGACGGCGCGACGCTATCATTCTAACTCTGCACAGATTTTCTGGCGGCTACCTGACTCCACGGAGGGACGTACCGATGGTCCCCTGTTCAATCACCGAAGAGCTCGAGTCTGCGGCATTGAACCGTCCTGACAGTCGGCTGCTGGTCGAGCCAACCGGCACGGTGCTGACGAACACTGAGGTGGCCAGTCTGTCAGCGGCAGCAGCAGACTGGCTGGCAGCGCATGGTGTCGAAAGCACCATGACCGTCGCCTGGCAGCTGCCAAGTCATTGCGCCGCAGCGGTTCTGATGCTGGCGCTTTCACGAAGCGTATCCGTCCAGGCGCCGGTGCTGCATCTGTTCCGCAAACGGGAGGTCGCGGCCGCACTCGAGATCGCCCACGCCGACGTGTTGATCGTCGATGAATCGACGAAGCACAACGCGCCACCAGGTACACGGGTGATTCAGCTTCCGCCGGACTTCCTCGATGTTGTCCGTTCAATGCCGGCGAACCAAGCAACATCAACGGCAAAGAGTTTCCCTCCAGAGCAGCCCCGATGGGTCTTCTTCACATCGGGAACCAGCGGCCAACCGAAAGGAGTGCAGCACAGCGATAAGTCGCTCTTGACGGCAGCGCGGGGCTACGTGAAGTCACTCGGCCTGGGATCGGTGCCCAACGACGTAGGGACCATCAACTTTCCCATCGCACATGTGGGAGGCATCTTCTATCTCTCGTGCGCCCTGATCGGTGAGTTTCCCGTGTTGTTGCTACCGCGGATCGAGTCCGACATCGCTGACGTGCTTGCCGCCAATCGGGTGACGTTTACCGGCTCAAGCACGGCGTTCTACCAGATGCTGCTTTCCGCTCAGCTCGCATCGGATGGCGACGCTCCGATCATCCCTACGCTTCGCATGCTGATCGGTGGTGGTGCGCCCTGCCCACCGGAGCTACACGAAAAGATCAGACATGTTCTGGGGGTGCCCGTTCTGCATGGCTACGGCATGACGGAAGCCCCAACGGTGACGGCGATCCAGCCGTCAGACACCTTTGAACAGCGGTCGAACACGGCGGGCTTGCCCGTTCCCGGTGCCGAGGTGCGCATCGCCTCGACAGGAGAGGTCGAAGTGCGCGGTGATGTCCTGACACCGGGCTATGTCGATCGCGAGCAATGGATCGCGACGGTCACCCAAGAGGGCTGGCTCCGAACCGGCGACACGGGGTTCCTTCGGTCCGACGGCAGGCTGGTGATCACAGGCCGGTTGAAGGACTTGATCATTCGCAAAGGTGAGAATATTGCCCCAGCCGAGATCGAGAACGAGCTGCTGGCTCACCCGTTGATCGACACCGTTGCCGTTCTCGGCCTACCGGACGAAGCGCGCGGCGAGGTCGTATGCGCGGTTGTTCAGCGTTCCGCCAATCATCCCGACGTCACACTCGACGAGATATGCCGATTCCTCGACGAGCGGGGATTCATGAAGCAGAAGTGGCCCGAGCGGTTACACGTGGTCGACGAGCTTCCACTCACAGGCTTGGGCAAGGTGTCGAAGCGCGAACTCGCTCAGCAGCTGACAACCTGAATCGCCGATACGCCAACCGAAGTCACGTCACCGCCAGTGGTCCACCTTCTGCCACGCCACGCACAAGATCGATCGCCAATCCCAACTCCTCGGCCAGCGCAACCGCCGCCGTGACGTCCTTGCGTAGATACGGCGTCGCGCGCCGCTCGAAGGGAGCGAGACCGCCGACCTGCAGCACACGCTGAAGGGCTGTGCTGCTTGCACTGCATGCGCTCAAGGCGGTGAGCAAGGACTGCTCGTCCAATCCCCACGCTGCTCCGGCCGCAGCGGTTGCCGCGAGCAATTGCGAATTGGCTGCGAACAGAAGGTTATTGAGCAGCTTGACCGTCAACGCACTCCCGAGTGCGCCGGTCTCGATTATGGGGTCGGCGTAGGCGTTCACGATGTCCCGCACCACAGAGACAGCACCGGACTCACCGCCCACCAATACCGTCAACTTGCCCTGACCGATATCTTCCGGGCCCCCGCTGACCGGACCGTCGACCATATGCACCTGGGGTGCGCAACGAGCCATCTCAGCGACAAGCGCCGGACTACCCGTCGTATGCGAAACGACGACTGCGCCCTCGCCCAGATGCGCAAGGAAGCCTGCCGCGCCAAAAGCCGTCGCCCGCAGCTGCAGATCCGAGAACAGACACAGGATCAACACATCGCTGGTTATCGCCAGCTCCTTGAGCGAGCGAGTCAGACGCGCCCCGCGCGCGATGTAAGGCGCACACACCTCAGGCCGACGGGCATAGAGAACGATCTCGTGCTGACCACGATCGAGCAGCCGCGACACCATCGGGCCGCCCATTTGACCAATCCCGAAGAAACCGACGCGCGTCATCTCACGCCCTCAATCGGAGTCATGACGCTGGCCGGTCTGTCGCGCCGAATGGTGGTCGAGGCGCCCCGGCCGTTGAACAAAGGCAACGCCCAGAGCCGCCTCAACCCGCATTCAGCATCTTCTTCAGCAGCTAGACGGCCGCGACTTTCGCGTCAGCCGGCCGCGGGAAGTTCAGCATGCGGCGCGCGTTGTCCTCGACGATGAGAGCACATTCGTCATCGGGCACCGTGGCGAGCACCTCAGCCGCCCGCTTGCGTGAGTTGGGCCAGTTCGAATCCGAGTGCGGGAAGTCGATTTCCAGGCAAATTCGGTCGATTCCGATCGCGTGGCGATTGGACAATCCGTGCTCGTCATCGATGAAGCAACCCCAGAAGTGGGAACGGAACAGCTCCGAAGGGCGCGAGTCGAAGTCGATCGCCTGGTAGTAGCGGTGCCGTTCCCAGACGTAGTCGGCACGCTCCAAGATGTAGGGCACCCAACCGATGCCGCCCTCGGACAGTGAGAACTGAAGATTCGGGAACTTCTGCAGCTTGCCGGAGAACAACAGGTCGACGGTAGACCACATCAGATTGGTCGCAAAGATGGTGATTGCCACCGCGAAGGGGGCCGCGATCTGCTGGGTTGCCAGGTCGTCCTGGAAGGTGGAGGTCTTGGTGAACGAGAACCCGGGCACATAGCCGCCTGCCCCGAAGTGCAGCGACACCGGCATGCCAGCGTCCGAGCAAACCTGCCATAGATCGTCCCAGTGATCTGAGTGGAACGACGGCAGACCCAATGGCACCGGGCTGTCGGGGAAGGACACCGTCCTCACTCCCTTGGCGGCCAAGCGCTCAGCCTCGGCTACAGACGCGTCGATGTCCCAGATCGGGAGGATGCCAAGTGGAATGAAGCGATCAGGCGCCGCCGCACACCACTCGTCAACGTGGAAGTCGTTCCACGCTTTGACAGACAGCAGGGCCAAGTCGCGATCCTTGCCCCGATAGAACGTTCCACCCGCGAACCCTGGGAACGAAGGGAAGCACAGGGCCGCCTGAACGCCGTCGAGATCCATGTCCGCGACCCGCGCTACCGGGTCGTAGCAGCCGGGGATCATGTCTTCGTAGCGCACCGGATCGGTGCCCCACTCCTCCGGCGGCTTCCCCGCCACCGCGTTCAGACCGATCGTCGGGTACAACGTGTTGTCGTATGACCACAGATGCTGGCCGTCCACCTCGACGATCCTGGGGCCTGCCTCACGAAACTTCTCCGGCAAGCGGTCCTGCCAGACTCGGGGATGCTCGATGAGGTGGTCATCGACTGACACGATCTGATGGGTGTCTTGTAAAGGCATCCTTGGCTCCTTACGCCTCTGGCAGAGGGGGATGTGATTGTTGACTCATCCAGGATTCTACTCCTGGCAAGATTCTATAATTTCTTTGAATCTTATTCCGAGCCGCCGCCGCGATCAAGCACCTTCTCGCTGAAGCGACGGCCGACATCGGTCGACGTGGGTAGCGGGTCAGCGGACGGTGAAGCCCGCATCAACGGGGAGAGTGATACCCGTGACGTACTGGGCCTTGTCACTGACGAGCCACTCGACGGCATCGGCGATGTCCTCGGGCTGCAGAATCTGGACCGGCAGGGCGTTCTGCATCGCCATGATCTCGGGGCTGCCGCTCTCGACCATTTTGGCCAATGCGTCATTCATCGTCATGCCACTGGCCACGCCGGTCGGATGGATGGTGTTGACCCTGATGTTGTGGGGGGCCAGATCCAGCGCTAACACCTGCATGAGTCCGACGATGCCGCGCTTTGAGGCGGTGTACGCCTGGGCACCGGTCTTATGGGTACCTGTGCCTTTGAGGCCGGCGGAGGAACTGGTGATGACGATCGAACCGCCGCGCCCACCGTCGATCATGGGCTGACGAGCGAGGAAGCAGGTGTTCCAGACGCCGGTCAAGTTGGTGTTGATGATGTCGTTCCAGGTGGCGATCGGATCTTCATCTTCGCCGTAGCGCACTATTCCGGCGTTGGCGATGGCAATGTCGAGGCGACCGAAATGCGCAAGCCCGTCATCGAGGACCGCCTTCAGCGCCGCCTGGTCGGCGACGTCGGCCACGCCGGTCACGATCTTGGCGCCCTCGGCCTCCACGAGATCCCGGGTCTCGTCGAGGTCGGCTCGAGTCGCGTTCGGGTAGTCCATGGTCGGAATGTCCCGACAGATGTCTACCGCAATGATGTTGACACCGCGGCTAGCGAGCCGAACCGCGTGAGCGCGCCCCTGCCCGCGCGCTGCACCGGTGATCAACGCGACTTTGCCACTGAAGAAGTCGGACATGGCAATGCTCCCATTCGTCATCGAAAAGGTGTGAACAGCAGAGCTACGGCCGTAGCGGCCGGAACCGCTTCTTTGAACACGCCGCAATTGCCGGCACGCACGTAGCTCCCTTCGGCAAGGAGCACAGGTGCTGACATATCAGCCACCAGACGGCCGGCGCGTACGTTAAACGATCCTGTCAACACGACGACACTGTCCGATGATCTGTCTCCCAAACGACAAACTAGGCAAGAGTGTCGGTCGAGTCAAGGTTGGGTTCGAAGTCTGGGAAAGGTTGAATGGACGGTATGGGGACACGGACCGTAGCGCGGACCCCCGCCTGGGGCGCGGATCTGCCGACTAGTGACGACCAGGCGCGCGACCGCCTGCTAGACGCGGCGGAGGCGTGTTACGCAGAGCGCGGGCTGGACGCCACGAAGATGACCCACATAGCGAACAAGGCAGGGGTCCATCGCAGCACCGTGTACAGCTATTTCCCGAATCGCGATGCGGTGCTGGCCGAGTGCTTCCTGCGGGCAGTGACAGCAGTGCTCGACGCGACGCAGCGCTGTTGGGAAACCGATGAGCCGTTCGCAGACCAATTGGTGAGTAGCTGCATGGTTGGCATTGCGGCAGCGCGGGAGTCACCGACGATGCGAATGTTCACCTTCGACGACAAATTGGGTCGCACCTACCACGCCGCTTCGGCATCCGAGAAATGGCAGAGCCGTTTGAGAGAGGTACTCGGCGAGCGATTCGCCGACGCCGCGGCACGAGGGGACGTCCGCGACGATGTGGCCCCGGAGACGATGGCCTACTGGGTGGCTCGCATCTGTTTCAGCCTCATGGCCGAGCCCGGGCCAGCCGAGTACGGCGGTGACGAGGGGTTGCTCCGCGCCTTTCTGCCGGGAGCGTTCTCGCCGCGGTGACGGTATGCCGCCGAGCCTCAGCTGGCGGGCAGCAGGCCATACAGCGCGGCGGCGTCCGCGACGCCGCGCAACAAGTCGTTGAGGTGGGTACACGTCGACGTCCCGCGGAACTCGCGCCGCACGCGGTGGTGCAGTTGATCGAGCCTCATTCCGATGAGCCGAGTCGCGCTGGCGACGGCGCCCGGACATTCCTGCCAGGGTAGTACGCGGGCCACCGCCTGCGCGCTCACGATTGTCTGGGTATCGGACTCCACGACGGCCGTGACCGTGTACTCGTGGATGATGGTCTCGATGCCGTCGGCGCGAACGTAGGTGTCGCGGAACATCGCATCGATTTCCATCTCTGAGGCCCCGTTGCGTTTCACGTCAAGTCGCCGCCGACGACGCATCCCGTGGACGGGTAGCGCCGACATGTCATGCCACGCCAACGGGTCGTCGGGGTCCTCGAGTCGCGGTGCCGGCGGTCCAGTCACAACAGCAGGGACCCCGGACTCAAATGACGTCATGAGCAGTCCGCCGGTCACGAAACCCGCACATTGGTCTGCGACCGGGAGGTAGCCCGACGTGGCGCCGTTCCCGAGCGCGCCGGACGCCGACAATGCATGCCCAGAGATCAGGGTGGCGACCGGGACGTCATCGAGCAGCGCATAGCGCAGGTCGCGGTGCTCGCTCAACTCCGGAGCTGCCTTGTCGACCGCGGCCCGGAATCCGCCCATCGCCGGAGCGCCGACCAAATCCATTCCTGCGACCACGGGTTCGACGTCGATCTGCCGAACTACGCGGGTGAGCTTCTCGACCGCCACGCGCATGCTGGCCTGGCCTATCTCAACAGCCATACCGTCATGCGTAGTCATCAGGTCCCGTGCCCGTCCAGAGAGATACACCGGATCAAGGGAGCCCGCATCACGTGTCATGTCTATCGAGGTTGTGCGCCGAATCGAGCCGGGGCAACGTGCCGGCGTGCTCGTCGTCGGTTCGTGAATGCCGTGCAGCGGATGCATCCCGGCATCTGGTAAGCCCAACTCAATAGCGCTCATGGGACGTCACGGCTCACTGTGGCGAACTCGGCCGCAACGCACCCTGCATTGCCGCACTTGCCGATTGGCAATTCACCACCAGTTCGCATGAGCACCTCTTTGCTGTGAGCCTGTTTGCTGTGAATCGCTCAGATTCGTCATTGCAACCGAAAATCGAGTGTAGCTTCGAATGCCCTCTCGCGAGCACGCCGCCGCGAACCGCGGGCTTCGGTCTACCCCGTCGCCATATTTCGCTATTCCTATAAACGTATTGATATATCTTGGTATGGTCGCTGAGGCGTCGTTCAGCTTCGGCGCATGGCGGATCACCGTGGCCGATGCGCACTGTCTGCACATCCGGCGGAAAGGAAACATAATCGTGGGTTTGCTCGACGGTCGGGTTGTCTTTATCACCGGTGCGGCACGCGGTCAGGGCCGCTCGCACGCAGTCACTCTCGCAGAAGAAGGCGCGAACATCGTCGCCGTGGACGTTTGTCACGACATCGACGGCGTTCCGTACAAGTTGGGCACGTGGGAGGACCTCGAAGAGACCGCTCGCCTTGTGGAGAAGACCGGCCGCGAGATTCACTTCGAAGCGGCCGATGTTCGGGACAAGTCGGCCCTGCAGGCAGTATTCGATGCGGGGGTCCGCCAGTTCGGCTATGTCGACACGGTGTTGGCCAATGCCGGGCTCATCCTCTCCAACCCCGACGAAGTCGATGCACCGGAAGCCCTGCGCCTGGGTATCGACGTCATGCAGATCGGTGTCTGGAATACCTTCCAGGTAGCCATCCCGCACCTCAAGGAGCGTGGCAAGGGCGGACATTTGATCGCGACCAGCTCGATGGCAGCCCTGCTGGACATGACCGACGGCGGCGGCGGTTCTGATGCCTATCTGATGACGAAGGTGGCGGTTGTCGCACTAGTCAGGGCATATGCCAATATGCTTGCACCACACAGGATTCGGGTTAACGCGGTTGCGCCGACCAATTGCGCGACACCGATGGTGCTGGAGAACCCGGCACTGTTCAAGATGATCGAGCAGACGCCACACATGGCCAATGCCATGCAGACAGCGTTGCCTGACTTCCCGATGATCGAGCCCAAGGACGTCAGCAACGCCATCCTTTTCCTCCTGTCCGACCTCGGCCGAACGTTCACCGGCAGTCTCCTCAAGGTCGACGCGGGCATGGACGTCCGCCGCTAGCCAAGAAACCCTGCCCGGGTTTGGGCAGGATTCCAGCGAGGGCTGTTCGGGACTCGGTGACCGCCCTCGCTGGAATCCTTACTGGCCCTTGTCGAAAGGTGCTGTCGGTGCGCGGCGTCGGACTGGCTCCGCCCACAGGAGCGCGCCTCCTGCGAAGTTGCTGACCCTGGCGCGGCGCTCGCACCGCCGATGACCCCAAAGTCACCGGCGATTCGTATGTTCAGGGGTGCTGCGCCGCGGGAACTGATCCGCCTACGAGAACCACTCTGCCTTCATATCAACAGTCGTACTGTCGAGGGATTCCAGCAACTCCAGCTGCGGATCTACCCGGGGAAGCTCGTAGCGATAGAAGAACCGGCCCGCTTGGACCTTTCCTGCGTAGAAATCAGTGTCCCGGGACGAGCTGACGAGCAACAGCTCCAGCCATATCCAGGCGATCACCAAGTGGCCGAACGCCTCGAGGTAGATTGCGCTGTTGGCAAGCGCCAGTTCACGATCCGCTTCACCGACCAGTTTGGCGGTTACCTCGATCAAACGGGTCCACCGCCCACCCAGTTGGCCGGCAATATGCGCGAGTTCCTCACCACGAGCGGTCGCAGTGTCGATCGTCTTGGCGATGCGGTCGGACAACAAAGCAAGACTTGCACCGTCGTGCTGAGTCACCTTGCGGCCGAGCAGGTCGAGACTCTGAATGCCGTGTGTGCCCTCGTGGATGGGATTCAAGCGGTTATCGCGGTAGTGCTGCTCCACGTCATAGTCACGGGTATATCCGTACCCTCCGTGTACCTGGATGGCGAGATCATTGGCCGCAAGACACCACTGCGAGGGCCAACTCTTGGCAATCGGCGTCAGCACGTCAAGCAGCAGCGTCGCTTCGGCGGACTCCTTCTTGTCCGCACCGCTGGAGCGGACGTCGACGAGGTTCGCACAGTACAGCGCAAGAGCCAAGGCGCCTTCGACATAGGACTTTTGGGTCAGCAGCATGCGGCGGACGTCGGCATGCTCGATGATGGGAACCGGCTTGTCGTCAACGCCCTTGCGAGCCGCGGCCCGGCCCTGCAGCCGCTCGCTCGCGTACCGCACCGACTTGAGGTAACCGGTATATCCCAGTGCGACGGCACCGATACCGACGCCGAGCCGTGCCTCGTTCATCATGTGGAACATGTACGAGATACCGGCATTGGGTTGACCCACAAGGTAACCCACTGCGCCGGCCGACCCGTACGGACGGTGGGTACCGTCGCCGAAGTTCAGGACGGTGTTCGTTGTGCCGCGGTAGCCCATCTTGTGATTGAGTCCACCCAGTGCGACGTCGTTACGTTCGCCAATCGCCGCATCGTCGTCGACGAGGAACTTGGGCACGACGAACAGCGACAGCCCCTTGACCCCCGCCGGCGCCCCGGCGATGCGCGCGAGGACCAGATGCACGATGTTCTCGGTGATCTCGTGCTCACCGCCCGAGATCCACATTTTGCTGCCGAAAAGTCGGTAATGGCCCCCATCGGTCAGCTCGGCACGAGTGGTGATGTCGGCGAGCGACGATCCCGCTTGCGGCTCGGAGAGACACATGGTGCCCGAAAACCGGCCGGCGAGCATCGGTTTGACGAATAGCTCGTGATCACGAGTGCTGCCATAGGTGGCCAGCAGGTTGGCATTGGCCATGGTGAGCATGAGATAGGCGGCTGTGCTGACATTCGCGGCGTGGAACCAGGCGAAGCCCGCATTTGCCACGGTGACCGGCAGCTGCGCACCGCCGAGTTCGTAGTCCATGCTCATTCCGATGAGGTCTGCGGCCGCGAAGGCCTCGAACGCTCGCTTCACCTCGGGATTGACGTGCACGCGGCTTCCGTCGAAGGTCGGCTCCCGGGTGTCATTGAGCTTGTTGTGTGGTGCGAAGTACTTCTCGGCCAGTTGTTCGCAGAGGTCGAGCACCCCGTCGAATGTCTCCCTGCTGTGGTCGGAGTAGCGGGCACGCTGCGTCAGGTCTTCGACACCGAGCCAGTCATAGAGCAGGAAGTCGATATCTCGCCGTGAAAGGATGTCGTTGGGCATGAAAGCTCCCTGATGTTGGATGGTGACGGCACATCGCCCGGCGTCGGCTCTGGGACGACGACGCGCCGGTCAGCGGACTTAGACTGTTGAGTCAGGTGCTGTCAGCTTCTGACGCCATTGTTCTCGCAGCGCGAACTTCTGGACTTTGCCGGTGCCGTTCTTCGGCAGCGGCTCGAACACCATCCGCTTCGGCACCTTGAATCCGCCGATCTGGGCACGGACGTGTTGTTCGATGGCCGCCTGGTCGGGGGTGGCTCCGGGATGCAGGGTGATGTGCGCGACCGGAACCTCGCCCCAGCGGTCGTCGGGGATGGCGATGACGGCGACTTCCAGCACCGACTCGTGCGAAGCGATGGCGTTCTCGACTTCGATCGACGAGATGTTCTCGCCCCCGGAAATGATGATGTCCTTACTCCGGTCTCGGAGCTCCAAGTAGCCGTCCTCGTGGAGCACGCCGAGATCACCGGTGCGGAACCACCCGTCGGGCACGGCAGCCGCTGTCGCGTCGAGATCTTTGTAATAGCCGGCCATCACGTTGTTTCCGCGAATCGCAACTTCGCCGATCGACTGCCCATCTGCGGGAACGTCGGCGCCATCGGCATCGACGACACGAATGGGCTGGGAGACGATGTTGCAGACCCCTTGCCTGGCCTTGAGCCGGGCTCGGCGCGGCGGATCGAGGTCGTCCCAGGACTTCTGCCATTCGCAGATGACGGCAGGTCCGTAGGTCTCAGTGAGACCGTAGAGGTGGACGACATCGATGTTCAGTTCGGCGAGGCGGGCCAGGATGGTGGGGGTCGGCGGGGCGCCGCCGGTCCCGACGAGCAGCTTGTGTCCGTCATTCAGGCGGTGGGCTGCCTCGCTGTAGGCGATGGACGTCAGGACGGTGGGCGCGCCGTTGAGATGGGTGATGCCCTCCTCGTCGATCAACCGCCAAATCTGTGCGTGATCCACCGCCCGCAAACAGACATGGGTGCCACCGACGGCGGTTACCGCCCAGGTGAAGCACCAGCCGTTGCAGTGGAACATCGGTAGTGTCCACAGCATTCGCGTATTGCTGTCCAGCCCCATCTGGGATGCCATCGCGACCGATTGCAGGTAAGCGCCCCGGTGGTGATACATGACACCCTTGGGCTTGCCGGTGGTTCCACTCGTGTAGTTGAGCGACAGCAGGGCGTTCTCGTCGGTGATCGGCTGCGTCCCAGGCTCCGCGGCGACAAGCAGCCGCTCGTATTCGTCAGCCTCGCCCCCGCATCGCACCAGCTTCACCCGTCCGGCGACCAGGTCCGCAACCGAGTGGGCGAGGTTCGACAGCGAGTCGTCGTAGATGAGCACGGAAGCTTCCGCGTGCTCGATGATCCAGGCGAGCTCAGGTGCGGACAATCGGATGTTGAGGGTGAGCAGAGGTGAACCCGACCAGGGCACACCGTAGTGCGACTCGAGCAACATGTAGCTGTTCGGAGCGAGGATCGCCACCGGGTTGCCGCCGGCCGCAGCGGTGAGCGCACCGGCCAACCGCGTGCTCCGGTCGAGCAGTTCGCGATAGCTGAATGTCCGCTCACCGTCGATGACGGCGGTCTTGTCACCGTAAACCGCGGCAGCGCGGCGCAGGAAGCCGACTGGCGTCAGGGGTTCGAACCAGAATTCGCTGGGCATAGCGTCAGAGGTTCACACCGGAATCCACTGGACCAAGTGCTTTGGCGATCTGCTCGTGGAAGTGGATCAAACCGGGCTCGTTCTGGCCGAGTACCACTGCGTCGAGGCTGCCGCGCTCCAAACCTTCCTGGATCTTCTTGCACATGGGGAAGTCTTCCTGGCCGGTGACCTGCATGAGGATGTCCAGATTGAGGATCCACTTCTTGATCGTGTCGTCGTTGGGCGGTTCGGGCGCATAGATGCTCGTCTCCACCACCGCATTGCCGGGCGTCTCGTGCGGGAAGATCCGCCACACTTCGAAATGGTCGAGCTGGTGCACAACAAGGGTATTGGGGAAGACGAAGTAATGGATTGTCGCGTGCGGCGGGAACTGCCAGGTGCTCCGGTCCTCACCGATGTCGTCGATCGTCTTTCGGATTCCGATAAGCCGGCAATGCTCGTTGTAGGCGTCGAACAGCTGCGGGTGGGAGTGGTAGAGCCGAGAGATGGTCGTGCTGTGCAGCGAAAAGACGTGGTACGCCTCGAGGAACGTATCGATGACCATCTTCCAGTTGCAGTTCTGGATCGCTTTGCGTGTTTCGACATGGTGGAAACCTGCCAGCCCGAAACTGTCGAGGTCCTCGCTCAACCGACCCAGGCGGGAATCGGCATCGACAGGGCCACCCTCGAGTTGAGCGAAGATCAACCCGTGCGCCTCATCGGACGAGACCTCCTTCAAGCCGAAGGACTCGCCAGGCACATCGAAGAAGTCTTTGGCGATCGGCTTGCGTATCACCTCGCCGTCCAACGAGTACAACCAAGCGTGGAACGGGCAGCTCAGGTTCCGCGCCCCGCTCCGGCGGCAGTCGGGCTCGACCAGCGGCGCACCCCGATGCCGGCACGCGTTGACAAAGACCCTGGCGCGGCCATCCTTGGCTCGGGTCACCAGCAGCGGCACGCCATCGATGTGCGTCGCGAGGACTGACCCGACATCCGGAACATCGGCCGTCAAGCACACCACGATGGGCTGGCGGCGGAACAGCAGCTCACGTTCCAGCTCCAGTTGCTCAGGTGAGGTGTACTCACTGGCGGACAACATGAGGGGCCCGTCGCTCAGTTGCGTCGACTTCTCACCCGCGAACTTGCGGTAACGCTCAATGAGTTCGTGTTGGACTGCGACCTGCATTGTTACGATCCCTGACCTCTCGAGCCTGCCATTGCCAACTTTCTATATATGAGTAGATTCTAGCGGCAGCTCCGTTCTGAGGCAAGCGCGGCGATCTCAGGCGCGTATCCCAGCTCCGTAACACCCCTTGGTCGCCATTCCCTATCCTGTCGGAAATGAACAAGGCGGTGGTGGGACGCTTTCACGTCCGCGCCACCGCCCTGCCTAGAGCCTTTCCCGCTGTCCCAGCAGGTCGCAGTCAGCGTCCGAAATAGACGTCGACCCAGGTCCGCCCATTGCCGGGCACATCGCTCGGCGAAGCCGGCTTGCCACCCGTGGGGATCGGAGTGCCATTCCCCGGAGTGGTGCACTTGTTCTCCGGACCGCAGAGCGAGTTCGTCAGATGCGTTGGGTAGACCGCCGACGCATCGTTGTCGTTCTGCAGGCTGATGCCGATCATGACGATGTTGTAGCTCACGTAGCAGATGTTGGTCACCGCACCCAGGGCCAGGATCTGCAGCAGGACCTTCGTCTTGTAGGACACGTTGAGACGATCAACGCCGCGCTCGACGACCGAGTGTCCACGGTCGTCCAGGTAGAACCGGAGCACCATGAGCGGCGCCCACCCGAAGCCGCCCCAGACGAGCGCTTCGTAGATCGGGAACTGATGAGATGTCCCCTGCCACAACGTGAGCCAACCCACGGTGTTGAAGTAGGCGATGTTGTGACCGAAGCACAGAACACTCTCGATGAGGAGGTCCATGACAGCCATGAAGCCGACCGACCACAGGATGATCCCGAGCTTGCCGGTCTCCGGCCAGCGCTTCATCACGAACTTGCGCAGGAAGCCGCATCCGAGCATGCACAGTGCCGCACTCCACATGAACCCGATACCGATCGCGGCCGTGGGCTCGGGCATCAGGTTGGCCCGCGGCGAGACCCACCCCGGCACATCGGTCGTCCACGAGCCGAAGTTGATCATCAAGGAGGTGTAGGAGAACGTCGGCACGACGTAATTGAGCACCGGATCCCACTGAACGAGCATCACGTAAGCGATCATGAGCATTAGATCGAACGTGACGCGCCGTTCCCTGATGCATCTGCGGATCACGAAGAAGAGCGCCACGCCGACGGCAACGAGAGCAGCCACCTGCGCGCCGATGTTGAACGCGATCTCTCCGCTTGTCGGCTCGTCCTTGCCCAGCGGGGTCGGCGTTGCGCGACCGCCGAGAATCCAGCTCCCGGCAATGTATGCCGCGGACACCATGAACAAAGCGCCGATCGTCGCCCACACCAGGATGGGGGTTGACGTCCGCACCCGCGGCGCTTTCCTGACTGTCTCCGGGCCGCTGAGCTGCGGCTCGACCTCCAGTGTGGCCACGATCACCTCCGTGTGATTAGTTAAACAAATAACTGCAAAAAGTAACGTAGCGCACACACCCTCCGAATGGAAGTCAGAATCTGGTCACGAGCTGAAAATTGAGCCGTCCCGCCGACTGCCGGTCACAGCGCTCGAACAGCCCCGTTGATCAATTTTCTATAGCGTGGTAGATTCTGACCCGAATCTAGGCACCGGAGCAGTACGCAGATCTTGACCCCCTGCATTGGCGCCTGACCTTCGTCGAACGGCGTACCCATGACCTCGTCAGTCGTGAGCTCACAAGGCAGCCCCACCGGTCTGAGCGCTGCGCGTCCCTTTCGAGTAGCGCTGGTGGTCTCTGAGAATGAGCGCGCGGCACTGACCGGTGTACAGCAGAACCAACGCGACTCGCTGCGAGGCGCTGATGACCGAGTATTCGTGGGACCAACGAACGTGGTGGCTGCCAACGACCTGCGGCAAGCCAAGAAGAGGGTCGACGACGAGCGTGCGGCGCGGTATGCCCTCGGCCGCCGCCAACGTCCGATTCTGTTGGCCGTCAACGCCTGTATCGAAGTCGACAACGCGGCGGCGTGCCGGCGGATGGCCAACGGGACTGACGCGACCGGAGACGGGCTCTCCTACACGGGCACGGCCCGCGGATTGGCCGGGTTGGTCTTCGACATCGATCACCTGAACCTCGCCGATGGACTCGTGGTGCGGTCCCCCGGGGGGTGGACTGTGCAGGCCTATGCCACACTCACCGAGGAGTTGAACAAGCGCGGCTACCAGTTACTGGTGATGGTCGTCGACGCCCACAAGTCCTGGGTATCACAGCGAAAGGCCTCTTAGGCAACTAGTTCGACAGTCCGCTCCAGGAAACGAACCGCCGGCCTCCTGATTGGTGTATCAAAGTTCGAGAAGCGTTCGGCGCCAGAGGCTTCGCACTCCAAATGGCATGCTTGCAACGAGAAGAGACGAGCCGTTCCGAAAGGGCGATCATGGAACTGGAAACCCTGCTGTATGAGCTCCACGGTCATGTCGCGACCGTCACGCTGAATCGACCCGAGCGGCTGAACTGCTTCAATCAGCAGATGTGCGAGGACTTCTCGCGAGTTTGGCAGCATATCCGAATGGATGACGAGGTGCGGGCCGTCGTGGTGCGCGCTGCAGGTGAGCGCGCGTTCTGCACCGGCGTGGATACCAACGACACGCTGGAAATGGTGTCGCGGCCGAATCTGTGGAGCCGTGAAGACCCCGGCAGCTACCTGTCCCCCAAAGCGAATCAGGTATGGAAGCCCGTCATCTGTGCGGTACAAGGGATGGCAGCTGGTGGCGCTTTTTACCTTCTCAACGAGTCAGACATCATCATCTGCTCGGACGACGCGACCTTCTTCGATCCCCATGTCAGCTACGGACTTGCGGCCGTACTCGAACCGGTTGGGCTCGCTGCCAGGATCCCGCTGGGCGAGGTGCTGCGGATTGCGCTGATGGGACTCAACGAGCGAGTATCGGCCAATCGTGCGTTGCAAGTGGGCTTGGTATCGGAAGTGACAGCCCGCGAGGAGCTTTGGTCACGTGCGGACGAGATCGCTCATCAGATCGCGGCCAACGAACCACTGGCGGTGCAGGGCACCGTGAAGGCGATCTGGGACTCACTCGACGTCGGACGTACCGATGCGATTCGCAACGGCGTGCACTACACCCAGTTGGGCAACGGCGTGGAGACCGTGAAGGTGAATCGCAGCGGTGCCGAGAAGCCGCGGTGGAGGTTGCGGTGATCCTGCGCCTCAGCGAAAGTCTGAGCCACCGTCCACGTTGAGATCCGCGCCGGTGGTGAACGAGTTCAGGCGCGAGCCCAGCAACGCGATCATCGGCGCGATCTCCTCGGGATGGCCGGCCCTGCCAAGGTAGCCCAGCGCGTCTCCGAAGACATCCTCGAGGACGGCGCCGACTTCCTCGGCCGTGCGCGGCCGAGGCGCTTCGGGATGCAGCTCATCGATGGCTTCGGGATGCAGCTCATCGATGAAGGTGGCGACCTGCTCAGTCATGAAGGTCCCTGGCGAGACGGTATTGACCAGGATGCCCTCCGGAGCGAGTGTCTGCGAGAGGTTCTTGGTCATACTCGTCAAGGCAGCCTTGGCAGCGGTATACGCGATCAGCGTTGGAGATTGCCGTTGCACGGAGTGCGCGGAAATGTTGACGATTCGCGCCCAGTCGGCAGATCTCAGCAGCGGGAGCGCGGCACGACAGGTCCGTACCGCGCTGAGCAGAATCAACTCCAGCGCCGTCGTCCAGTGGTCATCGGAAAGCTCCTCGAACACAGCCATCAGCCCGAGGCCCGGACCGACGGTGTTGATCAAGACATTGCAACTGTCCCAACGAGATTCGATCTCGCTGAAGGCCGCCTGAACACTGTCAGCGTTCGCGAGGTCGGTCGGCACTGCGAGCACCTCGCGGCTACCCGCCGCACGGAGTTCGTCCGCCACCTGCTCGAGCTTTGCACGGCTGCGCGCGAGAACGGCCAGCCGCGCTCCCTCTCGCGCATAGACGTTCGCCGTCGCCAGTCCCATGCCTGCCGTGGCCCCGGTGACGATCACCCGCGCGTCCTTCACGCCCAAATCCATGCGTAACTCCTCCTCGAACGGGCCGGGGCACACCACGACGACCGTGGGAAGCGCCCGGTGCTGGGGCGGCGTGCACGCAGCGGCCAGTGCCCATGAATAGTTATACAGTTTACTGCTAGCGGGTTGGCTCGCAATCAGATCGAGCGCCTCGGCGATCGACCGAGCCGGACTCGGCGCTAGGTGCCGGTCTGGGCCAAGTGATCCCCGGTGGTGATTCCGTCGAAAAGCGCTGAGATGAGAAGGTTGGCAACCTTTTCCGGTGATCGCTTTGCTCGTTCTGGCCATTCGACGGTCCAGTTCAACGATCCGAGGATGAGGAGCCTCAGGGTCTGTAGGTCGAGATCGTCCCTAATCTCGCCGGCGTCGCGGGCGTCGCGCAGCAGTCCGTCCCAGAGCTGGCCGTAGGGCCGCTGGTCAACGCGGACGTGGCGGGCGCGGATTTCGTCGGGAAGCTGGCCGACAACTCGAGCGTTTGCCGCGGTGTAGTCGACAGCCTCGATAACCGCTTCGGCGTGGGCGTGAATCGCCGCGGTAAGACGCGCGGTCGCAGACGCATCCTCGCCAAGTGCGTCAATGGCTGCGACGACATGCTCGTGGGTCTTTTGCAGGCCCACCCGCAGCATCTCGGCAACGAGGGTGTCTTTGGAATCGAAGTAGTAGTACAGGCTGCCCTGCTTGACGTCGGCTGCCTCCGCAATGTCGGTGAGGCGCGTGGCGGCATATCCGCTCTTACTGAAGACCCGGGCCGCGGAATCAAGTATTCGGGCACGCGTCCGAGCGGACTTAGCGAATGGCGCCCGCGCCCGCTTCTTCGTCGTCACCGTCCGAGTATACGAGAGTCCACAGGTTGGTCGGGGGGCTCGGTCTCGCTCCTACGTGCGATCAACGGACTCGGCCACGTTGGTCGGCGGCGACATCTGAGGACACAGCACACCACCTGTATTCTGCCGACGAACAGAAATTGACTGATGTCCACGACGGTGGGGAGTACAAGGTGCGGTTGAACGATTCGGTAGCGGTGGTAACCGGGGGTGCTTCCGGCCTGGGACTGGCGGCTGCCGCTGCGTTGCACGACCGCGGCGCCACCGTCGTGATCGCCGATCTTCCGACGTCGGCCGGGCCGACAGTGGCGGCCGACCTCGGAAGAGATGTGCTGTTCGCGCCCGCGGACGTCTGCGACGAGGCAGCCGTCGAAGCGGCACTGGACATTGCGCAGTCGGTGGGCGAGTTGCGGGTCGTAGTGAATTGCGCCGGAGTCGGCATTTCTCGCCGGGTGCTCAGCAGGGCTGGCGCCCACTCGACCGCGGACTTCACCAGGGTGATTGGCGTCAACTTGATCGGCACGTTCAACGTCGTGCGCTCGGCCGCCGCCCGGATGACCACCAACACGCTCGACGGCGGCGAGCGGGGAGTCATCGTGAACACCGCATCGATTGCCGCCTACGACGGCCAGATCGGCCAGGTCGCCTATTCTGCGTCGAAGGGCGGAGTCGCGGCGATGACGCTGCCGCTCGCCCGCGATCTGGCGAGCCATGCCGTCCGGGTGATGGCCATCGCACCCGGCCTCTTCGAGACGCCCTTGCTCGGCGTGCTACCCGAGGCGGCACTCAATGCGATGACCAGCGTCATACCTCATCCACAACGCTTGGGCCGCCCCGAGGAATTCGGCCGGCTCGTCGTACACATCGCCGAGAACCCGATGCTCAACGGCGAGGTCGTGCGCTTGGACGCTGCGCTCAGGATGCCTGCCCGCTAAGCCGAAAGACAAAGGCCGGGGCCTCAACTGGATTTCGGCAGTCCGAGATGACGTTCAGCCACGATGTTCCGGTTGATCTCAGTGGTGCCGCCGCGGATGGTGCACAGCGGCGCATGCCGTCCCTCATACTCGATCCAACCATCTGCGGCCGCACCGTGTTCGCCGAACCGGAGCAAACCTGCTGCCCCGGCCCGCTGCTGGAACCAGTGGGCGGACTTTTGGTAGGCCGTGGTTGCGAACAACTTGGTCATCGCACCTTCCACGACCGGCAACCCACCGCTCGCGGCCAGCCAGGCCGACCGCTGTGTGAGGAGCTTCGCGACTTCGTTGTCGATCGCGGTCTGGGCCATCTGCTCCCGGATGGCGGGGTCGCGCACGGCGCCGCTGGCTTCGGCCCACTGCCGGAAATGCCGCAACAGCGGAACACCACTGTTCGTCTCACCGACCACACCGCGCTCGAAAGCCAGTCCGACGCCCATCGCTTTCCACCCGTCGTTCACTGCGCCGAGGACCCATTCGTCGCCGACGCGGACATCGTCGAAGAACGTCGCGTTGGTGCGCTCTGATCCGATCGTCCACACCGGTTCCACCGAGATGCCAGGGGTATCCATCGGAAGGACGAACATGGTCAGACCGCGGTGCTTCGGCACGGTCGGATCAGTGCGGGTGAGCAGCATGATCCAATCGGCTTCGTGCGCCATCGTGGTCCACATCTTGGACCCGTTGATCACCCACTGGTCGCCGTCCCGCACCGCGCGCGTCTTCGCCGAGGCCACGTCGCTTCCGCTCCCCGGCTCGCTGTAGCCAAGGCAGGCATAGGACTTCGCGGACAGAAGCGAGGTCAGGATGCGCTCCCGCTGCGAGTCGGACCCCAGCCGGTTCACCATCGCTGCGACGATCAGCATCACCGAGAGTGCGTCGTAGGGCACCGACGCCTTTTCCAGCTCGTTGAAAAGGATCCAGAGTTCGATCGGATCGCCCTTGCCCAACCCCGGCACGGTGCGTTCCAGCAACCCGCGCTCGGCAAGCTCCTGATACAGGGCCGGGCAGGCGAACGTGCCGGTGCGGTGGTGCTCGCTCTGGCGATCCGGCGTGTACGTCAGCGCGATGACGTCCTTGATCTCCTGACGAAATGCCGTCGCTTCAGCGGAGAGATTGAAGTCCATTGGCGTTACCTCTGGCTCGTTGTGATGTCGCTAGAGACTGTCCCGAACAACCGATCCGCCAGCAGCTGGTACTGAACGGTGGGGTCGCCAAGAACAAGCGGCCAGCCGCGCGCCCGGCGGTAGTACAAACCGATGTCGTACTCATCGGCAAACCCGTAGCCACCGTGGTAGTGCAGCACCCGGTCGGTTGCCTTCGCGGCGACCTCGGTAGCGAAGAGATAAGCCATCAAAGCAAGCGTTTCCGGATCGTTGACCTCGGCGTCATCGACGTCATCGGTCCTCGGCGCGGCCGGATCGGACGTATCCATGGCCCATGCCGCCTTGAAAGCGAGCAGTCGGGCGCCGTCGATGATCCCCGGCAAATCGGCCAATCCGTGTTGGACGGCTTGGAACGTACCGATCGGCTGTCCGAATTGCTCGCGCGACTTGACGTAACTGACTCCGATGTCGAGGCTCTTGGCGGCGATGCCGACGAGCGAGGCAGCGGTCAGCACTCGCCACTCGGACAGTGCGCGTGACCATACCGATCCGTCACCCACCTTCGCTGCCGTCGCTCGGTCGAAGGTGCGGAAGGCCACCGGCATGCATGCGTGGTTTGCCGGTGCCGCCCCGGGAGGTTCGGCAGACACAGCCACCGTGGCATTGTCGGATGTGCCGACGACGGTGTGTGCGACCGCACCGGCGGGGATGAGTCCCCAGTCAAGGTCACCGGTCGCGGGCTGCAGCGCGATCGTGGCGATCTGGCGCCCAGCGATCAGGTCGGCGGGAGGCTGTGGCATGGTCCGCAGGGCCACCACGTGCTCGATGATGGGAACCGGCGCGGCAAATCGTCCGGCACACTCTGCCAGGACGACCAAGTCGGCCATACCGGCTCCCCCGCCGCCGTGCTCTGTCGCGACGCCCATCGCCGGGGCTTCCAGCGCACACAGCTTGGACCACAGCTCCGGGTCGAAGCCGAGGGGCTCAGCCCGTCGGACGACGAGTGGTTCCGAGGTCTTCGCGAAGAACTCGGAGAACAGCTCTTCAACTGCCCGCTGGTCGTCGCTGAGATTGACGTTCAACGCACCGAGCCGTTCGCGGCGACAGCGGTGACGGGGGTTCCGGCAGACCGCTTGCGGGGCAGGGCGGTGATCGTCGAGCGGTCGAAGGACGAAGTTCCTTCGATGACCATGGCCTGTCGAAGTTCGAGAATCGGAAGCGACGACAACGCCGACATCACCCGAGACCCGTTCGGGGCATCCTTCCACGGCGGCGAGGCCAACTCGAGTTCGGCGTCACCCACCTTGACCGAGGTGATCTGCGAACGCATCTCGCAACGAGTCACCTCGTCGACACCAGGGCTGTTGACGACAGGTGGCATGTACCGGGCACAGAACGCGTAGCCGATGCTGCCCACCTTGGCGATCTTCCCGAGTACAGCGTCGTCGACCGGTTTCACGTTGCGAATCGCACCACGCGCCAACAGCGTTCCGTACTCGGTCATTTCCCAAGATAGGTCGCCGGACTCCTCTCGGATCGGGGTGAAGTCCGCGGCAAGCTTGCCGAAGCCCGAGAACTCGCGGCCCACCGTCAGCGGCCGAACCTGGTCCACCCACATCACCGGCCAGAAGTTTCCCTTGGTCGGCCCGTCCTCGCCGTTGTGGCTCACGCTGATACCGACGCACAACTCTTCATAGCCATGGCCGGCGAGGTAGTCGACCTGGTCGAAGGTTCGCCTACTGAAGATCACCGTGGGCTTTTCGGGGAGGTCGAGCTCGGCCGGCACCAGCGGCCGCACCGCAGCGGGGTCGGTGACGAAGGTGATGTCGAGCGCTCGGAGCCAGCCCCACTGTGAAACCTGCGGAAGCTCTGTCGGCCCGAACACGATCGGCATCTCGTACCGCTCTCCCGGGTGACACGTGAATCCCTCACTGGCTGCAGACATCGCTTGCTTCCCTTCGTGGCCGTGGGCAAAATCTACCGAACGTTCGATAATGTTACAAGGGTGCCGAGACCGGCTTCCTAGCAGAATCTGTTCAACTATAGAATCTAATAATATGGCGTGGACAGCGCCCGTCGGCAAGACCTCGATCAAGGAGACCCATGGACGTCGACATTGTTGTTGCGAATAACGTCGATTCCCTGGCCGCGGCGAAGACGGCGGAAGCCGCCGGCTATCGCGGTGTGTGGATGCCCGAGATGAAGCACGATCCGTTTCCGCTTCTGGCCATGTGCGCACAGAACACCAGCACGGTCGGCCTCGGCACCAACATCGCCGTCGCATTCGCTCGCAATCCCATGACCACAGCACTGCTCGCGAACGACTTGCAGCTCTATTCCGAAGGTCGCTTCATGTTGGGCCTGGGCTCGCAGGTGAAGGCTCATATCAACCGCCGGTTCTGCATGCCCTGGTCGGCTCCTGCCGAACGGATGCGCGACTACGTCCTGGCCGTCCGATCGATCTGGGCCAGCTGGCGAACCGGCGAGCAGCTTCAGTACGAGGGCGAATTTTACCGACACACGCTCATGACGTCCTTCTTCGATCCGGGGCCCAACCCGTACGGCAATCCGCCGGTGCTCCTGGCCGGCGTCGGCCCAAAGATGTCACGAGTTGCGGGCGAGGTCGCAGACGGCTTTCTGGTGCACAGCTTCACCACCGAGCGCTATCTCAGGTCCGTCACCGTCCCGGCGCTTCTCGAGGGCCGGGCAGCCGCGGGCGCAGACAACTTGGACGGCTTCCAGATCAGTGCAGCGATCTTCGTCGTCACGGGTGAGACCGCGGCTGATCGCGCGGCCGCCGATGCGGCAGTGCGGAGCCGCATCGCGTTCTACGCATCCACCCCGGCCTACCTGCCCGTGCTGCAAACCCACGGCTGGGACGGCGTCGGCGAGGAGCTGCGGTCGATGATCAAGGCTGACCGTTGGGGCCAATTGGGTGAGGTCATCGATGACGAGATGCTCGAAGCCTTCGCCGTCGTCGCTGATCCGCCCGACGTGGCGGCCGCGTTGACGAAGAGGTTCGGTTCCGTGTTGAGCCGCGTCGCGCTGGCTTCCCCCTATCCGACCACGGACGGACTCTGGCGGCCGATCGTCGAGGAACTGCGCGAATGGCAGCCGGCCTGACTGGATGTATCTCGGCACCACCGAGCGCGGCTTGGTGGCCGGGAACCCCAGCGGTTCAGCCGTTTTTGACGCTCGCCGTTGGTGCACGCCCAACCCGTACGCCAACGACCCTGCAGAACAATTGGACAGTTCACTGTCGCACCATGCGCACACCCAGGAGTGCCATCGCACGATCGAACGTGCCTGGGGCGCAGGCACGGGGTGACCCGAGAAGCTAGGTGGATGTCCTGCTAATGTGACAGTCGTATGCCACAAATCGCAGGGAGAACGGATGACCAACGCCATCAATGCAAGTGAGCTGCGACCGCCGGAGGGCGACTGGCTCGGTACGCCGTACCTTCGGTTCGAGCGTGACGGCGCCCTCGCGATAGTCACACTCGACCGTCCACATGCGCGCAACGCGATGACTGCGGCGATGTACTTCGGTATCCGCTACGCGGTCTCCCGGGTCGCCGCAGACGACACCTTGGCTGGTCTGCTGATCACGGGCACCGGCGACGTCTTCGCCCCCGGTGGCGATCTCGGACACCGCGCCGAGGACAACTGGATGGAACTGACTTCTGCGCTCGGAATGGATGTCACCCCCTTCGAAGCGCTGCGCCAGTCACCCAAGCCGGTGGTGTCCGCCGTCAATGGCCTGGCGCAGGGCGGCGGACTGCAGATCGCGATGTGCAGTGACATGGCGGTGGTCAGCGAGCGCGCGACTTTCCGCGTGCCGGAGCTGTACCGCGGCATTGCTGACACCTACTACAGTCAGATGCTCGCACGGATCATCGGACCGGTTCGCACGCGTGACCTGATGTTCACCGGACGGGTGTTGTCGGCCCAGGAGGCGCTGGAATGGGGGATGGTCTCCCGAGTCGTTCGGCATGATGACCTACTGACCACCGCGCGCGAAATACTCGCTCAATGTTGTCGAACCGCACCGCAGGCACGTGCGGTGGTCAAAGCGAATCTTGACAGCTACATGGGACTGTACGACCGGATCAACATGTTCCAGAGTGTCCTGGGAACCGAAGCGCGAGAAGGCTTCGCCGCATTCAAGGAGAAGCGGTCACCGGAATGGGTCCACCCCGCGCTCCGCATCGACGGGCGGCTGTGAGCGCACGGGGCTGTCGGCCCCTACTTCAATAACATTGGTAGCGTGGCGAACTCCTGGCGAATCAGATCATCCAGACTGAGAACGCCGCCGGCCAGCCACTTACTTATGGCGCTCTCCAGCAGGCTCATCCCCACCGCGGCGAGCATCGCGCACTCGGCATCAGGGGCCGTCAGCCCACGCCGGCTCGCGATCACGTCCGAGACTGTCGCGGCAGTCGCTCGAGAAATCTTGCGCTCGCGGCCCAGGAGAACCAGCGACGACTCGACGGCTTGGTAGTACTGGGCGATCCTCTTCCGGATGCGCTTGAGTGATGGAGCCAGTATCGCGAACGATTCACCCATCGCTTCGTAGTCGGACAAAGTGTCTTCCCGACCCAGGTACACGGCCCTGAAGGCACTGATGAAGTCGTACCCGCCGAAAAACAGCACCGACTCCTTGGTCGGAAAGTAGCGGAAAAAGGTTCTCGGCGACACACCGGCTGCGGCCGCGATCTCCTCAGTCGTGGTCTCGTCGTATCCGTGCACGCTGAAGAGGTTCAACGCTGCGTCAATGAGTGCGGCCTTTGTTTGGGCGGCGTGCTCAGAGCGCGGTGAGCGATCACCTCTCGGCATGCCGTCCTCCTTGCACTCCCACGCGTCGTGCTGAGGCTACAACGCTGAGTCGATTGGGGACCAGCAGCCTAGTTCCGGCAACGTCGGCGATGTCGGTGCCGGAAGAGCCGGCGCCTCCGCCAGATCGGTGCGCGCCGCGACGCTGATCAGCAGCGGTGGCTCTCGGTGATCGGGCCGCTCCAGACCTGACCGCAGCGACGTCGGCACTCGCCAGGAGCATCCCGTTATGGCAGTTATGTGCCATAAGTAGACGCAGACCAAACCGATCTATCCTTCGGCAAGTGGCAGATAAAGCGGTCAAGCCTGAGTCAACCAGCCATTGACACTATGACAGAGAACTGCCATAGTGCGGGGGAGCCCGCCGCAGAGCTACGAAGGGATCGTGCCGATGGCCAAGAACCTCTTCCTGGTGTTGACCAATCCCATTGAAGGCCAGGACGACGCCTTCAATGAGTGGTACGACTCTCGCCATGTGCCCGAGGTGCTAGCCCTACCCGGAGTGGTGGCCGCCCAGCGCTACGTCATCTCAGAGGTCAAGGTGGCCGAAGAGGAGCTACCGGCTCCGCTGCCACCGCCCTCGCACCGATACCTGGTGGTATACGAGTTGGATCGTGAACCCGACCAAGTCATGGCCGAGTGGCTCAATGCAGTCGTCGCCGGAACACTGACCCTGGGAGAGACGTTGGATCTCAGCACGGTGTCCGTCTCGGGCTGGACTCCGCACGGTGAGCGCAGGCGAGCCGGCGACTGAGACCGCGCGGCATCGACGAACAGGCGCGCAACTCACTCGCCGCCCGTTGACTGCCTCGCATGTGTACCTCCGTGCTGACGGGTCGACCACGGGTCTGTTTGTACTTTCAATCGGACGATCGATTCTGCTTCCTATGGCAGACAACTCGTTATACATTTGACAGATACCGGTAGCGGTCTGGTCCGTCACCCGGACGCGAACTCAGCGGTACCTTGACCAGCAATCTGCTGGTGGCGCTGGCGTTCGCGGCAGACACCGCAAGGCGGCGGTACCGCGCACACCACTGCCGAGCTCAACACGAGTAAGGACACATGACGATTCAATCCCCTCAGCACCACGGGTCCGCGATCACGAACCACCATCCCGTGTCCGCGATCGTCGATGACTACCACCCCGTCGGTGATGAACTCGACATCCTGTTGGGAGCATGGCGGGCGCGTCTACCGGTGCTTCTCAAGGGTCCGACCGGGTGCGGCAAGACGAAGTTGGTGGAAAGTGCGGCACGTCGCCTGGGGTTGGAACTGGTGACGGTGTCGTGCCACGAAGACATGCTGGCCGCAGATCTGGTGGGACGCTATCTCCTCGAGGGATCGGATACCGTCTGGCAGGACGGGCCCCTGACGACCGCGGTACGCCGGGGCGCCATGTGTTACCTCGACGAGATCGTCGAGGCACGCGTCGACGCGACGGTCGTCATCCACTCTCTTGCCGACCACCGGCGCCAGTTGTTCATCGACCGGCTCAATGAACAACTCGACGCCCCAGACTCATTCATGCTCATCGTGTCCTACAACCCGGGCTATCAGACCTTGCTCAAGGACCTCAAGCCCTCGACGCGTCAGCGCTTCGTTGCCGTGGAGCTCGACTTCGCGCCGCCAGAACTCGAACAACAGATCGTCAAAGAGCAGTCCGGTGCCCCTGACGAGGCCGTCGCGGCTCTGGTGCGACTAGGACAGGCAGTACGACACCTGAACGAGCCGAGCATGTCGGAGATGGTGTCGACTCGAGCACTGATCGCCGCAGCGAGGTTGCATGTGAGCGGGTTGGGGCTCAATCGCGCCGCCAGGAGCGCCATCGCGGCCATGCTGACCGACGACGCGACCGTGACGAGGTCCATCGCGGAACTCATCGATGCCTACATCTCCTGATCAACCGACGTTGGCCGGCCTGGAAATGCTGGCGCGCGCGGTTTCAGGACGCCTGGTGTGTGTCAAGGACACGGCGGGTCACGACGACGGCGTCTACACGTTCGGAAACACCATCACCGTCGACGGCGAACAACTCACCACGATGACCCGCGCTCAAGTGGTCCTCCAAGCGGCGATGTACGGAGCTGGTTCCTTCCAACCGGCGGTGTTGCGCCACCTCATCGGACGCTCCGGCGCCTGCGAGCGATACTGTGCGATGGAAGGACTGCGCGCGCTCACCCTGACCGGGGATAGATGGCCGCCGTTCGTCGCAGCACTGACAGCCGCGGTGACGGAGGTGCCCAGCACGGGTTCGGCCGAAGAGTCGATGCGTATGGCATTGGCACACAACCAGATTCCCGCCGCCCCGGAGTTCTTCGGTCGCATCAAACCCGCACGTGCGGTATTGGTATCGGCGGCGCGCACCGGCCGTGACCACAAGGAGGACGTCAAGACCCGAGACGACCCGGACGGTGCCGAGGGCGAGGACCCCGACGCCGACAGCGATGAGGCCAAATCCCTCGATCTGCTGAGCAATCCGTTGATGCCGAACCACCCCGTGGCGAGGATGATCCAGAGTCTGTTCAAGCACTCTGGCGGTAAGTCCGCAGATGCGACGTCACAAGCCGGCGGTGGAACGCCAGTGGCCAGACCAAGCTTACGACCCAGCGAGGGCCGCAAAGTCAGTGTCGGCCGCCGGATCGCCATGGCCGCCAACCGCTTGGTCTTCGGCACTCACAGAGGTGATGCTCGTTATCCGGAATGGGACCAGAGTGCCCAGCGGTACCGACACAACTGGGTCACCGTGCACGAACTGGAGCCGTGGAATCCCGACGGCTTTCGGGACAACACAACCCTGGCCCAGATCGGGTTGCTTGATACGCCCGCGACGCTTACGCGCAGTCTCGCCCGGCACGTCCTGGGGATTGCGCCACACGGGCGCAGCGAGTTCGGCGAACAACTGCACACCGACGGCGTCGTGGACCTTGCGTATTGGCGCCGAAGCGGTTCCGGAACTGCACCATTGCCGTTCATCGGCAAGAAGCGACAACGACCTGGCGTCGCCGCGTTGGTCCTGCTGGACGTCAGCAGCTCCACCCTGGACACTACCGGGGATACTGAAGGGCAGACCGGTTCGGTCTTCGATCAACACCTCAAGTTGTCCTACCGCATCACAGCCGCACTCGATGGTCTGGGCGTCCCGGTTGGTTTCTATGCGTTCCGCAGCTGGGGACGCGAGATGGTCCATGTGCTGCCGGTCAAGAGCTTTCGAGAACGCGTCTCGGCGTTGACCATCGAACGAGTCGGTCACCTGAATCCGGCGGGGTTCACTCGAATCGGCGGCGCCATCCGCCATTGCACCTCAATCCTGGAACGCCAGGCCGAGGGGATGAAGCGGGTGGTCATCCTGGTTTCCGACGGCCACCCTTACGATGACGGCTACGACGGCACCCAAGCCGCGGGCGACACTCGACATGCGATGAGCGAGGCCCGCTTGCGGGGAGTCGGTTTCGTATGCGTTGGGGTTACAGCCCCTAGTGGCAACGGATCTCAGGTTCAGCGTGAGGCACTGGACTCGGCGTCCGCACTGCATGTGGCGAGCATCAGCGGGATCGAACACCAGCTCGGCACGCTGATACGCCAAGCACTGGCTGACGCTCGGCGTCGTGGTGATCATGCCGCTTCCAACGTTCCGGCGTGACGCTTCGCCGGTTGGGCCTTGTCGGCACTTTCGACTATGAGTTAGATTCAGACCGGTACGTGACGTGACATCCGACACACCCGCGGGCGGCTAAGGGGCGTAATGACGAACACCGATGCAATTCCACGGATCGACACCGACAGCCTGCCCATGGCCATCGCGCGCGACGAGGCCTGGCGGGCAACCCAAGTGGCCCCGGTGATCGCGGTCGCCGACGGATACGCGGTGACCACCCGGCGCGGTGCCGAAGAAGTCCTCAAGCACCCCGAGCCGTTCTCCTCGGCCAAGGCATTCGACATGCTGCAGAGTCCCGTGCCGTTGGTTCCGATCGCCTTCGACCCACCCACCCAGACGCGCTACAGACAGATCCTGCAGCCGTTCTTCAGTCCGCGCGTCATCAAGCCGATGGAAGCTCACCTGCGTCAGCAATTCATCGCTCTGGTCGACCCGATCGCGCAACGCGGCCATTGCGATTTCGTGAGTGAAGTCGCCCAGGTCTTCCCGATCCAAGCATTCCTTACGTTCTTCGGATTACCGCTGGAGATGCGCCACCAGTTCTGGGAGTGGAAGAACGCGGTGCTCGACCTCTCGTCGGCCGGTTTCGCTGCCGAGGGAGACGCCACGCAAGAGGGCATCCGCAAGGCTCTCGAGATGTACACCTACTTCACCGAGCTGATTCCGCAGCGTCGCCGTCAGGGCGGTGAGGACGTCTTGAGCCAGATACTGGCTAAACAGCCACCGGACGACCTCACCGACAGTGAAGCCGTCGGCCTGTGCTTCTTGTTCGTTCTCGCCGGCTTGGACACCGTGACCGACACGCTGGGTTGCGGGATGCAGCGGCTTGCCGAGCATCCCGACAAGAGACAAGCAATCGTCGACGATCCAGCTCTGATTCCCGCAGCGGTCGAAGAGCTGCTGCGACTGGATCCGCCGGCCCCATTCATCCCGAGGGTCAGCTCCACCGAGGCCGACATCGACACAGTGCGGCTCGGCGCCGAGACACGAGTATCTACCTACCTCGGCGCGGTCAATCGGGATCCGGCGGTATTCGCCAATCCACACGAGATCGACTTCCACCGTACGGACAACCCGCACATCAGCTTTGGGCTAGGGCCACACCGCTGTCTGGGATCGCACCTGGCCAGACTGGAGTTGGCCATCGCATACCAGGAGTGGCACAAGCGGATCCCGCACTACCGCATCAAGCCCGGCGCCACACCGATGGTGCCGTGGCCCCACGGGACCATCGGACTCGAATCGCTTCATCTGGAGTTCGACAAGGCACCGTCGTGAAGCTCAGACTCGACAGCGCGAGCTGCACCGGCCACGGACTGTGCTACTCGGTTGCTCAGCATCTCATCACCGATGACGAGCACGGCTACGGGCAGCTCTCCACTGACGGAGAGGTGCCCGCGAGCCGTCTCGCCGAGGCGCGCGCGGCCGTGGCCAACTGCCCTGAGCGCGCCATTAGCTTGGTGGAGGATTCGAAGGCATGACGCCCCCAGCAACCGACGCAGCCTCGACTCCCACACCCAGCCGCCGTAGCAGCAGGGTTCTGCGGCTGGGACTGCAGATCCCGAACTTCTCCTATGGCGGATCCGTTTCCGAGCTCTACCCAGCCGTCCTCGCCCAGGCGCAAGAGGCCGAAGCAGCCGGATTCGATGCAGTGTTGTTAATGGATCACTTCTACCAGCTCCCGCATCTGGGAGCTCTCGACGAGCCGATGCTTGAGGCCTACACCGCGCTCGGGGGGCTGGCGACGACCACGCGGCGGGTGCGCTTGGGCACCCTCGTCACGGGTAACTCATACCGCAACCCTGCCCTGCTCGCGAAGTCGGTGAGCACCCTCGACGTAATGAGCGGCGGTCGTGGATTTCTGGGCATCGGCACGGGTTGGTTCGAGCTCGAACACCGGCAACTCGGCTTCGAGTTCGGCACCCTCGCAGACCGTTTCGACCGCCTCGAGGAGGCCCTACAGATCATTTCCCCGATGCTGCGCGGGGACCGACCGACATTCAAAGGCCGCTGGTATAGCGTCGAATCCGCGTTGAACAATCCGCGGATCCGTGACGACATGCCCATCGTCATCGGCGGCAGCGGTGAGCGGAAGACATTCGCACTGGCTGCCCGCTACGCCGACCACCTCAATGTCATCGCGCCGTTCGATCGGCTGCCAGGCAAAGTGGAAGCCATCATGCGACGGTGTGCGGAATACGATCGCGATCCTGCCACCCTTGAAACAAGTGCTCTGATTCAACTTGTCGTTACCGACGCGCCGAGCGCGGCCGACGCATTCGCACTGGACTCCCGCGTAGCGGTGGGTACCCTCGCCGCGATCGCCGAGCAGATCCAGCGCCACGTCATCGACGCCGGCATCGGCGGCCTGGTGGTCAACCTGCCGTCACACGGCTATACGCCGGGCCTGATCACAGCGGTGGGTGAGGTGCTCGCTCCCCTGGTTGGTAACTGACGCGGGAGATCAAGACACGGGTCAATCGGCGCCGTGCGCCGCCGGGTCTGCCTGGTAGGCAGGTTCGATGGTGACGCCGAACGAACGTGCCGCGAAGGCAACCATGTGATAGTGCCCGACCACCATCGGCACCTCAATCAACTGCTCCTGATCGTAGTGCGCCGACAGAACGGACCAGGTCGAGGCCGAAATCTCGCACTCGTCGTGGAGTTCGTCAGCGCTTCTCACCAACGCCGACTCGAGTTCCGTCCAACCATCAGCGTCGGCACCGGCCCGGACGCGGGCGACCTCTTCAGAGGTCAACCCTGCATCCGCGGCAAACACCAGGTGATGCGCCCATTCGTAGGCGGCCCCGCAGCGATCCGCGGTGCGTAGGATCAGCAGCTCGCGATCACGGGGAGACAGCTTTCCGCTGAGCAGACCGCCACACAACGGCAGCCAACGTCGAAACAGCCTCTGATGTCGAACCAGGGTCGTGAACAGATTGAGGTCACGCCCTGGTCCGACCTTGTCGAGCATGTCGTTCGTCGCCTGATCGCGCTCTTCGACCGGAAGCGGCGCGATGCGCGGTTCAGCGTGGCTGTCTCCGGCCGAGGCCGAGGCCTCAGGCATGCGCCTGCACGGCAACAGGCGGGAACGCCCGCTCAGGATCGATGCTCTTGAGTCGAGGCAGCACCTTCTCCGCGAACAACTTCTGGTTGGCGGTGGCGATTTCAGGGCTCATGCCGGCAAATGACAGCACCGCCGTCATGCCGACACCATCGATGCGCCGAACGTGGTCGGTGAGCTGCTCGACGACCTGGTCCGGGGTGCCGTAAACCTGCAGCTCGGCAAGGAATTTCACGAAGTTGTCGGCGCCGTGCTTTTCGATGTTGCTGGCGAACTTGCCGTAGTACTCGTAACCCGGGACCTTGGCCAAGCCGGCGTTGCTGAACTCGTACCAGTCGAATGTCGACTTGGCATAACGGTAGTGGTACTCCTCGTGCAATTCCTGCGCGGCGGCCTCGGACTCGTGCACGGTCACGAAGGACATCAGCAGCGGCTTGGGCGGCTCATAGCCGTTCAGCTCGACGAATCGGTCGTTGTACTTCTTGACATCGGCAACCGTGACATCCCAGGGCTTTTGAGCGATCACCATGATGCCCACGCCAAGCTGGGCGACGATGTCCATGGACTCAGGTGACACCGAAGATGCGTAGGTGCGGTTACGGATGGGCGAGAGCGGCTGGGGCCGCAGCTGAACAGGCGACTGCTTCCACAGCTCGCCGTCAGACTCGATCACTCCGGTATCGAAAGCATTCAGGATGCCTGCCGCATACTCCTGGAAACGCTGGCGTGACTCGCCCATGTTGAGCCGGAACGCTTCGAATTCGTGGCGGCCCAGGCCGCGTCCGATCCCCAGCAGAACGCGGCCGTTCGACAGGTGGTCAAGCACCGAGATTTCTTCGGCGACCCGCAGGGGCTCGTGCCAAGGAAGCACCACAACCGAGGACCCGAGCCGGACGTGCTGGGTCTTGGCGGCCAGGTATGTCAAGAGCTGCAGCACATTCGGCGATACGTCGTAGCCACCGAAGTGATGCTCGGCGATCCACAACGATTCGAAGCCGAGCGGCTCCGCCTGTTCTGCAAGCGCGATCTCGTGCTTGTACAGCGATGAGTCGGAACGATCCTCGTTGGGGTTCTGGAAGAAGACGCTCTTGCCAACGTGCATGTGCTTGACCTATCTGAAGTTCGATTGACGAGTAGATTCTACCATTAAGTAGAATCTTGTCTACGGAGGTTGTTTGCTAACTCGGTTGCCCTGTGGACTTACGCCTCCGGACGGAAGCTCCAGTCCGCTCCACCGCCAACTCGCCGGCAAGGACATCCTCGCCGGCGAGTTCCGGCATTCTCAGACCAGTTCCAGGATGGTCGCGTTCGCCTGACCGCCACCTTCACACATCGACTGCAGCCCGTATCTGATGTTGTTGGCCCGCATGTGGTGGATCATGGTGGTCAGCAGCCGGGCGCCCGAGCCCCCGAGAGGATGGCCCAGAGCGATCGCGCCGCCGTTCGGGTTCAACAGCTTCTCGTCCGCCCCGATCTCGATCTGCCAGCCCATCGGTACCGGTGCGAATGCCTCGTTGATCTCGAACACCCCGATGTCGCGGACATCGAGGCCGGACTTGCGAAGTGCCTTCTGGGTAGCCGGAATGGGTGCGCTGAGCATCATCACCGGGTCGGCGCCGGCCAACACCGCGGTGTGGACACGGGCGATCGGCGTGCAGCCGAGTTCCTTGGCCTTCTCACCCGACATGACCAACAGCGCCGCCGATCCGTCGGAGATCTGCGAAGCGTTGCCGGCGTGAATGACGCCGTCTTCCTTGAAGGCCGGCTTGAGACCAGCGAGCGTCTCTACCGAAGTACCACGGCGGATACCTTCATCGACTGACACCACAGACCCGTCAGCGCGGCGGATGGGCACGATCTGGTCGTCAAAGACGTGTGAATCCTGTGCGGCAGCGGCCTTCTGGTGCGACTGAGTCGCGAACTCATCGAGCTGGGTTCGACTCAGTCCCCACCGCTCGGCCATCATCTCCGCTCCCACACCCTGGTTGGGGAGTCCGTAGCGGGCCTGAAACCGCTCCGGGAAGGGGCCGGCACCGTACTCGGCCGCTGAGCCGATCTTGACCTGGGACATCGACTCCACTCCACCGGCGACAACGACGTCGTACTGACCGGCGATCACGCCCGCAGCGGCGAAGTGCAGGCTCTGCTGGCTGGATCCGCACTGCCGGTCCACCGTGACGCCGGTGACGGACTCCGGCCACCCGGCGGTGAGTGCCGCAGTACGCGCGATATCACTGGACTGTTCACCGATCTGTCCGACGCAGCCCCAGACCACGTCGTCGACGACGGCCGGATCGATCCCGGCCCGGTCCACCAGCGCGGCAAGCACCTGCGCGGAAAGCTCGGCGGGGTGGACAGCGGAGAGTCCGCCGTTGCGCTTACCGACGGGCGACCGGACCGCCTCTACGATGTATGCGTCGACCATGTGATTGGTTCCCTTCTTCTTCTATGCACCGTCCAGGACGCAAGCCCGGAAGCAGTTATGGAAAGTAATCTGCGATAACGGATCCGGCTGATCCGATGTGGCAGCTGGCTAGAACTTGTAGGCGCCCGACAGCAGGTACTTGGCAATGGTGCGCCGCTGGACTTCTGGCGGCCCCTCGCTGATCCGCGACACGCGTGTGGTGTGCCAGCCATTGATCATCGCCGCTTCATTGCTCAGCCCGATGCCGCCCATAATCTGCATCGACCGGTCGTAGACGCGGTACATCGCCTCGGCGACGAGAGCGTGACTCATGGCCGACTCGAACCGCGCTTGATCCCCGGCATCGTGCTTGCGCGCGACGTCGAGCGATGCCAACCGGGAGGTGTAGATGTCAATGCAGTTGTCGGCCAGCATGTTTTGGACGGACTGATGCTCGCTGAGGGTCTTGCCGAACGTCTTACGCACCTTGGCGTATTCGGCGGCCTTATCGTTCGCCCACCGGCCCAGACCGATCAGTCGAGCAAGCTTCGTCATCTTGAGCAGGCCAGAGCCCTCCATCGCGACCCGGAAGCCTTCGCCGACCTCACCGAGCCGGTAGTGATCGGGGATGCGGACGTCGTTGAAGGTGAGGATGGCTTCCTCGCCGCCGACTTCGTCGAACACCTTGACAATCGAATACAGGTCGTAGCCGGGTACGTCGGTGGGGACATAGAAGCCCGTCAGACCACCCTTGCGAGCAGCGAAGCGTTCGCGGTCGGTGATGGCGAACGTGATCAAGAAGTCGGCGGTGGGCGCCCAGGAAGCCCACTGCTTCGTACCGTTGAGCACCCAATGGTCACCGTCACGGACGGCAGTGGTGGTCATCATCCAGGCGTCGGAGCCCGCGTCAGGTTCCGACATCGCAAATGATCCCTGAACCTCGCCGCGCATGAGCTTGGGCACCAAGTCGGTCTTCAGAGCGTCCGATGCGTAGGTCCACAAGGCCGTCGGACCCGTGCTGGCGTGGGCGAGCACCTGAAACGCAAGCTGCGTCTGCGGTGAGCCGTACCGGTGGCACAGCGCCTCGAACACCTCGAAATACAGTTCAGCGCTGAGTCCGCCGCCACCGAGTTCAGCGGGGCAGAACATCGTATAGAAGCCCGCCTCGGCAGAAGCCATCCGCGCGGCCCTGCGGGCCTGGACAACCTCCTCGGCAAGGCGCCCATCCTCGCGCCAGTACAGCCGCGGATCGTGGAGAGCCGCCTCGATGGGCTGCTGAATCTTCGCGACCTCTCGGTCGATGAAGGCGAAGAGCGCTTCACACACCTCTTTGGCACCTGGTGCTACCGGCTCGACGTCGTGATCGATTGTCACGGCCACCTAATCACTCCCTTTGAATACCTTGGTCTGGCCCATTTCGGGCCAGACCAAGGCGAGTCCCTAATCCTGAAGACAGTCTTCGATGTTGACGTGGTAGAGACGCGCGGCATTCTCGTAGAAGATCTTGCGGCATGCGTCCATCGGCAACTCCCTGACCGTCTCGTCTACCACGTCGCGCGGTGACATGGCGGTTGATGCAGGTCCCGGGGACAGGCTCGTGGGGTGCGGGTAGTCGGTCTCGAACATCAGGTTGTCGGCGTACGCCGCACCCATGTGTCGCACAGTCTCACGCTCGAACCAGTAGGTGGTGTAGATCTGCTTGCGGAAGTAGTGGCTGGGAAGTTCGCGGTCCGGATAGGCCTTGGCAGCGCCGGAGTTCTTCCAGTTCCAGTCCGCGCTCTCGATGAGATACGGGATCCAGCCGAATCCACTCTCGATGTTGACAAAGTTCAAGGTCGGGTACTTGTGACAGACACCGGACAGCAGCAACTCAGAGACGTTCTCGCAGAGTCCCATCAATGACATCGTGGTCTCCTGCGCGTAGTCGGCAGGCCCTTGGACATCCTTGATCATGCGCACCCAGTCCTCTTCGGTCTGAGACTGGTAGCCCACGTGGAAGTTGACAGAGAGTTCACGCTCCTCGGCGGCCTTCAGGATGGGCGCCCAGTGGTCGTCGCGCAGGCGCGGCAGACCGAGCTTGTAGGGCTTGGCCATGAAGATGATGCCGCGGTGACCGTTGTCATGGCACCGGTTCATCTCCTTGACCGCCTCGTCCAGATCCCAGAAGGGCAGCGTGGTGAGGCAGACGAACCGTTCGGGAGCCACTGACGCGAACTCGGTCAGGAAGTCGTTGTACGCACGGATGCAATCCAAGACAAGCTCGGGCTCGTTGTAGCCCATGAATGCGTCCATCGAGAACGCCAGCAGGTTGGGGTAGGGGACCTCAGCGGCGATCCTCATCGAATCCATCCGCTTGACACGCTCCTTGGCGTCGAACGCAGCCGGCTCAGCCAGCTCTGCCGTCGGAGGATGCTTGGGCGGATACTCGTGCCATCCCGCCATCGCATAGCCCGAGACGCCGGAAAGCCGTCGGCCGCCGATAATCCAGATGTCTTCGCCGCGACGCTCGTCGAACACCACTCGAGGGGCGAGTTCGCTCCACTTCGAAGGCAGCCGGGACGTCCACAGGTCCGGGGGTTCACTCAGATGGGTATCGGTATCGATGATCGGTAGCACTGGGGCGCTCAATTGAGCAACCTCCTCTTTAGCCAGGCAACTGCAGCAGCGCGACGACTTTCTACTAACCAGTCGAAAGTAGCATTCGTATGAGCCGAAGCGCAATAAGCACCCGGCGTCCCGCTTGCCGGCCCGGCGCCACCCACCCGGAGGCAGGTCACCGATCGCCATCCCATCAGCCGCTCGGGCGAAAGCGGTCCGCTGTGACCACAAGGGAGTCTATTCCACGAATTCGATCGTGTGATAGATTCTGTCGGAAGACCGAATTGTGCCTAAGGTTGCCATGACTGCTCCCTCGTTCGATAACAGACTGCTGCGAGACGTATTCGGCTGTCACCCCTCAGGAATCGTTTTCGTCGGCGCGACAGTCGATTCCGATCCGTGCGGGATGGCGGTCAGTACTTTCACGCCCGTCTCACTCGACCCGCCGCTGGTCTCAGTGTGCGTGCAGAACACGTCATCGACGTGGCCGCGCCTCAGCAACTGCAGCCACCTCGGCATCAGCGTGCTGAGCTACGGTCACAGCGACGCTGTGCCCTCACTGTCAGCGAAAACGGGCGATCGCTTCACCGGCGTCACGGTCCAGTCCTCCGCGAACGGCGCCGTTTTCCTGGGCGGGTGCAGTGTGTGGATCGAGACGGTCATCCACCAGGTCGTCGAAGCCGGGGACCACAGCATCGTCATCCTGCGGATCACCGATATCACCCAGCATGACAACGTGCAACCAATCATCTTCTATCGCAGCCGCTGCCACGGGCTTGCCGCCGTCGAAGCGTGATGCACCCTTAGTCCGCCGTTCGGCGTTATCAGGAAGGAATATCCATGCCAGGAGTGCAGGACCGTGTCATCGTGGTCACCGGAGCCGGAGGCGGCCTGGGACGTGAGTATGCGCTGACTCTCGCCCGTGAGGGGGCCAGCGTTGTAGTCAATGATCTCGGCGGAGCGCGCGACGGCTCCGGCGCGGGAAAGAACATGGCCGACGAGGTGGTCGACGAGATCCGGCGCAGTGGTGGCCGGGCAGTGGCGAATTACGACAGCGTGGCTGAGACGGCCGGTGCCGAGAACATCATCAAGACAGCGCTCGACGAATTCGGAAGGGTCGACGGCGTCGTCAGCAATGCAGGCATCCTGCGTGACGGCACGTTCCACAAGATGACGTTCGACAACTGGGACGCCGTGCAGAAGGTGCACCTTTACGGCGGGTACAACGTCATCCGCGCCGCGTGGCCGCATTTCCGCGAGCAGCACTTCGGACGCATCGTCGTCGCGACGTCGACCAGCGGCCTGTTCGGCAACTTCGGCCAGGCCAACTACAGCGCCGCCAAGCTCGGCCTCGTCGGACTTATCAATACGCTGGCACAAGAGGGGGCCAAATACGACATTCTGGCCAACGCGGTGGCGCCCATCGCCGCGACGCGCATGACGCAGGACATTATGACGCCGGACGCTTTCGAGCGCTTGGCGCCGCAACATGTCGCACCTGTGGTGGGCTACCTCATGACGGAGGAAAACGCTGACAGCGCTTCGGTATTCATTGTCGGTGGCGGCAAGGTTCAGCGAGCAGTCCTCTTCCAGACCGACGGTGTGACCTTCCCCGGGAATGCCCCGACCATCGAGGAGATCGCGGCGAAGTGGGCCGAGATCACCGATGTGTCGGCGGCCAAACTGGCCACATTCGACGTCGCCGCAATCTAGACGCCCGAAACCGAAAGTGCCGCCACACCCATGGGTGTGGCGGCACTTTCGCGTGTTATGCCGCTTTGTTACGTCACCGTGTTATGCCTCGTAGCCGTCGGTGCCTGCTCGCGCCATCACCACGCGGCCAACAACCGACCGCGCCGACATCTTCAGCAGGCACTCAACCAGTGTCGCCACGTCATCGGCCGGGATCATCTGTTCGGGAAGTATGCGTCCCCGCACCCACTCCGACATGTCGGTGTCAACGTAGGCAGGTGCGATCGCCGTAGCGGATACCCCGGTGCCTGATTCCTCGGCATTCAGCGTGTCCACCAGTGAGGCGATCGCCGCCTTCGACGCACCGTACGCAGCTAGTTGGGCTTCTGCGTATATCGCGGTGATCGACGAGAGCACGACGATCTTCGCACCTTCGGAAGGATGCCGAACAACCGCCGACCGGAGCAGCGGCAGGGCTTCCTGAATCAGGACGAACGGGCTGCGAAAGTTGACGGCAATGGTCTTGTCGAGCCGCTTGAGCGGGTAGTCGGCGATCAGTCCTGCCGTACCGACGCCGGCATTGAGTATCAATGCCGACATATCACCGTACTCGTCGCGGTGTCGCTGGATCAGACTGACGGGAGCGTCCGGGTCAGCCATGTCTGCGGAGACGGAGAGTACGGCGGGAGAGCCCAATTCACGAAGCTCCTTACCCACGGCGGCCAGTGTTTCCTCGTTGCGGGCCGTGATGGTGAGCGCCATGTTCCGCTCGGCCAGCCGCCGCGCGATAGCCAGTCCGATCCCACGAGAAGCCCCGGTGACAAGCGCAGACCGCGGCTGCGCGCCGGCCGCCATCAGGCCCGACTCTGGGACGGCTCGAACGCTGCGTCGATCTTTCGGAATCGGCGCGCGACCGGCTCGCGGCACTCTCCGTGGGTGAACAGGTAGAGCTGATCAGTACCGATTGCATCGACGACGATCTTCGCGGCGTCGTCGGGCGACACGATACGACCCGCGAATCCGGGATCGTCGAAATCGACATCGGATCCGGCGTTCGGGCCGCCGAGATGAGACGGCCGATTGCGATGGGAGTGTTCGATGTTGGTGCCGACCTTCATCGGACACAGCACACTGACGTTCACCGGCGATTTGCGTAGCTCGCGATGCAGAGTCTCGGCGAGTGCCACGACACCGTACTTGGTGACCGAATAGGGTCCCAGGCCCTCATTGGTGACGACACCGGCGAACGACGCCGTGAAGACGATGTGTGCATCCCGGCCGGACTGCACGATCGCCGGCAGAAAGGCTTCGACCCCATGGATGGGACCCCAGAGATTCACCCCGATCATCCACTCCCAGTCCTCATGTGTCGCATCGACAAGCGGACCGGTGGCCCCCACGCCGGCGTTGAGGAACAAGATGTCGATGGCGCCGAAGCGCTCGTTGGCAAGCTCTGCCAGAGTCTCGACATCGGCCCGCTTGGAGACGTCGGTGCGGACCAGCAACACCTCAGTGTCGGCGGGCATCCCCGCTGCTGCTGTTTCCAAGGCCGCCTGCTCAATGTCAGCCAGCACGAGCTTGCAACCTCGATCTGCTAGCCGTCGCGCCGTAGCAAGACCGATGCCACTAGCTCCGCCCGTGATGACGGCTACCTTGCCACTCAACGGATCACTCGGGCTCATGTCCTGAAAACCATCCTTCGCTGGGTCCGTGCACAGACGCTGGGCGATCACGATCGCTCCAGACACGCATCGGGAGATCGGTACTGTCCATACTTTCTATAGAGCAGTAGATTCTAGCGCAGACCGGCTCGCCACCACAACGATTCCCGGATGCTCACGTGGGTCAGGCGATGACGCCTTCTACCTTGAGTTCACCGAAAGTAACGTCGTCGACCCCGATCTCACGAAGGATGGCGTCGGTGTGTTCGGCGAATTTCGGCGCCCGCTTGGACGGAACGGTCGGGGTGTCGAAGCGAACAGGACTCGCGACCAGCTTTCGCCGAACACCCAGTGCATCAACGACTTCGACGACGCCGCCGTTGGCAACGAGGTCCTCGTCATTGGCGAGGTCCCAGCTGTCCTGCCATACCGCCCAGGCACCGCTGCACCCGTTGAGACGTCGCTCGCACTCGTCGAGCGGAAGCCGCCCGATCAGATCAGCGACGATCCGGCATGCCTGGTCGATGTTCTCGGCGATGCCGTCCATCGTGGCGAAGCGCGCGTCCGCCGCAGCTTCCAGACCGCCCATGCACGTGCAGAACTCCGACCAGTACGCCACTGGGTCGAGCATGGCCAACTGGATGAACCGGCCGTCACTGGTGCGGTAGCTCGCGACGAGTGGATTCCCGGGGAACGGGGTGTCGAGTTCCACCTTCGGCAAATGGCCACCGCTCATCAGCGCCATGTTCACATCGAATTGCGTCGCCCATGCCCCGACGCCCAGTAGCGACACGTCGATGACCGATGGCTGTCCTGACATCTGGCGCCGGAAGAGCGCGGCAGCCACCCCGCCCGCGATAGCCAACCCGCCGATGTTGTCGCCGTAGGCACCGGTCGGCATATAAGTAGGCCGGTCGGCAAGGCACGGTGTCGCCCCGTCGGCACTTCCGCCCCTGGCCCAAAATGCCGTGGCGTCATATCCAGGTCGGTTCCGGCCAGGACCGTGGCCACCGTAGCCAGTACCCACGACGTAGATGATGTCAGGATTGATGCGCCGGATATCGTCGACATCGATGCGCAGCTTTGATCGCACCACCGGCAGGTAGTTGGTGAGTACGACATCGCTGCGTCGTACCAACTCCTCCAGAATCGGTCGCGCCAGGGGCGATGTCAGACCGAGCCCGATACTGCGTTTACCGCGATTCGGTGCCTCCATATGCGGCGTGAAGGAGTCCGACTGCTCTGACGACTGGCCTTGAGACGCGGTGAACAGGGTCCGTAGAGCGTCACCTGTGACCGGATTCTCGACCTTGATGACGTCCGCGCCCCAGTCGGCGAGTATGGCGCCCGCTGATGGCACGAAGGTGAATTGAGCTATCTCCAGTACCCGCACGCCCGCCAGGGGTTTATCCATGTCGACACCCTCTTGATCTCGATCAATTGGCCGCAGATGCCTATGGCAACGTCACTACGACTGGTGCAGTCCTCAGAGACCGAGGTCGCGCCCGATCAGGTCCTTCATGATCTCGGTCGTTCCGCCGAGGATTGTCTGGATACGCACATCCGCGTAGTCGTTGGTGACCCGGTACTCCCTCATGTAGCCGTAGCCGCCGTGGAGCTGCACGCAGTTGTCGACGACCTTCTTGGCGACTTCTGTGCACCACCACTTGGCCTTCGCGGCTTCAACCGCCGTCAGGTCGTTCTCGACGACCGCCAACAGGCACCGATCGAGGTACTGCTCGGAAACGTCTAGTTCGGTATCCATCTCGGCCAGCAGGAATCGGTTGTGCTGGAAGCTGCCGATCGACTGACCGAACGCCTTGCGATCAATCGCGTACTGCAGCGTCTGACGCCAGGTCTCGCGGGCCCCGGCGATCGCGCCGATCGCGATCGACAGGCGCTCCGACGGCAGGTTGTGCATCAGATGATAGAAGCCCCGGCCCTCTTCACCCAATACGTTGGTCACCGGCACCCGAACGTTCTCGAAATGCAGTTCGGCGGTGTCGTGGGTGGGCAAACCCAGCTTGTCGAGCTTGCGACCTCTGATGAAGCCCGGCATATCGCGTTCAACAACCAGCAGCGAGAACCCCCGGTGGCCGGCTGTGGGGTCGGTCCGCGTCACCACCACGACCAGATCCGCGTTGATACCCGAGGAAATGAAGGTCTTTGACCCATTCAGGACCCATTCGTCGCCTTCGCGCACCGCCGAGGTACGAATCCCTGCGAGGTCACTGCCTGCACCCGGCTCGGTCATCCCAATGGCGACGATTGTCTCTCCGCTGATGATCCCGGGCAGCCAGCGCTGCTTCTGCTCGTCGGTTGCGAGCGACTTGAAATATGGTCCTACGACGTCATTTTGAAGCGTCAGGGCAGGGACACGGGTACCGAACTTGGACAGTTCCTCGTTGATCACCGCGTTGAAACGGAAGTCGTCGACACCGCCGCCGCCGTACTCCTCGGGCATGTTGAACCCGATCAGGCCGTACTTACCAGCAGCAATGTACGCCGATCGATCGACGAGGCGCTGCCTTTCCCACTCATCGGCGTACGGCGCGACTTCGCGCTCGATGAAGGACTTGGTCGTGGCACGGAGCTGCTCGTGCTCGGCATCAAAGACGTAGCGTTTCACTTAGTAGCCTCCGCGCTTCATGAATCGACTCGCTATGCGGGTTAGCGTTCTTCGTAGCTGGCCCGCTAGCGGAATTTTCGGTTTCGAAGCAGATTATACTAGCGAGTCGAATTTGCCTAGACCTGCTTACAGACTCTCGCGGCAAGACGTAGGACCTGGCACCGAACACCGCATCCCTCGCCCCACAGAGTGGCCGCCGCGTGCGGTATCATGCCGATATCGATAACTGTTTCGCTATATTGTCAGCTGGCGATCCGCGGGCGGTGCATATCGGCTCGGTGGCGTGGCACAGTACACGCGCCAAGGTTTTCTACACATCGGCGGCGTCGGAGGATCGGTATGGAGGTCAACGGCCTTCGATCAGCCAAGTTGGCTGATCGACTGGGGGCCGGGATGATTCGTCGTGTCGCCGCCGAGCGATCGTCCGCAAGCCCGGCAAGAAGCGTTCAACAAACCTCCGTGGGCTGTCATACGGTACCCGAGCGAGCAACTGAGTGGGACCACTCAACTCGGTCTACGAGCAGGCGTCGAGGAGTCTTTCAGTGAGTGTTGCATTACTTTTGGAGATGGCCGCCTCGGATAGCGAACGCCTGGCGGTGGTCTGCGACGACCAGCGGTTGACGGTGGGTCAACTCGACGCCTTGGCCAGCGGTGGTGCGGGTGTGATCAGCGGGACCAAGGCGAGCAGTGTGGTGTACGTCGGAACCGGCGGACTCATGCTTCCGCTGCTGATCTTCGCCTCGGCCCGTGCAGCCAGGCCGTTCGCCCCGTTGAACTATCGCCTGTCGGGTGAGGCGCTGGCCGAGCTGATCGACCGCATGCCGGCACCGCTGATCGTGTTCGACGCTGAATATGCCGATGTTGTGCAGGATTTGAACGCAAGCAGCATTGAATCCGGCCAGTTCGTGGCCGCCGCCAGAGATGCCGAACCGGTCTCCGAGTATCCCGACACAGATGACGTCGCCGTCGTACTGTTCACATCCGGAACCACCTCACGGCCCAAAGCCGTCGAGCTGTCTCATAACAACCTCACCAGCTACGTGACCGGGACCGTCGAATTTGCCTCCGCCGAACCCGGCGACACTGCCCTGATCTGCGTTCCGCCGTATCACATCGCCGGCGTCGGGGCAGCGCTGTCAAACCTCTACGCGGGCCGAAAGATGGTCTACCTGCGCAAGTTCGATGCCACGGAGTGGATCCGGCTAGCCGTCGCCGAGGCGGTCACCAGCGCGACAGTCGTCCCCACCATGCTTGATCGCATCATCGCCGAGCTCAATGTTCATCCCACGCCGTTGCCCGCCCTGCGCACGCTGGCTTACGGGGGCTCCAAGGTCGGCCTTCCGCTAGTGCGCACAGCGCTGGAACTGCTGCCCGAAGTGGGCTTCGTCAACGCCTACGGGCTGACTGAAACCAGCTCCACCATCGCGGTTCTCACGCCTGAGGACCATCGCGCCGCACACGGCGCGGACGATGAGGCCGCCCGCAAGCGACTGGGCTCCGTCGGGCAGCCGGTCCCCGGTATCGAGTTGCAGATCCGGGCCGAGGACGGCACCATTCTGGGGCCCGAGGAAGTCGGTGAGCTGTACGTGCGGGGTGATCAAGTGTCGGGTAAGTACGCCGGCATCGGTTCGGTACTCGACGAAGACGGCTGGTTCCCCACCAAGGATGTCGCTTATCTGGACTCCGAGGGCTACCTGTTCATCGGCGGACGCTCCGACGACACCATCATCCGCGGCGGGGAGAACATCGCGCCCGCCGAGGTGGAGGACGTACTCGTCGAGCACCCGCACGTCCACGATGTGGCGGTTGTCGGAGTCGAGGACGCCGAGTGGGGCCAGATCATGGTGGCAGTCGTCGTGCCTGTCGCTGACGCCAACCCCGACCCCGAAGAACTTCGTGCCCACGTACGTCAGCACCTTCGCGGCTCACGCACACCTGATCGGGTGGTGTTCCGGCAGGAACTGCCGACCACGCCGACCGGCAAGGTGTTGCGCCGCCAGTTGGTCGATGAACTCGCGGCGCCGACACCCATTCAATGAACCAAGGAGGAAGAACATGATCAAGACCGGTACCCGACTGCAGAGCCAAGTGTGCGACACCCAGGTGATCGTCGTGCGGTCCTCGGATGCACTCGAAGACCTGCGAGCCGGTGGCGCTCCGATGATTCCCTTGGACGCTGAACCGGCTGGCGGGGTCGACATCGATCCGGCCTTCTCGGGTGGCACGGTCATGGGCAAGCGCTATGTCGATGACAGCGGAGCCGAACTCCTGGTCACCAAAGCCGGTGCTGGAAGCCTCAGTGTGGGGACGACACTGCTGGAGCAGAAGACCGCCAAACCCTTGCCGGCCAGCGACTAGCGTCGCGGCCGTCCAGCGCGATTCCTCGTCGAGTTGACCGCGCGTTCGGAGCAGATCGCCCACGCATCGCACCGTGCCGTGCTCGGCGAATGGCAGCTGAAACCACGTCGCATCGGGCTACGGTCCTCGGCGGCCGCCGGTGGACAGCCAAAGACCGATCAAATGCTGCCACCTGGACTAAACCGGCGATGGGTCCGCGTTGTGAAGGGCAGGCCGGTCGAGAAGGTCCCCCGGCCATCGAGGAAGAGGGAAACACAGTGAAGAAGTTCGCAATCACCAGCGTCATCGCCAGCGGGCTCGTCGCCGCCGCTCTGAGCATTGCCGCGCCGGCACAGGCTGATCTTGGCCACAACGAGTGGGTCAATCAGATCGGGCAGGCCGCGTCCGCGCCTCAGGTGGACACGACGGTGCACGGCAGCCGCTGATCGACACCGCATCACCAGAGGGGCACCCCATCGGGGTGCCCCTCTTGTCGTCTGGCCGGACCCGGAACGGACACGAACGGACATGGAATCGGGCGGAGAGGCCGCATGTGGGTAGCCTCTCCACCCGACGTTCTTCAGGTGGCGATCACTCGGCGTGGTGCCACTGGTGGTGGTGATGGGAACGGCTGCCGGGGGCGTCCGTCCCGAGGTTCTGGTGCGGGAAGCTCTCGTGGTGAGCCGGCTGGCTCATGTTGGCGCCGTTGTCAACGCTACCGGTGGCCGCATTGCTGGCACCGGCGGCGCCGATCGCGAACAGCGCGGGTGCGGCGGTCAGCATCGCTCCGGCGGCCAGGCGCTTCATCCAGATGGTGGTCATGTCTATCTCCCTTGTTGAGGTCTTCAGCTCGTCGCTGTTGATACAAGAGTCGCTGACCAGCGCCGTTGGCTCGTCGGCCAAACCAACGAAGTAGTCGATGATGCAGATGTCCCCCAAATGGTGGACAAAGGTTGTCCCCCGATCGGGGGACAAAGTGGTTAGGCGAGAACGGCGTCGATGGCCCGATAGATGCGCTGCTCGCTCACCGGGCGGGCGGTGCCGAGCTGCTGTGCCCACAGGCTGACCCGGAACTCCTCGATCATCCTGGCGATGTCACGGACATCGGAACCGGCCGCCCGCGCGGGTGAAAGCGCTTGCACCAGTTCGGCATACGCATCAGCGACGGCGTGCACGCGGGCCATCCGGTCCTGGTCGGCGGCCAATGCGTGCGGCAGCCGTTCGAGGCGGCGGACGATCGCGGTCAGATACCGCGCCAGATCTGCCAGATGTGTCGCGCCGGTGGCGGTGACGAACCGCGCGGGGAGCAGCCCGTCGAGTTGCGCACGGATATCGGTGATCGCCTGAGCGTGCGCCGGGAGCGGCCGGTCCGGGATCGCCACCTGCACCTCGTGCAGGGCGGCGAGTACCTTCTCGACCCGGGCGACCACTTCACCGGTGGCCTGGGCCAACCGACCTTTCACCCGGTCGGTCAGCGCACCGAATTCCGACTTGGTCCAGGCCGGCGAGGTGGCCAGCACGTCGACGGCAGCATCGGCGCAGTCGTCGAGCAGGGCGGCCAGCGATCCGTCGGGATTGGCGCCGAGCACCAGCCGGGTCCGCGGATCCAGGCTCTTCTCCAGCGACTTGACCGGTGAGGGCACCGACAGCCGCACCAACCGCCGCAACCCCGCGGCCATCGCCGGATCGCGCTCGGCGGCGGTGGCGAAGATCCGGATGTCGACACCCGCGCCGCCATCGACGAATCCGGGATAACCCTTGACCAGATGGCCACCGACGGTGCGTTCGACGGTGCGCGGCAAGTCCTCGAGGTCCTCGGGCCAGCCCCGCAGCCCGGAGCGCTCCAGGTCGATGCCCACACTCTGGGCGACGGCGCGACGAGCCGATCCGGCGAGCGTGTCCTGCAGGCCGCCCAGGTCCTTACCTCGGGCCACCTCGGTTCCGTCCGAACCCTGCACGGCGAACGTCACCCGCAGATGGGCCGGCAGCTTGTCGAGGTCGAACGCTGTGATGGGCACCAAAACCCCGGTGCGGCGGTGCAATTCGCGCTGCAGCGCCTCCAGCAGCGGTTCCTGACCCGGCGTGATCGCCGACAGTACCGCGCGCGCGGTATCCGGAGCGGGAACAAAGTTGCGCCGGAGGTCTTTCGGCAACGACCGGATCAGGGCAGTCACCAGTTCCTCACGCAGGGCAGGCACCTGCCAGCCGAACTCGTCGCCACCGAGTCGGGCCAGCACCTCGACGGGAATGTGCACCGTCACCCCGTCGTCGGCGGCCCCGGGCTCGAACCGATAGGTCAGCGGCAGCGCCAGATCACCGGCTTGCCACACGTCGGGGCGGTCGGTGTCGGCGTCGTCGACGCGAAGCAGGTCGTCGCGGGTGAACGTCAGAAGGTCCGGGGTGCGGTGCCGCTGCTTCTTCCACCAGCCGTCGAAGTGGCGGGCCGAGACCACGTCGGCCGGAATCCGCTTGTCGTAGAACGCAAAGATCTCGTCGTCATCGACCAGCAGGTCGCGGCGGCGGGCGCGCTCCTCGATCTCGGCCAACTCCGCACGCAGCGCGGTGTTGTCGCGGAAAAAGTGGTGGCGCGTCTGCCACTCCCCCTGGACCAGGGCGTGCCGGATGAACAGTTCCCGGGACACCACGGGATCGACGTCGGCATAGCCGACCCGTCGGCGCACCACCAACGGCAGGCCGTAGAGGGTGACCCGCTCGTAGGCCATCACCGCACCACGCTTGGCATCCCAGTGCGGTTCGCTGTAGGTGCGCTGCACCAGGTCTCCGGCGACGTGTTCCACGGTCTCGGGCTCGATGCGCGCCGCGACACGGCCGAACAGGCGGCTGGTCTCCACCAGATCGGCCACCACGATCCAGCGCGGCGGCCGCTTGGTCAGTACCGAACCGGGCGCCAACACGAACTTGGAGTTGCGCGCCCCGGCGTACTCCCGGGTCTCGCCTTCCCGCAGGCCCACATGCGACAGCAGGCCCGCCACCAGGGCGGCGTGCACCCGCGACGGGTCTGCGGGTTCGTCGTCGGCGGATTCCCGGATCCCGATGTCCCGGGCGATGCTGCGCAGTTGACCGGTGAGGTCCTGCCACTCCCGGATGCGCAGGTAATGCAGGAACTCCTCCCGGCACATCCGTCGGAAAGCATTGCCCGACAACGACTTGCGCTGTTCCCCGAGATAGCGCCACAGGTTCAGGAACGACACGAAGTCGGAGTGCTCGTCGGCGAAGCGGGCGTGTTTCTGCCGCGCGGCGTCCTCCCGGTCGGCCGGGCGCTCACGCGGGTCGGGGATGGACAGCGCGGCGGCGAGCACCAGCACCTCGCGCACACATCCTTCGCTGTCGGCCTGCAGGATCATTCGGCCCAGCCGTGGGTCGACGGGCAGCTGGGCCAGCCGGCGGCCGGTGTCGGTGATGGCCCCCGAGGCGTCGAACGCGCCGAGTTCCTGGAGCAGTTGCACCCCGTCGCGGATGCTGCGCTGATCCGGTGGATCGAGGAAGGGAAAGTTCTCGATATCACCGAGTTGCAGCGCCGCCATCTGGAGGATCACCGCGGCGAGGTTGGTGCGCAGGATCTCCGGGTCGGTGTAGCGGGGCCGAGCCTCGAAATCGGACTGCGAGTACAGCCGGATGCAGACGCCGGGTGCGGTACGGCCGGACCGCCCCGCCCGTTGCGCCGCCGAGGCCTGCGAGATGGGTTCGATCGGCAGGCGCTGCACCTTGGTGCGCCTGCTGTAGCGGGAGATCCGCGCGGTACCGGGGTCGACGACGTAACGCACGCCGGGTACCGTCAGCGACGTCTCGGCGACGTTGGTCGCCAGCACGATTCGCCTCCCGGTGTGCGGCTGGAACACCCGTTGCTGATCGGCGGTCGGCAGGCGCGCATACAGCGGCAGCACTTCGGTCGGCTTCCGCGGATCATTGAGTAAGCCGCGCAACGCTTCTGCGGTGTCGCGGATCTCGCGCTCACCGGACAGGAACACCAGCACATCGCCGGGCGGTTCGGCTTCCAGTTCGATGATGGCGTCGACGATCGCCTCCGTCTGGTCCCGCATCTCGGTCCGCACGATCTCGTGATCCGGATCATCGGGGTCGTCGTCCTCTTCGGTGGCGACAGCGACTTCCAAAGGGCGGTAACGGATTTCGACCGGATAGGTGCGCCCGGATACTTCGACGATGGGCGCCCCGGAGAAGTGTGCGGCGAACCGTTCCGGTTCGATGGTCGCCGAGGTGACGATCACCTTCAGGTCGGGGCGGCGTGGCAGCAATTCACGCAGGTAGCCCAGCAGGAAGTCGATATTGAGGCTGCGCTCGTGGGCCTCGTCGAGGATCAGGGTGTCGTAGCGCAGCAGCCTTCGGTCGCGCTGGATCTCGGCGAGCAGGATGCCGTCGGTCATCAACTTCACCAGCGTGCGATCGCTGGCCTGATCGGTGAAGCGGACGGTATAGCCGATGGCGTCGCCCAGCGGGGTGCCGAGTTCGTCGGCGATGCGCTGGGCCACGGTGCGGGCGGCCAGCCGGCGCGGCTGGGTGTGCCCGATGGTGCCGCGCACCCCGCGGCCCAGTTCCAGGCAGATCTTGGGCAGCTGGGTGGTCTTGCCCGACCCGGTCTCACCTGCCACCACCACCACCTGGTGGTCGCTGATGGCCTTGGCCAGCTCACCGCGACGCTCGCTGACCGGAAGGTCCGGGTAAGTGATGTCGGGCACGGCCGCCAGCCGGGTCGCCACCAGCGCCTCAGCGGCCGCGACCTGCTCGGCGATCTGCCCGATCTTCTCCGGGGTGACATCGCGCAGCGACTTCAGCCTGCGCCCAAGCCGCGCTGCGTCCCGAATCGTGACCCCGTCCAGCCGAGCACGAAGCTCGCGCAGCTCGCGACGCTCGTCGCCGGACCGTTCGGACACTCGCGCCAGGATATGCGTAGGCTCGAAACCAAATGACCATTGCCATCGTCGTGGGTCTATTGGTGGTGGGCCTCGGCATCGTGGCCAGCCAGCTCTTTCGACTCAAAGACTGGCTCAACCGGCAACCACCGCCCCCGCCCGCCGACCAGCCGGCCGACGACACCGACCGGTGAGCGAGCTTCCGCACGCGGTCCGAACCATGGCCGGCCGCGGGCCGCAGTGGGCGTCATGGGTGGCCACGTTGCCCACACTCAGCCGCGAAGCGGTCGCCCAGTGGCGGCTGCGCATCGACGGGCCGGCCGGCTACGGCTACTGCTCACTGGTGGTTCCGGTACGCACCTCCGACGGAGCGGCAGCGGTGCTCAAGATCGGCTTTCCCGACGACGAGTCCGAGCATGAACACCTGGCCCTGCGTCGGTGGGGCGGCGACGGCGCGGTGCGGCTGCTCAGCGCCGACCCCCACCGCCGGGCGCTGCTGCTCGAGCGGCTGGAACCCACCGACTTGCGCGCCGTCTCCGACATCGAGGCGTGCGAGGTGGTGGGCCGCCTGTACCGCCACCTCCATGTCCCGGCCATGCCGCAGCTGCGGACGCTGGAGTCCTACCTACACCGCTGGAACGCCGAGCTGGCAGCGCTGCCCCGCAGTGCCCCGATCCCGCACCGGCTGGTCGAGCAGGCCCTGGCACTCAGCACCGACCTGACCGCCGGCCCCGCCCCGTCGCGCGTCATCCATACCGACCTGCACTACGCGAATGTACTTGCTGCACAACGGGAACCATGGCTGGCGATCGACCCGAAACCGATCAACGGCGACCCGCACTACGAGATCGCCCCGATGCTGTGGAATCGATGGGGCGAGTTGGCCGGTGACGTCCGCGACGGTGTGCTGCGCCGGTTCTACACCCTGATCGACGCGGCGGGCTTCGACGAGGCCCGGGCCCGTGCGTGGGTACTGGTGCGGATGGTGCACAACGCCATGTGGGCACTACAGGACGGCCCGCACGCCGAACCGGGCTGGCTGACCACCTGTATCGCGCTGGCCAAGGCCGTCCAGTCGTGATTTCGGCGCTCAACGCGGCGGGTCGCCACGCCACATGAAGCTGTTGACGTACTTGCCCATGTCCTGCGCGATCTGCAGGTTGGCAGCCGACGGTGGGCCCGGCCCGAAATCGGGCCCGAACTGGTGGAACGGTCCGACGGCGCCCGCTACCAGGGCCAGATCGTTCTTCACCGCGACGATGAGGATGATGCGCAGACGGTCGGAGTCGTTGACAGTGCCCTTGGGCCAGTCGTCGGCGACCTCGCCGTAGCCCGGCTGATAACCGAGGATCGCGTTGGGCAGCTCGTAGGCCGTGACGGCGTCCGGGTACTTGTCGGCCAGCAGATCATCGGCCACCTGCTTGGCATCGCGCCCCCGCGCCGGTTCGCTGAACAACCGCAATGTGCCGCCGTCGCCGCCGTTCCAGTCCGCGGTGATGCCGGTCGGATCCTTGGTGACGGTGTAGGCGGTCTCCGATGCGGGATAGGACACCGAGAACGACCCGTCCGGTGCGAAATACCGCGGATTGGTCGCCACCGGCAACCCGGTGGGCGGCCCGCCGCAGTCCGGTGGACAGATGTAGCGGGCCGGCCCGGTACTGATCTGCGTCGCCAGCACGCTCAGCGCCATCATCGCCAGCACCAGCAGGATCACCCAGGTCCCCACGGTGGCGAAGTAGGCGGGGCCGCGCAGCCGCCGGGCTCGGTAGCGGCCCCGGGGCACGGCGTACCCGGAGAACGATTCCTGGGGTTCCTCGACGTCGACGGTCACTGGCTCAGCCACCCATCGACTTGAGGATGAGCAGGTCCTTCATCAAGTTCTCGATGTTCGGGCTGCCCAGGCCGGTGATCATGTCGTAGCCCGGCAGCACCGGGGTGACGGCGTTGGCGCCGAGGGAGATGTCCCGGAATGCCGGCAGGCCGTATCCGTGGGAGAGCTCGTACAGCAGCGGATTCAGGTCGCCGAGTTGGGCCAGACCGCGGTCGGCGAGGAACTGGTTCATCATCGCGGCCAGGCCCGCCCAGATCGGCGTGGACTGCGAGGTGCCACCGCCGACGAGAACCTGTCCCTTGAACACGAATTTCACCCCGGTGAACGGGTCGGCGACGGCCGCGATGTCCGGAACCAGGCGGCGGTCGTGTGGTCCGGCCTGCTCGTGAATGTCCTGCCATGCCGGGCGCCCGAACAGCCGCGAGACGCCACCCCCGCTGCCCTGCGTGAGAGGCACGTCGTACCAGCCTTGTTCGGCCAGCCATTTGCCCTGGGCATCGGTGGACAGGGTGGTACCGCCCACCGATGTCATCTCGGGCAGTGACGCGACAGCATCGACGCCGATGTCGTCGGGACTCGGGGTGTCCGACCAGTCATGGCCGCCTTTGCATTCCAGACCGGCCAGGTCTCCGCTGGCGTCGAACGCCGTGGTGCCGTTGCGGTGGGCGCGGGCCAGCGCTGAGCGTACGGGGGCCAAATCGGCCCGGGTCATGATCCGGTCGCAGCCCCAGCCGATCGAGAAGCTCCACACCGCGCCGGGGTAACGCCGGTCGATCGACTCCATCAGCCCTCCGAGCTTGACGTAGGGCGCATCGCCCTCGACCGTCGATCGAGCGTTGACCAGGACGATCTTGGCCGAGGGTGCGATGGCGTGGATCAGCTGGATGTCCATGGTGGCCTCACCGCGCTTCTGGGCGGGCATGCCGCCCACCACCTCCGGGGTGAACCGGGGCAGCGAGAACCAGTCGGCGAAGCTGTCCATGTCGCTCTGTTCGAACCCGTCGAAGGCGAATACCGCGACGGTGCGGCCCGCGCCGGTGTAGCCACTGGCGGCCAAGCCGTCGGCGTTGTAGGCCGTCAGCAATTCGGTGGGCATCAGACCACCGTCGGGCACGTCGAGCGGCGGCGTCGGCGGGATGCCCTCGTGATAGGGCGTGTAGCCGAGGATCCGGCCCAGTTCGAGGACCTCACGGCCGAGTTCGCCGGGGACCGCCGGCTGCTGGGGGGAGGCGTAGAACACTGTGCCGTCCTTGCCCCGATAGTCGTGCACGGCCACGTCCAGCGCTGCGGCCACCCGTCGCGGCGGGCCGGCCACGGTTGCCCACGGATCGCCGTCGCGCCAGTGCACCGCCAGCCCATGTTGTCGGGCCCACGACGTCAACCCCACCGGGCTGGTCGGTTCGCGCAGTTCGACGGTCAGCTGCACCCGATCCGAGCGGGCCGGCCCGAGATCGGCGAACTGAGCCAGCAGCCTCGCGTACGGACCGCCGATGATGTTGAACGGCAACGGCGGACTGACCCGGTCCGCGACCAGGACAGCCACGGCCATCACCAGCACGATGAGCAGTGGCGTCCTCCCCAGCGTGCGGGCACGCCGTGCGCTCATGACCCCAGCATCACCGGTCGGCCCGGTGAGAACAAGTCGACGGACCGCGCGTCCCCTAATGTGTGCGCAGGCAACCGGAGAATTCGGGGAGGAAGGACGCTGTGATCAAACACATCCCGGCACTGTGGGCAGTGGTCATGGCGGCGGTGCTGACCGCGGGCTGCGGCGGAAGTCAGACACCTGCGGTGTCGTCCACGTCGCAGGCGGAGGCGAGCACCACCAGCGCCGCGCCGCCCAAGCCGGCGAAACCCACTGCGGCCGAGGACGAGCCGGGCCAGATGGTGGTGACCTACGAGGACGCCACGACTCCTGAAGCGATCAAGGGCCGAGACCTGATGGAGCGCACCCACTTTCTGGACCAGCTGGCCGCCGATGTCACCCGGTCCTTCCGGCTGCCGTTCGACGTCCCGGTGGTCGGCTCCCAATGCGGTGAAGCCAACGACTTCTGGGACCCCAACGACAAGAAGCTGGTCATGTGTTACGAGGACGTCGATGAGAGCATCCGCGTCTTCACCCAGGCGAACGACCCCGATCCCGACGACACCGCCCGGCGCATCGGGATCGCCTCGTTCTTCCACGAGCTGGGTCACATGCTGATCGACATCTACGACCTGCCCACGACCGGCCGTGAAGAGGATGTGGCCGACCAGCTTGCGGCGTTCGAGCTGCTGTCGCCCAATGACGACGGCAAGGTCGACGCGGACTACGTTCAGGCCGCCAGGGACACCGCCCGCGAGTACAACGTGCTCAGCGCCGAAGGCGGCGAACTGGAAAAGGAGGCGTTCGCCGACGTGCACACGCTCAACCAGGCCCGCGCCTACAACTTCGAATGCTGGATCTACGGCTCCGATCCGAAGGCCAACGCCGACCTGGTCGAGGACGGATCACTCCCCGAGGACCGCGCCGGGGGGTGCGAGGAGGAGTGGGAACAGCTCAGCCGGGGCTGGACCACCCTGCTGGAGCCGCACGTGCGCTGATGTCCGCGCTTGATCCCCCGCCGAACCGGGTACCCCAAGGTCACTTGAGGTTCTCCGTCGAGGAGGTGGACGATGAGGAAACTCAGCTCCCTGGTGATCTGCACGATCGCCGCCGCGGGTATCGGGCTGACGGCGGCGCCGGTGGCCAGTGCGGGTTGCCAGGGATTGTGGACGCCGTGGGGTGGCGGGCAGCGGTGCGACAGCCCGATAGACCCGAACGGATTCTTCCAGCGCTGCGATTCCGGCGGCGCATTCGGGTTTGCGACACCCCCGATGTGCTACCAGGTCGACGCGAACAACCTGGGCAACAATGCGCCCTGGATAGCGCCCTGACTCAGACGGGGATGGTCAGCTGGCTGCGGATCAGCGGCGCGATCTTCTCTGCCAGATAGGCGTGGCCGGCGTCGTTGGGGTGCACGCCGTCGGGCCCGATGAGGTCGGGCCTGCCGACGAACCAGCCTTCGGCGAGTGGATCGATGAAGGTGGCCCCGACTCCCCTGGCCTGGATGCGCAGGTTGTCCCGGATAGCCAGCACCACGTCGGGCGGGTCGGCGGTGGGCCACGGCGGTCCGATCACCAGGAACTTGGCCGACGGCGCGACGCGGCGGGCGATCTGGAAAGTCTCGCCGACCAGAACGGGGAACCGCGCCTGGTCGACGGGTTGGTCGTTGCGTGAGCCGAAGAAGACCACCAGCGCATCGTCACGTTTGACGGCTCTGATGGTGAGGTCCTCGAAGACGTTGCCATGGTTGCCCCGGATGCCGTAACCGGCGCCGCCCTCGGCGGCCACGTCGGGCTCGACCTTGAAACCTTGGGCGGCCAGCAGCTGCCAGGTCTGCGCGGTCCAGGATTGGGGTCCGCGGCCGCCTTCGTCGGTGCCGGTGGTGTAGGAATCACCGATCACCGCGACCCGGTCTTCCGCGGTGCCCCGATTGAGGAGTTGGTAGTCGCGCGTCTGCGGCGAGTAGCCGACGACGGCACCGGCCACCACAGCGGCCGAGACCGCCGCGGCTGCGGCCCGAGCAAGTGTATCCCTCAGGGACAAAGACACCTCACTGATTCGCGCCCCGACCGTCACAGTGTAGAGCCGCCCCACCAGGACCGCCCGGCAACGCGCCGCGAGACGGGCCGTAAGACGTTGGCGCACAGCCGAGCTCGGCGCAGATCTGACTCAACCCGCCCGCGCCGACCGGTGCGGGCGGTTGTCGATCGAGGACACCCTGGTGGCCGGATCGGGCGGCAGTTCGGCGCGAACGGTCTTGACGTCGCGGAAGTCGACCATCCGTCGCATCCAGCGGCGCGCCGGTTCCTCCACGCCGTGGTAGAGCAGCGCCGCAGCACCGATGGCAGCCGCGATCAACGCGACCACGACGATCTTGGCGACCACCTTGGTGAAGTCGAGTTGGTACTCGGCCACCGCCCAGTTCCACGCCGTGTGCACGAGTTCATGAACCATGTACAGGCTGAACGAGATCTGCCCGCCGTAGACCAGCAGCCGCGTCGACAGCAGCGCGGGCAGGCTGCCGACTCCGACCGCCAGCGTGACCACCAGCGGCATGAACAACATGTCGACCACACCGCCGGGATCGATCATCCCGTTCACCGGATGGTCGTCGTAGTAGTAGAGGATTCCCACGATCGCGGCGGTCAGCAGCACCGCGCCATAGCCGGCCGCGCGTCGGCTGCGATCGGAGGGCCGCAGCCTGCGCACCGCGGCACACGCCAGTGCCCCGGCCAGGAACTGGGCCACGATCCGCGGCAGCCAGCTCCACGGCGTATAGAAGTGCCCGCTGGCCAGCAGCAAGATGGTGGGCGGCAGCGAGGCGACGAACGCCAGGAACAGCAGTGCGCGGGCCCGCGTCACCGTCGCCATCCGGAAGATCACCAGGATCATGAGGCCGAACAGCAGGTAGGCCAGCCACTCGGCACTGATCGACCACGCCGGACCGTCCCAGCTGGTTCCGTCGAAGAAGGGCTCGAACCACAACTGGACCATGAACAACTGCCGCACGTAGCTGATCGCGGTGAGCTTCTCCACATCCGGCGAGGGCACGGTGCCGACGTGCAGCGTGAAGATGATCCACAGCGCGGCGATGTGCATGGTCACCAGGTAGACCGGCCATACCCGGGACAGCCGCAGCCACAGGAAGTGCAGCGTCGCGCGGGTCGACCAGGTGGGTCCCATCCGCTCCAGGTAGTTCCAGGTCAGCACGAATCCGCTGAGGATGAAGAACAGGTCGACGCCCTGGGCTCCGGCGTTGAGCAGTGGAGCGAGATCTTCCTGCAGGCGCGGCGAAGCGTTCCAGATCAGCGGACGGAAGTGGAACAGCACCACCCACAGGGCCGCGACGATGCGGAGGCCGGTCAGCGCCTTGATCTCTCCGGTTCGCACGCCACCCATTTCCGAATTCCTGCTGATTTTCCGCCGATTTCGGCGCCACACCGGCACCCGACCGACTGTCCGCCTCCCCGCTGTCCTGCCGCCGGCGACGGGGGTGAGTTTATCAGCGCGCACCCGCGGGCCCCGGTTTCACAAGCCTGTGTGGTCGCTGAAAGACGGGTTCGGCAGAACGACGAAATCCGCTCGCGGACGGTCCTACGCTGTCGCCATGCAGCGCCTCTCCGGCCTCGATGCGGCGTTCTGGTGGGCCGACACACCGACGTGTCCGATGCACATCGGCGCCCTCGGAGTCTGCGATCCGAGCGGTGTCACCGGGTTCAGTTTCGACGCCGTCCGCGAGCTCATCACGGCCCGGTTGCCGGAGCTACCGCTGCTTCGCCACCGGGTCGCCGGTGCCAGGCACGGACTGGACCGGCCATGGCTTGTCGAGGATTCCGAACTGGACCTCGACTACCACCTCCGGCGGGTAGCCCTGCCGGCACCGGGTGGCCGCCAGGAACTCGAAGTGCTGCTGGGCCGGTTGATGTCCTATCCGCTGGACAAGACGCGGCCGCTGTGGGAGCTCTGGTTCATCGAAGGGCTCGACGGTGGCCGGGTGGCTTACCTGACCAAGATGCACCACGCGATCGTCGACGGGGTGTCCGGCGCCGGGCTCAGCGAGATCCTGCTCGACGTAACCCCCGTTCCCCGGCCGCCGGCGGCCACCGCCGAGGACAGCGGCGCCCGTCTGCCCGGGGTGCAGCGGCGGGCGCTGGGCGCGCTGTTCAACCTGGCGGTGATGACGCCCTACCGAGTCGCCCGGGTGGTGCAGCAGACCGTCACCGGGCAGTTGGCGGCCCGCTCGGTGACCAACAAACCGCCCAACTTCTTCGAGGCACCGGCGACCCGATTCAACACCCAATTGTCCGCGCGGCGCCGGGTCACCTCGACGACCCTGCCGCTGGATCGGGTCAAGGCTGTCAAGGATGTGTTCGGCGTCAAGGTCAATGACGTTGTGCTGGCGACGATTTCAGGCGCACTGCGGCGGTATCTGCTGGAGCGCGGCGAGCTGCCCGACCGCCCGCTGGTGGCTCAGATCCCGGTGTCCACGCACGCCGAGGCTTCCACCGCAGGCAATCAGATCACCTCCACGACCGTGAGTCTGGCCACCGATGTCGAGGACCCTGCCGACCGCATCGCTGCGATCTACGAGAGCTCGCAGGGCGCTAAGGAAATGGCCCGTACCCTGTCGGACCACCAGATCGTCGGGCTGACCGAGACGACGCCGCCCGGGCTACTCGGTTTGGCGATCCGGGCCTACTCGGCTGCTCATCTCGGCGACCGGATGGTGCCGATCAACCTGGTGGTGTCGAACGTCCCGGGGCCGGACTTCCCGCTGTATCTGGCCGGTGCGCCGGTCGAGCGACTGGTGCCGATCGGTCCGCTGATGCTGGACGTCGGGCTCAACATCACCTGCTTCAGCTATCGCGGCGCCCTGGATTTCGGTCTGTCCAGCACACCGGAGATCGCGGGCGACCTCGAGGAGATCTCCGACGCCCTCGGCCCGGCCTTACGCGAACTCGAGGTGGCCGCGGGTCTGGTACCGGTGTCCTGAGGCTCAGCCGTTCTGCGCGAATCCCCAGCAGGTGCCCTGGTGTTCCAGGTTGCAGGGCACGCCGTTGACTGCCGGGATCTGATTGGGCGCGATGTTGGTGGTGACGTCACCCGGGTTGATGACCTGGGGCGGCCCGCCACCGGACTGGCCCGCGGTGCACACCCCGGGGAAACGGGTCGGCACCGTGCCGGTCGGGCAGTCCGCCGATGCGGGTGCGGCAAAGGCCACCGAGCCGAGGGCAAGCGACACCGCGCCCAATCCGATGACCACTCGCTGCTTCACAGACTCTCGATTCCGCTTCCGGGGCCGTCCGAGGCCCACCCCAAACCTAATCACGTTATCGGCTTCGCAGCCACCCCCGTTACCCGCCGTGACCCGCCGTGACAGTGGTCAGGCAGCCGGAGGCACGGGCTGGACGACCTGCGGCAGTGCGATCGACGGCACGCCCGTCCCGCCGAGCGTGTTGAGCGTGCCCGAGGCCTGGTTGGCGGTGTTCAGCAGTTGCAGGAGCGGCCCGAAGTTCCCGTTGGCCAGCTGCGTCATGGCGGCGGGGCATTGGGACTGGATGGCCTGCTCCGCGACGAATCCGGTGATCTGGGACGCGAGCCCACCGTGGCCGCTGGCCTGCGTGGCGCCCGACACCAGGTTGCCCCCCGGCTTCACCAGAAGCGGGCACACCTGTTGACCGATCTGTTCGATTAACGCGGTTATCGGCCCACCGTTTCCCACACCGACGGTGCTCAGCACACCGGTGAGGTTGGTCGGGTCGGCGTGGGCCTGAGCCGGCCAGATCGTGGCGGCGACCACGACCCCGGCGGTGACAGCGACTATCTCGAGACTGGAAGCGCCCATGTGGTTCCCTCATCTGGCTCGGTCGGCTCAGAATCAAGAGCCACAAACATCACTTTGGTAACGATGAGCCCCTTGAGTCACGGCGAGGACACAGCGCGATAAAGCTTTGAAACGTAAGCGTTTCTCTTATGTGATCGAAGCCCGGCGGCTGCTACAGCGCATCGTTGATCTCGTTCTTGAGCACCTCGGCCTGGGTTCCGAAGACGGCCTGCACACTGTTTCCCACCTCGATGACGCCGGCCGCACCCAGGGCGCGCAATCGATCCTGATCCACCTTGGCCGGGTCGTCGACCTCCATCCGCAGCCGGGTGATGCAGGCGTCCACACTGCGCAGGTTCTCCCGGCCGCCGAATGCGGCGATCAACTGCTCGGCTCGGGTCGCCGCGGGCGCAGGCGCGGTGGCCACCGACGTACCGGCGGAGACCGCCGTGACGGAATCGGTGCCGTCGCCGAGGTTGGCCTGTTCCTCGGCGTCGAACTCGGTCTGCGGTTCCCGGCCCGGGGTGCGCATGTTCCACTTCGTGATCGCGAACCGGAACAACAGGTAGTAGACGACGAAGAACACCAAGCCCATCACGATCAACAGCGGAATGTTCTTGGCTGCCGGCGCGGTGCCGTAGAGCAGAAGGTCGATCAAGCCCGCGGAGAACGAGAATCCGAGGTGGATGTCGAGCAGGTAGGCGATCGCCAGCGACAGTCCGGTGAGCACGGCATGCACGATGTAGAGCGGGAACGCGACGAACATGAAGGCGAATTCGAGCGGTTCGGTGACACCGGTGAGGAACGCGGTCAACGCCGCAGCCGACAGGATGCCGAACGCCACCTTGCGTTGTTTCTTGTTCGCGACGTGGATCATCGCCAGCGCGGCGGCCGGCAGACCGAACATCAGGATCGGGTAGAAGCCCGAGGTGAGCAGCCCCGCGCTGGGGTCGCCGGCCGCGAAGCGGGTCAGCTCACCGGTCACCACCTTGCCGTCCGCAGTGGGATAGCTGCCGTAGATGAACCAGACGTAGGAGTTCAGAATGTGGTGCAGGCCAAGGGGAATCAGCATCCGGTTGGCAAAGCCGTAGACGAACGCGCCCAGCGCACCCGCACCACCGATGAACTTGCCGAGCCCGGTCAGCCCGGCGTCGAAGATCGGATAGAAGTAGCTCATCGCGAACGCCACCACCAGTGCGGTCAGCGAGACGACGATGGGCACGAACCGCCGGCCCCCGAAGAAGCCGAGGTACGACGGGAGCGTGATGGTGTGGTAGCGGTCGAACAACCACGCGGTCAACAGGCCGATCACGATGCCACCGAACACGCTGTAATTGATCTGGGCCTGATCTCCGGCCTTGTCGAGTTGTCCGGCGAGCACGAACGGCGACATCGTCTTGAACACCGCCTGCATCACCAGGTAGCCGACCGCAGCCGACAGTGCGGTGGAGCCGTCGGCCTTGCGGGCGAAGCCGATGGCCACACCGACCGCGAACAGCAACGGCAGGTTGGTGAACAACGCCCCGCCCGCCGCGCTCATCGCCTGGAAGAACGGCCCGATCACCGGCGCCTTGATGCGGCCCAGCAGGTCGTCCTGGCCCAGCCGCAGCAGGATGCCCGCGGCCGGCAGGACGGCGATCGGCAGCATCAAGCTCTTACCGAGCCGCTGCAGCTGTGCGAAGCCGGGGATCCGCAATGCTGACTTCTGTTGTGCCCCTGCCTTTTTGGCTGCCTCACTCATGACCGGCCGACCTCCCTATATCGCAGCTCAGCGGAAGCTTAGACCACCCGGGCCGCACGTGAGAGGGTGTTTCGGCCACGGCGGGCAGCCCCGGGTCTCTATTCTTTGAACACCCGAGCCGAAGGAGTCACCGTGAGCAGCACGCCCGTCCTCGCGCCGGTCAGTGGACGCGCCGTCGCCCTCACCGACGTCCCCGATCCGGTGTTCTCCCAAGGAATGGTCGGGTACGGTGCGGCCGTCGACCCACCCCGCGAGGTGGTCGACGCGGTTGCGCCGGTCGCGGGCCGCGTCCTGAAGTTGATGCCGCACGCGTACGTCATCATGACCACGGACGATGTCGGCGTCCTGGTGCATCTGGGGCTGGATACCGTCGCACTCCAGGGTGCGGGGTTTCGCCCGCACATCGCCGAGGGCGACATGGTGACCGCCGGCCAGCCGGTGATCAGCTACGACGTGCCGTCGATCGTTGCCGCGGGCTTGAACCCGATCGTTGCGGTGGTTGTGATGGACGAACGCGAGCCGGGCAATGTGGTGCCCGGTCAAGCCGTCGCAGATGCATCCGAGATTTCCTCTGCTGCAGTCCTTTTCATGGCGAATCGCTAGGGGCCGGCGGTGGAGGTCATCATCACCGAGGACACCGCCCAGATCGGCGTGCTCGCCGCCGACGCCATCGAGACGCTGCTGCGCCGCAAGCCCGGCGCGGTGCTGGGCCTGGCCACCGGGTCCTCTCCCCTGGTCATCTATGACGAACTGGCCGCCCGCTGCGATGCGGGCCGGATCTCGTTTCGCCAGGCCCGCGGGTTCACCCTCGACGAGTACGTCGGCCTGCCCGCCGACCATCCCGAGCGCTATCGCACCGTCATCGACTCGGTGTTGGTCTCGCGGGTGGACTTCGCCCCAGGCGCGGTCGACGGCCCGGACGGCCTGGCCACCGACATCCCGGCCGCCTGCGCGGCCTACGAGGCCGCGATCACCGCAGCCGGCGGGGTGGACCTGCAGATCCTGGGCATCGGCACCGACGGCCACATCGGTTTCAACGAGCCGGGATCGTCGCTGGCGTCGCGCACCCGGATCAAAACGCTGACCCGGCAGACCCGCATCGACAACGCCCGCTTCTTCGGCGGCGACGTCGACCTGGTGCCGACCCATTGCCTGACCCAGGGGCTCGGCACGATCATGGCCGCCCGCCACGTGATCCTGGTGGCCACCGGCCGCACCAAGGCCGAGGCGGTGCACCAGTTGGTGGAGGGGCCGGTCAGCGCGATGTGGCCGGCCACCATCCTGCAGCACCACCCCCACGTCACGGTGCTGCTCGACGGCGCCGCGGCACGCCGCCTGCAGCTCGCCGACTATTACCGGGAGACCTACCGGTCCAAACCGGATTGGCAGGGCATCTGAGTGCTGCTGACCGCCGAGACGGTACTGACCGGCCGGGAGTTGTTGCGGCCCGGCTGGATTGGGGTCTCCGGGACGACGGTGACCGATGTCGGTGCCGGTCCCCCGCCACGGCGGGCCGACCGGGATCTGGGTGCGGCGACCGTGGTTCCCGGGTTCGTCGACACCCACGTACACGGCGGCGGCGGGTCGGAGTTCTCGGCCGCCGATAGTGCCGCCACACGCGCGGCGGTGGACCTGCATCACCGGCACGGCACCACGACGGTGGTGGCATCACTGGTCAGTGCCGCACCCGCCGAGCTGCTGCAGCAGGTGGTGGTCCTGGCGGGGCAGGTACACGACGGCACCATCGCCGGGATCCATCTGGAAGGGCCGTGGCTGGCGGCGGGGCGCTGCGGCGCCCACGACCCTGCGCTGCTTCGCGACCCCGATGACGAACTGGACCGGGTTCTCGCCGCCGGGGACGGCACGATCCGGATGGTGACGTTGGCGCCGGAGCGCGCCGGGGCACTCACGGCGATCGAACGGATCGTGGCTGCCGGCGCGGTGGCCGCCGTGGGCCACACCGACGCCAGCTACGAACAGACCAGGGCCGCGATCGAGGCGGGTGCCACGGTGGGTACCCACCTGTTCAACGCGATGCGCCCGATCCACCACCGCGAACCCGGGCCGGTGATCGCCCTGCTGGAGGATTCGCGGGTGACCGTGGAGCTGATCACCGACGGTGTCCACGTCGACGGCGCCCTCTACCGGCACGTGGTGCGCAGCGCCGGCCCTGATCGCGTCACGCTGATCACCGATGCCATGGCCGCCGCGGGGATGGCCGACGGCGCCTACCGGATCGGCCGGCTGGAGGTGACGGTCGCGGGCGGCATCGCCACATTGACCGGTACCTCGACCATCGCCGGCAGCACCGCCACGATGGACCGGGTCTTCCGATTCGCCGTCGAGCACAGCGGGCTGCCCCGCGACCGCGCTCTGCAGGAGGCCGTGGCGGCGACGTCGGTGAATCCGGCACGCGCCCTGGGCCTTCCGGTGCCGGAATTGGAAGCGGGGGCGCGCGCCGATCTGGTGGTACTGGACACGAACCTCGGGGTGAGCGGGGTGATGCTCGCCGGCGCATGGCTCTGACGTGCTCTAGAACTGGTGTTCGAGGAACTTGTCGGACCCCTGGTGCAGGGTGGCGGTATCACCGACGACAGGGGAAGCCATGTGCTGGATGTGCGACCACCCGGGCAGCACCGTCGCCGACTATCTGGACGTCGTTCGCGGGAAGATCGACAAGCGGGGCTGGGCCGTCCAGTACGTGGAGGACCTGCGAATGCCGTTCGCCTACACCGCGGGCATGACGGCGTACGGGCTGCCCGAACTGTTGATGACCAACGTGTCACCGGCCCGCGCAGCCCGGGTTCTCAACCGGTCGGCACAACTCCAACTCGCCGGTCGGGCCCTCTCTCCCGGCCAACAGCTGCGCCTGCCGGACGGACCCCTGGCCGAGATCGTGGAGGTCGACCACCCGGAGGTACACCTGCCGGTGGCGGTGGCGATCCACGGGCCGATTCGCGCCCTCCAACTGGTGTGGGCCGACGGCCGGGGCAGATGGCCGTGGGCACCGGACTTCTGCGATCAGGAGAGCAGGCAACCGGTGCTCGGGATGCGCTGGCCGCTGCGTCCCGACGTTTCACGATGTTGAACACGTTGCCGTCCAGAGCCCGATAGCCGGCATTGCGCGCCTCTCGGCGGGGGGTCTCGAGGTGGGTCGAGCCGTCAGCCACAACCTGGCAGATCCAATTGCATTGTCTGTCAGTTTGTTTGACGTGGGCGCAGTGCTGTCGCGCGGCTGTGAGACGATACAGCCACGCTCACGATCGGGGGGACCATGGCCGGACGGATTGTCATAGTCGACAGCGCCACGGCGATGACGCTCGCGCAGGTTCTGCCGGTCCTGCTGTTGACGTTCGCGGTGGAATTGCGCCGTACGCAACGCCATCACGCGTTGTCACGGTTGCAGTTGGGATTGTTCTTCGCGGGATTCGGTCTGGTCGAGACCGTCCTGGTGCTCTCGATCGACGGCGCGCTCTACCCGTTCCAGTGGTTCGACATCGCTTCGGCGCTGATCATCTTCGCGCTGCTGGCGCTGATCTTCCGGCTGTCGCTGTCGGATCCGACGGATACCGACGACGGTCCCTAACCGTCGGCGCGTGCGCCCTGATCGAAGTTGATCACCTCACCGCGGTTGATCGACACCCAGTCGCGGGCCTCGAGATAGGGCCGGAAGGTGGTGCTGATCAGTTCGCCGTCGGCGGTGGTCTTGGGCCGCTGCAGCTCATAGAGGTGGGGGAACTCCGTCCACGCGACCACCGCATCCCAGAGCCGCACCGCCGCGGCACCGGTGGGCGGGTCGATCAGCACCGGTCCGAACAGGCACTGCCCGTCGGGGAAGAACAGCGTCGGCACACCGTATCCGTCGGCATCGACGACCCGCCGGTGATCGGCCAGCACCTCGTCGTTGGTGGTCGGGTCGGCGATCGCCGCGTCGACCAGAGCGGGGTCAAAACCCAACTCCGTCAACAGATGTCGTGCGACGGCCCGCTCGTGCGGCTTGTGGCCTTCCTCGTGCAGGGCCCGCCCCGCGCGTTCGTACCAGGCGTCCAGCGCCGCCATCGACTGTCGGCGCAGCAGCGCCCCGATGCGCATCATCGACCAGCCGTAGGACCATTCGCGTTCCCACGGGTGCTTCTTGCCCTCCTGCCGGTTGATCTCCTCGAGGCTGAAGAACCGCCAGTTGACCTTCAGGCCAGTCTGGTCGCGGACCTCCCGGATCCACTTCGACGTCTGATAGGCGTATGGGCACATGACGTCAAAGTGGAAGTCCACCGAGTGCGGAAGGCCGGTCACATCGTGAACCGCAGGTTGCGGGCGGCCCGGTCGCCGATCTCGTCGTCGCCGGTCCAGCTGACCGCGCCGGAGTCGATCTGGGTCTGCGGGTCGATTCGGCCGCAGGCCAGCTGGATGAAGGTCGTCGAGTCGGTCGTCAGCGTGGTGTCGGGGGCGTCGAGATGCTCGACGCGCTGAGCCCGGCCGTCGACACGGACGTTGATGTCGCGCTTGACCGGCCCGGTCAGCTGGATCGCCAGGCTCTTGCCCTCGGGCAGTCCGATCTTCTTGCCGACGATGTAGCCGATCGAGCCCTCCACCTCGGCCAGTGACATTTCGGCGGTCAGGGTGCCGTCGTCGGTGCTGCGTCCCAGCGGTGTGGTGATGTCCCGTTCGTGCACCCAGAAGTCGAAGACCCGGATCTCCAGGAATCGTCCGTAGGTGCCGGGGCCGACCGGCATCCACGACGAGCGTTGCAGATCGGCGTCGGTCAGCGCGGCGAGGTCGCCTCGGCGCCGGTCGTAGACGGCGTGGACCTTGTCCACCAGGACTGCGGTGTCTTCGGTTCCGGCCAGGAACTCCGCAGCCTTCTCGAACGGTGGTGGGGTGGTGGTGTCCTCGGGCAACCAGCCGGCCATGACCGCCTCGATGCTCGTGACGTGCTTGACGACATCGGCGACGTTCCACTCCGGACACAGCGACTGCGTTGTCCACTCCGCGTCGCGCAGGCCGGCGCACAACGCCTCGAACTGCGAATAGCTGCTGCGCAGCGCGGCGCGGATGTCGTCCAGAGATCTCATGTGTCCACCTCATCCGTTGGTCGAGCCTCTTGGCAGAAGCTACTCCGGGCGCTCCGCCGGGTCATCACCGATCGGGACCGATTGAGGTAGTGCCCGCACCAGTGCCGGACGTTTCACGAGATGCCGGCGCGAGGCGCGCGCCACGGGAGCGGCGCTCAGCCGGCGGCGTTGGGCAGCAACGGCGGACAATTACCGGCCGCGTCGGTGGCGAGCTCGAAATGCCACAGCTCATTGGCGTAGATCCGGCACAGCCCGAACCGGGCGCCGTTGGCGATCAGCCACTGGTCGGCTCCCACACCGCCCACGTCCACGGCTTGGCCGATGACGTGTTTGGACCCCGCCGGGGTCTGCACGTACTGGCGGGCGGCGGCCAGGCTGCCGTACGTCGCCACCGCGTCGTCGAGCAGGCGCTGCTGGAACTCCGGCGATCGCCACCCCGAGGTGATCGTCATGGTGACGCCATCCGCGGCCGCGGCGGTGGTGGCCGCCTGGATGGCATCGAGCAGCGCCGGGTCCAGCCGTCCGATCGCCGGGTTCCCGACGTCGAATGCGGTGAGTACCTGGCCGTCGGCCAGCGAGCCGTCACCCGAGGAGACGGTGCCGGGATCGGTCGTTACGGTGTTGTCCACCAACATGATCCGGGGCTGCGCGGGGACGGTAGTGAGCCCCGCGGCGACGGCTGCCGTCGCCGCGAGGCTCAGCAGTCCGGCGAATGTGGTGCGGATCGGCATGCGTTGCGGTCCTAGGCCAGCAACAACTCGACGAACCCGCCCAGCCGCTCGTCGACGTACTCCAGCGGCTCGGCGCCACCGGCCGCGGTGATGATGGCACCGAGCAATGTCCAGTGCAGCACTTCCACCAGGTCGGGCCAGGCTCCGTAGCCCAGCGCCACCTCGATGCGGCGGGACAGCTCGGCTTCGATCTCCCGTCGCACCCGGGTCACCCCGGCGGCGGACGACATCACCGCGTTGGCGCATGCCGAACCGAGCAACGGCTGGTCGGCCATGAGCGTCAGCAACACATGCAGCTCCCCGATGACCCGCTCGCGGGGGGAGCTGAGGCGGGCGGACCCCAGCGGCGCATCGGCGAGCCGGGCCAGCGAGATCTCGGCGAGCATGGCTTCCACGGTCAGGAACCGGCCCGCAAGCTGCTCGTAAGGGACCCCGGCGCGCAGCGCGACGCGCCGCAGTGTCAGGGCCGTCGCGGGCAGTTCAGCCAGCAGCGAGTCGACTGGCTGGGCGAGTCGCCGCGGGTCAAGGTCCGCTGTGAAGCCCTTTTTGGTCCAGGCGGTCACGTCGTCACCATGCACGGTTCGACACGTTACCAACGGTTCCGGCGCCACATTCGGGTGCGGCGAGCGGGCCGGATAGGCGACACTCGATGCGATGTCTTCTCTGCGGATGGTCCCGGTGGTGGCGGCGATGCTGGCGGTCGGCCTCGCCGGTTGCGGCGATCCGCCGACCACGCCGCTTGCCTCGGCGGTCACCGCCCACGCGGCCACCAGCACGCCGGCGGCCGTCGCACTGGCCTCGACGACGGCGGTGCCGGCCACCCTGGTAGGTGTCCAGCCGCAGCTGGCCACCGATCCCGCGCAGATCGGCGCGGACCTGGTGTCCGACGAACGCGCACTGCGCGATCCGGCCACACCGGAGGATGCACTGGCCGCGGCGGCACACCGCGAGCAGGTGGCATACCGCGCGATCGGCCGGCACCCGGAATGGGACTCGATCATCCGGCCCCAGATCCCGCCCGACCTTCTCGGCTTTTACGACCACAACGTCGAGGCTCGGCGTCAGCTCGCGGCGATGGCCGTCCCGCACGACACCCTGCCGGCCTGGCGTATCCAGCCGCCGCCGGCACCCGACGAGCTGATGGGCGACTACCGGGAAGCCGAGTCGGCGACCGGCGTCGGTTGGAACTACCTGGCGGCGATCAACTTCATCGAGACCCGGTTCGGCAGCATCGACGGAACCAGCACCGCGGGCGCGCAGGGTCCCATGCAGTTCCTGCCGTCGACATTCGCCGGTTACGGCGACGGCGGCGACATCCACGCCCCGCATGACAGCATCATGGCCGCGGGCCGCTACCTGGCCGCCAACGATTTCGGCACCAATCCCAACGGGGCGATCTTCCGCTACAACCACGCCGACCAGTACGTGGCCGCGGTCAACCAGTACGCCGCCGCGATGGCCGAGGACCCGGCGGCCTTCGGGATCTATCACCGCTGGAACGTGTACTACTTCTCCACTGCTGGAGATGTGTTGCTGCCCATTGGTTTTGATCAGTCCAAGCGCATCCCGGTGGCCGACTACCTGGCTGGCCACCCTCAGTAACCACTCACCTGCCCGGGCCGCGGACCCGCCACACCACCCGGTAGGAGCCCTGCACCGGCACCCAGCCGAACTGGCGGGAGTCGACGACACCGGGCGCCTGCGGATTGTCCGACGCCGCCTCGAAACGATCGCCGCGTACCGCGGCCACCCGTTTGACCAGCCACCGCGACGGCTTGGTGGGGTCGGGGAAGACCCGGATCTGACCGACCCTGGCCCGACTGCCGCGCAGCGCAAGCAGGCCGTCACCTGGGTTCAGGGTGGGCCGCATCGAGTCCTCGACCACGACAAACCGGCGCACGGGCCGGCACACAAGGTGATGCCTGAGCCCATGGTTGTCGCGCACCCTGAAAGGGTAAGTTAGGCGCATGCTGCAACGACTTTTCGCCAACGCCACCGAAGCCCATGCCCACTGCGATCTGTACTGCGGCGTCTATGACCCCGCCCAGGCCAAGATCGAAGCGCTCTCCTGCCTGAAGACGCTCCAGAAGTACCACGATTCCGATGACGACCACTTCAAGACCCGCGCGATCATCATCAAGGAGCAGCGCGCCGAAGAGGTCAAGCATCACCTGACGGTGCTGTGGGCCGACTTCTTCACCAAGGAGCACTTCGAGCAGTTCCCCAACCTGCACCAACTGTTCTGGGACGGCGTCCACGGTGCCGGCGACGTGAAGAAGTCGCTGGACGTCGCCGTCGCCGAGAAGCTGCTCGAGACGATCGACAAGATTTCCGACATCTTCTGGCAGACCGAGAAGGCCAAGGGCATGGGGGTCTACCCGCCGGCCAAGTAACGGCTTCCCTTCGTCAGTCGAGGCCAGGCCCCACCCGGGGCCTGGCCTCAGTCATGTCCACCTCCGCGGTTATTGACGCGCGGTACAGTGCGTCGCGGGGTGCGGACCGGAGGGGTCGACATGGTGGCTGGTGAGACCGCTGGACGATGGCGCTGGGTGCAGGTGGGGATGCTGGCGGCCGGTCTGGGCGCGGCCGTTCTCGGTGGCGCCGCAGTGGCACACGCCGCCCCCGGTGATGGCGGCGATCAGCACTCCTCGGTGAGTAACTCCCACGGCAGCAGCGCCCGGTCGGCGGCCAAGACCGCCCGCGCCGCCGGGCCGTCGGCGACTCGGCGACCCGCGTCGGCACGCACCGTCTCAGCCCCGGCCGGCGCTTCCACAGCCAGTCCCGGCGCGGACCGGAGCACAGGGGCCTCGGCGCGCACCATCACCACCTCGCCCACGGCGTCCACGACCGCGCCGGCGGCCCAGCAGTCCGCCTCGGTGGCCGGCGGATTCGTCGGCCCGGTGCGGGCGGCGATCATCGCCGCGCAGGCCTACATCTACGGCTATCCGCTCATGGAGTACGAGCGGGTGCGGCAGACCACCGAGAGCCTCAACACGATCTACTCGCTGACCAGCTTCGCCAACCCCGATGTCGACCCGATCTGGAAGGCGATCGGCGGCGGCAAGCGGCCCAACACCGATACGTTCTACTCGCTGGCCGAGCTGGACCTGTCAGGCGGCCCGGTCGTGTTGTCGATCCCCGATATGGGTGACCGCTACTTCAGTTTTCAGCTGACCGACCCGTACACCAACGTGGTGGGCTATATCGGTTCGCGGACAACAGGTTCCGGCCCCGGCAAGTATGCGCTGGTGTGGTCGGGCGGCCCGCAGGGCGATATTCCTCCCGACGCCCAGGTGGTCCAGGTGCCCTACAGCAGCATCCTGATGCTGGGCCGTACCCTGGCCGGTGATGCCGCCGACCAGCAGCAGGCGATCGCGCTGATCGACCAGTACTCGCTGACCCCGACCGGAGGTAGCGCCCCGAGTGGGACGCAACCGAAGCCCGGGCTGGCCTATCTGGATGCGATCAGCGCCGCAATGGCGGCCAATCCCCCGCCTGCCCGCGATGCCCCTGCACTGGCCACGCTGGCCCGCATCGGCGTGGGCCCCGGGCTGACGGTGGCCGGCTCGAATCTGGGTCCGGTCGCCCGGCTTGCCGCCGACCTTGCGGTCAAGGCAACAGCGGCGCTGCTTCCCGCATTGGCGAACCTGACCCAGCTGGTATCGGCGGTCCAGCACCAGGGCTGGGCCATCCCCGATTCGTCGATCGGCAACTTCGGTACCAACTACCTGCTGCGCGCGGGCGTCGCCCAGGTCGGACTGATCGCCAACACCCCCGACGAGGCGATGTACTCCTCGGCGCTGCTGGACTCACGGCTGCTGCCGCTCAACGGATGCAGCTCGTACGAGCTGCATTTCGCGCCCGGCAAGGCTCCGCCGTCGGATGCGTTCTGGTCGGTGACCGTCTACGACGGCGACGGCAATCTGGTGCAGAATCCGGAGAACCGGTACAGCATCAGCAGCAGCAGGCCTGACGAACTGGTGACCCGTCCGGACGGCTCGATCGACATCATCTTCTCGACCACCGATCCCGGCGATCCCACCGCGAACTGGCTGCCGATCCCGGCGGGATCGTTCGGGGTGTATCTGCGCAATTACGTTCCGCAGCAGGCAGCGCTGGACGGCAGCTGGACGCCACCGGGTATCCAACGGCTCTGACCCGGGCTATTTCCAGGCGAACAGCGGTTGTTCGAGTTCATCGACCGGATCGTGGCGACCTTCCAGGCACAGCCACCGCAGTTGTAGCAACACCGCCCCGGTGGGTGCGTGGATCAAGTCATTGCCCAACGGGATCTGCACCACCGGACGTGGGCTCTCGGCGATGCTGACGAACCTCGGCGAATCCTCGCGTTGCAGTTGATGCAGACCAACCCGGTACACCGCGACAACCTCGTCGGGCGCGGGTTTGGGGTCCAAGCGGCCGCCGCCCCAGATCACCACCGGCGTGATGACGTACCCGGACCGGGTCGGATAGTCGTCGAGCAACCCCAACACCGAGGATTCCGGCAGGCTGACCCCGACCTCTTCGTCGAGTTCGCGCAGGGCAGCGTCGATGGCGGTCTCGCCGGCGTCGAGGCGGCCACCGGGCAGCGCCCACTGCGCGGCGTGCGCCCGCAGCCGGGATGCCCTGCGGCACAGGAAGAACGCCGCGCCACCGGAGACGTCGACCATCCGGCCGTCGAGGCCGTCGCCCATCGGCCTGCCGTCGATCCAGTCGTCGACGTCGGCCGGGTCCACCCTGTCCTCGCCGGCCTCGGAATCGACCAGGACGACGGCGACTGCCGCGTGCCGCTTGGTCGGATCGATCACCGTCCGTCGTTGATGACCGCCGAGGTGGCCGCGAATCCGGTCCCGTAACGCCTGGTCGTAAGTGATCGCCACGCTACGACGATAGGCGGGGCCGTTCCGAGGGAACGCCCCCGCCTCTGTCGACAAGCCTTCTACCGGGTCAGAACGTGGGGACGAACACTCCGTTGATCCACACGCCCCAGTGGTTCCAGCCCGAGTCCCACACCTGCTTGTTGCCGGCCGCCCAGGACGGCGGGACCGGTTGCGGCGGCGCCCACGCCGGCGGGCTGCCGACACTGGGTCCGGCCGGCGGTGCCGGCGGTGGAGGCATCGAGCCTTCGGCCGTTGCCGTGGCGAGTCCGGCTCCCATGGCACCTGCGGTCAGTGCGCCCGCAACCACGGCGCCGGCCAGGATCTCTTTCAACCTCATGCGGATGAAACTCCCATCTGGGTCGGTCCAATGTGCCTTCAGAACGAGTAATAACCACAACCGCGATCGGTAAACCCCCGTCCTGTCGGGGCGAACTCAGCCCCCGGTCAATGCCACCGGTGCGGCCGGTGCGGCGCCGGCCCTCGTCACCAGGGTGTACAGGGGTGCCCCCCACGCGTGAGGACCGCTCGCCGCGGGCGCATAGGCGGTGTGGATGGCGATCGCGCTGTCCGACACCGTGGTGGAATCCGCGTCGTAGTCACACACCGGGTCGCCGACGTCGCACACGCTGATGGTGCGTGCACCGACAGCCGGCGGCAGCACCGAGGTGTTGGCCGAGGCCAGCAACGAGTGTTCCTGGGCGACGCCCTTGCCCCGGCTGGGTGCGATCGCGGTAGAGCCGAGGTTGACCGTCGTATCGGCAGGCAATCGGTCACCGTCGGCGATGAGCAGGGCGGCGGCCAGGTTCGGGTTGTCGGCCAGGGCGTAGAGGTTGCGGTGCACCACCATCGCACCCTGGGAGTAGCCGGCCAGCACCACCTTGGTGTCCGGGCAGCGCTGGGTGAACGCGGTGAACTGCTTGGCGACGGCGTCGGTCCCGTCGCCCACACTGCCGAGGAAGTCGAGCCAGCCGCTCAGGCCGCCCTTGATCGGCACCGGGGCGGCCGGATACTGAACCGACTCGGCATCGATGCTCCTGCCACTGGCCAGCAGTTCGCTGCGCAGTTGCAGGTAGGACTGATAGACCACGTCGCCCATGCCGCCGTTGGCAGCCAGGGCGACGCCGTCCCGTTGGCCCGAGCCAGCGGCCCCGATCCAGTGGTAATCGGCACACGACGATGCCGCGGCCGCGGTACCGGTGGCCAGGCCGGACAGTCCGAATACGGCGGCCAGCACAGCCGATCCCAGAGCGCGAAACACGAGAAGATCCCTCCACTACAGTCAGCAGGTTGATCGCGGCGCGCCGGTCAGCCGTTACCGAATGCCACACCATGTGGCCAGCGCCGCACCGAGCGCAGCATCGGGTCCTTCGCCCACCCAGGCGACGTGGCCGTCCGAGCGGATCAGGACGGATTCGGCGGCAGGCACGTCTGACAGGCCCGGAAGTTCCCATCGGCCAACGTATTCGGCATCGACGATCCGCAGCCGGCCGTAGTCGGGGACGGCGCCGAACCGGCCCGCCACACCCAGGTTCAGCAGCACCGGGCGCGCGGTGTGCAGCAGGGTCGACACCCGGACCGGTCCGCCGGCGGTCTGCAGGTCCAGATCCGGCATCCGCCGCCCCAGCAGTGGGTGTGCGTCGCCCAGGTCGTAGCGGATGTCCAGGCCCGACATCCTGGCCCCGAGGCGGGTACGCGGCTCGGTCATCTCCAGCAGCTCGGCGATCGTCTCGCGCAATGCCTGACTGCGGTCATCGGGCCGCAGCAGCACGCTTTGGGCCAGGATGTTGCGCAGCACCGCTGAACCGACGGGGTGGCGTTCGTCGTGATAGCTGTCCAGCAGATCGGGTGACGAGACGCCGTCGAGTACCTGCCCCAGTTTCCAGCCGAGGTTGACGGCGTCCTGCACGCCGGTGTTGAGCCCTTGCCCGCCCACCGGATGGTGAACGTGGGCCGCATCCCCCGCGAGCAGCACCCGTCCGGCCCGATACGCACTGGCCTGGCGGGCCATGTCGGTGAAGCGGGACACCGAGGTGGGGCTGTGCACCCCGAAGTCGGTGTCGTAGACGTCAATCAACCCGGCCCGCAGGTCATCCAGGGTCGCCTCCCCGCTGCCGAGTTCACGCTCGGTCACCATGACCCGCACCGGCCCGTCGTCCAGCCGGCTCAGTCCATGGATCCCGAGAGCGTCGTGCCGGACACCCCACGGCGGCTCGTCGGTCACCTCGACCTCGGCGATCAGATAACTCGTGGTGGGCTCGGACCCCTCGAACGCGATCCCGGCCGACTTGCGCACCACGCTGCGCCCACCGTCGCAGCCCACGACGTAGCAGCCGGCGACCGCGGCGCCGTCGGCCAGCCTCACCAGGACCCGGTCGTCGTCCTGACCCAAACCGGTGGCCTCCAGGCCCCGGCGAATCGGCACGCCGAGCTCTTCGACCCACTGCGCCAGGATGCGTTCGATGTTGCTCTGCCACAACGCCAACCCGTACGGGTGCCGGGTCGGAAGATCGCTGATGTCCAGTCGGATCTGGGCGAACCCCGCAACCTGTGCGGTGTAGCCGGCCGACAGGAAGCGGTCGGCAACACCGCGCTGATCGAGGATCTCGAGAGTCCTGGCGTGCAGGCCGCCCGCCCGCGAGCCCACCAACTCCTGCCCCTGCCTGCGCTCCACGATCGCGGCGTCAACGCCGGCCAGTGCCAACTCCGCAGCCAACATCAAACCCGTCGGACCTGCGCCGACGACGACCACCTGATGCTCACACAATTGACGCACGCGTTTGTCCCATCGCTGAATTGACTTTCAGGACAGTGAGTTTGCGCCCGCCACCGGGTCTTGCCGCAAGCCCCCCACTGCGCTATACCTTGAAAGGGGCGGGGGTTACCTATTGGCGCGGGGCGTGCTTCTCGTCCAGCAGGGTCCGGGCCACCCACTCGACGCGCGCCAGCGAGTCCGCCAACGTCAGCCGCCCGACGAGTAGCCCGCCCAATGCGCCACTGAGTGCCGTGTTCAAACCAAAGCTGACGTTCGAAATCGCCTCGGGGGCAAGGCCGTCCAGTAGGCGGTTGAACATCTCCGCATTGTTGCGCTCCATCTGCTCGATGATGGGTTTCACCTCCGGGTCGGTGGAGGCCATCATCTGCAACATCAACGCCGTCATCTGGGGATTACGGGCGAATGCCCGCTGCGCGCGCTGCAGGTAGTCGAGCACGCCCGGCAGCGGATCCGTGCCCGGTGCGGCGCCGGACTGCATACGGCGGGTCAGCCGCCGCTGCCAGTCCTCGAGTGCGGCCGCCAGCAGGTTCTCCTTGGAACTGAAGTAGCGGTACACGGTCGCCAGTGCCACCCCGGAGCGTTGGGCGACGTCGCGCATCTGGACTGCGTCGGCACCCACCTCGCCGATCAGGCCGATCACCTCTTCGATGACCTTGGCCCGTCGCACCAGCTGGTCGCTGGTCATGTCGGCCAGCGCGACCACATCGGTCTGCGCACGGGCGCCACGAGCGCGGCCGCGCGGGGATTCCTCGGCGGGCGCGATGTCGGTGACAGGGGTGTCGACGATGCCGCCTCCTCAAGAACAACCTTCTGACACTGGCATCGGCAATCCTACGACAGACTGCCACGTCGGCCCAGTTCTCCCAGCTCTGCCGTATTGCCATTCGCCCCCTGTGGTAGAACGATGTTTCAGTAGACCAACCCTGATCGGAGCGCGCATGGCCGGACCTGTCGGTCTCCCGGTAATCGACACGATGATCGGATTTCCTCATGAGGGCTTCGATCAGTACGACTTCATCCGCCGGCAGACCAAGGACCGCGAGTCCAAGGAGAACTTCGAGTTCCCGGTCGAGTACATGTTCAAAGACGTCCCCAAGGACCTGCCCACCGACGACCCCGTGTCACTGCTGCTGGCGCAGATGGATCGGTTCGGCATCGAGAAAGCCGTCGTCGGCGTCAGCGACCCGTCCGCGGACAAGGCACTCAAGCTCTTCGGCGACCGTTTCGTCCCGTCCGGAGCGGTCTCGGACCCCAACGACGTCATGGGATCGGTGGCCGCGATCCGCCGGGAGTACGAGCAATACGGCATCCGGGCCACGTCGGTGTTCCCGTCCGGAACCTTCCCACAAGTGCCCATCGACGACCCGAAGATGTACCCGATCTACGCCACCTGCGTCGAACTGGGCATCCCGATCTTCGTGTGCGCCGGAGTACCGGGTCCGCGAATCCCGTTCAAACCGCAGGAAGTCTCGCGCATCGACATCGTGATGTTCGATTTCCCCGACCTGGTGTTCGTCACCCGGCACGGCTGCGAACCATGGGAGGACCTGGCCGTCAAGCTGATGCTGAAGTGGCCGAATCTGTACTACTCGACCTCGGCGTTCGCCCCGAAGTACTACCCGAAGGCGATCATCGACTACGCGAACTCCCGCGGTGCCGACAAAGTCCTCTACGCGGGCTACTTCCCAATGGGCCTGTCACTGGAGCGGATCTTCCGCGATCTGCCTAACGTCCCCTTCAAGGACGAAGTCTGGCCGAAGTTCCTGTACGGCAATGCCGCCCGCATCCTCGGTCTGGAGAATTAAGGTCCGATGACTCTGTCAACCGGCACGGCAATCACCACCGAGCAGGAGCAACTGGCCGACGCGGTCACCCAGTTCGCCGCCCGGCACTCACCCGTCGACAAGACCCGCGCCGCGTTCGATTCGATCGCGGCCGGTGAACTCCCCACCTGGTGGGAGGAGTTCGCCGCCAACGGTTTCCACGCGGTGCACCTCGCCGAGGAGGTCGGCGGCCAGGGCGGAACCCTGGCCGATATGGCCTGCGTCATCGAGGCCGCGGCCGCAGCGTTGCTGCCGGGTCCGCTGCTGAGTACCGCGACCGCCAGCGCGGTGGCCAGCCTCGCCGGTGCCGAGGCCGCCGCGCTGCTGGCCGAACTGGCCGAGGGCGCCACCGGCGCAGTGGTACTGCCCGAGCATTCGTCGGTGCACGCGGTGCGCGACGGCGACAGCTGGCGCCTCAACGGCTCCACCGCCTCGATCCTGGGAATCTGTGCCGCGCAGCGCATTCTTGTGGCCGCTCATGCCGGCGAGGGCGCCGAGCCCTGGTTCGTGCTGGACACCGGCACGGCCGCCGGGCTGAGCGTCGAGCAGCAACGCGGTACGGATCTGACCACCGATGTGGGCGTCCTGCATCTCACCGATCACCGCGTCACCGAAACCGCCGTGCTGTCCAGCATTCCCACCGAGCGGGCCCGCTGCGTCGTAGTGGCACTGGCGGCCAGCGCCGCCGCCGGGACGGTGCGGCGAAGCGTCGAGATGGCCGTGGAGTTCATCCGCACCCGCGAGCAGTTCGGCAAGCCCGTCGGATCCTTTCAGGCACTGCAGCATAAAGCCGCAGTGCTGCTGGTGAATTCGGAGATGGCATCGGCCGCGGCCTGGGACGCGGTGCGCGCCGTCGATGAGTCGCTGGAGCAGCACCGGCTGGCCGCCGCCTCGGCCGCGGTGATGGCGTTGGCCACCGGTGCTGACCTGACCCTCGACGCGCTGCTGATGTTCGGTGCCATCGGCTACACCTGGGAGCACGACGTCCACCTGTACTGGCGGCGCGCCACCAGCCTGGCGGCCGCACTGGGTCCCACCACGCACTGGGAACGTGATGCCGGCGAGCTGGCGCGGACGATCAAGCGCTCCACGGTAATTCATCTCGGCGATGTGGAATCGGAGTTCCGCGCCCGGGTCGCGGCGGTGCTCGACGAGGCGGCAGAACTGCGCAACGAGACGCCGACCGACGACCGCCGGGCGCCCGGACTCGCCTACGGCTCGCAGCGGGATCTGCTGGTCGAGGCCGGACTGGTGGCCCCGCACCTGCCGCCGCCCTGGGGTGTGGGAGCTTCACCGGTGCAGCAGGTGATCCTCACCGAGGAATTCGACAAGCGGCCGGACATCGTGCGACCGTCGCTGAACATCGCCGAGTGGATCCTGCCGACGATTCTCGAACGAGGCACCCGGGCGCAGCGTGAGCGATTCGCCGGACCGATGTTGCGGGGCACCGAACGCTGGTGCCAGCTGTTCAGCGAACCCGGTGCCGGGTCCGACCTGGCGGCGCTGAGCACCCGCGCCCAGAAAGTCGACGGCGGCTGGCTGATCAACGGCCACAAGATCTGGACGTCCTCGGCGCATGTCGCCCAGTACGGCGCACTGTTGGCGCGGACCGATCCCGACGCCCCCAAGCACCGCGGTATCAGCTACTTCCTGATCGACATGGCTTCGCCTGGCCTGCAGGTCTCGCCGATCCAGCAGGCCAGCGGGCACGCGGATTTCAACGAGTGCTTCTTCAGCGACGTCTTCGTTCCTGACGACATGCTGGTCGGTGAACCGGGTGAGGGCTGGGAACTGGCGATGGGAACGGTGGCCGTCGAGCGGACGGCGATCGGCAACTACGTCAACATCGACCGTTCGGCCGCACTGCGGCACCTAGCGGCCACGCCCGGCCCCGACCACGATGCCACGGTGCGCGCGCTCGGGCAGATCGAGGCCCACACCACCGCGATCAAGGCCATGGTGCTGCGTGAGACGCTGCGTCTGGTGGAAGGCCAGAACGCCGGGCCGGCATCCAGCATCGCCAAGTACGCGATGGTGCTGCTGCTGCGCCGCGCCGCCACCGCCATTCTGGGTCTGACCGGACGGTTGGCGATGCTGGAGCGCTCCGACCCGCCAGTCGTCGAACCCTATTTCGACATGCCCTCGGAGTTGATCGGCGGTGGCACCGCCGAGATCCAGCTGACCATCATCGCCTCGATGATTCTCGGGCTGCCCCGCAAGTAGACCGTCCGTCGCACGAAAAGGAGCCCCGCGATGACGACTCAACTCCCCTTCCAGTTCTTCGACTGCGACAACCACTATTACGAGGCGCAGGACGCGTTCACCCGCTACATCGAGCCCCAGTTCAAGAAGAGGGCCATCCAGTGGGCCCAACTCGACGGCAGGCAGCGCCTGATCGTCGGCGGCCGGGTCAACCGCTTCATCCCGAACCCGACGTTCGATCCGGTCGGCAAGCCGGGCGCCCTCGACGAATACTTCCGCGGCCGCAATCCCCGTGGCGCCGACCTCAATTCGCTGTTCGGTGAACTGGAACCGATCCGGCCCGAGTACCGCGACCGCGACGCCAGGCTGGCGGCGATGGACCAGCAGGGCATGCAGGGCTGCATCATGCTGCCCACCCTGGGTGTGGGTATGGAGCAGGCGCTGTTGCCGGACATCGACGCTGCCGTCGCCACCTTCAAGGCGTTCAACCGCTGGCTCGACGACGACTGGGGCTTCGCGTACCAGGAGCGGATCTTCACCGCGCCCTACATCACGATGTGCAAGCCCGACAACGCGGTTCGCGAACTCGAGTGGGCGCTGGAGCGCGACGCCCGGTTCATCGTGATGATCCCCGGTCCCATCACCACCGAGATCGGTATGCGACCGCCAGGCGATCCGATGTTCGACGAGTTCTGGCAGCTCGCCAACGATTCGGGCATCACGGTGTGCTACCACTCCGGCGAAACGTACTACTCGAAGTTCATGCCGGCCTGGGGTGAACCCGACTACATGATGTCGTTCCAGGCATTGCTCGGATTCCGAACCCTGTTCTCCGGCGACGCCATTCAGGACACCTTCGCCAATCACCTGCACAACGGCCTGTTCCTGCGGTTCCCGAATCTGCGGATGGCCTGCATCGAGAGTGGCTCGGCGTGGGTGTTCCACCTGTTCGAGAAGCTGACCAAGTCCTACGGGCAGATCCCCTTCATCTACCAGGAGGATCCGCGGGAGACCTTCAAGCGCCATGTGTGGGTGTCGCCGTTCTACGAGGACGAACTCGCCAGCCTGCTCAAACTGATCGGTGTCGAGCACATCCTGATGGGCTCGGACTACCCGCACGTCGAGGGCCTGGCCGAGCCCGCCGCCTACATCAAAGATCTGGAGAACTTCGACTACACCCCCGAGCAGTGCCGGAAAGTGATGCGCGACAACGGACTCGAACTGTCCGTGCGCCGACCGGTGTGAACGTCGCCAAGACCGCCCTGGTCGCGATGCTGTTGGAGGCCGGTGAGGAGAACGCCGCGGTCCTGCTGGCCCGCTCGTCGCTGCCCGACGAACTCGATACCAGCCGCGACCTCGGCACCCTGCTGACGTTCGGTCTGGATCGCGAACAACTCGACACGGTGGCCCGGCTGGCGGTCGGTGCCATCGAGGCCGATGACGTCAACTCCCGCCGGCGCCGTGACGAGCTGCAGAAGACGATCTCGCAGCGCTGGGCCGAGCTGGTGGACCGCTGGCAGGCCTAGCGCAGCCTCACGCGTTGCGGGCCTCGGCGTCGCGGTGCGGCACGATCTCGATACTGCCGGCCGTCAGCTGCTGGGCGCACTGGTCGCAGACCAGGCTCGGCACGAACTCCGCACCACAGCTGTGCACCTGCAGCAGCGCAGGGCCTTCCGGGGACAGATAGGTCGACTCGGCCCAGTCGATCGCGGTGGCGACCACCGGATAGAACGCCAACCCCTTGGGGGTGAGGTGGTATTCCGACCAGTCCGACCGGACGGGATGGGCGGCGGCCTGCAGCACCCCGATGGTGCAGAAGACCTTGAGGCGATCGGCGATCACCGCGGCCGGCGCATCCAGGCGGCTCTGGAAGTCGCCGAACCGTCGGGTGCCCAGCAGCGCGGCGCCGATGATGGCCGCGGCGTGGCGGTTTCCGAAGATCGCCATGGTCTGCGGGAAGAAGCTCGCCTGATCCGACGTGCCGGACCGCAGCCGCCTGCGGGTGACGGCTCGGGGCACCGAGCGCTGCCAGCCCCCGCTGGTCCCCCAGGTTGCCGTGATCGAGCCGACATCGGCGGCGGTGTCGCAGTCGGCGCAGTGCAGTTGCGGCGCGAAGTCCCGTCCACAGCGCCGGTGCCGCATTACCGGCAGGGTGCCGACATGCTCGCCGACCCAGGTGCGTTCCCAATGCCAGATCGACACCAGCACCGGCCACAGGCCGCGGCAGGCCGGGGTGGGAACGTAGCCGGCCCGCAGCGGCTGCTGCTGGTAGATCTGGCGCTCGAGCAGGCCGTCGACCACCAGGGTTTGCAGGCGTGCAGTCAGCACCGCATTGGAGATCGGCAATGTGGCGAAGTCGCTGAATCGTGTTGCCCCCAGCAGTGATTCGCGTACGATCAGCAGCGTCCACTCGTCACCCAGCAGGGCGAGCATCCGCCCGACGGCGTTGGTGCCGCCCGATTCGAGCTGGAACGGTGACGGCTCGCTCACTGCCGGAGTTCGGCGGCGGGAACCCAGGTGGAGTGGGTACCGCTGCAGATCCGCTCCGGCAGGCGCAGCTTGCAGACCGGCCCGTCGCTGAGCCGGGCGGCGTCGAACACCAGGCAGTAGGAGGCATCGTCGTTCATGTCGACGGTGAAGGTGACCAGGTATCCGTCGTCCTCACCGGTGGAGCCGACACGCGGCGCCATCGGCGTCTCACTGCCGAAGACACCCGGGCCGAAGGAGATTCGCTCCTCGGAGCCGGTCTTGAGGTCATGCTTGACCAGGCCGTCGAACAGGAACAATCCCGGCTCCCCCGTGGCCGCGTAGATGTAGCGGTAGTCCTTGGTCGCGATATCGGGATTGACCATGCCGAACTCGGTGAAGCCGTCGCTGAGTTGCTCTTCGGTGGCTTTGCCGGTGGTCGGGTTGAACCGCCAGCGATGCAGCCGGGACTCGAAGCCGTCCAGGGCCAGCCAGCGAAATGCGGCGTCCTCCAACGACGTCGCCCCCTTGGTCGACGGCGACGGGTTGTGCTGGAAGAACCCGTCGAGCACGATCTCGTCGCCGTCCTCGAAGGCATTGGTGAAGTGCAGGACGTAGGTGGGATCGGTCTCGAACCACATCACCTTCGACAGGTCCCCGCGGCGGGGCACCACGGCGAACCGCGACGGCATATCGCGGTAGAACCGCGGTAGATGCAGGCCGTGTTGCAACAGCTCTGGATCCCAGAACAGCGGGAAGTCGTTGAGGATCACGTAGTTTTCGGTGTAGGCCATGTCGTGCGGCATGCGCGGGCCGGGCAGCTCCACGTCCGTCAGATGCATCAGGTTGCCGTCTTTGTCCACCGCGCCGTAACGCAGGTAGGGCGCTTCCTTGCTGTAGCTGAAGAACAGCAGCTCGCCGGTGACCGGGTCGGCCTTGGGGTGCGCGGAGACGCCCCAGTCGGGAATCGCACCGTTCCAGGTCTGCTTGCCGAGCGTATCGGCGGTTCGGGGATCGACCCGATACAGGTCGCCACACATGAAGAAACTCGTCAGGGCCTCGCCGCGGTGCACCACCACATCGGTGCTCGACGCGTCCTTCATCCGGGTACGTGCGCCCCAGCCGGTGGTGGCGACGGCGTCGCCCGGCGACTCGATGAAGCCCGCCCACAACGACTTGCCTGCCTCGTTGTCCGCCAGGAAGCCGTCGGTGCGGACGAACTTGTTGTGGTAGGTCGCCTTGCCGTTGGCGAAGGCGATGCTGTGGATCATGCCGTCACCGTCGAACGGGTGGTAATGACTGATCGGCGGGTGCAGCGGGTTCTCGGTGTTGCGCAGGTACACGCCCTCGAGGTCGTCGGGCACCGCGCCTGCCACGACCTCGACATCCTCGACGCGCCACTCGTTGCGCTGCGGACGCCACGGACCGGTGCGGTAGGGGTGGTCGTCATCGGCCGGCAGGGTCGAGGCGAACGTGGTCAGCAGTTCGGCGCGCATGCCGTCACGCTATGTTTAGCAGAGTCACTCTGTCAATTGAATCTTACGAGCGTGCGCTTGCTGCTCGCGTACGCGGCGTGTCACCGCGCAGACGCGCACGCTCGCGGGGCTGGCGGTGGGCTCGGAGCAACTAGCGGGCCAGATCCCACTGCCCGAAGTCCGGTGCGAGGACGTCGTCGACGTCGACGTGCACGCCGTCGATCACCGCACCGGGGTCGGTCGCGGTGACGACCTCCCGCTGGAACAGCACCGCCGCCGGCTCGCGCTGCCCCGCCGACCACGCCCGGGTCTGCCACGCCCAGCGAAAGCCAGGGCTGCTGGACTGGCCCACGACGCCGTCGGCAATCGCCCATCCGCACTGGTCCCGGCCGCCGTAGATTCCGGTGCGCGCGACACCGAGGACGGAGTTGATGCCCTGAAACCACTTGATGCCGAGGCTCTTCCACGTCCCGGCATCGATCGGCTCGTCGACACTGAAGAATATCGGCGCCGAGTCCGGCCCGCCCGCTGCGGCGTGCAGCCGTAACGCCGTCTGCGCGTCGGCCACGCCACCGTCATAACCCCGGGTGAAGTCCGACGGCGAATTCACCCAGCCCGGCTTGCCGAACTGATAGCAGCTGACCACCTGCAGACCCAGTGCCCGCAGCCCTTCGGCGAACTCACGGGTGACCGGCTTGAAATCGAAGGTGGCTCCGGGCCGCAACTCCGAGACGTACACCAGCGCGCCGCCGAACCCGGCGGCCTTGATCTGTTCGGGGGTGACCAGTCGTTCGGCGAAGTCGATGAGCTGGATGCCCTCGGCGTTGGCCCGCGGCATGGCGCTCCCGGCAGCCACGGTCGCGGCACCGGCCAACGCCAGTTTGAAGGCGTCACGCCGCGCGATCGACAGACTCACAGCTAGGAACCTGCCGTGATCAGTGACGGGTCCCCCACCCCGATGGTGATGCGCGGGTCGGCGGCCGGGTCCAGCCAGCCCAGGATCGAGCGCATCTCGTCGCGGCCGATGGCCACGCACCCCCAGGTGGGGTTGCCGTCGGTGACGTGCAGGAAGATGCCGGCCACCTTGCCCGGGATGCGCTGCGGGTTGGATGCGATGTTCACCGCGTAGTCGTAGACCGGCCCTGAGTCATACAGGTTCTCCGCGATCCCCGACGGCTTGGCCGCGCTGCGCACATGGGTGTTGTACGTCGGCGATTTGGCGTCCTCGTCCCACCAATCATCTTGGGCGGCTTGGAAATACGGCAACTTGGTACCGGGGTCGGGTAGGCGACCGAAAGCCTGATCGAACCCGAAGGTTCCCTCCGGGGTGCGGTAGACACCGTCGGCCGGTGCACCGACCCCCAGCTCACCGACCTTGGCCGGCGTCGGTCCGAGCACGACCTTCCATTCCGAGCCCACTCGCTGGTAGGCGGTCAGGGTGCCGGTCGTCGCGCTGGCCTTGGGCACCCCGACCACGATCCATTGGGCGGGCTGGTCAGCTGCCGCGGGCGGGGCCAACGGCACACTGAGGGCCGCAAGTCCCACCGCCGCGCCGAGCGCCGCAAGTCTTCTGGAAAGTCTCACAGTGGGCCTATGGTATCCGGCAGATGAACCCCGGCCGCAGCCTGAAAGAGCTTCGTTACCAGAGGGTTATTCGATAGTCTCCGGCGAATGTGAGGAGAGGAGGGGGACGTGGATCCACTCCTGTTCTCCTGCCTCGTGCTGGTCGGCATCGTGCTGGCAACCGCGTTGGGGTTCCGGCTGCATCGGGTCCGGTTGTTCGCGGCCCCCGACGAACAGTCCCAATCCTCGATGCGGATCGCCCTGGGGCTCACCTCGACGCTGACTGCGGTCGTGCTCGGCCTGGTCGCCGCGTCCGCCATGAACGACTACGAGCGGTCCAACGCGATGATCTCCGGCCTGGCGATCGACGCCCTGACCCTGGACAACATCCTGGTCAGCTATGGGCCCGACGCCGCGCCGATCCGCCAGCAGGTCAGAGAAGGCTTGCAGCGCAGGGTGGAGACCATCGAGTCACCGGACAAGTACGACGCATCCGATGCCCGGACGATGGCCGGGGAGCGAGGTGCCGGCGGCGGGGTGGAATCGATCTACGCCTCGATCGTGGCACTCAAACCCGGCACCGAGCTGCAGGAGAACCTGCGCAACCGAGCGCTGGACATGGTGGGCGGGGACGTCGCTTTCGGGGAGGGCAACATCGCCCAGAAGCGCTGGTTGTTCTCGGTCCGACCGGCGACGCTGCCCACCGTGTTCCTGGTGGTCGTCGTCCTCTGGATGCTCTTGGAGTTCTTCACCTTTGGGCTACTCTCGCCTCGGTCGCCTGCTGTCTACATCTCCATCGCTGCCGCAGCCATCGTGATGACCACCGCCATTTTCCTGATCATGGAACTCGACAACCCGCTCGGCGGGCATTTCCAGGTGTCGGTCGAGCCACTGCAGCGGGCCATAGCGCTGATCGGCCGCTGAGGGCTAGCGATCAAGCCGAGCCGCTCACACCGTCTGCCAGACTCGGGGCATGCACCTGATCGACGTCGATGACATCCGGGCCGCTGCCGGGCTGATCCGTGGTTCGGTGGTGCGGACGCCGTTGTTGGCGGCACTGTGGGGTGACCCCGATCGGCCACTGTGGATCAAACCGGAAAGCCTCCAGCCGATCGGGGCGTTCAAGGTGCGCGGGGCGTTCAACGCCATCGGCCGCCTGGGGGCTGCCGCCAAAAGCCATGGGGTGGTGACCTATTCCAGTGGCAACCACGCCCAGGCGGTGGCGTACGCGTCGGCGTTGTCGGGGATCACTGCCCACATCGTGATGCCGGAGGAAACGCCGGCCATCAAGGTGGACGCGACCCGCCGCCTGGGTGCCCAGGTGGTGTTGTGCGCCCCGGGCCAACGGGAGACGGTGGCCGAGGAGTTGGTGGCGACCACCGGAGGAGTGCTGATCCCACCGTTCGACCACCCGGATGTGATCGCCGGCCAGGGGACGGTGGGATTGGAGATCGCCGAGGACCTACCGGACGTGGCCAATGTCCTGGTGCCGGTCAGCGGCGGCGGGCTGGCCTCCGGTGTCGGGACGGCGATCAAGGCATTGTGCCCGGCCGCCAGGGTGTTCGGGGTCGAGCCGCAGCTGGCCGCCGACACCGCCGAAGGCATGCGGCTGGGGCACCGGGTGGACTGGTCGATCGAGGATCGCAACCGCACACTGGCCGACGGGTTGCGATCGCAGCCCTCGGAACTCACGTTCGCGCATCTGCAGCGGGTGCTCGACGACGCGCTCACCGTGACCGAGGAGCAGATCCTCGACGCGGTGGCCGAACTGGCCCACCGGGCACATCTGGTCGCCGAACCCAGCGGCGCGGTGGCGCTGGCCGCCTACCGCAACGTCACGCTGCCGCCCGGGCCCACCGTGGTGGTGCTGTCGGGGGGCAATATCGAGCCGACGCTGCTGGCGGCGGCGTTGTCGCGCTAGATCCCGGCGTTGCGGGCGAGGTTGATCGCGTACTGATTGATGAAGCGTCCGGCGCCGGGTTCGCCGCGGCCGCAGGAACCGTCGGACTCCCCGGGGCGCTTGACCCACAGGAACGCGTCGATGTGGCCGTTACCGGTGTCGGTCGTCGGACGGACGCCAAGTGCGCGCCCGCTCGGGTTGCACCAATACATCGAGTCGCCCTCGACGGGACCGGCGCCGTTACGCGAGGTGTCGATGACGTAGTGCGCGCCGCCGGTCTGAGCCGAGATGGCGTCGCCGTAACCGATCTCCTCGCCGGTGGTGAAGAAGTTGGCGGTGTTGAGGCTGAAGCCGCGGGTCTTTCCCACGCCGACCTGGTTGAGACGGGCGGCCATCTCGTCGGCGTTGACCCAGCGCGAGTGGCCGGCGTCGACGTAGACGGCGGTGGCCGGGTTGGCGGTGAGGGTGTCGACGGCGTAGCGGATCAGATCGAACCGTTCCTGGCGCGCACTGCCGGACAGGCAGTCGGCCATGGCCAGGGCGTCGGGTTCGAGGATGATCGCGGCCGGCCCCGAGCCGATCGCCGCGGCGACGCTGTTGATCCAGCCCCGGTAGGCGTCGGCCGAACCGAACCCGCCGGCGGCGAAGTTGCCACAGTCGCGATTCGGGATGCCGTAGAGCGCGAGCAGTGGCATGGCGCCAGCAGCCTGGGCGGTGCTGATGTACTTGGCGTCGACCGACGGCGTGGACAGCTGGTCCATCCAGTAGGCCTGCGGGGTGTTGGCGATGTAGGCCAGTTCCGGGTTCGACGGGTCAGCGTTGGACGCTCGCATGGCCGCCGAGTTGGGGTTGACGTACAGCGGCAGGCCGGCCAGCGGGTTGGCCTCGTCGGCCAGCAGGGCCCACGACCGATCCCCGACGTGCGGCGGACCGGCGACCACGGCGGTGAAGACCACGGCCGTGGCCATGAGAAGCGGGACGATCCATCGCGCGACTGCACCGGCAGCTGAGGACATCACGCCATGGAACGTAACGGGGTCCGTCAATATGCGCCAATTCGGGTCGCGCCGGACGACACACACCCGAGTACCACCGGACCCACCCGTCACACTGGCCACCGGAGCGCCGGCGCGACCGGCGAAGGTACGGTCAGTTCTGACTAGAAATGTAGGCTCTCCGCCATGAGTGGGGCAGCAGGGCATCGACCAAATGCCCGGCGCCGAGCCGACAGTAACGCGACCATTCTGCAGGCGGCGGTCCAAGCTCTCGTCGAACACGGATACAGCGGCGCATCGACGATCATGGTCCAGGAGCTCGCCGGAGTATCGCGCGGCCGGCTTCTGCACTACTTCCCCTCGCGTGATGCCCTGCTCGTCGCCGCCGCGCAGCACGTGGCTCGCGTTCGGATCGAGGAGATGGAGCGCGGCTTCGATACCGTGCCCACGGAGTCGGCCGGTGGCGTCGACCGGATCGACCAGGCAGTGGATCTGCTCTGGAGCACGTTCCGCCAGCCCTATTTCTGGGCCGCGATGGAGCTGTGGATGGCGGCCCGCACCACCGAGAGCCTGCGCGACGAACTGGTCGACAACGAGCGCCGCCTCGGTCGGACCATCGAGCATGTGATCGCCACGATGTTCGGCCCCGTCCACAGCAGCCACCCCGATTTCGCCGACGTCCGCGAACTGTTGTTCACCAGCATGCGCGGGGTCGCTCTCACCTACGCGCTCGATCGCCGCGATCCGGGCTCCGATCCCCACCTGGAACTCTGGCGCACGCTGGCCCGCCGGGCGCTCACAGCCGGTACCAGATAGCAGTCAGTACTGACTGTTATTGTTCGGTCATGACAGCCCCCGCCCTTCCGCCCCGTACCCAGGACCGGATGACGCATGACCTCTGGCTTCCCGACGAGATCGTGGAACTGCGCACCGAGGCCAGGGCCGCGGTCGAGAAGGCCGTCCTGCCTCATGCCCGCGACATCGGGCACCGGCGCGAGTCGGTCGACAGCTTTCCCTGGACCGCGTTCCGCGGCCTGGCCGACCAGGGCATGTTCGCCGTGCCCTTCGGCGCCGACTACGGCCGCGGGCTGCAACACCCGATGCTCGGCACCTGCACGGTGGCCGAAGAGATCGCCTACCACTCGTCCTCACTGGCCGGCGTTTACGACGGTCAGTGCATCCTGGTGCCGCAGACGCTGCAGTTCGCGACCGAGGAACTGCGTGCCCGGCTGATCCCGGAACTGGTCAGCGGGCGGGTCGCGTTCTCCTTCGCCACCACCGAGCCGGAGACCAGTTCGGATTTGACGGCGCAGCGGCTTCAGACCGTCGCCGAGGAGACCGCCGACGGATTCGTGGTCAACGGCCGCAAACGCTGGATCACCAATAGTGTTGTCGCCGGATGGGTTTCGGTGCTGGTGCGGGCAGGAGCCGACAGTGACCGCGCCACGATGCTACTGGTGGATCTGTCGTCGCCCGGCGTGCGGATCGGCACACCGGACATCAAGATGGGGCACCGCGGCCAGATCACCGCCGACATCATCTTCTCCGACGTGCACGTCCCGCGCGCCAACCTGCTGGGCAGCGTGGGCGGTGGCATGTCCGTAGCGTTGTCCGCCCTGGTCCGGGGCCGCATCGGTATCGGCGCCGCCGGCGTCGGGGTCGCCCAGGCGGCCCTCGACCTCGCGGTCCATCGGCTGCGGACCCGGCAGGTTTTCGGCGGCCCACTCGGCGCCATGCAGCACTGGCAGTTCGTCATGGCGCAGCGGGCCACCGAGATCGAGTGTGCACGCACCCTCTATCAGAAGGCGGCCACCCTGATCGACCGCGGTGACCGCAGTGCCGAACCCGAGGCTGCGATGGCCAAGGCATACGGCACCAAGCTGGCCAACGACCTTGTTCGCGAGGCCATTCAGATCCACGGCGCACTCGGCTTCGCCCAGCAGGTCGGCGAGACAGGCGAATCGGTCCGGCTCGAGGAGATGTACCGGGACGCCAAGATCCTCGAGATCTTCGAGGGCGCCAATGAACTGCAGCAGTGGATCATCGCCCGCCAGCTCATCGGCCGCGACGTCACGGGCTAGGGACCTCGAGCGGGCACCCCGCCACTGCGGTCCGATATCCCTTCAGGGATACGAACACTCCCCCTTCGGCCTCTGACCTCGGCTCATTGCGGCTGATTGCATGGTGATCACCATCACGTCGAGCAGCAGGAGTGGTCTGAGCCATGGGTTTCTTCGCCGATCAAGCAGAGATAGACGAATACATCGGCGGGGTGTTCCGCGACGCCGGTGATCATCCGGAATCGGGGCCGAAGCTCAAGGCGGCCAACATCGTGATGCGGGTGATCTATACCGACCCCGATTGCGAGATGACGATCGCCCTGCGACCGGACTATCAGGTGATCGCCGGCCCGACCGACCTCAAGCCCGATGTGACCCTGCTGATGCGCGGCGACACCGGCGATCAGTTCTGGCGGGGTGACTACAACCTCGCGATCGGTCTGGCCAAGGGGCAGGTGAAGGCCAAGGGCCCGGTCAACAAGATTCTCAAGCTGGTTCCGCTGACCAAGCCGATGTTCCCGATGTACCGGGAACGAGTGGCCAAGAAGGACGCCACGATCAATGGCTGACGCGATGAGGGCGGTCGTTCTGCGGGCGCCGCACACCGTCGAGGTCGCCGAGGTCCCGATCCCGCGGATCACCGAACCCGGCGACATCCTGCTCAAGGTCGAACACACCGCGATCTGCGGAACGGACCTGCACCCTTATGAAGGCCGCCTGGAAGTCGAAGCGGACATCGTGCTCGGCCACGAGTTCCTGGGCACCGTGGTCGCCGCGGGTGAGGCGGTGAGCCAATTCGCCGAAGGCGATCGGGTCGTCAGCTCGTGTGTGATCAGTTGCGGTTCCTGTTATCAATGCCGACGCCACCAGCCCGGGAACTGCGCCGGCTCGCGGATCTTCGGTCTGGGCCTGGCACTCGGTGATCTGGCCGGCGGCCAGGCAGAGTATGTCGTCGTCCCCCACGCCGACCTCAATGCCCGCAGGATTCCCGAGCTCGGGTCGGCCGAGGACACCCGGTTCGCCGAGGACATCCTGTTCGCCGGCGACATCATGACCACCGGCTACGAGGCGGTCGCCCGGTCCATGCGCCCCGGTGACACCGTCGCCGTGATCGGCGCCGGACCGGTGGGCCTGTGTGCCGCTATGGCCGCCCATGCTCTGGGCGCGGGCCAGGTGATCGTCGTCGACAAGGTCGCCGCCCGGCTCAAGGAGGCCGAGAACCTCGGCGCTATCGCCGTCAACGCCGACGAGACCACACCGGCGGACGCCGTGCTGGACCTGACCGAATGGCGGGGTGCCGACGTCGTGGTCGACGCGGTCGGCCACGAATCGGCGCTGCTGTCGGCGATCACCCTGGTGCGGGCCGGCGGAACGCTGTCGATTCCCGGTGTCTACACCGAGGACGCCATCACGATGCCGTTCGGCGAGCTGTACCTCAAGGGCGTCACGGTCGAGATGGGCGTCTCCCACATCACCGAGTACATCGACGAGGTGCTGGCACTGACGGCGGCCCGCAAGCTGACCCCGAGCTCGATCATCTCGCACCGGATGGGCCTGTCCGACGCTGCCGAGGCCTATCGCATGTTCGCGGACCGGGAAGCCACCAAGATCGTGCTGAGCCCGGAGAACTGAGATGACAACTGTTGAGGTGAAACACTATTCGATGCGGATCGGCGGTGCCGACATCGACTCCGCAGATCGCATGCCGATCGTCGACCCGAGCACCGGTGATGTCATCGCCACTGTCGCGCGCGGTGACTCGAGCCATATCGATGCCGCTGTCGCTGCCGCCAAGGCCAGCTTCGAGGCCGGTGTGTGGCGGTCGAAGACACCGCAGGAACGGGCGGCGATCATGCGGCGAATCGCCGCTGCAGCCAACGATGTGGCGGAAGACCTGGTCGAGCTGGAACTGAGCGCCAACGGGGCTACGGTGCGGCAGGCCACCGGATTCCACATCGGATATGCGTTGGCGCACTTCACCTATTTCGCTGACCTCGCCGAGACCTACCACTGGCAGCGGCCCGCCCCGATCTCGAATTTTCCCGCGCTCGGACAGGCGGTCGTGCACCGCGAACCGATCGGTGTGGTGGGGGCGATCGCACCGTGGAACTTCCCGCTGCTGCTCACCTTGTGGAAGGTGGGTCCGGCGCTCGCGGCGGGCAACAGCGTGGTGGTCAAGCCGGATGAGCACACCCCATTGTCGATCCTCGCGTTCGCCCGGATCGCGGAGGAGAACGGCTTGCCGCCCGGGGTAATCAACGTGGTACCGGGCGACGGACCCGACGCCGGCGCCAGATTGGCCAGCCATCCCGACGTCGGCAAGATCGCCTTCACCGGATCCACCGCAGTGGGCCGGGAGATCATGCGACTGGCAGCCGACACCGTCAAGCAGGTCACCCTCGAACTCGGCGGCAAGGGCCCCTCGATCGTGCTCGACGACGCCGACCTCGACCACGCTGCCGACGGGGTGTTGTACGGCTGCTTCGTCTACTCGGGACAGGTGTGCGAATCCGGAACGCGCGCTTTGATTCCCGCTCATCTGCACGACGAGTTCGTCGAGCGGTTGGTCACCCGTGCCGCGACGATCCAGCAAGGGCCCACCCGGGACTGGGAAACCGATATGGGCCCGGTGATCGACGGGCGGCAACAGGCCCGGATCTTGCACTACATCCGGGAGGCGGTTGCCCACGGGGCACAGGTAGCGCTGGGCGGCCAGGCGCTGGACGAGCCCGGATTCTGGGTGCAGCCAACGATCCTGACCGGCGTGACCAACACCATGCGAATTGCCCGCGAGGAGGTCTTCGGTCCGGTGCTGGTGGTCATTGCCTACGACGGCGACGACGCCGCGGCTTCGATCGCCAACGACTCGGAATATGGTCTGGCAGCCAGCATCTGGAGTTCGGACAACGCCCGAGCGCTCGACCTCGCCGAGCGCATCCAGTGCGGGAGTGTCTGGATCAACGACGCCCACCAGATCAACTGCCAGGTGCCCTTCGGGGGATACAAGCAGAGCGGCGTGGGCCGCGAGCTCGGACCTGATGCACTCGACGCCTACACCGAAGTGAAGACGGTCCATCTGGACCTGTCCGGTGATCGTGGGGCAAAGCCCTACGACATCCTGCTCACCCACGCCGATTAGCCCTGGAGACAACCGATGACGACAGCCGAAGGCGAACTGTTCGCCGCCGATCTCGATTGGGACGACGACGATTCCGTCGACGTGCCGCCTACCAACGAGGTGGCCGGAACGCGCCCGTACGACCCGATCAACGTCAGCAGCGACGCGTTCTGGTCCATCGATCTTCCCGACCGGGAACCGATCTTCGCCGAGCTGCGCCGCGACCGGCCGGTGAGCTGGCAGCCGCCGATCGAGACGGCCGTCTCACCGGATCCCGACGATCCGGGTTACTGGGCGGTGGTGCGGCACGCCGACATCGTCGAGATCAGCCAGAACAACGACGTTTTCGTGTCGCGCTACGGTGTCATGTTCGACATGCTGCCGCCGGTGTTCCTGGAGATGGCCATGTCGTTCCTGGCCATGGACAACCCCCAGCATCACAAGATCCGCCGACTGGTGAGTTCGGTGTTCACACCGCGCCAGGTCCGGCGCATCGAGGGCGACATCGCCTCGCGTTCGCAGCGCATCGTGGCCGCCGCGGTGGCCAAGGCTCGAGACGGTGAACCCGTCGACTTCGTCGCCGACCTCGCCCGGCACCTGCCCACCGAGATGTTCGGTGACATGTTCGGCTTCCCCGAGGAGATGCGGGCCGCGGTGGTGCATGCCGCCGACGAGACGCAGGCCTGGGCTGATCCGGTGCTGCTGGCCGGCCGCGACCCGGCCGAGGTCCAGGTCGAGGCGGCGCTGCGTATCCACGACATGACCGAGGGCCTCATCGAGTTGCGCCGGGAGAAACCGGAGGACGATCTCCTCAGCGCCCTGGTGCACGCCGAAGTCGACGGGGAACGTCTGTCGGAGTTCGAGATCGGCGCCACCATGGTGTTGTTCTCGGTGGCCGCCAACGACACCACACGCCACACGACCAGCCTCGCCGCCAAGGCGCTCAACGACTTTCCCGATCAGCGACAGTGGCTGTGGGAGGACTTCGACGGCCGGATCGGTGTCGCGGTCGAAGAGTTCCTGCGCTGGGGCTCGGTGGTGCAGAACTTCCGCCGTACCTGTGTCACCCCGTACGAGCTGGGCGGCCAGCAGATTCTCCCCGGCGACAAGGTCGTGATGATGTACGCCTCGGGCAATCGAGATGAAGCGGTGTTCGACGAGCCCAACCGCTTCAACCTCGACCGGCGGCCCAATCCGCATATGGCCTTCGGTGGGGGTGGCATCCACTTCTGCCTCGGCAGCCAGCTCGCCAAGGTGATGCTGCGCTCGGTGTTCCGCGAGATCCGCTCACAGATGCCCGACTTCACCACCGGCGAACCGGAACTGGTCCGCACCAACTTCATTCGTGGTGTTCTCAGCATGCCCTTCGATCCGGGGCCGCTGCGGTGAGCCGCTGCCGAGTGACCATCGATCCGCAGCGGTGCTCGGGCATCGGGCTCTGCGAGGCCGCCAAACCCGACTTGTTCGAGGTCGGGGACGACGGCCACGCCCGGCTGATCCGCGCCGTCGCGGGCACCGACGCGCTCACAGAGCTCGAAGACGTTGCCGCGCAATGCCCGACGCAGTCGGTCTCCGTGCAGCTGATCGACTGAGTATCAGTTCCGATCGGACTGGTACAGCAGCGACACCGCCTCGACCCTGTTCTCGGCGCCGAGCTTACGCAGGATCCTCTTGACGTGCTGTTTGACGGTCCCCTCGGCGATGAACAGCTTGGCGGCGATCGCCGAGTTGGTTCGGCCCTGGGCCATGTGCTCGAGTATCTGGGTCTCCCGCGCGGTCAGCGCGTCTCGCACCCCGCGGACCGCCGAGCGGGCCGCGCGGGCCGAGACCGCACCGTCGGACCGCTGGTCGCCGCTATTATCGAGGGTGAACTCCTGGGGCGCCGAGGTGGTTTCACGGCAATCGTCGACGGCCGACTGCATCATCGCACTCAGTGTCCCGAGCTGGTCGACGGCACGCGCCCTGCTGAAGGCGAACGCCACACCCTTGGCATAGCACGCCAACAGATCACAGTCGCTGTCGTCGGTGTCTCGGCCCTGGCGGTAGCGGTCGCCATGCAGCAACGCGACTACCCGGCCGCCGGCCAGCACGGGAGCCGCGACATAGGAGGTCGATCGCGAGGCGTCGGCGATCGGCCGGTGCACCCGCGAGTCGTGCTGGACGTCGCGCACCATCCTGGCTTCGCGACGCCGGACGATCTCGGTCTCGTGCAGACCCGGCACGAGCGGCTGCGGCTGCTCCTGGCCCGCCCGGTTGATTTCGGCGGCCCACTGCGGATCGTCCGGTACGCAGACCGACTGCGATACCCACAGGCCGTCGACGATCCGCGAGAAGATCGCCCGGTCGAAACCCAGCTCCGGGACCAGGCGCGGCGCCAGCTCCATCAGTTCCGGGATGTGGCATGGCGCGGACTCCAGCTGGTCGAGCACCGCGCCGAGACGCCGCGAGGTCTCGCGCGACCGGAGCAGGGCGGCGTCGCTGCGCGCCAGGTCCCGCATCGCCGCCAGGATCGCCGCGGCTGCCGGCTTCTCGGCCAGGGCATCAGCGAGGGTGGCCCAGCCGTCCTCCATGACTGCCCGGGCGTCGGCCGGACCAGGCTGCCAGGTGGGATCGTCGGGCTCGACGATGCTGCGCAATGCATCGAGCAAGTGCGCCAACCGCTCGCCTGCATCGATGTGATCCACCACACAAGAGTAGATGCCGTCCGCCGAACGGACGAGTGTTTGCCGTGGCAGCTCAGGTATGGGCATCGGCTCTGCCGGCTGTCCCCGCAGGTTAGGGTGCACTGGTCGGCATCCCCAGCAGCCCGACCGGAAAGTTGAGCACATCCATGACTGCACCAGCAGAGACATCTGCACTGGCGGCCCGGGTCGGCCACTACTACCAGATGGCCGGTACCTACCTGGTCGGCCGCGAGAAGCTGCGCGAATACGCGCGGGCCGTGCAGGACTACAACCCCGCGCACTGGGACGTCGCCGCTGCCGCGGAACTGGGCTATTCGGATGTCATCGCACCGCTGACGTTCACCTCGGCACCGGGCATGCAATGCAACCGCAGGATGTTCGAAGAGATCGTCGTCGGCTACGACACCTATCTCCAGACCGAAGAGGTCTTCGAGCAGCACCGCCCGATCGTCGCCGGCGATGAACTGCACATCGACGTCGAGCTGACCGACGTGCGCCGGACTGCGGGCCGGGACTTCATCACCGTCACCAACACCTTCACCGATGCGGCCGGCGAGCGGGTGCACACCCTGCACACCACCGTCGTCGGCGTCACCGGCGAGGACATCGATGCCGGGGTCAAGGAAGCCGTGCAGAAGGCCATGATGCACGACATGAACATCCTCGACATCCCGGGAGCCGACGCCGCGTACGAGAAGGAAATGCGCCCCGCGGGCGAGATCCGGATCTCCGACGGCGGGCTGACTCGCACCCCGGGTACCCCGTCCTTCGATTCGTTGAAGGTCGGTGACGAACTTCCGGTGCATCACACCCGGCTCTCGCGCGGCGACCTGGTCAACTATGCCGGGGTTGCCGGTGACGCCAACCCGATCCACTGGGACGAGGACATCGCCAAGCTGGCCGGCCTGCCCGACGTCATCGCCCACGGCATGCTGACCATGGGGCTGGGTGCCGGCTTCGCGTCGTCGTGGACCGGCGATCCCGGGGCGGTGACCCGCTATGCGGTGCGGCTGTCGCAACCGGCCATCGTGTCGGCCAAGGAAGGTGCCGACATCGAGTTCAGCGGCAAGATCAAGTCGCTGGATCCGGCGACCCGCAGCGGTGTGCTCCTGGTGGCCGCCAAGTCCGACGGCAAGAAGATCTTCGGACTGGCAACGCTGAACGTCCGCTTCAGCTGACGTTTGCGCGTCAGCCGCGCGGCCACACGATCATCGGGACCGGCAGCGCACGCATGATCTTGCTGGCCGAGTGACCGAGGAACAGCCGCTTGGGCTGGGCCAGCCGGCTGGACCCGACCAGAACCACCTCGCTGTCCTCGAAGTCCAGTTCGAGCACCGCGTCCTCAAGCGAATGTCCATGGCCGACAACGCTTGTCACCGACTCTGCGGGTAGCGTTTCGGTGGCCTTCTCGACCAGTCCGGCGGCATGCTGGCGGGCCAGCTCCGACCACTCCTGACGGCGTTCCTCGCTGCCGCCCTCACCCACGGCGATCAGCGACATCAGGCGCAACGGCACCTTCCATTCAGCCGCCAGACGGACCGCGTTGTCGAACAGGCTCTCGTTGCCGGGCCGCATCCCGATGGCACAGGTGATGCGGGTAATGCGTTGCTGCGGCTCGTATTCCGCCGGTGCCAGCGCGACCGGCACCTCGGAGGCGTGCAGCAGGGCATCGGCCAGGCTTCCCAGCCCGAACCGGCCGCGCACCCGGTGGTAGGTGCCGACCACGATCAGAGCTGCCTCGCCCTGATCGGGATCGGTCGCCGCGTCGAGCAGACCTTCGGCGATGGAGTCAGCCCTGCGCAGATGTGCCTCGGCCTGCACACCGGACGGGACGTGAGCCAGACCGTCCTCGAGCCACTCCCGGCCCTGCTCCTCGACTTCGGCGTTGAACGCCTGATCCGGTGAGTACCGGTGGAAGGTCGGGGCGTCACTGGGCAAAACCGAGACCAGATCCAGTGTGGCACCTGAGGACCGGGCCAGGGATGCCGCGAGATTGACGCCGTCCACACCACGTTGGCGAGGGCCATAACCGACGACGTACCGCATACTTCGTGACGCTAACACGCATAATCAACCGTGGTGTGCGACTGCGAGAAGGTTCGGCTCCGATAACGTGCGTCGCCAAAGCACACCAGCGCAGCCGACGTTGTGATAGGCCACAACGTAGGGATTCCGACGAGATGATGGCGGGGCGAAGATGAGTCAGGTTGCCTCCGGGGCGAAGGGCACCACGACGCTGGCACGCACGCTCGGGTTGTGGGCGATCGTTGGGCTGGGTCTGGGTTACATGACCCCGACGGTCGTGTTCGACACCTTCGGCATCGTCTCGACGGAGACGGGCAACGTGGTGCCGACCGCGTACCTGCTGGCCTTGGTGGTCATGATGTTCACCGCCATCAGCTACGGCCGGATGACCCAGATCTTCCCCTCGGCCGGGTCGGCCTACACCTACACCTCCGAGACCATCAGTCCCAACCTCGGCTTCCTGATCGGCTGGGCGGCACTGCTGGACTACCTGCTGCTGCCCTTGGTCAACGCGCTCATCATCCGCAGCTATCTGTACTCGTTCTTCCCCGAGGCGCCGGCCTGGATCTGGGTGGTGGTCTACGTCGCGGTCATCACCGGGATGTGCCTGTTCAGCATGACCAACACCTCGCGGGTGAACATGATCCTGGTGGTGTTCGAAGTCGTCCTCATCGGGGTGTTCCTGGTGCTGGCCGCGAAATCACTGATCGACGGTATGGGCAACGGCACGCTGTTCTCCACACAGCCGCTGTGGCACGAGGGGGTGCACCTGAATCTGGTGATCACGGGTGCGACGATCGTGGCCTTCTCGTTCATCGGCTTCGACGCAATCACGATGTACACCGAGGAAGCCAAGGACGCCTCCATCGTCCCGAAGGCGATCCTGCTGGCCCTGCTGATCGGTGGCGCAATCTTCTTCGTATCGGCCTTCTTCACCCAGTCGTTGTTCCCGGACGTCTCGAACTTCAGCCAGGAATCCCTGGAGAACAGCGCCCTGCCCGAGATCGCCTTCAATGTCGGCGGGCACCTGTTCAAGATCCTGCTGACCTCGGCGGCCTTCGCGGCCACGGTGGCCTCCAGCCTCGCCTCCCACGCGTCGGTGTCACGGCTGCTCTACGTCATGGGCCGCAACGGGCGCGGACCGATCGGGCGCTTCTTCGGCTACCTACACCCGAGCTTCCAAACCCCGGCCTACGCCATCGTCTTCGTCGGCCTGGTGTCCTTGCTGGCGATCGCGTTCACCCTGGACTTCGTGGCGTCGTTGATCAACTTCGGCGCGCTGGTGGCTTTCACCTTCGTCAATCTCACGGTGATCGTCTACTTCGCCTACCGCCGCAAGGAGTTCCGCGGCGGCAAGCAGATCCTGCGCAACATCGTGCTGCCTGCCATCGGCGTGGCACTCACCGTCGTTCTGTGGCTGTATCTGTCGGCCGATTCCACCCGCTACGGCCTGATCTGGTTCGGCATCGGGATCGTCGTGCTGCTGTGGCTGACCCGCTTGTTCCGCCGGCCGCTGACGATCAACATGGGCGACCCGGAGGACTGAACCGACGAAGGCTCACCACACCCAGACGGACATGTCGTCCGGTGGGTAGCGGTCGCAGATCGCGGTGGTGCGCGCCGCGACCCCCTTGTTGTTGAAGAAGATCTTGGCCCAGTTCGGCCAGTTCCAGGCCAACTGCTCGTAGAAGGCGTTGGTGGCCGTGTCCTCCGAGTAGGCCCGTCTGCCAGCGTAATCCATCGAGAAGAACCAATGGATCCGATCCTGGGCCGCCTGTTGTACGTCGGGTGACTTGTTGTTGTAGTCGGTCATATACCGCTCGTAGTAGACCGGTTCGACGTCGCGCGCCGCCGCCAGAATCTGTTCGGCGGTGCACGAGGTCCGCAGGATGTGGTTGGGGATCGGATAGTCGTCGGTGGCGTCGGCCCTACTGACCGCCGCTATGGCAACCCCGATCGCGAAGGTCAGGGCGAGCAGCACGGCCAGCACACCGATCTTGTGCATGGCATCGTGCAGTCGGCTAGCGGGCCGCATCGGTGATCCGGGCGAACTGTTCCGGGCAATAGGTTCGTACGGCTGCGGCCAGGAACTGCCAGGCCTGTTCGGTCGTGGTGCCTGGTGCAAGGTTGTTGTGGACGAAGACTGCAGAGGCATTGGCATCCTTGTCGATTCCGCGGTCGGCACGTTTGCAGGTGATCTTGCCGATCCAGGCGTTGTAGTCCCGCTGGCCGTAGATGCCGTAGGTGTGCAACTCGGCGGCAAAGTCGGTGTCCGGGTCGGCGGCTGCAGGAGCGGCCAGCAGCATCGACACCACGGGTACTGTCAGGAGCACTTTCCACGACCTCATACGGGAACTCCTACCGCCGGATCGGTCTGGACCGCGGGCACTTTCGGCCACGGTGACGGTATCGGCCGCACCCTGATCCGCTGCGGCCACCAATACCACCGGCCCAACAGGGTGGCGACCGCCGGCGTCGTGAACGTCCGCACGATCAAGGTGTCGAAGATCAGCCCGAGACCGATCGTCGTGCCGACCTGTCCGATGACGCGCAATTCGCTGACGGCCATCGTGATCATGGTGAACGCGAACAGCAGGGCCGCCGCGGTGACCACCGAACCGCTGCCACCGAGAGTGCGAATGATGCCTGTCCTGACCCCCGCTCCAACTTCTTCCTTGAGTCGCGAGACCACCAGGAGGTTGTAGTCGGCACCGACGGCCAGCTGAATGATCATTGCCATCGGGAGCACCATCCAGTGCAGTTCCAGCCCGAGCACGTGCTGCCACAGCAGGACTGAGATGCCGAAGGATGCGCACAGTGACATCGCCACGGCACCGACGATCACGCCGGCGGCGATGATGGCCCTGGTGATGATGAGCATGATCAGGAAGATCAAGCCCAGCGCGGCAATGCCGGCGATCATCAGGTCGTACTTGGTGCCGTCGGCCATGTCCTTGAAGGTCGCCGCGGTCCCGCCGAGGTAGATTCGCGATCCCTCCAGCGGGGTGCCCTTCAGGGCTTCCTTGGCCGCCTGCTTGATGGCGTCGACCTTCTCGATCCCCTCCGGCGACAACGGGTCACCCTCATGGGCGATGATGAACCGCACCGCATTGCCGTTCGGCGAGATGAACTGCTTGATGCCGCGCTTGAAGTCATCGTTCTCGAACGCATCCGGCGGCAGATAGAACGAGTCGTCGTTCTTGGCTGCGTCGAATGCCTGGCCCATCGCTTCGGAGTTCTGTTGCATCTCGGTCATCTGCTGCTGCATGCCGTTCTGCGTCTGGTAGACGGTGAGCATCATCTGCTTCATCGACTTCATCGTGTCGATCATCGTCGGCATCAGCGCAACCATCTGCGGCATGAGCGCATTGAGCCGCTCCATGTCCGGGATCAGAGACTGGATGCTGTCGGTCATGGTGTCGATGCCGTCGAGCGCGTCGAAGATCGACCGCAACGCCGAGCAGACCGGGATGTCGTAGCAGTGCGGCTCCCAGTAGAAGTAGTTGCGCAGGGGGCGGAAGAAGTCGTCGAACGCCGCCAGTTGATCACGGACCTGGGCCAGCGTGATCGACATGTCCTTCATCTTGGTCACCATGTTGCTGGTGGTCTGCGCCATCTGGACGGTGATGGACTGCATCTTCTCCATCGAGTCGATGTTGGTTTGCATGTCGTTGGCCTGCTTGAGCATGTCAGCCGTCCGATCGCCCTGGTACTGCTCGTTGAGCTTGTTCAGCAGGCCCTGTTGAGATAGCGCGTAGGGGATGGTGGTGTGCTCGATGGGTTGGCCGTCCGGACGCGTAATCGTCTGCACCCGACCAATTCCCGGTACCCGGAACACCGCCTTGGCCACTTTGTCGATGACCAGGAAGTCCGCTGGGTTCCGCAGGTCATGATCCGTTTCGATCATCAGGATCTCCGGGTTGAGCCGCGACGGCGAGAAGTGCCGCTCGGCCGCCGCGTAGCCCTGGCTGGACGGGATGCTGTCGGGTAGATACTTGCGATCGTTGTAGCTGGTCTTGTAGCTGGGCAGCGCAATCAGTCCGATCAATGAGATCGCCAGCGTCGCAATCAAAATCGGGCCGGGCCATCGCACGACCGCGGTGCCGACCTTGCGCCAGACCCGGGATCGCAGCGCACGCTTGGGGTCGAGCAGACCGAATTTGCCGGCCACCACCACCAGCGCGGGCGTGAAGGTCATGGCCAAGGTGACCATGACGATCATGCCGATGGCCAGCGGAACCCCCAGCGTCTGGAAGTACGGCAAGCGGGTGAAGCTCAGGCAGAAGGTGGCACCGGCGATCGTCAGACCGGACCCGACGATCACGTGGGCCGTGGTGCCGAACATGGTGTAGTAGGCGGACTCTCGATCTTCGCCGAGGCTGCGGGCTTCCTGGTAACGGCCGATCAGGAAGATCGCGTAGTCGACGGCAATCGCGATGGCCAGTGTCACGACCAGGCTGGTGGCGAAGGTCGAGAGCCCGATGATGTTGTGGTAGCCCAAGAAGGCGATGGCTCCGCGGACGGTCGAGACGCTCAGTCCGAGCATCGCCATGATCAGCAGGGTGGTGGCAATCGAGCGGAAGTAGAACAGCAGGAAGACCAGGATGACCACCATGGTCAGGGCCTCGACCGAATGCATGCTGCTGTGGCCGATCTCCTGCTGCTCGGACGCTAGTGCGGCACCACCGGTGACGTACGCCTTGACGCCCGGCGGTGCCGGGGTTTGGTCGATGATCCGGTGCACCGCTGCCACCGAATCGTTGGCTTTCGCCTCGCCCTGGTTGCCCACCAGGTTCACCTGGGCGTAGGCGGCCTTGCCATCACCGCTCTGGACACCGGAGGCAGTCAGCGGGTCGCTCCAGAAATCCTGGACGTGCTCGACGTGGGCGGTATCGGCCCGCAGGGCCGCAATGAGTTTCGCGTAGTAGTCCCGGGCCTCCTGGCCCAGTTTGTCCTTGCCTTCGAGCACGATCATCGCCGAGCTGTCCGAGCTGTATTCCTCGAACACCTGGCCGATCTTCTGCAGCGCCACTGCGGCCGGTGCGCCCTTGGGGCTCATCGACACCGAGCGCATCTCGCCGACCTTCTCCAGCTGCGGCACCGAGACGTTGAGGAACACGGCCAGCGCGATCCAAGCGAGGATGATCGGGACGGCGAGTTTGCGCATGACCAGGGCAATGCGGCCGAAGTGTGCGCTCTGGTACCTCGGCACGGGGATTTCCTCGGTCGCCGCGTCGGTCACGGCGTCCGCCCGATGGGCGCTCATGCCGACTTCACAATGCAGTAGGTCTGGGCGTTGTAGCCGTCGACGGTCCGTTCGACGCGGAGCTTCTCGTCGACGTAGACCCGGCAGCCGAGTTCGTCGGCATTGCCCTGCGCGACCAGCGTTGCCGACACCGAAGCGTCCGTGGTCGACAGCGTCAGCGACCACGGCAGCGGGACGCTGCTGGCGCGCTGGGGCATCGCATCGAGGTCGATGTAGTTGACATCGGCAACTGCCCCCGGTGGTCCGAACACTTCGTAGCGGACGACCTTCGGCGTGAACCTCTTGGCGTCACCGGCGAAGTTCGTCGGCGCCACCATGACGGGGTCGGAACCGAAGATCCCCCGGATGCGGCCGACGGCGATGCCTCCGACGACGACGACGATCACCATCACCAAAGGCAGCCATGCCCGTTTGAGCAGTCCCATCCCGACCTCTTCCCGCACCGGCCTATTCGGCGCTCGCATATGCCGTACGACTGGCTCAACTTATACTGTCGGTATAACTATTCTCAATGTCAGAGTATGAGTTGTGAGCGGCGCAACGAGAAACTCCCGTAGTGGCGGAGGTCATAGCTGGGGAGTGGGTAGCCTGCACGTAGAGGAGGGTTCGGATGGCAAAGCCGGTGGCTGCCCGCGGGTTCGCGCGCGAGCGCGTGCTGGAGGCTGCCCTGGAGCTTTTCGCCCAGCACGGCGTGCGGGGGACCTCGATCCAGATGATCGCTGCGCGCCTGGGTGTCACCAAAGCCTCTGTCTACTACCAGTTTTCGTCCAAGGACGACATCGCCCTCGCGGTCGCCCAACCGCTCTTCGACGACATCGCCCACATTCGCCGCATCGCCGACATGCTGCCTTCGGCGCAGGCGCGTCGTGACATCGCGTTCAGCGGCCTGATCGATCTGGTCATCCGGCACCGTGCCGTCGCACACGTCTTCTACGGCGACCCGGTGATCCACGAACTGCTCGACACCCACGCCGATCTGCGCGAGGCCGTCGATGCGTTCACCAACCTGCTGCTGGGCCCGCAGACCGACGACACCGAGCTGGTCGCGATGACCTTGCTGATCGCGGGTGTCTACGGTTGCGCCGCCGACTCACGGCTCGGCGCCCTCAGTGAGAACGAGCTGCGGGACAAGCTCCAAGAGGTCGTCAAGAAGTTCACCGCGGCACTCTGAGCCGCACTGGCCCGAGCGCCCGGGTCAGCGCACCGTGACGTGAACGTGGTTGAAGTGGTTGGCCACGCGCCACATGGTGTAGGACACCCCGAACCGTTCGGACTGGCTCTGCACGTCGGCGTTGATCGCATCACCGAGCGCCATATCCGAGCCGATCATGATGTCGATGGCATGCCCGCTCGGGTGGTCCGGCAGCGGATCGGCACGCACCCCGCCGATGGACTGCACTCCCGGGTACGTCGCGATGATGTACGCCGCGAGCGTCCGGGCGTTGGGAACCAAGCCGTTCATCCCGACGGTCGGGATCGCTCCCCCGGGACCCAGCAGCGCCTGCTGCGCCTCGGGCAGCGAGTAGTAGGTGGCCCGGACCAGCCTGACCTGGGTGTCGAGCTCGGATTGCTTGGTCTGCAGATCGGCGCGTAACGCCGTGGCGGCGTCGGCAGCCGTTTTTGCGGCGGCCGCCGATTCGGCCGACGCCGCCTGAAGGGTCTCGGCCCGCCGGTTGGCCTCCCGGAACGCCCGCAGGTGTGCGGACAGGTCGTCGGTGATCGCCCGCTGGAAAGCGAGCTGGTCGATGAGCAGCTGCGGCGAGGCTGCGCTGAGCAGGGCACTCGCACTGTCCGTGCGCCCACCCACATAGATCGCGGCGGCCGCCTTGTCCACGACCTCTTGGTAACCGGCGAGCTGAACTCTGGTGGCTTCCAGTGCGGCGAGGTCGTCGGCGTGCGTCCGGTCCGCCTCGGCCTGCACCTGCAGCTTCTTGTCGAGATCCAGTTGTGCGGCCGCAACGGTCTCCATCATCTGCTGGGCCTGCTTGGTCAGATCGTTGAGTTTGGCGAGGTCGTCCACCTCGGGCTCGGCGACGGCGGTGCCTGCCGACACCACGCACAACGTCGTCACGATCGCGATCAACATCGTGATCAACACAGAAGGCGGGTGAAACTTCACGACTGCGCATCCCCTGACTGCCGTCGACGTCGTGGACGTCGTACTGCCGGCTCACGTGCCTCAGGTCTCGGCAAGGTTACGAAACGCTGTGGATGTTGTCCAACCGCAGGCGATTACCGGACTACGAGTACCGGACAGTCGGCGTGGTGAACGAGGTTCTGGCTGACCGATCCCAGGATGGTGTCGGCCCATCGGCCGCGGCCGTGGCTGCCGACGACCACCAACTGCGCTTCCCGAGACAGTTCATTGAGGCCCTTGGCGGGGCTGGTGTCCTGGAAAAGCGTGGTCACATGGGCATTCGGGTGCTGCCGGAGCAACGGTTCCACCATGTCGTCGACCCGCTGGCGCTGTTGGCTTTCCAGGACCTGCAGCAGCGGCCAGTCCATGTTTCCCTCGCCGCCGAGATCACCCATCCCCACCGCCGCGTCGAGTTCCCACATGTGCGCCAACGTCAGTTGGGCGTGCAGGGTGCGGGCGATGTCGAATGCCTCGGCCAGGGCACGGCTCGAGGCGTCCGAGTCATCGACGCCGACGACGACGGGCAGTGGCTTACCGGTCCGCTTGGCGACCGGAGCTCGCCAGACCAGCACCGGACACTGCGCCCGATGGGTGATCCGTACGACGTGTCCGCCGAGTATCGGCGGGTCAGAGGAACCCGAGCCGACGGCAAGCAAACGGGACGATTCCGAGCTGTCTGCCAGCGCCGAGGCCACCGCTCCCCTGATCGCGGTGGTGCGGACCTCCAGATCGGGATGCGTGGCACGGACGGCCGCTGTTGCGTCGGACAGGGCCTGTTCACCGTTGGTACGGCCGGAGCTCACGTCCAGCCGCGACGTCGCGTGCACCAGTTCGAGCGCGAGGCCGCGCGCGACGGCGAACTCCGCGGCCCACTGTGCGGCGCCCAGGGCGGTGTCGGAGCCGTCTATTCCGACGGCGACGGGCCGTGAGTTGGGCTCGGTGGTCATCCGTCGAGACTATTGCGGCCGTCGGCCGCGCCTACAGTGTGGCGATGACTACTTCGGGTTTCACCGTGCCGGCCGACGGTGTGCTCATCGCCGACGGCGGTCTGGCCACCGAACTCGACGCCCGCGGCCACGACCTGTCCGACGATCTGTGGTCGGCGCGGCTGCTCGCCGAAGCGCCCGACGAGATCGTCGCGGTCCATGAGTCGTTCTTTCGCGCCGGGGCCCAGTTCGCGACCACGGCCAGCTACCAGGCGTCCTTCGAGGGTTTCGCCCGGCAGGGAATCGACCGGGCGCAGGCCGAGCGTCTGATGCGCAGCAGCATCGAGTTGGCCGCCTCCGCACGCGACGCGGCCGCACCCTCGGGGTGGGTGGCGGCGTCGGTCGGACCGTACGGGGCGATGCTCGCCCACGGCGAAGAGTACGTCGGGCGTTACGGGCTGACCGTTGCCGAGCTGACCGATTGGCACCGGCCGCGGCTGGAGGTCCTGCTCGCCGCGGCGCCCGACGTCCTGGCGCTGGAGACCATCCCCGACAGCGACGAAGCCCAGGCAGTGGTCGGGTTGGTGCACGAGTACCAGGCGCCGGCGTGGCTGAGCTACACCATCGACGGTGACCGGACCCGCGCCGGACAGCCTTTGGACGAGGCATTCGCCGTCGCCGCCGGGGTGCCCGAGATCGTCGCGGTCGGGGTCAACTGCTGTGCACCCGCCGACGTCCTGGGCGCGGTCACCACCGCTCACCGAGTGACCGGTAAGCCGGTGATCGTCTACCCCAACAGCGGTGAGGTCTGGGACGGGGAGAACCGGGTGTGGATCGGCAACCCTGGCCTCGACACGGCACAGGCGGCCTCCTGGGTGGCTGCCGGAGCTCGGATCGTCGGCGGCTGCTGCCGGGTACGGCCGGCCGATATCGCGGCGATGGCGACGACGATCGGGACGACGATCGGCGACTTTCCCTCAGCGTGATCGGGATGACCTCACGCCACATGGTCAGCCTGTAGTTTCTTTACGCGCCCGCAAACAATGCGGCGGACGAGGTAGCGAGAGGGTCGGCGTGTTCACAGGACAAAACAACGGGCAGCGCTGGTGGCAGACCGCAGCAGTCGTCGCCGTCGCCGCAAGCCTGGCGTTGTCGGGCTGCTCCAAGAGCCCCGAGTCGACGTCGGGCACCTCGGCCGGACCGACCAACTCGACCACCACCGTCGCACCGCAGAAGGTCGAGGACATCGCCGCGACCGTGCCCGAGAACATCCGGAAGTCCGGCAAGCTCGTCGTCGGCGTGACCATCCCCTACACCCCGAACGAGTTCAAGGACTCCGACGGCAAGATCGTCGGCTTCGACGTGGATCTGATCAACGCTGTCGCCGGGGTCCTCGGTCTGACCCCCGACTACCGCGAATCCGACTTCGCCAAGATCATCCCGTCCATCGAGGGCGGCACCTTCGACGTCGGCATGTCGTCGTTCACCGACACCAAGGAACGCGAGCAGCAGGTGGACTTCGTCACCTACTTCTCGGCAGGTAGCCAGTGGGCGCAGAAGGCCGGTGCGGGCATCGACCCGAACAACGCCTGCGGCAAGAAGGTGTCGGCGATGGCGGCCAGCACCCAGGTGACCGACGAGCTGCCGGCCAAGAGCAAGGCGTGCGTCGCCGCCGGTAAGCCCGAGATCCAGATCCTCACCTTCGACGGCCAAGACGCCGTCACCAACGCCGTCGTGCTCGGGCAAGCCGACGCCATGTCGGCGGACTCCCCGGTCACCGCGTGGGCGATCAAGCAGAGCAAGGGCAAGTTGGAGTCAGCCGGCCCGGTGTTCGACTCGGCCCCCTACGGCTGGCCCGTGAAGAAGGGCTCACCGCTGGCGCAGTCACTGCAGAAGGCGCTGGAGCACCTGATCGCCAGCGGCGACTACAAGACCATCGTGTCGAACTGGGGTCTCGAGGAAGGCGCCATCGCCAAGCCCGTCATCAACGGGGCGATCAACTAGGGCGCGTAACAGGGCTCGGTACCGGGGGTGTAGTACGGCAGGCCGGTCGGCGAGATGCAGGGCTGCTCGCCGGGGAATGCCGGGACCAGTGAGTAGGCATAGGTTTCGGGGAATCCGTAGCGAACCCAGTCCCCCGCGACTGCGTCAGCCGTTCCGACGGCCACCGCGCCGGCCACGGCGTCACCGGCGATGCCCGGGGTGCAGCCGCCGACGGTGACATGCCGGCCGCCGACGTCGCCGCACACGTCGGCTTGGGCAGTCGGGGTAATGGCCGCGGGCACTGCCGAGAGGGCAGCCAGGCTCAACAGGATCGTTGCAGTTCTCTTCGACATGCCGCGATTATCGCGGACAAATTGACGCCCGTTACAGCGTTTGGTGATGACTTCCGCCGTTGTGGGCAGTCTGCATGTGAACGGAACTACTTCGGCGCCAGGAGGTCCCCATGCGTCCACTGCGGTATTCCATCAACGTCACGCTGGACGGGTGTTGCGACCACCGAGCCGGCATCGCGGACGAGGAAATCCACCGGCGCGCCGCCGAGCATCTGCGCCGCGCCGACGCACTTCTGTTCGGCCGGGTGACCTACCAGATGATGGAAGCGGCCTGGCGGTTACCGCTGCAGTCCCCGATGCCGGACTGGACGTTGCCATTCGCCAACACGATCGACGCGGCCAGAAAATATGTCGTCTCCTCGACACTGGATCAGGTCGACTGGAACGCCGAACTCGTCGAGGGTGATCTGGGTGAGGCGGTGCGCGAGCTTAAATCCCAACCGGGTGAGGGGCTCTACGTCGGCGGAGTGCTGCTGCCGCTGACGTTGGCGGAGATGGGGTTGATCGATGAATACGAGATCATCGTGCATCCTCGGTTCTGGGGTCGCGGACCAGCGTTGTTCGCCGGGCTGGCCCAGCCCCTGGACCTCGAGCTCGTCGACCGCTTCGAGTACGCGTCGGGCGCGGTGGCGTTGTGCTACGTACCGAAGCGTTAGGCGCGCAGTGCCTTGGCCAGTTCGCCGAAGGCGTCCACCCACTTGCCCATGTCAGCATCGGTGTGCGCCAACGACACCAGCCACTGATCGTCCATCCCCGGCGGGGTCAGCACACCACGGTTGATGCCCCACAGCCAGCCCAGCTCGGCGACCTCGAAGTCGGTGCTCAGCTTGTAGTCGCGGTAATTGCGGATCGGGGTCGGCGACCAGGTGATGGCGCCCTTGACACCGAAACCGACTGTGTGAGCTGGCAACTCGTATTCGCGGATGATGGCGTCCATCGCCTCCATCGCGTTGTCGTTGACCTGCTCGGCCGACGCCAGCGCCTGCGGGGTGGCGATCTCGTCGACCGCGGCGGCCGCGGCCATACATAACGGGTTGCCGTTGTAGGTGCCGAAGTGGGCCATCCGGTTGTCGACGACGACCTGCATGACTTCGGCCGTGCCGCCGAAGGCCGCCAGCGGCAGGCCGCCACCGATCGACTTGGCCAGCGTGATCAGGTCCGGCTTGACGCCCAGCCGCGAAGCCGCACCGCTGGCGCCGGCAGTCAGGCCGGTCTTGACCTCGTCGAAGATCAGCAGCACATGGTGGGCATCGCACAGAGCACGGACACCGGCGAGGTACCCGGCATCGGGCAACACGATGCCGAGGTTCTCGATCACCGGCTCCATCACGACGCAGGCGACGTCCTTGCCATGGGCGGCCAGCGCCCGTTCCATCTGGCCGAGGTCGTTGTAGGCCACCGTGTGCACCACGCCTGGCTCGACGTCGAACGGCACCTGCGGAATCGGGTTGTCCGCGGGACCGATGTCGGCCAGATCGGGCTTGACCGACACCGACAGCCCGTCGTAGCCGCCGTGGTAGCCGCCCTCGATCTTGATGATCGCCTTGCGGCCGGTGTAGGCCCGCGCCGTACGGACCGCATACATCGTCGACTCGGTGCCGGAGTTGGTGAACCGCAACATGTCCAGACCGAAACGCTGCTTGAACTTCTCGGCGACATCGGTCGAGACCGGTGACGGCGTCACGAACAGCGTGCCGATGTCGTCCAGGCTTTCCTTGACCTTGGCGACCACCGTGGGGTTGAGGTGGCCGACGAGCATGGCGCCGAACCCCATCGACAAGTCCAGGACCTGGCGGTCGTCACAGTCGGTGACGTAGGCGCCGCGCGCGGATTTGACGCCCATCGGGTAGGGATCCCAGTACTGGAAGCTGCTGGTCACACCCAGCGGCAGGGTCTTGCTGGAGCGGGCCGCGTGGTCGGCCGAGCCCGTGGTCGTGGCGGTATAGCGCTCCCACTCCTTGGCCATCAGCGCCGAAACCCGGGCCGGGTCGAGCGGGGTGTAGGAAGTGGGAAGCTGTCGCCAGCCGGCGGGATCGTGGGCAGGAAACGCCGTAGCCGCGTCTGTCGTTTGGCTCATCCGAAAAAACCACCTTCACCAGTCGTACGTCCTCGCGGAAGCCTAACCCGACCAGGCTGCCTACCCGGCGGCTTCACGCTCTTCCCCGCAGGCATGGGGAATGCGGCCTTCCCATGGCACCTGGCTAGCCGGTGCTCAAGACGGCCTGCTGGAAATGGCGGCACGCCAGCAGGGCGAGCTCGACGTCGATGCGGTCATCGACGATGGGTCGCCCCCTGCGTTCGACCGCCTTGGCCACGCGGTAGCGCACCGAGTTGGGGTGCAACATGAGCTGTTCAGCGGCGGCCGTGTAGCTCGAACCGCGCTGCAGGAAGACCTGCAATGTTTCCCGCAGGCGTGCATCGGATTCGGTGTCAGCCGCCAACGGGCCCAGAGTGTCATGCACCCATCGACTGGTGTTGGCGATGTTCTCGCTCAGCAGAGCCGCGACGGCAACACCCGGATCGCCGGCGGTGGTGATGCGTGGCGAGGACGGCGCCGCGGCGGCGACCCGGCGGGCATCGCACGCCCGATGGTGCGACCTGCGGAAGCCGGCCAATCCACCGTCGACGGTACCCAGCGCAAGGTGTATTGCGGGATAAGTATTTTCGGCGAGAGCGCGGACCGCACCGACGGGGTCGGACAGGCCCGGGTGGATCGGCAGCCAAGCCCACGCGCTGACTCTGTCTTCGGCCATGAACAGCGGGGTTCCGTGCAGGTGCAACGCCTCGGCCGCCGCGCGGGTGAAGCGCTCCAAGCGCAGTAGCTCATCTCCGGCGAGGCCGCCCTCGTCGGTCCACCCGATCAAGGCCAGATGCATACCGCGCAGCGGATAGCCCAGGGCGCGCTCGGCACTGTCGAGATCGATGTCGTCGTCGTTGTCGAGCAACTCCCGAATCCGCACGGCACGAACGCTGTTGCGGTGTTCCAGCCAGCGCTCACGTTCCGTCTCGTAGGTGTCGGTCACCTGCTGGGAGATCCAGTCGATGTATTCGAACGACGTGGTGGAGATCGCGTCGTAGACCAGCAGGCCGAGGTCCTGTTCGAGGTCGATGTCGCGAATCTCTTTGAGGACTCGCGCCAGCATCTCCTGCTGCCCCAGCCGATAGGCGCGCACCAGGGCACTTACGGCAATTCCGTGCTGCGCCACCCGCCGGGCGTACTCGAGTGCCGCCGTCGGCGGTTCGACGCGTTCGATGTCGATTCCGTAGCGGATCACGGTCAGCACCGTCTCGACGTTGCCGGCGACACTGGAGCGCAGCAGCTCGAGCAACTGCGGGTCGGTGCGCAACTCCCCGATGTCGGTGATAATCCGGCGCTGGATCAGCCCGACGGGCTCGGCGAGGTTCTCCAGGAGCCGGTCGACGACGAGCGCGACGGTGGTCGTAACGTCCCCGTTGTATCCGGAATCCACCATGCGGCTCAGGATAGACCCGGGATAGGGGCGCAGCTCGGTGTCCTTTTGTATTCTCGATACAAGTCAGGGCCCGTTCTTCGTCGGCCCGGAACGGTGTGGGCGCCATCACAGGTTCGTAGTCTGTGTGACCATGCATCTTCACTCCCTGCCGGACCGCCGGGCCCAGTCAGCACCAACGGCACCGTGCCTGGCCGACGACGAATCGGTCCTGAACAACGCCGAGTTCTTCGACGCCGTTGCGGCCGCCGCAGGAGTGCTGCACGCCAGCGGGGTCGCCCCCGGGGATGTCGTCGCGGTGATGCTGGCCAATCGGGTCGAGCTCGTCGTGACGCTGTTTGCGGCCTGGCGACTGGGCGCAGCGGTGACCCCGCTCAATCCGGGGCTCTCAGCAGACGAAGTGGCCTACCAGGTCACCGATGCCGACGCCAAAGTCCTGGTCGCGCAGACCTCGCCGGCCGGGGTGGGCGCAGCGCTGGTGACGCCGTCGGAGCTGCGCGGCAGCCGTGGCCCCGTCCCGATAGCCCCCGCCACCGAGCAGAGTCTGGCGCTGGTGATCTACACCAGCGGAACGACGGGCCGCCCGAAGGGCGTCATGCTCGATCACGCGAACCTCAATGCGATGTGCCGGTCGGTGATCGAAGCCGATGACCTGACCTCCGCCGACAGCAGCCTGCTGATCCTGCCTCTGTTCCACGTCAACGGGATCGTCGTCGGGACACTCGCACCGCTGATCGCCGGTGGCCACGTCACCATCGCGGGCCGGTTCGACCCGGCCACGTTCTTCGCGCGGGTGCGCCAAGCACGGCCGACGTACTTCTCCGCCGTCCCGACCATCTACACGATGCTCCTCGGCCTGCCCGACGACCCGTCCGTCGACACCACCAGCCTGCGCTTCGCGGTGTGCGGCGCAGCGCCTGCCAGCGCGGAACTACTGGAGCGTTTCGAGACGCGCTACGGCGTGCCGATCGTGGAGGGCTACGGGTTGTCCGAGGCCACCTGTGCGAGCGCGGCGAACCCGCTGCATGGAAAGCGCAAGCCCGGCACCGTCGGGCTGCCCCTGCCCGGTCAGCAGATCAGGATCGCCGACTCCGCCGGAAACACACTGCCCGCCAAGGAAATCGGCGAAGTGCAGATCGCCGGACCGACCGTGATGCGCGGCTATCTCAACCGGCCCGAGGAGACCGCGAAGACCGTCGTCGACGGTTGGCTGCACACCGGTGACGTGGGCTACCTCGACGAGGACGGCTATCTCGTTCTCGTCGACCGGGCCAAGGACATGATCATCCGGGGTGGAGAGAACATCTACCCCAAGGAGATCGAGACCGTCGCCTACCGGCTACCCGAGGTCGCCGAGGCGGCCGTCGTCGGCCGGCCTCATCCGCTCTACGGCGAGGTACCGGTGTTGTATCTCGCGGCTGCCGCCGGACATCAGGTGGATCCCCACCACGTCGGTGAGCACCTGGCCACATCGCTGGCGAAATACAAACGGCCGGTGCAGATCACCGTGCTCGACACACTGCCGAAAAACGCCGTCGGCAAGATCGACAAACCCGCGATCCGCAGATTCGACTCAGCCGTCCAGCCGGCCTGATCACCGGAAAGAAAGACCCGACATGAGCTTCACACAACCTGACCTCCCTGCCGTCGATCCGCACGAGTTCCTCGCCAAACCGCTCCTCGAGCGCATCCGCATCCTCAGCACCAATTGGGTGGAACACGGATTCGGCACGCCGCTGATGGTTTCGGTCATCTACATCGTGAAGGTGACGGTCCTCTATGCACTCGGCGGCGTCGTCATCGCCACCGCCACCTCCGGACTGCCGGCTTTCTGGCACGTTTCACAATGGTGGGACCAGCCGATCGTCTATCAGAAGTTGATCCTGTGGACCGTGCTCCTGGAGTCCGCCGGACTCGGCGGCTCGTGGGGCCCACTAGCGGGCAAGGTCAAGCCGATGACCGGCGGCGTCCAGTTCTGGCTACGCCGCGGCACCATCCGGCTGCGCCCCTGGGCGTGGGTGCCCTTCACCTCCGGTAACCGGCGCAGCTGGGTGGACACCGGCTTGTACGCGGCCATGCTGCTGTCGCTGGCGGTCGCGCTGCTGAGCCCCGGTCGGCTCACCCCGTCCTTGCTGGATCGCTTGCCGGACAACACCTCCGGCCTGGTGAGCCCCACCCTGCTCATCGCCCCGATCGGGCTTCTGATCCTCGTCGGATTGCGCGACAAGGTGATCTTCCTGGCCGCGCGTGGCGAACAGTATCTGCCGGCGCTGGCGTTCTTCGCGGTGCTGCCCTTCACCGACATGATCGTGGCGCTCAAGCTGCTGATCGTGGTGGTCTGGGTCGGTGCCGGGGTATCGAAGTTCGGCCGTCACTTCGCCCGTGTCATCCCACCGATGACGAGCAACAGTCCGACGGTCGCCAAGCTGCTCTGGTTCAAGCGCGCCATGTACCGGGACCCGCAGAACGATCTTCAGCCCTCCCGACTCGCCGAATTCATGGGACACGTGCTGGGAACCGCCGTCGAGATCGTCACTCCCCTGGTGCTTCTGTTCTCGCACAACAGAAGTCTGACGGTGGCCGGCATCGTGCTGATAGTGGGTCTGCACTTCTACATCATCTCGGCATTCCCGCTGGCGGTGCCGCTGGAATGGAATGTGTTGTTCTCCTTCGCCGCAGTATTCCTCTTCCTGGGCTTCCCCGCCTGGGCGGGCTATGCAGTCGGGGACATGTCCTCGCCGTGGTTGACCTTCGCCATCGTGGCCGCACTCGTCTTCTTCCCGATCCTGGGGAACTTCCGCCCCGACAAGGTGTCGTTCCTGCCCTCGATGCGCCAATACGCGGGCAACTGGGCCTGCAGTGTCTGGGCCTTCGCGCCGGGCGCAGAAGCCAAGCTCGACAGGGTGAAGCGGATGTCGACAAATCAGCTCGACCAGTTCGTCGCCTACGGCTACGAACCGGAATGGGCGGCCGTCACGATGACTCAGCCGGTGACCTTCCGGGCTATGCACGCCCAGGGCCGCGGATTGGTCTCGGTGTTGGTCAAGCACCTGCCCGATATCGACATCCGGGATGTGCGGGAGGGTGAATGGGTGTGCAATTCGCTGATCGGTTGGAACTTCGGCGACGGCCACCTGCACAACGACTACATGATCGCCGCCGTGCAGGAGCAGGTCGGATACGAACCCGGCGAACTGGTGGTGGCCTGGGTCGAATCCCAGGCCTGGGGCACCTCGGTCCAGCACTACAAGCTGATCGACGCAGCACTCGGGGTCATCGAGACCGGAACGTGGAAAGTCGCCGACGTCGCCGAGGCGCAGCCCTGGCTGCCGGATGGTCCCGTCCCCACCACGGTCACGTGGTCGGTGGCCCGAGACGGTCGGGGGGCCATGGCGTGACGGTGGCGACCGTCGTCGGCAGCGGGCCCAACGGGCTCGCTGCCGCCGTCACGCTCGCGCGAGCCGGTCTGACAGTCACGGTCCTGGAGGCCGCAGACGAGATCGGCGGTGGTACAAGAAGTTTCGAAGCGATCGTGCCCGGTCTTCTCCACGACCACTGCTCGGCCATCCATCCGATGGCCGTGGGCTCACCGTTTGTCGCGGACCACGATCTGGAACGCTACGGTCTGCGGTGGCGCTTGCCAGACGTCGACTGCGCCCACCCACTCGACGACGGACGGGCGGGCGTGCTGCTGCGGTCGGTCGACGCCACCGCCGCGGGACTCGGCCGTGACGGTCGGGTGTGGAAGACGCTGTTCGACCGTCCGGTCGACCACTTCGATGCGTTGTCCGCCGACATCATGGGACCGCTGGTGCGGATCCCGAAGCATCCGGTGGAACTGGCCCGGTTCGGCGCACCGACGGTCCTGCCGGCCACCGTATTGGCACGCGCCTTCCGCTCGCCGGCTGCTCGGGCACTGTTCGGCGGCGTCGCCGCCCACGCGTTTCGTCCACTGCACCTGCCGATGACCTCGGCAATCGGCGTCGGCATCCTGACCGCCGGTCACCGCCACGGCTGGGCCGTCGCCGAGGGCGGCTCCCGGTCCATCACGGTTGCAATGGCGGCGCTGCTACGCGACCTGGGCGGCACCATCGAGACGGGAGTCCGGGTTCGGAGCCGGTCCGATCTACCACCCTCGCCGGTCACCATCTTCGACCTGGCACCGGAAGCCGTGGCTGACATTATGGGAGATTTTCTCCCCCAGCGAGTTTCGCGCGCCTACCGCAGATTCCGGCGGGGCCCGGGCGCATTCAAGGTCGACTTCGCCGTCGAGGGCGGCGTCCCCTGGACCAACGCGGCCGCCCGCCGGGCCGGCACCGTGCACCTCGGGGGCACCTTCGCCGAGATCGCCGCGACCGAGCGTGCGGTCAACGCGGGCCGCATGCCGCAGCGTCCCTTCGTCCTGGTGGGCCAGCAGTATCTCGCGGATCCGCAACGATCCGCGGGCAACATCCACCCGGTGTGGAGTTACGCGCACGTGCCCAACGGCTACCCCGGTGACGCCACCGGGGCGGTCATCGCCCAGATCGAACGTTTCGCACCCGGATTCCGCGACCGGGTGGTCGGGCACCTCGCGCAGTCCACCTCAGCGATGGCGGAATTCAACTCCAACTTCGGCGGAGGAGACATCCTCACCGGAGCTAAGGACATCAGGCAGCTCACGTTCGGTCCGCGAATAACCCTGTCGCCCTATGCAACTGGGGCACCGGGCTATTACATCTGCTCGGCGGCCACGCCACCGGGACCCGGCGCACACGGGATGTGCGGCCAGCACGCCGCCCAGACCGCGCTACGCCAGTTACACAACCACTGAGACAATCACCGGGAGTTGGACAAGCAATGCTGGGTAAGACGCGGCCATGGTCACTGGCCGGCAAGACGGTCCTGATCACCGGAGCGGCGCGCGGGATAGGCGCCGAAACCGCTCGCCGACTGCACGCACAGGGCGCCTACGTCAGCCTGGTCGGCATCGAGCCGCATCTGTTGGCCGACCTGACCGACGATCTGGGTGAGCGAGCGGAGTACTTTCACGCCGATGTCACCGACAGCTCGGACCTGGCCGCGGCCGCCGCGGCCACGGCTGCGAGGTTCGGCGGAATCGACGTGGTGATCGCCAATGCCGGGGTGGCGCCGCCGACGACCACCGTGTCCGAGATCGACCCGGCCGCCTTCGAACGCACCCTGGACATCAATCTGATGGGCGTCTGGCGCACGGTCCACGCCACGCTGCCCTACGTCATCGAAAGCCGCGGGCACATCACGCTCATCGCCTCGATCTACGCGTTCCTCAACGGCGCCCTCAACGCCTCCTACGCCATGAGCAAGGCCGGCGTGGAACAGTTCGGCCGGGCGCTGCGGGTGGAACTCGCCGGCAGCGGCGCCACCGCGGGCGTGGCCTACTTCGGGTTCGTCGATACCGACATGGTCAGTCACGCCTTCGCCCAACCTGCCGCGGCGGCGCTGCGCGCGGCCCTGCCGGCATTCCTCACCAAGCCAATCCCACTCGGCGATGCGGTCGACAAGCTCGTCGCCGGTATCGAACATCGTCGAGGACGGGTCACCGCACCGGCGTGGGTGTCACCCGCCTTCTTCGGTCGCGGACCGGGAGTGCTGCTCGACGGATACCTGATGCGCAGCAGGAAGGTCAGGGAGGCCACCCGGGTCGCCACCATCAGCGCGGCACATGGCTAGCGAACGCGCCCGGCGAATTTCGCGGTTCGGCGACGATGCCGGTTATCGCTTCTCGGATTGGGTGGGCACGGTTGGCCTGGCCCAGGACATCAGCCGGGGACCCCGGCTGGAGGCCAACGCGGGTCTGGATCGGGAAAGATGGCTCGTGGTGGCCATGAACGTCGACCTCGACAGGGAGGATCCGCGGTTCACCCGCGTCTCGGTCGACGCCGTAGATCTGCAGGCCCTCGACGTCGATTCGGTGTCCGGCGGCTTCCTGGACATCCTGGCTGCGGCCAACGGCCACGGATCACTACCCGTCACGCGCATCGAGTTGGCCGGGGCGACACTGGCAGACGTCCTGCAGCACATGACCGGTGGTCACATGCGGGTGACGGTCACGGGACTGGACGCCGAGCTCGATGTGGTGGCGACTCGGCAACATCACTTCTCCTCAGCAGACTCGGCCCAGCGTTCCCCGTGAACGGCCGCTAGCACTACCCGTTGGTGGGCAGGGGCCGCATGAGCGCCGGGAGGACGAGGTGGCGGCGCATGCGCCAGTTCGACTCGCGGAACAGCGCTGCCATCGCCGCGGTGGTGCCGCCGATATCGTCGCGTGCGGTCAGATAGGCCCAGCGATGGGCTTCGGGCAGGGTGAAGAACTGCTCGAAGAAGGTCGGAACCTCATCCGGCGGCATGCGTAGCAGTGCCTCCAGCCCGATGCGCCGGACGCGGTGAATCACTTTCGCGGCGGGCGACCAGACGGTGGCGTCGGCTGCCTGCAGCGCCCGGACCGGATCAGGCAGGTTCTCGGCGATCACCCGCGCCACCTGCGGTGCGAGCCGAAGGGACGCGGCCACACTGAACCCGGTGGCGGGATGGATCAGCGGTGCTGCCGCACCGAATCCGAGCACCCCGGCACCGCAGTGGCGAGGGTGGTCGACTCGGAACGAAACCTTTTCGCTGCGGACATCTTTCGGCACCGCGATGCCGTGGTGGGCCAGCCTAGCCTCGAGCCGGCGACGCAGGGTTGCCAACGGTAACCCCGGCCGGCGCGCCAGCGAGGTTTCTTCGACGAGGATCCGGCCGCCGCCCAGCGGGACGACGTAGAGGAACGTCGGCCACCCGTCCTCACCATGACTGGCACGCCAATCCATGAAGAGCGCGTCACCGCCGGCGACCAGCGGTGCGACCGCATCCTGGTCGAGGATCACGCCGTAGGCCGTCTGTTCGGCCGGCAACCGTCGCGATGGTGCCGGATCCAGCGGGCGCCATCGGCCGGCGGCATCGATGACCACCGCGGCCTTGATAGTCGATCCGTCGGCCAATGCCACGGTGCCGGGTTCCGGTGAACCGACGGCGCGTCCGGTGTAGACGGTGACGCCGGTGAACTGGTCGGCGAGGTGAGCACGCAACGCCTCCACGTCGAGGACGACGTACTCCCACCCCAGCCGGTGCTCGGTCAGCGCGATCGCGCGACCCGAAGCCCGCGCTGCGACGACGGAATCGGGCAGGTCGGCGGGGAGTTCGGGGCTCCACATTCCATAGGTCGCCACCCACGGCCGGTCCGGATTGGGGTCGACGAGCCCGACGTCGAGGCCGAGCCGGCCGCACGCGGCCGCCACGGCCATACCCGCGGGACCGGCCCCGACCACCACGACGTCCATGGGTTCCATGGTGGCAGGTGATCCGCGGCCGATCGATGACATCTCTGAGACGGCCGGGCGGCCAGGGCAGCCTGAGCCGTCACCCGGCAGCGACTGGTCGACCGATGAATTCGACCCCGGCATTGATTGCCGGGCGGTGCCGCAGAATTCGGTAATGCGCCAGCCGGCCGAGGCCTCGCGTGGTGTGGAGCTGCGCACCCGGCCATACCGTGGCCAGCCGCTCACTGGCCGCATACGGACTGTCCGGATCATCCGGATCGTGAATCAGAAGCAGCTGCGGATAGCCGGCTCGTCGACCGGTCCACGTCAAGTTCGTCTCATGCAGCGGCATGCCGATCCGAGCCTCCAAACGGCGCTGCAAACCTGCCCGGATCCGACGGCCAAAGCCGTGACGGGCAGCGAAAAGATCCAGATAGAGCGGGAATTCGCCCATGGGCGCCACCAGGACCAAGCGTCCGACCTGCGCGCCCCGCGCCGCTGCAAGGACGGTTGAGTTTGCCCCGAGCGAGTGGGCCACCACCGCGTGCGCCGGCCCGTGGACCTCGATCATGGCTGTGATCGCGTCGGCACACTCGATGGCGGTGGTCCGACCCGGCGCGAGCGCACCGGGATCCGATTCGTTGTGACTGGGCAAGTCGAACGCGATAACCCGATATCCAGCTGTCACAAGGGGTTTGACGAACACTGCCAGATGCGCGCGTTGACCACCCCAACCATGTACCAGGTAGATCGGGGGGCCCTCGCCCCACTGCTCCCCGGCAACCCGATGCCCGTCCCAGAACGCCTCGGTCGCTGTACCCGGTGGCACGCCCGGTGGCATCCGCAGGCTCGACTCGAGTACCGGCGGGGTGCACCACAGCTCGACGGCCCACCGGGCCCCCAGGGCGGGAACCGTCCGCTCCAAGCCCCAGAACATCCGGCGCACCCGCGGCTCGACCGGCGGAAGGATGCCGGAGCCGGCAATATCCAGCGGTGGTAAGTCTGCGGATCCGAGCTCCGTCACGTCCGCCAATTGTAGGGGGCCACCGGTTCTGGCCCCATCTGCGCAGCTCCAGGCACCGGGGACGGCCCCTCGGTACACAGCCGCCACACTCGCCGGGTACCCCAGTCCTCGCCGGCACAGGTATGCCGCACTGGCCGCGGTCCCCAGCACCGATCCCGGCCGGAAATTGCCGCAAACTTCAGATTGTCAGCAATCGGCAATCCTGCTATCGTCCCTTGCACGGTTCGCGGGACAACGTCGACTTTCGCGTACTGACGTTGGCAGGCAGCTTCGGCACCGACCGAGAAGGGAATTCGCGCAGTGGTTTCGGCCCTTCCGGGTCGACGCGAGTGAGGGAGCGCTGACATGCCAGCGGCCATCGTCGATGTGCGGGAATGCTCATCGCGAGCTCACCTGACGCATGGAGCGCGCATCGCTCACCCATTGGTGGCGTTCACGCTCGATTACTTTGTAGATGGCATGAAATGATTGGGAGGCAACATCTTTCGATGATTGGCATCTCCATGCAGCCGGGCGAAGCGCTTCCTCTGGCAACCGCTGGGCAGCCCGCGCGACGTGCCGGCTGCTTGTTACAGATACTTTACAAGCACGAAACACGTTGTGTCAAAACTGAATTCCACTCGACCGGTCCGAATACGCACGGACTCGCAGTCCAGTCATCAAATCCGTTTCACGACAGGAGTTTTGAATGCTGAAGTCGAAGCATGTCGCCGCACTCTTCACCGCGGGCGCTCTGGTACTGACAAGCACCGCCTGTAGCGGCGGTAAGAGCGCGTCCTCCGGCGCCGGTAGTTCCCCGGATGTCATCCGCACCCCGATCGTCGCGGAGCTGGCGCCCCTGGACCCAGATGTCTACTACCAATCCGACGGTCTGCTGATCATGACCTCGACCTATCAGGGCCTGATCAAGTACGAGAACGGATCCCCCAAGCTCGCACCTCAGCTCGCCACCAGTTGGCAAGTGTCTCCGGATGGTCTGACCTACACCTTCAAGCTGCGCGACGGCGTCAAGTTCTCCGACGGCACCCCGTTCGACTCGGCCGCAGCCAAGGCCTCGTTCCAGCGGCGCATCGACATGGCAGCCGGGCCAAGCTACATGCTGGCCGAAGTCGCCGACATGCAGACGCCGGATCCTCTGACCTTCGTTGTCACACTGAAGAAGCCGGTGGCCGCATTCCTGGACTACCTCGCGTCGCCCTACGGGCCGATGATGTCCAGCCCGACTGCCGTCACGCAGCATGCCGCGGGCAACGACCACGCCGCCGCATGGCTCGGTTCCCACAGCGCGGGCACCGGTCCGTACGAGTTGACCAGCGTCGTGCCCTCGAGCAAGTACACGATGACGGCGAACAAGTACTACTGGGGTACGCCGCCCCAGATCAAGACGGTGGAGATCCCGATCATCGCCGATCCCGCGGTACAGCGCCTCCAACTGGAGAACGGCCAGCTCGACATGGTGCTGCACGGCTTGACGAAGTCGGACTACCAGGCACTGGCGAGCGGGCCCAACACCGAGGTGGTACACGAGAAGGCGTTGGTCAAGGCGCTGATGATGGTGAACCCGGACTCGCCTGTCCTCGGCTCGCCCGCCGCCCGCGCCGCACTCAACGAGGCCTTCGATCGGGCAGCGATCACCAAGACCGTGTTCGGCGAGCAGGCGACACCGTCCACTCAGTTCTACCCCAACGGCATGCTGCCGGACGGCGCGGTGTCCGACACCCCGCCGCTGGACCCGGCCAAGCTCGCCGCCATCGGCAGCAAGGGTGGCTCGGTGGTGATCGGCTATCAGGCCGGTGACAACACGGTACGGGCGTTGACCAATCAGGTGCAGATCGCGTTGCAGAACGCCGGCTTCACCGCAACGATCCGTGACGTGCCGTCATCGCAGTTCTTCGCGCTCGGCGATCAGCCTGCCCAGCGGCCCGACCTGCTGGTCACGCTCTTCAATCCCGATGCGGCACATCCGGATACCTGGTCGCGGATCTACCAGTACACCAATGCGCCGGTGAACCTGCTGCGGTGTTCGGTGCCCGAGGCCGACAAGCTGCTCGACGAAGGCAGCGAAGAGCCCGATCCCGCCAAGTCGCAGAGCCTCTACGTCGCCGCCGGCAAGACCTATCGTGATTCCAACTGCTGGATCAACTTCGCCGACGTCTATGACACCTTCGCCGCGCGCAAGGGTTACAGCGGATGGCAGCACCAGCCGCCGTGGCAGTGGGATACCGACTTCGCCAGCCTGACCTACAAGGCGCCGAGCTAACTCGGCGCGGCGCCGGACGCCAGGCCATCGAAACCGTGACCCTGTCCCACCCTGGGCCTACCCGCCGCGAAAGTGTGACCGCCATGATGAGTCATGACTCCGACGACCTGCGCGTGAACACCGGGGCTGACGACGTGAACCCGACGAACGTCGCGGTCAGAGATCTGCGGGTGCGCCTTACCCGCAATGGCCGCGAAGCCGAGGTTCTGCGCGGCGTCGACTTCACCATCGGCCGGGGTGAGATCATCGGCCTGGTTGGTGAATCGGGTTCCGGCAAGAGCGTTTTCGGCAACACCCTGCTGGGACTGCTGCCCGAGTCGGCCCGGCCGGAGCTGACGGGCTCGGCGGTGGTGGCCGGCACCGACATGGTCTCGGCATCGGCGGCTGCGCGTCGCCGATGCCGAGCCGGGCACCTCGGAGCGGTGTTCCAGGATCCGATGACCTCACTCGACCCGACCATGAAGGTTGGCGATCAGGTCGCCGAGGCGGCGGGTTCGCGTGAGGCGGCCGTGGCGCTGCTGCGGGAAGTCCAGATTCCCGATCCAGAGCAGCGCATGCATCGCTATCCCCATGAGCTGTCCGGTGGCCTGCGGCAGCGGGTGATGATCGCGATGGCGGTGGCGCGCAGGCCTTCCCTGGTGATCGCCGACGAGCCGACCACGGCCCTCGACGTGACCGTGCAGGCGCAGGTGCTCGCACTGCTGGCGCGGCTGCGTGACGAACTCGGCTGCAGCATCCTGCTGATCACCCACGATCTCGGGGTAGCCGCGCAGATCAGCACACGGCTCGCCGTGATGTACGCCGGGCGCATCGTCGAAGAGGGACCCACCCACGAGGTGTTGAACTCTCCGTCGCACCCCTACACCGTCAGTCTGTTGCGTTCCCGGCTGTCGCTGGACACCCGGCGGGATCGCCCGCTCCCGGCACTTGCCGGTGGCGCCCCTGACCCGGCCAACCTCCCGGCCGGCTGCGCGTTCGCGCCGCGCTGCGCGCTTGTGCACGAGACCTGTCACGGTCAGATTCCGAACCTGTTGGTGCTCAACGAGGCTCACCGTGTCGCCTGCTATGCCGATGCCGCAGCGGTGGCGGACCGGGCTCGGGCCGACCTAGCCGCGGACACCGATCAGGGCGAGGACGTCCCGACGCCTTCCGCAACCACGCAGGCTGCTCCCATCGTGGCGGCCCGCAACCTCGAAGTGGCATTCCGCCAGCGGCGTCAACGCGGCCGGCGCCGGGCACCCTTCCGGGCGCTGCGCGGCGTCGATCTGGACCTCGTCGGCGGGGAATGCCTGGCCATCGTCGGCGAGTCCGGTTCGGGCAAGTCGACCCTGCTGCGCGTGCTGGCAGGTCTGACTCCGTACACCGGACAACTCGAGCGCGATATCTCCACGCCCACTCAAATGGTGTTCCAGGACAGCGGGTCTTCGCTGACTCCTTGGTTGACGGTCGGTTCCATGCTCCGCGAACGCCTCCGCCACCACGGCGTGAACGCAGCGGAATGCAAGGCACAGTCGTACGCAGCCCTGGAGCGCACCGGACTCCCGCACAGCGTGTACGACGCCCGTCCACACGAGCTGTCCGGCGGTCAGCGACAGCGCGTCGCCCTGGCCCGCGCGACGGTAGTCCCGCCGTCGATCCTGTTGTGCGACGAACCCACCAGCGCGCTGGACGTGTCATTGGCCGCGACCGTGTTGAACCTGATCGCCGAACTGCGCCGCCAGTTCGCCATCACCGTCGTCTTCGTCACCCATGACCTCGCCGTCGCCCGCGTGGTGGCCGACCGGGTGGCCGTGATGTATCTCGGTCGCATCGTCGAGATCGGTGCCGCCGAGGACATCATCCGCGATCCCCAGCATCCTTATACGCAGGCGTTGATCGCGTCCGTCCCCCACGTCGGCGCCTGCGCACCTCCGGTGCGCGGTGAACCCGCCTCCCCGACCTCACCGCCCGACGGGTGCGAGTACCACCCCCGCTGCCCCGTCGCTTCCGAGGCCTGTTCCGACCCCGCCCTCGAGTTGCGGTTGGGATTGCCGCCGAGTTGGGAATCGTTGCCCGACCGCGCCACCCGTCGGGTGGCCTGTCTTCACCCCGGAGCACAGTGATGGCCGTAGCCGCAGCAGTGATCGACACACCCATCCGCACCAGGACCGGACGCAACTCCCGCACCCTCAACCGGGTCGGCGCCTACGTGGCGGTGGGCGCATTCGCCATCGTGACCGTGGTCGCCGTCCTGGCCCCGGTACTCGCCCCGTACACCGCGGCTCAGATCGCCGGGGATCCGGCATTGCCGCCAGGTAGTCCGGGCCATCTTCTTGGCACCGACAACAACGGACGAGACCTGCTCAGCCGCACCCTGTTCGGTATCCAGACCAGCTGGCTGTCGGCACTGGCAATCGTGGCCATCGGCCTGGCGATCGGCGGCCTCATCGGACTGGTCGCCGGCGCCGCCGGGGGGCGCATCGACACCGTCCTCATGCGCATCACCGACGGCTTCCTGGCATTGCCTGCGCCGGTGCTCGCGGTCGCCATCGTCGCGGCGCTGGGCCCAGGCCTGTTCCACACTCTGATCGCCGTATCGATCGTGTGGTGGCCCTACTACACCCGCATCGTCCGCGGCGAGGTGGTCGCGCTGGCCGCCCGACCGCACGTCGAGGCCGCGAAACTGGCCGGCGCAGGACCGGTTTCGGTGGTCGTCCGGCATCTGTTGCCCGGTGCGCTGCCGTCCTCGGTGGTGGCGGCCAGCCAGGACGTCGGGAACGTGATCCTCACCCTGGCCGCGCTGTCGTTCCTGGGTCTGGGCGCGCCGGCTCCCGCCGCCGAGCTTGGTGCTGACACCGCACGCAACATGTCCGAGCTGCTGAACAACTGGTGGATCCCGGTGGTGCCCGGTGTCGCGGTCGGACTTCTGTCGCTGATCGCCACGATCAGCGGCGACGGCATCAACACCCTCATCCGCCGGCGCTAAGGAGCCACGTGTTCGCCCTCATTCTCAAACGCATCGGCGCGGCTGCGCTGATCATGGCGATCCTGAGCGCAGTCCTGTTCTGGCTGCAACGATTCGCCGCCGCCGATCCGCTACGCAGCCGGTACGGGGCCGGCGCCAGCCAGGCCGTGCTCGAGGCTGCTCGCCAACGCCTGGGACTCAACGATCCCCTACCGGTGCAGTACGCACGCTACGTCGGGGGCATCCTGCACGGCGATCTCGGCATGTCCATCCGAACCGGTCGGCCCGTAGAAGCCGATCTCGGAATGTTCCTTCCTGCTACTGCCGAGCTCACCATCGTCGCCTTCGCCATGGCACTCGTGCTCGCCAGCATCTTTGCCGTGGCTTCCGCATTGCGGTGGCCGGGCGGCCGGGCGCTGCGAGCGCTGCTCACCGTCAGCGGGGCCATTCCTTCTTTCCTGGTCGCCATCGCCGGCATCCTGCTGTTCTACAAGCACCTGGGCTGGTTGCCGGCAACCGGGCGCACCGACATGTCGGATGCGCCGACCGGACCGACCGGGATGCTGACCATCGACGCGGTGCTGGCCGGCCGATTCGACGTCTTCTCCGACGCCTGGCTGCATCTGGTGCTGCCCGCCACGGTGCTGGCACTGGGCCCTGCGCTGGCGATCGGCCGAGTCCTTCGATCCTCGATCCTGGTGACACTCGCGGGCGATCACGTGCGCACGGCCCGGTCCCTGGGCCTGCGCGAGGTGAAAGTCATGACACGCCACGTCCTGCGCAACGCCGTCGGGCCCGCGCTGTCCATGGCGGGTCTGCAACTGGGCTTGATGTTCGCCGCGGTACTGGTGGTCGAGACTGTCTTCGCCTGGCCTGGGCTCGGTCAGTACGTGGCACTGAGCATTCCGGTGGACGACTTCCCCGCGACCGCAGGCGTGGTCCTGGTCCTGGCGGCCGGATACGTCGCCATCAACACCGTGGTCGACATCCTGCAAGCCGCCGCTGATCCTCGAATCGTGCTGTGACACAGCACTAGCGCCGGCACCGCTGGTTGCGCCGCCGGCCACGCGGTCGGCGACGATGGCTCAGTAACTGGGTCGACCGTACCGTTCATGCGGTAGATGGACGTTGAAAACTGATGTTAATAACTTCTTTTGTTAGCGCTTGCGGCTTCTGCTACCCGCGCATAACCTGATCGAACGTTCCAGTTTTACAGAAGGACCTCCCGCCGTGTCTTCTCCGCAGTCCTCGTCGAACCCGGTAGCGGTCATCACGGGTGCCGGCAGCGCTACCGGAATCGGTCATGCCACCGCGCTGGCCATCGCCGAGACACACTCGCTCGTGGTGTGCGCCACGACGCAGCGCATCGAGGACCGCGTGGCCGAATTGCGCGACGCCGGGGCACACGCCACCGGTTTCGTCGGGGACCTGAGCCGTCCCGACGAGGCAGCCCGACTCATCGAGGAGACGCTGGCCTGGGGCGGGCGGCTCGACGCTCTGGTCAACAACGCCGGCATGGTCGCCACGAGCGGCGGCGAGGAACAGACCGCAATCGGGGAGACCACCGATGAGGTGTGGCGCGCAACGCTCGCCCGCAATCTCGACACCGCGTTCTTCGTCACCCGCGCGGCGCTGAAACCGATGCTGGCCCAGGGGTTCGGCCGGATCGTCACCGTCGGATCGCTGTCCGGATCGGTGATGGCCTACCGGGGTGACGCGGCATACCACGCCGCCAAGTCCGCCGTTGTCGGCCTCACCCGATCGGTGGCCGTCGACCACGCCCGCCGCGGCGTCACCGCGAATGTGGTTGCACCCGGGTGGATCGCGACCGGGTCGTCATCCGGCTACGAGCGAGAGCAGGGCCTCGCATGTCCTATCGGGCGCCCTGGCCGGCCCGACGAAGTTGCGGCACTGGTCGCCTTCCTGATCTCGCCCGCGGCCTCCTACATCACCGGCCAGGTGCTGGTGGTCGACGGTGGCAACTCGATCGCCGAGGAACGCGGTAGCGCGCCGGGAGTCACCCCGTGACTGCCATGACCGTCGCCGTCGCCGTCGGAGCCGAGCTGGCGGCCAGCAGGTGGGGAATCGACTCACCCATCAGCGAGCTCGGCAGTACCCAGGACTGCGTCCTGCGTCTCGACGGCGCCGGCGATGCCCGCGCGATCATGAAACTGTCTCTCAGCGAACGTATCGACGAGGGCGCACTGGATGCCGAAGCCGCCGCGCTGCACCTGCTCGACGAGGCGGTTCCGTGGCTGGCAGTTCCGCTACTACGGCCGGGAGCCGATGGCAACGTCCTGCAGAGTCACGGTCGGTGGACCGCGCGGGTGATGTCGTGCGTCGACGGTGCAGCACTGCAACGAGCTCCGCACTGGCCGCCATCGGCGCTGCGGTCGCTGGGGCGGGTCGCGGGCCAGATATCCCGAGCCCTAGCGGATTTCAGCCACGTCGGGCTGCGCCACTGGCTCGAGTGGGATCCGCGCCACGCGGTAGTCGTGGTCGAGCGACTGCTGCCCGAAATGGTGGACGAGTCAACCCGGACTTTGCTGAGCAGCGCACTGGACGCTCTCACCGAACACCTGCCCGCGGCCGAGGCCGCGGCACTACCCGAACAAGCCGTACACCTGGACCTCACCGACCGAAATGTGCTGGGCGAGTTCGAGGCCGACGGCGCGTTCTATCCGGTGGGCGTCATCGACTTCGGCGACATGGTGCGGACGTGGCGAGCCAGCGAACTGGCCGTCAGCATCCATGCCGCGCTGGGGCGCTACCTGGACGATCCCCTGGCGGCCGCCGCGCCGGTTGTCGATGGTTTCGTGGCCCAGCAGCCCATCACCGAGGTCGAGGCCGACCACCTCTGGACACTCGTGCTCGCCCGGGCGGCGGTGTGTGTGGCCATCGAAAGCACCGAAGCGGCAGATTGTCCCGACAACACCCACGTTCGGGATACCGCGGATCTTGACACCGCTGTCCTGCGGGCGGCCCTGGCGGTTCCGCATCCTCTCGCGCGCGCCGTGCTTCGCGAGCGCAGCGGTCTGCCGGCCTGGCCTGTCGACATCCTCGCGGAGATCACCCACTCGAGCCCCGCCATGATCGTCGATCGGGAGCCCCTTGCCGTCGTCTCTCCGTGGCAGGGAATCACCCTCGACTGCGACAAAGCCGACCACCCTGCGCCGGAGGCGATGGACCTGGGCGTCGCCGTCACCGTCGTAGAAGGCACCGCCGTGCGGGCACCGCTGGACGGCGCGGTCGCCGCCGTCGGTCCGAACTGGCTGACGTTGGACATCCCGCTGCGCACCTCGTCGGTTCACCTGCATCTCGCCGGGGCTCGACCGACGTGCTCGGTGGGCGACATCGTGGCCCGCGGACAACAGGTCGCCGAAGTCCCCGGGCACGCCGGCCCGATCACGGTGCAGCTCGCGGCAGCACCCGGCCTGCCACGGCGGGGCCGCGCGCGGGAACGCGCCGCGTGGACCGCACTGTGCCCGGATCCTGCCGCCCTGGTTGGCATTTCGATTAGTCATCCGGAGGACGCGGACGCCGCTCTCGAAGCGCGTGGTCGGCACGTGGCGGCCGCGCAGAAGCTGTACTACCGCACCCCACCGCAGATCGTGCGAGCACGTGGCCAGTGGATGTTCGATGACACCGGTAGGCGCTATCTCGACATGGTCAACAACGTCGCGATCATCGGGCATTCACACCCCCGCGTGACGGCGGCGGCCACCCAGCAGCTCGCCCTGTTGAATACCAATTCGCGGTTCCTCTACCCGGCCATAGCCCAGTATGCCGATCGGATCGCCGCGACACTGCCCGAGGAGCTGGGCCGCATCTTCCTGGTGAACTCGGGCAGCGAGGCACTGGAAGTCGCACTACAACTGGCCCGCCGGTTCACCACCCGACGTGACGTCGTGGTGCACGAAGGCGCGTACCACGGCTGGACCACCGAGGTTTTCGAGCTGTGCACCATGCCCGGCGATCGACCCAACTGGCGCCACGAACTGGCGCCGTGGGTACACGTCGCCGATGCCCCCGACTGGTACCGGGGCGGGCATGGCCGCAGCAGCGCCCCCTACCTGGCCTCACTGTCCGCCGCGTGCGTCCGGGCGCAGTCCAACGGAGGCCTTGCCGCGTTTGTCCACGAGCCCATCCTGGGTAGCCGGGGCGGAATCATCCCGCCACCCGGCTATCTGGCCGACGCCTACACCGCCGTGCGATCCCACGGCGGCCTGGCGATCGCCGACGAGGTCCAGGTTGGATATGGCCGCACAGGAAAAACATTCTGGGCGTTCGAGAGCCAGCATGTAGTTCCCGATATCGTGGTCGCCGCCAAAGCGGCGGGCAACGGTCACCCGATTGGCTTCGTCGCCTGCCGACCCGAGATCGCCGACGCGTTCGCCGAGCAGGGCTCGTTCTTCTCCACCCCGGGGGGAAGCCCGGTCTCCTGCAGCATCGGCAGCGCCGTGCTCGACGTCATCGCCGATGAAGGCCTCCGGGACAACGCCGACACGATCGGCGAGCACCTTTCCACCCAGCTCGCAAACCTGGCCTCCCGCCACCCCGAGATCGGTGCACTCTACGGGCGTGGCCTCTACCAGGGCATCGACCTGGTGTACGGGGACGGGTCACGCCGGCCGTTGCCCGCCGCTGACGTCGACGCCATCTGCGAGCGGTTGCTGGAGCTGGGCTGCATCGTGGCGCCGACAGGCCTGCTCGGCAATGTCCTGAAGATCAAACCGCCACTGTGTCTGACCCGTTCGGACGCCGACCGCTTCATCGACGCCATCGACCAGGTGCTGAGCGAGCGCCAGGCGTACCGCGAGCTCACCCCCACTCCCTCGGTCCGCCACGACTGGATCTGCGGCGCCTGAACGCATCGCGTCGTCGATCCCAACCCGCACAGACGAAAGGCCTCACCGTGACCACCGACGCAACGCAGACGATCCCTGTCGTCACCAACCCTCGGCATGTCGGCCACCGCCCAAAGGTGGAAGTGCAGTGCGGTCGCCCCATCCCCGCGTTCGACACCGTCGCCCGGATGAAAGCCGTCGAGGACGCGCTGGCATCTCACCCCGGCGTGGAATTCCTTCCACCTCAGGAGGATCCGGCGCTGGGTTCGGTGATCCGCCGGGTGCACGACGCCGACCTCGTCGACTTCCTGGCTCGGGCCTGGGAGGATCTCCCGGCTCCCGATGACGACTTCGAGCTCGTGTTCGCCGACACGTTCTTGCACCCCGGCCTGCACGCCCCGGGAACAACCCCGATCACACCCGAACACCCCGGTGCATTTGGAAAGTACTGCTTCGACACCATCACCGGTATCGGCCCCGACACCTACGACTCGGCAATCGGTTCAGTCGCCGCCGTCATCACCGCAGCCGGTCATACCCTGGCGGGCAGCCCACTCACCCTGGCGCTGAGCCGTCCTCCCGGCCATCACAGCTCGGCCGACGCGTTCGGCGGCGGGACCTACCTCAACAACGTCGCCATCGGCGCGCAGTGGCTCCGCGACCAGGGCGCCGCCAAGGTCGCCATCGTCGATGTCGACTTCCACCACGGAAACGGAACCCAGGCGATCTTCTACGATCGAGCGGACGTGTTCTTCACCTCACTGCACGGCCACCCGCAGCGGTGCTTCCCGTTCTACACCGGATACGCCAACGAGACGGGTACGGGTGCGGGGCTCGGCGCGACGATGAACATTCCGCTTCCCGAAGGCGTTCAGGGACCGGACTATTTGATCGGGCTGGACCAGGCCCTGACGGCCGTCGCCGCTCAAACCCCGGACATCATCATGGTGTCGCTGGGCTTCGACACCTATCGCACCGATCCTGCCGGTGATGCCCAGTTGACCACCGAGGACTACTTCGCCGTCGGACAAGCCATGCGCGAGGTGGGCATCCCGCTTCTGGCCATACTGGAGGGCGGATACTCGGTAGACGATCTCGGCGCCAACATCTACGCGTGGGTGAACGGCGCTGCCGGCGGGACAAGTCCCTCGTAACGAAGGCCAGCACCATCACCAGCAACAGCCCCGCGGGCGATCTACCCGACCTCCCGTCGAGAACACCGCCGAGTCGGCGCGGTGTGGCTCGAAAGAACGCGATCATCGACGCCGCACTGGTGGTCGTCGGCGAGGTCGGCATCGCGGGCCTGTCGATGCGGGTCGTCGCAGCCCAGGCAGGCATTCCGCTCGCTGCTGTCGGTTACTACTTCACCGGCAAGGACGACCTGATCAACGCTGCGTTCGAACGGCACGTCCAGCGTGAGACGGCCCGCGTCACCCGGGCGATCACCCGCATGGGTGACAGCCCAGGTCCCGCGGATCTGGCGGATCGGCTGACCGACTTCGTGGTCACCGGTCTCACGGCAGCCCGCCATCAGTTGTTGGCCGAGTACGAGTTCACCATCGAAGCGGTGCGACGCCCGGTACTGGCGGAGGCATCGGCAGCGTGGCAGGCCATTCTCGGCGCGCAGTTGCAGGCGGTGGTGGAATCGTTGGGGTCACCGCGCCCCAAGGCGGATGCCAGGCTCATCCTGTCAGTCCTGGCCGGCCTCGAAATCGACCATCTATCAACGCCTGTCGAGGTGGCTCAGGCGCAGATGATTTCAGACGTGCTGCACCGCTTGCTGTCTGTTCTCGCACTCACCTGGACGCCAGGTCAGCAGGACGGCAGAAACGGTTCGTAACCCGGAGCGACCAGTGGCCATGGGCGGTACCGTTCCCAGACTTCGGCAAGCGCGATCAACCACAGGTCGCTGCCCCGCGGACCGACCACCTGAAGTCCGAAGGGCACCCCGTCGACGTAGCCGGCCGGCACGTTGAGTGCGGGATGGCCGGTGAGATTCATTGCCGCGGTGTTGAACAGATCGATCGGCATCAAACCGCCCGTGTCCCCGGTGGACCCGCCGACCGGATAAGGCGCTGCGGTCACCGTCGGGGTCAACAGCAGGTTGCCCTCCGCCAACAACTGATCAAGAACCAGTACGCAGTCATTGCGGGCCTGCCGCGCAGCCAGGTATTCCTCCAACGTGACCCCGAGACCCTGATCCACCCAGGCCAGCACCCGGGTGTCGAGAAGCCGCCGCCCCGTGCGCAACAGGTCGGAACCGACGCTGTAGACATCTTCGGCCGCATAGATGGTCGCCCAGATCTCGTCGGCCGCCGCAGGCAGGACTCCGGGCGGCAACCAGTGGGCCTGTCGGTCGACAGCCCTCGCGAAATCCCCCACGGCACTGGTGAATACGTCCTCGACATCGGCGGCCACCGGCTGCTGGCCGGCAACGCGGGTGGTCGCGAACACCTTTCCCAGCGGCCGGGTCGTCCAGCCCGGATCCGGGCCATAGACGCAGGACGGGTCGCCGTACGCCGGCCCGGCGCCAAGCTGCGCCAACAGCCGCAGATCGGCGACCGTGCTGGCCATCGGCCCCGCGCAGGACAGTTCGACAGGCAGGCGGGCGGGACGTGCGCCGACCACACCACTGGTCGGCTTCAGGCCGAGCAGACCGCACAGTGCCGCGGGTATGCGCACCGAGCCGCCACCGTCGGTACCGGTGGCCACCGGGATGAGCCCGGCGGCGAGCGCGGCAGCCGACCCCCCGCTGGAGCCGCCGGGCGAAATCCCGCGCCGCCAAGGATTGTGCGTCGCGCCGAAGACCAGGTTGTCGCTGATCGCCTCCATGGCGAATTCGGACAGATTGGTCTTGCCGACGATGACGGCGTCCGCGGCTCTCAACCGAGCTACCTGTCGGTCATCAGTGAGCGCCGGACCGGCGCCGGCGTGCAGCTTCGATCCGTGGGTCGTGGGCAGGCCAGCCACATCCATGTTGTCCTTGACGAGCACCGGCACGCCGGCGAGCATGCCGAGGGTGTCACCACGAGTCCGCTTGCGGTCGATGTCGTCGGCAGCGGCACGCGCAGCGTCCGCATCGATGCACACGACGGCATTGAGGTCGGCGCTTGCGGCAGTGCGGTGCAGGGCCAGCTCGACCAAGCGGCTCGACGTTAGGTCCCGACGCTGCTGAGCCCGCGACAACGCACCAAGGATGCCCTGCTCACGCAGATCCGGCATATGCTGCGCCCGGCCGGTTCACCCCGACGCTTCGTCGGGCTGACGCTTGGTGAAGTCCGCGATCACGGTTTCGTTGTGGAATTCCAATGCCCGATGGGCGGCGTCGAGGTCTCCCCGCTCGGCGGCCTCCAGAATGTCGGAGTGCCAGGTATCCATGTCGGGATGGTCGACATGCCCGAACAGCATGTAGCGCATGCACATTCGCGTCTCCACCGCCACCGTGTCAAAGGCGTGGATCAATCTGCGGCTACCCGAGGCGTAGACGAGTTCGCGGTGGAACATCAGGTCGAGCTCGTCGGCGCTCTCCCAGTCCTGGGCGAGCAGACTCTTGCGGTACCGGCCCAAGATCTCCCACAGGTGCGAGAACGTCTGCGGTCGCGGATTGCGAACCAGTTCGGTCACCGCCGCGGCCTCCACCGCCCCCCGCAAACGGTAGATGTCGCGGACGTCCTCGTCGGAGAGGATCGGCACGAAGACCCCACGATTGCGCTCGGAGACCAACAGGCCCTGTTCGGTGAGCCGTTTCAGCGCTTCACGCACCGGACCCCGCGATACCTGGAACGCAGCGGCGATCGACGCCTCGGTGAGCTGTTCACCGGGGGTGAATCGGCCCTGCCCCAAGAGATCTCGAAGACGATCGGCGATCACCGCCGTGATGTCCACGGGCTCGATAGGGTTGACGTCGGCAAGCGCCCGCTTGGTTGCCATGGACCTCCATCCTCGTTCTGCGGCCCTGTGCGCCCTCGGCTGCCATCGGGCGTAGTGAGGCGAACACGGATCATACCGCAGCTCAGTGTTACTCTACAGATTGTGGACAATCTGCCATCCTGAAAGGCGCCCATGACCACCTCAGCAGTCGCCGTCGTCACTGGGGCCACCTCAGGCATCGGCACCGAGATCGCCCGCCGCCTCCACGCGGACGGGTTGCGCGTCGTCCTGGTCGGCAGATCCGCAGAACGCGGAACCGCACTGCAGGCCGAACTCGGCGAGCGGGCAACCTTCCTCGCCCACGACCTCACCGCCGACGACGCCGCCGATCTGGTCGTCACCGGCACGCTGGAGCGGTTCGGATCTCTCGACGTGGTGGTGAACAATGCCGCCGTCGACCACACCGGTGACCTGCTGTCGGTGCCCGTCGAGGAGATCCGCAGCACCTTCGAGACCAATGTCGTCGCCGCCATCAGGTTGCTTCAGGCCGGCGCCCGTGCCATGGCCGACGGTAACGGCGGCTCCATCATCAACATCAGCTCCCGGCTGGCGAGCGCAGGAGTAGCCGGCATGGCGATCTACAGCGCCTCGAAGGGGGCTCTGGAAGCGCTGACGCGCTCGGCTGCGATCGAACTGGCGCCGTTGGGGATTCGCGTCAACGCCGTGGCACCCGGCCTGACCCGCACACCGTTGTACGACGATTGGATGGCGACGCTGCCCGACCCGGAACAGGCCGCGCGGGATCAGGTGGCCAGTATCCCCATGGGCAGGATCGCCGAACCCGCCGATGTCGCAGCGGCGGTGTCCTATCTGGCCTCACCCGATGCGCGATACATCACCGGCATCTCACTGCCCGTCGAGGGCGGCTTCCTGGCCCGCTAACGCCCGCGCCGTCCCGATGGACGAGTTGTGGCGACAGGCCCAGCAGGCTACTCTTTGTCGATTGTTCACAATCTACGGAGTGGGATGGTAACGAGATCGTCCGCTTCCCCGGTTCATATCCCCCACCTCACGAAAGAGAAGTGACATGAGCTCAGACAGCACCGGCTCACCCTTTGTCGGTCCGCCCGATTCGGAGGCCATGCCGCGCTTCGCCGGTCTGACGACCTTTGCCCGGCTGCCGCGCGCAGAGGACGTGTCCCATGTCGACGTCGGTGTGTTGGGCGTCCCGTTCGACGCCGGGGTGACGTACCGGCCGGGCGCGCGATTCGGGCCGTCGGCGGTCCGTGAGGCCAGCCGACTCCTGCAGGGCTACAACCAGTTCCAGGATGTCTCACCCTTCAAGGTGCAGCAGGTGGCCGACCTCGGCGACGTCAATGCCAACCCGTTCAACATCGAAGAGGCGCTGACCGCCATCGAACGGCGCGCCAACGAACTCGCCGACGCCGGTACCCGGGTGGTCACCATCGGTGGTGACCACACCATCGCACTACCCATGTTGCGAGCCGTATCCAGAGTCCACGGACAGGTCGCACTGCTGCACTTCGACGCACACCTCGATACCTGGGATACCTACTTCGGCCAGCCCTATACCCATGGCACGCCGTTCCGGCGCGCCCACGAGGAAGGGCTGCTGAGTCGAGAGCACCTGTCACACGTCGGTATTCGCGCCAATCTGCATCAGCAGGCAGACCTTGCCAACGATGCGGAACTCGGATTCGGGATCATCTCTACGGTCGACGTGGCCGAGCGCGGCATCGCCGAGATCGTCGGCGGGCTGAAGGAACGTATCGGCGATGTCCCGGTGTACGTCTCGATCGACATCGACGTCCTGGACCCCGCCCATGCGCCCGGTACCGGCACGCCGGAAGCAGGTGGGCTGACGTCACTGGACATGATCCGGATGCTGCGCGGAATCGCCGACCTCAACATCGTCGGAGCCGATGTCGTCGAAGTGTCCCCCAGCTATGACTGGGCGCAGCTGACCGGGTTGGCCGCCTCGTCGCTGATCTACGAGCTGATCAGCATCTTCGGCACCAAGGCCAAGGGCCACAACTGATGCCGGCACACACCGGAGGAGCCCGCCTGCACCTCACCGTCGACTCCGAAACCGGTGCCGCCGAAGTCGATGTCGATGTGCACTCTGTCTACAACTTCGGCTACGCCGCCAGGGACACCTCCGGCGTTGCCACACACATCGCCGAGCTCCGGGAATTGGGACTGCCCGCACCCACCCGGCTGCCCGCCATCTTCCGGATCCCGCCCGAACGTGCCCAACACACCACCGGACTTCCCGTCTGCGGTGACGACACCTACGGCGAAGTCGAATTCGCACTGATCAACACCCACAGTGGCTGGCTGGTCACCATCGCCTCGGACCACACCGACCTCGACATCGAGAAGGTGGACATGGCCAAGGCCAAGGCAGCCTGTCCCGACGTCATCGGCGACGCCGCATGGCGACTCGACGAAGTGGCCGGACACTGGGACGACTGCGAGCTTCGGCTATGGGGACGCACCGCCGACGGCGCCGAACATCTGATTCAAGCCGGTACGGTGGGGCATCTGCTGGAGCCGGCGGACATGCAACGAATCCTCGCCGAACGCAGCGGGCGTGAGCCTGGTCCCGGGACCGTCATCCTGTCCGGGACCATCGACGGCGCACCGACACCGGGAATGTGCTCCTGGCGCGCGACATTGGCAGATCCGCACCGGGGGCGGACCCTCTCGCTCGACTACACAGTCATCGCCCTCAGTCCGGAGATCTGAACCCGCTGCGAGCCGGGCTCATCCTCGAAAGGATCGGCTACTCATGTCCACCCCCCGCCGCCTCGACGGGCCCGCGCTGTGGCCCGCGCAGGCACACGTTCCCTCAGTTCTCGGTCGGCAGTTGGTGATCGACCGCGGCGCGGGTTCCTACATCTGGACCACCGACGGGCGGCGCCTGTTCGACGGCACCGCCGGGCTGTGGCATGCCAACGTCGGCCACGGCCGGCACGAGTTGGCGCGGGTGGCCGCCGAGCAGATGCAACGGCTGGAGACCTACCACATCTTCGGCCGCTTCGTGAACGACAAGGCGCTGGCCCTCGGGGAGCGGCTGGCCGCGATGTCACCCATCCCGGACGCCAAAGTCATTCTCAACTCGGGAGGGGCGGACTCGATCGAGGTCGCCTGCAAACTGGCCCGGCGGCACTGGCAGCGCGAGGGCAGGTCGACCAAGACGATCGTCCTCAGCCGCGAATACGCCTATCACGGTCTGCACGCCTTCGGCACGAGCATCGCAGGGCTGGACTTCAATCGCGAGGGCTACGGCACCGAGTCGCTGGTGCCCGAGACCGCGCGGATCCCGCTGCATGATCTCGATGCCGCGGCGGCCGTGATCGCCGACATCGGAGCGGAGAACATCGCCGCGCTGGTGACCGAGCCCGTTCTCGGAACCGGGGGCGTGCATCCACCGCGGGAGGGGTATCTGGCCGGGCTGGCTGCGCTCTGTCGTGACAATGACATCCTGTTGATCTTCGATGAGGTCATCACCGGATTCGGCCGTACCGGAACGATGTTCGCCGCCGAACGCTTTGGCGTCACACCCGACCTGCTGACCTTCGCCAAGGGCGTCACATCGGGGTATGCGCCGCTCGGCGGTGTCCTGGTCAGCCAGCAGATCTGGCAGCCCTTCTATCTCGACGAGCGAAACACTCCGATCTTCCGGCACGGAGCAACCTACGCGGGCCACGCCACCGCGGCCGCGGTCGCACTGGCCAACCTCGACATTCTCGATCGCGAAGGGCTGCTCGAGCGCGTCAAAGAACTCGAGGCGCAGCTGGCCGAGGGGCTGGCACGGCTGGATGTCACCCGACCGTCGGTCTCCGAGGTCCGGGTGTGCGGCCTACTGGCCGGGGTGGCTCTCACCGACGACTACGACGCCGTCGCGGTGACCGACGCCCTGCTCGACCGGGGCTTCGTGGCGCGGCCGTTGCGGGGCAACACCGTCCAGCTGAGTCCGCCCTTCATCACCACTGACGCGGAGCTGGCCGAGCTCATCGGCGCCCTCGACGACACCCTGGCCGAACAGGAGCAGAAATGACGACAACGGCCGCGCCACAGAGACATCCGGACCCCGAACGGCTGGCGGCCGCACAGGCGGTGCTGGACGATCTGCCCTCGGCATGGGCCAGATCGACCTTCACTGTGCACGATCCGGCCACCGAAGAAATGATCGCGGCAGTCCCCGACGCCAGTGTGGAACAGGCCCTCGATGCGGTGGCCCAGGCGGACGAGGCCGGACGGCAGTGGGCGGGTAGCCCGCTGCGCGCCCGCGCCGACGTGCTGCGCAGCTGGTATGAGCGGCTGCTGGAAAGTGGCGAGGAGCTTGCGCTGCTGATCACCCACGAGATGGGTAAACCGTTGGCCGAGGCGCGCGCCGAGGTGGCTTACGGAGCCGATTTCGTCCGGTGGTATTCGGAGGAGGCGGTGCGTCCGCACGGCGATTCCCGCGACCTCCCGGCCGGCGGGGCACAGCTGTTGACCCGGCGCTCACCGGTCGGGCTCTCGGTACTCATCACGCCGTGGAACTTTCCGCTGGCCATGGCGACCCGCAAGATCGCACCCGCGCTGGCCGCCGGGTGTCCCGTCATCATCAAGCCCGCCGCCCTGACCCCGCTGACGACGATCCTCGCGGTCGAATTGGCCAGGCAGGCCGGCGTTCCCGAGGGTCTGGTCAAGGTGGTGACCACGTCGTCGGCGTCGGCCTTCTCCGAGGCGGTGCTGCGCGATCCCCGAGTACGCAAGGTGTCGTTCACCGGCTCGACCTCGGTAGGCAGCGCGCTCATGCGCCTCGCGGCGGACAATGTGCTGCGGTCGTCGATGGAGTTGGGCGGGAACGCCCCACTGCTCGTCTTCGACGACGCGGACCTCGACAGGGCGGTCAATGGCGCCTTCGCCGCCAAGATGCGCAACGGCGGTCAGTCCTGCATCGCCGCCAATCGCATGTTCGTGCAGGACGGCATTGCCGACGCCTTCCTGGAAGGGCTGACCGAGAAGATGTCTGCCCTCGTTGTCGGAAACGGCCTGAACGACGGCATCGGTATGGGTCCGCTGATCGACGACCGCGCGGTCGCCACGATGTCGCGACTGGTTGCCGATGCGACGGCGCGGGGCGCCATCGTGGAGACGGGTGGAGTCGAGTTCGACGGCGCCGGTCACTTTTTCGCACCCACCGTGCTCAGCAACGTGCCCAACGATGCCGAGGTGGCCCAGACGGAGATCTTCGGGCCGATCGCCGCGGTTCAGCGATTCCGCGACGAGGACGAGGCCCTCGCCCTGGCCAACGCCACCGAATTGGGCCTTGCCGGTTACGTCTTCACCGAGAGTCTCGACAGGGCACTCAATGTCGCGGATCGGCTCGAGACCGGCATTGTCGGAATCAACCAGGGCGTACCGTCGAACGCCGCCGCACCGTTCGGCGGGATCAAGCAGTCCGGGCTGGGCCGCGAAGGCAGCGCCGAAGGCCTCGAGGAATACCAGAACATCCGGTTCTACAACATCGCTCGCCGCGCCACCCGCTGAGTGCTGAGGCCTGCAGCCGTGGCGCGTGATCAGCGCGTGTGGAAGCCGCGTTCGACGACGGCGGCCAGCAGGTCGACGTAGCCGTCGAGGTCATCGACGACGGAGCGCGGCGGCGGGGTGTAGTTCAGGGCGCGGTGCACCACCGGGCTCAGCGCGTACGCGCCGGCGGTGAGCAGCGTCAGCGCCGCGAAGGCGCGCTGATGCCCAGCGGCAAGTTCGTCGAGCGCTGCCTCGGGCTCGCGACCGGCGCACACCTCGACCGCCGCGGCGAAGTCATCCACCAGATCCGGGCGGTATCGCAGCACCTGATCGATCAGCGTGTCGACAACGCCGGCCTGCGTCGCCGACGGCATTGTCTCCGTCGGCGGGATCAGAACGTCTGCCAGCCGCGCGTAGGCACCTCGCTGCTCGATGGTCAGCATCATGACTCTCCTACGACCAAACCTGTTGCGCGGAGGACGTTTCAGCGAGACGACGGGACGCGCGCAGCGCGATGGCCATGATCGTCGCCGTCGGGTTCACTCCGGTCGACGTCACGAAGACGCTTCCGTCGATGATGTACAGGTTCGGCACGTCGTGCGCGCGGCAATAGCCGTCCACCACCGACGTGGCCGGATCGGATCCCATTCGCGCCGTACCGAGCAGATGCCAGCCACTGTCTCGTACCACCGGGATCGTGTCGAGCGACGTCGCCCCGGCTGCCAGGTGAGCCTCGCTCATCCGGGCCAGGTGGAAGTCGATCATCCGCCTGCTGTTCTCACTGAGGGTGTAGCGCACCTTCGGAGCGGGGATGCCATCGGAGTCGGTTGCTGTGGGGTGCAGCACGATCTGGTTGTGTTCCTCGGGAAGATCCTCGATGGTCACACCCCATTCGGTGTAGCGGCCGAACCGGTTCAATCGCTGATGGAACGACGGACCCATAGTGTCCCGCCAATCCCGGCCCGGCTCCCAGCTGACATGCCTGAGCATCCCCGGTGCCGACATCAGGTTCCACTTGCCCCCGCGCACGAATCCGCGATCGGCGTCACTCTCGTAGAACTGCATCGACTGCAGCGACTGCCCAGTGGGGCCCAGGTGGCTCTCGAGGTCGTCGTCGTAGGTGCCGTAGACCGACGCCAGGGGGTGAATCATGAGGCGCTTGCCCACCAGTCCCGACGAGTTCGCCAGGCCGTCCGGGAAGCGCGCCGACGCGGAATTGAGCAGCAGTCGCGGGGTCCCAATTCCGTTGGCGGCCAGCATGGTGACGCTCGCGGACTGATGCTGGAGCCGGCCGTCACGGTCGACGTACTCCGCGCCGGAGACCAGCCCGGCGCCGTCCACGGTCAACCTACTCACCCGCGCCCCGGTGACCAGCACCGCCCCCGCCGCGATCGCCTCGCGCCAGTGGGTGAGGTCCGTCGTGGCCTTCGCCCCGGTCGGACAACCGGTTTCGCAGGTGCCGTAACGCTGGCATGCGAGACGGTGTTTGAACCCACGCGAGGCGATGGCGTTGGGTCCTGGCCACCAATGCCAGCCGAGTTTGTCCATACCCTTGGCGGCCACCAGCCCGTACTTGCCGATCGGCAGCGGCGGCATGGGAAAGGTGTGCTCGTCGGGATACGCCGGATCGCCGGCAAGTCCCGAGACCCCGACGACGTACGTCAGCTCGTCATAGAACGGCCGCAGATCCTCGTAGGTGAGTGGCCAGTCGTCGGCGACCCCGTCCAGAGACTTGACCCGGAAGTCCGACGGCAGGGCGCGAACCCAGTGTCCCGCATAGAGAATCGTGCTACCGCCGACGCCGTTGAACATCAACGGCTCGATGGGGCTCTCGCTGGCATCGACGGGATAGTCACTGCGGTGCGCGCGCACGTTGGGGCTGAAGTTCCAGTGCTTCAGCCGCGACAACTCCCATTGCGGCTTGCCGCTGGGAAAGTCGTCTGGAATGGTCCAGTCACCCTGCTCCAGGCAGACGACGTGAAAGCCGCGGGTGGCCAATTCGAGTGCGGCGACGCTCCCCGACGCGCCAGCGCCCACGATCAGCACGTCGGCGCAGTCCCGTGCAGCGGTCATCAGCGCCCCCGTCGTCTCGAGAACACGGACACGCGGGCCAGGCCGATGGAGAAACGTCGGCACAATTCCAGATTGTCAACAATCTTGGTGATGCTACCAACCCTGCTGCATGTCCACAAGACAGGCCGGGTGTCACCCCCCGCTCGCCGCATGCCGTGCGGCATTCCCGTTGCCTCACCGGGACAACGGCTCCAGGACCCCGCTGTCGACGCCCGCTCCCGCGTGGCCACCTCGGAGCGCGCCCTGCGGGCTGGCCCACTGCGGCATCTTGTAGATTGTCGACATTCGTGGCGAGAACGGAGTACGCATGACGCTGAGTACAGGAACACCGTCCGGGTTGTCCGGCGGGGTGATCGTGACGGGCGCCGCGCAAGGTATCGGCGAGCGCATCGCGCGTACCTTGCACGCCCGCGGATACCAGGTCTTCCTGGCCGACATCCAGACCGAGAAGGTGGCGGCTGTGGCCGATGACCTCGGCGTCGGGTGGAGCCCGGTCGACATCTGCGACCCGGACAAGACCACGCAGATGGTCGAGAGCGCCATCGCGGCAATGGGCCGCGTCGGTGCCCTGGTCAACGTCGCCGGCATCGACGGTCCTTACCGGGCCAGCGACAAGGTCGACCCCGAGCACTGGCGCACCATCATCGATGCCGACCTCTCCGGCCCGTGGTGGTGCATTCAGAGCGTGCTGCCACATATGCTCGCCCAGGGTGGGGGGCGCATCGTGTCCATTGCCTCGATTGCGGGAGTCATTCCGTGCGAGGGGATTTCGGTGGCCTACGCCGCGGCCAAAGCCGGCGTGATCGGAATGACCATGTCGCTGGCACAAGATCTCGAATCACGCGGAATACTGGTCAATTCCATCGCGCCGGGCGTTATCGGCACCACCGGTGAGCCGATGCCCCCGGGCGAACTCGAGAAGTATCGCGAAGACTTCGCGCTCGGCGAGGGCGGTCCCCAACCGGTGGCCGACGCAGTCGACTACCTGCTGAGCGACAGCGGACGCTGGATCAGCGGAACCGTGATGAACGTGACCGGAGGCTTCTGGCGGGGACGCTGACCAGGCATCAGGACCGCAACGTGGGACAGCCGAGTTGCTCTGCAACAGAGCGGATTCCGTCTGCCGCCGCGTCATGGGTCGTGGTGTGATCGGTGACGATGTGTAACCCGTAGCCGTCTTCGAGCATCGCCAACGTCGTCGCCACGAGGTCATCGCCCAGAACCGGGGCGAAGACTCCACTGCGCCGACCGGCCGACACAATGCCGTGGTAGGTGGCGAACTGGCGCCGATCGAGTTCCTGCACCAACTGTTCATGCAGCGCAGAGGAACCCGCCATCACATCGAGCTCGTAGAGCAGACGCATCAGCGCATCGTCAGGTCCGCTCGGCAGGCCCATCGTGATGGCGACATCGAGAGCCCGGCGCGGATCCTCGATCCCCGAGATCTCCCTATCCCGTTCGTCGCAGAACCGGGCGACGCCCGCGGCGTGCGCCTCGACCAGAAGGGAGTCCAGGTCGTCGTAGTAGTACAGGACGGCACCACGGGTCAGCCCCGCGCGTTTGGCGACATCGGTCAGCGACAGGGCCCGAAGCCCGAGGTCGCCACCGGCGGCATAGGTGGCCTCGATCAGCGCTTCACGCCGTGCCCGTTGATCGCGATGTCGTGCCATCGGTTGACAGTAACGCAAGCGCGTGCCAGCCTTTATCAATTCTTTGACTCGGATGTCAAAGAATTGAAGACCGCTTGAGCTCAAAGGAGCTGGCCGATGTCCGAATCACTCGACACCGCATCAACCGGCGAAGGCGAACTGCCCGCCGCCACGACCGGTAGCTACAACAATGAACTGGCGCGGTCCCTGGGCGTCGGCGGCAATGTCATGCTCACCCTGTCGTCGATCTCGCCGGCGGCGAGTGTCTTCATCCTCGGGGGCGCGGCAATCACCTCGTACGGCACAGGAGTCTTTTGGGGCTTTCTGCTCGGCGGTGTGATCAGTCTGTTGATCGCGCTCTGTTACGCCGAACTGGGCTCCCGCCATCCCATTGCCGGAGCCGACTACGCGCTGGTGGCACGCACTCTCGGCCCTGCCGCGGGCGTCGCCGTGTTCTTCATCGGTCTCATCTCGCTGCCACTGCTGCAGGCGATCTTCGCCCTCGGTGTGGCCGACTATCTCGGGGTAGCCATCTCCGGAGCCGACCCGCTCGTCACCGCCTTGGTCGTGACCGTGCTGGCCACCGTCATCGCGTGCTTCAACATCCGTACCAACGCCTGGGTGACGGGCAGCTTCCTATTCGTCGAGATGGCGTCGTTGACGCTGCTGACCGTCCTCGGCGTGATCCACATCGAGCGTCCGGTCTCGGCAATCCTTGTGCCGCAGGCACTCGACACCTCGACCGGCAACCTGGCTCCGATCGGAATCGCGGGCCTGGTGCTCGTGATCACCCAGGGCGTGCTGGCCCAGTACGGCTACGGTGGCGCGATCTATTTCTCCGAAGAGACGAAGAACCCCCGCCGTAACGTCGCACGCGCCGTCCTGTGGGCCGCTGTCATCACCGTCGTCGTCGAGGTAATACCCTTGGCGGCAATACTTCTCGGATCCGATTCACTGACCGATCTGATCGGAGCGGATCTTCCGGTCAAGGAATTCCTTGAGCAGCGGGCCGGCTCGGCGATCACGATGTTCGTCCTGCTCTCCATGGCGCTGGCCATCCTCAACGCCAACATCGCCCTGGGCCTGCAGGCGGGACGCCTGCTGTTCTCCGCAGCTCGCGACCAAGCGATGCCGGCCGTCATCGCCAAACCGCTTGCCCGGATCTCTGATTCGGTTCACATGCCGCGCGTCGCGACGATTGTGATGGGTGTGTTGTCGGGGTTGGCCTGCTTTGTGCCGATGACGATTCTCGTCAATGCCACCGGCGCCACCACGGCGTTCAGCTTCGCCTTCATCGCACTGGCCGCCATCGTGGTGCGCAGGCAGCGCACCAAGGTCCCGTTGGACCTCTACCGGATGCCGCTATGGCCGGTGCCTGCGCTGCTGGCGCTCGCGGCAATCGCAGGCATCATCATCATCGGCGTGTTTGATCCCAACCAGTGGGTTAGCCTGGGCATCGCCGCGGGCATCGTGGCGGTCGGGTTCCTGTACCACTTCGCCTACCTTCGTTCACGCAACGAGACGCATCTGCTGCTGCTGGACGCTGCCGAGGCTGACGACTGAACTTTGCCGAGCTGACCACTCGCGATGATGAACGTCCAGCAGATCGAGGGTGATTGGGACTGGCGGGTGTCACTCCAGACAAGGGCGCAGGAGCGACAAAAAGTCCCGCGCAAGGGCGAACTCGGAGACGTCGGGGTCATCGTGGTGCGCCTGCAACGCGACCCGGAATGCGCTGATCACCACCGACGACAGGAAGTCAGCGGTCGGATCGTCCGGTTGCATATCGAGGCGGGCCGCGAGCAACGGCCGAAGCGCACGTTGGGAGTCGGCGTGGATACGCAGCCAGGTCGGCTCGAGTTGGGGTGAATTGGGCAGCGTGAGAAGGAATTCCCGGTAGCGCTCGGAGAACTCACCGTCGGCGGCCAGGGTGAACGCGTCCACGAGGCTCTCGATCAGGGGAGCGTCCGGATCGGTGTCGGCGAACGCCTGGATGCAGGTGCGCCAAATGTTGTCCAGGATGGGAGCGATCGCATCCGCCTTGGTGCGGAAGTACCGATGAAAGGTGCGGATAGATACTCCCGCGGCCGCGGCAATGGCCTCGACGGTGGTGTTGTCGAAACCGTTGGCAGCGAACATCGCCAAGGCAACCGTGGAGATCTCCAACTCGGTGGCCTGCCTGCGGCGGTGTCGTAGGTCACCTACCTCTGCCATGCCGCAATAATACATATCAGGTCATACTGGCACAATCTGCCATCTTGACTTACTGTGCAGTTGTGGATGTGGCGAGCCGACGAGCCCCGCGTCCACAGAACGGCCTGGCACCCAGTCGCCAGGCATCGGATAGCAACAGGAGGACTGACTCATGAAGCGAGTGCTTGGCAAGGTCGCACTGGTCACAGGCGCGGCACGCGGACAGGGTCGAGCGGAGGCAGTCAAGCTCGCGGAGGAGGGCGCTGACGTCATCATCACCGATATCTGCGCACAACCCACCGCGACGGACTATCCCTCCGCCACCATCGAGGACCTCGCCGAGACCGCCCGCCTGGTGGAGAAAACGGGTCAGCGCGTCGTGCACTCCGTCGCCGACGTCCGCGACCTGGCTGCGCTGGAAAACCTTGTCCGCAACGGGGTTTCAGAACTGGGTCGACTCGACATCGTGGTGGCCAATGCCGGGATCGTCAGCTGGGGCCGGTTCTGGGAGATGGAACCACAGGCCTGGCAGGACATGATCGACATCAATCTCACCGGCGTCTACAACACCTTGCGTGCGGCAGCACCGGTGATGATCGACGCCGGCAATGGTGGATCGATCATCGCCACCAGCTCGGTGGCCGGCATCAAGTCGCTACCGGGACAGGCGCATTACAGCGCTGCCAAACATGGTGTTGTCGGCTTGGCGAAGTCAGCCGCGATCGAGCTGGCGCCCTACCGAATCAGGGTCAACACCGTCCATCCCTGGGGGGTGAACACGCCCATGGGCCAGATGGGCGCGGACGCACAGAAAGTCTTCACCGACAACCCGTCGTTCGGCGCGGCGATGGGCCAGTACTGGTTCGACCCGCCGATCTCCGAGCCAGAAGACATCGCCAACGTCGTGCTGTTCCTGGCCAGCGATGAATCCCGGACGATCACCGGCAGCCAGATCACCCCGGACCACGGCGCCACCAAGATCTGATTCACCCACTCCCACATCGGCTACCAAGAAGGACAGGTCTGTCATGGCCAATGCATGGTTCGAAACCGTCACCGAAGCTCAGCGCCGCGCACAGCGCCGGTTACCGCGCTCGGTGTACTCCTCACTGATCGCCGGCGCGCAGGGCGGCTCCACCGTCACCGACAACGAAAGAGCCTTTACTGAGCTGGGTTTCGCCCCGCACGTGATCGGCGTCCAAGCCGAGCGCGACTTGACGACAACGGTGTTGGGACAACAGATCTCCATGCCGGTTCTGATCTCCCCGACCGGGGTGCAGGCCGTCGATCCCGACGGCGAGGTTGCGGTGGCCCGTGCAGCCGCGTCGCGCGGGATCGCCATGGGGCTGTCCAGCTTCGCCTCCAAACCGATGGAGGAGGTGATCGCAGCCAACAGCAAGACGCTCTTCCAGCTCTACTGGCTGGGCTCACGCGAGGACATCCTGGCCAGAGCCATGCGCGCCAAGGACGCTGGCGCAACGGGATTGATCGTCACCACCGACTGGGTGTTCAACGTCGGGCGGGATTGGGGCAGCCCCGAGATACCGGAACGGGTCAATCTGAAGGCGCTGATGAAACTGGCGCCCGAGATCGCCGTGCGACCGCGGTACGCATTGCGGTGGGTACACGGCGGGAAAGTCACCATCCCCGATCTGACCGTGCCGAACATCAACGGTAGACACGAGACAGCACCGACGTTCTTCGAGGCTTACGGCCAATGGATGGAAACCCCGCCGCCTACCTGGGATGACCTCAAATGGTTGCGCGAACAGTGGGACGGACCGTTCATGGTCAAGGGAATCACGCGGATCGACGATGCCAAGCGGGCTGTCGACATCGGTGCCACGGCGATCTCGGTGTCCAACCATGGCGGAAACAACCTCGATGGGACGCCTGCGACGATCCGGGCGCTGGGGCCAGTCGCCGACGCGGTGGGACACCAGGTCGAAGTCTTGCTCGACGGCGGCGTCCGCCGGGGCAGCGACGTCGTCAAAGCGCTGGGCTTGGGTGCGCGCGCGGTGATGATCGGCCGTGCGTACCTGTGGGGCCTGGCCGCGAACGGCCAAGCAGGAGTGGAGAACGTGCTGGACTTGCTACGGATGGGCATCGACTCGACGCTGATGGGGCTCAGCCTTCGCAGCGTCCGCGAGGTGACCCGTGAACACCTACTAGTCCCAACGGGTTTCGAGGCTGCGTTAGGAACGGTTGCCTGAACTCAACCCCCGTTCCACCGGAAACGGCCGGCGCTGACCTAGCTCCAGCGGCCCAGCTACAACCTGAAGGATCCGAATTGTGAATGTCCTCATCGTTTCTGCCCATCCGGATTCGCACTCCTTGACCAATTCCCTGCGGGACGTGGCTGCCGAACAGCTCCGATCCGACGGGCACGAGGTCAAGATCAGCGATCTGTACGCGATGGGCTGGAAGTCCGCTCACGATCGCGACGATTTCACCGGGCAGAGCGCCGATGAACCGTTGCCGCTGCCCTTTGCATCAATGGCGGCGATGAACGATCGCGCCTTTGCGCCGGACATCCTGGAAGAGCAGGACAAGGTGCTGTGGGCAGACGCACTCATTCTTGCGTTTCCCTTGTGGTGGGGGTCGATGCCGGCCATTCTCAAAGGCTGGATCGACCGGGTCTGGACCGCCGGCATCGGCTATCAGCCCGATGGCGCACGCTACGGCGCGGGGCGGATGGTCGGCAAGCGCGCAATGCTCATGGTGATGGTCGGCGGAGTTCCGTCCTACTACAGCGCCCGGGGCGTTCATGGACCGCTCGACGACCTGCTGTTCCCGGTCAATCACGGGATGTTGTTCTATCCCGGCTTCGACGTTCTGGCGCCCTATGTGCTGTACCGGGCCGGCAGGATCGACCGGGAGTACTTCCTGGCGGCGGCGCACGAGGTTCGCGGCAGGATGAACAGGCTCTTCACCGACGAGCCGATCCCCTACCGGCCGCAAGCCGACGATTACACCGCGGTCACGTTCGAACTGACCGAGGAGATTGCGGCTACCGCGCCTCCCGGTTTCGCCGCCCATATCCGATCTGAGCAATGACGCTCACCGCGGCTGGCCGAGTAGCTTGCCTGCCGCATCGACCAAGTCTTCCTTGAGGTTTCGGCTTGTCGATACCCCACCAGATGCGTAGGCGCCGTTGATGACGAGCGCCAGCTGCGAACCCGCGCGATCGGGCTCGGCGGCACCGAGACGGCCACACAGTCCGATCAGCCGGGTTTGCATCTCGGACTTGTGGCGGGCGGCAACTCTGCGGCCTGGATGCTCATCGTCGGGAAATTCCGTCAACAGATTCAGAAAAGGACACCCGCGAAAATCCCGACGCGCAATTCGCTTCGCGATCCCGGATAGCAACGCCTCCAGCAGTGCATGGGGATCCTGGGCGTACCGCTCCTCGAGGCCGTCCCACCACTGCCAATATGCCTGATCCTGCCCGGAGGCAAAGGCTGCGATCAAAGCATCCTTGGACTCGAACTGGCGGTACAGGCTCGTCTTTGACACGCCGGCGCGCTCCGCGACGGTGTCGACGCCGATCGCGCGGATGCCTTCGCGGTAGAAGAGCTCACCGGCGGTGGCCAGGATGCGTTCGCGGGCCGTCGGTTCACCCTTTGGCGGCGCTCCACGCCGCGGGCGGCCCGTCGCCTCCATATCGCTGCACCCTCCCTCATTGTCCGATTGACAAAGTAACAGACCAGTACCCTATATTAAGTGGCGTACAGGTCAGTAACTTTATTCGGGTACACGTGCCCTGGTGCCCATCGTCCGCAACTGGCGCATGCGGACGTGACGGATCGGCTTGGCGCTGTGTGAAGCAAAGGTGTGACGCATGAACCTTGTCGACGATATGGCACCAGGACTCTCCGGTCTTGAATTCCTGCAGGCAATGATCGCCACGGGTGGCCGCACGCCCATCGGCGACACCCTTGACTTCACGCTGACGGAGGCCGGCGACGGTTGGGTGGTATTCGCCGCACAGCCGAGCCTGAAGGCCTACAACCCGATTGGCACCGTGCACGGCGGTTACGCGGCGACACTGCTCGACTCCGCGTGCGGCTGCGCCGTTCACACCAGACTGTCTGCGGAACATACTTACACCACACTGGAATTGAAGGTCGCCTACCGCAAGGCCATCGTGGCGGATACCGGTCTGCTACGGGTCGAGGGACGTGCACAGCAGGTCGGCCGGCGAGCAGCGTTCGCGGAGGCCGACATCAAGGATTCCGCCGGCCGCATCCTGGCAACTGCAACCTCGACGCTCTTGGTCATGGACCGAGTCGCACCGGACGAACCTCACTAGCGCTGCGCTGCGGGAATCTCTATCCGAGTCGCCGCACTGCTGGCCCGTCGCTCCAGGAAGATCCGTGCGCGCTGCCCGTGACGGCGGACATCTTCCTCGGACACACCGAGCACCCGAAGGGAAGCGTTGGCGAACTCGACCGGCAGTGCGTCGCGATATGCACCCGGCTCGGTGGCCCACATGCCCACCAACGACTCGACGATGCGAAACGGCAATTCCGCTGCAGCAGGGTGCACGTCGCTATCGGCGATGATGCTTTGACTGAGCGCCAGGTAGTGCCACCGCAACCTGTCATGTCCGGTCCAGAACGGGGCCAGGCCGGGGGTGCGCAACTCAGGCTGCAGGTACAAGGTTCCGAGATTCCACCGGCGGTTGAGCAGACGGTCCCCGTCGAAGGTCGCAAGCGCGTGCAGGTGGGCTGCCGGGGCCAGCGTCGGCGTCGCGCGCAGCAGCTCCGGGATCAGGTCCAGGGTTGGTGTCACCGTCTGACTCAGCAGCGCGCACGCGATGTCGTCCTTGGTCTTGAAGTGGTGATACAGCGACGCCTGCCGGATCCCGACCTCGTCGGCGATCGCCCTGGTGGAGGTACCGGCGTAACCCAACGTGGTGAACAGGTGAGCCGCTGCGTCCAAGATGGCGTCGCGTCCGTTCACTCCGCGCCGTCGCGCTGTCGGTGTAGCAGCCTTCTCCTCTGTCGCCATTGCCTCATCTTGCCCACCGCGCCGCGGCTTCCCTAGCAACTGGCTAACCTGTCACACGACAGGTACATCCGCAATAAAGACGTAACGCAGCACGTCAGCTTCGTTGCGCAGGTGTCACGGTTGGCCTGCGCTTTTGCGGCAAACTGTCAGTCGATAGTTTGACCATCCGCTGGCCGTGCGCGCCGATGCCACCTCAACCGGGCATACGACAGGCTGGCGACAGATACCTGGGAAGAGCAGCGTGAGACCCGCATTCGTAGCAGCGCTGAAGGCTGTCGAGCCTTCCGTCGTCGATCTATTGGTTCGTCTTGTGCGGTGCCCGTCGATCACCTCTGACGCCGCAGCCGTCGAATCGGCATTGACTGTCCTGTCTGATTACTTGAGCGAGTCGCAGATCGAGGTCGGCGTGTCCAGATCGGCGGCGGGCGTGCCGACCTTGCGGGCACATCTGGCCGGCCCGCGCGAGGGTGTCAACATCCTGCTGCAGGGGCACATCGATGTCGTGCCCACCGATGACGGATGGCACCGGGACCCGTTCGGTGCCCAGATCGACGGCGGACATCTGCACGGCCGGGGTGCCTGCGACATGAAGGCCGGCCTGGCCTGCTTCGCGGGAGTTCTGCGGGCCCTGGCATCCAGCGGTGGCCTCGAAGAAGGCAGTGTGACACTGCTCGTCGACGTGGACGAGGAGACGGGTAGCGATCACGGTCTGATCCCCTACATCGCCGAACACGCTCTGTCCGAATTCGATTGGGCGATCTGCGGGGAGCCCTCCGGGCTGCAGCCATTCCTCGGCAACCGCGGTCTGCTGTGGGTGGGCATCACGGTCGAGGGAGCCGCCGCACATGCGGGGATCCCCGGCGCCGGTCTGAACCCGGTCCCGGTGGCGGCCGAACTGGTGACCCATCTCCAGAATCGCGACCGGCGTACCGCCGGCTCGCCGACCGGATCCGCTCCATTCACCGTCACGACCTTTCATGCTGGCACAGTGCCGAATTCGATCGCCGACAAAGCGACATTCACCGTCGACCGTCGCCTACAACCGCACGACTCCACCAGCGACATCCTCAGTGACCTCACCAATGCCATCGAACGGGTCGCCGCGCGCCACCCGAGGTTCGGCATCACCGCAGAGGTCATCAAGCGGTGGCCGCCGTGCCTGCTGGACGAGGACAGCGACCTGGCCCGGGCGGCCCACCAGGCAACCCAATCCGTCACGGGCCACGCATCATTCGGTTTCGACCAGGCGTGCAACGACGCGTCGTTCCTGAGCGAGGCGGGTGTGCCGACCCTGATCTGGGGACCCGGCGACCCCGCCCTTGCCCACACCTCGGAAGAACGGGTCGCCCTCACCGAAGTCACCCACGCCATCCACGGCTATGGACTGGCCATCGACGCTCTCACTTCTGCCCAGAATCGGAGTACATGAATGTTGCACACATCAGCAGTCGGCCCTAGTCGGGCCGTCGGTGGCCGGTCTCGATGACCGGTATCGCCGACTTCATCGATGACGTTCCGGCCATCGACAGCCACGCGCACGTGGGACTGTGGGACGATCGACAGGCCGATGTGGCGTTGAGCCATGAGGACTTGCGATTGCTCTTTCCCCGCGGCATGTTGCTGTCCGTCACGTCGCCCGACGAGCAGATCGCCATGGGCGACGATCCCGGACTCGAAGGGCGGTATCAGCCGGAGTTGGAGCGGTGGGCGCACGCCCGGGGGAAGCTGCTATTACGAACTGCTGCAGGACCGCGCTTATGAAACACTTTATGGCCGTGGGGATCTCGCGAGCCTGGTGGACGGCCAACGCAGCAAGTCGATGGTCGAACTCTACGACGACTGTATCGGCCGGGCGGGCCTGGCAGCGGTCATGGTCAATGTGCCGGAATGGCCGGCCGCCTATTCGAAGTATCCGCGGCTGCGGTGGGTGCCCTACCTCGACCAGTTCATCTACGCAGGCCACAATGACCGCGAGAAGTCCCGGGGCGGACTTCACACCGGGACCATCGGGCTCTACGAAGGCGCCTTGCAGGAGACGTTGCGCGGTGCCGGCCGCCCACTCGACGAGATGACCCTCGCCGATGTGCTCGAGCTTGCCGATGCCACCATCAGCCAGTGGCGGGCCGCCGGCATCGGCGCGGGCAAGATCAACTGCGCCTACGTGCGCAGCCTCACCTTCGACGACGTGCCGTCGGCGCAGGCGCAGCGGGTCTGGGACACACCCGCACACCTGCGGACGCCGGCTGACTCGAAGGCACTGCAGGACCACATTGCCCGTTTCGTCGTGAAGTCCTGCGCCACCCATGACCTGCCGATCCAGATTCACGCCGCCGTCGGTGACGCACCCGGTCTGCTGTGGACCAACGCCTCACCGGTGAACCTCGAGCCGCTGTTCGCCGATCCCGCACTCGGCCGCCCGAAGATCATCGTGCTGCACGGCGGATTCCCGGCCAACACGCTGGTCGGTTGGTACGCGGCCACCTACGCCAACGTGTACGTCGACTATTCCTGGCTTCCGATGCTCTCAGGGGTGGTCCTGGATCGATGCCTCGACGAATGGCTCGACTATGTGCCGCACAACAAGATCCTCTTCGGCACCGATGCGTGGTCGCCCGAGCTGTTCTACGCCGGCACCCGCGCAGCACGCGACATCCTCGGCCGCGTGCTCGAGCGCCGGGTGTCGGACCGGCGGTACACCTCCGCTCTCGCAGAGACGGTCGCCGACGCCATTCTCGCCGCCAACTCACGGTCGCTGTACCGGGTGGACGGCTGATCCGTCTGGGCCGACGCAGCCGCGTCCGGTCGCCGCAACGCCCCGCGGGCATGCGGCCTCAGCTGCGGATACACAAGAAAGTCGGACCGGCGATCTACCATTCCACCGGCGCCTACCCGATGGAAAGGACGAGACGTGAGCTACACCGCCGCTGACATCACCGAGCTCGACGATGTCCAGCACACCCGCCTGCGGCCGGCGGTCAACCTCGGTCTGGACGTCCTGAACACGGCGCTGCGCGAGCTGATCGACAACGCGGTGGAGGAGGTGGCCGACCCCAGCCATGGCGGGTCGACCGTGACGATCACCCTGCACGCCGACGGTTCGGTCAGTGTGGCCGACGACGGACGCGGCCTGCCTGTCGACACCGACCCCGCCACCGGGAAGAACGGCATCGTCAAGACCTTGGGCACCGCCCGCGCCGGCGGGAAGTTCTCCGCGCACGCCGACGCGACCAGTACCGGGGCTGGCCTGAACGGGATCGGCGCTGCGGCGGCGGTCTTCATCTCCGCCCGCACCGACGTCACGGTCCGGCGCGCCGGGAAGACCTATCTGCAGAGCTTCGGGGGTGGTTACCCCGGCGTGTTCGAAGGTAACGACTTCGACCCGAACGCGCCGTTCACCAGGGCGGACACCCAGAAGCTTCGTGGCGTCGGCAACCGCAAGCCCGACGCGCAGGGCACAGAAGTGCGCATCCTGTTCGACCCGGCCGTCGTGCCGGATTCCACCCTGAGCATCGGCGAGGTGCTGCTGCGCGCTCACGCGGCCGCGCGGATGTCCCCCGGTGTGCACCTGGTCGTCGTCGACGAGGGCTGGCCCGGCGAGGAGGTTGCGCCGGCACTGTTGGAGCCGTTCGACGGTCCCTGGGGTACCGACACGCTGCTGGACCTGATGTGCACCGCGGCCGGCGCCCCCGCGCCGGCGGTTCGGGCCGTCGTGGAGGGCCGCGGTGAATACACCACCGGTCGTGGCCCGACACCGTTTCGCTGGTCGCTGACCGCAGGTCCGGCCGAGCCGGCGACGGTGGCGGCGTTCTGCAACACCGTGCGTACGCCCGGCGGCGGCTCACACCTGACCGCGGCCATGAAGGGATTGTCCGAAGCCCTGGCTGACCGGGCGTCCCGAATCCGCGACCTGGGTCTGGCCAAGGGTGAAGAAGGCCCTGAGGCACAGGATTTCGCGGCGGTCACCGCCCTTGCGGTGGACACCCGGGCGCCCGACGTGTCGTGGGATTCCCAGGCCAAGACCGCGGTGTCGTCGCGCTCGCTGAACCTGGCGATGGCACCGGACGTGGCCCGCAGCGTCACCATCTGGGCCGCCAACCCGGCCAACGGTGACGCGGTCTCGCTGTGGACCAAGCTGGCGCTCGAATTCGCCAGGGCGCGGCGCAGCGCCGAAGGCGCCAAGGCGCGCTCGCGCGCCGCGTCGAAGGCCAAGGGCCTCGGCACCAATCTGTCGCTGCCGCCGAAACTGTTGCCCAGCAGGGAAACCGGCCGCGGTTCGGGGGCCGAGCTGTTCCTCTGCGAGGGCGACTCGGCACTGGGCACCATCAAGGCCGCGCGCGACGCCACCTTCCAGGCCGCGTTCCCGCTGAAGGGTAAGCCGCCCAATGTCTACGGCTTCGCCCTGAGCAAGGCCCGCGCCAAGGACGAATTCGATTCGATCGAGCGCATTCTGGGCTGTGGCGTCCGGGACAACTGCGATCCCGAACAGTGCCGATATGACCGGATCCTGTTCGCCTCCGACGCCGACCCCGACGGCGGCAACATCAACTCGAGCCTGATCTCGATGTTCCTGGACTTCTACCGGCCGCTCGTCGAGGCCGGGATGGTCTACGTCACGCTGCCGCCGCTGTTCGTGGTGAAGAACGGTGACGAGCGGATCTACTGTCAGGACGAGTCCGAACGGGACGCGGCGGTGGCGCAGTTGAAGGCCACCTCCAAGAAGCGGATCGAAGTGCAGCGCAACAAGGGTCTCGGCGAGATGGACGCCGATGACTTCTGGAACACCGTGCTGGATCCCCAGCGGCGCACGGTGATTCGCGTCCACCTCGATGACAGCGAGATGAAGCTGCATCACACATTGTTCGGTGGGCCGCCCGAGGGCCGTCGCACGTGGATGGCCGATGTGGCCTCCCGCGTCGACACCTCCGCGCTGGACCTCGACTAGGAGTACTTCGTGACCGCGACCTTGGACATCCCCGAACAGAACCCCGACCTGGTGCTCGACCAGAGCGCCGACGACTACTGGAATCACTACCAACTGACCTTCGCGCTGTACAGCGTCAGCGACCGTGCCATCCCGTCGGCATTCGACGGGCTCAAACCCGGCCAGCGGCGCTTGCTCTACCAGATGCACGACTCGAAGCTGCTGCCCGGAAACAAGCCGCAGAAATCGTCGAAGGTCTGTTCGGCGGTCACCGGTAACCTGCACCCGCACGGCGGCGCCTCGATGTACGGAGCCGCCGCGCTGATGGCTGCGGAGTTCCAGCGCGTGAAAGTGATTGACGGACAGGGTGCTTTCCCCCGTATACAGGGTGACATCCCGGCCGCCGACCGCTACACCGAGATGCGGTTGTCGGCACCCGGTGCGGCGCTGACCGCCGAACTCGACGATCACGCCGTCCCGATGGTTCCCACGTTCGACGGGGAATGGACCGAACCCACGATGCTGCCGGCGCAGTGGCCGGTGCTGCTGTGCAACGGTGCCGTCGGTATCGCCGAGGGCTGGGCCACCAAGGTGCCTGCCCACAATCCGCGCGAAGTGATGGCCGCCTGCCGGGCACTGCTGAAGACCCCGAACATGACCGACGACAGATTGGTGAAGCTGATTCCCGGACCCGACTGGGGATGCGGCGCCACCGTCGTGGGAACCGCGGGCCTACGAGAGTACATCACCACCGGTCGGGGTGCGTTCACCGTGCGCGGCACGATCCACATCGACGGCAAGAACTGCGTCATCACCGAGCTTCCGCCTGGTGTTGCGAGCAACACTGTGCAGGAACGGATTCGGGCGTTGGTCGAGTCCGGCGAGATGTCCGGTGTCGCCGATATGTCGGATCTCACCGACCGTCGCAACGGGCTGCGCATCGTGGTGACCGCCAAGCGTGGCCACAGCGCCGAGGACATCCGCGACCAACTGCTGGCGCTGACTCCGCTGGAGTCCACCTTCGCCGCCAGCCTGGTGGCCCTCGACGAGAACCGGGTGCCCCGCTGGTGGTCGGTCCGTGAACTGATCGCGGCGTTCCTGACACTGCGGGATTCGGTGGTGCTGCACCGAAGCGAGTACCGGCTGGAGAAGGTCACCGCCCGCCGGCACCTGGTCGCCGGCCTGATGACCATCCATCTGGACATCGATGCTGCCGTTGCGGTGATCCGCGGCTCCGACACCGTCGACGAGGCCCGCCAGGGGCTGCAGGAGCGGTTCAAGATCGACGCCGTGCAGGCTGATTATGTTCTGGCACTGCAACTTCGACGGCTGACCAAGCTGGACGTGATCGAACTGCGGGCTGAGGCGGAGAAGCTGGACGCCGAGTTCGCCGAGCTGACCGAGCTGGTGTCCAATCCCGAGGCCCGCCGCGCGGTGATCGACCAGGAGCTCGTCGAGACCGCAAAGTTGTTCAAGGGGCCGGAATTCGATCGACGGACCGTCCTGGACGCCGAGGCCACCCCGGTGAGCTCGAGCCAGGACGAGGACGGGCCTCGCGAGCGCAAGGTCAACACTGCCTGGCGCCTCGATGACCGCGGCGTGTTCTCCGACAGCCACGGTGAGTTGCTCACCTCCGGTCTCGGCTGGGCGGTATGGACCGACGGCCGGGTGAAGTTCACCACCGGCAACGGTCTGCCGTTCAAGATCCGCGACATCCCGGTGGCACCGGACATCACCGGGCTGGTGCGTTCGGGAGTGCTCCCACCGGGCTACCACCTGGCGCTGGTGACCCGGCGCGGCAAGATTCTGCGGATCGACCCGGCTGCGGTGAATCCGCAGGGCGCGGCAGGCAACGGCGTTGCCGGGGTGAAGCTGGCCGGGGACGGAGACGAGGTGATCGCCGCCCTGCCGGTGTCGTGCGGTAACGGCGAGGCGATCCTGTCGCTGGCGGAGAAGAGCTGGAAGGTCACTGAAGTCGCCGACATTCCGGTGAAGGGCCGTGGCGGCGCCGGCGTCGGCTTCCATCCGTTCATCAAGGGTGAGGATGCGCTGCTGGCGGCGTCGATCTCGACCAGCGGCTACGTACGCGGCACCCGGGCGGTGCGCGCGGAGAACCGCGCCAAGGCATCGATCAAGGGATCGGGAAGCGACGTCACGCCGGCGAGCTAACCGGTGAAGCCCTCCCCGGACGTCGACCGGTCGTGGTGGGTGTAGGTCGAGGGGCTCTGGCGGTCGCGGGCGATCTTGTCCAGCATGGCAATTCGCTCGCGTGCGGCCGCCCCGCTCTTCTTCCTGCGCTCGCGGATCGGGTTCGACCACGGCAGGGCGTCGGCAATCATGGCGATGCCGACGTTCACGCGCGTGATGTGCTCGAAGTAGCGCGCTCGGCGTTCAAAGTTGTAGCCCAATGTCTCGAAGAGCGTGCCGGCCACCATGGCTTCGATCTGCTGGTACCCGAACACCACGCCAGCAGGGGCCAGGGCGATGCTGGCCGTGATCTGGTTGGCATACCGGGAGACGATGTTGCGCACCCAATCCGGAAGCGCCTCGGTCAAGGTGGTCAGGTGTGCGGGGCCGGCGATGGCGTCTACCAGCTCGGCACGCCACGGCGACGGGTTGCCGCCCCTGGCCAGAACATAATTCAGGGACTTGATGAGTTCGAGGCCGTTCCCGGAGTGCAGCAACTCGGGAGCTCCCCACAGGCGACCGGAGAACGACGAGTATTCGGCGAGATCCTCGAGCTCATGCGGCGACAGCGTGCGCCCGAACGCGTGGTCGACGAGACGTCCGAGCAGCATGCCGCTGCCGAAGCCCAGCAGCGAGGTCACCGGAATGGGTTCCCCGAACTTCAGATAGACGTCATCCCCCCATTTCCGGCGCAGCCCGCGGCTGGCCAACGCGTGCATGAGCCGGACCCGCACCACATCCTGGAAAGCCTGCGAGTTCCGGTCGAAGATGTCCGGCAGCGTGAAAGCCGCGAACACTCGCGCGGTCTCGATGAAGCGGCGCGGGCCGTCGTCGGCGAAGCGACCCGTGGCGCCGGTGGCCGCGGAGATGTCACCCGTCATCGCGGTCTCGTAGAACGCCCACGAACGGATGATCGTGGTGGCGGCCCAGGTGCTCGACATCGCCAGCATCCGGCCTCGCTCGGCAGATTCGAGGTCGAACTGTGCCGGGAGCTGGTCCAGATGATCGAAGAGGTCGACGAATTCTTGCGGTGGGTCATCGAGAGTGCCGATGCCCTGGGTCAACGCCTGTTCGAACAGTGCCCGGCCCTGCTCGGGTCCGAGACGCTCGAACGCGTCTACCGCGCCGATCATGTATTCGTCGCGCTGCCAGAAGTAGTCGTCGCGCAGCCGGGTGAGGTCGCTGGGTTCGACCTCTTTGTCGATGTCGATCCACTCTCCGAACAGGAATTCGCGCATCCGGCGCCATTGGTCGGCGAAGTGGTCGCGGCCGGGCGGGATCGGCCGCAACGGCCGCTCAGGATGGTCTCGGCGGTTGAAGTCGACGTTCTCGACAAGAAGGTCCGGACGCTCACCAGTCACAGTCATGAGGCGACCCCATCTCGGAATTCGTGGGCACTGCCTCGACGGTATCGCGGATAGGGCTATTTGGGAACGAAGGTTTCCGGTTTTCCGGCTGAGGTTTCACCGCCGAGGTCGACCGCGCCTTAGACTTCGCTTAATTTTCTCTTATCTTTCTTATTTTCCGTGTATCGTCGACGTTGCCAGTACGGACGAAACGTCCGTCCTCGCGCGACGAAGGGTGCCGCGATGGCCGAAAGACGCTCGCACGCAGTGGTTCTCGGATCTGGCTTCGCCGGCCTGTTGGCTTCCCGGGTGCTCTCGGAGTTCTACGAGTCGGTGACGGTAGTAGAGCGCGACGTCCTGCCAGACCGTCCGGAACATCGCAAGGGAGTGCCCCAGGGTCGCCATCTGCACAACTTCCTCAGTCGCGGCACGCAGCTGCTCGGTGAACTCTTCCCGGGAATCCTGACGGAGCTTGCCACGGCCGGGGCCACGGTCGACGAGGGCGACGACTTGTCGCGGCTGTATGTCCGCAGCTTCGGCTACGAGTTGACTCCCTCGGGCAAGCTGGCCGATCCCCAACCCTTGGCGGCCTATCAGGCGAGCCGCCCGTTTGTCGAGTTCCACGTGCGTCGCCGACTCACCGGGCTGGCGAATGTCACGATCCTCGACAACCACACCATGGTCGAGCCGCTGATGGCAGCCAACACCATCGTAGGCGCACGAATTGTGAACAACGCCAACGGTATCGCTGGCGACCATGGCGCCGACCTAGTGGTCGATGCGACCGGTCGGGCCTCGCGCGCCCACCTTTTCCTGGAAGGTCGCGGCTACGGTCCGGTACCCCAGGACCGGCTCCCCGCGAACTGGGGATACTCCAGCCACCTCCTGCGCGTGGCACCCGGGCGCATCCGCGAGCGACTGGCGTTCGTCAACCAGAGCGGCTCGGCCCCGGGCGCGGTGCTGATGGCCTACGAACACGGCACCTGGATGTTGGCGATTTCCCGCTCAGCCGTGAGCGGACCGCCACCACGGACGTTGGCCGAAATGCTGACAATCGCCGATGATCTCTTGCCACCTGCCATCAGCACCGCCCTTCACACGGCCGAGCCACTGGGGCAGATCGCGATGTCGCGGGCAACAGCTGCGCGGTGGCGCCGCTATGACCAAGTCCCCCGGTTGCCCACCGGCCTGCTCGTGCTGGGTGACGCGCTGTGCACGCTCAATCCGCTGTACGGCCAGGGGATGACGATGGCAGGTCTGCAGGCGCTCGCACTCCGTGACTGTCTGACTGGCAGTGCCGCCGGTCTGATGGACCGCTTCTATCGGGCGGCCGCCGACCAGATGGCACCGGTGTGGGCGGCGAACAAGGCCAGTGAACGGCTTGCCCCGGTGAACCCGACAATTCGGCGCCGCGCGCGCAATGCGCTCCAGCGGGCGGCACTGGCAGCGGCCACGGTGGACATCGGCGTCGCCGAACGGCTGCTGCGCGTCCGCGGCTTGATCGACCCGCCCGAACGATTGCAAGACCCGGCACTGTTTGCTCAGATCCTGACAACCCACCTACGCCATCCCGGGCTTGTCCGTCAATGGACAAAGGCGTGAAGCCGCTGCGGGTATGGCGCCTCCGCTGTTGCCGCGCAACAGATGCGGGACCGCCGCATTCACGGCCAAGCTTTCCGAATTTCGATTCTCGGATAACGGTGGGTGCCTAAACTCCGCTGGTGCCGATCGGATCGCAGCTGAAGTTCATCCGGATGTTTGCGCCAACCATGGTTGGGGGCTTCTCCGCCGACGCGGCGCGCAGGATCACCCGCAGGGTACGACGCCGACCCATCCCAGCCGGTGTTGCGATCACCGATTTCGATCCGCTCGATCACGAGATGGCCGCAGATCCCTACCGCTACTACCCGGAGCTGCTGTCCGGGCCATCGGTCCACTTCAACCAGAGTCGGGACATGTTCATCCTCAGCCACTACGAGGATGTGCGGGCGGCAGCACGAGCTTCTGACGTCTTGTCGAGCGCTGATGGCGTCACGTTCATCCGCATGAGGGCGGACTCCATGCTGACTGTTGATCCGCCACGGCATACCGCAATGCGCAAGCAAGCCCAGCCCGCGTTCACCCGCGGCGCGCTCCAGTCCTGGCAGACGATGATCGAGCAACTGTGCGTCGAACACACGGCGGCTCTTTTCCGCGGCGAGTCAGTCGATGTCGTCAAGACTCTGGCCGAGCCATTGCCTACGGCGATCATTGCGCACATTCTCGGCATTGCCGGTGACGACCTCGCCGCGTTCAAAGACTGGTCGAACGAGACGGTTCGCTTGGCATCGGCGAATGTATCGCCTGCCGGGCTCCGGCAGGCGGCCGCCGGGATGCGCGCTATCGGGCTCTTCCACGAGTACTTCACCGGCAAGCTCGAGCGAGGTGAATTGCTCGATGAAGACACGGTTTTGGGTCGTCTCGTGGCCAACGCGCACGAGGGCCGGCTCAGCAATGACGAGCTGTTCTTCTTCTCCACCCTGCTGCTGCTTGCCGGTAACGAGACCACCACGAACATGTTGGGCACACTGTTTCTCACGCTATCGGCCAACCCGGACCAACTGCGTCTCCTCCAGACTCGCCCCGAGCTCATTCCGAGCGCTGTGGAAGAGCAACTGCGCTACTACTCGCCCATCCAGGGTCTCTACCGGACCGCGCGCTCGGATTACGTCGTCGGCAATGTGACGATCCCGGCTGGGTCGCGGGTGTTGCTGCTGTGGGGTGCCGCCAATCGTGACCCACGTCAGTTCGAGGACCCGGACGAGTTCCGCGTCGAACGCAACCCCACCGGACACGTCGCATTCGGGTCTGGAATACATCTGTGCCTGGGCGCTCACCTGGCGCGCTTGGAGGGCCACACCGTGCTGCGAGAGATCGTCGACAATGTCGACGCCATCGAGATACTCGGCCAGCCACACTGGCGGACAAACCCCACCCTGCGAGGGCTGGAACGGCTGAACGTCCGGTTGACGCGTCGTCAATCAGCTCCCCACCTTGCCGCCTTGGCGGACGCACCCACCTAACCAATTCCCAGCGACCACCGGCTAACAACCGCGGCCCGTTTCCTACGCACAGCGATCTCATGAGTGGCCCCAAGCGCCATCCAAGTTCCCACCGCGACGGTAGACCCATGCATCTCACTCCTTCGGCGTCGCCGCTGCAACGGCGCTCCTCCGGCGTGCTCGTCGCTGGTCTTGTCGCGATCTCCGTCGCCGCATGCGGGTCGTCCGCCGCCCCTCCGGCGCCCCAGGCATCGGCGACCAGCAGTGCATCATCGAACTCCGCACCGACCGCTAAGAGCGGCAAGGACCACGCCGCCGGTCTGATCGAATCCGTCAGCGGCACCACCGCATCGGTGCAGAAGCGGGACGGCACAGTCACGGTGGGCTTCTCAGCGAGCACCAAGGTCTGGGAGACCGACCCCGCTGCCGTCACCGACGTCACCGTGGGCAGCTGTGTGAGCGTACGACCAGAGCATGGCGGGGCACCGGGCCCGAATGGCTCGTTGACGGCAGCGGTGGTGCAGATCGTCCCAGCGAAGAACAGCGGGTGCTTCGTCAGCGCCCAGCCGTCGACGGCATCGGCGCCCGCCTCCGGCTCGCCGGGGCCGACCGGCCCGGTACGTGGAACGGTGAGCTCGATCGGAGGTAACTCCTTGATCATCAACGCCTCTGGCGCTCCGACACCGACCACCGTCGCCCTCGCCAGCAACACGACCTATGCCAAGCGGGTGCCCGCCAACATCCAGGCGATCGCCCAAGGCAAGTGCATCACCGCGCGAGGGACCACCGACAGTAGCGGGACCCTGCAGGCCGACATGATCGCGCTACACCCCGCCGACAACGGAAAGTGCCCCGGAAGTCGCCGGTAGCACCGCGCGCCTTGGGTGAGTGCGGTCTGCGATCGATGGCGGCAGCGGGGTTACCGCATCGACGCTTCCGTATGATCGCCCCGTCCAGCCATCGGTCCGAACAACCGCAGGAGCAACCTTCCATGCCGACCTTCATGGTGATCGCCACGTTCGACCCCGAAACCGATCTGCCCCAGATGAAATCTGTCATTGCCGAAGAGGTCGCGCAGGTGAAGGTGCTCCAAGGCGAGGGTCGACTGACCTCCCTGCACATCTCGTCCGCGCGGGGCACGGTGTTCCTCGGGATCCTCGCCGAGGACGCCGCCGAAGCGCAGGCCACGGTCCAGACCCTGCCGATGGCGAAGTGGTGGGCGATCGACGTCTATCCGACGGACCAACCGCCGGCCTAGTTGCTAGGCCTGGCCCGCCGTCGGGTTCGAGTAATCCCACGACCGCGTTCTGACCGGAGTCACGCGGATATAGGCGGCACCCGGTCTGGGAGCGGTGGGCCAGTCGGCCTCGGGCACGCCGCGGGCGCGGGCCCCTTGCCTGGCGAGCTCAAGTGCTTCACCCGGTTCGCGGACGATGCGGGCGCGACCTTGGATCATCACGCCACGGATATCTGCCATCGTGGACCCGTCTTCGAGCATGATGCTCACGTTCGGGTTGCTTTCGATGTTGGCCACTTTTCGGGTGCCATCACGCACACCCAGGATGACGTCGCGGTCGAGGCGGAAGTATCCGAGTGGGACGGAGTGCGGGAACCCGTCCGAGTCGATGGTGCTCAGGACCGCCCACCCCGGGCGGCTGTCGAGATACGCGGCAACTTCGTCGTCACTGAGTTTCCTTGGCATGGCGATAGTTTAGTTTCTCAGCTCACACTGTCGATGGCACGGACGACGAGCCGGAACGGGCCTTCCTGCTTGTCGAGGATGTAGATCCCGACCCGATTGATGGTCGACGGGTCGAGCGGGGGTGCCGGTACGGGATCGAGGAACCTGCCCACCGCTTCGAAGTTATCCACGGGCAGGTCGTACTTCTGAAGGACGCCGGTCCTGGTGGGGAAGCGCTGGATGTAGGACCAGGGCTGCCCGGTCTCCACCTTGAGCACGTAGGTCTTGCCGTCGCCCAATGCCGCGATACGCAGCGCTGCCGCGCCGGCAGCTCCCACCCCGATCGCGGGATCGACCAGACCACGGGCCGAGGCGAATCCGCCGTTGTTGTCCAGCGAAATGGTGCCCGAGAAGACCAGGCCACCGTCGCCATAGGTGACCGTCGAGGTCGACCGGCCGCCCATGACAGGATCGTTCACCGTTGTCCAGGTGGATACTGCGGCGGGATCACCGAAACCGACGAGGACGGACTCGTCCGCCCGGGCTAACCCCGTGCTCCCGAACGACAGGATCACTGCCGTCAGGAAGATGCTCGCCAGCGCTGTCCGCGGCCGCCACCGGTGTCGAAGACTCCCCATTTAGCAAATGTAGGGACGCGGGCCGCGCTGGAGAACACCGTCGGGATTACGAAATCAGAACCACGAGCCCGGCAGTGGGTGGCCGTGCCACCTCGCCTGGGAATTCGGCGGGGTCTAGCGTGGACGGAGTGGGTCTGTTCAGTCATGAGGAGTTCCGGGACCCGGCCGCAGCCGTTGGTGGCGGCTCTGGCGGTGGAGCTGTCGAGCGAGCCCGGCGTACCGAAATGGGCGAGTACCAGGTGGATGAACCTGTGGTGGTGGGTCCGGGGTTGGCGCCTGAGGACGGTTCGTGCGGTCAGTTCACTGTGCAGTTTCACGTGTCCACGTCAATGCTGCTCGGGCTGAAACGTATTGCGGATGTACGTGGGGTGAGCGTCCCGGAGGTATGCCGGCAGGTGATGGGTGTGTTTGTCGCCCAGCAGGAGGGTGAGCTGGGCGCACTGCTCGAAGCCGAGGCCGAGGCGGCTCACTACCGGCCGAGTGTGGGTGAGGCGTAGTCCCGCTCGCGTCAGTACGCCTCAAGGTCGATCTCGAACAGCGACACCGGCCCGAGGATCACACCGTTCTCCTCGACGTAGCGGTCCCACAGCTCGAGCAAGTCGGCCAGTTTGTCGGGTCGGGCAGCGGCCAGGTCGTGGATCTCGCCCGGGTCGCGGGACAGGTCATAGAGCTGCCAGGTGCCCGGGCCGTAGGGCGGGGGTAGCTGCAGCGCCTTCCAGTCACCCTGCCGAATTGCGCGGCGGCCGAACAACTCCCACCCGGTGCCGGTGTCGCTGTCGTGTACGGCGTCCGCCTCTCCGGACAGATAGGGCACCATCGACCGGCCGCGCATCGGCTCCACTTCCCTGCCCCGGTACTCGGTACCGGGATGCTCGGCGCCGGCCAGCTCCAGCACCGTCGGGGCGATGTCCATGACGGTGGTGAACGCCGTGCCGATCTCGCCCTGGCGGGCAAAGCCCGGCCAGCTGACGAAGCCCACCACCCGGATTCCGCCCTCGGTGGTGAAGGCCTTGTGCAGCCGCGACGGTGCGGTGGCCGCCTGCGCCCAGCGCGGGCCGTACCAGGCCCAGGAGGTGGGAGCGCCGAGGTTGTCCACGCTGTTGTCACAGTGCTTGGCGACGAACGCTTCGATTTCGGGGCCGCGCAGCGGCATGGCCTCGACGATCGTGCCTTCCGCGCCGTTGTCCGACAGGAAGATGACGACCGTGTTGTCGAGCTCGCCGGTGCCCTCGAGGTAGTCGATCACCCGTCCGATGTTGGCGTCCATGTTGTCCACCATGGCGGCGTAGACCTCCATGTTGCGGGCGGAGACGGCGCGCTCCGCGTCGGTCATGTCCGTCCATTCGGGGGCGCCGTCGGCGACCACCGGGTGCGGCTCGACGTCGGGTGGGCACAGGCTCAGCCGGGTGAGCGCCGCCAACCGCTCCTCGCGCAGTGCGTCGGGCCCGGCGTCGTAGCGGCCGTGGTAGGCGGCGATGGTCTCGTGCGGCGCGTGCAGCGGCCAGTGCGGCGCCTGGAAGGGCAGGTAGGCGAAGAAGGGTTGGTCCCCGGCGTCTTGGGGACGCTCGCGCAGGTACCGCAGCAGCGTGTCGGTGTAGGCATCCGAGGAGTAGAAGTCCTCACCCACCGTGACGAACTGATCGTCTTCGGTGAACATCGTCGGCACCGCAGAGCGCCCGCCGCCCCCGCGGGTGCCGTAGTGGCTGGCACCGGCCGGCAACAGCGCGAAGGAACGGTCGAATCCCCGCGCCCACGGCGACCTGTCGATCGTGTCGCCCAGATGCCACTTGCCCGACATCAACGTCAGGTAGCCGGCGTCGCGCAACAGTTCGGGCAGCGCCACGACCCGGTCGTTCAGATACCCCTCATAGCCGGGGGCGCCCTCGAACTCCGGGGCGGCCATCTCGAGCATCGTGCCGATCCCGGCGACGTGGTGATCGGTTCCGGTCAGCAGCATCGCCCGCGTCGGCGAACAGGCCGGAGCGGAATGGAAATCGGTGAACCTGATGCCCGCGTTGGCGAGGCGATCCAGGTTGGGCGTGTTGATCTCACCGCCGAAGGCGCCGATGTCGGAGAACCCGAGGTCATCGGCGACGATGACCAGAAAGTTGGGACGCGTCACGCTGAAGCATCCTGTCACGGACCGCCCCTAGACCCCGCCGGCGCTGAGACAATGCTGCTTCGGGGCACCCCGCATCGTGCCCCGAGCTACCGCGCGGGGCCGGGTCTGGATGCAGCTCGAACGGATGGGCCTGCGTCACAACCAGTTCCGAGGAACCAGGCAGCCGCGGCACAGACCCGAGGCGTCCGCTACTCCGTCGAGCGGAAATACGGTTCGACCGTGCCGCTGAGCTTGACGACCATGGGATTGCCGCGGCGATCCTTCGCGGTGGGAACTTCCACACGCACCCAACCCTCGGCCACGTCGTACTCGTGGACGTTGGTCTTCTCGACGCCATTGAAGCGAATACCCACATCGCGCAGCAGCACCTCTTCGTTGTAGAAGGGGCTTCGCGGGTCGATGGAGAGGTGATTGGGCGGAACGTCTGCGCTCTGGTCCTCGGGCATGATGGCTTTCGTGTGAAGGCTTCTTAGCGGCTTGGGCGGGTTGTAGAGAATCTACGCGGCGCCGCTCAGCCGGTGACGAATAGGTCTGGGTAGAGCACCGCGGGGTGGCCGAGTTGGCAAACCGACGCGCAGCACTCAAACCACCCTGTTGTGCAGGCGGCCTCGGTGAGGCGAGTCGCAAAGTCCATCGGTCCTCGTCGACTGGATCAGAAGGTGAGCACCGGCCGACCACGAACGCCGCCGGCCTCAATCAGCCGGTGCGCGTGAGCGACGTCTTCGGCGGGCATGGTTGCAGCGACGCGCAGGCTGAGCTGACCGGACTCGGCCAAATCCCGCAGTTCGTTGAGGGCTTTGGTATCCCGCAGGCCGGAGTGGACGAACACCGGATACCAGCGGATCCCACGATCGGTGGCGCCGGTGAAGCCGCGCACGGTAGCGATCGCTCCGCCGTCGGCGACCGCCGCGGTCACAGCGTCGTCGAGCAGGGCGGCGTCGATGACGCCGTCGACGCCACCGGGACGGAGTTCGCGAACGTTGTCCACGAACGAATCTCCGCGTGGCACGACGGTGTCGGCGCCAAGTGCGGTGACCAAGTCCTCGTCGGACTGGGCGGCGTCGGCGAGCACTGTCAGCCCAGCCGATTTCCCCAGTTGCACCGCGTAGCCTCCGACCGCTCCGGCGGCGCCGGTGACCAACAATGTCGCGCCGGGCGGCAATGCCAGCGCATCGAGAGCAAGGCGCGCCGTCATGGCGTTCATCAACAACGTCGAGGCCGCGGCAGCGTCGGCTCCGCGCGGAGCCGCGACCACCGATTCGGCGGGTGCGACGACGTATTCAGCTTGCGCACCCTGCTTGAGCTTGGGCTCCAGCAAGGCGATCACCGGCATGCCCACGGCCAGTTCTGGTCGAACGCCATCGCCCATCTGATCGATGGTGCCTGCGGCATCCCAGCCGACGATGTAGACGTCGGAGGGCGGAAACATCTTCGGGCTCGACTGGGCAATCCTGCCCCGCCTGGCCTCGACGTCGGACGGGTTGACGTCGGCGGCGGCGACCTTGATCCGCACCTCTCCCGGGCCGGCCTGCGGCTCTGGGAGCTCGAGAACCTTCATTACGTCAGGACCACCGAATTCGGTGAAACCTATCGCCCTCATACCTACTCCACGTTCGCCGTGCGTTAACCCTGAACATCCCTGTCCCAGTTGTCCGTCGAGGCTACCCCCAGCGCTATACTCGATACAAATGAGTCCCAGTGACGATGGGCAGCAAGCGGCCGCCGTGGTTACCGAGTCCTCCTGGCGGCGCCCGCGAGGAACGTCAGGCCCGCCACGCGACCCCGAACGCGACGTACGGATCCTGACCGCGGCACTCGAGCTGCTGCTCGAAGGTGGCTATCCGGCGTTGACGATGGACAAGGCAGCTGCCAGGGCCCGCGTTGGCAAGGCCACCGTGTATCGGCGGTGGCAGTCACGCGCCGAGCTGGCCGCCGATACTCTGGAATTTGTAGGTCTTACCGAACAGCCTGTGCCGCTGGCGGATTCAGAGTCACTTCGTGATGACCTCATCGAGACGATCCGACAGATCATCGGGCCGCCCGAATCGGCACGGCAGAGCCTCGTGGGCGCGCTCATCGAAACCGCCCGCCACGAGCCGCAGCTCTGCCATGTCATTCGACAGCGTTTCATCACCCGCCTCCAAGGATCACTCGAAGAGGTGCTGGCCAGAGCGAGCGACCAGCACGAGTTGCCGTCCCGGGGGCACGGCAGCGGAATGGACGTCGCTGCGGCGGTGGCGTTGGTGGTGCATTGGGAACTCATCGGCGAACGGCCGCTAGATCGAGCTGCGATCGCCGTCATCGTTGACCGCGTGCTGCTGCCGCTCGCCCGGTCGACGGGCCGTCCGGCTGGTTAAGGGGATCGGCTGGGGCCGAACAGCACTGGTGTGTGAGCTTCTCTGAGCATCGAGCTAGGGTGCTGTCGCGTGTGGAGACGACCCATACGCTCTACAGCACCGCGACTTCCCGAACTTGGCGTCACAGGTGACGGGCAGCTGATTGACCGCCTGCGGCCGCTGGCGCGAGCAGCAGGTGTCCTGGATCGGATCAGCGTCGTCTACATCGAAGGTGATGTGCGCCGAGACGCGCACATCGGCGCGGCGCTCGACACTGTCTACGAAATCGGTTCCATCACCAAGACCATGACGTCAGCGCTGTTCGCAGACGTTGTGGAGTCGGGTTTGGTCAGGACCGACGCCAGGTTGGGAAGCCTGCTCGAACTTGGGAGTAGTCCTGCGGCCTGCACCACCCTCGAGGAGCTGGCGAGTCATCGTTCCGGGCTTCCGCGGATTGCCAGCGGTCTGCGTGATCGCACTAGCGCGGTCATCGCCGTCCTGCGTCACCGCAACCCGTACACCGTCGACCTGTCGCGTCTGCTAGCCCGAGCTGAGGCCGCGAAGATCGTTGCTAGAGGCCAGTTTTCGTACTCCAACCTCGGTGCAGCTCTGCTCGGCCAAGCGCTTGCGGCCCGCGTTGGAGTCGGCTACCCCGACCTACTGGACCGGCAACTCTTCACCCGCCTCGGTATGACGCGGTCCACCACCCCGTTGACCAGCGCTGACCTACCTTCCGAGGCACCCTACGGGTGGAGTGCGCACGGCAGGGCCGAGCAGCCCTGGACATTGGGTGCCTACGCCCCCGCCGGTGGGGTGCGCTCAACACCAGCTGACATGACTCACTACGTCCACGCTTTGCTCGACTCCACCGCACCTGGCTTAGCCGCACTCGAACCCCGATGGAAAGCTCACGGCCAGAGCAGGATTGGCTATGCGTGGTTCACCGATCAGATCGATGGATCGGAAGTCACCTGGCACAACGGCACAACGGGAGGCTTTTCGAGCATGCTGGCTCTCGATCGCAAACGTGCTGCGGCGGTGATTGTTCTTGCCAACACAGCCGTCGCCGTCGATACCGTTGCACTACGCCTACTGCTAGAAGACCTCTAACCGACCTCTGGCAGTGCGGCCGACTGCATTGCTCCGATCAATCAGTGACGTGGCATTCTCGACGCCACGCTGGCACGTAGTCGTGATGTGGTGATTCAATACATGACCCGCTTGCGAACGTGATGGAGGCGCACAATGGCCGAGCCGGAGGAGCCGAGCCAGAAGCCCGGGGCGTACACGCGGCTGCTGGCATTTCTTTATGGTCGCGGCCTCATCTGGAAGGCCGCAAAGGTTCACTACTGGGTGACGGCAGTTGCCTCAACCTGCGGCGCTTGGTGGTTGCTCACCGCCGCAGCCGAAGTTACCGGCATTGCGATATCGGTGCGAATCGTGATGGCAATGGTGCTCGGGGTGTTTGCGGTCTCCTTTGTCGCCTTGGCGAGGAGCGTTGACCGCCTGCCACCAGACGATGACGACAGCGAACGAGATGCGTAGACAGAGCGATTGGACTTTGTCCAAGGCTCTGGCTTCCGCCAGCCGTTGACGACGACCATCTGTCCCTACCGGTGATGATGTCACGCCAGCGGACGGATCACATTGTGCGACAACCCATATCGGTGCGCTATTCATTCGCCGCCAATAGTGTCGACGCGATCGTGGCGAGGGTCTTGACCGCGGCCGCGGCGTCCCGCTGATACTGCGCGTGCACGATGGCGCCGTCGACTGCCACGCCGAGCGCTTGTGCCGTTCGAGTCCGGTTCACACCCGGCGGAAGTGTCGCTTTGATGGCCGCGACCATATCGGCCTTATGCCGCACGGTGATGGCGTAGACCTCGGGCAAATCAGCGCCGATCTCGTTGACGCTGTTGATAAAAGCGCACCCGCGGAACGAGTCCGCGGTCAGCCATTCTTCGATCGCGGACACCACTGCGGGCCGGCGACGATTGCCAGCAACGTGGCGATCGAGCGCATCGACAAACCAATCCATCCAACGCCGGTGGCGCAAATCCAAGAACGCCAGGATAAGAGCGTCCTTGCTCGGAAAGTGACGGTAGAACGTCACCTTGGTGACGCCGGCCTCGGCTATCACCTTGTCGACGCCGGTGGCCCGAATCCCCTCGCGATAAAAGAGCCGGTACGCGGTGGCCAGTATCCGTTCCCGAGCCGGGAGAGCCGGCACGTCGATCTGCGGATCCAGAGTATCGGCGATGCTCATACCGACATTGTAGACAACTCTGTCCACAGAGCGGCGGCGCAATGTAGACAGGTTCGTCTACATGCAGTACGGTGAGGTTTATGTAGACAACTTCGTCTACATAGCCCGCAAGCCCGATCTACTACCGAGGAAGACACCGACTATGGCCATGAATTCTGCAAACATTGTCAAACCGCCAGTTCCGCCCTTCACTGATGGCTCCGCCACGCTGAAGGTCCGGCTGGCTGAAGACGCCTGGAACAGCCGGGACCCGCAGCGCATCGCGCAGGCCTACTCGGTCGACAGCGTGTGGCGAAACCGGTCGGTGTTCGTGACAGGCCGCACGCAGATCATCGAGTTCTTGAGTGACAAATGGGACCGCGAACACGAGTACCGCCTCATCAAGGAACTGTGGGCGCAAAGTGAAGACCGCATTGCGGTGCGGTTCGCGTACGAATACCACGACGATTCGGGCCAATGGTTCCGCGCCTACGGCAACGAGAACTGGCTATACAACGAGGACGGTCTGATGACACACCGGCACGCCAGCATCAACGATGTGCGGATTGAGGAAGGGCAGCGCATGTTCTTCTGGGATCGCAATGAGCCACGCCCAGTGGACCATCCGGGCTTGTCTGAACTCGGTCTGTGACTGTCTTCTCTCGGCTGGCCGCCCCGCAGCATTCGAAAAGCCGCACGTACCGGTTCGCGCCAGTTGGAGAGGCGGTGTGAGTCGGCTCGGTGACGACCAACCTATTCCGGCGACGCTGTCATAGCGCGGCAAACGAGCCATCGCGGCTCGCCTCCATCGGTGAGCGCCGCCCAAACACCGGCAACGGAGCGCAGAGTTGCCCGCCGGTCACGGATGTGGGGCGATGAAGGCGACTTCCTGCGCGACCGACGCCACCAGAGCACCAGCGCGGGTACGTACGTCGCCCCTGATGAACGCTCGCGAGTCGCGCGCAATCGGCGAGAGCAGATCGAGAATCAACCACTCGTCGACCCGCGCCGGACGATGGAACCACAGGCTGTGGTCGATGCTGGCTCCCAGCAGGGCGGTGCCGGACACGACATCCTCCCAGGCGATATCGGTTGGGAAGAAGACCGGCTCGAACATCGGCAGGTCCGTGGCGAAAGTCAGTGCAGCGGCGTCCGATCCGCGGAGATCACGCGGGTACTCGGGAGCCCGCAACCAGACTCGATTACGGGGATTCCTGTCGTGATGATTGCGGGCAGCGAGCCAGGGCGCGCGGTCGGCGTAGCGCAGATCCACCGGCCATTCCGCAGCACCGTTAGGCGGCACGTCCCGCCCGAAACGCGCACGTAGCGATTCCCCTCGGGTGGGTAGCGACGCCGGAGCTCGCACTGCTTCGACGGCTGACTGCTCACTGGCGCAGTCGTACTCCGGGGTCGGGACCGTACCCGCCCCGGGTATGAGATGGAACGACACCGTGGCGGTGGCGAGTACCCGTCCGTCCTGCTCGGCCGTGACGGCGCGCGTGGACATCGACTTGGACTCGCGCTGTCGATCGACGCGATAGGCGACGGGTTTGGAGTTGTCACCGCCTCTGAGGAACGACGTGTGGATCGAGTGCGCAACACGCGCCCGGTCGACGGTCTGTGCGGCGGCCAGCAGACACTGCGCCGCCACCTGCCCACCGTAAAGCCGAGCGAAGGCGGATGTGGTCGGGCCCGCGAAGTACATGTCGCCGCCGAGCGCCTCCACCGAGAAGACGCTCGCCCACCAGTCGGCGATGACGTTCAGCGAACCGAGGCGCCCGCGTCGACGGGGAACACCGCCCCGGTGACGTAGCGGGCTTCGTCGGACACCAGCCAAGCGATGGCGTTCGAGACGTCCTCAGGTTCGATGAGTTGCACGGGCAGTGCGTTCGACATCGACTCGAACAGTTCGGGGAACTGTTCGGCCGACCCGAGGAACGCGTCGTTGACGACCATCTGGGTGTTTGCGCCGGTCGGATGGATCGTGTTAACCCGAATGTTGCTCCCGGACAACGCATTTGCGTAAGACCTCATGAGGCCGATAACGCCGTGCTTCGCGGCCGTGTAGCCGAGCAGCCCGTAGGTGTTGGTTCGCAACGAGCGAGCCGTCCCCTTGAGCCCGGCAACCGAACTGGTGATGACGATCGATCCGCCCTCATTCTGCTCGACGAGGGTCGGTACCGCGGCTTCGAGGGTGTAGACGACGCCGGTCAGCATCACGTCGATGCTGTCGTGCCAGGCCGACACGCGTGTCGATGTCGGTCCGACGATAGGCATGATGCCTGCGTTGGCCAGCACGATGTCAACTCGGCCGAACTCGGCGAGGCCTTCCTGGAACGCCTTCTCGACGGCGATCTGATCGCGAACGTCGGCCTTGCGGGCGACGATCTTCCGCCCGAGCGATTCCACCTGTCGAACGGTTTCGGCCAGGTCGTCTTCGGTGGCCAGCGGGTAGGGAGCGGAGTCGATCTGCTCGCAGATGTCGAAGGTGATGATGTCCGCGCCGTCCCGTGCCAACCTCAGCGCATGTGTGCGCCCTTGACCGCGCGCACCACCGCTGATGAAGGCCACTTTGCCGTCTAGGGTTCCCATTTCGCTCCTCGTTTGTCGAGTCGACAGACCTCTTCGGGGCCGCCGGAATACTGTTCCAATTGTTGGTTGTGTTAACTCGTTGGACGGTGTCCGGGGACGTCAGCCCGCGGTCGGACCAGGGACTCCCCTGTTTACGTGAACGGCCTGAAGCTCCGTGTACGCGTACAGGCCCCACGGGCCGTTCTCCACGCCGAGCCCGCTGTGCTTCAAACCTCCGAACGGCACGGTGGGCGCCAGGCTGGCGTGCGTGTTGATCCAGGTCGTGCCGACGTCCAAACGCTCCGCGATGTCCTGCCCGCGCTCCACGTCCGCAGTCCAGACGCTGCCGCCCAGGCCGAAGGTGGAACGGTTGACTCGCGACACGGCGTCATCGACGTCGTCGTAGGCGATGATCGGCAGCGCCGGACCAAACTGCTCCTCATCGACGAGCGGCGTTCCGTCCTCGATGTCGCAAACGATGGTCGGTTCGTAGAAATACCCCGGCCGATCAATCCTCGTTCCGCCCGTCGCAGCCTTGGCGCCGCCCGCAAGCGCGTGGTCCACCAGCCCGGACACACTTTCGAACTGCGGCAGCGTCGCGAGAGGGCCGAGCTGGGTCGCCGGGTCGGCCGGATCTCCGACCACGGTGCCGCGCGCGACGTCGGCGAGCGCCTCGACCGCATCGGCGTAGAGGGCCCGCGGCACGTAGACCCGCTTGATCAGGGCGCACGCTTGACCGTTATTGAAGAAGGCCGACCAGAACAGGCCGGGGGCGATCTCAGTGAGGTCGACGTCCTCGAGCAGGATTGCGGCGTCGTTTCCGCCGAGCTCGAGGGTGACCCGCTTCAGGTCCGCAGCAGCGGCGACGTTCACGGCGGTACCGCCGGCGACGCTGCCGGTGAAGCTGATTTTGCGGGGGACGGGATGCTCAACGATCCACCGGCCGACGTCATCTCCGCCGCTGACAATGTTCAGAACCCCCGGAGGAAGGATGTCGCGCAGGATCTCCCCGACGCGCAGGGTGCTCAGAGGGGTGAAGGGAGAGGGCTTCAATACCACGGTGTTGCCCGCGCGCAGCGCAGGAGCGATCTTGAAGAAGGCAAGCCCGATCGGCATGTTCCACGGGGTGATGGCGCCGACGACCCCGAGCGGTCGGCGGACGACCTCGACTCGGGCCTTCTCGTCGTCTTGAAGCACCTCACGGGAAAGTTCCAGCCCCGCGTAGTAGCCGAGCCACCCGGCGGCCACCGGTGCTTCGAAGGCTGCGAACTGTGTGGTTTTTCCCGACTCCTCGGCCAGAATGCCGGTGAGCTCCCCGGCCGCCTCGGCGATGGCGGCAGACGCCTCCAGCAGCTTGGCCCGACGAAGGCCCTCATCGGCCCGCCAACCGGGGTATGCCGCGAGAGCGGCCTCGAAGGCCTCATCTACCTGCGCCTTGCTGGCAGACGGCGCCTTGGCGAAGGGGGCGCCCGTCGCCGGATTGATGACGTCGAACTCGCTGAACGTGGCAGCAGACCGCCCGTTGATCGTCTGCGTTGGCATCGGGAACTCCTCGGCAATAGTGTGACCCGGCATACTTCCGATTACCGTACAGTGTTGGTTTCTGACTGGCCAGTGCCCTGCGGCGAGAATGCAGCGCCAGGGCGCGCAAGACCCATGGAGGCTCGCATGTCCGTATTCACCACATCCGACGAACTAACGGAATTCGTCACGCCATTCCTGGAGCAGATCGTCGCGGATCCCGATCTGCGACCGAAGTTCGTCGCGGGGGACACCTCGTTCAAAGTGCAGTACACCGGACCCGACGCATTGTTCCTGCTCGACTGCACAGTGGACCCTCCTGTCGTGTACGCGGGAGAGGAGGCAGCCGCGCGTGAATCGGAGCTCAAGCTGTCGATGTCCGCAGATGACGGCCACAAGTTCTGGCTCGGCGCTCTGAATGTGCCCATGGCACTCGCCCGGAAGAAGGTCAAGGTGGAGGGACCGGTCGGCAAGCTACTCAAACTGCTTCCCGCGATCACCCCGGCGTTCGAGCAGTACCAGACCTACACCGCGACAAAGGGATACCCGGTCAAATGACCCGCTTACGAGTCCGCTACAGGTCGCGCAATGGCTCGGCTCTCGGCCACGCCTCATGACGTACGTGATCACGCAGCCCTGCTGCAACGACGCCTCGTGTGTCGAAGTGTGCCCGGTGAACTGCATACATCCGACGCCCGAAGAGGCTCCGTTCATGAAAACGGAGATGCTGTTCATCGACCCGAACACGTGTATCGATTGCGCGGCATGCGTATACGAGTGCCCGGTCGACGCGATCAAGGCCGAGGACGAGCTCGACGACGACACCGAGCCGTACCTCGCGTTGAACGCCGCGTATTACGACCGCTATCCCATCGAACCCGGCACACCGGCGCGTCCGCCGACCCAGCGGCGTACGGTTGAGGCCGCCGGGCTGAGGGTAGCCCTGGTGGGGTCGGGCCCAGCCGCCTGGTACGCGGCGGCAGAGCTGCTCGAACAACCCGGGGTCATGGTCAACATGTTCGATCGTCTGCCGACCCCCTACGGTTTGATCCGAGCCGGGGTAGCACCGGACCATCCCAGCACGAAATCCGTTACGGACGTGTTCCGTTCGTTGGGCAACAAACCGGGGTTGGCTCTTCACCTCGGGGTCGAGGTCGGCATGCACCTGACCCCGGAGGAATTGGCCGAGCACCACAACGCGGTGATCTATGCCATCGGTGCGCCGGGGGACAGAAAACTCGGTGTGCCGGGCGAGGATTTGCCCGGGTCGCATTCTGCGACTGACTTCGTCGCCTGGTACAACGGGCATCCGGATTACCGCCATCTGCAGTTCGACCTGGGCTGCGAGCGGGCCGTCATCGTCGGCAACGGCAACGTGGCTTTGGACGTGGCGCGCATCATCCTGTCGGATCCCGACGAGTTGGACACCACCGATATCGCGCCGCACGCCGTCGAGGCGTTGCGGCACAGCAAGATCGAAGAAGTGGTCATCCTGAGCCGTCGAGGCGTGGCGCAGGCCGCGTACACCAATCCGGAGTTCCTAGCCTTGATGAAGCGCAAGGACATTGACGTGGTGGCCGATCCTGCCGAGGCCCAGCTCGATGAGGTGAGCGCCCACTTGATCGAGAGCGAGGGCGCCGACCCGTCGGTGGGCGTGAAGGTCAAGCTCGCTCAGGAGGCGGCGGCAACGGCGCCCGTCGCCAACAAGAGGATCGTCTTCCGATACCTTCGCTCGCCGGAAGCGATTCTGGGTGACGAGAGCGTCGACGCCGTCCGGGTAGTCCGCAACGAGCTCGTGGCATGCGCCGACGGGTCGGTGATCGCGAAGCCTACGAGCGACACCGAGGTCATCGAGACTGGCCTGGTCCTGCGTTCGGTGGGATACCACGGTCGAGGGCTCGCGGGGGTGCCGTTTGACGAAACCCGAGGTGTCATACCGAATTCCGAGGGGCGGGTGCTCACCGGGCCAGACGGCGACGTCGTCGCCGGGCAGTACGTCGCCGGATGGATCAAGCGAGGACCGTCCGGGGTGATCGGGACGAACAAGCGGTGCGCCGCGGAGACCGTGGCGCACGTCCTCGACGACTTCGAGCGAGGACGGCTTCACGAGGTGACCACTGCGCCGGACGCCATCGGCGCGCTGGTGCGGATGCGGCAACCCGACGTGGTCGACTACCAGGGCTGGATGGTCCTCGACAGGGCGGAGGTCAGCGCTGGTGCCCGCCACGGCCGACTTCGGCTGAAGTTCACTGACGTCGACGAGATGTTCGCCGTGGTGCGGAAGAGCAGAAGCTCTTGATTCTTGGGTTCACCGAACAGTGTTTGGTATTCTCACAAGGTTCTCGCTGGGTCGCAATCCCGCTCGTCGAGTCGCACCCGGCCGCCCCCCGGAGGAGTCGTCATGGATCAGTTCGACCACCATTCGCCCGAGTTCGCCGAGAGCTGGCGTGAGCAGTACGCAGGGCTTCGCGCTGCTTGCCCTATGGCGCACAGCGAGAAGCACGGCGGCTTCTTCGTAGCCACCGACTACCAAGCGATTCAACAGATCCTGCACGATCCGCAGAATTTCGTTTGCGGGCGGGACTTGGACCTCGGCGACGGCCGGATCGCCTCCGGCGGCGTCACCGTCCCCACCAACGCCGTTCGGATGGGCATGATGGAGATGGATCCGCCGAGATCGCAAGCGCTCAGGAAGATCATCAGCGGGCGATTCACCAAGCGGGCCGTCCAGGAATACCAGCCTCGGATGCAGCAACTGGTGTCCTGGTGCATCGACAAGGTGATCGAGAGCGGGTCGATCGACTTCGTCGACGACATCGCCAATCCGTTGCCGGCGTTGATCACCCTCGACTACCTCGGATTGCCTCTCGACCGGTGGGAGTTCTACGCCACCACCCTGCACAAGGCCGCCTACCGGGAAAAGGGTTCGGGCCGCGCCGTCGCGTCGATGCTCGATGACATTCGCGCCACCGTTCGGGAGCGCCGCGCGCACCCCCTGGACGACGGCAGCGTGCTCGAGCAGCTTCTGAGCGGCGAAGAGAACGGTGAACCCATCTCCGAGGACCTCGCCGTCGAGTTGATCTTCATGCTCCTCAACGGCGGCATCGACACTACGACCGCGCTGATCGCCAACAGCTTCCTCTACTTCGACGATCACCGCGACCAGTGGGAATGGCTCGCCGAAGACCACTCGCGCCTTCCGGCTGCGGTTGATGAGCTCATCCGCTACACCAGTCCGAGCACGGGTGTGGCCCGCACGGTGGCACAGCCGGTCGAGGTCGCCGGAGTTCGACTCGACATCGGTGACCGGGTCCTGCTGGCACTCGGCTCTGCCAACGCCGACGACCAGGTCTTCGACAATCCGAATGAGGTTCAGCTCGATCGGGCTCCTAACCGCCACCTGTCGTTCGGATCCGGCGTGCACCGTTGCCTCGGAGCCTTCGTCGCTCCAGCCGAGATGGCCTTGCTCCTCCAGGAGGTGCTCAACCGTATGCCGGACTACCGGATCGACCGTGAGAAGGTCGTCGCATATCCGACTATCCCCCTGGTCAACGGCTACATCGCCATGCCCGCGACCTTCACACCTGGCGAGAAGGTCGTGGCCGGTGTCCTGGCCGACGATCTTCCGATACAACTCGGGACGTCGGCGGCCAGTCGATGACCGCTACGACACCGATCAACGGCGGCGCGCTGGAAGGGCTTCGCGTGCTCGAGGCTGGCCACATCATCGGCGGCCCGTTCTGCGGACACCTCTTCGCCGACCACGGCGCCGAGGTGATCAAACTCGAACCGCCGGGTGTCGGTGATCCCATGCGGACGTGGGGCGGCCTGTACAAGGGCATAGGCTTGTACTGGTCGATCATCGGCCGCGGGAAGAAGTCGGTCGAACTGGACCTTCGCAGTAGCGAAGGCCAGCGGATCTTTCGCGAGCTGGCGAGAACCGCCGATGTCGTCGTGGAGAACTTCCGACCCGGCACCATGGAACGCTGGGGACTCGGTCCCGAAAACCTCGCCGAGATCAATCCGGGTCTGATCATGGTGCGCATCACCGGATTCGGTCAGAGCGGGCCGTACCGCGATCAAGCCGGGTTCGGTTCCGTCGCCGAGGCGATGAGCGGATTTCGGCATCTGTCCGGTGAGCCAGGACGGCCGCCAGTGCGTGTGGGCATCTCGCTCGGTGACGCCTTGGCAGCCACGCAGGGGTTCATCGGAGCGTTGATGGCGCTCTGGGCGCGAGACCGGAAGAACGGATCGGGACTCGGGCAGATCATTGATGTCGCTCTGTACGAGGCGATGTGGATGTACATGGAGTCGACCGTGGCCGAGTACGTGAAGCTGGGACGCATACGCCAGCCGAGCGGACCTCTACTGCCGGGCATCGCGCCGTCGAACGTATATCCCACGGCGGACGGTCAGTGGATAATCGTTGGCGCCAATCAAGATTCGGTGTTCACAAGGCTCGCCGAGGCCATGGACCGACCCGATTGGGTCGCGCCAGGTTCGCCCTACCTCAGTCACGTAGGACGGGGTGCGGCCCAGGTGGAACTCGACGCCGCGATATCCGCTTGGACCGTGACGCTGAGCAGCGATGCTGCCCTCAGATGCCTCTCCGAGCACGGGATACCGGCAGGACGCATCTACAAGGCCGACGACATCGCCGGCGATCCGCATTACGCCGCGCGGGACATGATCATCGACGTGCCAGAGCCGGGGCTAGGAGACGAAACGGTGCCCATGCCGGGAGTGGTTCCCAAGCTCAGCGCGACCCCCGGCCGGGTCGTCCGCGGTGCGCCGCTCCTCGGCGAGCACAATGCCGAAATACTGCGCCAGCTAGAGGATCTGGCAAGCGAGTCGCCCTGACGCTCGGCGCTGGCCCCACGCTCAGCGCTCGATGCGGATAGCGGTCTCCGGGCACGCCACTGCAGCCTCCTCCGCGTCGTCGACGAGATGCTCCGGCACCTCGTCGACGATGACGATGCCGTTGCCCGCGTCATCCATGTCGAAGACGTCGGGGCAGATGGTGACACAGCGACCATGGCCCTGACAGAGGTGGTTATCGATGATCGCCTTCATGAGGCACCCTTCCGTGAACTCGGGACCGAGCGAATTCGGATTGCACCACTGTTGGGGTGCAACCGCAGCGCACGTTTGCCTGTGCAGTTTAGCAAACCATGTTTGGTTATCGGGATACGAAATCGGCCTCGCGCCCTTTTCGCGCCCGTCATTGATGAACCAAACGACGATGGTTTACTCTCGTATACGCGTGCGGCGCGTCGCACAGACGCGCGTGAAAGCGACGAAGGAGCATCGACCGTGTCGACTGAGCCCAGTGTGAATCCCGAGGACATCCTCGACCGTTTCGACATGTGGAATCCCGAGCACGAGCGGGTGAAGTGGGACGTCTTCGCCCATGCTCGGGCCACTTGTCCGGTCGCGCACACGTCGGCTGACGGAGGCGGACAGTACGTCGTGACGCGGTACGAGGAAGTGCGAAAGGTTCTCGAGGATCCGACGACTTTCTCCTCTACGGGGGTGAACCCGAGAGGCGCGTCTCCGGTGTCGCTCAACCCGCTGGATGCCGACCCGCCTTTCCAGACCGAACTGCGCAAACTGCTCAACCCGCTGTTCACCAGGAACTTCCTCCTGCAGTACGAACCCGAGATGCGCAGCGAGGCACGGGCGCTTATCGAGCAGTTCATCGACAAGGGCGAGTTCGACTTCATCACTGAGTTCGCCGCACCCTTCGTGGCCAACGCGCTGGCGAAAGTCGCTTTCAACGAGCAGGATCCGCAGAAGATGCGGGAGGCGGGTGACATCGTCGTCCGCGCGGGCATCGAAGCGTCCGACGAGTCGTTCTTCGACCTCGCCGTTCTGGCCGGCCAGTATCTAGCCGATCGTGAGGACAACCCGGTCGAGCGCAACGACGTGATCAATGCGCTCATCAACGGCACCGTCGGTGCTGACGCACGGCCGCTCACCGAGGACGAGCGATTGGGTGTGCTCACTGTGCTGTTCCTCGGCGGTCTCGACACCACACGTGGCGCAATGGGCTCCATCGCCTACCACGTGGCCGTGCAACCGGAGCTGGAGGCCCGCCTTCGCGACCCCCGTTGGGTGCGGCAGGATCTCGACGAGTTCATCCGGTTGGAGTCGCCGGTCGGCTGCCTCGGACGACGCGTGACCAAGGACGTTGAACTGGGCGGCGTCAAGATCAGCGCCGGCGAGCAGCTGCTGGTCCGATTCGATTCCGCCAATCGCGACGAAAACCAGTTCGTCGACGCCGACACGTTGAACTTCGACGTACGCAGGGCGGGCAACATGGGATTCGGACTAGGAATCCACCGCTGCCTGGGTTCGCACTTCGCCCGCCTCCAGATCGCCGTCGCGTTCGATGAACTCTTCACACAGATTACGAACCTGCGCTTCATCGACCCGACGGAGCCCGTGCACTGGGCGCCCGGTATAGCCAACGGACCCGAAAGACTGCGCCTGGCATTCGACCGTTACGAGGGTGAGAGCTGATCGACTGCGGCTCGTTCCAGCGAAGGGATCCGTGAACGGCCCCCGCACCCTGTACACGGGAGCGGGGGTTGTTTACGACTACGCGCCTCGACTGGGTACCACCGGGACGCTCGCGGCTGTGCGAGTCGGCCAGAACGTTTCAGCGCCGCCACCCGCCACGGTACGGACGCAGGCGGTCGCCAGTACCTGTCGGGTGAACAGGACCAGAGCGATCGTGGCGAGGCCGGCGGCGTAGCTGACGAACGTCGACGCGTCGGCGTCGAGAGCGGCCCAGACCGGCCACGCGATGGCGGCGTACACCGCGAATGTGGCCATCGGTTTGGCGATGGGAATCGCGTACGCGTAGCGGCGGTCGCCTAGTGAACTCAGCAGCAGAACGACGGCCGCCGCGGCGAAGGGCAGTTCGCCGTTGGCGAAGATGTACCAGCCAGGGAGGGGGAACCAATCGGCCTCCCAGAACGGCTGATTGCCGAAGTATGTGTAGACGCCTCCGACGTACAGAATCGGCAGCTCGAGAACCGCATCCATCACGCAGAACACCGCGTACAACCACCACATGTCACGCACGCTGGCGCCCGCCCGCAACCGATGCAGGATGTACACGGTCTGGCCACCGATGAACCAGAAGTAGACCGGGAACATCCACACCGGGACGCTGTGCCCGAACAAGCTCACGAAAGTCCACTGGTTCACGGTTGCGTGCCAGATGAATCCGAGCCGGTCGAAGAACGGTTCGGCGATGATGGACAGGCCGCCGCCCAGCAGCACCAGCAGCGCGATACGGGCCTCGCCGCGGTCCCAGCGGCGCCACACCCATGCGGTGAGGCCGATTGCCACGGCGAAGTGAAGCAGGGTGAACACCCACTGGGCGGTCGGATTCATCACCATCGTCGTCGGGGCACCTGGCGCATGACGGTCCATGCTGCGGTCTCCTCTGTTAGCGGGTGGCGACTGGTGTTGCCGTGGAGAATCGAGACCCCTCGAGATGGGCGCGGAGATCGGAGACGAAACCGGCGTAGAGCGCCTGGAAGGCGCTCGCCATTGCATCTCGCGAAGCGCCGTCGGCATCGAACGACGAGTGCCACTGGAGAAACGTCGCGCCGGTCTCGGTGATCGGCGCCAACTCGACCGACCCGACGAAGCCGTCGACCGGAAACGGACAGCCCTCCGGAAAGTCGTACGCGAGCCGACGGGCCACGTCGTCGAACATCAGAAGTCGCTCGGCAACGGTGCGACCGTCAGCGAGTGTCAGCCGTCGCACCGAGCCGACCGAGCCGCGGCCGCCCCCCTCGGCGACACTGGCGGTGATCATGCCGACCCACCGATCGATTCCGTGGAAATCGCCGATCACCTCCCACACGACCTCCACTGGGTGATCGATGACCGCGCTGAACGTCGCTCTCGCCAAAGGCCGGGCCTCCCAATCACAGAACCGTCGCGGGATTGACCGCACGGAGCACGGCCACATGAGACACCGAAAGCAGTCCGTGTGCTCGGGCGAAGACCTCCGCCTCGGCACCGGTCATCCGCGGGCCGGCGTCCTGCACCAACTGACTGCGCAGTGCGGCCGGAAATCCGCCGGCGGCGCAGAGATACAGCGCGGTCGCGATCGGGTCGGCCGCGCCAGAACGGTAAGCCCGCCGCGGCACTCGCAGAGGGATCACGTGGCCGGGCCGCGTGAAGTCCGCATGTGCCGACTCGGGATCGGCCAGCAATCGGGCGGTGTGCGCGCGATCCGTCGCGGAGATACCGGTGCCGATACCCTCCGCAGCGTCCACGGCGACACCGTGATGGGGCGTGCGCCAGTCCTCGTCATTGTCGACCACTGAGGGAATACGCAGGCGATTACAGCGGCTCTCGGGCAATGCGACCGCGATGAACCCGCCGGTGTACCGAACGAAAAAAGCCATCTGCGCCGTGGTGACCAGGGCCGCGGCCATCACGAGATCCGCACCACCATCCTCGGCGAAATCATCGAAGAGGACGATGCACTCCCCGCGGCTGATCGAATCGGCCGCCGTCTTGACGACAGCGTCGTCGATGGTCACGTGGCGTCGCGCCCGTCAGATCGCGGCGGCTGCGCTGTCGATGTCGCGTTCGGCTTGCTTACGCGCCTTGGCATTGGGCGATTTGTGCACGATTCCCTCATACTCGGGCACGCTGGCCGGCGTGTTGTCGGCCATCAACTCGATGGCTTCGAGCTTGTCTTCGAGTGTCAGCGGCGCAGTGTCGAACGTGAACTCGACCAGAGTGCCGTCGGGATCCCGGGTGTAGATCGAGTGGATGAACTCGTGCTTCACCTCGACGGCGTGGTACCCGAGGTCGAGCCAACGTTGCTTGTGCGCCTCGAGTTGGCCGATGTCGTGGCAGTCGAAGGCGAGGTGGTTGACCCAATAGGGCAGACCGACACCGACCGACAACCCGCCCTTCCAATCCTCGTCCTGGAGCCCGGCGTCTTTGAGCCCGCGCAGATCCCATATTGCGAAGAAGCCGTCTTCGTCACCGTTGGAGTAGAAGATGTGCTTCGTCCAGCCGCCGTCGGGAGCCTGTCGCTTGACCACCTTGCGCAGCTCGAATCCCATGGCCTTGGTGTAGAACTCGTGCGCCTTGTCGACGTCCTTTACCGCAATCGCGACGTGATGGAACATTTCGGCCTCCATGGAGTCAGCAGCTTGTGCTTTCGCACGCTACCAAACGACGTATGGTTTTTCCAGCACTTCAGCTACCAGGCTCCGATCGCACCAGCTGGAGTTCCTGTACTGCGGAGGCCACGTGCCGGCCCTGTGATGACTGGAGGCTGAGTGAGAAGAACGCCCGGTTTCCGAAAACACTGGCGGAGGTCTCGGTTGCGAGAATCCAGTCGTCGGCTCTGAAGCAGCGGTGTATCCACATGGCGTACGTCAGTGGACGCCAGCCCTGCAACAGAGGGCTTCCCTCACCCACGGTGTACGCGTTGATGGCCAGCAGATTCCGGGTGATCAGCGGATCGACGCACAGGGCGAGCGCCGCGCTGTGCAGCAGCAGATCATCGGGGAGCTCATCGACGAACCGGAACCACGACCGGACGGGAGCGCCGAGCCCCGACGCCCTCTCCGGCAGCGGAACCCAGTCGATGGGACGAACGTCGACCGGCAGTGTCGTTGATCCGACGGCGTCGGCATGGACAGCCAAGGTATGGGGGTCGGGGGCATCCCCGATGCCGTACAGATGCGGGTGATGTCTTCCTGTCGGCGGATCCTCGAAAGCGGCGGTCGCGCTGGCCAACTGGCGACTTCCCTGGCGGATAGCCAGCGACCTCCACGAGGACGACTCGCGTTCCTCCCGATTGCCGATGTCGGTCGAAACCTCGCCGGACCGCAACGCCGGGTCCTGGAAGTTGACCGATACCGTGTGAATCCATCGGTTGAAACCGACATCGCGGCCCGCGTCGATGACAGCGCGCGCTGCGATGATTCCCGCACAGAACACCCGCGTCGGGTCTGCGTTCACGGCGGAATGTTCTGGGGTACGCCCGTTCTCGGCGGCGACCAGGTCGGCCAAAAGGGGATCGAGTGCGAAGCGCGCACGCTGCGCCGTGGTCTGCGGGAGCAAGGAGTACGTCCCCGGATCCGCTCGGGCCTCGCTGGAACGAAGACTCATCGCGATATCGTTCAGCCGACCACCGCAATGACTCGGGCGGCGGCAGCTTCGGCTGAAGATGCGCATCCGTTGGTACTCGACGCGCTGAGGTAGTCGCCGGCCAGCTGTACCCGCGAGCCGCGGTCGATCCTGCGCACGAATTCGCCGACGTAGCTGTACATCCCGGGGAAACTGCGGATCGTCGCGGGTTGCCATCGATCGATGCGGGAGAACTCGACGTTGTTCGACGTTCCCGGCAGCACTTTGTCGATTCCCCTGAGCATCTCGGTTGCCAGCGCCTCGTCGGACACGTGCTCGCGGGCTCGCGACCAGTCTTCTAGCCAGTAGGTGCTCGCCAATCCCTTTCCAGCGGGTGCCGCGTCACTGTAGTTGTGCGGTAGAACGACCGCGCACAGGCCCTTTTCCAACGATGCGGGAACCGGGATAACCATGGCGGATTCATCGGGCCGGGACTTGAGCGCGAAATGGCCGGCGTACACGGTGGCGTACTCGAAGTGATCGGTGATGATCTCGCGCTGCCGGGGGTCGAGCTGGTCGAACAGACCCGGGACGGTCTTGGCGTCAGTGGCGATGACGCAGGCATCCGCGGTGATCGATTGTTCAGAACCGTCGAGCGAGTATGTGATCGCGACGTCATCGTCCCGCTCCTCGACTCGGGCGACTTCTGCGTGATAGCGCACGTCGAGACATTTGGCGAGGGCACCCGTGAGGAAGCCGATCCCGCCCTGATACCGCAGGAAACCCGAGCCGATGAAGTTTACCGCTGCGAAGAAGAAGTCGACGATCGACAGCCTGTCGGTTTCGTTGCAGTACAGTGCTCTCAGCATCGGATTGACCAGGAACTCCTCCAGTTCGGGAGTGAGTCGGCGATCGCAGTACTCCGCTGCGGACTCGACGTCGAACGGTGCTGAGGCACCGAGGTTCTCGTAGCTCAGATACTTCTTCATGCGAATGCCGTCGATCACCAGGTTCCGTGCCTTCAAGCGAGCCTTCACCGACAGCAGGTCGGTTCGCGCTCCGTCGATCACCATTGCGGTGCCAGTTGAGCGGATATGCTTGAGCTCGCCGTCGCGGGGGATCGCCAGCATGCCGGTGACGTCGCTGACCGTACTGCCGAGGCCGACATCGTTGATCAGTCTGCGCAGGTTCGCGTACGACGACGGGAGGATGTTGGCTGCGCGGTTCACCGTGAAGCCGTTCACGTTCAGGCTGCTCATCTTGCCGCCGACCTCGGCCGACCGTTCCAGGACTGTGACGGCGTAACCGCGTTGGTGCAGCCGGAAGCCGGCGGTCAGCCCGGAGATACCGCCACCGACGACGACCGCCGACTTCTGTCGGTAAGTGCTTGTCATTTCCCGCCTTTCGCTATCCGCATGCGACTTCATGACATGGCTCGCAGTAGTGCTGTGACCCGTGCCGCCGCGCCCTCTCCCGCCGCAACGCTGGCATTGACGCTCGTCTGCGCGTGGTAGTCACCGGCGAGTTGGATGCGCCGGTCGAACCTGCTCCGCGCGGCGAAGTCGCGTAAGCCGACGAACGTTCCCGGACGGCTCGCCACCACGGCCGGCGACCAGCGGGCGACGTGACTGGCGCACACGTCAGCAGCCCAGCCGGGGCGCAGCCCGTTGACCGCTTGAACGGTCAAGTCGCACAGTTCGTCGTCATCGGCCTGCCAATGACGGCGCGACCAATCCCGCATCCAGAACGCGGTCAGGATCCCGGCTCCCGGCGGCACTCGTCCTGGAGCGAGGTTGTGACCGAGTCCGATCACCGGCAAGTCGGGGTTGAGGTCCCGCGGTATCAACACCATGGACGCCGGCTCGGGCGGAGCGGTTCCGACGCCCAGACTCACCACGATCGACTCGGAGTAATCCAGATCGCTTAGATAGCGAGCTCTGTCGACGTCGAGACCCTTGTGTATCTCGAGCACGTCGGCGGCCGAGACGGCGAGAACGGCCGCGTCGAATCGTTCGCGATGCACCACAGCGGTGCCGTCGGACCACACGACCTCGACGCCATCGGAGTCCTCGGTGGCGGTTTCCACGGTTGCACTCAGGTGCACCTCAAGATCGCGGGCCGCACGTTCGATGAAGAATCCGACTCCCTCTGGGTGAGTCCACAGCCAGCCGGCCACCAGGAGACTCTTGATCGCAGCGAACAGATCAACCACCGAGGTCTGTTCGGGTTCCACCAGCAGCAGAGCCCTGGTCAGCGGTGCGATCAACTTCTCGCGCACTTCGGGGCTGTAGTGCCGGTCGACGTACTGCCGGACCGTTTGGTCGTCGAATCCCGCTGCGGTGGAGAGGTCCTCGTAGTTGATTGCGGAGTACATTCGTGCGAGGTCGAAACCCAACCGCCACAACGATAACTTGGAACGCGTCCCGAGCGCGGAGAACGACGCGAAGGAAAGGGGCGCCCGTCGCGCCACCCTGCTCACCGAGCCGTTGTCCAGCACGCCGACGACAGCGCCTCGGCTGACGAGCTCGCGGTCGGCGCCCAGGCTGGCGATCATCCTGCGCACGTGCTCGTTGCTCGACGGCAGAGCGCCCGCACCGATGTCGAACCCGAACCCATCGCGCCACACCGTGCGCGCGCGACCGCCTATGGCCGAATATGCCTCGAAGACAACGGGATTCAGGCCCGCCCTCCGCAGGCGATGAGCGGCTGAGATTCCTGCGGCGCCACCCCCGACCACCGCGACTCGTCCGCGGACCCTGGGCTCGACGGCTGTACGTCCGGCAATGGTGTCGGGCATTGCGCACCCCTCTTCCGCGGTCGGCGAACAGGGGTCGACGACTCCAAAGGTTCCAAACGACGTTAGATTAGCATGGTCCCCAGGCGCCGCCCGTCGTTACGTGGAATTCGGTCCATCGGTGACGACGCCAGCCGGCAGCCACCGCGCCTGGCGTTCCTTGATGGCTTCCTCAACACCCCTGACAATGCTGGCGGTGACGACGTCGAACATCTCCTCGGACGTCAATCCGCGGTCGCGGAGAGCCTTGGCCAACACCGGATAGTCCTCGCTGCTCTGAAGCGCAGCTTGGTCATCCAACGACGGGGCGCCCTTCGTCTCGTGTAGCGCGCTACCTATCGCGATGAGTTCCAAGGACTCGATGAGCGGCATGACCGCAGCGCTCGGAACCCCTTCGCCGATCAGATGAGCCGCTGAGGTCTCCAGTTCCCTGGGACCGACGTCGATGCTGCGTTTCGCCACGATCACCTGAATGAGCTCCGGATGGGCGAGAAGCGCGGCGCGTAAGCGCTTGGCGTTGTTCGGCAACCACTCCCGCCACGACCCCGCACCGACATCCGGGGCGCGAACCTCAGCCAGTGCCAGCTGCGCGGCTCCGGTGACGATGGCATCCTTGTTCTCGAAGTGGTGATACAGCGAGGCACCGTTGACACCCAGTTCGTCTGCGAGACGCCGGATGCTCAACGCACCCAGCCCCTCTTCGTCGATGATCTTGAGGGCCGTCTCGAGCGAACGCCGCCGCGAGATCAGTGCTTCCTTGGGCCTAGCCATTTTCGTGCACCCTCGACGGTTGTGTGGGTCGGTCCATTGCAGTGACCCTACGACCACAGATTGTTAAGGCCATCGTTCGAGATAACCATATAGTGTGGGTTTTGTGTTCGCTAAGTAAGTCGAAGGACGCGGCGAGTCCACAACTTCGCCCTCGTGGCGCGGTCTCGCTTCAGGCCGACCACGCCTCGGCGATCACTTTCGTCCACCCAACTGTCTAAAGCCGTAGCCAGGCCGTCCCCACCGGTTGATTGTTGTGATCAGCGGTCTGGCCAGCAGCAGATGCCGCTCACATGCTGAACCTACTCAGTAGGGCGTCTACGCACGCTTCTTGACAGCGTCACGTTCAAACGTTGTATGGTTTAGGCCACCGGGGGCTCAGTCTTGTGACCCGAGCCACAGGATAGCGAGTTGCTACGGCGAGGAGCATGTCAGTGAACGCACGGAATCAACGTCTGTGTATCTGGAGCGGCGCAGTGATGATCGCTGTCATGCTGACGGGACTCCTGGTCGCCGGCTTCCTCCCCCTGCCCCGGCCGTCGATGAGCGCCGCCGAGGTCGCCGCACTAATCTCCAGCAACACGGTACGTATCCAGATCGGCTTGATCATTATCGCCGCGGGCGCCGTATTCCTGGCCCCGTTCATCACGGAGATCACCGTGCAGATGCGGCGCATCGAGGGACCACAATCGCCGCTGGCCTGGCTGCAACTCGGCTTGGGAATCCTGTTCGTGTTCGAGTTCATCCTCCCGTGCTTCATCGGCCTCGCCGCCACCTACCGCCCCCAGAGGTCGCCCGAGATCACGCAGGCCCTCTTCGACCTATGTTGGCTGCTCTTCGTCGGCGTGGTCAGCACTGCGGTGATGCAATGCCTGGCAGTTGCGGTGGTCATACTCGGAGACAAGCGCACTCCGCCCCTGTTTCCCCGTTGGGTGGGCTGGTTCAACGTCTGGGCCGCTCTGACATTCGGATTTGGCGGCTTGGTCGCGTTGTTCAAGCGCGGCCCGCTGGCATGGAACGGCGTGCTCGCCTTCTGGATTCCGCTGTCCGTCTTCGGAGCGTGGTTCGGAGTCATGATCTGGGCACTACTTCAAGCCGCCGCCAGGCCGCAGCGGGACTACGACGAAAGCGCGGAGCTCCCTGGCGAGTCACCGACGCCGACGCTCAGCACCATCTGAGCCGACCTTGGGTTGGCCGTGACGGGATCGGCCCCCTTGCCCGGGGGGCACCGATTGCCCGGCCGGTAACCGAACTGTGTTTGATATAATCGGCGTGCCGGAGCCACCGGTGGGGACAGAGGGCGTGATGAGCAGCATGTTGCAACCAGGAAGCGATCCAGCGCCGCTAAGTGGTGTTCGCGTGCTCGATCTCAGCGCGCTCGGTCCCGGACCGTTCTGCTCGATGATCCTGGCGGACTTCGGCGCCGACGTGATCGCGGTAGAGCGCCCTGGTCCTCCAGCAGCGTTCGATCCGGCCGTCAACCTCGCGCGCGGGAAACGGTCGGCTGTCGTCGATCTCCGAAATCCCCGTGGAGCCGAGGTGATCGCGCAACTCGCCGACTGCTGCGACGTTCTACTGGAGAGCAATCGTCCGGGAACGATGGAGCGCAGGGGTCTCGGTCCTGACGTTCTCTGCGCTCGAAACCCTCGACTCGTCTACACCAGGCTCACCGGGTGGGGGCAGACAGGCCCCTACAGCGCCCGCGCCGGCCACGACATCAACTACACCGCGGTCTCCGGATCGTTGGGCGTGATCGGCGAGTCGGCGCCCGTACCACCACTTGCTCTGGTCGGCGACTTGGCTGGTGGCTCACTGACAGCGGCATTCGGAATCATGCTCGCCCTGTTCGAACGTACGAGGACGGGCAGGGGGCAAGTTATCGACGCGGCCATCGCAGACGGCTCGGCGTTGCTCAACATCCCCCAGCTCGGTGAGTTCAACGCCGGGCTGTGGGGTGGTCGGGGATCGCACCTGCTGTCCGGCGCCGCGCCGTTCTACACCGTTTATGCCTGCGCCGACGGTCGTTATTTCGCGGTTGGCGCGCTGGAGCCCAAGTTCTACGTGCAGTTCCTCGCTGCCATCGGTCTCGACGACGTGAGCCCCGGTGACCAAATGGATTCGGCGCGCTGGCCGGCGCTGCGCGCCCGTATCGCCGAGCTGTTCGCCGCCAAGCCGCGGTCGCATTGGACTGCGGTCTTTGCCGACACCGACGGATGCGGATCGCCCGTCTTGGAGCTCGACGAACTGGCCGACGACCCGCATTTGCGTGACCGTGGGACGGTTTTCACGCGCGACGACGGCACGCTGACGGCTGCGCCGGCGCCGAGGCTCTCGCGTACCCCGGGGCGTACACGACCAGGTAACCCTGCCCGTGGGGCCGACACCCGAATTGTTCTGCGCGAGTCCGGCTTCGATGACAAGCAAATAGACGAACTGGCGGAATCGGGAGCCGTCGCGATCTTGGATCGGATCTGAGGCGATAGGCGCACTGTCGTCGATCGACGGACTGTGCTGGCTGCGTAAGCAGCCCTACCCGAAGAGGTATACGCTACCCAATACGACAAGTACTGCCGCACAGTAGGTTTCGAATATCAATCGAAGTGCGACCGGAGCGTCCCGCAGTTCCATGAAGTACATACCGACCAGTCGGACCTTGACCACTGCCACGACAATGATCACCAGGCTCGCCGAAACATGGTTTCCGCCGCTGCCCAGTGCGTGGTCGCTGCCGAGCACCCATGACACGATCGTCAGAACCGCGAGGAATGACCACGTCAGCGAAGCACGCGAGAAAACTACTGTTCGCTTCATTCAGCGCACCAGGAAGACGATGGGGAAGATGATCAACCACAGCAGGTCGACCATGTGCCAGAAGCACGCGCCCCCCTCGAAGAACTTGATCCGAGCAGGAGGCGGCGCGGGTTTGCGTGAAAGCCCCGTCAAAACCAGCAGGACTACCAAACCTATGATGACGTGTAGCAGGTGAAAGCCCGTGAGCACGAAGTAGTATGTGAAGAACTCATTGGTGGCAGGCGTCACTCCTGCTGAGAGCTTCTCGTGATACTCGAGCATCTTGACAGCTACGAAGCAGGCGCCCACCGCGAACCCCGCTGCCGTCAATCTCGGCGTCAGATGCCGCCACCGCTCTGTGCGAAACACGTTGGTTGCCAACACCACAAGCAAAGAACTCGTGAGGAGTATCAACGTGTTCGCAGCGCCCATGCTTCGGTTCAGTGCGTCCTGTGATTGCGCAAATAGATCCCGCTGCCCGCCGCGCGCGCTCAGGTACGCCGTGCACAATGCCGCGAAGACGAACATGTCACCGAAGATGAGAACCCAGATGCCGGCCTCTCCGGGGATGTAGCCGGCAAGCGCAGAGTTGTGGTCGGCGAGGTTCCGGTTTACCTCGGTACTCGAGTTCATCAGTCCTCATCTCACAGCCGTATTGGAGTTTGTGACCGGTCATCGATCCCGGCGAGGACCCGCTCGTAAGACTCCACTAGGCAGTTCACGTCCTATCAGGCTTTGCGCCAGACGGGCTGCGTCGATGGCCTTGTCGAGATCGATTCCGGTGGCGACATCCATATCACGGCACAGATTCACGAGCTCCTCGGTGGCGACGTTGCCGCTCGCGCCCGGCGCGAACGGGCAGCCTCCGAGGCCGCCGATCGAGGAGTCGATGTCGGTGATACCGATCTGCATGGCAGCGAGAATCGTTGCGAGAGCTGCGCCGCGGGTGTTGTGCATGTGCAGCCCGACTGGCACGTCGGGGTGTGCGAGTCGGATGGGTTGGGCGAGGTCGACCATCCTGCGAGGTGTTGTGGTACCGATGGTGTCGCCGAGACACAGGACATCGGCACCGCCGTCGACGGCGCGGGCGGCGAGATCGATGACGCGGTCAGGCGGTGTCGGGCCGTCGAAGGGACAGTCCCAGGCCACCGCGAAGATCACCTCCAGGGTGCCTCCGGCGGAGTGAACCGCTTTCGCGATCTCAGGGACAAGCGCAATCGACTCCTCCGTACTCCGACGGACATTCGCCATCGAGTGCCCGTCGGCGGCCGACACGACGTACTCGAGGTTGGCCATTCCGGCGTCCAGCGCCCTGGCCGCTCCACCCACGCTGGCGACCAGCGCCGAGAACACGACGTCGGAGTACCGGTGCACCGCCGAAGCGACCTCGGCTGCGTCGGCCAATGCCGGTACGGCGCTCGGCGAGACGAAAGCCGTTGCCTCGATCCTCCGCACACCCGTGGCCACGAGCGCGTCGAGCAACTCGAGTTTGGCCGCTGTCGAAATGGGCTTCTCGATCTGCAGCCCATCACGCAAGCCGACCTCGCGAATCGAAATCTGTGCCGGCAGTGCGGGAAAGGAGCCGATGTCCGCGTGCTTCAGGTGGGGCGCGTTCATCGCACACATTCCAGAATCGTGGCGTTCACGTGACCTCTGCCCTCGCCGATCGTCTGCGATCCGAGATCGATCTCGTCGTCCCGCTCATGGTCGGTGAGCTGCATGTGTGCGAAGGGGTCAGCGGTATTGGCCGGTGCAAGCGCGCCGTTGCACTTGACCACCCGACTACGGACCGCTTCGGCGATCACCACATCAGACATGAATCTCGAATCGTTGATGGCGCTGTGGCGTTGCCACCGGGTCGCTCAAGGCAGTTGCGGGATAACGTCCGAACTGATGAGCTCCACCATGTCGCGCAACTCTGCGGCTGGCTGCCCGCCCATGTCGATCGACAGCAGATTGACGTCGGCGCTGAGCATCTCTGACACCGTCCCGAGTCGGTCGACCACCTCCGCGGGGCTGCCCACGATGGCCGGCCCCTTGGTGCTGAGGAATTCGAAGTCGAAGGGCTTCTTGATGAATGGAGGCGGATTCGGGTTGACGCGCGTGATGATGACGGTCATCAGATCGAAGTACGCCTTGTACCGCGGCATCCAGCGCTCGCGTGCCCGCTGGCTCGACTTGTCCACATTCAGGTGCCAGCAGGCGCCGATGCGTGGTTTGCGCGTATGGCCGTAGGACGCGAACTTCTCGAGGTAGGTGTCGACCACAGGACGGAACATCGACGGATTTCCGAATGCGCTGGGTAGCATCAAGTCCAAGCCCAGGCGCGCCGCGAGTTCCAGCGTGGACTCCGAGGCACCACCGCCGATCCACAACGGAAGCACCCTTTCCGGCGGGGGTTGCAGCTCGAACGCATCCAGGGGTGCGCGATGACCGCCCTGAGTTGTCACCGGCTTGCCGCTCCACAGATTCAGGAGCAGCTCGATGTTCTCCTCGAACAGCTCATGCGAATCATCGGGATCCTGACCGAAGACGGTGTAGGTCGATGTGAAGAAGTTGCCGCGCCCGGCGACGACCTCCACTCGGCCGTTGTTCAGCGCGTCGAGGGTGGAATAGTCCTCCGCGGCGCGGACCGGGTCCAGGTTCGCTACCAGGGTCACCGCAGTGCTGAGCTTGATGTTGGTGGTGCGCTCACCGATTGCGGCGAGAATCACCGGGGGGGCCGAGTAGATATACTCCAGGCCGTGGTGTTCGCCAACATGGACACCTTCGAAACCGCCCTGGTCAGCCACCACCGCTGCCTCCACGATGGCGCGATGGCGTTCGGCGGCGCTTTCGCGAACACCGGTAACCGGATCGGTGACCTGGTCGCCCAGGGTCATCAGACTTACTGACATAACGTGCCTCCCTACAGAACGGTGCGAAGCTATAACTAAAAGTTAGCGAACAGTGTTTGGTTAATCAAGCCCGTGCTCAGGAGCTCGGCGATTGCGGGTCGCGCCCACCAGCCAAATAACCGGATCTTGTACCGTCGACGAACGTCCCACGCGCGTCGCGGGCTTCGCCGGACATATTCAGCTCGAGGGTGTAGCTGATCTCCTGCCGATAGGCGGTGCGCAGGTCCCGCCCGATGCTGTTCGAGATGGCCGCCTTCAGCCCGCGAATCACGTTGTTGCGCTTCGCCGCGATGGTACCGGCGAGAGTCCGCGCTGCGGCGGCGAGGTCCTCTTGCGGCACCAGTCGCAGCACGCTGCCGTAGCTCGCCAACTCCTCGGAGTAAAAGGGTTCGCAGGTGAACATCGCGGCCCGTAATCGCTTGTCTGGCAGCAACCCGATGGCTTGGATGGCTCCGCTCGTCGCACCGTTGTCGGCTTCTGCCAAGACGAAGGTCGTCCCGGGAGCCGCCAGCAGGATGTCGCAGACTCCCGCGACCAGGACACCGAGGCCGATGCAGTAGCCATGGATCGCGCCGATCACCGGGATGGGGCACTCGCTGATCGCGAGGGTGAGATCCAGCGAGCCGTGGACCTGTCCCAGGATGCCGTCATGCCCCGGCAGGCGCTGCACTTCCTTCACGTCGCCGCCACCGCAGAATCCCGGCCCCTCACCCCGGATGATCACGGCGTGCACGCGGGCGTCGGAGGTGTACCCACGCAGTCGACTCACCAGTTGCCTGATGTCTTCCAGGCCGAGAGCGTTGACGGGTGGGTTGGCGATTACGAGTTCGGCGACGCCGTCGACGCCAATGGATTCTCGAATCATGCGCGCTCAGACACCGCCGTACTGCACTCGAAGCGCCGGACGGGACACCTTGCCGGTGGCATTTCGGGGCAGATCGGGCGTAATCGCCAGTGCCTTGGGCAGTTTGAACCTGGCGAGGCGTTCGGCGGCGAACAGATTGAGCTCCTCGAGCGTCGGCGGCTGATCGCCGGCCGGGACGACAACGGCCAGGCCGACCTCCCCCCACTTGTCATCCGCGATCCCCAGAACGGCGACGTCGGCGACTTTGGGATGCACGGCGAGAACGCGTTCGATCTCGGCGGGGTACACGTTCTCCCCACCGGACTTATACATCTCCTTGACGCGTCCGGCGAGGTAGTAGAACCCGTCCGCATCGCGGCGCGCTGCGTCACCGGTTCGGTACCAGTCGTCGGTGAAGTAGTCGGACTTCTCTTTCCCCCAGTACCCCACCGTGACGCTGGGGCCACGCAACCAGATCTCGCCGGTCGCACCCTCGGGGACGTCGTTGCCCTCGGAGTCGACGAGGCGGATCTCGGTGTGGCGGGCTTTGCGGCCGGTCGAGCCGTTTTTCGCCTTCTCCAACCACCTGGCGGGATCGTCAACGGCCGTGGCCATCGGACCGTGTTCCGTCCCTCCGTACTGGGGCTGCAGCGCGACCCCCCGGTCCGCCCACAGCTGAAGGAGATCCGGTTCGGCTATCGCCCCTGCCACGATGAACGTTCGCGCATGCGAGAAGTCGACGCTGGCGAAGTCCGGCTCGGCAGCGAGACCTCGGTACATGAGTGGGATGGCGGCGAAGTGCGTGACGGGCACCTTCGATGCCGTCAAAGCGCGAAGAACGGCCGCCGGAACGAAGCGGCGCATAGTGGTCACCGCGCCGCCGAAGTACAGGATCGGGTTGGCCATCACGGTGAGTCCACCGGCGTGGAACAGCGGCATCGGATTGAGCTGGTGGTTGCCCGGCTCCGCGTAGCGCGTGGTGTGGGCGGTGTTGATGGCTTGCCACACCAGGGTGCCGTGTGTCGACAGAACGCCCTTCGGCTTTCCCGCGGTCCCGGAGGTGTAGAGAAGGTGCGTCGGATCGTCGAAGGTCAGCGCCCCGGAGGCGCCCAGGTAGCGTGCTGATGCGATCTCGTCCTCGTAGCTCGCTTCGGAGGAAGCGTCGGCACCCCAGGTGAGCCTCGCCGAGATTCCGGACTTCTCGGCGACGGCGGACGCCACGCCCGCCCACTCACCGTCGTGGACGATGATCGCGGGGTCGGCGTCGAGGACGATGTCGGAGATCTCTGCCACCGCCAGGCGCCAATTGAGGGGCATGAACAGCGCGCCCAGACGCATTGCGGCGAACTGCGTTTCGAACACCCGAGGATCGTTCTCCGCGATCAGGGCAACGCGATCACCCTTCTTGACGCCGTGCTCGCGGAGCACCCTGGCGAGGCGTCCGACGCGAGAGTCCAGCTCGGCCCAGGTGGTGCTCGTGCCGTCCTCTGCGTTTGCGAGTGCCAGCGCACCGGGTCTGTGTCGTGCGTTGTAGTCGACCCAGTCGTGAGCCGCGAACGTCATCTGCCCTCCTCCTCGAGTGACCATCCAGCGAAGCTGTCAAACAACGTTGGGTCAACGCCCGGGCCCACACCCGTAGAAGCGCGCACGCGGCTCACGACCGTGACATCTCGATGTGCGGTGCGAACCGTCCGTAGCCGCCCTGGCAGAACACGAGTGGCAACGATCCGGCCGTATGGTCGAACGCCATCACCCGACCCACGACGAAGTAGTGGTCTCCGACATCGGTGACGCTCTCGAACCGGCAGTCGATCCAGGCGGCCGTGCCCTCGAGACGCGGAGCGCCTGACGGCGCAGCGGACCACCGCACGCCGGCGAACTTGTCACCGCCGCGGACCGCGAAGGCACGACACACGTCGCCCTGATCTGCTGCCAGAACATTGACGCAGAAGGACGCTGCCGTGCGAATGCGCGGGAAGCTACTCGAGCCCCGGCCGGGCAGGAACGCGACCAGTGCTGGATCGAGTGACACCGACGTGAAGGTGCCGACGGCCATTCCGGCGGGCACACCGTCGGCGTCGATGGCCGTGATCACCGAGACGCCCGTGGGGTAGTGACCGAGCGCCGACCGCAGCCGGGTCGGGTCGATGGCGGTCGCAACGTACTCTGAGTTCTCAGTCACGACGCGGTCCGCTCGATATGCGCAGCCACGTACACGCCGGAGGAATCCAGCCAGCCCCTCAAGCGGGCGAATTCGATCATCGCGTCGAAACGACTGTCCCAATCGGAGATGGAGGCGCGTGGCCGAGCCGCTGCGCGCAGCGGTACGACGGCGAACGACACGTGCCCGGCCTCACCAATACGGTCAAGGTGCGCGCGTCGCAGCGCCGCTCCGGCTTGGGAATCGTCTTGTCCGTCGGCGATGACATGGAGCCGACCGAGGTCTTTGACCTCCTCGACACGGCAGTCATGGGGGGTGACGACGACGATCATCGGAGTTCCTCTTCAGTTCGGCTTCGGGCGCACGGCCGGGGTTCGCAACCCGCCGCGTACGAAAAGACTTTATCAAACACCGTTTGCTTTTGAAACGGCCATCGCGGGCCGGTCCGACGATGCAGGCCGGCAATGTGGGCGACACACCGCACCCGTCGGACGCGTGGCGGTTCGGAGTCATGCGGTTCGGTGAATTCGGTTCCGCCGATGCGCTTAGTCGGGGAACGACTCTCGGTCGGGGCAGATGAACTGCGTCGCCCGGGTGGAGAAGAGCAGCGCTTGATCGATCGTCCAATCGGGATGCTCCGACCGGACCTTTTTCGCGGCGTCCCAGAGCGCACCGCCGTCCGGCGGCTTCATGAATCGGCAGATGTCGTACCCGTCTTGGATCGCCGCTTGGCCGTCGATCTTGAGGCCATCCATTCCGAGCTGCTTGAGGAACTCATAGGTGTTTGCCGGGGTGGCCTGTGCCTGCGCCGCCAGCACGATCGTCATTGGTACAACGGCGGCCGCCGCGAGTGTCTTCCACATGGCAGCTGATGTAGGGCCGTTCATCGCCCTGCCGTGTCGAAACAGGCTTGTACGACAACGTAATTCGGTCACGCTGCCGACTGGCTCACGGTACAGACCTGGTGCGGGGCGTTGCGATCTCACGATTGGTCACCACCTTGCTATGGGAATATTCGGGTCAACAGATGCCCCTGATTCAGGGCCGGATGCGGTCGGCGAACTGGGGGCAGTACGTGTTGACGGCCAGGACGAAGAACTGGTGGGCTTTGCTCGGTGGGTTGATCCTCGTGTAACGCGCGATGCGGGCCTCGATTTCGTCGGGATCCCGATTGCGGACGAGGAAGTAACACGCCGACTCCGCCTGGCTCACCAAGTTGTCGTAAGCCTGTGGGAAGCCCATCGCCTGGACGTCCCGCACGAAATCAGCATCATCTGCCTGCGCAATGGGCGAGTAGAGCAACACGACCGTCGCTCCGATCGTGACGCAACTGGTCGCAATGACGCGCTTCCGCATGAGATCTCCGTTCCGTGGGAGCCGAGCCGAGTCCAGGACGGGTCCGTCACGGACACAGGTAGAGAAGAGCCAACTGGGTGATTGCGGGAGACTGGAAGGTGACCGGATAGCCGACTTGACCCGCGTCTCGCTTCTCGCAGACGTATCTGCCCCTCACGAGTAGCTCACCGTCGCTCCGGAAGGCCGCGGGGTCGTGCTTGGCGGCGAAGATCTGACGCAATTGATCAAGGTACTGGATCTCGCCGGGTGTCAGCGGGGTCAACGGTTCGGCATGAGCAATTGGACAGGCGGCAATGCTGACGACGGCCGCGAACGCTCCGACCGTCCACTTCGTTCGGCTGTTCACGAGTCTTCCTTTCGACTGCTCGTTCGTTCTCCGACTTGAACGTTCGTTGGATCGCGGTGATGACTTCTCACGGCGGCGCGAGCCAGGTACGGGTTGGCGTGACGAAGAATCTGAAAGGACCTCGCTGGCAATACGTGCTGGAATCGGACATGGTCGCGCATCGGGTCCCGTTGTATTCGATGTAGTTTCGCGGCGGAAGGTCGCGCTCCGCGCTCCCCGGCGGGAACTGAAGGCCCAGTGCCCAGTCGTAGCGGGGCACTATCTGTCCGGTGATCCACCCGATGTTCGTCGTGCCAGGCGGGGCGCCGCGGATGTCACCCGTGCAGCCGAAGCTTCCGCGGTCCCAGATGCCACAGTTCAGCCCGAGCGGAGTCGAGAACCACACGCCACCTGAACTGCTGGTGAAGTAGTCGTCGTACTTCACCTTGTCATAGGTGTTGATAATGAGGTTGGTCGTCGGAAACGGGCTGGCCGGGTCGCCCGTGTCGGGCTCCGCGTGCACCGCCGGCGGCACGGCTAGGAACATTCCGCTTAGACACGCGGGTACAGCCAGCAAGCGGCCCAGCCGACGCGCGGCGCTGCTGCCACGTCGCCCGGTCACGGCAGATTGCCCGGCGACGATTCGTTCTCCGCGGTATGCGCCACACTGCCGTAGCAGGTGACATTCCCGATGTCGAGAATGCTCTCACAGAGCACGTCGTCGCCCCTCATGATGCGGACCGTGACGAAATGTCCCTGTAGGACTCGTCCGACGGTGGCGGCCGTCCGGAAGTTGGGTCGCCAGTCGGCTCGCAATTCTGCTCCGTCACTGGTCGGACTCGTGGCATTGACCACTGGCACGGATAGTGTCCAGGGCAACAGCACGTTCTCGATCAGGTGCTTACCAGAGCTGTCACGGTATTCGACGCCCGCCAGCTGTCCGACCGAGTCGGAGAAGATGTCGTACCGCACGGTGTCCTCAGCGTGAGCCGCCGGTGCGCCTGCCACGCCGACGAGACAGAGCGCCACCGCGACCGCCGTCGCTGGATATCGCTTCAATATCGCTCCTTCAGCATCCGATGAACGAAAAACCCTTGATGCGAGCGGGTTTCACTCAACCAACCAAAACCGCCGTGATGAGAACCACGTCCTTCTTGGCGTTGTACGCCGTGGCAACTCCGTAGGCGTTCAGTGAACAATCCGGGAGAACCGCGAAGCCCTGCAGCAACGCCGCCTTGATCGACATCCCGGCGCTCGTCGCGGAGCCTGACAGTATCCTCGCCTTGCTGGCGCCGACATAGCCGCGATCCTTCAACAGTGGCAGCGCGTCACTCTCGGGAACAGCACGGGACGCGAAGTCGATGTATCGGTCCGTGCTGTCGTTGATGTCGAATGCCACCTGGTCGATCAACGGGTCCGAACGGATCGGTCCGCATGCCGGTGGCCGCGCCGCTTGAATCGCAGCCCGCCAACTGTCGGTAACGTCTGCAGACGCCACGGGAGCGAGGACGACACCGGCGACCCACAATGTCGTTGCGGCCAAGGCTGTTCCGAGTCGGCTCCGACGGCGAACGGCGTCGCGGCCGTACCCGAGCTGCGGCCCGCCCAACCTATGCCGTCGAGTCACCGTCGTTCCTCCGTATCGCATCCGCGGTCAGCCTTCGCACACATGTGAACGGTGTATGTCGGAGCCCCAGCGCTTCGCCTTCTGCACCGACGGACCGGTGAACCAGTCGGGTTGATGCGCCAGAATGCCGTTGTTGACGTTGGACAGCTGTTCCCAGAGCTTGAAGAACGCCTCGCCCTCGTAGACCGCGAAGTAGTGATCGCCGAACGGGTTCTGCGGCTGGCTCAGCGCCTGGGCACGCGGTCCGAGGAAATCGACGGCCTGGCTGATGTTCGTGGTGACGATGTCAACCTGTTGCTGAACGTTTCCCACGGTGTAGTCGTAGTCGTCGCCGGTGCGATCATCGATTCGGTTGGTCTGCAGTCTGTCGATCTGAAACCGTAGCGTGGCGTACTGGGCGTTGTACCACTGACACATTTCGCTCATCGCCGTGATGTCGGCGGGAGTGACCATGTTCCGCGTCTGATCGTAGGGATACGGGAATTTGGGCTGCCACGATGACGCTCTCGGCACTACCACGGGTAGCGGCGTGATCTCCTGACTGTCCGACGGCGGCTGCGGAAGCGGAACGGGGATATTGGGATCGATCGCGGGCTCGGCACCCGCCGCCGATACCGATATGAGAACCATCGCCGACCACAGCGCCGCGCATGCCAGTGCACCCGCTCCTCGTCGAAGCTCGCCTCTCATCGCCACCACGGCCCCATCTCCTTCAGCGCTCGCACGTACTACTTCGCCCCCATGGCGGAGCCGATGCCCCCGACATCAGTGATCAGCCAGTTGTTGTTGCTGTCGATGGTGGTGCTGTAGGTCGCCGTCGACTGCAGCGCCTCCGGTGCCTGCACGGTCTTGGTCTGGACGCTGACGAAACTGTCCACCACGTAGATGCCGCCGTTCCTCGACCTGACCTTGGCCACCAGGGGCTGTGCTGTCGAACTCCACTGCAACGGCACGAGGACCTGCTCCATGTCGGTCCCTGCCTCGGAGAGCTTCTTGCTGAGCTCGGGCGATGTTCCCGCCACCAGCTTGACCTTCCAACCCTGTAGGTCCTTGAAGTTCATCGTCGCGGCGTTCACCGCGTAGTCGAGGGCTGTCTTCTCGGCTCGCGCATCGTTGGCCGCCTGGATGGCGTGAGCCGAGAGTTGTTGTCGCGCATCGACATAGAGCCAGCCCAGCACCGCCGTCGCGGCCACCAGCACCACGATCAGTCCGCCGAGGATCAGGCCCCGAAGACTGATCGACACCGACTTCGATCCACGGCTCGACTTCACTTGGTCGGTCGAACTGTCCGCGGTCGACCCGGCTGACTGGTCGACACTGGATGTCGACGTCCCCTCGTCGGCGGTCGTGTCCGACTCGTTCGTGGCGGCGGTCGAGTCGTGCCGTTCCTGCACTTCGGTTTCATTGATCGTCATATTCGAGCCTCTCTTGGTGTGTACCTTTAGCTGCCGCTCGCCAGGGTCACGGCCTGACCCGGAGCGTGATCATGCCGTCAGCCGGCACCTGGTTGAGGAAGTTGTCCAGGATCTGCCCGGTGTCGAAGTTCATCAGCGTCGCCGCGATGGTGTTGAGTTTCGGCTGAAACGCCTCACCCAGAACTTTCAGGTCACCGCCGTTGGCGTCCAGCAAGCCCTGCACGCGATCCACGAGAGCCTTGAGCTGCTTGAAGTTGCCCGGGCTGTAATCGCCCGTGAAGATTATGGGCAGATGCTTGAAGAAGTCCTGGAAGTACACGGTGGTCGCCGACAGGTTGGGGGTGAACGCGGTGAGATCCGGGTTGATCCACTCCGAGTTGCGGATCAGCGTCCCGAAGTTGCCCAGAAGCACGCGTCCTGCTCCGTTCAGATCGTTGAGCATGTTGTTGAACAGAGCGCTGGTCCGCGACAGGTTGGGAAGCACGCGCACCGGGTCGGGGAAGGCGGCATCGGCCTCGGCGATGATGCGTTGCAGAGCGCCAGGTTCCAGTTGGTTGAGGATTCGCGTGGCGGTCGTCGCCAGCTCGGAGACCGACGCCGGTGCCACCACCGAGTCGGTCGAGATGTGCTGGTTGTCCTTGAGGACCGGTCCGTCGTCGCTGAGCGGTACCAGTTCGATGTAGGACTCGCCGAGCGCCGACAGGTTCTGCAGTTCCACCCGGGTGTCGACGGGGATTTTGAACTCGCCATCGACCCAGAAGTCGATGGATGCCGCGCTGACGCCCGTACTGGTCCTGGTCACCTTGCCGACGGGCACGCCGCGCAGGAGCACGTTCGAGTCGGGAACGAGGCCGTTGATCTCCGGCACGCTCATGGACAGGTTGGTTCGGTGGTCCGGCGGGCTCACGCGCAGCCCGAGCGATCCGAGGTAGACCAGCACGATGGCGATGATCACGACGAAGGCCAGATAGGAGGCGATGTCTTTCGGCTTGATCGCGTTCACGGCGTAGCCCCTAGAATTCGCAGCACTTCTTGGACATTGCCCGATAGCTCGCGACCGTCGGGACCGATGATCGACTTGATGTTGATGGCGGGGTACTTCTCAGTTGCCAGGAACATCTCGTTGAAGATCTTGGTGTACTTCGGTATCTCCGATTCGCCGGCGACCTTCGACTGCTCGGTCGCACCAACAGAATCCGCCAGCGAGTTGAGGAAGGGGACCAACCAGTACCCACCAAGGGTGATGCTGCCAATGCCGGGGAGAATGGTGCCCACATAGTTCCCGACCCTGGTGAAGTTCTTGGCCCCCTGCTGGCCCATCGGTGAGGCCAAGTACTGCAGGTCCGGAATGCGATCGTTCGCGACCGCCGCGGTCCCCGCCAGCCCGTCGAGCACCTGATCGGCCGAATCCAGGTTATTGGCCAGCGCGGAGAGATCCGTCTTGATGCGACCGGTCAGAACCCTGATCTCGTCGCTCGGCGGTGAGATCCTGTTCAAGCGGATGACCGTGTTCTGGACTTTTTGAATCGACCCGCTGGAGAGGAAGTTCGCCAGGCTGGCGATGGTGTCCTCCAACTGCGGCGGAGACGTCGTCTGAGTCATCGGAATCGCGGCGCCGGCCCGCAGTGGCGGCGCTTGCGGGGTGCCCGGTGGGGTCGACGTTGCGCTTGCCGTCGGTCGCTCCAGCGCCACGTAGATATCGCCCAGAACCGTCGCCTGTTGGAGCACCGCGTGGATGTCGGACGGAACGACGACACCCTTGGCCATCCGCGCCGTCACGTCCACCTCACTTTTGGTGAGAGCCACGTGGGACACCACTCCGACGGTCACCCCATCCAGCACTACCTTCGCCCGCTCGGGCAGATTGAGAACGCTTTCGAACTGCATCACCAGGTCATATCCGTCGCTGTAGGACGGACCCGGATTCGGCAAGGCGTCCACGCTGAGGGCCGCGCAGGACGAGACCGAGACGGCGGCGACCGTCGCGACGGTGGCGGCGATCAGCCGGCTACGCACAGTCGTCGACTTCACTTTCGCGCCGCCTCGGCTAGCACGTATTGAAGCAACGCGACGTCGACCGCGTAGGGCGTTCCTTTGACGTTTGCGCAGCTACCGGGGAGGGACGCATTCATGATGTTGCATGCGGCCACACCCTCTGGCGCGCGGAGGCGGTACGTCGGAGGCCTGTAGTGGAGCGTGAAGTCGTGATTGTTGGATAAGTTGATCAGGCCGTTGATGATGCGCGGCGCCACGTTGAGCAGGCTCGCGTAGTACGGGGCACGGGGGGTAGCTTTTCTGATGGCTACCGACACCGCATCGAGCAACTGCTGCACCTGCGGACCCAGTTCCCTCTCTATGGCGGCTGCCGCAGCGATGATGTTGATGATGCCCTCGAACGAGTCGTCGGCACCGCGCAGGGTTGCGTGTAATTCGGCCCCGACGGGGGACGCGAGGTTATCGAACACCTGCTTGGTTGATGGGTTGAGGTCGTTGAGAGTGCCGAGCAGTTGCCCGAGGTTGCGGGTGATGGCGGCCACGTCGCCGATGGCCTGGTCGGGTGAGTCCAACACCGACGACGTGGTGTTCAACAGGGTGTTGATGTTCGCCCCCTGACTGCGAGCTGCCGCGTCAATACCCTCCACCAGCCCGTTGACGTTGTTCGAGCCCGCCGGATTGATCGAATTGAGGAAGTTGGTCGATGCGCCGATGACTTCGGAGAGGGTCTTGGGCGTCAGCGACCGGTCGAGGGGAATGCAGTTCCCCGGGGACAGGTGATCGCTCTTCTCGTAGTCGCCGACGAGTTCCAGTGCCCTGTCGGCCAGGATCGCGGTCGACCTGGTCACCGCCTTGGCATCCGCCGGAATGGTCTGTCCGTTTGCGATCTTGAAGTTGACCCGGACCGACTGAGCAGACGGAATGATGGACGCAACCTCGCCGATGGGATAGCCGAGGTGGGTCACCGGGTTGCCGACGTACAGCCCGACGCTGTCGGGCATCGTCGCGCAGTAGTAGGCCGCGGACGTATCGATGTGTTGCGAACAGGAGGACCCGCCGAGTACGGCCATAACGGCCAGGGACCCCGGCAGCAGCCGCCGCAACCCGTGTGAGAACGGTATAGGCATCAGCAGGCACTTCCCGGAGTCGGTACGCAGAGGTCGGTCGCCAACAGCCCCGGTGGCGCGTTCTGCGCGTTCAGAACGCGGTCGAACAGATTCTGCGTGCGCTTGAGCGCCCGAATTGTGAGCCCGTTGCGCTCAACGAACAGTCGGCCGCGGTACAGGAAGTCCCGAACCTTTTCGATGAACTCCAGTTGGTGGGCGTCGTAGGAATCGCCGAGGGGCTTCAGGGCGAGCGTGACGTCGGCGAGCCCCTGCAGGGTCTGGGAGAAGCCCTTGTCGTAGATCTCCAGCGTCTGGGTGGTGATCGAGAGTTTTCTCACGAGCGACGCGAGGTTGTCTCGGTAGCCGTTGAGAGATTTCACGTATTCGTCCGACAGGTTCAGGATGTTGGTTACCTGGCCCCGTTGCCGTTCGACCGTTGACATCAACGTATTGCCGGCGTCGATTGTCGCGGCGATCACCTGAACGTTGGTTCCCGACAAGCCCGTTGAGATTTGGTTCAGAGATTCGTTGATGGGCTTGGTGTTGACGTTCTGGGTGATCTTGGTGGTGTCCACGAGTGTTTGGATGAGGCTGTAGGGCATGGTCACTCGCGACAGCGGAATGGCCTCCGAGCCCAACGGAGCGTTGCCGATCGACGTCACGTTCACGTAGTAGCCACCCACGATGGTGAGCATCCGCACGTCCACCTGCGATTGATCGCCGACGAAGGCCGTCTCGTCGATCTTCGCAGTGACGAGCACCTGTTTCGGCTCCAGTTTCAGGCGGGAGACCGTCCCCACCTTGATCCCGGCCATCCGCACTTCGTCTCCGATGCGGATCGCGTTCGCGTCGTCGGTGTAGAACGACAGAAGCCGTCCCTTCCCCGGCGGGTTCTCGTGGATGTACGCCAGGGCCAAGGCCACGATGACAGCCACCGCGATCGCGGTCACGCCCCAGGCCAGGGGGCTTCGCAGCACCCTGCTCGATCTCAGCGATTGCACAGCACCACCCGCTGTCCGTTCAGCAACACGTCCATCGTCTCCGGTAGTTGAAAGTTGCCGCGCGAGCACGGCTCCACGGTCGTTCCGTCGTCGACCGGTGGCGGGATGTTCTCGTCGACCACCGGCACCAGCTTCAATGCGTCGAAGAAGTTGTCGAGGTTGCTGAACGCCCTGTCCAGCGAGTCATCGACGTTGATGCCGTTCCGGAATCCGGCGTTGTGCAGCAGTCGGACCACCGGATCGAAGAAGTCCTTGCTGTACAGGTAGTCCTTGCGGAACTCGTCCAGGATCTTGTTGACGGAGTCGATGTTCTGATTCAGCAGATCGATGATGTGGATGAAATTCTGCGACTTGCCGCCGATGGCGGTGGCGACGTTGGACAGGTTCTGGATCAGAGTCGAGATCACCTGCTGACGATTTGTCACGAACTCGGTCAGCTTCCGGATGCTGTCCAGGAGCGGCGCCAGCCCGCTTCCGTCGCCGGTGAGGAAGGTCGCCGCATTGTTGGTGAAGGTGTTGATCTCCTCGGGGCTCAAGGTCGCCAGTACCGGTTGCAGACCGTTGAACAGGGCCGTCACATCGAATGACGGTTGCGTCATCGACGTGGGGACCTGCGTGATGAGATCCCCGTCGCGGTATCCCTCGGCGGGGTTCATGACGTCCATGTAGCGCACGCCGGTGAGGGCCTGGTACTTGATGGCCAGCCGGGTGTCCCGCACGATCCCGTACTTGGTATCCAGAGTGAATTTGACCTGCGCGACGTTCTGTCCATCCACCCTGGCGAGTTGGACAGACTCGATCTTGCCGACCCGGACCCCGCGGACTCGGACGTCGCCGTCCTGATGGAGACCGGATGCATCGGTGTAGTTCGCGACGTAGGAGCGCGTGCCTACGGCTACCGGATTGACGAGGGTGTTCGACAGCAGGATGAACAGGACGACCGAAACTGCCAGAGCCACCCCGATTCGCCATGTGACAGCTCGTGTACTCATGGCGTCGCCTCCGTAACGATTCCCATCGGTGCCGCTACACCGGGTAGGCCGTCCAGCAGCAGCCGAACCGACACGGCGCGCTGTTCGCCGTTGCCTTCATAGAGCTGTTCGAACCGGGAGCGCAGTTCTGCGAGCTTCTGCGCGACGTCGCGCGGCCGCAGCAGGACGGGCACGGTGTCCGTTATCGACTTGAGCCCGGAGATGAGCGGGTACAGGTCGTCCACGTGACTTCCGACCAGCGTGCCGACGGCTTTGAACAGTCCGTTTTGGGCCGAGTCCAGGCCGGTGTCCCAATAGGTGTCGAAGTACTGGTCGGTGAACTCGCCGAGGCTCGGGATCTGGGCATCCACCAGATAAGGGGGGGCGAGAACCATCGCGCTGGACGCCGCCGGCCCCCGAGTCTGCCCAGGGTAGAAGCTGAAGTCCTGGACGCGCCTGAGTCCGATGACCAACTCGTTCGCGAACGGCGGAACCGCGGCGAGCGCCACACCCAGTCTCGAAACCTGTTCTTCGGTGGGTTCGGTTTGCACGGCCTCGACTGCCCTACTCATCGTGACCAGGGATTCGAACAGGGGGTTGAGTCCGTCGGTGTAGCGGGTCACGCGATCGATCACGCTGATCAACTGCGGTGTGAGAGACGCCTGCGAGACGTTGCCCAGCTGATAGAGCAGCTCGGCAAGAGTGAAGTTTCCGGTCGGGACCAACCTGAGCTGGCTGCCATCGTGGAGCGCCTGGCCACCCGACCTCGGAATCAGGTTGACGCCCGGAATGCCGAAGTAGTTGATCGGCCGGTAATCGATGTCCATGTCATTGGTCAGTCCCTGAGTGGGGGCGGTCTCGAGATCGGTGTCGAGCCGCACCTCACCATCGGCGGTGTTCTTGACGCTGGTGACCTCGCCGACCTTTACGCCGTGCAGAACGACCGGCGTCCCCTCCTGCACGCCCTGGCCGACGTAGGGGGTCGTGATCGCGACCGAGTAGAGCCCCGCGGGTCGTCCGCCGAATGGATTCAGTACAGCCAGGGTCAGCGCCAGCACGATGACCAGCACCACGCCGGCACCGATGCCGAGGAGCACACGCTCCTGGTATTGATCTGATCCTCTTAACACGACACGGCCCCTCTATCCCTTGAAGACGAATACGGGCTGAAGGCCCCAGATGAGGATCGACGTCGTCAGGTCCAGGACGACGATGGTCACCAGGCTCGCACGGACCGCGCGCCCCGACGCCATGCCCACTCCGACCGGTCCTCCGGATGCGAAATATCCGTAGTAGCAGTGGATCAACGTCACGGCCGTGCAGTAGACGCTCACCTTGATCGCCGAATAGAGCAGGTCCATCGGGGTCAGGAACATGATGAAGTAATGGTTGTAGGTGCCGCCGTGTTCTCCGTTCAACAGGACCACGACCAGTTGGATCGTGTAGAAGGTGCCCATCAGCGTCAGCAGGTACCCGGGGACTACGCACGTCAGCGCGCCGATCAGGCGGGTGCCCACGACGAATGGGATGGGACGCAAACCGATCGACTCGACCGCGTCGATCTCCTCGGAAATCCGCATCGCGCCGATCTCCGCGGTCATGCGGGTGCCGGCCTGTGACATGAAGGCGATTCCGGCGACGATGGGGCCGAGTACTCGGACAGCGCCGACTCCGCTGATGATTCCGGCCAGGGGACCGAAGCCCAGAATGTTCAGGACTGCGAGCGCTTCGATGCCCAGGGTTGCGCCGGTGGCGATGCCGAGAAGGACCAGGACGCTGATGGTGCCGCCGTCGACGATCAGGGATCCTCTGCCCCACGCCATGTTGATGGTGGCCGCGAGCGTCTGGCGGGTGTATCGGCGGATGGTCAGAGGTAGGTAAAAGAACACCTGGCCGATGAACAGTGCCCACTGCCCGAACCCGCGCAATGGAGCCTTCACTGCGCCGAGGGCTATCGAACCCGTCCGGCTGAGTTTTGACGGCGCCGTTATCACGCCACCGCCGTCGGGAAGAACATGGTCGCGATCTGCGCGATGGCGAGGTTCGCGAACAGGATCAGAATGGTGTTGATCACCACGGCCGCGTTGACGGCGTCGGCCACACCTCGCGGCCCGCCCTTGGCTTCCATACCTCTCAGCGAGGAGATGATGGCGACGATCGCGGCGAAGACGAGTCCCTTCGCGATAGCGAAGTAGACGTCGGTCATTTTGGCGAACGTGCCAAACGATTGCCAGAAGCTTCCCGGTGCGACGTCGCTGACCAGCACGGAAAGCAGGTAGGCCGCCCCGACACCCGACACGATGATGACCAGGGTCAGGATGGGCGCGATCAGCAGCAGCGCCAGGAATCGTGGGACCACCAGCCTCCGGATGGGATCGACACCCAGCACTCGCATCGCATCGAGCTCCTCGCGGATGGCACGCGCCCCGAAGTCGGACGCGATGGCCGATGCGGCGGCGCCCCCCATCAGCAATCCGGCGGTGACTGGGGCGCCCTCCCTGAGCACACCCACTCCACTGGCGGCGCCCAGCAGGGCGGTGGCACCTACCTGAGCCACCAGACCCGAGACGACCACGGTGACGATTCCGCCGATAGGAATCGCCATCAGCACCGCGGGTATGGCGGTCACCTTGAACAGTGCCCAGGATTGGAACATGAATTCCCCGAACGGGAGCCGCAGGGTGAGAGTGTCGGCAACGGCGTAGCGGAGGACGTTGACCGCCATGCCGACCCCGCGGCCGGTGCTGTTGGCGGCCGCAACGGGTCTCCTGCGGAGGTTGGACGCCGTCCGACGGAACGTGCCACCCACGGAAGATTTCCGCGGCGGCGCGATGCTGGCCACTATCGGTGCTTCCCTATCCGGTGTTCAGGCCCACCGACCGACAGAAGCGTTCCATGACGTCCTCCCAGCTCAGGGTCCGTTGACACCGAAGTCCTCCCCGTGTGCGTCGTGACCATCCAGTTGCCCTCTGTCAATCGATGTGCGGGATTCGGGCCCAATGTGACTCGGACTGCAATCCGATCGTCGTGTGGTGCAGGACAATCTAACAGCACTGGGTTTAACTCGACAAGAATTTCTGGAACTTCGCCGATCGGCGCTGGTAAAACCCGCCGCGACGGCGAGCAGTGCTGGTGGCCCACCGGCGTCGCGGCGCGGTAGGCGTTCGGTTCTTCCATGGCAGATTCCTCGACTTGACCGTCGATGGAATTCAGTCGCGCGCCCGATCCTCTCCAATTTACTTGTGCGACAAATGGAGTGGCTCTCAGCTTCGTCGCGGGGCGTCCAAGCAGCGCGAACACGAACTAGGGCGTGAACGCTGACGTTGACAACAGCGATATCCGAGCATCAGCATCGACGTTATCCAACATTGTTCGAATTGTTGGGTGCGGCCTGTGCCCACTCGCATCGGCCCAGACACCATTACCGTTCGGCTTTTGGTACGTGTGGGCACGGGTTACCCAGGGGCGCTGCCCCTGGCTCTGCGCTGGGAGTCAGCCCGCCCGCCAGCCGCAAGCGGCCGATGTGAGCCGGATACCGACGAGACCCTGCGGGCGGGCAGCCACGGGCCGGACGTGCGCGAACGGATTGGAAACGACAACCCCCTGGTCATTGGCGAGCGGGAGGACTAGGTGCGTGTCGTGTTGAACTCGGCGATCAACCCGCATGCTGCCGATACCAGGTTGCCTGCGGATCTGCGCCGCACTGATCGGCAGAGGGATGCGCAGGCCGTCAAGCGGCCGGGCCCGGCGGCGGTTCCAGGGGTGGTTGGACGGCTGATTCGGGGGCCTGCGCGCTCGAGGTGACGACCGCCGGTGATGAGGGCGCGACGGCAGGTGTTTGGGGTACGGCGGCGGGTATCGATGGCACAGGGACTTCGAGCGGCGGCGGCTCTGCAATCTGCCCGCCCGGACCCACCACCGGAGGGGCGATCACGGCGGGTGGCACGGGCGCCAGCGGGCCGAGCACGGCAGCGGACCCCGGCTCGATGACCGGTTGAATCGGGTCGGGCTGGTAGGGCCTCGGCTGGCCCGGTTGACCTTCGATGCCGTTCACCACGCTCTGTAATCTGGTGAAGAATTCGGCGTCGATCGCCTCGGCCGACGGCGCAAACAGCGGTTTCTCATTGCCGGACAACCCCGGTGCGACGCGCTGGATCCCGTTTGCATTCCGGCGCGGTGCGTTCAATTGTCCAGCGTGGGCATCAACTGCTGTCGCTACCTGATCCGAGCGCAGGTGTCCGGATGCGAAACCGAAGACGATCACCGCGCAGACGACGTAGGCGGCCACTGCCGCTCCGAAGGCCCCAGTCAGGGTCATGCGGTCGCCACGCTGCCACACCGGTCTGGGCGCGAGCATGTCGTCGACGACCGGGAGGCGGGCCGCTGCAGCGGGCACCGGCCAATGTCGATGTTCGGTCACTATCCGTCGAGCGCCCGCCATGCCCAGTCGGTTGCGCGTGATGCGCAGCAACGGTGTGGCGCGTATCAGACGCCGTTTCGTGCGGGGCAGCGAATGCGCCGGAGAACGCTTCGGCGCCTTGGCCCTTCTCACGCCGGTCGCCCGCATTCTGGTGACCGGGTGGACAGGGTCGAAGCACGAACGCGACGCCCACGTCGGCGATCCGCGAGTAGCGGCACCAGTCTCCTAACGTCGTTCGGATAACGGGAGCATAGCGTTGTCACACCTCGCCGTCGCCGACTTCGCCTGAATCGACGCCAGCCACCAAGAGTCCTCAGGTCAGCAGGAGAGCGACGCTGAGCTCACCACGCATCTTGCGGAGCTCTCACCTCGACAGAACGGAGGCGCAGGATGAAGTTCTGGACGGGCCACATCCAGTATGTGATAGTCCTATCAGGTACCAAACAGTGTTTGACCACACCGATTCAGGGGAGCCGTCCGTGTCCGACCTCGACCACGACATCGAGCCCGACGCTCTTCAGTACGATGCGCTGGTCGTCGGCGCCGGGGCCGGGGGACTTGCCGCCGCGGCCAGGCTGAATGCGGCTGGCTTTAGCACGCTGCTCGTCGAGGAGCGTGCCGAGGTGGGGGGCCGCGCATCAACGGTCGACATCGACGGATTCCTCGTTAACACGGGCGCCCTGGTGATCGAGCAGGGCGGCGAGAACGGCCGGCTGTTCTCCGACATCGGCGTGGCTATGGGAACCCGTGTGCCCCGGCAACCGCTGGTGCTGCGTTTCGGGAAACGCGACATCCCCGTGATGAGTGGTCCGACGGGTTTCGTCTTCCGGATGCTCCTCGCCGTCGTCGGAGGCCTGGCCCGGCGGTGGCCCCGGCTGCGACCGGCACGTGGGAAGACGCTCGAGGAACTGCTGGAGGCTCGCGGTGCCAACGCGTTCGTACGAGGGCTGATGCGCAACCTGACCACCGCGGTGTTCGCCGCCGAGCCGCGTGACGTGGAAGCGGCGGTGTTCTTCGACTACTTCACCAAGCCGAACGCCATGGACATCTATGCGATGCACCCCGAGGGCACGATCGGTCCGTGGCGCGCGCTCGCGGATCACTTCGAACGCACCGGCGGCACACTGTGGCTCAACAGCGAGGTGATCGGTTTCAGTTTCAATGACGAGGGCCTGGTTGCGGGGGCGTCCATTCGACGTCCCGACGGCACCGCCCACGTAGGTGTGCGGGTCGTCGTAAGCAACGCGGGCCCGGTGGCGACGGTGCGAATGTGCGGCGACGCCAACTTGCCCCCTGGCTACGCGGAAAGCGTTCGCGCGCAATCGAATCCAAGTACCCTGATCACCGTCAACTACGCCAGCCGTCAGCCGCTCCTCGGATCGGCCAGCGGTGTGGTTTTCTTCGGACCCACCCGCCGGCTGGCCTACGCCGCGGAGCCGACGGCGACCTGCCCGGAGGTCGCGCCCGCGGGCTGGCGGCTCTTCCTCGCGGCCAGCACTCCGCACCCGGCGACCGGTGAATTCGACGAGGAGAGCGAAGTGAAACTGCTGATGGACGACCTTCGGGAGCACTGCCCCGGGTTCGACGACGCTCGCATTCTCTCTGTTCAGATATGCGCGGGCGAGAAGTGGCCGGCTCAGCGCGCCGTGGCCGGTCGGGACCTACCTCAGGACACCCCCATATCGAACCTCTTCAACGTCGGCGACGGCGTCCGTGAATGGGCGACCGGCGGCCAGAGCGGCTGCGTGCAGTCCGCGCGCCTCGTCACCGAGCGCATCACCGCTCGGTTCGTCCCCGGGCGCTCGGCGCTGCCGACGTCGTGAGCGCAGCCGCGCTCGGTAGATACCGGCTAAGTACCCCGCGTCAGGGCTGGCCGGGCCGCAGGATGACGAACAATCCGCTGGCTTCCGCCAGAACGGTCACGCCGTCGCGGAGCAGACCGTTCAGATACAGTTTCCGGCCGTCGATTCGGTCCATCCAGGCATCGAGTCTCAACGTCTTGTGAATCGGCGTCACTCGCCGATAATCGACGTGCAGGTACGCGGTGCGCGTGCGTGGACGCCCCACGTTCGCCAGTCTGCCGAGGACTTCGTCGAAGATCAACGGCACGGCACCACCATGGACTGCGCCGTTTGCACCCAGATAGAAATCACTGAAATACGCAGTGCCGGACACCTTCTCGGCGCTCATGGTTTCGCAGGTGAATGGAGGGGCCATCGCCTGCGCCCTGCCCGGTCTGTCCCACAGGTTGCCGAATGGCCGCTCGTGCTCGGCTGCGCCGAAGGCCTCCAGCGCAGCCGCATCACGGTGTAGGTGTCGGGCGACCTCGGTGGCGAGCTCCACCGAGGGTCGTGACGTCGCCAAGGCCTCCTGAAATCGCCGTAACGAACGCACCATGACATCGAATGCCTCGTCGACCTCGGTGCAAGCGGGATACCTTCGTTCCGTCGGCCAGCCGGGGTCGTGCCCCGGTTGGTTCCGGTCCGGATTGTTCATCGGGGGTCGGTCGGCGACGGGTGAACGGCGGTCGTCGGTGGGCAGGCGCATCCCGCCTTCGTACGAAGGACTCACGGCGCCGCTACTCGCTGCCTGTCGGCACCTTGAGGACGCGTACTTTCACGTCGGCGACGCAGACAGGCCGGTCGCTGTCTTCGGCTTCGGCGGTGATGCGCACGGACACTTGAAACCCTTGTGGTACCGACTCGACGTCGCTGATGACGCCGTGCGTGCGGATTCGGGTACCCGACTTCAGTGGCGCGGGAAAACGTGCCCGGTCGAGACCGTAGTTGATGATGCTGGTGCAGTCCGGAACGTCGAGCAGCTCCGAAAGCCTCGCTCCCGCATAGGATAACGTCAGGTATCCGTGCGCGATGGTCGAGCCATATGGGCCTGCGGAGGCCCTGACCGGGTCGACGTGGATCCACTGGTGATCCTCGGTCACGTCGGCGAAGTCGTTCACCCGTGCCTGGTCGATGACGGTCCATTCGGTCCGTCCGAGGTCGCGGCCTGCAGCGTCGGCGAGAGCGTCGAAGGCGATCGTGCTCACGAGACGAGTTCTAGGATGGTCGCGTTGGCTTGGCCGCCGCCTTCGCACATGGTCTGCAGGCCGTACCGAATTCCGTTGTCGCGCATATGATGTACGAGGGTGGTCGCCAGCCGGGCTCCCGACCCTCCCAGCGGATGACCAAGGGCGATAGCTCCGCCGAGAGGATTCAGCAGTTTCGGGTCGGCCTGAGTCTCGGCCAACCAGGCCAGCGGCACCGTCGCGAACGCCTCGTTCACCTCGAAGGCGCCGATGTCGGACAACGAGAGACCGGCGCGCTTGAGCACCTTCTCGGTCGCGGGAATGGGCCCAGTCAGCATGATTCCGGGCTCGGAGCCGATGACCACGCCGGTGTGTACGCGGGCAATAGGAGTGAGGCCCAGTTGTTCTGCGCGCTCCGAGGTCATCAGCAGAAGTGCAGCCGCCCCATCACTGATCTGAGAACTGTTGCCCGCCGTGACGATTCCTTCTTCTCGGAACGCGGTGCGCAAGCCGCCCAGCGTCTCAAGTGTGCCACCGCGCCGTACGCCCTCGTCCGCGGAGACCTGCCCGTCGTCGGTCGCGACGGGGACCAGTTGGCCGTCGAACGCACCACCATCGACGGCGGCGGCGGCACGCTCGTGTGACGTCAGCGCGAACGAGTCGGCCTCGGCGCGAGTGATGTGCCAGCGTTCGGCGATCTCCTCGGCGCCGAGTCCTTGATTCGGGAAATCGGGTCCGTACCGTTCGGCGTAGCGAGCACCGAGCGGGGAGCCGCCCACGCGTGTGGCGGAACCCATGGGTACGCGTGACATCGACTCCACTCCACCGGCCACCGCGACGTCGTAGTAGCCGGCGATGACCGATGCCGCGACGAAGTGCAGCGCCTGTTGGGACGACCCGCACTGACGATCCACCGTGGTTCCGGGGACTGACTCCGGCCAGCCGGCGCTCAGCGCGGCGGTGCGTGCGATGTCGAAGGTCTGCTCACCGATCTGGCTGACGCAACCCCATACCACGTCGTCGACGAGTGCGGGATCGATGCCGGTTCGGTCGACCAGGGCAGTCAACACTGCAGCGGAAAGATCGGCCGGGTGCACCGAACTCAGGCCACCGTTGCGCTTGCCAAGTGGCGTACGTACGGCATCGACTATGACGACGTCTCGCATGAACTTCCCTTCACTGGATGAGATGGGTGCTTAAGGCCGCAACCGACCTTGTGGTCAGCCCTTGAGCAGACTATGACGCTCCAGCCAATCGCGGACGAGTCCCGCCGCGGTCGTCAGATGTGACTTCTGCTCCGACCCGCTGAAGTAGTGGTTCGCTTCAGGCAGTTCGACTAGTTCCTTGTCGTCGTGGGTGATCGCGTCGTACACCTGTTGGGGGTGGCTCGTGGGGACAGCGTCATCGTTCCCGTTGACGAGGATCAGTACCGGTTTCGATACCCGCGGAGCGGCGTCGGCGGCGTCGACTTGAGCTGCGTCCAAGCTCCACTGGGACAACCAGCTGCGAGTGGTGGTGAACCGCATCAGCGCACCGGGACTGGTGTTCGCAATCGCCGGGTCGCCGAGGTAGCTCCACCCGGGGGTTCGTCCGTTCGGCTCGATCGTCGGGTCGAGCCACCTCGGATCGGCCATCGTGCCGTGCACGACGAACGCGAATTCCGCATCTGGGCGCCCCGCGGCACGCAGACCGGCGAGCTTGTCGCGGGCGAATTCGGTGATGCGCCGGCTGCGTTCGCGCTGCCGAGCGCGGTAGGCAGACAGGAAGTCCGCTGAATACGGCGGCTGGTTCGGATTGGCGGGATCGTAGAGGTCGAACTCGCTGGCGCGGTTGTTGTCCGGCTGGATCTCATCGGTGATCGAGGCGTCCAGGAAGTCGGTCAGCAGCCGGTGACGGCTCCGCGGCGCGGCCAACAGCATGACACCGTCGGCCGGCTCGAGTGGGGTGTCGGCAAGCAGTGTCGGCTCCCCGGCGGCGGTTTGGGTGATGACAGGGTTTTCGGCCTCAGCCTGGTAGCCCATCATCGGCGATCCGCCGCCACTCCAACCGGCAAGCACGACGTTCTTGTAGCCCAGCCGTTCGCGAGCGTCTCGGACGCAGGCGCCGAGATCGAGCAGCACATTCTCCATCTGCAGCGCGGAGTCACCGGTGGAGTACCTATTGGCACAGCCGATGACGTGCATGCCGTGGCGGGCGAGTTCGGGAAACAACGGCAGGTAGGCGGGCGAGCCGATGGGATGCATCGCGATGATGACGGTGTCAGAGTCGCTGTCACCACGCAGTAGTTGAGCTTGCCGGACGACGTTGTCGGCGATCGACCCGTACACGTCTTTTCGTGCCGACTTCTCCTGCGAGACAACGAGGTAGGGAGTCCGGATGTATTTCACCTTCGTGGTGGATCCTGGGGTTCCGTCAGTTGCCATGTGGGGTTTCTCCGCTCGCGGTGACAGGGGTGGGACGCTCACGACACCTCACATCGACATGCCGCCATCCACGGCAAGCACGGTTCCAGTGATGTAGGCGGCCTCATCAGAGGCCAAGAACGCCACCGCCGGGGCGATCTCTGACGGATCGGCGAACCTTCCCTGAGGGATGGCCTCGGTCAGCTGCGCCAGCTTCTCCTCGGGTACGCCGGCCACCATCGATGTCGCCGCGTTCGGTGAGATGGCGTTGACCGTGATGCCGAATCGCGCGACTTCCTTGGCCACGGTCTTGGTCAGGCCGATGACGCCGGCCTTGGCGGCTGCGTAGTTACCCTGGCCGATGTTCCCGTGCATCCCGGTATAGGACGTGACGTTGATGATGCGGCCGCGTTTGGCGCTGCGCATGTGTGGGACGACCGACTGTGTCACGTGGAATGTGCCGTCGAGGTGCACTCCTATGACTTGGCGCCACTGCTCGGAAGTCAGCTTCCAGATCACGGCATCGCGAGTGATGCCCGCGTTGTTGGCGGCGATATCCACGCCGCCCGCCCAGTCGACGACCTCGGCGATGGCTGCCGAGACGGCTTCGGCGTCGGACACGTCGACGGCGATCGGAGCGACCGTGGCGCTGCGCTCACCCCAGGCGGCCTCCAGCGCATCGGCTTTCAGGTCGAGGACCGCGACCCGTGCCCCGGAGGCGGCGAACAATCGGGCGATGTCGGCCCCGATACCCTGTGCTGCACCGGTGACGACCGCTGTGCGCCCCGTGAAGTCGAAGTTGATAGTCATGAACGGCGTACGTCCTTCCAGGGTATGTCACGATCGAGTCGAGGCTCCGGCGGAAGTCCAAGCACGCGCTCGCCGAGGATGTTGCGAAGCACTTCCGACGTGCCGCCCTCGATCGAGTTCGCGAGGGAGCGAAGATAAGCCATCCGGACGTCGGAGCCACCATGCACCGCGGCTTCCGTGGGTGCGGTCTCGGCGTAGCCCTCGACGAGAAGGCCCTCCGGTCCTGAAAGATCCACGCACAGTTCGTAGATCGCCTTGTGCAGCTCGGCCATCTGCAGTTTCGCGATCGATCCCTCTGGCCCGGGGTCGACCCCCTGCGCGGATGCACGGATGTTCGTGAGTCGAGCTGCTTCAGCTCGTGTCCACAGGAGCATGAGGCGTTCGGTAACCGCAGCATCCACCCGACCGTCGGCGGCCGCCTTGCGGTATACCTCGACGGCCTGGCCGATGGGGCCGGAGCCCCGCGGCGCCGGTCTGCGCCCGAGGGTCACGCGTTCATTGGCCAGAGTCGTGACCGCTACCCGCCACCCGTCGCCTTCGGCGCCCAGGATGTTGGCCGCGGGGATGCGGACGTTGGTGAGGTAAACCTCGTTGAACTCCGCCTCGCCTGTGATCTGACGGAGGGGACGTACCTCTACTCCCGGTGACCGCATGTCAAGTAGGAAGTAGGTGAGTCCCTTGTGCTTGGGAACGTCGGGGTCCGTGCGCGCCAGGAGGATTCCCCAGTCGGCCACATGCCCGAGCGATGTCCACACCTTCTGGCCGTTGACGACGAAGTGGTCACCGTCGCGTACGGCTCGGGTCGCCAGCCCTGCGAGATCGGAACCGGCGCCAGGCTCGGAGAACAACTGGCACCAGATGAGCTCGCCCGAGAAGGTCGGACGCAGGAACTTCTCGCGTTGAGCATCGGTACCGTGAGCGTAGATCGTCGGAAGTGCCATACCGAGCCCGATGATGTTCCGCGCGGAGTGGTCCGCGGCTCCCGCTCCGGCGAAGATCTCCTCGACGACGGCCTGCCGCGAACTCGCCAGGCCGCGCCCACCTTGGCCCGGCCTGTTGCTGACCACGGCGAGTCCCGCGTCGAATCGGCATTCGCGCAGGCGACGGTCGCCCTCGCGGTCGCCGGCGTCGGGAACAGGGTGCTCGGCCAGGAAGGCCTCCACCTCGGCAACCAGGTCGTCGCGCTCCTCGGCAGCCGCGTCCGGCGACTGAACGGCGTCGCCAGTCGTTGCGTCGGCGGTGACGATCGCCTCCGCTAGCCGCGCGCGATGGCTGGCTGAAGAGCCGAACAGAAGTTGGCTGCTCTTGGCGCGCTTCAAGTACAGGTGAGCAGAGTGCTCCCAGGTGAACCCGATACCACCGTGGATCTGCAAATTGTCGGCGGCGGCTTGCTGATAGGCGTCGGACGCCAGCGAGCGTGCGAGGCTGGCGGCGATCGACAGATTCGACGGATCGTGCACCGCGGTCCACAACCCGTGATAGACAGCGGACCGCGCCGACTCGACGGCGATCAGCATGTCGGCGCATCGATGCTTGATCGACTGGAAAGAGCCTATGGCCCTTCCGAACTGGACGCGGGTTTGCGCGTAGTTCACGGCGGATTCGAGCACGAACGACGCTCCACCGAGTTGTTCTGCCGCGAGATACAGGGCGGCGAGGTCGGCGGTGTGTCGGCGCACGCGGTCCGCCTCGTCGCCCTTCGCGAGCGAGATGGCCGGACTGTCGTCGAATGTCAGCGTCGCGAGCCTGCGAGTGCTGTCCATCGAGACGAGTTGCTCGCGTCGGACGGATGAATCGGGTGTTACTGCGAGCAGTTCCAGGCCGTCGAATGTCTGCGCGAACACGAGGACCGTCGATGCGATACCGCCGTCCAGAACCGTATCGGCGACCCCTGAGACGGTCCAACGTTGTTGTTCTTCTTTCGCGCGCATCAAGTTGAGCGCACTCTGCGGCGTGGCCCAGGTGACCGTCGCGAGTGTGTCGCCGGCGGCGATGCCCGCGAGTGCCCGTCGGACGATCGACTCGTCTGCGATCTGCGTGAGCGCGGAGGCGGCTAGTCCGACGGTCGACAGGAACGGCCCGCTGTACAGCGCACGTCCCATCTCCTCGAATACGACACCCAATTCGATTGGGGTGGCCCCACTTCCACCGAGTTCCTCAGGGATCGCCAATCCCTGCAGGCCGAGCTCGGTTGCCGCCTGCGCCCATACCTGTGCGTCGTAGCCTTCCGGTGTGTCCATGGCAAGACGAACGTCGGCCTCCGACGAGCGCTTCGAGAGGAAGTCTCTGACGATCGCACGCAGCTCCTCGGCGTCTTCGCCGGGCATGTAACTCATCAAAGCCTCCCTGTTTGCGGCAGTCTAAACCATATGGTGTTTGATTTAGGGTGTCCAAGTCAACTGCGAGATCGGGAGAGTGTGATGACAGGATCGCCGAGCCTGGACTTTCAAGGGCGAACCGTGCTGGTGACGGGCGCTAGCCGAGGAATCGGAGAGGCGATCGTTCGCAGTTTCGCGGATCGCGGTGCCGCGATCATTCTGGCTGCACGCAGCGGCGCGGAGATCGCTCGCATCGCCGCCGAGCTGGGAGGTCGAGGTTCTCGCGCTATCGCGGTGACTGCGGACATGACCAACCGTGACGATCTGAGCGCTTTGATGGATCGAGTACGCGAGGAGTTCGGTGGTCTCGACGTGCTCGTGAACAACGCGGGCGTGCTGCCTGCGGCAACGCGCGCTGAGAACGTGTCCTGGCAGCAGTGGGACGAGACGCTTCAGGTAAATCTGTCGACGCCGTGGTACCTGGCGTGCAGAGCGCGGGAGCTGATGACGTCCGGTGGCGTGATCATCAACAACGCGAGTACCGCAGCGTTCTTCCCCTCGCGTGGTCTCGCGACGTACAACGTCAGCAAGTCGGCGCTGGTCACGCTGACCCGCGTCCTGGCACTCGAGTGGGCACGGGAGGGCATTCGCGTCCTCGGTGTCGCGCCGGGAAAGATCCAGACCGCCATGGTCGAGCCCATTCTTCGCTGGACCGAGAAGCACGAGCTCGACGTAAATCCACTCCGCCGTGTCGGTACCGACCGAGAGGTAGCCGATCTGGTGACTTTCCTGGCCTCCGATCGCGCGGCCTACATGACCGGAGTGACTGTCCCCATCGACGGTGGAGAGCTCCTCACCGTCGGTGCTGAGCCGGGTCGTTAAGGATCCGCGCCCCTCCGGTACGGCCAGCAATCGACAAGCTCTACCAATCGCTGTCGTGTTTATGCGTCCCCATCACATCGGGTGCCAATCAGCAGCTACATCCGCTACATCCGCAAAGCACTTGTGAAATGGTCGTTAGCACTACAGCGAGGCTTGACAAAGCTGCGACCGCGCTCATAGGTTCAGCCAAACGGAGATTGTTTTTGCGTGGGCGCTTCGTAGTGCGGGCAGTTGGCGCTCTCGAGGCGTCCCATCCTGATCGCATTCAGCACGGGGAATCACTGTCGGGATTCCTGACGACCTCGGTAGACCAGCCGGGACGGCAGGACGGGTCGAGTTGGTCCCTGCAACTCGACGGCGATGTCCCCCGATCGGGTGGCCACGATTCGTTGTACACGGTGTCTTCGCCCACGCTCGATCTCAGATGTGAAGGAGAAATATGGATCTCGCAGGTGCAGTGGCACTCGTCACAGGTGGAGCGTCTGGCCTCGGACGCGCGACGGCGCAGACCATAAGGGACAAGGGTGCCGAGGTCGTTATCCTTGATCTGCCCGGTGCCCATGGTGAGCAGGCGGCAAAAGACCTCGGACATGGAGCGACGTTCATCGGCGTTGATGTCACCTCCGAACAACAGGTGAGTAAGGCGATCGAACTTGCGGCCGGACAAGGTCCAATCCGATTGCTAGTCAACTGTGCCGGTGTGGCGACTCCCGGCAAGGTACTCGGCAGGGGAGGCGTTCTCGCCCAGACGGACTTCGATCGAGTCGTCCGGATCAACCTCTCGGGCACGTTCAACGTGATCAGGCTCGCCGCGCAAAGGATGGCTCAGACCGAACCGGTCGACGGAGAACGAGGCGTCATCGTCAACACGTCATCTGTTGCCGCGTTCGACGGACAGATCGGGCAGCCGGCCTACTCCGCGTCGAAGGGCGCGGTAGCGGCCATGACACTTCCGCTGGCGCGGGAGTTCGCGCGCCACCTCATCAGAGTGGTATCGATCGCCCCGGGCGCATTCGAGACTCCGATGATGGCTGGATTGCCTCCCGACGCACAGACGTCCCTCGGACGTCAGGTGCCCCACCCGTCTCGCTTGGGCCGGCCATCGGAGTATGCCGCCCTCGTCGCCCACATCGTCGACAATCCCATGCTCAACGGTGAGGTCATCCGCCTCGACGGGGCCATCAGAATGCAGCCGACGTAGGCCTGACGAATCGTTTAGTGGGCAGAAGACCTGGGAGGACGTCACCTTCGATCTTCCGGCGGGCGAGGTCGGCGTGCTGCTGGGCCTGTCGGGTACCGGCAAATCGGTGTTACTGAAGACGCTGATCCTCCGACGAGCCGGTGGTGCGGAAGAGATCGAAGGTGTGCCGCCGCAGATCCAGGCCACCCCGGGTCTGCCCAAGTGCAAGGCGGTCGCCCGGCGTCAGGCCCCCTCGTGTCGGCCGGACTGGTATCTGCGCCGTCGGCGCACGCAATCCAGAACTGTTGTCCGCCGCGCATTCTGACCCCAACGGCGTTCCGATGCTCTCAGCGCCGCTTAGCTCTGGCACACCGTCATCGCGCAGTGATCGGTCCACCTCTCGCATCGGCGACCACTGGTGGCGCTCGAACGAGCTGCGTCAGGGAATTCGCTGGCCCTACTTTGATGCAGCGGTCGGAGCCGACGTGGTCGAGGTTACCGGACCGAACTCGACGCCGACGTCGTTGAGTTCGGGTGCGGCTCCAGTTCGGGTTTGGCGCAAAGGAATAGGGAGTAGATCCAGCACAGCAGGACTGTGAAGGCCATGGCCCCCAGGGTGCCCGCCGTAGTGATGGTGCTGTTCGAGGTCGAACTCACGGTGGAGAAGCCGACCATGGCCCCGGCCGTATGTGTCCCAAGCACCACGGCCGGCATCACGGGAATGATCAGAAACTGGCGGTTCTTGGGCAGGACGCGCAACAGCAGCACAAGGATCACTGCGCTGGCGATGAAACTGTGTCCGTTGATGAAGGCCCACCACAATGGAAACCCACCGACCCGGAAAGGCTGCTCACCGTAGTACGTCCAGAGTCCGAAGTGCAGTGGCACAAGCTCGATGGCGCACGTTGCGGCGAGCATCGTTGCACAGATTGTCCAGAAGCGGCGTGTAGAGAGTCCGCGTTGAAATTGCGGGAGGATGGCCAACCACGCGGGCGCCCAGTAGAACATGTAGGTGAGTCCGATATACATCGGGATCATGCGTCCGAAAGTACTGATCCACGGAACCTGGTCGACCTCCGGAAAGACCGCCGCACCGAGCAGATCCGGATACGGTTCGAAGAACACCGTCAAAGCCCCGGCGGCAAACAGATAGAGCGGAAGCGGTGAACGGTCGCGTCGGGTGCGCACGACGCAATAGGCCAGCGAGGCCGCCGCAAGCACAGCGCACACCACGATCGCAGTGAACTGCACGTCCCATGAAATTCCGTAGTGCGGCGCAGTGGGCATGCGAATCTCCTCATATAGGTCGGTGTACTTTGTACACCGAGCGTGCGTACAAAGTACACCACCCGACGGTGCCACTACGCTGTTTTGATGGCACCTCGTGCGCTGGAACTCACCCGCAGTGAAATCGTCGCTGTGGCACTGGACCTCGCCGATTCGAATGGCCTCGGATCGTTGACCATGCGCGCTCTGGCGCAGCGACTGCACTGCGCCCCGATGGCGGTGTACCGGCACGTCGACAACAAGGATGCCCTGATCCTGCTCGTCGCCGATGAGGTACTCGGCGCGCTCAGGCCGGTCCGGTCCGGCATCGCCTGGCAGGACGCCATCCTGGAATTCTTCACTGCCTTTCGCCAAGCGCTCCTCCAGCATCCGGCAGTCGCCGAGATCTTGGCCACTCGACCAATCGCAACGGATCAGACCCTTCGGCATGCGGAGCACGGCATCGCAGCCCTTAGCATCGCCGGCTTCGACGATGAAACCGCAGTGGAGGCCTTTGTTGCCTTCTCCCAATACACCCTCGGCGCCTCGCTGCCGGGCACTAGTCAGGCGCTTCATCGAGCCTGGCAGAGCATGGAGGGTCGGATCGCCACCGCGGAATTCCCCAACCTCGCGCACGCGGGGAGCCGCCTCTTTGCAACCAGTGCCGACCAACGCTTCAGCGCGGGCCTGAGACATCTCATATCGGGTTATCAACGGGCGTGACGTTGTGCCGGGTACGCCGTCGTGTCCCGGCGACGCGACGCCCACCATGTTGCGTGGTCGCAGATAACGTCTGCGTCACGGAGCCAAACGGCGTCAAAATAGTCGAGACGGTTGTCCGCTGGCAATGTTAACGAATGTTGTTACCAGTCCGGATGTTTCAATAACCTGACCGGCTCGCAGGCGGGCAGATGAGCACCCAACGAGGTGCGGCCGTCGCACCTGCGCAAGGTTGGGGGGTCCGGATCGCTTTTGGCGGCCTTGAGTCAAGTAGCGATGTCGAGTGCGGCGGCCACGATGCTGTCGGTGTCGATGCCGTGATAGCGGTAAACCTCGTCGAGAGCACCGGCTTGGCCGAATCCGGACACGCCCAGTGCGGTCAGTGGCACCTGCTGGACGTTGGCCAGGAACGCCAGGGTGTGCGGATGTCCGTCGAGGACGCTGACGATCGGCGTGGCGCCGTCGGCGGGCAGCAACTGATCGAGGATCCACGTCTCCGCGGTTCGGCGTCCCTGGCGTGCCTGCCAGGCCCGGAACAACAGGCCGGGGCTGGTGATGCAGATGACGTTGGCGGGAATTCCGTTCTGCTCCAGGCGGTTCGCCGCGACGAGGGCTTCGGTCATCGTCGCGCCCATCGCGGCGATCGTCACCCGTGCATCGTCACGTCGGCGCAGCGGGTAGCCGCCGGCAACCACTTGACGGCGTCGGCGTTCCCGGGCGGCAGGGTCCTCGGGCACGTCGGCCAGTGTTTGATCCACCGGCCGCGTCGACAGGCGCAGATATGCCGAGGTGCCCTGTGGCTTACCCAATTGGGCGATACTGGCCAGCAGTGTCCATTCAACATCGATCGCGAAAGCAGGTTCGTAGCTCACGCAGCCTGGCTGTTCGAGTCCGATCGACGGTGTCTTGATGGATTGGTGCGCCCCGCCTTCGGCCGCCAGCGTCACCCCCGACGGGGTGCCGATCAGAATTGACTGACCGCCGGCGTAGATTCCGAAAGACCAAGGCTCGAGCGCTCGTTCGACGAAGGGGTCGTAGAGAACCCCGATCGGGAACAGTGGCTGGCCCCATCTGCTCCACGTAGCGCCGAGTTCTCCGATCAGACCCACCAGATTGGTCTCGGCGATGCCGAGTTCCATGTGTTGGCCGCTGGGTCGCTCATTCCAGTGCATGAGTGTCTGCGCGTCGTCGGCGAACCAGTTGTGTCGTTCGCTGGCCGACCAGACACCGACCTTGTTCACCCAGCCGGCCAGGTTGGTCGTCGAGCTGACATCGGGGCTGACCGTCACCACCCGCTTGGCGGCCTCGGGAGCCTCCCGGATCAGATCCAGCAGCACCCGGCCCAACGCCGCCTGTGTCGTTGCGGTGCCCTTCGGAGTGCGCCCGATATCAGTCGGGACCGCCGGCATGGGTGCGGCATCGACTGGTTGGCGCCGTAGCCTCTGGGCGGCATGTGTACACGCCTGACCCATCGGGCTGTCCTCGGCGAACCGGCGCCACGGGTGATCGGTATCCATGCCGAGGCGGGCGGCCAGGGCCGCATACTCGTCATGGTTGAGCAGCGCCGAATGATTCTGCGGATGCCCCTCGGTGGGCAACCCGTAGCCCTTGATGGTGTAGGCGATGATCACCGTCGGGCGGCTGTCATCGATCTGTTCGAAGGCGTCGTTGAGGGCCGCCAGGTCGTGGCCTCCCAGGTTGCGGATCGCCGCGACAAGCTCGGTATCGTCGAGGGTGGTGACCAGCGCAGCGATCTCGGAACGTTCAGGGCCATCGCCGGGCAACCGCACCCGGATCTGCTCAGCGTCACAGCGCAATAGCCGCTGGTATTCCGGGTTCTCCATCCCAACTATTCGCCGCCGCAACGCCTGCCCGCCAGGACGGGTGAACAGCTCCTGCAACCAACGTCCGAAGCCGACGGTGATTACCTGCCAGCCGGCAGCATCGAACATCGCCTCCAGACGACGCGCAGCGATGTTCGGCACGACCCGGTCCAACGACTGCCGGTTGAGATCGACGATCCAGACCACCTCGCCGAGTTCGGCGATGCCCGGATCGAGGATCGCCTCCCAGACTGCGCCTTCGTCCAGTTCAGCGTCACCGACCAGTGAATACTGCCGGCCACTACCGCCAGAGCCCAAGTGGGCGTTCACATATCGGCGCGCGATTGCCCCCCAGATCGGGGCGGTGGCACCGATGCCCACCGACCCGGTCGAATAGTCCACCGGGTCGGGATCCTTGGACCTGCTCGGATAGGACTGGAGCCCACCGAACTCGCGAAGGGTGGTCAGGTACTTCTCGTCGAGCTCGCCGAGCAGATAGTTGATGCTGTGCAACACCGGCGACGCGTGAGGCTTCACCGACACGCGATCACCTGGCTGCAGGTGCTGAAACCACAGCGCCGTCATGATCGACACCATCGACGCGCTGGACGCCTGGTGGCCGCCCACCTTAAGCCCGGAGGTGTTGGGTCGGACCCGATTGGCGTGGTGGACGATCGACGTCGACAACCACAGCACACGTTCGGCGATCGCGTCCAGCGTTGCCAAGGTGTCGGACCGGTGGGCGGTATGCAGGGAATCAACAGCATTCACGGCGTCCTACTTCACATGTTATGCGCAGATAGCGCATCAAGTGCAGCAGAGCATCAGCAATACAGGCAACCATCACACGCTATTCTGGGCAGAATGCGCAAACCAGTGCGCCTCGGAGGTGGAGGGAGTGGCAAAATGCGCAATCCGGAGCGCGGCGTCGATGATATCGACACGCGAATACTGCGTGCCTTGGTCGCCGACCCCCGGGCGTCGGTGGTAGCACTGGCCGAAGCTACCGGCCTGGCCCGCAACACGGTTCACGCCCGGCTGAGCCGACTGGAAGCCGACGGGGCGCTGCAGACGTTCGAACGCCGCATCGCCCCCGCAGCACTCGGATATCCAATGACGGCATTCATCATGGTGGCTGTCACCCAACGAAAACTCGCAAACATCGCCGAGGCTCTCGAACAGGTCCCGGAGGTGCTCGAAGTCCACGGGCTCAGTGGCGTCACCGACCTCCTGGTGCACATCGTGGCCCGCGATGCCGACGACCTCTACCGCGTGGCCGGTCGCATCCTCGACATCGACGGAGTCGAGAAAACCACCACAGGGCTCGTCATGCGGCGACTCGTCGACTACCGCCTCACCCCGCTGCTCACAGCCGGCCCCGAAGTTTCATCGGACTGAGAAAAAGGCGGGACCACTCGGACGTCCAGAGCGCCCATACGTGTTCTGGTCGTTCCTTGTGCCAAACGTCTTACATAGAAACTATTTTCACGAGGTGGCTGATCTAGCAACAGGAAGGTTGGCGCCAATTGTTGGGCTACTCGGCGCACGCACCGACGTTCGCGCCCCACACAGAACAATTCGGCGAGCGTTCAAGATCCTCGCCACACCAATCCGCCCAACCCGTGGCCTGAAACCAAGTATGGCGACACCACCAGAACCAGGGCACGTCACTTGTTCGCTGACGCTTGGCGCGAATCCGCGTTCACGCGTGTCGCCAAGACCCGCGTGGTGGAGAACGCACCATGGCGGTGCAGGGGCTACGAGGGAAGTATCCGCATGACGAGTGTTGCGACGACGATCCAGCCGGCGATCATGGCGAAGATGACCAACCATCGACCACGGCGAGCCAGCCGGAACATCGTCAGGGCGATCATGACCGTGCCGACGACCATGATGATGGGATTGACGTGAAGCCAGCTAGAGATCTGTTCGCAGACCGACCCGCACATTAGTGTCGCCCGCAGGAGCTGTCAGGTGTTGGCTGCACTCCTATGGATCGACGCACCCGCACGTTTAAGCGGTGCGTCAGGAACGCGTGCTTGGGCTCGACTGGGAGTCCGCTGTGGGACGACACCAGATCTGCAAGCACGTCCGCTTACCCCATCCCAACACCGTGTCGTCTCGATTCTAGACATATGAGACGTGTCATTTCTGTCTCACCGTCATCGTGGATAGGCCAGCGAGTGACGCGTCAGGACCATGAGGCGGAGACGCCCCCTTTGGGCGTGAGAGATTTCGTGCGCGGGTTTTAGTCGGAAGTGGGTAGGTGCAGGTACATCGATTGGATGCCGACGCGTCCGGGTCCGGTGAACCGGTTGAACACCAGACTGGTCCCGCCGAGCATGCCGGTCTTGAGGCCGTACATCTGGACCTCCATCTCCACCGTATCGTCACGGTAGATCCAGCCACCGGGCTCGACGTCGATCTGTTTACCCGGTGCGAGCACCTTTTCGAAGACGTTGCCGTAGCCGTGCAACCACACCACGCCCTCACTGTTGGTCGCGGCGAACCGGTCGACGAAGAACCCGTTGCCCCCCACCAGCATGTTGGCGATTCCGCGTTGCCGGGTGAAGGTGTAGTCCAGATTGCCGGTCGCGGCGAGGTATTGGTGTTCACGCACCTGGATCGCCATCCCGGGATTGAGGTGCAGCGCGAAGAGGTGGCCTGCGCCGTCACGGGAGAACGCGATCTCACCGGGGCTTTGGGTCTCGGTCAGCACGATCGGCATTCCCGCCACCACTCGCTTGAATCCACCGCGCAGGGGATGGATTCCAATCTGTAGGTCGGGGTTCTTCCACAGCACGACGTGATGTTCGAAGAAGACCGGTACCCGCCCGTCTAGACGCACATGCAAGATGGGCACCAACTCGCCGCTGATGGCATATCCCACCCCTGGCGCTTGCCCGCTGGTCTCGGTGGTGGGAAGCAGCCGTGGCGGTGAAAGAGGTTGATCCATGCCGTAGTTGACCTCTCCGTCCGTGCGCCCCAGTGACCTCGAAGCCATCATTATCACGGCCAACTTGCGGGTGCAGCGCCCTCGCTGAGCTGTGAACCTTCCGCCGTGTACCTTCCGGTCCGCTGTCAATGATGACCGCGAAGTGTTTGCGCCCAGGGATTGCAACCTCGTGTCGGCCGAGCACCGGTCACCGCGGCGGCATTCGGCACACGTCAAAGCTGCTATGGCCATGCTCGCCATCTGTTAGCAACCTCGCCATGACCCAAGGCCGCCACTAGTGTTCATGCTCGTGAAAGCTGTGATACTGATAGCCGGGGCCGTGCTAATCGTTGGCGTCGCGCCGCAGGCCCACGCCGACGATGACGACACCACCTACCTGTCGGCTCTTCAGACAGTGGGAGTCCCCGCCGGTAGTCTGGTCGCCGCCACCGCCTACGGTCGCGGATTGCGTGACCGCCTCTCGCAGAAGGGTTTTGACTCGCTGGTGACGATAGTCCAGCATGACATGGCAACCGGGACGACGAAACACCAATCAGCGATGGTCATCGCCGCAGCTATCACCAGCTACTGTCTTCCCGAAGTCGACCTGCTACCGAAAACTCTGACCTACTGAGGTCGCTAGCGAGCGGCGCACACACGAAGCCGGCGAAATCCGTGCTGGGTAGAAACTGTGCGATTCCGTGCTGCCGCAGCTGAATCAGCCCCGCCCTGGCACTAGAGTGGCAGTGCTCTACGACCCCGCCAACCGCAGCAAGGTCGAGCTGGATCACCAGCCGATCTCCGCCGCTGGTGACGCGATCATCGGCAACCGGCCCGAGCTGGCCGAGGCAGAGGTGATGGGCATGCCGATGACTGACCTGATCCGTGAGGCGATTGCCGACCCCAGCGGTTTCCGCGATCAGATGATGCAGCGCGGCGATGCAACTTCAGGCGATGTCCGCTCTGCAAGCGTCTAGTAGCCAAACAACGCAAGCGCAGCCCGCCACATCGCCATCGAACGACCCCGTTGACCGCTTGGAGAGGCTGGCCGCGCTCAAGTACCGCGGCTTGATAACCGACGAGGAATTCGCGCAACAGAAATCCAGGATCCCGGGCGAGACCTGACCGCCCTGATTCCGCGGGAAAGCGGAACCGCCCGGCCACCCCCAACGAGAGAGACGACGGGTCGAGACGACCGAGCAGCGCCACCGCGCCTGGAGTTTCTTTCCGACTCCTCGTCGACCAGACATCAAACGTGAGTAGCCACAACAGCTGAGCGCTACCGCGCCATGTTCGTGAACCGCGACAAGTGCAGCTGGTGCGCGACCGTCACCGTTCGTGTCGGTCCCGCACGGTGTTTGGCGATGATGAGGTCGGCCTCGCCACCGCGCGGGTCATCACTTTCGAAGGCATCTGGCCGGTGCAGCAGGATGACCAAGTCGGCGTCCTGCTCGATCGAACCCGACTCGCGGAGGTCGGACAGCATCGGCTTCTTGTCGGTGCGCTGCTCGGGACCGCGGTTCAGCTGGCTCATCGCGACCACCGGAACTTCGAGCTCCTTCGCCAAAAGCTTGATCTGGCGGGAGAATTCGGAGACTTCCTGCTGACGTGATTCGACCTTCTTGCCCGATGTCATCAGCTGCAGGTAGTCCAGCACGATCAGCCGCAGCCCGGCCTTCTGGTGCAACCGGCGCGCCTTGGCGCGGATCTCCATCATCGTCAGGTTCGGCGAATCGTCGATATACAAAGGCGCTTCGCTGATCTCGCTCATTCGCCGCGCCAGCCGCGTCCAGTCGTCATCGGTCATCCGGCCGGAACGCATATCGGCCAGCTTGATCTTGGCCTCCGCGGACAGCAGGCGCATGACGATCTCGGACTTGCTCATTTCCAGCGAGAACACGATGCTCGGCAGCCGGTTCTTGATGGAGCACGAACGCATGAAGTCCAAGCCGAGCGTGCTGTTGTGTGTCGGGATCATGGCGCGGCTTGCGAGGTATAGGTGATCGACGTTGTCCACCTGTACGCATCGCACGGGCACGCTGTCGATACGACGTATGTCAGTGATGAATCGCGACGAGGAACGAACATTACTGCGGGCTCGACGTTCTTTGTGTACCAATGCTTTCCGGGGCAGGAAGAAAACGTCTTCGTCAGCTGAGAAGTTGAGGATGTAGGCGGTTGAACTCTGCTGCGAACGCCCCTGGACCGACTTCGTCGTTCTGTGGCAACGGTAGCCAAGACTGACGACGAGTTCGAAGACATCATCCGCGAGGCGGCGGTCCGTCACCGAGAACTGCACCGCGCCTCCGTTGGTCACGGTCCCGTCGGTGTCCAACAACCCTGCGAGGAGTGCCCTACGTTGCGCCTCGGAGGAGCGAAGGTAGTCGACCGGGATGTGCTTGGCATTGAGCACTCCGATGGTCCGCAGTCGACCTTGAAGTGTGCCCACTTGGTTCCGGCACTGCTGGCACAGCTGCAGTCCACACGAGGGACCGCCGCAACGACCGCATGTGGGGGCCGGAGCGGGCTCTGACACGAGTCGCGCCCTTCCACCGCATGACTGCCCGCAGGTTCGGACCTGACTTGTCTTGGGAATGAATGGTTTCCCGCAGACAGCACAGTCCCTTGCGTCGGGCGCGGCGGCAGCAGGCAGGGAGAGCTGGTAGCGATATTGCGCGGTGGTGGATCGATGCGCCTCGATGCCTTCGGCTTCGACGCGCATGATGATTTCCGGATCGGCAACCGTGATCTGCGCGGAGGCGCTGGTGCCGTCGCCCAACCACGCACCCAACGTGTAAGGCGGAACAAGAAGCTCACGTTCAGGCGTCTGCACTGGGTTGGCGTTGGCCACCGAGTGGTTGAGTCGGCGATCGCGAGTCGCGCAACGCAGGGTCGCTGCGATCTCCCGCGTCGTCCGAACCGCGGCGAACGTTCGTTGGTTCTTCGTTCGGTTGTAGCCGACAGCGGCTGCTTGAGCAGACTTCCGAGACGCACGGGTGTCAGTCAGCCACTGGTGCTCGGCATCGGCCACGATCACCGTGCCGTCGGAGAACTCCACCTCGTAGCACGGCCGACCGAGCATGACCTCCGTGGCAGCGACCACGCGCGTCGGGACTCCGTCGGCGCCCAGAAGGTAATCACCGACGGCGACCTCGCCCATCGTGGTCCAGCCGTCCGGCGTCGGCAGCAGGGTATCGAGGCTCAGCGCCTTGCCCATACCGGGCCGCGCCGCCACCACGATCATCTGTCCCGGATGCAGCCCGTTGGTCAGCTCGTCGAGTTCGGTGAACCCCGTCGGCACGCCCTTGGAGATACCGCCGCTGGAGGCGATGGCGTCGATCTCGTCCATCGTCGGCTGCAGTAGCTGCTCGAGCGGAACGAAGTCCTCCGACGTCCGCCGCTCGGTGACGTCATAGATCTCAGCCTGGGCGCGGTCGACGATCTCGTCGACGTCTGCCCCCTCGGCCCCGGCGTAGCCGTACTGCACCACCCGGGTGCCGGCTTCCACGAGCCTCCGCAGCAGCGCCTTCTCCGACACGATGCCCGCGTAATACCCGGCGTTGGCCGCCGTCGGCACCGTCGAGATGAGCGTGTGCAGATACGGCAGGCCGCCGATCCGGCGCAGCAGGCCACGGCGATCGAGTTCGGCACCGACGGTCACCGCGTCGGCAGGCTCACCGCGGCCGTAAAGGTCCAGGATCGCGTCGTAAACGTTCTGGTGGGCGGGGCGGTAGAAGTCACCGGGACGCAGCCGCTCCAGGACATCGGCGATGGCGTCCTTACTGAGCAGCATGCCGCCCAGCACGGACTGTTCCGCGGCAAGATCCTGGGGCGGTTGCCTGCCGAAGTCCTCACTGGGCGGAGGGGCGTCCATCCCGGGCTGACCGAGATCGTCAACGACCGCCATAAACTGTCCCCACCTCCTCGCCTGCCGAACGCACGTTCGACTCGCTGTCCAGTTTTGTACCCGCGGGCACCGACAAGGCCGGTCGTCGTGGACTTGGTCTGCATCGCCGAGCCATCACGCTAGACGTTGCTGGAGAACACGCAAACCCGGCCTGTTGGCCAACCTGTTAGTGGTTTGTGCATAGCTGGGGACAGTGGTGTTGAGGCCTTGGGGAAAACCTGTGGATCACTGTGGAGTTTGGCGCCATCTGCCCAGCTGAGCGCACAATAGCGACACTTATGTTCTGTGGATGGCAACTCACGCGGCGTGTCGTGCCGGGTTGCGTTCCCGGGCGTGTTGTGTTGCGGAACCTTATGCGCCAGGTTAACGGACGGTTAGGTTAGCTGACGCTCACCCCACCAGAAGAGTTCGCCAGAAAACAGCAATTCCCCGGGGGCAGCCGGTAGGGCCGCCACCCGGGGAAATTGACGCTGGTGGCTAATTCGCCGCGACGACGTCGACGGTCACGTCGACGTTGACCTCGGGATGCAGATGCACCCCGACGGTGTGGCTGCCGGTGGCCTTGATGTGGGCCTTGGGCAGCTGCACGGCGCGCTTGTCGAGGGCCGGGCCACCGGCCTTCTTGATGGCACTCACGATGTCGTTGGCCGTCACCGAGCCGAACAGCTTGCCCGAGTCACCCGCGGCCTTCACCGGCAGCGTGACGGCGCCCAGAGCGGCGATGGCGGTCTTGACCTCGACGGCATGCTCGCGGTCGCGGATGGTCTTGACCTCCCGCGCCCGACGAATCTCGTCGGCCTGCTTCTGCGCGCCGCGCGAGGCCACGATCGCCAGGCCACGGGGCAGCAGGTAGTTCCGGCCGTACCCGTCCTTGACCTCGACGGTGTCACCGGGCACACCGAGGTGATCGACCTCGGCAGTCAGGATCAGCTTCATTGTCGTTACTTCCTTGTCTATCGAGCCGACGAGGTGAACGGCAGCAGAGCAACCTCGCGCGCGTTCTTGACGGCGATCGCGATGTCACGCTGGTGCTGCACGCAGTTACCCGTCACCCGGCGGGCACGGATCTTGCCGCGCTCGCTGATGTAGGTGCGCAGAAGCGCGGTGTCCTTGTAGTCGATGCTCTGCCCCTTCTTGGAGCAGAACACGCACTTGCGGGTCTTGACCGGCTTTTCCGGAGCAGGACGCCGCTTCGTGGAGGATTTGGCCATGAGTCAATCTCTTTCGTTCATTCATTGCGCGCGCACCGGCGCGCTGAAGGTATGTCGTGTGTCAGAAGGGTGGTTCGTCGTCACCACCGGCGAACGAGCCCGACGCCGGGGCACTGCCCCACGGATCGTCGTTGGACTCGACCGCCGCCGGACGCGAACCGCCTCCGCCGCCGCCGAAGCCGCCGCCACCACCGCCACGCGAGGCCTTGTTGACCTTGGCGGTGGCATAGCGCAGGGACGGGCCGATCTCGTCGACCTCGACCTCGACCACTGTGCGCTTCTCACCCTCACGGGTTTCGAAGGACCGCTGCTTGAGCCGGCCGGTCACGATCACCCGAGAGCCCCGGGTGAGACTCTCGGCGACGTTCTCGGCCGCCTCACGCCAGATGTTGCAGCGCAGGAACAGCGCTTCGCCGTCCTTCCACTCCCCGCTGGCGCGGTCATAGATCCGTGGTGTGGACGCCACCGTGAAATTGGCGACGGCTGCACCGGACGGCGTGAACCGCAGTTCGGGGTCGGCGGTCAGGTTTCCGACGACGGTGATGGTCGTGTCACCGGCCACAAGGTCCTCCTGGCATAGGCGGGTGGATGTACCGCGAAGCCTACGTAACAGCTACGACGCTCGCGGACTTCTCCACTTAGTGCTTGTCGGTCCGCATCACCTTGGTCCGCAGCACCGACTCGTTCAGGTTGAGCTGACGGTCGAGCTCGGACACGGTGGCCGGTTCGGCCTTCAGGTCGACGACGGCGTAGATGCCTTCGGCATGCTTGGCGATTTCGTACGCCAGCCGACGACGGCCCCAGATGTCGACCTTGTCGACACTGCCACCGTCTTTCCGGATGACGTTGAGGAACGTCTCCAGAGACGGGGCTACGGTGCGCTCGTCAAGAGTGGGGTCAAGGATGACCATGATTTCGTATGGACGCATGGGAACCTCATCACCTCCTATGGTCGTAGCGGCCACGGTGAATCCGTGGCAGGAGAGTCGCCTGCGTCGGCAACCTGGCAAGGCTACCCGAACGCAGGCTGATCAGCGAAATCAGCTCCGCTGACGGTAGTACTCGTCGGCCCGGGACCGCACCACCTCGGACGCCTTGGCCGGGGCACCGGAGTCGAACGGCGGTTGCGGGTCGTATTCGATCATCAGCTGGGCCGCCTGGGCTGCCTCGCGATCCACCAGCAGCTCGACCAGCCGCAGCGCCATGTCGATGCCACTGGACACCCCGGCGGCGGTGATGAGGCGTTGCGGCAGGTGCTCGACCACCCGCTGCGGGGTATAAATCGCGCCGAGCGATTCCAGCAGTTCGGTGGCCCGCCAGTGCGTGGCCGCGGTCAAGCCATCGAGTAATCCGGCGGCCGCGAGTACCAGGCTGCCGGTGCACACCGAGGTGGTGAACCTCGTCTGCCGGTGCACGCGGCGCACCCAGTCGAGCACCTCGTCGTCGTGGATGAGGGTTCGGGTGCCGATGCCGCCCGGGAACACCAGTACATCCGGCTCGGTGATCTCCTCGAAGGTGGCGTCACAGATCAGCCCGAGCATGCCGTTGTCGCTGCGCACCTCACCGCGCTGGTGCCCCACCCAGACGACATCGATCGACGGGATGCGTTGCAGCACCTCATAGGGGCCGACGGCATCGAGTGCGGTGTTACGCGGGAACAGCGCTATCGCGACCTGCATCCGGTGCTCCTTGAGTCTGGGGATCGGTGCCGGCCATCCGCGGCCGCAACCATCGGGGCAAGCGTGCCGGGTACGCATCGGGTGCACCGTCAAACACCCCGCCGGCCGGATCATCGATCCGCCCGCCCCAGCGCACCAGATCCAGTTCGGGTCGATAGATCTGACGGACGACGAGCACCATCAAGCCGATCACCGCGAGATCGCGGATCAACACGGTCGCGGTGAACCACTGCTCGGGCAGGCCCTTGTTGGCCTCGCCCCAGAGGTAAAGCATCCGCGGCACCCAGACCAACATGTCGATCGTCATCCACGCCAACAGGATTCGACGGTGTGGCAGAGCCAGCACCGCCAGCGGCACCAGCCACAGCGAGAACTGCGGGCTCCAGACCTTGTTCACCAACAGGAACGCGGCAACGGTCAAGAACGCCAGCTGCGCTACCCGCGGCCGCTGCGGCGCCGTCAGCGCGATGTAAGCGATTGCCGCACAGCACAACAGGAACGCCACCACCACGAACGTGTTCAGCACCACCGGTGGCTCCCAGAAGCCGAGGTTCCCGTCGAAGCCGTCCCACCCGGTGAAGGACTTGACCACGTTGTAGAGCGAATCCATATCGTCACCGCGGCGGGAGTTCAGCCGGAAGAACTCCGACCAGCCGCGTGGAAACAGCAGCATCACCGGAAGATTCACCACAAACCACGCACCGACCGCGGCTACTACCGTGCGCGCGGCGTCGGCCACCTTGTCGGTGCGGATCGCTAGCACCACCAGAGGGAACAACAACAGTGCCGGATACAGCTTGGCCGAAACACCCAGGCCGATGAGGATGCCGGCCAGCACCGGCTTACGGCGCGCCCAGGCCAGCAGACCGCCAACCGCCAATGCCGTTGCCAGCGCGTCGAAATTGGTGAAAATCTGGAACACCAGCACCGGGGAGGCCGCGACCAATGCAGCATCCCAGACCCGCCGACCGGCCAGCCAGGACGTTGCCCACACCGTGGCCAGCCAGGCCAGCGCCAGACCGAGCGCGGCGAAGTTGAAGAACATCACCACTTCGGCGATCACCGGAAGCGACGCCATCTTGGCCACCGCGGTGTAGGTCTTGGCCAGCGCCATCGACACGTACTGGTAGACCCCGGTCAACACCGGATACTCCATGTAGCGGATCGCCGGTTTCCCGTCGTAGCGGGTCTGCGGGCGCCCACCGGAGTCGGTCTCGATCCAGCTGGACTTGTACGGGAATCTGCCCTGGCTCAACAATTCCGCACCGTAGAGGGGCACGGTGTCGGAGTAGCAGAGCTCGTAGTAGGCGCGCTGGTTCTGCCAGTTGGCCACGCGCTTGTCCGGGGACCCGGTACCGACGGTCTGAAGACACGGCGCCTTGGTGGACCAGCCCAGCGCCAGGAACACCAGCGCGAAGATGAACATGATCCGCAGCGGGGTGAACACCCGGGTGCGCCCGATCAGCGCGTGCCGGCCGACCGGACCGCCGACGACACCCGACAGTGCCGACCCGAGAGTATCTGTGCGACTGGGAAAGTCGCGGTCATCGGCGCTGCGCAGGTCCTCGGCGAGCGGCAGCGGCGACACCGTCGAGCGCGGTTGGCCGTCACCGGAGATCACGGCGGTGGCGGTCCCGCGGGAACGGCAGCGTTGGGATCACCCTGCGGCGGGGCCTCCGGCGCGGGCGCAGGCCCGCCGGCCGGCGGCACGGTGATGGTGGTCGGCGGCCCGATCGGGATCGTGATGCCCGGCGCCACTTCGATACTCGGCTGGATCACCGTCTCGCTCGGCGGCGGCGGTGCCGAAGGTGGCGGCGGAGGCGGCGGTGCGGGCACACCCGCGTAGCCACCCACCTCGGTAGGCTTGGGGAACGACTCGTTGTCGGTGCCCTTGAGGGCGCCGTCCATGGTGGCCTTCCAGATGTCGGACGGGATGCCCGAGCCGTACACCGGTCCGCCCCACTTGTTGACCAGCGGCTGAGTGCCGTCCGTGGTTCCGACCCACACCGCCGTCGACAGCGACGGGGTGTACCCGACCATCCAGGCGTCCCGGTTGGCGCCGGTGTCACCGAGCTGGTTGGTACCGGTCTTGGACGCCGACGCGCGCCCGCCCGCCAGGTTGTGGCCGTTGGACCACCCCGCGATCGGCTGCATCGCGGCGGTCACGTTGTCGGCCACCGCCTTCTCGATCCGGCGTTCGCCGCTGTTGTCCTGCTGAGAGGCGTCGAACAGCACCTCGCCGCGGGCGTTGACGACCTTCTCCACGAAGTGCGGCTTGTGGTAGATCCCGGAAGCGGCCAGTGTCGCGTACGCCGAGGCCATGTCGATGACGCGGGTCTGGTACTGGCCCAGCACCACACCGTTGTTGGGCGGACCGCCCTTGCCGTCCTCGGACAGGGTGTGCTCCACACCGGGGAAGCTGGTGGCCACGCCAGCGCGGTGCGCGGCGTCGGCCACGTCGGCCGGGCCGTTCTTCAGCTTGAGCATCAGCCGGTAGTAGCTGGTGTTCAGTGACCGCTTGAGCGCCTCGGCGATATTGCAGACACCGCAGCCCTCACCCTCGACGTTGGTGATCGTGATGCCGTTGAGGTTCACCGGTGAGCTGTCGACCTGGTAGCCCAGGCCCATACCCTGCTCCAGGGCGGCGACCAAGGCGAACACCTTGAACGACGAGCCGGTGGGCAGACCCGCCTGCGCGAAGTCGAAACCCTGGGCATCGGACCCGCCGTAGTAGGCCTTCACCCCACCGGTGCGCGGGTCGATCGACACCACGGCGGCCCGCATGTCGGGCATCTGGCCGTCGAGATACTTCGACACCGCGTCCTCGGCTGCCTGCTGCGCCTTGGGATCGATGGTCGTGGTGATCTGCAGGCCCTGGGTGTTCAGCGTCTGCTCGTCGATGTTGAACAGGTCGAGCAGTTCCTTGGTGACCTGGCGCTCGATGAGGCCATTGGGTCCGGTGGTCACATTCTGCGAGCGCGCCAGGTCCGGGGGCACGGTGGCCGGGAAGACCTGTTGGGCGCGATCGTCTTTCGACAGCGCACCGATCTGCACCATGCCGTCGAGCACCCAGTTCCACCGCGCGGCGGCGCCTTCGGGATCGACGGCGGGATCCAACGTCGACGGCCGCTGGATCAGGGCGGCCAGCAGGGCGCCCTCGGCCACCGACAACTGCTCAACCGGCTTGTTGAAGTACGCCTTGGAGGCCGCCGAGATGCCGTAGGCCCCGCGGCCGAAGTAGATCATGTTCAGATACGCCTGCAACACTTCATCTTTGGACCACTCGCGCGACATCTTCGTCGAGATCACGAGCTCCTTGGCTTTGCGGACCAGGCCACCGAGTCCCGAACGGGCGTCACCCACCAGTGCGTTCTTCACGTACTGCTGGGTGATCGTCGAGCCGCCCTGCAGATCACCGCCGAACAGGTTGTTCTTGATGGCGCGGGCGAATCCGGTCAGGGAGAATCCGGGGTTGCTGTAGAAATCCCGGTCCTCGGCCGCCATCACCGCGTTACGGACGTGGACCGGCACCTGGTCGATGTTGACGTCGACCCGGTTGCCCTCAGGCGGAACGATTTTCGCCAGCTCGGAACCGTCACTGGCCAGGATCGTCGACACCTGGTTGGTCCGCAGATCACCCGGTTGCGGCACATCGACGATCAGATAGGCCATACCGAAGGTGAGCAACGGCAGGACGATAAGGACGACGGCGGCCAGATAGATCGACCGGCGCACCCACTTCCAGGAGATCTGTTGGGAGAAGCGCGGCGGCTTCGGCGGCGGTGGGCCGCCTCGCCCGCCCCCGGTCGGCGGCGGTGGCGGCGGAAGCTTGGGGGGCGGTGTGCCGTTCAAGGCCGCCTTGACGGCGTCGATCGGATCACGCAGCAGCGGTGTGGTGTCATCGCGGACCGGCTCGATGAGGGTGGTCAGCCGGTCATCCGGTGGCACCTGGCGCCGCGGGGCGGGGCGGGGCGGGGCGGAATCGGCACCACCCTGTCCGTCAGCGGCCGCAAACTTGGTGGTCGGCGTCTCGGTGCCATGCCGCGGTGCGTCGGACGCACCATCCCCCGCTGAACCCGCACGGATGTCAGTGGCTGGCCGGTCGTGACGCCCTTCGCTATTCACTGGCCGTACGCGCGCCGGGGCGCGCCGTCTGGGTGCCGCGACGACCACGCCCGTTGGTGGGCCGGGGTGTTCCGAGCACGTATGACTTGACCAAGTGATTCCATTCGCAGGTTCGGCATACCTCCACCACATGCACCGAGAACTCGTCGTATTTGGTTGCCAGCAAAACCAGCTCCTCGGCGGTGCGCGCGGAGCCGGACACTGCACCCAGGTGATCACCGAACACCCACGACACCAAGGTCAGCGGTTCTTTGCGGCAGATCGGGCACATCACCGAGCTGGTCTTGCCATGAAATTTCGCGGCGCGCAGCAGGTACGGGTTGGCGTCGCACACCTCGGTGACACCCGTACGGCCGGAGTAGACCTCGGCCAGCAGGGAGCGCCGCCGCAGGGCGTAATCCACTACCTGTCGCTGCAGTCGCACGGGGACCAGAGTACGTGGGCTACCTGAGCACTGGCAGGTAACCAGGCCTCAAGCTGCCCCTGATTGCCCGTGTGGTCTGCGGTATTGGCCGACCAACTTCTACGATCATCGTCGTGGCAACCCCCCAGACTGCCAGCACCCGCGCCAAGGACAGCGACCGTAACGACATCTGTCAGATCCTCGACACCGCGCTGTCCGAAGGGCAGCTGTCGATGGCCGAACACGGCGAGCGGGTCAAGGCCGCCACCACGGCGATGACACTGGGCGACCTGCGGGCGCTGGTGTCCGACCTGCAGACTGAGAACGCCCCGGTGCAGCTGCCGACATTGAAGAAGCCGCGCCTCGGGGTTCCGGCAGCGAGCGCCGGCTGGGGTTTCCGGGCCGCGATCGCCGGGGTGCTGGTGGTGCTCGGCATCGGGATCGGCTGGGGACTGTACGGAAACACCTCGTCGCCACTCGATTTCACCTCCGATCCCGGAGCCAAGGCCGACGGGGTGGCGCCAGTCGTGCTGACCCCACCGCGCCAGCTGCATTCACTGGGTGGCCTCAACGGCCTGTTGGAGCAGATGAAGAGGCGCTTCGGCGACACCACCGGCTACCGGCTGCTGGTCTACCCGGACTACGCCTCGCTGGATCGCCCTGATCCCGCCGACGACCGTCGTGAGCTCACCTACACGTATCGGGGCGGCTGGGGAGATCCAAGCCCGACCTCGAAGTCGGACGGCGCGACGGTGGTGGATCTCAGCAAGTTCGACGCCAAGGCCGTCGTTGGTGTGCTGTACGGCGCGCCCGACACGCTGAACATCAAGCGTGCCGATGTCACGAGCACCTACCTGGTCATCGGCCCCAGCAGCGACAAGACGGCGCCTGGAACGCTGTCGATCTCGATCTACGTGTCCAGCGACTTCGGCAGCGGCTATATCCAGCTGGCCCCGGACGGCACCGTCAAGCAGATCAACTACCCCTGATCGGGGTTTTTGTTCACCGGGACGTCGCTGGACGTCGCCGCGTGCGCACCGCTGTGTTCACCGTCAAGTGGCGCCGAATATATCGGCCCGATACTATTGCCGGAGGTGTTGAAGCGGCGTAACGGTTGAGCAAAGGGAGGTGACCGGATGCTGGAGCTGGCCATCCTCGGTCTTCTCCTGGAGTCCCCGATGCACGGCTACGAGCTGCGCAAGAGACTCACGGGTCTACTGGGGGCGTTCCGCGCCTTCTCGTACGGCTCGCTGTACCCGGCCCTACGCCGGATGCAGGCCGACGGCCTGATCGCCGAGGATGCCCTGCCCGCCGGAACCGCGGTGTTGCGCCGCGCCCGCCGGGTCTACCAGCTCACCGATGCCGGTCGACAGCGGTTCACCGAACTGGTCGCCGACACCGGACCGCAGAACTACACCGACGACGGCTTCGGCGTGCACCTGGCCTTTTTCAACCGCACACCGGCCGAAGCGCGGATGCGCATCCTCGAGGGGCGTCGTCGCCAGGTGGAGGAACGGCGGGAGGGCCTTCGTGAAGCAGTCGCGCGGGCCAGCAGTTCGTTCGACCGCTACACCCGGCAACTGCATCAGCTGGGTTTGGAGTCCAGCGAGCGGGAAGTCAAATGGCTCAACGAACTGATCGCCGCGGAGCGGGTCGCGCAGGGGCACCCGGACCAGGCTTGACGCCATACAGAACCTGAACAGCAGCCAGAAGAAGTACAAGAAGGAGAACGTCCATGACTGAGCACAACGCGCCCGGAACGTCGACGGATGTGCGGGTCGCCATTGTCGGCGTCGGCAACTGCGCGTCTTCGCTCGTCCAGGGCGTCCAGTACTACCAGGATGCCGACCCGAATTCGACGGTCCCCGGCCTGATGCACGTCAAGCTCGGGCCCTACCACGTGCGCGACGTGAAGTTCGTCGCCGCGTTCGACGTCGACGCCAAGAAGGTCGGCTTCGACCTGTCCGAGGCCATCTTCGCCTCCGAGAACAACACCATCAAGATCGCCGACGTGCCGCCGACCGACGTCGTCGTGCAGCGCGGCCCGACGCTCGACGGCATCGGCAAGTACTACTCCGAGACCATCGAGATCTCCGATGAGCAGCCGGTCGACGTCGTCAAGGTCCTCAAGGACAACAAGGTCGACGTGCTGGTCTCCTACCTGCCGGTGGGCTCCGAGGAAGCCGACAAGTTCTACGCCCAGTGCGCCATCGACGCCAAGGTCGCGTTCGTCAACGCGCTGCCGGTGTTCATCGCCTCCGACCCGGTGTGGGCCAAGAAGTTCTCCGACGCCGGCGTGCCGATCGTCGGCGACGACATCAAGAGCCAGGTCGGCGCCACCATCACCCACCGCGTGATGGCCAAGCTGTTCGAGGACCGCGGCGTCACCCTGGACCGCACCTACCAGCTCAATGTCGGCGGCAACATGGACTTCAAGAACATGCTCGAGCGCGAGCGCCTGGAGTCCAAGAAGGTCTCCAAGACCCAGGCCGTCACCTCCAACCTCACCGGCTCGCTGGCCGGCAAGGTCGAGGACAAGAACGTCCACATCGGCCCGTCTGATCACGTCGCGTGGCTCGACGACCGCAAGTGGGCCTATGTGCGCCTGGAGGGTCGCGCCTTCGGCGACGTGCCGCTGAACCTGGAGTACAAGCTCGAGGTGTGGGACTCGCCGAACTCGGCAGGCATCATCATCGACGCGGTGCGCGCGGCCAAGATCGCTAAGGACCGCGGTATCGGCGGCCCGATCATCCCGGCCTCGGCCTACCTGATGAAGAGCCCGCCCAAGCAGCTCGCCGACGACGTGGCGCGCGCCGAGCTCGAGGAGTTCATCGCCGGCCAGTAGGCGAGGGCTGAGCCCGATCGACTTCGCGTTCGTCGTATAAAGAGACATGATCTCCGACGAAGAACTGCTCGGACTCGACGAGTTCGCTCTGCTGTCCGAGAACGCCGAACAGGCGGGGGTGAGCGGTCCGCTGCCAGCGGTGCAGCGCATCCAACGCGGTGCCATCAGCGCGCTGCGCTGGGGGACGGACCCGGTGCGCGTGGTCTTCCTGCACGGCGGCGGCCAGAACGCCCACACCTGGGACACCGTGATCCTGGGCCTCGGCGTGCCCGCCCTGGCGATCGATCTGCCCGGGCACGGCCGGTCAGCCTGGCGCGAGGACGGCGACTACGGTCCCAAGCTCAACGCCGTCGCCGTCGAACCACTGATCCGCGAACTGGCGCCCGATGCCGACCTGGTCGTCGGGATGTCACTGGGCGGTTTGACCGCCATGCGCCTGGCCGTGACCACACCGGAGTTGGTGCGCAACCTCGTGATGGTCGACGTCACGCCGTCGGCACCGGAACGCCACGAGCAGATGACCAAGGCACAGATGGGCACGGTGGCCCTGGTCAAGGGCGACCGCACCTTCCCCGACTTCCAGTCCATGCTGGAGGTGACGGTGGCAGCCGCCCCGCACCGGGACCGGAACTCCTTGCGGCGCGGGGTATTCCACAACACCAAACAGGACGACGACGGCACCTGGACGTGGCGCTACGACAGCATCCGCAAGGGCGAGGGCTTCGAGGGCCTCTGGGACGACGTCCCGCAGCTCACCACCCCCACCACCTTGATCCGCGGAGCGAACTCCTTCTTCGTCAACGACGAGGATGCTGACCAATTCGCCAGCGCCGCACCCGGATTCAAGGGCGTTCAGGTGGTAGCCGATGCCGGTCACTCGGTCCAGGGTGATCAGCCCCGCGCCCTGGTCGCCCTGCTGCGCGACGTGCTCGCCGGCTGACCCAGCGCGAAGCCAGGAATATTTGTTGCGTACACGACGTACCGTTGCGGTGTGACCTTTCCCATTCGCATCGGTGTCCAGCTTCAGCCACAACACTCCGACGACTACGCCCAGATCCGCGACGCGGTGCGCCGCTGCGAGGACATCGGCGTCGACGTGGTCTTCAACTGGGACCACTTCTTCCCGCTGTACGGCGACCCGGACGGCGCTCACTTCGAGTGCTGGACGATGCTCGGCGCGTGGGCCGAGCAGACCTCGCGCGTTCAGATCGGCGCGCTGGTCACGTGCAACTCCTACCGCAACCCTGAACTGCTCGCCGACATGGCGCGCACCGTCGACCACATCTCCGGTGGACGGTTGATCCTTGGCATCGGATCCGGCTGGAAACAGAAGGACTACGACGAGTACGGCTATGACTTCGGCACGGCCGGAAGCCGTCTCGACGACCTGACGCAGGCGCTGCCGCGGATCAAGTCCCGGCTGGGCAAGCTCAATCCCGCGCCGACCCGGGAGATCCCGATCCTGATCGGCGGTGCAGGTGAGCGCAAAACCTTGCGGTTGGTGGCCGAGCACGCCCATCAGTGGCACAGCTTCACCAACGCCGACACCTACCCCGGCAAGGCCGAAGCACTCGAGCGGCACTGTCAGGACGTCGGCCGCGACCCGGCGACCATCGAGCGTTCGTCAGGCGTCGAGGGAACTGACTCCGACACCCTGGCGGCCAACGCCGAGGCGCTCGCCGGACTGGGTGTGACGCTGATGACCGTGGGTTGCGACGGGCCGGACTACGACCTGAGTGCCGCGCAGGCTCTGATCCGCTGGCGCGATAGCCGCTGACTCAGCCGATTGCCTCGCTCCTCCTCCGCCTCCTTCGTCGGCGGCATCGTCGACTCGGCTAGCAGGGGTCGAACTCCAGCGGCAGCGATTCGAGGGCGAACGTGCCACCGGGCCAGAGCACGGTGGCGTCGCCGGCGAGCCGGTAGTCCGGAATCCGGGCGTGGAATTCCTCGATGGTGAGCCGCAATTCGCGGCGGGCCAGGTGCGAACCCAGGCACCGGTGGATACCGCCGCCGAAACCCAGGTGGGCGGCTTTGGCGGTCAGGTCCAGCTCGTCCGGCGTCGGACCGGCGGACGGGATCTCGCGGTTGGCGGTGCTCACCATCAGCAGCACCGGCGAGTTCGCCGGAATCGTGACGCCCTCGACTTCGACATCGGTAGTGGTTCGGCGGGGCACCCCGGGCACCGGACCCTCCAGCCGCAACATCTCTTCGACGAACGGCGGGATCAAGTCCGGGTCGGCGAGGAGCCGATGGCGCAGCGCGACGTCATTGGCCAATGTCAGCAACGAGAACCCGATGGACCCGGTGACGGTGTCCAGACCGGCGAGCACGATCAGGAAGCACAGCCCGAGGATCTCCGCGTCCGTCCACGCCTGGTCACCATCGAGCGCGAGGATCGAACTGAGCATGTCCTCGCCGGGGTGCCGGCGTTTGGCGTCGATCTGCTCCTGGAGGAAGCCGAACAGCGCCATGCTGCATTCGACGACCTGGGGGGTGGGCTCCAGCCCAAGTTGGGTGATGTCGGCGCCCTTGATGATCCCGGTCACCCACACCAGGAACTGCGGTAGGTGTTCCAGCGGCAATCCGAACAGGGTGAGGATCGCCTGGGTGGGGAACTTGTAGGACAGGTCCGCCACCACGTCGCAGCGCCCGAGCGGAGCGAATGCGTCGATGTGGCCACGCAATTGGGCGCGCAGGTCAGCATCCATCGCATCCATGCGCTTAGGCCCGAACATGGGGTCGAGGACGCGGCGGTAGTCGGCATGGTTGGGCGGGTCGATCGCCAGCGGGATCATCGGGATGACGTCGCTGAGTCCGTCGAAGGCCTTGGCCGAGGAGAACAGCTCCGGGTTCTTCTGCGCGTATCGGACACCGTCATAGCTGGTGATCAACCACGTGGCGCCCACCTTGTACACCGGTCCCGGTCGGCGCAGATAGTCCATGGCCGCGGTGCGACCGGCGGCCACCGGCAGCGCCGAATAGAAGTCGTCGGGCAGCTCCGTCGTCGTCATGCCCGCAGCGTAACGAGACTGACAGTCTTGTTTGTCGGAATGACCGATTACCCTATTGATCAGGCCACTCAGGCGGAAGGATTCAACGAAGCGATCCGCCCCCTCCCACCGGCTCGCGTCCGGAGACCACCATGCCCAAGCGCTACGGCGTCAAAGAAAAAGACCAAGTCGTCGCCCAGATCCTCGATCTCCTCATGACGGGCGCGCTTCGCTCCGGCGATCGCGTCGACCGCAACGAGATCGCGGCCACTCTCGGATTGAGCCGCCTGCCGGTGCAAGAGGCGCTGGTGCAGCTCGAGCACGACGGCATCCTCATCACGCGCTACCACCGCGGGGCGTTCGTCCAGCAGTTCGACGAAGCCAGCGTGCGCGAACATTACGAAGTGCATGGGCTGCTGACCGGCGCGGTGTCCGCCCGCGCCGCGGCCGACCCGCGGGCCGACATCCTGGCCAGCCTCGCCCCCACGATGACCCTCATGCGCGAGGCCACCGCACCACGGGCTTACGTCGACGGCGCCGAGCTGTTTCGCGACATCGTGATCGCCGGCTATGCCGGACCGCGCCTCACGGCGACCATCCGGTCCTCACGCAGCTTCATGCCACGCCACTTCTGGAACGATTTCCGGGAATCGCGCACCCATCTGCTACCCATCATCGAAGCCGAGTACGCCGCGATCTGCCGGCGCGATCCGGCGGCGGCCCGGCGCGCGTGCATCGACCGCGCCGACCTGATGGCTGACTTGCTGATCGCCGAGCTGCGCCGGCGCGGAGTATTCGCCGGGTTGGATTCCGTCTGATCAGAAGCCGTGCCCAGCACGGTGCGACCACTACGTTCGGTGGATGACCACGTACTGGCGCAGGCTGCTGGCTGTTGTGACCATCCTGCTGCTGACGGTGGGCCTGGCTCCGATGGCCCCGGCCGGCGCCGACCAGTGCTCACCGCCGGGTGAGAAATCCGCCAGCGCGCTACCCACCAACCTCGCCGCAGCCGCCAAGGGACCCGGCGAGGACAAGTACACGACCGCCACCACCGAACCGTTGGCTGCGGTCAGACTCGACGCGCTGCGGCTGATCACCCCGGGCACCCTGACCGTCGGCACGCTGTCGGATGCACCGCCGAGCATCTGCATCAACTCCCAGGGCCAGTTCACCGGTTTCGACAACGAGCTGCTGCGGGCGATCGCCGACAAGCTAGGCTTGAAGATCAACTTCGTCGGCACCGAGTTCTCCGGGCTGCTGGCCCAGGTCGCCGCCCGCCGGTTCGACGTCGGTTCCTCGTCGATCACCACCACCGACGCACGCCGCCGCACGGTCGGCTTCACCAACGGCTACGACTTCGGCTACTTCTCCCTCGTGGTCCCCGCGGGCTCACCGATCACCGGCTTCGACAAGCTGGGGCCGGGCCAACGCATCGGCGTGGTGCAGGGCACCGTGCAGGAGTCCTACGTGATCGACACGCTCAAACTGCAGCCGGTCAAATTCCCCGACTACAACACCGTTTACGCCAGCCTGAAAACCCGTCAGATCGACGCATGGGTGGCACCCTCACAACAGGCGCAGGGCACCGTCCGGCCGGGCGATCCGGCGGTGATCGTCGAAAACACCTTCAGTTTGGACAATTTCGTCGCCTATGCCGTGGCCAAGGAGAACCAGCCGCTGATCGACGCGCTCAACGCGGGCCTCGACGCGGTGATCGCCGACGGCACCTGGTCGCGCCTTTACACCGACTGGGTGCCTCGCGCGCTGCCGCCCGGCTGGAAGCCGGGCTCCACATCGGCTCCGCTGCCGCAACTTCCGGACTTCACCGCGATCGCGGCGGCCAATCAGAAGCCGGCCGATGCCACCCCGGTCGCGGCGAAATCCGTCCTGACCCAGCTACGTGAGTCGTTCTTGGATTGGGAGCTCTACAAGAAGGCGATCCCCGACCTGTTGACCACCGGGTTGCCCAACACCCTGCTGCTGACCATCAGTGCCAGCGTGATCGGGTTGGTGTTGGGAATGGTGCTCGCAGTAGCCGGGATCTCCCGCTCCCGCTGGTTGCGCCTGCCCGCCCGGATCTACACCGACATCTTCCGCGGCCTGCCCGAGGTGGTGATCATCCTGCTGATCGGACTGGGTGTCGGGCCGGTGGTCGGCGGCCTCACCGGGAACAACCCCTACCCGCTCGGCATCGCCGCACTGGGGCTGATGGCCGCGGCCTACATCGGCGAGATCTTCCGCTCGGGCATCCAGAGCGTGGAAGGCGGGCAGCTGGAAGCCTCACGCGCCCTTGGCTTCAGCTATTCGTCCTCGATGCGTCTGGTCGTCGTCCCGCAGGGTGTGCGCCGGGTGCTGCCGGCCCTGGTGAACCAGTTCATCTCGCTGCTGAAAGCCTCGTCGCTGGTGTACTTCCTGGGCCTGGTGGCCAGCCAGCGGGAACTGTTCCAGGTAGGCCGCGACCTCAACGCGCAGACCGGCAATCTCTCACCGTTGGTGGCGGCGGGTCTGTTCTATCTGGTGCTGACGATCCCGCTGACCCATCTGGTCAACTACATCGACGCCCGGCTTCGCCGGGGCCGGCCACCGTCGGAGGAGGACCCGTTGGATCCCATCCTTACCAGCCAGGAGACCGTGTGATGGCCGAGCACCAGCGCCCAGCCCCGGTTTCCTTGGCCGCCAACGATATTCACCTGGCATTCGGTAACAACGCCGTGCTGCGCGGGGTTGACGTCGAGGTACCGGCCGGGACGACGGCGGCGATCATCGGCCCGTCCGGGTCGGGTAAGTCCACCCTGTTGCGCACGCTCAACCGGCTCTACGAACCGGACAAGGGTGACATCCTGCTCGACGGCCGCTCGGTGCTGCGCGACGACCCCGACAAGCTGCGCCAGCGGATCGGCATGGTGTTCCAGCATTTCAACCTGTTCCCGCACCGATCGGTGGTGGACAACGTCGCGCTGGGGCCGCGCAAGCTGAAGAAGCTGACCGCCGACGAGGCGCGCGAACTCGCGCTGGCCCAGCTCGACCGCGTCGGCCTCAAACACAAGGCCGAGGTTCGACCGGCAACCTTGTCGGGCGGGCAGCAGCAGCGGGTGGCGATCGCCCGGGCCCTGGCGATGGCACCGCAGGTGATGTTCTTCGACGAGGCAACCTCGGCGCTGGATCCGGAACTGGTGAAAGGCATCCTGGCGCTGATCGCCGAACTCGGCGCCGACGGAATGACCATGGTGGTGGTCACCCACGAGATGGGCTTTGCCCGCTCCACCGCAGACTCGGTGGTGTTCATGGACCACGGCAAGGTCGTCGAATCCGGGCCGCCCGATCAGATCTTCGCTGCCGCCGCGACGGAGCGGCTGCAACGCTTTCTGTCCCAGGTTCTGTGATCCGGCCCTGAAAACGCGATTACGCAGCGGTCAGCACGAGCAGACCGGTTAGACTGGCGAACTATGATTGAGGCCGAACCGCAGGTCACCGACCTGTCTGGGGACTTGCAGCGCGTCCTCTCCAAGTTGTTCTCGGTCTTGCGCCGCGGCGATCCCCGGGCTCCCTCCGGCGGTGACCTCACCCTGGCCCAGTTGTCGATCCTGCTGACCCTGCTGGACACCGGACCGATCCGGATGACCGAACTCGCCGCCCGCGAACGGGTGCGCACCCCCACCACCACGGTCGCTATCCGCCGGCTGGAGAAACTCGGCCTCGTCAAGCGGTCTCGCGACCCATCTGACCTTCGCGCCGTCCTGGTCGAGGTCACTCCGCAGGGGTTGGTGCAGCACCGCGAGGCACTGGCTCAACGGCGCGCGCATCTGGCCTCGTTGCTGGCCAAGCTCAGCGACGAGGAACGCGACACGTTGGCCAGGGCACTGGCACCACTGGAGCGGATTGCCGATCAGTCGGAGAGCTGAGTCCTACCCCAGCCAGTCCAGCACCGCCGCCGCAGTCCACGATTGCTGCATGCTGCCCAGCGGCTCGCCGGTGAACGGCTCGTAGTACTCGGCGAATGTTCCGTCGCTGGCCTGACGCAGGCCTTCCCGGCGCAGGATCAAGGACCGTTCCGACCAACCGCGGCGAGCGAACGCCCAGGAATACAGCCACGTCAACACCGGCCAGACCGGACCACGCCAGTACTCGCGCGGCCGAAAGTCCTTGGAAACCGGCGATGTTGACGGGATCACCGCGAACTTGAGATCCGGATGCCCGCAGAACCGCGGGCCCTCGAGGATCCGCAGCAACGCCCGCTCCTGATCGTGCTGCAACCCCCCGCACAGCAGCGGCGCGAATTGGGCGGCGGTCTCGGTGGCAATCCACGTGTCGGCGCGCACGTCGAAATCCTTTGCAGCGCCGGTACGTTTGTCGGCGCTGGCCACGACACCGGCGCGGAACCGCTCGGCCCACGAGTACAGGTCGCGGACGTCGGAGTGCGGCCGCTTGTATTCTTCGCCGATATTGGCCAGGACGTCGCAGGCCAACGCGAAGATCGCCGAGACGAACACGTCCTCGACGGCGAAGCTCATCACCTTCGGCAGTAAGTCGTCGTCGTAGCGGACCGACTTCATCTCCTCGAGCAGCCACAGGTAGCGGTCGTACTCCCGATCCGAGGGCCGCTGGGTGGGGTCGGTGACGATGTGGTTGTCCTGACGGTGATATTCCGGCACCTCGCCGGGAATCACGTTGGCGTAGGCCGAATCCCAGCGCGGCGAGTTGTCCATACCGGACTCCCAGCCGTGGTACAGCGTGATCCGCCCGCGCTCGTTCTGGTCGCGTGCCTCGGCCAGCCAGCGATGCCAGCGCACCAGATCCGACCACCGGCGATCCAGGAACGACTCGGCCACCGCCCGGGTGGTGCGGCCGCGCATCCGGGCCCGATCCAGAATGCGCTGGACGGCGATCGCGTGCACCGGCGGCTGAGTGATGCCCGAGGTGTGGCGGCTGCGGGGTGCATTGGCCGCCAACGCCGAACAGGCCCAGCGGGCCGGCCCCGGGAAGTAGCCGTCAACCCCATGGGCGAACACGATGTGCGGGATCATCCCGTTGGTCCACTGCGCGGACAGCAACGTGTCGAGCTCGACGACGGCGCGTTCGACGCTCAGCGAGGCCAACCCGACCGACACGAACGCCGCGTCCCAGCTCCACATGTGCGGGTAGAGCGCAGGGGCCGCCGACGTCATCACCCCCAAGTCGTTGCCGCGCAGCAGATAGGCGGCGCGCGCAGCAAGCTGCGTCGGACCGAAGCTCGGATCGAATGCCACGGGATCATTCTGCGTCGCGCCGCGCTGAATTGCAGGTCGGTAGGGTGACGAGTATGCCGAGCGCCCCGGGAAACATGACCGCACTGATCACCGGGGCCGGCGGCGGTATCGGTTCGGCGATCGCCGAGGCGCTGGCCCCCACGCACACCCTGTTGCTGGCCGGCCGGCCCTCGGCACGGCTCGATGCTCTGGCCGAGCGGCTGGGGGCGACGACCTGGCCGCTCGACCTGGCCGACGCCGAGTCGATCGAGGCGGCCGCCGAGCCGCTGGCCGAACTCGACGTGCTGGTGCACAACGCCGGAGTGGCCTACCCGGGCCGGTTCGACGAGTCGATCCCCGAGCAGTGGCGGGCGTGCTTCGAGATCAATGTGACCGGCCCCGTCGCCCTGACCCAGGCGCTGTTACCCGCCCTACGTGCCGCGCGCGGCCAGGTGGTGTTCATCAACTCCGGCGCGGGGCTCACTGTCTCACCCGGTCTGGCGGCGTACTCGGCGAGCAAGTTCGCCCAGCGGGCCTTCGCCGATACCCTGCGCGCCGACGAACCCAGCCTGCGGGTCACCAGCGTGCACCCGGGCCGGGTCGACACCGAGATGCAGCAGGATCTGGTCGCCTACGAAGGTGGCCAGTACGACCCGTCCCGCTTCCTCAAACCCGAGACCGTCGCGCAGATCGTCGCCGACGTGATCGCCAACCCGCCTGACGCGCACACCCACCAGGTCATCGTCCGTCCGCGGTGATGTCGGCGCGGTTGACGTCGCGCAGCGACGATTAGCGCGCCGAAATCGCTAGAGGACCAGGTTCACCAATCGGCCCGGCACCACGATGACCTTCTTCGGCGTGGCACCGGCCAGGAACGCCTGGACCTTCTCGTCGGCCAGCGCCGCAGCCTCCAGGCTGGCCTTGTCCGCGTCGGCAGCGACCGTGATGCGGCCGCGGACCTTGCCGTTGACCTGGACCGGGTATTCCACGGTGTCGGTCACCAGATAGGTCTCGTCGGCGACGGGGAACGGCCCGTGCGCCAACGACCCGTCATGACCCAGCCGCCGCCACAACTCCTCGGCCAGATGCGGCGCCAGCGGTGCCACCATCAACACCAGAGGCTCCAGGGCCGCACGGGCGGTGATCCCCTCCTTGGTGAGGTGGTTGGTGTACTCGATCAGCTTGGCCGCGGCGGTGTTGTTGCGCAGCCCCGCATAGTCATCGCGGACTCCGGCGATGGTGCGGTGCAGCAGACGCAGCGTGGCCTCGTCGAGCGAATCATGCTCGGAAACCCTTTCGCCACCGGTGGTTTCGTCGACCACCAGCCGCCACACGCGCTGCAGGAATCGGTGCGCACCCACGACATCCTTGGTGGCCCAGGGCCGGGATGCCTCCAGCGGACCCATCGACATCTCGTACACCCGCAGGGTGTCGGCGCCGTAGTTGTCGCAGATCTCATCCGGTGAGATCGAGTTCTTCAGGCTCTTGCCGATCTTGCCGAACTCCTGGAACACCTCGATCTCACCGTCGCCCTCGGGCAGGAAGAACTTCCCGTCCCGTTCCACCACGTCAGCGGCGGCCACATAGGCACCGCGCGCGTCGGTGTAGGCGAACGCCTGGATGTAGCCCTGGTTCACCAGTCGGCGGTACGGTTCCCGCGAGGTGACATGCCCGAGGTCGTAGAGCACCTTGTGCCAGAACCGCGAGTACAGCAGGTGCAGAACCGCGTGCTCGACGCCGCCCACGTACAGATCGACCCCACCGGGATCGGACGGCCCGTGCTCGGCCGGCCGCGGACCCATCCAATACGCTTCGTTTTCCTTGGCGCAGAACTGTTCTGAGTTGTGCGGGTCGGCGTAGCGCAGCTCGTACCACGAGCTTCCCGCCCACTGCGGCATGACATTGGTGTCGCGGGTGTACGGCTTAAGCCCGTCGCCGAGATCGAGATCGACGTGCACCCAGTCTGTCGCCTTGTTCAGCGGCGGGGACGGCTCACTGTCGGCATTGTCGGGATCGAACAGCACCGGCGAGTAGTCCGCGATATCCGGAAGTTCCACCGGCAGAGCGGAATCCGGCAGCGGATGCGCCCTGCCGTCGGCGTCGTAGACAATCGGGAAGGGTTCGCCCCAGTACCGCTGCCGGGCGAAAAGCCAGTCGCGAAGCTTGTATTCGATGCGGGCCCGCCCGCGCCCGTCGGCTTCCAGACGCTCGGTGATCGCCGTCTTGGCGTCCTCGACGGTGCGTCCGTCCAGGTACTGCGAGTTCACCAGCACACCGTCACCGGCGTAGGCGGCCTCGGAGATGTCGCCGCCGGAGATCACCTCGAGAATGGGCAACCCGAATTCGCCGGCGAACTCCCAGTCCCGCTGGTCGTGGCCGGGCACCGCCATGATCGCACCAGTGCCGTAGCCCACCAGCACGTAGTCGGCGATGAAGATCGGAACCTGTTGTCCGTTGGCGGGATTGGTGGCATAGCTGCCGAGGAACACACCGGTCTTGGTCTTGTTCTCCTGGCGCTCCAGATCCGACTTCGCCGCAATCGCCCGGCGATACGCTGCCACCGCGTCCGCAGGGGTGGGCGCGCCCGCGGTCCAACGGGGGTCGACGCCGTCGGGCCACTGCCCGGCGAGCAGGCCGTCGACGAGCTCGTGTTCCGGAGCCAGCACCAGATAGGTCGCACCGAAGAGGGTGTCCGGACGGGTGGTGAACACCTCGATATCGGTACCGGCGACATCGAACAACACCGAAGCGCCAGTCGATCGGCCGATCCAGTTGCGCTGCATGGTCTTGACCTTGTCCGGCCAGTCCAGCACGTCGAGATCCTCGAGCAACCGGTCGGAGTAGGCGGTAATACGCATCATCCACTGCCGCAACCGCTTCCGGAACACCGGGAAGTTGCCGCGCTCGCTACGCCCCTCGGAGGTCACCTCCTCGTTGGCCAGCACGGTGCCCAACCCCGGGCACCAGTTCACCAGCGAATCGGCCCGATACACCAACCGGTAGCCGTCGACGACATCGGCGCGCTCACCCGCAGACAGCGACGACCAGGCTCGGCCGTCATCGAGAGTCCTTGCACCGCTGTCGAATTCAGCGATCAGGTCGGCGATCGGCCGCGCCTTGTTCTGCCCGGTGTCGAACCAGGCATTGTAGATCTGCAGGAAGATCCACTGCGTCCACTTGTAGAAGTCCACATCAGTGGTGGAGAAGCTACGTCGCTGGTCGTGGCCAAGACCCAACCGACCCAGCTGGCGGCGGAAGTTGACGATGTTGGCCTCGGTCCGCACCCGCGGATGAGTGCCGGTCTGCACCGCGTACTGCTCAGCCGGTAGACCGAAGGCGTCGAAGCCCAGCGCGTGCAGCACGTTGCGGCCGGTCATCCGGAAATAGCGGGCGTAGACGTCGGTGGCGATATAGCCGAGTGGATGTCCGACGTGCAGGCCCTCACCCGACGGGTAGGGGAACATGTCCTGGACGAACATCTTGTCGTCGGGAACGGTCGAGCCGTCGGTGGGCGCCAGCGAGCCGACCGGATTGGGCACGTTGAAGGTGCCCCAATTCTGCCAGTTGTCCTGCCAGGTTCGCTCGACGCGCCCCGCGAGTTCGGCGGTATAGCGGTGCCGCGGCACGTCGGCGTCGTTGTCGGCGGTCCCCGCGGTCGGCGATTCGGTCACGCAGACAGGGTATAAGGACGTTGATCGGCCCCGCCGACCCGGCAACCGGCTGTGACCTGCCTCGCTGGACTGTCCGTCTGTGAGGGTTGCCGTGGGTCCCGCAACAGCTTGGTATCAGTTGCGTTGCAGAGCGATCAGAGGTTGGTTCCAGCTGTGTTCCAGCCCTACCCTCCCGCCTTCGGCGGCGGATACAGTCGGCCCCTGACAAGGGGTTTGAACTGGCCCAACACTGTCGAAAAAGGACATCTGCGATGATCACGAACGCCCGTAATTGGCGGGTACTTGTAGGTGGTGTGGCCGCCGGGACGGCAGCCGTGCTCGGGTTTGCCGGCGCCAACGCCTCGGCCGAACCGGTCCTCCCCGTCCAGCCGGCGCCCGCCACCGTCACCCAAACCGTCACCGTGGCCCCGCAGGCCGCCTCGGTGGTCGCCACCCCCGCCACGGCAGCGCCACTGGAAGTGCCCACCACCGTCGCGGCAGCACCCGCGACGCAGGCCGCAGCCGAAACTCTCGTCCCGGCCACCTCGGGCACCCTGGCCGAGTACTTCAAGGAGAAGGGCGTGGTGATGGAGCCGCAGAAGGCCAGCGGCTTCACGGCGCTCAACATCGTGCTGCCGATGCCACGCGGATGGAGTGTGGTACCCGATCCCAACGTTCCCGACGCCTTCACCGTGCTGGCCGACAGGGTCGGCGGCGACGGCCTGTACACCTCGAATGCCCAGCTCAAGGTGTACAAGCTGGTCGGTGAATTCGACCCGAAAGAGGCGATCACCCACGGCTATGTGGACAGCCAGCAGCTGTTCGCCTGGCAGTCCACGGACGCATCGATGGGCGACTTCGGCGGATTCCCGTCCTCGATCATCGAGGGCACCTACCGCGAGAACGACCTGACGCTGAACACCTCGAGGCGCAACGTCATCGCGGCATCGGGCACCGACCACTACCTGGTCTCGCTCTACGTCACGACCTCGGCCAGCCAGGTCGTCGCCACCGCCGATGCCACCGACGCCATCGTCAACGGCTTCCGGGTGACCTCGCCCACGGCGGCGCCGGCCACCCCCGCAGCACCCGGCGCGCCGGCCACCCCCGCTCCCGCTGCCGCGGCACCCAGCAGCGCACCGGCGGCGGCCCCGCTGACCAACACCGCGGCGACCGCGACCGTCACCGCTACCGTCACCGTGCCCGCGGAGCCGACGCAGCCGCGCTGACCCGAGCCTCGTAAAGTGGGCTCATGCTGATTGTCGGCGTGGTATGCCTGGCCCTGGCCGTCCTGGTCGGTGGGTCGGGTCTGTGGACGATGAACCGTCCGGTCATCGACCTCACCTCCGAGGTGATGCGCGCAGTGGCCCCCACCCAGCTGGCGGCCGCGGTGATGCTGGCCGCCGGCGGGATCACCGCGCTGGCCGCACCCTCGTCCACCGCGCTGGTGGTGTTGGTGGTGTGTGTCCTGGGTGCGCTTGCGACGATCGGTGCCGGGTCGTGGCAGGGCGCCCGCTACGCCGCGCGCCGGGAAGCCGCCTCGACGGGATGCGCGGGCAGCTGCACCAGCTGCGTCCGGTCTTGCCAGTAGACCGTTGATCCGCGGCGCGCTGTCACGGATTCCCGTCGACACCTTCCTGCTGGCGCTGGTCGCCGTCGTCGCGCTGGCGAGCGTGCTACCCGCCCGCGGTGCCGCCGCCGACGCGCTCTCGGTGGCCACCAAGGCCGCGATCGCGCTGCTGTTCGTGCTCTACGGCACCCGGCTGTCACCGCAGCAGGCCTGGCACGGCGTCCGCCAGTGGAAGCTGCACCTGCTGGTGCTGGCCACCACCTTCGTCGTCTTTCCGCTGCTGGGGCTGGCGGCCAAGGTTCTGGTGCCCGCACTGCTGACCAGCGACCTCTACACCGGGCTGCTGTTCTTGTGCCTGGTGCCGTCGACCGTGCAATCCTCGATCGCGTTCACCTCGATCGCGCGCGGCCATGTGTCAGCGGCGATCGTCAGTGCATCGCTGTCCAACATCCTCGGCGTGGTGCTGACTCCGCTGCTCGTCGTGGCCCTGATGCCGTTGAGCGGGGCGCCGCATGTGGACGGCTCGGCGATCGGCGACATCGTGCTGCAGCTGCTCCTGCCGTTCGCCGTCGGCCAGCTTCTTCGACCCTGGCTCGCCCCCTGGGTGACCCGCCACGCCGCGCTGACCAAGGCGGTGGACCGCGGCTCGATCCTGCTGATCGTCTATGCCGCCTTCTCGGTAGGTATGACCGAACACATCTGGAGCAGCGTGCAGCCGTGGCGGGTGGTCGCAGTGGCTGCCGTCAGCGCGCTGCTGCTGGCCATCGTGCTCGGTGTCACGGTGCTCGCCGGGCGCGCAGCGCACCTGGACCGCGGTGACGCGATCGTGCTGATGTTCTGCGGCTCGAAGAAGAGCCTGGCTTCCGGTCTTCCGATGGCCCTGGTGCTGTTCCCGGCCTCCAGCGTGGGCCTGATCATGTTGCCGCTCATGCTGTTTCATCAGATCCAGCTATTCGTCTGCGCGGTGATAGCCAGCAGAATGGCGCGCACCGCGCCGGACTAGTTGCGGCTGACGTCGATGGGGTGGGTCGCCAGCAACGACAACGGCAGCGGCTGACGGCGCAGCACCCGGCCCCACAGATCGACCTTCGGTTCGACCAGCACATCAGAAGGCAACGCGGACAACACAATCCAATCGTCTCGTTCGATCTCGCCCTCGAGCTGGCCGATGGTCCAGCCGGAATAGCCGGCGAAGATCCGCACCCCTTCGACAACAGGTTCGATCAGGTCGGGGTCGGCGTCGAGGTCGACCATCACCATCCGGCCGGCAATGTGCCGCAACCCGGGCATACCCTGCGGATCGGTACCCACCCGCAGTGTGCCCAGGCATAGCGCGGCATCGCGCTTCACCGGGCCGCCGATGAACATCGTCTTGGGCTTGGTGGCCAACTTGGCCCACTGGGGCAGCACGTTGTAGACCGCCGTCTCGCTGGGCCGGTTGAGCACCACCCCCAGGGTGCCGCCGTCATTGTGCTCGACGACATAGATGACACTGCGCCGGAACGTCGGCTCCATCAGATCGGTGTTGGCCAGCAGCAGAGTTCCCGCCCGCACCCGGTTGGCCGCGGGCGCGACGAAGTCCTCGGGATCCTCCGGCTGTGCCACCCCACCATCATGGCATCACCATGCGGTCGCGGTGGTGAACAGGCAGCGGCCTGGCAGAGATTTGTACTGTTGGAGGGATGGTCGACGCCCGTGTACCCGGCTCGCTGTGGCGTGCGGTGCGCGGCATGCCCGAGTTCTGGCGGCTGCTGGAGCTCCGCACGGCAAGCCAGTTCGCCGACGGACTCTTCCAGGCCGGGCTGGCCGGCGGGCTGCTGTTCAACCCGGAGCGGGCCGCCGACCCCTGGGCGGTGGCCGGCGCGTTCGCCGTGTTGTTCCTCCCGTATTCGATCGTCGGACCGTTCGCCGGGGCACTGCTGGACCGCTGGGACCGCCGGGCGGTGCTGGTCGGCGCCAACGCCGGTCGCCTGCTGCTGGTGATCGCGGTCGGCGTCGTGCTGGCCGCCGGCGCCAGTGATCTGGTGGTGCTCTGCGGGGCGCTCATCGTCAACGGCTTCAGCCGGTTCGTGACGTCCGGCTTGTCGGCAGCGCTGCCCCACGTCGTCCCGCGCGATGAGGTGGTGACGATGAACTCGGTGGCCACCGCCACCGGAGCCACCGCCACCTTCCTCGGCGCCAACTTCATGCTGGTGCCCCGCGGGATCTTCGGCGCCGGTGACACCGGCGCCGCGACGATCATCTTCCTCGTCGCGGTCCCGGTGGCGGTCGCGCTGGCGCTGTCGTTGCGATTCCCCTCCCATGAACTGGGGCCCGACGAAACCGAGCGCGCGGTACACGGTTCGGCGTTCTACGCGGTGGCCACCGGCTGGATCTACGGGGCGCGCACCGTGGTGTCCACCCCGACCGTGGCGGCCACCCTGTCCGGACTGGCCAGCCATCGCATGGTGTTCGGCATCAACTCACTGCTGGTGCTGGTGATCGTGCGGCACAGCGACACCCCGGCCGTCAGCGGCCTCGGACTGGGTACCGCGGTCATCTTCGTCGCAGCCACCGGCAGCGGCTCGTTCCTGGCCAACGTGCTGACCCCGGCAGCGGTCCGGCGGTGGGGCCGCTACGCGACGGCCAACGTCGCCCTGTTGAGCGCGGCCGTCATCCAACTGGCCGGAGCCACCCTGCAATTGGTGGTGATGGTGGTGTGCGGCTTCCTTCTCGGGGTGGCCGGCCAGGTGGTGAAGCTGTGCGCCGACACCGCAATGCAGATCGACGTCGACGATGCCTTGCGCGGGCACGTCTTCGCCGTCCAGGACTCGCTGTTCTGGGTGTCCTTCATCCTGGCCACCACCGTCTCGGCGGCGGTGATACCGGCCGACGGACATGCCCCGGTGCTGGCGTTGGCCGGGTCACTGGTCTATCTGGCCGGACTGGCGGCGCACGCCGCCATCGGCCGACGCGGCACCGGCACGCTCTAGGCTGATGCCATGGCCGATGCGGGCCCGATCATCGACGATCTGCGCGCCGAGAGCGATGCCCTCGACGCCCTGGTCGCCGCGCTGCGCCCGGCAGAGTGGGCGCAGCCGACCCCGGCTGCGGGCTGGACGATCGCCCATCAGATCGCCCACCTGTGGTGGACCGATGTGGCGGCACTGACGTCGATCACCGACGAGGCGGGCTTCGCCGAGATGCTGGCCACCGCGAACAAGGACCCGCTCGGCTTCGTCGACGCGGCCACCGCCGACATCACCGCCACCGTCGCCCCCGAGGACCTGCTGGCCCGGTGGCGCGACACCCGGGCCCGGCTGCACGAGGAACTAGCTGCGGTGCCCGACGGCCGCAAACTGCACTGGTTCGGCCCGCCCATGAGCGCGCCGTCGATGGCCACCGCACGGCTGATGGAAACCTGGGCGCACGGTCTGGACGTCGCCGATGCGCTCGGCGTCGACGTGGCCGCGACCGCCCGGCTGAGGTCGATCGCACATCTGGGTGTTCGCACCCGGGACTTCGCGTTCAGCGTGCACGGGCTGACACCACCCACCGAACCGTTCCACGTGAAACTATCCGCACCCGGCGACCAACAATGGGAATGGGGACCGCAGGATGCCCGGCAGCGGGTGAGCGGTTCGGCGCTGGACTTCTGTCTCCTGGTCACCCAGCGCCGGGCCCGCTCGGACCTGGACGTGATCGCCGATGGCCCCGACGCCGAGCGGTGGCTGACCATCGCGCAGGCCTTCGCAGGCCCGCCGGGCAGCGGCCGCTAGCCCCCGCCCGCGTCATCGGCGGTGCCGTCGCCGTTCGAGTCGCGCAACGTGACGTCCCAGTGGCCGTCACCGTCGGTGTCCACCCATCCGCTCTCGACACGAGAGCCACCGGCCAGCGCCCGATCGGCCAAGCCGTCACGATCGACGTCGAGCAGCCGTTCCGGTTGGCCGTCGCCGTCGAGATCGGCCGGGCCGCCGAGATGCTCGACACCGTCGAGGCCGAACCACCGCAGCGGGCCGGGCGGACCCGTACCACTCAGCGTCCAGGTGCCCGAACCGTCGTCGGTGTAGCGGCTCTCTGCGGTGCCGTCGTCGTCAAGATCGAGCAGCGCGTGGTCGGCCACATCGTCGCCGTCCAGATCGGCCAACGCATCGTCGAACAGTCCGTCACCGTCGACATCGATTCGGACGCCGTCGAATTCACCATCGCCGTCGACATCGACACCGGGGGTGCCGCTGAACATCGCCGCAGTGCCGTCCCCGGGCCCCAAGCAGTACTCCATACCGGCTTAGACGCCGGCTGCGCCCCTGGCGTTCCACCACGAGAGCAATTCGGCGGTGGCCTCCTCGCGGCTGAGCGGGCCGCGATCCAGCCGCAACTCCTTGAGGAAGGTCCAGGCCTGGCCGACCTGCGGGCCCGCCGGGATGCCGAGCAGCTCCATGATCTCGTTGCCATCCAGGTCCGGCCGCACCCTGGCCAGGTCTTCCTTGGCCGACAGCTCGGCGATCCGGGCTTCCAGATCGTCGTAGTTGGCCTGCAACCGCGCCGCCCGGCGTTTGTTGCGGGTGGTGCAGTCGGCGCGGACCAGCTTGTGCAGCTTGGGCAGCAACGGACCGGCGTCGGCGACGTAGCGGCGCACCGCGGAGTCCGTCCACTTGCCGTCGCCGTACCCGTGGAACCGCAGATGCAGGTACACCAGCTGGGAGACGTCGTCGACCATCTGCTTGGAGTACTTCAGCGCCCGCATCCGCTTGCGGACCATCTTGGCGCCGACCACCTCATGGTGATGAAAGCTCACCCCGCCGTCGGACTCGTGCTTGCGGGTGGCGGGCTTGCCGATGTCATGCAGCAGCGCCGCCCAGCGCAGCACCAAGTCGGGGTGGCCGGGCTCCTCCAGCGCGATCGCCTGCCGCAGCACGGTCAGCGAATGCTGGTAGACGTCCTTGTGCTGGTGGTGTTCGTCGATGGCCATCTGCATGCCGCCGATCTCGGGCAGCACCACGTCACCCATCCCGGTCTGCACCATCAGGTCGATCCCGGCCAGCGGGTCGGCACCCAGCAGCATCTTGTCGAGTTCGACGGCCACCCGTTCGACGGTGATGCGTGCCAGCTGGGGAGCCATCTCCACGATCGCTTGGCGGACCCGGTCGGCGACGCCGAACTCCAGCTGCGAGACGAATCTGGCCGCACGCAACATCCGCAGCGGGTCGTCGCCGAAGGACACGGCCGGGGCCGCCGGGGTGTCGAGCACCCGTTGGCTCAGCGCCGCCAAGCCGCCGAGCGGGTCGATGAAGTCCCCAGGCCCGTCCGCGGTGATCCGAACGGCCATCGCGTTGACAGTGAAGTCCCGGCGAACCAGGTCGTCCTCGAGCCGGTCGCCGTACTGCACCTGCGGATTGCGCGACACCTGGTCATAGCTGTCGGCGCGAAAAGTGGTGATCTCCAGCCGCTGACCCGACTTTCCGACGCCGACGGTGCCGAACTCGATGCCGGTATCCCACAGTGCATCGGCCCACGACCGGACGATCCGCTGTATCTGGTCGGGCCTGGCGCTGGTGGTGAAGTCCAGATCATTGGTCAACCGGCCCAGAATCGCGTCCCGGACGCTGCCCCCGACGAGGTAGAGCTCGTGCCCGGCGGCGTCGAACAACGCGCCGAGCTCACGCAGAAGGGCGCCCTGCTCGTTGAGCGCGACAAGGGCGCGGGCGAGGAGCTCGACGTCCTGGGAGGGGTGTGACACGTCGGGTCAGCCTAATCGTGTCCGGCGAGTGCGGGCGGGGCGGCCATCGCGTGCCAGCTACTATCGCTTGGGTGTCGGACGGCGAACAGGCCAAACCACGTCGGCGCCGAGGTCGGCGTCGCGGCCGTCGCGCTGCCGGCCCGCCACAGCAGATCGCCGCCGACGACAGCAGCCCGCAGACCACCGCCGAACCCTCCCCCGCCACCCAGGCTGACAACGTCAAACCCCGGCCCGGCAAAGCCAACCGGCCACGTCAGGACCGGCGCGCCCCGGCTCGGCTGCGCACCGTGCACGAGACATCGGCAGGCGGGCTGGTCATCGACGGTATCGACGGCCCGCGCGAAACTCAGGTGGCCGCGCTCATCGGCCGGGTGGATCGGCGTGGACGGATGCTGTGGTCGTTGCCCAAGGGTCACATCGAGCAGGGTGAGACCGCCGAGCAGACCGCCATCCGCGAAGTCGCCGAGGAGACCGGCATCCAGGGCGATGTGCTGGCCGCCCTGGGCAGCATCGACTACTGGTTCGTCACCGAGGGCCGGCGCGTCCACAAGACCGTGCACCACTACCTGATGCGGTTCTCCGGTGGCGAGCTGTGCGATGAGGACGTCGAAGTCACCGAGGTCGCCTGGGTGCCGCTGGCCGAACTGCCCCGCCGGCTGGCCTACGCCGACGAGCGCCGCCTCGCCGAGGTCGCCGGCGAGCTGATCGACCTGCTGCAGTCCGACGGCCCGGCCGCCCTGCCGCCGCTGCCCCGCATGGCGCCGCGGCGCCGCCCGCAGACGCACTCCCACACCCGCAACCGTCGCTCCGACGAGGCCGGGCCGCGTCAGTCCGGCCCGCGGACGAACGGCTGCGGTCCGGGAACGTGAGCGTGCCCGCCCGGGTGGCCCGCGCACTGCGGCTGCTGGCGGTGCTCGCAGTGCTCGCCCTCGTCGTGGCGCCCCGTGCCGTCCTCCCCTCCGCTGCAGCCGAACCCGGCGCCACCCCCTTCCTCCAGGTCCGCATCGACACTGTGAGCCCCGATCTGGTGACCACCACCAGCGAGCCGACGTTCACCGTCACCGGAACCATCACCAACGTCGGTGACCGTCCGGTACGCGACGTCGTCGCCCGCCTCGAACACGCCGCCGCGGTCACGTCCTCGTCGGCTCTGCGTACCACCCTCGACGGCAGCACCGACCAGTTCCAGCCCGTCGGCGAGTTCACCGATATCGCCTCGGAGATCCAGCGCGGTCAGGCCGTCGGATTCACCTTCAGTTACCCGATCCGGGGCAGGCTGGCGCCGTCGCTGGGCATCGATCAGCCAGGTGTCTACCCGCTGCTGGTCAACGTCAACGGCACCCCCGACTTCGGTGAGCCGGCCCGCCTCGACGATGCCCGGTTCCTGCTGCCGGTCCTCGGCGTGCCACCCGACCAGGCCGGTGGCGGCGGTGACGCGCTGGCCGACGTCGTCCCGCCGGACACCACCAAACCCGTTGCGGTGACGATGTTGTGGCCGCTGGCGGACAAGCCGCGACTGGCCCCCGGAGTGCCGGGCGGCACCACCCCGGTACGGCTGATGAACGACGACCTGGCCGTCTCGCTGGCCGCGGGCGGCCGACTGGACACCCTGCTGTCGGCCGCGGAATTCGCCACCAGCCCGGCGGTGGACCCGGACGGGCAGACCGGCCGGGCATTGTGCCTGGCCATCGATCCCGATCTGCTGGTGACCGTCAATGCCATGACCGCCGGCTACGTGGTGGCCGACGGCCCCGGCGGGCTGGGCACCGCGTCGCATCCGGGCACCGGGCAAGCCGCCGCCGCGGTGTGGCTGGACAAGCTGCGCGGGCTGGCCAAGCGGATGTGCGTGACCGCCACGCCCTACGCGCAGGCCGACCTCGCGGCACTGCACCGCGTCGGTGATGTGGGTCTGCAGGCCGCGGCCACCACGAGCGCCGGTGACATCGTCGATCAGATCCTCGGCGTCGCCTCGGCCCGCGGCGCCACGGTCCTCGGCGACGGGCCGCTGACCGCCGGTGCCGTCGACCTCCTCAACGGGCAGGGCCCGACGGTGGCGATCGCGGCCGCCGCCATCGCCGCGCAGGACTCCGCCACCGGCGAGCCGATGATCGCCGACGTCGCCGCGCACCGGCTGTCCCCTCAGGTCGCGGTGGCACCGTTCGACCCGGCGGTCGGCGCAGCGCTGGCCGGCGTGGGAACCGACCCGGACCTGCCCACCTACGTCGACTCCTCACTGGCCGTTCCGCTCAACCACGATTCGACGGTGGCGCGGCGCCAGGACGCGATCGCCTCGATGCTCTGGCGGGCGCTGCAGCCGTCGGCCGAGCCGCGCACCCAGATCCTGCTTCCGCCGCTGAAGTGGAGCCCCCAGCCCGACGACGCGCAGGCGATGCTCACCGCACTGGCCACCACCATCCGCTCCGGGCTGGCCGTCCCGCGGCCGCTGCCGGCGGTGGTCAGCGACGCTCTCGCGCTTGCGCCCGCGGACAACCCGGCCCCCGCGTCGTCCGACGACACCCGGGGCCGGTTCGACGATGACGTGGTGTCCACCATCGCCGGCCAGATCGGCCGATTGTGGGGCCTGACCGCGGCGCTGACCACCGACCCGCGCACCGGACTGACCGGCCCGCAGTACACCGCGCCGCTGCGCGAGGACATGCTGCGCGCGCTGAGTCAGACCGAGTCGCCGCAGACCCGCAACGACCTCGCCCGGCAGCGCCTGGCGGTGGTGGGCCGGACCATCGACGACTTCTTCCGCGCCGTCACCATCGTCAACCCGGGCGGCTCCTACACCCTGGCCACCGAGCACAGCCCGCTGCCGCTGGCGGTGCGCAATGATCTTGCGGTGCCAATTCGGGTCCGGCTTCAGGTCGACGCGCCGCCGGGGATGACCGTCACCGACATCGGTGAGCAGGAGGTGCCACCGGGCTACCTGCCGTTGCGCGTTCCGATCGAGGTGCACTTCACCCAGCGGGTCGCCGTCGACGTCACGTTGCGCACCCCGGACGGCCTGGCCCTGGGTGAACCGGTCCGGTTGTCGGTGCACTCCAACGCCTACGGCAAGGTGCTGTTCGCCATCACCCTGGCCGGTGGTGCGGTATTGGCGATGCTCGTCGGCCGCCGGCTCTATCACCGATTCCGCGGCCAGCCCGATCCCGCCGACCTCGACCGGCCGCGCCGGCACGACTCCCCGGGCGAATCCCAAGGCGACGACGCATGACCCCGCCGGCCCGCAAGCCCGTCCCCTACGTCCGGCCCGGCCCCCGCACCCGCGCGGTGCGCGCCGAGCTGTCCGACGCCGCGGTGGTCTCGCGGTCCTGGGGGATGGCGTTCGCCACGCTGATCAGCCGCATCACCGGGTTCATCCGGATCGTGTTGCTGGCCGCGATCCTCGGTGCCGCGCTGTCCAGTTCGTTCACCGTCGCCAATCAGCTGCCGAACCTGATCGCCGCACTGGTGCTCGAAGCCACCTTCACCGCCATCTTCGTGCCGGTGCTGGCCCGCGCTGAACGCGACGATCCCGACGGCGGTGAGGCGTTCGTGCGGCGGCTGGTCACGCTGGCCACCACGCTGCTGCTGGTGGCCACCCTCATCTCGGTGGCCGCCGCGCCGCTGCTGGTACGGCTGATGCTCGGTCGAGACCCTCAAGTCAACCAGCCGTTGACCACCGCATTCGCGTATCTGCTTCTGCCCCAGGTGATCTTCTACGGGTTGACCTCGGTGTTCATGGCGATCCTGAACAACCGCAACGTTTTTGGGCCACCAGCCTGGGCGCCGGTGGTGAACAACGTGGTCGCCATCGCCACCCTCGGGCTGTATGTGATCGTGCCGGGACCGTTGTCGGTGGACCCCGTTCAGATGGGCAACGCCAAGCTGCTGGTGCTCGGTATCGGCACGACGCTGGGCGTGTTCGCCCAGGCGGCGGTGCTGCTGATCGCCATCCGCGCCGAGCGGATCAGCCTGCGCCCGTTGTGGGGTATCGACGACCGGCTCAAGAAGTTCGGCACGATGGCCGCCGCCATGGTGCTCTACGTACTGATCAGCCAGATCGGCCTGGTGGTCGGCAACCAGATCGCCAGTACCGCAGCAGCTTCCGGGCCGGCCATCTACGCCTACACCTGGCTGGTGTTGCAGTTGCCGTTCGGCATCATCGGCGTCACGGTGCTGACGGTGGTGATGCCGCGGCTGAGCCGCAACGCCGCTGCCGACGACCTGCCCGCGATCCTCGCCGACCTGTCGCTGGCGACCCGGCTGACCATGGTCACGCTGATCCCGATCGTGGCGTTCATGACCGTCGGCGGTCCGGCGATGGGCAGCGCTCTGTTCGCCTACGGCAAGTTCGGTGCGGTCGACGCGAACTACCTCGGTATCGCAATCGCCCTGTCCGCGTTCACTCTGGTGCCCTACGCACTGGTGCTGCTGCAGCTGCGGGTGTTCTACGCCCGCGAACAACCCTGGACCCCGATCCTGATCATCGTGGCGATTACCGCGGTGAAGATCGCCGGATCGCTACTGGCACCGCATCTGACCGACGACCGCGAACTGGTGGCCGGCTATCTGGGTGCCGCCAACGGGGTCGGCTTCCTGGCCGGTGCGGCACTGGGCTACGTGCTGCTGCGTCGGGCACTCAACCCACCCCGCGGCCGGCTGCTGGACCTCGACGTGATCCGCACGATCCTGGTCACCATTGCCGCCTCGCTGCTGGCCGGCCTGGTCGGCTACCTGGTGGACCGGCTGCTGGGACTGCGGGAGCTCACCGCTCACGGCGGCGGCGCAGGCTCGCTGCTGCGGCTGGCGGTGCTCGGCGTGATCATGCTGCCGATCGTGGCCGCCGTGATGATCGCCGCCCGGGTTCCCGACGCGGTTGCCGGCTGGACCGCGATCAAGCGCCGGATCACCCGGACCCCACCGGTTGCCGCCACCGCTACGGCAACCCTGGACCGGCCCCCGGCGAATCCCCACGTCACGTACCCTATGCACAGCAATTCGTCGGGAGCGGGACAACCTCCGCTCCGATACGAGCCTTCGGCACCCGTTGCCGGAGTAGGGACGGGGAAAGGACCGGCGGTGAGCGACGAACCCTCGGGCACACCCCCCACCGGTACTCCCGGTGATGCCACCACGAAGATTCCGCGCCAGTCCGCCGATGACTTCCAGCCGGACGTCAGCACGGACATCCAGGTCGGAACCGTGGCGCCGGCAGTGGGACCGACACCGCCGAACGCCGACTTCGCCGGTGACCCGAGCCGCGAGCCGCTCGCCTTCGACGCCCCCCGCGAGCCCGCGATGGAGCACCCCGGCGCCGACGACACCACCCCGCTGATGCCCGGCGCGAGCGTCGCCGACGGACGCTACCGCCTGCTGGTGTCCCACGGCGGACCTCCCGGCCTGCAGTTCTGGCAGGCCCTGGACACCGCGCTGGACCGACAGGTGGCGCTGACGTTCGTCGACCCCGACCGGACGCTGCCACCCGAACAGGTCCAGGAGATCCTGGCCCGCACCCTCAAGCTCAGCCGCATCGAACGTCCCGGAGTGGCCCGCGTGCTCGACGTCGCCACCACCGGCTCCGGCGGCCTGGTGGTCTCCGAGTGGATCCGGGGCGGCTCGCTCAAGGAGGTCGCCGACACCTCGCCGTCCCCGATCGGCGGGGCACGCGCCGTGCAATCGCTGGCGGCGGCGGCCGGTGCCGCGCACGAGTCCGGTGTGGCGCTGTCCGTCGACCATCCCAGCCGGGTGCGGGTGAGCATCGACGGTGACGTCGCACTGGCGTTCCCGTCCACGATGCCCGGTGCCACCCCGGAGGACGACATCCGCGGTATCGGCGCGACGCTCTACGCGCTGCTCGTGGACCGCTGGCCGCTGCCGGAATCCGGAACCCCCAGCGGACTGGCGCCCGCCGACACCGATCCGGCCGGTGAGGCACTCGAGCCCCGCGCGATCAACCGCGACATTCCGTTCCAGATCTCCGCCGCCGCCGCCCGCTCTGTCCAGGTCGGTGGCGGAATACGGAGTGCCCCAACACTTTTGAACCTTCTCCAGCAGGCAACGGCGGTGGCTGACCGCACTGAGCTGATCGAGCCGGTCGGTGGGTCCACCCCCGCCGCGGGCCACTCCGACATCGAGGACGATCCGGAGGCCCAGGCCCGGCGCAAACGCAATCTGCTGATCGGCGTCGGCATCGGTGCCGGGGTGCTGGTGGTGGCGCTGATCATCCTGGCCTCGGTGTTGAGCAGCATCTTCGGCGACGTCGGCGGCGGCCTCAAGGGCGACCAGCTGGGCCTCAACCCGTCGACCTCGCAGAGCCCCACCGCCTCGGGTGAGGCGGTCACGCCCGTCAAGGCCACCGTGTTCTCGCCGGCCGGCGGGGCCGACAACCCGGACAAGGCCGGGCTGGCGCTGACCGGCGCGCCCGGTTCCGGCTGGGCCACCGACACCTACACCGACCCGACCCCGTTCCCGAACTTCAAGAATGGCGTCGGACTCATGCTGCAGCTGTCCGCGCCGACCAAGGTCGGCAGCGTCTCGCTGACCGTGCCGAGTACCGGAACCCAGGTCCAGATCCGCGCGGCGTCGACCGCGAACCCGGCCAGCCTCGACGACACCACCGTGTTGGTCCCGGCGACCACGTTGAAGACCGGGCCGAACACCATCCAGGTCAACGCCTCGGCACCGACGACCTACCTGCTGGTGTGGATTTCGACGATGGGCACCACCAACGGCGAGAACCGCACAGAGATCTCGCAGCTGAGCGTGAAGGCCGCGTCCTAAGCACTTACTCACAGGGGTGAAGTGCACGCCCGGCGCGGCGACCATAGCGTCCGGCCGTGACCAGCTTTCCCCGCTCCGACGCCGATCTGCTGACCGCCCACGTCGGCGGTGACCGGGATGCGTTCGCCGAACTGATCAGCCGCCATCACCGCCGGCTGTATCGACTGGCGCGTGCGACGACCCGCAGCGCCGAGGACGCCGACGACGCCCTGCAGGACGCCTTGCTGGCCGCCCACCGCGGGGCACCGTCGTTCCGGAATGACGCCGCGGTGGGCAGCTGGCTGCACCGCATCGTCGTCAACGCCTGCCTGGACCGGGTGCGCCGAACGCGTCCCACCGAACCCGCCTCGGACGAGGAGTTCGGGTCGATCGGTGATTGCACCGGACAGGTAGACACCGCGATCGTCGTACGCCGCGCCTTGATGCGGTTGCCGATCGAGCAGCGTGCGGCCGTGCTGGCGGTGGACATGCAGGGCTATTCGGTGGCCGACGCCGCAGCGCTGCTGGGCGTCGCCGAAGGCACGATCAAGAGCCGGTGCGCCCGGGCCCGGGCCCGACTCGCCGTCCTGCTCGCCCCCTGAGACGGCACACTGGTCCGGTGGAGCCCGAACCCGCCGACGCCGCGCACACGGTGGCTGCGGGCGACGCGCCGGTCCGGTCGGCCGCCCATGCGGCACGCCCGGCCGGACACCACCGGCGGCTGGTCGCCGCGGCGATCGGCGGGGCCGCCGTGCTGACCGCCGTCTGGATGGGTACGACGGCGTTGCTGGGCCGCGATGACACCAACCACAGCAGTCCGACGAGTGCGAACCTGATCACCGTCACCCCGACCGTGCCGCTGTCGTCTCGCGATCTGGTGGCCCTGGTCGGTCGCAGCCCGGACTTCGGCCCGCTGGCCGACGAGGCGAAGCGGGCGTCGTGCCTGACCGGCCTCGGCTACCCGAGTACCCAGCAGATATTGGGCGCCGAACCGCTGCAGATCGACGGCCGGCCGACCATCGTGCTGGTGCTACCCGGCGAGCGACCCGAGGACCTCGTGGTGCTGGCCGTCGCACCGACCTGCAGTTCGGTGACCACCGGATTGGTCGCCGACACGACCGTGCGCCGACCATAGTTCACGCCCGGGAACAGCCCGGCCTACCCTGTTGTTTGACCAGGTGCCCTGGAGGTCCCGTCGTCGCAGGCCCCCGCCTGTCCAACGGGACCAGAGCAGAAAGGCTGGAATGACCGCCACCCCTACCGTGCATGACGTCATCGTCATCGGATCAGGCCCCGCTGGCTACACCGCCGCCATCTACACCGCGCGCGCCCAGCTCAAGCCCTTGGTCTTCGAAGGGACATCCTTCGGCGGCGCACTGATGACCACCACCGAGGTGGAGAACTTCCCCGGCTTCCGGTCAGGTATCACCGGTCCGGAGCTGATGGACGAGATGCGCGAACAAGCCCTGCGCTTCGGCGCCGACCTCCGGATGGAGGACGTCGAGGCGGTGTCGCTGGACGGCCCGATCAAGGAGGTGGTGACCTCCGACGGCGAGAAGCACCTCGCCCGCGCCGTCATCCTGGCGATGGGTGCCGCGGCCCGCTACCTAGGCGTGCCCGGCGAGCAGGAGCTGCTCGGCCGCGGCGTCAGCGCCTGCGCCACCTGTGACGGCTTCTTCTTCAAGGATCAGGACATCGCCGTCATCGGCGGCGGTGACTCGGCCATGGAGGAAGCCACCTTCCTGACCCGCTTCGCCCGCAGCGTCACCCTGGTGCATCGCCGCGACGAGTTCCGGGCATCCAAGATCATGCTGGAGCGCGCCCGGGAGAACGAGAAGATCACCTTCCTGACCAACACCGCTGTGGTCGCGGTCGAGGGTGACACCACCGTCAGCGGACTGAAGATCCGCAACGTGGTCACCGGCGAAGAATCCACCCTGCCGGTGACCGGTGTCTTCGTCGCCATCGGGCACGATCCTCGTTCGGCGCTGGTTCGCGACGCCGTCGATGTCGACCCGGACGGCTACGTCCTGGTCCAGGGCCGCACCACCGCCACCACGCTGGACGGCGTGTTCGCCGCCGGTGACCTGGTGGACCGCACCTACCGGCAGGCCATCACCGCCGCCGGCAGCGGCTGTTCGGCCGCGATCGACGCCGAACGCTGGCTGGCCGAGGCACACGAAGCCGGTAGCACCGATACCTCCGAGATGATTGGGGCACAACGATGAGCGACGACCACAACACCGTAACGGTCTCCGACGACTCGTTCGCCGAGGATGTGCTGGGCAGTAAAACGCCTGTGCTGGTTGACTTCTGGGCCACCTGGTGTGGGCCGTGCCGGATGGTCGCCCCGGTTCTCGAAGAGATCGCGACGGAGAAGGCCGGGTCGTTGACGGTGGCCAAGCTCGACGTCGACGCCAACCCGGCGACCGCGCGCGACTTCCAGGTGGTCTCGATTCCCACCTTGATCCTGTTCAAGGACGGCGAGCCGGTGAAGCGGATCGTCGGAGCCAAGGGCAAGGCCGCCCTGCTGCGGGAGATCGCCGACCTGGTCTAGGTCGAGACGATTCTGTTACGGGCGGCCTCGCCTGCCGTTTTCCGAAATGGCCCCAGCTTCTGCGAGAATGCTGCTTAGCCTGTCCGCAAACGTCAGCGCATTGGTAGCTGACCACGGTGACCGAAGGGCCGCGGTATGTCGAGTCTGGACCACGGCGCCGGAGACGATGCCTCCTGGCACCGTGCCGGCGCCGGCGACCTCCTGCGCCGCGGTGACCGCAGCGGGGCGGTGGTCGAGATCAGGGCGGCACTGGCTGCGCTGGGACTGCTGGAGAACCCGGACGAGAACCTCACCACCGGACGGCACGTGGCGGCCGATCTCTTCGACGCCGAACTCGACCAGGCAGTGCGCGCCTTCCAGCAGCGCCGTGGTCTGATCGTCGACGGGATCGTCGGCGAGGCCACCTACCGCGCGCTGCGGGAGGCCTCCTACCGCCTCGGTGCCCGCACCCTGCTGCATCAGTTCGGTGCGCCGATGTACGGCGACGACGTGGCCACCCTGCAGTCCCGGTTGCAGGACCTCGGCTTCTACACCGCCCTGGTCGACGGCTACTTCGGCCTGCAGACCCACAACGCGCTGATGTCCTATCAGCGCGAGTACGGGTTGTCCGCCGACGGCATCTGCGGCCCGGAAACGTTGCGCTCCTTGTACTTTCTGGGTTCCCGCGTCACCGGTGGGTCACTGCATGCGATCCGCGAGGAGGAGCTGGTTCGCCGCTCCGGGCCGCGGCTGTCCGGCAAGCGGATCATCATCGATCCGGGCCGCGGCGGCAGCGACCACGGCCTGATCACCAACGGCCCCGATGGTCCGATCAGCGAAGCAGACATCTTGTGGGACTTGGCAAGTCGGCTCGAAGGCCGGATGACGGCCATCGGGATGGACACCTTCCTGTCCCGGCCGGCCAACCGCAGCCCGTCCGACGGCGAGCGGGCCAACACCGCCAATACCGTCGGTGCCGACCTGATGATCAGCCTGCGTTGCGAGACACAGGCCAGCCCGTCACCCAACGGTGTTGCCTCGTTCTACTTCGGGAGTTCGCACGGCTCGGTGTCGACGATCGGCCGCAATCTCGCCGACTTCATTCAGCGAGAAGTGGTGGCGCGCACCGGGTTACGTGATTGCCGTACCCATGGGCGTACCTGGGATCTGCTGCGGTTGACCAGGATGCCCACCGTCCAGGTCGACGTCGGCTACATCACCAACCCGCGCGATCGCGCCATGCTGGTGACCCCGCAAACACGGGATTCGATCGCCGAAGGCATTCTCGCCGCGGTCAAGCGCTTGTATCTGCTCGGCAAGAACGACCGGCCGACGGGCACCTTCACCTTTGCCGAGTTGCTCGCGCACGAACGTGCCGTGGAGCAGGCCCGCCCCGCTCTCTAGGGCGTCTGACCGCGAACCTCTGCGCCGGCTCCCACCGGCTGCTGCAGCTGCGCACTGTCGAGGAGTTGCTTGAGAGCAGCTTCCACCTCGGCCTTCCACCCCAGCCCCTTGTCGAGTTCCAGACGCAGTCGGGGAAAGTACCGGTGCGGTGCGACAACCGTGAACCCTGCGTCGATGAGCAGGTCTGCCGGCATCATGCACTGTTCGAACGAGCAGTCCCCCAATGCCTCGACGGCTTCCCGCAGTCCGGGCTCGACAATTTCGGGATCGAGCTCGAGGAGTTCGACGGCATCGGCGGTACGGCCGAAGGCTTCCAGGGCCCGCACACCACGGCGCACCAGTTCTCGGACCACCTGACTGATCAATGAATGCGCTAGCTCCTGACCCTGTCCGGGCTCGGTGCCCAGTGAGGTGAGCAGGACCGCATCCGCGGACACCGGTCCGGTCGGAAACCGCTGCGCCCGCGGGACCGCACGCGGTGGCGCGTAGAGGATGTAACCCACACATGGTTCGTCGTCCTCGGCACCGGGGTCGGTCCCTTCGGCCGGGGCCTTGGCTGCGACCTGGCCGCAGGATCCCCACTCAAGCATGACCATCGACAGCCACGCTTCCTTCTCGAACTCAGGGTCGGGCAGATAGTCACCGCGATCCAGGGTCGCCGGGTCCACCTCCCAGAAGACGCAGCGGCGGGCGTGCTTGGGAAGCTGCTCGAAACCGTCGAGTCGCAACGGCATGATGCGAACGGACACTAGCCTCCCCGGCTTTCACGTGGCGTCGTGACGCACGAACGCCCCTCCAGAATAGGAGAGTTGGGCCGACGGCGGCCAGTGCAGGGTTGGCAACGTTCGCCGGTTCCGCCTGACAGTGAAAAGTCTTGCAGCACTATTGCTTTCCCCCGTCGGTGGTCACGTCAGCGAAGGCTCGGCGGCGCCAGCGTCACAGTGACGTAAGTGCCTGGTGTCGTCCTACCTGGATTTTCAGCCTTCAGAGCGGTCCATCATGCCGACAATCCGTTGCAAGTCTTCCACCGAACCGAACTCGACGACGATCTTGCCTTTGCGCTTGCCGAGGCTCACCGTAACCCGGGTGTCGAAGGTGCCCGAGAGCCGCTCGGCGACATCCTGGAGCCCCGGCATCTGGATCGGCTTGCGCCGCGGTGCGGGCGGGAGCTTGGGATCGGCCCGGTTGGCCAACGTGACGGCCTCCTCGGTTGCTCGTACCGACAAGCCCTCCGCGACGATCCTCGCCGCGAGTTCCTCCTGCGCCTCCGGACCGGCTTCCAGTGCGAGCAACGCCCGGGCATGACCGGCCGAGAGCACGCCCGCCGCCACCCGGCGCTGTACCGCGATCGGCAGCCGAAGCAACCGGATCATGTTGCTGATGACCGGACGGGACCGGCCGATCCGCGCCGCGAGTTCGTCGTGGGTGACGTCGAACTCCTCCAGCAACTGCTGGTAGGCCGCCGCTTCTTCCAAGGGGTTGAGCTGTGCCCGGTGGATGTTCTCCAGCAAGGCGTCGCGGAGAAGGTTGTCCTCGGTGGTCTCACGCACGATGGCCGGAATCGCCGTCAGGCCCACCTGCTGTGCGGCACGCCAGCGCCGCTCCCCCATCACCAATTGGTAGCGGGGGGCCGCGCCCGGTTCGGTGCCCGCGACCTCACGGACCACGATCGGCTGCATCAGACCGAATTCACGAATGGAGTGCACGAGTTCGGCCAAGGCCTCCTCGTCGAACACCTGGCGGGGCTGGCGTGGGTTGGGCTCGATGGTCGCCGGATCGATCTCGCGGTACACCGCGCCGACGTTGTCGGCCTCGATCACGGGGCCGCCACCGATGACGACGTCCGCGGCCGCCTCCCCCATCCGCGGTCCCCCGTCAGCCGGGCCGGTCGGAATCAGGGATGCCAATCCGCGGCCGAGGCCGCCTTTGCGCCGCGACGGCTGCGTCATGCCTGTGCCTCCACTGATGCGTCGGTGTCCCGGGTTGCGAGTTCTCGACTGGCATCGAGATAGCTCATGGCGCCCCGTGAGCCGGGATCGTAATCGATGATCGTCATGCTGTAGCCGGGGGCCTCCGAGACCTTGACGCTACGCGGGATGACGGTCCGCAGGACCTTGTCGCCAAAGAATCTGCGGACCTCGCTGGCCACCTGATCGGCGAGCTTCGTGCGTCCGTCGTACATGGTGAGGACCACGGTGGAGACCCGGAGCTTCGGGTTGAGATGTGCCCGGACCATCTCGATGTTGTTCATCAGCTGCGAGACACCCTCGAGGGCGTAGTACTCGCACTGGATCGGGATGAGCACCTCAGGAGCCGCCACCAGAGCGTTGATCGTCAGCAGACCCAACGACGGCGGACAGTCGATGAACACGTAGTCGAAGTCGGAGTCGTCGAGGGCAGCCAGTGCCGTTCGCAGTCGGTTCTCCCGGGCGACCATGCTGACGAGTTCGATCTCAGCGCCCGCGAGGTCGATGGTGGCCGGCACGCAGAACAGCCGGTCGCTGTGTGGGCTCTGCCGGATCGCGGCCTGCAGCGGGATCTCGCCGAGGAGGACCTCGTACGACGACGGTGTTCCGGATCTACGGTCGGCGATGCCCAGCGCGGTGCTGGCGTTGCCCTGCGGGTCGAGATCGATGACGAGTGTCTTCAGCCCCTGCACGGCCAGCGCGGCGGCCACGTTCACGGCGGTCGTCGTCTTTCCGACACCACCCTTCTGGTTGGCCACGGTGAAGACGCGGCGCTGCTTGGGCCGGGGCAGGCGACCGGTCGCGGTGTGCAGCACCTTCATCGCGCGCTCGGCGGCAGCACCGATCGGCGTCTCGAACTCGTCGGCCTCTTTCCATGTTTCACGTGAAACATCTCGCGGGCCCTGGTTCGGTGGCACTGTCATCGTCTTCTTCTCTCCGCCGCTCGCGTCGGCCGCCTTCGGTCCGGGCTCCGCTCCCCCCGTACCGCGATCACCACGGTGACGGGCGGACTCGAATAGCTCACGCCACATCTCACCACCCTGACATCCGTAGCGCCTAACGACGCCATCGCTCGCTGTGCCTCAGCAACCTCATCCTCGGCGCGCTCGCCCTTCAACGCCATCATCCGGCCACCGGGACGCAGCAGAGGGAAGCTCCAGCGGATCAGTTTGTCCAACGAAGCCACCGCACGTGATACCGCGACATCGGCACCGCCAGCCGCATCCCGGACACCCGGCTCCTCGGCTCGACCGCGGACCACGTCAACCGATAGCCCGAGCTCGGCAACCGCCTCGGTCAGGAACTCCGTCCGGCGCAGCATCGGCTCCACGAGTGCGACCCGCACATCGGGACGTGCGATCGCGATGGGCAATCCAGGGAGGCCGGCGCCGCTACCGATGTCCACGACGCGAGCGTCCGCCTCGATGAGTTCACCGACCGCCGCGCTGTTGAGGACATGGCGGTCCCAGATGCGGTCCACCTCTCGGGGACCGATCAGGCCGCGTTCAACACCAGGCCCAGTCAAGAGATTCGCGTACCGCTCGGCCAGTTCCAACCGGGGTCCGAACACTTCCACGGCCGCGGCCGGGGGCGGCGGTGCGCCCGTATGTTTCACGTGAAACATCCTCCCGTTCGCCGGGCCCGGCGATGAACTACATAGATGTAACTTCAGTCCTTCAGCACGACGACGCGGCGCGACGGCTCCACGCCCTCGCTCTCGCTGTGCACACCGTCGACCGCCGCGACGGCGTCGTGGACGATCTTGCGCTCGAAGGGCGTCATCGGTGCGAGCTCTTCGCGGCCACCATTCTCGGCCACCCGCCGGGCCACCTTGTCACCCAGCGCGCTCAGCTCCTCGCGGCGACGGCGACGCCAGTTGGCGATGTCCAGCATCAGCCGGCTGCGCTCCCCCGTCTTCTGGTGAACGGCCAGCCGGGTCAGCTCCTGCAGCGCGTCGAGCACCTCGCCCTTACGCCCGACAAGCTTCGACAGATCGTCTCCGCCGTCGATGCTCACGACCGCGCGGTTACCTTCGACGTCCAGATCGATATCACCGTCGAAGTCCAACAGGTCGAGCAGCTCTTCGAGATAGTCGCCCGCGATCTCGCCTTCGGCGACCAAGCGCTCTTCGAGATCTTCGGCCTTCGTCACCCGGGTCTCTTCCTCGGGGGCTTCGGTCAACTCGGTGGTGTCTGCTTCCGTCATGTGTCTCTCCCTCTTTCGCCGGAACCGAATCCGGTCAACGTCTCTTCTTCTTGGGCGGCCGCGCGCCTGGCCGCGGCGTAGCCGCCGGCTTGGTCGCGGTGTCGGCGGTCCCGTCGCTCGCCTCGGAGGCAAGGGTGTCGGCGGCGCCGGAATCTTCGGACTCCGCCGGTTCACCGCCCGTCCCGTTGGTGGCTTGAGCGCCACCCTTCTTGGGCTTGGTCGGCTTGGCGCCGGGGGCCGGTGCGTTGGCCGACCGGCGCGCCAGTGCCTCTTCCTTCTTGGCCTCTTCTTCTTTTTCGATCTTGCCGAAGACGTAGTGCTGCTGGCCGAAGGTCCAGATGTTGTTGGACACCCAGTAGATGATGATCGCGATCGGCAGGAACGGGCCGCCGACCACCACGCCCAACGGGAACACGTAGAGCGCGAGCTTGTTCATCATCGCGGTCTGCGGGTTGGCGGCGGCTTCCGGGCTCTGGCGCGCCACCGATGCACGGCTGTTGAAGTAGGTGGCGATGCCGGCGGCGATCATCAGCGGGATGCCGACCGCAATCACCGACAGGCGATTGAATTCGGTGAAGGCTTCCAGGCCATGCTGCTGGATCATCGTCGCGCCCAGCGGAGCGCCGAACAGATTGGCGTCCAGGAAGTGGCTGACATCCGTCGCGCTGAAGACGTAGTTGGGCAGGCTGCGGTTCTCTTCCACGGACAGGCCGAGCCGGCCGATGCCGGTCTGAGTCCGGTTGAATGACATCAGCACGTGATAGAGGCCGATGAACACCGGGATCTGCGCCAACATGGGCAGACAGCCGAGGATCGGGTTGAAGCCGTGTTCGCGCTGCAGCTTCTGCATCTCCAGCGCCATCCGCTGACGGTCTTTGCCGTACTTCTTCTGCAGCGCCTTGATCTGGGGCTGCAGCTCCTGCATCTGCCGGGTGGTGCGGATCTGCCGAACGAACGGCTTGTAGAGCAACGCGCGCAGGGTGAACACCAGGAACATCACTGACAGCGCCCAGGCGAAAAAGTTGGTGGGGCCGAGGATGAAGGAGAACAGCTTGTACCAAAGCCACATGATCCCGGAGACCGGGTAGTAGACGAAGTCGAGGCTGAACCAATTAAACATGTGTGCTCCTGGCTTCGTGTTCCACGCAGATGTGGGCCGGCTGCGATTGCCGCTCGGGGATTGGATCCCATCCTCCCCGATGCCAGGGACCACACTTCCCCAGCCGGACGACGGTCAGCCAGCTTCCTTTGAGCAAGCCGTACTCGGTCAAGGCATCGACTGCGTACTGGCTGCAGGTGGGGGTGAACCGGCAGGTCGGAAGTCGCAGCGGCGAGACGGTGTGCCGGTAGAGCTCGACGAGGAAGATCAGTGCACGCACCGGCACAGCCCTCAACCGGGCCAGTCGGCTTGCGCCCTGCATGCTCACCGGTTCTTCTCCATCACTGTCTGGGTGCGCTGCAGCGCTTTGCGCAACTGCTGCTCGAGTCGTGCGGAGAGCGCGGTGTTGCTGCTGGGCAGCGCGCGGATGACCACCCGGTCGCCGGGATCCAGTTCGGGGAGCACGTTGCGCGCGACATGACGGAGTCGACGCGAGACACGGTGGCGTTGCACTGCTGAACCCACCGACTTGGAGACCACCAGACCAATCCGGGGTCCGCCGTTGTTCTCGCGCTGCGCGTGCACGACAAGGTCCGGCTGCACCGCTCGCACCCCGTGCTTGATCGTGGCGCCGAACTCCGCAGACCGTGTCATCCGGAACTGAGCCGGGAGCACGCCGCGTGATCCTGTGGATCAGGCAGTCAGTGAACGACGACCCTTGCCGCGCCGGGCCGACACGATGGCGCGTCCGGCGCGAGTGCGCATGCGCAGGCGGAAGCCATGAACGCGCGCCCGGCGCCGGTTGTTCGGCTGGAAGGTCCGCTTGCCCTTGGCCACGGCTATATCTCCTCGTTGCGTATGGCAGTCGCCGCCCGGAGAACACGCGCATGGTGTACCCGGACGAACGCGACCGCCGTTGTTAAGCTTTGGTCTTGCTCGTCACCGGCGCGGTCCCGGAAACCGGTCGCAGCCGTGTCGCCAACGTTCGGGCGACTGTTCGAGGGTACTGACGTCATTTCGTCTGGTCAAACCGCCTTGTCAGGTCGGCTCCGTGGCATACCAATTCACTGGCGTCACACCTGTCACGCCTCCGCGACGTACGTCACAATCACGGTGATCGCAATGCCGCAGAACGGTTGGCACCCGCGACGAAAACTGTTAGCTTCTGCCAAAGCCGTTTCAGATTCGAAGCGGGCGTGGGAATCACAACCAGGAGGGTGACGTCGGTCGGAGTCCAGACAACATCGTTTGACCGGATAACCCGCCGACCCGATACCTTCCGCCGATATGCTGCGAGGCGAGGACGACTGTCCTGTCCACATCTGTGGATAACTATGTGGACAGTTTGTCGTCGTCTCGTTTATTTGTTGCCCGAGATCGGACCAGGGGGATCTGTCGTTGACCGATGATCCCGGTTCTGCATTCGCCACCGTGTGGAGTTCCGTCGTCGCCGAACTCAACGGTGACGGCGATCGCGACAGCCACGGCGGGAACGGTTCGGGACCCGACTCCCCCCTGACACCACAACAAAGGGCCTGGTTGAAGCTCGTTCAACCACTGACCATCGTTGAAGGCTTCGCCTTGTTGTCGGTGCCGAGCAGCTTCGTGCAGAACGAGATCGAGCGGCATCTGCGGACCCAGATCGTCGAGGCCTTGAGTCGTCGGCTCGGCCACCGCGTGGAGCTCGGGGTGCGGATCGCTCCGCCGACCGAAAACGAGGACGACGACGTCATCCCGGTGGATCCGATGGCCGCGGAGTCCGATCTCGACGAGGTCGACGAGGATCGCGAGGCGCTGGCCAGCGCGCACGAGACCTGGCCGACGTACTTCACCGAACGTCCCCGCAGCAACACTTCCGCGGACACCCCGGGGACGAGCCTCAACCGGCGATACACCTTCGAGACGTTCGTTATCGGGGCATCGAATCGGTTTGCTCACGCGGCCGCCCTGGCGATTGCCGAAGCGCCGGCCCGCGCTTACAACCCCTTGTTCATCTGGGGTGAATCCGGTCTGGGTAAGACCCACCTGTTGCACGCCGCCGGCAATTACGCCCAGCGGCTGTTCCCCGGCATGCGGGTCAAGTACGTCTCGACCGAAGAGTTCACCAACGACTTCATCAACTCCCTGCGCGACGACCGCAAGGTCGCCTTCAAGCGCAGCTACCGCGACATCGACGTGCTGCTCGTGGACGACATCCAGTTCATCGAGGGCAAGGAAGGTATTCAGGAAGAGTTCTTCCATACCTTCAACACCCTGCACAACGCCAACAAGCAGATCGTCATCTCCTCGGACCGGCCGCCGAAACAGCTAGCCACCCTCGAGGACCGGCTGCGTACCCGGTTCGAGTGGGGGTTGATCACCGATGTGCAGCCGCCCGAGTTGGAAACCCGGATTGCCATCCTGCGCAAGAAGGCGCAGATGGAACGTCTCGACGTGCCCGACGACGTGCTGGAGCTCATAGCCAGCAGCATCGAACGCAACATCCGAGAGCTCGAAGGTGCATTGATCCGGGTGACGGCCTTCGCATCGCTGAACCGCACGCCGATCAGCAAGGCGCTGGCCGAGATCGTGCTGCGGGATCTGATCGCCGACGCCAGTAGCATGCAGATCAGCGCGGCGACCATCATGGCGGCAACGGCCGAGTACTTCGACACCACTGTCGAAGAGCTCCGCGGCCCCGGCAAGACCAGGGCGCTGGCTCAGTCCCGCCAGATCGCCATGTATCTGTGCCGCGAACTCACCGACTTGTCCCTGCCGAAGATCGGGCAGGCGTTCGGCCGTGATCACACCACGGTGATGTACGCACAGAAGAAGATCCTCAACGAAATGGCGTACCGCCGCGAGGTCTTCGACACCGTCAAAGAACTCACCACCCGGATCCGGCAGCGCTCCAAGCGCTGAAAATCCCTGTCATTCGCCCGCTGCCGCCAAAAAACTTTGGCCGCAGCGGTCACAGCCGTCACATCCGTCGTTGTGCACAGCGGTGTGGACAACATCGGGTATCACCGAGGGCCGAGCGGGGATGGTGATGAACAACCCGCCGAATTCCACATCGGCCCCGCCAACCATCACCAACGATCCACAATCCATCCACATCGCCGAATCACATCCGAGCAGCCACTGGACGGCTCGATGCACAGGATCCACAGGCCCTATTACTGTTGCCGATATCTCTATTGAGATTTCTCCTTGAAAGAAGGGCCTGGGGAAGATCGCGTACACAGCCAGGCACAGGCTGCCTCCCGGCGCTTCTGTCACCGTGATCGATTAGCTTTCAAGTTGGCGCCCGACGCTCTACGGTTGTTCTTCTGACTGCCGTTCCGCGGCTGTCGCTCACAGGTCACGCTCGCCCTCCGCCGTCGGCGCCGGGTGCGCGCCGGCCGAGCATGTTGGGTGATGAAGGGACACTATGGACGTGGCGACGACAACCGTTGGCTCCGACTTGAAGGTTCGCCTGGTGCGGGAGGACTTCGCCGAGGCGGTGGCCTGGGTTGCGCGCAACCTGCCGTCGCGGCCGACGGTTCCGGTGCTGGCCGGCGTCCTGCTGACCGGCACCGAAGACGGGCTGACCATCTCCGGGTTCGATTACGAAGTCTCCGCAGAGGTGCGCGTTCCTGCTGAAATCGCTTCTCCTGGAAGCGTTTTGGTGTCAGGCCGGCTGCTTTCGGACATCACCAAATCGCTGCCCGCCAAGCCGGTCGACGTCACCGTCGAAGGCACCCGGGTGTCGCTCACCTGCGGCAGTGCTCGGTTCTCGCTACCGACCATGGCCGTCGAGGATTACCCCGCGCTACCGGCCCTGCCCGAGGAAACCGGTGTCATCTCCGCCGATGTCTTCGCCGAAGCGATCGGTCAGGTGGCCGTTGCCGCGGGCAAGGACGACACCTTGCCGATGCTGACCGGCATTCGGGTCGAGATTTCCGGCGAGACAGTCGTTTTGGCCGCCACCGACCGATTCCGGCTGGCGGTGCGGGAACTCACCTGGTCGACCTCCTCCCCCAGCCTGGAGGCGGCGGTCCTGGTCCCGGCCAAGACGCTGGCCGAAGCTGCCAAGGCGGGCACTTCCGGTTCCGAAGTCCACTTGGCGCTCGGTGCCGGAGCCTCGGTCGGCAAGGAAGGTCTGCTCGGTATCCGCAGCGCCGGCAAGCGCAGCACCACGCGACTGCTCGATGCGGAGTTCCCCAAGTTCCGCCAGCTGCTGCCCAGCGAGCACACCGCCATCGCCTCGATCGGTGTGGCCGAACTCACCGATGCCATCAAGCGCGTGGCGCTGGTGGCCGACCGTGGTGCGCAGGTACGGATGGAGTTCAGTGACGGCGTACTGCACCTGTCGGCAGGTGCTGACGATGTCGGCCGCGCCGAAGAGGACCTGCCGGTCCAGTTCGCCGGCGAGCCGTTGACCATCGCCTTCAACCCGACCTACCTCACCGATGGTCTGGGGTCGCTGCATTCCGATCGTGTGACATTCGGTTTCACCACTCCCAGCCGACCTGCCGTGCTGCGGCCGGCGGGCGATGATGAGCACCTGGATGGCAACGGACCGTTCCCTGCCATTCAGACGGACTACGTATACCTGTTGATGCCGGTGCGCCTGCCCGGCTGACCGCGGCAAGGAAAGAGGCACACATGCAGTTGGGTTTGGTCGGGCTCGGCAAGATGGGTTTCAACATGCGCCAGCGTCTGCGCGACGGCGGCCATGAAGTCATTGGATACGACCCGCGTCCCGAGGTCAGTGATGTTGCGAGCCTGGCTGCTCTCGCCGAGGCGTTGACCGCACCGCGCGTCGTGTGGGTGATGGTGCCGTCCGGTCCGATCACCGACGAGACCGTCACCTCTCTTGCCGAGGTCCTCAGCCCCGGTGACCTGGTGATCGACGGTGGAAACTCGCGGTATACCGAAGACGGGCCGCACGCCGAACTCCTTGCCAAGAAGGGCATTTCGTTCGTCGACGCCGGTGTGTCCGGGGGCGTTTGGGGATTGACCGAGGGTTACGGCTTGATGGTCGGCGGCAGTGACGAGGATGTGGCGCGGGTCATGCCGATCTTCGACACCCTGCGTCCGGAAGGTCCGCTGGCGGACGGTTTCGTGCATGCCGGGCCGGTTGGGGCGGGCCACTACGCCAAGATGGTGCACAACGGTATCGAGTACGGCCTGATGATGGCCTACGCCGAAGGCTATGAACTGCTCGCGGCCGAGCCGCTGATCACCGACACCCAGGCTGTCATCCAGGCCTGGACCAACGGCACGGTGGTGCGTTCGTGGCTGCAGCAACTGCTGGCCAAGGCTTTGAAGGAAGACCCGAATTTCACCGACATCTCCGGCTACACCGAGGATTCCGGCGAAGGACGATGGACGGTCGAGGAGGCTATTCATCACCGGGTTCCGATGCCGGTGATCGCGGCGTCGCTGTTCGCCCGGTTCGCCTCTCGCCAGGACGACTCCCCCACCATGAAGGCAGTGTCGGCGCTGCGCAACCAGTTCGGCGGCCACGCTGTCAAACGGGTTCCGCTGTCGGGCTAACACCAGCATGTACGTTCGGCACCTGACGCTGCGCGACTTCCGGTCGTGGGCACATGTCGACCTGGAGCTGACTCCGGGACGCACCGTGTTCGTCGGGTCCAACGGTTTCGGCAAGACGAATCTTGTTGAGGCACTGTGGTATTGCGCAACGCTCGGTTCGCATCGGGTGGCCACCGACGCGCCACTGATCCGGGCCGGTGCACAGCGGGCGGTGATCTCGACGATCGTCGTCAACGAGGGCCGGGAACTGGCCGTCGACATGGAGATCGCCGCGGGCCGGGCCAATAAGGCCCGGCTCAACCGGTCGCCGGTGCGCAGTACCCGGGAGGTGCTCGGGGCCGTGCGTGCGGTGCTCTTCGCACCGGAGGACCTGGCCCTGGTTCGGGGAGATCCAGGTGAGCGCCGCCGGTACCTCGACGAGCTGGCAGCGGTACGTCGCCCGCGCATCGCGGGTATCAAGGCCGATTACGACAAGGTTCTCAAACAACGCACGGCACTGCTGAAATCTGCTGCGGGAGCACGCTTTCGAGGCGACCGCAGTGTCCTCGACACCCTTGATGTGTGGGATGGTCACCTGGCCGCACACGGCGCCGAGTTGATGGCGGCCCGGATCGAATTGGTGAATCTGCTGGCCCCCGAGATGGAGAAGGCCTACCAGTTGCTGGCGCCCGCCTCGCGGCCGGCCGCCATCAGCTACCGCAGTAGTGTGGAGCTCTCCGGGGAGGACGGTGCGGACCGCGAGTTCCTGGAAGCGGCGCTGCTGGCCGGGCTGGCCAGACGCCGCGATGCCGAACTGGAACGAGGCATGTGTCTGGTCGGCCCGCACCGCGACGACCTGGATCTGCGGTTGGGTGATCAGCCGGCGAAAGGCTTTGCCAGCCATGGTGAATCGTGGTCGATGGCGCTGGCCTTACGGCTGGCGGCTTACGAACTGCTGCGCACCGAGGGCAGCGAACCGGTATTGATCCTCGATGACGTGTTCGCCGAATTGGACAACGCACGGCGTCGCGCGCTGGCCGGTGTGGCCGCTGACGCCGAGCAGGTCTTGGTCACCGCGGCCGTCGGTGAGGACATCCCCGAGGACTGGGACGCCCGCCGCATTGGAATCTCACTGGTCGACGACGACAGTGGGCGGATGTCGGAGGTGGTGTCGTGACTGACGGTGACGGCGACCGCGATGAGGTCGGCGAGGACGTAGACCAGGCGGCGGCCCCGCCGGAGCATCTGCGCGGGCTGGCCGGCATGGATCTGGTGCGCCGGGCTTTGGAGGAAGCCCGCGGCGCAGCCCGCAGTCAGGGTAAGGAAGTGGGCCGCGGTGGGCGGTCACCGTCGCGTCGGCGCAGCACGCCGCGTACCGGCGGTCGCCGGTGGTCGGGTCCCGGACCCGACCAACGCGATCCCCAACTTCTGGGTTCGGCCACCCGCGACCTGGCCAAGAGCCGGGGTTGGTCGCCGCGGGTGGCCGAAGGAACGGTCTTCGCCCAATGGGCCGAGGTCGTCGGTGAGCAGATCGCCGAGCACGCGCAACCGACCGCGCTTCGTGAGGGAGTGCTCAGCGTTTCCGCAGAATCAACCGCCTGGGCCACCCAGCTGCGGATGGTCCAGGCGCAACTGCTGGCCAAGATCGCCGCGGCCGTCGGCGACGGGGTGGTGACCTCGTTGAAGATCACCGGTCCCACCGCCCCGTCCTGGCGTAAGGGCCCGTTGCACATCTCCGGGCGGGGTCCGCGCGACACCTACGGCTGAGTCCTCTACCACAGTCGGCTGACGGCCGCGTGGAGATCGCCGACTGGTGTGTTAGGCGTCAAGACGTATGCCGATCCGAGAAATTCCGCGCACGGCTCAACTAGGTGTGTAGAAACGCGCACACAGAATCGGTCCGGTCGGTGGTTGACGGTAGACTGACGCAAGACCTGCGCGCGGTGTACCAATCGCGCGCGTGCGAACCCCAAGGAGAGCGTTCCGCTAGTGGCTGCCAACGATCAGTACGGTGCCGAATCCATCAAAGTCCTCGAAGGGCTCGAGGCGGTCCGCAAACGACCGGGTATGTATATCGGCTCGACCGGTGAGCGAGGCCTGCACCATCTGGTCTGGGAGGTCGTCGACAACTCGGTGGACGAGGCGATGGCCGGTTTCGCGACCAAGGTCGATGTCCGCCTCCTGGAAGACGGTGGTGTGCAGGTCAGCGATGACGGGCGCGGTATCCCGGTGGCCATGCACTCCACCGGTGCTCCCACCATCGACGTGGTCATGACGGTGCTGCACGCCGGCGGAAAGTTCGAAGAGGGCGCCTACCAGGTGTCCGGCGGTCTGCACGGTGTGGGTGTCTCGGTGGTCAACGCCTTGTCGACCCGCCTGGAGGCGGATGTCTGCACCGACGGCTACGAGTGGTTCCAGACCTACGACCGGTCGGTGCCGGGCACGTTGCGTCAGGGCGAGAAGACCAAGAAGCGCGGCACCACCATCCGGTTCTGGGCGGACCCGGACATCTTCGAGACCACCACCTATGACTTCGAGACCATCGCGCGCCGGCTTCAGGAAATGGCATTCCTGAACAAGGGTCTGACCATCGAGCTCACCGATGAGCGGGTCAGCGCCGATGAGGTGGTCGATGAGGTGGTCAGCGACACCGCCGAGGCCCCGAAGTCCGCGGAGGAGAAGGCTGCCGAGCAGGCCGCCGCCCCGCAGAAGGTCAAGCACCGGATCTTCCATTACCCGGGCGGCCTGGTCGACTTCGTCAAGCACATCAACCGCACCAAGCAGGCCATCCAGCCCAGCGTCATCGACTTCGACGGCAAGGGCGAGGGCCACGAGGTCGAGATCGCGATGCAGTGGAACGCCGGCTACTCCGAGTCGGTGCACACCTTCGCCAACACCATCAACACCCATGAGGGCGGCACCCACGAAGAGGGCTTCCGCGCGGCACTGACCACGGTGGTCAACAAGTACGCCAAGGACAAGAAGCTGCTCAAGGAGAAGGACGCCAACCTCACCGGTGACGACATCCGCGAGGGGTTGGCCGCGGTGATCTCGGTGAAGGTCTCCCAGCCGCAGTTCGAAGGCCAGACCAAGACCAAACTCGGCAACACCGAGGTGAAGTCGTTCGTCCAGCGCATCTGCAACGAGCAGCTGACCCACTGGTTCGAGGCCAATCCGACCGAGGCCAAGACCGTCGTCAACAAGGCGGTCTCCTCGGCGCAGGCACGGATCGCTGCCCGTAAGGCGCGAGAGCTGGTGCGCCGCAAGAGCGCAACCGATATCGGCGGGTTGCCGGGCAAGCTGGCCGACTGCCGTTCGACCGACCCGAGCAAGTCCGAACTGTATGTGGTGGAGGGTGACTCGGCCGGCGGCTCGGCCAAGAGCGGCCGCGACTCGATGTTCCAGGCGATCCTGCCGTTGCGCGGCAAGATCATCAACGTCGAGAAGGCCCGCATCGACCGCGTGTTGAAAAACACCGAAGTCCAGGCCATCATCACCGCGCTGGGCACCGGCATTCACGACGAGTTCGACATCGCCAAGCTGCGCTATCACAAGATCGTGCTGATGGCCGACGCCGACGTTGACGGACAACACATTTCGACGCTGCTGCTGACCCTGCTGTTTCGCTTCATGAAGCCGCTGATCGAGGCCGGACATGTGTTCCTGGCCCAGCCGCCGCTGTACAAGCTCAAGTGGCAGCGCTCCGAGCACGAGTTCGCCTACTCCGACCGCGAGCGCGACGGCCTGCTCGAGGCGGGACGCAATGCGGGCAAGAAGATCAACACCGACGACGGTATCCAGCGGTACAAGGGTCTGGGCGAGATGAACGCCAAGGAACTGTGGGAGACCACCATGGACCCGTCGGTGCGGGTGCTGCGTCAGGTCACCCTCGACGATGCCGCGGCCGCTGACGAGTTGTTCTCCATCCTGATGGGCGAGGACGTCGAGGCGCGCCGCAGCTTCATCACCCGCAACGCCAAAGACGTTCGCTTCCTTGATGTTTAGTGAAGTACACCCCTTCCTAGGGACAGAAGGATCAGATGACTGACACCACGTTGCCGCCCGGCGACGCCACCGGAGACCGCATCGAGCCGGTCGACATCCAGCAGGAGATGCAGCGCAGCTACATCGACTACGCGATGAGCGTGATCGTCGGCCGTGCGCTGCCGGAGGTGCGCGACGGTCTCAAGCCGGTGCACCGCCGCGTGCTCTACGCCATGTACGACTCCGGGTTCCGGCCGGACCGCAGCCACGCGAAATCCGCACGCTCCGTTGCCGAAACGATGGGTAACTACCACCCGCACGGTGACGCCTCGATCTACGACACCCTGGTCCGGATGGCCCAGCCGTGGTCGTTGCGCTACCCGCTGGTCGACGGGCAGGGCAACTTCGGTTCGCCGGGTAACGACCCGCCAGCCGCCATGCGGTACACCGAGGCCCGGCTCACCCCGCTGGCCATGGAGATGCTGCGTGAAATCGACGAGGAGACAGTCGATTTCATTCCAAACTACGACGGTCGGGTGCAGGAGCCGACGGTTCTGCCGAGCCGGTTCCCCAACCTGCTGGCCAACGGTTCGGGCGGTATCGCCGTCGGTATGGCCACCAACATCCCGCCGCACAACCTGCGCGAGCTGGCCGAGGCCGTCTACTGGTGCCTGGAGAATCACGACGCCGACGAAGAGGCCACCCTCGAGGCGGTGATCGAACGGGTCAAGGGCCCCGACTTCCCCACCTCCGGTCTGATCGTCGGTAACCAGGGCATCCTCGATGCCTACCGGACCGGCCGCGGTTCGATCCGGATGCGCGGTGTGGTCGAGATCGAAGAGGACGCCCGCGGCCGCACCGGCATCGTCATCACCGAGTTGCCGTACCAGGTCAACCACGACAACTTCATCACCTCGATCGCCGAACAGGTCCGCGACGGCAAGCTGGCCGGCATCTCCAACATCGAGGACCAGTCCAGCGACCGGGTTGGTCTGCGCATCGTCGTGGAGATCAAGCGCGACGCCGTGGCCAAGGTGGTGCTGAACAACCTCTACAAGCACACCCAGCTGCAGACCAGCTTCGGCGCCAACATGCTCTCGATCGTCGACGGGGTGCCGCGCACGCTGCGCCTCGACCAGATGATCCGCTACTACGTCGCCCACCAGTTGGATGTCATCGTCCGGCGCACCACCTACCGGTTGCGCAAGGCCAACGAGCGGGCCCACATCCTGCGCGGTCTGGTCAAGGCGCTCGACGCCCTCGACGAGGTCATTGCGTTGATCCGGGCCTCGCAGACCGTCGACATCGCCCGGGCCGGCCTGATCGAGCTGCTGGATATCGACGAGATCCAGGCCCAGGCGATCCTGGACATGCAGCTGCGGCGCCTGGCCGCCCTGGAACGTCAGAAGATCGTCGACGACCTGGCCAAGATCGAGGCCGAGATCGCCGACCTCGAGGACATCCTGGCCAAGCCGGAGCGGCAGCGCGCGATCGTGCGCGATGAGCTCAAGGAGCTCGCCGACAAGTACGGCGACGACCGGCGCACCCGGATCGTGGCCGCCGACGGCGAGGTATCCGACGAGGATCTGATCGCCCGTGAGGACGTGGTCGTCACGATCACCGAGACCGGGTACGCCAAGCGCACCAAGACCGATCTCTACCGCAGCCAGAAACGCGGCGGCAAGGGTGTGCAGGGCGCGGCCCTCAAGCAGGACGACATCGTGCGGCACTTCTTCGTGTGCTCCACGCACGACTGGATCCTGTTCTTCACCACCCAGGGCCGGGTGTACCGCGCCAAGGCCTACGACCTGCCCGAGGCGCAGCGCAATGCCCGCGGTCAGCACGTGGCCAACCTGCTGGCGTTCCAGCCCGAGGAGCGCATCGCCCAGGTCATCCAGATCAAGAGCTACGCGGACGCGCCGTACCTGGTGCTGGCCACCCGCAACGGCCTGGTGAAGAAGTCCAAGCTGGAGGACTTCGACTCCAACCGCTCGGGCGGCATCGTCGCGATCAACCTGCGCGACGGCGACGAGCTGGTCGGTGCGGTGCTGTGCTCGGCTGAGGACGATCTGCTGCTGGTCAGTGCCAACGGCCAGTCGATCCGGTTCTCGGCCACCGATGAGGCGTTGCGGCCGATGGGCCGGGCGACCTCGGGTGTGCAGGGCATGCGGTTCAACGAGGACGACAAGCTGTTGTCGCTGAATGTGGTGCGCGAGGGCACGTATCTGTTGGTCGCGACGGCCGGCGGCTACGCCAAGCGCACCGCGATCGAGGAGTACACGGCGCAGGGCCGTGGCGGCAAGGGGATCTTGACGGTCCAGTACGACCGTCGCCGCGGCAGCCTGGTGGGTGCTCTGGTGGTCGACGAGGACAGTGAGATCTTCGCCATCACCTCCGGCGGCGGTGTCATCCGTACCGCGGCCAAGCAGGTTCGCAAGGCCGGGCGCCAGACCAAGGGCGTGCGCTTGATGAACCTGGGCGAGGGCGACACACTATTAGCCATTGCCCGCAATGCCGAGGAGCAGGAGGACCAGGAAGACACGGTCGATACGGCCGTGGTTCCTGAAGCCGAAGGCGAGCCCGAGACCGACGCGACGTAGCGTGGCGGGGGGCAATACGTGAGGAGCTGGTGGTGAGCGCACCCAACGAGCCGGGTCAGCCCGGGCCGGGCGACAACCCGGGCAACGGGAACGGCTCGGCGGACTGGGGTACGCCCCGGCCCGCCTCGGACCCCTACGGTGCGACGGCCGAGGTGCCGCCGTGGCAACGCGGAGCGACCCGGGCCCGCCAGGGCGCGGCCCCGCAACGTCCGGCGACCGAGGGTGGTGCCCGGCCGGAGCCGCGTCCCGCTGCGCCGGCCGGCGCGCCGAGCATCGACGACCGGGTGAGCCGCTTCATCACCGGGACGGCTGCCCCGGACCTCTCGTCGCTGGGTGGTCCGCCCCCGCCGCGGCCCGAGCCGCGCCCGGAGGCCGAGCAGCCGCCGGTGCGGCCCGAGCCCCGTCCCGAGTCGCGGGCTGAGCGCACTGAGGTGGCCCGCCCGGAGGCCTACCCGAGCGAGTTGCCCGACCTGTCGGGGCCGCCGCCCAAGCCCGTTGCGGCGCGTAAGCCCGAGCGTCCCGCCGCCGAGGCGGCGCCGGCCAAGGCCCCGACGCCGATGCAGCGAATCCAGGTGGCGGCCAACCGTTCTCGCGGTCCGGTGCGCGCCAGTATGCAGATCCGCCACATCGACCCGTGGAGCGCGCTGAAGGTGTCGCTGCTGTTGTCGGTGGCGCTGTTCTTCGTGTGGATGATCGCGGTGGCGTTCCTCTATCTCGTGCTCGGCGGCATGGGCGTGTGGAGCAAGCTGAACAGCAACGTCGGCGACCTGCTCACCGCCACCAGTGGCGGGGGCGGGGAGCTGGTGTCCAGCGGCACGATCTTCGGCGGTGCCGCGCTGATCGGGTTGGTGAATATCGTGCTGCTGACGGCGATGGCGACCGTGGGTGCGTTCATCTACAACCTGAGCACCGACATCGTCGGCGGCATCGAAGTCACCCTGGCCGACCGGGACTAGGTCGACGCGGTTTGGGTGCAGTGCGGGTGGTGGGGTAATCTCGTCGCTCGGTCGTATGTGAATACGGGCCTATAGCTCAGGCGGTTAGAGCGCTTCGCTGATAACGAAGAGGTCGGAGGTTCGAGTCCTCCTAGGCCCACGATGTCCTGGTCAACGGGAAGGGCGTCCGTGCGGATTGCAGTACTGCTGGCGGTGCTGGTGGCGGGCGCGGTGCTGGTGTGGAAGCGCCGCCGCGGCGAGATCTGGCACACCCTCCACGACCGCGACTGACTCGGGGCCTTAGCTCAGTTGGTAGAGCGCTGCCTTTGCAAGGCAGATGTCAGGAGTTCGAATCTCCTAGGCTCCACAGATCAAGCACCGCCCACGCCTGTCACGGTGTGGATGAATTCGTCCACCGCGTTCGTGTAGGCGCCGCTGGTGCCGAGGCTCTTGTTGATCTGCCCGTGCGAGAGATTCTCCGGCAGCAGCGCGACGCTGGTCCCCAGTGCCCGGGCCGCGTCGGCGAATGTCGCGGCGTCATCGCACGAGTTGCGCCGTTGGGTCGAGCACACCAGCAGGATTGGTTCGGTCGCCTGGTTCAGCGCCACCAGCGGCGACATCTCTGCCCAGTAGGTCGGATCGTCGCCGAAAGCGCGGGTGTAGAGCCGCAGCGGGTTGTTCTGCATGAGGGTCACCAGGTCCAGCGCCGCGGAGTCCAGGGATACGGTGCCCTGCCACGGCTGCAGCTCGGGGTAGCGGTCGCGCTGGGCGGATACCAGCATCGCCAGGTGGGCACCGGCCGAATGGCCCATGACGACGACATTAGTGGGATCCCCACCCCATTCGGTGGCATGGGCCTGGACGTAGGTGATGGCCGCTGCGACCGAATCCGCCTGCGCGTCAGGCTTGTTCGCCGGCAGCATCGGATAGTTCACGGAGACGAAGACATAGCCCTGCGGCAGGTAGTGGTTGACCTTGTTCAGTACCACCCCCAGGTGCGACTTGTCGCCCATCGCCCATCCCCCGCCATGCACCATCACGATGACGGGGGCGTCTGCGGCCTGCGGGGGTGCGTAGACGTCCAGCTCCTGCGCAGGATCCGAGCCGTAGGCCACGTCGGTGTACTTGGTGGCGTGCACGCGCGCGCCTACTGGGATCTGCCGTGACACCCAGGTCACCAGATCGTTGATTAGTGAGCGCACCGTCACCGGCGCCGTCGATGCACTCGCTGTGGCAGACCGCGTCGAGCTCGCGGCCGAGCCCTGGGGTGTCACCAGCGCCCGGGCCGGCCGGGCGGTGCTCCGTGCCGCCGATGCTGCGCGGGAGCCGGTAGCGCTACGGGCCGAATGCGCGGTGGTCTTCGTGCCCGCGCCGTCGCCGGTGTCGGCAGAGGCGACAGCGGAACCCGTCAGGGCGGCGAGTCCGAGGGCCGCTGACGCGGCTGCGGTACCGAGCCAGAAGCGCACATCCATGCGATCACTCCCCCGTGTGGTCGGACGTGGCCACCAGCATGCACCGAAGCGCGATCATCTGCAGCGCTTTGCCAGCGCTCAGCACTCCACCACATTCAGCGCCAGCCCGCCCTGGGCGGTCTCCTTGTACTTGTCGGCCATGTCGGCGCCGGTGTCGCGCATCGTCTTGATGGCGGTGCATGGCCATCCGCGCCGCGGTGTCACCCGTCGACGGTTCGGCGTCGTCCTCGTCGAGTATCGTGCCGCCACCGATCGAGAAATAGGTCCGCCGCTCCAGCACTGTCTGGTCGGCGCCGAACGCCCCGAAACCCATTCCGTTCGAGTGAAAGTGCAAGCGGTCCAAGCGAAGTGCGGATTAACTCACACACCCGAGGACAGCGGCTCGGTCCTTGCCGTGTAGACCGGCTTTCCCCCGTCGGGCCGAGTCGGATCCGGATCTGGGGTCTCGAAGGTCACGCCGTTGAGTCGGTAGGTGGTGTTCCCGATCGTCGCGACGAAGTCACCGGTCACCCGTTTCACCGGATCCTGTACCTCCAGAATGCCGCGGGAGTTCGGGTCGATGGGCTGCTGTACCGAGTACTGGTACTGCGTGCTCTCAGTCCAACTCTGGGTGCTCTCCCGGGTGATGCCGAGTTCGACCACCTGCAGGATCGTGGCCTTCGCGCTGAGCGACAGAGCCAGGCTCGTCGTCGTCTCGACCGTCTCCGACCGAGTCAACGTCGATGTGATCGTCGTCGAACCCTTGTTCACTGTGGTCGCGACAACACGGGGGCTTGACTGAGTCTGCTCGAAGGTCTTCGGCGAGAAGCTGCACTTGGCAGATCCGTTGGCGCACAGCGAGTTGAGGATTTGGGCCTGCTTCTGGCCCTGCCCGCTATCGATGGTGTAGGTGCTGCCGGCTGGGTCGACAAGGTAGGTGTTCCCGTTGAAACTCCAGCCGTCGGGCTTGGTGAAGGTGCAATCCCCCGTGGTGCAGGAAGCCACCGATTGGTCCGGACTTGCGACGGAGATGGAGTCGGTATACATCTTCACTTTCCACTCGCGGGGCGTTCCGTCCGGCGCGGTGCTGGTGAAGGTTGCGATGGTTTGATAGGAGCTGGCGGGGTTGAGGTACTGCGCACTTTCGAAGCGAGCAGTGTCGCCGGGTTTCAGCACAGTGCCGACCGGCGGTGATCCCACCGAGCCCTCGAAATTGGCGCGGTCGTAAAAGAAATTGCTGAGGGTCACCGAACTTCCGGTGAGATTGGTGACGGTGAATCCCCTGGAGTAGCCGCCGAGCGACCAATAGGGAACCTCCACGAACGCCTGCGTCGACCGGCTCGAGAAGGGATCCAGGATGTTGAATCCACGATCACTGACGGTCGCGGTGAAGGAGTCGTAGCCGTTGAAGTCGGGTCCGGGAATGTAGGTGTACACCCCATCCGGTCCGATCTGCACCGTCCCATAGGTGGGCTTTTGTGCCAGGGAATAGGTCAGCGCATCCCCTTCGGGATCGACGGCTGTGAGGCTTCCGACGGTCTCACCGTTGGTTTCGATCATGAAGTTGACCGGGTTCGTGGTCGGGGTCTGGTTGAAGAGGCTTCGCCGGACCAGCAGTAGGGCGCCCTGGAGAAACTCGCGGATAGGTGAGGCAGGCAGATTGCCGAGCAGGGAGGCCGTGCCGTCGAACCAGCCGGTGACTGCGGTGTTGAGTCCGCCGAGCGGATTGGCCTGCGCCAGTTGCGTTGGGGCGCTGAAGACTTGCCCTATTCGCGCCGTGGTTCCGGTGCTTGCCGCACCGCTGGAAGCGGTCGCAGTCGCCGAGCGCGCCGGGTCTTGGAGCGTGCCGATCGGTGGCCCGAGTGGACCCGCAGGCGAGTTCCCTTCGCTGTCAACCGAGGTGACCGCCTTCGAGATTCGGGCAGCTGCCGATGCCGTGACGTGAGCAGGTGAACTCGGCCGCACGGCAGCGACCGGCGAAACGGTGTCCGGCACGGCGGCCGCAGGACGCACCCGCGCGGTGGCGGTACGGCCGCTGGTGGCGGAGGCTGCACCCGTTCGGCGCGACGGTGCGGTCCCGGCCGGGCGCTGGTGATTACCCGTGGCCGAACTCGTCGCAGCAGCCGAATCCTCGTTGCCACTGTCGGCTGCTGCGATAGCTTGCGGGCCCACGATCGACAGGCCCAGCACGAATGCCGCAGACCCTAGCCCGGCCGAAATCCTTGACATCGTCATGGTGAACCCCCGTTGACCAGCGTCGTTATGGAAACGTGACGGGAAACTAGCACAGCTGGGTCATGTGGTCCAACCAGTTAACGAAAAAATTTACGCTTGAGTCATTACTTGTTGGGCGCTCAGCACTCCACCACATTCAGCGCCAGCCCGCCCTGAGCGGTCTCCTTGTACTTGTCGGCCATATCGGCGCCGGTGTCGCGCATCGTCTTGATCGCGGTGTCCAGGCTGACGAAGTGGGTTCCATCGCCGTGCATGGCCATCCGCGCGGCGGTGATCGCCTTGACCGCCGCCACGGCGTTGCGTTCGATGCACGGGATCTGCACCAGCCCGCCGACCGGATCACATGTCAGACCGAGGTTGTGCTCGATACCGATCTCGGCGGCGTTCTCCACTTGTTGGGGCGTGCCGCCGAGCACGGCGGTCAGTCCGGCGGCCGCCATCGAGCACGCCGAGCCGACCTCGCCCTGGCAGCCCACCTCGGCTCCGGAGATCGAGGCGTTGGCCTTGAACAGCACGCCGATCGCGGCGGCGGTCAGCAGGAACTCCACCACCCCGTCGTCGGAAGCGCCCGGGACGAATCGTGAATAGTAGTGCAGCACAGCGGGAATCACGCCTGCGGCGCCGTTGGTCGGTGCCGTCACCACCCGGCCGCCTGCCGCGTTCTCCTCGTTGACCGCCAGCGCGTACACGGTCGTCCAGTCCAGCGCGTACAGCGGGTCGTCGGGTGTGGCCTCGAGTTGAGCCGCCAGCTGGTGGGCCCGGCGCTTCACCTTCAGTCCGCCGGGCAGCACACCCTCGTGGGTCAGCCCGGCGCTCACGCAGTCCCGCATAGCGTGCCAGATCCGCAGCACCCCGGCGCGCAGGTCGTCGTGGCGGCCCAGCGCATGTTCGTTGTCGGCCATCAGCTCGGCGATCGTGCACCCGCGGCCGACGGCCAGCGCCACCAATTCCTTGGCCGTGGCGAACGGATACGGCAGCTCGGTGTCACCCACCGCCGGTGCGGCGGCCTCGTCCTCGTCGAGGATCGCGCCACCACCGATCGAGAAATAGATCCGCCGGTCCAGCACCGACCCGCCCGAACCCACCGCTTCGAACGCCATCCCGTTGGAATGAAAGTCCAAGCGGTCCAACCGAAGTGCGATATCAGAACCAAGGTCGAAGTCGATGGTCCGGCCGCCACCGAGGGCCAGCCGGCCGGTGGTGCGCACCGCCAGCACCCGGTCTGCCACGTCCGCGGGATCCACCGTCTCCGGGTCGGCACCGCCGAGCCCGAGCACCACCGCGCCGATGGTCCCGTGCCCAGTGCCGGTGGCCCCGAGAGATCCGTACAACTCGACCCGGACCCGTTCGACGGCACCCAGGACGCCCCGCTCGGCGAGGCGACGGGTGAAGCGGGCGGCCGCCCGCATCGGTCCCACGGTGTGTGAACTCGATGGGCCGATCCCGATGGAGAACAGATCGAAAACGCTGACGGCCACGCGTGCCCGCTACGGCTTGGGAGAGACCTCGACGCTGGGCGGCAGCGCAGACGGCTCGGGCTGCATGGAACGACGCACGATGGTGAATGCCACCGCGCCGCCGACCACGGTCGCCAAGCCCAGGCCGCCGAACACCAGCAGCCGGCGGCGACGGCGCGGCGCGCTGCGGGCCTCCTGGATTGCGGCGGGCAACTCGGCCACCACCTGCTTGACCGCGGCGGCTTCCTGCATCAGTTCGCGGCGCGCGGCACGGGTGTCGCGGTAGCGGCGACGCACTGCGGCGGCGGCCGACTCCGCGGAGTGCGCTGTCAGTCCGACCACGCCGCGGGTGACGTCCACCGGACCCACCGCGGTGTAGTGCAGTCCGCGCCGTAGGCGCTGCTGGGAGGTGAGCGTCGGTGCGGTCTTGCGGGCCATGGTTCAACAGTGCCACACCACCGCACCGGGTGGCCGCGAGATGGGGCAGTGCGGGCTAGTGGCACACTGTGAATTCGTGACGAGCCCTATTGCGACCGCGACCGCGACCCTGCACACCAACCGCGGTGACATCAAGATCGCCCTGTTCGGTAATCACGCCCCCAAGACCGTCGCGAACTTCGTCGGCCTGGCCCAGGGCACCAAGGAGTACTCGACGCAGAACGCGTCGGGCAGCACCTCCGGACCGTTCTACGACGGTGCGGTGTTCCACCGCGTCATCGACGGTTTCATGATCCAGGGCGGTGACCCGACCGGTACCGGCCGCGGCGGCCCGGGCTACAAGTTCGCCGACGAGTTCCACGGTGAGCTGCAGTTCGACAAGCCCTACCTGCTGGCGATGGCCAATGCCGGGCCGGGTACCAACGGCTCGCAGTTCTTCATCACCGTCGGCCCCACGCCGCACCTGAACCGTCGGCACACCATCTTCGGCGAGGTCGTCGACCCGGAGTCGCAGAAGGTCGTCGACGCGATCGCCACCACCGCCGTCGACCGCAACGACCGGCCCACCGAGCCCGTCGTCATCGAGTCCGTCACCATCTCCTGACGGTCGCTAGGCGGCCTCACCGACCGGCGTAGCCGGCCTCGGTGAGGGCGTCGAGCACGCCGAGCGGTTCGGCACCCAGGTCCCACCGGCTGAGCACGATCAGCCGGTCGTCGGTGGTGTCGATCTCCAAAAGTCGTACTTTGCGGCCGATCCGCCGAAACTCGGTGATGCGGATCAGGGAGATGTCCGGATGCCGCAAAGTCTGTGACCTGAACCACCCCCGGTACACCAGGCCGTCGGGGGTGATTGCCAGCCGTGGTCGCGCTCGCCACGATCCGAGTGCAAACAGGATCAGGCCCACCGCGGCAACGCCGGTGAGGATGCGCCCTGGCGCCTCTGTGACCACGGTCACAGAGGCGATGCACATCACAACACCCACGATTCCGAAGGCGACGACACCTCCGGGGCGGGGCGCCCACTCAGTTTGCTGCATAGCATCCTCGGGCGCTGTCACCGTGGCAAACGCAGTTATCCACAGGTGCTATCCACAATGGGGATGAATCACATCGATGTGATTGGCTTACCAGAAGGTTGCCAGCACGGTAACGGCGCGCACACAGCGAGGCACGGGATAGAGTGTCGGGCCCGCTCAGCGCCACCGCATCGTGAGCAACAACCCTGTGATCATGAAGGCAAACGCGATCGCGTAGTTCCACGGACCCAGGTTAGCCATCCACTGCAGGGCACTCGGGGTGTCGAATCCCGAGGCCGCCAACTGGAACACCAGCAGCCAGATCAGCCCGATCAGCATCAGGCTGATGAACAGCACGACGAACCACACGCTCGACGGCCCGGCCTTCACCTTGACCGGGGTACGGCTGACCGGCTTGACGGTGAAGTCGTTCTTCTTGCGAACCTTGGACTTGGGCATGGGTACCTTCGGGACGAATCGGTGCGACGATGGGTCGCAGATCGACTATGAGATTAACGCAGCGACGCCGCGAGCAGACACACGCGGCACCGGCGACGACGACGGCCCCACGTTCGGCGTGGCGCTACGGCGTCCCAGTGGTGTGCCTGCTGGCCGGCCTGCTGCTGGCCGCCACGCACGGCGTCTCCGGTGGCGGTGAGATCCGGCGCAGCGACGCCCCCCGGCTGGTCGACCTGGTGCACGACACCCAGAGCTCGGTCGACCGGCTCAGCGCCCAGCGCGACTCCTTGGCCGCCCAGGTGGACTCCACCCACGGCGCCTCGGCGGGTACCGCGCTCTCGGCGATGCTGGCCAGGGCCGATCAGCTGGCCGCCGACGCGGGGTTGGCGCCGGTGCACGGACCCGGGCTGGTGGTGACGTTGTCGGACGCCCAGCGCGACGCCAACGGCCGTTTCCCCCGGGACGCCTCCCCCGACGACCTGGTCGTCCACCAGCAGGACATCCAGGCAGTGCTGAACGCGCTGTGGAGCGCAGGCGCCGAGGCCATCCAGATGCAGGACCAGCGGATCATCAACACCTCGGCACCGCGCTGCGTGGGCAATACGTTGCTGCTCAACGGACGCACCTACAGCCCGCCGTATGTCATCACCGCGATCGGCGACGCCAACGCCATGAAGGCCGCCCTGGCCGATGCCCCGCTCGTCACGCTCTACAAGCAGTACGTAGTCCGGTTCGGCCTGGGCTACAGCGAAGAGGTGCGCACCGATGTCCAGGTCGCCGGCTACACCGAGCCGGTGCGGATGCGCTACGCCCAGCCGGCCGGTCCTGTCGGATATTGACTGGATCGTCCCAGGTAGCCTGGCACGATGCAGGTCTTGGTCGTCGACAACTACGACAGCTTCGTGTTCAACCTGGTCCAGTACCTGGGTCAGCTCGGGGTGGACGCGCAGGTCTGGCGCAACGACGACGAGCGCCTGGCCGACGCTGACGCCATCGCGGCGGAATTCGACGGTGTGCTGCTGAGCCCCGGCCCGGGCACCCCGGAACGCGCCGGCGCCTCCATCCCCCTGGTGCGGGCGTGTGCGGCAGCCGGCACTCCCCTGCTCGGGGTCTGCCTGGGACACCAGGCGATCGGGGTGGCGTTCGGTGGCACGGTGGACCGCGCGCCGGAACTGCTACACGGTAAGACCAGCACCGTGTATCACACGAATGTTGGTGTGCTGCATGGACTTCCGAACCCGTTCACCGCGACGCGGTATCACTCGCTGACCATCCTGCCGGAGACCGTACCGGCGGCGCTGGAGGTGACCGCCCGTACGAAGGGCGGGGTCATCATGGCGGTGCGGCACGTCGATCTCCCCATCCACGGCGTGCAGTTCCATCCCGAGTCGATCCTCACCGAGGGCGGTCACCGGATGCTGGCCAACTGGCTGGGCTACTGCGGCGCGGCGCCGGCCGAGACCCTGGTCAGCCGCCTCGAGCAGGAAGTGGCCGATACGGTGCGGCACGCGACGGCTGGATCAGCCGCCCCCGCTACGACGCAAAGCTGAGGGTGATCGACGCCCCGAAGTTCACGGCGGTACCCGCCGCCGGACTCTGGGTCACCACGCCGTTGCTGCGCACCCCGCTGTTGTCGACATTGGGCCCCTTGATCAGCACGCCGGTCCAGCCGAGGACCCGCAGATTGGGCTCGGCGTCGGTCCAGAACTGACCCTTGAGATCCGGCATCACGAACTGGTTGCCCTTGGACACCTGGATCTGGATCACGGTGTCCTGCGCGACAACCTGGCCGGCGGCCGGATCGGAGCCCACCACCTGTCCGGCAGGTTCGGTGCTGTCGACGGGGACCTGGATGAACTTCAAGAAGCCCGAGGCGGTGAGGATCTGCCCGGCGACGTCGACGGTCTGGCCGGCGATGACCGGCACGGCCGCGGTCTGCGGTCCCTTGCCGACGACGACGGTGATCTCATTGGTGATCGCCGACGTCTGGTTCGCCGGCGGGATCGTCGAGAGGACCTTGTCCTTCTGCTCGGGTGTGGAAGCCTGCTCGGTCTGCTTGTACTTGCCGAATCCGGCGGCCTTGAGCTTCTGGACACACTCGCCGTAGCTCAGACCGGTGCAGTCCGGAACCTCGCGCTGCTCCGGTCCGTAGGACACGTTGATGGTGATCTCGTCGCCGGCGCTGGCCATGGAGTTGGCGGGCGGGTCGGTACCGATGACCTTCTCGGGCGCGATGGTGTTGTCCGGCTTCTGTTGCGTCCGGATCTTGAAACCCTTGTTCTGCAGTGTCGCGATCGCATCGGCGGCAGCCTGCCCACGGACATCCGGCACCTGCACATTGCGCGGACTGCCGCTGACCATGTTGATCGCGACTGTCACCACCACGGTCAGGATGGCCAGGATCGCGACGGCGATGAGCCAGCGACCGATGGACCCACCGGCCCGTTCGTTCTCGACGACGGCTCCGTGCCGTGGGATCTCGTCGGTGTCGTCGCCGCGAGGCCGCAGGGGCGGTGTCGCGTTCAGCAGCGAGGTGCGCTCGGCGTGGCTGAGCACCTTGGGCGCATCGGGGGCCTCCCCGTTGTGCACCCGAACCAGATCGGCCCGCATCTCGGCCGCGGTCTGATAGCGGTTGTCGGGGTTCTTGGCCAGCGCCTTGAGGACGACGGCGTCCAATTCCGGGGAGACGCCGGCATGCTTCTGCGACGGCGGCACCGGATCCTCGCGGACGTGCTGGTAGGCCACCGCCACCGGCGAATCACCGATGAACGGCGGCTCGCCGGTGAGGACCTCGTAGAGCACACAGCCCAGCGAGTAGACGTCGGAGCGGGCGTCGACCGACTCGCCGCGGGCCTGCTCGGGTGAGAGGTACTGTGCGGTGCCGATCACCGCGGCGGTCTGGGTGACGCTGTTGCCCGCATCGGCCAGCGCGCGGGCGATGCCGAAGTCCATGACCTTCACCGCACCGGTCTTGGAGATCATGATGTTGGCCGGCTTGACGTCGCGGTGGATGATGCCGTGCTGGTGGCTGAAGTTCAGCGCCTGGCAGGCATCCGCGATGATCTCGATCGCCCGCCGCGGCGGCATCGGCCCGTCGGTGTGGACGATGTCGCGCAGGGTCACCCCGTCGACGTACTCCATCACGATGTAGGGCAGCGGCCCGGTGGCCGTCTCTGCCTCACCGGTGTCGTACACCGCGACGATCGCCGGATGATTGAGCGCGGCGGCGTTCTGGGCCTCGCGGCGGAACCGCAGATAGAAGCTGGGGTCGCGGGCGAGGTCGGCGCGCAGCACCTTCACCGCCACATCGCGGTGCAGGCGGGTGTCGCGGGCCATGTGTACCTCGGACATCCCGCCGAAACCGAGGATCTCGCCGAGCTCGTAACGGTCGGACAGGTGCTGGGGCGTGGTCATTACGGGCCCTCGCCGTCTATAGCCGCGACCAACCGGATCACCGGTTCCCGGCCGTCCCACCCCGACGGGGCGGTGCCCGCGCCGGGCGTCGGCGTCACCGTCTCCGTCTCGGTGCGCTGGACCGGGGCCGTGTCCCGACGGTCGCGGTCGGCCAGCACGATCAGGATGGCGCTGATGATCGCCAGCGCGCCGAGCACGCCGGCCGCCCACAGCAGAGCGCGCTGCCCGGAGGAGAAGGTGCGGCGGGCCGGTTGGCTGCGGTGACCGCCGGTCGCCGGACGTGGGCGGGCGGCGGTGGACGGCGGGGGCACTGCAGGCAACCGCGGCGAGCTGCCCGGGATGGCTGCCGGCGTGGCCCGGATGGTGGGTGCGGAGTTCGGCCGCGGCGGACGCCGTCCGGCACGCACCGCGCCGACGGCGTCGGCGAACTGCCCGCCGTTGCGGTAGCGCATGCCCGGGTTCTTCACCAGGGTGATCTCGATCAGCTCGCGCACATTCGGCGGTAGGTCGGCCGGCAACGGCGCAGGCGTCTCCTTGATGTGCTTCATCGCGACGGTCAGCGCCCCGTCGCCGACGAACGGCCGCTTGCCTGAAACCGCTTCGTAGCCAACGACTCCCAGCGAGTAGACGTCGCTGGCGGCGGTGGCGTCATGGCCGAGGGCCTGCTCCGGCGCGATGTACTGGGCGGTGCCCATCACCATGCCGGTCTGGGTGACGGGCGCGGCGTCCACGGCCTTGGCGATACCGAAGTCGGTGAGCTTCACCTGCCCGGTCGGGGTGATCAGGATGTTGCCGGGTTTGACGTCGCGGTGCACCAGGCCGGCGGCGTGCGCCACCTGCAGCGCGCGGCCGGTCTGCTCCAGCATGTCCAGCGCGTGGCGCAGCGAGAGCCGGCCGGTGCGCTTGATCACCGAGTTCAGCGGCTCGCCGTTGATGAGCTCCATGACCAGGTAGGCGGTGCGGCCCTCACCGTCCATGTCGGTCTCGCCGTAGTCGTGCACGGCGGCGATGCCAGGGTGGTTGAGCATGGCGACGGTGCGGGCTTCGGCCCGGAACCGCTCGACGAACTCGGGGTCCGAGGAGAACTCCTGCTTGAGCACCTTGACCGCGACGCGACGGCCCAGCCGGCTGTCCACGGCTTCCCACACCTGGCCCATACCGCCGGTGGCGATCAGCCGCTGCAACCGGTAGCGGCCGGACAGGGTCACACCCACGCGGGGGCTCATGGCTTGCCTCGCTTCGCTCGCCTGCGCGGGCTCATGATGCCCCCTGCAATGCTGCGGCGATCGTTGCCCGCCCGATCGGGGCGGCCAGCGCCCCGCCGGTCGCCGACAGTCGGTCTCCACCGTTCTCGACTAGCACCGCGACGGCCACCTTCGGGCTCTGGGCCGGGGCGAACGCGATGTACCAGGCATGTGGGGGTGTGTTCCTCGGGTCGGTGCCGTGTTCGGCGGTACCGGTCTTGGAAGCGATCTGGACGCCGGGAATGGCTCCCTTTTGCTGGGTTTGCTGTTCGGCGCCGATCATCAAATCAGTTAGCTTAGCCGCGACCTGTGGAGAAATCGCACGCCGCTGCTCCTGGGGCGCCGTGGTGGCGATATTCGACAGGTCCGGTCCGCGCAGGCTGTCCACCAGATAGGGCTGCATCAACACCCCGGAGTTGGCGATGGTCGCCGCCACCTCGGCGTTCTGCAGCGGTGTCACAGCCACGTCCTTCTGCCCCATGCTCGACATACCCAGTGCCGCGGCGTCCGCGATCGGACCCACGGTGGACTCGGCGACCTCCAGTGGGATCGGCGCGGGTGCACTGTCGAGCCCGAACGCTTGCGCGGTGTTGCGCAGCGCATCGGCACCTACCCGGATACCCAGTTCCACGAACGCGGTATTGCAGGACCGGGCGAACGCCTCGCGCAGCGACGCCGTTGGCGCGGTGCCGCACGGGGAGCCGCCGTAGTTCTCCAAGGTCGCGGTGCTGTTGGGCAGCTGGATCTGCGGGGACGCCGTGAGCTGATCGGTGTCGTTGATGCCGGCCTGCAGGGCGGCGGCGGTGGTGATCACCTTGAACGTCGATCCGGGCGGGAAGGTCTCGGAGATCGCGCGGTTGGTCAGCGGCGAGCCCGGGTCGTCACGCAACTGCTGCCAGGCCTTGCCTTGCTCGTCGGTGTCGTGGGTGGCCAGCAGGTTGGGGTCGTACGACGGCGCGGAGACCATTGCCAGGATCTTGCCGGTGGACGGCTCCAGGGCCACCACCGAGCCCTTGCACGGCCCGCTGCAGCCCTGCTGCATCGCGTCCCAGGCGGCCTGCTGCACCCGCGGCACGATCGTGGTGTCCACATTGCCGCCCCGTGGGTCGCGGCCGGTGAAGAAGTCGGCCAGCCGGCGGCCGAACAGCCGTTGATCGGAGCCGTTGAGAATGCTGTCCTCGGCGCGCTCCAGGCCGCTGCTGGAGTAACGCAACGAGTAGAAGCCCGTCACCGGGGCGTAGACGAAGGGATTCGGGTACACCCGCAGGAACCGGTAGTGGCCGTTGGTCGACACCGAGTAGGCCAGCAGCTGGCCGCCGGCGGTGATCTGCCCGCGCTGGCGCGAGTACTCGTCGAGCAGCACCCGCTGGTTGCGCGGATCGGCGCGCAATCCGTCGGCGCGGAACACCTGGGTGACCGTCGCATTGATCAGCAGCAGCACGATCAGGGCCATGATCATGATCGAGATACGGCGCAGTGTGGTGTTCATACCCGGTCGATCACCTCGGTGCTGGCCACCGCGATCGGGGTGTGCGGGCTGGTCATGATCGGGCGCCGGGCCGCATGCGAGATCTTCACCAGGATCGCCAGCAGCAGATAGTTGGCCACCAGTGACGAACCGCCGTAGGACATCCACGGCGTGGTCAGACCGGTCAGCGGGATCAGGCCGGTGACCCCGCCGACGACGATGAACAACTGGATGGCCAGCGTCGAGGCCAGGCCGGCGGCCAGCAGCTTGCCGAAGCTGTCGCGCACGGCGATCGCGGTGCGCAGGCCGCGCACGATCAGGATCGTGTAGAGCATCAGCACCCCGGCCAGGCCCACCAGACCCAGCTCCTCACCGACAGCGGCGATGATGAAGTCGGTGGAGGCGGCCGGAACGGTACCCGGCTGGCCGTTGCCCAAGCCGGTGCCGAAGATGCCGCCGGTGGCGAAGCTGAACTGTGCCTGCACCATCTGGTAGCCGGTGCCCTCGGGGTCGGCGAAGGGGTCCAGCCAGTTCTCCACCCGTACCCGCACATGGGCGAACAGGTGATAGGCCACCACGCTGCCGGCGGCGAACAGCGTCAAACCGATCGCCACCCAGCTGAACCGTTCGGTGGCGATGTAGACGATCACCAGGAACGACGCGTAGAGCAGCAGCGAGGTGCCCAGGTCCTTCTCGAAGACCATCACACCCACCGAGGCGATCCAGGCCACCAGCAGCGGGGCCAGGTCCCGCGGGCGCGGCAGGTCCATGCCCAGCACGTGTTTACCGGCGCTGGTGAACAGGCTGCGCTTGGCCACCAGAACGGCGGCGAAGAAGATCAGCAGCAGAATCTTGGAGAACTCCGCGGGCTGAATACTGAAGCCGGGGAACCGAATCCAGATCTTGGCGCCGTTGGTCTCGGAGAAGCGGGCGGGCAGCAGGGCCGGGATGACCAGCAGCACCAGGCCGACCAGGCCACAGAGGTAGCCGTAGCGGGCCAGGATGCGGTGATCCTTGAGGAACACCACCAGCAGCGAGAAACCGACGACACCGACCAGCGTCCAGAGCATCTGCTGGGAGTCACTGGGGCCCTTGTCCGATGCCTGCAGCGCGCCGGGCACCAAGTCGAGGCGGTGGATCATCACCAGCCCAAGACCGTTGAGCAGAGCCACGATCGGCAGCAGCACCGGATCGGCGTAGGGCGCGAAGCGCCGGATGGCCAGGTGCGCGCAGATGAACAGCGTCAGGAAGGCCAGCGTGGAACTGGCCAGATCCCAGCTGATGCCCTGCTCCTGGTTGGCCTCCACGATCATCAGGGCGACGAGGGTGATGATGGTGGCGAAGATCAGCAACGCCAGCTCGGTGTTACGCCGAGTCGGGGTCGCGGTCGCTACCACCACGGGGGCCTGGGGCTGGGTGCTCATGCCTCGGCTCCCGCTCGCTGCGGTCCTTGCTGCGCTGCGATCCTCACTCGCGATCGCCTTCGGGTGGTGCTCATGCCGCCGCCCGGCAGTCGACACCCGGCTTCTGGGGTGGCGCCGGTAATTGGGTCACCGTCGGGGCGGGGCTCGGGAGCGCCGGCGGTGTCGCCGAATCCGTTGCCGCCGAGGCGCTTTCGCTCGACGTCGGGCTTGTCGGCGGCGCCGGGGTGGTGCGTGGCGAAGCCGACGTGGGTGCCGGAGTCGACGGGCGGGCGGCCGAGGTCGGGCCGGGTGCTGGAGCTGAGCTCGGTGCGGGCGCCGGTGGCGGGATCGGCGCGGGCGCCGGCGTGGGGGCCGGAGCGGGCGCGCACGGCGGCAGCAGCGAGCCGCGGGCGAGTTCGCGAAGCTGGCCGATGGCGTTGTCCAGGCTGCCGGCCGGCAGTCCGGCCGAGACCTGGGTGCGCTCAGAGGGCCGCAGATCCTGCAGCCGCATCAGCGTGCAGCCCAGCGGATCGGTGGACTGGCCGTAGCTGATCTGGGACAACTCGCCGCGGTCGTTCAGACAGCCCAGCAGGTAGGGCTCCTGTAGCGGGTAGCCCAGGATCGAACCCTGGATTCCCCGCATGATCGCCACCGTGCCGTCATGGGCACTGACGTAGTAGTTGCTGCGGATGATCTCGCGGCCCACCACCAGGCCGGCGATCGCGAGCAGGACCACCAATGCGGCGACGATGAACATTCGCTTGTGGGAGCGCGGTTTTGGCGGTGGTTCGGGCTCGGCCACCACCCGTTTGGCGACATTGGGCCGCGGGTTGATCGCCGATGCGCGCCCGGCAGCGGTGTTCGGTGGTGCGACGTGATCGTCGTCCCCGGAGACTGCCCCGGCCAGGATCGGCTGGGTCTGGCCGCCGTAGTCGTAGTCGACGACGTCGGCCACCACCACGGTGACGTTGTCCGGGCCGCCGCCGCGCAGCGCCAGTTCGATGAGCCGGTCGGCACTCTCGGCGACATCCGGGATCTGCAGCGCTTCGGCGATGGTGTCGAAGCTGACCGGGTCGGACAGGCCGTCGGAGCACAGCAGGTAACGGTCGCCTTCGCGGGCCTCTCGCATGATCAGCGTCGGCTCGACCTCGTGACCGGTCAGCGCCCGCATGATCAGGGAGCGCTGCGGGTGGCTGTGCGCCTCCTCGGCGGTGATCCGGCCCTCGTCGACCAGGGTCTGGACGAACGTGTCGTCCTTGGTGATCTGGGTCAGCTCACCGTCGCGCAGCAGATACCCGCGCGAGTCGCCGATGTGGACCAAGCCAAGTCTGTTGCCGGCGAACAGGATTGCGGTGAGCGTGGTGCCCATGCCTTCCAGTTCGGGTTCCATCTCCACGTGCGCGGCGATCGCCGAGTTGCCCTGGTGCACCGCGTCGTCCAGCTTGCTCAGCAGGTCGCCACCGGGCTCGTCGTCATCGAGGTGGGCCAGCGCGGCGATCACCAGCTGGGAGGCCACCTCACCGGCGGCGTGACCACCCATGCCGTCGGCCAGCGCCAGCAGGCGTGCACCGGCGTACACCGAGTCTTCGTTGTTGGCGCGGACCAGGCCGCGGTCGCTTCGGGCGGCGTAGCGCAGGACGAGGGTCACGGGCGCAGCTCGATTACCGTCTTGCCGATGTGTACCGGCGTGCCGATCGGAACGCGAACTGCCGTGGTCACCTTCGCCCTGTCGAGGTATGTGCCGTTGGTCGATCCTAGGTCTTCGACATACCAGTCCGGACCCCGCTGGGACAGCCGGGCGTGCCGGGTGGAGGCGTAGTCGTCGGTGAGGACCAGAGTGGAGTCATCGGCCCGGCCGATCAGCACCGGCTGGCTGCCGAGCGTGATGCGGGTCCCGGCCAGGGCACCGTCGGTGACCACCAGGTAGCGGGCGCTGCTGCGCTGCTGGCGAGACGGCAGCAGCGCACCCCGCAGCGCGAGGCCGCGCCGCACCATCACCGCGCCGGTGGGTGCGTAGATGTCGTTGCGCAGGATGCGCAGCACCGACCAGATGAACAGCCACAGCAGCAGCAGGAAACCGGCACGCGTCAGCTGCAGAACTAGTCCCTGCATCCGGCGTCCTCTCCGTCCTCGCGCCGCAATCGCAGCACCGTCACGATACTTGGACGCTGCAGGACCCGAAGGTGAAGCCACACAGCTTCGCCCAAGGCGCGGCCCCCCGCCGGCCTCAGTGAACGCGGACGATGATCTCGGAGTGGCCGAGCCGGATGACGTCACCGTCGGCCAGCTGCCACTCTTGGACGGGCGCGTTGTTGACCGTCGTGCCGTTGGTCGAGTTGAGGTCCGAGAGCAACGCCACCTGGCCGTCCCAGCGGATCTCCAGATGCCGGCGCGACACCCCGGTGTCGGGCAACCGGAACTGCGCGTCCTGCCCGCGGCCGATGACGTTGGCGCCTTCGCGCAGCTGGTAGGTGCGTCCGCTGCCGTCGTCGAGCTGCAGGGTGACGTTGTGGCCGGCACTCGGGTACTCGCCGGCCGGCGCCTGGCCGTACCCGGCGTAGCCGCCGCCGGCGGGCTGGCCGTAGTCGTAGTCGCGGCCCTGTTCGCCATAACCGCCTTGCTCGTAGCGGGGGTAGTCGGGCTGGGCGTAGTCCTGACGGCCGTAACCGCCCTGGCCGGGGTAGCCCTGCTGCTGCTCGTAGCCACCCTGATCCGGGTAGGCCGGCCGCGGCTCGGGACGGCCGTAGCCGGGCTCCTCGTGGCGGCCCGGTGCGCGGCCGTAGTCGTAGTCATTCGACGGGGCGCCGTAGCCACCACCAGCCGGCGGGCCGTACGGGGCCTGCGGGGGCGGGCCGTAGCCGGGGGGCGGCTGGCGGTAACCCTGGTCGTAGCCGCCGCCGTAGCCGGCCGGCGGGCGCTGCTCGTAGCCGCCCTGGCTCGGATAGCCCTGCTGGTAGCCGCCCTGCTCGGGGTAGCCGCCGCGGGGCGGGTAGTTCGGATCGTTCGGCGGGGCGTATCCGCCACGGTCCTCGGGCGGGTACGGGCCGCGCTGCTCGGGAGCGCCACCACGCTGCTCGTCCTGGGGACGGGCGTAGCGGTCCTCGTAGTAGTCGTCGGCGGGCCGCCCCTGACCCTGGTCGCCGCGGTAGCTCGGGTTGTCGCTCATCGGTGGTACTCCTGGTTCTGCGGTGAACGCATCTTTCGATTGTGCTGGGGCGGGTGCGCCTGCGGTCGGGTGGGGGCTGGCGTCCGGATTGACGACGCCACGGGCACGGTACTGGCCAGTGTGCAGGTTCTGCGACTGCTCGAACCTGACGACGACATCACCATACGTTTGCCACCCTTGTTCCCGGAGGTATCCCCCCAAGTGTCTGGCAAAAGTGTCCGAGGTGACATCGCGGTCGGCGTTGACCTTCTCGAAGTCGGACCCACTGAGGGTAATGACGTACTCGTTGGGTGCCAACAGACGGCCACCTTGCAGTGTTTGCACACCATCGGAGGCCTCCCGGCGTAGTAGTGCTTCCACTTCCTGCGGAACGATCGACCCACCGAATACCCGGGCAACGGCATCGCCCACCGTGTTCTCGAGTTTGCGCTCGATGCGTTGAACCAGACCTCTCTGGTTACTCATCTCACCGCCTGCCTCGAGTCCGGCGCGTGTCGCACCGCCGCTTCTTTCCCTTGCATGGTATCGGCCCAGGTGAAGGCATCGTCACCATGAGAACTCTGAGAATCGGATTACAGCAGGTCAGGGCCCCGAGGCTGGGACTGTGACCTGGGCCGTAGAGTAGCGGGAAGCCGTGGGCGCGAGTTGGGGATCATCCGGTAGACCTGATACGCTCCCCGGGTTGTTTCGGGCGAGTGGCGGAATGGCAGACGCGCTGGCTTCAGGTGCCAGTGTCCTTCGGGACGTGGGGGTTCAAGTCCCCCTTCGCCCACATTGAGCGGTTCTATGAACTGCGACGACAAAGGTCACGAACCAGAAATGGTTCGTGACCTTTGTGTTTAGCGGGGTTCTCCAGTCGGTAGGTATTTTCTCGGCGGGGTCGGGGACTTCGGCTGCTAACTCCCGTGTCTGTCAGCCGCGCGGTCACCGACGCCGCATAGCTGGGTGCTGATTCTCAAAGTCCCCGCCGGACGGTGCCGGGCTCTCGTTGCGTGGTCGGCCGCAGGTGTTCACTGGCTCGCACCCTCGCACCCTCGCACCGCGAGCAAGCTACGTACCGCTGTTGCTCGCGCTACTTCCCGGTGTGCGGACCCCCGACACGGCAGGATGAGAAAGCGAACCACCGATTGCCGGATGCGCCAAGATGCTGGAAACAGTAACTCGGACTAGATGGTGGGGGAGTCTGCACTTGAGCAAACTGGGCAACTTCGTGTGGGGGATCGCCGATCAACTGCGTGGGGTCTACAAACCGCATCAGTACGGCGGGGTGATTCTGCCGTTCACGATCCTGCGGCGCCTGGACTGCATACTGGAGCCCACCCGCGACGAGGTGCGGGTCCTAGCTGAGAAGTACAGCGGCGGTGCCCTGGATGTGCAGGTCAAGCGCAAGACCGGCCTGAGCTTCTACAACACCAGCGCTTTCGACTTCGACCTGTTGCTGAAGGAGCCAGAGGGCCTGCGGGCCAACCTGGTCGACTACATCACCGGGTTCTCGGCCAACATCGACGTGTTCGAGCGATACAAGTTCGACAACGAACTGGCCACCCTCGACGAGAAGAACCGGCTGTACTTGATCACATCGAAATTCGCCGAGGTCGACCTACACCCGGACACGGTGCCCAACGCCGAGATGGGCGACTTGTTCGAATTCTTGATCTACAAGTTCGCCGAAGCATCCAATGAGGAGGCCGGCGAGCACTACACCCCGCGGGACGCGATCCGACTGATGGTCGACCTGCTGTTCGCCGAGGCCAGCGAAGCACTGCTGGAACCGGGCACCATCCGCTCCATCTACGACCCCACCGCCGGCACCGGCGGCATGCTGTCAGTCGCCGAGGAACGACTGTTGGAACGGAACCCGGATGCCCGGCTTCGGCTTTACGGGCAGGAGATCAACGACCAGTCCTACGCCATCTGCAAGTCCGACATGCTCGCCAAGGGACAGGATGCTGGCAACATCCGCCTCGGCGACACCCTTTCCGATGATCAGTTCTGGGACCGCACCTTCGACTTCTGCATGTCCAATCCGCCATACGGATTCGACTGGAAGGCGTCTAAGGACGCAGTGGAGAAGGAAGCACTCGCCCAAGGTTCGCGGTTCTCCCACGGCCTTCCCTCGGTCGGGGACGGCCAAATGCTGTTCCTGACTCACCTGGCGCACAAGATGCGGCCCTCCCATGAGGGTGGCGGCCGCGCCGGCATCGTGCTCAACGGCTCCCCGCTCTTCAACGGCGCCGCCGAGTCCGGGCCTTCGAAGATCCGGCAATGGCTGCTGGAGTCAGATTTGGTGGAGGCGATCATCGCGTTGCCGACCAACATGTTCTTCAACACCGGCATCGCCACCTACATCTGGCTGCTGGACAATACGAAACGTGTTGAACGGCAAGGCAAGGTCCAGTTGATAGACGCGACCTCTTTCTGGACGAAGATCCGCAAGAACCTCGGCTCGAAGAACCGCGAGGTCGACGAGGCTGCCCGCAATCGGATCCTCGCGCTATATGACGCGTTCGATGAGGCCGACGCCGGCTACTCGAAAGTGTTCACCGCCAACGACTTCGCCTACTGGACGATCACCGTCGAGCGCCCACTGCACGACGAGAACGGCACCCCGGTCATCGACGGCAAGGGCAAACCTAAGCCCGATACAAAGAGGCGTGACACTGAAAACATCCCCTTCACCTACGGTGGAAACACCGATGGCGATGCTGCCCGGGACGCGACGATCAAGGCGTATGTCGCCGCCGAGGTGCTGCCGCACGTGCCAGACGCATGGGTCGACATGAAGAAAACCAAAGTGGGATACGAGATCCCGTTCACCCGCCACTTCTTCAAATACGTGCCACCGCGCCCGCTCGCCGAGATCGACGCCGACCTGGAGAAGCAGATAGCCAAGATCCTAGAGCTACTGCGGGAGGTGGAGGGGTGACAGAATCGGTACGCCTCAAGTGGCTGCTTGATGAGCGGGATGAGCGGGCGGGTGAGCGAGTCGCCACCCTACCGCTGCTGTCGGTGTCGATCACCCGTGGCGTGCAGCGGCGTGAAGCAGAAGACACCACCACACGGGCAGCCGCAGAAGACCTCTCGAACTACAAGATAGGCCGCGCCGGCGACCTTGTCATAAACCGCATGCGCGCGTTCCAAGGAGCGCTCGGCATCGCTCCAGAAGACGGCGTCGTCAGTCCCGACTATTCAGTTCTCCGCGTGTCACCGTTGGTCGAGCACCGCTGGCTCAACTACTACCTAACGAGCACATCAACGGTGTCTGAAATGGCTAGCCTTGTACGCGGTATCGGAGGAACGGAAGCGGGGAACGTCCGCACTCCTCGCCTGAATGTGAGCGATCTCCACTCGATGCGCATCGAACTCGAATCTCTGGACAAGCAGCGCGCGATCGCCGACTACCTTGACCGCGAAACGGCCCGCATCGACACGCTCATTGAGGAGCAGCGGCGGCTGGTGGAGATGCTGCGGGAGCGACGTTCGTCGGTTATTTCACACGCGGTTGGAAGCGGCTTAGATCGTTCGGTGGAATTCAAACCATCGGGGTTGGGTGCAGTTCCGTACGTCCCCCGGCATTGGCCAGTTATGCCGCTCCGACATGCGCTTACTTACCAGGAAGGCCCCGGCATCCTGGCGGCTGATTTCAGAGACGAGGGAGTGCCCTTGCTTCGCGTCAGCGGCGTGCGTACGTCAACTGTTTCTCTGGCCGGGTGCAACTACCTGGACCCCGAAGCTGTCGCTCGAAGGTGGGCCCACTTTCAGGTGGAGCGGGGAGACCTGCTTATTAGCGCTAGCGCCAGCATGGGAACTGTCTCTGAGGTAGTCAGTGATGACGTAGTCGGGGCAGTGCCCTATACAGGCTTGATTCGGATGAAACCTGGCCAGATGACCGCTGCCTTCGTTCGGTGGTTCGTGGTGTCAGACGAATTTATGCACCAAGTCGAATCTATGAAGACCGGTTCTACTATTCAGCATTTCGGTCCGTCTCATCTCGCGCAGATGCGCGTAGCCCTTCCCCCGCCGGAGGAGCAGCGCCGCATCGTCGCTTATCTCGATGAGCAGACCGCCAAGATTGACACCTTGGTCGCGGAGACGGAGCGGTTCATCGAGCTGTCGCGGGAGCGGCGTTCGGCGCTGATCACCGCGGCGGTGACCGGTCAGATCGATGTGCGCGGTGAGGTGGCCTGATCGTGGCGGTGCACAACGAGATTGAGTTCGAACGCGAACTCGCCGAGTATCTGGCCGACCGCGGTTGGTTCTATTCCCCCAACGACGGCGGCTACGACCGCGAACGTGCCGTATTCCCCGAGGACATTCTGGGCTGGTTGGCCGAAACCCAGTCCGAACAGTTGGCCAAGGTCGTCAAGTCCGGCTCCGGTGACGCCGCCAAGCAACAGGACCAGCTGCTGGACCGGATCGTCAAAGTTCTCGACATCCCGCTCGACAACGGTGGCGGGACACTGAATCTGCTGCGCAAAGGATTTTCGCACCTGGCGGCGAAATTCGAGATGTGCGTGTTCAAGCCCGAGTCGACGCTGAATGCGAAACGCAACGCCGACTACGACGCGGTGCGCCTTCGGGTGATGCGCCAGGTGCATTTCTCCACCTGCGACAACCGGTCGGTGGATCTGGTGTTCTTCATCAACGGCCTGCCTGTGGCCACCGCGGAGCTGAAAACTGACTTCACCCAGACGATCACCGATGCAATCGCCCAATACCGGACCACGCGGCTACCGAAAGACCCTGCCACCGGCAAGATTCAGCCATTGTTTGTCTCCGGTGCCCGCGCCCTGGTGCACTTCGCGGTGACCGAGGCCGAGGTGTGGATGACCACCGCGCTGGCCGGCGACAAGACCCATTTTCTGCCGTTCAACCGCGGCGCCGAGGACGGCGGGCCCGGTAACCCGCAGAATCCTGAAGGGGCCCGCAGCGCCTACCTGTGGGAGCGGGTGCTGCAACGCGACGCTTGGCTCAACATCTTCGGTCGGCTCATGTACATCAAGCACGAATCGTCGACCGACCCGATCAGCGGAAAGACCACCAAGTCCGCCTTGTTGCGGTTCCCGCGGTTCCATCAGTGGGAGGTCGTCACCAAACTCACCGCTGCCGTCACCGCCGAAGGCGTCGGCAAGCGCTACCTGATCCAGCATTCTGCCGGGTCGGGCAAGACCGATTCAATTGCGTGGACCGCGCACCGGATGGCGCGGCTGCAGGTTGACAACCAGAAGGTGTTCGACTCGGTCATCGTGGTGACCGACCGAAACGTCCTCGACGCGCAGTTGCAGGACGCGATCAAGCAGATCGACAACGACGCCGGCATCGTGGTGGCCATCGACCGCAGCGAGATCGCCAAGGCCGGCGACGAAGTGAAGTCGAAAGCCGGGCTGCTGGCCCAGGCGCTGACCGGCGGCAAGCTGATCGTCGTCGTCACCCTCCAGACCTTCCCGCACGCGATGGATGCGATCCGGAAGAACAAGGGACTCAGGGGCAAGACGTTCGCGGTGATCGCCGACGAGGCGCACTCGTCCCAGTCCGGGCAGACCGCCAACCGGCTCAAAGAGGTGCTGACGGCCGACGAACAAGCCGATCTGGAAGACGGCGGCGAGATCGACGCCGAAGCGGTCCTAGCCGCCGAGATGACCGAACGCGCGGAGTCGACCAACATCTCCTACTTCGCGTTCACCGCGACGCCGAAAGCTAAGACGCTGGAGTTGTTCGGTCGCGAACCGGCCGGCGGTGGCCTGCCGGCGCCGTTTCACGTGTACACGATGAAACAGGCGATCGCAGAGGGCTACATCCTCGACGTGCTGACCGGGTATCACTCGTTCAAGTTGGCGTTCCAGATCGCGCAGAATGCCGCAGCGGAGAACGAGGTCGACCAGTCCCAGGCCACCAAGGAAGTCATGCGGTGGGTGAAGCTGAACCCGCAGACGATCACGCAGAAAGCGGCGATCATCATCGAGCACTTCCGCGAGAACGTCGCGCATCTGCTCGACGGGCATGCCAAGGCGATGGTGGTCACCGACTCGCGCAAGGCCGCGGTTCGCTACAAGAAAGCCATCGATGACGAGGTGAAGCGGAAAGGCTACGGGTACGGCACTCTGGTGGCGTTTTCCGGGGTGGTGCGCGACCCCGAGTCTGGGCCCGAGGACTTCACCGAGGCCACCATGAACCCGGGCGTGCATGATCTGCGGACAGCGTTTCGTGGCGACCAGTACCGGGTGATGATCGTGGCCAACAAGTTTCAGACCGGGTTCGATCAGCCGCTGCTGTGCGCGATGTACGTCGACCGTCGTCTGCCGAACATCACCGCGGTGCAGACCCTGTCACGTCTCAATCGCACCTACCGCACCCCGTCGGGGATTCAGAAGACCTCGGGGCTGACCCAGGTGGTCGATTTCGTCAACGAACCGGCCGCGATCCAGGAGGCGTTCGAGCCGTACTACGTCGATGCGCATCTGGAGACTGCGACCAATCCGAATCTGGTGCACGACCTGTCGACGAAACTCGATACCGCCGGCATCTACACCACAGCCGAGATCGACGCTTGCTTCGAAGCCGCGTCCCGCGGTGAACACGGGAAGCTGTCGGCGTCGGTCGAGTACGGGCGCAAGCGATTCGCGGACCGGTATCAGTCCGCGCTGCTCGACAACGGCGGCGAGGGTGACAAGGTGGCGCTGGCCAAGTTGGACATGTTCCGCAAGGATGTCGGATCCTTCGTGCGGCTGTATGACTTCATGAGTCAGGTCATCAACTACGGCGACACGGCGCTGGAGAAGAAACACCGATACCTGCGACTGCTGGAGCCCGAGATCCGGCCGGAGAATTACACGGCGCCGATCGACCTGTCCGATGTGGTGCTCAAGCAGGTTAAGCAGGTCGACCGCGGCCGCGTCGACATCGGCCTCGGCACCCGCATCGGCCTAATCGGCATGACGGCTGTCGGTTCGGGTGAGAAACGTGATCCCAAGATGGTCGCGTTCCAGCAGGTGCTCGACCGGCTCAACGATCTCTTCGGCTCAGAAGACTTCACCGAGTCTCAGAAAGTGTCGTTCCTGGAGGCGCTGCTACGAACACTGCTCGATGACGCCGCGCTCGTACAACAGGCAAAAGTGAACTCCACCAAGCAATTTGTCGACTCGCCGGACTTTGATGACGCTGTGACCGGCGCCGTCGCTGACAACCAGGGTGCGCACGAGAAGATGAGCGACTACTTCTTCACCAACGCCCCCGGGCGTACGCATCTGATCTCCGACATCGCAAAATGGTTCTACCAGGTCGTCGTAGAACAAGATGACAAGGCGGGCCTGTCTTGAGACAAGAGCACCCCGCCCTCCAAGTCGTCCTCGACGAGGATCCGAATGCACAGCAAGCGAACGTCTTAGACACTTCGGTGAGCCAGGAGCAGACCACGAGTTTGTCGTTGGCTCAGGCACTTGCGGTTGGATGCCTTAGTCGCCTAGACCCTAGACGTGCGTCCATCGATGTCTGGGATCCTGCAGCTGGTTCTGGGTTTGCGGGGTTCCTGCTCGTCGGTGCGCTTCAAGCGGCTGGGGTGCGGGTCCGATATCGAGGCCAGGACATCAACCGGGAGGCGGTGTTGGCCAGTTCCCGGCGCTTCGAAGCCGTCCCAGACGCTGAACTCGCTGTCGGCGACACACTCGCGCACGACGAATACGCCGACTTTGAAGCCGATTTGGTGATCGTGGACGCGCCGTGGGGTATGAACTGGGCAGGTTCAGCATCGGCTGTGGAATCTCGTCGAGAATTGGGCGCGTTCCGCTTCGGCGTTCCGCAGCAATCTGACAGTACTTGGCTCTTCATATCGTTGGCTTTGGAGAAGCTGCGACCGGCAGCTTTGGGAGGTGGACGCGTCGCGGCGCTGGTTGCGCCTGGCGCGTTGAGCGTCGGAGGCGGTACCGGCGCCGTGCGACGGAGGATCGTTGAGGCCGGGCTGCTCGAGTCGGTCACACGGCTGCCTGAGGGGCTAGCACCGAACACGGCCATCGCGCTGCACCTCTTGACCTTCACGAACAGTGCCGATGCAGCGGGGCGAGGCGAGGTGGCGATCGCCGATCTGCAGACGCAGTTCACGACCAGCCGCCGTGGTCGCGCTATGCCCGGATCCGCGTTCCGGGAGCTCGAGTCAGGCCTTCGGACGAGAAAAGCTGGACCCCGAAACCGCACAATCAGTGTTGAGAAGCTTGTCCGCAACGAAGCCGTCGCCTCCCGAGAGTCGAACTCTGGGCACAGGCTCTCGTGGCGTCTTACGACCTACTGCGGCGAGCCCATCAATGAGGCGTTACTGGAATCTCGGTACGGGCCAGAGTCCGGCGTTTTCATCGACTCGGATCCAACCACGGTCGTTGACCTCGACCCCAGCCCCTTCTTCGGGGATGACTCACGTGAACTCTTGAAATCCCTTGAGGCGCAGGGGTGGGCGACTCGGCGGCTGAGCCAGCTCTTAACCAGGACGCCCGAAGCAACAACTGAATCGACCACCGCCGGCGACGGACAAGTGTTTATTCCGACGACCCGCAGCGGCAAGGTCTCCACCGAGATAACTGATACTGGAGCCAACGGCCGCGTGCTCGCGATCCAACTCGAACCTGACGTGGCCGAGCCCGCCTTCTTAGCGGCGTGGCTCAACTCAGAACAAGGCGTCGCGAGCAGACTGCGTGCAATCGACGCCAGCAGCTCCGGCACCCATGTGCGGGCGCTGAGGTCAGACGCTAGGGCGTTATTGCGGTGGGCCGATGAACTCATCGTTCCGGTGCCCCCGCAGAATGTTCAACTCGCTCTTGCATCAGCGGACGAAAGGCTCGGCTCGTACCACGCTGAACTGATCCGGCTACGAGAGAGCATCTGGTTAGCGTCGGAAACCGCGGCGGAGGTCGTTGGGAGAATTGCGAGCGCATTCGACGAGTCGGTGCTTGCTTGGATAGACCAGCTCCCGTTTCCCATGGCATCTGCCCTCTGGACTGCCGAAACCGCCACTTCACCAGGCGACAAACAGCGGGCCTACCTCCATGCGTGGGAAGCCATTGTGACCTTCCATGCGACGGTGCTTCTCTCGGTGATCCGCTCGGACCCGGGCAGTAGCAGCGACGTTGAAGCTGCTATTTCGCAGACGTTGCGCGAACAGCACATGGGAATCGAACGGGCTTCGTTCGGAACCTGGGTAGTCATCGCGGAGAAGTCTTCCAAGGAACTTCGCCGCGCACTTGAGAGTGACGATCCTGACGATGTCGCGCGCATCCGAAACGCGTTCGCCGGCCTCAGTAGGACCGGAATCGAAAGGCTCATCTCGAAGGACGTCGTGAAGAAGTTCAACGAGATGAACGGCAAGCGCAATCGGTGGAGTGGACACACTGGCCATACATCCCGCGAAGAATGGGAAGCGCAGGTCGCGTCGCTTGAAGCGGATCTCGCTGGCCTTCGGCAGCTCCTCGGCAATGTCTGGACGCAACTCTTACTCGTCAGGGCAGGCAGCACCCGGCGCACGCAGGAGGGTTACATCCAGGCCGCAGAGGTCGCGATCGGAACCCGGTCCCCCTTCCGGACGGCTGATTTCAGCGTTGGAGAGCCGATGATCGATGGCGAGCTATACCTGGTAAGAGAAGGGGCGCAGTCGCCGTTGCGCCTCGTGCCGTTCGTGCAACTTCGTGCGGCTCCACGCAATGCCCAGTACACGACCTACTTCTACAACCGAACCGAAGGACCCAGCGTCCGCATGATCAGCTATCAGCATGGGCCGGAGAGCGAAGTACAGGCCGACGCAGAGAGCTTCCGCCCTGTGTTCGGAGATCTTGCTTGAGGTATAGGACCGTAACCGCGCTGCTGCAACTCTTCCACGGCTTGGCCGATGGGAGTTGCCGCTGGCCGTTTGCGGGGAGCCGCCATCCGCGAAGAGTGCCGGACAACGTTCGAGTTTGGAGGACAGCCTTGGAGGAAGGCGTCGGGCAGCCGTAGGTGCTCGGTCATTGGGCCTCACGAACACACCCATGATCGTAGAAAGCTGCCATGAGACGCGGTCTCGGAAAGATCGAGCGTTTACTTGGAGGGACCTATGGTCCCCACTATCAATAATTGGAGGAACTTGAGTGGCGATTGAGGAAGAGATAGCCAAGAATCGGCAGAGTATACGAACTGATGGCTACGCAATGTCTATAGGAGAGATGCTTAACCTGTATAAGGATAAGGAAATACGTATTCGTCCTGAGTTCCAGCGGATATTTCGTTGGCCGATTGAGAAACAGTCACGTCTAATCGAGTCTCTTCTGCTCGATATACCGCTCCCCCCTATCTTTGTTTCACAGTCAGATGATGCGATCTGGGAAGTTGTCGACGGCCTGCAGCGTTTGTCTACTATTCTCAAATTCACGGGCGATCTTCGCGATGAAGACACTGGAAAGGTAGAAGAACCAAGCACGCTCACGCGGACTAAGTACATACCCTCTCTCGAAGGTGTCACCTACAGCAATCTTCCACAAGCAGTAAAAATACAGTTCAAGCGAGCACGGCTCGATTTCAGAATTCTCCTCAAGGAATCGGACCCGGCGGTCAAGTTTGAGCTTTTCGATCGGTTGAATAGTGGTGGTGTTGCGACCAGTCCACAAGAAGTTCGTTCGGCCATTCTTCTTATGACCAGCCCGAGTCTGTTCGCAGCGCTGCAAAGCCTCCGAAAAGATGAGCGAGTTGTAGACGCACTTTCGCTAACAGAACGTCAAGAGGCCGAGCAGTATGACCTCGAACTAATCGTGAGGTTCATCGTGTTCCAGCGAAGCACCGCTGAAGAACTCGCAAGCTTCGCTGATATTGATACTTATCTGACGGACAAAGTCCTAGAGCTAGCGGAAAGCGGCGACGACGCCGCCGACTTGGTGCGCCTCGCCGAAGATATGTTCGCTGTCGCTAGTACCATCGGGTCTTCTACGTTCCGCAGGTTTGATACTGCACGCGGACGCACGATCGGCGGGTTTAGTGTCTCGGCTTTCGAGGCTGCGAGCGCCGGTATAGCAAGTCGAGTCGCCGACTGGCTAGCTCTCAGCGACGACGAGCGTTCAGCGAAGCTGATTTACGCGATGGCAGCTCTATGGACGGACGATGAATTTCTAAAGTATTCGGGCGGCGGTGTCCGTGCGACGACGCGCGCTCCACGAATGCCTAGCATCGGTAAGCGAATCTTTGCATTGGATTAGCGAGTGGCGATCCGCACGTTAGAGGAACTGGAAGCTACACTGACCGCCGATCTCAAATGGCGTGTGCAGGAGATGTTTGTTTTCGAAAAAATGGCAGAAAAGGCTCGTGAACATGAATTGAGTGCGCTGATGCGGGCTGGCCTGGCGCTCGTCTACGCGCACTGGGAGGGATACGTAAAAACAGCTGGCTCAGGATACCTTGAATATATTTCAAGAAAGCGGCTGAAGCTGGGTCAACTACGACCAGAAGTGGCAGCGGTTGCCCTGCGCAACGTGATCACTACCCTTTCGCAACAGAAGTCTAGTGAAAGTCATACTGACCTGGTACGAACGCTATGGGATCGAGCTGATGAAACAATAGCCGTGCCGTATGAGACCACTACAATACGAACCAACGCGAATCTGAAATTCGAGTTGTTTGCGTCTATCATGCATTCACTTGGTTGTGATGCTTCTCGTCATCGAGCCCATGAAATGCTCATCGATGAACGGTTGCTTGGGTGGAGAAATGAAATCGCCCACGGGCGAGGCCAATTGGTGACTCTCACTGACTGGATTGTCATGCGCGATGTGGTCGAGGTGATTCTGCGGGATGTCCGTACACAGGTGTCTAACGCGGCCGCCATGAATACGTTCATGAGACAGCAGTAGTGGAAAAATGGCCTTGCCGGATGGTTTCACGTATGTGGGCCGGACTCGCCGGATGAGTAATGCGGGATGAAGGCCAGCTGAGCTCTAGCTGATTCGTCGACGAGTTCTCGTGGTGGCCTTCGTCAAGGTCGAAATGTTTGGGAACGGTTTCACCTCCAACGCACATCGTCACTGCCGGCCGGGGTCTATGACGTCTAGGGGTCGTTCTATCAATCTGGTCCGTGCGGGCCGTCTACTTCGCCGTAGGCCAGTTTCAGAAATCCTGGACATTCGTCAGGTGGTCTCGCCAATTGCTCAACCTTCCGCCCTAATTGGGATTGGTGGGCCTGCAGAGGGGGCTATGGTTCATAGCTTGTTGGGGGTGACCGCTGAACGGCGAAACAGCATCCGGGCTATCGACCGAAGGGCCGGCGTGGTCGGCGCCCGGGATGAGCAAGCGAACGAGCCGCTACCCATTGGCCGTCGAAGCGCCCGTGCTGCGCATGGTCGGTGTGCTGGTGCCCGGTATCTCCACGCTGAGCGATAGCGCTTTGCACTTTGCGTTGTACTGGGCGCTTGCTGATTTTGCTTCTGCGCACGACTCCGACGCCGCCGGTTGCCGAACTTTGATTCGACGTGCGGAGTCGGCCCTCGCCTGGGCGTCGCTGATTTCCCCGACGATCGGCGATCTCTCTGGGCCTGGCCACTTACACGGCGCGGACACGGTGCGGAAGCTCCTCGCCGACGGTCTGGCTGACCGGCTGAGTGAAGTCGGTGTGCAAACATACTCGGATCGAGCGTCAGGCTTCTGGTCGCAGTACAAAGGGCCGGCTAGCACCGTCGGTCTCGTGACTACGGACAAGAATGCGCTGCGGGTGGGTCGGCGTCGTTGTCCGGACGCAGTCTTGGACATGTTCGCTCCGCTCACAGAGATCATCGCGACCCGTCCCGTTACCAATGACGATCTTTCGGAAATCCTTCCTATCGTGCACGGCGGGCCATCCGCACCGTATGTAGCCCCGCTGCGCGAGGTCATGACCGCTAGTGGAGCAGCCGAGTGGACAGGCGATGACCAAACTCGCCGCGCGACACTGCGGATCTTCTGCCGCGCTGTGCACTTGCGGCCTGGACAAAGCGATTGGCGTCGAATTGCCTATGATGGCATCGCCTACGGTGAGCAGCTGTCCACAGACGTCATCTTCCAACAGGAGAGTGCCCGGGCTGCGGCATGGCGGGGACTGCTGCTGCGGCACCGGTTCGTGGGCGCCTGGCGACTGTGGTGGGCACGGCTGGTCGATGAGGTGCGTGAGGCACCAGAGCCCGTGCAACGAAACCAACTTCACGACTGGGTACGTGAACAGATGCCAGAAGGGCAGCTGGGCGCGTTCCTGGCAGATCTTCCGCCGACCGTGGATGCTGCCGGCCACCCGCTCCCGGCCGAGGACGACTTAGCCGACCGCGGAGAGCTTGAAACAGCGCTCGCCACGTTGCTGTTGGGCGCTCGCCGCTTGGGTGAACTCGAAGGGGAGGCGTTGGCGGCCTTCCGCGGTGGACGGCAAGCGCCGCGGCGGGCATACCTCGACCCACTATGGGTGGGTTCTCGCGCGTCCGAGGCATCACACGAAACGGTGCGGGACTTCGCATCGCTGATCGTTGACGACATGCTCGCGCAGTCGCATCGCATTGCGCTGAGCAAGCTCGAGGTCACTGCGGGCGGTCGGATCGTGCTCCCGACGAAACTCGGTGAGCGAGAGGGGCGGTACTTCGCGCTGGGGACCGAAGGCGCATACAACATCGGATTTCGAGCTGAATCCCTGGGCCGGATCGCTCACCAGCTCGGCATGCTGTCCTCGGACGCCGATGGGTTTGCCGTTACCGAAGTGGGTAGCAGCGTGATGGGGCTGCCGTGAGCGAGCGGGTGCAGTTCGACTTCTGCTCACCGTTGACACTGCTTCAGCAGTGGCACGACCGTGCGGACGGCGCCGGACTGCGCGAAGTGTTGCTCACCGGCTACACCCTGGATCTGTTGTTTGTCGAGCAGCGGGCGGTTGCGTTGGCTCGTGGCATGGGCGCACGGGTGACGATTCTCAGCGATGCTCATCACGCCGTTCACGACCCTGTCGACGTGCGGCGTGCCGGCCGCGCTTATCAGCACGCACACGCAGTTTGTACCGGCGCGTTCCACCCGAAGCTCGCAGTCCTCGTCGGTGAGAACGACGTGTGGGTGGCGATTGGCTCGGGTAATCCGACGACCGCCGGGTGGGGCCACAACGACGAACTCTGGATTGTGTTGCGCGGGAGCCGATCACACGGTCCGGCAGCATTCGTTGACCTCGCCGACTGGCTGAAGGAACTTGCCGACCATCCGGCCGTACACATGCCGAGCTGGATCGCTGCCGTCGTCACTCAGATCGCGGACATGGTCCGCCCACAGACAGTCGAGAACTCGGCGGTGCGGATTCTTGGCAATCTCGACCGCCCGATTCTCGACCAACTGCCTGATCTGGCGGTGGATGCGTTGGGTGTCAGCGCCCCGTTCCTCGACCCCGATGCCGCGGCTCTCGCCGCCCTGGTCTCTCGACTGAAACCCAAGTCGCTGACGGTGGCGCTGCAACCTGGACTCAGCAGCTACGACGGCGGCAAGGTGGCCGCAGCCGCACGCGGCGTTAATCAGGTCGAATTCCGCTGGCTGTCTGAGCAAGGTAGGCGCCTCAGTCACGGAAAGCTCGTCGAGTGGTGGACAGGCGATGCGCTCAGCGCCATGGTGGGCAGCCCGAACCTCAGTCGGGTCGCGCTACTGATCGCCACCCGCGACGGCGGGAACTGCGAACTCGCCGCTGTTAGTCCGGTCACCGATTCGCTGCTGCCCCAGGGGGTCGCGGTGGAGGAATCTGAAATTCGGCTGCGCCATACCATTTCGCCCATCGACAACCGCGCGACCGCAGTCGTGACGTTGCTCGGAGCACGGGCCAGCGACGGTGGCATCTCCGTCGAAATGATCTGCCGCAACGCCGCGCGAATCACGATTGAGATGGCGTCGACAGCCGCACCCGGACAGTGGCGTTCGTACCACACACTCGAAATAACTGAGGACCGCCGGGGCGCCCTCGTTGCAGAGTTTCTGGCACCAGAATCGGCGGGAGCCGCTGTTCGAGCGACCGCCACGATCGGCGATCAGACAATAACCAGTTCAGTGGTGTTCCTGACAGACACCGCAGCGTGCCTGCCGCGAACGGGCCAGGCTTCGACACCCCGGCTCACACGCGACTACACGACGGTCTTCGCCGATGATGAGCTGCGAGCCCGGTTTGAGAACGACCTCCTGAAGTTGTTGCAGGCCAATGCTGCCCACCGAGCTGCGGCACCCTCGGGCGTCACGACCCCGCGCGACGTCGCCGTGGACGACAATGACCGATGGGGGGCCTGGCTCAACGATGTTGAGGCAGCGCTGGGACCGGCACTGACAACAGGACTGTTTCCCGCAGCCCTGGCCACTACCCGTACCTCCGACTCGACCTGGGCTGTCGACTCCACGGTCTCCCTGGACGCCGAGGAACCTCCCGACGACGAGCGCGAAGGCGAGAACGAGGCCGCCGACGACCTCTCGGATCGTCGCCCCCCGCCGGACATCCCCGCCGAACAACGCCGACGGATGCGGGCTTGGGCGTCACGGTTACGCCGAGGGGTCACCGCTAATCCGGCGCCCGCCGTCGAACTTCGCATGCTGGTATCGCAACTGCACCTCGACATGCTCGCCGCAGGAGTGTGGGGGCCGGACGACGAAGAGTGGGCCGACCAACTCGCCGACGTCCTGATCACGACGCCACCGACGGCAGCGGATGACCTGCCAGACAGGGTCGAGCCATACGTCAGCGCCCTCATCGCCGTAGGTTTGGCGCTACTCGCTCAGGACGCCACGCTGCACGGAGGACGGCCACGCGACATCGTTCTGCAGCGAGCGTGGACAGCGATCGGTGACCATGCCGCCGACGCCGACCCAGAACTCATCGAGCATTACCTGTATCAGCCAGCGCAGTGCTTCAGCCGTGTCGCAGATTGGCAGGACGTGGAGAGGGTCATCTCGCTGGCAAAGGCGTCCCGGGAAGACCCCTACGCCGAACTTCTCGCCGCCTTCGAGGCTGAAGGGATCGCCGTGGACTTGATCAATGCGGCATGGGTTGCCGATTGCGGGAACCTAGTCCCGAGGCGTTTCGCGGCCCGGATCGCCACACTCGTCGAGCGTCACCAGAAAACCTACGCCGTCGTAGCCCGGGGTGCCCGGGGCAGCTGTGTCCTGCTGTGTCACAACAACACCCTCCTGCTCGCCGAAACACGCTCGCAGATTTGGAGGATCTTCCGGCGGCCATCGCCGCTAAGCACTCCAACGACAATGCTCGCGGAGGGACTACCGGCAGGGAGTAGCTATCCGCGAGGTAAGAGCCCGGAGAAAATGCCTGAAAGCGTTGCACAACTGGCTAACTCAATTGGCGTGAACATCGCGATGATGCTGGCTGCGCTAGCCTAAAGAGGGTCGTGATCCACGCGGGTGCGTGGAAGGCGCCGCGAAGCTTACTGAAACTAACCGTCTGACCCTTTGAACCAGGAAGACCGACCTAACCCCCGAAGTCGGCATGGTTACCTTCCAGCCCCTGGAAATCTACTTACTGCTGGCCGATGTTCGTGAAGCTCCGCTTCACGTGCGCAGGAATGGCCGACATCAACGCAACGGGCTGACCAAAGGCCGTGACACGAACTTCGCACTGAACACAATCAAGCGCCGCTTCGATGATCGCTATCTGGGTCGCGGACGTCGTGCTCAACGCGGTCCTGGTCCACGATCCAATCAAGATCATCTGGCCCGTCGAATACTTCGGATATGTCACACCAGGTCCGCCACTCCCGCGGTGCCGGAAACTTGTCGGACGCCATCGTATCCACCGCCTTCTGCCTCGGCCCGTGACTGCCCTAACCGACATCCAAGGGTAGCGGCGCCGGCCACGCGAAGCGGTCGTTGCTATGTGACTATCGCTCGTCGGTAACCCGACGGGGATCGATCATCTCGATGCGCAAGCGGATTCTGTATCTCCCGTTGGGTGAGTCGGAGATACGTCGCTGGCTTCAGATCGTGCCGCGAGCCCAGATCGTGAACAGCAGGTGGGCTGCCGCCGCTGCCTCTCACGTGTCACCCCTGCGGGTGAGACTGACGTGTGTGAGTGACACCGAGCCGCAGTGGCGGCACATCTGCGAAGTGTGCGGGGTCGAGAAAATCCTGACCCCGGGAGATGCATTCAACCTCGGATGGGACTATCCGCCGCGGATGGGCCAGTTCGGGGTCGTTGGCCCCCGCTGTTGCCCGAATTGCCCCAACGTCGGAACGGTTTGGTGGGCTCTCGCGATAGACGGCTATACCGAGGACATGCTGACCGAAGAGCAGCGGGAGACGGTCAGACGCATCGCCGGTGAGCCGCAATCTATTGCGGTACTCAGTGATTGACTCGCAACGAGTCCTTGACGTGAGCCGTCGGACAGCGGAACTCGTTCGCCAGCGGTACCGTCTGCTCTCCCTAGTGCCTCACGGAGGTGTGTTGTGGCACAACGAAAACTGAAGAAGGTGGTCGTGTCGGGCGAGGCCCTCAGGAACGCTGGTCGCCGCGCCACGAAAGCCTCGGCCAAGCTGGCAGGCAGGGTGGTCCCGGCTGACCATCGTCGGAGTGCGGCCGTTAAGGCATATCTCGCCAGACAGCAACCGGGGCAGCGTTGAGCTCGTAGAGCTGTCGGTCCTGGCCAGTACGGTCCCGATGCGGGCACTTGGGAAAGGGGCGCGGATGGGTGATGACTGGATCGCCGCGCGGCAGTTGGTGTTCGTCGCTGTCGTCGACGAGACAGACACTGCTGGACGTTGGAAAGCGGTGGCGCTGGCATCAGTCGGCGAAGTGGCTGCGACCGCCCACCAGGTACACGGATCAGCAGCCCAAGATTTCCTGAACCAGCGATTGGCAGCTGTGCTCGACCGACGTCGGCAGATAGCCGAACCTTGACGTGAATCCCCAGTGATATTGGATCGAGTGGTTCAGCGTTGCCCGTGGCCGTTGATCTTCGTGAACTGACGCTGTTCGTCAGCGACGTCGATGCGACCGCGCGCTTTTATGAAGCGATCGGATTGGCGTTGTTCTGCATCGAGGAACCGGAACATCCGCGCCACTACGACGGCGAACTGGGGCTGCAGCTGTGGCCGGCGACCGCGCGCCGCCCGGTAAGCTCTGTGCAACTCGGCTTCGTGGTCGAGGATATTCCGGCCGCGGCTTGACGCCGCCGGAGCGTCGTGGACCTGCGACCTGCCAAACTTCGTGCGCACCTCGGACCCCGAGGGCAACAAGATCACCTTGACGCAGCGCCGCTGACGTAACGACCCGACAATGTCGGCCCGCCGTGGTTACCTACCCACCGGAGCGTCGCCTGCAGGGAGAGCCAGAATGGCAGAGTTCGAATACACACAGTGGCGTCATCGGTGGCCCGAAGTGGTTGTCCAGCGCCGTACCGACGAGGCTGTCGAACTGTTGAGGCGCTACTACGCCGTCACCGCTGCCGGACGACCGGCCTATTCAGGATCGCAGTTCGAGGCAATGGCCGCGCTGAACAGTGATCCGTATTCGATTGGGCCAGCGGACTTCACCGCAGCCTCGATGCTTAGCGTCGATATCCCTGCCCAGGCGGCGATCCGCCTGTTGGGTCGCGACGCCTGCGACATCACCGCTCTGCTGCAGGACATCCCGGTGGACGTCGACATCATCGACATCGACCCCGACGACCTTGTGGCCGGTGGGCCTGGCAGCCGGTTGTGGCAGGTGCTGCGCCGAGGTAACGACGGTATGGGAAGAACCCGGACCAGCAAGCTCATCGCTGCCAAACGTCCACGGCTCATCCCCATCGGGGACAGCTTCGTTGAGCAGGCCACCGGCCTGGACACCGTGGACTATTGGCGACAGTTCCAAGCGGTGCTCGCCGCCGACGACCGAGCGATATGGACGTGGTTGACGCAGATCCGCAGCGGTGTGCCGAATATGCCTGCTGCGGTGTCGAATCTGCGGATCCTCGACGTGCTGCTGTGGATGACAGTCGATCAGCAGCGTTAACGGGTGTGCGACGGTAACGGCACCCAGGGGCCGCCGCCCGGGTCACGGCAGTTTTCCGTGGAAAACCATTGGCACGCAGCCCTACTGACTGAAATGTGATCTGCAACACATTTATTCGGCTCTGCGGGGATCTGGTAGCTCTGGGTCCCGCTTATGTTGTGGTGGGCAGTGTTGCATTTCGTAACCGGCATCTTTCGACCCCGCTGCACGTCAGGGTGCTGCGATCGTTACCGCTGGTGGAAACGTCTCCTGCAGAGGGAAATTGCTATGTGCCGTCCGAAATTCAGGATGCGCCGGATGCCCAGACACGCGCAGATCATGGCTACCGCGATCACCTCAAGTAACGGTTTAGCTTCAGCCATGCCGGTGCTGTACCGGCAATCGAGCGGAGGCGGGCAATGGACAGACCACACACCAGGGTGCGGGAGCGGGTCCGGGTCGAGTTACGGCTGCCACCTCATGTGGCCCAGATGATCTACGACCGTGCCCAACACTGGGATGTCTCACTGTCCGAGGCCGGTTCGCGTCTGATCCAGATCGGCCGCGATGGCTGCGACAAGGACGCTACGGACTTGCCCCGCTAGATCGCGCGTGGCCTGACGTGCGCTGGCCATCTGGCTGAGTGCCCCCAAAGTGAGGAGGAACGGCTACCAGAAACTGTTGACGTAAGGCACTTTTCGTCGGAAGTCCGTTAAAAACGGGAAAAGCCGGGCGGCAACCCGGCTCTCCGTCCGCCGCAAGTTCGCGGCGACCTCGTTCCCTTGGAACCTTTCCCAGATCCACTCAGGAGGAACTTTGTTCATTTCATCGTGTTCGCATGCGCATGTCAACGGCTGTGCCGGTGTGTCGCGGGGCGTGTGCTGATGGGCCGCCACGGCGCCATGGCCTCCGCCGCCGACGACCCGGAGCCGGAGAAGCCAGTGTCCAAGACCGGACACGACCGAGCCGACAGCCAACGCCAGGTGCTCGCGCCGTTCCACCACGACATCGACGAGCAGCGCTATCGAGCGTTGGCGGGCCTCACCATCAGAGGCGTCGATCCGCGCTACCTGGCGCCCGCGCTGGAATCAGCCAAACGCCTGTGGTGCCGTCTGGGTGACTTCGCGCCGTCGACCGACCGAATCTCGGCCGCCCATCTCGCCCGCTATCTGGCGTTCGAGGCCGAACGCGTCGGCACCTTCGACTACCGAACAGCGTTGCGCCGAGCCAACGTCGACCGGCATCTCATGGACATCGCCACCCGGAAAACCAACCGGTCCATGCGCACCATCAGGTGGATTCTCTATGACGCCGGCCGATTGGTGCACCCCCGGGAATACCCGGAGGCACGCACTCTGCCCGCGCCACGCACCAAGAGAATCGACGCGGCCGCACCGCAGGACATTCGTGACTGGTACACCCTGGCACCGACCCTGCCGCATTGGCTCCGACGACGCCTCACGCTCTTACTGGACCTCTGCTACGGCGCCGGCGCGCGGCCGCCCGACTTCAAAGTCTTGCGCGGCACCTCCATCACAAGCGAGACCATCGACGGCCGACCCATCGCCATCGTGCGCTTGCAGAACACAGCTGGCGGTACACGGCTCGTTCCGGTAACCGATCCCGGCGTCTCCCGCCGTCTGTGGGCCCTTGCGCAGAGCAAGGGATCGGACTACCTGTTACCGGCCACCACGGGAGAAGTGGAGCGCAACGCGACCAACCGCATCGGCGAGCAACTCCGCGCCCGCGGTCACGGGAACATCAACGCCGCCGCGCTGCGTAACCGCTGGATCCTCGACCTCGCCGACCGCGTCCCAGCAGCACTTCTGCTGCAACTCGCCGACGTGGTCGACGTTCAAGTCCTCGCCGACCAACGCACCCAACTCCCCACCTACGGCATCCATCGCGCGATCGCCCTCATGACAGAAAGCTGAACCATGATCACCGACTTCGAAAAGTCATACCGCCTGTCAGACAACCTCTTCCGTGAGGCCAAGGTCATCATCGAACGATCACAAGCGGCGGAGATGATCAACGATTTCCATGACCAGCACCGCGGCGCCGGTGGACAAGACTGCACCGGAATCGCCTACACCATCTCCGCCGTCCTCGTCGCCGCCCTGGGACTGTTGATGCTTGGGCGAACCCCGACCTACAAGGCCATCCAGCAAGCCATCGGCGACCTCACCCCGCGACAACTCACCGAAGTCGGCATGGCAGGACAAGACACCTCCCGCATCTTCGCCGACCGCGCCGAGCAACGCCGCGAGCGGACACGCTTCGTCGCCTGGCTCAACCGCCGCCTCGCACCACTCGATCCCAGCCCCGACCAACCAGCACGACGAATCACCAACGCCGAACACCGCCGCATCATCGCCCACCGCAGCACCGAACAACGCACAGCGAGCGTAGAAGCCACCGAACGCCTGCGAACGGTCATGAATCGCATCGTCTTCGGGTCCATCGTCGATCCGCGGCCACCCGAGGCCGTCGGCGACATCGTGGCCGACGAGACGATCTTCGACCTCGCCGGCCCCTCAGCTGGGCTGGGGATAAAACCCGACAAACAGCGCGGAGCCGCATACTTCGGCAGCTACTACTCCCGAGACAAGCACTCCACCACCGTGTATCAAGATGCCAGCGGCGGCGGAAAGCGTGGCTTCGGCATCGGACTGACCGCCGTGATACGCGTTGGACCACCGGACCAGCTACACGCAGTCGCGCCCGTCATCATCGGGATGGACGTCCATCCACCCACCTCCGGCAGCGTCGATGGACTCGACGTCGCTATCACTCACGCCAAACGCAATGGCCTTGACACGCGGCGTGCGGGACGGGCACGCCTGCCGCGTCTCACTACGGATATGGGCTACAACCCCAAAGACGGCTTCGCACGCCTCATGCTCGACCAGCAGTACGCAGCCGTCGTGCGGTACCCACAACACTGGACACTCACCGATACCGCGGCCAATCCATCCGGCGCCACCACAGACGTCCCGCCGGGACCCATCCAGTTCGCCGGCTCGTTCTACTGTCCGGCCGCGGCCGACCTACTTGCCCAACACCACATGCCCAAAACCCGCAACCTGCTGGCCGACAACGGGTGGGAGGCGCACGACCGCCGCCTGGCAAGTGTCCTGCCCTTCCTGATGGGCCTGAACTCCCGGCCGCGACTGAGCCGACCACGTGGACGCCCACCCCTGGGAGTCGAACCAAGACTCGACGTGAAGGCGGAGCTGGTCTGCCCTGCCGTGCAGCTGCGCGTCCAATGCCCACTTAAACCGGCGTCGATGACACGCGCCGCCTTCGGCGCCCCGACAGCAGCGCCGACCTGGCAAGCAAGCGATCGGCAATGCTGCGCCCAATCGATCGTCACCGTCACCTTGACACCCCGTCAGCTCAAGAAGGCCCAATGGGGACCGGTCGGCGCCAGTTGGGAACACACGCTGTACTTCGAGGCAGCGCGCGCTCGAACCGAGCAGACATTCAGCATCTTCAAGTCGGCCCACGTCACCAAGCTCGTCGACCTCAAGTGGGGTCCCCGGCGCGAACCCATGGTCAAGCTTCTGTTGGCGCTGGCCGTAGCCAGCACTAATCACCGCATCCAGAAGAGTTACCGGTCACGCCCGGCTCGCGCAGAATCCATTGACGTCCGATGGCGCCAACTACGCCGCCATCTCGGACACGAACCCGCGAAGACACCACCCCTGACCTGACGAGACCCAACCGCAGCGGGCCGCGCGAACCTCGTGTCGGCCCGCTTAGGCATGCCCAACGGGTCCAGATAAATCCCGGCCAAAAATTACCGGTCAAGGGAAGATCGCCGACTTCGCCGTCTCCCGCGGCAGATCCGCGACCCTGCGTCGGCGCTGAACTCGCACAAGAAGCCGCACCATAGCCTCGTCAACCGGCACCGCGGGGTCATCCACTTAGCGCCGCGTGCGCCGGATAAATCACTGGAGATTCCACATAAAACCGCTGGAACCGATTCCGCGAAGGGCGCTCTGAACAGCTGAAACGTACCGCACACATTGAGCGGTTCTACGAACTGCGACCACAAGGTCACGAACTCGGAAGAGTTCGTGACCTTTGTGTTTGGCGATAAGACGGACGAGTGTGGCTGTCTCGTTTCTCTGGATGTGAGACAGCGACACCTCCGAAGTCCCCCCGCACGCACCAGCGCAAGTCACTTCTCGGTGTAGGTCGACGACTGGTAACGGACGATGCAGAATTCGTTGCCTTCCGGGTCTTGCAGAACGACGACGGTGCCTTCCGGATACTCGTGGCGCTCACCAGTCGCGCGACCACCAAGATCGACCACACGCTCAATCGCCTGGTCGACGTCATCAACCGTGATGTCTAGATGGATGCGAACCTTTCCGCGCTTGGGCTCCGTGACCGGTTGGAAGTTGATCCGAGGCTCATCGTTGCGGGACTTCAGCTGAACCCATCCCGGAAGACCGGGCTCAAGCTCGCGGTCGAGTAGCTCACCCCAGAACGCGGCGAGCCGGTCGGGGTCCGTGCAGTCGACCGTTAGACCACTCCACCGAGTTCGCATCACTAAGTGAATCAGCTCGGGGCTCGATTCGACCACGCGTGGAGACAGGAAATGATCGACCTCGTTTCTCTACGTGCGAGATGCACGCACGCCTTGTGGAAATTGACCAACTTGCCCCTGGTACAACACCTCACGCGCGGGCTATGCGGTGACATCGGACTTACTGTCGATTCGTAATTGTGTGGATTAACGGCGCTCACGGTGCAGGCAAGACGACGACCAACGCTTTGGTTCAGAAGTTGTTGCCAAACTCACGCGTGTTCGACGCAGAGAAGGTTGGCGAGACCCTCATGGACATCACGCCGGGCTTGCCCGAAACTGATAACTTCCAGCACTGGCCACCGTGGCGCCCACTTGTTGTGGAGACCGCTCGCCGGGTCCTCGAGTACACCGGGGGCACCCTGGTGATGCCGATGACGGTGCTCATCGAGCAGTACTGGCGAGAAATTCACTCAGGACTCACCCATTACGGAATCCCGGTGCAGCACTTCGTTCTTCACGCCGATCAGGAAACACTTCGCCGACGCATCGAGGGAGACATCGAGGGTCCCTCGTCGTTCCGGCTGATCAATCTGCCGGTGTACGCCGAGGCGGCTCGGACATGGCTACACGCCGAGGCCCACGTCGTCGACACGCAAGACGCCACCGCCGAACAAGTTGCCCAAACCATCGCGGACGCAACCAAGATCCGAGACAAGACCTCCGATCGGGATAAGAGTCAAGCGCTGGCATGTCGCAGTCGTTGACCATTTCGGGCACTCGGTCCGTCGCTCGGGGACTCTATGCCGACGATTCGGAGTGTCTGGCAGGTCGCCGTGCGTGCTGGTCTAGTTTGCAGTGATGAGCGAACGATGGCATGTCGCTGGGGACGTTAGGTGACCATCTGGACGCGGGAGCGTGTCCTCGAACAGTCGGCGTCGTGGGTGTCGCCATGGCGCCCGCCGGGGTCCACTCATGCAGTGGTCGAGGGCTACGAGTTCTATCTCCTGGGTTCGGAAGCCACTGTGATGGCCTGTCCCGCAACGTCGCCACATTCTCGCGCAGGGATTCGGGACGCACTCGGCGCGGCTGCCCGCTGCGGCGCCAAATCTTTGGAGATCACAGTGTGCCCCGATCATCCGGGAGGTGACGCAGCGTTGGAGGAGCTGGCAACGATGTCGGCGGTCGCCCTCGTCGAGGTCTTCGACATCCTGGCGGTGGACCTGTCGGGCTCGGCTGCCGCAACCGTGTCTGAACCAACAGATGTTGACGTGGTCGAGGTGGGGTCTTTCGAGGAGGTTGCTGCGTTCGAACGCACGTCTGCCTTGGGGTGGGGGTATCCGCTGCCGTCGGAGGACGACATCCGCTTGGCCCATCGCAAGGTGACGCCGGGTTCGTTCCTTGCCCTTTGCGCCGGCGTTCCGGCTGGGACGGGCGGTTTCACCCTCGCGGAGCCGGCCGCGCGGTTGTGGGGTGCAGCCGTGGTACCGGCGATGCGGGGTCGAGGCGTCTATCGTGGGCTGGTTGCTGCCCGACTCGGCGCAGCCGCTGCGCGGGGCGCGACCCTCGCATTGGTCCATGCCGGACCCATGTCCTCACCCGTCCTTCAACGGCTGGGATTTCGAAAGTTTGGCGAGCGCCGCACGTTCCGTGTCGACGTCGACTCTTGACGCATGCGTTGGGCGGAACGACCCGCTACGCCACGGCGTCACCGAGCGCAGTAGGGAACGCCTGAGCTTCGTCGAAGCTCAGGCCACCTTGCAGGCAATGGTAGAGCTGGCCGAGCAGCTTGTTGAACAGGGGCCGCATCGCTGCGGCGTGTCGATCGCCGTGGTCTCGGCGGCGCCGGTAGTGATCGCCAGAGGCTTCACTGTTTGTCGAGGCCGCGAAGGCCCAGATCCAACCGACGGCGGCGAGCCTGTCGTTCTTGATCCGGCGGTGCGTGATCGATATCGACCGCCCGGAAGCCCGGGTGACTGGTGCCGATCCTGCGTAGGCCTTCACGCACGTGCGTCGGCGAACCGGGCCCGGTCGTCACCAATTTCAGCGAGAACTCGGGCGCCGGTCGAATCGGCCAGACCCGGGAAACTGGTGATGATCGCGTGGTCAGGATGGGTCTGGAACAGCTCAGCGGCCGCCTGGCCGAGCTCGTCGACGTTGGCGCAGGCGGTGTCGAGAACGGCCAGCAGCGCCAGCGCGTGTTTACCCAGCGCCGCTTCGATGCGAAGTGGTTGGCGCAGTTGCGGTGTGCGCACGTTGGCTTTGATGTCGTTGGCGGCTTCGTCGATGCCTCGACTGCGTCCGGCACGGCGCAGCGCCGCGGAGATCCGGGTTACCGTCAGCTTCATCGCGTGGGCCGGTGTGGGCGCGACCGCCAGTATGGCGCGGGCTTCGGGCCTGCTGATACCCAGCGCAAACCGTCCGGTGAACGTGGCCAAGAACGTGGGATAGAAATCCCGCAGCAGCGAGCGTAATTCATTGTGAGCCTTGGTGCGTGCCCAGATCGCGTCCTGGTGCGCTCGGGCCAGCACCGCGATCGCTTGGCACAGGTCACTATCGGCCGGCAGGCAGTGGTGCAGGTGGGCGTCCACGCGCAGGATGTGCGCCAGCGCCATTGCATCGGCGTGGTCGGACTTCGACCTCGCCAACGAGTGACGTTCTCGATATCGAGCGACCGCGAGCGGGTTGATCGCGTAAACCGCGCGCCCGGTGGCACGTAGCGCCGCCACGAGTAGACCGCGCGGGGTTTCGATCGCTACCGCTATCGGGTCTTCGCTGTTGTCGCCCGCGGCGCCAAGATTCGCAAATCGCTGGAGAGCTACACCAGCACCTACCTGCGATTGGTGTGGACCGTGTCCGCCACCGCTGTCGTCGTGTTCTACGGACTGTGGGCGTTCGAACGAGACGGACATTCCGGGTCCTGGTTTGCTGTTTCGATGATCCCCATCACGATCGCGGTGCTGCGCTACGCCGTCGATGTCGACGGCGGCATGGCCGGCGACCAGAAGAAATTGTTCTCCGTGACCGCCTACTGCAACTACTGGGCGTCGCGTGGATCGCGATACTGAGCGTCGCAATCGCCCTCGCTTGAGTGACTTACCTGAGACAAGAACTGAGCAGTCCACACTCTCTAGTAATTAGACGAGGGCCATCAACCCATGTCAGCGCACCGAGTGATGCACATCGGCAATTAGCGGAACCATCTCGCCAATAGGGTGGCCAAGCCATCGTCGGCGGCCGAGGGGCAGACCTCGTCGGCTACCGCCTGCACCGAAGCGGGAGAGTTGCCCATTGCCACGCCGTGAGCAGCCCAGGCGAGCATCTCCATGTCGTTGACACCGTCACCGACAGCCAACGTCTCCGATGCAGCGACCCGCAACTGCACGCGCAACCGCTCCAACATCGCTGCCTTAGTCACCCCCGCGCTAGTTAGATCAGCCAGCGGCTCATCGGGATAGCAACAGCACTCGACGTAGGGAATCGCTTTGTTGGACAAAGCATCCGCCAGTTCGCAGCCGCGGTGTCCGGGCCAGTGCACAGCCAGGCGGGTTGTCGACGCAGCTACCAAATCATCGATCTCGACCAGAGTGACCGCCCCATAATGGGTGTCGGCGTCGTCGACAAGACCCGTGGCCCACACCCCGACACCGGGGTCCTCGGCCACGAACACCGCACCGGGCAGCCGCTCGCGCAGGTGTGCGATCGGCACGGACAGGGAGAACGAGACCTGTTCGATGACACGTCCGGTCGCAGCGTCGATCAGCACCGCCCCGTTAGAACAGACCGCGAAGCCGGCCGACATCTCCAATTCCTGCAGGAACGGCAGCGTCGCGGCGGACAAGCGCCCCGTGCACAGCACCACGTGAGCGCCGCTTTCGGCGACGGCGCGCACCGCAGCTCGAACAGCCACGCTGATGCCCTGGTGTGCTCCACGATGAGTATCCGACGCCGCGTGCAAGGTGCCGTCGATGTCCAGAACCACCATCTCCGGACGCCCCGCGGCGAAATCCCCCGATGCCACAACACAATGGTGCCCCACGAGGGCCGTGGATACGGCTCGGTCCCCTACGCAGCTGAGACAGAATCTGAGCCGTCCACATTCTCTGGATATGAGACAGCAGGTGCATTATCGGCGCTCAGAGTGCAGTTTTGGTCGGGGTGGCGGCTTCTGGTTATTGCCAGAATGGGGGTTTTCCTTGCGCGAGCCATCCGGTGCAGGTGTCATGCCAGGAGTTGGCCTGTAGTGCGGGCAGGTCGGTGACCGAGAGCTTGCGGAGCTTGGGCGCGGTGAGAACCGTGCGCAACTCGCGGAGGTGAGTGAGGCCGTGGATGTGCAATTCCGCCAGCTGGGTTAGTTCTGACATGTCGAACAGATCGGTCACTGAGGTGAGGCCGGCGAAGTAGAGGTATTCCAGGCTGGTGGCTTTAGCGAGAGAGGTGAGGTCCGCCAGGCTGCGGACTTTGTGAAAGGCCAGCCAGGTGAGGTTCGGCAGCGCGGCCAGGGCGTCGATATTGGTGATGCTGCCAAGGTTCATCGAGAATTTGGTGACTGAGGGCGGCAGGAAACTGAGGTCTGGCAGCTTCCCGGCGTACCCCATTTTCGCGTAAGTGACCGAGGTGAGGTTGGCCAGAGCCGACAGATCGCGGTAGTGCCCGTCGAGCCACAATTCTCGCAGTGTCACTAGCTCGCCAAGGGGTGCGGCCGACAGTTTAGCGTCGGGACGCATAACCGTTAGTTTTTTGACGTGGCGCAGCGATTGGATGCCGTCGAAGGACTCCAACGGATGCAGGTTGCAGGTGAAGCGTTCCAAATTCGGGAAATGACGCAGGAATCCGAGGCTGGTGATGGGGTGGGGGGCCGAGGAGAGTTGTAGTGCATAGAGCTTCTTGTCGGGTTGACGTTCCAGCACAGCGGCCAGCGCACGGTATTCCTCATCAGCCAGCGGCTCCGAGAAGAGAATTCCTAGACAGTCTTCGGGCATTGGTTCGAGCATCTGCGGCGTCAGAGGAGATGTGACCTCCCGGTTGTACTCTTTGCCCACTTCGTCGCGCTCCTATCATCCATTTCATTTACGTGCGCAGCTTGCCCGAATCACCCTAGGTGTGCGTTGTCGCACTTGAACATTGCGATGCCGCCCTCCGACGATCGTCAATCGTTGAGGTCGAAGAACCGCCCAGCGTGGTGTCTCGACGTGCTGCGCCGCCCGGGTTTGGCGTTGTGCTACTTCTGACCTTTGCGGTGCTTCTTGGTCGTGCTTTGTTTCTTGACTTTCTTCGGCTGTTGCTTCTTGGTGGTGCGATGGGTTGAGCCATTGCTTGTTGAAAAGGTCTTATTTGGCCTGGTTGATGATTCCTCGCCGTTATTCTCTGTAGCGTTGTTGGCCGCTCTGGCGGTGTTGAGTGCTGCATTTCGGCGCCGATCGGTGAACGACTGTGTGGTGTCGGCCCGGATGCCACGGTGCTGCCCCGGACGGATATTGGAGGTCCGGACGACACCATCAGGTTGGGTCCCGTGGATCCGCTGGTACTCAGAGATCGCCAGACGTGATTCGTCCGCAACATCAGCTCTCACTGCTTCCCATTCGTCGGGGTGCAAGCCTGATTTGGCGCCGTTACAGAGTCGGCACGCAACCATGGCATTTTCTTGGACACCATCCCCACCGAGTTTGCGCGGGTAATAATGATCGATCTGAGCGCGGTCGGGCGGCACCTGGTCACCAGCTTGCGTGCGGCCTTCCTGTCGGAACACACGCGATCCGCAGTAATCACAATGGAGGTTGCCCCGAGCATCGGTGGCATCGGCGTAGGCCTGGTCCTTGACCGCATCAGGGAACTTGGTTCCGGTGACGGTCGGAGCTGTCGAAGGAGGCCCCGTAGGGATCTTCGGGGTACTGACACCGGGCTTTGGGGTCGCTGCGCCGGCGATGTCGTTGGCCAGTTGCGGTGACGGGGTGGGGGTGACCGGTTTGACTACGGTGGCGTCTCGCAGGGCGCCTTCGGCGACGTCGTCCCCGATTTTCTGCGCCCCGCGTTCAACGACGGCGGTCAGGCCTTTTTGGACGGCGCGGGCGGGGCTGATGTAGTTGGTGACCTCCAGGGCATCGCCCGCTAGCCCGAGCATCTGATCGGTGGGATCAGCGGCCGCGGCTTTCTGCACCAGCCCCGTGGTACCCGAGAGGACCAGGCTGGCGCCGAAACCGGAGCCGACCCCGGTCACCATAAGCGCGCCGCCACCGATGATTTCGGCGGATTCGACCGGGTTGTTCTTGATCCCGGTGACCAGTGCACTGCCGGCGGCTTGCAGAGCCGCGCCGTTGGCGCCGCTGGTACTGGCGTGAGTGAACGCATCACAGGCCGAGATGCACGGGTCGGCATACACCGGCCACACCGTGGCGGCATCGGGACGGATCACCTGGGCCAGCAGATACAGCCCAGGCCGGATCCGCTGTGTCACAAAAGCACTCGGCACAGGAGTGCCGTGGCTGTCACGAGCCTGCGGTGCGGCGATCGTGGCTATGGTGGTTGCCGCTGGGGTGGCCTGGTTGACGGTGATGGTCCCGTCGGTGTGGGCCAGCATCACCGTGTCAGGTGGGGTACGTAGAAACATGGGAACGGTCGGCAGCGCCTGCCCATCGGCGGTCGCAGCCCCCGAAGCTGCCGTAGCGTTCGCGGCAGGCTTGGGGATGCGGGTGATGGTGCGGCCCCCCGTGCCTTTGTTTTCGGCGATCACGCTGAAACCGGCGCCGCGATCGGGGTAGACAACTTGCCCGTCGGGCGTGGGCTCGCCGGCACCCAAACCGGCGGGCAGCACCAGTTGCACGCGACGCCCATCGGTGGTGGGCAAATCCCACCCGGCTACCGGATCGGTCGGGATGTTCGCCGAACGTGCCGCCGCACTGAGCGTGTCGTCGGAGGCCATGGCCGTCCCGGTGAATGCTGAGGACGCCGTGGAAGCCATCGTCTGCGCATCTGCCGGCGACGGCTTCTCAGCGGTAACAGGATGGTCAGGCGATGCGACAGGGGCCAGCCAGTGCAGTCCAGCCACGGTCAGGGCCACTACCACAATCATCGCGAAGGCGGGCTGCCACCAGCGACTGGTACTCCACCACGGCCGGTCTCCCGGCAGGAAGCCATTCATGAGCCACTCCTTCTACATCTCTTCCACCGCCCGCCAGCTACGGCGAACTCCTGCAAGGTGTAGTCGGGACCCAACCCCAAGACCGAACGTCCAGACAGCGGTGATCTAGCCCACAGCAACCAGTGTCAGCCGCTTACAGCGCGATCCGACAACAGGTCCCGAGCCCAGAAACCCGCGGGCACAACCACAGGAAAGCCCGATCAAAGCGGGTCAGGACAATCGCCATCACCGCAGCTCAAGCAAACACCCCACGGCTGAATCAAAATGTTCCCGACCTACCGACCGCTCGCCGGGCTGAGCAAACCACAAAGCCCCTCGATGTCCGAGACAAGAAATGAGCGGCCCACAATCTCTAGATAGGAGCTACGTGGTGCTGAACAAGCATGTTCTCTAAAAGGAGGGGCGACACAGCTATTGTTCCTGGTGTTGCCACCAGCAAGAAGGCGACAGAACTCCGGGAGGCGCGCGGTATGGGAGAGCAAGGTCAGAAGCGCCGGGCGACAGTGTTTTTCAGCCTTTTCTATGACCGCAGACTCAGGCGGAGGGCCGCAAGCCTGTACTACTGGATAGCGGCACTCGTATTCGCTGGCCTCGCCGTGTGGGTGCTCACTCCCTATGCGCCCTTTACTCCTGACAGTGCCGGAATGTCAGCATCCATGAAGATTCTGACGACAGGTCTGGGGTCAGTAATCCTCTTCGGGTTATCAGTCGTGCACGTGGTCTTGGCGAGACGCGTGAACGCGGATTCGCGCTAAGCCTCAGCGGACAAGCACTATCCGTCAACTGGATTCACGCCAGACCGCTAGGCAGCGCCAGGGCCGGACTGGCCAGGCTGATCCTTGGGATAATCTTCGCTTCGATCACGTTGTCCGACCCCTCGACCACCTGCGGCCCCACGGGTGCGGACTGGTGAGACAAGATCTGACCCACCTCGTTTGTGTAATTCGAGACAGCCGCGAGCGTCCCGAAGGTGTTGCCCACCGACCAACCCGCCGACGCCCCCGACCCTCTTAGGAGTTGCTTAATTATCTCTTAAGTTCCTTATTTTCTGTGTAGGGTCGCCCCATGACCTTCCGCGAGGAACAGCGGGGCGACGGCACGTGCGCGCAACACAGCCATAAACCCCGGCTGCCACCCACCCCCGATGCCACAACCGCGTACCACATCGTTTACGAGCGTCTTGACGCTCTGCTCCGCGGGCGTGGCGACGTGGAATCGCTACCGGTACCGGCGTGTCCGGGCTGGAGCATCCGCGAGACGGTCGCGCACCTTGTTGGCGTTGCGCAGGATGTTGTGTCGCTCAACGTGGAAGACAAAGCCGCCGACTCTTGGACCCAAGCGCAGGTCGAACGCCTAGCCGGGCACAGCCTCGACGACCTGCTCGACCAGTGGGGACACACGATTGATTCAGTGGCCTCGACCTTGGCCATGGCTCCAGAACTCTCGGCGCGCCAACTGGTCTTCGACGCTCTCACCCATGAGCACGACATCCGAGCCGCACTCAGTGAATCCGGTTCGCGTACAGGCGATCTCACCTTCCAGGTCGCCCTCGGTTTCGTCACCACAATGGGAGATCAATTCATCCGCCAAGGACGATTGCCGACCCTTGAACTGACCACTCCCACGATAGGAACCGTCCAGCTCGGCCCACCGGACAGTGGACGCGGTCAACTCGCCCTCCAACTCTCCGATTTCGAAGCCCTCCGATCCTTTGGTGGCCGGCGTAGTGTCCGCCAACTGTTGGCGCTGCCCTGGCGCGGCGATCCCGCCCCTGTGCTCCCGGCCTTCACCAAGCTACTTCCGGCCTTCACCAACGATGGTGTGCGCCCCCCATCCCACGACCTCTTCGAATGACATCCACGATGAAAGTCCTTGTCGCCAAGCGACCCACGCCGCCACTCCAACACCACGACGCATGGTCAGCCATGCGGGAAGAAATCGTCGTGGCACCATTCGTGTGCCCCGACCACGACTTCATCTGCACCCGTGTACACCAGGGCATCGTGTCGCACGGCTACTCCACCAAGGCTGAAGTACGAGACGTCGACACGACATCAGAGGCCCTAGTCGCGGCCTGCAGGTTCCACCTCGACTTCAGTCAATGGGCCGCCGTCGTCGAGGACCCGGCCGAACTGGAGCTCTTAGCCGCCGACCTCATCGACACCATGGTTCAAACCGCATCCCAACACCCCACCGGCACCGTGCTGCACATGACGTTTGACCGTCCAACCTCGACCTGGCTCTATACGACGGTGACGACGTGAGACAGAAACCGCGCCTCCACCTGCTCTCGATCCGAGATAGCAACTCCTCCGAATTCCCCGCACGCGCCATCGCGATTCACTTCTCGGTGTCACTCGACGACAGGTAACCAGCGATGCAGAGATCCTTGCCTCTCGGGTCTTGCAGAACGACGACAGTGCCTTCCGGAATTCCATTCAACCTGGCGGACGCCGATTTCGTTTTCGGTGGCGGATCCCAGAACCGAACGGTTGCGCAGATGTTGATTGCTGCCCTGCCTGAGGCAACCTTGTGTGGGCCTGCTGGATGTTTCATCGTGGAGCTATCTCGGCGAACTCGTTGAGAGCGTCGATGCCATGGGCGGCCATCGCGCCGCCGGATTCGTGGCCCATGCCGGCCACGATATGCAGTCGCGCTGCGGGCCAGGCTTGGGCGAGGTGCCAGGCGATGTCTGGTGGACCACTGAGGTCGAGGCGGCCGTGAATCAGCGCCGCCGGAAGATGAGCGATGCGGGTGACGTTGTCGAGTAGCTCGCGCTCGCCGCGCCACGCGGCGTGACGCCAGTAGTGAGTGACTAAGCGAGCGAAACACATTCGGAAATCGGGGTCAGCGTTGACCAGTCGGGGCCGCGGCTGTGGTTCGAGGTTGACGTGGGCGTCTTCCCATTCACACCAATCCAGGGCTGCCTTGTACCGCACGGCGGGGTCATGGTCGTCGAGCAGCCTGCAGTACGCCTCCACGAGGTCGCCGTCGCGGTCAGCTTCGGGTACCCCGTCGCGGAATCGGGCCCATTGAGCGGGAAAGAGCCGGCCAACATCGCGGGTGATCCAGCGGACCTCGCGTGCTGTGGTGGTCGTGACCGCCGTGAGCATCAGCGCCGCGACGTGCTCAGGGTGTTCCTCGGCGTAGGCCAGCGCCAGCGTCGTGCCCCATGACCATCCGGCCAGCACCCAGCGCCGCACGCCGAGGTGGATTCGGAGTCGTTCGATGTCGGCGATCAAGTGATCGGTGGTGTTCGTTGCAAGATCGACTGCACTGTCGCTGGCGTGGGGCGTGCTTCGCCCGCAGCCCCGCTGGTCGAACAGCACGACTCGATATTTGGCAGGGTCGAAAAGTTGTCGCATTCCGGGCACGCACCCCGACCCTGGACCACCGTGCACCGCCAGCGCCGCGACACCTTGTGGATTACCCGAGCTCTCCCAATAGATGCGGTGGCCCTGGCCCACATCGAGCAATCCCGACTCGTAGGGTTCATTCAGCGGATACAGCGACAACTCCCCTGCCACGACTCTCGACCCTATCCGCCAGTGCAAATCCTCAAGGACCTCATCGCATCTGGATCGACGGCCGGGGCTGTTCCTAAGCTCGCGGTGTCTCATTTCTTTGTCTCGCACCACACGAGGCGCCTTTGAGCTAGGACGCAGGACTTGAGGCGTTGAAGCGGATGGGGAGTGTCACGGGTCCTCGGATGGCGGGTGTGTCGCGCCAGGTTGGTGGGCCTTCGAGTGTGGGGTGTCGTTGCAGGATGCTGTGCAGTGCTGCGGTGGTTTCCATTCTGGCCAAGGTCGCGCCGAGGCAGTAGTGGACGCCGTAGCCGAAGGTCAGCGGCGCCGGTCCTGGCCTGCCGGGCTGGAATACGTCGGGGCCGGGGTAGATGGTGGGGTCGCGGTTGGCGGCCGCGACGCAGACGAGTACTGCTTGGCCGCAGCGGATGTCGATGCCGGCGAGTGTGTGGTCGGTGGTGGCGGTGCGGCCGATGGCTTGTACGGGGCTGTCGAGGCGTAGGAGTTCGGTGATCACGGCCGGATCGGTGGGGTCGATGGGCTCGGCGAGGTGGTGACCGTTGTTGTCTGGGGTGAGTAGTCGCAGAAGGCTGGTTCCGATGAGGTGTGCGGTGGTTTCGTGACCGGCGACGGCGATCAGGATCGCGGTGATGACGACTTCGTCAAGGGTGAGGTTGGGGTCGGCGGCGAGGAAGCTGAGGAGGTCGTCGCGGGGGTGGGTTCGGCGGTCGGCTGCAGCGGGCAGCATGGCGGCGAGCAGTGCGACCGACGCGGCGACACCGTGTTCGAGTTGCTCGTGGGTGGCGAAGCCGCCGAGCACACTGATGATGGTCGATGAGTGTTCCTGCAGGGCGGCGCCCTGGTCGCTGTCCAGGCCCAGCCAGGCCCCGATGACGGCTGCCGGCAGCGGCCTGGCGATGTGGGTCATCGCATCGAAGGTCTGGTGGGCGGGGATCGCCGAAACGGTGTCGTGGCAGAGTGATTCGATGCCGGCGTGCAGTCCGGTGACGGCCGAGCGACTGAACACCTCGCGTACCGCTGTGCGGAGTCGGTCGTGGTCGGGCCCGTCGGTGAACAGCATGTTGGCGTCGATCATGGTCGAGTTGAGCAGCGGCCCCGCGCTTGCGTTCGGGTTGGCTCGTGGGTCGCTGGTCCACTGCGCGCCGGTGAGGGCCTCGCGGGCGGCGTGGTAGCCGAGGATCAGCCACGCCTGGGCGGTGTCGTCCCAGACCACGTCACCGGCCTCCCGCTGGCGGCTGTAGAACGGATACGGGTCGGCGGCATCCCAGGGCAGCCGCGGGGATGGCCTGTCAGTGTTGGTCATGGTGATCCAGCCCGCAGGGCAGTCCACGCCCGCGTAGCCAGGCGTGGTGTTGTCTGCCGAGTTCGGTTGTGGGACCAGCAATTCCGTCGAGGTCGTCGGTAATCGCCCGCACGGGTAGCGTCGCGTGCAGACCCGCCGCGATGTGGGTGAAGGCGATCCCCATCCGAGGCAGGAACACCGATTCTGGCGTCACCTGTACATGCGCGGCGGGCAGGAAGTCATCGTGTCCGAAGAATCCGCGAAGACTCTGCGCCATGAATTCCGTGGTGTAGGTGACGGGTTGGGGCTGGGTGATCTCGCGGGTCATGTCGGCCACGATGCGTCGCACATCGTCGCGGCTTATCGACGAATTGGCGGAGAACATGCCGAGCTGGGTCATCAGGTCGAGGCAGTCGTCGTAGCGTTCCTCGATGCCGGCTCGCACGACGGCCCAGAACAGCCAGCGCCGCCGCTCGGTGAACGTTTGCACACAGCCGAAGTCCAGGAACCCGACGGTGCCGTCGGGGTTGAATCGGAAGTTGCCGGGGTGCGGATCGGCCTGGGCGAGGTTGCTGTGGCGGGAATTGCCATTGAGGAATCGGAAGATCGCCTCCGCCCACCCATTCTTCAGATCCTGGTCTGCCTGTTGGGCCTCAGTCCAGGACAGTCCGTCGAGGTAGGTCATGGTCAGTACCCGCTCGCTCGATGCCGTGGTGATGACCTCGGGGATGCGGATGAAGGGGTGGCCGCGGTAGAGGTCGCTGAACGCGGTGATCATCGCGGCTTCGTGGCGGTAGTCGACTTCCTCGCTGATCCGCGCGGCGACTTCGGCGGCCATCTCCCGGACGTCGAGGACCATGCCCGAGGCCGCGGTCATGAACCGCAGGAACGTCGCGAGCAGCTCGGTGTTGGCCAGGTCATCGCGGATGGCCTGCGCGACCCCGGGATACTGGATCTTCACCGCCACCCTGCGCCCATCCCGCAGGACCGCCCGATGTACCTGACCCACGGAGGCCGCCGCGATCGGGATCTCCTCGATATCGGCGAAAAGCTCCATCGCAGAACCGAGTTCCTCGCGAAGAACAACGCGCATCATGGCCGCCGGCATGGGCGGCGCATCGGTCTGCAACCGCGCGAGGGCCTTCTGATAGGGCGCGAAGCCCCCGTTACCCAGTGCGCTGGCGTCCACCATCGACAGGATCTGACCCGCCTTCATCAAGGCGCCCTTGGAATGTCCCAGCAGATCGGCGTAACGCTCGGCGGTCCGTTCATGAAACCGCTCGATCGCACCATCGTTACCCGCGCGCTCGCGGAGGCCAGCGACCAGGCGCCCGCCAGCAGCGCGAGCAGTAAACCCGGCCAACGGCATGGTCCGCCGCACCCGGCCCCGCGGCACCGGCCTGTCGTCCTGTGGCATCGAATCACTCCCCGGAAACTCACTCGCGCGTAGTAAAGTGTATTCATACGGACAGTAAGTGATCACTTACAGGAGGTCAATCATGGCGGCTACCCCCACCCGTGAACGGCTGGTCACCGAAGCGATGAAGCTGTTCAGCGAGCGGGGTTTCGAAGCCACCAGCGTCTCGCAGATCGAAGCCGCCGCGGGTCTGTCCGCCGGCTCGGGCGCCCTGTATCGGCACTTCAAATCCAAGGATGCACTGCTGGCGGCGGGCATCGACCGACAGTTGGACCGCCGCGCAGCGATGCAGGACATCCGCGCACTCTTCGGTGGCCTCGGGGATCTGCACAGCGAACTGACCGTGCTCGGCCGCTACCTGCTGACCGTCATCGACCAAGAAAGCGAACTGCTGCGGATCGCCGCGCGCACCCCCACCGGGCTCTGCGAGCGCCTCGACAACGCCTACGCAGCCCTGATCGACGGACTACGCGACGAACTGACCGGATGGATCCGAACGTGGGCACCGGCCGCCGCACCGAAACAGGCCCGCATGCTGGCCAGACTCGGAATCAACAGCCTCCTCGGCGAACGCACCGCCACCCACCTCTTCCACCACACACCCACTGCCACAAGCGACGCACCGTACCTACGGGAATGGACCGAAACCCTCGCAGCACGCGTCAACTCATTGGGTTGACTGGGCGCGGAGTCCCGTCTCGTGCGGTGACGGAGCCAGTCGCGCGTCCATCGACCGACGGAACAGTCAGTTGTCTCGTTGTCCCACAACGACTACCGCCTCCCCGCTGACCTGATCAGCGGGGAGGCGCAGGTCAGCGACGAGACGCAAACCCACCTGTTGCAGCAGGAAGATGAGTTGTTCTGGTCGCCATTGGTACGTCGTCCACTGGACCGGTACTCCGTTGTAGGCCTGCGTGCGCACGACGTCTTCATCACCGACGTGGGTCGCGATGATCAGCTGCCCGCTCGGGCGTAACGCTTCAGCGAAGCTGGCCAAGACGGTGGGCAGGATGTGGCGTGGCAGGTTGAACAGGGACCACCAGCCCAGGATGCCGCCCAGCGAACCCGAAGCAAGGTCGAGGTCGGTCACCGAGCCGACGGTGAAGGTGCAGTGCGGATAAAGCCGTCGAGCGTGATCGATCATGCGGGGCGACAGGTCGACACCGGTGACCTCCACGCCCCGCTCGGCGAGATAGGCCGTGACCGTTCCTGGCCCGCAACCAGCGTCCAGCACACGACCGACCGGCGCGACGGTGTCGGCGAAAACATCCACAGCCGCTTTCAGCCACGGCTGGGCGTGGATGTCCCCAACACCGGTGCTCTTCACCATCTCGACGTAGTTGTCAGCCGCACGGTCATACGATTCACGAACCGTATCGAGATCATCGGGTTGCGGGTTTGGTCCCAGACTCACCGCAGCCACGATAACCAAGGGTCGGTCCGCCACCGGCGATGACCTCATCGCGACACCCACCAGGCCGCGAGATCGATGACGTGCGGCCGGAAGCGGGTCGATCCACACCGGACGCCGCACGGCGCCGCCGCGACGCGCGCTAGAAATCACTTCCTGATGAGTGCGGGCGGGGATACTCGGCGGGTGCTCGGTCATCTCGGTATCAACGTGCCCAACCTCACCGCCGCTCAGCAGTACTACGCGGCGCTGCTGCCGCTTGTTGGTTTCGAACCATTCCTCACCGCCGACGACCAGTTCGCCTTCAGACCCGCCAACGGCAAACCCGGAACCTATCTGTTCTTCTATCCCTCCGCCACGGACGGCGACTACTCACCAGACCGAACCGGGCTACAACATCTCGCCTTCGTCGTTCCAGGACGCTCCCATGTCGAGGCCGTACATGACGTCGCCGTCAGCCACAGCAACACCGTCCTCTACGCCCCTCAGCACTTCCCCCAGTACCCCGGCCACTATTACGCCACCTTCTGGTTAGACCCCTTCGGCCTCAAGCTCGAAGCCGTCTGCCACCACGACCGCGACTAGAGGCAACACCGTGTCGAGCGACAACTCACAGCAGCCACCCGGCGCCGAACGCTGAAGGTTCCCACCGTGCAAGGGCAGCCATCCTATGGTGATCGAGTGGATCTGCTGGATCGCTGGAAGGTCGACGTGCCCGTCGCACAAGCGGGAATGAGCAACATGGCAACGCCGGCTCTTGCCGCTGCCGTCGCCCGCGCCGGCGGATTGGGCACCATCGGTATGTGCGCGCCCGCGAAGTTGACCGCTGCAATTGACGTGGTTCGCCAAGAAGCTCCAGACCGGGCCGTCGCCGTCAACCTGCTGATGCCTTTTGCCAAACCGACTCACGTCGACGTGTGCATCAAGCACCGCATCGACGTGGCCGTCATCGCCTTTGGTGGGGACGCCAGCCTTGTCGCTCACTTACAAGCCGCCGGCATCGCTGTAATCGTGTTGGTCGGAACCGAGTCCCAGGCACGCACCGCGTTGGATGTGTGGAGTGCAGACGGCGTGATCGCCCAAGGCAACGAAGCCGGTGGACATCTCACAGGCCACACACCGGCCCGCTCGCTCCTGCCGACCGCGCTCGCCGTAGCGGGTGACCGGCCGGTGCTCCTGGCTGGAGGGATAGCGGATGGCTCAGATACCCGGGCCGCTATGGACGCTGGAGCAGCGGGAGTCGTTGCCGGGACCCGCTTCCTGCTCACCCACGAGTCCGGCGCACATCCGGCCTACCAGCAGCGACTTCTGCACTCCGACAAGACAATCGCTACGACACTGTTTGGCCTCAGCTGGCCCGTACGTCATCGGGTAGTGCCGAATGAGGCAACACGACGGTGGTGTCGTCCGGATGGAACCGCGCGACGGCTGCCGTCGATGCTCAACGCCAAGAGCTCTGCACTCGCCCGCATCGGACCGCAAGACGCAGACGACCGAGCAATCTTGAGACTCCAGCGAGCCTCACTTCCCATCTTCACCCCAGCGGCCCCGACAAAAGACGTGCCCGATCACTGGATTGAGCGCTCAGCACTCTACGGCGGCGACTCCGCCCAGCGGATACGTTCCGTGATCAGCGCGGCCGACGCACTGACCTCACTACGTAGCTGACTCACACCGCGTTTGTTGGTTCGTGAGACCGGGGACCGCTCGCATGCCGTCTCAGCTGCGTACGATCGGCGGCCTACCTAGGATCATTGTGTTGTGGCATCAGAAGATGAGCCGGCGCTTTTCGCCTCAGGGCGCCCGACGATGGTAGTTCTGGACATCGACGGCACCTTGCACGCGGGATCGGATGCCCAACGTCGAGCACACCGGCGCATCAGCGTGGCCGTCCGCGCTGCCGTGCGCACCATCGTCGAGAGTGGCGCTCACGTGGTGCTGTCCACCGGCCGTTTGTCCACCGCGACCCTGCCTTTCCTGCAGGAACTGGAGATCTCCGTGGGCTTCGCGGTCTGTTCCAACGGCGCTGTGCTTATCGACACCGCGACCGGACTCCTCATCGAACAGGTGGTGTTCCCACTAGCCGCGCCGATCGCGCATCTACACGATCGGCTTCCTGGCGCAGTGTTCGTAGCCGAGAACCCCGGCGTCGGGGTGTGGACCACTGGTCTGGTCGACGACGCCGATACCCATTATGGCGCTGTCACACTGGTTGAGATCGACCAGTTGGCGGCCGCCTGGACAACCCGGCTGGCCGTGCACTGGCCCGGACACAGCGGCTCCGAGCTGGCTGAAGCTCTATCCAACAATGTGATTCCAAACGTCCAGTGTTGTTGCTACACCGATGAGCCGTTGGCCGATGTCACTGCCGTGGGGGTTACGAAGGCTGCGATGCTGGAACGGCTCCGCGTGAAATTGGGCGTCGGCGCGTCGCAGACGTTGGCAGTCGGCGACGGCGTCAACGACATCGAGATGCTCATCTGGGCGGCCCACGGTGTAGCTATGGGCAACTCGCCCGCTTCGGTCCAGGCGATCGCCGACGAGATCTGCCCCTCAGCCGCTGACGACGGTGTGGCCACCCTACTGTCGAGATGGTTCCCCTGAACGGGATGCGTCTCCGGTGCGCCCACGATTGGGAGTCATCAGAAAAGTGCGATCGCCAGCGTCATGGTCAAGAACAGTGCGAGTTGGTAGGCGCAGTTGATGACGGTCAGCCTGGGCGGCTTGAGTTCAAATGCGTTGTGCTGGAGCAGGGTTGTCACCGAGAAAGCCAACCAGGCTACGACGCCGACGAGGATCGCGAGCCACGCAGAGTGAACACCGGTGGCAATAGACGCCACCTCGAATGCCAGTGCAAGCCCTACCGCCGTCAGCGCGTTGGCCAGGACCAACTGGACCATGTTTCGTGTGCTGGACGCCTTGGACTGCTCCGGGGTGATGCCGGTCAGAGACCACCATGCGGCGGCAAACAGCTTCCCGTACCACAGCCCGGCGACTGCCGTCCCCGCAACGAGTGCGACCACGACACCAAGCCAGTTCATCTGCATCCCACCACTCCTCCTAGGACCATGTTGCTGCCGCCGATCCCGGCTCCATCCGCTGCGCTCCGCCCACGCCGACATGATCACGTGTAATCTACAAGTCCACAATCAAAAATGAAGCTAGCATGTGAGGGCGGTCATGAGCGAGCTACTCAACAAGGTTCTCGACGCCTACGGCGGCGTGGACCGCTGGCGGGCCCTCACCACGATCACCGCGCGTGGCCGCGTGGGTGGGCTGCTGCCCCAACGTTTCCCCGGCAACAAGTTGTCGAACTTCACCGTCGAGGTCTCCCCTGCCGAGCAGCGCACCGTTCTCCACGACTTCCCGCAGCCCGGCCGCCTTGGCGTGTTCGACCGCGGCCAGGCGCGCATCGAAACAGCAGACGGAGAGGTGATCGATTTCCGAACCAATCCCCGCACTGCCTTCTTTGGCCTCAGCGGGCTGCGCCGCAACGTTCGATGGGATCGTTCGGACACCACTTACTTTGCCGGGTATGCGTTCTGGAACTATCTCACCTCACCGCTGCTGCTGACCTACCCGGGCATCATCGTCACCGAGGGACGCCCGTGTCAGATAGCCGGCCGCCGGTGGCGAGAGCTGCAGGCAACGTTTCCTGGCACCATCCACACCCACTGCCGCCAGCAGACCTTCTACGTCGATGACGACGGCCTCATCGGCCGCCACGACTTTCGCGCCGAACCAGTCGGTACCTGGGCCAACGCCACGCTGTTGTGCAGCCAGTACCGCACCATCGATGGACTGGTGTTTCCGACCCAGCGGCGCGTGCTCGCACGCGGGCCGCGACACAGCGTCATGTCGTTGCCGACCCTATTGGCACTCGACTTCGACGAGATAAACGTCCACTAGCGAAGCCGAAGAACGGGCAGGAAGGGTTGGTCACTGGATGAGGTCATACGGTCAGTACTGCGGCCTCGCGCGCGCACTCGATGTCGTGGGAAACCGGTGGAGCCTGCTCATCGTGCGTGAACTCCTCACCGGCCCAGCACGCTACAACCAACTCCACGCCGGGCTTCCCGGCATCTCCACCAATCTGCTCACCGACCGCCTGCGTGAACTCGAAGACGCTGGAGTTGTCCAACGCCAGCTCGACCACACCAGCAACGGCGTCGCTTACGCACTCACAATCTGGGGACACGAACTCCGCAGCACCGTGGCAGCACTGGTGAACTGGAGCAAGCCCCTCATGGCCACCGGCCCCCAAAACGACAGCTTCCAACCCCACTGGCTTGTCGTAGCCCTCGAGTCACTCCGCGGCCCAATTCAATCCGAAACCCCGGCCGCAGTAGGTATCGAGGTCGACGGCACAACCCTGAGCGTCCACATCGACGAAACCGGCACCCACATCAGCCCCTGTGCCGACCAACAATCCAAGACCGTGCTACGCGCTGAACCCACGGTCATACTGGGCCTCGCCGCCGGAATGCTCACCACCCAACAAGCGATCACCGCCGGACACCTCACCGGTGACAAACACGACCTTGCCGCGGTATTCGACCCGCGCTGACAGACATCACCACGACACGACCGAATCGCTGCACCTGGCACGGCTGGGCTGTTTCGGTTGAGACAGCGAGTGATCAGCCTCGTTTCTAGAAGTGCAGAAAGACTTCCAAGCTTCGTCGCCATTTCAGCCGGCGGCTTGGCTAGCTGTCGTCGATGAGGACGTTGATGATGTCGGTTCCTTTGCCCGGCTGGCTTTCTCGGGTGAGGACCCGGATAGGTATGGCGCCTGTTCGGCTGAGTGGCACGTGATGGTGGTAGTCCGCGACTTCCAGGATGCTGCCGAAGGTCAGTTCGGGCTGCGGAAAATTCAGCGGGGCGTCAAAGATGAGTCGCCCCAGCCCGGTGATGTCGGCGCCTCGGTAGACGTAGATGTCGACGGTGCGATTAGCGTGCTCGTCCTGGTCGTCAGCGAAGGTAAAGACGTTGACGCTCGATTCATCCGCGATGAACTCCACGGGGTAGTCGTCGAGTTCTGGAACCTCGTTCCAGCCCAATGCAACGAAAGAAATCTGGCGATAGTCGGGGATCATGGTGGCTTGGGGCGAGGAGTTCATTCCCGATCATCCCTGCCATCAGCGTCGTCCTTTCCAGTTCAGTGAGGTTTGGGGTGGTGCTGGCTGCTTTTCTTCTTCTTTTTGTCCTGATCGCGGTTCTTGTGCCCTGATGATCCTTGGTCGTCGTGAGTGCGGTTCTCGCGAGTGGATATCGTCCCTGCTTTCTGAACGGCGGTCAGGCGTGACGGTTAGTCACGGTAGCCGCCCGGTCTGCCTGGATCGCTCGCTGCTGCGCCGGGTTGGAGGGCCGCAGTTGTGGCTGTCTGGTGAGCAGGTCGCGTTGGGCACAGTCGCGGCAGCTGATCGGACCGGAGCGATTGCTGCAGTCGAATGTGGTGTCGTAGCCTCTCACAGGTAATTGTCAGCGGCATGTCTGGGACGGGGTATGGGAATGCGTATAGGCGCGTTATGGTGCGGTATCGGAGTCACGGCAGTGAGCTTGGTCGGTTGCGGGCCGGCAAACGAGCAACATCCTGCGACGGTGTCGACGGTCACGGTTACCTCCACCAGTCCGTCTGCCACCGAGTCGGCTACCGCCGCGCCGACGTCCACAACACGACCCGGCGACATAACCGACCAAGACCGGGTGTTCCTAGCCCAGCTGCAGTCGTCGTCACAATGGTCATTCTTTTCCACCGTCGAGCGTGGCAGCCTGTTCGACTCGGCACACATGGCGTGCAACAAGTTCGATACCGTCGGCAAGGTTGGCACCTTGCAGTGGATGCTCAAGGCTGGTTTCAACATTGATCAGGCGACCCCTTTTTTGGTCGCCGCGGCAATGGCCTACTGCCCGAAGAATCTATCTGGCGTCCAGTAGTTCGGCCCCAAATGGTCTGAACTCGCCCCTCCCGAAGGCTCGCGGGGAGATCTCGACGTTGTTTGGCGGCCAGCTCAGCGCCTGGTGTCGGGGCGTGGGTCGATAACTTCGGCCAATACGTACAGTTGCGGGGCAACCTTTTTGACCACGTACGACGACGGGACGAGTCTTCCTGTGGCGTCGCGGGTTTCGGCCGGACTAAACATGCCGACGGTCTCGGCGGTCGGCGTGGCGCGGTTGATGGTCAGGTAGCCGTTGGTGTGGGCCAGCATCACCGTGTCGGCCGGAGTGCGTACGAACGTGGTGACCATCCGCACCCCACCGGCGCTGTTGATGCGGGCCACCGTGCGGGTACCGGTGCCGGTGTTCTCGGCCAGCATGTCGAACCCGGCACCGCGATCGGGGTCAACAAAACAACACGCGCAGGCGGAAAAGCACGTAACGGCACCCAACTCCCTACGAACGAGACAGGAATTGAGCTGCCTCGAATCTTTAGATTTGAGACGGTGTAGCCGCCGCGGAGCCGACGTGGATGAGCGATGGGTCGCGGATGGCGCCGCGGTCAGCAGAGGTGACCAAGGCGGCGTAGGCGTGCAGGGCGGTCGAGACGGTGCGGACACGGTGTCGGGGTTTGTGACCTTCACCGGCCGCGAGGGCTCGACGGCGCGCTGCCAGCTCCGCTGGGTCGACCCGCAGATCGATGGTCCGGTTGAGGACGTCGATGTCGACGAGGTCGCCGCCGTGGATCAATGCAATGCTGCCGCCGGCGGCGGCCTCGGGAGAGACGTGTCCGATCGACAAGCCGGAGCTGCCCCCGGAGAAGCGGCCGTCGGTGACCAGCGCACACTCTCGATCCAACCCGCGGCCCTTGAGAAACGCAGTGGGGTAGAGCATTTCTTGCATGCCGGGTCCGCCGCGGGGCCCCTCATAACGCACCACGAGCACGTCCCCTGGACGTACCCCACCGGCCAGGATGACCTCGACGGCTTCCTCTTGGGAATCGACGACGACCGCTGGGCCGATGAAACGCAGCATCGTCGGTGCAACACCGGCGGTCTTCACCACACACCCGCCCTCGGCCAGACTGCCCCTTAGCACGGCGAGTCCACCGTCTGCAGTGTAGGCATGAGCGACGTCTCGAATGCACCCGTCGTGAGCATCGGTATCCAGTGAATCCCACTGTGCTGCTTGAGAGAACGCCTCGGACGACCGCTGTCGGCCGGGTGCGGCACCGAACAACTCCACGGCATGCGCGGTGGCGGTGCCGCCGCGGATGTCCCAGTCGTTCAACCATTCCGATAGCGAAGTCGCGTGCACCGCCCACACCCGCTCGTCGAGCAGCCCACCTCGACGCAGCTCACCCAGCAGTGCCGGGATGCCACCGGCGCGGTGCACGTCCTGCATCAAGTGGGGGCCGTTGGGGGCGACCTTGCACAGGCACCCGACCCGCCGAGAGATCTCATCGACGTCGTCCAGGGTGAAGTCCAGGCCGGCCTCATGGGCAGCGGCCAGTAGGTGCAGGACGGTGTTGGTCGACCCACCCATCGCGACGTCCATGGCCATCGCGTTGCCGAACGCCGCCCGACTGGCCACCCGCCGCGGCAGCACCCGATCGTCGTCGGTGTCGTACCACCGCCGCGCCAGCTCCACCACCAGCGCTCCACTGCGCTCATACAGACCGCGTCGCGCGACGTGGGTGGCCAATGTCGACCCGTTACCGGGCAGAGCCAAACCAAGGGCCTCGACCAGACAATTCATCGAGTTGGCCGTAAACATCCCCGAACACGACCCGCACGTCGGGCAGGCCGCTTCCTCCAGGCGCGTTAAGTCCTCGTCACTGACCCCGGCATCGGCGGCACCAGCCATCGAATCGATCAGATGCAACCCATCGCGCCGAGTTCCATCGCTCAGGGTCGCCGACCCGCCCTCCATCGGCCCGCCCGAGACGAACACCGTCGGGATATCGAGGCGCAAGGCGGCCATCAGCATCCCCGGCGTGATCTTGTCGCAGTTGGAGATGCACACCAGCGCGTCGGCGCAGTGGGCTTGGACCATGTACTCCACCGAGTCGGCTATCAGCTCACGCGAGGGCAGCGAGTACAGCATGCCCGCGTGTCCCATCGCGATCCCGTCGTCCACGGCAATGGTGTTGAACTCTCGCGCGATCCCGCCGGCGGCATGGATCGCCCCGGACACGATTCGTCCGACCGGCTGCAGGTGGGTGTGTCCGGGCACGAACTCGGTGAAGCTGTTGGCGACCGCAACGATCGGTTTGCCGAAGTCGTCGCGGGCGACCCCTGTTGCGCGAAGCAGGGCACGAGCACCTGCAGCGTTGCGGCCATGAGTGACGGTGCGGGAGCGAAGTTCAGGCATCCCACCAGCCTGGTCGAACGCTGCAGTGCCGGGAAGACGCGCGGACTACTAGTAGTGGCAGTACTAGTGTCTTGCTATGGCTGATGGGGCCGAGCGTCGCGCCGAGATGGGGGCGTTCCTGCGAGCCCGCCGCGAGCAGATGCCGCGTGAGGCACATGGACTGCCGGTGCTCCCACGGGGACGCACCACCGGGCTGCGCCGCGAAGAGGTGTCCTACCTGTGCGGGGTGAGCGTCACCTGGTACACCTGGCTGGAGCAGGGCCGGCCAATCACCCCCTCACGCCACGTGCTCGACGCCGTCGCCTCCGCGCTGCAGCTCAGCGTTCCTGAGCACCGCTACCTGCTCGAACTGGGCGGCTACAGCCCCCAGCGGCCCGGTCCAGAACACCGTGCCGAGTCCGTACCGGAGCATCTGCAACGCCTTCTCGACGACATCAGCCACCCGGCCTACGCGCTCGCTGCGGACTGGTCGATCGCGGCATGGAACATCGCCTACGCCGCGCTGTACCCCACCATCGCACACACCGACACCGAGAACCGCAACCTGCTGTGGCTGGTGTTTACCGACCCCAGCGTCCGCGAGCTGCTCGACGATTGGGATCTGACCAGCAGCCGCTTTCTGGCCGAGTTTCGCGCCGAAACCGCCGCACGAATTGGTGATTCACGCATTACCTCCCTCGTCGACCGATTGCGCACCATCAGCCCCGAGTTCCGACGGGCCTGGGACGGGCACCCCGTCGCCGGGTTCCAGTCCAGAGAACGGATATTTCACCACCCCACCGCTGGACGGGTACGGCTCGAACACCACCAGCTGCGTCCCACCGACAGACCCGAACTCCAGCTCATCGTCTACACCCCGCTAGATGAACACAGCCGTCGCCGACTGGCCAACGCACGCCCCGCGGACAGCGCCATTGAATGAGACAGGATGCGAGCCGTCCCAAATCTCCACATGCGAGACGGCCGGACGATTTTGTTAGGTACTAAACAACTCGGGCACAGGCACCGCCGCGCCGGGGCGCTGTGGGTGGGGCCTCGGAAGATGCTGCGCGATACTGGCGCGGTGGGGGCTTGGGTTTCGATGTCGCGCTGTGATCGACAGATCTGCGGGCGAAAGACCCTCATAGCCCGATGAAATCGATACTTGTCGCCGCCGGTATAGCCCTGGTGGTCGCCGCTCTACTGACTCCGGTGTTGATCCGGACATTCTCCCGGCTTGGGTTGGGACAACCCATTCGCGCCGAGGCCCCGAAGAGCCACCAACGCAAGCAGGGAACGCCCACGATGGGCGGGCTGGCGATCGTCACCGCGATCTGGGTCAGCTACCTGACCAGCACCCTTTTCGACGAACTCGCGCTCGGCGGTGAGGGGCCGACGGCATCAGGGCTACTCGTTCTCGGACTAGCAACCGCACTAGGTGTTGTCGGTTTCACCGACGATTACCTCAAAGTGCGGCGAGGCCGGAACCTCGGCTTGACCAAGCGAGCCAAGAGCGCCGGCCAGCTCGCCGCGGCCATCCTCTTCGGCGTTCTCGCACTGCAGTTCCGCAACGCGGACGGGTTAACCCCTGGCAGCCCCGCGCTGTCCTACGTCCGCGACATCGCAGCATTCGCACTGCCGCCGGTGGTGTTCGTGCTGTTCTGCATCATGGTGGTTTCTGCCTGGTCGAACGCGGTGAACCTCACTGACGGACTCGACGGGCTGGCCGCGGGTGCCATGGCCATGGTCACCGCCGCCTACGTCATCATCACATTCTGGCAGTTCCGAAACCAATGCGCTGAGGCCGCCACACCCGGGTGCTACCACGTCCGAGACCCACTCGACCTGGCACTCGTCGCCGCCGCGACCGCCGGAGCCTGCATCGGCTTTTTATGGTGGAACGCAGCACCCGCCAAGATCATCATGGGTGACACCGGTTCTCTGACCCTGGGCGGCATCATCGCCGGACTGTCGGTGACCAGCCGCACCGAAATTCTGGCCATCATCCTGGGCGCGCTGTTCGTCGCCGAAGTCAGCTCCGTGGTAATTCAGGTCATCTCATTCCGTAGTACTGGCCGACGCGTGTTCCGGAACTCACCGCTGCACCACCACTTCGAACTCATGGACTGGCCGGAAACCGCGCTAACCATCCGGTTCTGGCTAATCGCTGCCATCTCCTGCGGACTCGGAATCGCGCTCTTCTACAGCGAATGGCTGGCAGCCGCCGGGATCTAAGCCCACCACGTCAGCGTCGATCGGCGCACCGGCACTATGCGAGACAGGACATGAGACGTCCACTATCTCTAGATCTGAGACATGTCGGGGCTCGTTGGATCGGATCTAGTCGCGATCGTGGTGGCAGACCGCTTCTAACTTCAGTCCAAACGGGTCCAGCCAGAAGGTGGCGTAGTAGTGCCCGGGGTACTGCGGGAAGTGCTGGGGAGGGTAGACGATGGTGTTCCCGCTGCCGCTCGCGAACTCGTGTACGGCATCGACGAGCGATCGATTGCGGACCATGAAAGCTAAGTGCTGCAGCCCTGTTCGGTCTGATGAGTAGGCGCCAGCTACAGCGGATGGGTAGAAGAATAGGTATGTGCCGGGTTTGCTGTTGGCTGGTCGGAAAGCGAACTCATCGTCGGTATCAAGGAATAGTTCGAAGCCGACAAGGGGCATCAGCGCCGTGTAGTAGCGCTTCGCCGCGGCGAGATCGGGCATGTTGACACCGAGGTGACCCAGCATCGGACGAGTATCCCCGCCGTAGTGGGACAGCATCTGAGCGGCCCACAATCTCTAGATAGGAGCTACGTGGTGCTGAACAAGCATGTTCTCTAAAAGGAGGGGCGACACAACTATTGTTGCTGGTGTTGCCACCAGCAAGAAGGCGACAGAACTCCGGGAGGCGAGTGGTATGGGAGAGCAAGGTCAGAAGCGCTGGGCGACAGTGTTGTTCAGTCTTTTCTATGACCGCAGACTCAGTCGGAGGGCCGCAAGACTGTACTACTGGATAGCGGCACTCGTATTCGCTGGTCTTGCCGTGTGGGTGCTCACTCCCTATGCGCCCTTTACTCCTGACAGTGCCGGAATGTCAGCATCCATGAAGATTCTGACGACAGGTCTGGGGTCAGTAATCCTCTTCGGGTTATCATTCGTGCACGTGGTCTTGGCGAGACGCGTGAGCGCGGATTCGCGCTAAGCGTCAGCGGACAAGCACTATCCGTCAACTGGATTCACGCCAGACCCCTAGACAGCGCCAGGGCCGGACTGGCCAGGCTGATCCTTGGGAAAGTCTTCGCTTCGATCACGTTGTCCGACCCCTCGACCAGCTCCGGCCCCACGGGTGCGGACTGGTGAGACAAGATCTGACCCACCTCGTTTATGTAATTCGAGATAGCCGCGAGCGTCCCGAAGGCGTTGCCGACCGACGAGCGCGCCAACGCAGCACCCCTTAGGATTTACTTAATTATCTCTTAATTTCCTTACTTTCTGTGTAGGGTCCTCCCATGAACTTCCGCGAGGAACAGCGGGGCGACGGCACGTGCGCGCAACACAGCCATAAATCCCGGCTGTTACCCACCCCCGATGCCACAACCGCGTACCGCATCGTTTACGAGCGTCTTGACGCTCTGCTCCGCGGGCGTGGCGACGTGGAATCGCTACCGGTACCGGCGTGTCCGGGCTGGAGCATCCGCGAGACGGTCGCGCACCTTGTTGGCGTTGCGCAGGATGTTGTGTCGCTCAACGTGGAAGACAAAGCCGCCGACTCTTGGACCCAAGCGCAGGTCGAACGCCTAGCCGGGCACAGCCTCGACGACCTGCTCGACCAGTGGGGACACACGATTGATTCAGTGGCCTCGACCTTGGCCATGGCGCCAGAGCTTTCGGCGGGCCAACTGGTCTTCGACGCTCTCACCCATGAGCACGACATCCGAGCCGTACTCAGTGAATCAGGTTCGCGTACAGGCGATCTCACCTTCCAGGTCGCCCTCGGTTTCGTCACCACCATGGGAGATCAATTCATCCGCCAAGGACGATTGCCGACCCTTGAACTGACCACTCCCACGATCGGAACCGTCCAGCTCGGCCCACCGGACAGTGGACGCGGTCAACTCGCCCTTCAACTCTCCGATTTCGAAGCCCTCCGATCCTTTGGTGGCCGGCGTAGTGTCCGCCAACTGTTGGCGCTGCCCTGGCGCGGCGATCCCGCCCCTGTGCTCCCGGCTTTCACCAAGCTACTTCCGGCCTTCACCAACGACGGTGTGCGCCCCCCATCCCGCGACCTCTTCGAATGACATCCACGATGAAAGTCCTTGTCGCCAAGCGGCCCACGCCGCCACGCCAACACCACGACGCATGGTCAGCCATACGCGAAGAAATCGTCGTGGCACCATTCGTGTGCCCCGACCACGACTGCATCTGCACCCGTGTACACCAGGGCATCGTGTCGCACGGCTACTCCACCAAGGCTGAAGTACGAGACGTCGACACGACATCAGAGGCCCTAGTCTCGGCCTGCAGGTTCCACCTCGACTTCAGTCAATGGGCCGCCGTCGTCGAGGACCCGGCCGAACTGGAGCTCCTAGCCGCCGACCTCATCGACACCATGGTTCAAACCGCATCCCAACACCCCACCGGCACCGTGCTGCACATGACGTTTGACCGTCCCACCTCGACCTGGCTCTACACGACGGTGACGACGTGAGACAGAAACCGCACCCCCCACCTTCTCCCTATCCGAAACAGCAACACCTCCGCATTACCCCCGCACGCACCATCGCGATTCACTTCTCTGTGTCACTCGACGACAGGTAACCAGCGATACACAATTCCTTGCGCACCGGGTCTTGCAGGACGACGACAGTGCCTTCTGGATCCTCGGGGACTGTGGAAATAACGGTGTTTCCGGCACTGACACGCTGAGCGTTGCTCGGCGAGAAAGGTGCCGTGATGACGACACTGGAAGATGTGGCGAAGGAGAAGGCGGCTGAGCAGTCCGCGGAGCAGAAGGCTGCGGTCGAGTTGGTTCGGCTGGCCCAGGAACAGGGCCTGTCGCTGACCGGGCCCGACGGGTTGCTCAAGCAGTTGACCAAGACGGTCCTGGAGACCGCTCTCAATGAGGAGATGACCGAGCACCTCGGTTATGAGAAGCACGACCCGCCCGAGGCGGGGTCGGGCAATGTCCGCAACGGCACCCGCACCAAGACGGTGCTGACCGACACCACCGGCCCGGTCGAACTCGACGTGCCCCGCGATCGGGCATCCACGTTCGAGCCCCAGATCGTCAAGAAGCGCCAACGCCGACTATCCGGTGTCGACGAGGTGGTCTTGTCCTTGTATGCCAAAGGGCTTACCACAGGCGAGATTTCAGCACACTTCGCAGAGATTTACGGGGCGTCGGTCTCCAAGGAGACGATCAGCCGGATCACGGACAAAGTACTGGAGGAGATGAACGACTGGGCGGTGCGGCCACTGGATGAAACCTACGCCGCGATCTTCATCGACGCGATCGTGGTCAAGGTCCGCGACGGCCAGGTCGCCAACCGGCCGTTCTACGCAGCTATCGGGGTCACCTTGGCCGGGGAACGCGACATCCTCGGATTGTGGGCCGGGACCGGCGGAGAAGGCGCGAAGTTCTGGATGAGCGTACTGACCGATCTACGCAACCGGGGCATCAAGGACACCTTCTTCGTCGTCTGCGACGGGCTGAAGGGGCTGCCGGAGGTGGTGGGCAACGTGTGGCCGCAGGCGATCGTGCAGACCTGCATCATCCACCTGCTGCGCAACACATTTCGGCTCGCCTCCCGTAAATACTGGGATGAGATCAAGCGTGATGTGAAACCGATCTACACCGCAGTCAACGCGGCCGCGGCCCGCGCGGCGTTCGACGAGCTGACCGAGAAATGGGGACAGCGCTACCCGGCGGTGATCCGGTTGTGGGACAACGCCTGGGACGAGTTCATCCCCTTTCTGGACTACGACGTAGAGATCCGGCGGGTGATCTGCTCGACGAACGCGATCGAGTCGCTCAACGCCCGCTACGCCGCGCGATCAAGGCCCGCGGGCACTTCCCGTCCGAGCAGGCCGCACTCAAATGCCTGTATCTGGTCACCCGATCGCTGGACCCGACCGGTGCCGGCAGGGCACGATGGACGATGCGGTGGAAACCTGCCCTGAATGCGTTCGCAATTACCTTCAGCGACCGATTCCCGGCAGCCGAAACCTACTGATGAAAACCGCCGGAAACACCGTTAGCGAGATAGTCCCGGATGAACCCCGGCTTCGGCCGGGGTTTTTCTGTTGAAGGCTCCGGCGATCACGGCGGGTCGGTGTCGTCTGCGGCGTCGGTTCGCTTGAGGATGTGGTGGGGGTTGAAGTAGTAGTTGCGGGGTGGTCGGCGGCGGGTGTTTCGTCGGCTCGGCCGCCATTCGATTCCTCTGTTGCTGAGGGTGACCGTGTATCCGCCCTTTTCCAGGATGCGGTTGTCAGGCCCGGACATCAGTGACAGCTTGTCGATGTCCGTGGGCCCGTTGTGCGGTGCGGCCCACTTGATGTTGTGGTTGACCTCGCAATGGTCGAACGGGGTGATCGATCCCGGCCGCGTGCTCCCGCCGTCGCGGGCGAACAGCATCAGACGCTGGGCGGCAGTCGCGATGCGCTTGGACCGGCCTTCGTTGAGCTGCAACGACTTTGCACCGTGGAAGATGGCCAGATAGGGGTGGGCCTGCTTGGCGTCGAGCAGGGCGACGACATCGGAGATGGGCAGCATCGACCCGCTGGAGGTCAACGCGTGGCCGGCGCGGGCTTCGAGGTCAGCCAAGTCGGCGCGGATGATGAGTTTGACCGGTAGCCCGCGGTGGGTGCCGAGGACGTCAGAGGCCAGGAACGCGGTGAGTAAGGCCTGCAGCCCGTCATGGTGGCGCTGCGCGGGCGTGCGCTTGTCGGCGGTGATCTGGTCTTCGGTGGTCTCCGAGCCCACGGTGGTGGGGTTCTCGGGAAGGTTGTGCCCCGGGGCGGCTTCTTTCTTCAGGGCCGCTTCCCAGGTGGCCCGCATTGCCGGGGTCAGCCAGCCCGCGAGCCGGCTCATGCCGTCCGCGCCTTGCCTGCCGATGACAATGCCGCGCTTCTTGGCACGGTCGGCGTCGCTGAACTGACCATCTTGGTTCCAGCAGTAGAGCTGTTTGGTGACCAGGGTGCGTAGTTCTTCGGGCGTGAACGCCGCGGCCAGCTCGGCGAGGTTGGCTTCGGCCTCGGCGATCTCGTGCGGGTCGACACCGGCGGGGATCCGGGCGGCGAAGTCAGCCATCACCGCGACATGCGCTTCGGTGATCAGCCCGTCAGCCTGGGCGGCGGCCGTGGCCGGCAGTTCGGGTCCGAGTGGTTGGCCCGTCAGCGACGTCCGTGTACCGAGTGCTCTGGCGTGATCCACCCGGCGGCGCGCCTCCGCCGAGGACAGCAGCAGCAGATCGCGCAACCACACCGCCCAGGTCGGCGCGTCGCCGAGCTCAGCAGGGGTGCTCTGGCGCTGCAGCGCGGCCAGCAGCCGATGCTCGATAGCGGGCAGCGCATTACGCACCCGCTGCAGTGACTCCAGCGCCGCCACCATCTCGCGCGGGCTCAGAGCCTCCACATCACAGGCCGTCAACCCGGACAACGCGTCGAGCAGGTCACCACACGCACCCGGCACACCCGCGTCGGCGGTGCACCTGTGATGTCTCAGGACATTGGTGACAGTTCTGCCTCAGGACATCGGTGACGGTTGGTGTGTCAGGACATCGGTGACGGTTGGTGTGTCAGGAGATCGGTGATGTTCATCGGTCTTGTCGTGGGCCGCGGGGTTTTCCATTGCCGACGTATCGCACGCCGGGTGCCGGACGGGTGTGCTCGATGAGGACTTCGCCGTCGAGGTCGGCCACGGTGATGTGGTCACCGTCGGTGACGACCAGGACGTGTTCATAGGCGAGCCGTCCGTCGACCTTGTAGTAGACCCCGGCGAGCATGAATGTGCCGGAGGTGTTCAGCGTCATCACCCGCGTCCCGGCGGGGAGGTCCTGTGGAGGCGGCGCGGGCCGTTTTCGCTTCGGTGCCGGTGCGGTGAACAACGGCTTGTCGGGCTTGGGGCGTGGGGGTTGGGCCTTGGCGGTGGCCTCCCATGCCGTACGGGGCGTGACGCGCCCGGGTAGACCCTGATGAGGGCGCTGGTTGTTGTAGATGTCGTCGAAGGCATCGACGTGGGCCTGCAATTCGGCCAGCGTCACCGCCAGCGGCTGTTTGTCCAGGTAGCGGAACAGGGTCTGGTGGAAGCGTTCGTTCTTGCCCTGGGTGGTCGGCTTATAGGGCTTGCCGGTGATCGCCTCCACACCGAGGCGCCCGATGTGTTCAACGAGCTTGCCCAGGTATCCGCGCCGCGAGGGGTTGAGCGCTATTCCGTTGTCCGACAGCAGCTTTTGGGGCACACCGTGGGTGGCGACAGCTTTGTCGAACACCGTGATCGCCGCGTCGGCAGTCTCGCTCCAGGCCACGTGGGAGGCCACCGCGTAGCGGGAGTGGTCGTCGATGAGTTGGAAGATCACGCACTGGCGTCCGCGGGTCAGGACGTATCCGGTGGCGTCGAGCTGCCAGCACGCATTCGGGGCCGGATAGACGAACCGGCGCCACGCCGAGCGCGGCTTCTTCTTCGGCTCGGCCTTGGCCACACCGGCTTGGCGGAAGATCCGGGCCAACGAGGCGACCGAGGGCACGGGGTCCAGGCCCAGAGCCCGCATCTTGTCGTGCACGCTAATCGGTCCGTGGTCCAAACCGGAGGCCTGCAGCGCAGCACGCACCGAAATGGCCTGCTCCTTGACCTCGCCGGTCAACGTCGACGGGCTCGACCTCGGCCGTCGGGACCTAGGCTCGAGCACCGCGGCTGGTCCGTCGGCCTTCGCGCGTTTGCGCAACTCGTAGAACGACTTGCGGGAAATGCCATGCTCGGCGCAGAACGTCGAGACCGCCCCGCGAGGTGCGTCATCGGGCCACTGCGAGATCGCCAGACGGACACGAGGATCGATGGGTTCATTGACAGCCACCGCCCGAGCCTCGGGGCACAAGTGTCACCACCAAGACCACCCAAACCGTCACCGATGTCCTGATACAGAACTGTCACCGATGTCCTGAGAGATGACACGTCGGCGGTGCACCCCAGATTCATCCTTCGAACATACATTCGACCACCGACAAATCTCGGGGACGGATGTGCAGCCTTCGGCCGGGGCCTTCTGTTGTACTGCTCTGGTGATTCGCTTCGCCGTGTCAGCCGTCGTGGCTGCGTTGGTCTTGGGATCGCTATCGGCGACCGCCGAGGCGGAACCCGCTGCGTATGACTACGCCTTCACGTGCAACCGCACCTCTCTGACGGCCGACTTCGCGCAGCGGGACGGGTTACCGCAAACCGATGCCGATCCGGCGGGCTGGTATGTCGAGCGCAATGGTCGCTACCCGAACGGTGGCTGGGGACCTGCGGCGGCGGTGTTCCCCGCGGTGAATGTGCCCGTCGATGCCGGGTGCGATGACGCCACCTGGAAGCGTGAGCGCATCGTGGCGACGGCGTTGCGCTACCTCAACGTGCCAGGTAACCCGCTGGGGTTGCAGTACCGGCACCACCACATTCCCGCGTGGGATCCGCCGGCGTCCACCGCGCCGCCCGCGGTGCAGAATGCCGATGATGCCGACGGGCAGTCGCTGGAGACCTGGGGGCCCGGCCGCGGGCTGGACTGCTCGAACTTCACTGCCTGGATCTACAACTACGGCCTGGGCATCAAGTTCGGTGGCGATGTGGGCAAGCAGTATGCGGGCACGGCCGGCCCGATGGGCGAATCGATTCCGGCGCAGGGACCGTTCGAGCCGGGCGATTTGGTGTTCCTGCACCCGAACGGCAACCCCGATAAGGCCTCGCACGTGGTGGTCTTCCTCGACGACCAGCATGTGATCGACAGCCGGCTCGACGCGCAGGGACTGGCCGGCGTCCAGGTTCGTGACCGCACCGGCTGGTATCGCACCGCGGTGCTGGGCGCGTGGCGACCGATCCCGGGGTGAGGTTGCCGGGCGGTCCGCACCACAGCACTACTCGCTGATCGATCCGACTCCCGATTCGTTGTCGCCCCCCGACTCCCCACCTTTCAGCAGCGGCAACAACACCCGATCGACGACGGCCTCGACCGTGGCGTCGGTCGGTGGCCGGTCCGACACCAGGGACCGGAACACCAGATATCCCGGTAGCAGATCGTGGATCTCTTCGGTGAGCGCCGACTCCTTAATCTCGCCGCGCCTGACGGCCTCGGCAAAGGCGCCATTGAGCACCATCTTTCGTTGCAGCACGAATTTCTCCTGCATCACGTCTTGCAGGGCCGGGTTGTGCGACATCTCGTTGAGCACCGCCCGCAAGGTGCGCATGTGCTCCTGGGTGTGCTTACAACAGGTGCGCCCGATCTCCAGCAGATCACCTCGCAGTGACCCGGTGCGAGGCGCGGTTGCGTCGGCGCGGGTTCCTTCGACGAGGGCCGCCAGCACCAGGTCGGCCTTGGACGGCCAGCGCCGGTAGACGGTGGCCTTGCTGGCCTTCGCCTTGGCGGCCACCGCGTCGACGGTCAGGCGGTCATATCCGTGTTCCTGCAGCAGTTCCAACGTGATCGCCAGCAGTTGCGCCTCGCGTTCGCTCCACGGACAGCCCGCCGAGTCGTCGCAGTGCTCGGTCACCACCGCGCTCCTTTCCGATCTGCCGCTCCGGGAATACCCGGGTAACGGTACGGCGTTGCCCCTCATCAACGGCAAGAGCAGGCTTTTCGTCCGCCGTCAACCAGTTGCAACCATGCGTACGGTACCGTACCGTTCTCCTGGTGTGGCGATCTCAGCGCGGAGATCGAGGCGGTTTCGCCGCCGGGGGTAGTCGAAAGGCTGTGGCTTGAAGAGAATCTCGGTGGGCAAGTTTGCGCGCCAGCAGTGGATACCCATCGTGGCAGTCCTCGTGGCCGCGCTCGTCGCCTTCTCGGTAGATCGTCTGCACGGCATCTTCGGCTCCAACAACGAGATCTCCCGGGCCGGATCCGAGGCCCTGGAAAACACCGGATACAACCCCAAGCACGTGCTGTTCGAGGTCTACGGAACACCCGGTTCGGTGGCCACCATCAACTACCTCGATATCCACGCACAGCCCCAACGCGTGACCGACGTGACGCTGCCGTGGTCGGTGAATCTGACGACTGATGATCCGACCATGTACGCCGACCTGCGAGCACAAGGTGACGGCGACACCATCGGATGCCGGATCACCGTCAACGGGATCGTCAAGGACGAAAGGTCGTCGGACAACGTGAACGGATACATCGCCTGCCTGGACAAGACGGCATGAGTCAACACAGCACCGAGACCGCGGTCGACGGACCGCTGGTCGCACGGTGGATCCGGCGGCTGGCGTTGCCCATCGTGCTGGCGTGGGTCGCCATCGCGGCGATCACCAACGCCGCGGTGCCCCAGCTGGAGGTCGTCGGTTGGGAACGGTCAGTGGGCCTGAACGCCCCAGACGCCCCCGGCATCCTGGCCATGCGGCACATCGGCCAGGTCTTCCGCGAATTCGATTCCGACAGTGCGGCAATGCTGGTGCTCGAAGGTCAGCAGCCGCTGGGCCCGGAAGCCCACACCTACTACGACGGCCTGGTGAAGAAGCTCCAGGCCGACACCGCACACGTCGAACACGTCCAGGACTTCTGGGGCGATCCGCTCACTGCGGGCGGCTCGCAGAGCAAGGACGGTAAGGCGGCCCTCACCCAGATCTACCTCCGCGGAAACCAGGGTGAGGCACTGTCCAACGAATCCGTCGACGCGGTACGCAAGATCGTCGCCGACACACCTCCCCCGCCCGGCCTGAAGGCTTACGTCACCGGCGCCTCACCCCTGGTGACCGACAACTTCGAAGTGGGTAGCGCCGGCACTCATGAGGTCACCGCAATCACCTTCCTGGTCATCGCGATCATGCTGCTGTTCGTCTACCGCTCGCTGGTCACCATGCTCATCGTGTTGGTGACCGTCGCCGTCGAGCTGTCCGCGGCCCGCGGCGTGGTCGCGCTCCTGGCCCACTCCGGGGTCATCGGACTGTCCACTTACTCCACGAATCTCCTTACCCTGCTTGCCATTGCCGCCGGCACCGACTACGCGATCTTCGTCGTCGGCCGCTATCAAGAGGCTCGCAGCAACGGAATGGACCGCATATCGGCCTACTACGACATGTGGCGCGGCACGGTCCACGTCATCGTGGGTTCAGGTCTCACGATCGCCGGCGCGGTGGCGTGTATGTCGTTCGCCCGGCTGCCGTACTTCCAAACCCTCGGCATCCCCGCGGCCCTCGGAGTGGTGGTGACCTTGGTCGCCGCGCTGACGTTGGGCCCTGCGGTCCTGCTGATCGCAACCCGCTTCGGGTTGATGGAACCCAAGGGACAGTTGCGCGCTCGGGGCTGGCGCCGGATCGGCACCGCGATCGTGCGCTGGCCCGGACCCATCCTGGTGGTGACGTGCGGCCTGGCACTCATCGGGGTGTTCGTCCTGCCCAGCTATCAGACGAGCTATGACAACCGGCCCTACATCCCGACCAGTGCCCCCGGCGTCGTCGGCATGGAGGCCGCCGAACGGCACTTCACCCAGGCGCGGATCAACCCCGAGTTGCTGATGATCGAGACCGATCACGACATGCGCAACCCTGCCGACATGCTGATCCTGGAGCGCGCCGCCAAGGCAGTGCTGCATACCCCCGGTGTCGCGCTGGTGCAGTCGATCACCCGGCCGCTTGGTACGCCAATCACGCACAGTTCCATTCCGTTTCAGATCAGTGCGTCCAGCGCGAGCCAGATCATGAACCTCGGTTACCAGAAGGACCGAGCCCAGGATCTGCTCAAGCAGGCCGACGACATCGACAACACCATCAACGTGCTCAAGCAGCAGCTCGCGCTGCAGCAGCAGAGCGCGGCTGTCACCCACGAGCAGACCGAGGCGTTCCACGACACCGTTGCGACCATGAACGAACTGCGTGACAAGCTGGCCAACTTCGACGACCAGTTCCGTCCGCTGCGCAACTACTTCTATTGGGAGCCGCACTGCTTCGACATCCCGATGTGTTCGGCGCTGCGTGACGTCTTCGATTCGTTGGACGGCATCTCCGAGTTGTCCGACAAGTTCACCAACATCACGGCCAGCCTGGACAAGCTCGATGCGCTCCAACCCCAGCTGGTCGCGCTGATCCCGCCGCAGATCGCCATCCAGGAACGCAATCGTGAACTGACACTGTCGAATTACGCCACCACCGGTGGCACCAACGCGCAGAGCGAAGAGGCACTGCAGAATGCCACCGCCATGGGGCAGGCGTTCGACGACGCCAAGAACGACGACACGTTCTACCTACCCCCGGAGGCGTTCGACAACGCCGACTTCAAGCGCGGCCTCAAGCTGTTCCTCTCGCCAGATGGCAAGGCTGCCAGGTTCATCGTCACCCACCAGGGCAACCCGGCCGACCCTCAGGCCATCCCGCACATCGATGCCATGAAGAATGCGGTGTTCGACGCACTCAAGGCGACTCCGATGTCGGACGCCAAGATTTACGTGGCCGGAATTGGCTCGACCAACAAGGACATTCAGGAGGGTATGAAGTACGACCTGCTGATCTCCGCGCTGGCCGCGTTGGCGCTGATCCTGCTGATCATGATGTTCGTGACTCGCAGTATCGTCGCCGCTCTGGTGATCGTCGGTACTGTCGCGATCTCGCTGGGCGCATCAGTGGGGCTGTCAGTGTTGTTGTGGCAGTACATCTTGGGAATCCATTTGTTCTGGATTGTGGTGCCGCTCGCGATCGTTCTACTGCTCGCGGTGGGCGCCGACTACAACCTGCTGCTGGTCTCGCGGTTCAAAGAGGAGATCCACGCCGGGTTGAACACCGGCATCATCCGGTCGATGGCTGGAACCGGCCGAGTGGTCACCGCCGCCGGCCTGGTGTTCTCCGCCACCATGGCCTCGTTCATCTTCAGCGACCTGGTGGTCCTAGGACAGATCGGAACCACGATCGGCCTGGGTCTGTTGTTCGACACGCTCATCGTGCGCTCGTTCATGACACCGTCGATCGCCGCCCTGCTCGGCAAATGGTTCTGGTGGCCGGTGAATGTGCGTCAACGTCCTGTCCCGACGCCGTGGCCGACGCCCGTTCAGAAGTCACCGGACGAGGTGCTGGCGTGAAGCGTGCGTTACTGATTCTGATGCTATGCGCTGCAGTGGGATTCGCAGCTGTGGCGCGCGCAGATCCGCCGGCCGGCGGTGACCCGGACACCAATTTCGCCGCGCAACTGCACACGGTCGGCATCTATGGTGCGCGTGACTACAACGCCTGGATCGGCAAGATCATGTGCGAGCGGATGTATAAGAACCTGGACGCCACCGCCACGCAGACGGCGACTTTTGTGCGCAACCAGCTCGACTCCAACAGCAGCACCGAGCAGGTCTGGCAGTTCGTGGGATTGGCTGTCGACTATTACTGTCCCGACAAGCGTGCGGTGCTGGACCACGCGGCTTGACGCCCGAATCCGAGCTTGGCGGACAGGAAATTGGTTGTCACCGCACCCGCGCAACCCTAGGCTTCCGACGTCGAATTCGGCGGACCCATCCGTCGGCGCCGGAAGGAGAAGTGGTTGATCGTCGATCTGTCGCACACCATTCGTGCCGGACTCATCACCTATCCGGGATTACCCGGCCCGTCGATCATGCCGCACCTCACCCGCGAGGCCTCCCGTGAAATCTATGGGCCGGGAACCGAATTCGCGATGGACGTGATCACCATGATCGGCAACACCGGAACCTACCTGGATTCGCCGTTCCACCGCTTCGAACATGGAGGTGACTTGGCGAGCCTGGACCTCAACACCCTGGTCGATCTCCCGGCCGTCGTCATCCACCACCGCAAGCCGACCCGGGTCGTCGGAGTCAAGGACATGCCCGAGGACATCGCGGCTGGCTCGGCCGTGCTGATCGACACCGGTTGGGACCGGCATTTCGGCACCGAGGTCTATGCTGCGGATGCCCCGTATCTCACCGAGGCTGCGGCCCGCCGCCTGGCGGATGCTGGCGTGGTTCTGGTCGGCATCGACTCCGTCAACATCGACGACATCAGTGCGGATTCCGGTGGCTGCCGTCCAGTTCATACTGTGTTGCTGGACAACGGTATTCACGTCGTCGAGCATCTCACCAACCTGGCACAGCTGCCCGAGCGAGGAGCGCGATTCACCGCAGCGCCGCCCCGTATCGAGGGATTCGGCACCTTCCCCGTGCGCGCCTATGCGAGCGTCCCGGACTGATTCCGAAGAACGCCGAGCTGATCGAGCGCTACTACCACCCTGAATTCGTGATGTACTCCGACGGGTCGTGGGTGGAGACCGCCGACCGGGTCGCCGTCCGGATGTGGATCACCACGTCGCGCCCGGGTGAGAAGCCAGAACTACTGACGCCACGGTCAATGCCGCGCCCGCCCGGGCGCGTGACTTCCGGACAGGTACCTTCGTGAGGCGTTGCCGGCCGGGGGCGCTACGCGGCTAATCTGACTCCATGAGCAGTCAGGTGCCGGGAGGCGTCGTCCATGCACTGCCGTCGGACCTGCGGGCGGCCTTGCTCGCCAACGCGACCGCGCTGGAACTCTGGAAAGACTGCACGCCCTTGGGCCGCAATGAATTCATCTGCTGGGTCGAGGACGCCAAGCAGGAGAAGACGCGGGAGCGTCGCATCCGTCGCACCCAGGAAGAACTCGAGGAAGGCAAGCGCCGCCCCTGCTGCTGGCCGGGGTGCAAGCACCGCGAACGCACCGGCAAGCCCTGATGACCGGGGGTCCCATCGTCGGGCGAGAACCCCCGCTGGTCCTGCGTCGCCGACTTCTTCTCACCTACTGCCTGTTCTTTGTGGGGGTGTACTGCCTCGGGCTCGTCTCGTGGCTTCGAGATACCCACCAGACTGACTTTCGCGGTGAGCTCTCGGCGGCAAGCCTGAGTGTCCTCGGTCTGCTGCTCTGTCTGCGCCCGCCGCTGATGGGCTGGCGGTACGCCCTGGCCGTGGTGTGCCTCACCTCGGCTCCGGTGGCGGCGCTGTTCTTTCACCGCAATCTCGCCGCGCAGGTGTGGTCGCTGATCCCACTGATGTTCCTCGGTATCTTCGTGCGGACCTGGCACGGGAAGACCACGACCCGGGCCTATGTCGTCGCCGTCGGCGCCGCCGCGACGGCGGGACTTCTGCTTGCTCCGGAACCGGCGCCACTGCTGTGGCCGGTGCTGTTCGTGGCATCGATTGCGGCCGCGGTGGTTGTCTTCGGGCTCAGTCATGCGGCCCTGCGCGATGCGGCCGACCGCGATCCGCTGACCGGGGTGTGGAACCGTGCGGGTGTCCTCTGGCAGGCCGATGCGCTGGCATCGCGCGGCCGAGGACGTGGGGTAGCCGTGCTCGTGCTGGACGTCGATGACTTCAAGTCCATCAACGACAACCAGGGCCACGAGGCCGGCGACCGCGTCCTCGTCGACCTGAGCCGCCGCTGGCACGAGCAGCTTCCCCGGGACGCGGTCATCGGACGTCTGGGCGGCGACGAATTCGTGGTTCTCTTGGGCGGATACGACCAGTCCAGCGCCGAAGAGGTCGCGACGACCTTCTCCGAGGGGACGGTTCGGGTCACCGTGGGTCTTGCCTGCGGGCCGTTCGACGGACCCGACGATCTCACCGCGCTGCTGGCCGCCGCCGACGCCGATCTCTACCGCCGCAAGCGGGAGCGGAAGTCGCCGACGTCCGAAGAGCGCCGCACGGGCTAGTCGCGCGCCAACCCCCGCAACAACACCGCCAGGCCGAACTCGAACGCGTCATCGGCCCGGTCTTCCTTGCCGGATCCGGTGGCCAGGGCCGCGGCGAACTCGGCACTGACGTCCTCGCCGGGGTGCCACGGTTCTTCCGGTGCGGCCACATCCAGGGCGGATCCCAGCACGAAGGAGTCCATCAACGTGATCACCCGCAGCGTGTCGGCGGGGTCGAAGCCAGCCCGCTTGAGCGTCGCCGCCAGCACGTTGTACATCCGCATCGCGTGACTGCTGTTCACCTGGTAGGCCGTCAGCAGCGGGATCAACCGCGGGTAGCGGGCAAAACTGCGGCGGTAGGAGCGCAGGATCTCGGCCACCACGTCGGCCCAGGGCTGATCCGGTGAGTCCTGCGGCAGCTGCACCTCCGACATCGCGCGCTCGCGCAGGAGCTCGACGATCTGCCCTCGGCCCGTCACGTGGTTGTACAACGAGGATGGGCTGACCTGCAGTTTTCGTGCCAGTTCGGGGATGGTGAAGCCGCCGGTGGCGCTGACGAGGTCCATGGCAGCTGCCGCGATCCGGTCGGTCGACAGCAGCGGTACGGGTGGTCGGCCCATGAATTTTCCGCCTTCCTATTGCGGAGAAGTATGAGTCAGTTCACACTAAACGAACTTCATTCGTTTTAGGAGTTTGATGACCACGCTCACCTCCCCTGCCCCGGAGCCGCCGTCCCGGTCGGCGCCCCCGCATCGGACCCCGCTGTCTTCCGGCTTTGGCCACGCCGCGACGGCGGTGGTCAAGTGAGCGCGACCCTGTTCACCAGTGGCGTGGTCTGGACCGGCACCGGCACGGAGTCCGACGCCCTGCTGGTCGTCGACGGCGTGGTGCGCGCCCTCGGTGATGCAGCACGCCAGCAGGCCGCTGAGTTCGATTGCCAGATCGTCGATCTCGAAGGCGGCTTCCTGATGCCGTCCTTCGGTGACGGCCACGCCCACCCGCTGTACGGCGGGCTGGAGGCCGCCGGTCCGGCGGTCCGGCCCTGCACGTCGGTCGACGAGATCTTGGCCGCGGTCAAGAAGTACGCGGACGAACATCCCGACGAGGAATGGATCACCGGCGCGTCCTATGACGGCAGCCTGGCCCCCGGCGGTCTGTTCGACGCCCGCTGGCTGGACTCGGTGGTTCCCGACCGCCCCGTCGTGCTGCGCGCCTGGGATTACCACACCATGTGGGTCAACACCGAGGCCCTCAACCGCGCGGGCATCGCCCCCGATACTCCCGACCCGGTCCTGGGTGAAATCCCGCATCGGCCCGACGGCTCCGTGCTGGGGACGTTACGGGAATGGGGCGCAACCGATCTGGTGACCGCGGTCATGCCACCTCGCGACGAGGCCCAGCGCATCGCCGCGCTCGGCACCGCCGCCGACTACTACCTGCCCTTCGGCGTGACGTGGGTACAGGACGCCTGGGTCGAGCCGCAGGACGTCGCCACCTACGTCGAGGCGGCGCGGCAGGGTGCCTTGCGGATGAGGTTCAACCTCGCCCTGTACGCCGACCCGCGGCATTTCGACACCCAGTTGGCGCAGTATGCCGAATCACGGCGCGCCGTCGACGAGGTGGGATCGCCGTTCCTCACCGCGAACACGGTGAAGTTCTTCGCCGACGGTGTGGTGGAGAACGAGACCGGCGCGCTGCTGGCGCCGTACTGCTCTGGGCTGCATTCTCACGGCGGGCAGGAGCGCAGCGACTCGGGGGAGAACCTGGGCATGCGGACCTGGGAGGGTGACTCGCTGGCGCAGGCTGCCCAACGGGTCGACGAACTGGGATTCCAGATCCACATCCACGCCATCGGCGACGCCGCCGTACGGCAAGCCCTCGATGCCATCGAATATGTCCAGGAGCGCAACGGGTCTCGGGACCGCCGTCCCGTCATCGCCCACGTCCAGTTGGTGGACGAGGCCGACCTCGAGCGTTTCGCCACTCTCGGTGTGATCCCCAACATGCAACCGCTGTGGGCCCAGATGGACGCGCTGATGACGGTGCTGACCATCCCGCGGCTCGGGGTGGAACGCGCCGACCGGCAGTATCAGATGCGCACGCTGCACGACACCGGTGCCGCGCTGGCGTTCGGCTCGGACTGGCCGGTGTCCTCGGGCGCGCCGTTGGACGGTATCGCCATCGCGGTATCCCGTCGCACCGCCGAAGGCGAGCCCGAAGGTGGCTGGACACCGCACGAAATCGTCCCGATCGACCTCGCCCTGTCGTCCTACACCGGGGCGGTGGCGTATCAGGCGTTCGCCGAAGGCAATTGGGGACGCATCGTGCCCGGAGCCAGCGCCGACCTGGTGTGGCTCGGCGCCGACCCGCGCAGCGCTCCCGCGCTGCAGCTACCGGGCGTGAACATTCGCGCCACCTACTTGCACGGGGCCCAGGCCTACCGCGCTGACAATGGAAAGGTCTGACATGACAGCGGAATTCATCGCCGGCCCGCACGAGGGCCACCTGAAACGGGCATTGGGCCTGCCGTCACTGGTGCTGTTCGGCCTGGTGTACATGGTGCCGTTGACCGTCTTCACCACCTACGGCATCGTCACCGAGACCTCGGGCGGCCGACTGCCACTGGCCTACATCGTCACGCTCGTCACGATGGTGTTCACCGCGCTGTCCTACGCGCGGATGGCTGCGGCGATCCCGGTGGCCGGCTCGGCATACACCTACACGCAGCGGACCTTCGGAGCACCCGTCGGCTTCCTGGCGGGCTGGTCGCTGCTGCTCGACTACCTCTTCCTGCCGATGCTGAACTACCTGGTGATCGGGCTCTACCTGAACGCAGCGGTGCCCTCGCTGCCGGCCTGGGTCATCGTCTTGGTGTCGATCGCGATTGTCACGGTGCTCAACATCGTCGGTATCGTCTCTGTCGCCCGGGCCAACTTCCTGATCATCGCGATCCAGGCCATCTTCATCGTGGTGTTCGTGGTCCTCGCCGTCGCCAAGACCACCGGCTACGGATCGGTCGATCTGCTGGCGCCATTCACCGGTGACGGCACCGCCGGCGGCATGAGCCCCATCCTGGCCGGCGCGGCCATCCTGTGTCTGTCGTTCCTCGGCTTCGACGCGGTCTCCACGCTGTCCGAGGAGGCCCGCGACGCCAAGCGCACAGTGCCGCAAGCGATCATGATCGCGACCATCGTCTCGGGGATCATCTTCATCGTGCTGTCCTATGTGTCGCAGCTGGTGTTCCCGTCCAATAAGTTCGCCAGCGTGGACACCGGCTCGACCGACGTGATGCTGGCCACCGGTGGGGCGTTCGTGAACACGTTCTTCACCGCGGCCTATGTGGCAGGTGCGCTCGGTTCGGCGCTGACCTCACAGGCGTCGGTGGCCCGCATCCTGTACGCGATGGGCCGCGACGGCATCCTGCCCCGCAAGGTGTTCGGGCACGTGTCGGCGAAGTACAGCACACCGGTCTATGCGATCCTGACCGTCAGCGCCATCTCGCTGCTCGCCATCTGGATCGATCTGGCCATCCTGGCCTCGGTCGTCAGTTTCGGTGCGCTGGTGGCCTTCTCGGTGGTCAACCTGTCGGTGATCAAGCACTACTTCGTCGACATGCACGAGCGCAACGTCCTGCTCAACGTGGTTGCCCCGGTGATTGGCTTCCTGCTCACCGCATGGCTGTGGACCAGCCTGTCGGGAACGGCCCTGACCATCGGATTGATCTGGCTGGCAATCGGATTCGTCTGGCTGCTCGTGGTCACCCAGGGCTTCCGCCGGCCCACGCCGGTATTGGACCTGGACTACGAGTGAGCCGGTGGGTTCCGGCCCGCTGGCGGGCTACCCGGCAGGCACTTCCTGGGCGTAGGCTGTGAGTCATGGCACTGCGGCGGCGGCTCGGCAGGCTGCTGATGGCCGCCGTCTGCGCGGGGTTCTTCGTCGGTGTCCCGATGGTGGCCGCGGCTCCGGCCGGCGCCTGCCCGATCGGCCATCTGGCTGACCCGATCACCGGCCAGTGCTTCGTGGCCAACAGTGGTGTTCCGACGGTCGGCGGGATCCCGTGCATCCCCGGCAAGTCGCTGGGCACCTGCCTGGGAATCCTGCAGAACCAGTCACCACCCGGTGGCGGTCCGCCCGTCGGCGGATTCTGGCCGTAGCTGCTTGCTTCTCCTAGCGCATGGTGCCGGGCCGGAAGGCCTCCACCGGATTCACCAACGCCACCGCCATCGCATTGCCGATGGGTCCGTATTCGTCGAACACCGCGGCGGTGCCGGAGGCGATCCCGTCATGGCTGGTGTGCACCACGGCGGCCATGCCGATGTTCGGGCCTTTGGGCAGCCGGGTCAGGCTCAGGGTGTAGTCGAGGTTGATGTACTGCAAACCCTGTGTGCCCCAATGGGTCAACGCGCTCGTCGCGTCCGCGGCCATCGTCGCCTCGACGAAAGGGCTGAGTGCCTCGCCGGTGACCAGCGGCCGGCGTTGCCGAATCCAGATGTATTTCGGTCCACCGCAATGCCATTGGGCGAAGCCGAACTCCCCGCCGCTGGAGCCCTCTCCCCCGTACCCCCAGACGAACATCGGCAAGTCGTCGGGCAATGGACCGGGGTCGGGCGGCATCGGCGGCATCTGGATGTCCGACGACCAGATGTCACCGACGTGCTGGTCACCGGGGCGTACGAACACCCCGCTGGCCCGGGACACCACGACATCGTTCTGCACGACCTCGGCATCGACGAGCCGGATCCGGCGGCCTTCGCGCTGTACGGAGGTCCGTATCTGCAGCGGCGCGATAGCGGTGGGCTTGAGCAGGTCGACCGTGATGCGGGCCGGCTGGAAGTCGTCGCGTTGGCCGGCGTTCTCCAGGGCCCGGGCCAGTACTCCGCCGACGACGTGGCCGCTGATCGTGGGTCCCCACGGCCCCTGACAACTGGGGTCCGGCAGCAGGATGTCGCCGTCGAGTGCGAAGTAGGCCGGTGGTGCAGTGCTGGTGCTGCCGGAATTTGCCACGAGGTCTCACGATAGCGGCGCCGGCTTACCCGGCTTGGACGGCCTTCCGCAGGTACTGCTCGATGTCGTCGGTCACGGGGTCGACCGCGCTGGCGAACTCCGGGTGCTTGTCCAGAAAGCTGGCGACCAGCGGGCACACCGCGACCATGCGGCGCCCGGCGTCGCGGGTCTGGGCCAGGGCTTCGGCGACCAGGATGGTGGCCAGACCCCGGCCCTCGTAGGCTTCGGCGATTTCGGTGTGGTGGAAGATGCGCTGCTCACCATGGTCGACGAAGGCGGCCAGACCGACCTGCTGTCCGTCCACGGCGATGGTGAACTTGTTGCGGTCGGTGCGGACTGTGGTGGGTGCACCGGTCTTGTCGGTGGGGGTCATCGGACTCCTACGGTTGGCTGCGACGTGGCCGCAGGCGGATGGCCGGAAGCGTCGGGGCGGGCAACCGGTCGACAGCTCCGGAGTACCCACTGACGGTGCCGAATCGCGCATCACCGTCCTGCCAGAGTTGCCGGTACTCGGCGATCTCATCGTGGCTGCGGGCCACGAAGTTCCACCACATCAGCAGATCCTCACCAAACGGCGGCCCGCCGAGCAGCAGCATCCGCGCGCTCTGCCCGGCGGGGTTGTGCAGTCGCAGCGTGCCGGCGCCCGGCCCGCGGTACGCCAGCTGCCCGGCGACCAGCCGGCGCCCGGCGACCTCGACAGTGCCGAGATCGAGCAGCACACCGTGTTCGTAGGCTCGGTCGACGTCGAGCTCGATGACGGTGCCGGCCGGCAGATCGAGCTGCGCACCCAGCAGCGGGGTGAAGGTGTGCACCGGTGAGCGCTGGCCGGCCAGTGCGCCCAGGAAGACCCGGATGGTGGCGCCGGACGTCGAAACCGGCTCGGGCACATAGTGTTCGAAGTCGCGGCTGGTATGGCGATCTGCGTCCGGTAGCGCGACCCACAGCTGGGCGCCGTGCAGGATGGCCGTGGCGGGTGTCGACACTTCGGAGTGGCAGATGCCCGCACCGGCGGTCATCAGGTTCAACTCCCCCGCCCGGACCAGTTGGTGTACGCCCGCGCTGTCGCGGTGCTCGATCTCCCCGTGGAACAACCAGCTGACGGTCTGCAGGCCGGTGTGCGGGTGCGGTGGCACGTCCATACCCGGACCGTTGCGGAGGTCCTGGGGGCCGTAGTGGTCGGCGAAGCACCACGCGCCGATCAGTGAACGGTCCCGCTGCGGGAGCGTGCGGCGCACGGTCAGCGCCCGCGGACCCCCGAGCGGCACCTCCCGCGGCTCCAGCACCTCGGCGCCATCCAAGCCCCTTGCACTACAAGGAACTTCACGTGGAGCGCTCTCGAGGTTGCTCACCTGCCGGAGCCTACCCGCCGACAGATTCAGTCGGTGCGGGCATCCGGCGACGGGCCGTCCCGTTCGGCGGAGATGTCCGGGGCGAACATGTCGGCGCTCATCCGGGCCGGCACCGTCACCGCCGTAGCGTCATCGTCGGCGGCGGATGGGTCTTGCCCGGCGGTGTCGTTGCCGCGCCGCTCGGTGCGCCAGTCCCGCAGCAGCAGCACGATGCCGATGACGGCCAGCGCGATAGCAGCGATAGCCACCAGCGAACTGTCGGTGAGGATGGCGATCAACAACGCCGCCAGACCCGCCAGGGCCACCACCACCACAAGTCTCATTGACTGTCCTCCGTCGACGTTGCCGTCACAGTCTCCAACGCCTACCCGCTTTCGGGCGGCGTATCACCCGCGCTCGGCGCGTCTCCCCGCGGTGGCCGGCTGACGTTGCGGCGCGGTCAGCATCGCGGCCAGCATGGAGACGATCTCCTCGAGGCTGTCCGGACCCGCTCCCCCGCTCTCGGCCCGACGTTCGCGGTCGGCCAGCAGCGCCCACATCGTCGTCGCGACCGCGGATACCCGGCGGATGCGGTCGCCGCGGTCGGCGGCGGGAACCAACTCGTGCATGGCACCGGTGACGCGGGGCCAGGCCGACTCGGCCGGGCTCTGGGGTTCGCGGTTCAGCCGGATCCGCACCACTTCCAGGAAACGGGCGTAGTGGGTGGCTTCGAGGTTGCCGAACGGCTCGACCAGTACCCGCAACAACGCGTGCGCGTCGCGCAGCTCCTGCTCCGACATACCGTCGAGCATGGCCTGACGCTGTGCCTCCATGGGGACCAGGCGCCGGGCCACCACCGCGTCGATCAGGTCCTGCCGGCTGCGGAAGTAGTAGTTCACCGCGGAGTTGTTGCGCTGGCCGGCGGCCTTGGCGATATCGCGCAGGGGCACCTCGAAGCCGTGCTCGGCGATCAGGCGTTCTGCTGCGTCGAGCAACTCTTCCCGGGCTCGGGCACCACGGTCCACGTCAGGAAGTGTACGAAACGTTGAGGATGTTTAAGCACCCGTGCTTAAATTAAGCACGGGTGCTTACTGTTCACACCAGAGCGAAAAGGATGCGCCAGATGACTGAGATCCGGGAGATCGACCCCGGCACGCCCATGACGCGGTTCGCCCGTGGGTGGCACTGCCTGGGCCTGGCCGAGAACTTCCGCGACGGCAAGCCGCACGGCATTCAGGCGTTCGGCGGCAAGCTGGTGGTCTACGCCGACAGCAAGGGCGACATCCACGTGCTCGACGGTTACTGCCGGCACCTGGGCGCCGACCTCGCCAAGGGATCGGTCAAGGGTGACAACATCGCCTGCCCGTTCCACGACTGGCGGTGGAACGGTGCAACCGGACGGTGCGCCGAGATCCCCTACGCCCGCCGCGTTCCCAAGCTGGCGCGCACCCGCAAGTGGCAGACCCTGGAGGTCAACGGCCAACTGCTGGTGTGGCACGATCCCGAAGGCTCAACCCCCGGCCCGGAGCTGACTCCGCCGCAGATCGAGGGCATGGGCACCGACAAGTGGTCGAAGTGGACGTGGAACTCGATCCTCATCGAGGGCGCGCACTGCCGTGAGATCGTCGACAACAACGTCGACATGGCGCACTTCTTCTACATCCACTACGCCTACCCCACGTACTTCAAGAACGTCTTCGAAGGCCACACCGCTAGCCAGTTCATGGAATCCAAAGGGCGCCAGGACTTCACCGAACATCCCGAGCGGATGTGGGAGGGCACCAAGCTGCGCTCGGAGGCCACCTACTTCGGGCCGGCGTACATGATCAACTGGCTGCACAACGACCTGGCACCGGAGTTCACGGTCAATTCGATCCTGATCAACTGCCACTATCCGATTTCGCAGAACTCCTTCATGCTGCAGTTCGGCGTCTCGGTCGAGGTTCCGGAAGGAATGACCAAGGAGAAGGCCGACAAGCTCGCCGAGTCCTACTCCAAGGTCTACGAGGTCGGCTTCCTGCAGGATGTCGAGATCTGGAAGCACAAGACCCGCATCGAAAATCCCCTGTTGTGCGAGGAAGACGGCGCGCTGTACCAGTACCGCCGGTGGTACGAACAGTTCTACGTCGACGCCGCCGAGGTCACCACGGACATGACGGACCGTTTCGAACTCGAAGTCGACACCACCCATGCGTACGGGGTGTGGCAGCGTGAGGTCGAGGAGAATCTCGAAAAGCGCGACGCAGTAACGGTTTCAAGCTAGGCCGCGGTGCGGGGCATCCGCCCCAGCGGCAGGTGGACGACGGTGGCCGCCGGCACCGGCAACGCCTCGTTGCGCGCGAGTAGCTCGGCACTCTCGGGCAGTTCGCGCGGATTGATCTGACCGTCGGCGATCCGCCGCAGCATGTCGTGGGCGTGCGCGAGCTGGGCGCGCTTGCGGTACTGGCCGCCGGGAAGTTTGATCCCGGCCCACACCCCGTATTCCTCACCGGCCTCGATGGCTCGTCGCGCGCAGGCCCGCTGCTGCGCCAGTGGGCAGCGGCGCAGGCAGATCGTGCGCGCGCGGGTGGCGGACTGTTCGTAGACGCGAGCCTTGGCGGCCCCATCGCTGGCGTCATCGTCGGAGTAGCCGAACCACAGGTCGGGGTCTGCCGAGCACGGGCGGAAGTTCATTGCGGCCTCCTTGTCGAGATTCGATGACGGAACCGTATACGACCTGGCGTGGCAACGCAACAAAAACGTCGATCAAAACGTATATCCGATGATGGCTGTGTACGATCCGTATATGGCTGGAGCCCGTCGGTGAGCCGAGAGGCAGCGGGTGCGGCCATTCGAGCGCTCAGAGAGTCCCGCGGGTGGTCGCTGGCCGACCTGGCCGGTGAAACCGGAGTGAGCATCATGGGGCTAAGCTTCCTCGAGCGCGGCGCCCGCAAGCCTCACAAAGGCACAGTTCAGAAGGTGGAAAACGGGCTGGGACTGCCCGCCGGCACCTACTCACGGCTCGTCATGGCCGACGATGCCGAGGCCGAACTCAGCCAACTGTTGGCGGCCCCAGCGGCCCCGACCGTCCAGCCGCGGACGGCTCCGGAGATCGTGGTGAACCGCCACAGCGACACTGAAGTCCTCGAAGCCCACGCCGAAGCGCACCTCGAATCGCTGCACTCGTTGATAGCCAGACTGCCAGCGGAGACGTCAAACGAATACGAGACGTATATTCTGTCCGTGATCGCTCAATGCGTGAAGGCGGAGATGCTGGCGGCCAACTCCTGGCGGGTCGCGGTCAACGCCGGCGCTGAATCCGCCGACCGGCTGATGACCCACCTCAAGGCCCTCGAGAAGATCCGCACCGGATTGCTGCAACGCATGCCGGGCGCCATCGCGACCCGCTTCGACCAGGCCTGCGCCCGGTCCGGTCTGCCCGAGTCCGTCATCGCCGCGCTGCTGGGTGTCAGCACCGAACAACTGTGGGACATCCGCAATCGAGGTGCCATCCCACCGGGGGCGTTGCCTCGGGTGCGGGCATTCGCGGAGGGACAGTGGTGACCGACGTCGACCTCCTCGTTCGTGCCCACGGCCTGTTCGCCGGGACTCCCGCGGCGGTCTCGCTGCCGTCCGAACCACCGGCGTCTCCCGCGTTCGATGCGGTGCCGAGCGCCTACCGGGCCGCGGCCGATGGGCATCGCGCCGAGTTGGTGCGGACCCGCACCGTGGACGCGGAGCTGGCGGCGGTCCTGGCCGGCGCGGCCCGCGACCACCGGGACGCGCACCACCAGACCAGGGCCGTCGTCGAGGCGGCGCGCGCAGATGCCGACACGGCCCCGGATAATCCGGTCGCACAGCGAGAACTACTGCGCCGCAGGGCAGCCCGACTTCGAGCGCAACATGACCACGTACTCGGCGCCCGGCGTCGCGCGCGCAGGCGGCTCGCGCTCCTGCGCGCTCTGCGCTACCGCATGCGGCGCCGCCGGTTGCCGTTGCCCAACTCGCGGGCCGGGCAGGCGGTGCGCGCCGCCCTCTCCCGCCTCGGCTGCCCCTACGTGTGGGGTGCGACGGGCCCGGACAGCTTCGACTGCTCGGGATTGGTCAAGTGGGCGTACGCCCAGGCCGGGGTGCACCTGGACCGCACCACCTATGACCAGATCAACGACGGTCTGCCGGTGGCCCGCTCCCAGGTCCGGCCCGGTGATCTGGTGTTCCCGCACACCGGCCATGTCCAGCTGGCCATCGGCAACAACCTCGTCGTCGAGGCGCCGCACGCCGGGGCGACAGTACGGATCAGCCCGCTGGGTCAGTACGTGGCGATCCGCCGGCCGGTCTGGTGAGTTGTCCGGCGAAAACCGCCTGAGTACCGTCGAGCCATGGCAGGCAACAGCGGACAGTCCGGGGAGGCCCTCGATTCTGCCCGCGCGGCGCTCGCCGCCCGCGACCGCGAGCTCGCCGAGGCCGACGCCCAACTCGCCGGAATGATCTCGGCCGCCTACACCTCAGCCACCGACGCCATCCGCCGCATCGAGGCGATCCAATCCGAGATCGACGCGGCCGTCGCCCAGTACGCCGGGGATACCCCCGCGCAGGGCCGTGAGGTGGCCCGTCTGCTGCTGGACAAGAATCGCGAACTGGTGGATCTGGTGACGGCCGTGAAGGCCGATGCACAGGCCAAGACCGCTGCGCTACAAGGACTTCGGCACCACTACCAAGGGTGAATTGTCACCCCATCCGGCCCTGGATACAGTCGCCGGCATGAAAGGTGACCGGTGGCGAGCTACCACGATCTGCTCGACGCAATAGCGCGGGTCCGAGCGGCCGCCGGCAATCCCGACGCCTGGATGGCCGGTCTTTCCGGCGATGACCTCGCGGTTGCCACCAATCCGCTCAGCGGGACGGCTGCCGTCGACGCCGTCCTGGCCAAGATCCGCGCCGCGCATACCGAGGTGTTCGGCGCGGTCGCCCAGCCTCAGGAAGGCAGCGCCGCGGAGGCGATCCGTACTGCGGAAACATCACTGGCCCAACAGAATTCGCTGAGTGCGAAAGTTGACCTGCAGGTCATCACCGCGGTGCTCAATGCGCACTCCACGCATGCTGCCAGCCGGGAGACGCTCGACGCCCTGCAGGACCAGATCGAGGCCGCCGTCACCACCCGCACCGATCTCGACACCCCGGCCGGAGCGCGGGCGTTCCAGCGCTACCTCATCGACAAACTCCGCGACATCAGAACGGTCGTCGAAACCGCAGGACTCGACGCCACCTCCAAGGCAGCGCTGGCGGCTGCGTTGGCGTCGCTGTACTCGGCTGCCACCCCGGCCACCGAATCCGGCCCGGATTCCGATCCCGAGTCCCAACCGCCCGAAAAACCCGCGGCGCCAGTAAGTGCGGAGCCCAGGCCTGCTGATCCACCCGCGCCCGGACCGGCCCCGGCCGATCCGCTCGGCGACCCGCTCCTCGATCCGCTACTGGGCACCGATCCCGGCCCGGCAGATCAGACTGCGCCGCCGGCACCCGCGCCGGTGGCGGCTCCGATGCCGCCGTCGATACCGGCCATGCCGGCCTTCGGGGGCGGCGGCCTTCCGCCTGCGTCTCCCGCGGGCCCGCTGTCGTTGCCGGAAGCCCTCACCGCTGGGCTGCGCAGCCCGCAGGACAGCCCCACGACACACGATCTGCAGCCGGAGGAGCCGGCCGACCTCGAGACCGATCCCGAATCCGTCGATGACCCCGCCGCCGACGAGGCCGCCGATGACGCCGACACCCCACCCGCGGCGGCCGACGAGGGCACCACGCTCGTGCAGCTGCCCGATGGGCAGACCATCACCGCGCCCACGCCGCGGCTGGCCGCCGTCATCACCGCCGCGGTGGCCGGCACCCCGATCCCTGAGGCGTTCAAGGCCCAGGGCATCACGATCCCACCGGCGGGCACCGCGGTGGCCAACCCGGTCGATGCCACCCGCCTGCAGCCCGGCGACATCGGCATGTTGACCGACCGGCACGCCATTGCACTGGGCAACGGCAAGGCCGTCTTCAACAACAGAATCGAACCCATTGCGAGCGTGACCGGCCCGAGCTTTCTAGGGTGGGAGCATCCGCCGGAGCCGGGCCCAGCCGCCCCACCCACGACGCCGGACCGTCCGACGCCGACCCGGCCCGCGGTGACGGCCGGCCCGTCCTGATAGGAGAAATCTCATGGCAGAGCGCATCCACGTGGTGCCCGACGAGCTGCGCCGGGCGGCCCGTCACCATCAGGAGACCGCCGAACAGCTCAGCCAGGCGCCGGCCAGCCATGCCGACATCCTGGCCAGCCTGGAGTCTCTCGGGCCGATCTTCGCCGACCTCCGCGACGTCGGCCGGGAGCTGCTCGACCACCGGCGCACCTGCTATGAGCAGCAGTCGCAGGCCCACGCGGAGCTGGCCGACAACCTGCGCTACGCCGCTGACACCTGGGAGTTGCAGGACAGCGCGGGTGCCGCAGAGCTCAACCGCATCGTCGATGGCAGTCCATGACCGAACCCGATCCGGCGTTCGACGCCGTGCATCCCAGCGGGCACGTGCTGTTCCGCTCGTGCCGGGGTGGCTACTTGCACAGCGTGACGTTGGCCGAAGCCGCGCTGGACGCCGACGCGACGTCGCTGGCCGAGGCAATCCTGCTGACCGCCGATGTGTCGTACCTGAAGGCGCTGATGGAGGTGCGGGCCGAGATCGTCGCCGCCGGGCACACCCCGTCCGCTGATGTGCCCGGCGAACGCGATCTCCGGGAAGCAGTCGCGGTGTTGCAGGAACACCGGCTGTCGGCTTCCGAATAGCGCGCATACGCGAGCTAGGTACTCAGCGCCGCGTGCAGCGACTTCTTGGCCTCGACGACGGAAGCCAGGATGGCGGCCTTCGCTTCGGCCAGCACGGCCTTCTGTTCCGCCGTTCCCGACGTGGTGATGGTCTTGCCCAGGCTGGCCGTCTGCAGTAGTTCCTTGCGGATCTGGATCACGTCGCCCAGTTGGGCGAACCTGCCCAGGATCGCGCGCGCGGTGTCGGCGTTGACGCCGTGCCAGGCCAGGATGTTTCGGCCAAGCTCGGTCACGCTCGCCGTCCCGTCGACGATGGTGACCAGTCCCCGCCCGGCCATGAATCCCAAGGTCAGTTCGGCATTCGCCACCGGTGGTGACATCGCGCCGCCGGTGGCAGCGGTGACCCGCGCGACGATCTCGGCCGCCGTCGCAGGCGCTTCGAGCAGGAGTGCGGCCACCACGGTGGCGCGCCGAACGATCGCCTGCTGTGGTGCGGGCGCTACGGAGGCGCCGAAGCCCGGCCCGGCTGACCCGACCAGGGGCCCGGCCCAGCCGGGTTCGCCCAGCGGGAGTGGCCACGACGGCGAGGCGATCGCCTCCGATGGGCCGAAGTCTTGCCGGAAGGGTCCAGGGAACATGTGCGATCTCCTCGGGGTGACGTCGTTGCGAGCCAGCGACTTTGAGTGACAAGTAACTTGATACATGCGGGGCGCGGATAGTGTCAAGTAACTTGATACATTCGGGTGTGCGAACCAGATCGGCTGGTCGGCGTCCGTATCGGAGGGAGGCGATGTCAGCATGGGTGACATGAGCCAGACCGAATTCGACGGTGCAGACGCGCCGATCGGCTATCTGCTGCACCGGGTGGTGGCGGTCATGCGTCCCGGCGTGAACGCCGGACTGCGGGAACTCGGGATCAGCCTGCCCGAACTGGTCTGTCTACGCCTACTCGCGGCGAACCCCGGGCTCACCAGTGCCGATCTGGCTCGGGCGACCAACGTCTCGGCGCAGGCGATGAATCAGGTACTCAACCGGCTCGAGGAGCTCGGAGCGGTGTCGCGGCCGACCGTCGAGGCCCGCCGAACCCTGCCCGCTCAGCTCACACGGCAGGGCAAGACGCTGCTGAAGAAAGGTCTGGACGCGGCCGCGGTGGCCGACCGCCACCTGCTGGACGCCCTCAGCCCGGCGGAAGTGGGCGAACTCAAGCGGCTGCTCTACAAGGCTGGGACTAGTTCGGAGTCTCCGGATCGGGCGGGATGATCTCCGGCGGGGCAACCGGGTGCGCACCGAACAACTCCCGGGTACGCAGCAGCAGGGCGCGCACCTCGTCGAGTTGCTGTTGCAGCAGCGAATCACCCATGGCCGCAACGGTAGTCCGGGGAACGTAAGCCCACAATTCACCTGCCGCCGGGAATCTCGGCGGCGATCCGGTCCAGCAGTGCGGTGTAGCGTCCGGCCTCGCGATGCCAACCGGGCTTGCCACTGCTGATCACCCCGACCGAGATCCGGCGCTCGGGGTCCGCCCAGATGGCCACGTTGGTCAGGCCGGTGTGGCCGAAGGCGGCCGGCGCGTCCCGGCCGAACGGCCCGAACCGCTTCGACCCCAGCATGTAGCCGGTGCCCCAGCGCAGCGGAGTCAAGCCCGTCGCTACATCCGGCCGCAGCCGCCGCGCCTCGGTGACCGCACCGCGCAGCGTCTCCGGTGACAGGACGCGCACGCCGTCGAGTTCGCCGCCGCGGCGCAGTATTTCGGCGAACCGGGACAGCTCGTCGGCGGTCGACACGGTGCTCGACGACGGGATCACCCCGGTGAGGAACAGCGGCGTGTTCGAGAACGGGATGATCTGCGCCATGGTGCCGCCGACGGCTTTGCGAAACGCTGCCGCCATCGGTGCCGGCAGCGGCTTGCCGGTCACGTGGCTCGGCGCTACTAGGGGAACATCGCCTTCCGCGACGCCGTAATTGGTCCACCGGAAGCCCAGCGGGTCCAGAATCTCGGTGGCCAGGATCTCGCGAATTCCGCGTCCGGTCGCCGCCGAGACGATTTCGCGCACCAGCGGTCCCCAGGTCAGCCCGTGATAGATGTGCATCAAACCGGGTTTGTGGATCGGCTTGAACTCGGCCAGCTTTGCGCGGGTGTACTCGCTGTCGTTCATCCGCTTGAGGCTGGGCCGCGGTCCGGTGGCGAATGGGATTCCTGCGCTGTGGGTGATCACGTGCCGGATGGTGGTGCTGTCCTTGCCGTGCCGGCCGTATTCGGGCAGGTAGTCGGCCACCCGATCGTCGAGGGAGAACTCGCCCCGCTCGACCAGCATGTGCACCACGGTGGTGGTGATGGCTTTGGCCGCCGAGTACACGCAGAACGGGGTCGAGACGGTGACGGGGACCTTCTGTGCAGACGGCGGATCGGCTGGGCCGTTGCCCCAGCCGTGCCCGATTGCCCGGTTGAGTACCACCGCGCCGTCGTAGCGCACACAGACCTGGATCGCCGGGTGCATTCCGGCGGCATACCAGTGCCGGGTCGCCTGCCAGATTCGCTCGATCGCGGCGGGGGAGAGGCCGCCGTCCTCCTCGGCACCGATGTCGGTGACGGCGTCGAGGTCGGCGGGGACCGCGATCCGGCCGTCGGCCTCGGGGGCGACCGCCGCCATCACGGCTGCCTGTGCAGCGTGGCGCTCAGATGCTTGACCAGCGGCACACCAACCGCACCCATCAGCAGCGTGTAGGACAGTTCGTCGCCGGCGACGCGGATTGAACGCGTCACGGCGGTAACCTCTTTCGCCGATCCGGTCAGCCCGATCGAGGTGGACTCCGCGTCGATACCCAGGCCCGACCCGTCGACGGAGAGCACACCTTCGTCGACCTCGGTGACCCCGGTCGGCTGCACGATCACGAACTCGATCCGGCCCGGCGACGGCACCCGGAGATAGCCGGTCTCGGCGTGCAGCGGACGGCCGTCGGCACTGGCCTTGGTGCGCTGCGTGTAGGTCAGGAACGGCTTGCCGGTGTGGCCGAAGGTGACGTCCTCGCCGTAGTCGAACGGTTCGATCGTCGGGTACTGCCCGTGCCCCGTACCGGACCAGGTGCCCAGTAGCGGAGCGAGTACGGCGACACCGGGATGCAGATCGGCCACGTAGGCCAGCGTACGGCCTGGGATCAGCCCAGCGGACCGACGAGCTCCACCCAGTTACCGTCCGGGTCTGCCACGAACATCCAGCCCATGCCGGGTACCGGCGCGAACTCGGCGAGTTCCTGGGCGACGTCGTAGCCGGCGGCCTTGACCTGCTCGGCTGTGGCCGTCACGTTGGCCACCACGATCGTGAAATAGCGGATGCCGGCCGCGGCCGGTCCGCCGCCTGCGACGGCCCCAGCGGCCGGCGGTTCGTCCAGGGTGACCAGCTTGAGCACGTTGCTACCCAGGCCGTAACGCCTCATCGTTCCGCCGGGAAAGTCGAGATCGCCCTGGAAGGGCAGGCCGAGGAAGTTCTCGTAGAACTCGACCATCGGCTTCAGGTTGGTGGTCACCAGACCGATTTCGACGTTGGGGGCGAGCAGCTCGATGGCCATCGTGTTCCTCTGCGTTGAGAAGGGCGGACGTCGGTGAGGATAGCGGCCGGGGCGCCGCAGCAAAGCTCAAGTCTTGGTGCCGATCGTGATGAGGTCCCAGACTGCTTTGGTCCACAGCGGACGGTGGACGCGATGCTGGTCGGTCAGCGCGAAACCCGCGTCGGTGAACAGCGCCTTCAGCTCGTCCGGCGAGGGGTTGTGCGCCGGATTCGACAGGCTCACCGACAGTTTGCGCAGCACCGCTGGGGCCGGCGGGCTGATGGTGGCCACCGCGACCAGACCGCCGGGGCGCAGCACCCGGTGGAATTCGCGCAGCGCGGCCGGCTGGTCGAAGAAGTGGAAGGCCGAGGTGGTGACGACGGCGTCGAGCGCCTCATCGTCGAACGGCAGCTCTTCGGCCGGGCCCTTGAGCCAGGTCACCTCAGTGGAGCGGGCCTGCGCCTCGCGGAGCATCCCGTCGGACATGTCGACCCCGTACACCGCCTCGGGTCGCAGTTCGCGTTGGATTCGGTCAGCGAGAATGCCTGTGCCGCAAGCAATATCGGCTACTGTGCGGGCTCCGTGGGCGCGCAACTCCGCGATGACCTCGTCCTGGGCCGGCTGATAGACCCACTGTTGCAGCACGGGCAGGTCGTAGAGCGGGGCGGCCAACGTCCAGAAACCGGTGACGACGTCGTTGAGATTGCGTCCACGAGCGGGCATGCCGCCAGTGTAGGAACGCCGCCAGCCCGGTGTCAGGACAGCGCGGTCAGGGCAGCGGCGTCAACCGCAGATGCCGGTGCGGCCCGCGGGCCAGGACCGCCACTGCCGAGACGATGTTGCCTGCTGTGGCCAGCGTGCCTTCGGGGTCGCATACCCGCAGTACGCGGGACACTGCCGGGCCGGGAACCAGCACCCAGTCCACCCCGCGGCGCGCGCAGCGCACGTTGACGGTGTGCAGGGCGGAGAACCCGTCGGTTCCGAAGAAATCCAAGGGGGACAGGTCCAGGACCAACTGCTGGTAGCCCGCGACGTGATCCTCGATGAAGCTGAAGAGGTCGGCTGAATTGGCCGCGTCGACCTCGCCGACGGCGGCGACCAGGACAGTCGTCTGGCTCAGTTCCCGAGAGCGGAACTGTCCGCGCTGGGCGTGGCGGACACCGGGGCGGGGGGCGGCCACCGGTTCTGAAGAAATGGCAGCAGACATGACGCCTCCGTCAGTCGTAATCCGTGGTTGCCGGCACGACGCCATGGCTGGAGCCCTTGGACTCAAGACCCTGCCGCGAGGTTCGTAGACAACGTCGCCCCGCTCAATGGCGTCTCCGGCTGGCTGTGAATTCAACCTGCATGAAATCTACTACGGATTTCGTGGCGAATCCACAATTCATTGCGAATACCTATATTCCCAGATCAGATGTACTTTCATCGACTTCTTAGAATTCCCGAGCCGTCATTTCTGGCAAATATTTACGCGCTTCACAATTGATTCCGCATTTGTGTCGCGCGGCACCGGTGAAGACAGATTTGAGATTGTGTCTACCCCTGCGATGTGATCCCGATTACGCTGGCGACCGGCACCGAGGAGGCATGGATGTATGACCTGACCATCACCGGCGGCACCGTCGTCGACGGCACCGGCGACAAGCCCTTCCGCGCGGATATCGGTATCAAGGGCGGCACGATCGTCGAGATCCGTCACCGCGAGGGTGATGACCCCGGCCTGCAGGGCGAGGCGGCGCAGACCATCGACGCTACCGGGCGCATCGTCACCCCTGGGTTCGTCGACATCCACACCCACTACGACGGGCAGGTCAGCTGGGACGGTCTGCTCGAACCGTCCAGCATGCATGGCGTCACCACGGTCGTCAGCGGCAACTGCGGTGTCGGGTTCGCCCCGGTACAACCCGGCCGCGAGCAGTGGCTGATCGAACTGATGGAAGGTGTCGAGGACATCCCCGGCACCGCGCTGACCGAAGGGATCAGCTGGGGCTGGGAAAGTTTCCCGGAGTACCTGGACGTCATCGAAAAGCAAGCACTGGCAGTCGATTTCGGAACCCAGATCGCCCACGGTGCGGTGCGCGGCTATGCCATGGGGGAGCGTGGTGCGCGCAACGAACCGGCCACCGCGCAGGACATCGCCGTCATGGCGCGCATCGTGCAGGAGGGAATCGAGGCCGGCGCCCTCGGCTTCTCGACCTCGCGCACCGAGGCGCACCGCGCGATCGACGGTGAGCCGGTGCCCGGCACCTACGCCGCCGAAGACGAACTATTCGCACTCGGCCGCGCGATGGCCGCCGGTGGGCAGGCCGTGTTCGAGGTGGCCCCGGCCGGAACCGCCGGTGAGAGTCTGGACGGCCCGATGAAGGAGCTGGACTGGATGGTCCGGCTGGCTGCCGAGATCGACCGGCCGCTGTCGTTCCCGGTCATCCAAACCCAGTCCGCCCCCGACTTGTGGCGTAAGCAGCTCGAGATCGCCGGCCGCGCGCTCGACGACGGGATCCGGGTGCACCCGCAGTTTGCCGCCCGCCCGTTCGGGATGCTGTTCGGTTTCGCCGGCTACCACGCCTTCACCCACCGGCCGACGTTCCGCAAGCTGAAGGCCGAGCTGGCCCCGGCCGAACTCGGTGCCCGGCTCGCCGACCCGGCGGTGCGCGCCGCGATCCTGGCCGAGTCCGACCTGCCGCCGCAGCCGCTGCCGCTGTTCGACTCGCTGTTCGCCTTGATCCAGCACAGTGTGGACTCGATCTATGCCATCGGTGACCCGCCGGATTACGAGCCGACCCCGGACCAGACCGTCGGCGCCATCGCCAAGGCCCGCGGCCAGGATCCATTGGCCACCATGTACGACCTGATGCTGGAGTCCAGCGGCACCGCGATGCTGATGCTGCCGTTCTTCAACTATGTCGACGGCAACCACGATGCCATCCACGAGATGATGTCGCATCGCGCCGCCATCTCGGGACTGTCCGACGGCGGTGCGCATTGCGGCCTGATCTGCGACGCGTCCTACCCGACATTCATGCTCACGCACTGGGCCCGAGACCGCAAGCGCGGGCCGCGCTTCCCGATCGAGTACGTGGTGCGCAAGCAGACCCTGGATACCGCGACGCTGTTCGGGCTGTCCGACCGCGGTGTCCTCAAGGTCGGGAAGAAGGCCGATGTGAACGTCATCGACCTCGACGCGCTGACCCTCGAGGTGCCACTGATGGCCTATGACCTGCCCGCCGGTGGCAACCGGCTGATGCAGGGCGCCCGCGGGTACGAGGCCACCGTCGTCAGCGGCGTCGTCACCCGCCGGCACGGCAGGGACACCGGCGCGCGCCCGGGAGCCCTGTTGCGCGGGGTGCGCTGACCGGTCTGCCCGCCGGGCGACCCAGTATCTTCGGTGTCAGGACCATGAGCATCCCCTTCACACCGCAGACACCGGCCGAGACGCCGACCTGCTACCGCCACCCCGACCGACCTACCTACGTGCGGTGCGCCCGCTGCCAGCGGCCGATCTGCCCCGAATGCATGCGCAGTGCGGCGGTGGGGCACCAGTGCGTCGACTGTGTTGCGGCCGGCGCGCAGAATGTGCGTCCAGTGCGGACCACGTTCGGCGGGGTGCAGCGCACCGGCGCACCGGTGGTGACCTACGCGCTGATCGCGGTCAACGTCGTCTTGTTCGTGCTGGACATGACCTCGCGGGCGCTGCGACAGCACTTGGTGCTGTGGGCACCCGCGGTCGCTGCCGGCGAGTACTACCGGCTGATCACCTCGGCGTTCGTGCACTTCGGCATTGCCCACATCCTGTTCAACATGTGGGCGCTCTACGTCCTGGGGCCACCGCTCGAGCAGCATCTGGGCCGGTTGCGGTTCGGCGCGCTCTACGGCCTGAGCGCGTTGGGCGGTTCGGTCTTGGTGTACCTGGTCGCACCGATCGGAGCGGCGACCGCGGGGGCTTCGGGCGCGGTGTTCGGTCTGTTCGGGGCCACGTTCGTGGTGGCCCGCCGGCTCAACCTCGACATCCGCTGGCTGGTGATCCTGATCGTCGCCAACCTGGTGATCACGTTCACGGTGCCCGGCATCAGCTGGCAGGGGCACCTGGGCGGGCTGATCACCGGCGCCGTGGTCGCGGCGGCATATGTCTACGCGCCCAAGGACAATCGCGCTCTGGTCCAAGCTGCCGTCACCGTCACGATGCTGGTCGTCCTGGCGGGTCTGACGGTCTGGCGCACCGCGGATCTACTCGATCATTTCGGTGCGCTGGTCGCCCGTTGAGTTAGAGCCGGGTCAGCCAGAACGGATAGCTGAACGTTCCGCCGGGAGCACCGTCGCAGCCGGCGTCGAAGGACGACTGCAACGTTCCGGACAGCGTGTTGGCGTCGAAGGTGTAGACGTCGTGGGTCGGGATGACCGGCCCGTAATAGATGTCGCCGCAGCGTAAGCCGTCGGGGACGTCGACGGTCAGGGTGTACTGGCCGTTGGCCAGCACGGCATGGCCGTACCAGGGGTAGGCCTTGGCGATGGGCTGCGCGATCGCCGATACCAGGGTGCACTCCGGAACGATCGTGTTCGGCGGGTTGCAGGAGCTGATGCTCCAGATCCAGGTGTGGAAGTCGCGCCGGTCGGGGATGTTGACGTTGTAGTTGCCCGACATCAAGGCGGCCGACGCCGACGGGGCAAAACCCAACGCCGCCAGGAACATCAGCACCACGCTGACCGCGAACCTCCGCACGAGCGGACTCCCTTCCTCGGGCCGTACTGCGGGCCGTATCGAATCTATGCTGTGCAGCCGCCCAGATCGAGGGAAATCCCAATGTCCGGTCCCAACCCACGTCGACCTGGCCCAGTGGCTACGATTCTCAGCACGTCGCCGGGGAAACGACGCCGGGCGGACCGAGCATGAGGGACTGACCTGTGGCAACTGACTTTGCGATGGCGGTGCGCGCGCCTGCTCACAAAGCCCGGACCGGCATGATCGTCGGCGCCCTCGGTGTGGTGTTCGGCGACATCGGCACCAGCCCCATCTACACCTTGCAGACACTGTTCAATCCGGACGATCCCCATCCGGTGCCGATCACCCGAGACAATGTCTACGGGGTGGTCTCACTGGTCTTCTGGTCGGTGATGATCATCGTCAGCCTCACCTACGTCACGCTGGTCATGCGCGCCGACAACGATGGTGAGGGCGGCGTGATGGCACTGATCACGCTGGTGCGCAGGTTGGGCAGCAGGTCGAGCAAGCGCGTGATCACCCTGCTCTCCGGGCTCGGAATCCTCGGTGCCGCACTGTTTTTCGGGGACAGCATGATCACCCCCGCCATCTCCGTGCTATCCGCGGTCGAGGGCATCAAGGTGGTCGACCCCGGGCTCGCCGAGTTGGTGGTCCCCATCACCGCGGTGATCATCATCGGACTCTTCCTGGTGCAGCGGCACGGCACCGCGGTGGTGGGCCGGTTCTTCGGCCCGGTGATGATCGTCTGGTTCGTCGTCATCGGCGCCTGTGGTGTGCGCGGCATCCTGCGCCATCCGCAGATCCTGCGGGCGTTGTCGCCCACCTATGCGCTGGACTTCATGTTCAGCCATTTCCATATCGCCTTCTTCGCGCTGGCCGCGGTGGTGCTGGCGGTGACCGGAGCCGAGGCGCTCTACGCCGACATGGGCCACTTCGGCCGCGCCTCGATCACCTGGGCGTGGGCCGGGCTGGTGTTGCCGGCGCTGGTGCTCAACTACCTCGGGCAGGGTGCGCTGCTGCTGGGCAACCAGAGCGTGGTCAACGCACCGTTTTTCCTGCTGGTGCCCGCCGGTTGGGAGCTGCCGATGATGGTGCTGGCCACCGCGGCCACGGTGATCGCCTCGCAGGCGGTGATCACCGGCGCCTATTCGGTGGCCTCGCAGGCCGCTCAACTGGGCTACCTGCCGCGGCTGCGGGTCTCCCACACCTCCGAGTCATCCATCGGACAGATCTACGTGCCGTGGATCAACGGGATGCTGATGGTTGCCGTGCTCATCCTGGTGTTCGCGTTCCGCAGCTCGGCGGCGCTGGGGTACGCCTACGGTATGGCGGTCACCGGCACGATCACCATCACCACGGTGCTGTTCCTCTACATCGCCCACAAGCGCTGGCGGTGGCCGCTGTGGCTGGTGGTCACCGGGGGCGGTGCGCTGCTGCTGGTGGACCTGATGTTCCTGGCCGCCAACCTGACCAAGATCGTGCACGGCGCGTGGCTGCCGCTGCTGATCGGGCTGGTCGCCTTCACCGTGCTGATCACCTGGCAGCGCGGCCGGGTCATCGTCACCAAAGCCCGCGATATCGCCGAGGGGCCGCTGCGCGAATTCGTCACCGACATCACCCACCGCAATCCACCCCTGACCCGGGTTCCCGGCACCGCGATCTTCCTCAACCGTGGCGGCGAGACCGCTCCGCTGTCGTTGCGCGCCAATGTCGAACACAACCACGTGCTGCACCAGCACATCATCATCATGTCGATCGACACCCCGCCGGTGCCGCGAGTGCCGGACAGCGAACGGATCACCGTCGACGACCTCGGTAGCCACTACGACGGAATCTTCTTCGTCTCAGCACGATTCGGCTACATGGAACGCCCGAACGTGCCGGCCGCACTGCGCCTGGTCAATCCCGCCGACACTGAGGGCGTCGTCGACGTCGACAACGCGTCGTTCTTCCTGTCCCGGATCGACCTGTGTGCCGGCGACCAACCCACCATGGCGCCGTGGCGCAAGCGACTGTTCATCGCGACCTCGCACATGACCGCCGACGCGGCCGGCTACTTCGGACTGCCGTTGGATCAGACCGTGATCATCGGCGCGCGCATCGAGGTCTAACGTGAAGTCATGACCGACTCCACCACCTGCGCCATCGTCGGCGGGGGTCCCGCAGGCATGGTGCTCGGGCTGCTGCTGGCCCGCGCCGGTATCGACGTGACCGTGCTGGAGAAGCACGCCGATTTCCTGCGCGACTTCCGCGGTGACACAGTCCATCCCAGCACCCTGCGGCTCCTCGACGAGCTGGGCCTGTGGGACAGGTTCAACGCCCTGCCGCAGAGCAAGGTCGAAGCGGCCACCATGACGGTGGACGGCAAAGCCCTGACGATGGTGGATTTCCGCCGGTTGCGCCAACCCCACCGCTACGTGGCCCTGGTGCCGCAGTGGGATCTGCTCAACCTGCTCGCCGAAGCGGCCGAGGCCGAACCGACGTTCACGCTACGGCTGCGGCACGAGGTCACCGGGCTGGTGCGTACCGGTGGTCGCACTACCGGGGTTCGCTACACCTCACCGGACGGAGACGGTGAGCTCAGTGCCGACCTGACCGTTGCCTGCGACGGCCGCGGGTCGGTCGTGCGGCAGGCGGCGGGTCTGGTGACCCACGAGTTCCCGGTCGGTTTCGACGTGTGGTGGTTCCGGCTGCCGCGTGACAGCGACGCCGTCTACTCGCTGGTCCCCCGGACCGCACCGGGTCGCGTGCTGATCATGATCCCGCGCGAGGGTTACTTCCAGATTGCCTACCTGATTCCGAAGGGCAGCGACGCCGCGCTGCGGGCCGCCGGCCTGGACGCGTTCAAGGCCGAGCTCGACGAACTCGTGCCGGAGGCCAACGTGGACAGCCTGACCTCGTTGGACGACGTGAAGGTGCTCGACGTGCGGCTCAACCGGCTCAAGAGGTGGCACACCGATGGGCTGCTGTGTCTTGGCGATGCCGCACACGCCATGTCGCCGGTGGGCGGGGTCGGGATCAATGTGGCGGTGCAGGACGCGGTCGGTGCGGCGACGCTGCTCGCCGATCCGCTGCGCCGCCGCGATGTCACCGACGCCGACCTGGCCGCCGTGCGCCGCCGCCGGCTGCCCGCGGCGGTGGTGACACAGGCCGTCCAAAAGGTGATGCACCGCCAACTCGTGGAGCCGATCCTGCGGGGGCGCAGCGCCAATCCGCCCGTGGTCATGACGACGCTGATGTCGCGGCTGCCGTGGTTGTCGGTGATCCCGGCGTACATCGTCGGCGTCGGTGTGCGTCCGGAACGGGCACCGGCCTTCGCGCGACGCTGATCGTGCTCGAGCGTGCACAGTCGCGCGCTCACATTGCGCGGCTCGCCGAATGTGCCGGTGGGACTTGGCTATTGGCTTAGTCCCGTTGTCTGGAACTCATTTCCCGCCGAAGTGCAAGAATCGCGCGATGCCGGTCGAGAATCGCGTCACGTACTGCCGGATCTGCGAGCCGATGTGCGGGCTGATCGCCACCGTCGAGAACGAACGGCTGATCTCGCTGCGCCCCGATCCGGACCACCCGCTGTCCCAGGGCCGAGCCTGCCCGAAGGGCATCGCGTTCACCGACGTGCAGAACGATCCGGACCGGGTGCTGACGCCGCTGCGCAGGCGCGCCGACGGGCAGTTCGAGGAAGTCAGCTGGGATACCGCGCTCGACGACATCGCCGGACGGCTCACCGCCATCATCGCCCGCCATGGCGGTTCCGCCGTCGGCCAGTACATCGGCAACCCGACCGCATTCGGCTATGCAGCCGGATTGTGGGGCGGCCTGCTGATGGCGCGACTGGGCACCAAACACCTGTATTCCGCTGGGTCCCAGGACATCAACAGCCGCTTCGTGGCCAGCAAGTTGCTCTACGGCGCCATCAGCCAGCTGCCGTTCCCGGATCTGCCGCGCACCGACTTCCTGCTCATGCTCGGGGCCAACCCGCTGGTGTCGCGCGGCAGTGCGGTACGCGCGCCGCGGATCAAGGACGACCTGAGCGCCATCGTCCGCCGTGGTGGCCGGGTGGTGGTGATCGACCCGCGCCGCACCGAAACCGCGCGGGTGTACGAGCACGTCGCCGTGCGCCCGGACTCCGATGCCTGGCTACTGGTGTCGATGCTGAACGTGATCTTCGCCGAGGGTCTCGAGGACGCGGCGGCCATCGCCCGCCAGTCCACGGGCGCAGCGGCGCTGCGGGCGCTGTGTGCACCGTTCCCGCCCGAGGCCACCGCGCAGCGCACCGGCTTGACTCCCGACCTGGTCCGCACGCTGGCCCGTGACTTCGCCACCGCCCCCACCGCCACCGCCTACGGCCGCACCGGCGCCTGCCTCGGCCATCACGGCACCCTGGTCAGCTTCCTGCTCGATGCGCTCACCCTGGTGACCGGCAACCTCGACCGGCCCGGCGGAACCTTGATGTCGCATGCGGTGATTCCGTTGGAGGACATGGGCGAACGCTCAGGGAACCTGAGCTACGGCAAGTCGCGATCGCGGATCGGCAACCTACCCGACGTCAACGGCACCTTCCCGGCCGCCGTCATGGCCGAGGAGATCACCACCCCGGGTGCCGGCCAGTTACGGGCGCTGTTCGTCCAGGCCGGCAACCCGGTGCTCACGGTGCCCAACAGCGATGCGCTGGAAGCCGCGATCCAGAAGCTCGAACTGCTTGTCTCCCTTGACTTCTACGTCACCGAGACCAACAAGTACGCGCACTACGTCCTGCCGGCCACCACCATGCTGGAACGCGACGACCTACCGACCACCTTCGCGGCGTGCTGTCCGTCGGTGTTCGTCCAGACCACCGAGGCCGTGCTCGAGCCCTACGGGCAGGCCCGCGCGGAATGGGAGGTGTACGCCGACATCGCCAGGCGGATGGGCCTGTCACTGTTCGCCACCGGACCGCTGCAGCGGCTCAATCCCGTTCTGGCACTGCTGGAGCGCAAGGGCCTGATGAACGTGACCCCGCGGAACCTGATGTCGCTGCTACTGCGCACCGGGCCCTACGGGGACCGGTTCGGTCTGCGTCGGGGTGGGCTCAACCTGTCGAAGCTGCGCGAGCATCCGCACGGTATGGTGCTGGCCGAGCATGCCCCGACCGGCGTGCTGGAGAAGGTTGTCCGGCATCCCGGTGGGAAGGTGTGTCTCGACCCGCCGGAGATCGTCGCCGAGATCGGCCGGCTGGGCACCCGCGTCAACGATGATCCCGATTTCCCGCTGCTGGCCATCGGTATTCGCGAAGTGCGGTCGCAGAACTCGTGGATGCACAACAGCCCCACCCTGATGAAAGGCGACCGCAAGCACCGCACCCGGATCAATCCCGACGACGCAGTGGCCGCCGGGATCGTCGACGGGGGACGGGTGCGGATCACGTCCCGGCAGGGTCAGATCGAGACCGACGTCGTGGTCACCGACGAGGTGGGCAGCGGAACCATCGCCGTTCCGCACGGCTGGGGCCACCGCGGCGGCTGGCAGCTGGCCAACAGCATGCCCGGAGCCAACGTCAACGAGCTGACCTCCAGCCGCCCCGAGGACCTGGAGACCCTGGCCGGGATGTCGGTGCTCAACGGTGTCGCGGTACGCATCGAAGCGGTCACTGGGTGACCGTGAACCCGGCCAGCCAGTCCTCGTGCATCTCGTCGGCGATCGAGACCCGCCACTGGTAGCGTTCGCCCACCGTGAGGTTCAGCGGCGGGATGGTCGCGATGAACGGAATGGTGACCGGGGTGCCCGCCGGGTGTACCGGGTGGCGGCGCGCCTTGATGGTGTTCTCCTCGGTGTGGGCTACCCGCGCCCCGTCGCTGTCGACGAGTTCGGCACGGATCGGGAACGACCGGCCCAACTCCGACCACTGCACCTCGACGAACACGATCAGGACGTGCTGCGCGGTGGGCGTCGGACTGGTGGTCCAGCCCAGCCCCAGCGCGTGGACCGTTCCGTTCTGGTCGAGATGACCGCTGTGGGCCAGCAGCACGATGGCTCTCATCGTTGGGTGATGCTAGTCAACGTCGTCGGTGACCGGCTCAGGATCGTTCGTGCCGGCGTGCGGAGGTGCGCGTCGAGTGTCCGCTGAGTTGCCGGGCGGTGTTGATCAGCCCGACCAGGCTGAATGCCTGCGGGGTATTGCCGACCTGCTGGCCGCTCTCGGTGTCGTACTCCTCGCTGAGCATGCCCACGTCGTTGCGCAGGCTCAGCAGCCGCTCGAACAACTCGGTGGCGGCCGCGTCGCGGCCGGTGCCGCTGAGCGCATCGGCGAGCCAGAAACTGCACGCCAGGAACGCGCCTTCAGTGCCGGGCAGACCGTCGTCACTGTGCTGCGGGCGGTAGCGCAGTACGAAACCGTCTCGGCACAGCTGCTCCTGCACCGCGTCGACAGTGCCGACGATCCGTGGGTCGTCCCACGGCAGGAAGCCAACCCTGGGCAGCAGCAGTGCCGCATCCAACTCGTGGGACCCGTAGGACTGGGTGAAAGTGTTTCGGGCGCGGTCAAATCCGCGCTCACAGACCTCGCGGTGAATCGTGTCGCGAAGGGCTCGCCAGGTATCCAGCGGGCCGGGCAGCCCGTGGTTCTGCACGGTGCGCACCGCCCGGTCCGCTCCGGCCCAGGCCATCACCTTGGAATGTACGAACTGCCGCTGCGGGCCGCGCACCTCCCACAGGCTGTTGTCCGGCAGCTGCCAATGTCCGGCAGAATCAGCAGAAGTCTGCGGCGAGCTTCTTCTTGTCGACCTTCTCGCCCGCGACGGTGGGCAGCGGTGCGTCACGGATCACCCAGCGGCTGGGCACGGCGAAGTAGGCCACGATGCCGCGCAGGTGCTCGGCCAGTTCGTGTTCGGACGGAGCCCGGTCGCCCCGGCGGTGCACGACGACGGCGGCGAGTTCCTCGCCGAGGTCGGGGTGCGGCAGCCCGATCGCCGCGGCCTCCACGACATCCGGATGCGACAGCAGGGCCTCTTCGACCAGCGGGCAGGAGATGTTCTCGCCGCCGCGGATCACCATGTCCTTGCTGCGGCCGTCGATGAACAGGTAGCCCTCGTCGTTGAGATGCCCGAGATCGCCGGTGTGCAGCCAGCCATCGGAATCGACTGGGCTGCTGTCCATTCCGACATAGCCGAGCATCACGGTGGGCGAGCGCACCAGTACCTCACCCACCCCGTCGTCGTCGGGATCGGCGATCGCCAGTTCGACCGTCGGGTACGGCGGCCCCACCGACCCGGGGTACTTGGCCAGATCGGATCCGCCGGCCACGGTGAAGAATCCGGCGCCCTCGGTCATCCCCCAGGTATTGGCCAGACCGCGGGCCTGCAGCTGCGGCAGCTTGCGGGCCATCCGCTCCAACAGAACGGGGGAGACGGCAGCGCCCCCGAGGGGAAAGGCTCGCAGGCTCGACAGGTCGTAGGAATCGAAATCGGGATGCTCGAGCAGCCGCACCGCCATTGTGGGCACACCGCCCCAGCGCTGCACACCCTCGGCCTCGATCAGGGCGAGCACCTGGCCCGGGTCGAATCGACCGGAGTTGAGCACGATGCGCCCGCCGGTGATCACCTGACCGAGCAGGGTGGCCAATGCGCCGACATGGAACAACGGTGTGCACACCAGGTTGACTTGTTGTGGCGCTTGCACATTCAGCAACTGTGGTAGCTGTCGCGAGCGCACCAGCACGTTCTGCTGATTGCCTGCGATACTCCGGAACGACAGCTCGACGCCCTTCGGCAGTCCTGAACTGCCGGAGGTGAACAGGACCGCGGCGGGATCGTCCTCGTCGGCGGGACCGGGCAGCACCGGCGGCGAGTCGTTGAAACCGCCGAAGCACGAACGCAATTCAGCGATATCGAGCACCGGCAGTGTGGTCGGCACGCTCACATCGTCGGTGATAACGGCGACGGGGTCCACCAGCGTGATCGAGTGTTCGGCCTCTCGGGGGCTCCACCACCGGTTGCCCAGCACGGGCACCGCGCCCAGTGCCCAGATTCCCCACAGCGCCAGCACCCAGTCCGGGCTGTTGTAGCCCACCAGCACCACCCGACGGCCCGGCGTCACGCCCAGGGCGCCAAGCGTGTCGCGGGCAGCACCGACCGCGGCGAAGAACTCCCCGAAGCTGATGCGGCGCTCGCCCTGCACCAGGAAGCTGCGATCAGCCCATCGCTGGCACCCGAAGAACAGGTCGGCGAATGTGCGGGGCCGCTGCGGGTAGATCAGGCCGGGGTGGCCGGCGTAGTGACCGGCCTCGACATCTTCACCCCACGGCGACTGCACAAGACGCGATCCTAGAAGGCGCCCTCGCTGCCCGCGGTGGCGAGGTCGGCGCGGACCGCCTCGATACGCGCCGGCACATGCTTGTGCCAGGGTGTCCCGGCGTAGGCGTCCCGCCAGTCCGCTGAGGTCAACTCGTTGGGTGCGACACCGGGGACCTCGGTGGCGCCGTCCGCGGCGACGAAGTCGAGTCCGTAACCGTTGGGCAGTGCGGCATGGCCGGGCAACATGGTCTCGCTGATCTCGACGCGGGCCTCGGCGCTGCCGGCGGCGGTGGTGATCCGGGCCAGGCCGCCGTCGACCAGGCCGAGCGCCTCGGCGTCTTCGACGCTGACCCGCAGCGCGCCGTCGGCGTCGCGTTTACGCCAGGACGGATCGCGGAAGATGTCGTTTGCGGTGAACGCCCGCCGCTCACCGGCCGATAGCACGATGGGGAACTCGTCGGTGGCGTACCCCGGACGAGCGGTGTGCAGCGCGCGGATCTCGTCGAGCATCTCCGGCATCTCCAGCCGGATCTTGTGGTCGGGATGGCTGATCAGCGCGAAATCGTCGGCGTACTCGTGCGCGCTGAACGTCACCCCCGACTTGCCAGCCAGGATGGCGTCGAACAACGCGTTGCCGTCGGCATGACCGGCCCGGTGCACCGCGTCAGGGTAGGTGAGCACCGCCTTCTGGGCCAAACCCCATAGTGCAGCAGCGCCTTTGAGCCCGTCGGGCAGGGTGGGGCCGAGCGTCTCGTAGAGCACGTAGGGCAGCACTTTGCCCAGTGCGGGGTTGGCGGCCATCGCGGTGAAGAATGCCGCGGTGTAGGCGTCGCGCCCCTGTGCGGCCGCCTCGCGCAGTGGGCGCAGGTCCTCGTCGCTGACGATGTCGAGGGCGCGGACCAGCCGGGCCCAGATCTCCGGTTCGGGCAGGGTGCCGGGCAGCGGCTCGAACAGCGGGTGGCGCAGATGAACCTCGTTGTGCGGGAACTCGAAATTGAAGAACGTGGCCTCGGGCTTCTCGAATTGGCTGGCCGCGGGCAGCACGTAGTGGGCCAGGCGCGCGGTCTCGGTCATGGCCACGTCGATCACCACGAGGAACTCCAGCGACTGGAACGCAGTGCGACATAGCTCGGAGTCGGCGATCGAATGGGCGGGGTTGGCGCTCTCGACGATCATCGCCCGGAACCGGTCGGGGTGATCGGTCAGGATCTCTTCTGGCACCACATTGGACGGCATCAGTCCGGCGATGATGGGCGCACCGGTCACGGGGGAGCGGCCGACCCCGCTGGGGCTGAAGAGCGGGGCGAACGTCGAATGAAGGTGCTGTCCACCGCGTTTGGCGAAACTACCGGTCAGGATCCACAGCAGTTTGTTCAGGTAGGAGCACAGCGTGCTGTTCGGTGCCTGTTGCACGCCGAGGTCCTCGAACACCGCGACGCTGTCGGCCGCGGCGATGCGCCGGGCGGCCGCGCGCAGAAGCTCCTCGTCGACCCCGCTGCGCTCGGCGTAGTCGTCGATCGGCACGGTGCGTAGTACGTCACGGACGGCGTCGGCACCGTGCACATGCTCGGCGAGAAAGCTTTCAGCACAGAGATTCTCCTGCACCAGCACGGCCGCGAGCGCGGCCAGGCACCAGGCGTCGGCGCCGGGCTTGACGCGCAGGTGGAAGTCGGCCATCTTCGCGGTGTCGGTGAGCACCGGGTCGATCACGATCATCGATCGCGCGGGGTCCTTGGCGATCTCATTGAGCACGGTGCGGGCCTGTGGGAAGCCCTGTGACATCCAGGGGTTCTTCCCGACGAACACCGAGACTTCGGCATTGCGGAACTCACCGCGGGTGTGCCCGCCGTACAAGTGGGCGTCCACCCAGTACTCGCCGGTCTTCTCCTGTGCCAGCGCGTTGGAGCGGTACCGCGAACCCAGCGGCTTGAGGAACGCACTGCTATAGGCACCACCGAGATGATTGCCCTGCCCGCCGCCGCCGTAGTAGAAGATCTTGTTGCCGCCGTAGGTTTCGGCGATCTGCTGGAAGCCGGCGGCGATCTCGGTGATCGCGGTGTCCCAGTCGATCTGCTCGTAGCTTCCGTCCGGCCGGCGCCGCTGCGGGGAGGTCAGCCGTGACGGGTTGTTCTGGTAGTGGTCCAGGCGCAGCGCCTTGTTGCAGGTGTACCCCTGCGATCCGGGGTGGTCCTTGTCGCCCCGGATCTTGGCCAACCGGCCACCTTCGGTCTGCACGACGATGCCGCAGTTGCACTCGCAGAGGATGCAGGCGGTGGGCTGCCAGTCAGCGGACATTCGCGGTACTCCCTGTTCTCAGCAGGCCTCGAGCAGACTGCGTAGTTGGCGGTGGACGGTATCGAGAGGAGTGCTGTCGCGGGCGGCGCGGGCCAGCACGATCGCGCCTTCCAGAGCCGAGATCATCAGCACCGCGAGGTCAGCGGCGCGCGTGGTGGCCATACCGTCGGCGATGAGGCGCTGTGCGATCAGGGCGTTCCAGCGGTCGAATGCCGCCGCGGCACGCTCGATCATCGGCGAGCCGGCGTCGGGATCACCGGCTTCCACCGCCACCGCGAGTACCGGGCAGCCCGCCCGATAGTCCGTCTCCAGCAGGTGCTTGCGGTAGAAGCGGACCAGGGTGTCGAGCATGTCGGCTCCGCTGGTTGCGCGCTCCATCTTGGCGGCCACGTAGTCCGCGGCGTAATCGACTGCCTCGCAGAGCAGTTGGGTACGGCCGCCGGGGAAATAGTGGTAGGCAGAACCGCGCGGCGCCCCGCTGTGCGCCAGCACGTCGGCGATCGCCGTCGGATGGGCGCCACGCTCCCGGATCAGCAGAACGGCCGAGCTGACCATGCGCTCACGGGGACCTGCCACCCTATGTATGTAACCATACATAACGGCTGGGCGCCAGGGGCCCGGCGAAGGTGAACCGAAGGCTCAGCTCACCGGCGCCGACATGACCGTCGGCTCCAGTCGCCCCCGGAGCACTTCGGCGCCGCACTCGGTCCATCGAGCGCGTTCGGCCGGCGCGGTCTCCAGGAGCGCCACCGCCGAGCACAGTGCCCGGGCCGGGGTGAGCTTGGCCCGGTCGGCCAGCCTGGCCGCCTCGTTCACGGCGTCGCCGATGACGGTGTATTCGTAGCGATGCTCGGCGCCGACGTTCCCGGCGAACACCGGGCCGGCGGAAACACCGATTCCGAAGTCCACCAAAGGAAGTCGGCGCAGGGTACTAGTGAGCTCGCGGGCTGTCGCCAAGGCGTCGGAGGCCGCATCGGCGTTGGCCAGCGGGGCCCCGAACACCGCCAGCACCGCGTCACCCTGGAACTTGTTGATCAGGCCGCGGCGTTGGTCCACTGCTGCCACCACGATCGCGAAGAAGTGATTGAGCACCTCGGCGACTTCGGCCGGTGACCGGGATTGGGCGAGCTGGGTAGAGCCGACGAGGTCGACGAACAGGATCGCCGCATGGCGCACCTCACCGGTCAGCGTGTCGGCGTCAGCGACTGCGCGCAGCGCCACATCGGTCCCGACGTGGCGGCCGAACAGATCGCGTAGCCGGTCGCGTTCGGCCAGCCCGGCAAGCATCCGGTTGAATCCGCTCTGCAGCCGGCCGACCTCGGAGTGCTCATACACCGGCACCCGGGTAGCGATCTCCCCGTGTTCGACCTTGGCCATGGCATCGACCACGTCGCGTACCGGGTCGGAGATTGACAGGGCGGCGATCGTCATCGCACGAAGGCCGACCAGTCCGGAGACGACCGCCAAGACCACGACGGTCACCTCGATGGAGGCCGTCTTCTCGATGATCCAGCCGTGCGAGTGCATCACCACCACGATCGCGATGCCAAGCGTGGGAAGTGCGCTGGAGACTAGCCACATCAACAGCAGCCGGGCCAGCACCCCCGGGGTGCGTTCCCGCTCCGACGGTGTGTAGATAGCGGCGATGATGGGGCGCAGTGTTCGCTGGATGAGCAGCAGTGCGGCCCCGGCCGAGGTGGTGGCGCCGAAGAACATGGCTATCGCGACCAACCAGGCCGCGGCCGCACCGGCGTCGCGACTGACGATCACCAGCACCACGCCGCTCAAGGCCCAGATGCCCGCCAGCACTTCCCACTGGGTGCGCAGAAGGCGCCGCACGAAGGCGCGGTCGGCGGCACCGGGCGGTTGTCCGGCTGTGAACCAGCGGAGTTTGACGTCCACTACGTAGATGGCACAGGCGATGACAGCCGCGATGCCGAGCACCCCCAAAACCGACCCGGTGATCAAGGTGCCGGGGTTGAAGACGGCCTGAGCTTCCGGCACCACCTGGTGGCGCAGCGGCATGATCAGGATGATCAGCTCGACGGTGGCGAGCAGCTGACCGAGCGCCAAGGCTCTGGCGTAGCGGAGCCGCAGTCTGCTCGCGGTCATGGCCGTAGACGCTACTGCGGGCCGGCCGCGGAGTCATGCATTCCAAGCCGCCGGACGGGTGCATTACGGCGTGGCCACCGACGCCTTCGGCGCGATCCGGAGCAGGATGGCAGCGACCAGGACACACACCGCGACAGCGCCGATGGTCGCGGGCACCGACACCGCGACCAGCAGCGCCCCGGCAGCGGCCCCGGCAAGCATGGCGCTGATGGAGGCGATCCGCCGGCCCGGGCGGGCGCCGGGGCCACCGGCGATCCGGCTGTCGGCGGCCAGACCGGTCACCGTCAGCGTCAGCACGGTGGTGGTGAGGTCGGGCACGGCCATCCGCCGCGCGGTGCTGTTCTGTAGGCCGAATGCGAACGCCAGCACCGCCACGATCGGTGCGCGACCGACCGCCGCGGTGCCCAGGACGGCCAAGGCGACCGAACTGCCTGCGAGCAGCAGAGCCTGGACACCGAGGATCGAGGACGGCCACGCCCGGGTGGCGGCCAGGCGGTGGCCCACCGCACCGCCGGCCAACGCCCCTAACAAGAACGCCCCCAGCGCAATCAGCGCCAACGTGGCGGACAGACCCGAACCGCGGTTGGCGGCGAAACCCAGGAACACCACGTTGCCGGTCATGTTGGCGACGAACACGTGCCCGAGTCCCAGATACGAGACGGCATCGACGAGTCCGGTTCCCACGGTCAGGATCAGCAGGGCGGCCTGGGTAGTGCGCATACGCTCCCCAACCACAACGGCGCCGGTTTGTTCCCGCGATGAGGTTGTCCCACATTCCCGACCATCCGGCCCGGACTCGAACGTATGGTGTGGCCGTGACTGACACCACCAAATCCCTGGCAGGCAGAGTCGCCTATGTCACCGGTGGGGCCCGCGGCCAGGGTCGCGCGCACTGCATCCGGCTGGCGCAGGCCGGCGCGAACATCGTCACCATCGACGCCTGCGGTCCCGTGGGCAGGCACATCGGCTATGAGCCGGCCACGCCAGAGGATCTCGCCGACACCGTCCGCCTGGTCGAGGACGAGGGTGTCAAGATCAGTGCCGAGCGGGTCGACGTCCGCGACCTCGACGGCCAGAAGCGGGTAATCGCCAGTGCCGTCGAACAATTCGGCCGCCTAGATGTCGTCGTAGCCAACGCTGGTGTGATGAGCTGGGGCCGCGCCTGGGAGATCCCGCCGGAGATGTACCAGGAGATCATCGACATCAATCTCACCGGGTTCTTCAATACCGTGCAGGCGACGGTGCCGGCGATGATCGACGCGGGCAACGGCGGGTCGATCATCGCGATCAGTTCGTCGGCCGGGATCAAAGCGGTGCCCGGTGCCGGGCATTACTGCGCCAGCAAGTTCGGCGTTGTGGGCCTGGCCAATTCGCTGGCGCTGGAACTCGGCGAGTACGGGATCCGGGTGAACTCGGTGCACACCTATGGCGTCGATACCGCGCTGGGCAACGACCTTTCGATGTACGAGATGTTCCAGAAGCATCCGCACTTCGTGTACAGCTTCTCACCCGGCGCACTGCCCACCGAGTCGCTGATCCCGCCCAAGGACGTCAGCGAGGTGGTGCTGTTCCTGGCCAGCGACGCATCGTCACTACTGACGGCGGCACAGATCCCCGCCGACAAGGGCTACCTGAAGGTGTAGGCAGGCGCTCTAGGCCTGGGCGCCAAGGCTTTCCGCAGCGACAGCCTTGGCCCACCGGTAATCGGCCTTGCCGGCGGGGGAGCGCACGACCTTGTCGGTGCGGATGAATGCCTTCGGCAGCTTGTAGTGCGCGATGTGCTGCGAGCAGGCCTGCTCGAGTTCGTCGTCGGTGGCCGACTTGCCCTCGGCGAACTGGACGATGGCCACCACCTCGCTGCCCCAGCGTTGCGAAGGCCGGCCGGCCACCACCACGTCGTACACCGCCGGATGGCTGGCCACCGCACGCTCGACCTCCTCGGCGAAGATCTTCTCGCCGCCGGAGTTGATGGTCACCGAGTCCCGGCCGAGCAACTCGATCTGACCGTCGGCCAACAGGTTTGCGCGGTCGCCGGGAATCGACCAGCGAATGCCGTCGATGGTCGGGAAGGTGCGAGCCGTCTTCTCGGCGTCGCCGAGGTAACCCAGCGGCACGTAGCCACGCCGTGCCAGCCAGCCCTCGCCGTCGCCGGGCTGCAAGACCCGGGTGAAGTCTTCCGACACCACCGTGGTGTCTGCCAGGGCGGTGAACGTCGCCGCCTTGGCGCCGGCGCCCTTGGTCGCCACCGTCGTCATCTGTGCGCCGGACTCCGAGGAGCCCACCGCGTCCATCACCATGATGTTGGGCAGCGCCTCCAGCAGTTGGTCGCGGACCGTCGGCGACAGCGGCGCACCGCCGTTGGTCATCACAAACAGCCCGGACAGGTCATAGGCGCCGGTCACGATTTCGTCGAGCAGTGGGCGGGCCATCGCGTCACCCACCAGCGGGATGCTGAGCACCCGCTCCCGCTCGGCCAGCCGCAGCACCCCCTTGGGATCGAGGTGTTTGACGTTGTCGGGCAACGCAACCCAGCCACCGGTGCTGATGGTGTTGTAGACGCCCCACTGGGCGGCGCCGTGCATCAGTGGGGGAAGTAGCAGTAGCGACCGAACGCCGGCGTTGGTGCGGGCCTGCTCGGCGAGGTCGGAGTAGCTGTTCAGGTCCCCGCCGCCCATGAACGGGCGACCGCCCATCGCCGACATGAAGATGTCGTGCTGGCGCCACAGCACGCCCTTGGGCATCCCGGTGGTGCCGCCGGTGTACAGGATGTACAGGTCGTCGCCGGTCGGGGTGGGCATACCGCCGGCCGGTTCGGGGGTGCTGACGATGGATTCGTAGTCCACCGCACCGGGCAAGAGCTCATTGCCGGAATCGTCGGCAACCTGGATCAGCAGCTGCAGATCGGGCAGCTGGTCGCGGATGGAGGCCACATGCGGTGCGAACTCCGCGGCGTAGACCAAGGCCTTGGCCCCCGAATCGGTGAGCAGGTACAGCAGTTCTTCCTCGACATAGCGGTAGTTGATGTTGAACGGCGCCACCCGCGCCCGGTACCCGGCCACCATCGCCTCGAGGTATTCGTTGCCGTTGCGCAGGTACAGCCCGACGTGATCCTGGCCGGACTGGTGGCCCTGCAGCTGGTCACGTTCGGTGTGGCAGCCGAGGCCTTGGGCGACCAGGTAGTGCGCCACGCCGTCGATGCGGGCGTCCATCTGGGCGTACGTCAGATCCAGGTCGCGCCAGACCAGTACCCGGTTGTCGGGGAGCGTGGTCGCGACGGTGTGGAAGACCGTGGAAAGGTCGAAGCTGGCGTCGCTGCTGCCCATGGACTCTCCTGCGCTGTGTGGCCGTACTAGAACGCGTTCTAGTGTGCCAGAGGTTACACAGCTGGCGGGCGCGGAATCTGACGGGGCCGCGGCAGGGGGAGACCCCGGTCGAACAGTTCCGAAACTCGATCGCCATGCTGGAAGGGGATACCGTGCGGATCCCTGAAGAGGCCTGAGACCAAGGAGCAGCCGTGACCGAGCGCGCCCGTATCGACTTCCCGTCCCGCATCGGAGTGTGGTGGGGCGGCACCGCCTGGCCCATGCCCGCCGCCCAGCAGGTGGCCCGCGACATCGAATCCCTGGGCTACGGTTCGCTGTTCATCCCGGAGATCGGGCTCAAGGACTGTCTGGTCGAGTCCGCCGCCCTGCTCGAAGCCACCGACAACCTGGTGATCGGCACCGGCATCGCCAACATTCACGCCCGGCTGCCGATGGTGGCCGAAGGCGGTGGCCGCGCTCTGACCGCGTTGCACCCCGGCCGGTTCGTGCTCGGCCTCGGCGTCAGCCATGGCCCATTGGTGGAGAACGCCTTCGGCCTGACCTATGACAAGCCGCTGGCCACCATGCGCGGCTACCTCGAACGCATGGCCGCGCTGCCCGACTTCATCGAAGGCGGGGTCCGTCCGCCGCGCCTGCTGGCGGCCTTGGGCCCCAAGATGATCGAACTCTCCGGCACGATGGCCGACGGTGCGCATCCCTACCTGGTCAATCCGGAACAGACCGCCACGACCCGCGAGATCCTCGGCCCGGACAAGTGGATCGTGTCCGAACAGGCAGCGGTCGTCGAGGGCGATGCCGAGGAACAGCTGCGCCGCGCACACCTGCACCTCGAGGTCTATTCGGGCCTGCCGAACTACCGGAACTCGTGGCTGCGCCAGGGATTCGACGAGTCCGACTTGGTCAGGGGCGGTTCAGACCGGCTCGCGCGGGGCATTGTCGGCATGGGCTCGGTCGAACAGGCGGCCGCCTCGGTGACCGCACACCTCGACGCCGGGGCAGACCACGTTGTGGTCCAGGTCCTGGGCGACGGCAATCCGATGTGGGACCCGCGCCCGTCGCTGCGCGAACTGGCGGCCGCGTTCGGACTTACGGATTGATGGTGTTCTCGCCCACCTGACGTCCCCACACATACTCGGTGAGGATCGGCTGGCCCAGCTCGAAGTGGTTGTAGGGCGCCAGCGATGCGCCGTAGTCGGCGACCAGATACGGCGCAGGCCAGAAGTCGTGAGTGATCTCCTGCCAGCAGCCCGGTGCTCCGCCCGGGCCGCCCTTGGCGTTCACCCGCGGCAGGTTGTCGGGGTAGACGTAGGGGTTGGGTGCGCCGGTGAGCCCGATGTGGAAGTCGATGGAGTATCCGTTCCCGCCGGCGCTGTCCTTGGCCTTCGACGTCGCGTAGTTGCGGATCATGCAGAACAACTCGGGGCTGTAGGTGTCCAGCAGCCGCGAAGTGGTCACCAGATCCCGTTGGCCCGCAATGAAATACGGTGCCCCACGCTTGAACACGTCAGCCCCGGTGTTGCCGAATCCGGTCGAGGCCAGCAACGCGGCGTCGAGGTCGCCCTGCTGCCGATTGAGCGTGCCCGCGGTGGTCACCGCGTGGTCGAGGAAATCCCAGAAGTCGGGGGAGGCCTGTTTGTAGACATCGGCGAGGTTGGCCAACTGGCGGATGTTGGACCGGATCTGCGGCATCTGGGGGTTGATGTCGTCGAGCACGGCGTTACCGTTGAGCACCGACTGACCGAACTTGGTACCCAACCCGTTGAGCGCCTCGGCCGCTGCCGACAGCGTGAGGTTGAGCTTGACCGGGTCGACCTTTTCCGAGATCGACGTCAACGTCTCGAACAAGGTGTTGAATTCGGTCGTCACGTGGCTGACGTCGATGACATCGGCACTGGAGATCCGCTGCGCGCTGGGGTTGGCCGGGCTGCGGAAGGACACGTACTTGTTGCCGAACACCGTCGTCGCCTTGATCTCGGCGATCGCATTGGCCGGGATCAGCATGATGTACTTCGGGTTCACGTCCAGCGAGAGCTGGGCCTGCGTGCTGCCGTTGCGATCGATGGCCTCCACGCCGGTGACCCGGCCGATCTCCACGCCGTTGTAAGTGACCTTCGAGCCGGGGTCCATCACCAGGCCGGCCCGGTCCGAGACCATGGTCAATCTGGTCTTGGGGGTGAAATCACCGCGAAACTGCAGGTAGACCAGGACGACCACGATGGTCAGCAGGATTGCGGTGATGGTGAACGCCGTCTTGATCGGCGGATGGAACTGCCAGTGCCGGGTATGTTCCTGCCACCAGCCCAGCGGTTGGCTCTCCGCCCCGCTCATCGGCAGCGCGTCTGGATCGGGTCGCCCGGGCTGGCCGGGACGACGGGTCGGACATGCACTGGCGATCCCCTCCGCCTAACCGTTCGGCGCACCTTCCCCTCACTATGGCACGGCGAGGGCACCGTTCTGCTCTTTGGAGCAAAACGGTTCGGGGTGACAAATGTCGGACCCTCGCCCCAGGTGTGACACCGGTCACATCTGATGTTCAGGCGCTCCGGGCGGCCTCTCGGACTCGTTCTGAAACAGGTTGTAGCACTGGATACTTGGGGTTGCGACCGTCCCCTGAGGAGCGACCCCGCAGATGACGCCACAGCCATGGGATGAGCAGGCCACGCGTCCATTGCGCCTGGGCGTAGACGCGTTCGTAGAACCCGGTGGGCTCCACCTCCGCGCTCGCCAGCGCCCAGTCGCCGTTGCAGCCCGGCAGCTCGAGCGCCTCTGCGGCGGCCTCGGCGAACAGCCGGTGCCCCAGCGCCGAGGCGTGCATCCGGTCGTGACTCCAGGTGCGGGTCTGCGACATCGACGCAGCACTGTAGAGATCGACCAGCCTGAACCCGTGCCGCCGCGACGCCGCGACGATCACGTCGTTGATCTGGTGGACCCGCGCGCTGATCAACCTGCCGACCGGCAGCATCATGGCGACGTCGGGAAAGGTCGTGGTGACGACCGTGGCGCCGGAGGCCGACAACCGGCTGTAGACCTCGTCCAGGTCGGCCAGGGCGGTGGTGAAAGCCCGACCGGGCCTGATCACGTCGTTCATCCCGATGCAGACGGTGATGAGGTCGGGGTCCATGGCCAGGGCCTGGGGCAGTTGGTTGTGCAGCACGTCGCCGATCCGGCGCCCCCGGACGGCGAGATTGGCATACAGCAGGCCCGGATAGCGTGCGTCCAGGAGGGCGGCCAGCCGGTCGGCGAACCCGATCAAGCCGCTGGTGTCGTCGCCGTCCCACAGGCCCTCGGTCTGGCTGTCGCCGATCGCGACATAGCGGGCGAACCCGAAGTCGGACATGATGGCGAACTCTAGTGGACACGGCGGACGTACGATCGGCACGCAGTGGGAAGGGGGTGTGTACAAACGGTGAAGGTGCAGTCTGCGAACCCACCCACTGCGGCCGACGTCACGCCCCGCCAACGCCTCGTCGATGCGATGGCGGCTTCGATCGCCGACATCGGCTACTCGGGCACCACGGTCGCCGAGATCGTCCGTCGGGCCCGAACCTCGCGGCGAACCTTCTATGAGTACTTCTCCGACCGGGAGGCCTGCCTGGTCGCCCTGCTCGGCGACACCAATCGGTCGACGATCCAGGTCATCTCGGCGGCGGTTGACCCGGCGGCGCCGTGGGAGACCCAGATCCGGCAGGCGGTCCAAGCCTGGATCGCCAATGCCGAATCGCAGCCGGCAGTGATGCTGAGCTGGATCCGCGACCTGCCCGCCCTGGGGATGGCGGCCCGCGAGTTGCAGAAGCAGGTCACCGAGGCGTTCATCACGCTGATCCAAACCCTCAGCGACACTGACGAATTGCATGCCGCCGGCATCAACACGGTATCCCGTCAGCGGGCCATCATGCTGATCGGCGGTCTACGCGAACTGACGGCGATGACCGTCGAAAGTGGTGGCCGGATGCGCGACGTCACCGAGGAGGCGGTCGCCGCGGCGATCGCGCTGCTCGGGCCTACCGGGTGAGCCAGGCGCGAACCTTGTCCAGGTCGCGGGTGTACATCTCGTACATCTCGTCGTCGAAGAACGACGCCCCGCTGATGGCCTCCTCGCCCTGCCAGATGACCCGGACCCGGTGCTTGTCGCGCGAGTAGACGTCGGCACGGTCCGCTTCGCGGGTGTTCCAGCCGCGCCCCTCGCCGAATTCGCGCAGCGCCTGCCGTTCGCCGCTGACAGCCATCTGTCCTCCTCGTCGAAGTGCTGTAGTGCCCTGGCCAAGGGTACTGGGCCGTTCCGAGGGCGCCCGGGTTGTGCCCCTCGGTACAGCGGCGTACCGTGCCTGGTACAGCGATGTACCGAGATGACGAGGGGTAACCCGATGGCACAGGCGACGACGGATCCGGTCAGGCTTCCCCGGGGGCCGCGGACGCCCAAGCTGATCCAGGGCATCACGTTCGTCGCCTCCCGGCGCACCTCGGTGGGCTCGTTGGCCCGCCGTTACGGGCCAACTCTCACGCTGAACCTGCCGATCTTCGGCAAGACCGTCCTGATCAGCGAACCTGACCTCGTCAAGGACCTCTTCACCGCCGGCGCCGACCTCGTCGGACGGGCCACCAACCTGGGCGAGGTACTCGGCCCCGGCTCGACCTTCAGCCTGGACGGCGAGGAGCACCGGGCCCGCCGCAAGCTCCTGGTACCGCCTTTCCACGGCAAGCGGATGCACAGCTACGAAGCCGTCATCGAGGAAGAGGTGATGCGCGAGGTCGCCACCTGGCCTGAGGGGGTCGAGTTCGAGACGCTGCCCTCGATGATGCGCATCACCCTGAACGCGATCCTGCGCACCGTGTTCGGTGCACAGGGCGCGGCGTTAGACGAACTGCGCGATCTGCTGCCGCGTGCGGTGGAGATCGGTTCACGGCTGGTGGTGCTGCCGCGGTTCGTCCGCCGGGACCTCGGCCCCCGCAGTCCTGGCGGCATGATGCGACGCTACCGCCAGCGCTACGACGAGATCGTCGACTCGCTGATCGCCGAGGCGCGCTCCGATCCGAATTTCGAGGATCGCGCCGATGTGCTCTCGCTGATGCTGCGGGCCCGCTACGACGACGGCTCCCGAATCTCCAACCGGCACATCGCCGACGAACTGCTGACCCTGTTGACCGCCGGCCACGAGACCACGGCCACCACGCTGGCCTGGCTGGTCGAGCGCGTGCGCAGGCAACCCGGACTGCTCGAGCGGCTCACCATCGAGGCCGACGCCGGTGGCTCGGATCTGCAGCAGGCGACTATCTGGGAGGTGCAGCGGGTGCGCCCCGTCATCGACGGTACCTCCCGGCGCACATTGACCCGGATTCGATTGGGCGAGTGGGTGATTCCGGAAGATCACGTGATCATGGTGAGCATCGCCCTGGCGCACGCGTCAGCCGAACGGTTTCCTGACCCATCGGTCTTCGACCCGGATCGGTTTCTGGGTAATCCGCCCGACAACTACGCGTGGATTCCGTTCGGCGGGGGGATTCGCCGGTGCATCGGTGCCGCCTTCGCCAACATGGAGATGACCGTTACGTTGCGAACCCTGTTGCGTGAGTTCAGCTTCGAGCCCACCGGTGCGCCGGGTGAGCCCTACCAGTCCCGGGGAGTCGCCAATGCGCCCGGTGCCGGGGGCCGCGCTATCGTCCGCCGGCGCAGCCAGGCCCACCGGCCCAGCGGCCCACCCAGCCTGGTGGCCGCCGAGTCATAACCGGCACTGGCCGGTGCTGCCGACACCTGTGCGGTAGCTGGCAATGTGGTGGGAATTGCGGCGGCCTGGGGCCGCACGGCACGTTCGGGGCATGCCTCAGCCCGGCAGTCGGCGGTTCAGCACTATCCCGGCCGCCACCGACAGGGCCAGCGCCAATGCGCCGAGCGCGATCCAGGCCGCGCTCGCATCGCCCTGGATGACCTGGTAGCCGATCTGCTGATCCAGGGTCGAGTACACCCGGGTGAGCTCTTCGAGGCTGCTGGCTTGAAACGCCTCGCCGCCACTGAGTTCGGCGATCCGGGCCAGCGATTCGTCGTCGGTGGGAACCGGAATCGACTGGCCGTCGATCTCGACAACGCCGTTCTTGGTGCCGAAGGAGATCGTGGAGATCTGGACGCCCTGCTCCTTGGCCGCCCGCGCGGCGGTGAACGCCCCGCGCGGTGCCTCCAGATCCGGCGGGACGGTCTCCTTGCCGTCGGACTCCAGCACGATCCGACCCGGCGGCGGCCCGTCGGCGCCACCCATCACCGCACCGGTGGTCGCGATCGCCTGCAGCGCGGTGAAGATGCCCTCGCCGGTCGCCGTCCGCGGCTCGGGAACCAGCTTGTCTATCGCGGCCTTGACCTGCTCATGGTCGGTCGTGGGAGCCACCAGCAGGGTGGCACCGGAGGAGAACTTCACCAGCCCGAGGTTGATCCCCGGCGTGAGCATGTCGGCGAAATGCTTGCCGGCTTCCCGCGCGGCTTCGATCCGGCTCGGGGCGACATCGGTGGCCGCCATCGATTCCGACACGTCGATGAGCAGCATCACCACGGCGCGATTGCGGGGGATCCGCACATCGTGGGTGGGGCCCGCCATGGCCGTGGTCAGCAGTGCCAACGCGGCCACCAGGAGGGCCACCGGCAGATGCCGCCATCGACGCGGCTTTCGGCCCGCCGCGACCTGCTCGAGCAACTCCATGTTGGCAAACCGCAGCACCCGGCGGTTCCTGGCCCGCTGAATCAGGACGTATACCGCCACCACTGCGGCGATGATGGCGAAGTACAGGAAGAACCACGCGCTGGCGAACCCCGACACCGACAGTGAATTCACCGACGGACGGCTCCGGTCCACGCCCCGGGGCTCCTCGCCACCAAGCACACCATCGCTGCTGCCTTCCTCTTCGACCCGAGTTTCGACCCGAGTTCTTCTCAGCGAAGATCGGTACAAAGACACGGTAGCCACGTTGGCTGCGGATTCGCCGTGAGCGATCAGGAGGGTCGGAGTGGTTCTGCCGTGACTGCCGGTGCCGAGATGTACTCCAGGGCCGGGTCCCTGCGATGACGCTGCCCGGAATCGGGACGCTGACCCTGTCGGGTCTGGCGCACCCGATGTACCTGCTGCTGGCAGTGGTGCCTGCGGCCCTGGTCGCGCTGTACGTGGTCGCGCAGGTGCAGCGGCGCCGGCGGCTGCGCCGATACAGCGATTCGGCCCTGCTCGGCGCGGTGTCGTCCCGGCGGCGCGGGGTGCTCCGGCACGTGCCCATCGCGCTGGCGTCCGTCGCCCTGCTGATGCTGGTCTTCGCGCTCGCCGGACCGATGCACAGCGTGCGGATCCCACGCAATCGCGCGGTGGTGATGCTGCTCATCGACGTGTCGCAATCCATGCAAGCCAAGGACGTGCCGCCGACGCGGTTGCGGGCAGCCCAGGACGCGGCCAAGCAGTTCGCCCAACAGTTGACGCCGGGGGTGAATTTGGGTCTGGTGTCGTTCTCCGGCAACGTCAATCTGCTGGTCTCGCCGACACCGGATCACAGCGCCACCATCGCGGCCCTGGACAACCTGCAGACCGATAACTCCACCGCCACCGGTGAAGCCATCTTCACCGCGCTTGACTCCATCAAGACCGTCAACACCGTCCTGACGGCCGGGAACGCGACGCCACCGCCGGCACGCATCGTGCTGCTGTCCGACGGTGGGGCCAACAAGCCGGCGAATCAGGACAACCCGCGGGGTGCGTTCACGGCCGCGCGTGCGGCCAAAGACCAGGGGATCCCGATCTCCACCATCACTTTCGGCACGCCGACCGGAGTGGTCACGCTCAAGGACGACCATGTTCCGGTCCCCGTCGACGGCACGCAGATGAAGCGCATCGCCGAGCTGTCCGGCGGCCAGCACTACACCGCCAGCAACGTCGCCGAGCTGGACAAGAGCTACTCCTCGGTGCTCGAACAGGTCGGCTATCAGACCATCAGCGCCCCGGCTGGAACCGGTTGGTTGCGAGTGGCGGTGCTGTTCGCGACCATCGCGACCTTCCTCGCGCTGGCGCTCAACCGGACCGCGCCGGTATAGGAAACTTCGACGGCACAGGCTTACACCCCGATGCCGGTGGGCATAGGTAGCGATATGAGCGATCGCGCGCCGCAGGAGAACCCCACCAAGGACCAGTCCGACTGGGTCACCGGTGATGAACCCATGACCGGACCACAGCGCAGCTACCTGGGCACGCTGGCCCAGGAGGCCGGCCTCGAGGTGCCGGCGCACCTCACCAAGGCCCAAGCCTCCGCGCTCATCGACGAGTTGCAGCAGAGCACCGGGCGTGGCGCGTGATCACCGCCGACGACCCGGTGCTGGATTCGGCGCTTTCCGAGCTCGGTGGTTAGCTTTTGCGGGCTTGGGCAGTGAGTTCCACTGTCGCCGAACGCAATTCGTCAGCGGAATCCAACGCTCTACCGAACCCGACGCGGGTGTAGGCGGCCGCCGGCCCACGTGGGGTGCTGACCCGCAAGTCCAGTCCGTACCGGTCGATGCCGGTGCACACCGCTGCGGTGGCGTCGGGGTAGCCGCCCAGCACCCGCGCCATCGCCGCCAGCGAGTCGGCATGGTCGGCGTTCAGATGGGCGATCGCACCGGCAGCATGTGGCCGCACCGGATCCGGTGTGGCAGCGCAGTAGGCCGCTGCCGTCGCCGAATCCATCCGGCCGTAGCCGCCGACCCAGCGGACCCGCTGCACACGCAGCACCCACAGGGCGAAGTCCGAGTAGTCGATGTAGTACTTGGCCGCCGCGACCGCCTCGAGGTGCGCCTCGCGCGCTGCCGCCAGCTCATCGCCGACCGGGTGCTCGACCACCCCGGCCAGCGTGATCCGGCCGCTGGCCAAGGGATCGGTCTCGGTGGTCGGTGCCACGATCGCCAGGCTGGCGCGGTGATCATGGGCGAGGTTGCGCCCGTGCTCGGCCATGTGCGAGACACACAGCACCGGTGCGCCGTCCAGCAGGCCGTAGGTGACGAACGAAGCCCACGGATCACCGGAGGTGGTCAGGCTCGCCAGCACCCCGGTGTTGGTGGACGCGGCGATGGTGCGGGCTTCCTCGGCGGCCGACGGCCGCGTCTCGTCGACGACGGAGGTCAGGGGCGGCGGCACCGAAGGGGCGTCGCCAGGGTCGCCATGATCACGGGATGCCACGTCGGCACGATACCGCGCTCGCCGCGGCCGGCACGTTGGCGCGATCGAGTCCACCCCCATTCGCCGCCGAGGGCAGCGAGGTCAACATGTTCCGCTGCGGTACCCCCGGGCCCATGGCCCAAACAAAACGCAGTGTTGCGACCCCGGTGCAGAGGTAGCTTGTCGATCATGAGCGAGACGAACTTCGACGCGCAGGAACGCGACCGCCTGGAGGGCGAACTCGCCGAACTGCGGCAGCGGCGCGACCAGATGCGGGCCGAGCTGCAAGGGGACGCCGACACCGTCGGTGACCGAGGCGACGCCGCCGACGCACTGCAGCGTGCCGAGGACCTGGCCGGTATCGATGAGCAGATCGGCCGGCTGGCCTGGCTCCTCGCCGGCGGAAACGCCGACGTGCCAGGTCAACTGCCCAACGGCACCAAGGTCACGGTGCGCTTTCCCGGCGACGAGCCGGTGCGCATGCGGGTGATCAACTATCTCGAGGAGACGCCGGCCGGTGCGGAGGACAGCACACTGACCGCGGACAGTCCGCTCGGTCTGGCGCTGTTCGGGCGCAGCGCCGGCGACACCGTCACCTACTCCACTCCGCGGGGTGAGCTGCAGGTCGAGCTGCTGGCCATCGAGGTGCCGAAGTAGCGTGCAACACTGACGGCCATGCGTGCGATCAGAGTGACCGAACTCAGCGGCCCGGAATCAGTGCAGGTTGTCGAGATCGACGAACCGGCCGCCGAGGGCGGCGTCGTGGTCGACGTCTACGCCGCCGGGGTGGCTTTCCCCGATGCGCTGCTGACCCGCGGTCTCTACCAGTACAAGCCGGAACTGCCGTTCACCCTCGGCGCCGAGGTCGCCGGTGTGGTGCGCTCTGCGCCGGAGGGCGCCGCGGTCAAGGCGGGTGACCGGGTGGTCGGTCTGACCCTGATCGCCGGAGCGATGGCCGAGACCGCGGTGCTCACGCCCGAGCGGGCGTTCCCGTTGCCCGACAATGTCAGCTTCGAGGCGGGCGCGGGCCTGTTGTTCAACGACCTCACCGTGTACTTCGCGCTCACCGAACGTGGTCGGCTGGCCAAGGGCGAGTCGGTACTGGTGCACGGCGCGGCTGGCGGTATCGGCACCTCGACCCTGCGGCTGGCCCCGGCACTGGGCGCGAGCCGGGTGATCGCCGTGGTCAGCACTGAGGACAAGGCCGAGGTGGCCAGGGCTGCCGGCGCCACCGACGTCGTGCTGGTCGACGGGTTCAAGGACGCCGTCGCCGAACTGACCAGTGGCAAGGGCGTCGACATCGTCATGGACCCGGTGGGCGGCGACCGCTTCACCGACTCGCTGCGCTCGCTGGCGCCCGGCGGACGGCTGCTGGTCGTCGGCTTCACCGGCGGTGAGATCCCGACTGTCAAGGTCAACCGGCTGCTGCTGAACAACATCGACGTCGTCGGCGTCGGATGGGGTGCCTGGACCATGACGCACCCGGGCGCGCTGGCGCAGGAGTGGGACGGCCTGGCCGCCCTGCTCACCTCCGGTCAACTGGCCGTCCCCCAGCCTGAGGTCTACCCTTTCGAAGAGGCCGCCGCCGCGGTGGCGTCGCTGGAAAACCGCACCGCCAAGGGCAAAGTTGTAGTGCGCGTGCGGGATTGACGCTCGACCGTGCGTGTCTGCACGCCGACACGCCGCTGTGACGAACTCTTGGCGCACGCTCGGCGGCGGTGTGATTCGGTTCGGCCAGTGTGGGGTAGTGAAACGTAGATGGAGTTGACGAGCGACCCGGCAGGTGGCAGCCACGTCGAAGGCGGCGTGGTGGAGCATCCGAACGCCGAGGACTTCGGCCAGGCGCACGCCCTGCCCGCAGACCGCACCTGGTTCAAGAGTGCGGTGTTCTACGAGGTGCTGGTGCGGGCCTTCTACGATTCGAACGCCGACGGGGTCGGTGATCTGCGCGGACTGATCGAACAACTCGACTATCTGCAGTGGCTCGGGGTGGACTGCCTGTGGCTGCCGCCGTTCTACGATTCGCCGCTGCGTGACGGCGGCTACGACATCCGCGACTTCTACAAGGTGCTGCCCGAGTTCGGCACTGTCGACGACTTCGTCGCCCTGCTCGACGCCGCCCACAAGCGCGGCATCCGCATCATCACCGACCTGGTGATGAACCACACCTCCGACTCGCACCCGTGGTTCCAGGAATCCCGGCGCGACCCCGACGGGCCGTACGGTGACTTCTACGTGTGGAGTGACACCAGCCAGCGCTACACCGACGCCCGCATCATCTTCGTCGACACCGAAGAGTCGAACTGGACGTTCGACCCGGTGCGCAAGCAGTTTTACTGGCATCGATTCTTCTCGCATCAGCCCGACCTGAATTACGACAACCCTGCCGTGCAAGAGGCGATGATCGACGTCCTTCGGTTCTGGCTGGACCTCGGCATCGACGGGTTTCGGCTCGACGCGGTGCCGTACCTGTTCGAGCGGGAGGGCACCAACTGCGAGAACCTGCCCGAGACCCATGCGTTCCTCAAGCACTGCCGCAAGGTCATCGACGACGAGTTCCCAGGGCGGGTGCTGCTGGCCGAGGCCAACCAATGGCCGGCCGACGTGGTGGAGTACTTCGGCGACCCCGCAATGGGCGGCGACGAATGCCATATGGCGTTCCACTTTCCGCTGATGCCGCGCATCTTCATGGCGGTGCGCCGCGAGTCGCGGTTTCCGATCTCGGAGATCCTGGCCCAGACCCCGGAGATCCCGGACATGGCGCAATGGGGCATCTTCCTGCGCAACCACGACGAGCTGACCCTGGAGATGGTCACCGACGAAGAGCGTGACTACATGTACGCCGAGTACGCCAAGGATCCGCGGATGAAAGCCAACGTGGGTATCCGTCGGCGGCTGGCACCGCTGCTGGAGAACGACCGCAACCAGACCGAACTGTTCACCGCCCTGCTGTTGTCGCTGCCGGGCTCGCCGGTGCTGTACTACGGCGACGAGATCGGCATGGGCGACATCATCTGGCTCGGCGACCGCGACGGTGTGCGCACCCCGATGCAGTGGACCCCGGACCGCAATGCCGGCTTCTCCACGGCCAACCCCGGCCGGTTGTACCTGCCGCCCAACCAGGACCCGATCTATGGGTACCAATCGGTGAATGTCGAAGCGCAGCGCGATAGTTCGACGTCGTTGCTGAACTGGACCCGCACCATGCTTGCGGTGCGACGCCGCTACGATGCGTTCGCCACCGGCACGTTTCGGGAACTGAGCGGTTCCAACCCGTCGGTGCTGACCTATGTCCGGGAGCTCGACGGCGGCGACACCGTGCTGTGTGTGAACAACCTGTCGAGATTCCCCCAGCCGATCGAACTGAATCTGCAGCACTGGAATGCCTACACGCCGGTGGAACTGACTGGGCACGTGCCGTTTCCCAAGATCGGGCAGCTGCCCTATCTGCTCACCCTGCCGGGGCACGGGTTCTACTGGTTTCGGCTGTGCCCGCCCGAGGAGAAGTCATGAGTTCGCCGCAGCACCTCCCCTGGGCCGAGTGGCTGCCCACCCAGCGCTGGTATGCCGGCCGTGGACGCGAGATCGCTGCGGTGCACCCTGCAGTGGTGGTGGGGCTGCGTGACCAGCTGGAGTTGCTGCTGCTCGACGTCAACTACACCAACGACACTACGGAACGCTATCAAGTTCTGGTGCAATGGGATTCAGCTCCGGTGTCCGAGTACGGCACCGTCGCAACCGTCGGTTCGGTCGGCGATCACACCGCCTACGATGCGCTCTACGATCCGGCCGCCGCCCGGTTCCTGCTGTCGCTGATCGACTCGTCGGCCACCATCGGCGATGTCACGTTCACCCGCGAGCCCGGTGTGGAGTTGCCGGTGGATGCCGCGCCCCGGGTCTCCGACGCCGAGCAGAGCAACACCAGCGTGGTCTTCGAAGATCAGGCGATTCTGAAGGTGTTCCGGCGGGTGGCGTGTGGCATCAATCCGGACATCGAACTCAACCGGGTGCTGGGCAGAGCCGGAAATGTCCATGTGGCAAGGCTTCTCGGGACATTCGACACGGTGGACGGCGAGCAGACGTGCCCGCTGGGCATGGTGGCCGCCTACGCCGCCAACTCCGCCGAGGGCTGGGATATGGCGACGGCCAGTACCCGCGATCTGTATGCCGAGGGCGACCTGTACGCCTACGAGGTCGGCGGGGATTTCGCCGGGGAGGCCTACCGTTTGGGCGAGGCTGTCGCCTCGGTACACGCGACCCTGGCCACCGAGCTCGGTACGTCGACAACGGTGTTGCCGATCGACGTGATGCGCGAACGGCTTTCGACCGCCGCAGCCGCGGTGGCCGAACTCGCCGACTATGTGCCGGCGATCGAAGAGCGCTACGCCAAACTGGCCGACGAGCCGATCACCGTACAGCGGGTGCACGGCGACCTGCACCTGGGACAGGTGTTGCGAACTCCGGAACGCTGGCTGCTGATCGACTTCGAAGGTGAACCGGGGCAGCCGCTGGAGGCCCGGCGCAAGCCTGACTCGCCGTTGCGGGATGTCGCCGGCATGCTGCGCTCGTTCGAATACGCGGCGTATCAGCAGCTGGTGGACCAGACCGCCGACCGGCAACTGGCGGCGCGGGCCAAGGAGTGGGTGGACCGTAACTGCGCCTCGTTCTGCGACGGGTACGCGTCGGAATCGCAGACCGACCCGCGAGATCAGTCTGCGGTGTTGTCGGCCTACGAACTCGACAAGGCGGTGTACGAGGCGGCCTACGAGGCCCGCTACCGGCCGAGCTGGTTGCACATCCCGCTGCGCTCGATCGCCCGGCTGGTGGGCTGATCGGCGTTCATTCAGAACTCACGCCGACGTCTACTCGCACTTTGTCTGCCTAGCTTCTGTCTCAACGGTTGGTAGTAACCGCAGCGCCAGCCGGGGGCAGCGCTTCACCGCGGCCTTGGCGTACTTCAGCGACTCGCCGGGTACCAGCGGTTCGCGAGCAGCCTTGCGGGCCAGCGGATATCCCCAGTCGTCGCGGGTCAGTACATCCGGCAGCAGTTCGGTGCACAGGCCGCGGCCGTCGCACCGGGTCCAGTCGATATGCAGTCGCTGTGTCACTTCGGCCACCCTCCTACCGTCCGTACCTCGCCGTCGGAGTCGACGAGTCGAGCCGGAACTTCCAGGCTCGCAATCCATTCCGGGGCGCGGTGGCCCCGGATCACAGCTGCGGTGCTGATCGTGTTCGCCGCAACGCAGGTGCCGGCCACCACGCTGACGGTGCGCCAGACCGGGTCGGCAGACCGGCCGGTTCGCGGATCGACGATGTGGTGGACCAGATCGCCGTCGCGCCACCACCGTCGGCGCTGGGTGCTCGAGGTCGCCAGGCCGGTGTCAGTGCCCAGCGACACCTGCGCAACCGGGTCGTCGTCGGTATCGGTCACCAGCACCTGCCAGCCGTCCTCGGGTACCGGCCCGGCGGTGGCGATGTCGCCGCCCAGGTTGACCAGCACACCGCTGCCGGTATGGGCGAACACCAGCTGTGCGCACCGGTCGGCGGCGAGCGCCTTCGCGGTGGCCCCCAGATCCAGCAGCACCCCGGTGGGCAGCCGGACACTACGGCCGTCGAAGTCCACCATCGCCCAGTTCGCCGGCCGTGCGATCGACGTCACCCGGGGTCCCCCGAGCTCGTCGATGTCACGGTCGTAGCCCAGCGCGATCAGCGCCGAGCCGACCGTCGGGTCCACATCCCCGTCGGTGAAGCGGGCCGCGTCCAGCGCAGCCTCGATCAGCGCCGCCAGCAGCGGGCTGATCGGCATCGGTGCGCCCGCGTGGGCGGCCAGCATGCTGACCTCCGAGTCGGGCCGGAACCGGGATGCGGCCAGCTCGATGGCATCCAGCTCCGCATCCACCAGAGCCCGTGCCGTCGGCAGCGCACCAGCATCGGCGACCAGCAGATGCATCTGGGTGCTCCACCGGTGCCACTGCGACTGGCCGGGCCCGGCCAGCGTCCACGCCGTCATGCCTTCAGCGTGCGGGGTCATTCTTTGAGCGCTGTAAGAATCGCCATTGCACGCGGTATGGCCGGTGTCGTGGCACTCTCGACAGCGTGTCAACCGATGGACCCCGGCTGCTGGTCGTCGAGGACGACCGTGTGCTCAGCGCCATGCTGGCCGAGTTGTTCACCGATGCGGGCTACCGGGTCGAGGTGGCCTACGACGGGCAGCAGGGGATGCATCGCGGCCTGTCCGGCGACTTCGGTGCCCTGATCGTCGACCGTGGCCTGCCGGTGATGGACGGTGCCGATCTGGTGGCGCTGCTGCGCTCGCGTGGGATCACCACACCGGCGCTGATCCTCACCGCCCGCGGGGCGGTCGACGACCGCGTCGAGGGGCTGGACGCCGGTGCGCAGGACTACCTGGTCAAACCATTCGAGGTCCCCGAGCTGCTGGCCCGGGTGCGGGCCCTGCTGCGCCGCACCGACGGCAGTGCCACGATCAGTGCGGGCGGTCTGGTGCTGGACCGGGTCACCCGCCGGGTCTGCGGTGCCACCCCGGATGGCATCGATGTCGAGCTCTCCGAGCGGGAGGCATCGCTACTGGGCACCCTGATGGCCGCCCCGAAGCGGGTTTTCAGCCGCGCACAGTTGCTGGACTCGGTGTTCGACGGTGCCGAATCCGGCGGTGCGGTCGACCTCTACGTGCACTACCTACGCCGAAAGCTGGGCAAACAGGTGATCCGCACGGTGCATGGCACCGGCTACCGGTTCGGGCTGGGGTGACGATGGTGCGCGGCAAGGACACCAGCGCACCGCCGAGTGATCTGGCGTTGGTCAAGCGTGCCGGCCGGCTGGCGGCATTCCAGGCATCGGCCGCGCTGGCTCTGGTGCTGCTGCTGGTCGGCGGCGTGGTGTTCGCGGTCTATGTGCGCACGCAGCGGCGGGAGATCGACGCCGAGCTGCAGACCGTGGCGATGGCCGCCGACGACACCGACGACCCACCACCGGACATGGAACTGGCCATGCGCACCCTGGACGGCCGGGTGTCGTTCAGCGACGGCGGCCAGCCGGGTGCGCCACTGCTGACCGGGCCGGCCGGTTTCGGTGATCTGCACGCCGAAGGCCGGCACTTCCGGACGCTCGCGGTGGACCGTCCGCAGGGCCGGGTGGTCGCGATGATCGATCTGGCGCCCTATCAGGCCGGGCGGGGCCGGCTCCTCATCTCGCTGGCGTTCGCCGAACTGGTGGGCATCCTGGCGTCCATCGGGGTGGTGGCCCTGTTCACCCGGCGCTCCGCGCAACCTCTTGCGCAGGCGCTGGCGCTGCAGCGCCGGTTCGTCGCCGATGCCTCCCACGAGCTGCGCGCCCCGCTGACCGTCCTGCACACCCGGGCCCAGATGCTGGCGCACCGGGTGGGTACCGCCGACCCGCAGACCGTACAGCGGGACGCCGACGCGCTGGTGGCCGATACCCGGGTGCTCGGCGACATCGTCGAGGATCTGCTGGCCTCGGCCACCATGACCGCCGGCGCACCGCTGCGCGACCGGGTGGACATCGCCGCCGTCGCCGCCGCCGTCCGCGACAGCATGGCCCCCTATGCGGACTCGTTGGGCGTCACGCTGAGCTACCAGAAGTCCAGCGGTGCAGGATCATTCGCGGTTCTGGGTTCTGAGGCGGCGCTGCGTCGCGCGGTGACCGCGCTGGTGGACAACGCTCTGGGACATCAGCACCGCGGCGGCACGGTGCAGATCCTGGTGGGGCGCACCGGCGACACCGTGACGGCGGCGGTGGCCGACGACGGTGTGGGTATCGACACCGAAACCATGGCGACCCTGTTCACCCGCTTCTCGCACGGTGCCGAACACACCACCCGGGAAGGCCGCGAGTCCTACGGTATCGGCCTGGCCCTCGTGCGCGAGATCGCCCATGCGCACGGCGGGGACGTCACGGTGGCCTCCACGCCGGGACAGGGCGCGACGTTCACGCTGACGTTTCCGGCCGCGCGCTGACGTCAGCGTTCCGGGCGGATGCCCGCCGCGCTGTCGGCGCCACGGTTTACGGTGGTCCCGATGGCCCTGCACCTCCACCGCGCCGAACGCACCGACGTGCTCGCCGACGGTCTGGGTGCGCTGCTGGCGACCCCACCACCAGACCCCTTCGCCGAAGAACTCGTGGTGGTGCCGGCGCGCGGGCTGGAACGGTGGCTATCGCAGCGGCTGTCGCATGTGCTGGGCCGGGGCACCGGTGCTGACGGCATCTGTGCGGGGGTGTCGTTTCGCACCCCGGGCTCGCTCATCGCCGACATCGCCGGCACCCGCGACGAGGACCCGTGGTCCCCGGATGCGCTGGCCTGGCCGCTGCTGGAGGTTATCGACTCCCACCTCGACGAGCCGTGGTGTGTCACCCTGGCCACCCACCTCGGTCACTTCGACACCGGTGAAGAGCAGGAACTGCGGCAGGGACGGCGCTACGCGGTGGCCCGCCGGTTGGCCGGCCTGTTCGTCTCCTACGCCCGTCAGCGCCCCGGGCTGCTGGCCGACTGGCTCGACGGTGCGGCGGACGACCTCGACCGCGACCTGCAGTGGCAACCGCACCTGTGGCGTGCCCTGGTCGAGACGGTGGGCATCGACCCGCCCCACATCCGGCACGCCAAAACCCTTGTGCAGCTGCAGGAGTCCGGCGCCGACCTGCCGGATCGCCTGTCCCTGTTCGGCTACACCCGACTGGCGTGTACCGATATCGAGCTCGTTGAGGCGCTGTCCACCCACCACCAGGTGCATCTGTGGCTGCCACATCCCAGTGCGGACCTGTGGACGGCGTTGGCGGGGGTGCACGGCAGCATCCCGCGGTCCCAGGACCTGACCCACCGCCGTGTCAACCACCCACTGCTGGCCACCCTGGGCCGGGATCTGCGAGAGCTTCAGCGCAGCCTGCCCGCCGCGGTGGCCACCGACGAGTTCCTCGGCGCTGCCCTGCGACCGGACACGCTGCTCGGCTGGCTGCAGTCCGATATCGCCGCCAATGCGGTTCGCCCGCAGGGCAGGTCGCTGCGCGAGGGTGACCGGTCGGTTCAGGTACACAGCTGCCACGGCCCGGCCCGTCAGATCGACGTGCTGCGCGAAGTGTTGCTCGGGCTGCTGGCCGACGACCCGACCCTGGAGCCGCGCGACATCCTGGTGATGTGTCCCGACATCGAGACCTACGCCGCGCTCATCATCGCCGACTTCGGTCTGGGCGAGGTGGTGCCCGGCGCACATCCGGCCCACCGGCTGAGGGTGCGGCTGGCCGACCGCTCGCTGGTTCAGACCAACCCGCTGCTGACGGTCGCCGAGCAGCTGCTCGAGCTGGCCGGTGGCCGGGTGACCGCCACCGAGGTGCTCAACATCGCACAGGCCGCACCGGTCCGGGCCCGCTTCGGCTTCACCGACGACGACCTGGAGAACATCACCCGGTGGGTGCAGCAGGCCAACATCCGCTGGGGGCTCGACAAGGACCATCGCGCTCGCTACGGCATCCCGTTCATCCAGAACACCTGGCGCTTCGGCATCGACCGGGTTCTGGCCGGGGTGGCGATGTCCGATGACTCCAAGGCGTGGCTCGATGTCACCCTGCCGCTCGACGATGTCGGCAGCAACAGTGTGGAGCTGGCCGGCCGGCTCGCCGAGTTCGTCGACAGACTCCAGCGGGTCATCGAATCACTGAGCGGCACAAGGCCACTGTTCGAGTGGCTGGCAGCGCTCGATGACGGGATCGCACTACTGACCCGGACCTCGGGAGACGATGCCTGGCAGAGCAGCCAATTGCAGCGCGAGTTCGGCGACCTGGTGACCACCGCAGGGCCGCGGGCGGACACGCCGATGCGGCTGCCCGACATCACCGCACTGCTGCGCAGGCACCTGGCCGGCCGTCCCACCCGGGCCAACTTCCGCACCGGCACGCTCACGGTGTGCACCATGGTGCCGATGCGGTCGGTGCCGCATCGGGTGGTCTGCCTGGTCGGCCTGGACGACACCGTGTTCCCGCGGATCGGCGTTCGTGACGGCGACGACGCCCTGGCGCGGATACCCATGACCGGTGAACGCGACGTCCGTTCCGAGGACCGTCAGTTGCTGCTCGACGCGATCTGCTCGGCCACCGACACCCTGGTGGTCACCTACACCGGTGCCAACGAGTACTCCGGGCACCCGCGACCGCCCGCGGTGCCGCTCGCCGAGCTGCTCGACGCGCTCGACCGCACCACCGAGGCACCGGTATACGACCAGGTCGTGGTGCAGCATCCGTTGCAGCCCTTCGACATCCGCAACGTGACCCCGGGTGCGCTCGGCGTCCCCGGCCAGCCGTTCACCTTCGACACCACCGCCATCAATGCCGCGTCGGTCACCGCGCACACCAGGCCCGAACAACCCGACCTGCTGGCCCAGCCGCTGCCGCCACCGCCACCCGACGACGTGACCCTGCCCGAGCTGATGCGGTTCTTCGCCAACCCGATCAAAGGCTTCTTCACCGCGCTGGACTTCACCCTGCCGTGGGAGGTCGAGGGCGTGCAGGACGCCATGCCGGTCGAGATCGACAACCTGCAGGAGTGGACGGTCGGCCAGCGGTTGCTCACCGACATGCTCAGCGGGATGAACCCCGAACAGGCCGGCCAGGCCGAATGGCGCCGCGGATCGCTTCCACCGGGCCGCCTCGGGTGGCGCAAGGCGGGCGAATTACGGGACCAGGCAACCGAACTCGCCCGGGCCGCCCTGTCCCACCGCACCGGTGCGCCGCAGGCCTACGACGTCGACATCGATCTCGGCGGTGGCCGCCGCCTCACCGGCACCGTCTCCCCGGTGTACGGCAGCCACCTGGTCGAGGTCACCTACTCCAAGCTCGACGCCCAGCACCTGCTGAGAGCCTGGATCCCACTGCTGGCGCTGTCGGCGGCCCGGCCAGGCCGATGGTCGGCGATCTGCGTCGGCAGGCAGCGCCGGCGCATCGGTGCCATGCAACGGGTGCTCGGACCTCCGCAGCAGGATCCCGTCGCCGTCCTGCGTGACCTGGTGGCGATCTATGACGCCGGACGCCGCGAGCCGATCCCGTTGCCCATCAAGACATCCCACGCGTGGGCGGCCGCCAGGGCAAGTCGGCAGGATCCGCGTGGCGAGGCTGTCGCAAAGTGGCGTTACGAGCGCGACGATCCTGCCATCGAACGGATCTGGGGCCGGGAGCCCGATATCGAGGTGCTGCTGAGTGCACCGGGTGCCGATGAGCAGGCCGAGGGCGAGACCACCCGGCTGGGTGCCTTCGCGGCACGGCTGTGGGGTCCGCTGCTGGCCGCCGAGGACGGTGCGTGATGCGCGAATTCGATCTATTGGGCGCCCTGCCCGCCGCCCGGTCCACCACCGTCCTGGAAGCCAGCGCCGGAACCGGCAAGACGTTCACCCTGGCCGGTCTGGTCACCCGCTACATCGCCGAGGGGCGCGCCACGCTGGACCAGATGCTGCTGATCACCTTTGGCCGCGCCGCCACCCAGGAACTGCGGGAGCGGGTCCGGCGTGCGCTGCACGAGGCGTTGCGCGCCTTCGACGATCCGTCGGGCACCGGCGGTAACCAGCTGCTGGAGTCGTTGATCGACGGTGAGGCGACCGAGCTGGCCTGCCGCCGGGATCGGTTGCGTGATGCGTTGGCGTCGTTCGACGCCGCGACCATCGCGACCACTCACCAGTTCTGCAACCTGGTGCTCAAGTCGCTCGGCGTCGCCGGCGACAGCGACAGTGGTGTGACCCTCGCCGAGAGCCTCGACGACCTGGTCAGCGAGATCGTCGACGATCTCTACCTCCGGCACTTCGGTCAGGAGCTCCAGGCGCCCCCGTTGACCAGAGCCGAGGCGCTGGCGCTGGCGCGCGAGGTGGTGGCCAACGCGGGAACCGACCTGCGCCCGCACAATCCGCCGCCCGGATCGGAACCCGCGGTTCGGGTGGGCTTCAGCCGGGATGTGCTCGCCGAGTTGGAGCGGCGCAAACGCAAGCGCGGCATCCTGAGCTACGACGACCTGCTCAGCCGGCTCGCCGACGCACTGCAGTCGGCCGATGCACCGGCGGCCACCCGCATGCACCAGCGCTGGTCGGTGGTGATGGTCGACGAGTTCCAGGACACCGACCCGGTGCAGTGGCAGGTGATCGAGCGGGCCTTCAGCGGCCGGTCCACCCTGATCCTCATCGGCGATCCCAAGCAGGCCATCTACGCCTTCCGCGGCGGTGACATCGTCACCTATCTGAGCGCGGCGAAGACGGCGGGCCACCGGCTGACCCTGGGCACGAACTGGCGCAGCGACGCCGCTCTGGTCGACCGACTGCAACAGCTGCTGCGGGGCGCCGAACTCGGTGACCCCGATATCAAGGTGCTCGACGTCACGCCGCATCACCACGGTCACCGGCTCGCCGGGGCGCCGCACAACGATCCGGTGCGGTTGCGGGTAGTCACCCGAGAGACGTTCGGGCTCAGCGGAACCCGGACCATCAAGATGGATGCGCTGCGCTCGCACATCGCCGCGGACCTGGCCGCCGACGTCAGCGCCCTGCTGGGCAGCGGAGCCACCTTCGCCGGTGAGACGTTGCGGGCAAACCAGATCGCGGTGATCACCGAGAGCCACCTGGATGCCAGGGCGTGTTTCGACGCGCTGATCCGGGCCGGGGTGCCCGCGGTGTACACCGGCGACACCGACGTGCTGCGCTCACCCGCCGCCGACGACTGGCTGTGCCTGCTGGAGGCGTTCGACCAGTTGCATCGGCCCGGTCTGGTGCGGGCTGCCGCAGCGACCATGTTCTTCGGCAAGACCGCCGAAGACCTCGCCGACGGCGGCGACGCGCTCACCGACCAGGTCGCCGACACCCTGCGCCAGTGGGCCGATCACGCCCGTGAAGCAGGGGTAGCGGCGGTATTCGAGGCGGCGCAACGGGCCGGGATGGGTCGGCGGGTGCTGTCCTGGGCGGGTGGCGAACGCAACATGACTGATCTGGCGCACGTCGGTGAGGTGCTGCACGACGTCGCCCACCGCGAGCACCTCAGCCTGACGGCGCTGCGTGACTGGTTGCGCACCCAGCGCGACGAGCGCAGCGGCGCGCCGGAGCGCAACCGGCGGCTGGACAGCGATTCGGCGGCCGTGCAGATCATGACCGTCTGGGTCAGCAAGGGGCTGCAATTCCCGATCGTGTACCTGCCCTTCACCTTCAACCGCTATGTCCGCAAGCAGGAGGTCGTGCGCTTCCACGACGAGGGGCGCCGGTGCCTGCACATCGGCGGCGAGACCAGCCCCGACCTCGCCGCCGCACAGGCGCAGGGCCGCAGGGAAGCAGCCGGTGAGGAGACCAGGCTGACCTACGTGGCATTGACCCGCGCCCAGTCACAGGTGGTGGCGTGGTGGGCGCCGTCGTGGGACGAGCCCAACGGCGGGCTGTCCCGTCTATTGCGGGGCCGGCGACCCGGTGAGGCGACGGTTCCCGACCGGTGCGATCCGGAGAAGATCGACGACGCCGACGCCCGAGCACTGCTGGGGCAGTGGGAAGCCGTCGGCGGACTGGTGGTGGAGGACTCCCGGATCGAACCGCTCGTGGACCTGGCGACGCCGCCTGGGCGAGATGACCTGAGCATCAGGCACTTTCACCGCAGCATCGACACCACCTGGCGCCGCACCTCGTACTCCGGGCTGATCCGTGCCGCGGAGACACCCGGTGTGAGCAGTGAACCGGAGGTGGTCGGACTCGACGACGAGTCCGGCGATGTCGCGGTGAGCGCAGCACCGGCCGGCGCGGACATCACCTCCCCGATGGCCGATCTGCCGACCGGGGCCACCTTCGGCAGTCTGGTACACGCGGTGCTGGAGACCGCCGATCCGCTGGCCGCCGACCTTGCCGTCGAACTGCGGCGTCAGGTCGAACGGCACGCCGTGTGGTGGCCGGTCGAGGTGTCGGCCGACGACCTTTCCGACGCCCTGATACCGATGCACGACACCCCGTTGGGGCCGTTGGCCGGGGATCTGACGCTGCGGCAGATCGGACTGCGAGACCGGTTGTGCGAGATGGACTTCGAGTTCCCGCTGGCCGGCGGCGATCGGCGGGAAGCGGTGCCGGACATCCGGCTCTCGGCGGTCGGAGCCCTGGTGCGTCGGCATCTGCCGGCCGAGGACCCGCTGGCCGCCTATGCCGACCGGCTGACCGGCGACGCCCTGGGCAGCCAGTCGCTGCGCGGATACCTGTCCGGATCGGTCGATGCCGTGCTGCGCATCCCCGACGGTGCCGGGCACCGCTATCTGGTGGTCGACTACAAGACCAACTGGCTCGGCGAGGCCAACCGGCCGCTGACGGCCGCGGACTATGGGCGGGCCAGGATGGCCGAAGCCATGATGCACTCGGACTACCCGCTGCAGGCCTTGCTGTACAGCGTTGTGCTGCACCGCTTCCTGCGTTGGCGGCAACCCGGCTACGACCCCCGCCGCCACCTCGGTGGGGTGCTGTACCTGTTCGTCCGTGGTATGTGCGGCGCCGGCACCCCGGTGACTGACGGCCACCCTGCCGGGGTGTTCAGCTGGCAACCGCCCGCCGAGTTGGTGGTCGAGTTGTCCGATCTGCTCGATGGTGGGCAGGTGGCGGCATGACGGTCGACGACGTCGACGCCGCAAGCTGGCGCTACGCCACTGGCGCGAGCGGGGTACTGCGCACGTTCAACGACGCCGACGTGATCGAGGCCGCCGATGTGCTTGTCGCCCAACGGCTGGCGGCACTGGCCGGTGAAGCCGACGAGACGGTGGCGCTGGCCGTCGCCTTCGTGGTCCGCGCGGTGCGCGCCGGTTCGGTGTGCGTCGACCTCACCGCGGTCCAGGCCCAGGTGGACCATCCTGACCTGGACTGGCCCGCGTCGTCGGACTGGGTGGCTGCCGTGGCGGCCAGCCCCCTGCTGGGTACGCCACCGGTTCTCCATCTCGAGGACGGCCTGCTGTACTTTGACCGCTACTGGCTGGAGGAGCATCAGGTTGCCACCGATATCCTGGCGCTGGCCTCAACGGCGCATCGTGGCGGAACACCCGATGCCGCAAGACTTTTCCCGGATCAGTTCGCCGAGCAGCGCGCTGCCGCCCAGATTGCGCTGTCCCGGGGCCTGACGGTGCTGACCGGCGGGCCGGGGACCGGCAAGACCACGACGGTGGCCCGGTTGCTGGCGCTGCTGGCTGAGCAGGCCGAGTTGAATGGCGCGCCGCCACTACGGATCGCGCTGGCCGCCCCGACCGGGAAGGCGGCCGCCCGGCTGCAGGAGGCGGTGCAGATCGAGGTCGACAGGCTCACGGCCGTGGACCGTGGCCGGCTGCCTGCGTTGCGGGCCACCACACTGCACCGGCTGCTGGGCGCGCGCCCGGACACCTCATCGCGGTTCCGGCACCACCGCGACAACCGGCTGCCGCACGACGTCATCGTGGTTGACGAAACGTCGATGGTGTCGCTGACCATGATGGCCAGGCTGGTCGAGGCGGTGCGCCCCGATTCGCGGCTGCTGCTCGTCGGTGACCCCGATCAGTTGGCGTCGGTGGACGCCGGTGCCGTGCTGGCCGATCTGGTGGACGGGCTCAGCGCTCGCGATGACAGCGCTGTCGCCACGCTCGTCACCTCACACCGCTTCGGCGCGTCGATCGGTGCACTGGCCCAGGCGATCCGCGACGGCGATGCCGACCAGGCAGTGGCCGTGCTCAGCCGGGACGACGAGCACATCGAGTGGGTGGACACCGCGGATCCCGCCGGTGTCCTGCGTGCCGTCCTGGTGCCGCATGCGCTGCGCCTGCGGGAGGCCGCGGTGCTGGGCAACGGGCAGGTGGCGCTGACCACGTTGGACGAACACCGACTGCTGTGCGCGCACCGGCGCGGGCCCTACGGGGTGGCGTACTGGAACCGGCAGGTGGAACGATGGCTGGCCGAGGTGACCGACACCCCGCCGTGGGCGACCTGGTACGCCGGCCGGCCATTGCTGGTCACCGCCAATGACTACGGGCTGGGCCTCTACAACGGCGACACCGGGGTCACGGTGCTGCGCGACGGGGTGCTGCGCGCGGTGCTGCCCGGTGGCGACGGGCCGGTCGAGTTCGCCACCAGCAGGCTGGCCGATGTGGAGACCATGCATGCGATGACGATCCACAAGAGCCAGGGATCTCAGGCAGTCGAGGTGACGGTGCTTCTGCCCGAAGAGGATTCGCGCCTGCTGACCCGTGAACTGCTCTACACCGCCATCACCAGGGCCCGCACCAAGGTGCGGGTGGTGGGCACGGCCGCCCAGCTGCGGGCGGCCATCGAACGCCGGGCCGTGCGGGCGAGCGGGCTGAGCCGGCGGCTGCGCTGAGATCCGCCGACTGTCACACCAGAGTGACATTGGGCGCTGTCGGTCACTCCTGTGTGACGCTCGGCGTATTCAGGCCACCAGTCGGCGCAGCAGGGCAGAGGCCGCGGCGATACCCACGACTGCGGCCGCCACCAGCACCGCGATGTCCAGCCACGGATGCGTCGAGGGCATACCCACCAGCAGCAACCGCAACGAATCCACCTCGTAGCTCAGCGGATTCACCCGGCTCAGCCAGCGCAGCCAGTCCGGCATGACCGCCACCGGGTACAGCGCGTTGGAGGCGAAGAACAACGGCATGGTGATGGCCTGGCCGATCCCCATCAGGCGGTCGCGGTTGCGCACCAGCCCGGCCAGTGTCATCGACAGGCAGGCGAAGAATGCCGAGCCGAGCATCACCACGCCCATCGCCGCCAGGATCCGCAGCGGGTTGTGCGTCATGTGGATGCCCATCACATAGGCCAGCAGCAGCACCCCCACCACCTGCGCCACCGAGCGAACCCCCGCGGCGAACGCCTTGCCGGTCACCAGCGCTGAGGCCGGGGCAGGTGTCACCATCAGCTTGGCCAGGATGCCGGCGTCGCGGTCCCAGATGATCTGGATGCCGTAGAAGATCGAGATGAACAGTGCCGACTGCGCGATGATGCCCGGTGCCAGGAACGCCAGGTACGGCACCGAGCCGGTGTCGATCACGTGCAACCGGTTGAAAGTGGTGCCGAAGATCAACAGCCACAGCGCCGGTTGCACCAACCGGGTGAAAAGCTCGGTGCGGTCGTGGCGCAGCTTCTGCAGCTCCACCCAGGCGAACGTCGCCATCCGCCCGGCCAGGCTGCGTGCCCGCCGCCAGCCGTGCGGTGCACGCAGCAGGCCGGGGGCTACCAGGGCATCAGCCGGCATGGCGCGCCGCCTTGCGTCCCGCGCGGATCTCGCCCAGACCGGCGGGAGCAGTGGTCCCACCCAGTTCGGCGCCGAGTTCCGAGCCCGCGTAGTGCCGGAACACGTCTTCCAGCGTCGCCTCCGGCCCGACCTTGGCCTTCAATTCGGTCGGCGTTCCCACCGCCCGCAACGCCCCATGGTGCATCAGCGCGACCCGATCGCACAGCACATCGGCTTCCTCCATGTAGTGGGTGGTCAGCAGGACGGTCATGCCGAAGTCCTGCTTCATCTGCTGCACCTGGGACCAAACCCCTTCGCGGGCAATCGGATCCAAGCCGACGGTGGGCTCGTCGAGGATGAGCAGGGACGGTCTGGTCACCAGCGCCTGGGCCAGTTCGAGGCGACGCACCATGCCGCCGGAGTAGGTGCCTGCCAGCCGGTCGGCGACCTCGGTGAGCTGCATGGCCTCCAGCGCCTCGCGGACCCGGGCGCGTCGCTGTGAGCGGGGGACGTCGTAGAGTCGCGCGAACCACTCCACATTCTGCTGGCCGGTCAGCGCGGGTTCGATCGAAAGTTGTTGGGGCACATAGCCGAGGTTGTAGCGAATATCCATGGTGTCGCGCCGGGCGTCGAGGCCGAAGATCCGTACCTCGCCGTCCTGGATCGGGGTGAGCGTGGTCAACAGCCGCACGACCGTGGTCTTGCCGGCCCCGTTGGGCCCGAGCAGACCGAGTGTCTCACCGCTGCGGACCTCCAGTGAGAAGCCGTCGACGGCGGTGAAGTCGCCGTAGCGGTGGGTCAGCTGGCGGCAGTCGATGGCAGGTGTGGTCATGATCGGTTCTCCTGCAGTGTGTCGGTGATGGCGGCGAGCACCCGAAGCCCGGCAGTCAGCGCGCGGACGTCCTCGTCGTCCAACTGCCCGAGCGCCTCGGCCAGTGCGGCCCGACGGGCGGAGCGGGACGCGTCGGCGAGCTGCTGGGCCGGCTCGGTCAGGGCCAGCCGGCCCACTCGCCGGTCGGCCGGATCGGGCGTGCGGACCAGCAACCCGTCGGTGGACAGCTTGGACACCAGGGTCGACGCGGTGTTGGGTGCCAGCGCCAGCTCGGCCGCTGCCGCACTCACCGAGATGCCGGGCTGGCGGCCGACCAGACGGAGCAGCTCGGCCTGCGACTCGGTGAGACCCGGAGCAGCGAACGGGCCGCCGGCCGAGCGCCGCAAGGTACGCCGGAACCGGCCCACGGTCCTGAACAGGTCGGTGACGAGGTCGGTGCGGGTGTCCACACCCAAGAATACCTCTGTAACAGAGCTAATGCTTCGCGATCTCGTGCAGCCGGACTTCGCGCAGGCTGCCCGCGCTGGTCACCGCGGTCATATAGGTGCAGAAGGGCTGACGTCGCCGGTCGGTCGGTGAGCCCGGATTCAACAGGCGCAGCCCGGTGCGGGCGGTGGTGTCCCACGGGATGTGGCTGTGCCCGAACACCAGGACGTCGGTATCCGGGTACAGCTGAGCCATCCGCGCCTCGCGGCCCGAGGCGGCTCCGGTCTCGTGCACCACGGTGAACCGCAAGCCGTCCAGGGCGACGTCGGCGCGTTCGGGAAGCCGCGCGCGCAGCTCCGGGCCGTCGTTGTTGCCCCAGCATCCGATCAGCCGCCGCGATCGTTGCGACAACTCATCGAGGACTGCCGCCTCGATCCAGTCACCGGCGTGGATCACGACATCGCAGCGCGCCACCTCGTCCCAGACCTGTTCCGGTAGGTCACGCGCCCGTTTGGGAATGTGGGTGTCGGCCAACAGCAGCAGGCGCATGGCCCGATCTTCTCACCGCCCGTCGCGCTCGGCGCGGGCCTCCGCACCCGTCTCGCCGGCGTCGAAGCTGTCGTCGGGTCCGGTCTCCCCGACGTAGGTGCCGCTGCCGCCGTCCTTACCTGCGCGGGAAGAGGCGACGTTCTCGTCGGCGGCGACGTCTTCGCTGTGCTCGTCTGTCGGGTGGGTCATGCCGGCGGGCTACCCCGCGAACGTGGTGGCCAACCCTGTTTGTCGGGGCCTAGGCTGGGAACGAGGTGACCATGTCGAGCAATGACGTCGAGAAGCGCTGGCACGACCCGGCCATGTTCCGGTCGGCGGTGACCTATGTGGTCTGCTTTGTCGCCGTGGCGGCGGTGGCGTTCGCGGCCGCCGTCGCCTGGAACTCCCTGCTCGCGGGCATCCTGGTACCGGCCTCGCTGTTCGTCGGCGGGGTCGGGGCGTTGGTCCGGGCCTACCGGGTGTGGAAAGCCGAGGGCGTCTGGCCGATCTGGCAGGGTGCCGGCTGGTTCCTGCTGATGCTCACGCTCATCTGCCTGGGCGTACCGGTCGCGGTGGCGTGATCCGCCGACCGCCATACTCTTCGGGTGAACGGAACACCTGACCTGCCGCTGGCCGGCGTCCGCATCGTCGAGATCTCCAGCTTCGTGGCGGTACCGCTGGCCGGTATGACGCTGTCCCAACTCGGCGCCGAGGTGATCCGGGTGGATCCCGTCGGCGGGGCCGCCGACTACCACCGCTGGCCGCAGACCGACGCCGGCGAGAGCATCTACTGGGCCGGCCTGAACAAGGGCAAGCGCTCCGTCGCCGCGGACATGCGCTCGCCCGAAGGTCAACGCCTGGTCGCCCAGCTCATCATCGACAGCGGCATCCTGATCACCAATGTCGCCGGGCGGCAATGGCATTCCTACGAAACGCTGAGCGCGCTGCGGCCTGACCTGATCCATCTCGAAGTCGTGGGCCGCGCCGACGGCTCCACCGGGGTGGACTACACGGTCAACGCCGCGACCGGCTTCCCGATGGTCACCGGGCCCGCCGAGCACCGTGAACCGATCAACCACGTGCTGCCGGCCTGGGACGTCACCTGCGGGCTCTACGCCGCGCTGGCGATCGTGGCGGCGCTGCGCCGCCGGGACACCTCCGGCCAGGGCAGCGCCATCCGGCTGCCGTTGGACGATGTCGCGCTGGCGACGGCGGGCAACCTCGGCTTCCTGACCGAGGTGATGATCAACGGCACCGAACGGCCGCGGCTGGGCAACAGCCTGTTCGGCCAGTACGGCCAGAACTTCACCAGCAGTGACGGAGTGTCGTTCATGATCGTCGCCCTCACCGCACGGCACTTCCGCGATCTGGCCGAACTCACCGGAACCGCGAAAGCCGTTGCCGCCGTGGCAGAAGCGCTCGACGCCGACTTCACCGACGAGGGCCAGCGCTACGCCCACCGCGATGTGCTCTCGGGGCTGTTCGCCGCGTGGTTCCGTACCCACACCGCCGAGGAGGTCACGGCGGCGCTGTCGGCCAGCTCGGTGCTGTGGGATCGCTACCTCAGCTTCACCGAGGTCGCCGAACATCCGCGGGTCACGGCCAACCCGCTGTTCACCCCGCTGGACCAGCCCCGGATCGGCACCTATCTGGCGCCCAGCCTGCCGATGTCGGTCGACGGCGCTCACGTCGCGCCACGGCCCGCACCGGCGCTGGGCGACGACACCGCGGCAGTCTTGGCGCAGCATCTCGGTCTGAGCCCGGCGCAGATCGCCGATCTGGTCGAATCCGGCACTGTCGCACTGTGACTGACGTACTGCCTGGTCTGCTGGACGTCACGCCCGATGGTTCGGCGGCCGACCAGTTCACCGGCGCCGCTGCCGGACCGCCCGACAAGCGGGCCTACGGTGGGCACCTGGGCACCTGGGCGCCCAGGCGCTGGCCGCGGCGTGCCACACCGTGAATCCCGGGTTCTCACCGACCAGCCTGCACGTCCAGTTCCTGCGCGGCGGTGACGCCGGGGCCGCGGTCGACTACCAGGTCGAGCGGGTCTACGACGGCCGCACCGCGGCGTCCCGGCGGGTGCTGGCCCGCCAGGCCGGCCGGCTGCTGGTCAGCGCGACCGCCTCCTTCTCGGTGCCGGCCCACGGTCCCGAACACGCCCACCGCATCACCGCCGGGGACCCCGGGGCCATGACCGCCAACGGGCCGCTGGGCCCAGCGCCCTCGTTACCCATCAACGAGATCGACATCCGATCCGAAGACGGTTGGAGCACAGGGGAATTCGTGCGGCGGCTGTGGTGGCGGATCACCGTGCCGATGCCCGAGGACCCGCTGGTCCACGCGCGTGCCGCCGTCTACGTCACCGACATCTACGGCGTCGACCCGATCTTGCAGGTGCACGGACACTCGATGGTCGACCGCAGCCACCGCGCCGCCACCACTGAGTCCTCGGTGTGGTTCCACCGCCCGATCCGGGCCGACCGGTGGAACCTGCTGGAATCCCGCTCGCCGGCGGCGGCCCGAGGACGGGGACTGATGACCGCCGGCCTCTATGACGCCGACGGAGTCCTGACCGCCACCCTGGCACAAGAGGGACTGGCCGTCACCCGCACTTGATTCCGCGCGGTACCGTCGGCAGACACGCTCGCCGATATTGGGATCGTGTAAGTCACGCTCGCGAAGGACTGCGCCGGGCGCGGCGGGCCTGGCGTTCCCCGGCCAGTTCGCGGGTCTCGGCCGACGGTGCGCCGGCCAGCATCGCCGCGACGGTGTCGACGAGGTGGCTGGTGAACAACCGGTCGTCGGTGTGCGGCGCCGATGCGGCCCGCCTGCCCAGCTCGACCGCCGTGTAGATCACGGCGGCCAGCCGGGTGTGCAGCGCCACCGCCACCGGATCCAGCAGCGGCTCCACCGTGTCGCGCCAGCGCCGCATGCTGCTGTCCGGACCGCCGGTGACGTCGAACGCCGGCACCGGCCGGTTCAGCAGGTCGGCATGGATGCGCAGGAAGGCGGGGCCGCCGTCGGGATCGTCGAGTTTGGCGGCCAGTGGCCGCACCAGCGCGGCGGCCATCGAGCGTATCGAGGCATCGGCGGTGTCGAGCAGCGCATTGCGGCCGGCGTCGACGTCCGGCACATGCTTGGCGGCGATGGCCGCGAGCACCCCGGCCCGATCGGTGAAGTGGTACTGCACGGCCATCACGTTGCGGGTGCCTGCTGCCCTGGCAATCTCACGCAGGCTCACCGCGTCCACCCCGCGCTCGGCGAACAGGGTCTCGGCTGCGGCGACCAGATTGGGCCGGGTGTCCAGGGCCATCTAGAGTTCGGCGACGTCGTGTTCGATCAACGCGGCCAGCCGGGCCTGTGCGGCGGCGCGGCGGGTCGGAATGTGCCCGGAGCCGAATAGCGAATCCGCCGGCTCGTACTCCTTGAGCGTGCGGCGCGCCACCGTCAGCTTGTGCACTTCGGTCGGCCCGTCGGCGATGGCCAGCGACTGGGCCGCCACCATCATCTTGACGAACGGCATCTCGTCGGACACCCCGAGCGCGCCGTGCAGGTGCATGGCCCGCTGCACGACGTCGTGCAGCACCTGCGGCATGGCGACTTTCACCGCCGCGATATCGCGCCGCACCTTCTGGTAGTCGTGATACCGGTCGATCTTCCACGCCGTGCGCAGCACCAGTAGCCGGAACTGCTCGATCTGGATCCAGCTGTCGGCGATCTTCTCCTGGGTCATCTGATAGTCGCCGAGTGGGCCACGGCGGGTCTGCCGTGACACCGCCCGCTCGCACATCATGTCGAAAGCCTTGCGTGCCAAAGCAATCGTGCGCATCGCGTGGTGAACGCGGCCACCGCCGAGGCGGGTCTGCGCGATCGCGAACGCCTGACCCTCACCGCCGAGGATGTGGTCGGCGGGCACCCGCACGTCGCGGTAGCGGAGGTATCCGTGCCCGGCGCGTTCGTCGGACTCGCCTCCCACACCCACGTGCCGGATCACCTCGATACCCGGTGTTTCCGCCGGCACGATGAACAGCGACATCTTCTCGTGCGTGCGGGCTTCCGGGTTCGTCACCGCCATCACGATGAAGAACTCGGCGTTGCGGGCGTTGGACGAGAACCACTTCTCGCCGTTGATCACCCAGGAGTCGCCGTCCCGCTCGGCGCGGGTGGTGAACAGGCCGGGATCCGAGCCGCCCTGAGGTTCGGTCATCGAATAGCAGGACGATATTTCACCGTTCAGCAGTGGTTGCAGGTAGCGCTGTTTCTGCGCCTCGGTGCCGAACAACGCGAGGATCTCGGCATTGCCGGAATCGGGTGCCTGCGAACCGAAAACCGATGGTGCCCAACGTGATCTGCCGACGATCTCGTTGAGCAGTGCCAGCTTCACCTGGCCGTAGCCCTGGCCGCCGAGCTCAGGACTCAGGTGCGCGGCCCACAGCCCCTGCTCCTTGACCTGTTGCTGGAGCGGTCGCAGCACCTCGAGTACCTTCGGGTTCTTCTTTTCGTAGGGGTCCAGCGGGGCGAAGTCCAGCGGTTCGAGTTCGTCTCGCATGAACTCCTCGACCCAGTCGAGTTTCTTCTGGTACTCCGGATCGGTTTCGAAATCCCACATGGCGGGCCCCTTTTGTCCAATGCTCCGCTTGCGTCAAGGCGGCGCGAGCATAACGTGATGCAACTGCATTAATCAATGGTCACCGCGCCGACCTCGCGCCGGTTGGTCCCGCCAGTGCCGCAATGGGGCATGCTGCGACTGTGCTGTTACTCAGCCGGCTCGCCGGTCAGGATGTCCTCGCCAGCGACGGCCGCGTCGTCGGCCGACTCGCCGACCTGACCGCCGACCTGGTGGAGGAGTCCGGTCGGCACCTCGTCGACCGGATCGTCGTAAGGTCCGGCCGCAGAACCCAGCTCCTGATTCCTTGGCAGTACGTGGGCGCCCTCGGCCACCACCAGGTGGTGCTCACCCTGGCCGCGGCCGACGCCACCCGATTGGCCACCAGCGATCTCGACACCGCACTCGGTGAGCACGAGATCCTGTTGTTGCGCGACGTACTGGACACCCAGGTCGTCGACGTGGTGGGGCAGCGGCTGGCTCGGGTGGCCGACGTGGTGCTGGCCCGCACCGGGGACGGACGCCTCGAATTATTGGGTGTGGAGGTGGGTTTCAGCGCCGTCCTGGAGCGGCTGCGACTGCCCGCCCTGCGCCGTCGCCGCGAGGACATCATCGCCTGGCCGGATCTGCACCTAGCCTCCGAGCGCGGCCACAGCGTCGCACTCGCCACCCCGCGGTCGGCCGTGCACCGGCTCGACCCACGCGGGCTGGCCAACCTGGTCAGCCGGCTCGACACCGAGTCCGCCGCCGAGATCCTCAGTGCCACCGCCCCCGGCGTGGCCGCGGACGCGGTGCGCGCGGCCCACCCCGTCGTCGGAGAACGGGTGCTGCGCGCGCTGCCAGACCCCGAGGCGGCCCGGATCGTGGCCGCCATGCCCGCCGACCATGCCGGACGGTGGCGTGAACTCCTCGCCCACCCGCCTGCGCTGGGCGGCCGCAGATTCCTGCGGTTCCGGGTGTGGCCGCGCCGCCATCACCCCGTCGGGCCGACACCATGACCAGACCCGGCGCGATCCGCACCCGGGCCGCCGCACTGCTCGCGGTCGTCGGGCCGGGCCTGCTGGCCGGGCTGTCCGACGACGATCCGGCCGGCATCACCACCTATTCCGTGCTCGGCGCAGACCACGGCTATCAGCTGCTGTGGGTGTTGCTGCTGTCCACCGTCGCCCTCGTCGTCTTCCACACCCTGGCCGCCCGGATGGGGGTGGTCACCGGGCAGGGGCTGATCGGGCTGGTGCGCCAGCGCTACGGCGTCGGGATCGGCGGGGCGGTGCTGGCCGCCCTGGTGATCGCCAACATCGGCACCACCTGTGCCGAATTCGCCGGAATTGCAGCGGGTTTCGAATTGTTCGGGATCAGCCGCTACATCAGCGTGCCGGCCGCGGGCGTGATCGTCGCACTGCTGGTGCTGCGGGGCAGCTTCCATCGGGTGGAGCGCCTCCTGCTCCTGCTGTCCACGGTCTTCCTGGCCTACATCGCCTCGGGATTCCTGGCCAAACCCGACTGGGGTGCGGCGCTGCACGGCACGCTGGTCCCCACCATGCCGATGACGGGACAGGCGATCGGGATCGTCACGGCAACCCTGGGTACCACCCTGGCGCCGTGGGGCCTGTCGTTCATGCAGTCCTATGCGGTGGACAAGAAACTTCGCACCGAAGACCTGCCCGCCGAGCGGATCGACGTCGTCACCGGGGCGGTACTCACCGGGGTCATCGGCTTCTTCGTGGTGGTGGCGTGCGCGGCCACCCTGCACCGCGACGGGCACAGCATCACCGACGCCGCCGACGCGGCCGTCGCGCTGCAGCCGCTGGCCGGGGAGGCCGCCTCGACGCTGTTCGCCGTCGGCCTGATCGGGGCGGCATTCCTGGCCGCCTCGATCCTGCCGCTGTCGACGGCGTACTCGGTGTGCGAGTACGCCGGGCTGGAAGCCGCCATCGACGACCCGTACCGCGACGCCCGCACCTTCTATCTGACCTACGGCATCGTCACGTTCGTCGGCGCCGTCGTCGTGCTGACCCCCAACGTCCCGCTGATCGCGATCCTGGTGGGCACCCAGGTGCTCAACGCGGTGTTGCTGATCCCACTGCTGGTCGCGATGATCGGGCTCGGCCGGGACCGTGCCCTGATGGGCCGCTTCGCGATGGGCCGGGCCGCCACCATCGGTTATGCGATCACCACTACGGTGGTGGTGCTGTGTGTGGTCGCCCTCGGCATCACCTCGCTGCTCGGTTGATCGACGCCGGTCTGTGCCGCACCGGCGGTATGTCAGGATCGCTGGGTGAGCTCTGCGACCACCGTCCGCGTCGACATCGATGATGCCGGGGTCGCGCTGCTCACTCTCGACGGACCCGAACGGCTCAACGCCTTCTCCGGTGCCACCGCCAGTGCGCTGAGCCAGGCCTACCGCCACTGCGACAGTGACGACACCGTGCGCGCCGTCGTTCTCACCGGGGCCGGCCGGGCGTTCTGCTCGGGCGCCGATATGTCCAGTGCCGCAGCGTCATTCGATGCGCCAGGGAAGGGCTTCAGCGCCTCGCCGGTGCAGCCGCCGGCCTACCGGGTGCGCAAACTGGTCATCGCCGCCATCAACGGTCCGGCGATCGGGATCGGCCTGACGCTGGCGCTGCAGTGTGATGTCCGCCTGGTCGCCGCCGACGCCCCACTGGCCATCCCGCAGGTTCGCCGGGGGATGATCGGGGACTGCGCGGTGCACTACACGCTGCGCGAGGCCGTCGGTCTGGCCGTTGCCGCCGACATCCTGCTGACCGGCCGCACCTTCACCGGCACCGAGGCCGCCCGGCTCGGTATCGCCAGCCGCGCGCTGCCGGCCGCCGAGGTGCTGCCCGCGGCGTTGGAACTGGCCCGCGACGTCGCCGTCTACGCCAACCCCGCGTCGGTGGCCCACAGCAAGCGGCTGTTGTGGAGTGGGACCGACCTCGACCAGGTCGCCGAGGCGGAGACTACGGTGCATCTGAGCTTGATGGGTGGCCCGGATGCTGCCGAGGGGCCGGCTGCCTGGCGGGAGCGACGGCCACCGCGGTGGCGTTCGACGGCCGGTGAGACAGGAGATCCTGCATGACGGCGGCCGGCGCCAAGACCACAGCCGAGGTGCTTGACGGTGTCGACCTGAGCGGGCGCGTCGTCGTCATCACGGGCGCATCCTCGGGCCTGGGCCTGCAGACCGCACTCGCCATGCAGGGCGCCGGGGCCCAGATCGTCGCCGCCGTGCGTGATCTGGAGAAGACCCGCGCCGCCCTCGACTGCGAGGTGGTGCCACTGGACCTCACCGACCTGCGCACCGCACAGGCGGCCGCCGAGGCCATCGCCCACCGGCACAGCCGCGTCGACATCCTCATCAACAATGCCGGCGTGATGGCGCCGCCACTGTCGCGCACCGCACAGGGCTACGAATTGCAGCTCGGCACAAACCATCTCGGCCACTTCGTGTTCACCAACGGACTGGTCGGCAGCTTCGTCCCGGGTACCCGCATCGTCAACCTCAGCAGCCGCGGCCACCTCTACGGCGGCATCCGCTGGGAAGACCCGAACTACGACGACGAGTCCGGCTACGACAAGTGGCAGGCCTACGGCCAGAGCAAGACCGCCAACGTGTTGTTCACCGTCGAAGCCGAGCGGCGCTGGGGGCCAGGCGGAGTGCATTCCTTCGCCGTGCACCCCGGGGTCGTGGTCACCGAACTGGCCCGGCACATGACGCGGGAGGACTTCAGCGGCACGCTGGCCAACCTGGAGGTCACCGACGTCGAGCACGGCGCCGCGACCACCGTGTGGGCGGCCACGGCGCCGGAACTGGACGGACTCGGCGGGCTGTATCTCGAGGACTGCCACATCGCGGGACCGTTCCGGCCCGGGGTGCAGGGCGGCTATGCCGCCTTCGCCGTCGACCCCGAGCAGGCCGCCCGGCTGTGGGACTGGTCGCAGCGGCAGGCCGAACGCCATCTGGGTGACTAACCTTGCGGGGTGGCCATCGATGTCCGTCCCGCGCGCCGATCCGACATCCCGGCCATGGCCCGGGTGCTGGCCCGGGCATTTCACAACGATCCGGTCATCACGTGGATACAGCCCGACCCCGAGCGCCGCACCGCCGCGCTCCCCGGGCTGTTCGGAGCGCTGACCCGCCACCACTTCCTGCCCGGCCGTGGCGTCGAAGTGTCCACCAGCGATGACGGCATCGGGGGTGTCGCGCTGTGGGACCCGCCCGGCCGCTGGCAACAGTCCCCGCGCGAACAGATCGCGATGCTGCCCGCGGTGTTGCGCGCCGTCCGAGGCCGCCTGGCCGTCAGCCGGATCGTCACCGATCTGATGAAAGAGAACCACCCTGAGGAGCCGCACTGGTACCTCGCCGTCCTGGGCAGCGACCCGACGGTGCGGGGCACCGGGTTCGGCCGGGCGCTGCTGCAGTCCAGGCTGGAGCGTTGCGACGCCGAATATGCCCCCGCCTACCTAGAGTCGAGCAGCCCCGACAACGTGCCCTACTACGAGCGGTTCGGCTTCGAGGTCACCGGCGAGATCGTGGTACCCGACGGTGGCCCCACCCTGTGGCCGATGTGGCGCCGACCGCGCTGAGTGAGCCTGCCGTTTAGCGATGCGCCCACGGGGCAACCCGGAGCGGACGCCGAACGGAGGTTGATGCGCCATGACCGAACCGATGGATCTGCCGGAAGAAGGCGGTCCCGGGGACACCCTGAACCCCAGTGAGCCACTGGACTCCGATGAGGTGCGCAACGACGACGGCGACACCGTCGTCGATCCCCCCGAGGACTGGAGCGAGGCCAACAGGTTCGGGGTCAGCACCGCCGAGCAACTCGAGGGCGAGTCGTTGGACGCCCGGCTGGCCGAAGAGGAACCCGACGTCATCGCCGACGTCGAACCGGCCGACGACCCGCCGGGGCGGGCCGATCGCGGGCAGGTCAGCGGCACACCCGAGGACGGCGAGTCGCTGTTCGACGTCGTTGAGTGATCGATGTCGAGTGAGATCGTCGTCGGGTGATCAGCGGACCGCGGTGGTGTCGGCGAGCGTGACGCGGAACTGCATGACCCGATAGGGCCAGCCGTGGGCGGTGTTCCACTGCGACACCATCAGACCCACGCCACCGGTGCGGTCCAGCCGGCTGCCCGGCAGCAGATAGCCGCCGTACAACTGGGCCACCCGGCACCCGGCGTGGTCTTCGTCGTCCCAGGCGCAGCCGATGACCGGGCGCTGCAGTGGCACGGCGCGCAGGTCGGTCGTCGGATCGCCGAGCACCCGATAACCCAGCGCATAATCCGAGGAGAGGAAACCGCCCAGAACCCACTGGCCGGGACCCAGCCGGCGCAGCGACAGTTCGCCCCACTTCTCCCCGGGTCCGGTGATCGTCCCCGGCCTGCGGCCCCATCGCCGGGCGGCCGGATCCCATGCTGCGTAACGGCTTTCGTCGGCAAGATGGTGTGGGCGCACCCGTTGCAGGATGATGCCCTTGTCCCGCTGGAAGCCGGTGGACACCACATAGACCCAGCCGCTGTCGGGGTCGAAATCCCATGACCAGCACTGGCCGTGGCCGGAGTGCAGGCGGGCCGGGAATCGGGTGCCGAGGTTGTGCCAGGTGCTCCCGTTGTCACCGGAGCGCCAGATCTCCGTCCACACCACGTGCCCGAAACCGCGGTTCACGATCGCATGCAGGAACAGATCGTGACCGACGCGCAGCAGGTCCGAGGGGATCACTGTGCTGATGCCGCGGCGCAGCGGCCCCACGCGGTCGCTGTGCCGATAGCGCCAGAGTTGGTGGGCGTAGGCCGGGTCGGCTCCGGCGGCGCGGTGGTACACCACATCGTGGGTGGCGTCCCCGGCCCCGATGAGGATCACCGGCGAGCGCCAATCGCCGGCGCCGACGCGGTTGCCGGAGAAGGTGTCGCCGAAGACCGAGATCAGGTTGCCGTCAGCCGCCAGAACCGATGCTCCGAGATCGGTGCACGCCATGCCCCAGGTGTCGGTCAGGCCTGGGCCGGTCACGTCTTTGACCTTGCCCACAAAACCATCGATTGGTCGGTTTATCGCCGCCATGGGACCAGTGGATCATGACGGCGAGGTGACTCAGAAATTACCCCACACAAACACTTTCTGTCTGTTTGCTGGTTACTTGCAAATTGTTGAATACAAATCGCCCAAACCGCGGCGCGCCGCGGGCTGGGTTGTGATAATTCCCGCATGAGCCATGGCGGGTCCCCCGGAGGGGAGGGGACCGGCCATGGCTAATGCTCCGGGTCGGTGCCGGCGGTCTTCTCGGCGCTAGGCCTGGGCCTGCAGGACCACCATGGCCCGTGACTCGACCCGGACCGGACCGCCGGCCTTGATCGCGGCGGACTCCGCCGTTTCTCCTGGTCCAACCCCTGTATCGAGGACGATGTCCCAGGCTTTGCCGAATTCCGCCGGCGGCAGCGTGAACTCGATCGGCTCGTGATGGGCGTTGAAGCACAGCACGAAGGAATCGTCGACGACGCGTTGACCGCGGGGGTCCAGGTCGGGAATGCCCTGCCCATTGAGGTAGACCGCGACGGATTTACCGAAACCGGAATCCCAATCCTCATCGCTCATTTCCGAACCGTCTGGGCGGAACCAGGAAATGTCAGGTAGCCCTTCGCTGCCGCGCCGCCTTACCGGACGGCCATTGAAAAAGCGGCGCCGGCGAAAGACCGGATGTTCGCCACGAAGTGCCGATACCGTCGCGGTGAATTGCAGCAGCTCCGCGTCGGCGGTGGCCCAGTCGATCCAGGTGATCTCGTTGTCCTGGCAGTAGCCATTGTTGTTGCCCCCCTGGGTGCGCCCGAGTTCGTCCCCGTGGGAGATCATCGGCACCCCCTGGGAGAGCACCGTGGTGGCAATCAGGTTTCTTTGCTGACGCGCTCTCAGCGCATTGATTTCCGGATCATCGGTCGGCCCTTCGGCGCCACAGTTCCACGACTTGTTGTTGCTCTCGCCGTCGTTGTTGTCCTCGCCGTTGGCCTCGTTGTGCTTCTCGTTGTAGGACACCAGGTCGCGCAGGGTGAAGCCGTCGTGGGCGGTGACGAAGTTGATCGAGGCAACCGGCCGGCGGGCGGTGTGCTCGTAGAGGTCGGCAGATCCAGTCAGCCGGTAGGCGAACTCGCCCAGGCTGGCGTCCTCGCCGCGCCAGAAGTCCCGCACGGTGTCGCGGAACTTGCCGTTCCACTCCGTCCACTGCGGGGGGAAGTTGCCCACCTGATATCCACCCGGACCGACGTCCCACGGTTCGGCGATCAGCTTCACCTGGCTGACAGTGGGATCCTGCTGGACGAGTTCGAAGAACGCGCTCAGCCGGTCGACGTCGTAGAACTCGCGGGCCAGGGTGGAGGCCAGGTCGAATCGGAACCCGTCGACGTGCATCTCGGTCACCCAGTACCGCAACGAGTCCATGATCAGCTGCAGCGAATGCGGGTGGCCGACGTTGAGGCTGTTGCCGGTGCCGGTGTAGTCCATGTAGTACTGCTTGTCGTCGTCGACCAGGCGGTAGTAGGCGGCATTGTCGATGCCCCGGAAGCTCAGGGTGGGCCCCAGGTGGTTGCCCTCGGCGGTGTGGTTGTAGACCACGTCCAGGATCACCTCGATGCCGGCCTCGTGCAGGGCGCGCACCATCGCCTTGAACTCCTGGACCTGGCCGCCTGGGCTGCTGCTGGCCGAGTATTTGCTGTCCGGGGCGAAGAAGCCGATGGTGTTGTAACCCCAGTAGTTGGACAGGCCCTTGTCGATCAGCGTCGAGTCGTTGGCGAAGTGGTGCACGGGCATGAGTTCGATTGCTGTGGCGCCCAATGACTTCAGATGGTCGATGATCACCGGGTGGGCAATCGCGGCATACGTTCCGCGCACCGGCTCGGGGATGTCGGGGTGGGTTTGGGTCAGGCCCTTGACGTGGGCTTCGTAGATGATGCTGTCGGCGTACTCGCGCTGCGGCGGCCGGTCCACCCCCCAATCGAAGTACGGGTTGATGACCACGGATTTCGGCATGTTGGCCGCCGAATCGTCATCGTTACGGCTGTCCGGGTCACCGAAGGTGTAGCCGAACAGTGATTGATCCCAGTCGAATTGGCCGTCGATGGCTTTCGCGTACGGGTCCAGCAGCAGCTTGTTCGGGTTGCAGCGGTGACCCTGCGCCGGGTCGTTCGGCCCGTGCACGCGGTAGCCGTAGCGCTGGCCGGGTTCGATGCCGGGCAGGAAGCAATGCCAGACGAAGCCGTCCACCTCGGGGAGAACCACCCGCGACTCAGTACCGTCATCGTCGAACAGGCAGAGCTCGACGCGCTCGGCCACCTCGGAGAACACCGCGAAGTTGGTGCCGGAGCCGTCGTAGGTGGCTCCCAACGGATAGGCCTTGCCGGGCCAGACCTCAGACGCTGCTGCGGTGGTCACGTGGTACTCCCTCGATCGGCGGGTGGACTGTGCCGGGTACCCCGGATGGGCGGTGGCTCAACCCCGGATGGCTGTGACGGTCATGACAACTATCGGGCGCGGCTCAGGGCGAGGCCTCGTGGCCCCGGCGCCCCTTGGTGCGGCGGCGTTCCTTCATCTCGGCCTCGAAGACGTGGCGCTGACCGCCCATCAGCTCATCGCGCACGGTGCGTTCGTGGTCTCGCAGCCTGCTCCAGTAGTCGTCGTCGAACTCCTCGACGATCTGAAACGTCCACCGGCCGGACAGCACGTTGCGCCCCACCATGTCGGTGCCGAGCCGGTCGGCGATCTCGGGGTGGCCGGCATCGCGCAGCTTGTCGCAGGAGTCCCCGAGCAGGAGATCGGCGTGCCCCATCAGTTGATGGAAGGAGTAGAGGTGTCCACGGGCCCGTTCGACGTATTCCAGTGCCTCCGAAAGAGTTCCGACCGCTTCGACGGTGTCGTCGTCGATGCCGTCCGGGCGTCGCTCCAGCAGGTTCTCATCTTTGATCATGGGCGGGGTCCCCTTTCTCGGGTGTATCTGAGGTAGACGTAGTCGTCGACGGTCATCGCGTGGCCCAGCGCCATGCGCACCGGGGCCGCCAGCGCGGGCGCTCCCGGCCGGGAGGTCGCGGGCGTCGCCGCCAGTGTGGGCGAGAGGGTCAGGCACATCTCGTCGACGAGGTCGTGGGCCACCAGTTCGTCGAGCAGGGTGGGACCTCCTTCGCACAGGATCCGGCGCAGGCCGCGGGCGCGAAGAGCGGTCAGTGCGGCGGGTAGGTCGACGCTGGCGTCGCCGGCCAGCACGACGTCGGCGCGGGCAGCCAGCTGCGGTGCGGCACCCAGCACCGCGTCGGTGGTGACCACGATCGGCGGGGCGCCCGCGTCAGCGAACAACGATGCGGGCAGTCGACCGGTGTGGGTGACCACCGCGATCGCCGGGGCGGACTCGGCGCCCCAGCGTGCCCGGCGTTCGGCGACCTGCGCGGTGGACAGCTTCACCGGCCCGTACCGCTCGGCCCGTGCGGTCCCGGCGCCGACCAGCACGACGTCGGCGTATCCGCGCAGGGTGAGCAGCAGGTTCTGGTCGGTCGGATCGGACAGCGGCCCCACGACACCGCCGAAAGAAGCCGCGCCGTCGAGTGTGGACACCATGTTGACCCGGACACCATCGGGTGGGTCGCGGTAGTAGGCGGACAGATCGGCGGGCGTGCTGTCGGACGGCAGCTGCTGGACCGGCCGGATCATGGGCAGTCTCTACCCGAACCCGATCAGGGCAAAACCTCGTGCGCCAGCAGTGTCGACAGCGGGCTGCCGCCCATGCCCGCCAGCAGGTGTTCGGCGTCCTCGTAGACCGCCGCCGCGCCCGCGGTGTCGAGTTCGGCGCGGGAGATCCCGCCCGACAGCACACCGATGCAGGCGACATCGGCGCGCCCAGCGGCCTCGACATCCCACACCGTGTCGCCGACGAACACGGCGTGCTGCGCGCTGACCCCGGCTTTGTCCATGGCCACTTTGACGATGTCGGGCCGCGGCTTGGCCGTCTCGACGTCCGCGGACGAGGTGATCGCCGAGACCAGGTCGTCGCAGTCCAGCGTCGAGCGCAGCAGGACCAGTTCGTTGTCCGGGGCCGAGGTGGCCAGCACTACGTGCAGGCCCAGTTCGACGACCCGGGCCAGCAGCTCCCGCGCGCCCGGAAGGACGGCCAGTAGCGCGGCGTCCGACTCGTAGTACCGGGTGTGTAAGTCCTTGAGCTGCTTCTGGATTGGCTCGGGTGCACCGCCGGACAAGGTGTCGACGAGCTGTGCGCCGTCCATTCCGATGCAGCGGTGGATGCGCCAGGCCGGCACCGGGAGGTCCATGTCGGTGAAGGCCCGCTGCCAGGCGTGCACATGCAGATAGTTGGAGTCGACGAGGGTCCCGTCGATGTCGAACAGAACAGCCGGCCGTGAAGTTGTCATAGCCGAGGGTTCCCGTTTCCCGGGGACTGAAGCCGCGCGGCGGGGTGGGCGGTCAGACGCTGATGGTCACTTCCGCCACTTTCGTCGCACCAGAATCATCTGACTTTAATGCGGCGCGCCTGCCGCGGTTTGCAGTGTGATCTATGTCTAATTGCTGGAGCGGTCGCTGCGGTAAAGTAGTGCTCCGGTCATTGGACAGTCGACCACAGGAGTGATCCTTGTGTACCTCAACCCGATATCTCGCTCGCGGGTCGCGCGTATAGCCTGGTCCTTGTTCCGGCATCCGGTGCGGAGCCGGGCGTTCTCGGAGAAACACGAACGACTGGTCACCGCCGACGAACTCGTACGCTTCGGGTTCTAGCAACACTTTCGGGCGGTAGTTGACGCCGCCATTACTTTGCCGGGTGTTATCAAGCCGTTATCTGGCTCAGGCTGTCGGTGTCCACAGCCCTGAATCGCGGATGGCCTCGGCGAGAGGTTCCAGAACCGCGGGGTCGTGCGGGTTGGGCAGATAGATGATCGCGAGGTCCAGTCCCTCGGCGCCCAGGGCGATGGCGTCCTCGATGACGCCGCGGTGGCCACGCTCAGGGTCGATCCGAACGTGCGCCGACAGCATGATGTCCTTGGGATCGCGGCCGACGTCGGCGCAATGTGCCTTGAGTACGTCGCGCTTGCGGGCGAACTCCTCGGGCGGTCCGCCGACGAAGTTCCAGTGGTCGGCGTACTTGGCCGTGATGCGCAGCGTGCGCTTCTCCCCACTGCCACCGATGCAGATCGGCGGGTGCGGGCGCTGTGGTCCCTTGGGCTCGTTGCGGGCGTCCTTGAGCTGGTAGTACCGGCCGTCGAAGTCGGTGGTCTCCTGGCTCAGCAGGCCGATCAGCACCTGGCAGGCCTCTTCGAACCGGTCGAAGCGCTCCTTGATGGTGCCGAGCTCGATGCCGTAGGCGCCGGACTCCTCCTCGTTCCAGCCCGCGCCGATGCCGAGCTCGAGCCGTCCCTCGGAGATGATGTCCAGCGCCGCAGCCATATTGGCGAGCACGGCGGGGTGCCGGTAGTGGATACCGGTGACCAGGGTGCCCACCCGCAACCGGGTGGTCGCCTGCGCCAGGGCCGTCAGCGTGGTCCAGCCCTCCAGGCAGGGGCCGGTGGGATCGGAGAAGATCGGATAGAAGTGATCGAACGTCCAGCCGGACTCGTAGACGTCGATGTCGTCGGCGGCCTTCCAGACCGCGAGCATGTCGGCCCAGGTGGTGTTCTGCGGTGAGGTCTTGAACGCGAATCGCACCAGACCAACCCTACTCAGCCTGGCTGAGTGGGTGCTGCGACGTGCGAGCGGGCGTGGGCGATCGCGTCGTCCAGGGAGTCGATCAGGTGGTTCTCGTGCCGCAGCGCCTCGACGATGCCGATGCTGGACAGCAGCGCCATGTGTTCGGGTTGGACGCCTTTGATGATCACCGTGATGCCGCGCGCCTCCAATTCCTCGGCGATCTCGGCCAGCGTGTGTGCGCCGGTGGCATCGAGCATGCCCAGCTGTGACATCCGGATGATCACGACGGACACCTCGGGATGATCTGAGCTGGTGATTTCACTGGAAATACGTTCTGCCGCACCAAAGAACATCGCTCCATCGAGTCGCAGCAAGGCGATTCGCTCGTCACCGGGCTGCCGCGGACCGGGCAATTCCTCACGCACCACACTGCTGCGCCGCGCCACCGTACGCAGCGCGAAGAACGCCGCCACCACCAGGCCGATTTCCACCGCCTCGATCAGGTCGAAGCAGATCGTCACCACCGCGGTCAGCACGAAGGTGGCCGCGTCCGAGCGCGTCGAGCGCAGGATCTTGCCGACCGTGCCCGCTGAGATCATCCGGAACGACGTCACCATGAGCACACCGGCCAAGGCGGCCAACGGAATTGCCGAGACCGGTCCGGTCGCCAGATACACCACGGCCAGCAGCAGCAGCGAGTGCACGATGGCCGCGACCCGGGTGCGGGCGCCGGAGCGGACGTTCACCGCGGTGCGTGCGATGGCACCGGTGGCCGGCATCCCACCGAACAGCCCGGAGGCCACCGACGCCAGGCCCTGGCCGACGAGTTCGCGGTCGGGATCGTAGGGACCGGTCGGGGACATGGTGGCGGCCACCCGCGCCGACAGCAGCGACTCGATCGCGGCGAGTGCGGCGATGGCAAGCGCGGCACCCAGCAGGGTACGTAGCGCGCTCATGTCCGCCTGCGGCATCACCGGCGCGGGCAGGTGGGACGGGAGTTCGCCGATGCGGGCCACCGGGAGGTGGGCGACGACGACGAGCACGGTGGAAACGACCACTGCGGTCAGGGATTCCGGAATGCTGCGGTGCAGCCGGGGCAGTCCGTTCATGAGTACCGCGACCAGTCCGACGATCGCCAGTGTCCGCCATGCCGAGGACCAGTCGGCGTGCGTGATCACCGACCAGGCGGCGGGAAGTGTGCGCTGCCCGGCCGGGGCGGCGACCCCGAAGGCGGCAGGCACCTGCTGCAGGAAGATGATGGCTGCGATGCCGAGGGTGAACCCCTCGATCACCGGCCAGGGGATGAACGTCACCGCACGGCCCAGGCCGGAGACGCCGGCCGCCAGCACCAGCACGCCGGCCAACACCGTCACCAGCGCGACACTGCCGATTCCGTGCTGGGCGACGATCGGTGCGAGCACCACCGCCATCGCGCCGGTGGGCCCGGACACCTGGACGTGGGATCCGCCGAACACCGCGGCGACCAGGCCGGCGATGACGGCGGTGATCAGACCCGCGGCCGCACCCACGCCCGAGCTGATGCCGAACGCCAGGGCCAGCGGCAGCGCCACCACGCCGACGGTGATGCCGGCCAGGATGTCGCGCCGCCAGGACCTCGGCAGGTCGGCGTAGTCGCTGCGGTGGGGAAGTAGCCGGGAGATGGTGCCCGCAGCCCGGGCGATCATTGCGGGCCACCCACCGGGGGCAGGGCGTCGAACGCTTCGAGTTGCTGCTGCTGGGCTTTGAGGGTGTCGGCCAGGAAGGTGCGGGCGATGACGAGAAGGTTCGAGATCGATGGATGCGCGAGCTCGTAGTAGACCGCGTTGCCGACGCGCTGGGCCTGTACCACCTGATGGCGCTTGAGCACGGCGAGGTGCTGGGAGAGCAGGGTCGGTTCGATCTCGGTGCCGGCGAGGATCTCGCTGACCGTGGTGGGCCTGGCGTTGGCCGACAGGATTTCCAGGACGCGGATCCGAGCGGGGTGGGCGAGGGCCTTGAACAGGTTGGCCTTGATCTCGTACAGGGGCCGATCGGTGTCGCCGGGAGAGGTGCTGGGCACCGTTCACCTCGGTTCATGATGATTTGACGGATTGAACAAATTCTCAATCCACTGTAGCGCGCCCACGGCTCCCGGCCCAAACCGGAGCACACTGGAGGCATGGACCCGGTGGCCGCCCTGCGCGAGATCGCGTACTACAAGGACCGTGCGCGCGAGGACAGCCGCCGCGTGATGGCCTACCGCAAGGCCGCCGACGTCGTGGAGTCGCTCGACGAGGCCGCGCGCGACCGGCATGCGAAGGCCGGTACCTGGCAGTCGCTGCCCGGGATCGGACCCAAGACAGCCAAGGTCATCACCCAGGCCGTCGCGGGTCAGGTGCCCGACGCGTTGGTCGAATTACGTTCGGCGGCAGAGGATCTAGGGGGCGGTCACATCAGGGAAGCGATCAGGGGCGATCTGCACTGTCACTCGAACTGGTCGGATGGCTCAGCCCCGATCGCGGAGATGATGACGACGGCCGCTGCGCTGGGCCACGAGTACTGCGCGCTCACCGACCACTCGCCCCGGCTCACCATCGCCAATGGTCTCTCGGCAGATCGGCTGCGCCACCAACTCGACGTCATCGATGAGCTGCGGGACACGCTGGCGCCGTTGCGGATCCTCACCGGCATCGAGGTCGACATCCTCGATGACGGCACTCTCGATCAGGACCCCGACTTGCTGGACCGCCTCGACGTCGTGGTGGCCAGCGTGCACTCGAAGCTGTCGATGGATGCCCCGTCGATGACCCGCCGCATGGTGCGCGCCGTATCCAACGCCCGGGTCACCGTGCTGGGCCACTGCACCGGCCGGTTGGTCAGCGGTGCCAGGGGACTGCGACCCGAATCGACGTTCGACGCCGAGAAGGTGTTCCAGGCCTGTCGAGACCACCGGACAGCCGTCGAGGTCAATGCGCGCCCGGAGCGCCGGGACCCGCCGACCCGGCTGCTCAACCTCGCGCTGGAGATCGGTTGCGACTTCTCCATCGACACCGACGCCCACGCGCCCGGTCAGCTCGACTTCCTGGGTTACGGCGCCCAGCGCGCACTCGACGCCGAGGTTCCCGTCGAGCGCATCATCAACACCTGGCCGGCCGACAGGCTGGTCGGCTGGGCTCAGTCGGGAAGCTGAGGCATCTCCAGACCCGGGTCCCTGCCGATCAACACCCCGCGCGTCAGTGCGGCGTTGCCGTACCGGCGCCGCACCTGATCGACGGCGGCATCGAGGTCGACGGCATCCAGGGTCTGCCCGTCCAACGGCAATTCCAGTTGCTGCGCTCCATCGCGGTCGATATTGGACACCGCGAAGCCGATCAATGTGATCCCCTGTGCGGCAATCAAAGGCCATGCGGCGCCGACGAGTTCACGCGCGGCGGCAAGGATCGTCTCGGTCGACGAGGTCGCCCGCGGCATCGTGTGGGACCGGGTGACCCGGGTGAAGTCGTCGAACCTCAGCCGCAGTACCACTGTGCGGCCGGTGCGCTGGGCGGCGCGCATCCTGCGGGTGATCCGGTCGACCAGACCGACCACCACGGCGTCCAGTTCCGCCGGCGTCAACCGGGTCCGGCCCAGTGCCCGTTGGGCGCCGACCGAGCGCCGGTGCCGGGTGGTCTGCACCTTTCGGCGGTCGATGTTGCGGGACAGCGCGAACAGCTGGCGGCCCATCGCTGCACCGACCATCGAGGCGAGCATCGACTCGCTGAGCTCCGCGACCTGCGCGACGGTGTGAATGCCATGGGCCTGAAGCTTTTCCGCTGTCTTGGCGCCGACCCCCCACAGCCGGCGCACCGGCAGTGGATGAAGGAACTCCAGCTCGCCCTCCGGGGGCACCAGCAGCAACCCGTCGGGCTTGGCCTGCTGGCTGGCGACCTTGGCCAGGAACTTGGTGCGCGCGACACCGACCGTGATCGGTAGGCCCACCCGGTCGCGGACGTCGTGGCGCAGCCGCGCGGCGATCTGCACCGGCTCGCCGGAAATTCTCCGCAGCCCCGACACGTCGAGGAAAGCCTCGTCCACCGAGAGTGGCTCGACCACCGGCGAGGTATCGCGGAAGACCTCGAACACCGCCGCACTGGCGCGGCTGTACGCCGACATCCGCGGCGCAACCACCACGGCGGACGGGCAGAGCCGGCGGGCCTGCTGCCCACCCATCGCCGTGCGGACGCCATAGGCCTTGGCCTCGTAGCTGGCGGCCAGCACCACACCCGTGCCGACGATCACCGGCCTGCCGCGCAGCGACGGATCGTCACGCTGCTCGACCGAGGCGTAGAACGCGTCGAGGTCAGCGTGCAGGATGGTCGCCCCGTCGCCGGACACGACCCGATGCTCGCACGGCCGTCCGACAGTTCTACGGCGGCGGCGGTGGCGCTTCCGGCGCGGGCGGCGGCGGCTCAGGCGCCGGTGGTGGTGGAGGAGGTGGCGCGGGCGGGGGTGGCGGTGGCGGCGCCGGCGGTGGGAACACCGGGATCGTGATGGGCGGCAGGCCGGGGATCTCAATGATCTGCACATCCGGCGGCGGAGCTTCGGTCGGCGGCGGTGGTGGTGCGTCCGGCGGAGGTGCACTCGGCGGCGGGGCGGGTGCCACGCCGTTGCTGGTGTTGATCGTGATGATCGAACCCGGGATGGTCTTGCCCTTGGGCGTGGTCCCGACGATCGTGCCCTTGGACAGGTAGCTGTTGACCGGGGTCGGTTGATCCGAGACCTGGAAACCGGCGTCACGCAGCTTCTTCTTGGCGGCGTCCAGACTCAGCCCGGTGATGCTGGGTACCTCGCTACCGGGGCCGCCGTCCACATAGCGCGGATCGGTGGGCGGCAGCGAGATCGGACCGAAGGTGTCGGCGATCGGCTTCATCGCGGTGAACCAGGTCCGCGCCGGTTCGTTACCCCCGTAGAGGTTGCCGTAGCCGCACTTGCGCAGCGGCCACGAGCACAGGCCACCCGGCTTGGTGGAGTCGTCGAAGATGTAGTTGGCCGCCGCGTACTGGTTGGTGAAACCCAGGAACCCCGACGATCGGTGCGATTCCGTCGTGCCGGTCTTACCCGACATCGGCAGGTTCCAGCCGACCGAGCCCGCCGAGGCCGCAGCGGTACCGCCGGTGGCGTCCTTGCTCAAGGCGTTGGCCAGGGTATTGGCCAATCCCGGCGACACCACCTGCTCACATTTGGCCGTCTCCACGGCCACCGGCTTTCCGCTGCGGTCGAAGATCTCGGCGATCGGGCTCGGCGGGCACCACATGCCTCCCGACGCCAGCGTCGCGGCCACGTTGGACAGCTCCAGCGCGTTGAGCTGGAACGGGCCCAACGTGAACGAGCCCAGGTTCTGCCGCTTGATGAAGTCGGCGAGGCTCTCGTTGTTGTTGGGGTCGTAGGCGCGTGCGGTGCCGGGCTCGGCGTAGGAACGCAGCCCGAGTTTCACCGCCATGTCCACCGCCCGCGGCACCCCGATCTGCTGGATCAGCCGGGCGAACGCGGTATTGGGCGACTGGGCCAGCGCATCGGTGACGCTCATCGGGGTGCGGTAGCCGCCGGCGTTCTTGACGCACCACGTCTCGGGTGGGCAGCCGGGGGTTCCACTGGTCCCCAGGCCCTTGCCCTGAAAAGTCGGCGGCACGTCGAGCTGGGCCTTGATGCCCATCCCCATATCGAGGGCCGCGGCGGTGGTGAAGATCTTGAAGATCGAGCCGGCCCCATCGCCGACCAATGAAAAGGGTTGCGGCTGAACCGTTTCGCCGGCATCCAGGCGCAGGCCGTAGTTGCGGTTGTCGCCGATCGCGAGCACCTTGTGGGAATCCTGGCCCGGCCGGATCACGGTCATGACGCTGGCCACCCCGTCGAGCGTCGGGCTGGCCACCGAGTCGATGGCCTTCTTGACGCTGTTCTGCACGTTGGGGTCCAGCGTGGTCTTGATCAGGTATCCGTTGCGGGCGATCTCCTGCTTGCTGATCCCGGCTCGGGCCAGATACTGGAGCACGTAGTCGCAGAAGAACCCGCGGTCGCCGGCAGCGATGCAGCCTTCCGGCAGCGTGGCCGGCTGCGGCAGGATGCCCAGCGGCTGTGCCCGGGCCGCCCGCAGTTCGTCGGCCTTTTCCGGCAGGTTCTCGATCATGGTGTCCAGCACCAGGTTGCGGCGGGCCAGCGCGGCCCCGGGATTGGTGTAGGGGTTGAGCGCGCTGGTCGACTGCACCATTCCGGCCAGCAGTGCCGCCTGTTGCCAGTTCAGGTCGGCGGCGTTGACACCGAAGTAGGTCTTGGCGGCGTCCTGGATGCCGTAGGCGCCGTTGCCGAAGGACACCAGGTTGAGGTAGCGGGTCAGGATCTCGGGCTTGGTGAGCACCTTGTCGAGCGCCAGGGCCATCCGGATCTCGCGCAGCTTGCGGGCCGGGGTGGTCTCGATCGCGGCGCGGCGCTCGGCGTCGGTCTGGGCGTTGACCAGAAGGTTGTAGTTCTTGACGTACTGCTGCTCGATCGTCGAACCGCCGCGGGTGTCCTCGTCACCCTGCAGGTAGCCGACAAGTCCGGTGAGGGTGCCCTGGATGTCGACGCCGTTGTGGTCGGCGAAGCGTTTGTCCTCGATCGAGACGATGGCCAACTTCATGGTGTCGGCGATCCGATCGGTGGGCACCGGCCAGCGGCGCTGGGCATAGATCCAGGCGATCGGGTTGCCCGCGGCATCGACCATGGTCGAGACGGTGGGCACCGTGCCCTCCAGCATCTCGGTCGAGTCCGACGCGGCAACGTCGGAGGCGTGGTTGACCACCACCCCTGCGCCGCCGACGATCGGGAACAACAAGGCGGCGACCAGTACTCCGGCCAGCACGCAGTACAACGCCAGCCGTCCGACGGTGGCGCCCGCGGTGGGCTCCGCCGGTTGCTCTTCCGACATGTTTGCCAGATTAGGGGCAACCGAAAGGCAATCTGGCCAATCTACGGTCGGGTTAATTAATCGGTGACCAAAGTCTCGGGTCAGATGCCTGCGCCGGTGCCGTAGATGCTCATCGCCCACACATGGGCCACGGCCGTCAGGGCCGCGTCTTCGGGCAGTGTCGGCTCCTGGTTGCCCTGCGCGGCGAACACCACCCGCTCGTTCATCAGGTTCAGCGCGGTAGCCAGGTCACGCGCTCCGATGGTCACCGGCGCCGCCCCGCGGGCCCGCTCGGCCTCGATGAATCCGGTCGTGTGGTCGATCCAGGCCGTCATGAATTGCGACCACAGGTCGCGCAGTTCGGCATTTGCGGCCATCGCGGTCAGGCCGGCGACGGCAACGCCGCGGTGCGGGCGCAACGCCTCGAAGAACGCGAAGATGCCGTCGCGGCAGACCTGTTCGGGGTCGGTGGCCGCAGCTGGATCGGGACTCTGGACCGCAGCCGGGTCGGTGGCCGCGATCATCCGCGCGAACAACCGCGCCAACACCGCTTCCTTGGACGGGAAGTAGAAGTAGAACGTGGGCCGGGACAGGCCTGCGCCCTTGGCCAGGTCGTCGACCGAGATCTCGCCGAAGGGCCGCTCGTCGAGCATGCGCTCCAGGGTGTTCAGGATCGCCGACTCGCGCTCGTCGCCCGACGGGCGGGTGCTGCGGCGGCCTCTGGACCGGGTGGGGCTGGCGGTCGACATGGCCACCACTTTACAGCGCGTCGGGTTTTTCAACACAATGTTGACCTATTCAACACCGCGTTGATAGCGTGACGCCATGACCGAACACGTCGATGTTGTGATCGTTGGTGCAGGAATCTCCGGGATCAGCGCTGCCTGGCATCTGCAGGACCGGTGCCCGGCCAAGTCGTTCGTTGTGCTGGAGCGGCGCGCGAATCTGGGCGGTACCTGGGACCTGTTCAAATACCCCGGCATCCGGTCGGACTCGGACATGTTCACCCTGGGCTTCCGGTTCAAGCCGTGGACGGACACCAAGTCGATCGCCGACGGTCCGTCCATCATGAGATACCTGCAGGAGACCGTGCGGGAGTACGGAATCGACCGGCACATCCGCTACGGCCAGCGCGTGGTCGCCGCCGACTGGTCCAGCGCCGACAACCAGTGGACGGTGCGGGTCGAGTCCGACGGTGAACAGCGCGAGATCACCTGTTCGTTCCTGTTCGCCTGCAGTGGCTACTACAACTACGACCAGGGCTACTCCCCGGAATTCCCCGGCGCGCAGGACTTCACCGGCACGATCGTGCACCCGCAACACTGGCCGCAGGATCTCGATTACGCAGGCAAGCGGATCGTCGTGATCGGCAGCGGTGCCACAGCGGTGACGTTGATTCCGGCGCTTGCCAATTCGGGCGCCGCCCAGGTGACCATGCTGCAGCGCTCACCGACCTACATCGGTGCGCTGCCCGATATCGACCCGTTCGCCACCCGGGTCAACAAGCTGCTGCCTGCCAAGCCCGCATACGTGATCAACCGATGGAAGAGCATCGTGTTCCAGTCCGCCCAGTACGGCATCGCCCGCCGCTTTCCGGGCTTCATGCGCAAGCAGCTGATGACGATGGCTCAGCGCCGGTTGCCGCAGGGCTACGACGTCGAGCGGCACTTCGGCCCGAGCTACAACGTGTGGGACGAGCGACTCTGCCTGGCGCCCAACGGCGATCTGTTCAGGGCCATCCGCACGGGTCAAGCCGAGGTGGTCACCGACACCATCGAGCGCTTCACGCCCGGTGGGATCCTGCTCAGCTCGGGTCGCGAGCTGTCGGCCGACATCATCGTCACCGCAACGGGTTTGAACCTCCAGCTGTTCGGTGGAGCCGAGATCTGCAAGGATGGCGCACCGCTGGACCTGACCGGCACCATGGCCTACAAGGGGATGATGCTCTCCGGCGTCCCGAACATGGCGTTCACCATCGGCTACACCAACGCGTCATGGACGCTGAAGGCCGACTTGGTGTCCGAATTCGTCTGCCGCGTACTCAATTTCATGGACGAGGCCGGATTCGACCATGTCGAACCCGCCAGCCCGGAGTCGGGTGTCGAGGAGCGACCGCTGCTCGACTTCACTCCCGGATACGTCCTGCGCGCACTGGACCGGCTCCCCAAGGCGGGCTCGGTGGCACCGTGGCGGCTCAAGCAGAATTATCTGCTGGACTTGCGGCTGATCCGGCACGGCAAGGTCGACGACGAAGCGCTGGACTTCTCCAAACGGCGTGCCGCAGTGGGTGTTTAACCCGCAGGTGTGACGACGATCCCGTCGTCATCGCTGTAGGCAACCTCGCCCGGGGCGAAGGTGACACCACCGAAACTCACCTGCACATCGCGTTCGCCGGCACCGGTCTTGGTGCTCTTGCGGGGGTTGGTGCCCAACGCCTTGATGCCGATGTCGAGGGTGCGTAGCGTCGCGGCGTCGCGCACCGCGCCGTGCACGATCAGCCCGGCCCACCCGTTGGAGCGGGCTAACTCGGCGATGAGGTCACCGACGAGCGCGGTGTGCACCGAGGCGTCACCGTCGATCACGAGCACCCCGCCATTGCCAGGTTCGGACAGCACCGATTTCAACAGCGCGTTGTCCTGAAAGCAGCGCACGGTGCTGATCGGCCCGGCGAATTCGGCCCGAGCGCCGAACTGGCGGAACTGCACATCGCAGCTGCGGACGTCGGGCCCGATGTCGTCGACGAGGTCGGCGGTCGGGCGGAACACGACACTCACGCGAGTCAGTCCTCCTGGCGGTGGCGGCGGCGCCGCACGAGCAGAGCGATCAGCACGGCCGCTGCGAAGGCCACTGCGAACGGCAGCGGTGAGCGGCTCTCCTCGGCCACCGCGGGCACCGCCGGCTTCGACAGCGGGCTGGCCGCCTGCTCGACCGACGACTTGGCGTGGGCGGCCGCCTCCCGGGCGGCTTCGGCCAGCGGAGCGGCACCTGGTGCGGTGGGGCCGGCTACCAGTGCCGGGTGCGGGGCGGCTGGTTCGAGCGCGGGCGGCGGGACCGGGGCGTCGAGCGCAGGCGGCGGTACCTTCTTGGCAGGAGCCTTCTTCGCGGGTGCCTTCTTGGCCGGATCGGTCGCCTTGACCGGCGCTTTCTTGGCGGGAGCCTTTTTGGCGGGAGCCTTCTTCGCCGGGGCTTTCTTGGCCGGCGTCTTCTTCGCCACGGCCTGCTGGGGCGGTTGTGGCTCAGGCGGCGTGGCACCACCCTGGTCGGGCTGGTCCTGCGCTTCTGCCATCGGGCGTGCTCCTTTGCAGTGTCTTCTCACCTACGCCGGCGGTACCCATCATGCCAGCGGGGTTGCGGGCAGGTTCGGGCCGACCGCCGTCAGGACCGGCGGCGCAGCGCCACCGCGGCACCCGCGGCGACCAGCACAACCGCCGCCACCACGAACGGCCACACCGGCAACGCGTGCGTGGCGGTGCTCGCCGGTGCCGCCGCAGCAGGAGCCGCAGGAGCCGCCGACGTCGGCGGTGCCGGGGTACCGGCGGTAGCCAGCGTGAAGGACCACGAACCCGAGACGACGTGGCCGTCGGCCGAGGTCACCCGGTAGTTCACCGTGTACCGCCCCGCCGGTCCCAGCGGGCGAACGCCGACGCTGACCGTCGCCCCCTGGACCTGCGGTGAACCCTCGGACCACACCGCCGCGTCCGGACCCACCACCGTCATGGCGGCGAACTCCGACTGCATCTGCTCGTTGAACGTCGCAGTCACCCGCGTCGGGCTGGTCTGCAGCGTCGAGTCCTGGGCGGGATCCGCAGTGAGCAGGAAGGCATGCGCCCAGGCCAGACCCGTGCCGCCCATCGTCATGGCGGCGGTCAACAGGATGACGGCGGCGATCCTTCTCATGTTCGTCTCCTGGTCAACGCGACACCGACGCCGATGGCGCCGACCAGCAGCGCCCCACCGGCGAGGGCACGCGCGGTGTTATCCGGGGGCGCCTCGTTCCGCGCTGCGACCGACGGCGCCGACGGTGTCGGCGGAGCGGGGGGTGCTGTCTGGCTCGCGTGGTGCTCCTGAGCGTCGTGCGGGCCCGCCGTCAGCGCCAGCGTCGGCGCCGGGAACTCAGCCTCTCCGCCGCCGGCCGGCGGCGGCTGATCCCAGTGCACCGTCGTGCCGTCGGCGTAGGTCTGCACGACCGGGAACGTCACCGAATCGGCGTCCGGCAGCTGGATCGAGATGGCGAACAGCTCGAACTGCTGCGCTCCGATCCCGGAGTTGGGGGTCGCGGTGAAGGTGACCGCGCGGTACGCACCGTCGGCGGTGCGATCCAGGGTGGCGGTCCAGCCGGCCAGCACGTCGGTGCTCGCGGAGGCAACGTTGGGCAGCGTGATGGTGACTTGTGTTGTGGGCGAGCCCTTTTCGGACTCGTTGGGTACCTGGAAGGTCACCAGGGCGTCGTCGCCGCGCACCGCGTGGTCGGAGGCGACATGGACGTGGGCGGCCGCGGTGGCCATGCCGACCCAGGACCCCAGAGCGAGGACGGGCAGCACCGCGGACAGGGTCAGCAGGCGTGACCGGCAGCGGGACGGCATTGCGGTCAGAGCACGCCCAGGCGGGCCATCAGGTCGGCGTCGATACCGTCGAGCTGTTCGGCGATCGCGGCGTGCGCGTCCCGGCGTCGCGGGCCGGGCATGTTCTCGGCGGCCGTCACTGCAGCGGACAACGCGGACAACCGCTCGGTCATCGCGGCGACGAACTGCTTGGTTTCGGCGTCCTTCGGCTTCTTGGCGGCGACGGCCCGCAGGGAACTCTCGGCTCCGGCGATCCGGGCGGACAGCTGACCGCCCTGGCCGGAGAACTGGCCGAGCTGGCTCAGCGGGACGCCGAGCCGGTCGGCGCGGCGCTCGTCGATGACACCCCGGGCGGCGATCGCCGCCCGGTAGGCGATCGGCACGACGACGGGCGCCAACAGCCGGGAAACCGTCAGGGCCCGGCGGATCCGGGTGGGGGACAGGAGTTTGCCCTCCCGTACCGCCTTCAGCTCGGCCTCGGCAACCTTCACCGCCGCCCGATCGGCATCGCGGGCGGCCTTCAGCTGCGCCTTGATCGCCTTGTTGCCGGCGCGCTCGCCGGCCTTGATCCGCTTGGCCTCGTTCTTGGCGGCCAGACGTGCCTCCAGCTTGGCGCGGGCCTTGATCGCACGGGCCTCCGCACGACGCGTCGCACGGCTCTTGCGCTTGGTGAACAGGCCCATCCCTGTTGCCTCCCGGGTAGGTCGTCGACGGTCGGCGAGGGGGCTCGCGACCGGGTGTGCCCACCCTATCGCCCGGGCCGAGGCGGCCGACCACGACCTGCGCATATGCCACAATGATCGGATAGCTTCCGACTCGGCGCGCCGACAGCGCCGCTAACTCGAGGAACCCTGTGAACCGGTCGCCTGTGCGGGCCGCTGCGATTAGCTGGATCGTTGCGTGCGGTGTGCTCTATGCCGGTGCGGGCACGTTCGCGGCGGTGCCGGCCACGGCGGCGCCAGGGACGGTTCATAACGGGCCGGACGGCTCGGATAACGCGGGTGACTCAGCTAGCAACCCACCGGTCACCGGTGGTCACCGGCATCGCGGGCCGGGCGGCAGGCCCGGCGGCACGAAGGGCCCCCAGGGCACCGGGCAGGCCAGCGCGCCCGGTGGCGACAGCACCGCCGGTCCCGGGGCGGGCCCAACCGGTGGCCACCGTATCCCGCGGCCTGCGCACGTTCCCGGCCCGTCCCCCGGTGAACCGGGCGAAGGCGGTTCACAGACTCCGACGGAGCCGGGCGGTGAGACGCCGGTGCCCCCCGAGGACCCCGACTTTCCGCCCCGGCCGCCGGATTGGCCCCCGGACCTGCCCTGGCCGCCGTGCGGGGGCAACCCGGGTACCGGCAACGGGGGCAGCGTCGGATCCCCGGGCCCCATCAGCGGTATCTCCCGGCCGCCGCAGAGCGGTGGGGGTGGCAGTGGCGGCGGGATCGGGTTCCCGCCGGTGAGGATTCCGTCGGTGCCGGGCATTCCCAGTGAACCGACCCCGGTCAGTGTCGAAGGCGGCACCGCCCCGCCGGTGGCCACCGGCGAACCCGCGACGATCGGGCTGCCGCCGGTCATCGGGCTGCCGCCGGTGTTCGAGGCGCCACTGCGTCCGGTCGCCCCGCCCAGCGGGGCCGGACCCGCCGAAGCCCGGCCCGGTCCCCGGGGCAACCCGGCCAGTGAACCCAACGCCAAGGCGGAGCGCCTACCCGCCAGTGCCGGCATCGGTACAGAACCACCGCCGTCGTTTAGGGTGGGCTATCCCGAGTACCTCCGGGACGCCAAGATTGGTGAGGTCGCCGCGCTGGCCCTGCCCGGATTCGCCGGCCTCGTCGCCCTGACGGCGCTCGGCGGTGTGCTCGGATATCGCCAAGCACGGGCCGGTCACGGGGTGCGGGCTGCCGGAACCGCACGGTTCCTGCGGTGATCACGGCACGCCCCAGCGGGCCGGCAGCCGACTGGGGAAGGGGTTGAGATGTCGGCCAGTCGCCAGGTCACCAAGGCGGTCAACGACGTGCTCGACCTGGCTCCCCGACAGGGCGAGGTGTCGCTGAGCCGGCTGGTCGCCGCAGTCAGCGAGCATCAGGGCAGGCCGATCGAGATCACCATGGCCGACCTTCCGCCGGGCGTGTGCGGACAGTGGCGGCAGTACGCCGATCACGATGTCTTCCTCATCCAGCACGGGCTGCCGACCTGGGACCGCACCCTGGCCCACGAATTGGGGCACTTGGTCCTGGGCCATTTCGGCACCCCCGTCACCGAAGCGGCGCGCGACGTGACGGAAGTGGCCAGCGACGACCTCATCGGCTACATGCTCAACCAGCGCACCGGATGTATGGGCCCCAGCGGTGAGGACGCCGAGCAGGAGGCCGAGGATTTCGCCGCGTTGTTGCTCTATCGGCTGGGCCGGCTCCCGTCGGACCGCTCCTCGATCGTCCAAGTCCGCCTCGGAGAGGCGTTTGGTTGATCGTCTGGGTGATCGCCGGCCTGCTGGGAATGGCCACCGGCCTGCGTATCGGCTGGGCCCTGGTGAACAAGCAATCGGTGGTCAGTACCGCGATGATCGTCGCGCTGGGCAGCCTGGCCCTGGTGGCGGCGTTGAACTGGCCGCCGCTGACGCTGCTGATCGACACCACGCTGCACTGGCCCAACATCTCGATCGGGCTGAGCCAGGTCGCGCTGATCGGCTGCGCGGCGGGCAGTTGCGTCATGATCACCACCGTTGCCTCCACCCGTAGCCCCGCGGCGACGCGTCGCGTCGCGGTGTTCCAGTACCTGGTCGCGGCGGTCATCGCCGTCGTCACCCTGGTCCTGTTCTTCGCCGAGGGACAGCAGTCCGAGATGGCGCCGCAGGAATATCTGCGTCGCAATCTCGGCTCCACCAGCACCTCGCTGCCGTGGTTGCTGCCGCTGCTCTACGTCTTCCTGACGTTGACCTTGGTGCTCTGGGCCGGCATGCGGCACTCCAACCGGACCCGGCGTGGCCGGGCCTTGTTCGTGTTCACCATGGGTATCGCACTGATCGTCGCGGCCAGTGCCTTCTGCCTGATCCGGGCCGCCGGCAGCACCAGCCTGGTTGGGGTGGGGACGGCGGCGACGCTGCTCGGTGCTGCCATGGCGATCGTGGCGGCCGGATCGCTGCTGCCAGCCATCGAGGACTGGTTCGGCGGCCGCCGGGAGCTCAAGCTCATCGATCCGCTGCTCCAGGAACTGGAACGTCGTCAGCCTGACGTGGGCATCGGTGAGCGCCCGCGTGGCCCGCTGGTGTTCCGGGTGGCCGAACGCCTGTCGCTGATCTCCGATGCGTTGTACCTGGAGGCCACCGCGGCGCACCACGTGCACGCCGGGCGGGCCGAGAACGCCCTCGATGTGCTGACCGACGCCCGGCGACCGGCCGTCGGCCCGACTGAACAGGCGGCGGCGATCGCCGCGTGGATCAATGCCGGTCGCGACACGCCGCGGGTGGCCACGCCGGCCGCTTACGGTGACTTTCCCGGCCTTGAATGGCTCCGTCAGCCGGAGACGTACTCCGACCGGGAATGGATCCTGGAGATCGCCCGCCAGTACCAGGCGCTGGCGAGGACGCCGCTCGCCTGATCATCGCTTCGATGTTGCCGTGCGGTACGGCTGCCCGGCTACGGGCTAATCGTCGAGGTGCTCCCGACGGCGCAGCTCATCGACCTTGGAGACGATGTCCTGCTGGGCTTCGGGGGAGAGTCCGACCGTGCGCGCGGCAATCCGCCGCACACCCTCGTCACGCATGTTGGCGAGCCACGTCAGCTCCTTGTCGAGCTTCTCGTAGTACTCATCGTCGGTGAAGTACGCCGGCTTGATCCGGAAGAAGTTGGCAAGCGCGGTCATGGTGGTGGTCGACGGGTTGGTCCGGTTGCCTGAGCGCAGCTGAGACAGATACGGGGCCGACATGGTGACGCCTTCAGCTTTCAGCGCAGCGATCACTTCTGCAGAGGTATGAGGACCGCGGCCCGGCGGATACACCGTGTCGAACAGGCGATTTAGTCGCGCCGAGAACGTCGTGCTCATTCCTTTGACCTCCACATGCTGGAACAGCGGTCGTTTGCGTTGGCTTATTTGCTGATCATCGTAGCGACACATGCTCCGACAACCAAGTGCAAACTATCGCATAATTGACGGGCGCGGTCATTTATGTCGATCTGGCAAACAAATCTGATAACCAGCTGAGACCCGTCACCAGCCCGGCCGGACTGCCCGTAGGCAAAGAATGCGGTGGTCGCGACGGGTACGGCCCAGCATTCGGGCCGCCGCACCGCCCGGAGATACCGGCGGTACCGCTGGGCAACCACCTGCGGAATCTGAGCCTCCCGCGATTCGCTTTGCTGTACAGCGGTTTCAATAGGCTGTCGGTAGATGCCGCGGGTGTCAGCAGCCAATGCGGGCCTGGTCATGCCGCCTGGTTCGATAAAAAACGCAGCGAGTGCGAGGCCCTTCAGGCCGGCGCGGACGCGTCACCGGGTCTGGCGCGCACGACCGCGGGACCGTTCGTCGCGTGGCTCAGTGCCGCCAGCCCGAGAGGGACGCGGGGCATCTGCTCGGCGCGGGAAACGGCGCCGGGAAACCGGACCGCCGAATCGCGCTATGCCGCCAGCAGCATCGCGAGTATCGCGGTGTCGGGGTGACTGATCGGGTCGACACCCACCCGGCTGACCATGCTCGTGATGGTCCCGTCCGACTCTGCCTCGACCCAGGCCGCGCGGTGTTCGAGGCCCAGGTGTGGAAGACCGGGCAGCAGCACGCATCCCGACGCCGCGCCAGAGCATTCCGGCAACGACGGCGTGGTTTCCGAGGGCGGATGCAGCATCAGCAGTGCTGGCGGCTGGCGATCGGCGAAATGCCCTGGTGCCACCGCGGATTCGCCGACCACGGTGCCCTCGGCGAGGACCAGGCCCACGGTTCCCGGCTGCGGCTTGTCCGGGAGTTCTTCTCGAACGCCGAAAATCGTTGTGGTGGAGAGCAGTCCGGGAAGGGACGCCACCCGCACGGCGACCATCAGCAGTTGCGCCCATTCCTTGGTGGAGTTGGGCCAGCGGCCGGATACCACGAAGCCCTTCAGGGCGCCACGAGAGTGAAAGGGGGCGACTTCAACCGCGCGCCCGGATCCAGTTTCCATCTCGCCTCCGCGACACTCAGTACGTCTTGGTGCGACACGACAGCGGGTCGGTTCGGACCAGGATGCGGCACCGTGTGGCTGGCACGCAAGAGGACACGAGTGCTAACGGTGTGCGAACAGCAGACGTCCGGAATGCCGACGTCGAGCACGCGCCCGGAATCTACCGGCGGATCAGAACAGGACGATCAGCGCCAGGATGCCCAGCAGGACCAGAGCGATGACGCTGGCCCGCATGGCGGCCATCAAGTACGAGCGGTTGCAGGTCGACGATGGCACGTACCACTGCGATGACTGCGACGCGGACTGCTGCCCGAAAGAGTGCGACGCCATCAAACCGTCCTGACCTGTGTGTTCAACCAGCGCTCCCGGTGAAATATGTCACAGAACCGAGTGTGAGCGCGATCATAACCCCTCGTGCAGCCGGAGGAAAATCCTGTCTGACACCGGCTCTGGTGGCCGCCCAGAAGTCGATGATTGATCCGCTGGGTGGCCGGGTATCCGGATCCCGGCCGGCCTCCCGGGGGTGCCCGGCGTGTCGTGCGGCGCGTCGCGGGCAGGGGTCAGGCCGTTAGAGGACCAACGAATTTCGCTCAGCCGTGATCAACCTGTTGATCGGCTCGCCCACACGCCCCCTGGTTATCCACAAGTTGGCGCCGCTCACACGCGTCCATGGTGCGCTAAGTGGCCCTTTACTGGTCGAACAGCCTGTGGATAAGGCTGTGGAAACTGTGGATAGCCCAGACATTGCTGTGGCGTGGCCGCGGTTCAAGCGGCACCGCGTGCCAGAACCCGAGGCCGGAAAGCTGCGAAATTCGTCGCTGCCTCTGGCGCCGGGTGGATCGACGGTGTGGCCGGTCGCTTCGCCACCCGCCGCAGTGGTCCTCGCTAGGCTGGTGCGGTGATTCAGGTGTGTTCCCAGTGCGGGACGCGGTGGAACGTGCGCGATCGGCAGCGCGCCTGGTGCCCCCGGTGCAACGGGGCGCTGATGGCGCCGGTCAATCCGCCCGAACCGCAGTGGAGCCCGCGCACCGCCACGCCGCCGCAGACCCGGCCGCCGGCGCCGCCGGCCAACCCGCAGCGTCCGCCGGCCGGATTCCGCTGGATCGCCGTCCGGCCCGGGCCGCCCCCGCCGCCGCGCCGCCGCCGTCGCCCGCTGGGGCCGACGCCGCGCTACTTCACCATTCCGCGCTGGGGGCTCGTGGACCCCCTGGCGTCACCGGCTGACGCGGAGCACACCGCCACCAAGCAGGGTCCGCAACCCACCACCGTGCGCGCCGCCCTGCTGTCGGCGGCCACCATTTTCGGCGTTGCCGCCGTCATCCACATCGTTCGATACGTGCTGTTGCTGATCAACCGCACCACGCTGCTGCCGCCGCTGGTCGCGGGCGCTGCGCTGTGGCTCGGTGTGGTGATCAGCCTGGCCGCGATCGTCGCGGTGATCCTGGCGGCCATCGTGATGACGTCGTGGCTGATCGCCCGGCGGTCCGCGGTGTACCAGTTCCGCGGCCAGGACGACCCCCGCCCGGCGTGGGCGCTGTGGGCCGGGTGCCTGGTGCCGGTGGTCAATCTGGTCTGGGCGCCGGTCTTCGTGATCGAACTGGCGCACGCGGAGGACTCGCATGCGCGGCTACGCCCGTCGATCACCGCGTGGTGGGTCGCCTGGGTGTTTTCCACGGGCATCTCGATCTTCGGTATCGCCACCAGCTTCACCACCGAGCCGCAGGGAATCGCCGACAACACCGTCACGGTGATCATCGCCTACCTGGTCGGGCTGGCGACCGTGCTGCTGGTGTGGCGGGTGTTCGACGGCTTCGTCCGCAAGCCGGTGGAGCGGCCATTGCACCGCTGGGTGGTGGTCGCCGACGAGAAGGCCGACGAGAAGGTCGGGCAGGAACCGGCGCCCGACGAATCCGAATCTTCCCCAGCGGTTGAGTCGGAGCGACAGGAACCGGCAGCATAGGTCTATGACGACGGCCGACGGAGCGTTCGGCGGGCACCCTTTCGTGGTGGCCCACCGCGGCGCGTCGGCAGACCGCCCCGAACACACCCTGGCCGCCTACGAGCTCGCCCTGCAGGAGGGCGCCGACGGGGTGGAATGCGATGTGCGGTTGACCCGCGACGGCCACCTGGTGTGTGTGCATGATCGGCGGGTCGATCGCACCTCGACCGGCAGTGGCCTGGTCAGCGAGATGACCCTGGCCGATCTGAAACGGTTGGAGTGGGGCGCCTGGCACAGCAGTTGGCGGGCCGACGGCACGCTCGGGGACACCGGGCTGCTCACCCTCGACGATCTGGTGCGTCTGGTGCTGGACTGGAACCGTCCGGTCAAGCTCTTCATCGAGACCAAACACCCGGTGCGCTACGGCGCACTGGTGGAGAGCAAGGTGCTGGCGCTGCTGCACCGCTACGGCATCGCCGCTCCGCCGTCGGCCGATCTCTCCCGCGCCGTGGTGATGTCGTTCTCGGCCGCCGCGGTATGGCGGATCCGGCGCGCTGCCCCGCTCCTTCCGACCGTGCTACTCGGGGAGACCTCGCGGTATCTCGGCGGCAGTGCGGCCACCACGGTCGGAGCCACAGCGGTCGGCCCGTCGATCGCCACCCTTCGGGAGCACCCCGAACTCGTCGACCGCGCCGCCGCGCAGGGCCGCGCCATGTACTGCTGGACCGTCGACCACTACGAGGATGTCGGTTACTGCCGTGACCTCGGCGTCGGTTGGATCGCGACCAACCACCCCGGCCGCACCAAGGCCTGGCTGCAGAACGGCTTGACCGTCCCCGGGCCCGATTAGGGCTGCGACTCCAGGACCTGCTGCGGAATCGGCGCGTCGGTGCGCAGCGCGTCGAACAGCGCCGTGGCGGCGTCGGAGTCCCACAGCACCACTGAACCGGATTCGTTGCCGGTGAATTCGCCGATCGGCACGGTCAGCGCGGTGGTGGAGCCGTGCAGGGCCCAGCCCAGCCTCGCGAGGTCCCAGACGTGGTCGCCGTCGTCGACGGTCAGTGAGGCCACTGCGGCGTGCGGCACCGAATACCAGCGCCAGGGATTGAGCCACACCGCCGGGCTGCTGGCCCGGTGCAGCAGTGCCGCCATGAACTCGCGCTGGTGGATCATCCGGTCCAGGTCGGCTCGTGGGGTGGCGCGGCTTCGGACGTAACCCAGCGCATTGCGTCCGTCCAGGGTCTGGCAACCGGCAGGCAGATCGATGCCCGCCAGCGGATCGTTGATCGGGTCGGCCGGGCACACCTGCACACCGCCGAGGGCGTCGACCAGTCCGGCGAACCCGCCGAAGCCCACCTCGGCGTAATGATCGAGGTGCAGTCCGGTGGCCTGTTCGACCGTCTGGGCCAGCAGCGGCGCCCCGCCCTCGGCGAACGCGGCGTTGATCTTGTCCTTGCCGTAGCCGGGGATCGCCACATAGGAGTCGCGGGGGATGGACACCATCGTGGTGGGTGCGCCCGAGCCCAGCGCGGGGATGTGCACCACCAGGATCGTGTCGGTGCGGCCATTGCCGAGGTCGCCACCGGTGGCCAGTTCGGCCTGCTGTTCGGGGGTCAGATCTGAGCGGCTGTCCGAGCCGACCAACAGCCAGGTGGTGCCGGCGCCGGGAGCGGGCCGGTCGGTCGCCGCGCCGAAGACGGGAATGCGGCGCAGTGTCGAGTCGATCCAGACGCCGGTACCCACCAGCGCGGTGACGGCGACGAGAACCAGCACGAACAGGGATACGAGGATCCGGCGTCCCCAGTGCTTTTTCTTCTTCGGCCGAGCCGGCCTCGGCGGCGGTGCGGCTGGTGCCACCGGCGGCGCAGGACGGCGGGTGACCGGTGGGGGTGGGGGAGCGGGGCGCGGCGGCGGTGCCGGTGGCGGTGTGCGGCGCGGCGGTAGGGGAGGTACAGGCGGTGGTGGAGCCGGTCTCGGCGCGGGCATCGGTGCCCGGTAGCCGGGGGCGCGGCGGATCACCTGGGGCGGCTCGCGGCGCGGCGGGAGCGACGGCGGCGGCGGGGGTGCCGGCCGGGCGATCGGCGTGGTGGGCTGATCCGGCACATTCCGGTTCGGCCAATCGTCGCTCACCGCTTCAATTTACGTGCCAGACCTATTTCAACCAGCCAAGATGACCGGCCAACAGCGCGTATCCGACAAATGCGACGGTGTCGATGAGGCCGTGTGCGATCACCAGGGGCCACAACCTGCCGGTCCGGGTCCAGGCGTAGCCGAACACCAGGCCCATCACCAGGTTGCCCAGCCCAGCCCCGAAGCCCTGGTAGAGGTGGTAGGTCCCGCGCAGCACGCTGGAGGCCACGATGGCCCGGTTCTGGCTCAGCCCAAGCTGTTTGAGGCGGGTGATCAGATAGCCGACGACCACCACCTCCTCGGCGAAACCGTTGGCGAAGGCAGCCAGGATCAACACCGGGATCCGCCACCAGCTGTTGTGCAGCGCGGAGGGTTCCACCTCGGCGTTCATCCCGAGCCAGCGTGCGGCCAGATAGAAGAGCAATCCCGGGATGCCGATGAGGGCCGCCAGCCCCAGTCCGCCCAGGAGGTCGGCGCGCCAGCGCACCCGGCCCAGTCCGAGTCGGGCCGGGCTGATCCCGCCGCGCCACAGCAGGTAGAGGGCAAGTGCGCCCCAGGCCACCAGTTGGGCGATGGTCGCGAGGTTGAGTCCCAGGTTGATCAGGTCATAGCGGGACAGGTTCTCGTTGAGCCGGACCCGCCGGCCGGCCAATCCGGACAGCACCGCATCGATGAGTTGGAGGACCGCGGTGGCTGCGCTCACCCCGAAGCTGACGGCCAGCATGACGCCGACCTCGATGCGCCATCCCCGCCGTGTCTCGTCCGATTGGTCGTGGGGCGCGCTCACCCCGTCACGGTAGCGGCCGTCAGAGACGGCGCGCCCTGAGCCCGTTGACGAAGGGACAGCCCATCAGCATCCGGATCGCCCGACCCAGATCACCGACGTCGGCCACCGGGTTGGGGAAGGGCAGCCGGACGTCGTGGTCCCCATCCGGGCTTTCCACGCGTAGCCGAACCCCGTAGCGGTCCAGCCCGAGTGGGCGCACCTGGCCGCGACGCAGTGCTGCGGGCAGCTTGCCGGCCAGCCGGTTCAGCACCTCGGGGTGGTCCTTGTCGAGGTGCTGCAACCAGGCCGCCTCGAATTCGCAGAACGGGTCGGGTTGGGCGGCCAGCAGATCGGCGACGGCGACCGGTTCGGCACCGGTGGCGTCGGCGACGACGACGGAGTCGGCTCCCAGCAGCAGCAGACTCTGCCCGGCCCCGATGTCCAGCAGTGCTGGGTCGGGGTTGTCGGTGGCGATCATGTCGACCATCTCGCGCACGGTGTGCGACGGCACCGGGTGTACCTGGCCCCGCACCCACACCAGGGATCGGACCGGTTCCCGCAGCGGCAGCGGTGCGTAGTCGGTGAGTTCCAGGACGGCGGCCACGCCGTCGGCTCCCGCCTCCGTCGCGGCGCGCGCCATCGCCGAGTCGCTGGGGACCGTGAGGGCGAATGAGCCGTCGGGCATGAGGTGGTGGATCGGTGCCGGGGCCGGTGGCACCGAGTCGGCGGCCAGGATCGCCCCGGCAGCGTGCACGCATGCGCTGCGCACGCGTTCGGCGGTGGTCGGCGTCGAGAGCGTCGCTGAGGTCATCACGCACCTTCCGTTAGTGAGGTAAGCCTAAGTTAACTTTCGGCCTTGGGTGACGCAAGGCTTTCCCGGCGTCCTACCGGATAGGGTTGGGACGTGGCCCGCATCGCCTACCTCGGACCCGAGGGCACGTTCACCGAAGCGGCGCTGCTGAAGATGATCGCCGCGGGCGTGGTTCCCGCCGGGGGCGACCTGCAGCCGCTGCCCCTGGACAGCACACCGGCAGCCCTGGCGGCGATCCGCTCCGGCGCCGCCGAGTTCGCCTGCGTGCCGATCGAGAACTCCATCGAGGGCACCGTGTTGCCCACCCTCGACAGCCTGGCCACCGGGACACCGCTGCAGATCTACGCCGAACTCACCCTCGACGTCGCGTTCAGCATCGTCGCCCGCGACGGGGTGGCCGCCGACGATGTGACGACCGTCGCCGCGTTCCCGGTGGCTGCCGCCCAGGTACGGCGGTGGCTAGCCGATCACCTGCCCGACGCCGAGGTGGTGCCGGCCAACTCCAACGCGGCCGCTGCGCAGGATGTGGCCGCCGGACGCGCCGACGCCGGGGTCAGTACCGCGCTGGCAGCCGCCCGATACGGGTTGTCCACCCTGGCCGATGGTGTCGTCGACGAACCCAACGCCCGGACGCGCTTCGTCCTGGTGGGGCCGCCAGGGGTGCCGCCGGCGCGGACCGGTGCCGATCGCACCTCGGTGGTGTTGCGAATCGACAACGCCCCCGGCGCCCTGGTCGCAGCGATGACCGAGTTCGGCATCCGCGACATCGACCTGACCCGCATCGAGTCCCGTCCCACCCGGACCGAACTGGGCACCTACATCTTCTTCCTGGACTGCGTCGGGCACATCGACGACAACGCGGTGGCCGAGGCGCTCAAGGCGCTGCACCGCCGGTGCGCCGACGTCCGGTTCCTCGGCTCGTGGCCGACGGAGTCCGCGGCCGGTGCGGTGCCACCACAACTCGACGAGGCCGACCGCTGGTTGGCCAGGCTTCGGGAAGGCGATCCGGCATGAGTGGACGGCTGATCCTGGTCCGTCACGGGCAGTCCCACGGCAACGTCGAGCGTCGGCTGGACACCCGGCCGCCGGGTGCCGACCTCACCGAACTCGGCCGTGAACAGGCGCGCGCGTTCGCCCGCGCGCGTCAGGCGCCGCCCGGGCTGCTGATCCATTCGATTGCGCGCCGCGCCGCTCAGACCGCGGGTGAGATCGGATCCGAGTGGCGGGTCGCCGCGGCGGAGATCGACGGCATCCACGAGGTCCAGGCGGGCGACCTGGAGAACCGTAATGACGAGGACGCCATCGCCGAGTTCAACGCGATCTATCAGCGTTGGCACGAGGGTGACCTCGGGGTCGCCATGCCGGGCGGCGAGAGCGCCCGCGACGTGCTCGACCGCTACCTGCCGGTGATCGCCGACCTGCGGGCGCGCTACCTCGACAATCACGACTGGCATGAGGACATCGTGGTGGTCAGCCACGGCGCGGCGATCCGGCTGACCGCGGCGACGCTGGCGGGTGTGGAGGGCAGCTTCGTGCTGGACAACCACCTGGCCAACACCGAATCGGTGGTGCTGGCGCCCATCACCGACGGCCGGTGGAGCTGCGTGCAGTGGGGGACGAAGAAACCGCCGTTCTACCCCGAGCCCGACGTCCACCCGGTCGAGGACGCCCTGGAGTCCGCCGACCCGATGGGCTGAGCGGGTCAGACGGCGAGCGACTCCAGTATTTGCTGGGTGCAATCGCAACCGACCGAATCGCAGTCGATCACCAGCCCGTGCAAAATTAGCTCCGGGCTCTCGCAGCCGTCCTCGGTGCACTCCGCCCGATGCCGTGAATGGCGAATCAGAGTCCCGTGGCAATGGGCCAGTCCGGCAACGCAATCTCGGCAGTTCATCCCCACTGTTCGTTCATAGCACCCCGGTGTGACACCGTGTCGTTGCCGCGCGGGTGCGGTCACGTGTGGTTACGCCGGGGGCGAAAGCAGGATGCAATTGCTGAGCGGTTGCGTTATCTTTAGTGCTCTCGGCCCTTCGGGGGTGGGCTGGTTAACTGCCGGGCCAGCCAGCTTTCTTTATGTACCCGGCCTAGAAAGTTAGGACTGACCATGATGTCACGTCGTCTGACGCGTCAGATCGCCCTCTTTGCTGGCGGTCTCGCGATCGTCGGTATGGGCTCGCTGACCGCGTGCTCCAAGGAGAAGGAAAAGGCTCCGGAGACCACGTCGCCCACCAGCACGTCCGCTCCTGCGCCGTCGCCCACCGAAAAGGCCATCTCGCCTGGTGGCGCCAACTCCTTCACGCCCACCGTGAAGGCTCCGCCGGCTCCGACCGCGCTGCCCGGCAACGTCATCACCGGCGGCAACTGAGCCACCCCGGCCGGCGACCGTCCGCAGTTTCCACTGACCGACAGTGAACCGGAGATACCGTCCCCGAGCGCTGTCCGTGATGGGACTGCTGACGGTGCTGGCCGTTGCCGCGACGCTGGTCGCTGATCTGCGCCACCCCGCGACTCCGGTCGTGGCGGGCGCGATCAGCGGCCCGTACGCGAATCTTCTGGCCAGTTCGACGGACCTCGGTCCGGCCCGGACCGACCACGTCCAACTCACCGCGGCCCTGCGTGCTGCCGACCGACCCGATCAGCTGATGGGATGGGCGCAGCAGCAGGGCCTTTCGGTGCGTTGGCGCCCCGGTGACACTTGGGCTTTCATCGAGGGAACGCCCGCCGCGGTCGGCGGTGCGTTCGATCTCGATGTGCACGACTACCGCGGCAAGCGGGGGCAGGTGTTCTACGCCTCCCCACAGCAGCCGGTGGTCCCCCATCCGCTGCAGGCGGAGGTCACCGGGTTGGGGCGCATCCTCGGGTATACGCCGCACCACGAGTCCGTCCCGCCGATGCTGCCGCGCGAGGTGCCCGACCAGGGCTTGACGCCCAGTGACCTGCTCCGCACCTACAATGCAAAACCGTTGCGCGACAAGGGTTTCAGCGGCAAGGGCCAGACGGTCGTGGTGTTCGCGTTCGACGGCTTCGACCAGGCCGACCTGGACATGTTCGCCACCACGTTCAACCTGCCGAAGTTCACCCCCGAGGTGGTCGGCGGCCAACCCGACGCCCGTCGGGGCGAGGCCACCATGGATCTGGAGACCATCCACGCCATCGCCCCGGACGCCAAGAAGGTGCTGGTGAACGCGCGCAACACCGTCGAGGGCGACGGGTCCTACGAGAAGATCGCCACGATGATGGAGGACACCGAGCGCCGGTATCCCGGGGCGGTGTGGAGCTTCTCGATCGGCTGGGGCTGCGACAAACTGATCACCGCGGCCGACCTGGTCCCGGTGCGTGCCGCTCTGGCCAAGGCGCACAAGTCCGGAACCACGTCGTTCAATGCCAGTGGAGATCTGGCCGGACTGGAATGCAAAGGCGGCCAGGAATGGTCGTCGCCGCCGAGCGACAGCGACGTCGGCCTGGATGCGGTGGCGTCCATGCCGGAGATGACCGACGTCGGCGGCACCACCTTGTCGACCGACGCCAAGGGCGAATGGCTGGCCGAGCAGGCTTGGTTCGACGCACCGTTGTCGCAAGGCACCGGTGGTGGTGTCTCGACACTCTTTGAGCGACCCGACTGGCAACAGAGTCTCGACATCGGCACCGGCGAGGGCCGGCGCCTGACACCGGATGTCGCCGCCGTCGCTGATCCGTTCACCGGCGTCAAGATCGTCTTCAACCAGCAGGTGGTGGTCGGTGGCGGGACGTCCTTGGCGGCGCCCATCTGGGCCGGGCTGACCGCGGTGATGAACCAGTTCCTGATCAACCGCAACGGCCGCCTCATCGGCGACCTGAACCCGCTGCTGTACCACATTGCCGAAGGCGCACCCCTGCCCGCATTCCGCGATATCACCTTGGGCGGCAACGCGGTGGCGACCGCCCGTCCGGGGTATGACCTGGTGACCGGCCTGGGTACACCCGATATCGAGAACCTTGCGCAGAACATCCTGGTGACGCAGAAGGTGATCGATTGACCAAGGGGGGTTGCACATGAGTGGCGACACCGACACCGACACCGGCCCGGACGAGGTACCCCGGATCGAGTGCTCGGTGTGTGAGATCGACGTTCCGGCCGGGGCTTTTTGTGGTTATTGCGGTGGGCACCTCGAGGACAAGCCTCGCCGCGGCCCGAAGTGGTTGCGGCAGGACACCTTCGGCGCGGCACCCAACGAGAGCGTGCTGCGGCCCTCGATCACCAGTTCGTTGTTTCCACATCTGCCCAATCGGTCCCGGATCCCGTTCCGGGTCGGCTTGATCCTCGTGCTGGTCGGGCTGGTGGGGTTCTCCATCGTCAAACTGCCTGCTGCCCTGATCACCGTTGCGGCCCTTGGTCTTCCGCTGCTGTTCGTGCTCTACATCAGTGAGTCGCAGGTGTACCGGGAACTGTCGACGGTCTCGCTCGCGATTGCAGCTCTGCTCGGGGCCGGCTTGGGTGTCGGCTGGGTGCTGTTGACCGGTGAGATGGTGGCCCGCGCCTACGGCGTGCCGATGGCGGCCGGCCTGGCCATTCACCACCTGGTGCGTGAAGGTGTGCTGATTCCGGCCGGCGGCATGATCCTCATGCTCGTCCCGACCCTGGTGGTACGGCTGTTCGCCGGAAAGTCGCGAGAATCGTTGGACGGCTTCGTGATCGGTACGCTGGCCGCCCTGATGTTCACCGCCGCCGCCACCCTGACCCGGCTGGCACCGCAGTTCGCCACCGGTCTGCTGGCCCATGCCCGGCCGATCAAGAGCCTGCTGGTCGAGGCGGGCATCAGTGGGGTCACCATCCCGTTGACGGCCGCGGTCGGCGGCGGGATGGTGGGTATCGCGCTGTGGTTCCGCGGCCAGACCGAGAATCCCCATGAGCACCCCGCGCGTACCCGAGCGGCGTTGTGGTTGTTGGCGATCCTGGTGGTCCTGATCCACACCGGTGTGGCCATCACCGACATCGTCGGGATGCCCCAGATGCAGATGCTGGTCATCCACATCGTGATGACGATCGTCGTGCTGATCCTGCTGCGAATCTCCTTGCAGATGGCGCTGTTACGTGAGGCCAAGGACCCGATCCAGGAAGGCGAACCGCTGCTGTGCGTGTACTGCGAGCACGTCGTGCCTGACATGGCGTTCTGCCCCGCCTGCGGGGTCGCCACCCGGGCATCGTCCCAGTCGTCGCGTCAAGACCGTCGGGAGGCGCGGCCGGTGCGTCAGGTCGCGACGGAGGGGTCGTGACAAGCGCAACTGCGGTCAAAGAGGAGCGCTTCCAAGGTTATGCGGTGCCGGCGGGCACCTACGTCGCCCCGGAGATCAAGCGCACGCGGATCAGCCGCACGGTCGGTATCTGGACTGCCGGGATCGTGCTGGTGGCTGCGGCCTTGGTCGGGGTGTCACTGATGGTCACCAAGAAGGCGCCCCGGTTCATGTGCCCGCCGGAGTGCGGCCGGCCGCCCACCGGCACGCCGGTGGCGGCGCTGCCCCGCTACACCGCCCCGGACGGCTCCTTCTCGGTGTCCTATCCGGCACCGGAGGCCGCTTACGAGGTGTCCCAGGGCGAACGTGGTATCACCGCGAAGTTCACCGCCGGGGATACCGGTGTGCTGCAACTGTTCTCCGAGCCGGCCCGCGGCCGCCAACCTCGCCAGATCGCCCTGGATCTATTGAAGCAGAAGTTCCCCGACGCCAAGATCGCCTACGAGATCCCCAATGCGATGGTCGGCTACCAGCCCGGTTACGGCGAGGTCGCCGACAGCTGGCCGCAGGGAACGTCCAGCAGCTACATCCGGATCCGCACGGTGATACTGGTGGCGGTCAAGAACGATCTGGCGCTGGTGGCCGGTGCGGTCGGGCCGTACCACGCCTTCGGCCCGGACTTCGGGCCCGGCCTGCCCTCGGGGGCCAATCTGCAGATCGCCCAGGACATGGGCAAGTACGTCAACAGCTTCACCTGGAAGGGCGACCCGCCGCGCTGATCGGGCGCCGACAAGCCTTCAGGCCCAGCCCAATTCGTGCAAGCGGTCGTCGTCGATCCCGAAGTGGTGGGCGATCTCGTGGATCACCGTGATCGCCACCTCCTCGACCACATCGTCGTCGGTGTCGCAGATCTCCAGCAGGCTGTCGCGGTAGATCGTGATGGTGTCCGGCAGGGCGCCCGCGTAGGTCGAATCCCGCTCGGTCAGTGCGATGCCCTCGTAGAGCCCGAGCAACTCGGGATCTTCGGGGTGTCGGGCCTCGACGAGCACCACCACGTTGTCGATGGCAGCGGCCAGTTTCGGCGGGATCAGATCGAGCGCGTCAGAGACCAGATCCTCGAACCGCTGCGGGCTCATCTCGACGGGCACTAAGCCGCCGGCGGCGCGATGACGGGGTCGACGGGTCCGGGCGGGGGACCTGGCGGCAGGCCACCCTCCATGGGCGGTGCCTCGTTCGGCGGGGCGACCGGCGCGGCCGGTTGACCGTTGATGACATTGCCCGCCGGTGGGGGAGCCGCCGGGGAGCTTGGTGCAGCGGTCGGCGAGGGTGCCTGCGACTGGCTGCTCGGCGCGGTCGACTGCTGCGGCAGATGCTGGGTCGGCTGCTGTTGTTGCTGTTGGCTGCCGGTGGACTGTGAGGTGTCGGTCGACGGCGAGTAGGTGGTCGATGGGGTATCGGGTACCAGCGGGATCGGCGGCATGTTGAGCCGTTCCTCGGGGATGTCTGGCGGCGGGACCGGCGGCATCCCGTTGATCAGCAGCGGCCCCTTGGCCGGGTTGATCAAGGTGGCCCAGCCACCGTTGCCCAGGGTGGCGCCGATACTGCAGGACACCTGGTGGCTGCCCGCGCTCCAGCTGGGCAGCGAGATCGTGCTGTAGATCAGGGTCAGGGTGGTGGTGCGCAGCTGCAGCGGGGCCAGGTAGGCGTCGGTCATCTTGGTGCAGGCGTCCTTGATGAACGCGTCCTGGTCGGCGTCCGCCGGCAGGCCGCCGGGGAACTTCTCGGCCAGGTTCACCGAGCCGGTGACCTCCATGGCGTGCGGGGCACCGCAGTCCACCGGAACGTCGGTGGGCTGGCTGGTCGAGGGATCGATGCCCAGGCAGGTGCCCGCGGGCCACACCTTGGACTGATCCAGGTCGGCGACCTTGCCCTTGAACGCGATCTGCTGATTGTTGGCTCCGGGCAGCTGCAGACCGCACAGCATGCGGCGCTCTCCGGACTGCTTCCAGGCCTTGTCACCGGCCCACAGCATGCTGATGGTGAAGCGGCTGTTCGGGTCGTACTTGGCGCCCATGTAGCGCTCGACTGCCGGCTGGCATTGCTCGAGGCTGATCTGCTGGATGCGGGCCGGGGACGGCGGTGCGGCATCGGGGCCGTACTCGGAGCCCGGGAAGGTCCGCATGTCGACGGACTGGGCCACCTCGAAGCGGTGGTCGTCCTTGCAGTCGACGATGGTCGCGGCATCGGGGGATTTGTCCGGCCAGGTCAGGCAGCTGCCGGCCTTGGCGTTGGCGAAGGCCGCGGTGCCCTTGGAGCCGACGAACGGATCACTGCCGGCGTAGCCGGTGAGCCGATTGCTCATGCTGACCGGCAGGGCGGTGAGCACACCGGCGATCAGCAGGCCCCCGAGCGCGGTCAGCAGGAGCGCACGCCGGGTCGACGTGGCCTGCAGGGTGCCGAGGAATGTGCGCCGCGACCGGGCAGGCTTGGCCTCCGCGGTGGGCGTCTCCTCGCGCTCGGATAACTCCAACATCGCGTCCCATTCTGTCAGGCGCGCCGAGCCGTGTGACAAGTGATGCAGAAGTAATGTTATGGGGTTGTGCTGTGCGGTCCTGCTGCCGACAGCCGGAGGGGCTGACGCACCGCTGCACTGACGAAAGTAGGGTTCAGGGCGTGATCGACCTGAAACTGCTGCGCGAAGATCCTGATGCCGTGCGTCGATCCCAGCTCAGCCGTGGCGAGGATCCGGGTCTCGTCGACGCTCTGCTAAACGCCGACTCGGCTCGCCGGTCGGCGATCTCCACTGCCGACACCCTGCGCGCCGAACAGAAGGCCGCCAGCAAGAAGGTCGGCGGGGCTTCTCCGGAAGACCGGCCGGCCCTGCTCGAGCGGGCCAAAGAGCTAGCCGCCCAGGTCAAGGCGGCCGAGGCGGAACAGGCCCAGGCCGAGGCGGCCTTCACCGCCGCGCATATGGCGATCGGCAACGTCATCATCGACGGTGTCCCGGCCGGCGGCGAGGACGACTTCGTGGTGCTCGACGTCGTCGGGGAACCCCGGGCGATCGAGAACCCGAAGGATCATCTCGAACTGGGTGAGAGCCTGGGGCTGATCGATATGGAGCGCGGCGCCAAGGTGTCGGGCTCGCGGTTCTACTTCCTGACCGGTCGCGGCGCCCTGCTGCAGCTCGGCCTGCTCCAGCTGGCCGTGCGGGTGGCGACCGACAACGGTTTCAGCTTGATGATCCCGCCGGTGCTGGTGCGCCCCGAGGTCATGGCGGGCACCGGTTTCCTGGGTGCGCACGCCGACGAGATCTATCACCTCGAGGCTGACGACATGTACCTCGTCGGTACCTCGGAGGTACCGCTGGCCGGCTACCACGCCGACGAGATCCTCGACCTGTCGGGCGGCCCGCTGCGCTACGCCGGCTGGTCGTCATGCTTCCGGCGGGAAGCCGGCAGCTACGGCAAGGACACCCGCGGCATCATCCGGGTGCACCAGTTCGACAAGGTCGAAGGCTTCGTCTACTGCAAGCCCGAGGACGCCGAGGCCGAGCATCAGCGGCTGTTGGGCTGGCAGCGCGAGATGCTGGCCCTGATCGAGGTGCCCTACCGCGTCATCGACGTCGCCGCAGGCGACCTGGGCTCCTCGGCCGCCCGCAAGTTCGACTGCGAGGCCTGGGTGCCCACTCAGCAGACCTATCGGGAACTGACCTCGACGTCCAATTGCACGACGTTCCAGGCGCGCCGGCTGGCTACCCGCTACCGCGACGAGAACGGCAAGCCGCAGATCGCGGCGACCCTCAACGGGACGCTGGGCACCACCCGGTGGCTGGTCGCGATCCTGGAGAACCACCAGCAACCGGACGGCAGCGTGCGGGTTCCCGCCGCGCTGGTGCCCTATGTGGGGACGGAGGTCCTGCAACCATGATCGACCTCGACCTCGACGAGATGCGCGGCTGGTTCGGCTTCGGTGTGGCGGGTAACTTCGCCGGACACCTCGACCAGGCCGGCGAGGCTGTCGACTTCGCGACAGTGGTGGCCAAGGAGGGTGCGCCCAAGGGGATCTTCCCTTGGTACGCACCGGGTTACGACAGCTTCCTCGGCGAGTTTCCGCTCTCGCACGACGCGCTCATGGTGCCGGAGACGACGGAAGCCGACGGGCCGCTGAACCTGCAGATAGAACCGGAGGTCGGTCTGGCCTGCGAGGTGGTGTGGGACGGCGACACCGTTGTCACGTTGCGGCCGTTCGCACTTGGTGCGTTCAACGACTGCTCGATCCGCCGGCCCAACGCGCCGAAGATCAGCTTCAAGAAGAACTGGGGCCCGGCGTCCAAAGGCGTTGCCCACGAATTCTTCGAGATCAGCGATCTGACCCCGGATGGCCCGACGGCCACGTTGCGGCTGCTGTGCCATCTGCGGACTGCCGACGGTGTGCACCACGAGTACGGGGTGGACAGCCCGCTGCTGGGCTACTCCTACTACGGCGAGGTGCTGCTGGACTGGATCGTCGAGCGGCTGGCCAACCAAAAGGGTTCGCCGGATACGCCGTTGGAGGATGTCGGTGCGTTGATGGTGGCGTGCGGGCGGCCCACGAACGTGCTGATCGGTATCGGCGCCACGAAGTACACCAAGCTGGGTGAGACGACCTACCTCAAGACCGGCGACGAGGCGATCGTGCGGGTGTACGACACCGCCAGCGACGCGGCATCCGAACTGCGCCAACTGGTCTGGGAGCCCTAGCCCCCTTTCCCTGTTGCGCCCAAACCGACGAATGAGCGCAGAAGTGCGAGGGCATTGTCAAGCGGTGAGGGAAACATTTAGGCGGCTTGGCTAATGAGCGCGGCCATTCTTTGTGCTGGAGTGTCCAGACCCAGGGTTGGTCGTGGACGTCCAAGCTTGGATAGAGAACGGGGCGGTCGGCAACTTGCAGTTGGAAGCACCCTTCAATGGAGGATTGGTACTTATGCGGAGCGCAGCCGATGTGTCTGTTGGAACCGCTGTCAGACTTGTCTTGGTGGGCAATGGTTCTGGCGGGTTCTACGTGTTGACCGGATTTCCAAAATGATCGAACGCGACCCAGCCTTCCCCGCACTGAAGCACTTCTTTGCGGCGTATTTCCATCAGGACTGGGAGTGCGACGCAGCAGACAGTCACGAAGTCGTTGCCGATTACCTGACTTCGGAACATCCGGCGCCAGAACAACTCCGAATACTGGTAGCCGGTATCGACAGGTTACGTGAGTCATACTCAGAGGCCGAATTGCCCGCAGTACTAAGCGAACCCTTGGGATCGTATTACAACGTCATCGCACCCGAGACATTCAACTCGTGGCTGGCTGCCATAGCAGCACAGCTCCAACGCGCCGCGACAGACGCGTCCCAGTAATTGCACAGACTTCTTCTTCGTCGTTGATCTGGAACACCGGAACACCGTCGGCCCACCGCGCGGGGTCCGGTCAGCCGGTATCAACGCCCGCAAAAGCCGGGGTGGGTGAGGTCTTTCTCGACTCCGAACACCGAGCCCGACAGATTCCCATCATGGACGGCTATCCAGCGGGCAGTCGCCCAGATCAGATGACGGCAGGTCCCTATGTCGTCGTCTCGCAGAACAATACGAAGGTAAAGATTCCTCTCAGCGAACACCCCACTTTGGGAGTTGAATAAATGGCAAATGTCGACAGAGTCGCAGCGCTTGTCGAGGATGTCCGGGAACTAATCCCCGTTGGCACCTATGGCTTGTATGAACTGATCTGGACGCTGAATAGTCAGTACCCAGAACTCGATTGGCAGGCCAAGGCCGAGGATTCGATGTCAGCAGTGGAACAGTTCGTCCGCGAAGACGGCGTGCGGATCGTCATGCGGAACTGGCCGTCGGGCGAGATAGTTCGAGAAGCGTTGTTGTCTGACATCAGTCCGTCAGATTTTGAGAACCCCCCGAGGGCGCTCCATACGCTGCGCTCGCGTCCAGGGAGTAAGCCGACAATGGATCAGCCGTGGAGTGAGCGTCAACGGTGTCCCGAAATCACCTACTACGCGCTACTGACCGATGAGGGGGTGCCGGCCGGCTTGATACGTCGTATACACCTTCCGCTCGTCCCTTTGGACGAGTCGCTGCGCAGAGACTTGAGCTGGCGCCGCACGGAGTTCCTACGCAAATATCAACTGGGGCACAATGAAAGCGACTATCGACAGATCTCCGCGGATGAGGCTGAAGCCTTGATCGACAACTGGCGAGTCAAGTGGCAGAGCGAAGACACAGATCAGCAGCACGAATGACTGGTGGCAGTTCATGAACGAATCACACTTGAGCTGTGGAGGTCTAGGTGAGCCTCGTGAAGACGTTCTTCTCCGAACAGCATCGATTCTGGCTCGGTATAGAGACCGAATCGGGAGTTCATTTCGCCTCCATACCGGTTAGCAATCAGATGGCCGACTACGTTGAGGCATACAAGATCACCGATGCGGAGTATGAGACATTCCTCGCCGACGTAGACGCTGCGGCCGCCTTTGTCGAGTCCTGTCGGCGGCATGAACAAGACGAGCGTCTAGTCCTGCGGCCAGGTTCTGATCGGGGAGTTCCTACCTAGCCCCCCAGCAGCTCGTCCAGCACTGCCACGAACTCCCGCGGCTTCACCGGCGTGAACGCCGGACTGGGATGGGTTCCGGGCACGTCCAGGGTCACCAGGGTCGACTTGATGGGCCGATAGATGTCCAGCGGCAACCAGCGCCGCAGATCCGAGCTTCCCCACAGCCGGAACCGCTGCAGGAACATCCCCAGCGGCTCGGCTTTGTAGCCGCGGATCGACTGCAGCGGAATGATTTTCGACGTCCCGGAAGGGAAGTGATAGCGCCGCAGGGTCAGAGCGTGGCGATCCAGCTGGACCAAGCCGTCGTCGTAGTACTGCTGCGGCGGGCTACTCACGTTCGTGAACACCTGATCTCGTGCCCCTTGGTGGTCAGGCACTTTCCGTTCTCCAGATTCCACTGCCAGCCGTGCAGGTTGCACGTCAGCGTCGAACCCTCCACCACACCGAACTTCGACAGATCCGCCTTCAGATGTGGACACCGGCGCTGAATGTTCCAACCGTCCAGGGTGATATCAGTGGTGTCGTCATGGGTTTCGGCAAACCAGCCGTCGGCATAGGCGATCCGCTCGTCGGTCAGGCACTTGAAGAAGGTGTACAGGTACTCGTTGTACCCGCCCACCCGCCAGGCCCGGAACCGGGTGGACAGGAAGATCGTGTTGACCCAGTCCGGTTCCTTGTCGCGCAGCACCGTGCGCACCAGTTCCGGGGCGATACCGAATCCGTAGCGGAACTTCTCGTCCGGAATCGGCTCCCGCACAGTCCGCTTCGGGAAGTCCAACACCACCGTCTCGGGCCCCATCCGCAGCTCCACCGGATAGCCGATGCCATCGCAGATCTGGTCGCTCTGCAGCATGATCGGCTCGAACAACGCCCGCAACGGTTCCAGCAGCGGTTCGCCGGTGGCCGGCGCCCAGCCCGCCTTCTCGGCGGCCAGCACCGGTGCCATGCGCTGCGCGTACGCCTCGATGTAGTCGGCCTTGCCGGTGGTGAAGATCGCCTCGACCTCGTCGGTCGGCAGCGGGTGGGTCAGGGAATTCAATTGCGAGCCAGTGAAATCGGCTACTGATCCGGGGATCATCAGCAGGCCGCCGGTATGCCCGTGCTGGCGCATCTGATCCAGGAACACCATCTCGTCGGGGAAGATGTTGGCCGGATCCCCGTGATCGTCGTTGAGGTCACGCAGCTCAGGGTCTAGGAAGCACGGCGGCCCCGCCGACGGGATCACCCACGTCGCGCCCGTGTCGGCGATGTACTGCCGGCAGCGGTCCATGCCGCGCTGGCGTTTCTGGCTGCCGAACGACGCTTTGGCCCGCTCGGGCATGTCGTAGACCATCGGGTACCAGATGGCACCGGAGTACTGCAGCATGTGCACGTCGATGTGGCCGAACTCCTCGGCCAGCACATCCACGGCCAGCGGCCGCGAGTCGTTCATGTTGAACACCGTCGTGGTGCCGTCGGAGACCACCAGGCCGGAGTCGCCGATCGGCCCGTCCGCCGGTGCGCGCAGCGCGATGATCATCACGTCCAGCTCGCCCTTGGGTCCGCTGATCCGGTGCTTGACCCCGTCGGTGGTCTCGTAGAACCGGTGGAAGCCCAGCTTCTCGAACTCGCGCTTGAGATCGGGCACCGGGAAGTCCGGCAGCAGCACGACGGCGTCCTTGTTGACGTGCTCGGCCAGCAGCTTGGGGTCGAAGTGATCCTTGTGCAGGTGCGACACGTAGAGGTAGTCGCAGTCACCGATCGCCGCCCAGTCCAGACCGCTGTTGTCGGGGAAGACGAACCAGGACCCGAAATATGCCGGGTTCAGCCAGGGGTCGCACAGGATGCTTCCCGCCGGGGTGTCGATCCGAAAACCGGCGTGACCAATGCATGTGACCTGCACGTATACCCTCTCCAATGGTCGTGGCACCCAACACGAGCTTAGCCCCAGCGGCCTCTACGGTTAGGCTGGCCGCTGTGGAGCCGGTCTACGGAACAGTCATCCAGCTCGCCCGCCTGGTCTGGCGCGCGCAGGGGCTGAAGTTCACCGTGTCCGGGGTGGAGAACCTGCCCGTCACCGGTGGCGCCGTGGTGGCGATCAACCACACCAGCTATTTCGACTTCACCTTCGCCGGCCTGCCCGCCTACCTGCAGAAGCGTGGCCGCAAGGTCCGCTTCATGGCCAAGCAGGAGGTCTTCGACCACAAGGTCACCGGTCCGATCATGCGCAGCCTGCGCCACATCCCGGTGGACCGCGACAGCGGTGCGGCCTCGTTCGATGCGGCCTGCCTGGCGCTCAAGGCCGGCGAACTGGTCGGCGTCTACCCCGAGGCGACCATCAGCCGCAGCTTCGAGCTCAAGGAGTTCAAGTCCGGTGCCGCGCGGATGGCCATCGCCGCCGACGTGCCGATCATCCCGCACATCGTCTGGGGCGCTCAGCGCATCTGGACCAAGGACCACCCGAAGAAGATGTGGCGGCCCAAGGTTCCCATCGCGATCGCGGTGGGCGAGCCGATCCAGCCGACGTTGCCGCCCACCGAGCTGACCGCGCTGCTCCGCTCCCGTATGCAGCATCTGCTCGAGCAGGTGCAGGACGCCTACGGCCCTTACCCGCCTGGCGAGTTCTGGGTGCCCAGCAGGTTGGGCGGGGGCGCGCCGACGCCGGCGCAGGCGGCCGAACTCGAAGTGGCCGAGGCTGCGGAGAGGGCGGCTCGCCGTGCGCAGCGCGACGGAACAGGACCGCCGGGGTAGGCGGGCGTGGAACCCGTCTTCCGCACCCTGGAGATCATTGCCGGCAGCGCGGTCAGGGCGGTCGGCACCAGGATCACCTACCAGGGCTTGGAGAACATCCCGCCGCGCGGGGGTGCCGTCGTCGCCATCAACCACACCAGCTACATCGATTTCCTGCCGGCGGCGCTGGGCACCAAACGGCGCAACCGCCGCATCCGGTTCATGATCAAGGCCGAGATGCAGAATGTGTGGATCGTCAACTATCTGATCGGCCGCACCGGTGCGATCCCGGTCGATCGTCAGGCCGGTGCGCAGGCCTACGCCGAGGCCGTTCGTGCGCTGCGCGCCGGTGAGCTGGTGGGCGTCTATCCGGAGGCGACGATCAGCCGGGCTTTCGAGCTGAAGGATTTCAAGAACGGGGCGGCACGCATGGCGTTGGAGGCTCGGGTTCCGATCGTTCCCTGCATCGTGTGGGGCGCACATCGGGTGTGGACCAAGGATCACCCGAAGCGGCTGGGCCGCAACAAGATACCCTTCACTGTGCACTACGGCGATCCGCTGTCGCCGACTGGATCGGTGACCGAGCTCGACTCCGCGCTCAAAGAGCGGATGAGAAGTATTCTGCGGGACGTGCAACTGGCCTACCCGCGCCCGAAGGGGGCGTGGTGGGTACCGCAGAGCCTGGGCGGCAGCGCCCCGACACTGGACGATGCCAGAGGTCTCGACGAGGCCGAACGCGCCCGCCGGGCCGGGGAGCGTCGCTGATGCTGCCCGCTCTGATCGCTACCGACGTCGACGGCACTCTGCTGGACGACGAGGAGCGGGTCACCGACCGGACCCGCCACGTCGTGCAGGCCGCGGTGGCCTCCGGGACCACGTTCGTGTTGGCGACGGGTCGTCCGCCGCGCTGGATCCCACCCATTGTCGAGGCACTCGGCTTCGCTCCGATGGCGGTGTGCGCCAACGGTGCCGTGATCTACGACCCCGACCAGGACCGGGTGATCTCCGCCCGCACGCTGCCGGTCGACGTGCTCGGTGAGCTGGCCGAGATCGCCACCCGGGTGATTCCCGGTGTCGGTCTGGCGGTGGAGCGGGTGGGTCGCAGTGCGCATGACTCGGCCACGCCCCAATTCGTCAGTTCGCCCGGCTACGAGCATGCCTGGCTCAACCCCGACAACACCGAGGTTTCGATCGAGGACCTGCTGAGTGCGCCGGCGGTCAAACTGTTGATCCGCAAGGCCGGTGCCCGCAGTTCCGACATGGCTGAGATCCTCGCCAAACACATTGGTGTCCAGGGTGATATCACCTACTCGACCAACAACGGCCTGATCGAGGTCAACCCGATCGGGACGAGCAAGGCCACCGGTGTCGAAGAGCTGGCCCGGCCGTTGGAGATCACCGCCGAGGACGTGGTGGCCTTCGGGGACATGCCCAATGACATTCCGATGCTGCGGTGGGCCGGTCACGGGGTGGCCATGGGCAATGCGCATCCGGAGGCGATGGCCGCGGCCAACGAGGTCACCGCACCCAATACCGACGACGGTATGGCCCGTGTCCTCGAACGCTGGTGGCTCTAGCTGGCCGGTTCCAGGATCGGTGCGGCGGGACGGCTGAAGCGCTCGAGCTGAACCGGCGGACCGTCGGCGGGCGGGGGCGGCATCACCAGGGTGAGGCCGTCGATCACCCGCAGCACATTGTGGGTCTGGCGGTCGAAGTTCAGCGTGCCGTGCTGGAAGTTCTGCACGATCCACTCGGGTTCCTGGATCTCCCCGCTGGTCGGCAGGCCCAGGGCGCCCCGCTCGTAGCCCAACGACGCCCACGCCTCGTAGATCGCCCCGGTCAGGGGTTGTGCCCCGCTGGCCGGGGACCAGTACATCGCGCCGTGTTCGAAGGTGGCATACCGGGTGTCGCCGTCACCGGCGGCCTCAGGACTGGTCGGCGCGCCGAGCGGACTGTCCTTGCCGCCCATGGCATCCCAGCGGTCGAAGATCGCTCCGCCACGCAGCGAGTCGACGAGGTCGGGTGGCCGGTTGAACCGGGCGGCGATGTCGCGGATCGCGGGGATGGCGGCGTAGCCCGCATTGCCCGGGCATTCGGTGTTGCCGACATCGCGGTGGGCGAAGATCGTCGGCAGTGTCGGCGTCGCACCGGCCGGGAAGAAGGTGTATTCGCCGCCGGCCGATGTCAATTGCACTGTGCCCAGCGGGTTCACGTGGTCGAGCCCCATCCGCCAGCCGAGCAGGCGGCCGACGGTGCGGACCATGATGTCGTCGGGCGGGGTGGTCTCGAAGTCGCCGATCATCGACACGCCCCAGACGTCCTTGTTGAAGCCGCCAGTGTGAGAACCCAAGACGTCCTTGGTGATTCCGCCTGCCCGGCCTTCGAACACCTGGCCGTACTTGTCCACCAGGGCGTTGTAGGCGATGTCGCACCAGCCTAGGGTTCGGGTGTGGTAGGCGTAGATGGACCGCACGATCTCCGCCGAATCCTCCGGCGCGTAGTCGTTGCTGCCGGCGGTGTGATGGACGACGGCAGCGCGGATTCCGGTGCCGTATGACGGTGTGCCACAACGTAAGTGGTCATCGGCCCCCCATTGGGCGCGGCTGATGATGTTGGGCGGCTGGCCCGGCCCCAGCGCCGCGGTCGGCGGGTTCCACTGGGCATCGACGGGTGCCTTGGGTGGCGTGATCAGAACCGCCGAGATGTTCTGGGAGAAGGGCTGCTCGACATTGGCCGGGATGTAGCCGAGCTCCTTGCCAGCGTCCAGGCCGTGCTCAGGGGGAGCGGTGGTGACCGGCGCGCCCGCGGGCCGGTTGACAGAGATCTGGACAGCGGTGGTGGTTCCGACGAACACGGGGTCGGTGCCGCGCGGCCCGCCGCCCTGGCCGTCGTTGGCGTTGGACTCCAGGGTGTCGGCCTTGTACCAGGGCCCCCATGTTCCGTCGGCGCGTTTGGCGCGGATCTGGGCCGTGGTGCCGGTCAGGTCAGTCCCGGTGAGTGCGACCATCGAGAAGGGGGTGGACTGGCTGATCTCGCGGATTGTCTGCCCGCCGCCGAGCCCGGTCAGCGGCTGCTGGTTGAGCACGGTGTCGGCCGCGCGGGGGCCGTCCTGGTGTCCGGTGCCCGGTACTCCGCTGATCGCCCACGGCAGGATGACGACAGTCGCCGCAACCGCGGTGAACAGGATCGTCGGCGTGGGTCGTCGGGACGGCACACAGCGATGTTACGTATGTGCTATCTGATGCCCGTGTTTCGACACGGACCAGTGTGAAGAAAGTGATATTTGAGCCCTGCAACGGCACCGCAGGGGCCTCTCCGGGTGCACAGACCTTCCGGCCGGCCCCACCCTGCGGTGCCGTTCCGATGCAGGCTTCTTATCCGGCCGGAGCCGCTGCTGCAGGTGCCGCCGCCGCTCCCGCCGAGGCGCTTTGAATCGCCTGCGTGATAGACGGCATCACAACACCTTTGAGCAGGTCAACGGCCTGCCCCACACCAAGCTGGTTGGCTGCACTGCTCAGATCGCTGATGATCCCGCCCGAGCTGGTCGGCGTGGTCGGCACCGCCAGCGAGGGATCCCCGAGGATCGGGTAGGTCCCGGCGACCGGGCCCAGCGGGGCGCTGATCGGTTGCTCGTTGGGCAGGCCGAGGCCAGTGGCTGACGGGCTGGTCAGCGACGAGGTGCCCAGCTGCGGGGTGGTCAGTCCGGGGTTGGTCAGACCCGGATCGGTCAGCGACGGCGTCGTGGCGGCCGCTCCACCGGGCAGCGTGGCGCTGGGCGTGGTGAGACCCGGGGTGGTCAGGCCCGGCGTGGTGAGACCCGGGGTGCCGACGCTGGGCGTGGTGAGACCCGGGGTGGTCAGGCCCGGGGTGGTCAGACCCGGCGTCCCGACGCTGGGCGTAGTCAGGCCGGGGGTAGTCAGGCCGGGGGTGGTCAGGCCGGGCGTGGTGAGACCGGGGGTGGTCAGACCGGGCGTGGTGAGACCGGGCGTGGTGAGACCGGGGGTGGTCAGGCCAGGCGTGGTCAGGCCGGGGGCGGTCAGGCCAGGCGTGGTCAGCGACGGTCCGGCCTGCACGGGTTGCGCGCCGGCCGGGCTCAGGCCCGTCGGGAGCGGCGGGATGTTGATCCCGAACTGCGACAGGCCCTGCTGCAGGGCGGACAACAACTCGTTGGGCAGGTCGGTGACGACAGCGGCCTGGACGAAATCACGGTGTTCGGGGGCCTTGGTGCCGGAGGTCAGCTCCATGACACCAACGGCTGCAAACGGACTTGCGACGGCCAAGGCGGCGACTGCGCTCATGGCTGTCGAGAGCTTGCGTCGACGACGGTTCGGCACGGAAGTCTCCTCAATCTAGACATCAGTTCATGTCTGAACTTCTTCGAGAGCCTCGACATTCGGCCGTGCGCCGAGACCGAAGCCAACGTGTTCGATGGTACGGCTGTGACTGGTGTGCTTAGAGTGACGATGCGGAATCGTGAGCTAATCGCGACCTTGATTTACTAGGAGCGCCAATAGATCTGCCGATGGCACCCCGGCTTGAGATGCGGGTCACAACCCCGCGGTCGGATACCCTAGGCGCCGATGACGTCTCCTGATTCCCTGGGCCGCCAAGCCCCCTACGACCTCTTCGTCGTCGGCTCCGGCTTCTTCGGTCTGACGATCGCCGAACGTGCGGCCACTCAGCTGGGCAAGCGCGTCCTCGTCGTCGAACGCCGCGGCCACATCGGCGGCAACGCCTACTCCGAACCGGAGCCGCAGACCGGGATCGAGATCCACAAGTACGGTGCGCACCTGTTCCATACCTCCAACGCGCGGGTATGGGATTACGTCCGCCAGTTCACCGATTTCACCGGCTATCAGCATCGCGTGTTCGCCATGCACAACGGCCAGGCCTACCAGTTCCCGATGGGCCTGGGTCTGGTGGCGCAGTTCTTCGGCCGGTACTACAGCCCTGACGAGGCCCGGGCGCTGATCGCCGAGCAGGCGGCCGAGATCGACACCGCGGACGCCCAGAACCTCGAAGAGAAGGCGATCTCCCTGATCGGCCGCCCGCTCTACGAGGCGTTCGTCCGCGACTACACCGCCAAGCAGTGGCAGACCGATCCCAAGGAACTGCCCGCCGCCAACATCACCCGGCTGCCGGTGCGCTACACCTTCGACAACCGGTACTTCAACGACACCTACGAAGGCCTGCCGGTCGACGGCTACACCGCGTGGCTGGAGAACATGGCCGCCGACGACCGCATCGAGGTCCGCACCGACACCGACTGGTTCGACGTGCGTGACGAGTTGCGCGCCCAGAGCCCGGATGCCCCGGTGGTCTACACCGGTCCGCTGGACCGCTATTTCGACTACGCCGAGGGCCGGCTGGGCTGGCGCACCCTGGACTTCGATGTCGAGGTCCTGCCGATCGGTGACTTCCAGGGCACGCCCGTCATGAACTACAACGACATCGACGTCCCCTACACCCGGATCCACGAGTTCCGGCATTTCCACCCCGAGCGGGACTATCCGGCCGACAAGACTGTGATCATGCGGGAGTACTCGCGCTTCGCCGACGATGACGATGAGCCGTACTACCCGATCAACACCGAATCCGACCGCGCGCTACTGGCCACCTACCGGGCCAGGGCCAAGGAGGAGACCGCCTCGGCGAAAGTGCTCTTTGGTGGCAGGCTGGGCACATACCAGTACCTGGACATGCACATGGCCATCGCGAGCGCGCTGAGCATGTACGACAACGTCCTGGCCCCCCACCTGCGCGACGGGACGCCGTTGGCCGGGCCGGACCAGACCGAAAGCAGCACAGCATGAGCGACATCCCGTCCGGGCCCATCGCGGCCGGCGAAACCAAAGCGGTGAGCCTGCTCGCCCGCGTGATCCTGCCGCGTCCCGGTGAGCCCCTGGACGTCCGCAAGCTCTACATCGAGGAGTCCGAGACCAACTCCCGGCGCGCGCACGCCCCCAACCGCACCACGCTGGAGATCGGCTCGGAATCGGAGGTGTCCTTCGCCACCTACTTCAACGCCTTCCCGGCCAGCTACTGGCGCCGGTGGTCGACGCTGGATTCGGTGGTGCTTCGGGTGGAGCTGACCGGCTCGGCCCGGGTGGACGTCTACCGGTCCAAGGCCACCGGAGCCCGGATCACCGTCGGCGGCACCCAGGTCACCAGTCCGGACGCCGACACCCCGACCGCCGCGGAGTTCGAGATCGGCCTGGACCCGTTCGAGGACGGCGGCTGGATCTGGTTCGACATCACCACCGACAGCAAGATCGTGCTGCACAAGGCTGCCTGGTATGCGCCGGTGCCCGCCCCTGGCCGGGCCAACATCACCGTCGGTATCCCGACGTTCAACCGTCCCGCCGACTGTGTCAGCGCCCTGCAGGCCCTGACCTCCGATCCGCTGGTCGACGAGGTGATCGGCGCGGTGATCGTCGCCGACCAGGGCACCAACAAAGCCAGTGCGCACCCCGACTTTCCCGCTGCGGCAGCGCTTTTGGGTGATCGGTTGACCATCCACAACCAGCCCAACCTGGGTGGCTCGGGCGGGTACAGCCGGGTCATGTACGAGGCGCTGAAGAACACCGACTGCGAACAGATCCTGTTCATGGACGACGACATCCGCATCGAGCCGGATTCGGTGCTGCGGGCCCTGGCGCTCAACCGATTCGCCAAGACCCCCACCCTGATCGGCGGGCAGATGCTCAACTTGCAGGAGCCGTCGCACCTGCACGTCATGGGTGAGATCGTCGACCGGTCCAACTTCATGTGGACCAATGCGCCGCACACCCAGTACGACCACGACTTCGCCAAGTACCCGCTGGCCGACGACGAGGACCGCAGCCTGGCGCTGCACCGCCGCATCGACGTCGACTACAACGGCTGGTGGATGTGCATGATCCCGCGCCAGGTCGCCGAGGAGCTCGGTCAGCCGTTGCCGCTGTTCATCAAGTGGGATGACGCCGACTACGGCCTGCGCGCCGGCGAGCACGGCTACGGAACCGTCACCATGCCGGGCACCGCCATCTGGCACATGGCCTGGAGCGACAAGGACGACGCCATCGACTGGCAGGCCTACTTCCACCTGCGTAATCGGTTGGTGGTCTCGGCGCTGCACTGGGACGGCGACATCCGGGGCCTGCTCGCCAGCTCGCTGAAGGCGACGTTCAAACACCTTCTCTGCCTTGAGTATTCGACGGTGGCGATCCAGAACAAGGCCATCGCCGACTTCCTGGCGGGCCCTGAGCACATCTTCTCCATCCTGGAGTCGGCACTGCCCGAGGTCCGCAAGATGCGTGAGCAGTACCCCGATGCCGTCGTACTGCCGGGGGCTACCTCGTTGCCCAAGCCCAGCGGCCGGACCAAGGTTCATCGTCCGCCGGTTTCCCTGCCCGCCATCGCTTTTCGGCTTAGCCGCGGCGTGATCCACCAGCTGCGCAAGGAAGACCCTCAGCACCACGAGCGTCCGCAGCTCAACGTGCCCACCCAGGACGCCCGGTGGTTCCTGTTGTGCAAGGTCGACGGTGTCACCGTCACCACCGCCGACGGCCGCGGCGTGGTCTTCCGGCAGCGTGACCGCGCCAAGATGTTCGCGCTGCTGCGGACCTCGCTACGCCAGCACATCGCGCTGGCCCGCAAGTACAACCGGATGCGCAAGGTGTACCGCAAAGCCCTGCCGGTGCTGTCCAGCAAGGAAAAGTGGGAGACGGTGCTGTTCGACCAGGCTGCGATCAATGCCTGACGGCCGCGAGCCCGTCGCACCGCCGCCCAGCGGTGAAGTCGCCGCCCTGGTGGCGGTGCAATCCCGGCTGGCCACCCCGCCGGTGCTGACGGTCGCCCGGTCGATGTCGCACTTCGGCGAACACGCCCAGGGTTGGGTGGCGCTGTCCGGGCTCGGTGCGCTGCTCTCGCGCAAGCGGCGCCGGGACTGGCTGCTGGTCGGCGTCGGAGCTGTTGCCGCGCACGCCGCCGCGATCGCCATCAAGCTCGTGGTGCGTCGCAAACGCCCGCATCACCCGGCCATCGCCGTCAATGTCGGCACGCCCAGTGCGCTGAGCTTCCCCTCCGCACACGCCACCTCCTCGACCGCCGCGGCTATGCTGCTGTGCCGGGCCACCCGCTCACCTCTTCCGCTGGTTGTGGTGCCTGCGATGGCCCTGTCGCGGCTGGTGCTGGGCGTGCACTACCCGACCGATGTGCTCGCCGGGGCAGCTGTGGGCGCGGTGGTCGCGCGTACTGTCGCACGCTTTGCCTCACCGCAGAAGGAGACGCACACGTGAGTGAGGAAGCACCGCTGGTCGCCGGGCCGCCGAGCAATCTGGCCGCGGGCATCGTCAAGGCCATCCGTCCCCGCCAGTGGGTGAAGAACCTGCTGGTGCTCGCCGCTCCGCTGGCGGCACTCGGTCGCGACGTGCACTACGACTACGGCGACGTCCTCTTCAAGGTCTCGATCGCGTTCGTGGTGTTCTGCCTGGCCGCGTCGTCGATCTATCTGGTCAACGATGCGCGCGACGTGGAAGCCGACCGCGCGCACCCGACCAAGCGGTTCCGCCCCATCGCCGCCGGTGTGCTGCCGGTGGGGCTGGCCTATGGCATCGCCGTGGTTCTGGCAGTGGCGTCGCTGGGGATCGCGTGGTGGCTCACCCCCCAGCTGGCGCTGGTGATGGCGATCTACATCGGGATCCAGCTGGCCTATTGCTTCGGGCTCAAACACCAAGCGGTGCTTGATATCTGCATCGTGTCCTCGGGATTCCTGATCCGGGCGATCGCGGGCGGTGTGGCCGCCGGCATCCCGCTGTCGCAGTGGTTCTTGTTGGTGATGGCGTTCGGCTCGCTGTTCATGGCGGCCGGAAAGCGTTACGCCGAACTGCAACTCGCCGAACGCACCGGCGCCAAGATTCGCAAGTCGCTGGAGAGCTACACCAGCACCTACCTGCGCTTCGTGTGGACGTTGTCGGCCACCGCCGTGGTGCTGTCGTACGGTCTGTTCGCCTTCGAGCGGGACGGCAACACCGGTTCCTGGTGGGCGGTTTCGATCGTCCCGTTCACCATCGCGATCCTGCGCTACGCCGTCGACGTCGACGGCGGACTGGCCGGCGAACCGGAGGAGATCGCCCTGCGCGACCGGGTGCTGCAGATGCTGGGGCTGTTGTGGATTGGAACGGTCGTTGCCGCGATCGTCTTCAGTTGATCTGCTGACCGCGCAACCCGACGAGGTAGCGCCCGAAGGGCCCAAACCGTTGTGGGCCCCGGCTTTTCCGTTCACCGTCACCACTCGGGTCAGCGTGTGGGTGGGCGTGGTGGTGGTCGCCGGACTGTTCGGTTGGGGCGCCTGGCAGCGCCGCTGGATCGCCGATGACGGACTGATCGTCCTGCGCACCGTCCGTAATCTGCTGGCAGGTAACGGCCCGGTGTTCAACGCCGGTGAGCGGGTCGAGTCCAACACCTCGACGCTGTGGACGTATCTGAACTACCTGGGTGCGGTGATCGGCGGACCGGTCCGGCTGGAGTACGTCACCCTGACCCTGGCGCTGACGTTGTCGGTGGCCGGGGTGGTGCTGGTGATGCTCGGCACCGCCCGGCTCTACGCGCCGCGCCTGCAGGGCCGTCGCGCCCTGCTGGTGCCCGCCGGCGCCCTGGTCTACATCGCTATCCCGCCTGCCCGCGACTTCGCCACCTCCGGTCTGGAGAACGGCTTGGTGCTCGCCTGGATCGGCCTGCTGTGGTGGATGCTGGTGTGCTGGTCGCAGCAGCAGCGCGACCGCGCCTGGTTCACCGCCGCCCTGGCCGTCGTCGCCGGGCTCAGTGTGCTGGTGCGCCCCGAGTTGGCCCTGATCGGCGGCGTCGCGCTGGTGATGATGCTGGTGGCAGCCCGTGGCTGGCGCACCCGCTTGCTGATCGTGGTCACCGGTGGTCTGCTGCCGGTGGCCTACCAGATTTTCCGGATGGGCTACTACGCCTTGCTGGTGCCCCAGACCGCATTGGCCAAGGACGCCACCGGCGACAAGTGGGGCCAGGGTCTGATCTATCTGGCCAACTTCAACAAGCCCTACGCACTGTGGATCCCGGCGCTGTTGCTGATCGCGCTCGGGGCGGTGCTGGTCCTGACCCGCAGCGCGCCGTGGTGGATTACCCCGGCGGATGCCCCCGGTGGTGGCTACCGCCGGTGGGCCCGCCTGGTGCAGAGCCCCGCGGCGGTGGTGATCTTCATGGTCGTCAGTGGGCTGCTGCAGGGCCTGTACTGGATCCGCCAGGGTGGCGACTTCATGCACGGGCGGGTTTTGCTGACACCGGTGTTCTGCCTGCTGGCCCCGGTCGCGGTGATTCCGCTGACCATGCCCGAGCGCACCCGGTTCGCCCGCGACAAGGCCGCCCTGCTGGCCGGCGGTGCCGCAGTCCTGTGGCTTGCGGTGGCCGGCTGGTCGTTGTGGGCGGCCAACTCGCCGGGGCTGGGCTCCGATGCCACCCGGGTGACCTACTCAGGCATCGTCGACGAGCGCCGCTTCTACTCGCAGGCCACTGGTCACGCCCACCCGCTGACTGCCGCCGACTACCTGGACTACCCGCGGATGCGCGCGGTCGTCGTGGCCATCAACAACACCCCCGACGGTGCGCTGCTGCTGCCCTCGGGTAACTACGACGTGTGGGACGTCGTGCCCGCGTTCCCGCCGCCGCCTCCGCCGCCCGGCGTGCCGATGGACACCTGGCGCCGCGAAATCGCGCCTCACACAGTCTTTTTCACGAACCTGGGCATGGTCGGGATGAACGTCGGACTCAACACCAGGGTGATCGACCAGATCGGTCTGGCCAACCCGCTGGCCGCCCACACCGCCCGGCTCGAGGACGGCCGAATCGGCCACGACAAGAACCTCTTCCCAGACTGGGCGGTCGCCGAGGGGCCCTGGCTCAAGAAGCATCCCTACGTCCCGCCCTACCTCGACGAGGGCTGGATCAAAGAAGCCGGAGTTGCCCTGCAGTGCCCGGAGACGGCCCGGAAACTGGAGTCCATCCGGGCTCCGCTGGGCATCCGCCGCTTCCTGTCGAATGTGCTGCACTCGCTGGACTACACCAGTTATCGCATCAATCGGGTGCCCCAGTACGAGCTGTTGCGCTGTGGGCTGGATGAGCCCGAATTGGACGGCACCCCGTACACTGGCTTACCGGCCACTGGGCCCTAGCCGTCAGGGGACGTTAGCTGGGAGGGCCCCGGCCGGTAACGCTGCGGTCAGATCGCGGCGATACACAGACAAAGTCGGGTAATGCGGCACACGCATGCCGTGGAACGGATGACAGAACAACCGATGCTTCGCGCAGTGAGTGGACCGGGCGTGCGCGCCCGTCGCCACCGGCTGGTCGCCATGGTCGCCGCCGTCCTGATGATGTCGGGGCTGACGGCGACGTCGGTGGGTGCGCCGCGTGCCGCGGCCTTCTCCCGCGACGGGCTGCCGGTGGAGTACCTCGACGTGTATTCGCCGTCGATGGGCCGCAACATCCGCGTGCAGTTCCAGAACGGAGCCGCCACGGCCCCGCCCGCGCCGAACGCGCCCGCTGCACCCTCCGCACCCACCAAGGCGGTCTACCTGCTCGACGGCCTGCGCGCCCAGGACGACTACAGCGGCTGGGACATCAACACTGCGGCCTTCGAATGGTTCTACGGTTCCGGGGTCTCGGTGGTGATGCCGGTCGGCGGGCAGTCCAGCTTCTATTCGGACTGGTACTCACCGTCGAGCTTCAACAAACAGCCCTACACGTACAAATGGGAGACATTCCTCACCGCTGAGCTGCCGGAGTTCCTGGCCGCCACCAAGCAGGTGTCGCGCACCGGAAACGGTGTGGTCGGTCTGTCGATGTCCGGTGGCGCGGCGCTGATCCTGGCCGCCTACCACCCGCAGCAGTTCAGCTACGCGGCGTCGCTGTCGGGATTTCTCAACCCGTCCTCGGTGCTGATGCAGCAGGCCATTCGAGTGGCGATGCTGGACGCCGGCGGCTACAACGTCGACAACATGTGGGGCGCCCCATGGGATCCGGCGTGGAAGCGCAATGACCCGGTCAAGCAGGCCGCCGTCCTGGCCCGCAACGGCACCCGGTTGTGGATCTACTGCGCGCCCGGCGGGCAGACCGACCTGGACCAGGGTGCCGACCCCGGTTTGGCGCTGAGCGCCAACAGCCTGGAGTCGATGGCGATCAAGAGCAACAAGGATTTCCAGGCTGCCTACGTCGCGGCCGGCGGCGCGAACGCCACCTTCAACTTCCCGCCGTCGGGCAATCACTCCTGGCCGTATTGGGGCGCTCAGCTGACCGCGTTGAAACCCGATCTGATCAGCACGATCAACCGATGAAAGGCGATCACGGGCAAATCTCTGAAGAGGAACGATCACATCACATGTGGTTGACTACGAAGGCACGGCTGCGCGGATCGCATGCGGTGCGGCACACACAAAAAGGATGGGAATAGTTGTATGAAGTTCGTTGAGAAGTTGCGTGGCGCATGGCTGCGCCGGCTGACGGTGGCCACCGCGGCCGCTGCCGTTCTGCCCGGCCTGATCGGCGTCGTCGGCGGCTCCGCAACGGCCGGGGCGTTCTCCAAGCCGGGCCTCCCGGTGGAGTACCTCGATATCCCGTCGGCCGGTATGGGCCGCGATATCCGGGTGCAGTTCCAAAGCGGTGGCGCCAACTCGCCCGCGGTGTACCTGCTCGACGGTCTGCGTGCGCAGGACGACTTCAACGGCTGGGACATCAACACCCCCGCCTTCGAGTGGTACTACGGCTCGGGCCTGTCGGTGATCATGCCCGTCGGCGGCCAGTCCAGCTTCTACAGCGACTGGTACAAGCCGGCGTGCGGCAAGAACGGCTGCCAGACCTACAAGTGGGAAACCTTCCTGACCCAGGAACTGCCCGCGTACCTGGCTGCCAACAAGCAGGTCAAGCCGACCGGTAGTGCCGCCGTCGGTCTGTCGATGGCCGGTTCGGCCGCGCTGACCCTGGCCATCTGGCACCCCGAGCAGTTCCCGTACGCCGCGGCGCTGTCCGGCTTCCTGAACCTCTCCGAGGGCTGGTGGCCGTTCCTGGTGAACATCTCGATGGGTGACGCCGGCGGCTTCAAGGCCGATGACATGTGGGGCTCCACCGGTGACCCGAACAACGCCTGGAAGCGCAACGACCCGCTGGTCAACATCCAGAAGCTGATCGACAACAACACCCGCATCTGGATCTACTGCGGTGACGGAAAGCCGTCGGACCTCGACGCCGGCACCAGCAGCGGCAACCTGTTCAACGCGAAGTTCCTCGAAGGGTTCACCCTGCGGACGAACAAGACCTTCCGTGACACCTACCTCGCGGACGGTGGCACCAACGGTGTGTTCAACTTCCCGGCCAACGGCACCCACAGCTGGGGCTACTGGGGCCAGCAGCTGCAGCAGATGAAGCCCGACATCCAGCGCGTCCTCGGGGCCACCCCGACGACACCTGCGAGCTGACGCAGCGACACCAGCCCAACGGCGGCGACCTCATCGAGGTCGTCGCCGTTGGCGTATGAGGGATCTATCACGTTGCGGTCACAGCGTGTGATTCACTACGTGCGGGTGGGACGGGCTTTTTGAATCGAACTTTGTAGCGGCAAGTCGACGTGAGGTGGCCATGAAGCTGTTGTCGAGACTGTTCCACGGGGCGTGCGCGGTGGCCCTCACGGTCGGCCTGTGGGGCGCGACCGCCCCGACCGGCCACGCGGCCGACGTCGAATACCTGATGGTGCCGTCGGCGGCCATGGGGCGCGATATCCCGGTGGCCTTCATGGCTGGCGGCCCGCACGCCGTGGTCCTGCTCGACGCCTTCAACGCCGGTGACCCGGTGAGCAACTGGGTGACCGCCGGCAACGCGATGAACACCCTGGCGGGTAAGGGCATCTCCGTGGTGGCCCCGGCCAGCGGCGCCTTCACCCTGTACACCAACTGGGAACAGGATGGCACCCGGCAGTGGGAGACCTTCCTGTCCGATGAGCTGCCCAACTGGCTGGCCGCCAACAAGGGCCTTGCACCGAGCGGGCATGCGATCGTCGGCGCCTCGCAGGGCGGCACCGGCGCGCTGATGGAAGCCACCTTCCACCCCGACCGGTACCGCTACGCCGGGTCGCTGTCGGGTTTCCTGACCCCGTCGAACACCTTCATGAACGGCGCGATCACCGCGGGGATGAACGAATTCGGCGGCGTCAACACCCAGGCCATGTGGGGAGCTGCGCAGCTGGGCCGGTGGAAGTGGCATGACCCTGACGTGCACGTGCAGCTGGTGGCGGACAACAACACCCGGTTGTGGATCTTCAGCCCGCAGACGACCACCTGTTCGGATGTTCCGGCCATGATCGGCTACTGCGACCAGGCCCAGGGCAGCAACCGCACGTACTACGCGCACTACCGCTCGGTCGGCGGGCACAACGGCCACTTCGACTTCCCGACCAGCGGTCAGCATGACTGGGGCAGCTGGTCGGCACAGCTGGCCGCGATGTCCGGCGACCTTGTGGCAGCCATCAAATAGGGGACATTCGGCAGCGAACTGTTAGCCATCCGCAACCACTCGTGGATCCTGAGTGCAGCTGTTGACCCGGTACCGTGGAGGCGTGCAGCCATCGGATGCCCGCATGCCCGGCAACGCTGCCGGTGACCCTGCCGGCAGTTCGGTGGCGCCCGTCGGCAGGCCCCGGCAGGTGCTGGTGGCCGGCATGCTGGTCCCCGCAGCCTGGCTACTGATCGGCTGCAGTGCGGGGGAGGATCTGGTCACCACGGCGGCGCCCGCCGAACAGGTGCTCGGTCCGGTGCACGGCCAGGGTGCCTCGCTGTCGCCGGACAGCGGGATGCAGTCGGCCAAACTCGACGTCACCCCGGTGCAGCGGTCCTTCCTGGACGCGCTGTCCGCGGCGGGCGTGCACCCCTCCAGCGAGTTGCAGGCGCTGTCCATCGGCTCCTCGGTGTGTCAGGCCCACGCGGCCGGCCAGAGCGATCAGGCGGTGTGGGACTACATCGCCCCGATGGTGCGCAGCGACGTCGACGATGCCCCTTCGCCGTCACCGCCGACGGCGTCCGATACGCAGGTCAATGCGGTGACGGCGGATTACATCCGGATCGCCACCCAGCGGCTCTGCTAGCAGGGAGACAACAACCCCTTGGCTCGCAAAACCCGGACGAATGCCCGGCGTCGCCGCCATCGCATCCTCGGCCTCGTCGCCGCAGTCGCGATGGCCGTCGCCGTGGCCCTGATCGTCGCCATCATCGTGATCGTCGTGCGCAAGCCGGAGTCGCCACCCACCGCGGTGCCGCCAACGGCCGTTCCGCCGACGGCCACCACACCCGGCAAGAAACCGCGTCCGGAATTCCAGAACGCCAGTTGCCCCGACGTCGACATGATCGCCATTCCCGGCACGTGGGAGTCCTCGCCGACCGACGATCCGCTCAACCCGACGCAGTTCCCGATCGCGCTGTTGCGCAATGTGACCGGACCGCTCACCGATCAGTTCGGCCGGGACCGCCTCGAGGTGTACACCGTTCCCTACACCGCGCAGTTCCACAATCCGCTCTCGGCGGACAAGCAGATGTCCTACAACGACAGCCGCGCCGAGGGAACCCGCGCCGCGGTCAAGGCCATGACCGAGATGAACGAGCGCTGCCCGCTGACGTCGTACGTGATCGTCGGCTTCTCCCAGGGCGCGGTGATCGGCGGTGACCTGGCCAGTGACATCGGTAACGGTCGCGGACCGGTCGACGAGGATCTGGTGCTCGGTGTCACGTTGATCGCCGACGGGCGGCGACAGGTCGGTGTCGGCCAGGACGTCGGACCCAATCCGCCGGGTCAGGGCGCCGAGATCACCCTGCATGAGGTGCCGGTGCTCTCGGCCATGGGCCTGACCATGACCGGTGAGCGTCCCGGCGGGTTCGGCGCGCTGAACAACCGGACCAACCAGATCTGCGCGCCGGGTGATCTGATCTGCGCGGCACCGGAACAGGCGTTCAACATCACCAACCTGCCCGAGACCCTCAATGTGCTCGCCGGGGGCGCCGGTCAGCCGGTCCATGCCATGTACAACACGCCGCAGTTCTGGAACCTCGACGGCCAGACCGCGACGGCGTGGACACTGAACTGGGCGCGCGATCTGATCCAGAACGCGCCTCAACCGAAACACGGATGATGCGGTACCGACACGCGATCCGATTTGGCCGCCGCCGCTACTGCGCCTAACATTAAGAAGAAAATAAGAGCTACGGCGTCGACCGTTGGCGAGGACGGCATCACACGTCCGAACTGGCGGGGGCATCCTGATCTCGGTTCAGCCGGGACTTAGGTGTTCTCTGTACCATCTGTGAGGTTTGGGGCCCGCGACGCAGGGTGACCGGTGGCGCGACCTACGCGCGGCCGCCGAAGGGCCCGACACAGATGTGTTCTGACAGGAGAGTGGTATGCCGTTCCATAACCCGTTCATCAAGAACGGCCGGATCACCTTCCCCGAGGGCGCCAGCGTGGTCAAGCATGTCGAGCGCTGGGCCAAGGTCCGCGGCGACAAGCTGGCCTACCGTTTCCTGGATTTCTCCACCGAACGCGACGGTGTGGTCCGCGAACTGCGCTGGGCCGACTTCAGCACCCGCAACCGCGCCGTGGCTGCCCGGCTGCAGCAGGTGACCCAGCCTGGTGACCGGGTGGCCATCCTGTGCCCGCAGAACCTCGAATACCTGATCGCCATGTTCGGCACCATGTACTCCGGCCGGATCGCCGTCCCGCTGTTCGATCCGTCCGAGCCCGGTCACGTCGGCCGCCTGCACGCGGTGCTCGACGACTGCACCCCGTCGGCGATCCTGACCACCACCGAGGCCGCCGAAGGGGTGCGCAAGTTCTTCCGCACCCGCCCGGCCAAGGACCGCCCCCGCGTCATCGCCGTCGACGCCGTGCCCGACGAGGTCGGTGCCACCTGGGAGCACTACGACGACATCGACGAGACCACTATCGCCTACCTGCAGTACACCTCCGGGTCGACCCGGATCCCCACCGGTGTGCAGATCACCCACCTGAACCTGGCCACCAACATCGTCCAGGTGATCGAGGCGCTCGAAGGCGAGGAAGGCGACCGCGGCGTTTCGTGGCTGCCGTTCTTCCACGACATGGGCCTGATCACCGCGCTGCTGTCGCCGATGATCGGGCACTACTTCACGTTCATGACGCCTGCGGCTTTCGTGCGCCGTCCCGGCCGCTGGATCCGCGAGCTCGCCCGCAAGCCCGGTGACACCGGCGGCACCATCTCCCCGGCACCCAACTTCGCCTTCGACCACGCGGCACTGCGCGGTCTGCCCAAGGACGACGAGGAGCCGCTGGATCTGTCCAACGTCAAGGCCATCCTCAACGGCAGCGAGCCGATCTCGGCGGCCACTGTGCGCCGGTTCAACGAGGCGTTCGGCCCGTACGGCTTCCAGCCCAAGGCCATCAAGCCGTCCTACGGCCTGGCCGAGGCCACGCTCTTCGTGTCGACCACGCCGTCCTCCGACGAGCCCACGATCATCTCCGTCGACCGCGACGAGCTGAATGTCGGCCGCTTCGTGCAGGTGCCCGATGATTCACCGAAGGCGGTCGCCCAGGCCGGTGCGGGCAAGATCGGCGTCGACGAGTGGGCGGTGATCGTCGACCACGAGTCGGCCACCGAGCTCCCCGACGGGCAGATCGGCGAGATCTGGATCAGCGGCCAGAACATGGGCACCGGGTACTGGAACAAGCCCGAGGAGACCGTCGCGGTCTTCCAGAACATCCTCAAGTCACGGACCAGCCCGTCGCACGCCGAGGGCGCGGCCGATGACGCGACCTGGGTGCGCACCGGCGACCTCGGTGCCTACCACGACGGCGAGCTCTACATCACCGGCCGCACCAAGGACCTGGTGATCGTCGACGGCCGTAATCACTACCCGCAGGATTTGGAGTACTCCGCGCAGGAGGCCACCAAGGCGGTGCGCACCGGATTCGTCGCGGCCTTCTCGGTGCCGGCGAACCGGCTGCCCGACGAGGTGTTCGAGAACGCCCATTCGGGTCTCAAGCGCGATGCCGACGACACCTCCGAGCAGCTGGTGATCGTCGCCGAGCGCGCCCCCGGTTCCCACAAGATGGAGCTGGGCCCGATCGTCGACGACATCCGCGCGGCGGTTGCGGTGCGCCACGGTGTCACGGTGCGTGACGTGCTGCTGACCCCGGCCGGTGCGATTCCGCGTACCTCCAGCGGCAAGATCGGCCGGCGTGCCTGCCGTTCGGCCTATCTGGACGGCACCCTGCGCAGTGGGAAGGTGGCCAACGCCTTCCCGGACGAGACGGAATGACGACCGAAAGAAGTTCCTAAGTGGTCGATGGAGCGTGCGGCACGAAACCGTGGTCGAACGCTCCCTCGCACGAGGTGAGGCCTCAGCATGTCTGAATCAAACACGCCCCCAGAAGATTCCACGATCGCAAGCAACCCCGCGGAGGGCAGGAGCGAAGCGACCGGGGAATTGGCCGAGGACGCGCCAACGCCAGCCCGCACCGACATGACCGTCGCGGAGATGCGCGAGTGGCTGCGCAACTGGGTGGCCAACGCTACCTCGCAGTCGCCGGACAAGATCGACGAGTCCACCCCGATGGTCGAGCTGGGTCTGTCCTCGCGTGACGCGGTGGCGATGGCCTCCGATATCGAGGACCTGACCGGGGTCACGCTGACCGCCACCGTCGCGTTCCGGCATCCGACCATCGAATCACTGGCCACCGTGATCATCGAGGGCGAGCCTGAGGCCGAGTACAACGAGGACGGCCAGGACTGGGTCCGCACCGTCGACGAGGGCGTATACAACATCGCCATCGTCGGCCTGGCGACCCGGTTCCCCGGCGATATGAACACCCCGGACGAGATGTGGCAGGCGCTGCTGGAGGGTCGCGACGCGATCACCGACCTGCCCGAGGGCCGCTGGGCCGAGTTCCTGGCCGACCCGCGGATCGCCGACCGGGTGGGCAAGGCCGCCACCCGTGGCGGCTATCTGAGCGACATCAAGGGGTTCGACGCCGAGTTCTTCGCGCTGTCGAAGATGGAAGCCGACAACATGGATCCGCAGCAGCGCATGGCGCTGGAGCTGACCTGGGAGGCGCTGGAGAACGCCCGCATCCCGGCGTCGAGCCTGCGCGGCACCGATGTCGGCGTCTTCATGGGTGCGTCCAACAACGACTACCAGTTCCTGGCGGTCGCTGATCCGACGACGGCGCACCCCTATGCGATCACCGGCACCACCAGCTCGATCATCGCCAACCGGGTGTCGTACTTCTACGATTTCCGCGGTCCGTCGGTGGCGGTCGACACCGCCTGCTCCAGCTCGCTGGTGGCCACCCATCAGGGTGTGCGGTCCCTGCGGTCGGGTGAGATCGACGTGGCCATCGTCGGTGGCGTCAACGCGATGATCACCCCCCTGGTCACGATCGGCTTCGACGAGGTCGGTGGCGTTCTGGCACCCGATGGCCGGATCAAGTCGTTCTCCTCTGACGCCAACGGGTATTCGCGCGCCGAGGGCGGTGGTGTCCTCGTGCTCAAGCGGCTGGCCGACGCCCGCCGCGATGGTGACGAGATCCTGGCCGTGATCGCCGGTGGCGCGGTCAACCACGACGGCCGCTCCAACGGCATGCTGGCGCCCAACCCCGACGCCCAGGCCGAGGTGCTGCGCAAGGCCTACCGGGACGCCGGTATCAACCCGCGCTCCGTCGACTACATCGAGGCGCACGGCACCGGAACCATCCTCGGTGACCCGATCGAGGCCGACGCGCTGGGCCGCGTCATCGGCCGGGGCCGTTCCGCCGACCAGCCCGCGCTGCTCGGGGCGGTCAAGTCGAACGTGGGCCACCTGGAGTCCGCGGCCGGCGCGGCCAGCCTGGCCAAGGTCGCATTGTCGTTGAGCCGCAACAAGGTTCCGCCGTCCATCAACTACTCCGGACCCAACCCCTACATCGACTTCGACGGTATTCACCTGAAGGTCGCCGACTCCGTCACCGAATGGCCCCGCTACAGCGGCCATGCGGTGGCCGGTGTGTCGGGCTTCGGTTTCGGTGGGGCCAACGCCCACCTGGTGCTGCGCGAGGTGCTGCCCACCGATCTCATCGAACCCGAACCGCAGACAGATTCGGCCGACAAGCCGGACACCTCTGCCGCCGACGCCGTCTATGTGGGTGGTGTGCGGATGGACGAGTACGGCGAGTTCATCGACGATGACGACGAGTACAGCGCCGCGGCAACTGCCTTCGCTGACGACGCCGAGCCGGAACTGCCCGGCCTCACCGAGGAGGCCCTCGAGCTCATCGAGGCCGCCCGTGCCGAGCTGGAAGCTGCGCAAGACAAGCCGGCTCAGGTTGTCCCACTGGCTATTTCGGGATTCCTGACCTCGCGCAAGCGCACTGTGGCTGCTGAGCTGGCGGACTGGATCGACAGCCCGGAAGGCCGGGCGGCGTCGCTGGAGTCCATCGGGCGTTCGCTCTCGCGGCGCAACCACGGTCGCTCCCGTGCGGTCGTGATGGCCCACGATCACGACGAGGCCGTCAAGGGTCTGCGCGCGATCGCCGACGGCAAGCAGAGCCCGCTGGTCTACAGCGCCGACGGTCCGGTCACCAACGGCCCGGTCTGGGTGTTCGCCGGATTCGGTGCGCAACACCGCAAGATGGGCAAGGAGCTCTACCTGCGCGACGAGGTGTTCGCGGAGTGGATCAACAAGGTCGACGCGCTGATCCAGGACGAGCGTGGCTACTCGATCGTCGAGCTGATCCTCGACGATGCGATCGACTACACCAACGAAACCTGCGAATACCCGATCGAAGTCGTCCAGACGGTGATCTACGCACTGCAGATCGCCCTCGGTGAACTGCTGCGCCACCATGGCGCGACGCCGGGTGCGGTGATCGGGCAGTCGCTCGGCGAGGCCGCCGCGGCCTACTTCGCCGGCGGCCTGTCGCTGGCCGACGCCACCCGCACCATCTGCTCGCGCGCCCACCTGATGGGTGAGGGCGAGGCCATGCTGTTCGGTGAGTACATCCGGCTGATGGCGTTGGTGGAGTACTCCGCCGACGAGATCAAGACGGTGTTCTCCGACTACCCGGATCTGGAGGTGTGCGTCTACGCCGCACCGACCCAGACCGTGATCGGTGGGCCGCCTGAGCAGATCGACGCGATCGTCGCCCGCGCCGAAGCCGAGGGTAAGTTCGCCCGCAAGCTGCAGACCAAGGGCGCCAGCCACACTCAGCAGATGGACCCGCTGCTCGGCGAGCTGTCCGCGGAGATCACCGGCATCGACGCTCACCCGCTGCAGGTCCCGTACTACTCGACGGTGCACGAGGGCAGCCTGATCCGCCCCGGCGGCGAACCGATCCACGATGTCGAGTACTGGAAGAAGGGGCTGCGGCACAGCGTCTACTTCACCCAGGGCATCCGCAACGCCGTCGACAACGGTCACACCACATTCCTGGAGCTGGCTCCGAATCCGGTGGCGCTCATGCAGGTTGGCCTGACCACCGCATCGGCCGGCCTGCACGACGGGCAGCTCATCGCGACCCTCGCCCGCAAGCAGGACGAGGTCGCGTCGATGGTCGCGGCCATGGCTCAGCTCTATGTCTACGGCCACGACCTGGACTTCCGAAGCATGTTCGGCCCCGGGGATTACGCCGCGATCCCGCCGACCCGGTTCCGGCGCAAGGAGCACTGGCTCAACGCCCAGTTCTCGGCCGACGGTGCGACGATGATCCCGGGCACCCACGTGGCGACCCCGGACGGCAGACATGTCTGGGAGTACGCCGCCAAGGGGCAGACGGATCTGGCCGCTCTGGTGAAAGCCGCTGCGGTGCAGGTACTTCCGGATGCCACCCTGACGGCGTCCGAGCAGCGGGCGGTGCCCGGTGAGGGTGCCCGGCTGGTGACCACCCTGACCCGGCACCCCGGCGGCGCCTCGGTTCAGGTGCACGCGCGGATCGACGAATCGTTCACGTTGGTCTACGACGCCATCGTCACCCGCTCCGGCGCGGTGTCGGCGCTGCCCGCCGCGGTCGCCACCGGCGTCGCGGTCACTGCACCGGTGCAAGCCCCGGCCGTCGAGGAGCCGGCGGACGATGCGTCCATCCTGCACGACAACCTGGCCGCCGGCGCGGGAGTGGCTGCGACACTGGGCAAATGGTCACCGGACACCGATGAGACCGTGCACGACCGGCTGTCGCTGATCGTCGGCAGTGCCATGGGCTACGAGCCCGAGGACCTGCCGTGGGAAGTGCCGCTGATCGAGCTGGGCCTGGATTCGCTGATGGCGGTGCGGATCAAGAACCGCGTCGAGTACGACTTCGACCTGCCGCCGATCCAGCTGACCGCGGTGCGCGACGCCAACCTCTATGCCGTCGAGAAGCTCATCGAGTACGCGATCGAGCACCGTGACGAGGTCGAGGATCTGGCCGAGGCGCAGAAGGGCAAGACGGCCGAGGAGATCGCCGCCGAGCAGGCCGAGCTCATGGGCGGTGCGACCACCGTCGCCGAACTCGAGGCCAAGCTGGCCGAGGCCGGTCACCCGATCGCGGCCGAAGCGACAGAAGCGGCCGCACCCGAGCCGAATGTTCCGCCGCCGCCCACCAACCCGGCCGGTCCGGCCATCCCGCCGCCGCCGACCGATCCGTCGGGTCCTGGGGCCGGAAAGTCCGCCGGGGCGAGCGAAGCGACGGGAAAATCCGCCGCCGCCAAGGCGGCTGCGAAGGTTCTCACCCAGGAGGCCGTCACGGAGGCCCTCGGTGCCGACGTGCCTCCGCGTGAAGCCGCCGAACGGGTGACTTTCGCGACCTGGGCCATCGTCACCGGCAAGTCGCCGGGCGGCATCTTCAACGAGTTGCCCGCCGTCGACGACGAGACCGCGGGCAAGATCGCCCAGCGGCTCTCCGAACGCGCCGAGGGCACCATCACCGTCGAGGACGTCCGCGCCGCCAAGACCATCGAGGAATTGGCCACGACGGTGCGTGAGTTCCTCGAGGCCGGCGAGCTCGAAGGCTTCGTGCGGACCCTGCGTGCGCCCAAAGAGGGCAGCAAGCACGTGCCGGTGTTCGTGTTCCACCCGGCGGGCGGCTCGACCGTGGTCTACGAGCCGCTGCTCAAGCGCCTGCCGGCGGACACCCCGGTGTACGGGCTGGAGCGGGTCGAGGGCTCGATCGAGGAGCGGGCCGCCGAGTACGTGCCCAAGCTGATGGAGATCAACGGCAAGGGTCCCTACATCCTGGCCGGCTGGTCGCTGGGCGGGGCGCTGGCCTACGCCTGCGCGGTGGGCCTCAAACGCAACGGCTGCGACGTCCGCTTCGTCGGTCTGATCGACACGGTGCGCGCCGGCGAGGAGGTGCCGCAGACCAAGGAGGAGATCCGGGCTCGCTGGGACCGTTATGCGTTGTTCGCCCAGCGCACCTTCAACGTGGAGATCCCAGAGATCCCCTACGCGCAGCTCGAGGAACTCGACGACGAGGGCCAGGTGCGTTTCGTACTCGACGCCGTCCAGGAGAGCGGAGTGAACATCCCCGGCGGTGTCATCGAGCACCAGCGGACGTCATACCTGGACAACCGTGCCCTGGACACCGCCAACATCGAGCAGTACGACGGCCACGTCACGCTCTACATGGCCGACCGCTACCACGATGACGCGATCATGTTCGAGCCGCGCTACGGCATCCGTAAGCCCGACGGCGGCTGGGGCGAGTTCGTCTCCGAACTGGAAGTCGTCCCCATCGGGGGCGAGCACATCCAGGCCATCGATGAGCCGTACATTGCGAAGGTCGGCGCTCACCTGAGCGAGGCGATCAACCGCATTGATGCTGAGGAGAACCAGTGACCGCCAGCACGACCGCCGAGAAGCTCGCCGAACTCCGCGAAAAGCTGGAGCTGGCAAAGGAACCCGGTGGTGAGGCGGCTGCCGCCAAGCGCGACAAGCGCGGCATCCCGAGTGCCCGGGCCCGCATCCACGCGCTGCTCGACCCGGGCAGTTTCCTGGAGATCGGCGCGCTGGCCCGCACCCCGGGTGACCCGAACGCGCTGTACGGCGACGGTGTGGTCACTGGCCACGGCACCATCAACGGCCGCCCGGTGGGGGTGTTCTCCCATGACCAGACCGTGTTCGGCGGATCGGTCGGCGAGATGTTCGGCCGCAAGGTCGCCAAGCTGATGGAGTGGGTGGCCATGGTCGGCTGCCCGATCATCGGTATCAACGACTCCGGCGGTGCCCGCATCCAGGATGCCGTCACCTCGCTGGCCTGGTACGCCGAGCTCGGCCGCCGCCACGAGCTGTTGTCCGGTGTGGTGCCGCAGATCTCGATCATCCTGGGCAAATGCGCGGGTGGCGCGGTCTACTCGCCGATCCAGACCGACCTCGTGGTCGCCGTGCGCGACCAGGGCTACATGTTCGTCACCGGGCCCGACGTCATCAAGGACGTCACCGGTGAGGACGTCACCCTCGACGAGCTCGGCGGCGCGGACTACCAGGCCCGCTACGGCAACATCCACCAGGTGGTCGACTCGGAGAAGGACGCCTTCCAGTACGTCCGGGATTTCCTGGAGTTCTTGCCGCCCAACACCTTCGACGACGCACCGGTGATCAACCCGGGCCTGGAGCCCGAGATCACCCCGCACGATCTCGAACTGGACAGCCTGGTGCCGGACGCGGACAACACCGCCTACGACATGCACGAGATCCTGATCCGGATCTTCGACGACGGTGACTTCCTCGACGTGGCGGCCCAGGCCGGTCAGGCGATGATCACCGGGTTCGCCCGCGTCGACGGCCGCCCGGTCGGGGTGATCGCCAATCAGCCGATGTACATGTCGGGTGCCATCGACAACGAGGCTTCCGACAAGGCGGCCCGGTTCGTCCGGTTCTGCGACGCGTTCAACGTGCCGCTGGTCTTCGTCGTCGACACCCCGGGTTTCTTGCCCGGTGTGGAGCAGGAGAAGAACGGCATCATCAAGCGCGGCGGCCGGTTCCTGTACGCGGTGGTCGAGGCCGACGTGCCGAAGGTGACGCTGACCATCCGCAAGTCCTACGGCGGTGCGTACGCCGTGATGGGTTCCAAGCAGCTCACCGCCGATCTGAACTTCGCCTGGCCGACGGCCCGGATCGCAGTGATCGGTGCCGAGGGTGCGGCCCAGCTGTTGGTCAAGCGGTTCCCGGATCCCACCGCACCGGAGGTGCAGAAGATCCGCGCGGACTTCATCGAGGGCTACAACCTCAACATGGCGATTCCCTACATCGCCGCCGAGCGCGGGTTCATCGACGCGGTGATCGAACCTCACCAGACTCGGCTGCTGTTGCGCAGGTCGCTGAAGCTGCTGCGCGACAAGCAGATCAACCGGGTGCTGCGCAAGCACGGCCTGATCCCGATCTAACCGCTCCGACCAGCGGCGATCCGCTATCCACAGACGTTACTCACACCTGTGTAATTCGGAGTAACTTAGGCAGCTGTCAATTTTGACAAAACCACGGCCGGGGTCGGCGTACCGACTTACCGTGACAGGGTGACTGCAGAGCCGCTTGCCCCCACCGGCCGGGACGGCCGCCACCTCTACACCTGCCCGCTGTGTGAAGCCATGTGCGGCTTGGAGATTCAGGTCGACGGCGGGCGCGTCACCAGTATCCGCGGCAACCCGGACGACGTCTGGAGCCGCGGTCACCTCTGTCCCAAGGGCACCTCGCTCGGGGCGGTTCACCACGACCCGGACCGCATTCGCCGGCCGATGATCAAGGTCGACGGCCAGTGGCGCGAGGTCAGCTGGGACCAGGCCTTCCGGCGCTGCACCGAGCTGCTGGCCCCGGTGATCGCCGAGCACGGGATCGGCGCGCTCACCTGCTACACCGGCAATCCGCTGGCGCATTCGTTCTCGCTGGGCCGCTACACCGGGGTGCTGCTGGGGATGTCCGGCATCCCGGTCAGCTATTCGCCGGGGACGGTGGACCAGTGGCCCAAGAATCTGTCATCGCATCTGATGTACGGCAACTGGTGGGGCTTCCCCGTTCCCGATATCGAGCGCACCGACCTGTTGGTGATCATGGGCGCCAACCCGGCCGCCTCGCAGGGCTCGTTGCTGGCCGCCCCGGACGTGATGGGCCTCATCGGCCGGATCGACACCGTGATCGTCATCGACCCGGTCCGCACGCCCACCGCAGCGAAGGCCGACGAGTGGCTGCCCATCACCCCGGGCACCGACGCGGCCCTATTGATGGCCGTCGTGCACACCCTGTTCGACGAGGGCCTGGTCGACCTCGGCGGCCTGGCCGAGCATCTCGACGGCGTCGACGCGCTACGCACGGCGGCCCACGACTGGACGCCCGAGCGCGTCGCGGGCGTTACCGGCATCTCCGCCGAACGGACGCGCGAGCTGGCCCGTCAGCTCGCGGGAACCGAACGTGCCGTCGTGTACGGCCGAATCGGCTTGTGTAATCAGGAGTTCGGCAGTCTGGCCAGCTGGCTGGTTGACGTCGTCAACATCCTCACCGGACACTTCGACACCCCGGGCGGCGCGATGTTCCCGCGCCCGGCGGTCTGGACCGTCACGTCCCAGCCGCAGCCGGGCCTCGAGGGCGGTCTCGCCGAGTTCGGCCGTTGGCAGACCCGGGTGCGCGGCGCCAAGGAGGTTCTCGGTCAGGTACCGGTGTCCTGCCTGGCCGAGGAGATCGAGACGCCGGGGGAGGGCCAGATCAAGGCCTTGATCACCGTCGCCGGCAATCCGGTGCTGTCCACCCCGGCCGGACACCACCTCGACGAGGTGCTGCCCCAACTTGACGCGATGATCTCAGTTGACCTGTGGCTCAACGAAACCACCCGGCACGCCGACGTCATCCTGCCGGGGCTGTCGCCGTTGGAGCAGCCGCACCACGACGACTTGATCCTGGCCTTCGCGATCGGCAGCATCGCCAACTATTCGGCGCCGGTTTTCGCACCGGAAGATCCTGGCCGGCCCGAGGAATGGGAGATCCTGGTCCGGCTCACCGGGCTGTGTGCGGGAACCCCTGCCGAAGATGTCGACGTCGCGGCCATCGACGACGGCTTCTTCGACTACCTGTGCTTCACGCAGGGTCTCGACGGCGCCGACATCCGACGCCACTACGACAGTGGCGGTCCGGAACGGATTCTCGATCTCACGCTGCGTACCGGCCCGTTCGGCGACCAGTACGGCACGAACCCCGACGGGCTCACCCTGCAGAAGCTCAAGGACAATCCCAACGGCATCAGCTTCGGCCCGATGGTGTCGCAGGTCCCCGAGATCCTGGGCACCACCGACAAGAAGATCAGGCTCGCGCCGCAGTACCTGCTCGACGACCTGCCCCGGCTGGCGGGCCGGTGCAACCGTGAGCCCGATGACCTGGTGCTGGTCAGCCGCAGGCATCTACGTTCGAACAACTCATGGCTGCACAATGTTTCGGCACTGATGAAGGGCCGCGACCGGTGCACTCTGCTGATGCACCCCGTCGATGCGGCCCGCCGCGGGGTATCCGACGGTGCCACCGTCAGCGTCAGTTCATCGGCGGGCAGCATCGAGGTGCCGGTGGAGGTGACCGAGGCGATCAAGCCGGGTGTGGTGTCGATGCCGCACGGATGGGGTCACGGCCTGCCGGGCACCCGGATGTCGGTGGCCAACGACTCACCCGGGGTGAACACCAATGTCCTTTCGCCGCCAACGTTTCTCGACGAGCCGTCGGGTAACGGTGCGCTCAACGGCATCCCGGTCACGGTGGCACCGCTCGGCTAGCTGCAGCGCGGATCGATCCGCAGTACCTCCGTCGCATGCGCGGCCAACCGCTCGGCGCTCAGGTCGCCTGTCGTGGTGTGGTCGGTGTGCGCCCACAGGTCGCGCACCCGGTAGCAGGTTGCAGCGGGCAAGCCCACGGCCGCAGCCGTCGTGGCCAGCGAGACCGGTAGCGAGCCCGGGTTGAGCATCGACACGGCGACCGCGCCCCCCGCAAGGGGTTTGACCATGATGCGGGGATCGTCGGGCAGCGGGCGGGCCTGCCGAACCAGCGGGTCCTGGTCGACCGCGATGATGTCGCGATTGGTCAAGATGTCGCGGGTCTGTGCCGTCATCGAGCGAATATCGTTGCCCGCCAACAATGGTGCGGCCATCATCGCCCACAGTGACACATGGGTCCGCTGCTCGTCGTCGGTCATGCTGGGACCGTGCTCGTCGGCCAGTGTCTGTGCCATGCCGGGATGGCCGGCTACGAAGTCGGGCCATGTGATCCCGGCGACCAGCATGTCGGGGTCGTTGACGTAGCCCGGCCGGCTGCGCGCCGCCAGCTGGTTGGCTATCCGCACCTGTTCGACCACTCCGAGAACCGGTTCGGCAGAGACGAATTCGGTGCGCCACAGCGGAACCAAGTCGATGGTGTTGCGCGCCATATCGGCGATGGAGGACCAGTCGTAGTCCGCCCCGGCGCCGGGGTCACCGGAGGTGTTGGGGTTGATGCTGTAGATGATGGATCGTCCGCTCGCGCGCAGCGCCTCGCGCATGGCGGTGAAGCGAGCAATCTGATCGGACCGGTTCTGATCGGTGCTGCACCAGTCGTACTTCAGGTAGTCGACGCCCCATCGGGCGAAGGTATGCGCGTCGGCCGACTCGTGACCGGCGCTGGCATTGCGCTCACCGATCCCGCACAGTTCGTAGCTCGGGCTGGCGTAGAGGCCCAGCCGCATCCCACGGTCGTGGGCATATCGGGCCAGTGCGGCGATTCCGTGGGGAAACCGGTCGGGATCGGCCTGCAGGTTGCCGTCGGCGTCCCGGTCGGTGGCGGCCCAGCCGGCGTCGAGATTCACGTACCGGTAGCCGGCGTCGCGCATCCCGGAGGACACCATCGCATCGATGGTCTGCTCGACGGTCTGTTCGGACAGCAGGATGCCGGAGTTCCACGAGTTCCACCCCATCGGTGGTGTCGCGATGGTCGGTGCGCTGGGACCCGGGGTGGGTGTGCTCGTGCACCCTGCAAGGGCGAAGCCCAGGACGGCTAGGCGGCAGAGGATCGACGAGGTTCGGCGCATGGCGCAACAGTAGGGTGCCGTCCACCGAAGTGCGTGCGCGCCAGACTTTCGATGCGTTCGGCTTGCTCTGTATCGGTGAGATCGGCCGCCACCAGAAGGAATTGCGTGCTGCTGTAGCCGTGGCCTATTCGCACCAACTTCACAGGATCTCGGTCTGTGGCGACCACCCGATAGCCGGCATCGAGCAGGGCGCGGGCAAGGGTGAGTCCGCGCTCCGTGCCGGCGTCTGGGACGAGCACGACCGGTGAGTCGTCGAGAGGTGTCGCAATGGTTGTCATGGCCTCAGTCAACGGGTCCGAGGTGAGTGGTTGCTATGTGGCCGCTGCGAATTCGCGGTGCTGCGGGTGAGTTCAGCTGGTTGACACGATCCGTACAGGCGGGTACCGCATCCTGGTACGGTGCCGCCGAACGGCCCGACGCCGACACCAGTCCCGCAGCCCGTTCTGATGCCGCGGCTGCCCGACCCCGACTTCAACAAGTTCGGGCACGGCCTATCGCTGCTCGGGGGCTGGCTGCCGACCGCCATCCAGATCGGGACATTCGTGGTCGTCATCGTCGCTGTGGGGTGGCGGTCTCGCCGGTGGCGGCTGCGATGGATCCCGGTCGTCGCCGCCGTCGGCGTCGGCGGTGCCTGCACCGCCCGAGCCTGGATGGATTCGGAGGGCTTGGCGTCGAACCCGGCACCGCTTCAGTTGTGGGTCTGGACCGGGGTCAGCGTGGCAACGGTGTCGGCGGCGGTACTCGGCTGGAGCAGCGCCGCATCGTGGCGACGGGCGTTGTCACTGCTGGCCATTCCGCTCACGGCGCTCAGTACGTTGGTGATACTCAATCAATGGGTCGGCTATTACTCCACGGTGCAGCGGGCGTGGGGTGATCTGACCTCGGGTCCGTTGCCGGACCAGATCGCCGAAAGCGATCTGGCCGCCCTGCGCAACACAGTTCCGTCGACCGGCAAGCTTCTGGTCATCGATACACCGGACACTGCAAGTGGTTTCAAGCACCGCAGTGAATACCTCTACCTGCCGCCGGTCTGGTTCGCCGGGACCGTGCCGCCTCGGTTGCCCGCCGTGATGATGATCGGCGGCGAATTCGGGAACCCCTCGAACTGGATCCGGACGGGCAACGCTGTGGCGACCGCCGACGCCTTCGCTCGTGCCCACCGAGGCTGGGCTCCGGTGCTGGTGTTCGTCGATTCGAGCGGCAGCTTCAACAACGACACCGAATGTGTGAACGGGCCACGCGGTAATGCCGCCGACCACCTCACCCAGGAGGTCCGCCCTTCGGTGGTGTCCCGATTTGCCGCCTCGGCCGCACCCGGTGACTGGGCCGTGGTCGGGTGGTCGGCCGGTGGGACCTGTGCGATGAACCTGGTGGTCATGCATCCAGAGCTCTTCACCACCTTCGTCGACATCGGTGGTGATCGCGGGCCGAATTCCGGCACCAAGGAGCAGACCGTCGAGAGGCTGTACGGGGGCAATGCCGCGATGTGGGATGCCTTCGATACCCGCACCGTGATGAGCAGGCATGGGCCGTACTCCGGGGTGGCGGGACTGTTCAACGATTCGCAGGAGCCACCCGACGACAAGACCAAGGATCTTCCGGATCGGCACGACGACCGGCTTGCCCCGGTCGGGTACGGCGGTCACGGGGATGAGGATCAGTTCCGGGAGAAGGGCGCCCTTCCGGACCTGTGTGCGGCGGCCATGGCGGTGCAGATCGATTGCACCCTCAGGGTTTACGTCGGCTATCACACCTGGCAGTTCGCCCAGCGAGCGTTCGTCGATTCATTGCCCTGGTTGGCCGAACGGCTACATGGACCCGGTGCCGGTGCTGTCGGCTCATAGGTCGCACACAAGCAAAACCAAGCCCTGACACGTGTTCGGCTGTCGAAATAGACTCTGTGACCGCAATTCTTCACCACCTCCACACCCCCGCCGAGACGGCGGAACCTCGCCGGCTCGGGTTGTCGCGCACCGCATGGCGACGCATCGGCCTAGCTGCCTTGCTGATTGCCACCGCCTGCACGTATCTGTGGAACATCACCATCAACGGCATGGGCAATGCGTTCTACGCCGGCGCCGCGCAGGCCGGTTCCAAGAACTGGGAAGCACTGTTGTTCGGCTCGGTCGATCCGGGGAACTTCATCACCGTCGACAAGCCGCCGGTATCGCAATGGGTGATGGGCCTGTCCGGGCAGACCTTCGGATTCAGCAGCGCCAGCATGCTGGTACCCGAAGCGCTGATGGCGGTGGGTGCGGTCGCCCTGCTGTACGGCGCAGTCCGCCGGATCGCCGGAACCGGTGCAGGTTTCGTGGCCGGCACGGCGTTCGCGTTGACCCCTGTGGTGGCGTTGATGTTCCGCTACAACAACCCGGATGCGGTGATGGTCCTGCTGATGATGGCCGCCGCTTACTGCACGGTGCGGGCTCTCGAACGCGGGAGCGGCACGTGGATGACGCTGGCCGGGTCTGCCCTGGGGTTCGCATTCCTGGCCAAGATGTTGGAGGGCCTGATGGTGGCCCCGGCGATAGGCGTTGTCTATCTGCTGGTGGCGCCGACGTCGGTGCGGCGCCGGCTGGCACATCTGGCGGCCGCGATGGCCTCCTGCCTGCTCTCTGCGGGTTGGTTCGTCGCACTGACACTGGTGTGGCCGGCGTCGTCTCGGCCCTATCTGGCCGGCTCGACGGACAACAACTTCATGAACCTGGTGATCGGGTACAACGGCCTGGCGCGGATCCTGGGCCGCAACCATACGGGTGCTACCGACGCTCACGCCGGACCTCCTGCTGACTTCGGTCACCAGAATGCTGGTATCACAAGGCTTTTCAGCGGTGAGTTCGGCCTCGAGATGAGCTGGCTGCTTCCGGCGGCGCTGCTCGGTCTGGTGTACGTCCTGGTGGTGCGCGCGCGTGCTCCGCGGACCGACCTGGTCCGCGGCGGGGTGGTGCTGTTCGGTGGCTGGCTGCTGGTCGACGGACTCGTCCTGAGCTATATGAAGGGGATGGTGCACCCGTACTACTGCCTGTCGGTGGTGCCCGCGGTGGCCGCGCTCGCCGCCATCGGTGGGTGCGAGATGTGGCGCACCCGCGACCGACTCCGCGGCCGGATCAGTGTGGCGGCGAGTGTTCTGTTGACCGTGCTCTGGAGCTGGTGGCTGCTGGACGGCAATCAGCACTGGGCGGCGGCCGTGCGTTGGGTCGTGCTGGCGGTCGGGGTCGCCGGGGTCGTCACCCTACTGGTGGCGTTGAGCACGAACCGCAGCGGACTCGCCGCCGCGGCACTGGCCGTCGGTGTCCTCGCCGGGGGAATGGGCTCGGCCGGTTATGCTTTCGCGACCATTGCGGTACCGCACACCGGTGGGATGGCCCAGGTCGGTCCCGTTCAGCGGGCTCACGATGGTGCTGATCGGCCGGATGGCTCGGGCCAGGAGTCCAACACCCAGCTCGACCGTCTCCTGGCGGGCACCAACACGAAGTGGTCGGCGGCCGTCAATGGCTCATCGGCAGCTGCCGCACTGGAATTGGCCACCAACACCTCGGTGATGGCGATCGGTGGATTCGGCGGTAGCGACCCCGTTCCGTCGCTCACCCAGTTCCAGTCTGACGTCGCTGATCATGAGATCGGCTACTACGTCGTCTCCCCGGGAAACCGGCAGGGACCCGGTCATGGCAACCAGCACGCCGACATCACGGCGTGGGTCGCCGCCAACTTTGCCCCCAAGGCTGTCGGGTCGGCCACCGTCTACGACCTGACGGCCCCACCGAAGTCGGCCTAACCCGGCCCTGGCAACGGCACAACGTCCCTACACTCCAGTCATGACGCATACCGATACCGACGCCGTCCGCACCGCAGGAGCGGCGATCGGCGAAGCCGTCAGCATCTTCATGCTCAGCCCGGAGACGATGCAGAAGAGTCTGGCCGCCGGCTACCCGGATCCGTTCGCCGCCTACTTCGCCGGTCGGGGTGGGGTGCTCGGCCGCGCCACCGACACCACCGTCAACGCCGTCTTCGCGGTGTTCGAGCCGAACGTCGTCCGCGCCTGCTGGCAGGCTGGTGTGGCCGTCCGCGACGCTCCGGACAGTGCGCAGCTGTATTGGGAGCAGGCAGCCGAGTACGGCCGGGAGCACCTGAGCGCAGTCCAGGGTCTGGACCGGCTTGCGGAGTTGGGCGAGAAGGTGATCGCCGCGGCGCCGGAACCCGGTCTGCCGTTGTACGCCGGCTGGCGTGCGATGCCGCTGGCCGACGATCCCGCGGGGCGGGCCTTCCAGGTGATGTTCATCCTGCGCGAGTTGCGAGCCGCCGTGCACTTCAACGCATTGACGATCTCAGGCATCACCCCGGTCGAGGCGCACCTGCTCAACAAGGGCCCGGACTACGCCGCGTTCATGGGATGGCAGCCGCCCTACGCCGATGTCGAAGCCTCGAAGAAGGACCGCTACGCCGAGGTCGAGAACCTCACCAACCGCCGGATGGCCGAGATCGTCGGTGCGGCCCTGACACCCGGCGAGGCAGACGAGCTCGCGCAGCTGAGCACCGAGGCCCTCAAAACCTTGAAGAATGCTGGGAACAGCTAGATCAGCTCGTCGCGATTCTTGGGTTCAGGGCCCGCGCCGCAACGAATTCAGAGCGCGATTCGGTGTTTGCCAAGTGCATATAGTCGCAGTTGAGGCATGATGAATGGCGTTGCCTGAAGCCGTCGTTCGTCGAGCTGGTACCGGGGCAAGGGGTGGCGAAGCAATTGCTCATGTGGCACCCTCCGGATACCTATTTGCACAGGAAACTGCCAGGGAACGTTCGACGACAAGGGAGACCATGAAGGTAATTGGCCGGCTGCTGGTTGCGATGATCGCCGCGATAGCGGGATTGTTCGTGGGGGCAGGCACCTCGAATGCGGGGCTGGACAATCAGCTGAGTCTGGTCGACGGTGGTGGCCGTACGTTGACGGTTCAGCAGTGGGACACCTTCCTGGACGGCGTGTTCCCCCTGGACCGCAACCGGCTGACCCGTGAGTGGTTCCACTCCGGCAAGGCTGTCTACAGCGTTGTGGGCCCCGGTGCCGACGAGTTCGGGGGCACCTTGGAGCTGGGTTACCAGGTCGGCTTCCCGTGGTCGCTGGGTGTGGGCATCAACTTCAGCTACACCACCCCCAACATCCTGCTCGACGACGTGAACCTGTCCCCGACGGGCTTCAACCCGCTGGGCTCGATCATCACCCCGAACCTGTTCCCGGGTGTGTCGATCAGCGCTGACCTGGGCAACGGCCCCGGTATCCAGGAAGTGGCCACCTTCTCGGTGGATGTCTCGGGCGCAGGCGGCGCCGTCGCGGTGGCCAACGCCCACGGCACCGTGACCGGTGCGGCCGGCGGTGTGCTGCTGCGTCCGTTCGCCCGCCTGATCTCCAAGGCCGGTGACTCCGTCACCACCTACGGCGAACCCTGGAACATGAACTGAACCCACCTGCGTGGCAGCTGGCTACGATGCCGGGGTGCCCTGGGAACAACTGCCCCTGATCGGTGGGTGGCTTCGCACCACACGTGTCGAAGCCACCCGCCTTTCCGTTGCGGCGGTCACCAGGATCACCGAGCTGGTGCTCGATCAGATCGACCTCACCGCACTGGTCCGTGAACGCGTCGACATCGACGCCATCGTGGCCGATGTCGACATCGACGCCATCATCGCCCGCATCGATCTGATCGGGCTGGCCGACCAGATCATCGACGGCGTCGACCTGCCGGCGATCATCCGTGAATCCACCGGAACCGTCACCGCCGAGGTGATGACCGACGTGCGCACTCAGACCGCCCGAGCCGACGACGTCGTGTCCGGCTTCGTCGACCGGATGCTGGGCCGCAGCTCCGAACCGCGAGAGTCGCTGTGACCAACGCGGGCATCGTCTCGCGCGGTCTGGCGGCCTTGGTGGACATCGTGGTGGTGGTCGTGACGATGGGGCTGCTCTATCTGGGGCTGGCGCTGACCACACTGATCCTGCGCCCGACGTCGTTCCGGTTCCCGGCCCCGAATCTCATCTTCTCCAGTGCGGTGACGATCGGGGTGTCGGTGCTGTACCTGACCGTCTGTTGGACGCTGTCCGGGCGTACGGTCGGCGCGGTGCTGCTGGGTGTGCGCGTGGTTGGCCGGGGCGCCGAGCTGCTGACGCTGCCGGTCGCGGTGCTGCGGGCGGTTGCCTGCGTGCTGTTCCCGATCGGGCTGCTGTGGGTGGCTGTGGACCGCGGCCGCCGTTCGGTCCAGGACATCGTGCTGGGCAGCCGCGTCGTGTATGACCGTCCGAGTCAGTAGGATGCCCCAATGCCGTTAGCGGACGGCCAGATTGTTGCTGGTTACACCATCTTGCGGACCCTGGGCGCCGGTGGGATGGGTGAGGTCTACCTGGTCCAGCATCCCCGGCTGCCGCGCCGCGATGCGCTGAAGGTGCTGGGCTCGGCGGTCAGCCGCGACGAGGAGTACCGGCAACGGTTCAATCTCGAGGCCGATATGGTCGCCACGCTCTCGCATCCGCACATCGTCACCATCTACGACCGCGGTGAGTTCGACGACAAGCTGTGGATCGCGATGGAGTTCATCGACGGGACCGATGCCTCGCATCTGCTCGCCGACCGCTATCCGTATGGCATGCCACCCGACGAGGTGGCGCGGGTCGTCACCGCGGTGGCCGAAGCACTCGACTACGCCCACAGTCGCGGACTACTGCACCGCGACGTCAAGCCGGCCAACATCCTGCTCGGCCACCCGGAGTCCGGTGACTCACGAATTGCTTTGGCGGACTTCGGTATTGCCCGGTGGATGGGCCAGTCGAGCAATCTGACCGGCACCAACATGACCGTCGGGACGGTCGCTTACGCCGCGCCGGAACAGCTCAAGGGTGAGGAGATCGATGGCCACGCCGACCAGTACGCACTGGCCGCCACCGCCTATCACCTGCTGACCGGGATGCCGCCGTTCCAGCACACCAACCCGGCGATCGTGATCAGTCAGCACCTCAGTTCGGATCCGCCGGCCATCGGGTCCAAGCGCCCGGAACTGGCCGGCCTGGGGCCGGTGTTCGCCAAGGCGCTGGCCAAGGATTCCGGCGCCCGTTACGCCCGGTGCGTCGATTTCGCCCGCGACCTGCGCCGCGGTCTGGGAGCCGCCGAGTCCGAGTGCGGTGCGGTCCTGGCAACCGCGTTGTCCCCGGCGACGGGTGGAGCGCAGAAGGCGGGTGCCTCGCGCGCCCGGCACGCCAGACCGGAGTCGAGCCGGTCCCGACGACGGCTGCTGGTCCCGGCCATCCTGGGGGTGTCCGTCGTCATCGGCGGTGCTGCCGCTGGGCTCAGCCTGTTCAATCACCGGGACGTCGACAGCGCGGCCACGACGGTGTCGGCGCCACCGCCTGCCACATCGGGTCGGATGGACCTGCCGATCGTGGTGATCGGCGCCAACTGTGCGGTGCTGGGCGCGGCGGCCGTCAGCGAGACGGGCGCGCCTGCCTATTGCGCGCACGCCTCGCCGGGGGCACCGGCCACGGTGTGGTCACTGCAACCGGAAAAGTTGCTCAGCGATCCGCAGGGTCATTGATCAGAACGGAATCCACTGGCCCAGGAACCAGAAACCCCAGCCGTGGCCGTCGCCGGCCTGCATCGGCTGGACCCATTGGTAGGTGTTCGACAATGACGTCAAAACGACTATTTATCAATGCCTTTGACACTAGTTGCCATGTACCACCAGGCATGCCGGGTGGGCGGGCACGCGGGTATCGCCGGCATCAGGTCCGCTCTCTCCGTAGCGTCTGACCCCGGAAGAAGGCCGGCGCCTTGATGTTCCACAGGATCATCAGCACCACCCCGAACGCCAAGCTGAGCACACCGACGACGAACACCGTGCCGATACCGGCGACGGATCCGCCGGAACCGTACTCCGGATCGATCATGTGGTAGGCCTCGACGATGCCTACCGGTATCAGGATCAACGCCCCGATGCCGGGCAGGATCACTTGTTCCAGTGCGGTTTTCACCGACTGGAATGCTGTGCGCCAGAAGTACACCACCGAGGACACCGCGACCACCGAGTAATAGGCCATGATCGCGATCCCCACGCTGTAGACCGAGTCTTCGACGATGCTCTCACTCACCAGGGTCAGACCGCCGTAGATAGCGAGACTGGTCAGCCCGATCACCCAGGTGGCGAACTTCGGGGTCTGACTCACCTGGTCGACGGAGGCGAACCGGTTCGGCAGCGCCTTGTACGTCGCCATCGACAACACACCGCGCGCCGTCGGCATGACCGTCGACATCGTCGCCGAGAACGCCGAGATACCGACGATAAGTGCCGCGATCACCGCACCCCGGGTTCCGATCGCTTCTCCGGCCAGCGTAGTGAAGACGTCGTCGATGTTGGTCGCATTCGTCAGACTGGTCGGGCTGTTCTCGTCGATACCGGCGAAAGCCAGTGCGGCAACGCTGAATATGACGTAGGTGACCACGGTGATGATGATCGCCGTGACACCGCTGCGGCCCGCCTGCTCGGGGGTTCCGGCGGTCTCTTCCGACATCGCCAGCGAGGCATCGAAACCCCAGAAGATGAAGATGGCGACCAGGAAGCCGCCGAGCAGTGCCCCCGGGCTCTGGATCGCGAACGGGTTGAACCATTCGAGCGAGAACGGTTCGGCCGTCGGATTCTGCTGCCCGCGCACGGCCGCGATGATCATGATCACCGCGAACAGTGCCAGGCCGCCGTACTGCACGATGGTCAGGATCAACGTGGTTCGGGAGGATTCCTCGGCGCCGCGCGCCACCAGCCAGGTCGTGGCCAGGATGAACACCGCCGCGACCAACACGTTGAACCAGGTTGGCGGTTCAGCCAGACCCAGCACCACCGCGGTGGCGTTGACCAGGATTCCGGCCGCGCCCACACCGGCCAGGATGCTGGACAGAATCAGTGCGTACCCACCGATCCAGCCGATGTGCGGGGCGATGGCCTTGGACCCCCAGGTGAACACCGTGCCCGCATCCGGTGCCGCGTCGGTGAGGTGCTTGTAGGCCAGGGCCACGAAGTACATCGGGATCACCGCGATGATGAACACGATGGGCAGCTGGTAGCCGGACTCGGCGGCACCGTGGCCCAGCGCGCCGGTCAGGGAGTAGGCGGGTGCGGTGGCGGCCAAACCGATCGCCACCGCCCCGACCAATGAGACCGATCCCTTCTTGAGGCCCTTGGAACGAAGGCCGTGCATCAAAGGGTCGATGCTCACCGCGTCGTCAGCCATCTCCGGATTGTGTCACCGCGGTCAGGCGGCGGAGGCCGCTACGCCTTGATCCGGATCCGTCCCGGCTTCCACAGCCCGCTGTGGGTGGCGGTGCCCAGTTCGATCTGGGCCGGTTCGGCGTCGACGATCGTGTCGAACTTGCGCAGCGAACCCCAGTCCCGGCCCCAGTCGTGGGACAGGTAGGTCGCCATCACGCTCTGCCGGAGCAGCAGATCACTGATGCCCAGCAGGCCGCCGTTGCGGCCGTCCTCCCAGGTGTCGGTGTCCTGCTTCTTGGCGGTGTAATCCGGCGTGATGCGGAACTTCGGCACCTCGGTGACGCCGTTGGCGTGCAGCATCGGCTGCTGGCACGGGAACGCCAGGCCCACCGCCCAGTCCATCAGAACCGGCTGGGTGGATCCCAGGTACTCCTGAACCGAGCGCAACTCCGGCACCCGCGGCGGGGTGACAGCGATCCAATCGCCCTGCGACAGCGAGCGGTCTTGGGCGACGATGCGCACCACGGTGGCGTCGGTCGGCATCTCTGAGCGGGCGAATCGCAGGTTGCGCCACGACGGGGCGGGGCCGAGATCGTAAGGCACCACCCGGCCTTCGGGCACCGGCGCACCGTCGGGCCCGAGCCTGGCGTACTCGAGCTCCACGGTCTGGCCGTCGGTGAACCCGTTGAGCACACTACGGCCGGCGAGGGTGCCCGCGGCGGTGACCACCACGAGCGGATGTCCACCGTCGTTGGGGGGCAGGGTGTACCACGCCGAGTTCAGCGTGGCCTCCTGCTGCGGTCCCTCGGCGTAGCTACCGGCCAGGGCGACCCGCGCGGGGTCGAGGCCGTAGGGCAGCGGCACCGTTGATCCGTTGACGCCGGGCGCGCTCAGCTTGATCGGCTGGTCCCAGTCGTAGTCGGTGCCGGGCTGCGGATTGGTCATCCGGATCGCCTCGGCCACAATGTGATCCGGTACGCCGTTCGGTGTGAAGCCGACCGGTTTGGTGCCGCCCAGCGGGCCCAGCGGTCCGTAGTCGCCCGGCAGCGGGCTCAGGAAGCCAGCATTGGGGTCGGGTTCGACGAGCACATCGTCGGCCAGTCCGCAGCCGCCGGAGAACGACCGCAGGTTGGCCCACGCGTTGGAGTAGGTGGGGTACTGGCGCACGATGCCGGCGGTCATCGAGCCGACGAACACCACCACCATGAGACCGGCGGCCAGCGGGATGGGAGCCGCGGTGACGGCCCGCGCCAGCCGGCCCTCACCGCGGTCTCGCGAACTGAAATGCAGCAGCAGGGTGTAGAGCGCCGACACCGCGAACAGGAAGAAGAAGATGGTGCTGACGGTGATCCCGGCGATGCGCGGCATCGCGTTGTTGAACGGAACGCCATAGCTGGAGACGTACCACCAGCCGTTGGTGGTCGCGAAGCACAGTGCCAGCACGAACAGCACCGCGGTGACGACGGTCATCCGATTGCGCGACCAGCGCAACACCTTCGGCGACACCAGCACGGTGGCCAGCGCGGCCATCGCCGCGCCCACCGCCGCGAACAGCCCGAAGTGGTGCACCCACTTGGTCGGGGTGAACATCAGGAAGAACATCGTCGCGAAGATGACGCCCATCAGTCGCCAGGCCGGACCGCGGGCCACGCCCGCAACCCGCTTGCGCCGCAACATGATGAACATCGACGTGAACAGCGACAGTGCGGTGATCAGGAAGCCGAACCGCCGGGACAGTGAACCGTCGACGGTCGGCAGGATCAGGTAGTAGTAGCGCAGGTTCTCGGTGTACCAGGCCTGGCTGGGTCCGATAGCGGTGCGAATCCTGGTGGCTTCCAACACCGTTGCCAGCGTCTGGTCGGCGAACACCACGACCAGCACGATCGTGCCCGCGGCCAGCAGCGGGGCGATCAGCGGCCAGGTGCCGACGATCCCGCGGCGGCGGACCAGGATGCGCAAGATCGGGCGGCCACCGGCGATCAGGGCGGCCACCGCGATCAGTCCGGTGGGCTGGATGCCGAGGGTGAACGCGGCACTGATGATCGCCAGCGCGAACGGTGTCAGCCGGCCGGAGATGATGGCGCGTTCGATGAGTACGTAGGTGATCAGCGCCCCGGTGGCGATCTGGCCTTCGGGGCGCAGGCCGTTGTTGAACGGCATCCACGCCGCCATCAGGACCAGGCCGGCCGCCCACAGCGCGGGCCTGCTGGCCTCGACGGCCGGGCCCAAGCGGGGCAACACTTCCCGCGACAGCAGCAACCAGCACACCAGCGCGCAGATCAGATCCGGCAGCCGCATCCAGATGCTGGCGTCGCTGACGTGGGTCATCAGGGCCAGCACGTTGTAGAACCAGCCGAACGGATCTTCCGGGCTGCCGAACCAGCGGAAGTAGTTCGACATGTAGCCGGCGTGGTCGGCCACCCGGGCCATGCCGAGGATGTAGCCGTCGTCCGAGGAGTTGGCGCCGATGACATGCCACACCAGGAACCCGGTCACCACGGTGGCGTCGACCGCGGTGAAGGTGCGCCAGCGCTGCGGGATCACGGCGTGCATGCGGTGGCCGTCGAGCCGGTCCAGGCGCCACAGCGCGGTCAGCGCCACAGCGGTCGCGGCAATCGCCAGCAGCATCGCGGCCAGCTTGAGTGCGGTGGGCTTGCTGGAGAACCGGGTGTCGATGGTGGCCGAGAAGTTCAGGCCTGCCGGCGCCGGTCCGGTCAGGTCGGTGAACACCCCGACGATCGCGGGCCGCAGGTTCGGGTCCGGGAACCCGCTGCGCATCTCCTTACCGGTCGTGGGATCGGTCAATCCCACAAACGTCGCGAACGTGCCGGACTCATCGGAGGTGATCTCGATCCGCGAGCATCCGCCGATCTTCGAACGCGGCACGCTGGCGATCACCACGTTGCGGTCGGTGATGTCGACCCGCTGCGCGCTGACGTTGACGAACAGCGAATTCAGCGCTGCCTGTTTGCCTTTTTGCGGTGCCAGGCCCAACACCAGCCCGCCCTGGGCGGGCATCGTGTCGATCACGTCGCACGGGATGGTGGCCGACAGCGACACCGGCGCCTGCGAGATCAGCGGGGCGGTGACATTGCTGAGCTGGCCGCCTGTGCCCGATGTCGCGGCTCCCTGCGGCCAGTTCAGCGTCGCGGTGGTCTGCACCACCGGCAGCAGGGGCGTCAGCACCGACAGGACGAAGCCGATCAGCCCTGCGATCGTGGCAACCCATCGGGTGACCTTCACGTCGTGGGCCGCGTCGCGTGCGTTGGCAGCAAGAGTCTGTGTCATGGGAGTGCCCTGATCGGTCCGTTACGGCTCCAGCCGAACACCTTCACCGAACCCTGGTCGATCACCGCGTTCGGGGCCTGGTCGGCGGGCACCAGGCGGATGTAGCGCTCCAGGGCACCCCAGTCGCGGTACCAGTCGTTACGCAGATAGGTCGGGATCGTCGCCGTGGTCAGCAGGGCCTGGATGAACAGGAACGGGCCACCGGCGCGGGCGGACTGCCACATATTCGACGACACCACAACCTGTTTCAGGTTGGGCAGGATCCGGTACTCGGGTAGCTCGGCGACACCGAGGTGTTCGGAGAACGGCCGCTGGCATGGGAAGTTCGCGGCGGTGGCGATGTCCATCAGGATCGGGGTCTGCGAACCGAGGAACTGTTGTGCGGTCTGCAGTACCGGCACCCGCGGCGGAGTGAAGCCGAACCACTGGTCATCGCTGAGGTTCGGGTCATCGGCCACGATGCGCGCCACGTTGGCCTCCGCCGGCGCCCACGCCAGGGGGAAACGCAGGTTGCGCCAAGCCTTTTGGGCGATGACGTCGATGGGCTGCACGGAGTTCAGCGCCTGGAAGCTGCCGTCGGGCCGGTGCACACCCCACTGCAACTTCAGCGACTGGCCGTAGTTGAACTGGCCCTCTTCGTCGTAGAACCAGATGGCACCCGCCGCGGCGATGGTCACCAGCGGACGGTCCGGGGTGCGGGGCGGCAGCTGGTACCACGCCGAGGTGGCCTTGGCGGCCACGGTGTTCTCCTTGTAGGAGCCCATCACTGGAGTGGTCTTCGGATCCAGGCCGAACGGCAGGAACACGCGTGAGCCGTTCACACCGACCGGGCCGTAACCGCCGCCGGTGCCCGCCGCGTAGGCGATACCGACGTTGGGTTTGTTGGGGGAGCCGTCGGAGTTCACCGTGCCGGGGTTGGCGACGAACGGCGTTGCGGGCTCAAGGGTGTCGCTGATCCCGTTGGGGGTGAAGCCAACCGGGTTCTCTCCGCCCAGCGGCCCGTACTCGCCCCACTTCTGGCCCGGAACCGGTTGCAGCATACCGGCATTGGGGTCCGGCTCGACCAGCACGTCATCGGCCATGGCGCAGCTGTTCTTGGACAGTCCGGAGCTCAGCGCGGAGACGTTGGCCTTGGCGGTGGTGTACACCGGGTAGCGCTGGACGAAGGCCTTGGTCATGGAGCCGACCTCGAGCAGCACCATGATGATCGCGACGATCAGCAGCGGGGTGGACGCCAGCACCCGGTTGCGGCGGGTGTTCTTGACCTCGGTGTGCCCGGCGTAGTCCATCCGGAAGTGCAGCCAGCCGGCCAGCAGGCCGGTCACCACGGCCAGGCCGAGGAACATGCTCGTCACCGGCTGGTGGGCGACCACCGGTTGCCGGTCGAACCAGGGCACCCCGTAGTTGCCCACATAGAACCAGCCGTTGATACCCGAGGTGGCCCACGCCAGGACGAACAGCAGAGCGGTGACCCACAGGGCGAGATTGCGTCGGCTGTGCAAGCCAACCCGCGCGAACGCGAACGCCGCCACCCCGCCGAGCGCACCAGCTAACCCGGCGAACGCACCGAACTGCACCGCCCACTTGGTCGGGGTGAAGGTCAGCAGCAGCAGGCCGATCGCGGTGCTGCCGACCAGCCGCCACACCGGCCCATTGGCCACACCCGGTACGCTGCCGCGCCGCAGCAGCACGGCCAGCAGGCCGAACAGGCAGAGCAGCATCACCAGCACGGCGAACCGGCGAGTCAGCGAGCTCTCGACATTGTCTTCGACGGTCAGGAAGTAGTACCGCAGGAAATCCTGGTACCAGGCGATCGTCGGGCCCACCACGTACTTGATGCGGGCCGATTCGGCGACCGTCGCCAGGGTCTGGTCGCGGAACACCACCACGAAGATCGTCGACAGGGCCGCGGCCAAGGCGGCCAAGGCGGCCACCGGGGCCAGCACACCGTCGGTCCGGCGGCGGGTGCCGATCACCCCGAACACCGCGCGGGAACCCACCAGCAGCGGCGCGAGGGCGATCAGACCCTGCGGCGCCAGCGTCACGCTGAACACGGCCACCAGGACGGCGATCGCCGCCGGAACCAGCCGGCGGGTGGCGATCGCGTTCTCCACCAGCGCCCAAGCCGCCAGCGTGCCGAAGGCGATCAGCGGCTCGGGACGGAGGCCGTTGTTGAACGGCAGCCAGGCGGCCAGGAATACCGCGCCGGCCGTCCACACCGCGACCCGGTCCAGAGACAGCCGCCGGCCCAGCCGCGGCAGCACCCAGCGGCTCAGGATCAGCCAGGTGCCCAGGCCGGCCAGCGTGGCGGGCAGCCGCATCCAGATACCGGCGGTGCTCACCGAAGCCAGGTGCGCGAGCACCGATTGGTACCAGTCGAACGGTGCTTCGGTGGTTCCGAAGAAGCGGTAGTAGTTGGCGGTGTAGCCGGCGTCGCCGGACACCCGGGCGATGGTCAGGTTGTAGCCGTCATCCGAGGAGATGGCGCCGATGACATGCCAGAGCAGCAGGGTGCCGAGCACGGCGATGTCGGCCAGCCAGGTCGCCCAGCCGACCCGCCAGAACCGCCGCCACGCACCGGCGACCTTGCGCCCCGAGCGGGCGTCGAGCACCCACAGCGCGGCGAGGGACGCCACCACGCACAGGATGCCCAGCGTCATCACCGCGAGCTTGAGCGACGTCGGTTCGGTGATGAACCGGGTGTCGATGTCGATGCGGGCTGACAGTCCCGGCTGCGGCGGCACCTTCAGGTCGGTGAAGATCCCGGCGATCTGCGGCTTCTTCTCCGGCGACAGGGTGCCCGTCGCACCAGGAATCCCGACGAAGTCCGCTCCTGCCCCGACCGGGCCGCCCCACAGGTGCAGGCTGCGGCACGCCGGGGTGGCGATGGCGGTACGCGGCGCCACGGCGGCCACCGTGTCGCGGAAGGCGACGACGACGGTGTCGGCGTTGGCCCGCACGAACAGACCGTTACGACTGGCGTCGATACCGGCCGGGGGGATGGTGGAGAACACCAGGCCGCCCTGGGCGGGAAGCGACGCGATCGCCTGGCACGGGATCGAGACATCGATCGACTGCGGCGCCCCGGAAACCAGTGGTGCGGTGATGTCGCTGACGTTGCCGTCGGCTGCGGGCGCCTGCGGCCACTGGATGGCCGCGGTGGTCTGGGTGACGGGCAGCAGTGGGGTCAGGCCGCACAGCAGAATCCCGAGAACGCCGGCGACGACGGCGACGAGCTTCGCGATCCGGGCGGAGTCGGAACTGTCGCTGGGCACGAGGCTCGATGGTAGGCGACGCAGCTTGGCAGACTCCGAAGGCCTGCGGGCGTGCTGGCGATTTGAGACTGGATCGCAGCCTTGCGGACTATGTCGGGCGCAGCGGCGCCGGGCTCCACCACCCGCTGCGGGTGGCGGTACCCAGGTCCAATCGCGCCGGCTGGGCGGCGGGATAGAACGGGTTGAGCCGCTGCAGGGCGCCCCAGTCGCGGAACCAGTCGTCCTTGAGATACGTGGGCACCGTCACTGCGCGGTAGAGCAGTTCGCTGATGCCGAGCGGGCCGCCGCCGATGTTGTCCATCACCGGCGAATTGGCCTCGGCGCCGAAGCGGTCGGGCAGGATCCGCCACTTGGGCGGCTCGATCACCCCGTTCTGGTGGCCGAACGGCCGCTGGCAGGGGAAAGCCAGACCGACCAGCCAGTCCAGCAGCACCGGATCCTGCGAGCCGACGACCTCCTGCAGCGTGCGCAGCTTGGGGATGCGGGGCGGGGTCACCGCGATCCAATGCTGTGGTGCGAGGTCGTCGTCGGAGGCGATGATCCGGATCTGGGTGGCGTTGCGCGGGATGGCGGCCAGCGGGGCGCGCAGGTTGCGCCAGGCCGGTGCGGCACCGATATCGGCGAAACCGAGGGCACCGCCGGGCTTGTTGGCGGCCGCGCCGGCGTCGGTGGCCCATTGCACCTGGACCTCGTCCTGGTCGAAGCGGCCCGCCGCCGAGACCACCAGCAGCGGTGACGACTGCCAGCCGTCCGGCAGCCGGTACCACGCCGAGCGCAGCTTGGCCGGCTGTTGGACGCCTGCCCGCCAGCTGCCCAGCACCGGGGTACGGGTGGGGTCCAGGCCGTAGGGCAGCCGGGCCCGCGAGCCGTTGACCCCGCCGGCGGCGGTGATGCCGCCCTCGGTGCCGGCCTCGCTGCTGGTGACGACACCGTCGGTGTCACCGAGGCTGCCACCGCCCGGCGGTTCCATCACCGGGTCGGCCGACACGTCGGCGGGCACCCCGCCGGGGGTGAAGCCCTCAGTCGTGGCACCCAGGCCGTCGCCCACGGGGACGCCGATCGGCGTGAGCATGCCGGCGTTCGGGTCGAGTTCGACCAGCACGTCGTCGGCCAGCCCGCACGTCTTGCCGGTGAGTGCCTGCAGGTTCGAGCGTCCCACCGACCATGCCGGCCACTGCTCGGTCATCCCGAGGGTCAGGGACAGCACCTCGAAGATCACCAGCAGCCAGGCCACGATCGCCAGCGGCGAGCCGACGATGCCCGACCACCAGCGCCGCGGGCCAGGCTCCCGGTTGTCCCGTCCAGAGAAGTGGAACCAGGCCGCCAACAGCAGGGCCAGCACGCTCAGGCCGAGCAGCATGGTGGTGAAGCCGAAGTGCCACTCGGGGAACTGATTCGACCACGGCACCCCGAAGTTGGAGACGTACCACCAGCCGTTGACGCTGGCGAACGACAGCGCCGCCACGAACAGCACTGCTGCGGCGAACACCGCGCGGTTACGTCTGGAGCGCAGCACGTGCGCGGTCACCGCGACGGCGGCCAGCGCGCCCAGCGAACCGGCCAGCCCGGCGAACACGCCGAAATGATGGGTCCACTTGGTCGGGGTGAACATCATCGCCAGGAACGAGATGATCGTGATCCCGATGATCCGCCGGCTGGGTCCGGCGGCGGTGCCCGGGATGTGGCCGCGGCGCAGCATCATCGCCACCGACACCGCCAGGGCGACCAGCAGTGCCAGGACGGCGAACCGGCGCGCGACCGACCCGTCCGGGCTGGCCATGAACAGCCGCTCGTAGCGGATGTGCTCGTCGAACCAGCTCAGGCTCGGGCCGACGGCGGACTTGAGCATGTTGGCCTGCACCTCGCCGACCAGGGTCTGGTCGCGGAAGATGAGGATGATCGTCACCGTCGCGGCAGCCAGGATGGGCGCGAGCAGCGGTAGTAGCCCAAACTGCCGGGAGCGGCGGTGCAGGATCGTGCGGAGCGGGCCGATGGCCACCAGCAGCGCGCCGATCGAGGCGATGCCCGTCGGTCCGGAGAACAGGGTCAGCGCGCCGACGATGCAGGCGAAGGCGACCGGAAGCAGACGGCTGGTGGCGACCCCGCGCTCGACACAGATCCAGGTCAGCAGGATGCCGATCGCGATGATCGGCTCGGGGCGCAGGCCGTTGTTCAGCGGCAGCCAGAACGCCAGGAACAGGCCGGCCGCGGTCCACGACGCCGCCCGGGTGGTCTTGACGGCGTGGCCCAGTCGGGGGATCACTTCGCGGCTGATGATCCACCAGCACGCCAGCGCCATCACCAGGGTCGGCAGCCGCATCCAGACGCTGGCCGTCGACACGTGCGCCCATAGCGCAAGCAGGTCGTAGTACCAGCCGAACGGTGCCTCGGGGGTGCCGAACCAGCGGTAGTAGTTGGCCATGTACCCGGCGTGCTCGGAGACCCGGGCCATGGTCAGGATGTAGCCGTCGTCGGAGGTGTTGGCGCCGACGAAGTGCCACCACACCAGGACCGCGATGACCAGGCCGTCCAGCGGGCGTACCGACCACCATCGCGGGGGTAGGAACCTCCGGTGCCGCATCCCGTCGGCGGTGTCCAGGATGTGCAGCGCAACCAGCGCGACGACGGTCAACAGCAGACCGAGGATCATCGCCGCCATCTTCAGTGCGGTCGGGGCGCTGCTGTAGCGGGTGTCGATGGTGGCCGAGAGGCGCAGACCCGGCGGGGCGGCGCCGGACAGGTCGGTGAAGACGCCGACGATCTGCGGCCGGAAGTCGTAGCCGCCGCGCTCACCCTTGAGTGGCGCGCCCGGGTCGTCGCTGTCGGCGGCCTTCGTGAGGCCGACGAACTCTGCGGTCACCTTGTCGGCGTGGGCGGTGAAGGTCAGCTTCTGGCAGGCCGGGCTGAGCACCTGGGACAACGGTGCCACCAACACCGGGGTGTTGCGCACGACGACCACCAGGCTGTCGTTGGCGCGCTGGATCAGCAGCCCGCGGTCGACGGCCTTGGGGGCCTGCTTGGGCACGGTGGACAACAGCACGGTCCGGCCCGGACCCTGCAGGCCGGCCGCTGCCTGGCAGGGCACCTCGATGTTCAGGTCGGTAGCGACATAGCTGATCAGCGGTGCGGTGACGCTGTCCAGGACGCCGTTCTGCGGCCAGTTGAGCGCAGCGGTGGTCTGCTTGACCGGCAACAACGGGGTGAGGATCGCCAGCAGGGCGCCCAGCAGTCCGGCGATGACGGCAACGAGGCGCGCGGTTCGATACTTCGCCCGCGTCTGTTCCACGGAGCTAGATGGTAATTGCCGGTCCGGCGCACCCATCGCTACGGATTCCTGATGGCCAGGATGAACGGTCCGATGTCCTTGACGGTGAACTGCGGGCCGGTGAACAGATCGGCACCGAATTCGACGGTGTAGCGGCGGACATTGGGCTGGTTGGGGTAGACGTCCTGAGCCAGTCGCAGGGTGTAGGTGTCGTTCGCGCCGCGACGCATCAGGAACACCGTCGGCGGTGTCCACGGCAGCGCGTCGAGAGCTTTGGCCAGCTGGTCGGGGCTCTTGAACTTCGCCCACGATTCGATGGCGGCCGCGCGTTTGTCGAACTCGGCGAGAGGGTTGGCGTAGTGCGAGGTCAGGCCCTGGAACCCGTAGTACGGGTAGTAGGACAGGAAGCTGTAGTCGGCCGTGAGCACCACGGTCTGTTCGCGTGGGCGGCCGGTGACCTGTTGGATCGCCTCGTCGACCTGGGGGTAGTACTTCTCGGCGCCGGGTGGGCGGCGGTCGCCGCGCTGGCCGTTGCCGTCGGTGTCGGTGTAGGCGACGGCCAGGTCGGGGCGCAGTACGTCGGGGATGTCCTGGCTGAAGCCGATGGCGCCGATCAGCCCGATCGCCGCGGCCACCGGAATAGTCTTGCGGCTGGTGCGGGCGGCCAGCGCGAGGGCGACCTCGATGAAGCCGAATGCACCGGCCGCCGAGAGCAGCACGGTCAGGGTGGGCTGCAGCCGGAACGACAGCAGCGTCGTCCCGACCAGCGTGGTCAGCATCGACAACAGCGACCAGGCATACAGCGACAGCACCCCGATGCCCAGAGCGGCGGCCCTTGTCGACGATCGTGCGCGCCAGACCAGCCATAGCGTGCCCAGCATGCACAGCGCGCCCAACAGCGAGAACTGCAGCATCGGGAAGGTCAGGACCGCGCCGTCGGCGGGCAGGTAGTGCTGGGCGCTGCCGGTGTCGCTCATCGGGCCCTTGGCTGCCCGCAGCAGGAACGGCAGCCAAGTGAGCATTGCGATGGCGCCGGCGATCGCACCGGCCACGGCCAGCCGCAGCAGCGGTTCGACGCTCCGGCGGGCGACTGCCACGACCAGGGCCATGACCACGACAGTGAACGCTGTGTAGCCCAGCAGCAGGGTGTAGAAGGTGGCGGCGACGCCGAGGAAGACGCCGACGCCGATGACGGCCGCCCACCCGCCCCCTCTGGTCTTGCCCCTGAGCCCCGACCACGCCAGCACCAGCACCGGCGGGATCAGCACGGTGATCATCGCGGCATACGGCTCCGGTGAGCTGTAGGCGAGCGTCACCGCCGCGGTGGCGGTCGTCACGACCAGGGCGTACTCGAACCGGATCAGGCTCGACCACAGCACCATTGCCAGCACCACGGCCACCGCGATCGAGGTGATGGCCCAGGGTTTGAACATCTCCCAGGCCGGGGTGCCGGTGAGCGCCGCGGCCCGCCCGCCCAGCCAGAACCACCCCGGCGGGTAGAACGGCGGCAGCCCCGAGTAGGTCATGTCGTGCAGCGCGGGGCTTTCGGTGAGCCGGGTGAGGTACTCGGTGCGGAACTGCTGGTCCACCGAGATCCCGAACAGATAGAGCTTGGTGGCGCCCAGTGGCATGCCGAGGGTCACGACGGTGAACGCCGCGAGGATCACCGCGGCCGCGATACGCGCCAGCCAGGCATATCCGCGGCGCCAGACGACGCCGGTAGCCAGCAGCAGGACCAGAGCGCCGACCTGTCCGACGGTGGTCAGGGCGTGTAGCTGGTTGGACGAGGGGAAGGCGGGCCACTCGACGGTGGATATCGCATACAGCGCGACCGCCGAGACCACCACCGCGATGGCAGCTGCCAGAGCCAGATGGCCGACGGTGGCCAGGGCTTTGCGCATGTTCAGAGCGGCAGCTTGCGGAAGATCGGGCGCGGGATGTGCCGCAGCACCGACATCAGCACCCGCACCTGGCCGGGGGCCCACACCAGCGACTTGCCCTTGGCGGCCGACGTCACCGCCAGTTCGGCGACGTCTTCGGCGTCCACCGTGAACGGCGCCTCTTTGGCACCGGTGGCCTTCCAGTGTTCGAGCGTGGTGGTGGTGCGGACCTGGCCGGGCCGGATCACCAGGACGTGAACACCGAACTCCTGCAGCGCTTCTCCGAGACCGAGGTAGAAACCGTCCAGGCCAGCCTTGGTGGAGCCGTAGACGAAGTTGGACCGGCGCACCCGCTCACCGGCGACCGAGCTCATGGCGATGATCTGGCCGAAGCCCTGGGCCTTCATCTTCTGGCCGATCAGCACCCCGACCGATACCGCTGCGGTGTAGTTGATCTGGGCGCTCAGTACGGCCTTGGACTGGTTCTGCCACAGCTCCTCGGCGTCCCCGAGGATGCCGAAAGCGACAATCGCGACGTCGACATCTCCTGCCGCCCAAGCCTTTTCGATGACATCCGGATGGCTCTTGGTGTCCAGCGCATCGAAGTCGAGGTACTCGACGGATTTGGCGCCGGCCGCCTCGAGTTGGGCGATCGCCGCCTCCCGCTTGGGCGCGTTCGGCAGATCGGCCAGGATGATACGGGCTTTCGCGTTGCGCAGGTAACGCTCGCAGATGGCCAGGCCGATCTCGGAGGTACCGCCCAGCAGCAGGATGGTTTGCGGGTTGCCGGTGGCGTCGATCATTTTTGGCGCGGTGCCTTTCTACAGAAGTTCTAGACGTCGGGCCATGTCGGAGGCGAACACGCCATTTGGATCGGCCTTGCGGCGCACTGCAATCCACTCATCAATACGCGGATACATCTTGTGGAAGTTCTCCGCGCTGACGCGCGAGTCCTTGGCCGTATAAACTCGGCCGCCGAATTCCATTGCAAGGCGGTCAAGTTCGTTGAGGAACTCGTTGACCCCGGCTTTCATCGGGAAGTCCATCGCCACGTTCCAGCCCGCCATCGGAAAGCTCAGGGGCGCCCTGTTGCCGGGCCCGAACAGTTTGAAGACGTTGAGTGCCGAGTAGTGGCCGCTGGTCTGGATCCACCGGATGATGTTCTTGAACTCATCGAGGGCGTCTGGGGGCACGAGGAACTGATGTTGCGCGAAACCCGCTGGCCCATAGGCGTTGTTCCAGCCGCTGACCAGGTCAAGCATGTGGTAGAACTGCGACAAGTTCATGATCTTGCCCTGATAAGTGCCGCCCAGCCGGTAGTAGACCTCGCCGATCGCGCTGAATGACAGCTTGTTCATCGCGCTGATCGGGAAGATGTCGGGCACAGTCAACAGTTGCGGCGCGTCGAACTTCAACGGGTTCTTCGCGAGCTTCTTGGGCAGTTGGTCGACCCGGGCCAAGCTTCCCCGGCTCACCGCTGCGCGACCCAATTTCGGTGGGGGACTGATCAGGTCGAACCAGGCGCTGGAGTAGGTGTACTTGTCGTCGCTGCCGTCCAGGTGCACGGCGATGGTCTCATCCAGATTCGCGGTGCTCACGCCATCGGCGATGAAGTATGCGGTCTCGGTTCGCGTCATCGCGATCCTGGCACGAACGACAATGCCGGTGAGGCCGTTGCCACCCACGGTCGCCCAGAAGAGGTCGGCGTTCTCGCCGTCCGGGGTCAGCGTTCGTACATCGCCGTCGGCCATCAGGAGGTCCAGCGACAATACGTGGTTGCCGAAGCTGCCGGCGCTGTGGTGGTTCTTACCGTGAATATCGGAACCGATAGCTCCGCCGACAGTGACTTGCCGGGTACCCGGGAGCACTGGGACCCACAGGCCGAACGGCAGCGCGGCCTTCATCAGCTGGTCCAGGCTCACTCCGGCGTCGACGTCGGCGATAGCTGTCTCGGAAGAGAGCGAGTGAATGCGGTTGAGCCGCGTCATGTCGACGACGATGCCGCCACCGTTGCAGGCCTGGTCGCCGTAGGACCGCCCGAGACCTCGTGCCAGGATGCCCCGCCGCAGGTGGGCTGGGCTGGAGGAATCGGCGTCGGCCACCTGTCGGACAGCTGCGGCGATGACCTCGACGTCGGGTGTCGACAGAACCTGCGCAACAGTGGGCGCGGTCCGGCCGAACCCGGTGAGGGAGCGCGGTGTCAAGGAAGGTTCGGTAGCCATATCAGTGCCACAGGTTACCGTGCGAGGCCTCTGACTTAGGCCAGCCGGAAGATCCAGACCCGTTGCACGATGAAGTTGATCACTGTCGCGGTGCCCTGTGCGATCACGAACGCGACCGGGATCGCCCAGGTGCGGTAGTCCAGTAGATGCAGCGTGACGTGGTTCAGTCCGACCTGGACGGCGAAGGTCAGCGCATAGAGCGCCATCACCGCGATGAAGCGGGAGCGGCTGGGTGGTGCCTGGAACGTCCAACGCCGGTTGATCAGGTACGCGGTGATGGTCCCCACGATGAAGCTCAGCGCCTTGGCCGAGTCGACCTGGATACCGACGGACTTGTAGAGCAGTACGTATAGCCCGAAGTCGACGATCGCGGACAGGCCACCGGTGACGATGAAGCGCACGACCTGCGTCTTGAGGCTCAGCGGGGTCGTCGGGGTGGTGTCGGACACGCGTGAAGCTTAGTTACTGCCCGGGTGGGTGCGCGCCTGCGCCGCGGCCTGTGCACCATTGAGGGGTGCAGGATCTGCTCGAGACGTGGGTGGCGTTACTCGCCCGGCACACCGCGAACACCGGCGCGGAGGCGGTGGGCCGCGCGCTGCTGGCGTCGTGGTCCGAGCCGCATCGCCGGTATCACTCGGTGGACCACCTGCGCGACATCCTGCGCCATGTCGAGGAACTGGCTGCGCTGAGCGATGACGCCGACGCCGTGCGGCTGGCGGCGTGGTACCACGACTCGGTGTACGCGGGCCGCCCCGATGACGAGGAACTCAGCGCCCGCCGGGCCGAGGACGAGTTGTCCGGACTCGAAGTGGAACCAGAGTTGGTCGACGAGGTGGCCCGCCTGGTGCGGATGACCGTCACGCACGATCCAGCCCCGGGTGATCACAACGGTGAGGTGCTCTCCGATGCCGACCTGGCGTCGCTGGCGCTGTCTCCCGAGCGGTATGTGTCCAACACCGCCGCCATCCGCGCCGAATACGGCCACATCTCCGATGACGTGTTCCGCAAGGGGCGGCTGCAGGTGCTGGCGAATCTGCTCAGCGGGCCCGGGGTGTTCCGCACCGAGTACGGTAGGCAGCGTTGGGAGGCGCCGGCCCAGGCGAACCTGCGCGCCGAGTTGTCGACGCTGACCGACTGATCGGGTCAGATCTCGCCGAGGATCCGGCGCTTCTGCTGCTCGAACTCTTCGTCGGTGATCAGATTGCGGTCCTTGAGCGCGGCCAGCCGCTCGAGTCGGTCGACCGGATCCGGCGCTGCGGGCGCAGCCGGCTGGGGCTGTGCGGCCTGCATGGCCGCCATGGCCTGTTGCTGCATCTCGGCGCCGCGCTGCATCATCTGGGCGCGAAACGCGTTCGGGTCGGCTATGGCATTGCGGATCATCTCGGCCACCGGCATTCCCATCACCTGACTGCCGGCCAGATCGGGGCGGGCAGCGGTGATCGCGTCGATGGCGGTGGTGGCCGGCGACTGCGGCTGCTGATCCAACTCGATCCTGCTGTGGTCCTTGGGGTCGTAGCGCACCGTCACCCGGGTCCCCGGCCTTGGTCGGTTCAGTTGGGGCAGCAGCGCATGCAGGGTGGCCTCGAACGAAGGTTCGGACTCGGGGAGTACGCGCAACTGCAGCTTCCACCGAATCTCGCTGTTGCCCACAAGATTTGGGTTCCCAATGCTGACCGACACCGAGGTTTGTTCCGCGGCCAGGATGTCGGCGTACGCGCGCACGCCGACCTTGTCCAAGCGGCCACCGAAGCCGAACACCCACCGAGCGTAGCGCGCCGTTAGCTCAGGCGCTGGCGAAGGGCCGTTCGACCCTATTCGGGCCGCTGGTTGCCGGAGCAAGATCTGGCCATGACAGTCCAACAGGGTCCGATTACGGTCCTCAGCGCTGACGAGAGTTGGGATCTGCTGAACAGCGTTGCGCTGGGTCGGCTGGTCACCCACATCGGCGACCAGCTGGAGATCTTTCCCGTCAACTTCGTCACGCAGAACGGCACGCTGCTGTTCCGCACCGCCGAAGGTACGAAGCTGTTCAGCACGGTGATGAACGACAAAGTTCTCTTCGAGGTGGACGACCACACCGTCGCCGATGGGTGGAGCGTGATCGTTCGGGGCACCGCGCAGGTGTTGTCCGCCGCCGATGACATCCACGAGGCCGACCGTGCGCAACTGCTGCCGTGGGTGGCCACCGAGAAGTTGCGCTACGTGCGGGTCACGCCGACGGAGGTCTCCGGCCGACGGTTCCAGTTCGGGCCGGAGCCCGATCACGGTGCGTATCCGAGCTAGAAGGGCGCCGGTGCGTTGCGGTCGGCGACGTAGGCGTCGTTCATCGCGCGCTCACGGGTGATATTCGCGGCGCGTTGAGCAGCCCTGGTTCGTCGTCGCATGGGCATCGTCAGGCCGGTGGCGCGGACCGGTCTGTCTGACGGAGCGGGGAGTTCGTCGGTGGTCGTGACCCATTGCGGGATCAGCAAGCGGCTGCCCGGATGGGTGACGTATCTCCGCCCGGCGGGCGATGTCCAGATGAGGGTGCCGTCCGGCAACTGTCGGTCGGACCAGCCGTCCCAGAATGTCTTGAGCAAGTGATGTTTTCGGCACTTGCAGGACAGGTTCGACGCATGCGTGGGGCCGGCTGGCCATGGCACGGTGTGGTCGATGTCGCACATGTCCGCCGGCACATCGCAATTAGGGAACCGGCAGGTGAGATCGCGCATCCGGACGAATTCGGCCAGCGCCGCCGATGGCCGGTAGCCGGACTCAGGCTTATCGCTGGGCCGGCGTACATGGCGCACCTTCGCACCGGACCGGATCATCTGGGCCAGCAGGGCGGGTGCCACCACCCCGCCACGACCCGTCAGCACGGCGGTCGACGGCTTGGCGGTCGGCGCAGGTTCCGGGTTGGGTGCCAACGCCTCGGCCAGTGGCGTGTCCCGGGTCACCCGCGGTGGCGTGGTCTCACCAGACATGGCCGGATCTGGTTGCCCCTCAAGCGCTTCGGCCTCGCTCAGGACGTGGATCACGATGCTCGACGCCCGGCCGTCGTCCGCACCTGACGCACATTCGGGCGAACCGCAGGTGCAGGCCAGGCGATCGGATCCCGCAGCCAGTGCGCCGAGGGCGTCAGCGCGTCGCTGGCCGATCGTCCGCGGATCGTCGTCGCAGACGGCGTGCGCCATCTGGGTGAGCCGGCGATCCAGCAGCGCGGCATCGGTCGTGAACAACCGGCCGGTGAGGGTTGTGGTCCCGGCCGCCTCGTCCTTGGAGCCCAACCGCACATCGCGGCTGCGTGCCGTCACCCTGGTGCGTCGCAGTGCACCTGGGTCATACCGGTCGATCCAGACGTCGATGGCCTGCGCCAGTTTGTAGTCCGACATCGGACCCCACGCCACTGCCGCCTGCGCAAGTGCGGCGTCGATGAGCGCGAGTGCCTCGTCGTCCCCGACGTTCATGGTGCGCCAGGAGATCGCGCGGCACACCTGATAGCTCAACCGGCCGGCCAGGAAGAGAGCACCCACTTGAGGCAATCGATAGCGCATCGCCTCGCTGAGGTGCATCTCGCCCGAGGCGCGGCCGTGCGGTATGCCCAGGGCTGCGGACACCTCAGCGGCCGCGGAATCCCAGGAATCGCATGCCCACCGATCTCGCTGGTCCCCGCTGCAGCGGCGTCGAACCAGCTCCCCGATCGCCGCGATCCGCTGCGCCGCGGCCTTGGCCTCGGCGACGGCCCACTCCTCAATGGCGGCGACTACAGCGCCGTCATCAGCGGAAACAAGGCCGGTATCGAACATGTGTTCGAGTATACCCGGGCCGCCGACAAGCCGCAGAATCCCTAGACAGATACCTGCAAATGGGAGGCCAGATACGGCGCGATGGCGTGCCATGCTCGGTCGACGTACTCGTCCTTCTCGCCCACGGGTGCGACATAGTGCAGGCCCGCCCGGGCCTCCTCTTCGCCGCGCAGTCGCGCGATGAGCCAGGCCGCAAGGTACGGCGAGGACAGGCAGCCCCCGGCGGTGGCGACATTGCCCCTGGCGAAGAACGGCTGGTTCAACACGTCGACCCCGGCTGCGACCACCCACGGTTTCGTCGTCAGATCGGTGCAGGCCGGCACGTCGCGCAAGAGGCCGAGCCGGGCCAGGACCAGTGCCCCGGAGCATTGCGCACCGATGAGTTGGCGCTGCGGGTCCAGCCCGCTGAGGACGTCCATGATCGCCGGAGTCTCGACCACCTCGCGGGTCGCGATGCCACTGCCGACGATCACCGCGTCGGCGGCGAGGGCCTCCGTCAAGCTGGACATCTGCCCGATCGTGACGCCATTCATCGACGTCACCCGCTCGGTGGGGGTAGCGACGGTGACCCGCCAGTCATCGGCCTGCACGCGGTTGAGCACGCCGAGTGCGATCAATGAGTCCAGTTCGTTGTAGCCCTCGAAGGTCAGGATGGCGATGTGCATGAAGAGTCCTTTCGTCGTGATGAGACGGTAGGAACTCCCATGCATGACGGTCAAAGAATTGTCATGCATACAATCCGGGCGTGCCAGCAGCCCGCTACAAGCCGATCTTGGACGCACTGGCCGCCGACATCCGCAGCGGCCGGCTCAGTGCCGGAACGCAGTTGCCGACGCATCGGGATCTCGCGGCCAGCGCAGGAATCGCCGTGGTCACTGCCTCGCGCATCTACGCCGAACTGCGCGCAATGGGACTGGTCAGCAGCGAGCAGGGGCGCGGGACGTTCGTTCGTGACCTCGCACTCCCGCCGGGTCACGGTATCGACCAGCACGCCCTCGCCGGCGACATCGTCGACCTGAATTTCAACTATCCCGTCCTGCCCGACCAAGCCGCCCTCCTGCGCCACGCATTGCGGGAGCTGGCCGGTTCCGGCGATCTGGACATACTGCTGCGCTACCAACCTCACGGGGGCCGGGAACGCGACCGAGCCGTGGTGGCCACCCACCTGCTCAGCCGCGGACTCGATGTCACTCCCGATCGCGTTGCCCTCGTCAACGGCGCCCAACACGGGCTGACTGTCACCGCGCTGGCGACCTTGCAGCCGGGGGACGTCGTCGCCGCCGACGCCGTCACCTACCCCGGCTTCAGAGTGCTGGCCGAAGCACTGCATCTCGAATTGGCGCCGCTACCAACAACTGTGAACGGCCCAGATCTCGATGCGCTGAAGAGCCTGTGTCGGCGCCGGCCGGTTCGCGCTCTCTATGCCATGCCGACATTGCACAATCCGCTGGGCTGGGTTCTCGACGGCGAAGCCCGGAAAGAGTTGCGGGACATCGCCTACGAGCATGAGTTGCTCATCATCGAGGATGCGTCCTACGCCTATCTGGTAGACCGGCCGCCGCCTCCGCTGGCAGCGCTCGCGTCCGAGCACACCGTGTACGTCTCCGGTATCTCCAAGAACGTCGCCACTGGCCTGCGCGTCGGATTTGTGGTGGCGCCGGCGGGCCGAATGCCCGCCATCGAGCGCGCAATCCGCGCGACGACCTGGAACACTCCCGCGCTCACCACCGCGATCGTGACCCGCTGGCTGGCGGACGGGACAGTGGCACGGTTGGAAGCTCAGAAGCGAGCCGACGCCTTGCGCAGGCAGGCCATGGCAGCCGACGCGCTGAAGGGGTTGGAGCAGTCCACCTATCCGACGTCGTACTTCACCTGGGTGAAGCTGCCCGACAACGCCCGAGCCGACCGGATCGCCGCCACCCTGTCCGAGAGCCGGATCTCGATCTCGACAGCGGAGCCGTTCGCCATCACCGCGAATCCGCCGCAGGCGATCCGCCTTGCGCTGGGATCCGCCAGCCTTGCCGCACTTCCCGACGCGCTCAGCACGGTCAGGCGTGCCATCGAGATGGATCCCTATGCGTGATCCCTCCCGCGACCGACTACACCCAGTACGGAACGCGCGCCCGGTACTGCCGCAGCGCGAATGCCGCCACCAGCCAGCCGACGATCGTCAGGCCCACCACCACGATCCAGTGCCGCAACTCCTGGTGAGCACCCAGCAGCGGGGACCGCAGGATGTCCAGATAGTGCAGCAGCGGGTTGAGCTCGATGATCTTGGCCCACTTGCCGGCACCCTGCTGCTCCAACGTGTTGGCGTTCCAGATGATCGGCGTCATGAAGAACAGCAACTGGACCACCGAGAACAGCAGCGGCCCGATATCGCGGTAGCGGGTCGCCAGGATGCCGAAGCAGAACGACACCCACACGCAATTCAGCATGATCAGAATCAGTGCCGGGATCACCGACAGGTCGGCCAGCGACCAGGGTTTGGGGAAGATGATCGCGATCACCACGTAGATGACGATGTTGTGGCCGAACAGGATCATCTGCCGCCACACCAACCGATAGACGTGCACGGACAGCGGAGTCGGCAGCTGTTTGATCAGGCCCTCGTTCGCGATGAACACGTCGGCGCCTTCGAGGATCGCCGCGTTGATCATGTTCCAGATGATCAGCCCCAGCGTCACGTACGGCAGGTGCTCGGCCAGGGGCAGATGGAACAGCTGGGAGTACAGCGCACCCATCGCCACCGCGGTGGTGCCGGTGGCGATGGTGATCCAGAACGGGCCCAGAACCGAGCGGCGGTACTTCTGCTTGATGTCCTGCCAGCCGAGATGAAGCCACAGCTCACGCTTGCGGAATCCGTCGATCAGGTCGCCCCACGCCCGCGTGAACGTCTTGGACTGGGTGGCGGCGTCGGTGAAGGTCACGCTGAAGGCCTCCCGAACCTCTCCTTACGGCCCATGCGCCGCAATCGAATCCATTCGCGTAGTCCGGCGGGATCGCGACGGGTCACCAGGAAGTACCACCCGAAGCGCAGCCATTCCTGCGGCAGGAGTTTGCGCAGACCCGGCTGCGACAGCAGGTAGCCGCGGTTGCGGTAGGTGAAGAACCGCTTGGCCGGATCGTCGGGGTATTGGGTGTGCATCCGGCCGCCGAGGATCGGCTTGAACTCGTCGGTGCCGTAGGGATGCAGGTACACCGCGTCCAGGCAGGTGCCGAACGGCAACCCGCTGCGGACTAGCCGCCGGTGCACCTCGACCTCGTCGCCGCGGACGAACAGCCGAATATCCGGAACACCCACGGCGGTCAGGGTTTCGGCGCGGAACAACGCGCCGTTGAACAGCGAGGCGTAGCCGCTCAGGAAGCTTCCGCTGCCCAGCTCGCGTGGATGGCGAAGCCATTTCAGACCCTGACGGACTGGGAACGCGAACCGCTCGGGGTCGTCGAGATCGCACACCATCGGTGAGACCTCGGCCAGTCCGTGCCGGGCGGCGCAGGCCAGCAGGGTGGCGAGCACTTCGGGATCCTTGGGCCGGCCGTCGTCGTCGGCCAGCCACACCCAGTCCGCGCCCAGCGCGAGGGCATGCAATATCCCCAATGCGAAACCACCTGCGCCACCGAGGTTTCGGCGTGACCCGAGGTAGGTCGTCGGCACGGGTTGCCCGGCTACCAGATCCTGCACCCGAGAATCGTTATCGTTGTCCACCACGATCAGGTGGTCGATCATCCGGCTCTGGGTGGTCAGGACGTCGAGCGATTTGGCCAGTTCGTCCGGACGTCGGTGGGTGACGACGACGGCGCACACCAACTCGGTCACGGCTGCGTCGACCAATCCGCCTTGTGTTCCTCTAGGACCTCGCGTACGTGGCGGGCGGCGTCCTCGCCCTCGTAGGCGCGCACCACATCCTCGATCCCGCCGCTCATCCGGACCGTACCGTGGTCGATCCACATCGCGGTCTTGCACAACCGGGCCAGGAATTCATTGGAATGGCTTGCGAAGACCAGGATTCCGGACCGCTCGACCAGCGCCTGCAACCGGTGCTGTGCCTTCTTCAGGAATTCCGCGTCGACGGCGCCGATGCCCTCGTCGAGCAGCAGGATCTCCGGGTCGATGCTGGTGACCACACCCATGGCCAGTCGCACCCGCATACCCGTCGAATAGGTGCGCAGCGGCATCGACAGGTACTCGCCGAGTTCGGTGAACTCGGCGATCTCGTCGACCTTGGCGGCCATCTGCTTGCGGGTCTGCCCGAGGAACAGCCCGCGGATGATGATGTTCTCGTAGCCGGAGATCTCCGGATCCATCCCGACGCCGAGGTCGAAAACCGGTGCGACACGGCCACGTACGGTCGCCGAGCCGCGGGTGGGCTCGTAGATTCCGGACAGCAGCCGCAACAACGTCGACTTGCCGGCACCGTTGTGGCCGACGAGCCCGACCCGGTCGCCCATCTTCAGGGTCATGGTGATGTCGCGCAGTGCCTCGATGACGACGACGTTGTCGGTGTTGCGGCCGATGGCGCCACCGGCCTTGCCGAGGAACGCCTTCTTCAGCGATCTCGTCTTGGCGTCGAAGATCGGGAACTCGACCCAGGCGTCGCGGGTCTCGATGTAGGGATCGGCTGACACTGGGCTACAGGTACTGCCCGGTTCCGTGGCCGGGGCCGCCGGGGACTCCGGGCTGACCCATGCCGGGCGGCAATGCGCCCTGACGCATGTGCTCCAGCTGCGCGCGGGCCGCCATCTGCTGGGCGAACAGCGCGGTCTGGATGCCGTGGAACAGCCCTTCGAGCCAACCGACCAGCTGGGCCTGCGCGATGCGCAGTTCGGCGTCGGACGGGATGCTGTCCTCGGTGAACGGCAGGGCCAGCCGCTCGAGTTCGTCACGCAGCTCGGGAGCCAGGCCGTCCTCGAGTTCGCGGATGGACGTGGCGTGGATCTCGCGCAGCCGGGTGCGGCTCGCGTCGTCCAGCGGAGCCGCTCGGACCTCTTCGAGGAGCTGTTTGATCATCGTGCCGATCCGCATCACCTTGGCCGGCTGCTCCACCAGTTCGGTGATCGAGCGCTGATCGTCGTCCTCACCGGCCGACACCGCGTCCGGGTTGCTGATGATCTCGATGTTGTCGTCGTCGGTGTTCGCTGTCATGCGCTGAGCATTCCCTCTGAATTCGATGTCATCGGCTGTCCGTCGGCGCCGGCCCGCGCCATTCGTAGATACGGGCCTCGCCGTTGTCGTAGATCTTCGCCCACGACGCGGACTTGTCTAGTGACACTAGACCGTCGGGCATCACGAACCCGCGGACTATCCGGCTGCCGGTGAGCACATAGCGAATGTTCAGCGCCTTCACCGCTTCGGCGATCCGCGGGTCGTGGTCGGCGTCGTCGGCATAGGCCCAGAAGATGAACCGGTGATAGCCGGGCCCCTGCTGCACCGGATAGTCGTAGTGCGTCCACAGCGGATGCAGGTCCGCGACCGCGTACATCCAGGCGGTGCCGTCGGTGTTGGCGTTGCCGATCAGGGTGTCGTGCGCGCCGGGCAGGCTGGCGAGGTAGGCCATGGCTTCCAGATCTTTGTTGTCGACCATCACCTGGTCGTACTTCTCGCCCATGAGGTGGCGGTGTCGGGGGAAGTAATGCCAGTTCAGGCCGATAACAACCACGGTCAGCAGGGTGGCTGTCGCGCCGATCCACACTCCCCGGTCGGGGTCGGTGGCACCCAACCGCCGGACCAGCCGCCGCACCCCGGCGACCAGCAGCAGCGCCAGCGACCACAGCGCCACTCCGGCCATCGGCGCCAGCAGCATGGTCACGACGGCCGACAGTCGACGCGGGTCGCTGTAGAACAGGTCGCTGTACTTGCCGGTGATCGCTCCGATCGGGCCGCCGAATGGTGCCGAGGAGTGCACGATCGAGACCACCAGCAGGGCCCATACCGCGGCCGGCCACCAGACGCGTTTGATCAGCAGCAGCAGGAATCCCGCGGCGGCCAGCGCGATGAGCATGTTCTGGATCGGATAGTCGTTGAGATGGCGGGTGTGCTGGACGATCGCGTCGAACAGCGCCTTCTTGCGGCCCTGGTGAGTGAGGAAGGCGTGGCCGGTGATGATCTCGGCCTGTTGCAGCACCCCGAGGAATTGCGGTAGCAGCACCGCCAGCGTGGGGGCGGCGACGCAGACCAGCGTCACGAAGTCGCGGAGGCGGCCCAGCACCGGGTGCCACAACGCATCGAGCAGCCACCAGGCGATCACGAACGTCACCACGACCACACCGCCGGTGATGTGCACCGAGAACACCCCGATGAGGGCCAGGACCGCCAGCGGGATGCGGTCGCGGTGTCGCAGGGACGAGGTGATCAGCACGAACGCGGGCACCGCGATGCCGTAAGCGGCCATGTTCGGCATCGAGGCGGTGTCGAACTCCACATAGGGCACCGAGGTGAACGCTGCCGACAGGGCGGCCGCGGTGGCGGCGGCCCCCGCGGTGCGCCATGGCGTCGTCCTGCCCCCCAGCAATTGCCAGGTCAGCACCGCCGCACTGAGTGGGAACAGCCACACCGCGGCGGCCAGCGAACTCAGGGTGTACGCGGTGGTCGGGGCGGCACCGGTGAGCTGGGCCAGGACGGCGCCCAACGCGTGGAAAGCCGACGGGTAGTACAGGGCGGCGTGGGTTTCGACGTTGCGCAGCTCTCCCATGTGGGTCGAGGACGCCTGTCCGGTGTCGAGGATCCAGCGGATGGTGTTGGCATGCCACACCGAGTCCCAGTTGCTCGGGATGGACTGCCAGTGCGGGGTGCCCTTCCAGGCCGCCAGGCCGATCACCAGCGCGCCCAGGATCACCCCGGCGCCCGTCGTCAGGGCCGGCCCCACCGCTATCGCGGCGGTGCCGGAGTCCGGATCGCGTAGCCGGGCGAGCGGAATCCGCAAACCCGCCACGATTGCGGTCACAACGATCAGCGCCGCCAGTGCGGTCAGTGCGTTCCAGGCGATCCCCACCGCCCCGAGCGGGATGATGGCCAGGCTCACAACGCCGTATGTCAGCACTGGGCCAACGGCGATCGCGACGGGCCAGCTCAGCCGCCCCGCCATCGCCACCACAGCGCCCGGTAGGGTCAGCAACAAGACCGCGAACAGGACTCCGAACCCGAAGCTCACTGGACTAGTATGGCTGCCCAGGTGATCCTGCCCTCAGCGCCGTCGGCGGGGCCGGGGACGCTCTCGCTGTTTCGGTAGCGAAATCTCTGACGCTTTAAGGTGGGCTTCATGCCGTACGACGTTGCCCGGGTGCGTGGTCTGCACCCAGCGCTGGGCGACGGGTGGATGCGCTTCGATGCCCAGGCCGGAATGCTCCTGCCGGACTCGGTGGCTACCACGGTGTCCACCGCCTTCCGTGGGTCGGCCACTAACCTCGCCAGCCCGCACCCGTCGGCCCGGCGCAGCGTGGCTGTCCTGGAGGCGGCTCGCCAAGCCGTCGCCGATCTGGTCAACGGTGATCCCGCCGGTGTGGTGCTGGGCGCCGACCGCTCGATCCTGCTGACGTCGCTGGCCGACGCATCGTCCTCGCGTGCCGGGATCGGCTACGAGGTGGTGGTCAGCCGGCTCGACGACGAAGCCAACATCGCCCCATGGCTGCGGGCGGCCAACCGCTACGGCGCCAAGGTCAAGTGGGCCGAGGTCGACATCGAGACCGGTGAGCTGCCCGCCTGGCAGTGGGAGAACCTGATCACCCCGCCCACCCGCCTGGTGGCGCTGACGACCGCGTCCTCGACGCTGGGCACGATGACCGACGTCGGCGTCGTCACCAAACTGGTGCACGACGTCGGTGGTCTGGTGGTGCTGGACCACTCGGCGGCCGCGCCGTACCAACTGCTGGACATCCACGAGGCCGAGGCCGACGTGGTCGCGCTCAACGCGCCCGCCTGGGGGGGCCCGCCGATCGGCGCACTGGTGTTCCGCAATCCGTCGCTGATCGACTCGTTCGGTTCGGTGTCGATGAACCCGTACGCCAGCGGGCCGGCCCGTCTCGAGTTGGGCGGCCACCAGTACGGGATGCTCGCCGGTGTGGTCGCCAGCATCGAGTACCTCGCCGGACTCGACGAGTCGGCGCGCGGCACCAGGCGCGAAAGACTTGCGGTGTCAATGCAATCCGCGAGTGGCTACCTGAACCAGCTGTTCGACTACCTGATGACGTCGCTGCGGTCGCTGCCGTTGGTGATGGTCATCGGCCATCCTGAGGTCCATATCCCGGTGGTCAGCTTCGCCGTCAACGGCGTGCCCGCTGAGCGGGTGGTCCAGCGGCTGGCCGACAACGGAATCCTGGCCATCTGCAACGCCAATTCCCGTGTCCTCGACCTCATCGGCGTCAACGACATCGGCGGTGCGGTGACCATCGGGCTGGCCCACTACTCCACGATGGGCGAGGTGGACCAGCTGGTCCGCGCGCTGGCGTCGCTGGGTTGACCCTCACTCGTTGACGGTCAGCAGGATCTTTCCGTAGGTCTGCCCACTGGCCAACGCCCGGTGGGCTTCGGCCGCTTCGGTGATCGGATAGCGGCCGCCGATGACGGGTTTGACCCGGCCGTCGCCGATCATCGGCCACACCGAGGCCACCACTTCGTCGACGATCGCGCTCTTGCCGTGCGCCCCGCCGACGGGTCGGGCGCGCAGAGTTGTCCCGATGACCCGCAATCGCTTGGTCATCACCTTGCCGATGTTCAGCTCGGCCTTGACGCCGCCCTGCATCCCGATGATCACCAGTCGGCCGTCGGGTGCGAGCGCATCGAGGTTGCGGTCCAGATATGCCGCACCCATGATGTCGAGAATGACGTCGGCGCCGGCACCGCCGGTCGCTTCGCGAATACGATTCACGAAATCGTCGTCGCGGTAGGAGATCACGATATCGGCGCCGAATTCCCGGCAAAGGTCGAGTTTTGCCGGTGACCCTGCCGTCACCGCCACGGTGGCGCCCAATGCGTGGGCGATCTGGATGGCGTGGGTGCCGATACCGCTGGCGCCGCCGTGCACCAACAGTACCTCGCCTGGCGTGAGGGCCCCGGCCGAGACGATGTTCGACCACACCGTGCACGCCACCTCGGGCAGTGCCGCGGCGTCGTGCACGCTCACCCCCGGAGGGATCGGCATGACCTGGCCAGCGGGCACAGCAACGTACTCGGCATAACCGCCGCCGGCCAAGAGAGCGCAAACCTCTTGTCCCACGCTCCATTCCGTGACGCCGCCACCTACGGCGGCGACAATTCCGGAAACCTCCAGCCCCAGGATGTCGCTGGCTCCCGGAGGCGGTGGGTACTTACCCGCTGCCTGGAGCAAATCCGCGCGATTGACGCCGGCGCTACTTACCTTGATGAGGACTTCGCCGTGCTCCGGTGCCACGTCGGGCACCTCTTGCCACAGCAGGTGATCAGAGCTCTCGGCGATGATGGCGCGCATGAGATAAACGTACTACCGGTACGTTTCGCCGCGAAGCGAGGCTTTTGGCCTCGAACTCGCTAGCGTCGCTTACGATTGCGCTATGGGAGGGATTATTGCGGGGCGGACTGCATCTGAAATGCCGGGGCTGGATATTGCCGAGCAAAGAGCTTGGCAGAATTTTCTGGACGCGGCGCTGCGACTCTACGGAACGTTGAATCGCGGCTTGGTGGACAAACACAAGCTGACGCTGGTGGATGTCCGGTTGTTGGAGATCTTGGACAACTCCGAGACGGGCTCGGCGCGGATGGGGGATCTGGCCGAGCAGTTGATGTCGTTGCCGAGCCGGGTGACACGTCAGATTCGCCGGCTGGAGACGGCTGGGCTGGTTCGCCGGGAGGCGAGCCCGGACGACGGGCGCGGAGTGTTGGCCAGTATCACCGACCGTGGCCGCGAGGTGGTGGAGGAAGCGATGATGACGTATGCCCGTGGCGTGCGTGAGAACTTCCTGGGTCCGCTGTCGCGTCCGCAGATGTCGGCGATGGGGGAGAACTGCCGCAGGATCAGCGCCTCGCTGAAGGCGGCCGGCTCCTCGGCGAAATTCGGCAGGGTCTAGGAACCGCGTCTAGGTCGCCCGACGGTCGCACCCAAACGCCCACCGCTTACCCTTGTACACGGTGGCGTGGCAGAGCGGCCTAATGCACTCGCCTTGAAAGCGAGAGACGGCTAACACCGTCCGGGGGTTCAAATCCCTCCGCCACCGCTCTTTGGGCGGCTGTGCCGCTTCCTGGCAGCGGCGTACCACCTTTCTGTGGGTTCGGTGTACACCGTCTGTGTACCGGCGGTCGGGTTTCTGTGGGTCACCTTGAGGTACGTGCTTTGCGGCCCCTGTCGGGCGTACAACGGAGCTACAGGCGACAAATTCGTTGCTCGGCCACCAATGGAGTGTTGGCCGGGTTTCTTGGCGCCGTCCGCTGAACGCTCGAAAGGTGTTGTCCCCCATGAACTCAGACGTGAACCTGAAAAGCAGCTCGGATTCCCGTAAGAGGTTGCTGGCAGCGACGGTAGGCAGCGGCGCTCTCGCGGTGATGGCACTGTTCGGTATCGCCCACTCGCTGCCCACCGCAGATACCAGCGGCGTGACCGCGGACTCCGGCAAGGAGACCAAGATGCCCGGCTTCACCTCGCCGGCCGTCAGCGGCATGGAGATGGGTGCCACCACCACCATGCAGCCCACCGACGAGCCGACGGCGCTGGCGACCACGAAGGCCGTCCCGGCTATTACACCCGCGGGCAACTAGTCAGGCGCGACTATTCGCCGGTGAATTCCGGCGCGCGCTTCTCGAACATGGCCTTGATGCCCTCGCCGAGGTCCTTCGATGGCAGGAACGCGGAGTTCCACGCGGCGACGTAGCGCAGGCTGGCCGCGACGTCGGCGGTGCGCTGCTCGTCGAGCACATCCTTGACGCCGTGCACCGCCAGCGGCGAGTTGGCGGCGATCTCCGCGGCCGTGGCGTGGGCCGCGGCCAGTGTGGCGTCGGCGTCGGGGTACACGTCGTTGACCAGCCCGATCTTCTCGGCGCGAGCGGCGTCGATGTCCTTACCGGTCAGGGCGAGCTCCCGCAGGTGACCGTCGTTGAGGATGTAGGGCAGCCGGGCCAGGCTGCCGACGTCGGCGACGATCGACAGCTTGACCTCACGCACCGAGAACTTGGCGTCGGCGCTGGCGTAGCGGATGTCGACCGCAGAAATCAGGTCGACGCCGCCGCCGATGCACCAGCCGTGCACCGAGGCGATGGTGGGGGTGCGGCAGTCGGCTACTGCGCTGATCGACTCCTGCATCCCCTTGAGCTTCTTGTGGAAGTTCGCGCGGGGGCGGGCGGACGGATCACCTCCGGCTGACGGCAGCATGGCGCCCATGGCCATCAGGTCCAGTCCGTAACTGAAGTTACGGCCCGAGCCGGTCAGCACGATGGCGCGGACCTCGGGGTCGGCGTCCAGCTCGCCGAAGACCACCGGCATCTCTTCCCAGAACGCCGGGCCCATGGCATTGCCCTTACCCGGGCCGAGCAGCGTCACCTGGGCGACGTAGCCCTTGACCTCGACGGCCAGTGATTCGTACGGCTCACTCATGCCATGAGGCTACGACGGGGCCTTACTCCAACGTCACCTGGGGCCGCCGGGCCGCGATACCGGCGCCAATGGCGAAGAACGCCACGAGCAGGGCCCCCACGCCGATCGCGATGGGTGTCGAATTGCCGACCAGCGCGGGCAGGTTCTGCAGGATCAACGCGAATGCGATCACCAGGCCCACCAGACCAAGGCTGGGTGCGATGAACGCGCGCCACACCGACACCTCGAGCTGGCCGGCCCGCTTGCGCTTGGCGAAGAAGACAAGCACAGCAACCGATGTCGCGATCAGCAGGGTAGTGACACCAACCGTCGAGATGCCCGCCAGCCAGGTGTAGAACTGCGTCACCGGGTCGAGCTTGAACAGGATGCCGATTAGAAGCGCGACCGCCACGATGACGGCGTCGGCGCCGGAGGCCAGGTGCGGCGAGCCGTGGCTGGCGTGCGCCTCGCCGAGCTGGCCGGGGAACACCCGGCGGTTGGACAGGGTGAACACGTAGCGGGCGACGATGTTGTGGAAGGACAGGATGCAGGCGAACAGGCTGGTGACGAACAGGACCTGGACGATGTGCAGCCCGGCGGTCCCGAGGTACTCCCGGGTGGCTGTCGGCAGCAGGTCCGAGGGTGCGTTGAGCGCTGCCTCGACCACTCGGCTGTCGCCCCACGCGCTGATCAGCGCCCACGTCGAGACGGTGTAGAAGATCCCGATCAGGATCACGGCCAGGTAGGTCGCCCGCGGGATGGTGTGCAGCGGGTCGCGGGCCTCGTCGCGGAAGACGGCGGTCGCCTCGAAGCCGATGAAGCTGAGGATCGCGAACAGCAGAGCCAGACCCGGTGCGCCCGAGACGATTTGCGAGGGTGTGATGATGCCGGTGGACAGGCCTTCGTGGCCGCCGGTGAAGATGACTGCGGCGTCGAGGGCCAGCACGATCGCCACTTCGCCGATCAGCAGTACGCCGAGGACATTGCGGGACAGGTCGATGTTGAAGTGACCCAGCAGCGTGACAATGGCGAATGCGATGAATGCCCATACACCCCAATGGATCTGAGGCAGACCGTAGGACGAGAACAGGGCCTGGGCGCCCTGGCCGATCAGGCCGTACACGGCGATCTCGAGGGTGAGGTAGGAGATCAGCGCCACGAACGCGAACCCGAATCCGGGCACCTTGCCCAGGCCTTTGCCGATGTATGAGTAGAAAGCTCCGGCGTCCGGTACGTAGGGTGTCAGCGCGGTGAACCCGACGGCGAACAGCAGGATGATCACAGTGCTGACGACGAAGATGGCGGGGAATCCGGTCCCGTTGCCGATTCCGATGCCGAGCGGAACCGGCCCGCCGATCACACCCAACGGTGACGCGGCTGCTACCACCACGAACACGATGCCCCAGACACCGAGCGTGCCGCGCAGCTTGCGGTGCGGACGTTCACCGGTCGCCGGAGCTGTTGTCGTTGTGTCAATCTGGTTAGACATGCCGTCCCCTCGGGATCGATATTCGGGCTGGCGAAACGGTAAGCGCGCATCCTTACGTTCCCGATAGTTCCGATCAGTGCGATTGCATGCCGCGCCAGTGCGCCCGCGGCGGCGTACGACAGTCAGGTGAGTCGATCAGTGCCGCCCCCGTCTGCTACGACGTTCGGCGTCGAAGAAGAGTTCCTGTTGGTCGACGCCGGTACGGGTCAGCCCGCCGGCAAGAACTCGGCTGTCGTGGCAGCGGCGGCGGCCCTCGGGTTGAGGTTGACCACCGAGTTCGCCAACTGCCAGGTCGAGATCGATACCTCGGTCCACACTTCGGCGGCGGAGCTGCGTGACGATCTCACCGAGCAGCGGACGTTGGCCGCCAGGGCCGCAGCGAGTCTGGGTACGCGGTTGCTGCCGGTCGGGGTTCCGCCCGTCGGCAGGCTGCCCTTCACCCTGACCGACAGCAGCCGCTTCGAGTGGATCACCGAGTCATTCGGCAGCCTCACCTACGGCCAGGTGATTTGCGGCGCCCACGTCCACGTCGGAATGCCCGATCGCGAAACCGCCTTGCAGGTCGGCAATTACGTCAGGCTCTGGCTACCGTCGCTGCTCGCGTTGACGGCTAACTCGCCGATCTACGGGGGATTCGACACCGGTTACGCGAGCTGGCGTGCCGTCCAGCAGACCGGCTGGCCGGTGTCAGGTCCGCCACCGTACTTTCGCTCGCTGGAGCACTTCGACGAACTGACCGCGGTGCTGCACGAGACGGGTGCGGTGCTCGACGAGCGAATGCTGTACTGGGACATTCGTCCGTCAAGTCATCTGCCGACCATCGAGGTGCGGGTCAGTGATGTCCCGGCGACAGTCGAGGAGTCGGTCACACTTGCCACTGTGATTCGCGCACTGGCGATTACCGCGCTGGCTGAACTCGACGCGGGGCGTACCGCGCCCGAGGTCGGGACGGAGACCCTGGTGGCCGCCAAATGGAAGGCCGCCCACGATGGCGTGACGGGTCAGGGGTACGACGTAGTCGCCGGCACCCTCACCTCCGCGCAGGAGGCGCTGGGCTCGCTCGTCGACTGGGTAGCGCCCGCCTTGGAGGATCTCGGCGAATTGGCCAACGTCAGGCAGTCGGTGCAGCGAATCCTCACCGAGGGCAATGGCGCGGTGCACCAACGCCGCAAGCTCCGGTCGGGCGGCGGTCTACGGGACCTCATCGCCGACCTAGCCGTGCCGGTCGCGCTTGCGGGTTCGGTCTGACGGGCCGGTCCTGCCCGCGCGGCCGCTCGTCTCTGATGTCAGACGGCGCCAATGTGCTGAGCAGTCAATGGTTTTCGCAGCGGTGCTCGGTGCTTACCCCTCTCGCTAGGGGTTGTCGCCCCCCACACCCCGAACTGCTCCGGTGTGGTCAGCGCGTGCTCGAGGCAGCGAACCTTGATCGGGCAGTTCCAGCAGATGGTCTTGGCCTGCTGTTCCAGGCGGCGACGCTCTCGCCTCGGGCTGTCCTCGGGGAAGAAGATCTCCGTCGGTTCGCCAACGCAGTTGCCTGATGCCTGCCAGTCCCATTCCCACGCGAAGGACTGCGCGAGTGGACGCGGAAAGCTATGCGAGCCTCTGGTCAGCTGACCTGCTCGTTGCACCACGTGTGACCTCCGATGCCGCTCGGCCTGTCGTTGTGAATCGAGCATGATGGGCGAGCGTGCCGAGATCGAGGTATCGAATCGCGGTGAATCTGGTTGCTGGCGGGCGTGCCGACCCTGAGCCGTCGAACAAAGACGCCGGGCCGTTAGCCGGTGTTGGATCCGCTTTCGGCGATGCGTCGGACGGCGTCGATGAAGACGTCGATTTCGTCGTAGGTGTTGTAGAACGCGAACGACGGCCGGACGGTGGTTTCCACGCCCATGCGGCGCAGGATCGGTTGGGCGCAGTGATGTCCGGCGCGCACGGCGATGCCTTCGGCGTTGAGGGCTTTACCGACTTCGAGGGATTCGTGGCCGGCGAGCACGAAGGACAGCACGCTGGCCTTCTGTTCGGCGGTCCCGATCAGGCGCACCCCGGGGATGGCGGCCAGCCGCGGGGTGGCGTAGTCCAGCAGGGCGTGTTCGTAGGCGGCGATCCGGTCGATGCCGACCTTCTCGACGTAGCGGATCGCTTCGCCCAGCCCAACGGCATCAGCGATGTTTCCGGTGCCGGCCTCGAACTTGTTGGGCAGGCCCTGATACAGCGAGCGTTCGATGGTGACATCGGCGATCATGTTGCCCCCGCCTTGCCAGGGCGGCGTCTCGGCCAGCACCTCTTCGGTGCCGTAGAGCACGCCGATCCCGGTGGGCCCGAAGATCTTGTGCCCGGAGAACACCAGGAAGTCGGCCCCGGTCTGGGAGACGTCGATCGGGATGTGCGGGATGGACTGGGCGCCGTCGATGAGCACGCGCGCCCCGTAGCGGTGGCCGAGTTCGACGATCGTGTCCACCGGGGTGACGGTGCCCAGGGCGTTGGAGACCTGGGTGGCCGAGACCAGCTTGGTTCGCGGACCCAGCAGGTCCTCGAACTCACCGAGCAGCAGATTGCCGGCATCGTCGACCGGGGCGACCCGCAGGACCGCACCGGTCTGCTGGCAGATCATCTGCCAGGGAACGATATTGGCGTGATGTTCGAGGTGGGTGATCACGATCTCGTCGCCAGCCTTGAGGTGCTTGGCGCCCCAGGCTTTGGCCACCAGATTGATGGCCTCGGTGGTGCCGCGCACGAAGATGATCTGCTCGGCCTTGGGTGCCCCGATGAAGCGGCGCACGGTGTCGCGGGCTTCTTCGTAGGCGTCGGTGGCCCGGGCGGCCAACTCGTGGGCGGCGCGGTGGATGTTGGAGTTCTCGTGGGCGTAGAAGTAGGCCAGCCGGTCGATGACCGCCTGCGGCTTCTGGGTGGTCGCGGCATTGTCGAACCAGATCAACGGTTTGCCGTTGACCGTCTCGGCCAGGATCGGAAAATCAGCCCGGATCGCGTGGACATCGAAGACCTCATGACGATCCGGCAACTGCGGCACCGGCTCGGCCAACACCGACACCGGCGAGGTGAAGTAGTAACTTCCCTCATCACCACCGGGTGTCGCGACCGCGGGGGCCGACAGAAAACCGAGATCCGGTATCCCCGCAACGCCGGTCGGCCAACTGGGTGCCGAACCACGCGGCGCCACCGGCGCGCTGGGCGCTGCGCCGGCGAGCACACCCGGCACCGTCGGCACGATGCCCTCGGGCACTGCGAACTCGTCGAAATGCGGCGGGGTGCTTAGATCCGGTGCACTACCGCGCGGCGCCACCGGCACCGCACCCGGCGGAATCGGTTCGGGGCCAGGCGAACTCGCAGCAGACACCGTCACACCCGGTGCCTCCAGGAACACCGCGGGCGGGCTGAACGGCTGCGCACCTGCCGCCCCGCTCGCGTAGGAAGCCGCCGCGGTGGTGTCGGGCATCGAACCCCGTGGTGCCGGTGGCACGGCCTGTGGGGGTGAATCATTTCCGGGCCGGATGCTGCCCGCCAGCAATTGCGTTGCCAGAGCGGCCAATTCGGCCTCGCTGATCGGGAGGTCGCCTTCGGCGTCTACCGATCGATACTCACTTGTACTCATGGTACTGATCCACCGCAACGCCATCGAGCACCGCCAACGCATCATCGGTCAGCACCGCCAACGACGAATACAACGACACCAGATACGACGCGATCCCCGACCGATCAATCCCGGTGAACCGCACCGACAGACCCGGCGCCTGCTCACCGACCAGACCCGGCTGGAACAACCCGACCACACCCTGGCGCTCCTCACCGGTACGCACCAGGATGAACTTAGTCTTGCCCTTCTCCACCGGCACCTTGTCACTCGGGATGATCGGGATACCGCGCCAGGTGATGAACTGCGCACCAAAGAGATTGACCACCACCGGCGGCACCCCACGCCAGGTCGCCTCCCGACCGAACGCCGCCACCCCCAACGGATGAGTCAAGAAGAACGCCGGCGTCTTCCACACCTTGGTCAACAAACCATCCAGATCATCCGGGGTCGGCGCGCCCTTGAGCGTCTTGATCGTCTGCTCCGGGGTGACCTGCGACAGCAACCCGTACTCGGGGTTGTTGATCAGCTCGGATTCCTGGCGTTCCTTGATCGTCTCGATCGTCAGCCGCAACTGCTGGGTGATCTGGTCATGCGGGCTGGAGTACAGATCCGAGACCCGGGTGTGCACGTCGAGCAGCGTGGAGATGGCGCGCAGCGTGATCTCACGCGGGCTGGTCTGATAGTCGACATACGTCTGCGGCAGTGGGTCCTCGATGTTCTCCCCGCCGACCTCGGCGTGGATCGCCACCCGATCCGGGTTCGCCACCCGGTTCACCCGGTAGATACCAGCCTCCACCGGCACCCAGCTCAACAGGTGCAACAAAAACCGCGGAGTAATCGTCTCCAACTGCGGGACCGTCTTGGTCGCATTCGCCAACTGCCGGGCGGCAAGCGCGCCAAGTGCCTGAGATTCATTCTGTGCCGACGTCATCGTGATCCCTCCGACTTTTTTGGTGGACCAATCATGTCCGTGCGACGTGAGGCTGCACAGGTTTGGACATCAGCGTGATGCGAACCCCGGTGCCGCGTGCCGTTGGCGTCGCGTATGGTATTGGGCATGCAACAGCACGCTCCGCTGCGCTCTGGCTTCACGCGCTGCCTCGACGTGCGCTGTTGTTGTTGTTGATTCTTCTGACGCCGTAATCCCTGCGCTCAGCCCGCCGCCTATTCGGCGCGTTGATCTGCGCTATCGACGTATCCAGAGAGATCAACCAGATGACCACCTTTGCCCTGCCAGCCCTCGCTGCCGCCCCCGTCGCCGTCCGGCGCCGGGTCAGCCCGACACCGTCGGTGGACCTGTCCAGGATGACCCGCTACCGCCCGGGGACCTACTCGCACACCGTCGACACGATCGTGTTCGCGGACGGGACCTCGGCACGTACCGACCTGATCAGGCTGAACCCGAACATCGAGGCCTACTCGCTGGACTTCGCCGGTGTCGCGCCGAGCCGGCCGTCGCGCTACCGCGCCGACACCTGGTCGGCGGTGCCGCACCTGCAGGCCCGCGCCCACGAGGCCGAGGTGGATTGGATCCTGCGCAACTCCTACCCGACCCTGTCGACCACCGAAATCAGCCGGCGGCTGCGTGCGGCCGGATACCGGCTGGGGACGCGCAACATCGCCGAGCACGAGGCCATCGCCGGCACCCAGGCCGCGATCTGGCGGTTGACCAATGGTCTCGAACTCGACGACCGCCCCCGCAACGTCCCGGCCCGTGTCCAGTACGCCCCGGGGTCGGTGGACGTCGAATTCGATGGTGAGCGGCAGCTGGCCGGTTACACCGCGACCATCTCTTCGAGCGCCGGTGCGGTCCTGCGGCTGCAGAAGTCCGATGACGGGCAGGTCTGGGCGGACGTGGCATCCTCGCAAGTACACGTCGACGCCGGTGCCGGCCAGGTCAGTAAGGCGCTCGGCGTCGGCAGCACGGTGTCCGACAACAGGATCAGCCGGGGCGGGCGGGGATTCCGGTACTACCGGCTCCTGATCGACGGCGATGCCGTCATCGACGAGGTCACCTTCGAACTGCACGGTTCCCGCACCTACCGCAACGCCGAGCCCGTCGTGTTCCTCTATGACTACCTGCTGTCCGGGGCCCGGTCGGCCGCCCGCCAGACCGTCACCCCGTCGCTGCTCGCCTCGTCGGCCGTGGTCGAGGGTGCGATCTTGGGGCCATTCCGGCTGGCCGCTACCGACGCTGCCACCATCAGGGTGTCCGACGGACAGGTCGTCGATGCCGACGGCTTGGTGATCGCCGAGCCGTTGGAGCCGGGTGCGGAGTTCTATCTGCGGGTGTCGCCCGGGGCAGAACAGGCCACCTTGACCATCGAGGTGCCGGGCCGCGCGGACGGATTCGGTGGCCGGGTAATCACCGGGGTGGCCCGCGACGAGGTCGCCGGTGATTACACGCCGCTGGCGCTGGCCGTCCCGGCGCAGCTGGTAGTCGAGTTCGATGTCGAATGGGCCGCACCGCACATCAAGGCCGTCGCTACCGTGTAGTGATGGGCGACGAACTCACCGCAGGACCGCAAGCTCCACCCACCGACGAACTGGCCAGTGCCGAAGCCACGCTGAGCGTGCTGCAACAGGCCGTGCACACGATCGCCACGGACGATCTGTCGAAGCCGACTCCGTGCAGCGAGTTCGACGTCGCCGGTCTCACCGACCATCTGCTCAACTCGATCACCATGCTCGGACGGGCCGCAGCTGCCGAGCTTCCCGGGCGCCGCCCGGACGATTCCGTGGAACGCCAGATCATCGCCGCCGCCCGCCCGACGTTGGACGCCTGGCATCGGCGTGGATTGGGCGGCACGGTCCCGTTCGGCCCCAGCGAGGTGCCTGCCGGGTACGTGGCGGGCATTCTCTCGCTCGAATTTCTCATCCACGCTTGGGATTACGCGACGGCCACCGGACGGACGGTCAACGCCCCGGATTCCCTCGTCGACTACGTCTCCACACTGGTGCACCGGGTCGTCACACCGGAGGGCCGCATTCGGGCCGGCTTCGACGATCCCGTCGAGGTACCCGACAATGCCTCTGCGCTGGACCGGCTGCTCGCGTTCACCGGCCGAGTGCCGATCAGCTGATCGTCGAGATCCAGTCGGTGGCGAAGGCCAGAAAGGTGTCGTTCTCCGCAGGCGCGCCGATGGTCACCCGAACACCGTCGGTGCCGTAGGGGCGTACCAGCACCCGCGCCTCGGCCGCCTTTTCGACGAAGTCGAGGGTGTGTTCGGCCAGCGGTAGCCAGACGAAGTTGGCCTGCGTGGGTGGAAATGTGTAGCCCAACTCGGCGAGGGCCGCGGTGACCCGGCGCCGCTCGGCCACCACGGCGTCGGTGCGTGCCATCAGCTCGTCGGAGGCTTGCAGCGACGCGATCGCGGCGGCCTGTGACACCGTGGTGGCGGTGAAGGGGACGTAGACCTTGCCCAGGGCGACGATCAAGTCCGGGTCGCCGACCGCATAGCCCACCCGCAGCCCAGCCAGCCCGTAGGCCTTCGAAAAGGTCCGGATCACAACCACGTTCGGGTACGACCGGACCAGACCCAGACTGTCGGGGACCATCCCGTCGCGGATGTACTCGACGTAGGCCTCGTCGATCACGACCAGGATGTCCGACGGCACCGCGGCGACGAACCGGGCCAGCTCGTCGGGGTCGACGACCGTCGAGGTCGGGTTGTTCGGATTGCAGACGAAGATCAGGCGGGTGCGGTCGGTGATGGCGGCGAGCATCGCGTCGAGATCGAAGGTGTGGTCGCGCAGGGGCACCTGGACCGGCGTGGCCCCGGCCACCCGCACCTGCAGCGGGTAGACCTCGAAGCTGCGCCAGCCGAAGACGACCTCGTCGCCCACGCTGGAGGTGATCTGGATCAGCTGCTGGCACAGGCTCACCGAGCCGCAGCCGACCGCGATGTGCTCGGGGGCGAAATCGACGTGCTTGGCCAGATGTTCCTTGAGTTCGACGTAGCCGTTGTCGGGGTAGCGGTTGATGGTCTCGGCCGCCGCCGCGATGGCCTCACGCACGCTGGGCAGTGGACCGTGCACCGTCTCGTTGCTGGCCAGCTTGATCGCGCCCGGCACGGTCTTGCCCGGTGTGTAGGCAGGCAGGTCAGCCAGTTCGGGGCGCAGACGGACGGTCACCCGACCAAGTCTAGGGGGGCGGGCGCGGGCCGCTCCGCCTCGGTCGAGGGAACCGCTTTGCCATCGGCGATCCCGGCTGTGTACTCTGTCGGATCGGCGGATCTGAGGGCCTTCACGGGACTTCGGTACGCTCAGATGGTTCAGGAGGCGTGCCAGAGCGGCCGAATGGGACTCACTGCTAATGAGTTGTCCCCCTTACAGGGGACCGGAGGTTCAAATCCTCTCGCCTCCGCCGCGGCTGACTCGTCGGCCACGAACAACTGAAGATGACGGCGCCCGTAGCTCAACGGATAGAGCATCTGACTACGGATCAGAAGGTTAGGGGTTCGAATCCCTTCGGGCGCACTCGGCAGAATTCAAGCCGGGCTCAGTAGGCGCCGGCGTTGGGGCCCATGTCGGTGTACTGCGGAACGTTCGGCTGCGGCACATTGCCGGTTCCGCCGGCGTTCTCGCCCTCTTTCCAGTACAGGTCATCGGTAGGCAGCGGTGCCGGGCCGGTGCCTTGGGCGTTCTCGTTGGCATCCCAGTAGTACGGCTCGTTCGGGTCGGGCCACAGCAGGCCGCTTCCGGAGTCGTCGGCCACCGCCGTCGCCGCGGTGGAAAGAGACAGTCCGGCTACCGTCAACAGGGCCAGCGCCACTGCCCGTGCACGTGTCATCCCGCTATCGTCGCCCACTTCCAGGCGGCCGGGAGGTTTTCCGGTAAACGACCGGTGCAACGCACGCCCGGACGGTCAGGGGTGGGTATGCAGCTCGGCGGGCAGGTCCGACCACTGGGGCGCTTTGCCCGCAGTGCGGAATCGGTGCGCGGTAAAGCGAATTGCCTGCAGCTGACCCAGGCCCACCAGGACCAGCGGCCACAGCGCGCCGGCGATGCCGGCGGCGATGGCGCGGACCACCTCGTTGGGCGGATCGAAAGAGTCGAAGCGCGTGCTCACGCACCAGGTGGCGATCGCGACGCCGATCGCCGGTACGAGATACAGCGCTATCCACACGGGACGCCACCTCTCGGCTCGACAACTACTCAGCCTAGAGTTTCAGACTCTTCTGAGGAGAGTACTGCCGTTTGCCGTGAATTTGCTGAGATCGCGACAACCGACGCAATAGCTCCATCGTCGCGTGACATTCCACTTACGTGACCGTCAAACCCCCGTCGACCACGATCGTTTGGCCGGTGACGTATCCGGCAGCGGGCGAGGCCAGCCACACCGCGGTTGCGGCGAGCTCGTCGGGATCGCCCGTGCGGCCCAGCAGCACCCGCGGCAGCTGGCTGTCCAGGTAGCCGGGCTGGTACTCGTCGGTCATCTCGCTCTTGAAGAATCCCGGCGCCAGCGCATTGACCCGAATTCCTTTACGCGATCCCCACTGTTGGGCCAGGTCGCGGGTCAGGCCGATGACACCGGCCTTCGATGCGGCGTAGGCGGCCTGCGGCAGGCCGGCGGTGGTGATCCCCAGTATGCTCGCGATGTTGATGATCGAGCTCCCCGGCTGCATCACCCGGCCGCAGGCCTGAGCCATCCAGTACGAACCGTTGAGGTTGACGTCGACGACCTTGCGGAAATGCTCGGGTGCCTCCCGGGTGGCGGGGACAGCTGCCCCGATGCCGGCGTTGTTGATCAGCACGTCCACTCGGCCGAACTGCTCGACCGCCGAGTCGACAAGTTGCTGGCACTGCTCGGGATCGGCCACGTCGGTCTTGCGGGTGTACACCCGGCGGCCCGCCCCCTCGACCAACGCGGCGGTCGCCGCCAGTTGCTCGAGCCGCCGCGCGCCGAGCACCAGATCGGCACCTGCCTGCGCGAAGGCCTGCGCGAAGGACACCCCGAGGCCGGAAGAGGCGCCGGTGACGACGACGACCTTGTCGTCGAGGCGGAAGGAATCGAGAATGCTCATGCTTGGGGGCTCCTCAGCACCTGGCGGGCGATCGCGTACTTGTGCACCTCGGTGGGTCCGTCATAGAGCCGGAAGGCGCGCATATCGGAGAAGATCATGCCGACCGGGGTCTCGTCGGAGATGCCCATGCCGCCCAGGATCTGCACACAGCGGTCGGCCACCTTGAACAGTTCCTCGGACACGTAGGCCTTCACCATCGAGCTTTCGTGCCGGCCCTTGGCGCCGGTGTCCAGCGCCCAGCAGGCCCACCAGATCGCCAAGCGGCACTGCTGCAGGGCGATCTCGTTGTCGGCGATCATGAAGCCCACACCCTGGTGCTCGCCGAGCGGTTTGCCGAAACCGGTGCGGGTGCGAGCATGGTCGACCGCGATGGAATGCGCCCGCGAGGCCGCGCCCAGCCACCGCATGCAATGCGTCAATCGCGCTGGGGTCAAACGCAATTGGGCATAGCGCAGGGCCTGTCCCACCTCGCCGAGGACCGCCGAGGCGGGCAGTCGCAGGTCGTTGAACCGCACGACGCCGTGACCCTCGACGTAATTGCGGTCCATCGTGTCCATCACGCGTTCGAGTTCGATACCGGGCGTCTGGCCGTCGCACAGGAACAGGGTGGGACCGTCGGCCCCGTGCGGGTTCGGTGCCACGCGCGCCATGATGATCCAGGTTCGAGCCCCGTTCGCACCGGTGATCAGCCACTTGCGGCCGTTGATCACGTAGTCGGTGCCGTCGAACACCGCTTCGGTGGCCAGCTGGCCGGGGTCCGAACCGGCACCGCCGGGTTCGGTCATCGCGAATACCGACCGCTGCCGGCCCTCGATGACCGGGACCAGGAACTTCTCCACCTGTTCGGGGTTGGCGATCTTGGACAGCACGAACATGTTGCCCTCGTCAGGTGCCGCGCAGTTCAGGGCGACCGGGCCCAGTGTCGACCAACCGGCCGCCTCGAACAGCACCGCCTGTTCGCGGTGCGAGGGCTCGCGGCCGCCGAACCGATGCGGTGCCTGGAACGTCAGCAGTCCAGCCTCGCGGGCCAGCTCGACCAGTTCGGAGCGCAGCTCCTCGTTGGGGCCGTGCCGGGTGAGTCGCGGGTCGCGCTCGAAGGGCACGATCTTGTCGACGACAAAGCTGCGGATCTCGTCGCGCAGGGCGGCCAGGTCGTCTGGAATCTCGAAATCGATCATCGTTGTCCCTCCATGATTGCCAGTGCCCGCTGGAACAATTGCACCGTTGCATTGTGTAGGCGATCACCAATTTCCTTGGGCGCCAGGCCTGCTGCCGCCCGAGCGTTCGATCCCTCCAGGATGATGCCGAGTTTGAAACAGGCCAGCACCGTGTACCAGTCGATGCCGGACAGGTCTCGGGTGGTGTTCTGCGCGTAGCGTGCCACCAGTTCCTCGGGGCTGGCCAGGTCTCCGGCGTCCATCAGCACGTTGGTGAGAACCGAGTCGTGGTCGGGGTCGTACCACGTCGCCAGCATCCAGCCGAGGTCCAGGAGGGGATCGCCGATGGTGCACATCTCCCAGTCGACGATGGCCACCACCTCCGGTCCGGTGGGCGAGAACATCACATTGGCGGCGTGATAATCACCGTGCATGATGCCGGGCTTCCAGGACGACGGCTGGTGCTGCTGCAGCCAGGTCGCCACCGCGTCGACATCGCCGATGTCGGGTCCGTCGTAGTTGTCGAAGCCGCGGTAGGACTCGAGCTCTGAAAGCCATCTCGGCACTTGGCGTTCCAGGAATCCGTCGGCTTTGCCGAAATCTGACAGACCCACCGCCACGTGGTCCACCGCTCCCAGCCGGGCCACCGCCTCGGCCATCGACAGTCCCATCTCGTGCCGGATGGCCCCGTCGCCAGCATGCAGCGCGGGCAGTGCGGCGCCGGCGTTGAACCCGTCGATGGGTTCCATCAGGTAGAACACGGCGTCGCCGAGCACCGAGGTGTCCTCGCACACCGCGATCAGGTGAGGGTGTGGAACATCGGTGTCGGCCAGTGCGCTCAGTACCCGGGTCTCGCGCAGGATCACCTTGTTGCTGATCGGCCGCAGATGCCGGGGCCCGCGCCGGAAGACGTAGTCGCGACCGGCTCTGCTGAATCGCAGCATGACGTTCTGGGTGCCGCCGACGATCTCGACGACGTCGTCGATCGGGCCCTCGCCGAGCCCCTGTTCCGACATCCAGTCGGCTACTGCGGTCAGGTTGTCCACGCCGGTGAACCTACCGTACGGTTGGTTGGTCCAGTCCTTTCGGCCATGGCAACTTGCTGTCGATGGTGTGGAACACGCTCCAACCAACCACCGTACCCAACGCGATCGACAGAATCGCGGCACCGGTAGCGCCCAAGCTGGACACCCCGACGTTGCCTCCTGAGGCGGCTTGGCTCACCGACTCGAAGCTCAGCGCACCCGGCACCAACGACCAGAACGCCGCGAGCATCATGACGACGGCCGGTGGCGCGGTCTTGATCCGGGCGGCCAGCATCGCGAAGGGCACCACCAGGATGGCACCGACGAAACCCGAGTGGGCCGCGGACATGACCTTGCCGGCCAGTTCCTGTCCTACCAGGGCCACGGCAATCGCAGCGATCAGCCACAACAGGGATCCACGCGGAGCGGACAGGTAGACGTAGAGACCGATTCCCACCACAACGATCGCCACGTACAACGACCATGGACCCATCTGGGCCGACGGACTCTGCGGGTACACCTCGCCCGCCACCTGAACGCCCAGGGCCACGCCGAATACCAGCAACGCCAACTGTGCCATCCCGTACATCAGCCGGCTGGCTCCCGAAATGATCTGTGAGGCAGCAAGTTCCATCGCGCCAATGGTCAAGGCCATGCCAGGCAGTGTCGCCACCAGCGCCGGCGCGATCACCCGAAGGAGGCCGTCGTTCGCGGTGTCGGCGACGAACCAGGTGGCCAGGACCGTGACGATGGTGGCGGACAGCGTCGGTAGCATCGGATTCAGGCCCGGGAACGGTCGACCCAACTGAACGATGGCGCCCACGACCAGGCCGAGGAACAGATAGCCGGGCAGCGACGCCCACGTCGGGTTGATCACCATGCCGAATCCCACGGTGGTGACGGCGTATCCGATCGTCGTGGCGATCGGTCCGTATCGGGGCTGGAGGGTGCGGGCCGCCTCGATCTCGGCGACCGCATCGGCCGGGGTGATCGCACCGACAGCCGCCAGGCTGGCGATATCGTCGATGCGCCCGGCCATGTCGAGCTGCAGTGACGAGTGGGTTGACCCGTCGACCTGGTAGGCGATGGTGCCGACCTGGATCATCAGCATCGTCGGCAGTACCACCACCCGCACCGGTTCGCTGGTGTATTGCGCGGCGATCTGCAGCAGGCGGCCTTCCACCAGTTGGGTAGGCTGCTCCACCTCCACCAGGGCGATGCCGATCGCCCGAAGCATCGCGGCGATCTCGACCTGATCGTGGGTATCGGGCGGTCCCAGTGGTTCCGGGGGAGTCTTGCGCACCGCGTCGAACCATCGCTTGCGGCGCGCCCGCCGTGTCTCCTTGGTCATCGAGTGGCCGCAGCCGCGTCCTGCTGCTGGCGAGCCTTCTGCCACGGCCAGTAGCCGGTGACCTCCAACTGCAACGAGAAGCTGAGGAACGTCCGGATCAGCACGATGCCGCCGAGCACCGCGACACTGCGGGCGTCCGGGGTGACCGCCACCGTGCGGATGATGTCGGCGGCGACCAGGAACTCCAGGCCGAGCAGGATGGACCGGCCCAGCTGTTCGCGGAACACCCGGTAGGCGGCGCCGGATTTCAGCCGGGGGACCACTCCGGCGGCCGAGATCAATGCGCCCAAGGCGATGACGGCGACGCCGACCCCGTCGATCGTCTTGCCGACTATCTCGATGACCTCGAAGAAACTCATCGAGGCAATTGTAGGAACGCCCGGCCTATCGGGCCGGTAGCACCGCCGTGGCGTTCGCGGTTCCGTTGACCCCGGCTGCCCTGGTACCCCGCACCGTGACTTCGTCGCCAGAATGCAGGGCTGCGCGCGGCTGGCGGGTCTCGGGATCGATGCGGAAGGTCTGCGTGTAGCCGTCGGCGCTGCGCACCGTGATCGAGGTGTCGGTGGCGGCAGTGACGTTGCCGGTCTGGCTCAGCTCGGTGGTGAAGCCGCCCTTGCCGTCGGGGACGACGGACTCGCTGTGGACCGGGCGGGTGCTGTCACCGGGGAATCCCGGTCCACCCGGCGCCCACCCGGCCCCGCCCATCCGGCCGGGCCCGCCATCGTGGGAGACGCCGGTCGCGGCATGGATGACGAGGCCGCCCGCGACGGCGAGCGCACCAGCGATGGCGACGGCGGTCAGCGTGGTGCGAGTGGACCAGGCCGGCGGCCGGGCCGCCGGGGCTCCCCACACGTCGTCGTGCCCGACCGCGTCGTGTTCACCAGTCATACCGTCAGTCATACCGTCCACCGTGGGCGGTCAACATGAGCGGCCGCTGTGGCCGTGATCGGGACGCTCTATGCGGTCCGGCTTTCACAGCCGGAGCATAGGGATTGCATAGGGTCGGCTCATGGCTCGTCCCATACTGGACTTATGACGTCTTCTTCGGCCGATCGTGTGGTGATGCGGCGCGCCGACGGCAACCCGATCAATGTCCTGGTGGTCGACGACGAGGCGGTGCTCGCCGAGATGGTCTCGATGGCCCTGCGCTACGAGGGCTGGAACATCACCACGGCCGCCGACGGCGCCTCGGCCATCTCCGCCGCGCGCACCGCCCGCCCCGACGCGGTAGTGCTCGACATCATGCTGCCCGATATGAGCGGACTCGATGTCCTGCGCCGGCTCCGCGAGCAGAGCCCGAGCCTGCCGGTCCTGCTGCTCACGGCCAAAGATGCGGTGGAAGACCGGATCGCGGGTCTGACCGCCGGCGGCGACGACTACGTGACCAAGCCGTTCTCCATCGAGGAGGTCGTGCTGCGGCTGCGAGCCCTGCTGCGGCGGACCGGTGTCACCACCGAGGACAGCGGCGCCCAGATCGTCGTCGGCGATCTGGTCCTGGACGAAGACAGCCACGAGGTGACCCGCGCGGGCGCCCCGATCGCGCTGACGTCCACCGAGTTCGAACTGCTGCGGTTCCTGATGCGTAATCCCAAGCGGGTGTTGTCGAAGGCCCAGATCCTGGACCGGGTGTGGAGTTACGACTTCGGCGGCCGGTCCAACATCGTCGAGCTGTACATCTCGTATCTGCGCAAGAAGATCGACAGCGGCCGCGAACCGATGATCCATACGCTTCGCGGCGCGGGTTATGTTCTCAAACCTGCGTGCTAGCACCTGGTCGCTGAGCGCCCGGCTGCTCATCGGACAGGTCAGCCTGCTGGCGGCGGTCTGCCTGGGTATCGGCACGATCACCCTGGTGGCCCAGTACCAGTATCTGGTCGGCGAGGTCGACGCACAGTTGCGCGAGACCGCCCACCGCGCGGCGATGATGTACGGCGAACCGCTGCCCCCCCCGCCGCCGGGCTCGCTGCCGGGCAGCGGCGACCGCCCGAACTATCCCCGTCCCGGTCCCGGCCCGCAGTTCCTCGACGCGCCGGGGCAGCCGATCGGGCTCGCCGCTGGCGTGATCCGCGACGGCGTCGCCACCAACGCCGGGGTCTTGGCGGCCGGTGGTGTCCGCCTTGCACTATCGCCGAAAGCCGAGCAGCAGCTTGCCGACGCAGTCGGTCAACGGCATTCGGTCACCGTCGATCTCGACGGGCTGGGCAGCTACCGGGTGATCGCCGCACGCAGCAGGATGACCGGGGACACCCTGGTGATCGGGTTGAGCATGCGCAACGTCGACAGCACTCTGTTGCGGGTGGCACTCATCTTCGCCGTGGTGACCGCGGCCGCCATGATCATCGCGACCACGGCCGGGATGCTGATCATCCGGCGTGCTCTGACCCCGCTCAACCGGGTGGCGGACGCCGCAGGGGCGGTGGCCGACCTGACGCTGGACCGTGGCGAAGTGCAACTGCCCGTGCGTATTCCGCCGCCGGACGCCAACCCGCACACCGAGGTCGGGCGGCTCGGTCTGGCCATCAACCGGATGCTCGAGCACATCTCGGCGGCGCTGTCGACCCGTCAGGCCAGTGAGAGCAGGGTCCGGCAGTTCGTCGCCGACGCCAGCCATGAGCTGCGCACACCGCTGGCCGCCATCCGCGGCTACACCGAACTGGCGCAACGCAAACGCGACCAGATGCCCGATGACGTCGCACACGCGATGGGGCGGGTGGAGTCCGAAGCCGTGCGGATGACCCAGCTGGTGGAGGATCTGCTGCTGTTGGCCCGCCTCGACTCGGGGCGCCCGCTGGAGCGCGAACCCGTTGACCTGTCCCGGCTTTCGGCCGACGTCGTCAGTGACGCCCATGCAGCAGGACCCGAGCACTGCTGGAACCTCGACCTGCCGCCGGATCCGCTCTATATCGTCGGTGACGACGCCCGTCTGCACCAGGTGGTGGCCAATCTGCTCGCCAACGCCCGCACTCATACACCGCCGGGGACGTTGGTGACGCTGTCGCTGGATACCGAACCCGGCGCGGCCGTGTTGCGGGTGGTGGACAACGGTCCCGGTATCCCCACCGAACTGCAGTCAGAAGTGTTCGAGCGCTTCGCCCGCGGTGACACCTCACGCTCGCGCAAGGGCGGGTCCACCGGCCTCGGACTGGCCATCGCCTCAGCGGTCGTGAAGGCGCACGGCGGCAGTATCGGCCTGCGCAGTACACCCGGCAGCACCGAGTTCACGGTGCGGCTGCCCTGCACAGCGGGGGCCTAGCCACGGCTCAGGTCGGGGATATCGTGTGCCGGCAGCATGGCACGGTGACTGCTTCAGTTCGCCGTACCCAACGTGTTGCGCTGGTGGCACTGCTGGGTGCCACCGCAGTGCTGTATCTGTGGAACCTCGGTGCCAGCGGTTGGGCCAACGCGTTCTATTCCGCTGCCGCGCAAGCAGGTTCGAAGAGCTGGACGGCCTGGCTGTTCGGATCCAGTGATCCCGCCAACGCGATCACCGTGGACAAGACGCCCGCCGCGCTGTGGGTGTCGGGGCTGTCGGTGCGCATCTTCGGTCTCAACCCGTGGAGCATCCTGGTGCCGCAGGCCGTGTTCGGGGTGGCCTCGGTTGCCGTGCTCTACGCGAGCGTGCGCCGGGTCGGCGGGGCGTGGGCGGGGCTGGTGGCCGGTGCTGTCCTGGCCGCCACACCGGCCGCGGCACTGATGTTCCGGTTCAACAATCCTGATGCGCTGCTGGTGCTGGCACTGGTGTGCGCCGCCTACGCGACCCAGCGGGCACTGGACCGCGACGCCGCGGTGTGGTGGCTGCCACTGGCCGGAGTGGCCGTCGGGGTCGGGTTCCTGGCCAAGATGATGCAGGCTTTCCTGGTACTGCCCGCGCTGGCGCTGACATTCGCGGTGGCGGCCGACCTGCCGCGGCACGCCCGGGCACGACGACTGATCGCCGCAGCGGCAGCCCTGGTGCTGACCGGTGGCTGGTATCTGGTGCTGGTCACGGCGTGGCCGGTGAACTCACGCCCCTATATCGGTGGATCGCAGCACAATTCGATCATCGAACTGGCTCTGGGCTACAACGGTCTCGGACGGCTGACCGGTGCGGAGACCGGGGGGCTGGGTAACCTGAACTACGACGTGGGCTGGGCGCGGCTGTTCGGCGCAGAGATGGGCCCGCACGTCGCGTGGCTGCTGCCAGCCGCGGTGATCGCGCTGGCGGCCGGACTGTGGATCACCCGGGCCCGGCCGCGGACCGATGTCACGAGGGCCGCGCTGCTGATGTGGGGCGGCTGGCTGGTCATCACGGCCGTCGTGTTCAGCTATGCCAACGGCATCCTGCACCCGTACTACACCGTAGCCCTGGCGCCGGCAGTGGCCGCGACTGTCGCGGTCGGGATCCGCCTGCTGTGGCAGCGCCGAGCCGATATCCGCGCCAGTACCGTACTGGCCGGGATGTCAGCCATCACGATCGCGCTCAGTGACATTCTGCTGCAACACTATCCGCTCTGGCTACCGTGGCTGCGGCTCGCCATTCTGATCGGCGGTATCGCCGCATCCTTGTTGCTGGCCGTGATCGGCCGCCTCCCGCGTCCGGTCGAGGTGATGGTGGCGGCCCTCGCCGTCGTCCTGGCGTTGGCCGGTCCGGCCGCGGTGTCGGTGGCGACGGCGTCGGCGCCGAGGTCTGGCGCCATCCCGTCGGTGGGGCCGTCCGAGGGCGGTGGGATGCCGGGATTGTTCGGTGCACCCCGGCCCGGCCCGGAACTCGTTGCGGCGCTGCGTTCCGACGCGTTCCACTACACCTGGGCTGCCGGCGTCGTCGGGTCGAGCAATGCGGCCGGATACCAGCTCGGCGCGGGTGTCCCGGTGATGGCCGTCGGCGGATTCAACGGAACGGACCCGGCGCCAACGCTGCAGCAGTTCCAGGATCTTGTCGCCCACGGCCGTATCCACTGGTTCGTACACAGCACCATGCCCGGTCCGGCGTTCGCCGGCCGATCGGGTAGCGACGCGGCCGAGCGCATCAATGACTGGGTGAGCGAGAACTTCTCGTCCCGAATTATCGACCGCGTCAAGGTCTATGACCTGACGCATGTGCTCACAGGAGGGTCATAGCCCGGACCAACGTCCGGCTCAATCCGGTGCCCCATGATCGAGTCATGACCATCACCGAACTGCCAGCGATGCGCCGCCGTAATGCCGCTCTGATCGCCGCCGACCGCGGCGTCCCGGTACTCGACGTCGTCGTCCCGGTGTACAACGAAGAGGTCGTGCTGGCCGGCTCGGTGCACCGGTTGCACCGCTACCTTCGCGAGGACTTCCCGTTCGCCTTCCGGATCACCATCGCCGACAACGCGAGTGTGGACGGCACCTGGCGCATCGCCACCGAACTGGCCGAGGAACTGCCGGAGGTGCGCGCTGTGCACCTCGAGCAGAAGGGCCGCGGCCGTGCCCTGCACGCGGTGTGGTCGTCGTCGGACGCCCCGGTGCTGGCATATATGGACGTCGACCTGTCCACCGACCTCGCGGCGGTCGCGCCGCTGGTGGCCCCACTGGTGTCGGGACATTCCGACTTGGCGATCGGCACCCGGCTCAGCCGGGGCTCACGGGTGGTGCGCGGGGCCAAGCGGGAGATCATCTCGCGCTGCTACAACCTCATCCTCCGGTCCACGCTGTCTGCGAAGTTCTCTGATGCGCAATGTGGTTTCAAGGCCATCCGATCCGATGTCGCCGCCGAGCTGCTGCCGCACATCGAGGACACCGGCTGGTTCTTCGACACCGAACTGCTGGTACTGGCCGAGCGCAGCGGGCTGCGCATCCACGAGGTACCCGTCGACTGGATCGACGATCCGGACAGCAGGGTCGACATCGTCGCCACCGCGATCGCCGACCTGAAGGGAGTGGCCCGGTTGCTCAAGGGATTCGGTACCGGAGAGATCCCTGTCCAGGCCATCGGAGCGCAGTTCGGCAACCGCGCCGGCGCACCGCGCTCGCTGCTCAACCAGGGCGTGCGCTTCGCGGCGATCGGGGTCCTGTCCACTCTTGCCTACCTCGCCCTGTTCCTGCTGCTACGGCCGATGGGTGCGCAGGGCGCGAACCTGGTCGCGCTGTTGGTGACCGCGGTGGCCAACACCGCCGCCAACCGGCGCTTCACGTTCGGTGTGCGCGGCCGGGCCGGTGTGGGCCGCCACCAGTTCGAGGGACTGGTCGTGTTCGGCATCGGCTTGGCGATGACCAGTGGTGCACTGGCGCTGCTGCAGCTGGGTGGCGAGCCGCCGCGGGCGCTGGAGATTCTGGTCCTGGTCGCGGCAAACCTGGGTGCTACCGTGGTGCGGTTTGTGTTGTTGCGCGGCTGGGTGTTTCATCCGCGTCGCACCCGGGTTGCCAACGGGGGTGCGCGATGACGGTTCTCGAGGATGTGGTGGTGCCGGAGTACGCCGAGGTGAACTCGACGGCCCGGCGGCGCTGGGTCCGGCCGGCGTTGTGCGCGTTGCTGGCTGCCACCGCCGTGCTGTACTTGTGGGGGTTGGGCGCGGCAGGCTGGGCCAACGAGTACTACGCGGCTGCTGTCCAGGCGGGGACGCAGAGCTGGAAGGCGCTGCTGTTCGGTTCGATCGACTCGGGCAACGCCATCACCGTCGACAAGCCGCCCGCCGCGCTGTGGGTGATGGCGCTGTCGGGGCGGATCTTCGGATTCAGCACCTGGTCGATGCTCGCGCCGCAGGCGCTCATGGGAGTGGCCTCGGTCGCACTGGTCTACGGCGCGGTGCGCCGGGTCAGCGGCTACCGGGCCGGACTGCTCGCCGGCGCTGTGCTGGCGCTGACTCCCGTTGCGGCACTGATGTTCCGGTACAACAACCCCGACGCACTGTTGGTGCTGCTGCTGGTGGCCGCCGGCTACTGCCTGATCCGCGCCCTCGACGGTGCCGCGTCCCGGTGGGTTGCGCTGGCAGGTGTCGCGGTCGGTGTGGCGTTCCTGGCCAAGCTGCTGCAGGCCCTGCTGGTCACACCGGCGCTGGCCCTGGTGGTGCTCGTCGCCTTGCCCGGTACCGGGTGGCATCGACTGCGGGTTCTGCTGGTCGGCCTGGTGTCGATGATCGTGTCGGCCGGCTGGTATCTGGCTCTGGTGAGCCTGTGGCCGGCGGACTCCCGGCCCTATATCGGTGGGTCCACCGACAACAGTCTGCTGCAATTGGCGCTGGGCTACAACGGTCTTGGTCGCGTCTTCGGTGGCGACGGTAATCCGGGTGGCTCGGGTGGCCCGACCGAGGGCGCCGGCCCGATGGCAGGCTCGGCGATGTTCGGCGGCTCCACCGGGATCACCCGGATGTTCGGTGACTCGATGGGCACCGAAATCTCCTGGCTGCTCCCCGCCGCGCTCATCGGTCTGGCCGCCGGCCTCTGGTTCACCCGCCGTGCACCGCGGACCGATCGCACCCGCGCGGCGCTGCTGCTCTGGGGCGGCTGGCTGGTGGTCACCGTGGTGGTGTTCAGCTTCATGAAGGGGATCATGCATCCCTACTACACGGTTGCACTGGCTCCCGCGGTGGCTGCGGTGATCGGTCTGAGTGTCCGAGAGTTATGGCGCGGCAAGCAGTTCAGCATGCCGCGGTGGACGTTGGCCGCGATGCTCGCCGTCACCGGGATCTGGAACTTCGTCCTGTTGGAGCGCACGCCGGACTGGCTGCCGTGGCTGCGATGGGCCATCGTCGTCGGCGCGGTGGTGGTCGCCGCGGTGCTGGCAGCAGGTGGGCACCGTCTCGGCCGGTGGACCGCCGTGCTGGCGGCGGCAGGGCTGCTGGTCGGCCTCGCGGGCACCTCCGCCTACAGCATCGAGACCGTGCTGAACAGCCACAGCGGCGGCATCCCCACCTCGGGCCCCAGCCGCCCGGGCACCGGTTTCGGCCCGGGTGGGCCGGGTGGCTTCGGTGCGGGGGGCGGTTCACGCGGCGGGGTGTCCCCGGCGGTGAACACCGAGTTGCAGAAGCTGCTCAAGCAGTCCGGAAACCGTTGGGCTGCAGCAACAGTAGGCTCGCACGTCGCGGGCAGCCTGGAGCTGGCCACCGGCGCATCGGTGATGTCGATCGGCGGATTCAACGGCGGGGACAACTCACCCACCCTGCAGCAGTTCCAGGACTACGTCAGCTCAGGACAGGTCCACTACTTCATCGTCTCCGAGGGCCCCGGCGGTCACGGCGGCGGCCCGGGTCACGGCTCGAGCAGCGGGTCGGCGATCATCAGCTGGGTGCAGCAGCACTTCTCGGCGCAGGACATCGGCGGCACCGAGGTCTACGACCTGACCGCCGGCTGAGCACCACTCAGCCGGGCCGCAGTGCGGCCACCGCGGCCCGGTTGGTCTCGAACACCTGGTGGCCCTGCAGCAGGTGCATCCGGGTCAGGTTGGCCGCCAGCTGCGGGCGCACCCGGGAGTAGGCGAAGGTGATCGACTTGCCCTGCAGCCACTGCAGTTCTTTGGCCAGCGACTCCGCCCCGGTGACATCGACGTCGGTGACGCCCTCCATGTCGAGGACGAATGCCGTCACCGGGTGCGGGGCTTCGGTGACCAGCCGCCGGATCTCGGCACTCAGCGTCTGGGCATTGCCGAAGAAGATCGGAGCCGCGAACCGCATGGCGATCACTCCCGGTACCGTCTCCCGGATGCCGTCGTGACCGCCGGTCAGCGAGACGTGCGGATCGTCGGAGCCCTCGAGCACGTCGATGGCCGGCCGAGCGGCCTTGCGCAACAGGTTGATCAGGGACAGGGCGAACGCCAGCACGATGCCGGCCAGCGGGCCGATGAGCAGCACCCCGAGGAAACATGTTGCCCCGATGAGGAATTCGAACCGGGACAGCGACCACAGGTGACGGAACTCGCCGATCCCGAGCAGCTTGGCCACCGACACCCCGACGATGGCCCCGATCGCGGGCATCGGGATGTCGGCGAGCAGGTCGGCACCGAACAGCAGCAGAACCAGGGCGCCCGCGGCCATCACCAGCAGCGGCAGCTGAGTGCGTGATCCGGCCTGGTCCATCGCGGCAGCCCGCGAGGTCGACGATCCGAGGGTGAATCCGGAGGACAGCCCCGAGGCGACGTTGGCCGCCCCGAACGCCAGCAGGTCCCGGTTGGGTTCGGTCTTGTAGTCGTACTTGTCGGCGTACGAGCGGGCCAGCAGCAACCCCTCACCGACGGTGACCGTGGTGATCGCGATCGCGGGCAGGATGACGGCGACCCAGTGCGACCAGGACAGGTGCGGGACCGCCAGCACGGGTGGTCCGGACGGCACCGAACCGAGCACCGCGACGCCCTTGCCGGGCAGATCCAGCAGTGTGGACGCGACCGTCGCGAGCACCAGCACGAGCAGCGCCCACGGGACCGCGGGCCAGCGCCGGCGGGCCGGCACCAGCACCGCCACCGCGGTGACCCCCAGTACCAGCGACCACACGTGCAGGGCGCCGACTTTCGTCACCAGCTGGACGAGTCGTTCGAAGAACTCCGCGCCGGCGGGTGTCTTGATGCCCATGATCTTGGCGACCTGGCTGAGCAGGATGTCGGTGGCCAGCCCGCCGACGAATCCGATCAGGATCGGCTTGGACAGGAAGTCGGCAAGGAACCCGAGGCGGAACACCGAACACCCGGCGAACAGCAGGCCGCCGACGATCGCCTGGGCGGCGGCCATCGCCGCATATTGGCCGCTTCCGGCGGGGGCAAGTCCGCTGAGTGCGGAGCCCACCAACGCGGCCGCGGCGGCATCGGGTGCGGCGACCAGGTGGCGCGAAGAGGCCAGCAGCGCGAACACCACCGACGGCACGACCAGCGCGTAGAGTCCGGCTGTCGGAGGCAGTCCGGCGATCTGGGCGTACCCGATGTTCAGCGGTAATGCGATGGCCAGCAGCGTGACCCCGGCCAGTACCTCGGTGCCGATATTGCCTCTGGTAAGACCGGGCAGCACGTTCATCGGCGCAATCATGCGGCCAACTTTGGCCGTCTGGGGAAGGATTTGCCACATGGAGCACAAACCACCCACATCCGTCATCGAGGCTGCGCACGCCGAGCACCTGGCGTCGCTGCCGTTCGAGGACACCGCTGACTTCGACGACGCCGACCGGGGCTTCATCGCGGCACTGGAACCGTGCGTCGTGACCGCTGCGGACGGCCGGGTGGTGTGGGACAACGACGTCTACGACTTCCTGGCCGGCGACGCCCCGGCTTCGGTGCACCCGAGTCTGTGGCGGCAGTCCATCCTGGCGGCCAAGCAGGGGCTCTACGAAGTGGTCGAGGGCATCTACCAGGTCCGTGGTCTTGACCTGTCGAACATCAGCTTCATCGAGGGTGACACCGGGGTCATCGTGATCGACCCGTTGATCTGCACCGAGACCGCGGCGGCGGCGCTGGCGCTCTACCGCACGCACCGCGGCGACCGGCCGGTGACCGCCGTGATCTACACCCACAGCCACGTCGACCACTTCGGTGGTGTGCTTGGGGTCACCACGCAGGCCGATGTCGACGCCGGCAAGGTGGCGGTGATCGCACCGGAAGGCTTCGTTCAGCATGCGGTGCAGGAGAACGTCTATGCCGGCACCGCGATGGCCCGCCGCGCCGGCTACATGTACGGAACCCTTCTCGAACGCGGTCCGCAGGGCCAGGTGGGGTGTGGGCTGGGCCAGCAGACCTCCACCGGCGAGGTCGCCATCATCGTGCCGACGGTCGATATCGCCACCACGGGGCAGACTCACACCATCGACGGTGTCGAGATCGAGTTCCAGATGGCGCCCGGTACCGAGGCGCCCGCCGAGATGCACTTCTACTTCCCGCAGTTCCGCGCGCTGTGCATGGCCGAGAACGCCACCCACAATCTGCACAACCTGCTGACCCTGCGCGGTGCGCTGGTGCGTGACCCGCACGCTTGGTCGGGCTATCTCACCGAGGCCATCGACACCTTCGCTGACCGCACCGACGTGGTGTTCGCCTCGCATCACTGGCCCACCTGGGGCCACGACAACATCGTGGAATTCCTTTCCCTGCAACGTGATCTCTACGCCTATCTGCATGACCAGACATTGCGTCAGCTCAACCAGGGGTTCACCGGCATCGAGATCGCCGAGACATTCCAGATGCCGCCGGCCCTGCACAAGGCATGGCACGCGCACGGTTACTACGGCTCGGTCAGCCACAACGTAAAGGCCGTCTACCAGCGCTACATGGGCTGGTTCGACGGCAACCCGGGCCGGCTGTGGGCGCATCCCCCGGAGGCGATCGGGCCGCGCTACGTCGAGGCGATGGGCGGCGTCGACCGGGTGGTGGGGCTGGCTCAGGCTGCCTTCGACTCCGGTGACTTCCGTTGGGCAGCAACACTACTGGATCATGCGATCTTCACCGACGAGCATCATGCCGGTGCGCGCGCGTTGTACGCCGACACCCTCGAGCAGTTGGGCTACGGTGCCGAATGCGCCACGTGGCGCAACTTCTTCTTGTCCGGCGCCACCGAATTGCGCGATGGCAACTTCGGCACACCGGTCGGCGGGAACTCGGCTGCGATCATGGGCCAGCTGACCCCCGAGCAGATGTTCGACACGCTGGCGATCAGCGTGAACGGTCCGCGCGCCTGGGATCTGGACCTGGCCGTCGACATCACCTTCGACGACCTCGGGTCGAACTACCGGCTGGTGCTGCGCAACGGCGTCCTGGTCTACCGCCAGTGCGCCGCCGACGCCGCGACCGCGGACACCACGGTGACACTTGCCAGCAAGCTGCGGCTATTAGCGGCGGCCGCAGGAGATTTCACCTCACCGGGGTTGACCGTCAGCGGTGATCCTCAGGCATTGCAATCCCTGCTCGGCGTGCTGGACCGGCCGGATCCCAGCTTCAACATCGTCACGCCGTAGCGGGCCGTCTCGCTACCAGGTAGAAGTACAGCGCATCGGTGGAGTCGGCGTTCGTGACGTCGACCCCGTCGAGCGTGATGACACGTTCGAGCACCAGGCCGGTCGCGGCGACTTCGGCCTTGGCCCGCGCCAGCGTCGTGAAATGCAGGATCAGCTGCCAGTGTGAACCTGGCGACGGCTCGTTGGCCCAGCCGTCGCCAGCTTTGCGTGAACTCTGAGCGTGCCGCCAGTTCTTCAGGTTCGACGGCATCTGCAGCGCCCACTGCAGCCAGCGGTAGGTCCACCGCACGGGGCGTTCGATACCCCGCTGCGGCGGCGGCTCCGGTGGTGTCCACGGCCTCTTGCCGGGGTGCGGGCTTTCCAGGTTCAGCGTCGAATAGACGAGGTAACCGCCCGGGGCGACCACGTGCGCCATTTGCTCCAGCGCCTCCGGGCGGGTGGCGTGGTCGAGGCAGTCCAGTCCGTTGAACGAGAAGAACACCAGGGCTTTCGACTCGTCCCCGAAATCCTCCCGGAGGTTGCGAACGTCGCCGACCCGCAGATCGAAACCGGGCAGCACCGCCTTGGCTTCGCGAACCATATTGGGGGCGTAGTCGATTCCCACGTAGTCGTCGGTGAGTAGCGCCAGCAGGGGAGTCGTACGGCCGGTACCCATCCCGACATCGAGAATCGGCTTGCCGCGCACCGCGGACGCCAGCGATAGCAGGACTGCCATCTCGCCGATGTCGTTCCAACCCTTGTGGGTGTCGTAATCCGCGACGAACTGGTCCAGATCGAACAGGTCGACGTTGATGTCCTCGATGTTCTTGGACGGTTCGGTCACGAGCGTTCCCCTCTCCCCGGCATGATGCAGCGAGAATAGCGGGAGAAGCCCACCAGCATGGGACTTGGCGGCCAACAAGCTGCCCGCACTCCTGTGCCCGGCTATGCTCGGCACGATTTACGCGCAGTGGCAGATCCGGGGTTCGGTAAGGGGCGGATGGGATGACGTGTGTGGTCAAGCCCGTGATCGACGAAGCGCGCTGGAACGCGTTGTTCGCCCGCGTGGACCAACCCCACATCCCCCAGGCGTGGGCGTACGGCCAAGCAGTCCAGGAGACAGTCGACTTCACAACACGACGGCTTCTCGACGCGGGGGGATGGCGGGCCCGGCGAGTGGTCTTCGAACGCGACGGCGCACCGGTGGCGATCTGCCAACTGCTCGACAAGACGCTGGCCGGCCTGCGCTGGGCGGCACTCGTCGACCGTGGACCGCTGTTCCTTGATCGGGAGCCCGGTGATGACGTCGTCAGGGACGTCTACGCGGCGCTGCGGCAGGCGTCGCACCGTCGTGGCGTGCTGATCCTGGTGCCCGCGCTTGCCGACAGCCCGCACAACGTCGCACTGCTGAGCGAGGTAGGTTTTCGGCCTCGTCCTGCCGCGGGGTTTCGCTCCACCCGGGTGGACCTCACCCCCGACGAGGACGAGATGCGCAAGAGCCTGAAGGCGAAATGGCGCAACCAACTCAAGTCCGGTGAACGCAGCGGTGCGGTGATGGTGGCGTCCATCGCGCGCGAGGACGTGGAATGGATGATCCAACGCCACATCGAGAACATGGCAGCCAAGGGATTCAGCGAGCCCACACCGGCTTTCGTCAGGGCTCTCTACAACGCCGCCCCGGAGTCGTTGGTGGTCTGCCGCGCCGTTGTCGACGGTGAATCCCTGGCGGGTATGGCGGCATTCACCTTCGGACAGGCCGCCGAGTACTACATCGGCTGGGTGTCTGAGGCGGGCCGCAAGATCAACGTCAACAATTTCCTGTTCTGGCAGGCCGCACTCGAGTTGCGCCGTCGCGGATGCCGCACTTTCGATCTCGGCGGCATGCGGGCCGGGTCGACCGAGGGATTCAAGACCGGGATGGGCGGCACCGAATACCAGTTGGTGCACAACTGGCTGTCGCTCTAGACGTCGATCACGACCTTGCCCACCGCCTTGCGGTCGGCCACATAACGCAGCGCGGCGGGGGCCTGCTCCAACGGGAACCGCGCCCCGATGTAGGGCCGCAGCTTTCCCTCGGCGAACAGGGCGGCCAGTTCGGCGTCATCGCGGCCGATCTCGTCGGGGTAGTCGGCGGCGAAGGTGCGAACCTCCATGCCCATCACCGTGATTGCCTTGAGCATCACCAGGTTCAGCGGGATCGCCGGAATCTCGCCCGCGGCGTAGCCCAGTGTGACGAAGCGCCCGCCGCGGCCCAGCCCACGCAGGGCGGGTTCGGAGTACTTGCCGCCCACCGGGTCGAGCACCAGCTGTGCGCCGGTCTCACCGGTGATCTCCTTGAGCCGCGCCTTGAGATCCTCGCGGTCGTAGTCGATCACCGCCTGCGCGCCACGCTGCCGGCAGATCTCGAGTTTCTCCGGACCGGATGCGGCGGCGATCACCTTGGCGCCCATCAGCACCGCGATGTCGACGGCCGCCAGGCCGACCCCGCCGCCGGCGCCGAGGATCACGACCCAGTCGCCGGGTTTCACCGGGGCCACGGTGCGCAGGGTGTAGTAGGCGGTCCGATTGGTGATGCCGAACGCGGCGGCATCGGCGTAGTCGACCCCGTCGGGGATGCGGGCCAGCCCGTCGGCCTGCAACACCGCTTGCTCGGCGAAGGCCCCGAGGAACGTCAGTCCCGACACCCGGTCGCCGGGCCGCAAGTCGACGCCGTCACCGACGGCCACGACATCGCCCGCCAGCTCACCGCCGGGCGTGAACGGCGGTGGGATCTTGACCTGGTACTTGCCCGCGATCAGCAGGACGTCGGGGTAGTTGACCGCGGCGGCGCGCACATTGACCACCACCTGGCCAGGGCCGGGGGTCGGATCCGGCACGTCCTCGATGACGAGATCCTCCGGCGTGCCGTACTCCCGGCAGATGACGGCGCGCATCGGCGTTCTCCTCTTGTCACGCCCCAGCCCGGCAGCTGGAAGCCACGTAGCGTCGCATCGTACCGATCGTGCCCAGGATCAAGGGACGCCGCCGTCGGCCCGCAGGATCGAGCCGGTGGTGAAGCTGGAGGCACTCGACATCAGGAACAGCGCGGCACCGACGATCTCCTCGGGCTGGCCGGCCCGCTGCAGGTGGTGCGGGGCGAACGGGTTCTGCACACCGAAATCCCAGGCCTTGCTGATATCGGTGAGAAACGGGCCCGGCATCAACGTGTTGACCCGCACGGTCGGGCCGAACGCCGCGGCCAGCCCTTCGGTCATGGCGTTGAGCCCGGCCTTGGACGCGGCGTACGGGATGAACGACGGGTGTGGCCGCAGTGAGCCGTGCGTGCTGACGTTGACGATCACCCCGCCGCCGTCGGCCACCATCCGCTCGCCGACGAGTGCGGAGAGCCGGAACGGGCCCTTGAGGTTCAGGTTCACCACGGCGTCGAACATCTTCTCGCTGACATCGGTGAGCGTGTCGTAGGTCGGGGACATCCCGGCGTTGTTGACCAGGACGTCGAGCTTGCCGAACCGGGCGTACACCGCCTCTACCAGGCCGTCGAGCTGATCCCAGCGGCCGACATGCACCCCGTAGGGCATCGCGGTGCGACCGGTCTGGGCCTCGATCTCCGCGGCGGTGGCCACACAGGTCTCGTACTTGCGGCTGGCGATCACGACGTCCGCCCCGCAACGGGCGGCCGCCAACGCCATCTCCCGGCCCAGCCCCCGGCTGCCGCCGGTGATCAGGACAACCCGGTCGGTCAGGTCGAAAAGTTCGTCTGCATAACCCAATTCAGGTCTCCTCACCGTCATCTTCCGGGCGAACTGGTGACGCCTTCACCGAGAATAGATTCCCGCGAACGCGCCGCCAGTATTGTTCCGGGGATGGCAGGACCGCTGGATGGGATCAAGGTCGTCGAGCTCGGAGTCTGGGTGGCCGGTCCGGCCGCTGGGGGCATCCTGGCGGACTGGGGCGCCGACGTCGTCAAGATCGAACCCCCATCCGGTGATCCGGCCCGGCTGTTCGGCCGGATACTCGGACTCCAGGACGGCAGCAACCCACCGTTCGAGATGGACAATCGCTCCAAACGCAGCATCGTGCTGGACCTGGGCACCGAGGTGCATCGAGCCGTCGCCCACGAGCTCATCAGCGGCGCGGACGTTTTCATCACCAACGTCCGCCCGGATGCACTGCAGCGGCTGGGGTTGGACTACGCCGCGCTCGCCGAGCACAACCCGGGCTTGGTGTACGGGCTCATCACCGGCTACGGCGAGACCGGACCCGATGCCAACCGGCCGGCCTACGACATTGCCGCGTTCTGGGCCCGCGCCGGGGTGGCTGCGCTACTGACCAGACCCGGTGACGTCCCACCGTTCCAGCGCGGCGGCATGGGCGATCACCTCACCGGTATGACGCTGGCCGCCGCAGTCAATGCCGCTCTGGTGGCCCGCGCCCGCACCGGGACCGGCCAGCTGGTCACCACCTCGTTGTATCGCCAGGGCACCTACACCGTCAGTTTCGACCTCAACACGTTCCTGCTCAGCGGGTCACCAATCTCCATCGGACAGCGCGAGAACATGGGCAACCCCGCTATGAACAACTATGCGGCGTCCGACGGGCGCCGGTTCTGGCTCGTCGGGATGGAGGCCGACCGGCACTGGCCACCCCTGTGCCGGGCGGTGAACCGTCCGGAATGGTTGTCCGACAGCAGGTTTGACACAGCGCGTAACCGTGCGATCAACGCCCGCGAGCTCATCGCTGCCCTCGACGTGATCTTTGCAACCAAGACCCTCGACGAATGGACGCCGATCTTCGAGGCCGAGCCGGAACTGTTCTGGTCACCGGTGAACGGCATGGAGGACATCCTGGGTGACGAGCAGTTCCACGCTGGTGGGGGGCTGGTCGACGTGCCCGACGGTGACTCGCCGGTGCCGATGATCGCCACCCCGGCGGACTTCCACGGCACACCGTGGGCGCCGAGGTCGGTGGCGCCGCGACTCGGGGAGCACACCGAGGAGATCCTGGCCGAACTACGCGAGCGCTGACTCCCGCACCAGCGTGTGCACGAAGCCCAGCTTGGCGGCCACCGGTTCGGTGATGTCGAACGGGTACAACGGGTTCTTGCCCATCGCGGTGTTGACCCGGTTGAAGAACAACGAGATCCACGTCCAGTCGAACAGCAGCTGTTCGACCGGTGCGTCGGCGTAGGACTCGCGCGGGACGATGTCCTGCGGCCAGGCGAACCGCACCCTGTCCTTGTGCAACACCAGCCCGCCCTCGCGCGCAGTGTCGATGGTGTCGGTGATGTGCAGATAATGCGCGAAGCACTCGGCGAAGTCCTCCCACGGGTGCATGGTCGCGTATTCCGAGATGAAGGCACGCTGCCAGTCCGCAGGTGCCCCCACCTCGTAGTGCCGCGCGATCGCCTCGGAGTAGCTGGCGCGCTCGTCACCGAACAGCTCGCGGCAGCGATCCAGGTGGCGGGCTGCGCCCGGGCCCGTCTCCACCAGGATGTTCTGGTAGTAGTGGCCCACTTCGTGGCGAAAGTGTCCGAGCATCGTGCGGTACGGTTCGCCGAGGCGCACCCGAAGCGATTCCCGGTACGCGTCAAGGGATTCCACCAGATCGATGGTGATCACGCCGTTGGCGTGGCCGATCATGATGCGTTCACCGTTGCTGTAGCTGGACAGCAGATCGAACGCGAGCCCGCCGGCACGCTGCCAGTAGGGCTCGATCGGCAAGCCCAGATCGTCGAGCTGGTAGACCAGCCTGCGCAGGGCCACCGCGGTGGGTACCAGCTTCTCCAGCGCAATGGTGTCGTCGGGTTCGGGTTCGCGGCGGATCAGCGAATCGGCCAGACACCGGCCGCGCTGCTCGGCGGGCACGGCATCGGGTACCAGCCAGTTGCAGCCCAGCGGTTCGGCCTGGGTGCAGCGCACCCACCCGGCACCCCCGATGATCGCCGTCCCGGTGGTCAGTGCGACCATCGACTTGCTCGGCAGATGCAGGCCCAACGCGGTGCCGCAGGACGGGCATTCTGCGCTCTCGAACAAGGCGAAGCTCTGGCACACCGGACAGGCGAACGCGCGCATGGGCCTTATCGTTGCACGGGCCCGCAGAACGGCCCCAGTACCGAAAGGATGTCTGAACAGATGCAGTTGCTGCTTGTCAGGCACGCCCTGCCGCATCGCACCCAGGCCGGTGAGGGGTCGGATCCGGAGCTGTCCGAGCAGGGTTGGGAGCAGGCCCGCCGGCTACCCGACGCGCTGGCGCGGTTCCCGATCACCCGGCTGGTGAGCAGCCCGCAGCGCCGGGCCATGCAGACCGGCGAGCCCGTGGCCGCGCAGCGGGGGCTGACCCTCGACATCGACGAACGGTTGGCCGAGTACGACCGCGGCCTGTCCCACTACGTACCGATCGAACTCATCCGCGCGGAACGGCCCGAGGAATGGGCCCGGATGGCCGCCGGCCACCTGCCCAGCAGTGTCGACGAGGACGAGTTCGTCGGCAGGGTGATGGCCGCGCTGGCCGATATCGTCGCGGCCTGCGACCACGACGACACCGTGGCGGTCTTCAGCCATGGCGGAGTGATCAACGTGGTGCTGCATCGGCTTCTCGGTACCGAGCGGCTGCTGTCGTTCCCCATCGACTACGTCTCGGTGACCCGCCTTCTCTACGCCCGCACCGGACAGGCGACGGTGGCGTCGGTGAACACCACCGAACATGTCTGGGATCTGCTGCCCCGCAACAATCGCTGAGCCGTTTCGGCTATACATAGCGAGTGACCGGACTCGACGGCCTCGACCTGACTGCGCTCGACCAGCATCTGCGTTCGGCGGGCATCCCGCGCACCGGTGAACTGCGGGCACAGTTCCTCTCCGGCGGACGATCCAACCTGACCTTCCTGGTCTACGACGACGCGTCCAGATGGGTGCTGCGCCGGCCGCCGCTGCACGGCCTGACCCCCTCGGCACACGACATGGCCCGCGAGTACCGAGTGGTGGCCGCGCTGGCCGGCAGCCCGGTGCCGGTGGCCCCGGCAGTGACGATGCGCGATGACGACTCGGTGCTGGGCGCACCGTTCCAGATGGTCGAGTACGTCGACGGCCAGGTGGTGCGCACCCGGGCCCAACTCGAAGCTCTCGGTGGCCCCGACCTGGTGAGCGACTGTGTGGACAGCTTGGTGAGGGTCCTCGTCGACCTGCACGAGGTGGACCCCGATGCGGTGGGACTGTCGGATTTCGGCAAGCCCTCCGGTTACCTCGAGCGCCAGGTGCGGCGCTGGGGATCGCAGTGGGAACTGGTGCGGCGCCCGGACGACCCGCTCGACGCCGACGTGCACCGGCTGCACACCCGGCTGGCCGAATCGGTTCCCGCGCAGAGCCGTACCTCGATCGTGCACGGCGACTACCGGATCGACAACACGATGCTCGACGCCGAAGACCCGACAGTCGTTCGGGCCGTGCTGGATTGGGAGATGTCCACACTGGGCGATCCGCTCTCGGATGCGGCGTTGATGTGTGTGCACCGCGATCCCGCGCTCAACCTGATCTTCGGCGAGGAGATGGCCTGGTCGGCGCCGACCATGCCGTCGGCGCAGGACCTGGCCCACCGGTACTCGGTGGTGTCCGGGAACCCACTGGCGCACTGGGATTTCCAGATGGCGCTCGGCTATTTCAAGTTGGGCATCATCGTCGCCGGAATCGACTACCGACGCAGGATGGCCGCTGCCGAGGACGACGACACCGAGGCCGGTGCGTTGATGGCACAGGCTGTCGGGGTGTTGATCAGCGGTGGGCTCTGCGCGCTGGCGAACGGTTCGGGGTAGCCGGTCAGCTCTTCAGTGCCGCCTTGAGGTTCTTCTTGGCGGCCCGGCGGAGCTGGAAGATCCGTGCTGCCCCGCCCAGGACCGCGATCAGCCCGCCGCCGACCGCAGCGCCCAGGATCGCCACACCCAGCGGCAGCGTCCAGTGCCAGCCGAGGAAGGCGAACGAGGCCGACTCGGTGTTCTGGGCCACGAAGATCAGCAGCACGATCAGGATCAGCAGACCCAGGAAGATCGCCGACCACAGGGCAGCCGCCCTGGTGAAGCCGACTTCGGAGACCGGCTGCGCGGGCGTTTTGGGGGTGTCGACGGGTGGCGCCGGCGGCGCCGGGGAGGTCGGGGGCCCTGGGGGCGTTGGCTCGCTGGCCGATACCGGCGGTTCGGTGCTCATGACGCCATCTTTGCCCGTTCGTGGCCAGAAAGAAACCACCAACCCGCGACGAGACGATGACGTCGGCTGTGATCTAAACCAGGGCGTTGCGGCCATCGGGTCGATAGTGTCGGTCAAGGGTAGGGGTGAAAGGACGCTCCATGATCGCGTCGAGTCGACCGAAGCTGGTGTGCTTGGCGGCGCTGCTCGTTGCCTTCATCGCGCCGGTGGTTGCCGCTTGCGGCAGTGCCAACCCGCTCGGTGGCGGGTCGGTCTCCGGTGATCTCAAGACGCTGGTCGTCGGGTCCGCCGACTTCCCGGAGTCGAAGATCATCGCCGAGATCTACGCACAAGCCTTGGAGGCCAACGGCTTCACCGTCGGGCGGCAGTTCGGTATCGGCAGCCGGGAAACCTACATCCCGGCCGTGCGCGACCATTCCATCGACCTGGTGCCCGAATACACCGGAAACCTGTTGCAGTACTTCGATCCGAAGACCACCGTCACCGACCCGGATCAGGTGGAGCTCGCCCTGGTTCGGGCGTTGCCCGGTGATCTGTCGATCCTGACGCCGTCACCGGCCAGCGATACCGACACGGTGGCCGTCACCGAGGCGACCGCACAGAAGTGGAACCTCAAGACCATCGGTGATCTGGCCGCCCATTCCGCGGAGGTCAAGTTCGGTGGGCCGTCGGAGTTCCAGAACCGCACCGAGGGGCTGCCCGGCCTGAAGGCCAAGTACGGCCTGGACATCACGCCCGACAACTTCATTTCCATCAGCGACGGGGGCGGTCCGGCCACCGTGCGCGCACTGGTCGACGGAACCGTCACCGCGGCCGACATCTTCAGCACGTCACCGGCAATCCCGCAGAACAATCTGGTCGTGCTCGAGGACCCGAAGAACAACTTCCTGGCCGCCAATGTGGTGCCGCTGGTGAGTTCACAGAAGAAGTCCGATGAACTCAAGCGGGTTCTCGATGCGGTCTCGGCCAAGCTCAGCACGCAGGGCCTGATCGAACTGAATACCGCGGTGTCGGGCAACTCGGGTGTCGATCCCGACCAAGCCGCACGAAAATGGATCAGCGACAACGGGTTCGACAAGCCGATCGGGAAATGATGATCACCTTCGCCAACGTCACCAAGTCCTATCCCGACGGCACCGTGGCCGTCGATGATCTCACCCTGCAGGTGCCGACGGGGACGCTGACAGTCTTCGTCGGCCCGTCCGGGTGCGGCAAGACCACCTCCATGCGGATGATCAACCGGATGATCGACCCGACATCCGGCACCGTCACCGTCGACGGCCGCGATATCGCCGGTGTGGATCCGGTCAAACTCCGGCTCGGCATCGGTTATGTGATCCAGAGCGGTGGACTGATGCCGCACCAGCGGGTGGTCGACAACGTGGCCACCGTGCCGGTGCTCAAGGGTGAGTCCCGGCGCGCCGCCCGCAAGGCCGCCTACGGTGTCCTCGAACGGGTCGGCCTGGACCCCAAACTCGGCGATCGCTACCCGGCGCAGCTATCCGGCGGTCAGCAGCAGCGGGTCGGTGTGGCCCGAGCGTTGGCCGCCGACCCGCCGATCCTGTTGATGGACGAGCCGTTCTCGGCCGTCGACCCGGTGGTGCGCGATGAACTGCAGGTCGAAATCCTGCGTCTGCAAAGCGAATTGCGCAAGACGATCGTCTTCGTCACCCATGACATCGACGAGGCGGTCACACTCGGCGACCGGGTCGCGGTATTCGGGCCCGGTGGTGTGCTGCAGCAGTACGACGCTGGAGCCCGTCTGCTGTCCAATCCGGCCAACGACTTCGTCGCCGGTTTCATCGGAGCCGACCGCGGCTACCGCGGACTGCAGTTCCGATCCGCCGCCGGGTTGCCGTTGCACGACGTCGCAACGGTGACCGAGGGTGGGATCGACGCGTTGTCGCTGGCGCCCGGTGATTGGCGACTGGTCACCAAGGATGACGGCCGGCCGTACGCCTGGATCAACGCCGAAGGTGTGCAGCTACACCGCGGCGGAAGTTCGTTGTACGACAGCACGATCGCCGGTGGATCGCTGTTCGGTCCGGACGGCACCCTGCGGCTGGCACTCGATGCGGCACTGTCCTCACCGTCGGGTCTCGGGGTGGCGGTCGACGCAGACGGACAGGTGATCGGCGGGGTGAAGGCCGACGACGTGATCAACGCCCTGCAGGCCCAGCGGAGCGGCGGATGAACTATCTGCTCACCCATCTGGACAAGGCCTGGGCGCTGACCGTCATCCATCTGCGACTGTCGCTGATCCCGGTGGTGCTCGGTCTGCTGATCGCAGTCCCACTGGGCGCCACGGTGTGGCGCAGCACGCCGCTACGCCGGCTCACCACGGTGACGGCCAGCATCATCTTCACGATCCCGTCGCTGGCGTTGTTCGTGGTGCTGCCGCTGATCATCCCCACCCGGATCCTCGACGAGGCCAACGTCATCGTCGCGCTCACGCTCTACACCACCGCGCTGCTGGTCCGGGCGGTTCCCGAGGCACTCGACGCGGTACCGGGCCAGGTCCGCGACGCGGCCACCGCCGTCGGCTACACCGGCGTGTCCCGAATGCTCAAAGTTGAACTGCCACTGTCGATTCCGGTGCTCGTCGCGGGACTGAGAGTGGTTGCGGTGACCAATATCTCGATGGTGTCGGTCGGCTCGGTCATCGGCATCGGCGGGCTGGGCACCTGGTTCACCGAGGGCTATCAGGCCGACAAGAGCGACCAGATCGTCGCCGGGATCATCGCGATCTTCCTGGTCGCCGTCGTCATCGACATCCTGATCCTGTTGGCCGGGCGGGCCATCACCCCGTGGGCGCGGGCGGGGGCGGCGTCGTGAACTTCCTGCACCAGGCGCTGGCCTACATCTTCACCGCCGCCAACTGGGGCGGTAAGGCCGGACTCGGCGCCCGCATCCTCGAGCACCTGCAGTACACCCTGGTCGCCGTCGTGGTCTCGGCGCTGATCGCCATCCCGGTCGGCCTGCTGATCGGGCACACCGGGCGCGGCACCTTCCTGGTGGTCACCGGGGTCAATGCGCTGCGCGCCCTGCCCACCCTCGGCGTGCTGCTGCTCGGGGTTCTGCTGTGGGGACTGGGCCTGCTGCCGCCGACCATCGCGCTGATGCTGCTCGGAATCCCGCCGCTGTTGGCCGGCACGTATGCCGGGGTCGCCAACGTCGACCCCAGGGTGGTCGACGCGGCCCGGTCGATGGGGATGACCGAGACGCAGGTGCTCACCCGCGTCGAGGTGCCCAACGCGTTGCCGCTCATCCTGGGCGGGCTGCGCACCGCCACCTTGCAGGTGGTGGCCACCGCGACGATCGCCGCGTACGCCAGCCTCGGCGGGCTGGGCCGCTACCTGATCGACGGCATCAAGATCCGCCAGTTCCACATCGCGTTGGTCGGCGCGCTGCTGGTCACCGTGCTGGCGCTGGTACTCGACGGGCTGCTCGCCATGGCCGTCTGGGCTTCCTTACCCGGATCCGGACGATGGTGGCGACTGCCGCAGCCGCTGCTCGACGACGAGGTCAGTGTCGAGTCGAAAGCACCCACGTCACAGATGGGCCGCACTTGGCGACCTGGCTACGAGCGCGGCGACCCGTCGCTTACGGTAGACGGGTGAGTTCAGCCACAGATGCTAGCGACAGCGCTTGGCCGAAGACCCTGACCTGGCGCGCCTACGACGCTTCCCAGATGGAGTCGACCCGCGTCCAGCTGTCCGGAAACCGGATCAAGGCCTATGGCCGGATCGTGGCCGCCGCCTCGGGTACGCACCCCGCCTTCAGCGCCTCATATGACCTGGTCACCGACGAGAGCGGCGCGACCAAGCGGCTCTCGCTCAGCATCACACTCGCCGAGCGGGACCGCCAGCTGTCGATCGCCCGCGACGACGAGAACATGTGGCTGATCACCGACCACCAGGGCCAGTCCCGCGGCTCCTACGAGGGCGCGCTGGACGTCGACGTCGTCTTCAGTCCGTTCTTCAACGCCCTGCCGATCCGGCGCACCGGGCTCTACCGGCGGGCTGACTCGGTGACCCTGCCGGTGGTCTACGTCAACCTGCCCGACCTCACCGTCAGCCAGGCGTCGATCAGCTACAGCAGCTCCGGGACCGACGGCGGCGAGGGCATCAAGCTGCACTCCCCGGTGGCCGAAACCACCATCACCGTCGACCCCGACGGGTTCATCCTCGACTACCCGGGCCTGGCAGAGCGGATCTGATCACCGCGCCGGAGCGTCCGGCGGCGGCCAGTTCCTCGCGCCAGTTCTCCGCGCCGAGCACGATGGTGACGATCTGCGGGCGCGAGAAGCTGTCGTAGCGGGCCCGCGCGGCGTGCCCGCTCTCCACCAGTTCGGCCACCGAACCCTTCTCCGACAGGCTCGCGCGGGTGTGGGTCAACAACTCCAGCGCGCGGTCCAGCAGCGGCAGCAACTGCTCGGCGTTGGCCTCGCACATCGCCCGCACCAGGTCAGGTGAGGTGGCGGCCACCCGGGTGCCGTCCCGGAACGATCCGGCTGCCAGCGAGAAGGCCAGTGGTACCTCACCGGCGGTGACGGCCAGTGCCTCGGCCAGCAGGTGCGGCAGGTGCGAGATGCTGGCCGCGGCAGCGTCATGCTCGTCGGACTTGGCGGGGACGACGACGGCGCCGCAGTCCAGCGCCAGTTGCATCACCTGCGCCCACACCGTGGCGTCGACGTGTTCGTCGACCGAGATCACCCACGGCGCGCCGACGAACATCCGGGCGTCTCCGGCCGCCCAACCGGAGTGCGCGGTGCCGGCCATCGGGTGACCCCCGACGTAGCGGTCGAGCAGGCCGGCCGAGCGCACCTCGTCGAGCACCGCACCCTTGACGCTGATGACGTCGGTCAGCGGGCACTGCGGCGCCACGTCGGCGATATGGCTGAGCATCAGGCCTACGGCGGGCATCGGCACGGCCAACACGATGAGGGCGTCACGCTGGGCTGCCCAGGACAGAGCTTCGGTGAGGTCGGTCGTGGCGTCGAAGCCGTCGATCTTGGCGCCGTCGGCCCCCTCGACGGACCGGTTGTAGCCGAGCGCCTCGCGTCCGGCAGCCACCGCCGCGCGCATCACCGATCCGCCGATCAGGCCAAGCCCGAGCACGCACACGGGAGTCTTCGTCACGCTTCCAGGTTGGCACATCACACCCGGTGGCCACCCATTACCTGGTCAAAGGGCCTGCCCAACGACTAGCGTAGGCGGCCATGGAGGCACGGCGGGGCCAAGGCGGTCAGGGGGCACCGGATTCGGTGGACACCCCGGACGGCTTCGGCGTGGCTGTGGTTCGCGAAGAGGGCAAGTGGCGATGCTCGCCGCTGAGCGCCAAGGCGCTCACCAGCCTGCGGGCTGCCGAGACCGAGTTGCGCGAATTGCGCAGTGCCGGTGCGGTGTTCGGTTTGCTCGACATCGACGACGAGTTCTTCCTGGTGGTGCGGCCCGCGCCGTCGGGCACCCGGCTGCTGCTCTCGGACGCTACCGCGGCGCTGGACTACGACATCGCCGCCGAGGCGCTGGAGACCCTGGACGCCGACATCGCCCCGGAGGACCTGGAGGATTCCGACCCGTTCGAGGAGGGCGATCTCGGGGTGCTCTCCGACATCGGCCTGCCCGAAGCCGTGTTGAGCGTCATCCTCGACGAGACCGACCTGTACGCCGACGAACAACTGGGCCGGATCGCCCGGGAGATGGGGTTCGCCGACGAGCTGTCGGCGATCTTGGACCGCCTCGATCGGTGAGTTCGGATTCTGCGCTGATTCGTGCGGCTCTTGCTGCCGCCCGAGGGGCCGGCCCCGATGACGTCCCCATCGGTGCGGTGGTGTTCGGCCCGGACGGCACCGAGTTGGCCCGCGCGGCCAATGCCCGCGAGGAGCTGGGTGATCCGACCGCGCACGCCGAGATCCTGGCGCTGCGGGCAGCGGCCGCGGTGTACGGCGACGGGTGGCGGCTGGAGGGTGCGACGCTGGCGGTGACCGTGGAACCGTGCACGATGTGCGCGGGTGCGCTGGTGATGGCGCGGGTGGCCCGGGTGGTGTTCGGGGCGTGGGAGCCCAAGACTGGCGCGGTGGGCTCGCTGTGGGACGTGGTGCGCGATCGGCGGCTGACCCACCGGCCGCAGGTGCACGGCGGTGTGCTGGCCGATGAGTGCGCTGCGCTGCTGGAGAGCTTTTTCGCCCGTCAGCGCGATTTGGGTTAGGCCGGGGCGGGACCGTAAGCTTGCCGACGGTGGCGTGTCCGAGCGGCCTAAGGAGCACGCCTCGAAAGCGTGTGACGGGTAACCCCCGTCCGAGGGTTCAAATCCCTCCGCCACCGCCATAGCCCCGATCCTGTTAGCGCAGGTGAGGGGCTGTTTTCATGTCTGCTGTCCGAGCTCCGCGCGGATCGCATCAGCGATGGTGGAGTCGAGAGACGTCGAATCCACGAGACACTTCAGGGCGAGTACATGGTCGTAGGTCGACAGCAGGTCGATGACGTCTTCACGACTGCTTCTACTCAGTCCCGGCCATGCAGAAGGGATCGCCTCGAACGCGAGGTCGCGCCTCCTGTTGTCATCGTCCCTGGACGCGGCGGCCACTGTACGGGGTTTAGGCGCGTAGCTGGTTGCGACGTTTGGCAATCACCGTCGCCGCCACATCTCGATCGACCTGGTACTCGAACGTCGCGCTGAGTCGCTCCAACTCATCGATTTCGGCCGCCGACACAGGTGCAATCTCAACCACGCAAATGGCGGCCACTTCGTCATCCCCGCTCAGATCGCCGAGCAGTTGATGCGTCGCGGCGTCACCGAGTTCGGCGCTGTACTTCTCGATCAGCGCCGCGGCGAACGCATAAGCGGATCTCATCACCCGGACCTTATCGGCGGAATCGATTGCGGGCCATCGAATTATGTCCCCACTTTTCGTCTTTGGCGCCGTCTTTGGCGCCACCTCGACTGTGCATCCTGATCCGCGACACGCCGAGGTCAGCGGATCAGGACGCACACTCGCCGCCCGGTCAGGGCTTCGATGCGGTGATCCCGCTCCCCGAGATCCGGATGTGGTTGCGGCTGCCCGGCCCGGCCGTCACCGTGTTGCTCTTGCCGAGCACCGTGGCCGAGTTGTGGTCCGAGGTGCCGGTCGGATTGGTCGGGTCACCGACGCGCACGGTGTTGTCGCCGCCGAACACGATTGCCCGGTTGCGGTTGCCACCGCCGGCATTGGCGACGTTGCCCTCGCCGAGGACGACCGTCTGGTTGCCGTCACCGAAGGTGGCGACCGAGTTGTTGTTCTTGCCGAACACCATCACCCGGTTGCGGTTTCCGGTACCCGCGAAGGCCCCGTTGTTACGGCCGACCGCGGTGGCGCGGTTGAAGTCACCGTTGATGGCGCTGGCGGTGTTCTGCTCACCGAGGGCGGTAGCCACGTTGAAGTTGCCGATGCCCTGCTCGGAGCCGGCGGTGGCGTAGTTGTTGCGCCCCATCGCCATCGCGATGTTGAAGTTGCCGTTGTAGGCGTTCACCTTGTTGCTGGGCCCGCGTCCCATGGCGATGTTGAAGTTGCCGAAGTAGGCGTAGGACTGGCTGCCGCCGCTGGCCGTCGCGATATTGCCCACGCCGTGTTCGGCGTCGGCGACGCTGCCATCGCCGATCGCCACCGCGGTGTTGAAGACGTCATTCGGGGTGTTGCCGCCGGTGGCGGTGCTGCCCGCGCCGATGGCGAAGGCCAGTCCGAAGATCCCCGCCGAGGTGGCCGTGGCCCCCGGTCCGAACGCCACCGCCAATCCCAGCAAACCTGTCGATGAGCAACTCGCCGACCCGGTGTGCATGTTCAGCGCGCCGAAGGCCACGCAGCCGTCGGCTGCGTTCGCCGGCGCCGGTGCCGAGATCGCGAGTGTGGCCGCGGCCGCCGCGCCGATCATCAGCGCGCCGATCCGGCGGGCACCATCGGCGACTGCTGTGTGTTGATACATGGATCCCCCCTTGGTCCGCGGCCTCCGTTGGCCGTCTGGGCGGAACGTAACTCGGCACGCGTCGACGTAGGTGGATTTCGGCAAAATATTGACGGCTGTGTCGAATCCCTGGGAGCTGTCTGTGGGAACCGGCGAATCGTCGGCCTGCCGCCGCCATTCCCAGGAAGCTGACCTAACCTGACAGCATCGATGAAGGGGGTTGTGAGTATGGCGACGGTTCCACTGCACGGCCGGCGGCTGATCTATGGTGCCGTCGGTCTCGCGATCGCACTGTCCCCGGTGGTGGCAGTCCTTTCCAGGCTTGACGGTCAGGGCCCGCGAGTGCTGGCGCAGTGCTCGGACAACGACACCGAGGACAGTTTCTCGATGAACTGCGCCCCGACCGTCATCCCGGATACCAGTGACCAATTGACCGAGGCCGAGGTTGCCGAGCCCGGTTTCAACGGCGGCCCGCACGACAGTAGTGGGGGCGGCGGTGGCGGTGGCCATCACTGACCGAGGTCGTCGTTGAGGATCCGTTTGGCCGTCGTCAGGTGGTCGATCGCCCTGGCGAGGTAGATCTGGTAATTCGTGGCGTCGTTGGGCTGGCGGGCGTCGACGAATCGCAGACACGCGTGCGCCGCGATGTTGATGTCGTCGATCATGCTCTGCAGCTCGCCGGTCAGCGCCGGGTCCGGGGTGGGTAGATCGGCCTGCAGCCCGACGGCATTGGTGTCGTGTAGCCGCTGACAGCCCGCGCGGACGCCGGCCTCGTCATTGCCCTCAGTTGCGTCCGACACCTGTTCGAGCGCTCGCGCTGACTGCGTGAAGTGGTCGCCGGCGCGCGACTCCCAGGAGCGGACCGCGACCGCGAGCGCGGACGGTCCCGGTGCCGCAGATGTCGAGACGTTCGTCGACGCGGTGGGCCCGGCGGTGTCGCCGGCGGGGTGACGCGCCATCCCGATGAACGCCACCACCAGCAGCCCGATCCCGGCCAGTGTCGCGCCGACGACAACGGCCATGGCTGCCCGCATGCGCCGATCGGCCGTCATGACTTTCACCCTGCGCTGTGGGGGCCGCGCCGGACAGGGTCTTTGGACCTGACGATCCACCCGATTGGCATCGGTGGCGAATAGCGACCCGCTCTAATGGGCACACGGATGGCAGTGAACGCGCGGAGGGAATGCAATGGGATTGATTTCACCGACCGATTCGATGTTCCTGCTGGCCGAATCCCGCGAGCATCCGATGCATGTCGGTGGACTGCAATTGTTCGAGCCACCCGAGGGCGCCGGCCCCGACTTCATCCGCGACATCTATTCGGCGATGCTGACTTTCGAGGATGTCCAGCCCACCTTCCGCAAGCATCCCGGTGAAGTGCTGGGCGGGATCGCCAATCTGTCATGGTCGTTCGACCATGACATCGACCTCGAATATCACCTGCGCCGCTCGGCACTCCCGTCGCCGGGGCGAGTCCGCGAGCTGCTCGAGCTGACCTCGCGGCTGCACGGCAGCCTGCTCGACCGGCATCGCCCGCTGTGGGAAGCCCATCTGGTCGAGGGCCTCAACGACGGCCGCTTCGCGGTGTACACCAAGGTGCATCACGCGCTCCTCGACGGTGTCTCGGCGATGAAGCTGATGCGCCGGTCCCTGTCGATCGATCCGCAGGACACCGAACTGCGGGCCCCGTGGAACATGGGGCCGCGCCGGCGAAGGACGAGCACGTCGCGGTCGTCGCGGTTGGGCGGACTGGTCAAGGCCGCGGGATCGGTTGCAGGACTTGGTCCTTCAGTGTTCACCCTGGCCCGGGCTGCACTGCTGGAGCAGCAGCTCACCCTGCCGTTCGGTGCACCCAAGACGATGTTCAACGTCCCGATCGGCGGCGCTCGGCGGTGCGCTGCGCAGTCCTGGCCGATCAAGCGCGTCGTCGCGGTCAAGGATGCCGCCGGTGTCACCGTCAACGACGTCATCCTGGCGATGTGCGCCGGCGCCCTGCGCGCCTACCTTCTGGAGCAGAAGGCGCTGCCGGACCGGCCGTTGGTCGCCATGGTGCCGGTGAGCCTGCGGTCCGAGGACGACGCCGCCAGCGGCGGCAACCAGGTCGGGGCGATCCTGTGCAGCCTGGCCACCGACCTCGACGACCCGGCCCAGCGGCTGGACACCATCAGTGCGTCGATGCGCGGCAACAAAGAGGTGTTCTCCCAACTGCCGAGGCTGCAGCAGCTGGGCCTGTCCGCATTCAACATGGCGCCGCTGGCGATGGCCCTGGTGCCGGGATTGGCCCAGGCCGCCCAGCCGCCGTTCAACATCGTGATCTCCAACGTGCCCGGTGCGCGCGAACCGCTGTACTGGCGCGGCGCCCGGCTCGACGGCAACTACCCGATGTCGATCGCGCTGGACGGCCAGGCACTCAACATCACGTTGTCGAACAACGCCGACAACCTGGACTTCGGCCTGGTCGGCTGCCGGCGCAGCGTGCCGCACTTGCAGCGGTTGCTCGGCCATCTGGAGGACTCACTGACCGGACTCGAAGAGGCGGTCGGCGTCTAGCCGAGAAGGCGGCGACGACCCCTCAGGTCGCCGCCGCCTTGTCTGGGTCTGCCGTCAGGGGCAGGTGACGTCGATCTCGAAGGGCTTGTTGACCGGCTGCATCGGGTTGGCCATGTCGATGCCCGTCGCGGTTCCGGTGATCTTGAAGTTGTTGCCGTCCTTGGTGGCGGTGGCCGAGGCGCCGCCCGGCACGCCCTCCTGGTAGCCCAGGGTCACGCCGTTGACGTTGCCCAGGCCGACGGAGTGCACCTTGGACGCGTCTTCGCTCATCACGACGGCGATCCCGGTGGCGGCCTCACCGATGGCGATGTTGTAGTTGCCGGCTGCGGTCGCGCAGACGACCTGCCCGTTGATGGTCTGCGGCTGACCGTCGATGGTCACCTTGGCGGTGCTGGCGCCGGAACTGGCGCTGGGTGTCTCGGCTGCGCTCGAGGATGCGCTTGCCGCCGCCGACGAACTCGACGCGCTCGACGTCGACTCCGATTTCTTGTCGTCTTTGGAACAGCCGGACAGGCCGGCGACCAGAACTGCGGCGCCGGCTACGGCCACCACAAAGCCACGATTCACCGAATTTCTCCTTTGTTGAAGTGACCGGTCGACATTGACCGGTCATCGGGACGATTATCGGTCGCCGTTTGCCAGTGAAGGACTGAATGAACGAAATTTCCCCCGTCGGTATCGGTAACGTCGGGCAGCGTGCAGACCCTGCGTACCCCCGAAGATCGGTTCGCTGAACTCCCCGACTTCGACTTTCAGCCGCACTACGCCGAACTCGACGACGACGAGGGCGCGACCCTGCGCGTGGCCTGGGTGGAGGCCGGTCCCGCCCACGCCGACCCGGTCCTGATGTTGCACGGCGAACCGACGTGGTCGTTCCTGTACCGCAAGATGATCCCCATCATCGCCGCCGCCGGCTACCGAGTGATCTGTCCGGACCTCGTCGGTTTCGGTCGCTCCGACAAGCCGACCCGGCTCGAGGACCACACCTACGCGCGCCACGTCGAATGGATGCGGGCACTGGCCTTCGATGTGCTGGATCTGCACCGGGTGACCCTGGTGGGTCAGGACTGGGGTGGTCTGATCGGCCTTCGGGTGGCTGCGGAGAACCCGGACCGGTTCAGCCGCATCGTGGTCGCCAACACCGGTCTGCCGACCGGGGACGTCAGCATGCCCGAGATCTGGTGGAAGTTCCGCGAGGCCATTCAGAGCGCACCCACCGTCGACGTCGGGCGGTTCGTCGAGTCCGGCTGCCGCCGGCCGATGAGTGACGAGGTGCGCGCGGGCTACGACGCCCCGTTCCCCGAGGACAGCTTCTCGGTCGCGGCACGGGCGATGCCAGGCCTGGTGCCGACCAGTCCGGACGACCCGGCATCCGACGCCAACCGCCGGGCCTGGGCTGTGCTGGCGGCCAGCACGACGCCGGTGCTGGTGGCGTTCAGCGATGGCGACCCGATCACCGGCGGCATGGCACCGATCTTCCGCGAGCACATGACCGGGGCCAAGGGCATCGAGCACCCGACGATCCACGACGCCGGTCACTTCCTGCAGGAGGACGCCGGCGAGGACCTGGCCCGGCACATCGTGAGCTTCCTGGGGTAGCCCGCTGGTTAGATGTCGACGTGCCTTTCTTCACCGTCGACGCGGAACTACCCGGCCGGCGGGGACGCAGTGGGGTAATCCACACCCCGCACGGCGACATCCAGACGCCGGCATTCGTCGCCGTCGGCACCAAGGCCACCGTCAAGGCCGTGCTGCCCGAAACCATGCGCGATCTGGGTGCCCAGGCCGTGCTGGCCAACGCCTACCACCTGTACCTGCAGCCCGGTCCCGACATCGTCGACGAGGCCGGTGGTCTCGGTGCGTTCATGAACTGGCCCGGGCCGACGTTCACCGACAGCGGTGGGTTCCAGGTGCTCTCACTGGGCGCGGGGTTTCGCAAGGTGCTGTCGATGGACGCCAACCGGGTCCAGGCCGATGATGTGATCGCCGAGGGCAAGCAGCGGCTGGCCCATGTCGACGACGACGGCGTGACGTTCATTTCGCACCTCGACGGTTCCACGCACCGGTTCACCCCGGAAGTGTCGATGCAGATTCAGCACAAGATCGGTGCGGACATCATCTTCGCCTTCGACGAGCTGACGACATTGGTCAATACCCGTGGCTACCAAGAGGAATCGGTGGCGCGGACACACGCGTGGGCGCAACGCTGCCTGACCGAACACCGGCGGCTGACGGCGCAGCGGCCGGAACGTCCCGCGCAGGCGTTGTTCGGGGTGGTCCAGGGTGCGCAGTACGAGGATCTGCGCCGCCAGGCGTCCCGTGATCTGGCGACCCTGCTGGATTCCGACGGCCGCGGCTTCGACGGCTACGGCATCGGCGGCGCGCTGGAGAAGCAGAACCTGGCCACCATCGTCGGCTGGTGCATCGATGAATTGCCCGACGACAAGCCGCGTCATCTGCTCGGGATCAGCGAGCCCGACGATTTGTTCGCCGCGATCGAGGCCGGTGCGGACACCTTCGACTGTGTGTCACCGTCGCGGGTGGCGCGCAACGCCGCGGTGTATTCGCCGACCGGCCGGTTCAACATCAACACCGCGCGGTTCCGGCGTGACTTCACCCCCATCGACGAGGAGTGCGACTGCTACACCTGCGCGCACTACACCCGGGCGTACCTGCACCATCTGTTCAAGGCCAAGGAGATCCTGTCGGCCACGCTGTGCACGATTCACAACGAACGCTTCATCATTCGACTGGTCGACCAGATCCGCGCGGCTATCGTCGCCGGTGAGTTCGACGAGCTGCGCGATCACGTCCTGGGCAGCTACTACGGCACCGCCCGCTGACGTTCGGCTCAGGTTGCTCTTACTTGACGCATGCACAATAGGGCTATGACCGCTCCCGCTCAGTCGCAGGCGCTGCTCGTCGAACTACTCGACCCGGCCAACCGGGCCAACCCCTACCCGGTGTACGCCCGGATCCGCGAAAGCGGCCCGATGCAGCTGCCCGACAACGACCTCCACGTCTTCTCGACCTTCGCCGAGTGCGACGAGATCCTGCGCCACCCTGATTCCTGCAGTGATCGCACCAAGTCCACGATGGCGCAAAAGGCCTTGGCCGCAGGCCAGCAGGTGCGCCCGTTCGGCACCCCCGGCTTTCTGTTCCTCGATCCGCCCGACCACACTCGGTTGCGCCGGCTGGTCAGCAAGGCGTTCTCGCCCAAGGTCGTCAAGTCGCTGGAACCCGATGTCGCCACCATGGTCGGCGGTCTGCTCGAAAAGGTCTCTGCCAAGGGTGAATTCGATGTGATCGAAGATCTGGCCTACCCACTTCCGGTAGCGGTGATCTGCCGGCTGCTGGGGGTGCCGATCGAAGACGAGCCGAAGTTCAACTGGGCCTCGGCGCTGCTGGCCCAGGGACTGGATCCGTTCATCGCTTTCACCGGGCAGACCCAGGGCTTCGAGGAGCGCCTGGAAGCCGGGTTGTGGCTGCGCGAATACTTGCGCGAATTGCTCGAGAAGCGGCGCGCCCATCCCGCCGAAGACCTGATCTCGGGCCTGATCGCCGTCGAGGAGTCCGGTGACCAACTCACCGAGGAAGAGATCGTCGCGACCTGCAACCTGCTGCTGATCGCCGGCCATGAGACCACGGTGAACCTGATCGCCAACGCCGTCCTGGCGCTGCTGCGCCACCGCGAGCACTGGACGGCGCTGGCCGCCGACGCCGACCTGGCTCCGGCGATCATCGAGGAGACGCTGCGCTACGACCCGCCGGTGCAACTCGCCGGCCGTATCGCCGGTGCGGACATGACGATCGGCGGCGTCGAGATCCCCAAGGGGGACAACATGATGCTGCTGTTCGCCGCCGCGCAGCGCGACCCGTCGGTGACCGAGCGTCCCGACGAGTTCGACCCCACCCGGGAGACCGTGCGCCACATGGCATTCGGCAAGGGCCCCCATTTCTGCCTCGGTGCCCCGCTGGCCCGGTTGGAGACGGCGCTGGCGTTGTCGGCGGTGGCCAAGCGGTTCCCGAATGCGCACCTGGCCGGTGAGCCGCAGTACAAGCCCAACGTCACCCTGCGGGGGATGGCGTCGCTGCCGGTCGCGTTGGGTTAACCGTTGAGCGCCGCGATGACTTCGGACGCCGCCCGCTCGCCGGCGTCCACCGCGCCCTCCATGTAGGCGCTCCAGAAGGTCGCGGTGTCGGTGGAGGCCCAGTGGATGGTGCCGATCGGTTCGCTCAGCGCTGATCCGTAGGTGGTCCACACATGCGGGCCGTGGTTGGCGTTGTAGCAGCCACGCGTCCACTGCCGATCCGACCATTCCCCGTCGACGTAGAACTCGGGGGTGGCGGCCCTGCTGCCGAAGTGGCGCACCAGCTCGGCGGTCAGCGCCTCGCGGCGGTCGTCCTGCGACCACTTGGCGTAGTCGCGGGCCTGTTCGCCCTCCAGGAACATCAGGATGATGCCGTGGTCGTCACCGGGCAGGCAGGTGTCGTTGGACATCCGCGCCGGGCCGATGTCGGAGATCAGCTGACCGTTGAAACCGTCTGCGCGCCAGAAGGGTTCATCGTAGATGAAGAACGCCTTCATCGCCGATCCGTTGGGCATCCGCTGGGTGAGCTGGTCGCGAACCCCGGGCAGCGGCGGGTCGTACATGATCCGCCCGGCCAGCGTCGGCGAGATCGCCACGATGACACGCCGGCCGGTGGCCACCAAGCCGCCGCGACAATGCACGCTCACGCTGTCGGCGCTGTGCTCGATCAGCCATACCGGAGCCTTGAGCACGATGTGCTCGGAGATCAATGCCGCCAAGCGATTCGGTATCTCACTGGTGCCGCCGACAAAGCGGGTGGTCTGCGCGCCGCCCTCGGACTCGGCGAACAACTCCGCGGTGACACCGCACGTTTGGATGGTGAACAGCAGATGCAGGAACGACACCTCGACCGTGGGCACCGCGAGGATGCCGACGGTGCAGATCTCCAGCAGCGTGCGCGCGACCGGGGCCAGGCCTTGGGCGTCGTACCAGTCGGCCGCCGTCATGACATCCCATTCCTCGGCGTGCGGCGCCAGCCAGGGCGCCGCCGGCGGAACCTCGGCCGCCAATTCGTCCAGCGTCCGGAATACCCGCTCCAGGGCCGCCAGTTCGTCGGCGAAGCGGGCGTGGAACTCGTTCTCTCCCAACACTCCTGAGCCCACCAGCTCATAGGACGTCTGGCCGTCGTCGTACTGCGGATAGGTCTGGACGCCGAGTTCCTCGGCCAGCGCGAACATCCGGTGGTGGGTGTCGCCGATCCACTGGGCGCCCAGTTCCACCGGCAGCCCCGGGATGACCTCCTCGGTGAGGATCCGGCCTCCGACGCGTTCGTCCGCTTCGAGCACCAGCGGCTGCAGACCGGCTGCCAGTACCGTGCGGGCAGCGATCATTCCGGACAGCCCGGCGCCGACGATGACCACATCGGCGTCCCGGCGGGAGGTCTGTGACATAGAGACAATCTAGAGCGGGTTGAGCACTCGTTCCAGGAATTGACGGGTCCGTGCCTCTTTCGGGTTGCCGATGACCTCCGACGGTGGCCCCTGCTCGAGGATGATGCCCTGGTCGGTGAACAGCACCTGGTCCGAAACCTGCCTGGCGAACTGGATTTCGTGCGTCACGATCACCAGCGTCCAGCCCTGCACCGCGAGATCCTTGATCACCGACAGGACCTCGCCGACCAGCTCGGGATCCAACGCCGACGTGGGCTCGTCGAACAGCACCAGCCGGGGTTTGAGCGCCAGCGCCCGCGCGATGCCCACCCGCTGCTGCTGGCCACCGGAAAGCTCGTACGGGTATTGGTCGCGCTTCTCCGCGAGCCCGACCTGATCCAGCAGCGTCAGAGCCTCGGCGATGACCTCGTCCTTGGGACGCTTCTGAACGATCAGCGGTCCCTCGGTGACGTTCTCCAGCACCGTCTTGTGGGGGAACAGGTTGTGTCCCTGGAACACGAAGCCGCTGCGCGACTGGAACCTTCGTACCTCGGGCTTGGGAATCGGCTGGGAGAAGTCGAGCTCGATATCGTCGACCCGGATGACGCCGGCATCGGCCCGATCGAGCGCGTTGAGGGTGCGTAACAGGGTGGTCTTCCCGGAACCGGACGGCCCGATGATCGTGGTCGCCGTGCCCTTCTGAACCTTGAACGACACACCCTTGAGCACCTTGTTGTCGCCGAACGCCTTCTCGACGCCCTCGGCGGTGACGCGATACTCGATGTCGTCGGTCTTCTGGGCTGCACTGTCACTCATCGCGCCACATGCCTTTCCAGCCGGTGCTCGAGGCGGCTCTGGCCGAACGAGAGGACCAGGCAGATGATCCAGTAGTACACGGCCGCCGTGCCGTACAACGCGAAGAACTCGAAGGTCGGAGCGGCGGCCACCTGTGCGGTGCGCAGCAGTTCGGTGACCAGGATCGTCGAGGCCAGCGACGTGTCTTTCACCAGTGATATCAGGGTGTTCGACAGCGGCGGCACGGCTACTCGCGCAGCCTGCGGGAGGATGATCCGGCGCAGCGCTCCGGCGTAGTTGTAGCCGATGGTCTCGGCGGCCTCCCATTGGCCCTTCGGGATGCTCTGGATTGCCGAGCGGATGATCTCCGCCGCATAGCCGCCGACGTTGAGGCTGAACGCGATCACCGCGGCCAGGAACGGCGCGAGCTTGATCCCGATCTGCGGTAGCGCGAAGAAGATGATGAACAGCTGAACCAGCAGTGGCGTACCGCGGATGATCGAGATGTAGAACCGAGCCACATTCGACACGACGGCGTTCCTCGACAACCGGCCCAGCGCCACGATCAGTGCGATCACCAGACCGATGACAAAGCTGATGATGGTCAGCGGAATCGTGACCGTGATCGCGGCCTTGGCCAGTGGCCAGAGGTTGTCGGCGATGAGTTTCCACACCGAGCGGTGTCCGGGTTCGGTACCGCCAGCGGTCGGCGCGCCCGTGACATTGGCTTTCAGGTACTTCTGTGAGATCGCCGCCAGTGTGCCGTCGGCCTTCAGTTCGTCGAGGGCCTTGTTCAGCTCGGGCAGCAGGCCGCTGTTCTTCCGGGCCGCGAAGCCCTGTTCGCTCTTCTCCCCGATGGTGGCGCCGATCTTGACCGACTTGTCGTTGGTCTCGGTCTGGTAGGCGTAGAAGGCGATGCTGTCGTTGACCACGGCGTCGACCCGGCCCTGGTTGAGCAGGGTGATTGCCTGGGTGAATCCCTCGACCGGTTCCAGCTTGGCGCCGGCGTCGCGGGACACCTGGGCCCAGTTGCTGGTCACCGTGGCGCCGACGGTCTTGCCCTTCAGATCGGCCACCGAGGTGATGGAGTTGTCGTTGGCCCGGGTGATGACGACGCCTTCGCCCACCGAGTAGGGCTCGGAGATGTCGTATTTGCTCTGGCGTTCCGGGGTGATGGTGACTTCGTTGGCCACCACGTCGAACCGGTTGGCTTCCAGCGCTGCGAAGATGGAATCCCATGGGGTCTGGACGAATTCGACCTTCTTACCAAGCCGCTCGCCGACCGCATTGGCGACGTCGACGTCGTAGCCGGCCAGTTGCCCGGTCGCAGGATCCTGGTAGCTGAACGGCGCGTAGGTGCCTTCGGTGCCGACCCGCAGTACGCCCGAGGACAGCGGAGCGCCGCCGTCGGACTTCGACCCGCAAGCACCCAGCAGCACTGCGGCGACCAGCAGGACGGCCAGCAGCAGGGTGCGGGGGAGGTGACGCATGGAGCGGAGGTTAATGACGCAGGGGATGCCCGCCAAGGGTTCGGATCAAACGGGTTGGTATGTCCACGGCTGGCGCGGCAACGTCGTCGGGTCGAATCGGTCCAGCAGTTCGGTGAGGTCGGCTGACGGCCACCCCAGGGAGGTGCTGATCAGCGAAAACGCCCGCTCGACACCGAGCTCGGCCAGCGTCACCGCACCGTCGCGTTTGGCCAGCCGCTTGCCATCGGCATTGAGCGCCAGCGGCACGTGGGCGTAGACCGGCTGCCGATACCCGAGTAGCTCGGCCAGATAGGCCTGCCGGGGAGACGAGGACAGCAGGTCGTCACCGCGCACCACCTGGTCGACGCCGCTGTGCGCGTCGTCGACCACCACCGCCAGGTTGTAGGCCGGCACGCCGTCGCCGCGACGCAGCACGAAATCGTCGACCACACCGGTGTAGGTGCCATGCAGCAGATCGGTGACCGTGTATTCGGAGGTATCCGAACGCAGTCGCAGGGCCGGTGGCCTGCTCGCGCGACGCTGGGCCCGCTGCTGCTCGGACAGCCCACGGCAGGTGCCCGGGTAGGCTCCTTCCGGAGCATGCGGTGCCCGAGGGGCGGCAAGGATATCCTTTCTGCTGCAATAGCATTCGTAGACCAGGCCGCGTGCGGCGAGGTCGTCGACGACCGCGGCGTAACGGTCGGGGTGTGCGGACTGCCACTGCGGTTCGGCATCCCAGGTGATACCGATGGCGGCGAGATCGGCCAGCTGACGGTGCGCGACATCGTCATGGGTGCGGTCATCGAGGTCTTCGACCCGGATCAGAAACCGTCTGCCGGTCGAGCGGGCGAACAGCCAGGCCAGCACGGCGGTGCGCAGATTCCCGATGTGCAGATCGGCTGACGGGCTGGGGGCGAACCGGCCCGCGCCGCTCACCCGTGACCGCCGAGTCCGGGGACGATGTCACCGACACGGAACCGGACCGGCTCGTCGAGTTGTTCGTAGGTGCACGAGCGGGGATCGCGGTCGGGCCGCCAGCGATTGAATTGCGCGGTATGCCGGAACCGGTCGCCCTCCATGTGGTCGTAGCGAACTTCGACCACGAGTTCGGGACGCAGGGGCGTGAACGACAGGTCCTTACCGGCATTCCACCGCGATCCTTCGTTCTTGCGTGGCGTGCGCTCGCCGGATTCGTGGGCCGCCCAATTCCACGGGTGGTGCTCGAAGTCGGTCACCAGGGGCTGCAACTCGGTGAACAAGGCGCGCCGCTTGGCCATCGGGAACGCCCCGATCACGCCGACGGACGCCAGGTGTCCGTCGGGCTTGTACAGCCCGAGCAACAGGGAGCCGATGGCGTCGGCACCGGACTTGTGCAACCGGTAACCGGCCACCACACAGTCGGCGGTGCGCTCATGCTTGATCTTGAACATCACCCGCTTGTCCGGCTGGTAGGTGACGGTCAGCGGCTTGGCGATGATGCCGTCGAGCCCGGCACCCTCGAATTCGGCGAACCATCGCTGGGCGGTCGGAAGGTCGGTGGTGGCCGGCGTGACGTGGAACGTGGGTCCGGCCGCGGCGAGCGCGTCGACCAGGGCGGCGCGCCGCTCACTGAACGGCGCGGCGGTGTAGTCGTGATCGCCCAGGGCGAGCAGGTCGAAGGCCACGAACGCGGCCGGGGTCTGCTCGGCGAGCAGACGGACCCGGGAGTCGGCGGGATGGATGCGTTGTTGCAGCGCTTCGAAATCCAGCCCGTGCCCGGTGGCGATGATGATCTCCCCGTCGATCACACACCGGGGTGGAAGCTCCGTCCTGGCGGCGGCGAGCAACTCGGGGAAGTAGCGGGTCAACGGCCGCTCGTTGCGGCTGCCCAACTCGACCTCGTCGCCGTCCCGGAAACAGATCGACCGGAAGCCGTCCCATTTCGGTTCGTAGGAGGCATCCGGCGGGAAGGACGTCACCGACTTGGCCAGCATCGGGGAGACCGGCGGCATGACGGGCAGGTCCATGACCCCCATTGTGCCCACTTCTGCGCCTACTTCACCGCGGAGTCGAGGAGGGTCTGCGCGGCTTTGCGGGCGTACCCCCAGCTGGTGGGGTCGTCGAGGGAGGTGCCGAGGGCCGCCGCGCCCTCGTAGAGCACGGCCAACTGCCAGCCGAGCAGCCGCGGGTTGGCAGCCCCGGCCTGTTGGGCCAAGGCGATCAGACCGTCGAGGAAATCCTGCTTGTGATTGTGGACGATGTCCTGCACACCGGGCATGGACGCGGCTTCGACAGCGGCATTGTGGAACGGGCAGCCCCGCATCTGCCCGGGCGGCAGCGGGCGGTCGAAGATCGCGAGCAGCCGTGCTCGTGGTGTGCGAGCCAGATCGCCGGGTGTCGGACTGATGGGATCACCGACGCGGTCCTGAATACCTCGCAGGTATTCCTCGACCACTGCTTGCTTGCTCGGAAAATGTTGGTAGAGAGTCCGTTTGGATACCGCAGCTGCGCTGGCCAGCTGCTCGACGCCGGTGGTGTTGATACCTTCCCGGTAGAACAGCCGGCCAGCTGCATCGAGGATGCGGGCACGGGCGCCGCGGCCGCCGCGCGTTACCTCTCGGTGCTCACTGCTCACCAGTCGAAGTATACCGATGGGTTTACCCCGGGCCAGGGGAGCTGCTACGGTCGATAAAGCACACCGTTCGGTTTACTAACAGGAGGATCCCCGTGACATCGCTCGCTGATCAGACCGTGCTCGTCACCGGCGCCAATCGGGGCATGGGCAGGCATTACGTCCGTCAACTGCTGGACCGGGGAGTGGCCAAGGTCTACGCCGCGGCGCGTGATCCACGCACCATCGAGGCCACCGACTCCCGGGTGGTCCCGCTGGCTCTGGATGTGACCGATCCGGCTTCGGTGGCCGCGGCAGCGCAGGCCGCACCCGACGTCAGCGTGTTGATCAACAACGCCGGCATCGCGCGGCTGACCTCGGTGCTCGACCCCGACGCCACGGCTTTGCGCGAGCAACTCGAAACCAACCTGCTGGGCCCGCTCGCATTGGTGGCAGCGTTCGCCGACCGGATCGCCGAGCGGTCCGGAGCCGTCGTCAACGTGTCCTCGGTCCTGGCCTGGCTACCGGTCGGCGCCAGCTACGGGGTCTCGAAGGCCGCGCTGTGGAGCGCCACCGACTCGATGCGAACGGAACTGGCACCCCGCGGCGTCCAGGTGGTGGGGGTCCATGTCGGACTCGTCGACACCGACATGGGGGCATTCGCCGACGCGCCCAAGTCCGATCCCGCCGATGTGGTGTGCCAGGTTCTCGACGGCATCGAATCCGGTGCGCAGGAGGTGCTCGCCGACCAGGTGACCCGGGATGCGCGTCGGCAACTCGGCACGCCGTTGGACGAGCGGTGACCCTCATCCCCGGTGCCGCAACGGCGTAGTTTCGAACGTGTGGCGACCAAGGCCGAGGAACTCGACGTCGACGGCGTCGCGGTGCGGCTCACCAATCGGGACAAGAGCTATTTCCCCGCACTCGGATCAGCCGGGACCAAGGGCACTCTCGTCGAGTACTACCGCACGGTTGCCTGCGCCGGACCATTGCTGACCGCGCTGCGCGACCGCCCCACGCATCTGCAGCGATTCCCCGACGGGATCGACGGCGAGGAGATCTACCAGAAGCGGGTGCCCGAGAAGCATCCTGACTATCTGCAGACCTGCCGGGTGACGTTCCCGTCCGGCCGTACCGCGGACGCGCTGAAGGTGACCCACCCGTCGGCAGTGGTGTGGGCTGCCCAGATGGGCACCGTGACCTTTCATCCGTGGCAGGTGCGGTGTCCGGACACCGACCATCCCGACGAGCTGCGGGTGGACCTCGACCCGCAGCCGGGCACGGGATTCGCGCAGGCGCGCACCGTCGCCGTCGACATCCTCAAGCCACTGCTCGACGAACTCGGTCTGATCGGTTACCCCAAGACCTCGGGCGGCCGAGGGATCCACGTGTTCCTGCGTATCGCCGAGCACTGGGACTTCGTCGCGGTGCGCCGGGCCGGCATCGCCCTGGCTCGCGAAATCGAAAGGCGCGCTGAGGATTTGGTCACCACCTCGTGGTGGAAGGAAGAACGCGGCAAGCGGATCTTCATCGACTACAACCAGAACGCGCGCGACCGCACCTTCGCCGCCGCCTATGCGGTGCGAGCCACTCCGATCGCCACGGTGTCGACGCCGCTGACGTGGGCTGAGTTGGCCGACGCCGATCCGGACGACTACACGATGGCCACCGTCCCGGCGTTGATCGCCAGCCGCGGCGACCCGATGGCGGACATGGATTCGCAGGCCCAGTCCATCGATGCGCTGCTGGCGATGGCCGACGCCGACGACGAGCGCGGTCTGGGTGACCTGCCGTACCCGCCGAACTACCCCAAGATGCCGGGCGAACCCAAACGGGTGCAGCCCAGCCGGGACACCGATCGCAAGGCCGACAGGGATATCGACGGCCACTGAGCCCAGGACTGATTACTGCCGCTGGCAAATACGCCAGTATTGTTTGCTGCTCTGGTTAGGTGCCAGCTGTGAGCTGTGCGCGTTGGCTATGCCCGCCACCAGACGCTGTGATAGACAAACCAGCAAATTCGCGACGGCGTTAACTCGCTGTGTGAGCCATCAACGCGAGGGGAAGCAATGAGGCAAACGGGGAGCACGAACGGCAGCGGCGGAAAGCACCGCGCGAAGCGGCGCCGCCTGCAGCCCTACGCCTGGTTGGGGGCCGGCGCGGTGACACTCGGGGTGGGTGCGGCACTGGCCGGCGGAACAGCAGTGGCCTACGCCGACACCGGATCCTCCGGTGGCAGCGCCAAGAGCGCGTCGGCCAGTTCGGACAGCAGCTCGCCGGGCTCCAGTGATTCCTCGGCCAGCGATTCGTCGAGCACGGCCAAGAAGACCACCGCCCACTCGGCGCGCAGCAGCAGCAAGGTGTCGTCGTCGGGTGGCAACACCAGCTCACGGTCGTCCGCACCCACGTCGGACAGCTCGAGCGCCGGCACCGCCGGCTCCGCGGCGGCCGGCAACGCCGGTGCGGCGGCGGTGCTCACCCAGACATCGGCGACGGTCACCACGACGTCCACCGAAGCCCTGCCCGAGCCCACCCCGGTGACCTCGACGACCGTCGCACACACCGCCCGAGTGACGGCCACCAAGACCGCCGCCACGCAGACCTCGTCGGCCACCTCCTCCTCGACGGCGGAGACGACCAGCACGCAGACCGCAGCGCCGGCTGAGTCGGTGACCCCGAGCTCGACCTCATACCTGCCGACCAATCCGAAGATCGTGGCCGGCGTCGCCTACCAACTGGGCCGCCAGCAGCTCGTCGACGCGCAGACCGAACTCAACGCGGCGACCTGGGGCAGCGGGAACATCGCCGGCGGTCTGGCCGCCATCGTGCCGAATCTCCTGCTGGCCAGCGCGTCGGCCACCCTGGACATCTGGCAGGGAACCAACGCCGGTGCGCAGGGCTTCTTCGCCAGCACCGCGAACATCCCGATCATCCACCAGATCGCCGGGGGCAATCTGCTGGCCAACATCCTGCTGCCGTCGCTGGCCGGAGCGGAGATGAACACGGCGGCATTCCTGTTGCCGCTGGTCGGTCTGTTCACCGGCACCGGGAGCATGACCCCGGTGTCGAACTCGCTGTCCGCGGCGATGTCGAACACCCGGGTCTACGGGTTCGTGCCGGTGTCCATGAAGGCCACCACCGAACCGGTCGTCTACCTCTCGGTCAACGGCGGTCCCAGCGTGCCAGTGCTGGTGGACACCGGTTCGTCGGGTCTGGTGATCTCCTACAACGCGGTCAACCAGAACGGTCTGGGATCACCGACCGGCAGCGGCTCCATCACCTACAGCGGTGCCCCCACCGACTCCTACGACTACAACATCTATACGACCACCGTCGACTTCGGGAACGGCATCGTCTCCGGCCCGACCAGTGTCGACGTTGTCACCCAGGCTGACTCGGCGGCGTTCGAGAATTTCCTGAGCTGGGGAGCTGACGGCATTCTCGGCATCGGAGCGAACGCGGCGGGGCCGGGCCCCAGCCTGCCCACCACGTCCCTGCCGGGTGAGCTGAGCGACGGCGTGCTCCTCTACCAAGGGTTGTTCTTCGGTCTGGGTGGTCTGATGATCTTCGGCCAGAACGCGATGCCGGTTCGGGCCTCGGTATCCGGCGCTCCCGACGCGTGGTTGCAGGTCCAGGTCAACAACGGCGCCAAGACCACGGTCGGATCGATCATCGACTCCGGCGGTGTGTACGGAACCATGCTGCAGTCGATCGTCGGCGGCGCTGTCGGATCCACCGTTCCGGCGGGCACCAAGATCTCGGTCTACACCCCCGACGGCAACACGCTGCTGTACTCCTACACCACGACGTCCTACGGCAGTCCGACGGTGATCTCCACCGGCCTGATCAACACCGGTTACTACGCCTTCCAGCAGGGGCCGGTGTACATCAACTACGCCTACAACAACCCGTACGGTGTCGGCTCGACGGATTTCAACTACGCGTGAGGCTTTGCCCGACAAAGTAACTCGTGTTGTCGTTGCCAACGACAGCAAACACGTTTTGACGTTTTCGGAAATTTCACGGACCCCGGCCCCCGGTGGGGCTAATCTCCGCTGAGGTGGCGGTCGCCAATCCTCAGGAGGAAGAAGAACATGGGTGCTTCGAGGTTCGTGGGTCGGGTCGGCGGATTGGCGGTTGCGCTGGGAGTAGGCGCCGCGCTGCTGTCGTCGGGCTGTGGTGTGGCCCTGGCGGACCAGTCCACCGGATCGGCGGCCAGTTCCGGCGCTGACGGCGGCAGTTCGGCCGACGCCGGCTCATCGGGCTCCCATGCCAAGTCCACCGGCGGCTCCCGGCGTGCCGCCTCCTCGGACACCGGGAAGGTCAGCAGTACCGGCGGGGCGCAGAGCAGCTCCAAGCACTCGCGCAGCACCATCTCGCTGAGCACCCCGGGATCGTCGACCGACACCTCCGCGTCGGATTCGTCCAACAACTCGGCCGCCCCTGCGGCGTCCACCGCCACCGCCGGCCCCGCCGAATCCAGCACCTATGCGGCGGTGACCGCACCCGCTTCTGCACCCAAGCCGAGCTCGACGGTCGGTTCGGTGAGCCCGGCCGCGCCCGTCGTCGCGCCGGCGACGTCGATCTCCGGCGCCCTGACCACCGCCATCAACGACCTCTTCGATCCGCTGGCCAACGGTGGCCCGACGGTGCCGGTCGACAACCCGCTGGCGCTCGCCCTGGCGGCGTTCACCCGGCGCGAGTCGGCCAGCGCGCTCACCACCACCACTGCGGCTGCCCAGACCACCGCGTCGCTGACCGTCGGGAGCAACCCGATCATCGTGACGCCGACGCTGACCATCAGCAACGGCGTCATCGTCGGACAGAGCTACGTCACCGACTCGTCCGGAAGCACCTTGGTGTACACGCTGGTCAGCGCACCGGACAAGGGTGGCAAGGTCACGTTCTCAGCCACCACCGACCCCAACTACGTCAAGGGGAACTTCGTTTACCTGCCCGACCAGTCGGTGCTCAGCGGCGCCACCAACGAGAAGTTCACCATCATGGTGGCCCAGAGCACCGCCTTCGACCAGTTCTTGGGCAACATTCCGATCCTCGGTTCGCTGGCCACCCCGATCATCAACCTGCTGCACCAGACCCCGATCCTCGGTGACCTGCTCGCCCCGGTGATCGGCTACTCCAGCCTGGCGACGTTCAACTCCAACACCGTCCTGCCCGCGACCAACCCGGTGGCCTACACCTACAAGATGCCGTCGTTCGACGGCACCCTGATCAGCGTCAACTGGTTCCCCGCCACGGGCCTGACCGCTGGTCAGCAGCAGCAGACGGTGCTCGATGGTCCGGGACTGGCCACCGCCGGCCAGACCGACCCGTACCAGCTCTACGGCATCTCTGGTCTGACCCCGGGGGTGTCCCAACTCCGTGATGCCGGCTACAACGTGGTCACCTGGGACCCGCGCGGCGAGTTCGCCTCGGGCGGCATCCTGCAGCTGGACAACCCGTTCTTCGAGGGCCGCGACGTCTCGGCGATCGTCAGCTGGGTGGCCGGGCTTTCGGCGTCCACGCTCAACACCACCGGCGACCCGGTGGTCGGCATGGTCGGTGGCTCCTACGGCGGCGGCATTCAGCTGACCAGCGCCTCCGTCGACCCCCGGATCGACGCCATCGTCCCCGGTATCGCCTGGAACTCGCTGAACAACTCGCTCTACCCGAACGACGCATTCAAGACCGCCTACGGCTCGTTGCTGCTGCTCTCGCTGATCACCAGCGGTGCGCGGATCAACAACCAGATCTACCTGGGTGTTCTCTCCGGTGACCTGATCGGCCGGCTGAGCGAGACCGCACAAGCGGTGTTGAGCAGCAGCGGACCCACCTCGCTGCTGAACAACCTGAAGATCCCGGTGCTGTTTCTGCAGGGCACCGTCGACGTGCTGTTCACCCTGCAGCAGGCCATCGACAACGCCCAGACGGTGCTGGCCAACGGCAACACCGACGTGAAGATGGTCTGGTACTGCGGTGGGCACGGCGTCTGCCTGACCGGGCCGACCTCGCCGAACCCGAACCTGGCCAACACGATCACGTTCCTCAACGAGCAGTTGAAGGGAATCGCCCCGCCGATCGGCTCGGAGATCCCGAACTTCCAGTACACCGACCAGAAGGGCAATTGGTACCAGTCCACCGATCTGCCGGTGGCGGGCAGCCCCTTCTTCGGAACCCCGGAGCAGGTGCTCACCAACGCAAGCGGCGGGGTGCTCGGGATCGTGCCGTTCCTCGGCGGTTCGGGCCCCGGTAGCGGCACGCCGCCCTATCAGGCCACGCTGCCGTACTCCCTGGGACTGGCGTCCAAGGCGAGCAATGCGATCAACGTCGCGGTCAACACCACCGGGATCAATCAGATCGTCGGGTCGCCCACGCTGAGCTTCGACTACCAGGGCATCGGCACCAACCGCTTCGTCTACGCCCAGCTGGTCGACAACAAGACCGGGCTGGTGGTCGGTAACCTGGTGACTCCGGTCGCGGTCACGATGGACGGCCAAACCCACACGGCCACAGTCAATATGGAGAACATCGTCTACACCGTCGACGATCCGAACGTCGACAACCTGACCCTGCAGATCACCAGTTCCACAACGGCGTACTGGAGCCTGACGTCATACGGCGTGGTGAACATCTCCAATATCAACCTCACCGTGCCGACACCGGCGAACATCAGCCCTGAGCTCCTCCCGACGTAGTCGGTACCGCGGTCAGCCGGTGGTCTGTACCACCCGGCTGGCCGCGAACTGGGCGCCCTGGGCCACCGTGCCCGAGTCGATGTACCTGCCGTGCGCGAGAAGGTCGGTGCCCCAGGAGCAGATCGGGTCTCCCGGCATGCACAGGTCGATCGTCTTCGCGCCGTACAGCGAGCTGCGTCCGGTCAGTGGACCGCCGCCGACCTTGCGCGACGGGTCGCCGAACAGCACCACTGCGGCGACATGGGCGGCGGTGGCGGCCGGCATGGGCGTGGGCACGGTGAGCGCGGTGCCGGAGTCGGCCGTCAGCGCATCGATCACATTCGCGCCCTGCGAGTATCCACTGAGCACCAATCTCGTTGCGGGACAGGCGGCTACTTGGTTCTGGATGTATTGCCAGGCCACCGCGGAGCCCTGCGGCGTCGAGCCGGCGAGGTCCAGGGTAGCCGGATAGTCGACGCCGTAGATCGCCAGCGATCGCGGCGCCAGCTGCGTAGTGAGGATGTTGACGAGCGCCTGGCCGACGGGGTCGACCGGGGGAGTCGTGTTGGTGCCGCGGGCATAGATCACCTGAACGTCGGGGCAGGCTCCGGCGGCGGCTGGCGGTGCGTTATTCGGGATCGCGAGCGTGAACAGGGCGGTAGCAACCAGAAGAGCAGACCGGTGTCGGGGCACCGGCGCATGGTGGCATGGCGCTGATCTCGAAAATTGCAGCCACACCGCGGATCAGGAACCGTTATCGGCAAATTCACATCTGGGTGCCATGGTGTTTCAGCACACGGCCGCGCGAACGTAGTGTCGCCGAAACCGACGAACGGGCGCACAATGCCCGAGAAGAGTGCGCCACAACGTCGATCTCGGCGGCGCCCGATCAGTCGGTTGACGGTGTTGAGTCCCGGCGGCGCAGCCGATGGCTGGTCTTGCCGGTCGGCCGCCTGTTGCGCAGGGCACCCGATTCGGGTTCGGCGGCTGTACTGACTTCGGCCGGGGTGTCCTCGTCCGCAGGCTCATCGCCGGCCGGTTCGGTCGACTCCTGCGCCGAATCTTCGTCGACCTCGCCCGCGGCCTCGTCGTCAGCGAAAGTCCCGAGATTGCGCTTGGCCTTCTTCTCCCTGGCGGGTTTTGCCGGCTGGTCGGCGACGAAGGCGAGGTAGAACGCCCCCAGCGCCAGAATCGCCACCGCCGCCGCGGCACCGTAGACCCCGAACAACCACGGCCCCGCGCTGTCCAGGCTGACCCAGGTCTCGGTGACGGCCGCGCCCGCGATCAGCGCAGCGGCCACCAGATGCAGGATCAGCGACCACAACCGCAGCCGCAACGCCAGCGCCGGCGTGCCCAGTGCGGGCTCGCGGGTGCGCTGCAGCGTCAACAGCACCGGGACAGCGGCCAGGGCGAACACCAATGCGGTGACGATGCGCAGCGCGGTGCCGAGGGTGTGCGAGATATCGCCCATCAGCTCCCACCAGCGCGGGAGGACGAACAGGAAGTACAGGACGCCCCCGACCAGCCACACCGTCAGATGCAGTGCCGTCGCGGTAAAGCGACCCATACCCCTCCTAATGCTGTGAATCCGAGGTGCGATCAGGTGGTGATTCACCCCTGATCGCACCTCGGACCAGGTGCGGAGGATAGGGGATTTGAACCCCTGAGGGCTGTTAACCCAACCCGCGTTCCAGGCGAGCGCCATAGGCCACTAGGCGAATCCTCCGTCGGCAATGGTAGCGGACTCGCAGAGCGCTCGGATCCGGCTGCCTGACAGTCGGGATTGGCACAGGTATTAGACTCGCTGTGGACCCCGCGCGGCGTCTATCCTGTGAACTCCCCCAGGGCCGGAAGGCAGCAAGGGTCAATGGGCTCTGGCGGGTGCGCGGGGTCCCCTATTTTGTCGGACACCCCTCACCCCGGTGATCACGGCGTTGACGGTCGAAAGGCGCATGGTGTCGTTCCACTCCCTGAGCCGTGACGAGCTCGCTGCTCAGCATGATGTCCAGCGCCAGAACTACGCCGACTTGCAGGCCAAGAAGCTGTCCCTCGACCTGACCCGAGGCAAGCCGTCGGCCATCCAGCTGGATCTGTCCAACGCGCTGCTGAGCCTGCCGGGCGCCGGTGACTATCGCGACGACGAGGGCACCGACACCCGCAACTACGGCGGCCTGCACGGCCTGCCGGCACTGCGCGCGATTTTCGGTGAGCTGCTCGGCGTGCCGGTGCCCAACCTGATCGCCGGTAACAACGCGAGCCTGGAGATGATGCACGACGCCGTCGTCTTCTCGCTGTTGCACGGTGGCGTCGACTCGCCGCGCCCGTGGATCCAGGAGCCGGTGGTCAAGTTCCTCTGTCCGGCGCCGGGCTACGACCGCCACTTCGCGATCACCGAGACCTACGGCATCGAGATGATCAATGTGCCGATGCTCGAGGACGGCCCCGATGTGGACCTGATCGAGGAGCTCGTCGCGGCCGACCCGGCGATCAAGGGCATGTGGTGCGTGCCGGTGTTCTCCAACCCGACCGGGACCACGTACTCCTGGGAATCGGCCCGCCGTCTGGTCCAAATGCAGACTGCTGCACCGGATTTCAGGCTATTCTGGGACAACGCCTATGCCGTGCACACGTTGACCATGGACTTCCCGCGCCAGATCGACATCCTCGGACTGGCCGAGAAGGCCGGCCACCCGAACCGGCCGTTCGTGTTCGCCTCGACCTCGAAGATCACCTTCGCCGGTGCCGGGGTCAGTTTCCTGGGCGGGTCGTTGGGCAATATCGCCTGGTACCTGCAGCACGCGGGGAAGAAGTCGATCGGCCCGGACAAGGTCAACCAGCTGCGGCATCTGCGGTTCTTCTCCGATGCCGACGGGGTGCGCCTGCACATGCTGCGCCACCAGCAGCTGGTCGCGCCGAAGTTCGCACTCGCCCTGGAGATCCTGGACCAGCGGTTGTCGGACTCGAAGATCGCGTCATGGACCGAACCCAAGGGCGGCTACTTCATCAGCCTCGACGTGCTGCCCGGAACGGCCAAGCGCACGGTGGCCCTGGCCAAGGACGCCGGGATCGCGGTGACCGAGGCCGGCGCTTCGTTCCCGTACCGGAAAGACCCGGAAGACAAGAACATTCGCATCGCACCTACGTTCCCGCCGGAGTCTGATCTGCGGGACGCGATCGACGGTCTGGCCACCTGCGCGCTGCTGGCGGCCACCGAATCGATGCTGGGCTGAGCTTCCGGTAGATGCCTGACGATCCACGCGGATTGCGCGCGAGCGCGCCGCTGTTGGATGCGTGGTTGCGCTTCGCCGAGAACCCACCCACGCCGTTCACCATCCCGGGCCACAAGCAGCGGCACGACCTGGTCGGCGATGTCGTCGCCGGCGACGTTCCGCTGTATGCGGGCCTGGACACCATGAAGCTGAGCCGGGGCGTCCTGGCCGAGGCGGAGGGCCTGGCCGCGCGGCTGTGGGGTGCGCAGGTCTGCCGGTTCTCCGTCGGCGGGGCGACGCACGTCAACCAATCGCTGGCGCTGGCGGTGGCCGCCGGCAGCGGCGATGTCAACGCCAGTGGGTCGCCCGGCAACGGTTCGGTGGTCATCAGCCGGACCCTGCACCGGTCGATGCTGCTGGGCCTGGTTCTGGCCGGCCTCACGCCGGTGTGGGTGTTTCCCGAGATCGACCCGTTGACCGGCTTGCCGCTCGGGGTACGGCCCGATTCGGTCACCGCTGCGCTGCAGCAGTGTCCGCAGGCGCGGGCGGTGTTCGTCGGTGACCCGTCCTACGTCGGGACCGTCGGTGACATCCGCGGGCTCGCCGAGGCGGCGCACGCCGGTGCCGTGCCACTGATCGTCGACGCGGCCTGGGCCGCGCATTTCGGGTTTCACCCCGACCTGCCGCGCCACCCGCTGCAGCTGGGTGCCGACGCCATGGTGGTCAGCGCACACAAGACGCTGCCCGCGTGGAGCCAGGCCGCCATGGTGCTGGCCAACGGTCAGCGGATCGACCCGGCGGCTCTGGATGCCGGGGTGGAGGCGACGCACACCACCAGCCCCGCCGGTGCCATCCTCGCCAGCATCGATGCTGCCCGCGCGCTGCTCGAGCGCGACGGGGCCGCCCTGTTGGGGGAGGCGCTGGCCGCGGTGCGCGTCGCCCGTGCCGAATTGTGCGGTGTCGAGGGCCTCGTGGTCCTCGACGGTGCGCACGTCGATCCGCTCAAGCTGACGGTGGTGCTGTCCGGCACCGGTGCCGACGGGATCGCCGTCGAGAACGACCTGCTGGCAGCCGGACTGCCGGTGGAGGCCGCCGAGCGCGACATGATCGTCGCGCAGGTGTCCCTGGCCGACACCCACGACAGCCTCGGGCGCCTGGTGGAGACGCTGGTGCAGTCGGTGCGGCGACATCGTGGGGCGCCCCGGCCCGTCGTCGCCGGGGCGGCCTACCAGATCGCCCCCGTCACGGCGATGCCGCCGCGGGAGGCGTTCTTCGCCCCCACCGAGACCGTCGAGTTGAGGCGCGCGGTGGGGCGCGTGAGCGTCGAACTCGTCGCGCCCTACCCGCCGGGCATACCGGTCCTGGCGCCCGGTGAGCAGATCACCGAGGGCGTCCTGGACACCTTGGCCAAGGCCCGCGCCGACGGCGTCCGGGTCGCCTATGCCGCCGACAGGACGCTGCAGACGCTGCGAGTGGTGCGCTGAGGCAGCGCAGGCGCAACCCGTCGCGGCGAAGTCGGTCGGTCTAGGTAGCCTTCTTCCGTGGCGCTCTACCGCAAGTATCGGCCGGCGACCTTCGCCGAGGTGGTGGGGCAGGAGCACGTCACCGAACCGCTGTCGACGGCATTGTCGGCCGGCCGGATCAACCATGCCTATCTGTTTTCCGGCCCGCGCGGGTGCGGCAAGACGTCATCGGCGCGCATCCTGGCCCGCTCGCTGAACTGTGAGCAGGGGCCCACCCCCACCCCATGCGGGGTGTGCGCCTCGTGTGTGGCGCTGGCACCCAACGGCGGCGGCTCGGTGGACGTCACCGAGCTCGACGCCGCCAGCCACGGCGGTGTGGACGACACCCGCGAACTGCGCGACCGCGCGTTCTATGCGCCGGCCCAGTCGCGCTACCGCATCTTCATCGTCGACGAAGCCCACATGGTCACCACTGCGGGTTTCAACGCGCTGCTCAAGATCGTCGAGGAGCCGCCCGAGCACCTGATCTTCGTCTTCGCCACCACCGAACCGGAGAAGGTGCTGCCGACCATCCGGTCGCGCACCCACCACTATCCGTTCCGGCTGCTGGCGCCGCGCACCATGCGGTCGCTGATCGAGCGGATCCTGGCTTCCGAGGACGTCCAGGTCGACGACGCCGTCTTCCCGCTGGTGATCCGGGCGGGTGGCGGCTCACCGCGTGACACGCTCTCGGTGCTCGATCAGCTGCTGGCCGGCGCCCAGGACAACCGGGTGCACTACCAGCGGGCGCTGGGTCTGCTGGGCGCCACCGATGTGGCGCTGATCGACGATGCGGTGGACGCCCTGGCCGCGGGTGACGCAGCGGCACTGTTCGGCGCGGTCGAGTCGGTGATCGACGCCGGTCATGATCCGCGCCGGTTCGCCACGGATCTGCTGGAGCGGTTCCGCGATCTGATTGTGCTGCAAGCGGTTCCGGATGCCGCAACCCGAGGTGTGGTGGACGCGCCCGACGATGTGCTGGAGCGGATGCGGGATCAGGCCGCCCGGTTGGGTCCGGCGACGCTGGCCCGCTACGCCGAGGTGGTGCACGCTGGGCTCGGCGAGATGCGCGGAGCCACCGCGCCCCGGCTGCTGCTCGAAGTCGTGTGTGCGCGGCTGCTGCTCCCGTCGGCCAGTGACACCGAATCGGCGCTGCTGCAGCGCATCGAACGTATCGAGACCCGGATGGAGATCTCGATTCCGGCCGGTGAGGCCGCGCTGAGCTCGACGTCCGCAGCTCCGGCCAAGCAGTACGTGCGCAAGACGCAGGCGCAACCGGCCGCACCCGCTGCGCCGCCCGCGTCCGCGCCGGAGCCGCCGCCGGCTCCCCGCCCGGAACCGGTCGCCGCACCCGAACCCGCCGCGCCACCTGCCCCGGCGGCCAGGCCCGAGCCAGTGGCCAGACCGGAACCCGTCGCCAGACCCGAACCCGTCGCCCCGCCCGCGCCCGTCGCCAAGCCGGAACCTGTTGCACCTCAGCCCAAGCCGGTCCCCGAGCCCACACCCGCCCCGGCAGCCCACGCGGGTGAGCCCGGCGCGGCCGCGGTGCGCAGCATGTGGTCCACGGTCCGCGAGAAGGTCCGACAGCGCAGCCGCACCACCGAGGTGATGCTGGCCGGTGCGGTCGTGCGCGCGGTCGACGGTGACACCCTGGTGCTCGCGCACGAGTCCGCCCCGCTGGCCAAGCGGCTCAGTGAGCAGCGCAACGCCGACGTCATCCGTGACGCGCTCAAGGACGCCCTCGGGGTGGATTGGCGGGTGCGGTGCGAGGTGGGCTCGGCAGGGCCCGTCGTCGCCGCCGCTGAACCGCTGCCGCCGGAGCCCGCTCCCGACCCGGTCGAGGCGCAGCGGGCCGAAGAAGACAGCATGATCGCCGAAGTGAACCGCGAGGAGGACTCGGCCCCGCGCCGTGACCCTGAAGAGGTGGCGCTGGAGCTGCTGCAGACCGAGTTGGGTGCCCGGAGGATCGACGGCTGAGGATTTGCTGTGTAATCGGCGAATCGGCCTTCCTCGCAGCGCACTCCTGCCCAACGCCCCCTACCGTCGAACCCGGTGTGTGCGGTCCGATGTGGGCCGCACCGGGACTAGGACGGAATCGAGCGGCGATGCCCAGGACTCTTCTGACCCGGCGACTGACGGCAGCGACGTTCGGCGCGCTGACCCTGACGATGGTGGGTGCCATGCCACTGGCGTCGGCTGATCCTGACGCGCCGCCGCCCCCACCCAACTGCACGGCCGCCGACCTGGAAGGGGTGCGCACCGGGGTGCAGGCCGCCACGTCGGTGTACCTGTTCACCCACCCTGACGTGAACGCCTTCTTCACCAGCCTGGGTGGTCTGCCGCGCGCTCAGGTGCTGGCCAAGGTGAAGGCCTATATGGCCGCGAACCCCGACGTGAAGGCCGACATCGCCGGAATCCGGCAGCCGTTGCAGGACATCAAGAACCGCTGCGGGGACCAGGGCGCGCCCAACCCGGTGTAGCGACGGGCGGCCGGTCAGCCTAGGCGTTCCACCACGGGCGCAGCGGCAGCCCGCCGTCGCCGCCCTTGGGATCGAGCTTGACCGCCAGAACCTGGTGCAGCTGAACCACATTGGTTTCGAAGCCCAGCCGCGAGCCGGCCATGTAGAGACCCCACACCTTGGCGACGGGCAGGCCCACCTCGGCGACAGCCTCGTCCCAATGCTCGACGAGGTTGCGGCACCAGTCCCGCAACGTCATCGCGTAGTGGTGGCGCAGATTCTCCTCGTGGACCACCTCGAGACCGATGTCCTGTATCTCGGTGATGATGCGTCCCGAACCGGTGAGCTCCCCGTCGGGGAACACGTAGCGGTCGATGAACCCGCCGGCGCTGGGGCCGGTCCGATTGTCCGGCCGGGTGATGCAGTGGTTGAGCAGCAGGCCGCCGGTGCGCAGCTTGGACTTCAGGAAAGCGAAGTAGGCCGGGTAGTTGGCCACCCCGATGTGCTCGGTGAGCCCGATCGAGGACACCGCGTCGAAACCGCTCTCCAGTACGTCGCGGTAATCCATGTGGCGCACCTCGGCCAGATCGGCCAGGCCCTCGTCGGCGATCGCCTTCTGCGCCCACGCCGCCTGCTCCCGGGAGAGCGTCACACCGATCGCCCGCACACCGTTGCGGGCGGCGTGGCGCACCATGCTGCCCCAGCCGCACCCCACGTCGAGCAGCCGGTCACCCGGCTTGAGATTCAGCTTCTCGAAGACCAGGCGGTACTTGTTGTCCTGGGCCTCTTCCAGCGTCGCCTCCGCGTTCGGATAGCAGGCGCAGGTGTAGGTCATCGACGGTCCGAGCACCCACTCGTAGAACGTGTTCGACACGTCGTAGTGGTGGTGGATGGCGTCGGCGTCGCGCTTCTTGCTGTGCCGCAGACCCTCGGCCATCCGCCGCCAGCGCGGCAACGCCTCCTGGGGCGGCGGGGCGATCGGCTTGAGCCGCTCGATGCCGATGGATCGCACGATGTCGACGAGCATGCGGGCCGGCGGCCGCTTGAAATCCAGCTTCTGGGCCAGCGCCTTGAGCAGTTCGTAGGGGTCGCCCGGGTGCACACCCTGGGTGGCCAGATCACCCGCCACATAGGCGCGGGCCAGACCCAGGTCGCCGGGCGCGGTGGCGAGATACGTGGTGCCGCGCGGGGTGAGCAGATCCAGGCCCAGTTCGGCATCCTTGGGGCCAGCGCTGCTGCCGTCGTAGGCGCTGAACTTCAGCGGAAGCTCGCCACCGGCGGTGAACATCTCGAGGATCTCGGCAAGGCTGAGCTTGCCGGCAGCCTCAGCAGGGTTGTCGCGGAACGTGGTCATTGTCGTTGCACCGCCTTTGCGTACAGGTCCAGCAGACGCGAATCGGGGTCGTAGATCTTCTTGACGGTCTTGTAGGTTTCTCCGCCGTAGAGCTCGTCAAACTCCTCGCGGCCGTAGAACGAATCCGAGTACAGCGACTTGTGGCCGTGCAGGTCACTGATTTTCTGCTCGATGACCCGATTGGTGTGTCCCTCATGGTGGGGATCGGCCGGTACCGACGACCAGAACCCGATGTTGACGTAGGTGTGGTCGGCGCGCAGCGGGTACAGCGGCCAGCCGTCGGGATCGCGAAGACGCAGCGGGCACAACCAGATCGGTTCGATCGGCACGGTGTCGAGGAACCAGGAGACGAACGTCTCGGTGTTCTCGATCGGCACCTCGACGTCCTGGACCACCCGCTCCCGCGGTGGGCGGCCGTGCCGGGCCTCGATGCGGTCGGCGATGCCGAACTTCTGGTCGTAGCCGATCAGCTTCCAGTAGACGCTGCTGCGGCGGTACCGGCGCGGCCACAGCCGGCGCAGCTTCGGGTCCTGCGCGCCGAATGCCCGTGAGCACCAGAACCAGTCGGTGTCCCAGCGCCACAGGTAGTCGTGGATGGTCAGCTGGTCGTCTTTGACGCCGTCATCGTGCTGGATCGACCGGTAGTAGATGTCGTGCCCGGTGTAGTCGCTGACCGGGCCGGGTGCCGTGGTCTGCACACCCAGGCACAGGTAGCTTTCCTCGGCGCTGAACACCACCCCGTCGAGGTAGTCGACCGGCCGGCCGTCATACCCACCGGTCTCGATGATGCGGTCCATCTCGGCCACCAGGTCGGCCACGGCGTGGAACCGCAGGTGCTCGAGCGCGACGAACGGTTTGACGGTCTCCAGCTCGATCCGCAGCCGAACCGAATAGCCAAGGGTGCCATAGGAATTCGGGAAGGCGCGGAACAGGTCTGCATGCTGGTCGCGGCTGGCGGTGATCACCTCGCCAGATCCGGTGAGGATGTCCATCTCCAACACCGACTCGTGTGGCAGGCCGTTGCGGAAGGACGCCGACTCGATGCCCAACCCGGTGACGGCCCCGCCGAGGGTGATCGTCTTGAGCTGGGGGACCACCAGGGGTGACAGTCCGTAGGGCAGCGTCGCGGCGACCAGGTCCTCATACGTGCACATGCCGGCGACGTCGGCGGTCTTGTTCTCGGCGTCGACGGCGATGACCCCGGTCAGTCCGGAGGTGTCCAGGCCCGGGGCGGTGCGTGTGGCGCGGGCCCGGAACAGGTTGGATGTCGGCTTGGCCAGCCGCACCGACGCCGTGGTCGGGATGGCGCGGTAGCTGGCGAGGAGTCGCTCTACTCCCCGCCGGTGAGCTGTCAGTGCCGCGTCAACAGACACACGACTACGCTAGTCGCCAGCCCCAGCCGATGCGACCGCTCGGCTGAATGATCACACCGGGACACCCCCGCCACCAGAGGAGTTTTGCCTGATGGGACAGGTCAGCGCCGCCAGCACGATCCTGATCGACGCCGAACCCGCCACTGTTCTCGACGCGATCGCCGACTACCAGGGCGTGCGTCCGAAGATCCTGTCGTCGCAGTACAGCGACTATCAGGTGCTTCAGGGCGGCCATGGCCAGGGCACGGTGGCCAAGTGGAAGCTGCAGGCCACCAAGTCGCGGGTCCGCGAGGTCCAGGCAGCGGTCGACGTGGCCGGTCACACCGTCATCGAGAAGGACGCCAACTCCTCGATGGTGACCAACTGGACCGTCGCGCCGGCCGGGCCGGGCTCCACCGTCACCGTCAAGACCACCTGGACCGGCGCGGGTGGCGTCAAGGGCTTCTTCGAGAAGACGTTCGCGCCGTTGGGCCTGCGCCGCATCCAGGACGAGGTGCTGGCCAACCTGAAGAAGACCGTCGAAACGGCTTAGCTCCGGCGGGCTGGAGTGGAGCGACGCGGGCAATCAGCTGGTGCGCGGCGGCTGGGTGGCCAGGAACGCCGCGATGCCCTGCACGACGGCGGAGGCGTACTTCTGCCGGCCTTCCGGGCTTTCCATCAGTGCCGAGTCCGCCGGGTTCTTCATGTTGCCCAGCTCGATGAGGATCGACGGGTACTGGGCCAGGTTCAGGCCGGCGATGTCGGCGCGCGGGTTGAGCCCGTCGGTGCCGATGTAGGTCGACGGTGTCAGGCCCGAGGCGGCCAGGGTGTCGCGCATGACCCGGGCGAACTGCACGGATGGTCCGGCCTGTGCCTGGTTCAGCGGCGGGCTGGAGTACAGCACGTGGAAGCCGCGGCCGGTGGGCGGTCCGCCGTCGGCGTGGATCGACACGATCGCGTTGGGGGCGAACGAGTTGGCCATCGCGGCACGTTCGTCCACACACGCGGCCACCTGGTCGTCGTTACCCCGCGACATCGCCGTGCGCACGCCGAGCTGGGTCAGCTCCTGGCGGATGAGCAGCACGGTGTCCCAGTTGAAGGTGTGTTCGGGGAAGCCGTCGTCGGTGTTGGTGCCCGTGGTCTGGCAGTCCTTGGTGCCGCCGCGGCCGGTCGGGACCTGCTTGGTCAGCGAGGCGTCGTTGGCGCCGTTGTGGCCGGGGTCGAGGAACACGATCATGCCCGCGATGTTGGCGGGCGCGGCATGGGTGATCGGGCTTGCCAGAGGGTATGCCGCGATCAACAGGCCGGCGCAAGCTGCGGTGGCGACACGCCTTGAAGCGGACATAAGCACGCGCGTCACCGTAACTCTTTGGCGTCTAGGCTTGAAGTCGGCGAGCGCCGGAATCCCCAGGCGAAACCAAGTCGAGACCAAGATGCAAGGAGACCGTCATGCAGCCCGGAGAAGTGCCCGACCTCGAGGGTTTGCGTGAGAAGGCCGAGCAGGTGCGCGATCAGCTGATGCCCGGTCTGCAGGCCGCGCTGGAGCAGGCCCAGCAGTTGCAGCAGAAGCTGATGGAAGCCCAGGAGGCGCTGGCCGCCTCCGAGGTGCAGGGTCAGGCCGGCGGCGGGCTGGTGCAGGTGACGATGAAGGGCAGCGGACAGGTGGTCGGGGTGCGCATCGACCCCAAGGTCGTCGACCCCTCCGATGTCGAGACGCTGCAGGACCTGGTCGTCGGTGCCATCGCCGACGCGTCCCGGCAGTTCACGATCCTGGCCCAGACGCATCTGGGACCGCTGGCCAACCAGACTCCGCCCGGTATTCCAGGTGCCGGTGGTCTCGGTACGCCCGGGATCCCGACGGTCTGACGCTGTGTTCGAAGGCCCCGTCCAGGATCTGATCGACGAGCTCGGCAAGCTGCCGGGTATCGGGCCCAAGAGTGCCCAGCGCATCGCGTTCCATCTGCTGTCGGTGGAACCGCCGGACATCGACCGGCTGACCGCGGTTCTGGCGCGGGTGCGCGACGGGGTGCAGTTCTGCGAGGTGTGCGGCAACGTGTCCGACGCGCAGCGCTGTCGGATCTGCAGCGACGCCCGGCGTGACGGTACGCAGGTGTGCGTGGTCGAGGAGCCCAAGGACGTGCAGGCCGTCGAGCGGACGCGCGAGTTTCGCGGTCGCTACCACGTCCTGGGTGGGGCGCTGGATCCGCTGTCCGGGATCGGGCCGGATCAGCTGCGAATTCGTCAGCTGCTCAACAGAATTGGTGAACGGGTCGATGGGGTGGACATCACCGAGGTGATCATCGCGACCGATCCGAACACCGAAGGTGAAGCCACCGCAACGTATTTGGTGCGGATCCTGCGCGACATCCCGGGGCTGACCGTCACCAGGATTGCTTCGGGCCTGCCGATGGGCGGTGACCTGGAGTTCGCCGACGAGCTGACGCTGGGCCGAGCCCTGGTCGGCCGCCGCGCCATGGTCTAGTTCCCTTTGCCCCTCTTTGCGCCGAAACCGACAAACCGGCGCAGAAGTGCGAGTAGACCGCACCATTTCGTCGATCTCGGCGCACTGTCGGACCCTTGGACGACGATGCCGCCATGACTGAAATATTTCTCGGTAGGGAAGCGCTGGGCGATGGCGTTTCACGACACGATCTACGCCGTTGGTATCGGCAGCTGTTCCGCGGCGTGTACGTGCCGAAATATGCAGAGCCAAGCCTGGGAGACCGGGCACGCGGCGCATGGCTGTATACCGACCGAACTGGCGTCATCGCCGGTTCGGCAGCGTCGGCTTTGCACGGTGCACAGTGGATTCGTGATGACGAGCCGATCGAAGTTCTGGTAGCGGAACGACGTCGGCAGGCTGGGTTGGTCATTCGGATGGATCGATTGGCCGACGACGAAGTCACCGAAGTGGGCGGCTTGCCGGTGACCACGCCGGCGCGTACCGCATTTGAGCTTGGGCGATACCAGAAGCGCGCGGACGCTCTAGGACGACTGGATGCGCTTATGCGTGCTGCCCCGTTCGCCGCCGTTGATGTCGAGCAGATCATGCGCCGGTATGGCCCGGTCCGGGGTGTGCGTCAACTCCGTGAGCTCTTGCCACTCGTCGACCCGGGGGCCGCATCGCCCAAGGAAAGCTGGCTCAGACTGCTATTGATCGACGGTGGACTGCCGATTCCTGAGACACAGATCCCGGTGATGGAGGGCGGCGTGCCGGTGGCCTATCTGGATATGGGCTACCGCGACATCAAGCTTGCGTTCGAGTACGACGGAGACCAACATCGCAGTGATCGCCGCCAGTACGTCAAGGATCTTCGGCGTCTGCCCATGGTGGAGAGACGCGGCTGGGAGGTCATCCGCGTGATTGCGGAGGACCGGCCCGCCGAGATCCTGTTGCGGGCGCGCGAGGCTTACGTGCGTCGGGGTGGTGCCGAGATCGACGAAATGGCGCGATCTACTCGAACTTTCGCTGCGTAACGTCGGTTTGGGCGCGATGAAGGCTCACATCCGGCGGGGGGCGGCCAGACGTTCGCGGCGAAGCTCGTCAACCTCGGGCAGGTTCAGCGGTTCCAGCGGCCCGACCACCCGCGACAGCAGCAGGTCGGCCAGCTCCGGATTGCGCGCCAGGCACGGCCCGTGCAGATACGTCGCTACAACGCTGCCCTGCACCGCCCCGTCGTAGCCGTCACCATCGCGATTCCCCGCACCCTTGACCACCGCGGCCAACGGACGTGCATCAGGCCCCAAAACGGTTCCGCCGCGGTGATTCTCGAACCCGGTCAACGGCTGCGACAACCCCTCCACCAACGGGTTGGCCACTACCTCGCCGATCGTGCGGGCCGATTGGGGTGAGGTGGTCACATCCAACAGTCCCACGCCCTCGACCCGCTCACCGGCCGAGGTCTCATACCAGTGCCCCAGCACCTGGATCGCCGCGCAGATCGCCAGCACCGGCGCCCCGCGCGATACCGCACGCTGTAAACCCTGATGTGTCAGAAGATGTTTGGTGGCCAGCCGCTGTGCGTAGTCCTCCGCACCGCCGAGGGTGTAGAGGTCCAACGAGTCGGGCACCGGTTCGGCCAGCGTGATCTCCACGATCTCGGCCGCAATGCCGCGCAGCCGAAGCCGCTGCCGCAGCACCACGGCATTACCACCGTCGCCGTAGGTGCCCATCACATCGGGCAGCACCAGCCCGATCTGCACGGCGCTCATCAGGATCGCATCCTTCCCACTGCGCGGGTCAGCGCAAGGAACGCCGTGTAGTTCGCCACCACCTCGACATGCCCCTTGGGGCAGGACGTGATCGCGTCAATCGTGTTGTGCACCAACGTATGCGGCACCGAGGCATAGCCAAGCCGCACCGCGAGGTCGGTGCCGCGCTCGCCGGCGGCGACCACCGGCACGCCTTCGAAATGCTCGAAGTTGACGTCCCAGAGCCAGGACAGGTCTTCCCCGTCGGGCACCTGCCCGTTGACCGAGATCACCACGCCGTCGGCGCTGGTGTCCACCATCGACAGTGCTTCCTGCCAGCCGGCGGGGTTCTTGGCCAACAGGATTCGCGCCGTGTGCTCACCCATGGGTACGGTCTGGTAGCGCCCGGCGACCTCGTCCACCGTCGACACCGCGGCCACCGCGGCGGCCGGGTCGGCGCCGAGTGCGACGGCTGCCGCGACCGCCTGCGCGGCATTACCCCGGTTCACCCGGCCCGGCAGTGACAACCGCATCGGAATCTCGAGACCGTCCGGCCCGTAGAGGTTCACCTCGTCGAATGTCCACTGCGGTGACGGGCGCTTGAAATCGGTACCGGTGGAGTACCAGTCCACCCCGTCGCGGACGATCACTTCGCCGCTGCGCGGACAGCTCACCGAGTCGTTGGCCCAGCCGGCGCCGGCCGCCACCCACACCACGTTCGGGCAGTCGTAGGCGGCAGAGGCCACCAGCACGTCGTCACAGTTGGCGACGACGACGGCGTCGGGGTGCCGGGCCAGCCCCGCGCGCAGGGTCCGCTCGATGTGGTTGATCTCGCCGACCCGGTCCAGCTGGTCGCGCGAGAGATTCAGCAGCACGATCACCGACGGCTGCACGGCGTCGCAGACGTGCGGTACGTGCATCTCGTCGACTTCCAGGGCGGCCAGCGCCGCGTCGGGGGTACCAGCCAGGGCTGCGATCAGCCCGGCGTCCATGTTGGCGCCCTCGGCATTGGTCGCGACAGTCTGATGTCGCCGGCTCCGCGGCTCCGCGGATCCCAGCGTTCCCAGCGCGGCCGCCGTCATCCGGGTGGTGGTGGACTTGCCGTTCGTGCCGGTGACGACGACGGTGCGACGTCCGGTGCCCAACTGGCCCAGGATCGACTTGTCCAGGGTCATCGCCACCAGGCCGCCGATCATGGCGCCTGCCCCGCGGCCGGTGACCCGCGAGGCCCAGCGCGCGGCGGCGCCGGCGGCAAGCGCGGTGCGCCCCCGGAGAGTCATCGTCGGCCTGGGCATCGGAACGCAGTTTATGCCGAGCGCAGGTGTAAGGCCCGACACGGTGCGATGTACCGGGCGCTGTCGGGGGTGCGTGCCATTCTGACTGGGTGAGCCACACCTGGGGCAGACCAGCCTCCGAGCCGGGGGAGGGCTGGGTCGTCGTTGACGTCGAGACCACCGGCTTTCGCCCAGGTCATGCCCGGGTGATCAGCCTCGCCGCCCTCGCCCTGGACCCCGAGGGACGCGTCGAACATTCCGTCGTCAGCCTGCTCAATCCGGGAGTCGACCCCGGCCCTACCCACATCCACGGCCTGACTGCCGAGATGCTGGAAGATCAGCCGACCTTCGGCGATATCGCCGCTGACGTCGTCGACCTGCTGCACGGCCGCACCCTGGTCGCCCACAACGTCGCCTTCGACTACGCGTTCCTGACTGCCGAGGCCGAGATGGCCGACACCGCGCTGCCGATCGACACCGTCATGTGCACCGTCGAACTGGCCCGCCGCCTGGATCTGGGCCTGGAGAACCTGCGCCTGGAGACCCTGGCCCGGCACTGGGAGGTCGCCCAGACCCGCGCCCACGACGCGTTCGACGACGCACTGGTGCTCTCCCGGGTGCTCACCCCGGCGCTGCAGCGGGCCCGGGACCGTGGCGTCTGGCTGCCGGTGCGCCCGGCCAGCCGCCGGCGCTGGCCCAACGGCCGCGTCACCCACGAAGAGCTGCGCCCGCTGAAGATGCTGGCCTCCCGCATGCCGTGCCCGTACCTCAACCCCGGCCGCTACGACGGTCGCCGGCTGGTGCAAGGCATGCGGGTGGCGCTGTCGGCCGAGGTCGAGCGCACCCATGAGGAGCTCGTCGAGCGCATCCTGCATGCCGGCCTGGCCTATGCCGACGCGGTGGACCCCGAGACGTCGCTGGTGATCTGCAACGCCGCCGAGCCCGAGCAGGGCAAGGGGTATCAGGCCCGCGAACTCGGTGTGCCAACCGTCTCCGACAAGGAGTTCATGGACTCCGTCGCCGAGGTGGCCAACGGCACCGGGATCGACGAGTTCGAGCAGTCGGTGGACCAGGGTCAGCAGTTCGCCCTGTTCTGAAGCGTCAGACCTCGGCTGCCACCAGGTCGGCGGGAGCCGACGAACTCATCTGCTTGCGCAGCGTGGAGAACTCCGAGATCGTCTTGGTCGCCACCGTCGCCACCGGCCGGGCATTGCGGCCGTTGGCGTCGGTCTTGGACACCATCACCACACTGTCGATGTAGGGCTGGATGGTGGTGGCGTTCTGTACGGTCGCCACGATGATGAGCTGGAACCCGAACTTGCGGAACGCCTGCAGCGCCTGCTGGGCGAACTGCGGGTCGGACTTCGAGAACGCCTCGTCGAGCATCAGCTGCGCGAAGATCGGCCGGTTGTCCACGCTGTCGGGGCTGGCGAGGTTGAAGCTCAGCGCACCGGCAAGGCAGAACGCCATCAGCTTCTCCTGCTCACCACCGGAGTTGTCGCCGGCGTTGCTGTGCGTGCGGATCAGCTCGTCGGTGTGCACATCCCACTCGGCGCAGTCGAAGGTGAATCGGTTGCGCACGTCCAGGGCGTCGCGGGTCCAAGCCTTGTCCTCAGGAGTGTTGGCCGCCAACCGGTTTCGCAGCCGAATGATGTCGGCGTACTGATCGAGGATGGCCTGGTTGTCGCCGAGTCCGACCTCGGCGATACGACCCGAGATGGACCGCACGATATCGGTGAGCTCGGACACCGCGGTCAGCTGGCGCGGGGTGGCGCGCAACGTCAGGCGGGTACCGCGGTTGAACTCCACCGACCCCAGACCGGTGTTCACCCGGGCGATCTGATCGCTGATTCGCCGCGCCGCCTGCTCGGCCACCCGGTGCAGGGTCAGGATCGCATCCGGTGCCTGCTCGGTCACCAGACGCATCATCCGCTCGTAGGCCTCGGGTAGTTCGCGCTCGTCGATGTGCTTGCACAACGCCACGTAGTCGTGCACCCGCTCGTCGAACACATCGCTGTCGTTGGGGATCGCGTCGGGGAACGCGGTGTCGAAAGTGTTGAGAATGCGGGCCAATTCGTCATAGGAGCGACGGCGGCTCTCCCGTAGCTGCTCACGCTCGCGGCGGATCGCGGTGAACAACGCGTCGCGGTGCGGTTCGGGATCGAGCAGTTCCAGCGGCACCGGCAGATCTGCGGAGTAGCGGTCCAGCAGCTCGGTCAGCGGTTCGCTGACGAATGCCGGGGTCAGGCGCTCCTGCAACTCCAGCAGCCGGGTGCGGCGCATGTCGAGGTCGTCGCGCCGGGTCTGGATCGCCCCGCGGCGCGTCATCAGGGTCTGGATCTCCGTCCAGCACTCCTCGGCGCGTGCCGACAGCGCCTCGATGTTGGGGTGGTCGGCCAGCAGGATCTCGAATTGCTCGCGCAGCCGCTCGGCGTGCTTGTCGGCGGTCTCGGTGTCGATGTGGCTCCACTGCGGGAACTGTTCGCAGATCGCCTTGTAGGCCGCGGCCCGGTCGCGGCATTGCTGACGCTCGGCGGCGATGTCGTCGGCCGCGCGGCGGGCTAATCGGTAGGCCTCTTCGGCGGTGCTGAGATCGACTGTCAGAGCGTCGATCTTGGCTGCGACGTCACCCTGGTAGATGTACTCCGAGGGGCGCAGTGCCCGCCGGTCGTCCTTGATGGCCAGCCGGTCGGAGTCCTTGTAGAGGCCGGCGTCGGTGACCGCGCGCCGGAACCGGGGGAAGACGTCCGGGGTGTCGACGCAGATGTGGTCGCCGGCCGCGGCCACCACGTCGGCCGCCTCGGCGGCACACGGGTGATCGGGGTCGACGACGAACAGCTTGCCGGCCAACGTGTTCGGCTCGGCCTCCCGGCCGCTGGCCGAGGGGCGCACATGGTGCAGTTGCAACCGCCCGCGCATGTTCGTCTCGTTGACGAAGCGCAGTACTGCCGCGTAATGCTGATCGGGCACCAGCAGCCGCAGGCCGACCCCGCGCAGCACCTTCTCGACGGCCACCCGCCAGCGGCTCTGCTCGGGACGCAGGTCCATCAGCTCGGCGATATAGGGCAGGTCACCGGGCTCGATACCGACTGCGGCACAGATCTGTTCGCGCATGGTGATGGCCGACTCCGGCAGCGCCGAGCCGACGTGCTCCACCCGGCGCAGCTCCTTGACGGCTTCGTCGCGGGCCAGCCGGGCCACCTTCTGCGCGTACTCGGCATCGGTGGACGCCTCGCGGCCGCGGTCCAGCCGGGCCAGCAATTCGGTGGCCTGCCTGGTCAGTTCGTCGCGCAGATTCCAGAACTCGTCGGCGTCCTCGGGCACATCGAGGCCCTGGGCCTCCACCATGGCCTCGTAGGCCGCCCAGCGCCGGGACACCTCGTCGGCCTGAGCCTCCGCGCCGGCCACCTGCGACTGCAGCGGCCCGACCGTCGAGCTGGACCCGTTGATCTGGGCGTTGAGTGAATCCGATTCCGCTTTGGCCAGATTCAGCGTGCGGGTGACGTCCTCGTACTCGTTGCCGAGCTGGTCGATGCTGCTGTCCAGCGCCTCGATCTGGGCCGGGCACTGGGCCAGCCGCACGTGGTCGGTGTAGGCCCGGACCATCGACACGTCGACCAGGTCGATGATGCCCAGATCGGTGGACTCCGAGGCGTACCGCTGCTGGATGTTCTCGATGTCGCCGAGTATTTTGCGTTTACGCTGCGCGACGGCTAGCAGTTCGCGGGCCTCCACCAGCGGGTCGATCTGCTTGAGCGCTTCGGGCAGCCGGGCCAGGCTCTCCGGCTCGTCGAGCATGAACTCCCGCACGAACTGTTCAAGTCCACCAACGCTTTTCAGCGATTTGGCCTTGCCGAGCAGCTGCTGGGCGGCATCCGAGGCGCGGATGCCGATGGTGGCGTACAGCTGGGCGAGGTACTGGGATTCGACCTTGGTGGAGAACCGCCACTCGTCGTCCTTGAACACATTGCTGTCGAACCGGCCCGCGGCCCAGCGGTTGCACACTTCTTCGATGTCGCGGTCCCCGTCGGAGAGCACGAACCGGCTCGAGGAGTCCGACCGGGATTCGCCGACCAGCCACTTGAGCACCAGGCCGGTGACGCTGCGGCCGGTGTTGCTGGCGTAGGTGACCGCGACGGCAGACCACGCGGTGCCTTCCCCGCGCAGGTACATCACCCGGCTGGTGCCACCGTCGGTGCGCTCACCCCAGGCGCCGCGCACGTACTTGTCGACGGTGCGGCGGCCCGCGTTGGAACCGGCTGCCGAATGATCACCCGATGCGTTGAAGTTACGCCGGTTGAACGGCAGGAATCCCAGCGAAATGGCATCCAGCAGTGAGGATTTGCCGCTACCGGAGGCTCCGGCGATCAGTGCTCCACCGTCGGTGAACGCGATGTCGTGGTAGCCGTCGAAGACACCCCAGTTGATGACCTGCAGTCGCGACAGGTGGAACTGCTCAGGCATCGACGTCGACCTCTTCCTGCTCCTGTGGCGCGCCCCCGCTGAGCAGGAGTTCGAACTGCTCCTGCAATTCGGCGATCACCGACGCGGTCATCACGGCGGTGATCACCGGGCTGATGGTGTAGCTGTCCTCGTCGTCGCGGCTGCGGCGCAGGATATCCAGGCCCGCCAACCGGGCGATGGCCCCGTCGATGCGGGCGGCGAAGGTCACGGCGTCGCGGTCGGTGTCGTTGAGCACCCCGGTGAACAGACCGTGGATCTCGTCGCGGGAGATCAGCACACTCTGGTCGCCGGCCGCACGCATCATCTGGGCCAGGTGCAGCGCCAGGATGGAGTCGTAGGTGCCCAGCGGTTCACGGCGCAAAAGCTTGACGCCCCTTGCCGATTCGTAGCGGGCTTGTTCGATGAAGGCGACCTCGACACCCTCGACGACGCGCAGCAGCAGATCCAGCTCGGAGAGCCGGATGCTGAGCTGGTCGCGGTACTCGAGCACCCAGCCGTAGAGTTCGCGGTCAGCCTCGGCGCTGATGTAGCGGCGGGTCAGCAGGTGTTGCAGCGCCCAGCAGGCCCGGTCCGGCAGCTCGCCGACATCGCCGTCGAAACGCGGCCGGCGTTCGGCCGGCACCCGGGAGGTCTTGTTGACCTGCGGCAGGGACGAGAAGTCGATGGCCGGTTCGGTGCTCACTGCGCGGCTCCCTGCAGCGTCGAGATGGGTTCGGTGAACATCAGCAGCGGGACCTCGATCTCCCGGTCACGTCCGTCCAGCGACTGGAAGCGGACTGTCGTCGATTCCTGCGCGTCGCCGGTGCGGGGCTGCTTGAGCGCCCACGACCACAGCACGATGACGTGGCCCAGATAGGCCGAGTCGAGCATGGATACCGCGTCGGGCAGCGACAGCGGGCCACGGGCGACCGCGGTGTTGATCATCTCCGACATCCCGGGGGCGTCGACCTGGGTGGTCAGCGCGGCGAAGCTGGCCAGGTCGACGGTGCTCTGCGCGGCCTGCGCCGGTTTGGGTGTCGACAGGTCGCTGATCCGGAAGCTCAGCGCACCGATCGAACTGATGGTGTGCCGGGCCAGCGGCAGTTCGAGGTCCAGCCGCGAGTCGGTCAGCGACTCTTTGAGCAGGGCGCGGGCGGCGCCGATGGCCGAGTTCAGCTGGCGGGCCACGCCACGGCTCTGCTCCAGGGTGCCGAACGCGGTGAACCGCTTGACCCGCTGGGCGCAGCGCTGCTGGATGCGCTCCACCTCGTCGATCTGCTGGCCGACCAGCTCGAAGAACCCGGTCATCACCTTGCGCAGCGCCGGATCCAGCGACGGCAGCGCATCGGCGACGGCGGCGACATCGGCCTCGAACTCGGCGCGCTGGTCCGGGTCGTTGACCATCGCCAGGAAAGCGCGGTGGGAGTCGCGGCCCTGCGAGTCCCAGGCCGCCTGGTAGTCGGCGTACATCTGGCGCTGCCGGTCGCGGTATTCGACGTTGGTCTCGATCGGCTCGTCGAGTGCCGCGGTGGCCTGCTCGATCATGGTGCCGTACTGGCCGATGTCGGTGATCAGCCGTTCCATCTGCAGCGCGATCGCATGCGCTTCGTCATAGGAGTCGGTGACGTCGTCAACGACGCGGGTGACACCGGCGTCGAGCTCGTCGAGTTCGGCCTGCAGTGCGGCGATCTGCGCCTGGATGCCGGCGCGGATCCGGTCCGGATCGTTGCCGACGCGCATGGCCACCTGCTTGAGCCGCGAGGCGATGCCGTTGATCGACCCGCCGGTGGCGATGGTGTCCTGGCGGCGGATACCGCGCAGGAAGTCCAGCGCGCGGCGGGCGTCCTGGGTCAGGTAACACAGGTTGCGTTCGTAGCCGCTGCGCGTGTCGGCGACCCGGTGCAGCCAACCCTGGCTGGCCCACAGCTTGATCAGGGCCAGCCCGGACAGCCCGTCGGGCCGGTCGAACGCATCCAGGTCACGCTCGAGGGCCACCACCAGTTCGGTCTCCACCGCCACGCCAGTGCTGAGGTGTCGCTCCATCAGCGTGGCGTACATGCTCAGGTTCAGCGCCGCGAGCAGGCGAATCGTCGGCGAGGCCTGGATGTCGCGGTTGGACTGTTCGAGCTCGGCGATGGACCCCCGATCGGTGGACACAGCTGCGTCGTCCACCTAGGCCCTCTCCCGGCTTCTGCGAGTAGTCATCGAAGCGTCCAAGATATGCGACCGGCCCGACGGCCATCGTGTCGGCACGGCGTGTCGCCGCCACCGGCGTGGCGGCCGGGTTACCCCAGCCGCGCCGCCCGGTTGACCGCCGAAACCACCGCGCGCAGCGACGCGGTCGTGATCGACGTGGCGATGCCGACACCCCACACGGTGCGGCCACCGACGGAGGCCTCCACGTAGGCTGCCGCGGCGGCCTCCTCACCGGCGGACATCGCATGTTCGGAGTAGTCCAGGACGCTGATGTCGAAGCCGACGGTGCCCAGAGCGTCGACGAACGCGGCCAGCGGGCCGTTGCCCTGGCCACGGATGTCGGTCTCGACGTCGTCGATCTTCACCGTCGCCTCGATGACGTCGATCCCGCCGTCGGTCTCCGAGCCGATCACCTTCTGCTTGATGCGCTCCAGCGGCCGGATCGGGGCCAGGTATTCGTCGGCGAACGCGTCCCACATCTCCTTGGGCGACACCTCGCCGCCCTCGCCGTCGGTGATCTGCTGAATCGCCTTGCTGAACTCGATCTGCAGGCGGCGCGGCAGCACCAGGCCGTGGTCGGCCTTCATGATGTAGGCCACCCCGCCCTTGCCGGACTGGGAGTTCACCCGGATCACGGCCTCGTAGGTGCGCCCGACGTCCTTGGGGTCGATCGGCAGGTACGGCACCTGCCACAGGATGTCGTCGACGTCTTTGTCGGCGGCATCAGCGTCGAACTTCATGGCATCCAGGCCCTTGTTGATGGCGTCCTGGTGGCTGCCGGAGAAGGCGGTGTAGACCAGGTCGCCGCCGTAGGGGTGCCGCTCGTGGACGCCCAGCTGGTTGCAGTACTCCACGGTGCGGCGGATCTCGTCGATGTTGGAGAAGTCGATCTGCGGGTCCACCCCACGGGAGAACATGTTCAGCCCGAGGGTCACCAGGCAGACGTTGCCGGTGCGCTCACCGTTGCCGAACAGGCAGCCCTCGATGCGGTCCGCGCCCGCCTGATAGCCCAATTCGGCTGCGGCGACGGCAGTTCCGCGGTCGTTGTGAGGGTGCAGGCTCAGGATGATCGAGTCCCGGCGGGCCAGGTTACGGCTCATCCACTCGATCGAGTCGGCGTAGACGTTCGGGGTGGCCATCTCGACGGTGGCCGGCAGGTTGACGATCAGCGGCCAGTCCGGGGTGGGCTCGATGATCTCGGAGACCGCGTCGCAGACTTCCTTGGCGTAGGACAGCTCGGTGCCGGTGTAGGACTCCGGGGAGTACTCGTAACGCCACCGCGTGCCGGGGTGCTTGGCAGCCTCCTGCAGGCACTTGCGGGCGCCGTCGGTGGCGATCTTCTTGATCTCGTCGCGGTCGGCGCGGAACACCACCCGGCGCTGCAGGATCGACGTCGAGTTGTAGAAGTGCACGATCACGTTCGGGGCGCCGTGGCAGGCCTCGAAGGTGCGCTCGATCAGCTCGTCACGGCACTGGGTCAGCACCTGGATGGTGACATCGTCGGGGATGGCGCCCTGCTCGATGATCTCGCGGACGAAGTCGTAGTCGGTCTGGCTGGCCGACGGGAAACCGACCTCGATCTCCTTGTAGCCCATCTTGACCAGCAGCTCGAACATCCGGCGCTTGCGGGCGGGGCTCATCGGGTCGATCAGGGCCTGGTTGCCGTCGCGCAGGTCGACCGCGCACCACAGCGGGGCCCGGTCGATGACCTTGTCGGGCCAGGTCCGGTCGGCCAGGGTGATTTTTTCGACCTCGTCGGCGAACGGCCGGTAGCGGAACGTTGCCATCGAGGAGTTGCGCTGGGTGTTGTATGCCGGCTGGCCATCCTGGCGCGGTCCGGCGGGGGTCTTGATGGTTCGTGCGGATACGAAAGCATCCGCGGCATCCATCGAATGGGAAGAAATGTGGGTGGTCACGATCAGGGCTCCGGGTGTCTTGGATTGGACTTCAGACCGGCGCATCGCGAATACCCGCGACGGGAGGCCAGTCTGGATCAGACCCCGTCGCGGCGTCCGAGAAGGAGCACCCGCTGCACAAGGTCGTACTGTACTCCCGATGCGTCACCCGGCCAAAGCCTGGGGTTTGACAGCTCAGACCTGCGAGTCCGGGAAGGCGATCACCGACAGGAACCGGATCGGCACCTCGACGAGGTCGACGGGCCCGTGCGCCCCCTCGCCGTCGATCTGCAGTGAGTCACCCGGGTGCAGCCGGTACACCGAGCGGCTGTGCGCGTACTCCATCACGCCGGAGAGCATGTAGATGAACTCGGTGCCCGGATGCTGGAACATCGGGTAGGTCTTGCTCTTCTCCGACAGCGTGACCAGCAGACACTCCAGCCGTTTGTGCTCACCGCGCAGTGAGCCGAGCAGTTCGTACTCGTGGCCCTCGCGGGTGCCGTTGCGCACGATCCGCGCCCCGGTCCCGGCCTTGACGAAGGCCGCCGGCCGCTCCACATCGGCGCCACGGAACAGGGTGGTGACCGGGACGTCGAACCCTTTGGCCAGCAACGCCAGGGTCGACAGGCTGGGGGAGGTCTGGGCGTTCTCGATCTTGGACATCATCGCCTTGGAGATGCCGATCCGGGTGGCCATGTCGGCGACCGACAACCCGAGCTGCTGGCGGAGCTGGCGCACATTGCGGGCGATGGCCGCTTCGAACTCCAGCTCGGCCACCGGCTCGTCGGGTTCGCGGTCACGTGCGGTACCCGACTGGTTGCGCAGCAGATCTGTCACAACCGCACTATCGCATCTGCCCAGCACCGACGTAGGGGTAAGGACTCTTGAGCAGCGATCCCTCGGCGAAACGGGACAGCCGGAAGTCGCTCTCCGGGATCCGCGGGTCGCTGCTGTGACCGTCGACCACCAGGTCGGCGACCAGCCGCCCGACCGATGGCGCGATCTTGAAGCCGTGCCCGCTGAAGCCGGCGGCCACGAACAGCCCGTCCCGCCCGCTCAGGGAGATGACCGGGTTCCAGTCGGGTGTGACGTCGTAGCAGCCCGCGTAGCTGGTGGCGATCGCCGGTTCGGGGAAACCGGGGAAGCGGGTACCGACCTTGTTGACGGTGAGGTCGACGAAATCCTCGGTCGCCCGGTTGAGGTAGTCGTCGGGATCGGCGGTCGCGACGTCGGACAGATCGCTGTTGCCGAACAGCACATCGCCGCCCACTTCCGGGCGTACGTACTGCAGGGACACCAGGTCGGAGAACACCGGCACCGGCCCCAGGTCGATGCCGGGCGAGATCATCACGATCTGCTCGCGGACCACCCGGATCGGGACGTCGACGCCGTAGGGAGCCAGGAGCGGCTGCGTCCACACCCCGGTGGCGACCACCACGGTGCCGGCGCTGATCTGACTGCCGTCGGCCAGCCGGACCCCGGTGACGGTGTCGCCGTCGGTGAGCAGCCCGGTGACCTCGGCACCCTGCCTGATGCGCACGCCCGCCGCCCGCGCGGCGACGGCGAACGCCTGGGCGGTCTGATAGGCGTCGCCGTAGCCGCCGCGGGCCTCCCAGCCGAAGGCGGCGAACGGCGACAGATCGGCGAACGGCCACAGCTTGGCCACCTCGCCGGCGTCGATCTCCTCGGTCTGCACGCCCACCTCACGCTGGGCGGCAAGGCTTTTGCGCAGTGAGTCGACGTTCGGCTCGCCGACGCCGACGACGTAGCCGGTCTGGCGGAAGCCGATGTCCCCGCCGAAGATCTCCTCGGCCTTCTCGAAGACCTCCAGACCGGCGGCCGCCATGGCGGCCAGTGAGCTCACCCCGTAGTGGCAGCGGACGATGCCGCTGGATTTGCCCGTCATCCCCGATCCGACGGTATGGCGTTCCAGCACAACGACATCGGTGATGCCGCGTTGAGCCAGCGCCCAGGCGGCGGCGCACCCCTCGAGCCCGCCGCCGACGATGACGATGTCCGCAGTCTCGCTCACAGGCCCGCCCCGGGAATCCACGACGTGCCGGCCAGCGGCACCCGGGCCATGGCTGCGGCCTCGATGGTGACCGCGACCAGATCCTCGGGTTCGAGATGCCGCAGGTGTGCCTTGCCGCAGGCCCGCGCGATCGTCTGGGCTTCCATCGTGAGCACCCGCAGGTAATTCGCCAGCCGCCGGCCACCCTCGATCGGGTCGAGCCGGGCAGCCAGTTCCGGATCCTGGGTGCTGATCCCGGCCGGGTCGCGGCCGTCCTGGAAGTCGTCGTAGAAACCGGCTGCGCTGCCGAGCTTTTCGTATTCGGCGGCGTACTTCGGGCTGTTGTCGCCCAGCGCGATCAGGGCGGCGGTACCGATCGCCACCGCATCGGCGCCCAGCGCCATCGCCTTGGCGACGTCGGCTCCGGTGCGGATGCCACCGGAGATGATGAGCTGAACCTTCCGGTGCACGCCCAGCTCGGACAGTGCCTGCACGGCCTGCGGCAGTGCCGCCAGCGTCGGGATGCCGACGTGCTCGATGAAGACGTCCTGGGTGGCGGCGGTGCCGCCCTGCATCCCGTCGACCACCACGACATCGGCACCGGCGGCCACCGCCAGCTTCACGTCGTAGTAGGTGCGGGTGGCGCCGACCTTGACGTAGATGGGCTTCTCCCAGTCAGTGAGCTCGCGCAGCTCGTTGATCTTGATGGTCAGATCATCCGGCCCGGTCCAGTCCGGATGCCGGCAGGCTGAGCGCTGGTCGATACCCTCGGGCAGGGTGCGCATGGCGGCGACTCGCTCGGAGATCTTCTGCCCCAGCAGCATTCCGCCCCCGCCGGGCTTGGCGCCCTGTCCGAGCACCACCTCGATGGCGTCGGCCTTGCGCAGGTCATCCGGGTTCATCCCGTACCGCGATGGAAGATACTGGTAGACAAGGTATTTGGACTGGCCGCGTTCTTCGGGTGTCATGCCGCCGTCGCCGGTGGTGGTGGAGGTGCCCGCCTCGCTGGCACCGCGGCCCAGCGCCTCCTTGGCCTGCCCGGACAGTGCGCCGAACGACATTCCCGCGATGGTCACCGGGATATCCAGGTGCAGAGGGTGTTTGGCGTGCCGATCACCGAGGATGACGTCGGTGTCGCAACGCTCCCGGTAACCCTCCAGCGGGTACCGGGACATCGACGCGCCCAGGAACAGCAGGTCGTCGAAGTGCGGCAGCGGACGTTTGGCACCCCAGCCGCGGATGTCGTAGATGCCGGTCTCTGCCGCCCGCTGGATGGCCGCGATGGTAGCCCGGTCGAAGGTGGCCGACTCGCGCAGGCCGCGCTGGGTCCGCTCGTCGTAGGAGTAGGTCATCAGTACACCGCCGCATTGTCGACATGGAAGTGGTAGAGCGCACGGGCCGAGCCGTAGCGGGTGTAGGCCGCCGTGTCGTCGTCGTCGAACCCGGCCGCCTTGAGCAGCCGGCTCAGCTCCTGATGGTGCTCGTCGCGCATCTCCTTGGCCACGCAGTCGGCGCCCAGAGAGGCGACATCACCCCGAACATAAAGGCGTGCTTCATAGATGGAGTCACCGAGTGCTTCGCCGGCATCACCGCGGATGACCAGGCGGCCGGCCTGGGCCATGAATGCACTCATGTGCCCGACGCTGCCGCCCACGACGATGTCCACACCCTTCATCGATATTCCGCACCGCGCGGCGGCATTGCCCTCGATGACCAGCAGGCCGCCGTGCGCGGTGGCACCGGCGGACTGCGAGGCATTGCCCTTGACCCACACGGTGCCGCTCATCATGTTCTCGGCGACCCCGGTACCGGCATTGCCGTTGACGATGATCTCGGCCTGCTTGTTCATCCCGGCGGCGTAGTAGCCGACGTGGCCGTCGACGGTGACCCGCAACGGCGCGTCGACTCCGACCGCGACGTTGTGCGCGCCAGCGGGATTGGTGATGAGGAACTCACCGGAAACGCCAGGTGCGTGCAAGGCCGCGTTGACCTCCCGCAGGGGTGTGCTGCTCAGGTCGTACCGTGTTGGATCCCCCGGTCGCTGCGCTCCTGCCCGCCGGTTCACCTCGTCCATGCGTAGACCACCTCCGGCTCGGGCTCCCAGATGACGGCGTTCTCGACGCCGGGCAGGCCGGCCAGGGCGCGGTACTCGCTGCCCATCGCCACCCAGTCGTCCGTCTCGGCGATCACGGCCGGCTTGCAGGCGATCGCGTCGCGCACCACGGCGAACGAGTCGTGGTTGGACACCAGCAGGGTGTAGAAGCCGTCGAAGGTGGCGCACAGTTCCTTGAGTGCGGTCTCCACGTCGCGGCCCGCACCGAGCTGCTCGGCGACGAACCGGGCGCCCACCTCGGTGTCGTTCTCGCTGTCGAACACCACGCCGTGCGCCATCAGGTCGCGGCGGATGGTGGCGTGGTTGGCGAACGATCCGTTGTGCACCAGGCACTGCTCCGGGCCGACGGCGTAGGGGTGCGCACCGGCGGGCACCACGGCGGACTCGGTGGCCATCCGAGTGTGCCCGACGCCCTGCCAGCCCTGCGCCTCGGCCAGACCCCAGGCCTCGGCCAGCGCCTTGGGGTGGCCAACTCCCTTGAGGACGGCCAGATCCCGTCCGAAGCCGGCGATCAGTGCGGCGGGGAAATGCGCGGCCACCGCGGCCCGCAGCGTCTGGGGTGCGACGTCGGCCGAGACCAGCAGCGTTTCGTCGACATGGTGTGCCAAGACCGTCACGCCCAGTGCCTCACCCAGAGCCCGGGTGATCTCGTCGGTTCCGGCGACCACGTCGAGCACCGAGACGGTGCTGCGTCCCGGCGGTGACCAGGTCGGGTCGCCGTATACCGCGACACCGGCTGAATCGCTTCCGCGATTGGACATTTCGCACAGCATGCCGGTAAGCAGCTCGCCGAGCCGGGGGTAGAGCTCCGGGTTGCGCAGGTGAAGTCCCACGATCCCACACATGGTGGTTCCTTTCTTGGGTGTCGGCGTCGCTCAGAAGGCGGTCAGGTACTGGTCGACCTCCCACGCGGACACCGCGCTGTGGTAGGCGAAGAATTCGTTGCGCTTGATGGTCGCGAAGTAGTCCGCGACACCGTCACCCGCCGCATCGAGAACGCCGGTGATCACCGGATCGGTCTGCAGTTCGTCGACGGCGTGCAACAGTGTCGGCGGCAGCGGGGTTCGGCCGATGGCCGCGCCCAGGTCGCCGGGGTCCAGGCTGCGTTTGATGCCGTCGATCCCGGCGCCCAGCGCTGCGGCGATCGCCAGGTACGGGTTGGCGGATCCGTCACCGCCCCGCAGTTCGATGCGCTGGGAGTCCGGCACCCGGATGTAGTGGGTGCGGTCGTTGCCGCCGTAGGTCGGCAGTTTCGGTGCCCAGGATGCCCCGGAGGCCGTGGTCAGCGCCCCGGTTCGCTTGTAGGAGTTGACCGTTGGGCCCACCACTGCCTGCAGGGCACAGGCATGGTCGAGGATTCCGCCGATGAAGGCGTACGCGGTGGGCGAGAGTCCCAGCCCGCGACTGTCTTCGTCCCCGGCCGCGGGGAACACCGGCGTTCCCCCGCTGGTGAGCGAAAGATGAAGGTGCAGGCCGCTTCCGGTTCGGTCGGCGAACGGCTTGGGCATGAAGGTGGCCACCATGCCGCGTTCGGCCGCGATCATCGACAGCAGGTAGCGCAGTGTGATGACCCGGTCGGCGGTGGTGAGTGCGTCGGAGTACTCGAAGTTCTGCTCGAACTGGCCGTTGCCGTCCTCGTGGTCGTTGGCGTAGTTGGACCAGCCCAGCGTGTTCATCGCCGTCGAGATCGACGTCAGGTGGTCATACATCCGCGTCACGCCGCGGGCGTCATAGCAGGGCTGGGACGCGGTGTCGGCCACATCGGCGGTAGCCAGCGTGCCGTCGGCTCCGCGGGTCAGCAGGAAGTACTCCACCTCGGCGCCGACCCACGGCTCGAACCCGGCGTCGGCGGCGCGCTGGATCAGCGACTTCAGGATCACCCGCGGCGCGAACGGCCACGGCCGCCCCTCCACGTGCGGATCGCAGTGCACGATCGCCAGGCCCTCTTTGATGAACGGGATCGGGGTGAACGACTCCGGATCCGGGATGGCCATCATGTCGGGATCCTTGGGCTCCTGGCCCATGGCTCCGACGGCGTACCCGGCGAACCCGACGCCCTCGGTGGACAACAGGCCGATGGCCTCGACCGGAACCAGTTTGGCGCAGGGCTTTCCGCGCAGATCGACGAATAGCGCAAGGATGAACTTCGTTGCCGACGCCTCGGCCAGCTCGGCAAGGGTGGTGGGGGACATGTTCTCCGACAGGTTCTTTCGTGCGGATAAGGGCTATCGAGAGGACGGGCCGGACGCGCTGGGTGAAGGGTGCGCGCCCGGCCCGGGCCCTCGTCAGGCGTACTCGAGCTCGTACGCCAGGTCGCGGTGCACGTGGGCGTCGATGCCCTTTTCCTCTTCCTCCGGCGAGATGCGGATGCCCATCGTCTTCTTGATCGCGAAGGCGATGCCGTAGGCAATGGCGAAGGAGTAGATCATCACCGCGCCGGCGGCGACGGCCTGGCGCCACAGCTGGTCGAAACCGCCGCCGTAGAACACGCCGTTGATCTTGTTGGGCATCGTGTCGCTGGCCAGGAAGCCGATCAGCAGGGTGCCGATGACGCCACCGACCAGGTGGACACCGACCACGTCGAGCGAGTCGTCGTAGCCGAACTTCTCCTTGAGGCCCACCGCGTAGGGGCAGATGGCGCCCGCGACCAGACCCAGGATGATCGCTCCGACCGGCGTCACCGAACCACACGCCGGGGTGATCGCGACCAGGCCGGTGATGGCGCCCGCTGCGGCTCCGACTCCGGTGACGTGACCGTCCTTGATCTTCTCGACGGCCAGCCAGGCCAGGGTGGCCGCACAGGTGGCGACGAACGTGGTGACCATGACGATGGCAGCCGAATTGCCTGCTGCCAGAGCAGATCCGCCGTTGAAGGCGTACCAGCCGGCCCACAGCAGCCCGGCGCCGAGCAGGGTCAGCGGCACGTTGTGCGGCTTGCGCAGCTTGCCCCAGCTGGCGCCCTTGCCGAGCACGATCGCCACCGCCAGCGCGGCGGCTCCGGCGTTGATGTGCACTGCGGTGCCACCGGCGAAGTCAATGGCCTTGAGGCTGTTGGCAATCCAGCCGCCAACCGAGTCCTTGGTGACGACGCCGTCGAAGGCGAAGACCCAGTGCGCGACGGGGAAGTAGACCAGCACCGCCCAGACGGTGGCGAAGACCATCCACGCCGCGAACTTCATCCGGTCGGCGGCCGCACCCGAGACCAGCGCCACGGTGATGGCGGCGAACAGGGCCTGGAACAACGCGAACAGGCTGACCGGTAGACCGGAGATCGTGGTCTGCGGATCCATCAGGTTCTTCATGCCGAGGAACTCGGTGAAGTTACCCACGAAACCGCCGTAGGACGTGCCGAACGTCATCGAGAAGCCGAACAGCACCCACAGCACGCCGACGACGGCGACAGCGCCGAACGTCATCATCATCATGTTGGTCGAGCTCTTGACCGAGACCATGCCGCCGTAGAACAGCGCGAGGCCCGGGATCATCATCGTCAGCCCGATGATGCAACACAGCATGAATGCTGTGGTCCCTGTATCCATCTACTCTCCTGCCAGAAATGTCGTCGAGTGGGCGGCGCCGCCCAGCCCCTTCGTTCACTAGCAGTGAACAATGTTTCTGTTACGTAGACGGTGATCGGTTGTTGCCGGGGAGTTACGAATCTCCGGCGTCGCTACGCTTCGGTCATGCGTCGTCGTCCGCCCCGCTGGACCCTCACCGTGCTCGTCCTCGTTCTTGCCGCCGGGTACGCCATCTGGTCCTACTTCGACAAGCCGCCGGAGAAGTGCAAGCCGGTGATCGAGATGCTGAACTACAACAAGAGCCAGTCCCAGCTCATCGAGTCCAAGGGCGGTACCGGTACGCCGACCGCCAATGACGACCTGATGTACCAGCAGTGGGCCGACGGCCTGGCCGAGCGGTCGCAGAAGGTCACCGATCCAGCCCTGGCGGCCCAGGCCGTCCAGCTCGCGCAGCTGGCCAATGAGTTCGTCACGGATCTGCCCAAGGTGCGCGCCGAGAAGGACACCCGGGCACCGGGGGCGCCGGCACCGGTGATCGTCTACCAGATGCAGGCGCTGTCCGATCAGATCACCGCGGTCACCAACCAGCTCTCAAAGGCCTGTTCCTGACCAGTTGAGCACCACGTCCGGCAGCGGCAGGCGCTCGCGGGGACGGGAGTCGCGCTCCAGGATCTCCGGTGCCATGGTGCGGTAGTCGCCCAGGGTGCCGACGGCGATCATGATCAGCGGACGGACGCCGGCCGGCAGGTCCAGGACAGCGGGCGCGGCGTCGACGTCGAACCCGGCCATCGGGTGGGCGATCAACCCGCGGGCCACCGCCTCGATGGCCAGGTTGGCCGCCGCGGCGCCCGCGTCGACCGCCGCGTACAGCGCGGTCCGCTCGTCCTCGCCCTCGTCGACGCACAGCAGGATCAGCGCGCCGGCCGCCTTCGCGTAGCTGTTGCCCCGTCTGAGCAGGCCGGAAAGCGCCTCGAACGCTTCGTCACCCCGTCGGAGTTGTTCCCCGGGTCGCTTCGCTCCAGCCCGCCGGGCGACCACGAACCGCACCGGTTGGCGATTTCCCCAGGTCGCGGCCCAGCGGGCCGCCTCCAACAGGGCGGTGAGCTGCTCGTCGGAGACCGTCGCCCCGGGGTCGAAGGCCCGCGGACTCCATCGCTGGGCGATCGGCGGGTGCAGCGGCACCCGGGTATCAGCACGCCGGTCGGACGGTTGGTCGGCCACGGTCGCGACGCTACCGCCGATCTCGGCGGAAAAAGCATGTGCGTATACCCCTTATCCTTATGGGCAACCCCACGCATGCAGAAAGGGCAGACAGTGGCGCTCGTCGTGCAGAAGTACGGCGGATCCTCGGTGGCAGACGCCGAGCGGATTCGTCGGGTGGCCGAGCGCATCGTCGAGACGAAGAAGCAGGGTAACGACGTCGTCGTGGTGGTTTCGGCCATGGGCGACACCACCGACGAACTGCTGGACCTGGCCCGCCAGGTCTGCCCGGCACCGCCGCCGCGCGAACTCGACATGCTGCTGACGGCCGGAGAGCGGATCTCCAACGCCCTGGTGGCGATGGCCATCGAGTCGCTCGGCGCTCATGCCCGCTCGTTCACCGGATCGCAGGCCGGCGTGATCACCACCGGCACCCACGGCAACGCCAAGATCATCGACGTCACCCCGGGCCGGCTGCGGGCCGAGCTCGACGAGGGGCAGATCGTCCTCGTCGCCGGCTTCCAGGGGGTCAGCCAGGACAGCAAGGACGTCACCACCCTGGGCCGCGGCGGGTCGGACACCACTGCGGTGGCGCTGGCCGCCGCGCTGCACGCCGACGTGTGCGAGATCTACACCGACGTCGACGGCATCTTCACCGCCGACCCCCGCATCGTGCCCAATGCCCGCCGGCTCGACACCGTCAGCTTCGAAGAAATGCTGGAGATGGCGGCGTGCGGCGCGAAGGTACTCATGCTGCGGTGCGTGGAATACGCCCGCCGCTACAACGTTCCGATTCACGTCCGGTCGTCGTACTCCGACAAGCCCGGCACGATCGTCACCGGATCTATTGAGGACATCCCCATGGAAGACGCCATCCTGACCGGAGTTGCCCACGACCGCAGCGAGGCCAAGGTCACTGTTGTCGGTCTGCCCGACGTACCCGGCTACGCCGCCAAGGTGTTCCGGGCTGTCGCCGACGCCGACATCAACATCGATATGGTGCTGCAGAACATCTCCAAGGTCGAGGACGGCAAGACCGACATCACCTTCACCTGCTCGCGGGACATGGGGCCCGCCGCGGTGGAGAAGCTCGCCTCGCTGCAGGGCGAGATCGGCTTCACCAAGGTGCTCTACGACGACCACATCGGCAAGGTGTCGCTGGTCGGCGCCGGTATGCGCAGCCACCCGGGCGTCACCGCCACGTTCTGCGAGGCGCTGGCCGAGGTCGGGGTGAACATCGAGCTGATCTCCACCTCGGAGATCCGAATCTCGGTGCTGGTCAAGGATTCCGAGCTGGACAAGGCCGTGGCCGCACTGCATGAGGCGTTCGGCCTGGGCAGCGAGGAAGAGGCCGTGGTATACGGCGGGACGGGGCGCTGACGATGGTGAACATCGGAGTCGTCGGCGCGACCGGACAGGTCGGCCAGGTCATGCGCACCCTGCTCGAGGAACGTGACTTCCCGGTCACCAGTGTGCGGTTCTTCGCGTCGTCACGCTCGGCGGGCAAGAAACTGCCGTTCCGCGGTCAGGAGATCGAGGTCGAGGATTCCGAGACCGCCGACCCCAGTGGCCTTGACATCGCGCTGTTTTCGGCCGGTGCCACGATGTCGCGGGTCCAGGCGCCGCGGTTCGCCGCCGCCGGTGTGGTCGTGATCGACAATTCCTCGGCCTGGCGCAAGGATCCCGACGTCCCGCTGGTGGTCTCGGAGGTCAACTTCGCACGGGACGCCGGCAATCGGCCGAAAGGCATCATCGCCAACCCGAACTGCACCACGATGGCCGCGATGCCGGTGCTCAAGGTGCTGCACGACGAGGCGCAGCTGGTGCGGATGATCGCCTCGACGTACCAGGCGGTGTCGGGCAGCGGACTGGCCGGGGTCGAGGAGCTGGCCTCCCAGGCGCGCGCGGTGATCGATGGTGTCGAGGAACTGGTGCACGACGGCTCTGCTATGGACTACCCGGCGCCGGTGAAATACGTTGCGCCCATTGCGTTCAACGTGGTGCCGCTGGCCGGTGCGCTGGTCGACGACGGCTCCGGTGAGACCGACGAGGATCAGAAGCTGCGCAACGAGAGCCGCAAGATCCTCGGCATCCCTGACCTGGCCGTCAGCGGCACCTGTGTGCGAGTCCCGGTGTTCACCGGTCACTCGCTGTCGATCAATGCCGAGTTCGCCCAACCGATTTCGCCGGCCCGCGCCACCGAATTGCTGGCCGATGCGCCGGGCGTGACGCTGGTGGACGTGCCCACCCCGCTGGCCGCCGCTGGAGTGGACGACACCCTGGTGGGCCGTATCCGCCAGGATCCCGGTGTGCCCGACGGTCGCGGGCTGGCGCTGTTCCTGTCCGGGGACAACCTGCGCAAGGGTGCGGCCCTGAACACCATCCAGATCGCCGAACTGCTGGCCGCCCAGCTTTGACCTCCTCACGCCGAAACCGAAGTTTGGGCGTGAAACTGCGAGTGGCGTGCGCCATTTCGTCGATCTCGGTGCTGGTATTCGCGCCAGCCGCACGGGCTGACCCGCCGAGTCCGGCACCGGACCCGATCCTTGCGCCCCTGGCGCCGGGACAGGTGGCGCTCATCGGCCCGACGGCGGGCACCGGCACTCCCACCAGCGACTACGGTATCGGCGCCACCGATCTCTGCGAGTTCATGGAGTTCCCCACCGAGCTGCTGCAGATCTGCGGTGACAGCTTCGCCGGGCAGGGCGTGGGCTTCGGCGGCTGGTTCTCGCCGGTGGCCCTGCACGTCGCCGGAGACTCGGTGGACGATCCGGCCGGCGTCCGCTACACCGGCGTCACCGGTGTGGACAAGCCCCTGCTGGCCGACCCGACACCGGCCGGCGCATCGCAACTGCCCGCCGGTGTCGTCTCGATCAACCGGCAGAACTATCTGCTGGTGACCACTACCAAGAATCTGACGCCGCAGAGCTCCCGACTGGTCAAAGCCGAAGCTGGACAAGGTAATTGGCAGACCGTGCCGGGTTCGGTGCGCGCGGCCGGCTACGCCGGTGAGCGGCAGACCCAGATCAGCGGCTACTACGACCCGATCCCCACCCCGGATTCGCCGACCGGGTGGGTGTACGTCGTCGCCAACAACTTCGACCGCACCGGGCCGGTGATGCTCTACCGGGTTGCACCGCAGGACTTCACCGACCGCAGCCGCTGGCAGGGCTGGTCGGCTGCCGCCGGCTGGAACAAGCCCCCGACACCGCTGTGGCCCGATCGGGTGGGGGAGATGAGCATCCGCCAGATCGACGGCAAGACCGTGCTGTCCTACTTCAACGCCAGCACCGGCAACATGGAAGTACGGGTGGCCTACGACCCCACCGGGCTGGGCAGCGCGCCGGTGACGACCGTGGTGCAGGCCGGGCAATGGCCCGATCCCGCCGACGCACTACCCGCTCCCGACGACAATCGGTTGGCCCAGCCCTATGGCGGCTACATCTCGCCGGGTTCCACGCTCGACGAGGTCCGGGTTTTCGTCAGCCAATGGAACACCGCCCCGCGCGACCGCGCACCATACCGGGTGCTGCAGTTCGCGGTGAATCCCTACAAGCCCTGGGACAGCTGATACGCCGAGGCTGAAGCCTGGGCGGGATTGAGGCCAGGATCCCGCCCTGGTGCACGTCTGGGTGAGCTGTGGATGCGCGAAACCGCGAGTACCCGCGAGCCGCCATCCTGTGACGCGTGCACCCTATGCCGTTTGTGGGCAAGGACGCCTTGCTGGACGGGAGACTCACTCGGCACGCCTTGAGAACACAGCACCGCGCGGTCTTTCCCGGCGTTTACGTCCACAACTCGATCGAGCTGACACTGCGCTGCAGAACCGTCGCGGCGTGGCTGTGGTCGGGTCGAACTGCTGCCATCGCAGGATGTGCGGCGGCGGCATGGCATGGCACCAAGTGGATCGACGACGATCTCGACATCGAACTCGTATCGGCCAATACGCGGCCGCCGCCAGGTATTGCCACCTATAACGACACACTGCTGCCCGACGAGGTGATGGTGAGATCGGGTCTCCTGGTGACCACACCCGCGCGCACCGCGTTCGACCTGGCGCGACGCCGCGGCCGAGATGAGTTGGCGAGACTAGATGCGCTGGCGCGCGCGTCGGGATACACCGCTGAGCAGGTCGAGCAGATTGCGCGCCGTCATCCAGGCGCGCGTGGAGTGCGCCGGTTGCCGCAGGTCTTGGCCCTCGTCGATCCGGGGGCAGAGTCGCCCCGTGAAACCTGGTTGCGAGTGTTGTTGGTAGAGGCGGGTTTCCCGGCTCCGGTTACCCAGATCGAGGTCTATGACTGTGGCCTTTTCATCGCCCGGCTGGACATGGGGTGGGAGAAAGTCAAGGTCGCAGTGGAGTACGACGGTGACCAGCACCGCAGTGATCGAGCGCAGTATGTCCGCGATGTGCGCCGTCATGAGTTGTTGCAGAGGTTGGGCTGGATCGTGATCCGGGTGGTCAAGGAGGATGCGCCCGCTGGCGTCGTCCGTCGGGTTCGCGTTGCGTTGCAGTCGCGGGGATTGTCCTAGCCAGTGGTACCGCAGCATTCACATCCATTTCAAAGCCGTTACCTACGGCGCGCTATGCGCCCGGCTCGGATGATCGAAGGCATGACCGATACACCCGAGCGGGTCGAGGAACCCGCAACCGGCCCCGTCGCCACCCTTCCCCCGCCCCCTCCACCACCGGCCTACGTTCCACCGGTGTATCCGCAGCGACCCAGCCGCCTGTACCAGGTGGCTGCCTGGGTGGCGATCGTCGCGGGCGTCATTTTCATCGTCGGCGCCGTGTTCTTCACCGGCTTCGCGCTCGGCCGCCACAGCGGCTATGACGGCGGCTGGCGTCACCACAACTCCGAATTCCGCGAGCGCATCGGACCGCCGATGTTCCCCATGCCGATGATGCCGGGCGGGCCCGGCGGCCCCGGTGAGTTTGGTGGACCCGGCGGTCCCGGCCCGTTCGGCGGACCGGGCATGGGCCCCGGCCCCGGACCGGGCGCCGGTCCGGGGATGCCGGGCAGCGGCGGCCCGGGTGCCACGGCGACGCCGATTCCGCGCCCCTGACCGATCAACCCGACGAGAGCCCAGTGCCCCCGCGCTGGGCTCTTGTCGTCGGGTGGGGACAATCCGTCGAAGTGGGTACACCCCGCACATGACCGAGAAGTATGCGACCACCGATGCCGGCGCCCCGGCGCCCAGCCTCGAGCATTCGCTCACCGTCGGCCCGGACGGACCGATCCTGCTGCAGGACCACTACCTCATCGAGCAGATGGCCAACTTCAACCGGGAACGCATCCCGGAGCGCCAGCCGCACGCCAAGGGCGGCGGCGCCTTCGGCATGTTCGAAGTGACGCAGGATGTCAGTGCGTTCACGAGGGCGGAGTTCCTGCAGCCTGGCGCCAAGACGGAGATGGTGGCTCGGTTCTCCACCGTCGCCGGTGAGCGGGGCAGCCCAGATACGTGGCGCGACCCGCGCGGGTTCGCGCTGAAGTTCTACACCTCCGAAGGCAACTTCGACATGGTCGGCAACAACACCCCGGTGTTCTTCATCCGGGATCCCATGAAATTCCAGAACTTCATCCGCTCGCAGAAACGCCTGCAGTCCAGCAACCTTCGCGACCACCACATGCAATGGGACTTCTGGACCTTGTCCCCGGAGTCTGCACATCAGGTCACCTGGCTGATGGGGGACCGCGGTATCCCCAGGACGTGGCGGCACATGAACGGCTACTCCAGCCACACCTACAGCTGGCTCAACGCCGCTGGTGAGCTGTTCTGGGTGAAGTACCACTTCAAGAGCGACCAGGGCATCGAGTTCCTCACCCAGGAGGAGGGCGACGAGATGGCCGGCACCGACGGCGACGCCCACCAGCGCGACCTGTTCGCCTCGATCGAGGGAGGCGACTTCCCGAGCTGGACGCTGCACGTTCAGATCATGCCGTTCGAGGATGCCAAGACCTACCGGTTCAACCCGTTCGACCTCACCAAGGTGTGGCCGCACAGCGACTACCCGCTGCGCGAGGTCGGCCGGATGACGTTGAACCGCAACGTCACCGACTACCACGCAGAGATCGAACAGGCCGCCTTCGAGCCGAACAACATCGTGCCGGGCACCGGACTGAGCCCGGACAAGATGCTGTTGGCCCGGGGATTCTCCTACAGCGACGCCCACCGGCACCGACTTGGCGTGAACTACAAGCAGATTCCGGTCAACACCCCCAAAGTCGAGGTGCATAGCTACTCCAAGGACGGTGCGATGCGCATCCGCAACGTCACCGACCCGGTCTACGCGCCCAACTCTATGGGTGGCCCACAAGCGGACCCGGCGCGCGCCGCCGAGGTGCACTGGGCCTCCGATGGCGACATGGTGCGCACCGCGTACGCCCTGCGCGAGGACGACGACGACTGGGGCCAGGCCGGCACCCTGGTGCGCGAGGTGCTCGACGACGAGGCTCGGGAACGTCTGGCGCACAACATCATCGGCCACGTCTCCAAGGGTGTGCGGGAGCCGGTGCTGTCCCGGGTGTTCGAGTACTGGCGCAAGGTCGATCCCGACCTCGGCAAGGCCGTGGAGGAAGGTGTGCGCGCGAACCTGGAGGGTTAGTTCGCGTCGTCGATCGTGGGTGATCACGCGTATTCTGCACACGCCGGATGCCGGCGAGACCGCACCCGCTTGTCGATCGTCGACCCGAGAGGGCACCGCTATGACCACAACCGATGCCGCTGACATCCGGCGTTCGGTGCCCGCCGATATCGGCTACTTCGACCCGCAGGTCTTCGAGGACCTGGGCATCGTTCAGACCGTCGTCGCCCGGGGCACCATCTACGTCTCCGGAATAGCGCCGCTGACCGTCGGTGAGTCCGGGCTCGAGCCGGTGGCAAGTAGTTTCGACGAGCAGTTGGACTTCACCCTGGAGGTGCTCGACCGCTCTCTGCAGGCCGTCGGTGGCCAGCGCAGCGGTCTGGTCGCATGGACGATCTACACGACCGACATGGCTGGGCTCGCCGCTGCCGCGCCGATTCTCAAGGCCTGGGTCGGTGCCCACCGCCCGACGAGCACCTGGGTGACGGTGGCGGGGCTGATCCATCCGCAGCAGAAGCTCGAGTTGACGGCGACCGCCGTCTGCTGACGCTGGCATGATCGATTCATGACCGTCGACGCCAGCCGCCTGTTGGCCGCCGCGCCGGCGATGGCTGCGGCGGTGGCGATCGCCTTTGCGGCGGCAGGGCCGGCACAGGCCCGGCCGTCGGATCCGGGGGTGGTGTCCTACGCGGTCCTCGGCAAGGGCTCGGTCGGCAATATCGTCGGCGCGCCGATGGCCTGGGAGTCGGTGTTCACCGATCCGTTCCAGGCCTACTGGGTGGATCTGCCGGTGTGCAACAACTGGGCCGACGTCGGCCTGCCCGAGGTGTACTACGACCCCGACCTCGCCTCGTTCAACGGTGCGGTGACCCAGACGTCGGCCAGCGATCAAGGCCACCTGGTCAAGCAGGCGATCGGGGTGTTCGCCACTGCCGAGGCGGCGTCGCGCGCCTACCACCGGGTGATCGACCGCACGGTCGGCTGCGCGGGGCAGACCACGGCCATGCACCTCGAGGACGGCACCACCGAGGTGTGGTCGTTCACGGGTGCGCCGCCGACTGCCACCGACGCCGTGTGGGTCAAGCAGGAGGCCGGTAGTGATCGGCGCTGCTTCACCCAGACCAGGCTGCGAGAGAACGTCCTGCTGCAAGCCAAGGTCTGCCAGTCCGGAAACGGCGGCCCCGCGGTCAACGTGCTGGCGGGCGCGATGCAGAACACCCTGGGTCAGTAGCGGTAACGATCCGCGACTTTGGGTACACGTCACCAACGTGTCGCTCGATCAGCGGGGAGTTTTGTCGGTGCGGTCTGGAAGATGGATCCCATGACGTTCGTCGTCACGTCCACACCGGGCCGTTCGCGCAGCGGGCCGGAGGCCGACGAGCGCCCGCTGGCCGATTCGACCTCGGCCGCCCTGCACATCGCGGGGCTGACTCTGTCCGACACCTCGGTGGGACGGGTGGGCCTGGAACTCGAGGCGCACTGCTTCGACCTCGACGATCCGCATCGCAGACCGAGCTGGGCCGAGTTACGTGCGGTGATCTCCGCGGTGCCGTCCCTACCGGGCGGTGGTGCGATCACGGTCGAGCCGGGCGGCGCCATCGAACTGTCCGGACCTCCGCTGGACGGCCCGACGGCCGCGATTGCCGCCATGGCCGCTGACCGGGAGGTCCTGCGGTCGGTGGCCGAGGAGGCCGGGCTGGGGCTGGTGCTGCTGGGTGCCGACCCGCTGCGGCGTGCCCAGCGGATCAACCCGGGCGCCCGCTACCTGGCGATGGAACAGTTCTTCACCGCCACCTGCACGGCCGGCGCCGGCGCGGCGATGATGACCTCGACGGCCTCGATGCAGATCAACCTGGACGCCGGTCCCCGGGACGGCTGGGCCGACCGGGTGCGCCTTGCCCACGCGCTGGGCCCCACGATGATCGCGATCGCGGCCAACTCGCCGCTGCTGGCCGGCACTTTCACCGGCTGGCAGTCCAGCAGGCAGTGGGTGTGGGGACAGCTGGACTCCGCGCGGTGCGGCCCGGTCCTGGGTGCCAGCGGGGATGACCCGTGCACCGACTGGGCGCGCTACGCGCTGAAAGCGCCGGTGATGCTGGTGCACACACCACACGCGGTCCCGCTGACCACCCAGGTGCCCTTCGCGGACTGGGCGGACGGCCTGGTCGAGCTCGACGGCAGGCGGCCCACCACGACGGATCTCGACTACCACCTGACCACCCTGTTCCCGCCGGTCCGCCCGCGCGGCTGGCTGGAGATCCGTTATCTCGACAGCGTGCCCGACGCGCTGTGGCCGGCCCTGGTGTTCCTGTTGACCACGCTGCTCGATGATCCCCAGGCAGCCGATGTGGCCGCCGAGGCTGTCGCGCCGGTGGCGACGTCCTGGGACCTGGCTGCCCGGGTCGGCCTCGCCGACAATCGGCTGTACACCGCGGCCAACCGCTGCGTGGCCGCCGTCGCGGATCGGGCGCCCGCGGAATTATCGGAGTCCATGGCGCGGTTGGTCCACAATGTGGAAGCCGGCCGTAGTCCTGCCGATGACATCGCCGACGGGGTGATCCGGAGTGGGATCGTGCCCGCCGTGCGCCGGCTGGCGCGGGGGCAGGAGTGATCTCCCGCGAGCTGCTGGCCCGTGACCTCGACCGGGCCCGGCAGCGGACGCTGGCCCTCACCGACTTCGATGACGCCGAACTGCACCGCCAGTACAACCCGCTGATGAGTCCACTGGTCTGGGACCTCGCCCACATCGGCCAGCAGGAAGAACTCTGGCTGCTGCGCGACGGCAATCCAGACCGTCCGGGCATACTGCCCGCCACCGTCGAGGGCCTTTACGACGCGTTCGTGCACAGCCGAGCCAGCCGGGTCGACCTGCCACTGCTGTCGCCGGCCCAGTCCCGGGCTTACTGCGGCAGCGTGCGGGCGGCGGCGCTCGACGTCCTCGATGCCGCATCCGAGCATGACGAGGACATCGCATTCCGCTTCGGTCTGGTGATCAGCCACGAAAACCAGCACGACGAAACCATGCTGCAGGCGCTCAACCTGCGCACCGGCGCACCGATTCTCGGCCCGGGCGCCGCGCTGCCACCCGGTCGACCCGACCTGGCCGGAACCTCCGTGCTGGTCCCCGGCGGGCCGTTCGTGCTCGGCGTCGATGCCGATGACGAGCCGCTGTCACTGGACAACGAGCGCCCCGCGCACGTCGTCGACGTGCCGTCCTTCCGGATCGGGCGGGTGCCGGTCACCAACGGCGAGTGGCGGCACTTCATCGACGACGGCGGCTACCGCCAGCCGCGGTGGTGGTCGCAGCGCGGCTGGGAGCATCGCGTCCAAGCCGGGCTCACCGCACCCCAGTTCTGGAACGCCGACGGCAGCCGCGCCCGGTTCGGCCACATCGAACAGATCCCCGATGACGAACCCGTCCAGCACATCACCTACTTCGAAGCCGAGGCCTACGCGGCATGGGCCGGGGCGCGCCTGCCCACCGAGATCGAATGGGAGAAGGCCTGCGCCTGGGACCCGGAAGCGGGTGCCCGGCGCCGCTTTCCCTGGGGTGCCGAGCGCCCGTCGGCGCAGCTGGCCAACCTCGACGGTGCCGCCCTGCGCCCAGCCCCGGTGGGCGCCTACCCGCAGGGGGCGTCGGCCTACGGTGTCGAGCAGATGCTCGGCGATGTCTGGGAGTGGACCACCTCGCCGCTGCGGCCGTGGCCGGGCTTCACGCCGATGATCTACCAGCGCTACTCCGAACCGTTTTTCGACGGCGACTACCGGGTGCTGCGCGGCGGATCGTGGGCGGTGGCCGGTGACATCCTGCGCCCCAGCTTCCGCAACTGGGACCATCCGATCCGCCGGCAGATCTTCTCCGGTGTGCGATTGGCCTGGGACGCCTGATGTGTCGGCATCTCGGCTGGCTGGGCGAATCGGCGTCGTTGGCCTCGCTGACACTGGACCCGCCGTCGGGGTTGCTGGTGCAGTCCTATGCCCCCCGCCGGCAGAAGCACGGATTGCTCAACGCCGACGGTTGGGGTGTGGGCTTTTTCGATGACCTGAGTCAGCCACGGCGTTGGCGCAGCGCCGCCCCGCTCTGGGGTGATGCGTCGTTCGCGTCGGTGTCGCCCGCGCTGCGCAGCAGTTGTGTGGTGGCCGCTGTGCGATCGGCGAGTGTCGGTATGCCGATCGAACCCAGTGCCTGCGCCCCCTTCACCGACGGCCGATGGTTGTTGTCGCACAACGGGATTGTCGATCGTGGCGTGCTCCCGCTGACGTCGGCGGCCGAATCGACCGTCGACAGCGCGATCCTGGCCGCGATGATCTTCGAGCGCGGTCTGGACAACCTCGGGGACACCATCGTCGAGGTGGCCGCCGCCGACCCAGGAGCGCGGCTGAACATCCTGGCCGCCAACGGTTCCCGGCTGCTGGCCACCACCTGGGGAGACACCTTGTCGGTGCTCGAGCGTGCGGACGGCGTAGTGCTGGCCAGTGAGCCCTACGACGATCACCCCGATTGGCGCGACATCCCGGACCGTCACCTGGTCGAGGTCACCGAGCAGCGCGTGACGCTGACCCCGCTGAGAGGATCGTCGTGACCTTCACCCTGTCGAACTACCTGGCTGCCGACGCCGCCGGGCAGGCGCTGCGCCACGATGTGCGCACCGGCTTGCAACAGACCCCGAAGTCGTTGCCGCCCAAGTGGTTCTATGACGCCATCGGAAGTGACCTCTTCGATCAGATCACCCGTTTGCCGGAGTACTACCCGACCCGCGCCGAGGCGCAGATCCTGCGCGCCGAGTCGGCCGCCATCGCGGCGGCTAGTGGCGCGGACACCCTGGTCGAACTGGGCAGCGGCACCTCGGAGAAGACCAGGATGCTGCTGGCCGCCCTGCGCGACCACGGATCGCTGCAGCGCTTCATCCCGTTCGACGTCGATGCAGGGGTGCTCGAGGCCGCCGGTGCGGCACTGCAGTCGGAGTTCGCAGGTCTGGAGATCGACGCGGTGTGCGGTGATTTCGAGGAGCACCTGGCCAAGATCCCGGTGGGCGGTCGGCGGCTGTTCGTCTTCCTCGGCTCGACGATCGGCAATCTGACCCCGGGGCCGCGGGCAGCCTTCTTGTCCGCACTCGCCGACGTGCTCGAGCCCGGGGATTCCCTGCTGCTGGGTACCGACCTGGTCAAGGACGTCGGGCGGCTGGTCCGCGCCTACGACGACAGCGCCGGTGTGACGGCTCGGTTCAACCGCAACGTCCTCGCAGTCGTCAACCGGGAACTCGATGCCGACTTCGCCGTCGAGCAGTTCAGCCACGTCGCCCGGTGGAACGCCCCCCAGGAGCGGATCGAGATGTGGCTGCGTGCCGACACGCCACAGCACGTCCACATCGCGGCACTGGACCTGCACGTCGACTTCGGCCAAGGTGAAGAGATGTTGACCGAGGTGTCGTGCAAGTTCCGTCCGGAGGCTGTCGGCAGGGAACTGGCCGACGCCGGGCTGCGGCGGACGCACTGGTGGACCGATCCGGCGGGGGATTTCGGCCTCTCGCTGGCGGTCCGGTGAGCGATCTCGCGCAACGCTGGCGCGCCGACCGGCTGCCGGTGGCCGGAGTGCACCTGGACAGCGCGGCCTGCTCACGGCAGAGCCTTGCGGCCATCGATGCCGCGGTCGCCCACGCCCGCCACGAGAGCGAGGTCGGCGGCTACGTGGCCGCCGAAGCCGCCGCACCCGTGCTCGACGCCGGCCGAGCCGGGGTTGCCGCGCTCACCGGAATGTCCTCGGGTGATGTGGTTTTCAGCACGGGATCGGGCAATGCCCTCGAACTGTTGCTCGGGGTGTGGCCGCTGCCGCGGACCGTGGCCTGTCTGCCCGGCGAGTACGGGCCCAACCTCGCTCAGTTCGCCGCACAGGGATTCACCACCTCGCCGTTGCCGGTGGATGAACTTGGCCGGCTGGACCCCGATGCCGCCGCAGCAGCGCTGCGGGCCGCACCTCCGGCGATGGTGCATCTGACCGCTATCGGCAGCCACCGCGGGGTGCTGCAACCAGTACCGGCAGTAGCCGAGATCTGCCGCGAGCTCGGGGTGCCCCTGGTGGTCGACGCCGCGCAGGCCCTGGGTCAGATCGATTGCGTGGTCGACGCCGACGCCGTCTACTCCTCGTCGCGCAAGTGGATGGCTGGTCCTCGCGGCGTCGGTGTTCTGGCCGTCCGGCCCGCACTCGCGGATCTGCTGCGCACCCCGCAGTGGGCCGACCAGTTCTCGGCATTACAGTCCCTGGAACTCGGCGAGGCCAATGTGGCTGCGCGAGTGGGATTCTCGGTTGCAGTGGGAGAGCACCTGGCGGCCGGTCCGGACGTGGTGCGCCAGCACCTGATCGAGCTGGCCCGCGCCACCCGTGGTGTGCTGGCCGAGGTCCCCGGCTGGCGCGTGGTGGAACCGGCCGACGAGCCCACTGCCATCACGACTTTGGCGCCGACCGACGGGGCCGACCCGGTGACGGTGCGGGCCCGGCTGATCGCCGAACACGGCATCGTCACCACCGCGGCAGGTGTGGAGCGCGCGCCACTGGAGATGCAGACGCCGGTCCTGCGAGTGTCGCCGCATGTCGACAACACCGTCGAGGACGTCGAGGTGCTGGCCGCCGCGCTCAGTTCCGCCACCTGACCGGCGGCAGAGGTCAGCTCGCGGTATGCGCGCTGAGCAGGTAGGCCGGCATCATCATCCGGCCCTTCCCGTCGGTGTCGAACGGCATCGGGCCATCCGGCATGTCGGGGAATTCCGGTTTGTGCGAATGGATCTTGGCGGGCCGGATCTCATCGATCTCGAAATGTTGCGACACCGCGGCTCGCAACTCGTCCTCGTCGACCTCGTGCGGCTTGGTCTCGATGTCGGGCGGGAAGGCGCCCTTGGCGAACACCAACACGTAGTAGCGCGCGCCCGGCGCCGCGGCCCGGCGAATGGACCGCAGGTACCCGTCACGGCCCTCGATCGGTAGCGAATGGAACAACGTGCTGTCGATGATCGTCGAGAACCGGCCGTCGAAACCGGTGAAGGCGGTGATGTCATCGCACACGAACGTCGCGTTGGACAGCCCGCGTTCCTCGGCCGAGCGGGTGGCGGCGGCGATCGCGGTCGGTGAGACGTCGATGCCGACCACGGTGTAGCCCTGGGCGGCCAGCGCCAACGACAATTCGGCGTGCCCGCAGCCGGCGTCCAGCACGTCGCCGGTCACCTTGCCGTCGCGGATCAGCGCCGCCAATTCGGGTTGCGGCTCACCGATGTTCCACGGCGGCGGTCCCGGGAAAGCCCCGTCCTGCCGGTAGGCGCTGTCCCAATCCATCACTTCGTCAGCCATGAGAACGACGCTACTCCGCGTTTCGGATCAGGTGGGTTGCTCCCAGGTGTGCACCGGTTCGTTGCTGTGCATCTGCTCGCAGTAGCGCCGCAGCATCTCGGCCAGTGCCTGCGGCCGGGCCACGCCCTGCTCCTGCAGTGCGCGCACCGTGGCCACCTGCCAGGCCGACCCGTTGCGGCCGGTCTTCGCGCGGCCCTCGATCACCCCGAGATAGCGATCGCGGACCTCGGCGGCCACCTGCCAGCGGCGCAGCCCCTCGTCGGCCATCGGCAGCAGCGTCCGCAGCACCAACTCGTCGGCGGTCACCTCACCAAGGCCGGGCCAGTACAGCCGGCCATCCAGACCGTTGCGTGCAGACTCCAGAAATTGTCTTGTGCCGCAGTGAAACTCATCTTCGTCCACAGTGGACGGTCCTCCTCGGACAGGTAGCGCAGCGCCCCGTAATAGAACGCCGAGTTGGCCATCATGTCGACGACGGTCGGCCCGGCCGGCAGCACCCGGTTCTCCACCCGCAGATGCGGGCGGCCGTCCACCACGTCGTACACCGGACGGTTCCAGCGGTAGACCGTGCCGTTGTGCAGCCGCAGCTCGGGCAGGTGCGGGGTACGCCCGGCGGCCAGCTCGGCGACCGGATCCTCGTCGGACAGTTCGGGCAGCAGCGACGGGAAGTAGCGGACGTTCTCCTCGAACAGGTCGAAGATCGAGGTGATCCAGCGTTCGCCGAACCACACCCGGGGACGTACCCCCTGTGCCTTCAACTCGTCGGGCCGGGTATCGGTGGCCTGGGCGAACAGTTCGATGCGGGTCTCGGCCCACAATTGATGGCCGAAGAAATAGGGTGAATTCGCGCCGAGTGCCAACTGGGGCCCCGCCAGTACCTGCGCGGCGTTCCAATTGCTGGCGAAGTCCGCCGGCGACACCTGAAGGTGCAATTGCATGCTGGTGCAAGCGGATTCGGGTGCAATGGACTCCGCGTGCAGGCTCAGCCGCTCCGGGCCCGCGATATCGATCAGGATGTCCTCGCCGCGGGCGGTGAAGATGGAATCGTTGAGCGCCTGATACCGCATCGACGGGCTCATCCAATGCCCGGTCAGGTGTTGCGGCATCAGCGTCGGCAGGATGCCGATCATCACGATGTGGGCGCCGTCGGTGTTGGCCTTGGACTCCGCGGCGTTGAGACTGGCGCGGATCTCGTCCTCCAATTCCAGCGCCGTTCGCCCGGGCAGCCGACGCGGTGGGACGTTGAATTCGATGTTGTAGGCGCCCAATTCAGTCTGGTAGGCCGGATCGGCGATCGCCGCGAGCACCTCTTGGTTGGACATCGCCGGCTGGTAGCCGGCGTCCACCAGGTTGCATTCGATCTCCATCCCGGTCAGCGGCCGGTCGAACTCGAAACTGGACTGGGCCAGCATGGTTTCGAACACGTCCAGGCACAGCTGCACCTTGCGGCGGTATTCCTGGCGGTGTGCCCGGTTGTAGCTGGCGTGCTTGACCTCTTCGCCCACTTTGGCCATGCAACCGGTTCGGCGCCGAGCGCGCAAGGAAATCGCGGAGATCAGCCGCGGCGGCGGACTACCACCGTCTGCCGGTCGAACTGGCCGCTGCTGACCTCGACGTCGACACCCGCGTGGTCACCGAGGGCCTGCAGGGCCGAACGACTGTAGGCCCGCAGCGAGCTGATCAGCCCGTCGTGGGCGAACGGCCAGCACAGCGCGAACGGGGCGAACGTCGCCAGCTTCACCAGGTGCAGCGGTGACGGCGGCCGCGGCAGGTCGATGATCAACAGCTCGGCGGCCACCCGGGTTCCCTCGGCGAAGACGCGGGCAGCCAGATCCGGTGGCAGGTGATGGAACGACAGCGCGAAGACCGCGAGGTCGAACGAGTCGTCCGGGGCGTCGATCGCCGTCGCGTCGAGGGTGCGGACGGTGGCGCGCGGGTGCTCGCCGAGGTCGGAAGCCGACATCGCCGCCACCGACTCGGGGTTGATGTCGGAGATCGTCACCGTGGCGGTGGGGTGCTGGTCGAGGACGATCCGCGACAGCGCACCATGGCCGGCACCGAGTTCGAGAATCCTGGGGTCGGGCACGTCGGCGACCTCGGCCAGCACCAGGGCAGCGTTGCGTTCGTGCTCCTTGAACAGCGAGCCCATCACGTCCAGCGCCCGGATCACCCCGCGCTTGACCTTGTCATCGACGTCGTCGCGGTCGAGGTATTCGGGGCGATCGGTCTGCAGCATGCGGTCCAACCAGGACGCATCCGGGCCGCCCCGGGGCATGTCGGCGATGTCGGCCACTGGCTTTGCCACGTAGGCCATCATGGACGATGGACCGCCACCTTTTCTAGGAGCACTGTTGGCCGACTTCGTCGCATCCATTGACCAGGGCACCACCAGCACCCGCTGCATGATCTTCGACCACAACGGTCTGGAGGTGGGGCGCCACCAGCTCGAGCACGAGCAGATCCTGCCTAAGGCAGGGTGGGTGGAGCACAACCCGGTGGAGATCTGGGAGCGCACGCAGACGGTGGTGCAGTCGGCCCTCAACGCCACCAAGCTGTCGGCCGGTGACCTCGCTGCCCTCGGTATCACCAATCAGCGCGAGACCACGCTGGTGTGGAACCGCAAGACCGGCCGGCCGTATTACAACGCGATCGTGTGGCAGGACACCCGCACCGACCGCATCGCCACCGCGCTGGATCGTGACGGCCGTGGTGAGGTGATCCGGCACAAGGCCGGTCTGCCGCCGGCGACGTACTTCTCGGGCGGCAAGCTGCAGTGGATCCTGGACAACGTCGACGGGGTGCGGGCGGCCGCCGAACGCGGCGATGCGTTGTTCGGCACGCCGGACACCTGGGTGCTGTGGAATCTCACCGGGGGCCCGGCCGGCGGCGTGCACGTCACCGATGTCACCAACGCCAGCCGGACCATGCTGATGAACCTCGAGACCCTGGACTGGGACGACGAGCTGTTGTCGTTCTTCGGCGTTCCGCGCGCCATGCTGCCGGAGATCCGTCCGTCGTCCTCACCGGAGCCCTACGGCATGACCCATCCCGGTGGTCCGGCCGGCGGGCAGGTGCCGGTGACCGCCAGTCTGGGGGATCAGCAGGCCGCGATGGTCGGCCAGGTGTGTCTGGCGCCGGGGGAGGCCAAGAACACCTATGGCACAGGCAATTTCCTGCTGCTCAACACCGGCGAGAAGATCGTGCGTAGCGCCAACGGGCTGCTGACCACGGTGTGCTACCAGTTCGGTGACGCGAAACCTGTTTACGCCCTTGAGGGTTCGATCGCGGTGACCGGGTCGGCGGTGCAGTGGTTGCGAGATCAGCTGGGCATCATCAGCGGGGCCTCCGACAGCGAGACGCTGGCCGCGCAGGTCTCCGACAACGGCGGGGTGTACTTCGTGCCGGCGTTCTCCGGATTGTTCGCGCCCTACTGGCGCTCCGATGCGCGCGGCGCGATCGTGGGGCTGTCGCGGTTCAACTCCAATGCCCACGTGGCTCGCGCGACGCTGGAGGCGATCTGCTATCAGAGCCGCGACGTCGTCGACGCCATGGAGGCCGACTCCGGCGTGCACCTGGAGGTGCTGAAGGTCGACGGCGGGGTGACGGCCAACGAGTTGTGCATGCAGATCCAGGCCGACGTGCTGGGCGTCGACGTGGTGCGCCCGGTGGTGGCCGAGACGACGGCGCTGGGCGCGGCGTACGCGGCGGGTCTGGCGACCGGCTTCTGGGCGGATCCCGATGACCTGCGGGCGAATTGGCAGGAGGATCGCCGGTGGTCGCCGGCCTGGAGTGAGGAGCAGCGCGCCGGTGGGTACGCCGGCTGGCGTAAGGCGGTGCAGCGCACCCTGGACTGGGTCGACGTCTCGTGACTGCGGCTAGCGGCGGGTCAGCCCGGCGCTGATCGCGTCGAGGGGGCAGAGGTCGTCGGGGCAGTCGCTGGGCGCCGTCGGCACCTGCTGTGCCGGGCCTGGCACCAGATCACGGATCTGGTCCAGGGTTTGGGAACGGTAGGACGTCCGGACCAACCGGTGCCCGGCACCGTCCTCGAGCACCTCGAAGATCAGCGCACCGCCGGGTGCCGGCTCGTCGTCGGCGAATCCGGTGATGGACCAATGCAGGTCCAACAGGCCGGAGAGGTTGGCGATGTCGGTGTCGTGGCCGACGATCACCGTCAACGGCGGCCCGTCGGCGAGTGCGCGGGCGACGGTGTCGGCGATCCCGCCGGCGTTGGCCAGCGCCAACGGGCGTGGCCGGGCGATGATCGACAGCTCCAGCGCGTGCAGTGTTCCCACGGCGGCGATGTCGGCGGCGCTGGCTCGCCCCCACCCGACATCGGAGCGCGGCTTGCCCTCGGCGTACTGGAGTTCCAGCACTTCGGAGATCACCGATCCGTGGGCCAGCGCCCCGGTCAGCTTCGGGCGGTGTGCGCCGCTGGGGTCGACCTCGGTGCCGCTGGTCAGGTCGGTGAGCCCGCATCCGCTGCTGTGCGTCCCGCACAGGATGCGGGTCAGCGTGGCCAGCTCCGGTTGATATCGGGCAGCCAATGCCGTCGCGCCGTCGGGGCCGACCGCCGCGGCGACGGCGTCGGCGGCTTCCTCGGTGGTGATGCCCGAGTCCCGATACTCGGCGAACAGCGGGTCGGGTTCCCCTTGCGGGCGGTGCAGGTTGGGCAACGCACAACCGGGGGCCAGGGCGGCGGCATAGGCGTTGCCGGTGGCGATGGTGCGTTCCAGGGAATCGGATAGGACCTGCACCGAGCCTGACGGCGGGCAGCCCTGAGCGGGCAGGAGACCGTCGGCGGTGAATCGGCGGCCGTCGTCGGCGGCGACCAGTCGGATGGCGGCGGCGCCGTGATCGGTGAGCCAGCCGGGTGGGGTTACCCATGCGGGCCACGGTTGGGGGGCTATCGAGGTGGGTACCGGCGGTTCCTGGTTTGGCGGGCGCACGCCGTGGCGCATCACCACGACGGCACGTACCACGTGCCAGTCGTCGGCGCGGCTCACCCCTGGCGCCGGTGCGCCAAGCAGAAGCCCGAGAGTCAGGACACACGCGATCGACCGTGACACGGGACCATCGAAGCATGCCCATGATTTCGGCGCGGTTGCCGCCGCTCAGCGACGGCAACCGCGCCGAAATCGCTACTCCGATTCGCCGAGGATCTGGTAGACCTCACGGCGCGCAGCGTTGACGATGTCGACGATGCGCTGCTGTTGCTCCGGGCTGGCGGTGTGCGCGGACTGCGCAACCGCTCCGAACAACTGGCCGATGGCGGCACGCAGGTTGAGCTGGCCCGGGTCGACGTCTTCGGCGATCTCCTGCCACGGCGGGGCGGTGATCTTCTCGGCGGCGGCGCGACCGTCCTCGGTCAGCTCGAAAAGCTTCTTGCTGCCGTCGGTTTCGGTGCCGACGATGACGCCTTCGTCGACGAGCAATTGCAGGGTGGGGTAGACCGAGCCGGGGCTGGGCTTCCACACACCGTCGGTGCGTTCGGCGATCTCCTGGATCATCTCGTAGCCGTGCATCGGCCGTTCGGCCAGCAGGGCCAGGATCGCGGCACGGACATCACCGCGCCTGCCGCGGCCACGGCCATGCCCGCGGCGGCCACCGCGGCCGCCGGGCCCGAAACCAGGCCCGAAGCCGAAGCCCGGGCCGAACCCGAATCCGGGGCCGAAGCCACCGCGCGGGCCGAACCCGGCCGGACCGTCACCGGCGGCCATCTGTTCGCGGACGTGCTCACGGAAGTGCCGGCGAGCGTGCCGGCGGCCGGGTCCGGGCGGGGCGAAACCGAATCCGGGGCCGAAGCCAGGACCGAACCCGGGACCGAAACTGGGACGACCCGGGTGCGGGCCGTTGAACTGGGGAAATGGGGTGCTCATCGCACTCTCTCTTTCTCGACGGGAAGCGCCGAGTGCGCCTCCGATACGTCAACGATATATCGGAAGCTATCGCGATGCAACGACGAGTTTCAGGAGCGGCGGTCGATCTCCTCGACGAGCCAGCGGGCCCAGTCGGCTTCCATCGCCTCTGCGCGCAGCCCGTACTCCAGGGCGGCACGGCCGTAGAAGTCGGTGTCGGAGGTGCCCCAGTCGACCGAATCGCGCAGCTGCTCATAACGTTTGCGCTCGGCATCGGCTTGTTCGGCCAGGCTGGCGACATGCGCGCGCGCCTGATCGGCGGGCATCTCGCCGAGCAGGAACACCCGCAGGAGTTCGGCACTGCGATACGGCGGGTCATCCTGCGGATGGGCCATCCAGCGCAGCAGATCCTCGCGGCCGGCGTCGGTGACCCGGTATTCCTTACGCCCGCGCGGGCCGATATCGGTGACCTCGATCAGGCCGGCGTCGGCCAGCTTGTTCAATTCGCCGTACAGCTGGCTCTGGGTGGCGGGCCACACGTTGGCCATCGAGTACTCGAACCGCTTGAGCAGGTCATACCCACTGCCGGGCTGCTGGGCCAGCAGGCCCAATGCTGCGTAGCGAAGACTCACCCGTCCATCGTAGAGCGCGACATGTCAGAAGTGGAACGTCACGGCTGCGGCACGGTCATCTTCATCGACGAATGTTTCGCCAGCAGGTAGTACAGGCCGAACGCCACCCCGCAGCCGATGAACCACGAGTACTGGGCGGCGGTGTGCATCCCGTAGACCGACCCGGCCAGCAGTACCGGGACCACGGCCAGCACCGCGCCCACTCCGGTGGCGATGACGGCCACCGGGTTGTAGCCCTTGGTGTACCAGTAGGTTCCGTTCGGGCTCATCGTGAACAGGTCGTCGACCGCGACGTGCTGGCGGCGCACCAGGTAGAAGTCGGCGATCAGGACGCCGAACAGCGGGCCGATGAAGGCACCGAGGATCTCCAGCGTGTAGTGGATGACCTCGGGGTTGTTGTAGAGGTTCCACGGGGTGATCAACACCGAACCGATGGCGGCGATCATGCCGCCGGCACGCCAGCTGATCTTCTGCGGGCTCACGTTGGAGAAGTCGAAGGCCGGGCTGATGAAGTTCGCGACGATGTTGATGCCGATGGTCGCGATGGTGAAGGTCAAGGCGCCCAACACGATCGCGAAGGTGCTGTCGATGCGGGCCACGGTCTGAACCGGATCGGTGATCAGTTCACCGAAAACCGGAACGGTCAGCGAGGCCGTCACCACCACCAGTACCGAGAACACCAGAAAGTTGACCGGCAGGCCCAGGAAGTTACCCCGCTTCACCGCAGCGAACGACTTTCCATACCGCGAGAAGTCGCCGAAGTTCAGCATCGGGCCCGAAAAGTAGGACACCACAAGGGCGATCGCCCCCAGCATCACCGGAACCGACTCCAGTCCGGTGTAGGTCACCGCACCCAGGTTGAGGTCGATCGCGCTCCAGCCGGCCTTGTGGATCAAATACCCGCACAGGATGAACATCACCACGTACACCGCGGGGCCGCAGAAGTCGATGAACCTGCGGATCGATTCCATGCCGCGCCAGAACACGCAGGCCTGCAGCACCCAGAGCAGCATGAAGCTGCACCAGCCGAGCAGCGGCAGCCCGAGGAAGCCGTACTGGTTCACATCGGCGTAGGGCGCCAGGCCTGGAAAGAGCTTGAGCAGCACCACATCCAGTGCTGCCGAGGCCAGGTATGTCTGGATGCCGTACCAGGCGACCGCGATCAGGCCGCGGATGATCGCCGGGATGTTGGCGCCCAGCACACCGAATACGCTGCGGCAGATCACCGGATAGGGCACCCCGGCCTGCTGGCTGGGTTTGGCGACCAGGTTGCAGAAGATGTTGACGATCACGATCCCGATCAGCAGCGCGACCAGCACCTGCCAACTGGCCAGTCCCAGCGCGAACAGGCTGCCCGCGGTGACATAGCCGCCGACACTGTGCACGTCGGACATCCAGAACGCGAAAATGTTGTAGGCCGACCAGCTTTGCTTGGCCAGTGGTGCAAGGTCCTCGTTGGTCAGTCGCGGGTCATACCCCGGTTTGATCAGGCCACCGCCGACTGGGTGCCCGGCCGCCTCGACGATGTCGTCAGCACCGGCGCGGGCGGTGGGCGGGAGGTCGCGCGTCTCGGTCATGGCAGGCTCCGTGGATCAATCAACAGGTCGTTGCCGGAACCGTATCGACGCCATATTGCCGGGCCGTTGCAGGAAAGCTATATTCTGCGGCCTACGCTTCGTCAGCCACCAGGCCGCTGTGCGCCGGCAGGGTGGACACCACCGCGTTGAGCCGCTGGTGATGCAGCGCGCTGACCGACAGCAGCCGTTCGGTGTCGCGGTCGAGGAACGCTTCGAGCATGACCCGGTGATCCTGGTGGAGCAGGGCGCGTTGCGACTGCTCGACGTGCACCATCAGTTGGACGGGTTCGGTGATGTTCCAGGCGTATTCGAGCATGTGCAGTAGCCGCAGCATCCGCGACGGCCGGGCAAGTCCGAGATGGAAATGCCGGCTCTGCCGGTGATAGTTCTGCGGATCACCCTCGGCGAGAGCGGTTTCCAGTTGTGTGTTGATGTCGCGCAGGGCGTGGCGTTCGGCATCGTCGGCGCGGTCCACGGCCGCGGCAAGTGCTGCGGACTCCAATGTCTGACGCACGATGTACATCTCGGCCAACTCGCTGGCGGTCAACTGGGCCACCGAGTAGCCGAAGTTACGGCGGTGCTGGATCAGTCCTTCGCCGGTGAGGGTCTTGAGCGCCTCCCGCACCGGGATATGACTGACTCCGAACGCGTCGGCCACCTCACCGACGGGCACGGCAGTTCCCGGCGGCAGGGCACCATCGAGGATGACGCGGCGCAGCTCGTCGAGGATGTCCTGCTGGGAGCAGCCCACCGGGCGCACCGCGAGCCGGAACAGCAGCGCGGAGTGCCGGCGGTCGGTCATCCCCCATTCTCACCGGGCAGGCCGCGATGCGCGCGCCGAGACCGCTACCGGCCGCGTGGAATCCTGGTGTGCGCGGTGAGCAACACGTGGTCGTAGACCGATCGGGCCGGCAACCGTTCGCCGTGCTCGAGGGCGCGGACGTCGATCAGGATCTGCTCGGCCAGCAGCCGCACTTTGGTGTTGGTGGTTGCCGAGCGCCAGCGCAGGATCTCGAAGGCCCGGTCGGCGTCGATGCGGTAGACCAGCATCAGCATGCCCTTGGCCTGTTCGATCGTGGCCCGGTTGGTGGCCACCTCGGCGACGGCGGCGGCGATGTGCTCGTCGGCGGCGCGCAGGGTGGGAGTGACGTCGACGTAGTGGCCCTCGCTGCCGACGATCCGGCCGGTGTCGTCACGCAGGTGGGAGCCGACGACCACGACCTCGTGGAGAGCGCCGCAGGTGTCGATGATGCGGTGCCGGCTGCTCCACGGCTGGTGCGCCTGCCGGACCCGGTCCAGGAGCGCATGCACCATCGCGAGATCGTCCGGGTGCTTGTGCGACAGCACCAGCTCGGTGGTGGGGGCCACGGCATCCGGTGCATACCCGTGCAATCGGGCCACCGCGGGCGACCACTCCCACCGGTCGTCGGCGAAGTAGAAGCGGGTCCAGCCCACAGTGCCGACCGGGTCGTCTCCCCCTCCGGACGGCATGCTCGAAATCTACGCAGTCCGCGCGGCATGCGGTCGGGGAGCGACCAGGCTGTACCGAATTCGGATAACCGTTCACTATTGACATGTCATGTCTGGACAGTCAGAGTGGTGAGATGACCGACGTCACAGCAGACTCCGCCAATCTGCCCACCGAGGGCCAGTTCTTCCAGCGCGGCAACTACGCGCCGGTACCCGACGAACTCACCGACTACGACCTGCCCGTCGAGGGCGTCATTCCGCCCGAGCTCGACGGCTGGTACCTGCGCAACGGCCCCAACCCGCGGCAACCCACCGGACACTGGTTCACCGGCGACGGGATGATCCACGGGGTGCGCATCGAGGGAGGTGCGGCCAGGTGGTACCGCAACCGCTGGATCCGCACCGACAGTTTCACCGACCCGTTCCCGCTCTACAACGAGGACGGCACTCGCAGCCTCAACGCCTCGGTGGCCAACACTCACGTCGTCAACCATGCCGGCAAGACGCTGGCACTCGTGGAATCCTCGCTGCCGTATGAGATCACCAACGACCTCGAAACCGTCGGCTGCTACGACTTCGACGGCAAGCTCAACGACGCGATGACGGCTCACCCGAAGATCTGCCCGACCACCGGCGAACTGCATTTCTTCGGATACGGCAACATCTTCGAACCGAACGTCACCTATCACCGTGCCGACGCAGACGGCCGGCTGACGATCAACCGGCCCGTCGAAGTCGGGGCGCTCACCATGATGCACGACTTTGCGATGACGTCGGGGCACGTGATCTTCATGGACCTGCCGATCGTGTTCAACCTCGACATCGCCATCGAGGGCAAGGGCGACATGCCCTACCGCTGGGATGACAACTACGGGGCCCGGTTGGGAGTCTTACGCCGCGACGACCCGTTCGGCGAGATCCGCTGGTTCGACATCGATCCCTGCTACGTCTTCCACGTCGCCAACGCCTACGAGTCCGGGAATTCGATTGTGCTGCAGGCAGTCCGGTATCCCGAACTGTGGCGGGACAACGGCGGATTCGAAGCCAGTGCCGTGCTGTGGAGCTGGACCATCGACCTTGCCGCCGGCACCGTTCGCGAGCAGCAGCTCGATGACCGGGCTGTCGAGTTCCCGCGGATCGATGACCGGCTGGCCGGTCTGCCCGCCCGCTATGCGGTGTCGGTCGGCGACGCGAAGCTGGTGCGCTACGACCTGCAGACCGGCGCTGCCGTCGAGCATTCCTTCGGTCGCGCGGCCGCCCCGGGCGGCCCCGGCGAAGCGGTGTTCGTGCCGTCGCCGTCGGGCCCGGCCGACGAGACCAACGGCTGGTACCTGGGCTACGTCTACGACGCGGAGCGCGACGGCAGCGATCTGGTGATCCTGGATGCCGCCGACTTCGCCGCCGACCCGGTCGCCCGCATCCGATTGCCTCGGCGAGTCCCGTACGGATTCCACGGAAACTGGATCAGCGCCTAGCCTTCGGGCATGGATGACTTCGGGGCACAGCCCGGGATGGCGCTGGTCGTGGGCGGCACCGGCGGGATCGGCTCGCAGATCGTGCGGACCCTGATCGCTCGCGGTTCCCGGGTGGGGTTTACCTTTCACGGCAACGAGGCCACGGCGGCCGCGCTCGCCGCGGAGACCGGCGCCCGTGGACACCGGTTGGAGTTGGGCGATGCCGCGGATGTCCAGCGGGTCGTGGAATCGGTCGCACAGCCAGCAGCTGGCTTGCACACCGTGGTCTACGCCGCCGGGCCGCATGTGCCGATGCGCCACCTGAGCACGATCGAACCGGAGCAGTTCGATCGCCAGATCGGCACGGACGCTGGTGGTTTCTTCGCCCTGATCACCGCGGCACTACCGTATCTGCGCGCCTCCCGGGGCAACCTGGTGGCGGTGACCACTGCGGCGACCCGGCGATTCGCGGTGCGCGACGGCCTCTCGGTGGCTCCCAAAGCTGCCATCGAGGCGTTGATCCGGGGTGTGGCGGCCGAAGAGGGACGGTTCGGCGTCCGGGCCAACTGTGTGGGTCCGGGGATGCTCGTGGACGGCAACGCCGAACGGCTCAGGGCCGATGGTGATCTCGATGATGCCGCGCTGGAGGCCGCGCGACGCAACACCCCGCTGCGCCGCTTCGGCTGTGCCGCCGACGTGGCCGAGGCGGTGTGCTTCCTCGCCTCGCCGCGGGCCGGTTTCATCACCGGTCAGAAGCTCGACGTGGACGGCGGCTACGGTGCCTGAGGACGTAGGTCGGCTGGCTGATGTCGCCGCGATTCGTGAGGTGGTGACGCTGTACTGCCGCGGGGTGGATCGCCTCGACCTGAAGCTGGTGCGAGAGGCTTACCATCCCGGCGCTGTCGATCACCACACCGGCTTTGACGGCACTGTCGAGGAGTACGTCGTCTGGCTTGGCCGCAATCTCGAATACCTGTCCGGGACAATGCACTTCATCGGAAACCATCACGTCGAGTTCGTTGGTGCGGACCGAGCGGTCAGCGAAACATATTGCACGGCAACGCATTGGGGATCGGGCGAGCGCTTGAACTTCACCACCGGGGTGCGCTACATCGATCTGATGGAACGCCGCGACGGCCGGTGGGCCATCGCCGAGCGGTGGGCGGTGCGGGAATGGACCCGCCCGGATGAGTTCGTCGGCCCGGACCGCCCGGGGCCGCGGGGAAGCCGCGACAGTACCGACCCGCTCGCTGTTCTCAGGCGACATTACGGTCTGAGCTGAGGGCGCAGTCGATGCGACTAGAGCTCCTTGAGAGCTGCGAAGGTGTCGTTGACCAACATCTGATTGGCAGCGCGGTCTGCCATTGCCGCGAACATGCGGTCGCCACGCTCGGTAGACTGCACGCCCAGCGATATCGGAATCGACAACATCAGGCCGTAGATCGAGTGAGCCCGGTATTCATGCCAACACTGGTCCAGGGAGTACCCCTGTACGCCGTGGGCGAGCAGCCGTCGATGGTAGGACGTGACGAGCGCCCGCTCGGTGGCCATTCGATCGGCTTCCGACAGAGAATTGCCAAGGAAATAGGAGACGTCGGCGATACCCGGGCCGGAGGAAACGCTTTGCCAGTCGACAACCACGACCGGTGTCCTGCCGTCCTGCGCGTCGAAGAGCAGGTTATCCAGCCGGAAATCGCCATGCCAAAGGCAACGAGAATCACGGAGTGTGGCCAGCCACGAGGACACGTGTGAGCCGCACTCCTCGATCACTGGAAGATGCTCTGGGCGTAGGTACTTGCCGAATCGCTCGAGCCACATCCCCGTGACTTGCGGGATCGATCCGGCGAGCGCCGACCACAGATCGGCGATCGACAGCCAGGACTCCGCTTTCAGCGCAGGATGGCCCCATGTGGGGCCGTGCAAGTCCGCCGCTTGCGCGAGGGCCAGCTCCGCCTGGTCCGGTGTGCATCCAGCGAGCTGATCGATGGTGCGGGCCGGACCCATATCCTCGAGTAGTAACACAAAACCCAGGCTGTCACTGGTGATATCAGCGAAATGGCAGGCCGGTGTGCGGGCTGTCGTGAGGGCGGCAAGGCTTCGATAAAAGCAGATCTCTCGCAGATAAGCGCCTGTCGCGAGTGCCATCTGCCGGCTGGTTGGATCGGTGCTCGGCATCTTGGCGATGAGCGTGTCGGGCGCACCAGTCGGTTGACGTTCGTAGTCGAGGTCGAGGCGGTAGCTGCTCGCCATCTGTCCCGTACCGACCGCGGTCGATTTCACCTGGGCGACAGCGGCATCGGCCCACTCTGGCGTGGTACGCAACATCGAAGTGACAACCCCAGGGGTCAGTTCGGCAACGGTGTAGTCGTGGATTGTCATGTCCTCAACCCTTCTGGTGGCGTATTGCTCGGTAGGCGGGCAAGATGGGGCTCAATTCAGCCGGAGACGCTCCGTGCAGAATGACTCCGTCGGCGCCGTGGTCGAGTTGTGACTGGATCGTGGCAGCACACTGCTGCGGGCTTCCGGTCGCCGCGTGGGCCAGCCATTCCGCGGGCAGCAGAGTGCCGATGTGTTCGAGTTGTTCAACCGTAGTCGACGGGGAGTCGATGACCTTTATCGCACCGCTGGGCGGCATGAAGGTCTGAACCACCGCGTCTTCGCGGAACCGCCTGAGCACCAGAGGATCCCAGTTGTTCGTAGTGACGAGCAGGTCACCATAGGCTTGGAGATATGTCGCCAACCGACCGACCGTCTTCCGCAGACGCTGCTCTTCTGACAGATGGTCACCGATCGTGGCCAGACAGGACCACACCTTGACCGCATCGGGATCCCGGCCAGCTCGTTGGGCGGCCGACTTCACGGTCCGGACGCATCGTTGGAGAGTCTCGTCGGTGAAGTAGGTGTGCAAGACGACCTTGTCGAAAGCACGTCCGGCGAGTTCAAGGGAACCGGGGCCGAATGCCACAATGCCCAGCTGAACGTCTTCGTCGAAGTTCGGATCCAATCGAAGGGCGGGATAGCGCCCCATCGGACCATCGTGCCCTACTACGGTCTGGCCGTGAAACAGGCGACGCATCACCCCGGCGAAATCCTCCATCTGCGCCGTGGTGATTGTCGGCATGCCGAACGCCTTCTGTACCCCTGCGATACCCCGTCCGATGCCGAGCGTGAATCTGCCGCGGGTGAGTCTGTGCATCGTTGTTGCGAATGCCGCTGTCACGATCGGGTGTCGAGTGTTGTGGTTCGTTGCGGCGGTGGTGATTTCGATGGTCGTCGTCGCGGCGCCGACGGCGCCTGAGATCGTGGCCGCTTCCTTGGTGGAGAACCGTTCGGAGATGAAGCACTCCCCAATCCCCATCGCTTCCGCGTCGTGCACTTCGTCGACCAACTGGCGGGGGTCTTCGGCCTGACCTGCCAACGTGTAGAAGCCAATCTCTGGCATCGGGGCCGTCATCAATGTCTCCCAGTCTCGGGCGTCGCGGCGGTGCACACGGGGGGCGACGCTAGGTTGTCAAGCGTTGGTAGTCAAGGCTTTCGGCATATTTCGACCGGAAGTCGGACTCGACATATTCTAATGTCAAATAAATTTGACGGATTGCCCCAAACTGTTCACGGCAAGGGCAGTATTATTTTGTGGCGGTCGGGGTTTCATGGACGGCCTCGAATGTCTGGCGGTCTATCCTGAGCTCAACTGCGTGCGGCTTTAGGCGGTGCTGGATGACCCGCGGTGCAGCGTGTGGGGTCCCCGTGTCATGACGTCAGCACCAGGGGATCGACCGGCGCAAATTTACTGGCGGGCGCGAAATGCCGGCGCAGGAAGTGCAATTGATGAGCTACCGCGGGTTCAAACCAGTCGCTGCCCGGGTAGACGTCGAAGTGATCACAGGGATAGTGGCGTACGTCGGCGCGGCACCGGAACGCGGCGGTACGCGCCGATTGCGGGGGAGCGGACATGTCGTTGTCGGCGATCTGTACGAGGACCGGACACGAGATCTTGTGGGCGCGCCGCAATGGCCGGTACAGCGCGGCCCGCAGGACCGAGCGCGCGGGCACCCCGTTGACCGCAGATGGGCCCGCCATCTGCGTGTAACCCGTTGCGGCACCGGGGGCTGACATGACGGCCGTCGCGCCGGGCTCGCCTACCACCGCTACTGTCACGCGGGGACGGCCCGACAGTGCTGCGGCCGTGTCGCGGAGCGCAGCCCACGCCATCCGGGCGGCTGCGATCGGTGATCGTCGAATGGCCACGCGGATGGCGGCGACGCCGTCGACCGCGGGGGTCATGGCGATGACTGCTGCGACGGACGAGTCTTGGGCTGCCACATTCATCACGTGTCCGGAGGACAGTGAAACACCCCAGATGACGATCCTTTCGGGATCAACTCCGGGCAATGACCGAGCATGATGTACCGCGGCGCGGAAGTCGGCTTCGTGTGAGCGCGGGTTGACCTCTGCCGGGACACCGTCGACGGAATTGGCACCGAAGTGGCGGTAGTCGAAGGCCAGTACGTCGAGACCGGCAGCGGCAAGACGCTCTGCATACTCGGCCAGCCCACTGTCCTTCGTCGCGCTGAACCCGTGACCCATGACGACACAGGGGCGGCGGTCGTCGACCAGGAATTCATCGCCTGTGCCCGTGAAATGCCAAGCGTGGCAGCGGTGATTGGCGGACTGGAAGGTGACATCAGTGGGCATTGGCGGACTCCTGGTTGCGGTTGGTTGCGCGACCCGCCAGCGTCACGGGGCCCAATTGCCGGGCACGTTGAGCGCCGGCAGGGATCTCGCGGCGGTTGATGTCGTCGTTGTAGATGGGGGTGTCCATCTGCTGGGTATGGCGTGGGCGATCGCTGACGTGCGCGCGGTCGCGTTTGTCGTCGGCGGCGATCGCTGAGTGCATCTCGTCGATGGTTGGCGTCCGATAGGTGCCGGCGAGATACCGCGCTGCCAGGTGCGCCTGGCATTCGACGAAGGGAAACAGCGTGGGAATCGCCTGGCCGAATCCGACGAGGATCAGATCGTCGATGCCGGGTTTGAACATTCGCTTGAAGAGATCGATCTTATTGCCGGGAGCGCTGAGGAACTCGGGATCGAAGAACGGGAACGAGATGTTGTAGCCGGTGGCCCAGATGATGACGTCGATCTCCTCGACGGAGTCGTCGACGAAGCGAACGCGGTTGCCCTCCAGTGCTTTCACATTGGGCTTGGCGATCGCATCGCCGGATCCCAGCCGGACGAGCAACTCCGCGGACTGCGTCGGGTGTGCGTCCATGAAGTGGTGGTCTGGCTTCGGTAAACCGTAGCGCTGCATGTCGCCCGAGAGAAGTTTCGGCAGAATCCGGGCTGCGATCTTCTGGGGGCGCAACGGTAGCCGGGGCTTCAGGGATAGCATCTGATCGACCGGAACACCCATGATGTATTTGGGTACCACCCAGGCTCCCGAGCGGGTCGAGAGGAAGACCCGGTTGCGATTGCTCTTCTGCGACAGCTCCGAGGTGATGTCGGAGGCGCTGTTACCGATGCCCACCACCAGAATCCGCTTGCCCCGCAGATCCATGGGCTCGCTGGGATCGATGTAGTAGTGGGAGTGCATCTGCTCGCCGGTGAACGTGCCCGGGAACTCGGCGTATCGCGGATCCCAATGGTGGCCGTTGGCCACCACCAGCGCATCGAAATACTCGACGTCGCCAGAGTGCAGCTCGATCTCCCAGCCACCGTGGGTGAGTCGCCGGGCATGTCGGACCGGCGTCTCGAACCGGATGTTGCGCTTGAGGTCGAAGGCCCGGCAGTAGTCCTCGAGATACTGCTGAACCTGGCTGTGATGCGGGAAGTCGGGATATGCCGTCGAGATTGCAAAATCGCGAAACCGCAAGCCTTCCTTGGAGGTGTCGATGTGCAGTGAGCGGTAGGCGCTCGAATGCCCATTGGAGTTCTTGAAGGCCCAGTTGCCACCAACCCGGTTCCCGGACTCGAAGATCACATGGTCGATTCCGTAGTCGCTAAGGCTCTTTGCCGTAGTCAGGCCGCTGATACCTGCACCGATGATGGCGGTCCTCGGGTTCTGCGATGCCAAGGTTCACTCCCTGCGTCGGGTGTCACAGCGTGAGGTTGTTGTGACTGGAGTCATAGTAGGACTAGAATCGACGCATGTCCAAAAAAATCGACGACCGTCGAAAAAGTCCGGTGGATGTGCAGCCTCCCGTCTCTGCGCCCCGGTGGTCGTCGGGCAGGATTCGTAAGAGCGACCTGACCCGCCAGCGAATCCTCGAGGCTCTCGAGGGGCTGCTGGCCACCCGCAGTCTCGATGAGCTCAGCGTCAACGAGGTCGCCGCAGCCGCAGGCGTGCGCCGGACCGGCTTCTACTTCTACTTCCCCAGCAAGGCGGTCGCTGTCGCGACGTTGCTCGATGAAGTGTTCGACGAGACCTTCGAGGGCGCATCGCAATTCATGGCTCGCAGCATGGATCGTCCCACTGCCCTACGGGTGGCGATCGGGCATCTGTGGGCACTGTGGCAGCAGCACAGACCGTTGATGCTGGCCGTCCTCGACGCACGATCTACCGACCGGGAAGCGGCCACGATCTGGGAGCGCTGGCTGGAACGCCACGTCGCGCCGGTCGCGGGTGTCGTCGCCGCTGATCGCGCAGCAGGACTCGCGCCTGAAGGCCCTGAGCCGGCCACATTGCTGCGACTGTTGGTATCGATGAACGAGCGCACTCTGGAGCGAATGTTGCGCGCCGACCTCACGCGCGCGGAAGCCGAATCCGAACTGGACGCTTTGACATCGATTTGGGCACGGGCGATTTACGGCACGCTGACCTGCTAGTCACGACGGGGATGCCGGCGCCAACACTCTCAGGCGACATTACGGTCTGAGCTGAGCTAACCGCCGGTGAGGGCGAGTACCCTCTGCACACCATGGCGGTGAAATGGCTGGACGATCCCGAAGATCATGACTACGACGCGGCGGCGGACTACCTGAGTCTGCTCGCCGAGTCGTCGGCGGTCACCGCGACGGTCGCCGCACTCGGGTCGACGGGTACCGAGTACCGCAAGGCCAAGGACATCTTACGGGCGGCCAGACTCAGCCTGCTGCCGGCCGACAACCCGCATGTCCGTTCGGATCTGGACAAGATCAGCAACGGCAAGAAGCTCTCACCGATCCTGCTGGTCCGCGGCAGCGCGGCTGACGCGCTCCAGGTGGCCGACGGTTATCACCGCGTGTGTGCCAGCTACCTGACCGACGAGAACACCCCTATTCCCTGCCGCCTGGTGTCGTGGGCTGACGGTTCGTGAGCGGTTTCGGGTTCGGCGCGCTGGCGATCGTCACGGTGGCCGGCCTGGCCGGCCCGCTGTTGGCGTCGGTGCCCGGACTGCGGATCCCGGTTGTCATCGGGGAACTCGCGATCGGTCTGGTGATCGGCAGAACCGGCTTCGGCGTGGTCGACTCGGGCGATCGCACCTTCGAATTGCTGGCCAACATCGGTTTCGCGCTGGTGATGTTCGTGGTCGGCACCCACGTCCCGATCCGCGACACCACCCTGCGGTCATCGATTCCGGGTGCTGCCGGCCGGGCCGTCCTCGTCGGAGTGGCGGCCGCCATCCTGGGGGCGGCGCTGGCCGCGGTCTTCCAGACCGGGCACGCCGCGGTCTACGCGGTGCTCATGGCGTCGTCCTCGGCGGCGCTGGCGTTGCCCGTGATCCAGTCCCTTCGGCTCGATGGCCCCGCGGTCAAGAGCGTGACGGCCCAGATCGCCATTGCCGACGCCACCTGCATTGTGCTGCTGCCCTTGGTGATCGACCCCAGCCGCGCGGTCACTGCGGCGATCGGGGCGGCCATCATCGCCGGCTGCGCCGTGATCCTGTTCGTCGCGCTGCGTTTTGTCGATCGGCGCGGACTACGTCAACGACTGCACCGGTACTCCGAGCGCAACCGCTTCGCCCTCGAACTGCGGATCAGCCTCATCGTGCTGTTCAGTCTGGGCGCGCTCGCCATCACCACCCACGTGTCAATCATGTTGGCGGGGTTCGCGATCGGTTTGGTGGTCAATGCGGTGGGGGAACCGCGCCGGCTGGCGCGCCAGCTGTTCGGGATCACCGAAGGCTTTTTCGGCCCCCTGTTCTTCGTGTGGCTGGGTGCCTCGCTGCAGGTCCGCGATCTCGGCGATCACCCGGCCTACATCCTGTTGGGTGTCAGCCTCGGGGTGGGCGCGGTAGTGGCGCATTGCGTGTCGCGTCTGGTCAGTCAGCCGCTGGCACTCGGCGCACTGGCCGCTGCCCAGCTGGGCGTCCCGGTCGCCGCCGCGACGCTCGGTACTCAACAGCATCTGCTGTCCGCCGGCGAACCCTCCGCATTGATCCTGGGCGCGCTGTTGACCATCGCCGTGACCTCCGTCGCCGGTGTGGTGGCGGCCCGCCGCAACAGCGCCCAGCCGCTGACCCCGTAGTCGCGCCGGGGTAGGTGTGCCGTGCCGGTTTGGCGGGTAGCCGACGTGGCATGACCGCATCGAATGCCACCGACGTCGACACCGACCGCGTCCACCGCAGACGGCTGTGGCTCAACTGGCTGTTGGCGCTGTCCACGATCCTCGGGGCGGTAGCCGTGCAGCTACTGGCCATGGGGGCCGTGATGAGCACCGCGGCGTGCAGCCAACCGAGCTGCCCGAAACCGACCGGGTTTGGCTACGGGCTGCTCATCTACACCCCGCCTGTGGTCGCCGTCCTCGCGATCGTGCTGTCCTTCTTCACCGCCGGGCGCCGGCGCGGCTTCCTGGTGCCGGTGATCGCCTGGGTGGTGATCCTGGTGGACGTCGTCGTTCTGGTGGCGGCCTTCTCCTGATCAGCCCGGCGGAACGAAGCCGTCGGTCCGAGCCGGCTCGGCCACCGCGGGCACTACCGGCGATGCTGGCGGTGGGGGTATCGGCGCGGGTGGGTAGTAGCCGTAGGTGGGTGCCGGCACCGGTGGGGCGGCCGGACGCAAGCGGGCCAGTTCGCGTCGATGCCGCTCGGCGAGCACGGCGGCGAGCACGTACTGCGGTGGTGTGCCAGGAGGTGGTGGCGGCGAGATCCGCGCGACTACCTCCGAGGCGATCCGGTAGGCCATCTGGTCGCGGATATCGGGATCCAGTTGTGGCGCGCGAGAGAGGAATTGGCGAGCGAGCTCGGCCTGCTCCGGGCCGAGGCCAGATAGTTCCAGGGAGGCCGCCCACCACGCCAGCGCCGGTGGCATCACCGGCGGCGGAGCCAGCTTGGGACCGCGTTCGCTGATCACCACTGTCCCGGCGAAGATGTCACCGATTCGCTTGCCCTGTGCCGAGGCGAGGCTGCAGATCACCGCAGGCCCGCCGAACAGCGTCCAGATTTCCACGAATCCGGCGAGCGCGCGAAACAGCGCCTGGCGGAAGCGCTCCGGGCCGCCGTCGTCAGATACCACCCGCAGCCCCATGACCATCTTGCCGATCGAGCGGCCCCTCGTCGCGGTCTCGATGATCACCGGATAACCCACCAGCGCCAGCACGGTGAAGATGATCATCACCGCGGCACTGAGGGCCTCATCGAATTGGACCACCGTGGCGACCCACAGCATCATGCCGATCAGGTAGACGATCGTCACGACGCAGATGTCGATCAACGAACTCACCGCGCGCACCGGCAGTTGAGCGATCTGGACATCGAGGACGACGGCGTCCCCGGTCACCACCGTCTCGGGCACCGGCATCATGGGGACCAACGGTACTAGTCTCGGCCGGGTGGACGTCGACGCATTCGTCTTGGCCCACCAGGACACCTGGGACCGGCTCGAGCAGCTGGTCAAGCGGCGCAGGCGGCTGACCGGGCCGGAGGTGGACGAACTCGTCGACCTCTACCAGCGCGTTTCCACCCATCTGTCGATGGTGCGCTCGGCATCGTCGGACACCGTGCTGATCGGGCGGCTGTCCACCTTGGTGGCTCGCGCACGGTCGGCGGTCACCGGGGCGCACGCGCCGCTGTGGAGCGAGTTCGTGCGGTTCTGGACGGTGTCGTTCCCGGTGGTGGCCTACCGCGCCTGGCGGTGGTGGCTGGCTACCGCGGTCGCGTTCTTCGTCGTCGTCGTGCTGATCGGCATCTGGGTGGCAAGCAACCACGAGGTGCAGTCCGCGCTGAGCACACCCGAGGAGATCGACCACCTGGTCAACCACGACTTCGCCAACTACTACCGGGACAACCCGGCCGGCTCGTTCGCGCTGCGGGTGTGGCTGAACAATTCGTGGGTGGCCGCCCAATGCATCGGCTTCGCGATCCTGCTCGGTATCCCCATCCCGTGGGTGCTGTTCCAGAACGCGGCCAACCTCGGCGTCACGGGCGGTCTGATGATGCACGCCGGGAAGGCTGACGTGCTGTTCGGACTGTTGATCCCGCACGGCCTGCTGGAGCTGACTGCGGTGTTCCTGGCTGCCGCGGTCGGGATGCGTCTGGGCTGGACAGTGATTGCGCCCGGTGACCGCCCCCGCGGGCAGGCACTCGCCGAGCAGGGCCGGGCGGTGGTCGCCGCCGCGGTGGGACTGGCCGTGGTGCTGCTGGTATCCGGCCTCATCGAGGCGTTGGTGACGCCGTCACCGCTGCCGACGTTCGTTCGCATCGGCATCGGGGTGGTCGCCGAGGCCGGATTCCTGTCCTACGTCGTCTATTTCGGGCGTCGGGCGGCCCTGGCCGGGGAGACCGGCGACCTCGAGGACGCGCCCGACGTCGTGCCTACGGGGTGAGAGCGCCGGGGGAAGGCGCGCGGCGTTCAGAGCCGCCCGGTGGCTTTCATCGCCAGATAGCGGTCGGCGAGCGCAGGGGCAACATCCTCGGGAGCGGCGTCGACCACCTCAACTCCCTTGTGCCGCAACTGAGATGCGATGCGCCGACGCTCATTGCGCGCCCGCTCGGCCGCGGCCGCGTCGTACACCTGAGCAGCGTCGGCCCGCCCCGCGGCCAGCTGGTCGACCCGCGGATCAGACACCGCGGCGACGATCACCTGATGCTTGGCCGACAGCTGCGGCAACACCGGCAGCAGCCCTTCGTCGAGTGCCGAGGCGTTGAGGTCGGTCAGCAGTACCACCAGTGCGCGCCGCCGCACCCGCCGCTGAACCGCGGCCACCATCGCGGTGGCATCGGACTCGATCAGTGCCGGCTCCAGCGGCGCCATGGCGTCGACAAGCTGGGCCAGCAACTCCGTGCGCGAGGCGCCGAACACCGCCGCCCGCGTCAGCCGGTCGTGAGCCAGGAAGTCGACATGATCACCGGCGCGGGAGGCCAGCGCGGCCAGCAGCAGAGCGGCATCCATCGACCAGTCCAGCCGCGGCCAGCCGCCGGGATCTCGGGCCGTCGGGTCCACCCCCACCCGGCCCGCCGAGGTGCGGCCGGTGTCGAGCACGATCACCACCCGGCGGTCCCGCTCGGGACGCCAGGTGCGGACCACCACGTCGGCGCGCCGTGCGGTCGCTCGCCAGTCGATGGAACGCACATCGTCACCCACGACGTATTCGCGCAACGAGTCGAACTCGGTGCCGTGACCACGGATCAGCACCGGCAACAGCCCGTCGATCTCCCGCAGCTTGGCCAGCCGTGACGGCAGATGCTTGCGGGACAGGAACGGCGGCAGGATCCGGATCAGCCCGCCCACCTGATAAGAGCGTTGACGCCCGGCCAGACCGAGCGGCCCGATGGAGCGCGCCGTCACGACCTCCGATGTCAGGTCCCCGCGCCGGCGCGGTTGCAGGACCGATGTGACGGTGGCGGTTTGGCAGGACGGCACAGCCAGCGTGTGTGCCCGCGGTCGCGCCCCGGCGCTGGGCGGCCACGCGTCACGCAGCACGCCGCGGAACCGCCGCGACCCGTCGTTGTGGACCTGCAGCCCAGCGTGTACCGGTTGGCCGAGGCGTGCCGACGTCTCACCGGCCCGGCGGATGCGCAGTGCCCGCGGATTACCGGCCAGCGCGACGTCCACGACTACGGCCGCCAGTAGCACCAGCAGGGCGACCGCGAAAGCCGTTGCGGGCCAGGGCGCCAGCGCGATCGGCAGCACGCACACCAGTGCCACCAGCCCGGCGCGGCCGGTGAGAACCACTAGCGTGGCACCGGCACGGCGGCCAGGATGCCGTCGAGCACACCGTCCGGTGTGGCTCCCTCGAGTTCGGCTTCGGGCCGCAAACCGATCCGGTGGCGCAACGTCGGGCGTGCCATCGCCTTGACGTCGTCGGGGGTGACGTAGGTGCGCCCCGACAGCCACGCCCAGGACCGCGCCGTACCCAGCAGCGCGGTGGCACCGCGTGGCGAGACGCCCAGTTGCAGCGACGGCGAACTCCGGGTGGCGCCCACGATGTCGACGATGTACCCGAGCACCTCGTCGGCGATCAGCACCTGCTTGACCGCCGCGCGGCCGGCGGCCAGTTCGGCGGGCCCGGCCACCGGCCGGATCGCGCTCAGATTGCGGGGGTCGAACCCCTGGGCGTGTCGGCTCAGGATCGCGATCTCCTGATCACGCGGCGGTAGCGGCACATTCAGCTTCAGCAGGAACCGGTCGAGTTGCGCTTCGGGCAGCTGGTAGGTGCCCTCGTACTCGATCGGGTTCTGGGTGGCGGCCACGATGAACGGATCCGGCAACGGCCGGGGTTCGCCGTCCACGCTGACCTGACGCTCCTCCATGGCCTCCAGCAGAGCGGCCTGAGTCTTGGGTGGGGTGCGGTTGATCTCGTCGGCCAGCATCAGATTGGTGAAGACCGGACCTTCCCGGAACACGAAGGCAGCGGTGCGCGCGTCGTAGACCAGCGAGCCCGTGACGTCCCCGGGCATCAGATCCGGAGTGAACTGCACCCTCTTGAAATCGAGCTGCAACGCCGCAGCCATGGCTCTGACCAACAGCGTCTTGGCCACGCCGGGAACACCTTCCAGCAGGACGTGGCCGCGGCACAGCAGCGCGATCACCAGACCGCTGACGACGGCGTCCTGTCCGACAACCGCTTTGGCGATCTCGGCCCGCAGGGCGAGCAGGGCGTTGCGGGCCGCGTCGTGGTCGGCGGTGGGGGAGGGAGGGGTCGCGAAGTGCGTCACGTCGTCGTGACCTGCCTTTCGATGTCGTCGAGTGCGTGGGCCAGGTGCAGAAGGTCGGCGTCGGTGGCCGGGACGGGTCCGAACAGGATGTGCGCCACCGCGTTGGCGTCGCCACGGTAGCGCTGCGCGACGGCCGACGCGATGGCGGCTGCGGAAGCGTTGGCGCCCAGACCGAGCCGGGGCGTCAGACGGTGCAGCGAGGCGGTGCGCAGCGCTTCGGCCGCCTGATCGCGGGCCCGGCGGGACCGATAGAGCCGCGCGCGGCCCTCGACGGTCTCCGAGGCGCGCACCACCACGGGCAGCTTCTCGGCGACCAGCGGGCCGAGACGGCGGCCCTGCCACAGGGCCAGCAGAACCACCACCAGACACAGCTGCCAGATCACCCAGCTCACCGCGTCGGGCACCAGGTCCCCGATCTCCGAACCTCCGCCGGCTCCGCCTTCCGCTTTCTGGGGGGCGTACCAGATCAACCTGGGCCGCTGCCCGGCCAGGTTCATCGCCAATGCGGCGTTGCCTTCTTTGAGCAGTGCGCCGTTGGTCATGAAGTCCGAGCTGCCGACCACGGTGATCGTCCGTCCTGCGTCGCGGTAGCGCACCAGGGCTCCGCCGTAACAGCGGGTGAGGTCGGTGTCGCCGGCCTTCTCGTAGGCATCGGTGGTGCCGAACTGCACCACACCGGCCTGATTCGCCTCGCGCAGATCGCAATTCGGCTGGTCGTCGAACACGCTGGCACCGCCGATCCGGATCCCGGGAGCCATCGCCTCGCGCACCCGGGCGGTCGGCTCGAGCAGCAGCCGGTCACCAGGGACCGCGGCAAGCCGGTCGAGCAGACCCTCTCCGCGGGTGAAGTAGGTTTCGGCGGCCAGCAGCAGGGTGTCGGGCCGGGCGGCCCGCTCCACATCGGCGACGTCCTTGGCGACGATCACCTGCACGCCACGCTGCCGCAGCAGGGCGACCACGGCGTGCGCGCCGTCCGAGGACGTCGACTCCGGATCCATCCGACCGCCCGGCCGCGGAGCGGTCAGGTAGGCGCTGACCGCGGCGACCGCCGAGATGAGGATCAGGCCCACCGCCAGCCAACGGCCGGTGCGCCAACGCTGCGAGATGGTGGTACTCACCGCAGCGGAGCCCAGGCTTCGGTGGTCGCCGGTAGGGCGGCCTCGGCACCAGCCGGTGCGGTATGGCGGCGCAGGGCGTCATCCAGGTCGGCGATCATCCGGTAGCCGTCCTCGGTACCAGGCTGCTCGCCGTAGGTCACGTCGTTGAATGCCGTTGCGGCGCGGCGCAGCTCGGCGGCGAAACCTGGCAGCAGCTCGCCGGCGTCGCGGGCCCACTCATTGGCGGTGCGGCCGGGGACGGCGTTCAGTGTGCCGGCTTCTTCCAGCTGGCGGGCCACCGCACGTAGCCGGTGCCGGATCGCCGAGGCCCAATTGCCCTGTGCGGCGAAGCTTTCCGCGGTCGCGCGGTGTTCGGCGGCGGACAGCTCATGAGCGCCGAACAATCCCGCCCCGGTGCCCCGATTGGTTCGCATGGTGCGTCGCGCGATCCGGACCGCCACCACGAAGGCCACGGCAACCAGGATCACCAGCACCGCGATGGTGAACCAGCCGCCGGGGATCGAGCCGCCCTTGACGATCAGCTGGTTGATCAGGTTGTCGAGCCATTCGGTGATCCGGTCGGTCAGCGACGGCCTCGGGTAGATCGGTTTGGCCAGCTCGCGCTGAGCCAGCTCGTGGGCGGTATCCCGGTCGATATCGACGGTCGGCACGGTGAATCTCAGCGTGCCGCGGTGAGCCAGAGTGCGTCGCCGGCATCGGCCTCCGCGGGCCCGCGCGCGGCACCGGTCTGCAACACCAGGTCGAACGCCTCGGCGCGGATCCGGATGTCGGTGTAGAGCAACACCACCACGCCGGCGTTGAACGGTGCGGTCACGATCTGTCCGATGGCGCCGCCGACCGCGGCGATGGCGGTGGCCGCGATGAAGGGTCCCGAGGTGTCGGCGCCCAGCGCGGTGAGCTGGCCGGCGATGCTGAACGGCACTGCCACCGCGCCCGCGACGAGTCCGGCGACCAGTGAGGCCAGCAGCCGGATCCCCAGGACACGCCAGAAGTGGTTGCGCACCAAGCCGAATGAGCGGTTGATCGCCTCCATCACCGACTTGCGCTCCAGGACGATCGCCACCGGTGCGAAGGCCAACGCCGTGTAGAGGTACAGCAGGACGGCGATCATCATCAACACCAGGGGGATCCCCACCAGTACCGCGGCCACCGTGTTGCCGGCGACCGAGATCCCCAGGATCGCCAGGATGACGGCGCCGATGACCACCACTGCCGCAACGACTTCCAGTGCGCTCAGGCCGATCAGGGCCAGCAGTCGCCCGCGGACTCGCTGCCAGGCTTCCCCGACGGTGATGGTGGACCCGAACACCGCTCGTCCCACGACCACGGTCAGCATTCCCGAGAGCAGGATCGCCGACAGCGCGGTGGCGATGCCACCGGCGATGGTCGAGGCGGCGGAGCCGATCAGCATCGGCGTGGACAGCTCGTCACCGGTTTGGGCGCCCACCCGCCCGGCGTAGGCCAGTGGCCCCAGCTGCAACAGCAGGGCCAGGATCTGGGTGATGATCACCACGACCGCGGTCAGCCCGAGGGTCGCCTTGGGGTTGGTCCGGATGTAGCCGACCGCGCCGTTGAAGATGTCGCTCAGTGACAGCGGCCGCAGCGGGATGATCCCGGGCTTGAGGCCCACCGGCGGCAGGAATCCCGGCGGCGGATAGCTCGGTGGCGGGTAACCGGGTGGCGGATAGCCCGGCGGGGGATAGCCGGACGGTGGGTAGCGGGGCGGAGCGACGTACGGGCCGGCCTGCGGGTAGCTCGGTGGCGGGAACTGTGGCTGACCAGGCCAACCGTACGGCGGCCAGCCGGGGCCAGGAGGTGGTGTCGTCACAGGACGACGCCCCCGACGTCGTTGCTCATGGACCCATCCTGTCGATCGGCGGGGTAATTCTCAACGTCCTGCCACTTCGGGCGCGTAGCGTTTGCGCCATGGCGGAGCTCAAAGACCGGCTGAGATCAGACCTCACCGACGCGATGAAGTCGCAGGACAAGTTGCGCACCTCGACACTGCGAATGCTGCTCGCGGCGATTCAGACCGAGGAGGTGTCGGGCAAGCAAGCCCGGGAGCTCTCCGACGACGACGTCCTCAAGGTGCTGGCCCGCGAATCCCGCAAGCGCAGTGAAGCCGCTGAGATCTACACCCAGAACGGCCGCGGTGAGCTCGCTGCCGAGGAGCACGCCGAGGCGCGCGTCATCGACGAGTATCTGCCGACCCCGCTGACCGAGGCGGAGGTGGCCGACGTGGTCGACACGGCCATCGCGCAGGTGGCCGAGGAGCTCGGGGAGCGGCCGTCGATGAAGCAGATGGGTTTGGTGATGAAGGCCGCCACGCTGATCGCTGCGGGCAAGGCCGACGGCTCGCGGTTGTCGGCGGCGGTCAAAGACCGGCTCTAGCCAGCCGGTGGGCCCCTCGGCCCGGGGTTCGCCGAAGGTAACCTCACGGCGGAAAATCGCCACCTTCTCCGCGGTGGCGTTACTCTCGTGAGCCTCGGGTGACGTCGGGTACTGCAACTCGTTTTGTGCGCTGACGTGCGGGTACCCGTAGCGCATGACGCGCTTCGGATACACCCTGATGACTGAGCAGAGCGGTCCCAAAGAGCTTGTCCGCTATGCCATTTCGGCGGAACAGGCCGGCTTCGACTTCGAGGTCTCCAGTGACCACTATTCGCCGTGGCTGGCCGCGCAGGGGCATGCGCCCAACGCCTGGACCCTGCTCGGTGCGGTGGCTCATGCGACCGAGAAGGTGGACCTCTATACCTACGTGACCTGCCCGACGATGCGGTACCACCCCGCTGTCGTCGCCCAACAGGCCGCGACGCTGCAGATTCTGGCCGACGGCCGGTTCACGCTGGGCCTGGGCTCCGGAGAGAACCTCAACGAGCACGTCGTCGGAAAGGGCTGGCCGACCGTCCAGCGACGCCACGACATGCTGCGTGAGGCGATCGTCATCATCCGACGGCTGCTCAGCGGCGACCTCGTCGACCACAAAGGCGACTACTTCGAAGTCGACTCGGCGCGGATCTGGGACGTGCCCGACGAACCGGTGACGCTCGGTGTTGCGGTGTCGGGCCCTCGTTCGCTTGACGCCTTCGCCACCGCCGGCGATCACATGATCGCCGTCGAACCCAACGGGGAGCTCGTCGACGGGTGGCACAGCGCCCGGCAGGCCACCGGGCTGCCCGGTGGTGGCCGGGTGATCGGACAGATCCCGATCTGCTGGGACCCCGACCGGGACGCCGCCATTGCCCGGGCCCACGAGCAGTTCCGGTGGTTCGGCGGCGGCTGGGCGGTCAACGCCGATCTGCCGACACCCGCCGGGTTCGCCGGCGCCACCCAATTCGTCACGCCCGAGGCGGTGGCCGACAGCATCCCCTGCGGGCCCGACCTGGACGCCATCGTCGAGTCGGTCAGTGCGTATTGGAAAGCCGGATTCACCGACATCGCCCTGGTGCAAATCGGCGACGACGGGCAGGAGGAATTCCTGGCCAAGGCCGCCGAACCGCTGCTGGCCGCGCTGCGCGACGCCGCGGGCTGACCAGCCACATCCGTTGTCTCGAAACGTGTTTGGCCCACTCGTTCGAAGTATGTGATCGCGCGCTCATACCCGGCGCCGGTGGGTTGAAACAGCAGCCCGCGGGCTATCCCCAGGGCCATGACCGAACGGACTTCTGACGAGGACGACCACGCCGACTACACCGACGACCACCAGGAAGACCGGGCGACCGCGGCACCGCAACGATCCGACTCCGACCCCACGCCCGATGTCGCCGAGGTGCCTGATTTCGAGCCGCCCGACTAACCCTTAGGGGTTTAACGCACTGGTAATCGGGCATGTATGTGGACAATGCCGTGGCCTCACAACGGCTTCGATCTCGAAAGGCCGATGTTGACCATCCTCTATCCCGACGTGCAGGATTCGGTTGCCGCCGCGACGGGTGTGTATGCCCCACAACATGATTCGATGCTTCTGATCGAGGCGATGACGGTGAAGGCGGACGTTGCCGGCCGTCGGGTTCTCGACGTCTGCACCGGCAGCGGAGTGGTGGCCATCGCCGCCGCACAGCTGGGTGCACGTAGCGTCGCCGCGTTGGACATCTGCCCGCGCGCAGTGCGTTCGGTGCGTGCCAACGCCGAGCGGGCCGGCGTCCGTGTCGAGGCCATGGTGGGCACGGTCACCGCTCCGCTGCGCGACGCCCCGTATGACGTGGTGGTGGCTAATCCGCCTTACGTGCCAACAAGTCCCGATTCGCATCTGGAGTGTATCGCCGCCGAGGTCGGTCCGTCGCAGGCCTGGGATGCCGGGCCGGACGGCCGGATGGTCCTGGACCCGTTGTGCGACAAAGCTCCCTCGCTATTGGCCGATGGTGGCACGATGTTGATCGTGCAGTCCGAGTTCGCCGACGCAGATCTCACCGTGCGCAGTCTGCAGCGCGGCGGACTGCGCTCGGAAATTGTTTTGACACAGCTCATTCCGTTCGGGCCAGTGCTTCGTGCCAGGGCGAGATGGATGGAGCGGATCGGCATGCTGCCAGTCGGCAGACGTGAGGAGGAGCTGGTCGTGATCAGAGCGGTGAAGCCGTGAGCGACAGTGAGCCGCGGCTGGTCCGGATCATCCCGTCGGGGCCGATGATGGTCCAGGGGCCGGTCCGGATCGAACTGGCCGACGGTACCGTCGTCGAGTCGGACCGGTTCCAGGTCGCGATCTGTATGTGCAAGCGCAGCAAGAACTATCCGCTGTGCGACACCAGTCACCGTCGTCGACGTAAGGTCGACGGGTCCTAGCCGATCGGCTTGCGCAGTGAGCTCTCTCCGTCGGTCCAGCACCGCATCAGGTGGTTGGCCAGCCGGTCCTCCACCACCTCGTGGGCCCGGATGCCGAAGATGACATCGCCGTTCAGTGCCGGCTCGCGGCTGACCAGATCGCCGACGACGTCGGTGCGGACCACCTGTTCGTGCACGGCGTCGGCCTCGACGTGTTCACGGTAGAACGCCACACAGGTATCCGGGGCCCCCAGGCGCTCCAAGGCCTCGACCAGCCGGCGTGAGCCGGGGGAGGAAGTGATCTCGGTGGAGGCGAAGTGGCCAACGGCGCATCCTCGATGCTTGCGGTGCAGGCCGAACAGGGACATCAGGTTCACCACGGCCAGCGACTCGGCCGGGACGGCGTCGATGTAGCCGAGGTAGCTGGCGTCCAGCCCGGCCGCGACCATGAGGTCGGCGAACAACTGCTGGTGCACCTGATCGCTACGGCCACCGCCGAACTCGTCGTACTCGACGGCCACGAACGCCGCCTTGGCCTGACCGGTGAGCCGCGGGATCGCCCAGGCGTGCGGATCGCCCTCCTTGAGGTGATAGAGCGAGCGGTGCACGAAGTACTCCCGCATCTGTTCCCAGGTGCCCTTGTCGCGCAGGAAGTACGACGGCCCTGAGCCGTCGGCCGGTTCCACCGACAGCCGCTCCATCTCGGAGGCCGCGGTGTCTTCCAGTCCGATGTCCCCGACGTCGTGGCGAACGGCGCTCAGAAAGGTCTCTTCCAGGCGGGCCCGCAGGTGTAGCAGGCCCGGGTTCCATTCCCAGCCGTTGTCCACTCCGGCGAATCCGCGGTAATGCAGTTCGTAGCAGACGTACAGGCTCAGCTGGACGTCGATGCCGTAGGGGTCGGAGTCGCCGACGGAGGCCTCCACCCGGTTCAGGTGGGCTCGCGGTGCGCGCTCGGTCAACAGGTCGAGCACGGCCATGGACAACGGACCCCGCGGCGCCGGGAGGTAGGGCTGCAGGGCGAAGGGGGCGAGCGTCACCCCTGACGGCTTCCCTGCCGAGTGTTTTGCTAAACACCGTGCGTCACATCGGCCACGCCGCTCGGCGGTACGGTGAGTGCTGCGTGATCTGGAGGTTGTCATGGACGCAGACGTCATCGTCGTCGGGGCCGGCCTGGCCGGTCTGGTTGCCACCCACGAACTGACCAGCCGCGGCAAGCGGGTGGCCCTGGTCGATCAGGAGAACGCCGCGAACCTCGGCGGGCAGGCGTTCTGGTCCTTCGGTGGGCTGTTCTTGGTCGACAGCCCCGAGCAGCGCCGCCTGGGCGTCAAGGACTCCTTCGAACTGGCCTGGAACGACTGGCGTGGCAGCGCCCAGTTCGACCGCATCGAGGACGAGGACAGTTGGGCGGTGCAGTGGGCCCGCGCCTACGTCGAGTTTGCGGCCGGTGAGAAACGGTCGTGGTTGCTGGGCCACGGGATCAGCTTTCTGCCGACGGTGGGCTGGGCCGAGCGCGGTGACCTGCGCGCCGACGGCCACGGCAATTCGGTGCCCCGGTTCCACGTTGCCTGGGGTACTGGCACCGGTGTGGTCGAGCCGTTCGTCAACTCGGCGCTGGCCGCCGCCGACCGTGGGCTGGTCACGTTCCACCACCGCCACCGGGTCGACGAACTCGTCATCAGCGGCGGATCCGCCACTGGCGTCCGGGGTACCGTGCTGGCCGCTGACGACGCACCGCGTGGCGCTCCGTCCAACCGGGATGCGTTGGGCGAGTTCGAGATTGCGGCTCAGGCGGTGATCATCACCACCGGCGGGATCGGCGGCAACCACGACATCGTGCGCCAATACTGGCCGGCCCGCATGGGTACCGCGCCGCGGTCGATGATCACCGGGGTCCCGGCTTACGTCGACGGCAGGATGCTCGACATCGCCGCCGGCTCGGGGGTGCGCCTGGTCAACCGGGACCGGATGTGGCACTACACCGAGGGCATCCAGAACTGGGATCCGATCTGGCCCGAACACGCCATCCGGATCCTGCCCGGACCGTCCTCGATGTGGTTCGACGCGTTGGGCAGGCGGTTGCCGTTCCCGTATCTGCCGGGTTATGACACCTTGGGCACACTGCGCTACCTGCGCACCACCCCGGAGATCGCCGGCTATGACCACAGCTGGTTCATCCTCACGCAGAAGATCATCGAGCGGGAGTTCGCGCTGTCGGGCTCCGAACAGAACCCCGACATCACCAACTCCGATCGCCGGAGTTTCCTCAAGGAGCGACTGCTGAGCAAGGGTGCTCCGGCGCCGGTGGAGGCGTTCAAACAACACGGCGCCGACTTCGTGGTGGCCGGCACCATCGAGGAACTCGTCACCAAGATGAACACTTTGACCGACGAACCCCTGCTCGACGTGGCCACCATCCGGGATCAGATCGTTGCTCGGGATCTGCAGATGGCCAACCCGTACTCCAAAGATGCTCAGGTGCAAGGTATTCGGAATTCCCGGCGCTACATCGGCGACCGGATCGGCCGGACAGCGGCGCCGCACCGGATCCTCGATCCGCAAGCCGGGCCGCTGATCGGCGTCAAACTGCACATTCTGACCCGAAAGACGTTGGGCGGCATCCAAACCGACCTGTCGTCCCGCGCGCTCGGCCACGACGGCAACCCGATCGGCGGCTTGTACGCTGCCGGTGAAGTGGCCGGATTCGGCGGCGGTGGCGTGCACGGGTACAACGCGCTGGAGGGCACGTTCCTCGGCGGCTGCCTTTTCTCCGGCCGGGCAGCAGGCCGGGCCGCCGCCGACGCGGTGTGACCAGGAGCCGGGCACCTCTGCTGACTCTTACGAGTTGCTGACAAGCCCGGTTCTGCTTTCCGCCAACACCTTCGGTGATGCCAGGCTGTGTGCAGGAGGTAACCCGACATGACCGCCATCCCCGGACGGGGCCCGATCAAGGCGCTGGTACTCGTGACGTACCTGGCCATGGTCACCATGAACGTCTTGGCCAACGCGCTGCCACTCAACGGTCGCAACACCGGCGACGTGTCCAACGCCTATCCCAGCCTGTTCACCCCGGCCGGGATCACGTTCTCGATCTGGAGCCTGATCTATCTGCTGCTCGGCCTGCACGTGCTCTACCAACTGGGTCTGTTCCGGGAGAGCACGCCCGACGTCGGGCGGACGGCGCTGCTGAATCGGGTCGGCGTCCTCTTCGCGGTCTCTTCCCTGGCCAACACCGCTTGGATCTTCGCCTGGCACTACGACGTCATCGGGTTATCCGTGGTCCTGATCGTCGTGATCCTGGTGTGCCTGATCCTGATCACCGATACGGTGCGGGTCGCGCAGCTGAGCAAGCGGGAGAAGTTCTTCATCGCGGTGCCGTTCAGCGTCTACTTCGGCTGGACCACGGTGGCGACGGTGGCCAATGTGACCGTGCTGCTGGTCAGCCTGAACTGGGACGGCTTCGGCATCAGCCCCGCTGTATGGGCCACGATCATCGTTGCCGTGGCGATGCTGATCGGTACCGTCACGATGCTACGCAACCGGGACGTCGCCTACGGGCTGGTGCTGATCTGGGCGTTCGCCGGAATCCTGCTCCGTCAGACGACCGATCTGGGCGGTCGGTACCCGGCGATCATCGCCGCGGTGGTCGCGTCACTGGTGATCTTCGTCGCCGCCGAGGTGCTGCTCTTACGTCAGCATCGGGCCAACGTATTGACGTGAGCGTCGATAACGATTGCTGTCCTCGGCGGGGGATGCCGGATACTATTGCTCGCATCCCACAAAAGGAGTGATCATGGGCTTCCGGCATACCTCAGTCCGCATGGCGGCCGCGGCGTCGCTGTGCGTCGGGGCGTTGCTGACCCTTAGCGGGCCCGCCATGGCGGCTCCCGGTGACGACGACACAATCCTGCCCGCCGAGGGGCAGCCCCGCGCGCAGAAGGTCAGCAATCCTTCTGACCTGCAGTCATTCCTCAACAGCCTGTCGCAGTCCTTCAACGACAGCATCGGACGACAACTGGACGAGGCCCGGGATACCGCCGTCCAGCAGGCCAATTCCAACCTCGCGGTGAGTATCGCCACCCCGATCGCCAACGGGGCCGCCGGCGTGGTGTCCGGTGCGGCCTCGGGTGCGGCCTCGGGCCTGTTCTACCTGCTGGCCCAGAACATCGGGAAGATCTCGGCGCCGTCCGGGTCGGCCTTCGCGCTGCCGGCCGCCTCGGTGGCGGCGATGCCGGCCTTCAGCGCCGCGTCCCTGCCCTCGCTGAGCCTGCCGCAGCTGCCCCCGCCCCCGCCGATCGGTCTGCCCCAGTTCGCGGCGCTGAGCCTGCCCTCGCTGCCGCCGCCTCCGTCGATCGGACTGCCGCAGTTCCCGCCCATCGGCCTGCCGTCGCTGCCGCCGCCGCCACCCATCGGCCTGCCGCAGCTGCCGCCTATCGGGCTTCCGGAACTACCGCCGCCTCCGCCGATCGGGTTGCCGCAACTGCCGCCCCCGCCGTCGCTGCCCTGCATCATCTTCTGCCTGCCGAAGCTGTTCTGATCCGGCACGCCCCTGGCGACTCAGATCTCGACGCGCTCACCCATGACGACGGTGCGCTGCAGCGGGAGTTGGAAGTACGCCGCGGCGTCGGCCGCGACGTAAGACGTGGCGATGAACAGCCGCTTGCGCCACGGCGGAAGTTCGGTGCCCGCCCCGGCGACCAGGTCGATCTTGGACAGGAAGTAGGAGACCTGATCGATGTCGATCGGTCCCTCGGTCAGTGACGGGTCGATCAGCCGCGGAATCGCCGGCACGTTGGGCCGCTCCATGTAGCCCAGCTTCGCGGAGACGAAGAAGATACCGTCGGTGCGATCACCCAGATCGTCGACGCTGATCCGGTCGGAATCGGCCACCCGCGGCACCGGAACCGTGGCCAGCGACAAGATGATGACGTGCTCGTGCAGAACGTGGTTGTGTTTGACGTTGGCGCGCATGGCAATTGGGGCGGTGAGCCCACCACGGTCCAGGAACACCGCGGTGCCCGGAATGCGGCGCAATCGTGGGGTACGCCCGGTGAGGGCGGCAACGAACTGCCGTAGCGACCCTTGGGCGCCGTCGCGGATCGTGGCGACGATTCCCTGCCCCTTGGCCCACGTCGTCATCACGGTGAACGCGCACACGCCGATCAACAGGGGCAACCAAGCCCCGTGGACGAGCTTCGTCAGATTGGCGCTGAAGAACAGCAAGTCCACGGTCAGCAGCAGCCCGCCGCCGATCACTACCACCCACAGCGGCCAGCGCCAGCGAGTACGGGCGATGTAGAAGAACAACAGCGTGGTGATGGTGATGGTCCCGGTGACCGCCATTCCGAAGGCGTAGGCCAACGCCGAGGAACTGCGGAACGCGAACACCAGGATCAGCACCGCCACCATCAGGAAGCCATTGATCCACGGGACGTAGATCTGCCCGATCGACGATGCGGACGTGTGTGCCACCCGCAGCCTCGGCAGGTAGCCCAGCTGGGCGGCCTGGGAGGTCACCGAGTAGGCGCCGGTGATCACCGACTGCGAGGCGATCACCGTCGCAGCGGTGGCCAGCACGATCATCGGCAGCTGCGCCCAGCTCGGAGCCAGCAGGAAGAACGGCGCGTTGACCACGCTCTGGTTGCCCAGCAGCAGGGCGCCCTGCCCGAAATAGCTCAGCACGCAGGCTGGTAGCACCAGCACGATCCACGCCAGACTGATCGACGGCCGGCCGAAGTGCCCCAGATCGGCGTAGAGAGCTTCCGCACCGGTCACCGACAGCACGACCGCGGCCAGCGCGAAGAAGGCGATGTGGAAGTGGCCGGCCATGAACCCGAGCGCGTACGTCGGCGACAGTGCCCGCAGGATCTGCGGGTGGGCGCCGATGCCCCATGCCCCGCACACGCCGATTGCCACGAACCAGAGCACCATCACCGGACCGAAGAAGCGTCCTACCACCGCAGTGCCCCGGCGCTGCACGGAGAACAGGCCGATGATGATGATCGCGGTGATGGGAACCACCCAGCCGGCCAGGCCGGGGCTGACCACCTTGAGGCCTTCGACGGCCGAGAGCACCGAGATCGCGGGGGTGATCATGCTGTCGCCGAAGAACAACGCCGCACCCAGGATCCCGATGGTGACCAGTGCTCTGACGGTTGTGGTGCGCCGAGCGCCCGACAGCGGGCTGATCAGCGTGATCAGCGCCATGACGCCGCCCTCGCCGTGGTTGTCGGCCCGCATCACCAGCAGCACGTAGGTGACGGTCACGATGATCATCACCGACCAGAACACGAGCGAGACGATCCCGTAGATGTTGTCGGGATTGATGCTGACCGGGTGCGGATCGCCCGGATCGAAGACGGTTTGCAGGGTGTAGATCGGGCTGGTGCCGATGTCGCCGAAGACCACACCCAGCGCACCGATCACCAAGCCCGTGCGCAGCTGATGGCCCACCGGCTCCACGGTGGTGGGGACCGCGTCCGTCATCGGTGACTACCTGCCATGAAAGGTCCTCCGGTCAGCGGATCGGCTGGATGGGGCTCGGAACAGCCTCACCAACATCGTCCTGCCGGCCGGGGACTCCGTACGGGTTGTATACGGCCGACGCCCGGCACCTTTACGGATTCTTAGCGAATCAGCCGAAGGGGCTTGGTACGCAAACGCCCCGACGGCTCGTTGCCAGTCGGGGCGTTGCTTTCACACGAGTCGGGGTGGCGGGATTCGAACCCACGACCTCTTCGTCCCGAACGAAGCGCGCTACCAAGCTGCGCCACACCCCGCGTGAAGCCACGACAGCGTATCGCACTGGCACCTCGGGAAGCCAAACGGCCGGTCACGGCGGGTGCGCAGGTTGATCACCTGCGGCGGGAAGCATCTGACTTGTCGGTGGCGTTGTGCACACTAACGGCGCGACGACAACGCCGGCAGGCGAAAGGTGGAGCGGATGATGACCGCTTTGGGAGCCGTGGTGTACGGGGGATTCTTCCTACTTGCCGCGCTGTGGCTGGTGGTGACCGGCGACTACGACGCCGTCGACGACACCGGTCAGGACCAGCCGCTGGAGCGTTCGAACTCGGCCAGCACGCCCGCGTGCTGGCTCGGCTCGAGGTTGTGACCCGCTAGCCACACCGGGTCGAAGTAGGTGTCGGCGTAGCGGTCGCCGCTGTCGGCGATCAGGGTGACCACCGACCCGCTCGCGCCCCTGGCCACCATCTCGGACAGCAGGCTGAACGCCCCCCAGACGTTGGTTCCCGTCGACGGCCCAACACGGCGGCCCAGCACCCGCGAGACGTGGTGCGCAGCGGCCACCGAGGCGGCGTCGGGCACGAGTTCCATCCGGTCGACCACCTCCGGCAGGAACGACGGTTCCACCCGCGGCCGCCCGATTCCCTCGATTCGGGAGGACCCCGCCATGACGATGTCGCGGCGGCCCTCGGTATACGACGGGAAGAACGCCGAATTCTCCGGATCCACCACGCAGAGTTTGGTGGCGTGCCGCCGGTAGCGGATGTAGCGCCCGATCGTTGCGCTGGTGCCACCCGTGCCGGCGCCCACCACGATCCACGACGGGATCGGGTGGGACTCCTCGCGCATCTGGTCGTAGATCGACTCGGCGATGTTGTTGTTGCCCCGCCAGTCGGTGGCTCGCTCGGCGTTGGTGAACTGGTCCAGATAGTGCCCGCCGGTCTCCTCGGCGATGCGCTGCGCCTCGGTGTACACCTCGCCCGGATGATCGACGAAATGGCAACGCCCGCCCTGGGATTCGATGAGCGCGGTCTTGGCCGGGCTGGTCGAGGCCGGCATCACCGCAACGAACGGTAGGCCGAGGAGGGCAGCGAAGTAGGCCTCCGACACCGCGGTGGAACCCGATGACGCCTCGACGACGGTGGTGCCTTCACCGATCCATCCGTTGCACAGGCCGTAGAGGAACAGCGAACGGGCCAGCCGGTGCTTGAGGCTGCCGGTGATGTGGGTCGATTCGTCCTTGAGGTACAGCTGCACGTCCACCCGGTCGCTCCACGACGACGGCAGCGGATAGCGCAGCAGATGGGTGTCGGCGCTGCGGCGCGCGTCAGCCTCGATCAACCGGATGGCGTCGTTCACCCAGCCTCGCGGCTGGCTGTGGACGGCGACCTTGCTCATCGCCGGGACGCTATCAACGCACAGAAGCGGTGGGGCTGGAGCGCACCACGTTTCGCGAATCGTCGTGGCCGCCGGTCGGTGCGCCGACCAACGTGAGCAGGGTGGCCTCTGGGCGGCAGCAGAACCGGAACGGCGCATACGGCGAGGTGCCGATGCCGGCCGAGACATGCAGCGCGGTGTCCGCACCCCAGCGCGACGCACCCTTGGCCCGGGTGCGGTCGATATCGCAGTTGGTGGCCAGAGCACCGTAGAACGGCAGGCACAGCTGCCCACCATGGGTGTGCCCGGCCATGATCAGCTGGTAGCCATCCGCGGCGAACCGGTCCAGCACCCGGGTATACGGCGCGTGCGTCACGCCGAGGCTGAGGTTCGCGATCGGATTGGGCGCCCCGGCGATGGTGTCGTAGCGGTCGCGCTCCAAATGGGCGTCGTCGACACCGGCGGCGGCGATCGTCAGACCCGCGACCTCGAACTCGCGGCGGTTGTGGGTCAGATCCAGCCAGCCCCGCTCGGTGAACGCCGCCCGAAGGTCCTGCCACGGCAACGGCTTACCCAGAATCCGATGGTCGGGGTCGGTGATGTACTTCGCCGGGTTCTTCAGCTTGGGGGCGAAGTAGTCGTTGCTGCCGAAGACGAACACCCCAGGGAACGAGAGCAGGTCGCCGATGGCCTGCACGACGGCCGGCACGGCCTTCGGATGCGACAGGTTGTCGCCGGTGTTGACCACCAGATCCGGCTCCCAGCGGGCCAGCTCACGGAGCCAGGCCTGCTTGTGCCGCTGGGTGGGGCGCATGTGGATATCGGACAGGTGCAGCACCCGCAACGGGGTCGAACCGGGGGTCAGCACCGGCATCGTCACCTCGCGCACGACGAACGCGTTGCGTTCGATCACCGTGGCATAACCGACCGCGAGCGCCGCTGAACCTGCGGCCACGAGGGCGGAGGTTTTCACTGCTGGAGGCACAGCCATACCCGTCAGAGTACTGCCAACGGCCAGCTCCGAAAGGGTCGAGGCGCTGTGAAGATCCCTACGTCAGAGACCCGTCAGGGTGGCGGCGGCGCCAAGAGCGGCACCGTGATCGGCGGTAGGCCCGGAATCTCGACCACGGTCACCGCAGGGGGTGGCGGCAGGCCGTCGAGACCTGGCGGCGCACCGGGAGGTGGCGGCGGCGGGGCCGGCGGGATGCCGTTGCTGGTCTGGATCGTCACGATGGAGCCCGGCACCGTCTGCCCGCCCGGCGACGTGCCCACCACGCTGCCGGCCGGTGCCGCGCTGTTGACCGGGGTGGGCTGATCGGCCACCTGGAAGCCGGCGCTCTTGAGCCGCTCGCGGGCGGTGTCCACGGTCAGACCGGCGACGCTGGGCACCTTGGAGCCCGGCGCCCCGTCCACATAACGCGGATCGGTCGGTGGCAGCGCCACGTCCCCGAAGCTCTGGGCGATCGGCAGCATCGCGGTGAACCAGGTCTTGGCCGGCTCGTTACCGCCATAGAGGTTGCCGTCGCCGCACTGGCGCAGCGGCCACGAGCACAGATCCGACGGGTTGGGGGAGTCGTCGTAGATGTAGTTGGCCGCCGCGTAGTGGTTGGTGTAACCAAGGAAGCCCGACGACCGGTGCGCCTCGGTGGTACCGGTCTTGCCGGACATCGGCAGGGTCCACCCGGCCGAACTGGCCGACCCGGCGGCGGTGCCGCTGACGTCGTCCTTGCTCAGAGCGTTGGACAAGGTGTTGGCCAGACCTTCGGGGACCACCTGGTCGCAGGTTTCGGTGGTCACCGCGACCTCGTTGCCGTGCCGGTCATAGAGCTTGTCGATCGGGTTGGGTGGGCACCACACCCCGCCGGAGGACAGGGTGGCCGCCACATTGGACAGCTCCAAGGCGTTGACCGCAATCGGGCCCAGCGTGAACGAGCCGAGGTTGTAGTGCTTGATGTAGTCGGCCAGGCTCTCGTTGCTCTCCGGGTCGTACGGCCGGGCGGTCCCGGGCTCGGCGTAGGACCGCAGGCCCAGCTTGACCGCCATGTCAACGGTGCGCTGCACGCCCACCTGGGAGATCAGCTTGGCGAACGCGGTGTTCGGCGAGGTCGCCAACGCGTCGGTCACGCTCATCGAGCCCCGGTAGTTGCCGGCGTTCTGCACACACCAGGTGTCCCGCGGGCAGTTCTTGGCGCCGCCGCTGCCCAGGCCCTTGGCCTCGAAGCGCACCGGAGAGTCCAGGGTGGCGTTGATACCCAGCCCCATGTCGAGCGCGGCCGCGGTGGTGAAGATCTTGAAGATCGACCCGGCGCCATCACCGACCAGGGAGAACGGTTGCGGCTGCATGGTCTCGCCGGCCGCGGTGTTCAGGCCGTAGGTGCGGTTGCTCACCATGGCCACCACCGGATGGGCCGTCTTACCCGGCAGCACCACACTCATCACGCTGGCGATGCCCTGGATGTCCGGGGCCGCCAACGAGTCGACGGCCTGCTTGGCCGAATTCTGAATGTCGGGATCCAGCGTGGTCTTGATCAGGTAGCCGCCCTTGGCCAGCTGCTCCTTGCTGATGCCGGCCCGAGCCAGGTACTCCTGCACGTAATCGCAGAAGAAGGCGCGATCGCCGGCGGCGATACAACCGCGGGGCAGTTCGTTGGGCTGCGCCAGGATGCCCAGCGGCTGTTCCTTGGCGGCCCGCAACTCGTCGGCCTTGTCCGGCAGGTTCTCGATCATGGTGTCGAGTACGAGGTTGCGCCGGGCCAGCGCACCGTCGGGATTGGTGTAGGGGTTCAGCGCGCTCGTCGACTGCACCAGGCCGGCCAGCAGCGCGGCCTGCTGCCAGTTCAGGTCGGAGGCGTCCACTCCGAAGTAGGTCTGAGCGGCGTCCTGGATACCGAAGGCACCGTTGCCGAACGACACCAGGTTGAGGTACCGGGTCAGGATCTCCGGTTTGGTGAAGGTCTTGTCCAGCGTGAGCGCCATCCGGATCTCGCGCAGCTTGCGCGCCGGGGTGGTCTCGATCGCGGCGCGCTTCTCGGCGTCCGTCTGGGCGATGACCAGCAGCTGGTAGTTCTTGACGTACTGCTGCTCGATGGTCGACCCGCCGCGGGTGTCCGCGTCGCCGGAGGCGTACCCGGCCAGGCCGGTCAGGGTGCCTTTCCAGTCGACACCGTTGTGTTCGGCAAATCTCTTGTCTTCGATCGAGACGATCGCCAGTTTCATCGTGTCGGCGATCTTGTCGCTGGGGACCTCGAAGCGGCGCTGCGAGTACAGCCAGGCGATGGTGTTGCCCTTGGCGTCGACCATCGTCGTCACCGCGGGCACCTCGCCCTCGACAAGTTGGGCTGATCCGTTGGCCACCACATCGGAGGCGCGGTTGGACACCAGGCCCAGTCCGCCGACCACCGGGAACAGGAGCGCCGCCAGTATCACGCTGGCCAATAGGCAGCACCAGGCCAGCTTGATGATCGTGGCGCCGGCCAGGGGGCGTTCCGACATGGGTACAGAGTACTGAGGACCTTCGGGGTCTTGCGGACCGTCCCTACGCGGGCAATGATGACCCCGGGGAATTTACGGGGGAGTTAGAAAATGGCAGCTCACGCCAAAATTTGAGCCGGACTGGACGATCGTCCCAAAAAAGCTGAGATCTAACTGTTGCGCAAACGATACCTGACCACCTAACTTAAACAGACAGTGCGATTCAGGTAACACTCAGGATCGCAATGTGGCGTAGATCGCATGCACGTTCTACACCTGAAGAGTGCGCCGCTCACGCAGCGGCCCGGAGGAAGGGGATCGCCGGTGTCAGCTACTCGGCCCGCTGCCCGCAGGACCAGCGCAGTTTCGGTACCCGGTTCCATCCACGGTGTCGACGGAGAATCCCGTATCGCGTGGGTGTCCAAGGCGCTGTGCCGATCCACTGATCCCGACGAGCTCTTCGTTCGCGGCGCCGCCCAGCGCAAGGCTGCCGTGATCTGCCGGCACTGCCCGGTGATGGCCGAATGCGGCGCCGACGCCCTGGACAACCGGGTGGAGTTCGGCGTATGGGGCGGTATGACCGAGCGTCAGCGCCGCGCCCTGCTCAAGCAGCATCCCGAGGTGGTGTCCTGGGCCGAGTTCTTCTCCTCCCAGCGCAAGCACCGCAGCGTCAGCTAACTCGTTATTGACGCGGGGCAACGCCCCAAGCAAATTTTCGTATCCGTCAGCTAGCGACGGTCATGTCGTTTCACCCGTGATCTGATCGGCGATCGCCTGCAGCGCATCGAGATCAGAGACATCGAACGGCAGCGACGGAACCCCGATCCACGGCACATGCGGATTCGCCCCGGTGAACCGGGACAGCAGCCTGATCTCCCGCTTGGCGGTCTGCGCCCGGTCGGCGTGAACCTCCAGCACCGCCGCCGCCAGCTGGTCGCCGTTGGATCCGGATTTCAGCTCCTCGGCGGCATCGACGGCCCGCTCCACCGTCAACGAGCACAACGTCGGATGGGTCCGGTTGAGGATCAGGCCCGCCAGGGGCATCGACTCCTCGGAGAGCCGGTCGACGAAGAACGACGCCTCACGCAGCGCATCGGGTTCGGCCGCCGACACCACCACGAACTGGGTGCCGCGCCGCTTGAGCAATTCGTAGGTCCGGTCCGCCTTCTCCCGGAAGCCGCCGAACGTCGAGTCCAGCGACTGCACGAATGCCGAAGCGTCGGAAAGCATCTGCGAACCGAGGATCGTCGACATCGCCTTCATCGCCAAACCGACCACGCCGGTGACCAGGCGGCCGATGCCCTTACCGGGAGCCAACAGCAACCGCCACAACCGGCCGTCCATGAAACTGCCCAGCCGTTTGGGAGCATCCAGGAAGTCCAGCGCATTACGCGAGGGTGGGGTGTCGACCACCACCAGATCCCAGCGGTCCTGGCCGAGTAGTTGGCCAAGCTTCTCCATGGCCATGTACTCCTGCGTGCCCGCCAGTGAGGTCGCCACGGTCTGATAGAACTGGTTATCCAAAATCGCTTGTGCGCGTTGCGGTCCCGAGTGTTCGATGACCATGTCGTCGAACGTGCGGCGCATGTCGAGCATCATCGCGTGCAGTTCGCCGGTCACCTCGGGAGCCAGCGGGACCCGCTGCGGTTCGTTACCCAGCTCCCGGATGCCGAGGGCCTGGGCCAGCCGCTTGGCCGGGTCGATGGTGAGAACCACCACCGTGCGGCCGTATTCGGCGGCGCGCACCGCCATTGCCGCCGCGGTGGTGGTCTTGCCGACGCCGCCCGCGCCGCAGCAGACGACGACGCGGTTGGACTTGTCGGTGAGGATCGACTTCATGTCGAGCGCTGCAGCTGCGCCACTCATCTACCTAACTCCTTGCTGCGCAAGCGTTTCCGCCAACTCGTACAGGCTCCCCAGATCCACGCCGTCGGCGATGGTGGGCAGCTCCAGCCGCGGAACCTTCAACCGGTCCAACTGTTCGGCACTTTCCGTGCGGGCCCGGATCCGGGTGGCATGCTCGATGGTCTCGGTGAGCAGCCCGGCGAAATCGGCGTCGTCCAGGGTGATACCGGCCTTGCCCAGCCCGGCACGCACTGCGTCGGCGTCGATGTCACCCTCGGCGGCCTTGGCCAGATCCGCAGGCGGCAGGAACGGCGGGATGTTCCGGTTGACGATCACGCTGCCGATCGGCAGTTCGAGCTCTTCGAGTTCCTCGATCGCCTCGATGGTCTCCTGGATCGGCAGCGCCTCCAGCAGGGTGACGAGGTGGATCGCGGTCTGCTCGGAATGCAGCAGTTTCACCACGCCTTCGGCCTGCGAATGCACCGGCCCGCCCTTGGCCAGATCCGAGACCGCCTTGGTGACGTCGAGGAACCGCGCGATCCGCCCGGTGGGGGGAGAGTCGACGACGATCGCGTCGTAGACCGGCTTCTTGTTGCGGTCCAGCCGGACCACCGATTCCTTGATCTTGCCGGTGAGTAGCACGTCACGCAGCCCCGGCGCGATGGTGGTGGCGAACTCGATGGCCCCGATCCGGCGCATCGCGCGGCCGGCGATGCCCAGGTTGTAGAACATGTCGAGGTATTCCAGGAACGCCGCCTCGATGTCGATCGCCAAGGCGTTGACGTGTCCGCCGCCATCGGCGGTGGCGATCTTGGACTCCTCGTAGGGCAGCGGCGGCACATCGAACAGCTGGGCAATGCCTTGCCGCCCTTCGACTTCCACGAGCAGCACCCGCCGGCCACCGGCCGCCAGCGTCAGCGCCAGGGCCGCGGCGACGGTGGTCTTGCCAGTACCGCCTTTGCCCGTCACGAAGTGCAGCCGTGCTTTGCTCAGGCGGGAGGGCCAGCCGACGGCAGCGCCGTCGCTCGAAGTGGTCGCCATCAGTGCATGCTAACCAAGGCCGTCCCGGGGCCCTCAGCGATTGCCGAGTTCAGCGATAGGCTTCGGCCATGAGCGAACCGACGACATGGGAATACGCCACGGTCCCCCTGCTGACCCACGCGACCAAACAGATCCTCGACCAGTGGGGCGCCGACGGCTGGGAATTGGTAGCCGTCCTGCCCGGCCCGACCGGCGAACAACACGTCGCCTACCTCAAGCGGCCGAAGTGACCCCTTCTCAGAGACTGGCCGAGCTGGGCCTGACCCTGCCCACCGTCGTCAAGCCGCTGGCGGCGTACGTCCCCGCCGTGCGTACCGGCAACCTGGTGTACACGGCAGGCCAGCTGCCCATGGAAGCCGGCCAGCTCACCGACACCGGCAAGGTCGGCGCCGAGGTGAGCCCTGAGCAGGCCAAGGTCGCTGCCCGGCTGTGCGCGCTCAACGCGTTGGCCGCCATCGACGCGCTGGTCGGCATCGACAACGTCGTCAAGGTCGTCAAGGTGGTCGGGTTCGTCGCCTCCGCGCCCGGCTTCGGCGGCCAGCCCGGCGTCATCAACGGGGCCTCGGAGTTCCTCGGCGAGGTGTTCGGCGAGGCCGGCGCCCACGCCCGCTCCGCTGTCGGCGTCTCCGAGCTTCCGCTCGACGCGCCCGTCGAGGTCGAGCTCATCGTCGAGGTGCAATGACCCATCCGGCGTACGGGGTGCTGAGGCCCGTCACCGACGTCGCCTCGGTGCTGCTGTGCAACAACCCGGGCATCATGACGCTCGACGGCACCAACACCTGGGTGGTGCGCGGTCCGGGTAGCGACGAGATGGTCGTCGTCGATCCCGGGCCCGACGATGACGAGCACATCGCCCGGCTCGCCGGCCTCGGCACCATTTCGCTGGTCCTCATCAGCCACAAGCACGACGACCATACTGGCGGGATCGACAAGATCCGCGACGCCACCGGGGCCACCGTGCGGTCCGTCGGCAGCGGCTTCCTGCGTGGGTTGGGCGGACCGCTGACCGACGGTGAGGTGATTGACGCCGCCGGGGTGCGGATCACCGTGATGGCCACTCCCGGGCATACCGCCGACTCGCTGTCCTTCATCCTCGAGGACGGCCGGGGCGAGCGCAGCGACGGGAGAAGGGCGGTGCTGACCGGCGACACGGTGCTGGGCCGCGGCACCACGGTCATCGACGACGAGGACGGCAGCCTCGCCGACTATCTGGAGTCCTTGCGCCGGCTTCAGGCGCTGGGCAGGCTGCGGGTGCTACCGGGGCACGGCCCCGAACTCGATGACATCGCCGCCGTCACCACCATGTACCTGGCTCACCGCGAGGAGCGCCTGGACCAGGTCCGGGCGGCGTTACGCACCCTCGGTGCGGACGCGACGGCACGTGAAGTCGTCGAACACGTCTATACCGATGTCGACGAGAAGCTGTGGGACGCCGCGGAGAAATCCGTGCGGGCCCAGCTGGACTACCTCAGGACGTGATTTCGGCGCGGTTGCCGTCGAGTAGGGACGAGAACCGCGCCGAAATCGTTAGCGGGCGCGCCTCGCGAGGCGCTCGCTGTCGCTGATCAGCACGCTCTTGCCTTCGAGGCGGATCCACCCGCGGTGGGCGAAGTCGGCCAGGGCCTTGTTCACCGTCTCGCGCGAGGCGCCGACAAGCTGGGCGATCTCTTCCTGAGTCAGGTCATGGGTGACACGCAGCGCGCCGCCCTCCTGGGTGCCGAAGCGCTGAGCGAGCTGAAGCAGCTGCTTGGCCACCCGGCCCGGCACGTCGGTGAAGATCAGGTCGGCCAGGTTGTTGTTGGTGCGCCGCAGGCGGCGGGCCAAAACGCGAAGTAGCTGCTCAGCGATCTCGGGCCGATCGGCGATCCACGCGCGCAGCGCGTCGCGGTCCATCGACACGGCGCGCACCTCGGTGATCGTGGTGGCGCTCGACGTGCGGGGACCCGGGTCGAAGATCGACAACTCGCCGAACATGTCCGACGGGCCCATGATCGTCAGCAGGTTCTCCCGACCGTCCGGGGAACGCCGGCCGATCTTCACCTTGCCGGAGATGATGATGTACAGCCGGTCGCCGGGCTCGCCTTCGGCGAACACGGTATGCCCCCGCGGGAAGTCCACCGGCTGCAGTTGCTTGGTCAGCGCGGAAACTGCGCTGGGTTCAACCCCCTGGAAGATTCCGGCCCTCGCCAGGATCTCGTCCACGTTGCCCCTCTTAGGTCATTGATTGTCAGTCATGCTCAGGCCAGCTCTATGTCGACGTCAGTCTAGAGGTAGCACACCTGGCAACGTGCCAACGCTACACACGATTGGCGTATTGAGTCCGGTGAAACTGCGGATTCGGCCTCGCGTGCGCGTAGGAGCGCGTCGGCAAACCCGGCTCGTCGGCATTCAACAGATGGTGAACATCGACGGGGCGGGGCTCCTCGGGCGCCGGACGCGGCGGCGCCTGCCTGCGCGCCTCCTCGGCCTGCTTGAGGTACTCGGCGACCTCGTCGGCGGCTGCCCGATCGGTTTCCAGGCTGCTTTCCAGGCGCTGCAACCCGAAGGTTGAGAGCATCATCAGCCCGGGGACACACACCGCGAGCAACCAGGTCACCCGGCAAAGTAAACACGGGCAAGGTCTCGGCCAGATCACGAATTGTCACCGGTCTGCCCGCAGCTCGGTCACTATTCGTCGGAGCTCGTCAGTACCCTTGGCAGCGTGCCCGCGGCCGCCAAGAAACCGGACTCGAAGAAGTGGGATTCCGAGACCCACCTGGGACTGGTGCGCCGCGCCCGCCGGATGAACCGGACGCTGGCCGTCGCCTTCCCGCACGTTTACTGCGAGCTGGACTTCAACAATCCACTCGAGCTGGCCGTCGCCACCATCCTGTCGGCGCAGTCCACCGACAAGCGGGTCAACCTGACCACCCCGGCGCTGTTCAAGCGGTACCGCACCGCGCTGGACTACGCCCAGGCCGACCGCACCGAACTCGAGGAGCTGATCCGGCCCACTGGGTTCTATCGCAACAAGACCACCTCCCTGATCCGGCTGGGCCAGGAGCTCGTCGAGCGGTTTGACGGGCAGGTGCCGGACACCCTGGATGAGCTGGTCACGCTGCCCGGAGTCGGCCGCAAGACGGCCAACGTGATCCTCGGCAACGCCTTTGACATCCCCGGCATCACCGTCGACACCCACTTCGGCCGTCTGGTCCGGCGCTGGCGCTGGACGGCCGAAGAGGATCCGGTCAAGGTCGAGTTCGCCATCGGCGAGTTGATCGAGCGCAGCGAGTGGACGCTGCTCAGCCACCGGGTCATCTTCCATGGCCGCCGGGTCTGCCACGCCCGCAAGCCGGCCTGCGGGGTGTGCGTCCTGGCCAAGGACTGCCCCTCCTTCGGCGTCGGCCCGACCGAGCCGCTGGTGGCAGCCGCGCTGGTCAAAGGCCCCGAGACCGAGCATCTGCTCGCCCTGGCCGGGCTGTGAGCGTCCGGCTCGCCGCCCGCCGATGACCAGATCGACAATCTGGACGCTGGTGGTGCTGGCTGTGGTGGCTGCACTTGTCGCCGCGTTCGTGGTCGAACTCGACGACGACCCAGCTGCCGGCGGCGGACCCCCCAGCGCACAGGCCGCCCGCGCCCACCGCGACGCCGACACCCCGGCGGCGCTGGCCGGTCCACGGCAGCAGGCCGACCTGCCGCCCTGCCCGTCCAGCCCGGACAACCCCGGTCCGGCCAGGCTGCGCGGCATCGTCGTCGAGTGCGCGGGCGACGGCGTCGCCGTCGACGTCGCCCGCGCGGTGGCCGGGCAGCCGACCGTGCTGAACCTGTGGGCCTACTGGTGTGGGCCGTGCGCGGAAGAATTGCCCGCGATGGCCGAATACCAACGCCGGGCTGGGCCGGACGTCCGGGTGATCACCGTGCACCAGGACGAGAACGAGACGGCAGCCCTGCTGCGTCTGGCCGATCTGAAGGTGCGGCTGCCTACCCTGCAGGACGGTCAGCGGCGGGTGGCCGCCGCCCTGGGGGTGCCCAATGTGATGCCCGCGACGGTGGTGTTGCGGGCGGACGGTAGCGTTGCCGCAATCTTGCCGCGGGCATTCACCACTGCCGATGACATTGCCGCCGCGGTGAAGAATGCACTCCAATGACCGCGAGCGAGGGAGCACGGGTGACGGGTGGGATACCGCTCAACCCCGACGTGCGGCCGCCGTGGCTGGCCCCGCTGGTGGAGAACGTCGACCGCGTCCCGCACGCCTATCGCCGCAAGGTGCCCCCGGAGCTGCTGGCCGCGGTGAGCAGCACGGGCAACGCCGGCCGGCCGTCTCGCGATGCCGCGGTGCTGGTGCTGTTCTCCGGGCCGCCCTCCGAGCACCCGCTCGGGGCGGTGCCCGACGACGCTGACCTGCTGCTGACGGTGCGGGCCAGCACACTGCGACACCACGCCGGTCAAGCGGCCTTTCCCGGCGGGGCGGCAGATCCCGGTGACGCCGGACCGGTGGCGACTGCCCTGCGGGAGGCCCAGGAGGAGACGGGCCTGGATCCCAACCGACTGAGTCCGCTGGCCACCCTGGAACGAATGTTCATCCCGCCCTCGGGCTTTCACGTCGTACCGGTGCTCGCCTACTCGCCTGACCCCGGGCCGGTCGCGGTGGTCGACGCAGCCGAGACGGCGATCGTCGCCCGGGTTCCGCTGCGCGCGTTCGTCAATCCTGACAATCGGCTGATGGTGTACCGCACCGATGCGGGGGCGCGTTTCGCCGGACCGGCGTTTTTGCTCAACGAGATGTTGGTGTGGGGGTTCACCGGTCACGTAATCTCGGCGATGCTCGATGTGGCCGGCTGGTCACAACCGTGGGACACCGAAGACATCCGAGATCTGGACGAGGCGATGGCACTCGTCGGCGACAACAGTAAGGGGCCGCTGTGACGAGTTCGCAATGGCTGGACCTCGCCGTCCTGGTGGTGGCGTTCGTCGCCGCGATATCCGGCTGGCGCTCCGGTGCGTTGGGCTCGTTGATGTCGTTCGTCGGCGTGGTGCTCGGTGCCATCGCCGGCGTGATGCTGGCTCCGCACATCGTCAGCCACATCCAGTCCCCGCGGGCCAAGCTGTTCGCCGCGCTGTTCCTGATCCTGGCGCTGGTGGTCGTCGGCGAGGTCGCCGGTGTGGTGCTCGGGCGGGCGGTGCGCGGCGCGATCCGCAACCGCGGGGTGCGTACGGTCGACTCGATCATCGGCGTGGCGCTGCAGCTGGTAGTGGTGCTGGTCGCCGCCTGGCTGCTGGCCAGCCCGCTGACGTCTTCGGATCAACCCAATCTTGCCGCCGCCGTACGTGGCTCCAAAGTGCTTGCGCAGGTGGACAAATACGCTCCGGAGTGGCTGAAGTCCGTGCCCAAGCGGATGTCGACCCTGCTCAGTACGTCCGGGTTGCCGGATGTCCTGCAGCCGTTCGGGCGCACCCCTATCCAGGCCGTCGAAGCGCCTGACGCCTCGCTGGCCGACAGTCTGGTGGTGGCAACGGCGCGGCCCAGCGTCGTCAAGATCCGCGGTGTGGCACCCGGCTGCCAGAAGGTGCTGGAGGGAACAGGTTTCGTCATCGCCCCCAACCGGGTGATGTCCAATGCGCACGTGGTTGCCGGGTCGGACAGCGTCACCGTCGAGGCCGAAGGGCAGACCTACGACGCCACCGTCGTCTCCTACGACCCCAACGCCGACATCTCGATACTGGACGTGCCGAACCTGCCGCAGCGTCCGCTGGTGTTCGCCGACCAGCCCGCCAAGTCGGGCACCGACGCGGTGGTGCTGGGCTACCCCGGCGGCGGCGATTTCGCCGCCACCCCGGCCCGCATCCGCGAAACAATCGAACTGTCGGGTCCGGACATCTACCGCACCACGACCGTCAACCGCGAGGTCTACACCATCAGAGGCACTGTCCGGCAAGGTAATTCCGGTGGGCCGATGATCAACCGGGCGGGTCAGGTGCTCGGTGTGGTGTTCGGCGCCGCCGTCGACGACAACGACACCGGTTTCGTGCTGACCGCCAACGAGGTCTCGCGTCAGCTGGCCAAGATCGGCAACACCCAGAAGGTGCCCACCGGGGCTTGCGTCACCTAGCCGAGCCGTACACCTGGTCGAGGAACCGCCGCAGGTGGTGATTGACCTCGTCGGGGGCTTCCTCGTGGGCATAATGCCCCACCCCGGCCAGTGCCACGAAGCGTCCGCGGGGGGCATAGCGCTGGGTGCGGTCTACCGGGTCGGCGAGCACGTACGGGTCGGCATCGCCGCGCAGGTGCAGTACCGGCACGTCGAGTTGGCGGTTCATCAGCTTCATGAAGCGCCACCCCTCGGACCGCAGCTGGCTGCGTACCGCCCACCGTTGATACTCCAGCGCGCAGTGTGCTGCCGACGGAATCCGGATGGCGCGGCGCATGTGTGCGATGGTCTCGGAAAAGTCCTCGGAGGCAAGCCATTTGCCAGCGGAGCGGCTTCGGACCAGATGCTCGAGCTGGTCGGCGTTGTGAGCGGTCAAGGCCCGCTCCGGCAGCACCGGCAGCTGGTAGCGCAGCAGGGACGGCAGCAGCGCGCGACCCTGGTCCCGCCGGGTCAGCACCGATGCCCGCAGAGCCGCTGGATGCGGTGAACTCACCAGGGCGATGCCGCGCACCAGCCGGGAGTGCAGTACCGAGGTCGCCCAGCAGACCAGTCCGCCGTCGGCGTGCCCGACCAGCGTGGCCGAGCTGTGTCCCAGGGCGCGGACCAGGCCAGCGGTGTCACCAGCCAGCGTCCACCCGTCGTAGCCGCGGGGCGGCTTGTCGCTGCCGCCGTAGCCGCGCAGATCCACCGCGACGACCCGGACGCCCGGCAGGCCCTGCAGCTGATGGCGCCACGACCACCAGAACGATCCGAAGCCGTGCAGCAGGATCACCAGCGGCCGGGCGGTAGCCGGTGCGCTGTCCTCGGAGAGTGCCTCCACGCAGTGGAACCGGATCCCGTTGGCATGGACGTCGAGGTGACGCCACGGCCCCGCAATGCGGGTGACCGAGGGATCCGGCTGTGCCATTACCAGCCCGAGGGGTCGGTGGGCGCGGGGCTGGCGCTGCCGTTGGCCGGAGCGACTGCCGTGCCGGGCGCACGATCGTGGCCCGGAGTCAGGGCGTCGCGGGTTTCCTTGACCGATTCGATGGTCTGCTGCGGTCCGCGGATGCGGCGCACCTTGAGATAACCGAGCAGGGCGAACACCGCGGTGGTGACGACCATGAGCAGGAACACGATCAGGAAGGCGACCCAGCGCCACAGCCAGGTGTCGAGCAGTTCGGCGAGGAAGAAGAAGAAAAAGAAGGTCGAGTAGAACAGCACCACCAGCGCGAGGATGAAGAAGACGCTGCCGGTCAGGCCCTTTTTGACGTCGCGGGTGATCTCCGCCTTGGCGAGTTCGACCTCGGCCCGCACCAGGGTGGAGACCTGGGTGGTGGCGTCCTTGACCAGGTCGCCGAGGGAGGGGTTGGCCGGTATGGCGTTCGGGTCCACCAGCGGGATCGAGGTCACGGTGGTCGGCACCCCGTTCGTGCGATCGCCATTGCTCACGGTCGTCCTCCAACTCTCGTTGTCGTCGCGGTTCATGTTGCCATGTCCGGTGCGCGGCCGGATACCCGCCGAGCTGTTACGCAAGTTACTGGTGTGAAACAGGTAGACTCCCTTGTCAGGGTGGGTTCGGACGGAGGTTTGCCTACAGTGACGACCGCGCGAATGCGGGTGATGGCAGGGGCCGCGGCCCTGGCTGTCGGCGCACTGTTTGTCAGCCCCGTCTGCGCGGCCGGCGCCGACAACAAAGTCCCGATGGGTGGCGGTGCGGGCATCGTCATCAACGGCGACACGTATTGCACGCTGACCTCGATCGGCACCGACAAGACCGGTGCGTTGATCGGCTTCACCTCCGCGCACTGCGGTGGCCCGGGCGCCCAGGTGGCCTCCGAAGCAAACCAGGACAGCGGCGTCATCGGAACAATGGTCGCCGGCAACGACGGCCTGGACTACGCGGTGATCCGGTTCGACCCGGCCAAGGTGGCACCGGTGGCCAACTACAACGGCTTCCTCATCGACGGCCTCGGCCCCGACCCGGAGTTCGGTGCGGTTGCCTGCAAGCTCGGCCGCACCACCGGCTACTCCTGCGGTGTCACGTGGGGACCCGGCCAGGAGCCCGGCACGATCCTCAACCAGGTGTGCGGTCAACCCGGTGACTCCGGTGCTCCCGTGACGGTGAACAACAAGCTCGTCGGCATGATCCACGGCGCCTTCAGCGACGCGTTGCCGACGTGCATCATCAAATACATCCCGCTGCACACGCCCGCGGTCACGATGTCGATGAGCTCGATCCTCGGCGATATCGCCGCCAAGGACCGCCCGGGCAGCGGCTTCGTGCCGACGCCCAACATGGCGCCGGCACCCGCAGCCTGACTCCCGGCTAGTTGGCCTTGCTGGCCCGGATCGCCTCGAAGACCGTTGCATCCACCAGCGTCGAGGTGTCGCCGAGTTCGCGGCCCTCAGCGACGTCACGCAGCAACCGCCGCATGATCTTGCCGCTTCGGGTCTTGGGAAGCTCTGGCACGACGTGGATTTCGCGCGGCTTGGCGATCGGGGAGATCTCCCGGGACACTTCGGCCCGCAGTTCGTCCACCATCTGCTCGGTCGGCGTCTCGGCATGGTGCGCCTTGAGGATCACGAACGCACAGATCGCCTGGCCGGTGGTGTCGTCGCTGGCACCCACGACGGCAGCCTCGGCGACACCGGAGTGGCCGACCAGAGCCGATTCCACCTCGGCCGTCGAAATGCGGTGTCCCGAAACGTTCATCACGTCGTCGATGCGGCCGAGCACCCAGACCTCACCGTCGCTGCCGTACCGGGCGCCGTCACCGGCGAAGTACCAGCCCCGCTCGGCGAATCGCGACCAGTAGGTCTCCTTGAAACGTTCCGGGTCGCCCCAGATACCGCGCAGCATCGATGGCCACGGCTTGTCGAGCACCAGATATCCGGTGACATGCTCACCGTGATCGGCGCTGGGCGTCAACTCATTTCCGTCGTCATCGACGATCTTGGCCGAGATGCCCGGCAGCGGGCGCATCGCCGAACCCGGCTTGCAGTTCGTCACGCCGGGCAGCGGCGAGATCATCGCGGCCCCGGTCTCGGTCTGCCACCAGGTGTCCACGATCGGGGTGGCGTCGGCGCCGAACACCAGCCGGTACCAGCGCCAGGCTTCCGGATTGATCGGCTCGCCGACCGAGCCCAGCAGCCGCAGGCTGGACAGGTCGTGCTGGAACGCCAGCTCGCGGCCCCACTTCATGAAGGTGCGGATCAGCGTCGGCGCGGTGTAATAGATTGTCACACCGTACTTTTCGATCACCTGGAAGTGGCGGTGCTCGTCGGGGGAGGCGGGAGTGCCTTCGTAGACCACCTGGGTGGCCCCGTTGGACAGCGGTCCGTAGACGATGTAGGTGTGACCGGTCACCCAGCCGATGTCGGCCGTGCACCAGTAGACGTCGCTGTCCGGCTTGATGTCGAACACGTTGTAGTGGGTGTAGGACGCCTGGGTCAGGTAGCCGCCGGAGGTGTGGATGATGCCCTTGGGCTTGCCGGTGGTGCCCGAGGTGTACAGCAGGAACAACGGTTGCTCGGAGTCGAAGGCCTCCGGAGTGTGCTCCGGCGAGGCGCTGTCGACCGTCTCGTGCCACCACAGGTCCCGGCCCTGGGTCCATTCGACGTCAATTCCGGTGCGCCGCACCACCAGAACGTGTTCGACCGAAGGCTGGTCGGAGACCGCGTCATCGACGGCGTCCTTCAGTGACACCGCAGCGCCGCGCCGGTACTGGCCGTCGGTGGTGATCACCAGCTTGGCTTCGGCATCCTCGATGCGGGCGCGCAGGGCCGAGGCCGAGAATCCGGCGAAGACCACGCTGTGCATCAGACCCAGACGCGCGCAGGCCAGCATCGCCACGATCGCCTCGGGCACCATCGGCATGTAGATGGCCACCCGGTCGCCTGCCACCAGGCCTAGATCGGTGAGCGTGTTGGCGGCCTTGCTGACCTCGTCCTTGAGCTGTGCGTAGGTGATGGACCTCGCATCACCGACCGGCTCGCCCTCCCAATGGATGGCGACCCGGTCGCCGTTACCGGCCTCGACGTGCCGGTCCACGCAGTTGTAGGCGACGTTCAGCTTGCCGCCGACGAACCATTTCGCGAACGGCGCGTCCGACCAGTCGAGCACCTCGCCGAACGGCGTCGCCCAGGACAGCCGGTTGGCCTGCTTGGCCCAGAAGGCCAGCCGGTCGGCTTCGGCCTCGTCATAGAGGGCGGCCGTGGCATTGGCGTTGTCGGAGAACTCCGCAGCCGGCGGGTAGTAAGACGGAACTTCGGTGTGCGCCTCGGTCATGGTTGTGAGCGTAGTCACTTGAGGTTGCATCGGCGTTGGGGAGTCACATTCGTCGGCGGGCGGTCCGTGTCACGCGCCGAACGGTCGAATCACGACCCACCGTACTGCCGCCTCCGGCGCGCCGATAGCGTGGCCGAACGTGACCGACCTGCTGGCCCCGTTACTCGACCTGCCGGGCGTCTCCGACGCCGCCGAGGCGGCCCGCGAGGCGCTGGCCAAAGCCCACCGGCACCGCACGAACCTGCGCAACTGGCCGGTGACCGCCGCGGAATCGGCGATCCGCGGCGCACGGTCGTCGTCGGCTCTCGACGGCGGCGCCGTGCAACTGGATGCCTCGGGCGCCGAACCCAACGATCCGGTGCTGGCAGGCGCGCTGCGGGTCGGCCAGGCGATGGAGGGCGGCACCACGGCACTGGTCGGGGTGTGGCAGCGCGCGCCGTTGCAGGCGCTGGCCCGGCTGCACGCGTTGGCCGCCGCCGACCTCACCGACGGCGACAGCCTCGGTCGGCCGCGGCAGGACCCCGAGGTTGCTGCCCGGCTGGATCTGGTCACCCGATTGGTGACCGGGGCCAGCACTGCGCCGGCCCCGGTGCTCGCGGCCGTCGCGCACGGCGAATTGCTGGCGCTGGCACCGTTCGGTAGCGGGGACGGTGTGATCGCCCGGGCGGTGTCGCGTCTGGTCACGATCGGCACCGGTCTGGATCCGCACGGTCTCGGTGTTCCCGAGGTGTATTGGATGCGCCGCGCCGAGGAATACCAGGCTGCGGCCGGCGACTTTGCCTCCGGTGTGCCCGACGGTGTCCGGCGGTGGCTCTTGATGAGTTGCGCTGCGCTGGAAGATGGTGCGCGAGAAGCACTCTCGATCGCGGAAGCGGCTGCGAAGTAGTCCGGACAGTCGAAAGCGGGCGACGATCCGAGAAGAGTTCGGCTCGCCGCCCGCTAGCACGGTTTCCCGGTTACCAAGCGTGCGGTATCGGCTGCGTGGGTTGGCCTCGGCGGTCTTGCGATGCGCTTCGGTAGCGATCCACCCCAAAGGATCGTCGTGTCCGTCCGCTTTTCGCAATGGCGCAGGCCCGCAACACTTCTGCCATATCGCGGCATGCTCCGCGTGGGTGCCGGGAACCGTGCTGGGTCGCTGGGGTCGGGAGATAGTGCCTTCTCTTCCGGCGCTACCTAGGCCTCGCTTCGCGACCGTGCTTCCTTTGTACTCCGTGACGATCGTCACATCAAGGCTTTGGCGGGCAACGGTTTGGCGGCTAGAAGGTCAAGCGCCGTAACACCGAGTACGTCAACGCGCCGGCGGCCAGTGCGCTGATCCCGAGGGCGGCCGAGGTGGCGACCGCCGCGCCGGACGGCGCCGAGATCCGGTCGCGCAACGGCACCGGTCGGGAGAACGTCAGGATGGGCCAGTCGCGGGCGCTGGCTTCCTTGCGGAGCGCGCGATCTGGGTTGACCGCAGTGGGGTGGCCCACCGCCTCGAGCATCGGCAGATCGGTCACGGAGTCGGAATAGGCGTAGCAGTGTTCCAGCGGGTAGCCCTCCAGGGCGGCCAGTTCGCGGATCGCGGCGGCCTTGCCCTCGCCGTAGCAGTAGAACGCGACCTCGCCGGTGTACTTGCCGTCCTCGACCACCATCCGGGTGCCCATCGCGTGGGTGGCGCCCAGGGCGCGGGCGATCGGCGCCACGATCTCCTCACCGGAGGCCGACACGATCACCACGTCGCGTCCGCAGAGCCGATGGTCGGCGATCAGCTCGGCGGCCTCGGCGAACACCAGCGGATCGACGATGTCGTGCAATGTCTCGTTGACGATCGACGTCACCTGCTCGACGTCCCAGCCGGCACACATGCTGGTGACATAGGAGCGCATCCGGTCCATCTGGTCGTGGTCGGCACCGGACATCAGATAGAGGAACTGGGCGTAGCTCGAGGCGAGCACGGCGCGGCGGTTGAGCAGGCCTTGGTTGAAGAAGGGTTTGCTGAAAGCGAGCGTGCTTGACTTGGCAATCACTGTCTTGTCCAGGTCGAAGAACGCCGCTGTGCGGGGTGCGCTATCCGCGGTGGGGCCGCCGTGGGGGGCCGTTAGCTGGGGTGTTGCCGTCGGGGCATCGGTCACACGGCCAGGATAGGTGCGGCGCTTCTGGTCGGGGCGGCGCGCGGAAAGTGGCAGAGGGCGCCACGTGTCCTGTGCTGCACTTTCACAGCAAAAACATGGGCTTTTCGTAGATTGAGTACTTGCGCGACAGCGCCTCGTCGTGTGTATAGTGGCATTACTCGGCTTATGCCGGGTGTGCATCAGCCCGACCCCCCGGGGCTGATACACGACGACCTCCGCCTCCTCCCCCCCTGGCGGGGGTCGTCCCTTTTTCCGGACCTTCTCCGGCGTCAATTCCCTCCGATTCTGGCTAACACCCCGTTCGTTGCCAGAACTGCAGTTCCGTGTCGAGTGCGATTTTCGGTGGACGGCGGTGGGCGCCCGTGTTCCGATGAGCGACTGGTCGGCGCGGGTTTATCCCCACACCCCGGTTGATCCCCAGAACGGCTGCTGACGGCTATCGCCTCGAGCGCGACGGCGCGACGGTGGTCAGGTGACGTCCCAGACCGGTGTGGTGCTGACCCTGCTCGACGACGATCAGCTGCGGGCGCTGTGTGCCCGCGCCGCCGCGGCGGCAGGTCTGCGGATGGTGGCTGCCTCGTCGACCATCACCCGCAGGGCCTGGTCGAGTGCGACCGCCGTCCTCCTCGACGACGCCGCTGTGCACCGATGCGGAGATGACGGGCTGCCCCGGCGCGACTCGGTCATCCTGGTCTCGGGTGTCGATCCACACCCGGCCACCTGGACCGCGGCGATGGCCGTCGGTGTTCAGCACCTGTGCACGCTCCCGGCACAGGAAGACGACCTGGTCCGGTATCTTTCCGAAGCCGCCGAGACCGAACCGGACAAACCGGCCCGCGGCCGGCTGATCGCGGTGACACCGGGACGTGGCGGCGCCGGCGCTTCGGTCTTCGCCGCCGCACTCGCCCTGGTGGCAGCGGACTCGCTGCTCGTCGACCTCGACCCCTGGAGCGGTGGTATCGACCTGTTGCTCGGAGCGGAGTCCGCCACCGGCTTGCGCTGGCCGGACCTGAGTCTGCAGGGCGGCCGGCTCAGTTGGCCGGCGGTGCGTGACGCATTGCCCGCCCAGCGTGGTGTCACCGTCCTGTCGGGGACGCGCTCGGGTCACGAGATGGATGCCGCACCGGTCGAATCGGTGCTCGACGCGGGTCGCCGTGGCGGCGTGATGGTGGTCTGCGATGTGCCCCGCCGGGGCACACCGGCGGCCGCGGTCGCGCTGGAGTGCGCCGATCTGGTGCTGGCCGTCACCACGTGCGATGTGCGCGCGGTCGCCGCGATGTCGGCGCGGGCCGCGATCCTGCGGGCGGCCAACCCCAACGTCGCACTGGTCGTCCGGGGCCCCTCCCCGGGCGGTCTCACCGCCCGCGAGGTCGCCGAGGTGACCCGACTGCCCCTGCTGGCCGCCATGCGCCCGGAGCCGATGCTGGCGCAGCGTCTCGAGCACGGCGGCATTCGGCTGGGGCGGCGGTCGCCGCTGGCCGCCGCCGCCCGGCAGGTGCTGGAGGCGTTGCGCCGCGGGTCAGGAATGCAGGCCGCATGAGTGCCTCCCTGATCGAGCGCGTGCGCGAACGGTTGGCCGCGGAGTCGGGCGCGTTGCGTCCGACCACCGTGGCGGCGGCCATCCGCGCCGAGTCGGGCGGCGTGCTGGGTGACACCGAGGTGCTGAGCAATCTGCGGGTGCTGCAGACCGAACTCACCGGTGCCGGTGTGCTGGAACCGCTGCTGCGGGCGCCGGGCACCACTGACGTTCTGGTCACCGCACCCGACGCGGTATGGGTGGACGACGGGTCCGGATTGCGCCGCAGCACTGTGCGTTTCGACGACGAGGCCGCGGTACGTCGGCTTGCGCAGCGTCTGGCGGTCGCCGCCGGCCGCCGCCTCGACGATGCCCAACCGTGGGTGGACGGGCAGCTGACCGGTATCGGCAGCGGCCAGTTCACGGTGCGCCTGCACGCGGTGCTCCCGCCGGTGGCTGTCGCCGGCACGTGCGTATCGCTGCGGGTACTGCGTCCGGCCACCCAGGACCTCGCGGCGTTGGCTCGCTCGGGCGCGATCGATGACGAGGCGGGCCGATTGCTGAGCCGCATCATCGCAGCGCGGTTGGCCTTCCTGGTCTCGGGTGGGACGGGCGCGGGCAAGACCACTCTGCTGGCGGCGGCGCTCGGGTCGGTGAGTGCCACCGAGCGGATCGTCTGTGTCGAGGATGCCGCCGAACTGGCACCGCCCCACCCGCATCTGGTGCGGCTGGTGGCGCGCGGCGCCAACGTCGAAGGCATAGGAGAGATCACCCTGCGCCAGCTGGTCCGCCAGGCCCTGCGGATGCGGCCGGACCGCATCGTCGTCGGGGAGGTGCGTGGGGCCGAGGTCGTCGACCTGCTTGCCGCACTGAACACCGGCCACGACGGCGGGGCCGGAACAGTGCACGCCAACAGTCCCGCCGAGGTGCCTGCCCGGCTCGAGGCGCTGGCCGCACTCGGCGGGCTGGACCGCGCAGCGCTGCACAGCCAACTCGCGGCCGCGGTGCAGGTGGTCGTGCATGTCAGTCGCGGCCATGACGGGGTTCGCAGGCTCACCGAGATCGCGGTGTTGCAGCGCGCCGACGACGGCCGGGTGGCCGCGCGCGCCGCCTGGCGTCTGCATCGCGGATTTGATTGTGGCGCTGACGAACTGGATCGTCTGCTCGGCGATCGCGGGGTGCCGTGATGGCCGTGGCAGCCGTGTTGTTGGCGGCCGCGTTCCTGGTTGCGCCCGCGCCTGCGCACCGTCGGCTGGGACTGGCCGGCAGACAGGTGCGGGTGAAGGGTCCGATGGTCGTACTCGGTGCGGTGGCCATGGTGACCACGCTGCCACCGGCCGTGGTGATCGCCGCGGCGCTCCTGACGGCGACGCTGGCGGTACGGCGGCGGCAGGCCCGGCACCAACACCGTCGGCGAGCCGACGCACGCGCACTGGCCGCAGCGCTGGAGGTTCTGGTCGGGGAACTCCGAGTCGGTGCCCACCCCGTGCTCGCGTTCGCCGTCGCGGCCACCGAAAGCGATGGCGATGTCGGGGCTTCGCTACAGGCGGTCGCCGCCCGCGCGGGACTGGGCGCGGATGTCGCGGGTGGACTGCACGCGGTGGCGGACCGGTCCCTGGTCGCAGGGCAGTGGAGTCGCCTGGCGGTGTGTTGGCAATTGGCCGCCGAGCAGGGTCTGGGAATGACGGCACTGATGCGCGCGGCGCAGCGCGACATCGTCGAGAGGCAGCGGTTCGCCGACCGGGTCCAGGCCGGGCTGGCCGGGGCCCGCGCCACTGCCCTCATCCTCGCTGGCCTGCCCGTGCTCGGCGTGCTGCTGGGCCAGCTGATCGGAGCACGGCCCGTCGCGTTCCTGGCCGGCGCCGGACTCGGTGGCTGGTTGCTGGTCACCGGTGTGATGCTGGTCTGTCTCGGCCTGCTGTGGGCGGACCGGATCACCGAACGGACGGTGACATGACTTCTGCTGCACTGCTTCTGGCGGCCGCGTTGCTGATCGCCGCGGGTCCGGCGGCAGTCCGGCACCGGGCCGGGATCCGAAGCGTACGGTCGGCGGGGCCGCGCGCGGTGCACCGTCGTCGTGACCCACTCGCGGCGGCCTCGGCGCTCGATGTGTTCGCTGTCTGCCTGTCCGCCGGGATGTCGGTACCCGCGGCGGCCACGGCCACGGCGCCATCGGCACCCGAACAACTCGGCGCGATGCTGCGTCGCGCCGCCGACCTACTGGCACTGGGCGCCCCGGCCGACATGGCCTGGGAAGTCCCCGATGGGCTGCGTGATCCGACCTGTGCGGCCGTGGCCCGGCTGGCTCGGCGCTCGGCGGCCTCGGGCAGTGCGCTGGCGCAGGGAGTGGCCGAATTGGCCGAACAATCGCGCCAGGACGCCACCCATGCCGCGGCTGCCGCCGCCGAACGCGCGTCGGTGCTCATCGCCGGTCCGCTCGGGTTGTGTTTTCTGCCCGCCTTCATCTGCCTGGGCATCGTGCCCGTGGTGGCCGGCCTGGCCGGTGACGTGTTCTCCGGAATCCTGTTATGAGAGAAGGGAAAAGCATTGAGCAACAGTTCATTACGAGACTTCAAGGTGCGGATCGCGGCGCTGGGCGCCGACGAATCCGGCATGTCCACCGTCGAATACGCTATCGGGACTATCGCCGCGGCGGCCTTCGGCGCGATCCTCTACAGCGTGGTCACCGGCGATTCCATCGTCGGAGCACTGACCAACATCATCAGCCGGGCGCTGAACACCAACGTCTAGCCGATGCCGGTTTCAGCACGGTCGAGGCGGCCCTGGCCATCGCCGCGTTGGTGGTGGTGCTGGTCTGCTGTGTCGGCGGCGTCACTGCGATTTCCGCTCAGCTCCGCTGTGTCGATGCGGCCAGGGAGGCGGCCAGGCTGGCCGCTCGTGGTGACACCGTCGCCGCCGATGCGGCGGCCCGGCGGGTGGCTCCGCCGGGTGCCGGGGTGGAGCTGCGGCGCACCGGCGGCTTCGTGGAGGCCAGGGTCAGCTCCCGATCGGCGTTGCTTCCCGGCATCGTCATCTCGGCCGGTGCGCTCGCGGCGACCGAGCCGGGTCAGTGACGACAACGGCGCGGCGACGGTCCTAGGTGCGCTGCTGATCGTCGTGGTCGTGGTGGTGACACTGGCTGGTGTCCAGATCGGCTCGGCGGTCGTGGGCCGCCATCGCGCCCAGGCGGCCGCGGACCTCGCGGCGCTGGCCGCGGCAGTATGGCTGCCACAGGGGCCGGGCACCGCGTGCCGGCAGGCCGCTGCGGTCACCGCAGCCATGAACGCCTCGCTGCTGCGGTGCGAGGTCGAGCAGCTCGATGTGGTGATCAACGCGGGCGTGGGGTCCGCGCGGGCCGTGGCCCGTGCAGGGCCGGTCGAATAGAGCCCGGGCAGGGACCGGTCAGGTGGTGCTCCCAGCGCCCGATAGGCCCGCCTCGGCCAGTTCGGCGTCGGTCGGCAGCCGCAGCGTGATCAGCCCGGCGAACACGCCGTTGTCCAGTTCGATGCGGTTGGCCATGATATGCATCGGCACCCATCCGCTGCCGTTGGCGGGGAGCCGCAAAACCCTACTGGTCGAACCGGTTTCGAACTCCTTGACCATCGGTTCGAGCTTCGTCCTGTCGTCGGGATGGAACTGCATACCCTGGCGCCAGTCGTAATGCGGGCACGGCTCGTCGAGCCACTTGAGCAGATGCCAGCTGCCCAGGTCGACGATCGCCCGGTACACCCCGCGCTGCGAAAGACCCTTCAGGATTCGCTGGGCCAGCAGGCCGGTCGGGATGTCCGTCTCGTCCAGTTCGCCCACCAGGTTCATAGCGCGGGCAATGAGGTGCTCGGTGCCGTCTGCGGCGGGCTCCATCGCGGTGCGCACGACGAAGCCGACACGGCGGAAGCCGCCCAGCTTGTCGGTGAAATCCCAGCTGCTGCAATAGGTGCGCCCGGGCGCGGTATCGACGGCCATAGCGAGCACCCGGGCCTCGTTCTTGTGGAGGTCCCGGCTGGGTAGATCCTCGACGAAAGCGCGACCGTGGGTGCGTTCCTGAGCCGGGTTCATCCCGGAGTTCGTCAGCGATTCCACGGTGTCGGTCGCCTCGCCCGCGGTCATGTCCCAGATCAGCGGACCGGGAATCGGGCGCTGCGGCGGCTCGGCGTCGGCCGGTCCGATCCACACGTGCACACCGTGCACCTTGCCGTCGGACATCGTGACCGGTTCGGTACGGATCACCCGATCGCTTTTCGGGGTAATGCTGGCGAGGCTCGTCCCCGCGATCACCGTCTCGGTGATCGCGGTCTGGATCGCCGCCCGGTGCGGATGGCGCCGCAGGAACGCGGTGATCGGCACCAGGTTCTTCATCCGGCGGCCCTGCGCAACGACCACGGGTTCGGTGCCGAGCGTCTCCACCAGCAGCCAGTCCTGGTCCATGGCTAGGAGTTTATTCGGCGCCGGGTTGGCCGGTTTGTCGCGAGATCAAACAGCACAATGGCGTCACATCGTGGTCACGACCGCTGCATGTGGGGTTCAGATCCTTGCCGGGGCCCAATTGCTTGGGTATTTTTCGCTAGGTCCGACTCGTCGGACGGAGGAACGGATCGAGTTGTCCGGCTGTTCCTCGACGGCGATTGCGCATCGCCCTTCGGGCCTCCAGCAGAGCGGGGCACCAGCTTGTGCCGCGTTGGCACCGACGCCTGGAGGTCGACCGTGCGAGGGGTCGGTCGGCCGCCAACAGTCAGGTGCCGGCGGCGGCGAGCTCGGCGAGGATGAGCCTGAGGACGCGCACCGCACCGACCTTGTCCAGCGGATCATTGCCGTTCCCACACTTGGGGGACTGCACGCACGACGGGCAGCCGTTCGGGCACTCGCACGATTCGATCGCGTCTGCCGTCGCGCCCAGCCAGGTGGTTGCCAGCCGGTAGCCCCGCTCGGCGAAACCGGCTCCCCCCGGGTGCCCGTCGTAGACGAACACCGTCGGCAGGCCACCTTCCCCGATCGCGGTCGACAGGCCGCCGATGTCACCTCGATCGCAGCTGGCCACCAATGGCAGCAGCCCGATCGCGGCGTGCTCGGCGGCGTGCAGTGCGCCGGGGATCCGTACCACATCGATTCCGTTGTCCACCAACGCTTCCAGGGCAATGGTGTACATCACCGCGGTGGTGGGCAGTGACTGCTCAGGCATGTCGAGCTCGACGAAGTCGATCACCTCGCCGGACAGGCGCCGGCGCAGATACCCGATGACGCGGTGGGTCACCGACACCGGCACCAGGCCCAGCGTCACCGCGTCGTATCGCACCCGTTCGCCGGGGCCGCTCACCGTGATGTCGGTGATCTCGCGCGCGTATGTCGAATAGCCGGGGTCCTCGGCGTGCACGAAGGCCACCCCGTCCTCCAGCCGCAGCGAGTCCACCACATAGCTCTCGCCCTGATGCAGATAGACCGCGCCGGGGTGCACCGTTGCCGGTGCCTGGCCGGCCGGCGTGCTGCCGAGCATGCGGCCGGTGTCCTCCTCCACGATGGCCACCTGCCCGCCCGCCGAACCGCGAATGTCCACGGCCGGATGCGGGTCCAGTCCCGGCGCCGGGAAGTACCGTTCGCCGCGTTTGCGTAACAACCCGTCGTCGACCAGCTCCTCGGCCACCGACTCGGCCTCCCAGCGCCGGACCTCGGCGGATTCGAGCGGTAATTCGGTTGCTGCACAGAGCAACTGCGGTCCCACCACGTACGGGTTGGACGGGTCGATGACGACCCGCTCGACGGGCTTGTCCAAGAGGGCGGCGGGATGGTGCACCAGGTAGGTGTCCAGTGGGTCGTCGCGCGCGATCAACACCACCAACGCCCCCTGGCCGCGACGCCCGGACCGGCCGGCCTGCTGCCAGAACGAGGCGACGGTGCCCGGGAAGCCGGCCAGCAACACCGCGTCCAGGCCGGCGATGTCGATGCCCAGTTCAAGCGCGTTCGTCGTTGCCAGCCCACGCAATTCGCCGTCGGTGAGCTTGCGTTCGAGATCCCGGCGATCCTCGGCGAGATAGCCCGCACGATAGGACGCCACCGTCTCGAGCAGCTGCGGCGCGATGTCCTCCAGTCGGGCCCGGGCTCCCAGCGCGGTCAGCTCGGCCCCACGCCGCGAGCGCACAAAGGTCAGCGTCCTGGCCCCTTCGGCCACCAGGTCTGCCATCATCCGCGCCGCCTCCGCGCCCGCCGAGCGCCGCACCGGAGCCCCGTTTTCGCCGAGCAGATCGGTGCGCAACTCCGGTTCCCAGAGGGCAACGGTGCGCGCTCCGTGTGGCGAACCGTCCTCGGTGACCGCGTCCACCGTCTGACCGATCAACTCCGCGGCCGTCTCACCCGGGGCCGCGGTGGTGGCACTGGCGAAGATCACCGTGGGGCCCGACCAGGCCCCCGGTCCGGCCCGCCGATCCTCGGAGGCTGGTGCGTACCGCTGGCACAGCCGCAGCAGCCGGCGCAGCACCATCGCGACGTTGGATCCGAATATCCCTCGGTAGTAATGGCATTCGTCTACCACGATGTAGCGCAGGTTGCGCAGGAACACCGCCCACCGGGCGTGGTTGCGCAACAACGCCGCATGGATCATGTCGGGGTTTGAGAACAGCCACCTGGAGCGTTCGCGGGCGAATCTACGTACCTCGGTGGGGGTGTCACCGTCATAGGCCGTCGGCGCGACGTCGGCCAGCGCCGGCACCGCTGCAGCCAACGAGTGGGCGGCCCGCAGCTGGTCGTGGCCAAGCGCTTTCGTCGGCGACAAATACAGTGCCCGGGCCCGCGGGTCGCGAGCCAGCGCATCCATGATGGGCAACTGGAAGGCCAGCGACTTGCCCGATGCGGTGCCGGTGCTGATGACGACATGGCGCCCGGCATGGGCCAGGTCCGCGGCCTGAACCTGGTGGGACCACGGTGCCACAATTCCGCGATCATGGAACGCGCGGAGGACATCTGGCTGAACCCACGCCGGCCACCCGACGCTGACGGCGGCGCGCGCGGGGATCTCCGCGACGTGTCGCAATGCCCCGGCAGCAGAGTCCGCGCCGGCGATCGCGACGGTCAGCAATTCACTGCCGAAACTCGCCACCCCCGACCTCCTCTCCGGCTCCGTGACACCGCTGCACAACGGTTGTATCGAATTGTTCATCAGTTGGTAGCAGTGAGACTGTCGCAAGTGCGCTGAACGTGATTGGATAAGGGCGGTCGCAGCTTCTGTGTTCGTGTCTTCACAATCGCAGGATCGACGTTGCGATCGCGGTTCCTGCGAGGGTCTGTAGGTCGGGTGAGTTCCGACAACTCCACGAAGGATGGCGGTCGGAACGGGCCCGGTCTGCCGAAAACTCGGTCGGCCGCACCCGGTAGCAAGAGAAGGAAAGTACGAAAGATGCCACAGGGAACTGTGAAGTGGTTCAACGCGGAGAAGGGCTTCGGGTTCATTGCCCCCGAGGACGGTTCTGCGGATGTGTTTGTCCACTACACGGAAATTCAGGGGTCGGGCTTCCGCACCCTTGAGGAGAACCAGAGGGTCGAGTTCGAGGTCGGTCAGAGCCCCAAGGGACCGCAGGCCACAGGCGTGCGCTCTATCTGATCAGCAGCGACATACAGAATCACCCCCGTGCGTCCCGGTGACGGGCACCGCCGGGGGTGTTTCGTTTTCTGGTGTCATACGGCTCGGCGACATGGCGCTGGTCGCCGACTGGCTTAGTGTCGAGTCGTGAGTCAGCTGTCCTTCTTCTCGGCTGAGTCGGTGCCGCCCGCGGTCGCCGACCTCACCGGGATGCTTGCGGCAGCTGGACAGGTGGTCATGGTCTCCGGTGGAGCGCGGCTGTCGGTGGTGGTCGAAGACCTCTGGCGGGCCACCGCGCTGGCCGAGATGATCACCGAGGCTGGTCTGCAGCCGGAGATCACCCGCACCGAGGAGGACACTCCGCTGGTGCGCACCGCGGTGGACGACCGGCTGGTGGTCACCGCGAAGGAGTGGACGCGCGGGGCGGTCAAGACGGTGCCGCCGCAATGGCTGCCCGGGCCCCGGCAATTACGGGCCTGGACACTGGCGGCCGGGACGCCGGAGGCCGATCGCTATCTGCTGGGACTGGACCCGCACGCCCCCGACACTCACTCGCCGCTCGCGTCAGCGCTGATGCGGGTGGGAATCGCACCCACCCTGATCGGAACAAGAGGGTCTAGGCCGGCGTTGCGAATCAGTGGACGCAGACGGCTATCGCGCCTGGTAGAGAACGTGGGGGAACCGCCGGATGACACGGAGGCGTTGTCAGCGTGGCCCACAATCTGAGACATTCCGTGTGGGGGGTCGGTTTGCGTCGGCCCGTCCGGGGTGCCACATTGTGGGGTGCCCGCGAGGCCGGGGGTACCGGTGGGCACGACAGAAGTGGAGCGTAAGCGCAGTTGGCTGACGACGAAACCCGCGACAGCGGCGGCGGCAATGGCCGCGTGCGACGGCTCGTCATCGTCGAGTCGCCGACCAAGGCGCGCAAAATCGCCGGCTACCTGGGCTCCAATTACATCGTGGAGTCGTCCCGCGGGCACATCCGTGACCTGCCGCGCAACGCCGCTGACGTGCCCGCGAAGTACAAATCCGAGCCCTGGGCCCGCCTCGGGGTCAACGTGGAGCAGAACTTCGAGCCGCTCTACATCATCAGCCCGGAGAAGAAGAGCACGGTCAGCGAGCTCAAGGACCTGCTGAAGAACGTCGACGAGCTCTACCTGGCCACCGACGGTGACCGCGAGGGTGAAGCCATCGCCTGGCACCTGCTGGAAACCCTCAAGCCCAGGGTGCCGGTCAAGCGCATGGTGTTCCACGAGATCACCGAACCGGCCATCCTCGCCGCCGCCGAGCATCCCCGCGACCTGGACAACGACCTGGTCGACGCGCAGGAGACCCGCCGCATCCTGGACCGGTTGTACGGCTACGAGGTCAGCCCGGTGCTGTGGAAGAAGGTAGCCCCGCGGCTGTCGGCCGGCCGGGTGCAGTCGGTGGCGACCCGCATCATCGTGCAGCGGGAACGCGACCGCATGGCGTTCCGCAGCGCGTCGTACTGGGATGTGCTCGCCGAGCTGGATGCCAGCGTGTCCGACCCGAATGCCGCACCGCCGCGTTTCAACGCCCGTCTGGTCACGCTGGACGGCAAACGGGTGGCCACCGGGCGCGACTTCGACTCGCTCGGCGTCGTCCGCAAGCCCGACGAGGTGCTGGTGCTCGACGAGGCCTCCGCCGGGGCGTTGGCCGCTGGCCTGCGCGGGGCCAGCCTCAGCGTGGCCTCGGTGGAGGAGAAGCCCTACACCCGCCGCCCGTACCCCCCGTTCATGACCTCCACCCTGCAGCAGGAGGCCGGTCGCAAGCTGCGGTTCAGCTCCGAGCGCACGATGAGTGTGGCGCAGCGGCTGTACGAGAACGGCTACATCACCTATATGCGTACCGACTCGACGACGTTGTCGGAGTCGGCCATCAACGCGGCCCGCAACCAGGCCCGTCAGCTCTACGGCGACGAGTACGTGCACCCGTCGCCGCGGCAGTACACCCGCAAGGTCAAGAACGCCCAGGAGGCGCACGAGGCGATCCGGCCCGCCGGTGACACTTTCGCCACCCCGGGTGCCCTGCACCGCGAACTCGACGGCGACGAGTTCCGGCTCTATGAGCTGATCTGGCAGCGCACGGTGGCCTCGCAGATGGCCGACGCCCGCGGCACCACACTGAGCCTGCGGATAGCCGGCACGGCCGCCGACGGCCGCGAGGTGGTCTTCACCGCCAGCGGGCGCACCATCACCTTCCCCGGCTTCCTGAAGGCCTACGTCGAGACCGTCGACGAACTGGCCGGCGGTGAGGCCGACGACGCCGAGAGCCGACTGCCCCAATTGCGGCAGGGCCAGCGGGTGGATGCCACCCAGCTGACCGCGGACGGACACAACACCAACCCGCCCGCCCGCTACACCGAGGCGTCCTTGATCAAGGCGCTCGAGGATCTCGGAATCGGCCGTCCCTCAACGTATTCCTCGATCATCAAGACGATCCAGGACCGCGGCTACGTGCACAAGAAGGGCAGTGCCCTGGTGCCGTCCTGGGTGGCGTTCGCGGTCACCGGCTTGCTCGAGCAGCATTTCGGACGGCTGGTGGACTACGACTTCACCGCCGCGATGGAAGACGAGCTCGACGAGATCGCCTCGGGTCACGAGCGTCGCACCAACTGGCTGTCCAATTTCTACTTCGGTGGCGAGCACGGCGTGGCCGACTCGATCGCGCGGGCCGGTGGCCTCAAGAAGCTGGTCGGCGTGAACCTCGAGGGCATCGACGCCCGAGAAGTGAACTCCATCAAGCTCTTTGACGACGAGCAGGGCCGCCCGATCGTGGTGCGGGTGGGCAAGAACGGGCCCTACCTGGAGCGGATGATCACCGGCGAGGACGGCGAGCCCACCCCGCAACGGGCCAACCTGTCCGACGAGATCACTCCGGACGAATTGACCCTGGAGCTGGCCGAAACGCTGTTCGCCACACCGCAAGAGGGCCGGGTGCTCGGCGTCGACCCGGACAGTGGACACGAGATCGTGGCCCGCGACGGCCGGTACGGCCCGTACGTCACCGAGGTGCTGCCGCCCCCGCCGGACGAGGACGGCGGCGTCACGGCCAAGAAGTCCAAGAAGCCCACCGGACCCAAGCCGCGTACCGGCTCGCTGTTCCGCTCGATGGACCTGCAGACGGTCACCCTCGAGGACGCGCTCAAGCTACTGTCGCTGCCGCGGCTGGTCGGGGTGGACCCGGAAAACGGTGAGGAGATCACCGCGCAGAACGGCCGCTACGGCCCGTACCTCAAGCGCGGCACCGACTCTCGCTCACTGGCCACCGAGGACCAGATCTTCGACATCAGCCTCGAAGACGCGCTGAAGATCTACGCCGAACCCAAGCGCCGTGGCCGCCAGGGCGCGGCCGCACCGCCCTTGCGTGAGCTGGGCACCGACGCCGCGTCGGGCAAGCCGATGGTGATCAAGGACGGCCGGTTCGGTCCTTACGTGACCGATGGCGAGACCAACGCCAGCCTGCGCAAGGGCGATGACGTGCTGAGCATCACCGACGAACGTGCGTCGGAGTTGCTGGCCGACCGCCGCGCCCGTGGGCCGGTCAAGAAGGCCGCCCGCAAGGCGCCGGCCAAGAAGGCTGCGGCGAAGAAGGCCCCGGCGAAGAAGGCCGCCAAGAAAGCCTGACCTCGTCGCGCCCAAACCGACAAACGGGTGCGAAAAGCCAAGTGGGATAACCCAATTCGTCGATCTGGACGATAGCGCTATCCGGCGATGTCGCTGGCGACCTCGGGCCGCCTGACCGGCATGGCCAGCTTGGCCGGGCGGGCCAGCTGCGTCGGAGCGGTGCGCCCGCGGAGTTCGACGATTTCGCCGACGTTCCAGCACAGCGCCTCGGCGTCCAGCGCGCCGCTGACCGCGATCGCCGACGCCAGCACGTGGCCGTTCTCCAGCTTGGCCAGCTCGGTGAGCCGGGCCGCCTCGTTCACCGGATCGCCGATCACGGTGTATTCGAACCGCGCCTGGGCACCGATGTGTCCGGCGATCGCGCGCCCGGCCGACACCCCGATGCCGAAGTCGGTTTGGCCCAGCACCTCGACGAGTTCGTCGTGCAACTCACGGGACGCGGCCAGCGCGGCGCCCGAGGCGTCCGGGTGCTCGATCGGCGCGCCGAAGATGCACAGTGCGGCGTCACCCTGGAACTTGTTGACGAACCCGCCGTGCTTCTTCACGGTGTCGACGACCACGCGGAAGAACTCGTTGAGCAGGTTGACGACCTCGCTGGGCGGGCGGGTCGAGGCCAGCTGGGTCGAGCCTACGAGGTCGACGAACAGCACCGCGACGTCGCGTTCCTGGCCGCCCAGTTCGGTGCCGCGCTCCAGGGCCCGGCGGGCGACGTCCTCGCCGACGTAGCGGCCGAACAGGTCGCGCAGCCGCTGCCGCTCAGACAGGTCGCGCACCATGTCGTTGAAGCCGGCCTGCAGCAGCCCCAGCTCGGTGGCGTCGTAGATCTGCATGTGGGCGTTGTAGTTGCCGCGCTGGACCTCGCCGAGTGCCCAGCGCAGCTGGCGCAGCGGGTCGGCGATCGCCATGGCGGACAGCAGGTTACCCGCCAGGCCGATCACCAGTGCGGCGATCGCCATCAGCAGGATCGGGGTGAACAGCTGGTCGGCGGAGGCCTGCAGCAGCGAGAACTTGGCGGCCACCACCGACAGCACGATGGCCAGCAGCGGCACCCCGGTGGACAACAGCCAGGTCAGCACCAGCCGCAGGATCACGCCCGGCCGGCGGAACTTGACCGGCGGCCCACCGCGCAGCGCCGCCACCGCGACCGGGCGCAATACCCGCTCTGCCTGCAGATAGCCGATGATCGAGGTTGCTGCCGCGCCGAGCAGGGTCGCCACCGCCATCACCGGCGCCGCATGGCTGGCCACCGGCCAGCTGGCCGCGATGAACACCACGGCGCCGAGCACCCAGTTCGTCATGCTGATCATCGAGCGGTAGACGGGCATCCGCAGCGCACGCAGCCGGGCTGCCTCGGTGGTCTCCGGATCATCGTCGGCCAGTAGCGCGTCGCGTCGCTGCCAGCGGAACACCGGGACCATCAGTCGCAGGCTGACGTAGGCGCCCACCGCGAACGAGATGAACAGATAGCTCAGGAAGATCGCCAGGTTCACCGCAGGCAGGTCCTGCAGCATGATGCGGTCCGCGGGCGGCAGTCCGAACCGCAGGAAGCCCAGCACGAGCAGCGCGCCTATGATGTCGGCCTGCAGCATGCCGAGGGAAAACACCGGCCACGGCGTACGGGCGACCCAGCGGATGAATCCGCTGATTCGTCCGATGCTGGTCGGCGCAGTGCTCACCAACCCACCGTATCGGTCCAGAGCGACGGATCTGCACCTTACTGACCTACCGCCGAGCTGCTGTGTCGTTGCTGCACACTAGGGTCGGAAGGTGATGTCCGGGGTATTTACGCGGCTGGTGGGCCAAAGTGCGGTGGAAGCCGAGCTCGTTGCTGCTGCTCGCGCCGCGCGGGGTGATTCCGCTCACGATGTCGCTGCCACCGGCACCATGACACATGCCTGGCTGATCACCGGCCCGCCCGGGTCCGGCCGGTCGGTGGCCGCGTTGTGCTTTGCCGCTGCCCTGCAGTGCACCTCGGCGGGCGCTCCGGGCTGTGGGGAATGCCGGGCGTGCACGACGACGATGGCCGGCACCCACGGCGACGTGCGTCGCATCATCCCCGAAGGGCTCTCGATCGGCGTCGACGAGATGCGTTCCATCGTCCAGATCGCCTCCCGGCGCCCCAGCACCGGACGATGGCAGATCGTCGTGGTGGAGGATGCCGACCGGCTGACCGAAGGTGCGGCCAACGCGCTGCTCAAGGTCGTGGAGGAGCCGCCACCGTCGACGGTCTTCCTGCTGTGTGCACCATCGGTGGATCCCGAGGACATCGCCATCACGCTGCGGTCGCGATGCCGCCATGTGGCGCTGGTGACGCCGTCCACGGCGGCGATCGCGCAGGTGCTGATCGACAGCGACGGACTGTCTGCCGAGCAGGCGCAATGGGCGGCCTCGGTCAGCGGCGGCCATGTCGGGCGGGCCCGGCGGCTGGCCACCGATTCCGAGGCCCGGGACCGTCGGACCCGCGCCCTGGGACTGGCGCGTGACGCGGCGACGCCCTCGCGGGCGTACGCAGCCGCCGAAGAGCTGGTGGCAACCGCAGAAGCCGAGGCCCGGGCCCTGACCGGCGGGCGGGACGAGGTCGAGACCGAGGAATTGCGTACCGCCCTGGGTGCCGGCGGCACCGGCAAGGGCGCCGCGGGCGCCCTGCGGGGCTCGGCTGGAGCGCTCAAGGATCTCGAGCGGCGGCAGAAGTCGCGACAGACCCGCGCCTCGCGGGATGCCCTGGACCGGGCGCTGATCGACCTCGCGACCTACTTCCGGGACGCCCTGCTGGTCGCCAACGGGGCAGGAGCGGTCGCACCGAACCACCCGGACATGGCCGACAAGGTGGCCAGCCTGGCCGCGCACGCCTCCCCGGAGCGGCTGCTGCGCTGCATCGAGGCCGTCCTGGAGTGCCGGGAGGCGCTGGCGACGAACGTCAAGCCGAAGTTCGCCGTCGATGCCATGGTGGCCACCGTGGGACAGGCACTGCGTTCGGACCTGTAGACTCATCGCTCGGCCCGGCGCTCATCGGCGACGGCCACGCCGCCTTAGCTCAGTCGGTAGAGCGATTCACTCGTAATGAATAGGTCGGGGGTTCGATTCCCCCAGGCGGCTCCACGTTCTCCGCGGACGCGGCCAACCGTGCCCCATCAGTTCTTCGGGGACAGCGCCTCGATCGCCACGGTCTTGGCGGTGGCGGCCGCCGGGAAGCCGGCATAGCTGCTCGAGTGATAGATCACCTCGGCCAGTTCCTCGTCGGACAGACCGTTCTGCCGCGCGATCCGGAAGTGCGCCTTGAGCTCGTCGGTGGCCCGCAGGGCGATCAGGATGCCCAGCGTCACCAGGCTGCGATCACGTCGGCTCAGCCCTTCGCGGGTCCACAGCTGGCCGAACACGTTCTCCAGGGTGATGTTCGTGAATTCGCTGGCGAATCCCTCGGTGAAGTCGATCTCGCCCTCAGGCAGTATGCCCGGCAGCATTTCCCGAAGTACTTCCAAGCCATCCTCACGTAAGTTAGACATGCGAACTATTTTTCCACACTCGATCTAATGCCGGGGTGCGAGATAGCCCACAGGCCCCGAGGCCAGACAGAGCGAGAGTGCGGCCGTCGTGGCCCGCACCGTGATCGCGTCGCCCGCTCCCGGCAGCCGCACGAACACCCGATTCAGACCCGGGTGCACCGCCACCTTGGTCGCGGGGCCTTCGGACATTTTCATCGTTATCGAGCCCTCGCTGTTGGCCAGATAATTGATCTCCGCGGTCCAGTCGGCGGGCAGCATCGGCCCGTCCAGCGGCATCCGCACCGCGGAGTCGGGCTGGCCATCAGATTGGATGAGGTATCCGCACCCTGGGGTGGGTCCCGGCACGATGGTACGCACCCAGGTCACGTTCGCATCCACTAGCCGGCCGCTGGTATCGAGCATCCGCAGTTCTGTTGTGGAGGAGGCGAATTCGGGACGATCGCGGATCAGCGCGAACATGTGGCTGGCCAGGTTCTCCGGGTAGGCGACGCGCTGTAGCACCAGCGGGTCCACCTCCTGGTCCAGCAGGGGCGCCGCCGCCGACGCCCGAGCCTGCGCCAGACCCCGCAGCGCGTTCTGCACATAGGGCTGCGCGGGGTTGTCCTTCCAGCTGGTCAGGAACGTCGACGTCGAATACAGACTGCTGGCCAGGAACGCCGCGGTCACCCCGGCAACGACGGTGGTGCGGACCCGTGACGCGTCGAGCCATCCCGATGACAGCCGGTTCGGCGCGCACAACCCGACCGCGGCCAGCAGTGCCAGTACGACCACCAGATCCGGGAAGTAGCGCAACGTCTGGGCCAACTCCAGCGCAGTGAACTTCGACGAGCGCATCAGATAGATCGGAATCTGACAGGCCACCGCATACCCCAGCGCCACCACCCACACCGGGCCGATGCGTCGCTTACGGGCCAATGACACCGCGATCACCGCGGCCAGCGCAACCCAGCCGAGCACCATCACCGCGACCGGCGGCACCCCCCAGGGCGAGGCGGGTGCCCACCGCTGCCATTGCCACGGACCGCCGGCCAATCCGGGCACCATCCCGTGGGTGAAGGAGCGGCGCAACAGATCCCACGTCATCGCCAGATCCGAACTCCACCGTTGCTGGTCGACGACCACCAGGTAGACACCGATCCAGCCGGCGGTCAATGCCAGCGCCGCAACCCACAGCCGCATCCCCGCGCGCCACACGGTGCGCAGCGCAGCCGAATCGCCCTGGACATGCCGGAGCAGAGCCGTCACCGTGAACGCCACGAACGGGATGACGGCGGCCTTCTCGAAGAACAACAACCCGCCGAAGAATGCCAGCACAGCGGTGCCGGCATACCGCCGATTCCCGGTGCGCACCAACATGATTGCGTCGGCGCACACCCACGCCATCGCCGCCAGCATGGGCAGTGAATTGAGCGCCGCGGCCCACCACGCGAAACCCGGCACGCCCAGCGGGGTGAACAGCGCAAACGTCAGCGGAAGCAACAACACCGGGCGCCAGCCCAGGATCACGTGCAGCGCCCGCAACAACGACAGCGAGGCCAGCAGCTGCAACACCACCAGGCTCACCGCGGGCCAGGTCCAGATCAAGGGAGCGAGTCGGGTGATCACCCCGGCCAGCAGGAACGCGCCGGGCATGACGTGACCGTCGTGATCGTCGAACAGGTACGACGGTGACAACAGGCCCTGAGTTCCGGCCCGGCCCACCAGGATCAGGTCATCCCAGTAGAAATAGCCGCCGAAGGCCAGCACCGCGCGCACCACGAGTTGCACCGCGATCAGGACGACGGCTGCCACCGCGACCGGTGGCACGCGCGCCACTCGAGCCGGAACTGCCATCGCATCGACTGTACGGCCTCGGTAGTGTGTTTCCGATGGGGGTATTGGTCACCGGAGCCGCAGGCTTCATCGGTTCGACGCTGGTGGACCGGCTGCTCGCCGACGGCCACACCGTGCTGGGCATCGACGATCTCAGTACCGGCAACGCCGCCAATCTCGATGATGCGCGTCACAGTGGCGGTTTCGAACTCATCGAGGCAGACATCGTCAGCGCCGATCTGATCGGTCTGCTGGCCGCGCACCGGCCCGAGGTCGTCTATCACCTCGCCGCCCAGATCGACGTGCGTCGCTCGGTGGCCGACCCCGAGTTCGACGCCGCGGTCAACGTCATCGGCACGGTGCGTTTGGCGGAGGCGGCCCGGCGGGCCGGGGTTCGCAAGGTGGTCTTCACCTCGTCCGGCGGCTCGATCTACGGTGTCCCGAAGAACTACCCGACCAACGAGACGTCGCCCGTCGACCCTGAATCACCCTATGCGGCAAGCAAGATCGCGGGCGAGACCTACCTCAACACCTTCCGGCACCTCTACGGGCTGGAGTGTTCGCACATCGCTCCGGCCAACGTCTACGGCCCGCGGCAGAACCCGCACGGCGAGGCCGGGGTAGTGGCGATCTTTGCCACCGCGCTGCTGGAGGGCCGGCCCACCAAGGTCTACGGTGACGGCGCCAACACCCGCGATTACGTGTTCGTCGACGACGTGGTCGATGCGTTCATCCGCGCCTCAGGACAGGCCGGCGGAGGCCAGCGGTTCAACATCGGCACCGGCGTGGAGACCTCGGACCGGGCGCTGCACACCACGGTCGCCAAGGTCGTCGGGGTGCCCGACGAACCCGCCACCGCTCCGGCACGCCTGGGCGATCTGACCCGCTCCTGCCTCGATGTCCGCAAGGCCGAAATGATCCTTGGCTGGCACCCCACTGTGCACCTCGAGGAGGGCGTGCGCCGCACCGTCGAGTACTTCCAGGCGCTGCGCTAAGCGTCGGGTACCCGGGCGCCCTCGAGCGCGACCGCGCGGGCCAGCCGGGCGTAACGCAACTCGAGCTCCTTGAACCGCAGATAGGTGCTCAGCGTGGTGAACACGAACGCGATGATCAGCGCGTAGGTGATCAGGTCGGCACCGCGGCGCACACCGAGCCAATTGGCCAGCACCGTGGTGTCGTCCGGGCGCAGGATGGCATAGATCGCGGCGACGACGAACAGCACATAGCCCACCTTGACCCAGGCCTTGGCCTTGGCGTTGGTGCGGGAGCGCAGCAGGTACACCAGCAGCGCCATGACCGCCGCGATCAGCAGCACCTGAATCCAGTTCATCGGCGCATCCTTCCGCGCAGGAACCCGTCGAAGACGATGTTCACCCCGTTGAGCAGCGGCTGCCCCTTGGACATCGAGTACTCGGTATAGAGGATCTCGACGGGTTCTTCGGCGACCCGCCAGTGGTTTTCGACGATGAGCGCGACGAACTCGCTGGCGTGGCTCATTCCGCTCATGGTGAGGTTGAGGTGGTCGGCCACCGTCTTGTTGAACACCCGCAGCCCGTTGTGGGCGTCGGTGAGGCCGAGTCGGTGGCTGCTCGGGCTCAGTGCGGCCGCGGTGCGCAGGATCAGCTTCTTCAACGGCGGCGTGTGGCTGACCGTCGTCCCGGAGAACCGGGTGCCGACGACAATGTCCACGTCGCCCCTGGCCAGTCGGTCGATCATCGACAGGACGTCTTTGACGCGGTGCTGGCCGTCGGCGTCGAAGGTGACGAACACGCTCGCACCCGGCTGGCTGCGGGCGTACTCCACGCCGGTCTGGATGGCCGCGCCCTGGCCCAGGTTCACCGGATGTCGCACCACGTGGGCTCCCGCATGCAGGGCGATCTCGGAGGTGTCGTCGCGGCTTCCGTCGTCGACACACACCACATGGGCGAAGGTCTGGCGAAGGTCGGTGATGACGTCGCCGATGACCTCCGCTTCGTTGTACGCGGGGACGATGATCCAGGCGTCGGGGTGGGCCGTCGTGTCGATGCCCACAACGTACACGCTGATCCCGGCCCGTTCAGCGCCCGGCGCGGGCCAGTGCATACAGGTGAACGGCGATGCCGACCAGCGGGCCGCACAGCAGTGCGACCACGGTGCGCTCGGCCAGGCCCAGCGGCAATGTCAGCAGCAGAGCCGAGGCCACCGTCGCGCCGACCCAGCCGATCGAGTACGCCCGGTGCTGGGCGGCGGCCACCGTCGCCGCGCCGGTCAGGGTCAGCAGGGCGATCGCCACCGCGCCGGCCGTCAGCCAGCCCAGCAGCACCCCGTCGGGGGTGTATTCGGCGCCGAAGGCCACCCGGATCAGCCAGGGGCCGGCCAGCCAGGCTGCCAGCACCCCGATGGTGCCCAGCGCCAGCACCACGGCGGCCGGTGCGACCAGGGACTTGAGCCGGTGGCCGCGATGGTCGACGAAGTGGGCGATCAGGTTGCCCTGCATCGCGGTCAGCGGCACCAGCAGCGGTGCGCGGGTCAGTGTCACCGCCAGGATCACCACGCCACCTGCCGCGCCCAGTTCACCGGAGGTGGCCTTCAGTAGCACGGGAAAGCCCATGACCAGGACCGCGCTGGCGCCTGCCGCGGCGATCGAGTGCGCCGCCCCGCGCAGGAACGTCGATGTGCCACCCGGCGTACGCAGCGCCGCCGCAGTGCGGGCGGTCGGCGACACCAGCAGTAACAGCAGCCACCCGATCGCGCCACCGACAGTGGCCCACAGGAACCCGACCAGACCCCAGCCCAGCAGGAACGTCGCTGCGGCTACCAGCACCCGGATGACGGCATCGGCGACCATCAATGCGCCGTACTGGCCCCACTGCCCGATCCCGGCGAGCAGTCCGAGCAAGGTGGCGTGCAGGCAGAAGCCGGCCAACCCGGCGGCCAGCAGCGCCACCGACAGCGGGCGGGCCTCGCTGAACACGTGCGGTGCCCATAGCGGCGAGGTCGCGGCCATCACCAGAGCACCGACCACACCCAGCCCGGCACTGACCCTCATCGGGTGTGTGCGCGGCCCGTCGGCCACCTCGACGTAGCCGGCGGTGCGGACCTCCCGGGTCGACTCCTGCAGCAGGCCGTAGGCGGCGCCACCGACCAGACCGAAGGCGCCCCAGAAGACGCCGAAGACGGAGAAGCCGGCCGGATCCAGGGCGCGGGCGGCCAGATACAGCACGGCGTACCCGCACACCGCCGAGATCGCGGTGGCCACCCCGACCCGGGCGACGCTGCCGCGGCTGATCGCGGCGCTGCGGACCTGATCGGGGCCGGTGGCGCTCAGCGCGTCGAAAGAGGCACCTGCGTCGGTCACAACCGCGGCACTTCGGTGGAGAACAACCAGTCATTCCACAGCGGACGCAGGGACACGTCGGCGTAGTTGGCGGCCAAGCCGGTGAAGTCGTCGGTGACGACGGTGCCGTGCCGATGGCGGGCCGTCCAATCCCGTAGCAGCGCAAAGAATTTGTCGTCACCGATGGTGGTGCGCAACACGTGCAGGGTCAGTGCGCCACGCTTGTAGACCCGGTCGTCGAACATGTCCCGCGGCCCGGGGTCGGCCAGCACCATGTCCTGCGGCGCGCTGACAAGCTTCTGGTGGTAGTGCCGTGCCCATTGCTCGGCGGTCTGACCGCCGGAGTTCTCCGACCACAACCATTCGGCGTAGCAGGCGAATCCCTCGTGCAGCCAGATGTCCCGCCATCGCCGGGCGGTCACGCTGTTCCCGAACCACTGGTGGGCCAGCTCGTGGGCGATCAACCGCTCCGAGCTGCGCGAGCCGTCGCAGTGGTTGGCGCCGAAGATTGAAATCCCTTGCGCCTCGAGCGGTATCTCCAGCTCGTCGTCGGTGACCACGACGGTGTACCCGTTGGACAGCGGATAGGGGCCGAAGAGCTTGACGAACAGTTTCATCATCTGCGGCTGGCGGCCGAAGTCGTGATCGAAGTTGCGCTGCAGCCGGTCGGGCAACACCGCCTGCATCGGTACCGGCGCCTTGGGCAGCTTGTGGACGCCGTACATCCCGATCTGTAGGGTCACCAGATAGGTCGATGTCGGCTCGGGCTGCTCAAAGGTCCACACCGTGTGTGCTGCCCGGACCCGCCGCGACACCAGTTCCCCGTTGGCCAGCGCCCGGTACGGGCTGTCGGTGCTGATCTGGATGCGGTAGCTGGCTTTGGCGCTCGGATGGTCGTCACAGGGGAACCAGGACGCCGCGCCGTTGGGCTGCCCGGCCACCAGCACCCCGTTGGTCAACTCCTCGAAACCGACTTCCCCCCAATAGCTTCTGATGGGTCGGGGGGATCCGCCGTAACGCACCTCGATCGACATCGCGGCGCCGGCCGGCAGTGCCGTGCTCAGGGTGATGTGCAGCTTGGCGTTGCCGGTGCGGAAATTCGCCGGCCGGCGTCCGTTGACCACCACCTTGGTCACCGAGAGCGCATCGGCCAGGTCGAGGGTGAATGTCTTGAGTGACGCCAGCGTCACGGCGGTGATGGTGGCCGTCCCGGTCAGCCGGTTGATCGCGACCTTGTACTCCAGGTCCAGCTCGTATCGCGACACCCGATAGCCGAAGTTGCCGTTGGCGGGCAGGTAGGGGTCGATCACCGGGGCGTTACCGCTCTTCTTGACGGCCTTCTTGGGGGGCCGTTTCATGCCGCCGCTTCCTCGGGGCTTCTGTCCCGAGACTTCTTCCGCGAAATGACCCATGGTGCAATGGGATTGCCCTGCCATCGCGTTGACGGCGGGACCTCGTCCCCGCGCATCACCAACGACGCCGGTCCGACGGTGGCGCCGGCGCCCAGCTTGGCGGCAGGCAGGGCCACGCAGTGCGGTCCGAGTGTCGCGCCTTCTTCGAGGATGACGGTGTCCATCCGCATGATCCGGTCGTGGAACAGGTGGGTCTGCACCACGCATCCCCGGTTGACCGTGCTGGCGCGCTGCAGCGTCACCAGATCCGCCTCGGGCAGCCAGTACGTCTCGCACCACACGCCGCGGCCGATCTTCGCGCCGAGCGCGCGCAGCCACAGGTTCATCACGGGTGTGCCGCTGGCGGCGCGGGCGAACCACGGTGCGGCCACCGTCTCGACGAAGGTGTCCGAGACCTCGTTACGCCAGACGAACGACGACCACAGCGGGTACTCCACCGCGCGGATCCGGCCCACCACAAGCCATTTGGCGGCCACCGCGACACCGCCCGCGACGGCGCCGGCCACCAGCAGCAGGACTCCACTTGCCAGCCCGGCCCAGCCGTAGCCGAACCGCAGGGCCAGCGCCTGCAGGGTCACGAGCACCGCCACGCCGATGGCGAAGGTGACGATCACCGGGAGCAGTCGGCAGGTTTCCACGGCCGAGCGCATGGCCTTCAACCGCAGCGGCGGCTGGTAGGTCAGTGCGGCGTCGGCCTCGTCGGCATGCCTGCGGAGCCGGATCGGCGGGCTGCCCAGCCACGACGACCCGGCTTTGGCCTTGTGCGGGGCGGCGGACAACACCGCCACCAGGCCGTCGTCGGGAACCCGCCGGCCCGGCTGGGTGATACCGGAGTTGCCGAGGAAGGCCCGCTTGCCAACGGTGGCTTTCGCGGCATGGATCCAGCCGCCGCCGAGTTCGTAGGAGGCCACCATGGTGTCGTCGGCCAGGAACGCGCCGTCCTCGATGACGGTGAACTTCGGTGTCAGCAGGGCGGTGGAGATCTCGGTGTTGCGGCCCACCTTGGCACCCAGCAGCCGCAGCCACCACGGGGTGAGCAGGCTGGCGTAGATGGGGAACAGGTAGTTGCGCGCGGCATCCATCAGCCGTTCGGTGGCCCACATCTGCCAACCGATCCGGCTGCGCACCGGGTGGTAGCCCTCTCGCAACCCGAACGAGAGCAGCCGCACCAGCACCACGGTCACCAGCGCGTAGATCGCCATCGCCGCCAGGGCCGCCACCGGAATCCACGGCGCGGCAACCACTATCGCGTCGCGCAGGGTCACTGTGTGCCGGGCGATGAACGCCGGCACCGCAAGCCCGGCGGCCAGTGCGGCCAGCGGCAGCGCCCCGAGCAGTATCGAGGTCAGGCCGTAGATCGCCACCCATTGAGTAGCCCGCGGCGGGCGGTGCTGCGGCCAGGGATGGCGGGCCTTGCCGGACTTCACCGCCGGCGACCCCTTCCAGTATTGGCCGTTCTTCACCTTGCCGACCACACCCGAACCGGGTGCGACATCGGCGTCCTTGCCCACCACCGCACCGGGGAACAGGGTGGTGCGGGCCCCGATCGTCGCGTCGTTGCCGACGGTGATCGGCCCGACGTGGAACAGGTCGCCGTCGATCCAGTGCCCGGTCAGATCCACCTCCGGCTCGATGGAGCAGCGGTGGCCGAGTTTGACCATGCCGGTCACCGGAGGCGCCGAATGCAGATCCACGCCCTTGCCGACGGTGTTACCCAGGGCTCGCGCGTAGTACACCAGCCACGGTGCGCCGGCCAGGTTCTCGGCGCCGCTGGCGTCGGCCAATCGTTCGGCCAGCCAGACCCGCAGGTGTTCGGAGCCGCCGCGCCGGTAGGTGCCGGGCTGCAGCCCGGACAGCAGCGTGCGGGCACCCAGCACGGCGATCCCCATCCGGCCGATCGGGGTGATGAACAGCAGGAAGCCGATGACCACCAGCCACCAGTTGACCGGGGTCAGCCAGGGCAGCGGGTGGACGGCGGCGGCGACGTTGTTGATCAGCGCCAGCCAGATCAGCCACTGCAGCCCGGTCAGGGTGGCCAGCGGCACCGACAGCAGAACCTGCGCGGCCTGGGTGGTGACCGGCGTGGGTGCGACGTCGCGCGGGGTCACCGCGACCGCGGGGGCCTGCTCGTCGAGGAACTCGGCCAACGAACCCAGTCGCGGATGGTCGTAGAGCTGGGCCACGGTCAGCTGGGGGAACCGGTCGCGCAGCGCCGCCACCAGCTGTGCGGCCGACAGCGACCCGCCGCCCAGCGCGAAGAAGTCCGCCTCGGGTCCGTCGACAACCGCGCCGAGGACGTCGCGCCACAGCCCGGCCAGCCAGCCCATGGTGCCGCCGAGGTCCGGCTCGGACTCCTGGTAGCCGGGCGGCGGCCACGGCAGCGCGTTGCGGTCGACTTTCCCGGAGGTGCGGGTGGGTAGTTCGTCCATCAGCACCAGCCGCGGTACCAGTGCGGCAGGCAGTTCCTCGGCCAGTCGGGCCCGGGCGGCGGCCAGGTCGAAGTCCGGGTTGGTGCTCGCGATATACCCGACCAGCATCGGCGTGCCGCTCGCCGTACGCCGCACCGCAGCCGCACCGCCGCTGACACCGGGCAGGTTCACCAGTGCGGAGTCCACCTCACCGAGTTCGATCCGGCGCCCACCGACCTTCACCTGGTCGTCGGCGCGGCCCTGGAAGTACAGCCCGTCGGCTTCCAGGCGCACCAGATCGCCGCTGCGGTAGGCCCGCGCCCAGCCCAGTGATTCCATCGGGGCGTACTTCTCGGCGTCCTTCTCCGGATCGAGGTAGCGGGCCAGCCCGACACCGCCGATCACCAGCTCGCCGACCCCGCCGAGGGGCACCGGGTTGCCTTCGGCGTCCACCACTGCCAGATCCCAGCCGGGCAGCGGGCGGCCGATACTGACCGGGCTGCGCCCATCCAGCCGCGCACCGCTGGCCACCACGGTGGCCTCGGTGGGCCCGTAGGTGTTCCACACCTCGCGGCCCTCGACCGCCAGCCGCTCGGCCAGCTCGGGCGGGCAGGCCTCGCCGCCGAAGATCAGCAGCCGGACGGCCTCCAACGCCTCGGCCGGCCACAGCGAGGCCAGGGTGGGCACGGTGGACACCACGGTGATGTCGCGGGCGACCAGCCAGGGACCGAGGTCCATCCCGCTGCGGACCAGGGCCCGCGGCGCGGGTACCAGGCAGGCGCCGTGCCGCCAGGCCAGCCACATCTCCTCGCAGGAGGCGTCGAACGCCACCGACAGTCCGGCCAGTACCCGGTCGCCCGGTCCAATCGGGTTGTCCTGCAAGAACATCTGCGCTTCGGCATCGACGAACGCCGCGGCGTTTCGGTGCGTCACCGCCACGCCTTTCGGGGTGCCGGTGGAGCCGGAGGTGAAGATGATCCACGCGTCGTCGCGGCCGAGCGGGGCGGTCGCCCGCCAGCCCCGTGAGGACCCGGTGCCGCGGGTCAGCCCCGCATCGGTGATCACGCCGACCACCTGGGCCTCGCCGAACACCAGGTGCGCGCGCTCCTCCGGATCGTCGGCGTCGACCGGGACGTAGGCCGCACCGGCGGCCAGCGTCGAGAGGATCGCGACGTAGAGGGCATAGCTGCCCGACGGCATCCGGATGCCGATGCGGTCTCCCCGGCCGATACCCCGGGCGCCCAGCCAATCGACGCTGTCCTCGATGTCGGCGATCAGCTCGGAGTAGGTCAGCACCACGGTGCCGTCGTCGATGGCCGGCGCGTCGGGGTAGCGCGCCGCGGTGTCGTAGAGGATGTCGATGAGCGTGCGCGGGGCCGGAGCATGCTCCGAGAGCAGGTACTGAGCGGGAATTTCCGGCGTCGCCACGACTGTGGATACTAGGCGTCCCCGATGACGGGGGAGCGTCGGACGCAGCTCGGTTTGTGCTGTCCTGGGACTACCTGGGAGACTGCTGGGTGAGGGGAGTATTCCTTCGTCGCGGTGTCGTCACCACGGCGGCCGTCCATCGGCTGTCCGGTGCCGCGGGCCGCGGCTGGTATGCGGCGGAAGAGACCTCGGACGTTTCCTGACGCCCGGAGGTCTTGTTGTGAACGTGTCCCAGCTCGAATGGCTGATCACCCTCGGTGTGACGGTGGCCGTGCTGCTGTTCGATGTGATCGTCATCGCGCGTCGGCCACACGAACCGACGATGCGCGAGTGTGCGATCTATTTGTCGTTCTATGTGAGCCTGGCCATTGCGTTCGGCATCTGGGTATGGAACTTCCACGGCAGCCAGTTCGGGCTGGAGTTCTTCGCCGGCTGGCTGACCGAGTACAGCCTGTCGGTGGACAACCTGTTCATCTTCATCATCATCATGGCCAGCTTCAACGTGCCCAAGGTGTACCAGCAGCAGGCGCTACTCGTCGGGATCGTGCTCGCCCTGGTGTTCCGCGGAATCTTCATCGCGCTGGGAGCGGTTGCGATCAAGCAGTTTTCGTGGATCTTCTACATCTTCGGCGCATTCCTGGTGTTCACCGCGATCAAGCTGGTCCGTGACACCGACCACGACGACGACGCCGAGAACGCGGTGGTGCGCTTTGCTCGCACCTACCTGAACACCACTGACAAGTGGGACGGGCTCAAGCTGTACATCAAAGATGGCGGCAAGCGGCTGATGACCCCGATGTTCCTGGTGATCGTGGCGCTGGGCACCACTGACCTGCTGTTCGCGCTGGACTCGATCCCGGCGATCTACGGGCTGACCAGCGAACCGTATCTGGTGTTCACGGCCAACCTTTTTGCGCTGATGGGGTTACGCCAGCTGTACTTCCTGCTCGGTGATCTGCTCAACCGCCTGGTGTATCTGTCGCAGGGGCTGGCGTTCATCCTGTTCTTCATCGGGGTCAAGCTGGTGCTGCACGCGCTGCACGAGAACACCGTGCCGTTCATCAACGGCGGCGAGCACGTCGCAGTCCCGGAGATTCCCACCCTGCTCAGCCTGGCGGTCATCATCCTGACGCTGTTCCTGACGATGGTGGCCAGCCTGATCAAGACCCGCGTGGTCGACAAGCCCTGACACCTTTAGCGTCCGGATGAATGCAACCGTTTGCGGGCCGGGCGACGGCCCCTAGCGTGGCGATCATGCCGGAGTCACGGAAACCGCGGGTCTTCATCACCGACGCGGTGGGGGAATGGACGGAACTGACGGCGGGCGGCCGTCCCGTCGTCCGGTTGCGGGCGGCTGACCTGCAGGAGGCGCAACGACGCCGGCGGCGGCTGCCCGCCGATGTGCCCGTGGTGCTCGACGTGGCCGTCGCCGTCGCCGAGGACTCCCGGGCCGCGCTGACCGCGATCTCCGGGCACGCCGGTGAGTCGACGGTGCACTATGCCGGCACCGTGGACGGCCTGGCCGGGATGGTCACCGACCTGTTCGTCGCCGGGGTGGCCGACGGGGTGACGCTGATCCCGGTGACACCCGAGCAGGACCTTCGGCCACAGGCTCAGGCCGCGCTGCGCGGCATCCAGAATCGGCTTCGAATCTCCGCCGCCTGATCACTGCCTGCCTCCTACCCTGGACAGCGGAGGGAGGCGACGATGATCGAAGTGCTGGCCGACATGCCCGCTGGGGTGACCGGCTTCCGGGTATCGGGGACCTTGAGCGGTGCCGAACTGCAGGACTTCCGGCCCCTGATCGACAAACAGCTCGCCGACGGCGGCGCGATCCGGATCGTCGAGGTGATCGACCACGACTACGAGGGCTTCGGTCCCGGTGGTCTGGTCGAGGATCTCAAACTCGGCTTCGGCACGGTGTATCCGCATCACGCGGCGTTCAAGCGCATCGCGATCGTCACCGACAAGGACTGGGTGGCGATCACGTTGCATGCGTTGGCGTGGCTCGTCCCCGGTGAGTGTGCGGTGTTCGGGCTCGACGAACTCGAGCGCGCCAAACAGTGGGCGGCGGGCTGATTCTCCGCTATTCCGCGTGCCGGGACGGCGACGGCCAGACATTTTCCTCGCCGAAGATGGCAGGCGCCCATGGTTGAGGTGTTGGTAGCCGAGCCTGGGGAACTCGGCGCAGTCGACCTTGGTGCAGCCGAAGTGTTGGTGCGTACCTGATTCGGATCTCAGTTCCGTTCTCACGACTGGCTGCACGCCGTCGAGGGCGTGCACGTCGCCATCTACAACGATGGGACTGCCCCGGGTTCAGTTGACTCGCGGGGTGTGAATTTCAGGCCGCGGTTGCAACCGGTGTGTGGAGCAGTTCGAACTCTATCGGGGTGAGCCTGCCGAGTGTGCGCTGGCGCCGGCGGCGGTGGTAGGTCCGCTCGATCCAGGTGACGATTGCCATTCGTAGTTCGGCTCGTGTGGCCCATCGCGTGCGGTCCAGAACGTTGCGTTGCAGCAGGGCGAAGAACGACTCCATGGCGGCATTGTCTCCGCACGCCCCGACACGTCCCATCGATCCGTGTAATCCGTTGTGCAACAGAGCTTGGACGAACCTCCGTGACCGGAATTGACCGGATTCAATCGGTGCATGCAACACCGGCTTGGTGAAGCAAGAGTAGCTCTTCGTTGAATGCTTCGGCCGGTGTCTTCCAGCCCAGAGTTTTGCGCGGTCGGGCGTTGAGTGTGTGAGCGACGGCCTCGATTTCCTCGGCGGACCATCGGGCGAGATCGGTGCAGGGCACGGCCAGTGCGCAGGCACCAGACCAGTTCACGTTTGAGCGCGCAACGCCCCTGAATGTAGAGCGATTGGTAGATCGCCTCGTGGCTGATGCGCATGGCATCCGCCGAACATCCAGTGGTGCGCTTACTGCACGCCTTCGGCGATGATCCCGAGAGCGGAATCGATGAGGTGTTCTAACGCCTCGAAGTCGCCGGCGCCCGTTGCCAACCAGACATCGAGGGCGGTGAACATCGCTGAACTGATCATCTGCGCCTGCAGCTGATCTCGCAGAGTGTCGAGCACGTCATCACCGCTCGACGTCCGTCGGAGCCGGCGCAGGTGTTGCACGATCTCGTGGGTGAAGTCGGCCTGCACCCGGCGTAAGTGCGCGTTGATTGTGTCTATCTGTAGTTCGCGGGTGCGTAGTTCAGCCACTTCCCGTAGAGCGTCGTCATAGGGAAACGATTCGACAGCAGTGCGCACCGACGCCATGATCGGCTCACGAGGTGGACGGACGCGCAACGCCGCGCGGAACCAGTCCAGCCGAGCGTCGTAATCGCTAAAGAGAATATGCTCTTTCGACGGGAAGTACCGGTAGAAGGTTCTCTCCGTCACACCGGCATCGGCGGCGATGTCAGCAACCGAGGTGGTTGCAACCCCATGATTGAGAAATCGCCGCAACGCCGCCGAGATCAAGGCGTGCCGAGTCCGTTCGCTGCGTGCGGTACTGCTCGTCATCGCCTGAGCATATGGCACACCTACACGCTGCAGCACTGTTGACACCTTAATGTCACTTCTGACATTCTGATGGCTCACTCGACGACTGAGGGAGAACAGTATGGCGGATTACGACGCGATCATCATCGGTGCAGGTCACAATGGCCTTACGGCAGCGAACGTACTGTCCAAGGCGGGTGCGCGGGTGCTGGTACTTGAGCGAGCTCGGTTCGTCGGCGGCATGGCCGCCACACGGCAGCTCTTCGATGGATTCAAACACAGCGTCGGCGCCTGGGCAGTCCTCGTCTGGTCAGAACTGATGACCGAGCGTCTCGAGTTGACGAACTGGGATTTCGAGCTGGTCGAGCAGTGGTCCTCGGCGTGCACCTTCGGCGACCCGGGTGACACCCCGTTCGTGATGTACAACAACCCCGAGCGGATGGCTCGGCACATGCTCGAAGACCACAACCCCGAGGTAGCCATGAAGATGGGCGAGTTCTTCGCCCATCTCATGAGATTCGAGCCGTACTTCGAGAAGGCTCGATTCGATCCGACCATGAGCATCTTCGAGGTCATCGCCGAGCAGACCGACCCCCAGACGCGTCGGGACTTCGCGCAGATGTGGTTTGGCAGCGCCATGGACACCGTCCGTCGGTTCTTGCCCAAGGGCGTCGGCGACCCGATCCAGGGATCGATGGCAGCGATGTCGATCGACGGATTTGACGGCGGCCCCTGGACACCCGGTTCGGGAACCTCAATGCTCTATCACTACCTGCTGCGCAGCCCCGGGGAAGCCAGCGACCGAATCTTGATGCCTCGCGGCGGTATTGGCTCGCTGAGTTCGGCGCTGCAGCGTCGCGCCGAATCAATGGGCACCGAAGTGCGCCTCAACACCGCGGTGAAATCGATCGATCTCGTCAACGGCACCGCCACCGGCGTAACGTTGCGAGACGGAACGCAGATCTCGGCGGACATCGTCCTGTCGAGCTTGGACCCACACACCACGTTCCGCGAGCTCATCGGCGACGACTACCTGCCCGACGAGTTCATCCGCAAGATCAAAGAGATCAACTACGACCTCGGCTATCTGCAGGCGCACCTCACCATCGAGGGAGAGCCTGAGTTCGTCGAGTGGCTTGAACCCTACGTCCAGGACGAAGGCCACACCTGCCCCACGCTGGCCTATCTACCGTCAGCGGAGTACGTGGCCGACGGGTGGGACGAGTACCGCTTCAACGTCTGTCCGTCAAAGCCCATCTGCTACCTGTACCTACCCAGCATGGTGGACCACACTCTGGCACCCGAGGGCTATCACAGCGCCACGATCTACGCGCCATACTTCCCGTACGGACTCGACCCGGACACACACCGCACGCTGAAAGACGCCTACACTGACGCCTGCATCGCCTCGATTGACAAGTACTCGCCGAAATTCTCCGAGCGGATCATCGACCGAGTAACCATGTCCGATCGGTACTTCCACAGCGCGTTCAGCGCCCACAACGGCGACTTCTGCCACGGCACGCTGTCACCGATGCAGATGTGGGACAACCGCATGGCGCCCGGCGAATCCAAATACGCCACGCCGCTGAAGAATCTGTTCCTGTGCGGGCAAGGCACCCACCCCGGCCCCGGAGTCACCGGAATGCCCGGCTGGAATGGCGGCACTGCTGCCGTCGAGGCGCTCAACACCCGAACCTCGGCGCCGGCCTAACGAGACAACAACTTTCAGGAGTCTGACACATGACCTATGTCATCGCCGAAGCCTGCGTTGACATCAAAGACAAAGCCTGCATCGCAGAGTGTCCCGTCGACTGCATCTACGAGGGTGCTCGCATGCTCTACATCAACCCCGATGAGTGCGTCGACTGTGCCGCGTGCGAGCCGGTCTGTCCGGTCGATGCGATCTACTTCGATGAAAACGTGCCTGAGGAGCTCAGTCAGTACACGAAGTACAACGTCGATTTCTTCGCCGACCTTGGCTCACCTGGTGGTGCGTCGAAACTCGGAGTCATCGAACACGATCCGGAGCCGATCAAATCCCTGCCGGCACGACAGCACTAGCCCACAACGCTGCGGTGGTGATGCGCAACCGCACATCACCGCCGCGGCCTGTGCTTCCGTGACGACAGCGAACGTTGAGCGGACCACGCTGGCGGTCGTCTTTCCGACGAGCGGATGGAAGTTCCAGCGCTCCTCTGCTCCGATCTCTTTTCCGGACCGAACACAGCGCCTTCCTACCGGCGGTCGTCACAACAAACTGAGCGACGTGCTTGAGCGCATCACCCGGCCAAACAGACTGCCGATGAGGCTGATTCAGGTGTCGTGGAAGTCGGCCGGGCCGGACTTCGCGGTAGGCCACTGTGCGGCGGTGTCGTCCGCCGCGCCACGCTGATCCAACTCCACGGCGGAGTGACTGCGGCGGCGCAGCAGAGCTAGCGTGCCGTATGCAGTGCGACATCATTTCCGGACACCTGTCCACTCAGGGTGCCAACCGGTGGTCCACACATGAACCAGAAGCTCGAGTCCGACATCTTCTCAAAACCACTGAAGTCTTTGTACATGAGCCTGTTTCGATGCACGGTTGAACCGCACCAAGGACCCCGGCTATACTGGACACATGTCCACCTATTCACGAGGTGCACGGCTATGGCCTACGTAATCACGCAGAACTGCTGCAAGGACGCCAGTTGCGTGCCTGTCTGTCCCGTCGACTGCATCCGTCCAGTCGCCGGTGCAGGTGAGTTGACGGGCACTGACATGCTCTACATTGACCCCGCCACGTGCATCGATTGCGGTGCATGCCAAGAGGAATGCCCTGTTGACGCGGTGTACTACGAAGATGATCTGCCGCAAGGTCTCGAAATATTCCGCGACATCAACGCACGGTATTTCGAACAGCACCCGCTTGAGCCCGACCGATCGCACGCGCCAACCGGGCACGGCCGCGTCGAACCGGGCGTACTGCGCGTCGCGGTGGTGGGCGCAGGCCCAGCCGGCTGTTACGCCGTCGAACAGCTGCTCGCGGTCGACGGCGTCGAGGTAAATCTGCTCGACCGACTGCCCACGCCCTTTGGACTGATTCGTGCCGGCGTGGCACCGGACCACCAGCACACCAAATCCGTCACCAAAGTGTTCGACCGAGCCTTTGGGAACGCGCGGTTGCGATGCTGCTTCAACGTCGAAGTCGGTAGCGACATCACCCACGATGAGCTCCTAGCTCACCACCACGCGGTGCTCTACGCAGTCGGCGCTGAGCAGAGTCGGCAGCTCGGAATCCCCGGCGAACAAGTGTCCGGGCACCACGCAGCCTCCGAGTTCGTTGGGTGGTACAACGGTCACCCCGATCATGCGCACCGCGCCTACGATCTATCCGGCGAGCGCGCCGTCATCATCGGCAACGGCAATGTCGCTTTGGATGTGGCTCGGATCCTGCTCACGTCAGCAGAGGTCCTGGCCTCAACCGATATCGCCGAGCACGCCTTGGATGCTCTGGTCCGCAGTGATATTCGCGAAGTCGTTATCTTGGGACGGCGTGGCCCGCGCCATGCCGCCTTCTCGGTCGGCGAGTTCAACGCTCTGACTCATCTACCCGGTGTTGACGTCCTGATCGAGGGCATCGATTTGAATCCAGCGCCTGAGGACGGCATCGAGACGGTTCTCAAGCTGGAGGCGATGCGCGAACGTGCATTGCGCAGGGCAACTCCCGGCAATAAGCGCATCATCTTCCGATTCCACGCACCGCCACTGAAGATCGAGGGTGAAACGCACGCCGAAGGCGTTTGGATCGCCGCCAGCGATCCAGCAGGAGAAGCCGAATTTGTCACAGCATCGATAATCCTGCGTGCGACTGGATATCGCGGCTCTGCGATCCCGGGCCTGCCCTTTGATGAAATCAGTGGCACCATACCCAACGATTCTGGACGCGTGGTCACACACGACGGTGCTCGCGTACCGCGAACCTACGTCACCGGATGGGTCAAGCGCGGTCCGCGCGGCGTGATTGGCACCAACCGGACCTGCGCCACGCAGACAGTTCAACGTCTCTGGGAGGATTTTGACGCCAACGTCCTGGCCGCCGAGCTTCCCCCGCGGGGCGAGCTCAGCGTGCTGCTGGCGGATCGCGGGGTGGCCACACTGGACTGGCGCGACTGGCGGACTATCGACGTCGCCGAACGCGATCGCGGTAAGTCACGCTCGCGGCCTCGGATCAAGTTCGTCTCAGTCGATGACATGCTTTCCGCGGTCCGGCGCTGATGCACGGCCCCAACGCCGCCGTCGCGGACCACGACAGGCTTGCTCATGCATGACTGGGTGCTCGTCACAGGCGCATTCGGTGTCGTAGGTTCGGCCACCGTGCGCCAGCTTGCCGCCGATAACCGCCGCGTCGTTCGCAACCGATCTGGACACCGGAGCCAACCGGAAAGCCCTGGCGGACCTACCGAAAGGGGTCGAGGCGCGCTGGGCCGATCCCACCGATCCCGAGCAAGTGCGCCAATTGGTTTCCGGCGTCGCGCCCAGCGCGATCATCCACCTCGCCACGTTGATTCCACCGCTGATATACCGGAACCCACCGCTAGCCCAACGGTTCAACGTCGAGGCCACCGCGGAGCTGGTGCGGGTCCGCGCTTGACAGCCGCCTGCCGGCAGCGTCAGGCTAATGTCAATACAGACGTGATGATGTCAGGTCCGCAATTTGCGGCTGGTGCCCGATGCTAACGATGGGAGTGTGTCAATGCAACGAAGTGAGATGATTGGCGCTCTGAAGGATCTCCTCCACCACGATGCCGCGGGGACCACGGCGATGAGCGAGTCGGTGACGTCGTTGCCGGCTGATAGGTTCCTCGACCCTCAGCGACACGAGGATGAGCGCCGCGCCCTGTTCCTGCACTATCCACAGGTTGTTGGGATGAGTACTGACATCGACGCGGGGCAGTACCGGACGCAGACGGTTGCCGGTGTGCCGGTGCTGTTGACCCGTGATCGGGAGGGTGAATTTCATGCCTTCCTCAACGCCTGCCGACACCGAGGCACCGCCGTGGCCGAGGGGTGTGGCAAGGCGCGGCGGCTAGTCTGCCCTTGGCACGCATGGTCTTACGACTTGCGAGGGGCACTGGTGGGCGTGGCTCATGCGCCCACGTTCGGCGAGATCGACAAGAGCGTGAACGGCCTTGTCGAGCTGCCCAGCGCCGAACGACACGGGATGCTGTTCGTCGTCCCCACCCCGGGGGAATCCATCGACGTTGACGCTTCGCTGGCCGACCTAGGGCCTGAACTGGCCGATTTCAACTTCGAGACACTTCACCTAGTGGCTGAGCGCACCAGCACCGTGGACCTGAACTGGAAACTGGCGAACGACACCGGATTCGAGCTCTACCATGTCGCCTACCTCCACAAAGACAGCGTCGGGCCGGCCAACATCGGCAACACCGGCCTTTATCGCCAATACGGCTACAACCACCGAATGACGGCGATATCACCTGCCGCACGAGAGCTCCTCACCACTGCCGAAGATCAGTGGCAGCCGTTCGACCATCTGCAGTTCATCTACAACATCTTCCCCAGCGCCGGACTCGTCGTGTCCGCCCAACTCGTCGCGCTGACGCGGTTGGATCCGGGGCCGACTCCGGGCACATCTGAATTTCGATTCTCCAGCTACAGCTGGCAGCCGCTCGATGACACCAGCCGGGCAGGGGCGGAGATGCTCAACGAGTTCCTCTTCAACATCGTTGCCAGTGAGGACTTTCCGACGGCCGCCAAGACCCAAGTCACACTCGCGTCGGGCATCCTGCCGGAGCTTCTAGTCGGCCGCAACGAGCCTGCCATCGCCAACGTCCACCGCTCCTACGACGCCGTACTCGCCAGCGCCCTAGCCGCGATCGACTGAGCATCGCCAACCGAAAACGCTACACGGCTCTTGGCGGCCGGGACGAAACCTCGGCGGTGCGGCGCGAGAGCTGCAGTACGGTGCACTCGTCGCTGAGACCGAATAGCCACGGCGCGGAACGTCTTCTGCTGATTCGCCACACGGGTCGAAGCGGAGTTAGACCTCGCTGCGGCTTGCTTCAGCACGGCGGTCGTCGGTCGACGGCTGAAGCCGGAAGATTCGGATCTGCCTAGGCGCGCAGTTTCTGCGGTAGTTCTCGTAGCCGGCGTAGAAGTCGTTGGCCGTCGCCCAGGCTGCGTCACGCTCGGCTCCCGCCAGGAGTTCGGCTCGATGACGGACAGGCGGACCGCTGAGCTCGACGGTGCAATCAGGGTGCGCGAGCAGGTTCGAACTCCACCCAGGATGCTTTTCGCGGCCGAAATTGGACCCGATCGCCAGGAGACCTCGGCCATCGTTGATCAAGGCCAGCGGTTGCCGGCGGAGCCGGCCGGACTTGGCGCCGACGGTCGTAACGATCCCGATCTTGTTGAGCCCCATCGTGCTCAGTCGGCCGTTCGTCCTAGGTATCACTGCCTTGTCAAAGCGCGGCCCCACGCGTTGCCCAAGGTAGGATGCGACCCGGGTCATGGCCATGCGTTCGAAGAGGGCCTCGTCCCAGCGCAGACGCCTACCCCGATAGGGGCTGAACCGTCGCAGCATCACGGCTAGATGGTAATCACGTTGCCCGGCAACGGCGCGCAACTTGTGCGGATTGGTCAGCGATGCGGTGGACGTGTGCGCACCCAAAGGCAATGCCGTGCAGGACGATGTCGTCGAAAGGTATCCCGATCGACGCCGCTGGACCCGCACACCCAGTAGTTCGCGGATCTCGATCCCATCACCCAAACCCCAATGCTCAGCTTGGCAGGCGGGCAACCGGCACTGGCAGCCGAGCCACCGACGTTCGGCATTCGCACACCGGTGCGGCAGCTATGTCGGTCCCGAGTAACCCCTGACTGTGCGCCGCACTTAAGCGCCCGTCTTCTCCCACGCATCGGACACCGTGCTACCGAGATAGGGGATGTCGGTGGCAGTCCCTTACACCGCCGAGTTCCTCGCGGCGCAGGAACCGCTTGCGTCGAGTGGGCCGCGCTCAGCTCGATCAGCCGTCCAGCTGAGCGCGACCTGCGTCTCCTCAGTCGAGTTTGAACCGGCCGGCAAAACCGCGCAGCGGCAGGTCGGCACTGGTGAGTAGCCCCGGCGGCGCGGCAACGACAGCTTTGATGGCGTTGATCGCGGGCATTCCGGTCACCGTCATACCGATCGAGGCGAATTCGTCCGGATTAGACAGGTCCACACCGGGTTTCGGGAAGATCATGTGTTTGTTATAGATGCAGGGGTCGCCCTTGATCTGAGTGATGTAGCAGCCCTTGATGTCCCAGCTGGGGTCCGTGTGGGGAGTCATCTGCCACTCCAAATGTGTCTCGACCCTGCGCACGCCATCGACGGTGCCCACGTACTTGATGTAATTGCCGCCCAAAGACCCCTTGGGCAACGTGTACCACCCGAGGTCGACGTCCTTGGTGCAGGCGCCGAGCTCATACTCGAATTTCACGTCGTCGAGCGTCAAACCGAAGCAGTCAGCCATCATGTACACCGAGTCGGCGAACACTTCAGTATACTTGCGCAGCTTACCGGGGATGCTCGGATCATCAACGGGCAGACCGTATCCCACCTCGATCCAGGTGTCCTTGCTGTGATGGCATGACACGTCGACCGACTCGATGGTCACGATGTTCTCGATCTCGGCGACGTCCGCGGAGGCGACCACACCCAGAATTTGGTTGAGGCCTGGATTCATGCCGGTGCCGTAAAAGCTGACACCCCCCCGGCGGCAGGCCTCGGCCAGCACCTCGGTAACTTTCTTGCCGGACGGATGCGGATGATTCGTGTCGCGGTGGAACCCGGTGATCCAATCTGCAGTCGTGACGATGTTGATGCCCGCCTCGAGGACCTTCACGTAGAGATCTTCATCGGGGAAGACGCCGTGGAAGGTCAGGACATCGGGTTTGGCGGCGATGATGTCGTCAATGGAGCCGGTGGCGATGACACCGTTGGGCGCCAGCCCAGCCAGTTCCCCGGCGTCTTTGCCTACCTTGCTCGGTGAGTAGCAATGTACGCCGACCAGTTCGAGGTCGGGTTGGGTCGCGATGCGCTTTATCATTTCCGAGCCGACGTTTCCGGTGGCTACCTGGAATACCCGAATGGGTTGACTGTTGCTCACTTGTCACTTCCGCCTTTCGCTAGCGCTGCGTACACGTCGGCAGCACTGCCGCCGATGCCATCTGGATAGAACTGCTTGGCCCACTGGCGGATTGCCGTGAACCCGGTCACCTCCGAACTCACCAACGCCGGTGGATCGGAGTACCGCTGATGTGACCAGATGTGGATGTCCTGGCGGAACTGTCTGATCACGTCGAGGCCGAACCCCTCGGCCTTGATCCGTGCGCGTTCTGGGTCGCGCACCTCGCGTTTCGGTTTGCCGATGTAGACCATGAACCGGACGTCGGAGGTGACGTCGTCCACAGGGGTGATGCAGGAGATCGTTCGATTATCGATCATCCCCCAGCTCTTGGTGACGGCGATGCCCAGGCCTGCATTAATGGCTTCTACACCACTGTGTACGTCATCGACAACCTGTTGATCGTCGCCTTCGAACGTGATGGTGAAATCGACGAATGACACCGGTTGATCGAAGTCATGGCGAGTGAAGATCGGGTTGATCGGCGTGCCGTGCACATACTTGAAGTGGGCGAAATCGACGCCGTTTTCCAGTACATACTGCGGGTGCATTTCGTGGCCCTGTTCGAACAGGCGCTGCTGGGGGTAGTAGTCCTCGATGCTTGACCCGTCCGCGAAGCTGGCGAAGACGTCGGGTACATCGAAGAACGGCTCTCGGCCATCGACGTCGTGCCAAATGTACACTGATGCATTGCGTTCCACGACCGGATAGGTCGGAATGCGGCGCCCGCGATTGGGTCTTGATTCATACGGAATGCAGACGTTTCGACCTTCGGTGCTCCACTGCCACCCATGAAATGGGCATTGGATCACCTCGCCCACCACATGCCCGCCGAACCCAAGGTGGGCGCCTAGATGTTCGCAGTACGCGTGCATCACGGTGAGTTCGCCCCTCGCGGTTCGCCATGCCACGAGGTCTTGACCGAAGTACCGCATGCGGTGCACCTCGCCGACGCCGATCTCGTCGGACCACGCCACCTGGAACCAGCCCGTCGGCTTCATGGATAGTGGCGGTTTGGCCATGCCGATAAACCCCTCTCTCAACGAGTCTCGCGATTCCTAGAGCACCCTATGAAATATTCATAGATCCGTCAACGAAAAATATTGGACGGCGGGTTAGGATGCGGGGTATGGCTGAACCGGACAGCGCGGGTCGGACTTCGAACCGTCGGGGTCAGGCGACTCGCGAGGCGATGCTGAATGGCGCCGTGGCAGCCCTGGCGACCGGTGATCCCGCTGCCGTATCCGCGAATCGCATCGCCAAAGACATCGGGGTGACGTGGGGAACGGTCCAGTATCAATTCGGAGACGCTGATGGCTTCTGGGCCGCAGTCCTGCACCACACCGCCGAGCGTAGGGCCCACCTCTTCGTCCAGTTCGCCGGTGCGGATCCCGCTCAGTCGGTGCAAGAGCGCGTCGCCGACATCATCAATACCTTGTACAAAGGACTCGACGCGCCCGACTCCCGAGCGATCGAAAACCTTCGTGCCGCCCTCCCTCGTGATCCGGCCGATCTGGACCGGCTTTATCCCGCCACTGCGGCTGAGTTGCGCTCCTGGGGTCGCAGCTGGCACGAAACCTGCCAGAAGGCCTTTGCTGACCTGCAGGTCGATCCTCAGCGAGTCCACCAGGTGGCCTCGTTCATTCCAGGCGCGATGCGTGGCCTGGTGTCAGAGAAAACGCTGGGCAGCTATGCCGATATTGACGAAGCGCGGGAGGGCTTGGCGAACGCGATCGCCGCGTACCTCGATACGTCTCACAACTAGAGCCGCCGGCCCGCGGGCCTATCGACGAGACCTCCATCATCCCCGCAACCGTGCGCTTACCCACAGACCCTGGGGCACCGGCCTTTTGGTGATGTTGACCCCGAGGCATCCACGGCGTGCGACAATCGAAGCTCCGTCACTCGTCGCCGCGCCAGGGAGGATATCAGCGTGAAGTCCCTTGTGATCACCGCTGCGGTGGTGGCGGCAACGGTGGCGCTCGCTCCGCCGGCGTCCGCCGAGATGTACCTGGGCAATTACGAGCTGATCATCCCCGACCGCAGGGACTTTCACACCTGGGTCTGGTCGGCGGTGACTCCGTGTAAGGACGACCAGAACAACAACATTGCCCATTGCATTCACATCCTGACGCTGCCGCGACCGATCGCCAAGGCAGTGCAGAGCGTCGGTGATGCGCATCTGGTCAATGGTCAGTACAACTTTACCGTCGACGACCCGTTCGGGTTGCGGTGCGGCGATATCTATTACGGTCCAACCGTTCCCACCCATGACGTATACACCTGGGACGCGAACACACTTGCCGGATCGATGGTCTCGACGTTCGATGCCGGCTGTGACGGCGCCCCCGGCGGCAGTTTCAGCTACCCGTTCAGCCTGAACCGGATTTGACTATGCGATTCGCTTCAAACACGTCTGCCATCGCCCTCGCCATTGCTTGCATCGCAACTGCTTTCGCCTCACCGGTGCTCGCCGACGACCCGCCGCCGGGAGTCGATCCGACTCCTCCCCCGCCACAGATGTTCAACGTGCGCTACACCGTCACCGCCGACAAACCGGTGATCGCCGAGATTTATTACCGGGATACCGATCCGCCGACCTTCTCGGACTACAGCCACGACCCGTATGTCTTCAGCCCGAACGCCGAGGCGACCGTCGGGCCCAGCAAGCCGTGGGTATTAGAGTCCACGTTGACCGATCCGATTCAGTGGGGCCTGGTGCTCGTCCAGGCCACGGGTGCGCTGCCGAAGGCGGCCGCTGGGTTCAATTGCACGATGGAGATCAACGGCCAAGTGGTGAAGCGAAACAGCGGGCCAAGGGGCGCGCTGTGTTCGTTGCGCAATTGGTAGCGGCTACAGCTTTTTCATGTAGAACGGCATCTCGATCACCGGCCATTGATTACGGCCGCACGATCCACTTGGACCGATGACGCGATTCGTGCCGGTGTATTCGTCCGATGCGATATCGACGTGGCCGTCGGCGCCGACGGGATAGAGGTGGTATTCCTGAAATCCTTCGATCGCCGCTCCGTCGGCGCAGAATCGCCAGTTCGGGATGGTGCGCTTGAGGTACCAGATGCCGTTGGTGGTGAAGATCGGCGCCGTCCAGCCTGCATCGCTCTGTACGGTTCCGGTGCATTCGGTTGGCGAAATACATTGAGTCGATATCGTCCAAGTCTGGCGCTCGGACGGTTGGTCCTGATACCGCTGGTTGACCTTTGCCCATTCCCCGTTGGATGACGTGGCGAATGTGCCGTCGATGCCCCAATTCTGGTCGGCCACCGCGGGTGTGGCGCCACAAATCTCAGCGAAGGTCGCCGCCGCAATCGCGACCAGCGCTTGCAGTGTGCGCATCGACAGACCCCTTTCAGCTTTGGAACATGTCCTGCCACGTCGTTGCCGGCTTGGCCAAGTTCGTCTGGCGGTAGAGAGTTCCGTCGCTGCCCATGTATTGCCCGGTGCGCGGATCGTACTTGGCGACCTGCAGTGCCGGTACCTTTTGGCCGTTCGGGGTGTAAGCGCTCGGAGAAACTTGCGGCACAGCGGGGTCCAGCGGTGGTGGCGGTTGTAGGTCCGGTGGCAACATGTTGCCGGGACCCGGCTCGTTGATCGGGTCGGGGCCGATATTGCCTTCCGGCCCTGGCGGACTGACCGGCGGGGTCTGATAGATCGGTTGGCCAGGAAGCAGCGGTCCCGGCCCGGTGCCAGCGAAGTTCGGTGGTGGTTGGTCGATTGGCGCCGCTCCCGGCGGTGGTGTGGGCACCCCCGGTGGTAACGGAGTGCCCTGGAGGGGCCCGAAAATGTTGGAATCGGGCAGGACCCGGTTGTCGACCGGAATGCCCTGGGCGACCAGGTTGGGGTCGATCGGGTACGGACCGGTCACGTGTTGGCGTTGTGCGATCGGTTGAAAACCGTTGGGATCGTTGCACAGTTCCACCGTCGGCGCCCGCTTACCCGGGTGTTCCATGCAGGGATAGTTGCGTGCGCCGCGAACGGCTATCGGGGAGTCCTGCGGCAGCTTGCAGTACATGCCGTCCGGGGTGTCGATCACCGAGGTGTCGGCGGGGTTACGCCACGAGGATGGCGGGAGGAACCCGACGGTACAGGGAGCCGGGTCAGCCTGTCCCAGCGAGAACTCACCGTTGGGTATGCCGGCGGGATTGCTGGACTGTGTGTAGGTTTGGATCTGGGCGACGAATGGTGGAACGAGTACCATCAATTGCTCGATCGACTTGTTGTACGTCAGCAAGATCTGACCGAACGTGGTGAGGTTCGCCAAGAGCACTGGCAGTGTTGGTTTTATCTGTTCGAGCAGCTGTGACGTTTCCTGTGCGAACCCGGGGCCGTCGTGCAGGATCGACCGGACCTGCGGGTCGTTGTTGGCCACCTGCTCGGTGATGCCGGCCAGGCTCTGTGCCCAGGTCCGGATTGAGTCGGTGGTCATCTCCTGTGCCCCTACGAACGGTCGTGCGTCGTCGATCAGGGCGCGGGTGTTGTCGGAGACTGCGTTGGCGTCCCGGGTGATGGTCGCCCCGGAGTCCACCAGCGAACCAAAGTCGTAGCCGGTCCCGTTGAAAGCCTGATAGGTCTCGCCAAGCAATTGACTCAGCTTGTCCTTCGGGATGCTGTCCACCAGCTTGCTGACTTGGTCGAGCATCGGGCCCACCGCTTGTGGGATCGCGGTGTTGCCGACCGGGATGACGGAGCCATCCTGCAGGTAGGGCGCTTTGTCGTTACGCGGCAACAGCTCTACGTACTGCTCGCCGACCGCGGACATGCTGCGGACCTCGGCCTTGAGGTCCGCAGGGATCTTCGGCGAGGTGTCCAGTGACAGCGTCGCCCGAGCACCGTTGTCGGTGAGCTCGATCGAGGTGACCTTGCCTACCTGCAGTCCCCGATAGGTGACATTGCTGAACTTGTACAGGCCACCGGTGGCCGGCAGGTCCAGGGTCACGGTGAGCCGGCCCAACCCCAGCAGGGTCGGGAGCTGCACGTAGGCGAACATCATGATGGCCACACCGACAATCGAGGCGACCGTGAAGATGATCAGCTGAGTCCGGACGAAACGCGTGAGCATTAGCCGCCCCCTCCCGTCGGCGGAGCCGGCGGCGTCGCTGCCGGCGGATTAGCTTGTCCCCCATAGGGTCCGGCGAAGATCGGTTGGACGCCCGTTGCGGTCAGCTGTTCCCGGGTGTAGATCTGGGTGTCCGGCGCCGCGATCGGTGCCGGCGGCACCAGCGGCAGGATCGGGCCCGCGGCGGCGATCGCGGCGGGCGGGGGCGCCACTGCCGGGTTGTCGTCGATGCCGTCCGGGGGTGGGGGTGTGACCCCGGTCTTGAGCGGGTCGTAGGTGTAGTTCAGGTAGTACGGGTCACCGGGTGCGGGAATCACCTGCGCATTGGCATCTCCCCACCGGGTACCCAGCATCAGGGTGCGCTTCAGGCGCGGGATGGTCAGGTCGATGGTTGCGAACAGGTTGAAGTAGTCACCCCGGATCGCACGGTCGATCAGACTCTGTGTGAAGGGGAAATGGCCGGCGTATTCGATCAGCGCATCCAGGTCGGGGCCGACGTCGGCGAACGCTTTGAGGGCCGGTTCGAGGTTCTTCAGGTTCGCCACGAGGTCGGCCTGCGATTCGTTGACCAGTGTGTTGGCGGTGACGCTGAAGGTGCCGAGCTTCTGCAACGCTGTTGTCAGCGTGGGCCTTTCCTTGATCAGCACGTCGATTGCGGGTGGGATCTTCTGCAGGGCCGCCGCGACGTCGTCGCGCTGTTCGGCGAACGTCGATGCCATCCGGTTCAGTGACTGGATGACTGAGACGATGTTGTCGCGCTGGCTGTCCAGGGTTCCGACGAAGGTGTCCAGTCGGGTGATCAGGTCACGGAATGCGGCCTCGTTGCCGTTGACCGCGGTGCTGAAGTTGTGGATGACGTCGCCGATCTGCCCTAGTCCGCCGCCGTTGACAACCGCCGCCAGTGAGGCCAGGGTTTGCTCGGTGGTCGGGTAGGTCGATGAGGCGTTGAGTGGGATCGTCGCGCCGGGGGTGAGCGTGCCGTTGGGGGCTTGTCCGACCGGCGGATTCAGCGAGAGGTGCATCGAGCCGAGCAGGCTGGTCTGGCCCACGCTCGCGACCACGTTCGCCGGCACCGCCACGTCGGGTTTCACCGAGAATTCGACGTCGGCGTGCCAGTTCTTGACCGTCATCTTGCGCACGCTGCCGACGACGGCGTCGTTCATCAGCACCGGTGAATTCGGTTCCAGGGTCGACACGTTGGCGATCTCGACGTGGTAGATGCTGGCGTCGGAGCTGCGGCCGACCGTGCCGGGCAGTGGTAGTGAGTTGACGCCTTGGAAGGCGCATGCACTACTGGTCACCGCAACACATGAGCCGACGATCACTGCTCGTCGCAACGACTTTCCGCCGATCATGGCGTCCCTCCTGCTTCCGCGGCCATCGGCGGACTAGGCGCTGGGCCGGGCGCGGCCGCCGGGTTCAGCATGCTGGGCAGCGACGAGATCACCGATGGCGGTATTGCCGGCGATCCGCCCGGAAGAAGCTGGGCAGCACCTGGAGGCGCCTCTCCCGGGGCACGTCCGGTGAATCCCGGCGGTCCAGGCAGCACGCCCTCGTATGCCGAGTGGTGGGGCGGCTGCGGTGGAATGTCCGGGGTCGGTCCACCCGCGCCGGGCGCGAGATTGGGCTGCGAGTAGATGAGCTCGTCTGGCGCGGCGGCCGGCATCAGGTAGGGATCGACGGGGATCGGTAGGTAGTTGAAGTTCAGCAGGCGAAGCGCGGGGCCGAGGTACTGGCTGCACAGCTTTGCCGTTTCCGGGGCGGTGGTGTTCTCGATGGCACCGATTGCGCCACAGATGTATTCGGTCGGGTTGGAGAAGTCGTTGAGGACGAACTGTCCGACCGCGCTGCCCGTGGACGGGTTGTAGATGTTGTACGCGTTGGCCAATGCGTTCGGGGCGATGTGGAGAAGGTTCTCGATCTCCATCTTGTTGTTGAGCAGGTTGGTGGTGACGTTGGTCAGCCGGTGCAGCTGCTCGGAGGTCTGGTTCCGGCTGCCCGCGACGAATCGCTGTATGTCGACGATGGCCACCGAGAGGTTCTTCAGTGCGGCGTCGAGGTCCGACCGGTTGCCGTCGATCACGCTGGTCAGCGTCGCCAGCCGGTTCTGGAACATCACCACCTGCTCGTTGCTCTCGCGCAGGGTCGTGATGAAGGTCTGTAGGTTCTTGATGATGTCGACGATGTTGCCGCTGCCGTTGGCCAACACTCGGGAGACTCCGGCGAGCTCGGTGATGGTCTGGCGGAGTTTGTCGCCGTTGCCGTCGAGTGCGTTGGCCGCGCTGTCGATGAAGCGCGACACCGAGGTTCCCGATACACCGTTCTGCGGTCCGAGGTCGGTGGCTAGTCGGGTGAGCTGTTCTTTGACTTCGTCCCACTCCACCGGGATCGCGGTGCGGTCCGATGGGATCAGCGTGTCGACGGCCATCTCCTTCTGCCCAGTGTTCTTCCGATATGCCGGGGTCAGTTGAACGTAGCGGGCTGCGACGAGGTTCTGGGCCACGATCACCGCCTTGGCGTCGGCGGGGATGGGCACATCGCGATCGATGTGCAGCACCAGTTTGGTTTGGGTGCCTTGCGGCTCGATCGCATCAATGGTGCCGACCTTGACGCCTGACACCCGTACATCGTCGCCGGGATAGATGCCGGTGGCGGTGGTGAACAACGCGGAGATGGTTTTCGGTCCGAAGAAGATGTTGCGCACCAGTACCGCGGTCCCGACCACTAGGAGGCCGGCCAGTACGACCGAGAGCACCTTGGCCCTACGCTTGCTCATCAGCGGGATCCTTCCGGAATACCGTTGTACGGCAGCGGCAGCTCGGCGCGCGGGCCCGCAGTGTCGGGCGGCTGGCCTGCGTTGACGCCGCGCCGGAAGCCGAGCGCATAATCCAGGAACGGCTGGAGCTGACCCGCCGGTGGCAGGTTGGGCACATAGGCGTTGTAGTAGGGGCCGTTGGCCAGCGTCTCGCCTTCGGTGAGGATGAACTTTTTCACGTTCGGCAGCATCGCTGCGATGTTGTCTTTGTTCTTCTCCAGAACGGCGACAACGGAATTCAGCCGCTGCAGGGTTGGCGCCAGTTTGTCCTCGTTGTCGTGGACCAGACCCGTCAGCTGCGCTGAGACCGCGGCGGTGTTGGCCAGCAGGTCGACGATGGCCTCGCGGCGGTCGTTCAGCACACCGAGCAGGTAGTTGGCATTGAGGATCAATGTGTTGAGCTGCTGACTGCGCTGCCCCAGCACCGTGGTGACGTCGGCGGCGCTCTTGAGTAGACCGGCCAGGTTCTCGTTGCGGCTGTCGAGGGACCGCGAGAGCTTGCTCAAGCCATCGAATGCCGGTCCCAACTTTGGGGCGAGCTGGTCGATGGTGTCCGAGAGTGTGTCCAGCGACTGGTTGAGTGACGAGGTGTCGGTGCCGGCGGTGTCGGTGGTCAGGTCACTGACGGCGTCGGTGAGTGAGTACGGCGAGGACGTCCGCGTCGTCGGGATGACGTCGCCGGCACGGAGGGTCCCGCTGCCCGCGGATTCCAGGGTGAGGACGCGCTCACCCAGCAGCGAGCCGGTCTGGATGTGGGCGGCGGTCTGCGAGCCCAGCGTATATTTGCCCGCGGTGGTGAAGGTGACCAGGGCGTCGCCGTTGTCAAGCGAAACATCGTTCACCGAACCGATTTTGATGCCGGACAGCGTCACGTCGTTGCCGACGGTGATCCCGCCGGCTTCGGTGAACAGCGCCTGGTGACGCACCGACGTGGCGAGCTGGAATAGCCGCTCGGGCTGCAGGCCCACCGCGATCACCAGGAGGATCAATACCGCGCCGAGGAAGCCGGCGCGCCACAGGTTTGGAGCTCGGTATTTCAGCATTATGGCTCCGAACACCTGCCGGATTCTTGTTTGATCGTTGGGAAGACTGCGGTCCGTCCCTGGAGGTCAGTGACGCGGATGGACAGGCCGCAGATGTAGTACATGATGAAGCCGCCGTATGCGCCGAGCCGGGCCATCTTGCGGTAGTTGTCAGGCCCCCGCTGGAGCCCTCTATCGAGAACGATCCTGTTGTCGTCCATGAGTGGCGCCAGCCGATTGAGCTCGTCGATATCGCCCTTCAGCGGAGCACGAGCCTCGTTGAGAAGGCTGGTCAGAGAGGCAGTTCCGTTGTCCAGCTGGGTGATCGCGGTAACGATCGGTTCGCGATCGTGCGACAGGCCGGTCATCAGCTGCTCCAGCTTGTCGATGGCCCCGGAGAACTTGTCTCCGTCCTTGGCGAGCGTGTCGACGACCACCTTGAGGTTGTCGATCAATTGCTCCACGGTCTGGCTGTTGTTGGCCAACGCATTCGAGAACGATGTGGTCTTGCCGAGCAGCGAGTCGAGCGTATCGCCCTGACCCTGTAGAACATTGATCAGTGAAGCGGTGAGTGCGTTGACATCCTGCGGGTTCAGTCCCTGGATCACCGGCCGCAGCCCGCCGAGTAGGAGGTCCAGGTCGAGCGCTCCCTGCGTGCGATCCTTGGGGATCTGGGATCCCGGCGGCAGCACGCGGGTGGAGCCGGGGCCGTCGATCAGATCCAGATAACGATCGCCGGTCAGGTTCAGATAGCGCACGGCCGCTTGGGTTCCTGTGGTCAAGACGATGTCGCGGTCGGCGTCGAACGTGACCAGAACGGTCTTGTCCGGTTGCAGGTCAACGCTGTTGACCGTGCCGACCCGGACGCCGGCGACTCGCACGGTGTCGCCGTCCTTGAGCCGGGATGCGTCGGCGAACACCGCCGAGTATCCGGAGGTCGAACCGCTGCGGTAGTTGCTGAAGGTCAAAAACAGAAAGGCGGTCAGGAGCGCCATCACCACCGCGAACACGCCGAACTTGACGAGTGTGCTTGTGGTGCTCATCATCCCGGCTGCCCGATCTGTGCAGTGTTGCGCGGTGGCCCGTCTAACGGTCCGAACAACAGCTGCTTGAGACCGTCGGAGTTCAGCAGGATGCCCTGGTTGCCGTAATGCCACGGGTTCGCGCCAACGTCGGTCACCAGGTATTTGGACTTCTTGCCGTATCCGATGTAGGGCAGGCCCATGCACTGCGGACCGCCCGAGGCGGCGACCTTAGGCAGGTTCGACGGGTAGCGATACCGTTCGATGCCCAGGGTGAAGGCAACCGAAACTGCTAAGCCGGGATCCACCGGGGGCGGTGATAGTCGGATCGAGTTCATGCCTTTGAGTGTGCAGTCGATCGCCGGTGCGTACTCGTTGAACAACGTCGTGGTGGGCGCGAGCAGATGAAGCACCTTGCTCAGGGCCGGCTGGTTGGTGCCGAGCACCTCGTTGCCTTCGTCGGCCAACCCAATCATGTTGACCAGGAGGCTATCGAGGTTCTGCTGCTCATCGACGATGCTGTCGCTGACTTTGTTGGTACTCTGCACGGTCTTGACCAGATTTGGTGCGGCATCGGCATAGGCCGACGACACTGGGGCGGACAGTTCGATGTCCTTCGCCAGGTTCGGCAGGCTGGGCTCCATCTTGGCCAACAGTTCGTCGAAGTCTGCGATGGTCTGGCCGAATCTGTGGCCACGCCCGGCGAATGCCTCCGAGAGGGCACCGAGGGTCGCGTTGAGCTGGGTCGGGTCGATCTTGTTCAGCACCTGAGTGAGTTGCTGGAACACGGTGTTGATTTCAACCGTCACGTGCTGGCCCTGCAGGACCTGACCGGCGTACATCGGCTTTGGCGACGGGTCTGCCGGCGGTTGGAAGTTGACGTACTTGGCGCCGAAAACTGTGGTGGACGCGATGTCGGCGACGACATTCGACGGGATCTTGCGCAGCTGCGCGGGATCCATCGCCAGGTGCAGTGCCGCGGTGCCGTCGGCGCGGCTCTCGATCGATTCCACCTTGCCGACCTGGACACCGCGCATCTTCACGCGCGCGTCGGGGTTCATCACCAGTCCCGCCCGATCGGAGATCACGGTCACTGGAACGGTTTTGGTGAAGTCGCCGCGGAAGAGACCGACGGCAACCGCGACGATAGCGACCACGAGGACGACCGTGGCCAGACCCGCAATCGGCCGTGCCCATCCGGTTGCGCCGAAGCTTGCGCCGGTTCGCGCCGCAACCGGCGCTGCATGGGTTTCGGTTTCGGATCGGTCGGCCGGACCCGGACCGAGATTGCGTGTCACGTCATCTCCCGATCCGGACAGGTTGAAGTTGCCGTTGGAGCCGTAGATGGCCAGGGATACCAGCAGGATGACGGAGACGGAATCGCCACCAACAACGTCGGCGCTAACGACACCCGCGCCACAAACCACGACTGCTCCGAAAACTCCCGCCACTGAAACGGCTTGCGAAACACAAACCGCACCGCATCCGCCGACATAGCAAACAAGCCACCAATGGCCTGCATCGGACCAGCCGCACTACTCAGCGCAATGCCCGGCGACCAACGATCTGCTCCCCTAACAGGCATCGGTATCAGATCTCTTCAGGATCGCGACCGCGGCGACCGCCGTCGGCCCACTGATGCTGTGGGCCAGTCCGATTCGTGCGCCGTCCACCTGATTGCCGGCCTCACCACGCAGCTGGTCGAAGAGCTCCACACACTGAGCCACCCCGGTCGCACCGAGCAGATGGCCCTTGGCCTTCAGGCCGCCACTCGGATTCGCCGGCAAAGTGCCACCGGACACGTCCGACTCTGACCTCGGCAAGTGCGACGGCAGACGACCAATCATCAACAATGCAGGAAACCCTCTCCCCGGAACCGCCGCCCCAGAGGCAGAAAAGACATCATGATGTCTGTTCTGACAGAAGAATGACCTATAAGACGACTGAAGTCAACGCCTGGGTACCGGTTGCTGAGACGTCTAGGATGCGCTGATGGACGGTGGAGTGTGACCCCGCCAGGGATTCTGGAAACCTAGCTGGCCAGCTTTGAGCTGCCGCCGCCGACGTCTATAGCCGGTTGGGAGTGTCCTCGGGCGGTTGTGTATCGACGGTGGGGGATGAATCAGCCTGTGGGTTACGGGGGTTCGCGGATGACCTGCGCACCGCCCCATTCGGTCGGAGCGAATGTTGAGCATGAGACGCACAGTCGCCGTAGTGGCTGGCCGCATGTCGTCGCTGACGGATGTCGAGATCACCGAGTTACGAGCAGCACTGGCAGGAGTAGCAGTAGTCCATAATCCAACTATGCCGAACAGCCTGCGGCAGCATTGACACAGACATGTCAGAAGTGACACAGTCCATCCACTGTGGTCGCCAGTCGCGCGATCCGGAGAGGCGTGGAGGTATGTGTAGTTCAGGTGCTGTTTCTGCGGGCACGACGCGCTCCAGCAAATCCCCGCACGGCCTTCGTCACACCCTCGCGCGCCGGATCGTGGGGCTGCGCCGCGCCACGCCCGATCCCATGATGCCTCAGTGGGCAAACCTGTGAGTCAGAATCAGAATGATGCTGCTCTCGCCGATGGCGCGCAGGGCACGCGTGGTGTCTCCAATGTTGGCCAGATCGACTCACATTGGTTGACTGCGGTGCTTCGTGCGTCGGGTCTTGCCGTCACCGTGCGCGGGGTCGAGTCCGAACCCATCGGTACCGGACAGATGGGTTCGTGCTTCAGATTGACGATTGACTACGCCGACGGGGACGGCCCGCGCCGGCTGGTCGTGAAACTGCCTGCTGCTGATGAGAGCAGCCGGGCGGCAGGAGCATTGGGCTACCGTTGTGAAGTCAGCTTCTACCGGGAGTTCGCCGACCGGATCCAGGCACGTGTGCCACGTTGTTATTTAGCCGCACTTGATGATTCGACCAACGAGTTCACCTTGTTGTTGGAAGACATGGCGCCGAAGCTGCCGGGTGACCAGATCGCCGGATGTTCCGTGAGGCAGGCAGAAGTCGCGGCTGTTAACGTCGCGGGTCTGCATGGGCCTACGTGGAATGACCCGCGCATTCGTTCCCTGGATTGGCTCATACCCGAATGGTCGTCGATGGTGGACTTCACCGCGAAGTTTCTCGCTGAGGCTACCGAGCAGTTCCTCCGCCGCTACTCCGTTGATCCTTCGACGGAGTCGGTTCTCCAAGAGTTCGTCGACCTCTTTACCAGTTGGGCTACCCGACGCAGCCAGCCGTATTCGTTGGTACATGGCGACTACCGGCCCGACAACCTCCTGTTTGACGCGCCCCATATGCCCGATCCGGTTGTGGCAGTGGACTGGCAAGTCGTGTCGACCGGCCTACCTTTGCGCGACATCGCATTGTTGCTCGCCACCGGACTCACCACCCAGGACCGCCGCAGTTCGGAGTACGAGATCGTCTCGGCCTATCACCGAAGACTCGTCGAACTGGGCGTGACGCATTACGACCTCGAGCACTGCTGGGACGATTACCGATACGCCATCTTTTATGCGCCATTCATGACGGTAGTGGGTGCTTTTGTCGCCCAACGCTCTGAGCGTGGAGATCGGATGTTTACGGTGATGGCCGAGAGATCGTCGGCCGCCATCACCGACCTCGACGCCTTCGAACTGCTCTTCACGTGATCGCCCCCGAAGGGCGCCTCCTTATCCGCGTCGTCGCGCCAACACTTGAAAACGGCCACGAAGGCCACTCGCCGCCTGTCCTTGCGGAGAACCAAACTAAGAATTTTGGCCGAATACTGGCTCCCGCACAGGGGGTTTCGGCCTCCTGTTGTGGTCGCAGGTGTTCATCGCGTGTTGTGCAGGAACACCGGTGTTGCTCAGATGCGCTCTGCACGTACGTTTGCGGCACCCCGTAGGTGAAAGGGATCTCGTGTGACCGACCGAATGCTGAATGAACTGGGTTACTACCTCTTGGCGGGCGCCGGGGGTGAGGGACCCGCCGGTCTTGTGGCGGAAGCTCGTCGCGGTGAGCAGCTCGGCTTTGGCACGGCGTTCATTTCCGAGCGCTGGAATTTTAAAGAGGCATCCTCACTTACCGGTGCGGCCCTTGCGGTCACGAGCAATATGCGCATCGCGACAGGTGCTACCAACCACAACACTCGCCACCCCTTGATCACCGGAGCGTGGGCGGCGACCATGCACCGCCTGTCCGGCGGCAGATTCACTCTCGGGTTGGGACGGGGCGTGGCGGCAATCTATAACGCGTTCGGTGTGTCGTCGGTGACGACCGCCCAGCTGGAAGACTTCGCTCAGGTGATGCGACGCCTGTGGCACGGCGAGATCATCGTCCACCACGACGGACCGATCGGCCAGTATCAGATGCTTCTGCTAGATCCGGACTTTGATGAAGACATTCGGCTGGCGATTGTGGCATTTGGCCCGAAGACGCTTGCGCTGGCTGGGCGAGAATTCGACGATGTCATTCTGCACACGTACTTCACCCCGGAAACGGTCCAGCGCGCGGTCGCCACAGTGAAGACCGCCGCCGAACAAGCGGGCCGTGATCCGGCCACTGTGCGGGTGTGGTCGTGCTTCGCCACCGTCGGTGATCACCTGCCCGAGGAGCTGCGCCTGAAGAAGACTGTCGCCCGGCTCGCTACCTATCTGCAGGGGTACGGCGACCTCATTGTTGGCACCAACGGATGGGATCCCGCGGTACTGCAGAAGTTTCGCGATGACAAGGTGGTGCAATCGATTCCAGGAGGGATCGACCATAAGGCGACCGCCGACCAGATCCAACACATCGCCACGCTGATCCCCGACGAATGGCTCGAGCCCTCGGCAACAGGATCGCCCCAGCAATGCGTCGCGCGGGTCCGTAAGGAGTTCGACTACGGTGCCGACGCGGTCATCCTGCATGGCGCAACGCCCGACGAACTCGAACCGATTGTCAGCGCATACCGCACCGCTGCCAAATGACGTCAAGGTTCGGCGCTAAGCGGCCGCAACTACGCTCACTGCGTCGATTGCTGGTTCGCAGCCGAGGTGTCCGCGTCGGCGGCTAGGGTCACGTTGTTGTCATCGCTCCAGCGGGGCAGCGAAATTCGCCGTTCTGCGTTGTTGAAAAGCTGCGATGCCTTCGCGGAACTCGCTGCCCTCGATAAGGATCTGCTGGCCATGCTTCTCGCGTTCGAGAGCCTCGTTGAGTTCGCTCAGGGCGGCAGAATTGATGGCGCTGTTGGTTTTACCCAGCGCGGTCGCGGGCCCGGCCGCCAACGATGCAACGATCTTATCCGCCTCGGCTCCCAGCGCGTCGTCTGGATAGATCCCGCTGATGAGGCCCCAGTCGTAAGCAGTTGGTGCGGGGATGCGCTGGGCCAGCAGCGCCATTCGCATCGCACGGACGCGACCTGCCGCGGCAGCGATGAGAGCTGACGCGCCGCCATCAGGCATCAGTCCGATCTTGGTGAAAGTGAGGGCGAAAAAAGCTGTTTCGGAGGCCAGTACGATATCGCACGCCAGCGCCAACGAGACCGCGACTCCGGCTGCGGCACCTCGAATGACGGCCACCACCGGTTGCGGCAATTTGGTGATTGCGCGGACAGTGTCGTTGGTGGCCTCCAGGATGTCGGCCGGTGTCACCGGTGCTCCTGGCTGTGTGAAGTCCTCGCCGCCGATACCGGCACCGGACGAAAAGCTAGAGCCCGCGCCGCTGAGCTGTACCACCCTCACCCGCGGATCCACTGCGGCCAGGTTCAGGATGCCGACCAGCCCGACGAGCATCGACGCGGAGAGAGAATTTAGACTCTCAGGGCGGTTGAAGGTGACCGACAACACGCCGTCGGCCAAGGACACGGGTAGGTCGGGAATGGTCGGATAGTTATTATCGACAGACTTCATGGAGCTGCGTCGCCTTTCCTTGCCCCGGCTCTCTTCGAGATTGTGTTGCGCATTCTGACGATCTAAAGGGAGCTAATGCCGCAGATCTGCACGGGCCGAGGATGTTTCGCTGGGCGATGGTAGGTCGTGAAGGCTCCGCACAAAAGCGGACAAATCCGCGATGCTCGGTTTGTAGCCGGGGAAGTAGCAGCAGACCTCGGATGCATGGTCGCCGAAGCGGCGATAGATCTGCTCAGCACATTGCCGCGGTGTGCCTACCACACCGTATGTATCGACCATGTCGTCGGAGACGAGCTCGCGCATCTCAGGGTAATTGCCTCCCTTGGATAGAGCGTTGAGCCGCGGTTGCAGCTCGCCCCAGCCCTCGATGTCGAGAACCCGACGATAGTTCGGCGTTGAACCGTAGAAGCCGATGAGGAAGGCGACGAGGTCGATCGCCTTGCGCAGCTCGGTGTCGATGCTCCCCATCGCGACCATGACCTGGGCGATGATCGGGAAGGGGTGGTCGACCCTGCCTGCTCTGCGCAACCCGTCTGTGACAGCGGTCATCGTCTGCTCGGCGAAGAATCGGGTGCTGGTGAACGGCATCACCAGCAGACCGTCGGCGACCTCTGCTGCTTTACGTGTCATCACCGGTCCTAGCCCACCCATCAGCACCGCTGGTGGACCGTATGGATTCGGGCCCGGGTTGAAGTTGGCTGGCATGAGGGTGTGGGTGTAGAACTCACCCCGGAAATCCAAGGGCGCCTGCCCTTCCCAGGCCGCGAAGATAGCTTTCACTGCTGCCACGGTTTCGGCTACCCGGGCGGCCGGTTTCTCCCATCGACCGCTGTAGCGCTTCTCGATGTGCACCCGAATCTGGGAGCCGAGCCCTAATCGGAAGCGCCCACCGCTGTAGCTTTGCAAATCGTAGGCGGCATGTGCCAGGTGGAGTGGGCTGCGCGGGCCAGCGATAGCGACGTTGGTCATCACCTCGAGGTCGGTTTCGACGGCGCTGAGCACTAGCGGGAGGAACACATCGTGTTGACCTTCAAAGGAGAAAGCCCCGTCAGCTCCGGCTTGGACGATGCTGCGGGCACTGTCGAGCACGCGGCGCGGGTCGCCGTCGACCTGCAAATGAACTTTCATGGCCGAATCCGACTGGCTGTCGCAGCGCCGCCAGCCGGGGGTCTGATGGTTGTCATCGACCAACTCCTCGCCGTCACAACGGTGTCTTCTGTCATTCCAATGCTGTTCTGTTCGCGGGCGGTCAGTGGATGACGGTGTCGCGGCGCAACGCGTCGAGATTGTCGGCAAGGCCGAGTTCGTTGAGTACTTCCTCGGTGTGCTGGCCGAGTGTCGGTGCGTCGCGCGTCAGTGTCGCTGGCGTGGAGCCGAATTGGGTGGGGTGTCGCGGCATTCGGACGCGGCCGGCGACCGGATGGTGATACTCCTCGAACAGGCCCATCGCTTTGGCATGCGGATCCTCGTGCAGAGCGGCCGGCGGGGTGACCATCGCGAACGGCAGGCGTGCGGCGCTGAACCGGTCATTGGCCTCGGCCATGGTGATGTTGGCCGCAGCGGCGTGGCAGAGATCCATGATGTCGTTGAGGAGTCCCATATTGGCAACTCGCGCCGCTGTTGTGGCCAGGCGTGGGTCGTCGTAGCCGTCGACGCCGAGGCTGCGGCACAGGTTGACGAACTGCTCGTCGTTGACCACGGCGACGGCTCCCCACCCGTCGGCGAAACACATCGGGTCAAAGCCGGCGGTGATAGTCGACGGGAATGAGCCGTCGGAGTCCAGCAACATTTCGTTGCCCGCGGCGTCGGCCCACAGGAACGAGGCGCCGGCATCCACCATGGACAGCGTCAGATGCTGCCCGCCGGCGCCGCGGTCACGCGCGAACAGAGCAGCGGTGATGGCCTGGCAGGCGAACAGAGCCGTGACCTTGTCGACCGTGGCTTGATGTAAGAATGCCGGTGGCGCACCGGGGCCGTCCGATTGATTCGTGGCGAATCCGGTGTAGGCCTGGATGATCGGATCGAGCGCCCCGCGTTCACGGTAAGGTCCAACAGGTCCGAAACCGCTCAGCGAGGCGCAGACGACGTCGGGGTTGATCGCTCTGATGGCGTCGTAGCCGAGGTTGAGCTTGTCCATCACCCCGGGACGGAAGTTCTGGATCACCACGTCGGCCGAGGCCGCGACCTCGCGGATGATCGCGGCACCTTCGTGATGATGGGCGTCGACGGCAACGGATCGTTTGCCACGGTTGCACACCAGGAATAGCGATGTCATTCCGCCGACCCGCGCCCCAATCCAGCGGGCGAGATCACCAATGTCGGGACGCTCCACCTTGATCACGTCGGCCCCTTGATCGGCCAATAGGGCAGCAGCGTAGGGTCCGGTCAGCATGATCGACATGTCCAACACGCGAATACCTTGCAGCGGTCCGCTCATGATTCCTCAGCTCAGCGTTGTGGCGAAAGATGTTGTGTCGGTGGAAGTTCAGACATTTGGCGGCTGCGCATAGGCGCCGCGCAGGTGCGCACTGATCACCGGGGTGGTCGGCACCTGGGTAGGCCCAGTTGCCGCTCGGCGATTATTCCTCGAAGTACCTCGTTGGAGCCTCCGGCGATCGGGCCGACAACGCCGTCGCGGGCGGCTTCCTCGATTGCCGCGTCGAGCGGGGCATCACCGGCTTCCCGCTTGAGAACACCGGCGGCACCGAACATGTCGAGCAGATCCCACTCCCGCTGCTGGGTGGTCTCGGAACCGAATACCTTGACGGCAGCGGTGGGGGCACCGGAGAGGTCGCCCTGTTGGGCTGCCCACACCGCGCGGTAGCGCAGTAGCTCGGTGATCTCTTCGTTGATGGCGTGACGCACGAGGCGCTCCCGCACAACCGGATCATCCCATACTCGACTGCCGTCGTCACGATGGTTGCGCTGCGCCCATTCCACTGCACTGCGTGTCGTCTCGAGGTTCTCTGGGCGCAAATTGTCGCGTTGGCCGCCACGTTCGTACATCAGTGCGGTACGCAGCACGTCCCAGCCGCCGTTGATGTCTCCGATGCGAAATTCGTCGGGTGTCCGTACGTCGGCATAGAAGGTCGCGTTGGTGCGTTCCCCGCTAAGCGTCCAGACCGGTTGAATCTCCACGCCTTCGGCATCGAGAGGGACCAGGAAGGTGGTCAGACCATTGTGCTTGGGTAGCTCTGGATCGGTGCGGGTGAGCATGAACACGTGAGTCGCGAGGTGCGCGCAGCTGGTGAACATTTTTTGCCCGTTGATCACCCACTCATCGCCGTGCCGGACCGCTCGGGTGCGTGCGGCTGCGGCGTCCGAGCCCGCCTCAGGATCGGTGTAGCCCAAGGCGATTATCATCGCTCCGCGCAGCGCATCGGAGATGATTGATTTTTTCTGTGCTTCGGTGCCCCGGTCCCGGATGGTGTTGATGACGAACGATGTGGTGAGCCAGGCGATCATGCGAACGCCGCTGAGCGCGATCTGCTGATGAATCGCGCGGGCTACCCCAACCTCGTTGTCGGTGCCGCCGTATTCGGTTGGCCATCCTGCGCCGAGCCAGCCCGCGGCGGCGAGGCATCGGTGGATTTCCGGCGAGAATGAATCCCCGCTCACGCGTTGGCGTTCGGCCTCGCTCGCGAGGGCGGGAAGGTTGTGTTCAATCCACCGGCTCGCCTGCTCACGATACGGCTTGAGCTCATCCTCGTCCTGGGTGAAGTCCATGTCACTCCTGTGTCTCGGGGAATAGCTGCGCCGCCAGCTGCTGGTAAATCACGTGGGGATCCCCTGCGGCGAGTGACCATGCCTTCGCTCGCCGCAGGTAGAGCTGGATGTCGTATTCGAGGGTGAAGCCGTAGCCGCCGTGGAACTGCACGGCTTCACGGCAAGTCTTGAAGCTGACTTCGGCGGTGAAAAGAAACGCCATCATGGCCAGGTTGGCGGCCGTATCGAGACGCTGTTGTCGTGCCCAGGCGGCCTTAGAGACCAAAAGGCGCGCCCCGTCGCCGCTCATGCTCAAATCGGCCAGCCGGTGTTGCACGGCCTGGAACCAGCCGACCGGGGTGCCGAACACTTTGCGCGCCTTGACGTATTCGACCGCGAGATCCAGCGCCGCGCCCCGCAGCCCGTCGAGGGCGGCGGCAGTCAGCAACATCCACTCCGTAAGCGCGTCGGCGTAGATCTGGTGCGCCTCGGCGCCGCTGGTCAACACTATTCTCTCGAACGCCTCATCGTGTAGGTCGACGTCGGCGATCGGGCTGCACCCTAAATTCGGCGGCGGCATGCTGTACGGACGGTCACCAGATCTCTTGCGACGCAATGCAATCAGCTCATCGTTGAAGATCACAATGACGACATCGGCCACAGCGCCGGCAGGGACCAGCCGGTACACGCCATTGAGCGGCGGCCGGATCGCCAGCGTCCCCAGCGCGCCGTGGCCTGCTGCGGCGGCGAGTTCCGCCGGGCCCGACCGCGCGAGGACGCTGTTGGCGGCGATGGCTTCGGCAAGAGGTATCGGTGCGAGCCGCCGGCCCGCTTCCTGAACGGCGATCACGCTGGCCATTGTCGAAGCGGAGCCGCCACCAACAGCTTCCGGCATCGCCATCATTGGTGTCCCCAGATGGACCACGCGCCGCCACAGCCCGTCGTCGAACCCGACCGGTTCTGCGGCCCTGACGCAGTCGGGCCCGGACTCGGAGCTGAAAAACGCTTCGAGCGACCTCTGCAGCATCACCTCATCGTCATTGAGACTCAAGTCCATGAGAAGCCTTCGATACCGCGCCGCACCGTAGTGCGGGCCCCAGGCGTTGATCGTTGTCTCGCGTCATACGCGACAGTCTGTATCCTCATGACAGCACTCTCCCGCCCCGATGTGAAGTGTTGTTGTGTCATTGCTGTCCTCCGATTCCACGCACATGATCATCGATGGGAAGTCCATGTCTCCAGGCGATTCCGACAATCGTGTCGGTGAGTCGCCGATCGAAAAGCTCATCTCGACTGGGAAAGGTAGATCCGCTCAGCGATCGCAAGCCCTGCAAGTCGGTATCAGCACGCGTGGCGCGGAAGCGAAGTGTTAGACGAAAAAGAACTCGATGTGCCGGTGATGATCGTGCGACGGTGGGGTCATGTCGTGGGATCTTCCGGAGCGGTCGTGGCGATTCGCATTCGAGGACGATCCGCCCGCCGATCTCCCACATGCCTGGGCCGCTGCTGCCCGTGCGGTGACCCATGATCTGGGCTGCCGTCGGTACGGTCGCCCGATCTCGCTCAACGGCATGTGCTGGAACTTCAAGGCTTCTGACGATTGCATAGCCCTGGGTTTCGACGGGCCTGTGGGCGCATACCATCGCTGCCTGGGCTATCTGCTGGAGACGTCAGCACCGCAGGCGTTGGTGTGGCTGGCCGGGGACGTGCAGTACACGCTGGCCGGCTCCGAGTGGGTGCAGTGGCCCATCAGCGGCCAGCGGATGCTGGATCCACGCCTGGTCGATGATCATGCGGTGTGGGTGGAGCCCAGCATGAACGCGCCGGCCGCAGCCATCGGTGAACTGTGCACAGCCGCAGAAGAGCCGAGTCCTATTGTCCGGCAATCGGGTACCGGTTAGAGCGCCCGCAGCCGACGCACCCGGTCCGCCATCACCCGCTGGGAGACATCCGCGGCAGGGGCCAGCGCCTCGAATGCGTGCGGGCAGCCCGGATGCACATGCAGCTCGGTCGGCACTCCGGAGATCGAAAGTCGTTGTGCGTAAAGGACATTCTCGTCACGGAAGATGTCCAGATCGCCGACATCCAAGTAGGTGGGTGGCAGTCCGGAGAGATCCGTCGCGCGCGCCGGAGCGCTGTAGGCCGACACCTCGTCGCCGCCGGCCAGATCACCCAACAGCGCTCCCCAGCCGGTCACGTTGTCCTCGTAGGTCCACGTCAGGAACTCCGGCGGCAGTGCTGGATCCGGCGTCACCGTGCGGTCGTCGAGCATCGGGTAGATCAGCAGCTGCAGTGCCGGTGCTGGTCCACCGCGGTCGCGGGCCAACAGGCTCACGCCCGCGGCCAGCCCGCCGCCGGCGCTATCCCCGGCCACCGCCAGCCGGTCGGGGTCCACACCGAGTTCATCGGCGTGCTCGGCCAGCCAACACAACGCGGCGTAACAGTCCTGGACTGGCGTCAGTCCCGAATGTTCGGGCGCCACACGGTAATCCACCACCAGCATCGGCACGCCGGTAGCCGCGACGTATCCGCGAACGCCGGCGTCGTAGGCCGGTGCGGTCTCGGCCAGGCTGTAGATCATCCCGCCACCGTGCAGGTACAGCGCCGCACTGCCGGTAGCTCCCGAGGCCGGCATGTACCAGGTCAGCGGCAGCTCGGCGCCGTCGGCAGCGGTGACGGTGAACGACTGTGCCGTCACCCCGTCGACCGCTGGTCGGCCCGCCGCCAGCATCTCGAAGAACGGCGCCGCCCGCTCGCGCCGGATGGCGACGTCGCCCACCGCCGGCGGTTCGACCTGAGCGGCGGCTTCCATCAGCGGTTGCAGGAAAGCGAGGACTTGGGGATCCATCGACAGGGCCACGACAGCCAACCTTAGGCGCTGGCGTCCCACCTTTCACGCACGGTGCGCGCGCCGTCATCGGTCAGTCGGCCGAAGAGCCGAAGCCGCGCCATCCCGCCGTCGGGGTAGATGTCCAGCCGGGCCTCGCTCACCGGTCGCCGGCCATCGAGCAGCAAGCGGTGCCGGGTGTCGGGACGCAGGTCGGTGATGGGCAGCACCTCGAACCAGTCGCCGTCGCCGTCGCGTCCCATCAGCCGGCCTTGCCCTGGGGCATTGCCGAGAAAGTAGGAGGTGTCCAGTTCGGCGGCGGTCAGCACGCCCTGTCCGGCTAGTCGAACCTGCACCCAGTCGTTGCCCGCGTCACGGCGCCTGGAGGTCTCCCACCCTTCGCCCATCGTCCGCGCCGTGCCGGGCAGCAGCAGGTTGTTCGGCGAGCTGTAGAACATGTTCGAGCAGGCGGTCACCCGGCCACCGTTCTCCAATGCGGCCAGATCCAGCGGCAGGCCGTCGGCAAACCGCGGATCCGGCAATGCCTCTCCGTGCACCCGGAACCGGGCCACCCCACCGTCCGGGTAGATCGACAGCCGCACATGCGTCCATCGGCGAGATGAGTTGACCTTGAACGGGTTTCGGGTGTCACCGTTGACGTCGGAGCGCTCCACGATCGTGATCCAGACCGTGTTCTCCAGTAGTTCCTCGACACTGGGGTAACCCTCGACAAAGGCTGCCTCGACGGAGACCTGCGGCGGGTAGTTCCCGGTGAACCATGCCGTGTCGACGACCACGCCGCGCACGATCGCAGGCACTCCCAGCCGCACGATCGCCTGGTCACAGTCCTGCGCCGTGGCGCCGCGGCGCCGGCGGGTCTCCCACCCGTCGTACACCTGGCCCTTGTGACCGAAGGTAGCCGGCCGGAACTCGGCGGGTTTCGGTGTGATCAGGTTCTCCCGCTCGGCGAACAGGTCGTCATTCGCCCACACCACCGACCCGCCGGCAGTGCGCGCCGCCAGATCTGGGAACGACAGGAAATGCGGGTTCGCGGCACCAGTCACCGCGCAAGCCTATGCGCCGAGCCGACATTCGGCCGACCACACGGGATCAGCCCCAGTTGTCGTAGCCGCCCTCGGGACCCAGCATCCGCTCCAGACGGCTGCGGTTGATCCGGGCCAGTTCGTTGCGCACCACCTTGCGCTCGGTCTCGGGATCGTGGTGCATCCGGTCGCGGACAACGCCGATCACCGACTCGGCACAGCAGTCAGGGGCCAATCCGCCGACGTGCATCACGAAGTCGTAGCCGAATCGTTCGGTGTACTCCTGCACGACGGCCCGCAGTTCGGCCATCACCTCGGGCCGGTCGTCCCACACCGAGCACTGCTCGGCCTGCGACTTGGTGCTGCGCGGCCGCGTCCCGACATGCGGGTAGGCCTGCAGGATGTCGTCGATGACCGTCTCCGACAGCGAGAACAGCAGCGCGTCGGCACGGCGGAACAGGGCGTTGTGATCGGCGTAGGGGCGTCCCCTGGACAGATCCCGAGCCAGCGTCACACTGTTGCAGCACTCGTAGAGAGCGTGCATGGCCTTGCGGTCCGGAAGCTCGTTGAAAGCCTCCAGCCCGATGCCCTGATGCAACAACACCCCGCCATCATCGAAAACCCAGAGCACAACCGGGTTACCGCATGTTACGGCCAGGCTAAATCCTGTCCCGGCCGAAGCGTGGGCTCAGTAAACCTCAGTGCCCCTCGGCGGCGAACCGCTCCCGCGAGCGCTCTACCTCGGCCTCGGCCTCGGCCCGGCCGACCCAGTCGGAACCCTTGACGAACTTGCCCGGCTCGAGGTCCTTGTAGTGGGTGAAGAAGTGCTGGATGGAGTCGAGTTCGTCCTTGGGCACGTCGCCGATGTCCTGGATGTGGTCCCAGCGCTTGTCACCAGCAGGCACGCACAGCACCTTGTCGTCGCCGCCGGCCTCGTCGACCATCTTGAACATGCCGACCGGGCGTACCTCGATCAGCACGCCGGGGAACACGGACAGCGGAAGTAGCACCAGGGCATCCAGCGGATCGCCGTCCTCGCCGAGGGTGTCCTCGATGAAGCCATAGTCGGCGGGGTAGGCCATCGGGGTGTAGAGGTAGCGGTCCAGCCGGACCCGTCCGGTCTCGTGGTCGACCTCGTACTTGTTGCGCTGGCCCTTGGGGATCTCGATGGTGACGTCGAATTCCACCGCGCGACTCCTTTTCCACTGGTTCTGGTTGCCCGAGCTGAGCCCGGGTCGCTTCGCCAAGCCCGCAGGCCAGGCGACGGCGTCTAACCCTAACGCCACCACCGCCCCGCACTACAGGGTGGTTGGGCACAATGAAACGAATGCAGTCAGGACAGTCATGAATCCCGCGCGGTGGCGTCGCTCCACCCACGCGCTGGTCGCTGCGGCGGTCATCGCGCTGGTCGCCGCCGTCGTCGCGGTCGTGGCTGTGGCCACCGGCGCAGACACCAGCAGCGCCCAGCTGCCGGCGCCGCACCCGCCGGCGACGGCGAAACCGGCCGTCGTTCCGGTCTCGGACACCGCGGGGACGCCCACGTCGGCCGGACTGACCGCCGCGCTGGCCGCCCCCGTGGCCGATCCCAACCTCGGCAACATCACCGGCCGCATCACCGACGCCGATACCGGTAAGCAGCTCTGGGAACAGCGATCCGGCGTGCCGATGCAGCCGGCCTCCACGAACAAGGTGCTCACCACCGGCGCGGCGCTGCTCACGCTGCCCCGCGACGAGCGGGTGACCACCACGGTGGTGGCCGCCGACCAGACCCGCCAGCCCGGCGTGGTGGTGCTCGTGGGCGGCGGTGACCCGACATTGTCGGCCGCTCCGCCCGGCCAGGACACCTGGTATCGGGGTGCGGCCCGGATCAGCGACCTGGCCGACCAGGTCCGCAAGAGCGGTTTCGCCGTGACGGCCGTCCAGGTCGACGGTTCGCTGTTCAGCGGACCGGACTTTGCGCCGGGCTGGGATCCCGCCGATATCGACGGCGGCGACATCGCGCCGCTCCAGTCGGTGATGATCGACGCCGGGCGCACCCAGCCCACCACCGTCGATTCTCGCCGCTCGACCACGCCCGCGCTCGACGCCGGCCGGGCGCTGGCCACCGCCCTCGGCGTCGACCCGGCGACCGTCACCTTCGCCACCACCGCCCCGACCGGACAGCAACTGGCCTCGGTGCAGTCCGCGCCGCTGATCGAGCGGCTTCGCCAGATGATGAGCGCCTCGGACAATGTGATGGCCGAATCCATCGGCCGCGAGGTGGCCAAGGCCACCGGCCGGCCGGTGAGTTTCGCCGGTGCTGTCGATGCGGTGACCAGCGCACTGCGGTCGGCGGGCGTCGACATGACGGGTGCGACGCTGGTCGACTCCAGCGGTCTGTCGGTGTTGGACCGGCTGACCGCGACCACCCTCGACGAGGTGATCGGCGCGGCGGCCGGCCCGGACCATCCACAGCTTCGGCCACTGGTGGATCTGCTCCCGATCGCCGGTGGCAGCGGCACCCTGTCCGACCGCTTCCTCGGCGGTGATCCCGCCACCTCGTCGGCCGGCTGGCTGCGCGCCAAGACCGGCTCGTTGACCGGCACCAACTCGCTGGCCGGGATTGTCACCGATGCCGGCGGCCGGGTGCTCACCTTCGCGTTCATCTCCAACGACGCCGGGCCGATGGGCCGGGTGGCCATCGACGCCCTAGCCGGCACCCTGCGTACCTGCGGGTGCGGCGCGTGAGCGCCGACGGCGATCTGACCGTCGGGCGGGCGGTCGACTGGGGCTTCGCCGGCACCGTCGGCGCCTGGCTCACCCGGCCCGGACCGCCGGCCACCGACTACACCCGTCGCCAGGCGATCGACGAACTGGCCGCCGCGGCTCGCACCGCCGAGGGTCCGGTCCGCGAGGTCACCCGGTTGGGCAACGACGACGTCGTCCCCGACGCCCGAATCGTCAACCGGGAGGAATGGATCCGCGCGGCCACCGAATCGATGCGGGTGATGACCGGCGGAACCGAGAAGGCAGCCAACCCGATCACCGGCCGGATCACCGGGGCGCAGACCGGGGCTGTTCTGGCGTTCGTGTCCTCGGGCATCCTCGGCCAGTTCGACCCGTTCGCGGTCGGCGCGCAAGCCGGCGGTCAGCTACTGCTGGTCTACCCGAACGTGATCGCCGTCGAGCGCCAGCTGCGAGTCTCGCCCTCGGACTTCCGGCTCTGGGTGTGTCTGCACGAGGTGACCCACCGCGTCCAGTTCAGTGCGAATCCCTGGCTGGCCCAACACATGTCGCGCGCGTTGGCGGTGCTGACCTCGGATGCTGGTGACGACGTCGCCACCGTGGTGGCCCGGCTGGCCGAGTTCGTCAAGGAGCGGCGTTCGTCGCAGCGCCGGCCCGACCCGAACAATGACGGCATCCTCGGGTTCATGCGCGCGGTGCAGTCCGAGCCGCAACGCCAGGCCATGGACCAACTCCTGGTGTTGGGCACCCTGCTCGAAGGCCACGCCGACCACGTGATGGACGCCGTCGGACCGGCCGTTGTGCCGTCGGTGCAGACCATCCGGCACCGCTTCGACCAACGCCGCCAACGTCATCAGTCCCCGCTGCAGCGGCTGCTGCGGGCGCTGCTCGGCCTGGACGCCAAGATGAGCCAGTACACCCGCGGCAAGGCCTTCGTCGACCATGTGGTGACCACGGTCGGCATGGACCGGTTCAACACCGTCTGGTCGGGTCCCGACACCCTGCCGCTGCCCGACGAGATCGAGGATCCGCAGCGGTGGATCGACCGGGTGCTCTAGCCCGGCTGCGGGCCGCCCTCGCCGGGTTCGCGACCGAACACCTGCCCGGCGGCGACGCCTGGTGTGTGGCGCTGTCCGGTGGGCCCGACTCGCTGGCCCTGACCGCCGCCGCGGCGGCGCTGCGTCCCACCACCGCGCTGATCGTCGACCACGGTTTACAGTCCGGCTCGGCGGACGTGGCCGACGCTGCCCGGCGCGCGGCCCTCGAGCTGGGCTGCAGCGAGGCGACGGTGCTGACGGTGCACGTCGGCACCCGGGGCGGCCCCGAGGCCGCCGCCCGCACGGCTCGGTACGCCGCCCTGGACAGCGCCCGCGGCGGTGCGCCGGTGTTGGTCGGCCACACCCTCGACGACCAGGCCGAGACCGTGCTGCTCGGCTTGGGCCGGGGATCCGGGGCACGCTCGATCGCCGGCATGCGGGTCTGCGACCCGCCCTGGTACCGGCCATGGCTCGGCCAGCGTCGCAGCCTGACCCGCGCCGCCTGCACCGAACTCGGCCTGGCCCCCTGGGATGACCCGCACAACCACGATGCACGGTTCACCCGGGTGCGGTTGCGCACCGAGGTGCTGCCCCTGCTCGAGGACGTTCTCGGCGGCGGGGTGGCCGAGGCGCTGGCCCGTACCGCCGGCGCGCTGCGGGAGGACACCGAGGCGCTCGACGCGCTGGCCGACGCGGCGCTGGCCGCGGCGCTCGACGGCGACGGCCTGTCCGTCGCAGCGCTGTCCGGGCTGGCGACGGCGGTACGCCGCCGCGTGTTGCGAGGGTGGCTGCTGCGGGGCGGCGCCAGCGGCTTGACCGAGACACAGATCCGCGCGGTAGATGCGCTGGTGACGGCGTGGCATGGCCAGGGCGGGGCGGCCGTCAGCGCCGATCTGCCGCACCAGAGACTGTTCGCGGGGCGCCGCGACGGAAGATTGGTGTTGTACGCGCGGCCGGTGTGATTGGTCGTCAGGCTCCGGGCATGGCACAGTGTGGGCGTGTCGGTGCACGACCTGTACCCCGGGGATATCAAATCGGTCCTGTTGTCCCAAGACCAGATTCAGGACCGAACCGCGGAACTGGCGGCTTCGGTCGCCAAGGACTACGGCGACTCGCTGAACGGTCAGGACCTCTTGCTGGTCACCGTCCTCAAGGGTGCGGTGATGTTCGTCACCGACCTGGCGCGGGCCATCCCGTTGCCCACTCAGTTGGAGTTCATGGCGGTCAGCTCCTACGGATCCTCGACGTCGTCGTCGGGTGTGGTGCGCATCCTCAAGGATCTCGACCGCGACATCCACGATCGCGATGTGCTGATCGTCGAGGACATCGTCGACTCCGGGCTCACCCTGTCGTGGCTGCTGCGCAACCTGGCGACCCGGCACCCCCGGTCGCTGCGGGTGTGCACGCTGCTACGCAAGCCCGACGCGGTGCGCGCCGACGTGGACATCGCCTACGTCGGCTTCGACATCCCCAACGAGTTCGTCGTCGGCTACGGCCTGGACTACGCCGAGCGGTACCGCGACCTGCCCTACATCGGCACGCTGGACCCCAAGGTCTACGAGCCTTAGCCGAGCTCCCACACCGCGGTCACCGAGAAGCCGACGGTCTGCTCACCGGGCTGCAACGGGACCTCGCTGGCCATCGCCCCGCGCGGCATCGGCGCGGGCATCGGTTGCGGCGGGGCCACGGCGCCTGGTGCCTCGCTGATCGAGATGATCTTGCCCAGTGACAGTCCGGACAGCTGGGCGTACTGCTGGGCACGGCCCTTGGCGTCGTCGAAGGCCCGCGCCCGCGCATCGCTGACCAGTTTCGAGTCGTCCTCGATGGAGTAGCTCACCGAGTTGATCCGGGTGGCGTCGCCGCCGGCGCCCACGACATTGGCCAGCACCTGCGAGGCGGTGCCGAGGTTGCGGATCTTGATCTGGATCGAGTTGGACGCCCGGTAGCCCAGGATCGTCGACCCGTCGCCGTACTGCGGCTGCAGGCTGACGCCGGTGGTGCTGATGTCCTTGGTGTCGACGCCGCTGGCGTTGAGCGAGTTGAGCACGGCCTTCTGCCGGTCGTTGGTCTGGTTCATCGCCGTCGTGACGTCCGTAGCGGAGGCCTCGATGCTGACGTCGGCGGTCAGGGTGTCCGGCACGCCCTTGACCTGTCCGTTGCCCACCACAGTGACCTGCCGGGGATTGGCGCCGACCGGGGCGGCCGAGGAGTCGCAGCCACTGACCGCGGCGGCGGTGACCCCTGCAGCAGCGACGACAACTGCTAACCGATGGCTCATCGACATGAGGCCACCGTAGCGCGCAGTCCCGACTTTCCGGTCCGCACCGTTATCGAGGGCTGAGGCGGTTGTCGTTGTAGGCGACGACGAGAACCACTGCGGGTGGAAGTCCGACACGGCGGAATCGGTGTGTCGCGGCTGCATCGAAATACGCGCAATCCCCGGTACCCAACTGGATGGTCTGCCCGTCGTAGTTCAGATCCACCGTCCCGCTGTGCACGAAGACGAACTCCTGGCCCGGATGGTTGGGGTGCGAGTGCTCGGCGAACTCGGTCCCCGGATACAGCACGAAGGGGGACATGGCTTTCCCCAGCATGTCTGCAGCGATGGGTCGGTGTCCGCGTTGGTGCTGGCCGACGGCTCGCTCCACGGTGATGGCCTGGGCCTCGGGGTCGTCGGAGAACAGTTGGGCCACATCCACATCGAGGGCCCTGGCGATCTTCATCGCTGCCGCGATCGAGGGGACGCTCTGGCGGCGTTCGACTTTGGACAGGTAACTCTTCGTCAGGCCGGTCAGCTCGGCGAGTGCCTCCAGCGTCATGGCGCGTTCCAGGCGAACCGCGCGTAGCACGTCGGCCATCACCGCTCCTCCTTTCCGCCGACTCGATGAGCATCGCCAGAATACAGTGTTGCCGACAGGACACAATGTGTCCTAATATCCACACTGTGTCATTCAGTTGGGTAACCGAGGAGGATCAGCTGGTGAGCGCCGCTCTTGATGTAACCAAGCCCGAAATCATGCGACGGGCATTGGCTGATCTGTCGGTCCACGTGCCAGAGACAGGGTTGACCACCCGACAGAAGGTGGCATTGACCTGCCGGGCATTGTTCGACGCCGGCCACGATTCGGGGCTCGCGGGGCAGATCACCGCCCGAGGGGAGACGCCGGGCACCTTCTACACCCAACGGCTCGGCTTGGGCTTCGACGAGATCACCGAGGACAACCTGCTGGTGGTCGACGAGGCTCTGAATGTGCTGTCCGGCGACGGGATGGCCAACCCTGCCAACCGTTTTCATTCATGGATCTACCGATCCAGGCCGGACGTGACGTGCATCGTCCACACCCATCCGTTTCACGTGGTCGCACTGTCCATGCTCGAGATACCGCTGGTGGTCTCTCAGATGGACATCACGCCCCTGTACGACGACTGCGCCTTCCTGGCCGACTGGCCCGGTGTGCCGGTTGGCGATGAGGAGGGCGAAATCATCAGTGCGGCGCTGGGATCCAAGAAGGCGATACTGCTGGCCCATCACGGCCATGTCGTTGCCGGCGCCAGCGTGGAGGAAGCGTGCTCGCTGGCGATGTTGATCGAGCGTGCCGCCAAGCTGCAACTTGCCGCGATGGCGGCCGGGAGCATTGCTCCACTGCCGGAGCGGCTGGCGCGTGAGGCGCACGACTGGACCTTGAATCCCAAACGCAGCCAAGCCAACTTCGCCTACTATGCCCGGCGCGCCCTGGTCCGCCATCCCGATGTCCTGACTTCGCAGTCCACCGCCCACACCTAAGGAATGATGACCATGGCAACCACATCGATACACGGAATCATCGCCTACCCCGTCACGCCGTTCACGGCGTCCGGCGACGCCGTCGACACCGGCAAGCTCGCTTCCTTGGTCGAGGAACTGGTCGACGCAGGCGTCCATGCGATCGCCCCGCTCGGGAGTACGGGGGAAGCGGCCTACCTGACAGAGCAGGAATTCGACGGCGTGGTCGACACCGTGGTCGGCGTCGTGAACCGCAGGGTTCCGGTCGTCGTCGGGGTCTCGGACCTGACCACGGCGAACACCGTGCGCCGGGCCCGCCATGCGCAGCACGCGGGTGCCGACGCGGTCATGGTGCTACCGATCTCCTACTGGAAACTGGCCGAACACGAGATCATCCAGCATTACGCCACCGTCGGCGCCGCCCTCGACATACCGATCATGGTCTACAACAACCCCGCCACCAGCGGCATCGACATGAGCCCGGAACTCCTCTTCGACATGTTCACCGAAGTCGACAACGTGACCATGGTCAAAGAGTCCACCGGTGACCTCACCAGAATGGTGCGCATCAAGGAACTCTCCGGCGGCTCGTTGCCGTTCTACAACGGCAGCAATCCGTTGGTTCTTGACGCCCTCAAGACGGGCGCCAGCGGATGGTGCACCGCTGCTGCTCACTTGCGGCCGCAAGCGTGTCTGGATCTCTACGCCGCAACCCAGGCAGGCGATTTCGCGCGCGCCCAACAGATCTACGACGAGCTCGCACCGTTGCTCCGATTCATCGTCAGTGGTGGGCTCCCCAGCACGGTAAAGGCCGGCCTCGACATCCTCGGCCAGGACGTCGGAGACCCGCGTCCCCCGTTGCTGCCGCTACGGCCGGCGGAGCGCTCCGAACTCCAAGCGATGCTCTCCGCGGTGTAGCGGCGTGAGTGCATCAGCAGACGGGGCGGATGAACGCCTGCGCGTCCATTTCGTGCAGCACGAATCATTCGAAGCACCAGGGGCATTCGAGTCATGGGTCGCCGGGCGTGGCCACCGGTCCAGCTACTCGCGGGTCTTCGAGGGTCAGCCCCTGCCGCTGTCGGGATCCGACATCGACCTGCTGGTGATCCTCGGCGGGCCGCAGTCCCCTGCGACGTCCACCGATGAATGCCCGTATTTCGACAGCGCCGCCGAATGCAGGTTGATCACCTCATGCATCGCCGCAGGAAGAGCGGTGGTGGGGGTCTGTCTCGGTGCCCAGCTGATCGGCCAGGCGTTGGGCGCCGGCTTCGAACCCAGTCCGTATCCCGAGATCGGGAACTTCCCGATCACACTGACCGCCGATGGATTGGCGAGCCCTGCAGTCGCCCACTTCGGGCCACGCCCCGTGGTTGGCCACTGGCACGCGGACATGCCAGGGTTGACGGCCCAGGCCAGGGTGCTCGCAGTCAGTGCAGGTTGTCCCCGCCAGATCGTCGAGTACGGCCCACTGGTGTATGGATTCCAATGTCACTTGGAGTTCACACAGCCGCTGGTCGATGGGCTCATCGAGCAGGCCTATCCCACAGCAGTGGAGCCGTCGGCACGCTATGTGCAACGCGCCGAGGTGATGCGTGACCACCAATACGACGTGATGAATCACCTGCTCTACGAATTCCTGGACAGGCTGTCAGTGGCATACCGACACAGATCGAGAGCTCTGCGGCCGGTCGGCTAGTGTCGTGAGTCGGAAGTTCGCTGCTCCCTTCAGAACCTCACCGACGCTGTCGTTATCGCGTAAAAGGCAAGTAACCCGGGCGATAACGACAGGCTCGCGGTAACGAGAGGCATGCGTGGCTGTCCACGAACTAACGAATCGGGACACTAGACCCGCATAGTCAAGGTTCGAACACCCGTGTTGCCTCACGGGCAACAGGTGGTTACGCTGCGGTGCATGTCAGCGGCGGTCGATCTCGAGGCAATCGGTCCACGGCTCAGATCGGCGCGGGAGAGCCGTGGCCTTACGCTCGATCAACTCTCGGACTGCTCGGGCCTGTCGAAGGCCCACCTGTCGCGGTTGGAATCCGGTGAGCGGCAGGCGTCGATCGGCGCATTGGTCGATCTTGCAACAGCATTGGGTGTTCGAGTCAGCTCGCTCCTCGGCGAGGACGATGGTGGCCCAGAGCTGGCGACATTCGCCCCGGGCGCCCCGCGACGATCGGCCGATGGACTGGAAGTCGCTGTTTGTAGCGGATTTTCGGGATCCCGCAGCATCGAGGCGTTGCGGGTCAGGGTTCAACCGCGTCGCCCCGCCGGTACCCCCGTCCAGCATCGCGGCGAAGAATGGCTCTACGTCGTCAGCGGGGCGTTGACCTTCACCTACGACGGTGTCGATCACGAGATTCCAGCCGGTGCTGCAGTGCATTTCGATGCGGGCCGACCGCATCGGTTGACGGCTCGGATGGTCACCGAGGTATTACTGGTATCGGCAACCGATCACACCGAGCTCAGCCGCATACACCATTGATGTCCGGTATCGATGTGATGAAAGTGCCTGCATGACAACGATGTAACGTTGCATTACCGCGTCGTCAAATTGGTCAACAAGTGTTGTCTCTAAGGCAACCAAGCTCCTAGCCTTGATCGTGCCGGGCACACGCACCGCCCGATGACGAAATCGCGAACCCGCTCTGTATCGGGTCTTCAGGCAATTAGGAGCTCCTCTCATGGCCATGGCCGCTGAACTACCACCCACTCCCGCGACTGTCGGACCACCGCCGGGATCCACGTCAGGGATACGCGAGGGCGTACTCGGATTCCCCACCCTGCTGGCGCAGTCGGTGGCGCTGATATCGCCGACGATGACTGCTGTTCTCATTGTGCCGCTGGCCTTTTCGTTCGCGGGCAATGGAACCTGGTTGGCCTATCTGTTCGCCACTGTCATGCTCTCGTTCGTCGTGATGAACCTCAACGTGTTCGCTAGTAGATCGGCGTTGCCCGGGTCCATGTACGCCTATATCGGCCGTGGGCTCGGACCGCGGGGCGGTGTGTTGTCCGGCTGGACCCTGCTGTGGTCTTATGCGTTCATCGCGGTCGCCGGCCTGGCCGGCTTTGCGATCTTCGTCAATCAGTTCCTCGATGCCGTCGGAATCGGTGCCCACGTTCCGGTCGTATTCTCATTCGGCGTCAGTGCTTTCCTTTGTTGGCTCGTGGCCTACAAGGACATCCGGATCTCGTCGCTGCTGATGCTGGTCCTGGAAGGCCTGTCGGTCGTGTTGATCGTCGTACTGTGCGCAACGGTCTTGGCCAAACATGGCTCTGTCCTCGACGTGCACCAGCTGCGCCTCGACGGCGTGAGCGTCAGTGGCACAACGCTGGCAGTCGTCGCGTGCATCTTCAGCCTCGTCGGGTTCGAGAGTGCCACCGCGCTCGGCGGCGAGGCCAAGAACCCGCTGAAAAGTGTTCCGCGAGCTGTGCGATGGAGTCTGATCATCGCGGGACTGTTCTTCGTCTTCGTCAGCTATGTCGAGGTCGTCGGCGCCAGTGGCCGCGGCCTGGATCTAGGACAGCTTGCTGCGCCGCTCACCACGCTGTCCGATGCCTATCAGGTCGGCTATCTCAAGGCGCCGATCTGTCTGGGCGCGGTGTTGAGTTTCTACTCGTTGACATTGTCGTGCGTCAACGCGGGCTCGCGCATTCTGTTGCCCATGGCCCGGCACGGAATGCTCAGCCACCGGATGGGAAACATTCACGCCGGCAACCGGACACCCCACGTGGCGGTCACCGTCTACACGGTGCTGGTGCTGGGCATCGTGAGCGTGATGCAGATCTTCACCGATCCACTGACCACCTTCGGCGACGCCGGAACACTTGCCGCGTTCGGATTTCTGCTCGCGTATTTCATGATCGCGGTCGCCGCCCCGGTATACCTGCGCAAGCACGGCCAGCTCAGCACGAAGAGCGTCGTCATATCTGCACTGGCGATCGTCTGTCTTTTGGTCCCGACCATCGGTAGCTTCTACCCGCTGCCCCCGGTGCCGGTGCGCTACTTCCCCTACTACTTCCTGGCATACATGGCGGTCGGAGCGACATGGCTGGCGGCTGCCGGACGACGTCGACCGGTGCTGTTCGACGAGATCGAGGCCGATCTGGAAGTGACCGTCGACACCTGGGCGCACCCGCGGGAAGGTGCTGCGCCGCAGATGAATCCGGCGCCGTAGCCACCGAAATCTAGGCTTGCCCGCTGGTGTGCTCGCCGATCGCCTTCATGATCGCCTCGCCGGCCCTGCCGAACAGGTTGTCGCGCATATCCCGTGCCCATTCGTGTGATGCTTCGCCGGCACGGAGCTGGCCTTTGAAGTGCGGAATGACCTTGCGGGCGAACAACTCGTAGGAATGATAGGTGGCCTGCGGGTTGGCCCAGTCGTGGCCGAGCATCAGGAAGGTGCCGAAGCCGCCGGAACGCTCCAGCAGATCGCTGATGTAGGCGATCGCGTCATCGGCGGTGCCGATACAGCAATTCCCTTGGGCGGCATAGTCGGCGACGAACTCGCGGGGCGACTGGGTGGCCTCGTCGACGTCGTTGGACAGCGGGACGAACCCGGCGGCACCGAAGTAGTTGGCGAAGTCCTTCAACCCGTAGGTGCAGTCCTCGATGGCTTGTTCGCGGGTGTCGGCCAGGTGCACCACGCCCAGCACCCGCCAGTTGGTCCGGTCGGGTTCGGGGCGGCCAGCCTCGGCGGCCTTGTCGACCACGATCCGCCAGGCGTCTTCCAGTGCCGCATATCCGCCCGGTACCGACATCGACAGCGAGAGCAGCGACGTTCCCAATGTGCCGGCCAGTCGGGGACCGGACGGCGACACCATGGCCGCGGTGGAGATCTCCGGATACGGCCAGGTGTAGGGCCGGATGTGCAGTTGCGCATCGCGCAGGGTGAACCAGTCGCAGTGCCGGTTGATCCGCTCGTCGGGGCCGGCGCGGAACAGGGCGAGGATGGCCTCCAGCGACTCCTGCATCATCTGCCGCTGCTCGACCGGGTCGATACCCATCATGTAGGCGTCTGACGGCAGGGCGCCCGGCCCGGTTCCGAACATCACCCGACCCCGGGTCAGATGGTCCAGCAGTACCCAACGGTCGGCGACCATCAGCGGATGGTGGTAGGGCAGCGACACCACGCCGGTACCGAGACGGATGTGCTTGGTGCGTTCGGCCGCCGCGGCGATGAACACCTCCGGGCAGGCGATCAGCTCGTAGCCGCCGGAGTGGTGTTCGCCGTACCACACCTCGTCGTAACCGAGCCGGTCCAGCGCGACCGTCCGATCGAGGTCGTATTCCAATGCGACGGTGGGGGATTGCCCGACGGGATGAAACGGCGTGACGAACACACCGAAGTTGAGGGGTCGCATGGTCACCACTCCGATCCGGATAGGAAATCCAACAGTTCGCGATTGATGTCGGCTGGCCGCTCCTGCTGGATCCAGTGACCGGCGCCGCTCAGTAGGACCTGACGATAGGGACCCTTGACCATTTCGGTGGCCCGATCGGTCCGCGTGAAACCGAGCGTCGGATCGTCGGTGCCGCCGATGAACAACGCGGGGACCGTGATGGTGTCGGCAGCCGGGTGGCCCAGGATCTGCCAGTTGCGGTCAAAGCAGCGGTACCAGTTCAGCGCCCCGCTGAACCCGGTGCGGCCGAATTCGGTTGCGTAATGCTCGAGCTCGTCGGGTGAGAGCCAGTCCGGCAACCGTTCGGGCTGGGTCAGCCGGTCAAGGAAGCCGGCGGGCCCCGGGGTGAGCATCCGCTGCGCGGCCTCCTCGCCGTCGGGGGTGCGCATGCCGGCCAGCAACACCCGCATGGTCCGGAACGGGTCCCTGGCCAGTTCGGCGTCGGCCGGGCCGGGCTCCTGGAAGTACAGGATGTAGAAGAAGTTGTCGCCGAAGATCCGGCGGAACGCCTCGGTCGGCGGGGTCAGCGGCCGGGGGATCGGGGGTACCGCCAGCCCGGCGACGGCCGCGACCCGATCGGGATGCAGCAGCGGCATGTTCCACGCCACCACGGCGCCGAAGTCGTGGCCGACGATGGCGGCCCGCTGCGCGCAGGCGTCGTCGAGCAGGGCGGCCACGTCCCCGGTCAGGGCGGCGATGTCATAGGCCCCGATGTCCTCGGGGCGCGAGGACCCGCCGTAGCCGCGCTGATCGGGGGCCAACACGTGATAGCCGGCATCGGCCAGGACCGGGATCTGGTGGCGCCAGGAGTACGCCAGTTCGGGGAAACCGTGGGCCAGCACCACCACGGGCGCACCTCGATCGCCGGCTTCCAGTACCCGCAGGCGCACTCCGTTGACGTCAACTAACCGTTCGGTCGGGGCGGCCACGGTGGTAGCCAAGCACAGCCGCACGGCTGCCGGAAGGGCCTCGTTCGCTCTCGGGTGAACCAGAACCATTCCGTAACGGAAACCGGCGGGGCTCTGCCCGACGTTGGTGTAGCGGTAGCCTGAACTATCCCAGCTGCGCATATCGGAAGGACCTGGCCGGATACGGCCGATGTAGATGAACCGCAAAAATGTGATCCGCACATTGACGGTGGTGGCCGTCGTGTTGCTGCTCGGCTGGTCGTTCTTCTATTTCAGTGACGACACCCGTGGCTTCAAACCCGTCGACACCTCGGTGGCGATGACGCAGATCAACACGGACAACGTCAAGAGCGCCCAGATCGACGACCGCGAACAGCAGCTGCGCCTGGAGCTCAAGAACGGCAACGGCGACACCGAAGACTCCAACAAGGTCATCACCAAGTACCCGACCGGGTACGGCGTCGACCTGTTCAATGCGCTTCAGGCCAAGAGCGTCAAGACCAACACCGTGGTGAACCAGGGCAGCATCCTGGGCTCGCTGCTGGTCTACATGCTCCCGCTGCTGCTGCTGGTCGGCCTGTTCGTGCTGTTCTCCCGCATGCAGACCGGCGGCCGGATGGGCTTCGGCTTCGGTAAATCGCGGGCCAAGCAGCTGTCCAAGGACATGCCCAAGACCACCTTCGCCGACGTGGCCGGTGTCGACGAGGCTGTCGAGGAGCTCTACGAGATCAAGGACTTCCTGCAGAACCCCTCGCGCTACCAGGCACTGGGCGCCAAGATCCCCAAGGGCGTCCTGCTCTACGGCCCGCCCGGAACGGGTAAGACCCTGCTGGCCCGGGCGGTGGCCGGTGAAGCCGGAGTTCCGTTCTTCACGATTTCTGGCTCGGACTTCGTCGAGATGTTCGTCGGCGTCGGCGCATCCCGGGTGCGCGACTTGTTCGAGCAGGCCAAGCAGAACAGCCCGTGCATCATCTTCGTCGACGAGATCGACGCCGTCGGCCGCCAGCGCGGCGCGGGCCTGGGCGGCGGGCACGACGAACGTGAGCAGACCCTCAACCAGCTGCTCGTCGAGATGGACGGCTTCGGCGACCGCCAGGGCGTCATCCTGATCGCCGCCACCAACCGGCCGGACATCCTCGATCCGGCGCTGCTGCGGCCCGGCCGTTTCGACCGCCAGATCCCGGTGACCAGCCCCGACTTGGCCGGCCGCAAGGCCGTTCTGCGGGTGCACTCGCAGGGCAAGCCGATGGCGCCCGACGCCGACCTCGACGGCCTGGCCAAGCGCACCGTCGGCATGTCCGGCGCCGACCTGGCCAACGTGATCAACGAGGCTGCGCTGCTGACCGCCCGCGAGAACGGCACGGTGATCACCGGGGCCGCACTCGAAGAGGCCGTCGACCGCGTGATCGGCGGGCCACGCCGCAAGGGCAAGGTGATCTCCGAGCTGGAGAAGAAGATCACCGCCTACCACGAGGGCGGCCACACCCTGGCGGCCTGGGCGATGCCCGACATCGAGCCGATCTATAAGGTCACCATCCTGGCTCGTGGCCGCACCGGCGGCCATGCCGTCTCGGTGCCCGAGGACGACAAGGGTCTGATGACCCGCTCGGAGATGATCGCCCGCCTGGTGTTCGCGATGGGTGGCCGCGCGGCCGAGGAACTCATCTTCCGCGAGCCCACCACGGGTGCGTCCTCCGACATCGAGCAGGCCACCAAGATCGCCCGCGCGATGGTGACCGAGTACGGGATGAGCGCCAAGCTGGGCGCGGTGCGCTACGGCACCGAGCACGGAGACCCGTTCCTGGGCCGCAGCATGGGCACCCAAGCCGACTACAGCCACGAGGTCGCGCAGATCATCGACGACGAGGTGCGCAAGCTCATCGAGGCTGCGCACACCGAGGCGTGGGCCATCCTCACCGAGTACCGCGACGTGCTCGACGTGCTCGCCGGTGAACTCCTGGAGAAGGAGACGCTGCACCGCAAGGAGCTGGAGGGCATCTTCGCCGACGTCAAGAAGCGCCCGCGCCTGACGGTGTTCGACGACTTCGGTGGCCGCATCCCCTCGGACAAGCCGCCGATCAAGACCCCCGGTGAGCTGGCCATCGAACGTGGCGAGCCGTGGCCCAAGCCGATGCCGGAGCCGGCGTTCAAGAAGGCGATCGCACAGGCAACGGCACAGGCCCAGCAGACCAATGGCGGCAACGGCAACGGCGCGCACCACGCGCCGCCCGCGGCCCCCGCCGGCAACCAGCCCGACTACGGCGCACCCGCCGGCTGGCACGCGCCGGGCTGGCCGCCGCCGGCCCAGCAGGGTGGTGGCTACTGGTACCCGCCGCCGCCCGGATGGGGCCCGCCGCAGCAGCAGGGCCAGCAGCCGTATCCGCCGTACCAGCCCTACCCCGCGCCCAGCCATGCCGGGCCCGGCCCCGCGCCGCAGGACGATGCCGCGGATGACGGCACCCGGCCCACCCCGCCGCCGAATGGTTGATTGACGAAACGGAGCTTCGATGGCCCAGCCGACCTCGATCTCGCTCGAGACGCCGGTTTTCGACCAGGAACGTGCCGAGGCAGCAGTGCGTGAACTGCTGCTCGCAGTCGGGGAGGATCCGACCCGGCACGGCCTGGTGGATACCCCGGCTCGGGTGGCGCGAGCCTTCCGGGAGATGTTCGCCGGGCTCTACACCGACCCCGATGCGGTGCTGGAGACCACCTTCGATGAGCAGCACGATGAGCTGGTGCTGGTGAAGGACATCCCGATGTACTCCACCTGTGAGCATCACCTGGTGTCCTTCCACGGGGTCGCGCATGTCGGCTACATCCCGGGTGAGGATGGTCGGGTCACCGGGCTGTCGAAGCTGGCCCGCGTGGTCGACCTGTACGCCAAGCGCCCGCAGGTGCAGGAGCGGCTCACCTCCCAGGTCGCCGACGCGGTGATGCGCAAACTCAAGCCGCGCGGGGTGATCGTGGTGATGGAGGCCGAGCATCTGTGCATGGCGATGCGCGGGGTCCGCAAGCCGGGCGCCAGCACCACCACCTCTGCGGTGCGGGGACAGTTCAAGACCGACAAGGCATCCCGAGCCGAGGCGCTGGAACTCATCCTGCGAAAGTGAACAGCATCCCACCCCGGGTCGCCGGCCGCGTGCAGGTGATGGGAGTCGTCAACGTCACCGATGACTCCTTCTCCGACGGCGGGAGGTATGTGGACCCCGGTCGGGCCGTCGAACACGCTGTCCGACTGGTTGCCCAGGGTGCGGCCATCATCGACGTCGGCGGCGAGTCCACCCGTCCCGGTGCGGTGCGCATCGATGCCGCCGTCGAGACGGCCAGAGTGGTGCCGGTGATCAAAGAGCTTGCCGCCCAAGGGATCACCGTCAGCATCGACACCATGCATGCGGCCGTGGCCGCGGCTGCGCTGGACAACGGTGCCAGCATCGTCAACGACGTCTCCGGTGGGCGCGCCGATCCGGCGATGGCGCGGGTGCTCGCCGACGCGAACGTGCCGTGGATTCTGATGCACTGGCGTTCGGTCGGTGCCGCGCAGCCGCATGCGGTGCCGGACTATCACGACGTGGTCGCCGAGGTACGCGACGAACTGCTGGCCAGTGTGGACGCCGCCGTCGGCGCCGGTGTCGCGCCGGCCAATCTGATCATCGACCCCGGCCTGGGCTTCGCCAAGACAGCCCAGCACAATTGGGCCCTGCTGAACGCCCTGCCCGAACTGGTCGGCACCGGGATCCCGGTCCTGGTCGGGGCCTCGCGCAAGCGGTTCCTCGGCGCCCTGCTGGCCGACGCCGACGGGACCCCGCGGTCACCCGACGGCAGGGAAACCGCCACCGCGGTGGTCTCCGCCCTGGCCGCGATGCACGGCGCGTGGGGTGTTCGGGTGCATGACGTCCGCGCGAGCGTGGATGCGCTCGCCGTCCTCGACGCTTGGGAGGGTGCCGGTGGCTGACCGAATCGAGTTGCGCGGGTTGACCGTTCGCGGCAACCACGGCGTCTTCGACCATGAGCGACGCGACGGCCAGGACTTCGTCGTCGACATCACCGTGTGGATCGATCTGGCGGCCGCGGCCGCCAGTGACGACCTCGCCGACACCTTCGACTACGGCGTCCTGGCCCAGCGGGCGGCCGCCGTCGTCGGCGGCCCGGCGCGCAACCTGATCGAGACGGTCGCCGCCGAGATCGCCGAGGACGTGATGACAGACGAGCGGGTCCACGCCGTCGAGGTGGTGCTCCACAAACCGGACGCCCCGATCCCGTTGTCGTTCAAGGATGTTGCGGTGGTGGCCCGTCGATCCCGGCGCGGCGGCGGCCGGCGGCAGATCGTTCCGGCCGGAGACGCGATATGAGCCGGGTGGTGCTGTCCATCGGCTCCAACCTCGGTGACCGGATGGCGCGGCTGCAGGCCGCCGTCGACGGTCTCGGTGCGTCGGTGCGCGCCCTGTCGCCGGTCTACGAGACCGACGCCTGGGGCGGTGTCGAGCAGGGGCCGTTCCTCAACGCCATCGTGGTGGCGGAAGATCCCGAACTCGACGGACACGGTTGGCTGCGGAAGGCGCAGGCCCTCGAGCAGGCCAACGAGCGGGTCCGCGAACAGAAGTGGGGCCCGCGCACCTTGGACGTCGACCTGGTGTGCTGCCACGAGGGGGAGACCGAGATCTTCTCGCGCGACGAGGGTCTGACCCTGCCGCACGCGATGGCACATCTGCGCGCGTTCGTCCTGATTCCGTGGCTGGCGGTGGAACCCGACGCCGTCCTGACGGTGGCCGGCCAGAGCCGGCCGGTCGAACGGCTCATGGGTGAACTGGACGCGGCCGAACGTGACGGCGTCCGACTGACCGATCTGATCCTGCACCTGCCTCCCGAGCTGAGTGCCTGATGGGGCTGACCCGCAGACGCGACCTGCTGGCCGCGATCGTCGTGGCAGCGGTCGTCTCCTATCTGGTGGTGCATGTGCTGTACCGCTACTTCCCGCCGATCACGGTGTGGACCGGACTGTCGCTGCTGGCCGTCGCCGTGGCTGAGGCGGCGTGGGCCGTGTCGGTGCGCGGGCGGATCCGCGACGGGCGAATCGGGGTCGGCGCCGGCCGGCTGCATCCCCTGGCGGTGGCGCGCAGTGTCGTGATCGCCAAGGCCTCGGCGTGGGTGGGCGCGCTGGCCGCGGGGTGGTGGACCGGCGTCGTCGTCTACCTGCTGCCGCGCCGCACTGAACTCCGGGTCGCCGGCGCCGACACCCCGGGTGCGGTGGTGGCCGCCATCAGTGCAGCGGCGCTCGTGGTCGCCGCGTTGTGGCTCGAGAATTGCTGTAAGTCGCCGGCCGACCCAACCGAGAGCGCCGACTCCGCCACCGAGTGATGCGCCGCGGCGAATCGCCGCAGCTTGAGGACACGTACACGGACATCGCGCGGGTACAGTCACCCCATGACCGTTCTGTCCCGCGGCGGCCGGAATCGGCGCGGCGGCCGCAGGCCGGGTTGGCTGCTCTTGACGACGTTGCTGGTCCTGGCCATCGTTGCCAGTTCCGCGTTGGTATTCACCAACCGCGTCGAGCTGCTCAAGCTCGCGGTGGTGCTGTCGCTGTGGGCGGCCGTGGTCGCCGCCTTCGTGTCGGTGATCTATCGGCGCCAGAGCGATGTCGACGCCGCCCGGGCCCGGGACCTGAAGCTGGTCTACGACCTGCAGCTCGATCGGGAGATCTCCGCGCGCCGCGAGTACGAGCTGGGAGTCGAATCGCACCTACGCCGTGAACTGGCCGCCGAACTGCGAGCCCAGGCCGCCGACGAGGTAGCGGCGTTGCGCGCCGAACTCGCCGCCTTGCGCGCGAATCTCGAGATCCTGTTCGACGCCGATCTCGGCGACCGTCCCGCGCTGGAGGGCGACCGTGCGGCGGCCGGGTACGGCGACTGGACCCGCGACACCACGGCGATGCCACCAACTCCCGGCCGGGTGCAGAGCAGCCGTATCACCCCGGTCACCGCGGAGGACAACGCCAGCCGGACGGCAGAGAACCCGATCATCGACGTGCCCGAGGAGCCGCTGGTTCCGCCGCCGCCCGCACCGGCTCCCCGGCAGCAGCCCGCTGCCCAACAACAACAGCCCTACGCGCCGCCGCCCCCGCGCCCTCGCTACCAGGAACCCCCGCCGCCGCAGGATTACGACGACTACCGCGGCTCGCACCGCCGGCCGGCCGGCAACGGCGCCGGCCCGGCCGCCCCGCCTGTGCAGCCCACCCCGGTACCCGCACCGCCGCAGCCCGCACCGGCCCCGGCGGCCCAGAGCAGCGAGTGGCAGCCGGTGGAGGCCGAGGGGCGTTGGCTGCCGCCTGGGACGCCGGGCAGCACCTGGGTGTCACCACCGGTTGACAGCGCCCCCACACCGGAGGAGGCACGCCGCGGCAGGCACTGGACCGGCCCGGTCGACGAACCGCCCGCACCCGCGCCGCCGAGACCCGAACCGGCGCGCCCCGAACCGGTCATGCAGCCCGCTGCGGAACCGGCCGCCCCACGGGCCCGGCACTCGGTGGAGGCCCCGGCCTACGGCCAGGCCGCGCCGGCCATGTCCACACCCCCGCCGCCGGAGTCCGGCGGCAGGCGACGGCGGCCCGAGCCCGAGCCGGAGCCCGAACCACAGCCAGAGCCCGAACCGGAACCGCCTGCCGGCCCTGGCGGTCAGCACGCCGGTGGCCAGTCCGTCGCCGACCTGTTGGCCCGTCTGCAGGCCAACGGCAACACCGGCAGCGGCGGCCGCCGCCGCCGCGAGGACTGAGCCCGCGGGGTAGGCGAGCCCGCGGCGCCGCGTCGGCCTGGGGTTAAAGTTGTGCTGACCGTCCGGTACCGGCAGAGCAGGACTGGAACGAATCGACGTCAGTGAGGTCGTCTAGGTGGGGACCCCCAATGGCTTGCGCCCGGCGCGCCTCAAAGTGGGCGTCATCTCGGCCGGGCGGGTCGGCACTGCGCTCGGCTTGGCTCTCGAACGAGCAGACCACGTCGTGGTCGCCTGCAGCGCGATCTCGAACACCTCCCTGCGGCTGGCGCAGCGGCGGCTGCCCGACACCCCGGTGCTTCCGGTGCCGGAGGTGGCCGACAGTGCCGAGCTGTTGCTGCTGACCGTCCCCGATTCGGAACTGGCCGCACTGGTCAACGGTCTTGCCGCCACCGGGTCGGTGCGGCGGGGAACGATCGTGGTGCACACCTCCGGTGCCAACGGAGTCGGCATCCTGGCCCCGCTGGCCGAGCAGGGGTGCGTGCCGCTGGCCATCCACCCGGCCATGACGTTCACCGGTTCCGACGACGATGTGGTGCGGCTGAGTGAGACGTGCTTCGGTATCACCGCCGCCGACGAGATCGGCTATGCCATCGCCCAGTCGCTGGTTCTCGAGATCGGCGGCGAGCCGTTCCGGGTCCGCGAGGACGCTCGCGCGCTGTATCACGCGGCTCTGGCGCACGCGAGCAATCACGTCGTCACGGTGGTCGCCGACGCGCTCGATGCGTTGCGTGCCGCGCTGTCCGGGCAGGAGCTGCTCGGACAGGAACTCATCGGCACTGCACCGGGCGGGCTGGCCGAGCGGATCGTGGCCCCGCTGGCCCGCGCCGCGCTGGAGAACACCCTGCAACGTGGGCAGTCCGCGCTGACCGGTCCGGTGGCGCGCGGCGACGCGACCGCGGTGGCGGGTCACCTTGCTGCTCTCAATGAAGTGGATTCCGCACTGGCGCAAGCATATTGCGCAAACTCTCTGCGTACCGCCCAGCGTGCGCGGGTTTCCAAGGAGGTCTTTGAGGTGTTGACGGACTGGTCGGCCGGCCAAGGACGGCGGCAATGAGCAAGGCGGCGCCGAAGTTCAGCGCCGGGCAGCTCAACGTGTACCCGACCCCTCAGTCGGTGTCGGATGTCACCAGGGCGTTGCGGCACACCGGCCGGCGGGTGATGCTCGTGCCGACGATGGGTGCGCTGCACGACGGCCATCTGGCCCTGGTCCGGGCGGCCAAGCGGGTACCGGGAGCCGTGGTGGCGGTGTCGATCTTCGTCAACCCCTTGCAGTTCGGCGCCAACGAGGACCTCGACGCCTACCCCCGCACACTGGACGCCGACCTGGAACTGCTGGCCGGTGAAGGTGTCGAGGTGGTGTTCGCCCCGACCGCCTCGGCGATGTATCCCGACGGTCAGCGCACCACGGTGCATCCCGGACCGCTGGGTGCCGAACTCGAAGGTGCGGTGCGCCCGACGCATTTCGCCGGCATGCTCACCGTGGTGCTCAAGCTGCTGCAGATCGTGCAGCCCGATCGGGCCTTCTTCGGTGAGAAGGATTACCAGCAGCTCGTTCTCATCCGCCAGATGGTCGACGACCTGAACGTGGACGTCCGGATCGTCGGGGTCCCGACCGTGCGGGAGTCCGACGGCCTGGCCATGTCGTCGCGCAACCGTTACCTGAATCCCGAAGAGCGCGAACAGGCCTGCGCGCTGTCCTCGGCGCTGCTGGCCGGTATGTACGGTGCCGCAGACGGTGTCGGCCCGGCATTGGACGCGGCCCGCGCGGTTCTCGACGAGGTGCCCGCCATCAAGGTCGACTATCTCGAGGTGCGCGGGCCGTGGCTCGAGCCCGCCCCGGCCTTCGGCCCGGCCCGGATGTTGATCGCCGCCCGGCTGGGCAGCACCCGCCTGCTGGACAACATCGCCATCGACCTGTCGACCAACTCTGCCCCGCCCGGTGCGGGCCATGACGCCAACAACGAAATAAGCTGGAGAAATTGATGTTTCGGACCATGCTGAAGTCCAAGATCCACCGCGCCACGGTCACCCATGCCGACCTGCACTACGTGGGTTCGGTGACCATCGACGCCGATCTGATGGAAGCCGCCGACCTGCTCGAAGGCGAACAGGTCACCATCGTCGACATCGACAACGGCAACCGACTGGTCACCTACGCGATCACCGGTCAGCGAGGTTCAGGAGTGATCGGGATCAACGGCGCCGCAGCGCATCTGGTTCATCCCGGTGATCTGGTCATACTGATCGCCTACGGCACCATGGACGACGCCCAGGCCCGCGAATACCGGCCCCGCATCGTGTTCGTCGACGCCGGCAACCGGCAGGTCGACCTCGGTGACGACCCCGCGCATGTGCCCGATGACGTCGCCGATCTGTTCTCACCGCGAGGTGCGCGCTAGCCGTGCTGCTCGCCATCGACGTCCGCAACACCCACACCGTCGTCGGACTGATCTCCGGTTCGGGAGATCACGCCAAAGTGGCTCAGCAGTGGCGTATCCGGACCGAGTCGGAGGTCACCGCCGACGAACTCGCGCTGACCATCGAAGGGCTCATCGGCGATGATTCCGAGCAGCTGACCGGAGCCACCGGACTGTCCACGGTGCCATCGGTGCTGCACGAGGTACGCCTCATGCTCGAGCAGTACTGGCCCTCCGTGCCGCACGTGCTCATCGAGCCCGGCGTGCGCACCGGCATACCGCTGCTGGTCGATAATCCCAAGGAGGTGGGCGCCGACCGCATCGTCAACTGCCTCGCCGCGTACGCGAAGTTCTCCTCGCCCGCCATCGTGGTGGATTTCGGTTCGTCGATCTGTGTCGACGTGGTGTCCGCCAAGGGTGAATTCCTCGGTGGCGCAATCGCCCCCGGTATCCAGGTGTCCTCTGACGCTGCTGCGGCCAGGTCGGCGGCGCTGCGGCGGGTCGAGCTGACCAGGCCGCGATCGGTGATCGGCAAGAACACCGTCGAGTGCATGCAGGCCGGTGCGGTGTTCGGCTTCGCCGGGCTGGTCGACGGTCTGATCTCGCGCATCCGCGAGGATGTCGACGGGTTCGCCGGTGCCGATGTGGCGGTGGTGGCCACCGGCCATACCGCGCCGTTGCTGCTGCCCGACCTGAGTACGGTCGCCCATTACGACAAGCACCTGACCCTGGACGGTTTGCGAATGGTCTACGAGCGCAACCGGGACGGCCAGCGCGGCAAGCTCAAGCCGGGCCGCTAGAAGAAGGTCCGCACCAGGTCGACCACCCGGCCGCGCTCGTCGAGGGCCGGGATCAGCTGCCACTTGTCGAACACGGTGCACGGATGCGACACCCCGAACTCGATCCAATCGCCGACCTGGATCTGCGTGTCGGCAGTCTCGGACAGCTGCAGGAACGCGTGCTGGTCGTTCAGCTTGGTCACCTCGCATTCGGCGAGCGCGCCGTCGGTCCACCCCGATGGCGTTCGAAGCCGTTGCGGCACGGGCATGTCCTGATCGAAGGAGACATCCCGACGGCCCATCGTCACCAGGGCCAGGCCCGGCTCCGGGCGGGAGCTGATCTGTGCCCACACGTGCAGCGCGGCACGGAGCCCGGCGCCCGATGCCCCCGGCCGGGTCAGCGGTGAGGTCCGGTGGTACAGCCCGTCGTCGTTGGTCAGGTAGGCCCCGCTGCGCACGATCGTGCGCCAGGCGCCGAGCAGTTCGGTGGCCACCACGTCGAAATGCGTACTGCCACCGGCAGTCACGATCATCTCGTCGCTCTCGCACAGCGGCGCCAGCCGCACTGCGGTGGCACGCAGCCGGCGCAGATAATCCAGCACCGGCCGCACCCCGGCGCTCGATACGTCATGCCCCAGTGCGGCCTCGTATCCGGCGACCCCGGCCAGCCTCACCCGTCTGCTGGCCAGCACCGCCTGCGCCACCGCATCGGCGGTGTCGTCGTCGCGGCACCCAGTTCGGGTCCCCGGCGCACCGAGTTCGACGCACACGTCCACGGGCCTGCGGCCGCCCCCCGCATCCAGCGCCCGGTCCATCAGCTCGACGCCGCGCACCGAATCGACCCAGCAGAGCAACCGGAACCCGTCGTCGGAATCCAGTTCGGCGGCCAGCCACGCCAGACCGGCCGGATCCACCAGCTCGTTGGCCAGCACCACCTCGCGCACGCCGAACGCGCGGTAGGTCCGCACCTGGCTGACCGTGGCCGCCGTCACCGCGGTGGCGCCCGCCTCGAACTGCCGGGCCACCAACTGTGGCGCCATGTGGGTCTTGCCGTGCGGGGCCAGCTCGACCCCGTGCCGGGCGCACCACTGGGCCATCGTCTGCAGGTTGTGTTCCAGGGCCGCGGCGTCCAGCACGCACACCGGCCCCAGCGGCCCGCCGGCGAACAGATCGGGCCGCTCGGCGCAGATCTGTGCCACCGTGCGACCCGACCAGGAGACCGGCAGACCCTTGAACCGCCAGTCCACTCGCTCGTGGGCCAGAGCCGCCACCGCTGCGGCGTTGATGAGCGACTTCACCGACTCATTTAAGCTGGCACGTCGTGAGCTCTGCTGATGCACCGGACAATGACTCGTACACCGAGGCCGAGGGAGCTGAGGTCCCAGAGCAGTTCCGCATCCGGCAGGGCAAGCGGGAGCGGCTGCTGGCCGAAGGGCGGGACCCCTACCCGGTCACGGTGCCGCGTACCCATTCGCTGGCCGAGATCCGGGCCGCCTATCCCGACCTCCCCGCCGACTCCGCCACCGGGGACATCGTCGGCATCACCGGCCGGGTGGTGTTTGCGCGCAACTCCGGCAAGCTGTGTTTCGCCACCTTGCAGGAGGGTGACGGGACCCAGCTGCAGGCCATGATCAGCCTTGCCGGTGTCGGTGAAGAGGCGCTCGAGCAGTGGAAGTCCGATGTCGACCTGGGCGACATCGTGTTCGTGCACGGTGAGGTGATCAGTTCGCGGCGCGGTGAACTCTCGGTCCTCGCCGACTCCTGGCAGATGGCGGCCAAGGCGCTGCGGCCGCTGCCGGTCGCGCACAAGGAGATGAGCGAAGAGTCGCGGGTCCGGCAGCGCTACGTCGATCTGATCGTGCGGCCCCAGGCGCGCACGGTGGCCCGCCAGCGCATCGCCGTGGTGCGTGCGGTGCGCAATGCGCTGGAGCGTCGCGGCTTCCTCGAGGTGGAGACGCCGATGCTGCAGACGCTGGCCGGCGGCGCGGCCGCCCGCCCGTTCATCACCCATTCCAATGCTCTGGACGCCGACCTCTACCTGCGAATCGCGCCGGAATTGTTCCTCAAGCGCTGCGTGGTGGGCGGCCTGGAGAAAGTCTTCGAACTCAATCGCAACTTCCGGAACGAAGGTGCCGATTCCACGCATTCACCGGAATTCGCGATGTTGGAGACATATCAGGCGTGGGGCACGTATGACGATTCCGCGGTCGTCACCAGGGAACTTATTCAAGAAGTCGCCGACGAGGCCATCGGCACACGTCAAGTGCCATTGCCGGATGGCACAATCTTTGATCTTGACGGCGAATGGCCGGCGATTCAAATGTATCCATCGTTGTCGGAGGCTCTCGGCGAAGAGATCACGCCCGACACGTCGTTGGAATACCTGCTCGCCATTGCCGACCGGCTCGATCTCGAGATCCCACGGGACCGCGGCTACGGCCACGGCAAGCTCGTCGAGGAGCTATGGGAGCACACCGTCGGCGACACGTTGTGGGCTCCGACATTCGTCAAGGACTTCCCGGTGGAGACCACACCGCTGACCCGCCAGCACCGCAGTATCCCCGGCGTCACCGAGAAATGGGATCTCTACGTGCGCGGAGTCGAGTTGGCCACCGGCTACTCCGAACTCGTCGACCCGATCATCCAGCGGGAACGGTTCGAAGCGCAGGCCAGGGCGGCCGCCGCGGGTGACGACGAGGCGATGGCGCTCGACGAGGATTTCCTGGCTGCGATGGAGTATGCGATGCCGCCGACCACGGGGACCGGAATGGGTATCGATCGCTTGCTGATGGTTCTCACCGGATTGTCAATTCGCGAGACTGTTTTGTTCCCGATTGTTCGGCGGCACGGCAACTGAAGTGCACCGACCTGAGCTCGGTTGAATGCGTTGCAGCAATGTGGCACATTAGTTCACAAGGGGAGGCGTTTCATCAATCGCTTGTCGTGCACAAGCAGAAGGACCACGTGAGCTGATGGCCAAAAAAGTTACCGTCACCCTCGTCGACGATTTCGACGGTGAAGGTGCGGCCGACGAAACAGTTGAATTCTCGCTCGACGGTGTGAGCTACGAGATCGATCTTTCCGCCAAGAATGCGCAGAAACTGCGCAACGAGTTGAAGCCGTGGGTCGAGGCGGGTCGCCGGGTCGGTGGCCGCCGCCGTGGCCGCTCGGGTCCGCCCGGACGCGGCCGCGCCTCCATCGACCGCGAGCAGAGCGCCGCCATCCGGGAGTGGGCTCGCCGCAACGGCCACAAGGTCTCCACCCGCGGCCGTATCCCCGCCGACATCATCGACGCTTTCCACGCCGCGACCTAAGCCGGCGCCGTCCTCACCGGCCCACGTCATCGTCTCGTCAGCCACTTTCGCTCGGGGCGAAGTCAACGCCGGTGATGACGGGAAACGATTCGGTGTTCTCCCGCGTTGGTCTGCTGTGTCCACCGCAGTAATGCGGTATGGGTGGGGCAAGGGAGGGCACCTCTCGGGACCGCCCATTAGAGTGGACGACAGGCGCGCGGTGCCTACCGTCGTACCTAAATCGTGATGGAGAGCAGGTAACCACCGATGTTCGAGAGATTTACCGACCGTGCCCGCAGGGTCGTCGTCCTGGCTCAAGAAGAAGCCCGGATGCTCAACCACAACTACATCGGGACCGAGCACATCCTGTTGGGTCTTATTCACGAGGGTGAGGGCGTAGCCGCCAAGTCCCTGGAATCGCTGGGTATCTCCCTGGAGGGGGTCCGCAGCCAGGTCGAGGAGATCATCGGCCAGGGCCAGCAGGCGCCCTCGGGCCACATCCCCTTCACCCCTCGTGCCAAGAAGGTTCTCGAGCTGTCCCTGCGCGAGGCGCTGCAGCTCGGCCACAACTACATCGGCACCGAGCACATCCTGCTCGGCCTGATCCGCGAGGGCGAGGGCGTGGCCGCCCAGGTGCTGGTGAAGCTCGGCGCCGAGCTGACGCGTGTTCGTCAGCAGGTGATCCAGCTGCTGTCCGGCTACCAGGGCAAGGAGACCGCCGAGGCCGGCACCGGTGGCCGGGGAGGGGAGTCGGGCAATCCGTCGACGTCCCTGGTCCTCGACCAGTTCGGCCGCAACCTGACGGCTGCCGCCATGGAGGGCAAGCTCGACCCGGTCATCGGCCGGGAGAAGGAAATCGAGCGGGTCATGCAGGTGCTGAGCCGGCGTACCAAGAACAACCCGGTGCTGATCGGCGAGCCCGGCGTCGGCAAGACCGCCGTCGTCGAGGGCCTGGCCCAGGCCATCGTGCACGGCGAGGTGCCCGAGACGCTGAAGGACAAGCAGCTCTACACCCTGGATCTGGGTTCGCTGGTCGCGGGCAGCCGCTACCGCGGTGATTTCGAGGAGCGCCTGAAGAAGGTGCTCAAGGAGATCAACACCCGCGGCGACATCATCCTGTTCATCGACGAGCTGCACACGCTCGTCGGCGCAGGTGCCGCCGAGGGCGCTATCGACGCCGCCTCGATCCTGAAGCCGAAGCTCGCCCGTGGCGAGCTGCAGACCATTGGCGCCACCACCCTCGACGAGTACCGCAAGTACATCGAGAAGGACGCCGCCCTGGAGCGCCGGTTCCAGCCGGTCCAGGTCGGTGAGCCGACGGTCGCCCACACCATCGAGATCCTCAAGGGTCTGCGCGACCGCTACGAGGCCCACCACCGGGTCTCGATCACCGATGCCGCGATGGTCGCGGCGGCCACCCTGGCCGACCGCTACATCAACGACCGGTTCCTGCCGGACAAGGCGATCGACCTGATCGACGAGGCCGGCGCCCGGATGCGGATCCGCCGGATGACCGCTCCGCCAGACCTGCGGGAGTTCGACGAGAAGATCGCCGATGCGCGCCGGGAGAAGGAAAGCGCGATCGACGCGCAGGACTTCGAGAAGGCGGCATCGCTGCGGGATCGCGAGAAGCAGCTGGTAGCCCAGCGTGCCGAGCGTGAAAAGCAGTGGCGCTCAGGTGATCTCGACGTCGTAGCCGAGGTCGACGACGAGCAGATCGCCGAGGTGCTCGGCAACTGGACCGGCATCCCCGTGTTCAAGCTGACCGAGGAGGAGACCACTCGGCTGCTGCGTATGGAGGACGAGCTGCACAAGCGGATCATCGGCCAGGAAGATGCCGTCCGTGCAGTTTCGAAGGCGATCCGCCGCACCCGCGCCGGCCTGAAGGACCCCAAGCGCCCGTCGGGCTCGTTCATCTTCGCCGGCCCGTCCGGTGTCGGTAAGACCGAGCTGTCCAAGGCGCTGGCGGAGTTCCTCTTCGGCGACGACGACGCGCTCATCCAGATCGACATGGGCGAGTTCCACGACCGCTTCACCGCGTCGCGGCTCTTTGGTGCCCCGCCCGGATACGTCGGATACGAAGAGGGCGGCCAGCTCACCGAGAAGGTCCGTCGCAAGCCGTTCTCCGTCGTGTTGTTCGACGAGATCGAGAAGGCGCACCAGGAGATCTACAACACCCTGTTGCAGGTCCTCGAGGACGGTCGTCTCACCGACGGCCAGGGCCGCACGGTCGACTTCAAGAACACCGTGCTGATCTTCACCTCGAACCTCGGTACGTCCGACATCAGCAAGGCGGTCGGTCTCGGCTTCACCTCCGGTGGTGGCGAGAACAACTACGAGCGGATGAAGCAGAAGGTCAACGACGAGCTCAAGAAGCACTTCCGCCCGGAGTTCCTCAACCGCATCGACGACATCATCGTGTTCCACCAGCTCACCCAGGACGAGATCATCCAGATGGTCGACCTGATGGTGGGCCGGGTGTCCAAGCAGCTCAAGACCAAGGACATGGAGATGGAGCTGACCGACAAGGCCAAGGCCCTGTTGGCCAAGCGCGGGTTCGACCCGGTGCTGGGGGCGCGGCCGCTGCGCCGCACCATCCAGCGCGAGATCGAGGACGCCCTCTCGGAGAAGATCCTCTTCGAGGAGGTCGGCCCGGGTCAGCTGGTGACCGTCGACGTCGAGAACTGGGACGGCGAAGGCCAGGGCGAGGACGCCAAGTTCACCTTCCACGGTGGGCCCAAGCGGACCGAGACGGCCGAGCCCGATCTCGCCAGCGCGGGCACGCCCAGCGAGTAGAGCGCTTGTCGCGCGAAGGCCCCCGGCAGTGCCGGGGGCCTTTCGCTTGCCCCGGCCCGACAGTCACGACGACTGTGCGGTTTCGTACGCAACGCGCCGCGCAGCGCGTATGAGTGTGCACACTCGTGGTGGCCGCTAACCTCTGCTCATGCTTGTTGTGACCACCAATGACATCCCGGGCTGGGAGATCCAGCGAGTGTGCGGCGAGGTGTTCGGCTTGACCGTACGGTCGCGTAATGCCTTCGCCCAGATGGGCGCAGGCTTCAAGAGTATGTTCGGCGGCGAGATCCAGGGCATGACCAAGAATCTCGCCGAAAGCCGCAACGAGGCGATGGGCAGGCTGATGGCCGAGGCCCGTAACCGCGGCGGCAACGCGATCGTCGCGATGCGTTTCGATACCACCGAACTCGGCGACGTCTGGACCGAGATCTGCGCCTACGGCACGGCGGTCCAAGCCGTCCCCGTGACCGACGCGGCAAAGTACACCGCTCAACAACTGGGGTACGGGTCCGCCTGATCCGGCCCCTGGGTCTACGATTCTCGATGTAATAGACGAGTCGAGGAATCTGGTGAGAATCCAGAACGGTCGCGCCACTGTACACAGTCAGACCCGACACTCGTCATCGACCGAACCGGGACGCGAACTTCCGGGAAAGGACTGACATGACATCTCCGCACGCCCGTAAAGCCACCCGCGCCGTCGACCTCTCCGCGACGAAGGCGGTGGTGTGGTTGGCCACCACGGCATTCTTCGCCCTTCTGGTGCTCTATTTCGTCGGCGTCGACCAGGGCGCCACGTCGGTCTTCGGCGACAACATGTACATCCACGAATTCGTGCACGACGCACGCCACCTGCTCGGGTTCCCCTGCCACTGACTCGGCGGGACCTGATCAGGCACATGGAAAAGCACATCATCTGGCGCGGCATTCTGGCTGGCGCCGTAGCCGGTGTTCTCGCGTTCATCTGGTCGAAGATCTTCATCGAGCCGATCGTCGGCCGCGCCATCGACTTCGAGGACGGCACCACCGCCGCACATGAGTCCATGGCGATGGCCGCAGGGCACAGCCACGGACACGAAGATGGCGTCGAACTCTTCTCGAGGACCGTTCAGTCCACTGTCGGCATGGGATTCGGCGTCCTGGCGTTCAGCGTTGCGCTCGGGGCACTGTTCGCCGTCGTGTTCTGCATCGCCTACAGCCGGATCGACCACGTTTCGGCACGCAAGTTGGCGGTGCTGGTCGCCGGGGCGATGCTCATCGCGCTCTGGGTGGTGCCGGCGCTCAAGTACCCGCCGAATCCACCGGCGACGAGCCTGGCCGAAACCATCAGACAACGTGCCCTGCTGTACGTGTTGATGGTGGCGCTGTCAGCACTTCTGATGGTCGCAGCCGTGTACCTCGCCTTCCAGCTCGTCCCGAAGCTGGGGGCGTGGAACGCGACTCTGGCCGCGGGCGGTGCCTACATCGTCGCGGTGGTGGGCGTCATGCTCATCCTGCCGAGCATCAGTGAGACGCCGGGGCCGATCCGCGATGAGACCGGGATGATCGTATTTCCCGGCTTCCCCGCCACCGATCTCTACGAGTTTCGGCTGTATGCACTGGGCACCCAGGTGATCGTCTGGACCACGATCGGTCTCCTCGGCGCCGCCATGTTGTCGCGGTTGCTCGACGGCAAGGCGAAGGAAACAATCACTGCGTGAGCGACGTCGTCCGGCTGACCCTGGTGTCGCACGCCATGACCGACGCCATGGCAGCCGGACGATTCGCCGATGACGAACCGCTGAACACCCTGGGCTGCAATCAGATTGACGCTCTCGTCGATATCGGTGCGGTGCAGCTGGCGCTCACCGCGCCGGAAATCCGCACCCGGCAGACCGCCGAGCGGCTGGGGCTGGAACCGGCGGTGGACGCCCGACTTGCCGATCTGGACGTCGGCCGCTGGCGGGGCTGTCCGCTGTCGGAACCGCCTGCCGAAGAGGTGGCGCTGTGGCTGAGCCGCCCGGAGAGCGCCCCGCACGGCGGCGAGTCGATCGAGGCGCTCATCTCCCGGGTGCGGGCGTGGCTGGACGACATCAGCGGCGGCCAGGGACGGATCGTTGCGGTCACCCATCCGGCGGTGGTGCGCGCCGCGATCCTGGTGGCCCTCGACGCCCCGTCGAAGTCCTTCTGGCGCATCGATATTGCGCCTGCCACCCGCACCGTGTTGCACCACCGCGGGCGGTGGACACTGCGCTGGGGTCAGCGGTAGTGCGGCAGTAGCCCGAACACCTGCTTGATGATCGTCATGATCCAGCCGCCTGCGTTGCCGCTGTGGAACCGGGGCCAGTTCAACTGGAAGCTGACCACCCAGGCCTGTCCGGTGCGGTCTACGGCGTACCAGCTGAACGTGTAGTCGCCGGGCAGGTTGCCGGCCTTGGCCCCGATGTAGGGCCACTCGGCACGGTCGAGGTCGATGCCGGAGATCTCCGACATGATGTCCTTGACCGGGGCGGCGGGCCCGACGGCGTTGTGCTGCAGTCCGGCGTGCACCCGGCAGATGTCCTCGGCGCTGCCGTACCATTCCGCGCCGTAGGCCGAACCCGGAGCGTGGGTGCGCTGTGGATCCGGGTCATAGGGTCGGGAGTTGGCTTCCTGCAACAGGATTGCCCGGCGCTGCGGGGTTGCAGTTTTCCACTGTTCACGAACATCGGGATTACCCCAGCCGACGGCGAAGATCTCGCGCATGGTGGGGAACGGCACCATGCTGGACGGATCATGGTGACCGGCGTCGACGAGCGCCTGTTCGATCGCGTGCGTGCCCAGTCGGCCGATCAGCATGTCGGTGGCCATGTTGTCACTGGTCGCGATCATTTTGCCGGCTGCCTGCCGCACCGTGATCTGCGAGCCGGGGGGCAGCTTGTCGAAACCGGAGGAACCCAGCTTCTTGCCCTCGGCGGTGATGGTGAGCTTGTCGTCCCAACTCAGGGTGCCCGCCCGCACCGCGGTCTCGACCGCGAACAGGACGTAGGTCTTGAAAATCGAAGCCAGTGGCAGGGATTGGCTGGTGTTGGTGCCGGCGACCTTGGTGCAGCGACCATCGTCGACCTTCGACACCTGCCAGGAGTAGCGCGCACCGGTCCGGCTCAGTGCCGCGTCGACATCCTGCCAGGAGTTGATCGCGGGCTTCTCGGTGGTGACGACGAAGCGGCGCACGAAAGTGTCGTCGCCGGTGCGGATTTCGATGTCCTGCCGAGCACCGTAGGAGCTGAGCAGATGCAGGGTGGCCACCCCGGCGCCGATGTCCACGCCGGCCAGGGTGTAGGGCCTATCCCACCACAGCGAGTCCATGGCCGTAGCGACCGAGTTCACCATGTCGGGTGCGGCCAGCGTCTTGACGCTGGGAGCTCCGATCGGCCAGTCGGAGTTCAGCATGTCCATGACCTGCTGGGCGCGCACACCTTGCGGGGTGTTGGTCTCGATCCGGACGGGCGCACCGGCGTTGGCCGGTGGCGCTGGGGCCGGTGCGCAACTGCTCGCCAGGGCTGCCGCCGACACGATCGCGGTGGTCGTCGAGAAAGCCCGAGCCCATGCTCTGGCCACCGCGCTGCGGCGCACCCGGCGTGCGCTAAGCCTTGCCGGTCCCGGCAACGTCCAACACAACCTCGAACTCGAGCAGGTGGGCTCCCTTGGCCACGGGATTGGCCCGCTCCCCGGCATGGGCGTGGATGGCGGGGCCGGTGGCCCAGGCCTGGAAGGCCTCTTCGCTCTCCCACGATGTGACCACGAAGTAGCGGTCCTCACCCTTGACCGGCCGCAGCAATTGGAACCCGAGGAAGCCCGGCTGGTTCTCGACGGCGTGGGCGCGATTGGCGAACCGCTTCTCCAGTTCGGGGCCGGCACCCGGCGGTATCTCGATTGCGTTGATCTTCACCACGGACATGGCGCAAGGCTACCGCGCGCGCCTGTGGCGTCGGCCCACCGCGCAAGATGAAGCGGTGAACAGCGCACTGCTGACCCACCAGGGTGGCGACGGACGGCCGCTGGTGCTGGTGCACGGGCTGATGGGCCGGGGCAGCACCTGGTCGCGGCAGGTTCCGTGGCTGAGCCGCTTCGGCGCGGTCTACACCTACGACGCGCCCTGGCACCGCGGCCGCGAAGTCGACGACGACGCCCCGGTCAGCACCGAACGGTTCGTCGAGGACCTCGGTGCCGCGGTCGGTTCCCTTGGCGAACCGGTGATCCTGGTCGGGCATTCGATGGGGGGCCTGCACTCCTGGTGTCTGGCCGGGCAACGGCCCGATCTGGTCAGCGCGCTCGTCGTCGAGGACATGGCCCCGGATTTCGTCGGCCGCACTACCGGCCCGTGGGAACCCTGGGTGCACGCGTTACCGGTCGAATACTCCACTGCCGAAGAGGTTTACGACGCGTTCGGTCCGGTGGCGGGCCGGTATTTCCTGGAGGCGTTCGATCGGACCGCCACCGGCTGGCGCCTGCACGGCCAGCCGGCCCGCTGGATCGAGATCGCGGCGCAATGGGGCACCCGGGACTACTGGGAGCAGTGGCGGACGGTGCGGGCGCCGGTGCTGCTGATCGAGGCGGGTGATTCGGTGGCCCCGCCCGGTCAGATGCGGCGCATGCAGGAGATGGCGGGCGAGCGTGCCCGTTACGTCCGAGTCCCGGGCGCAGGCCACCTGGTGCACGACGACGCACCCGATCCCTATCGCGAGGCCGTCGAGGAGTTCCTAGCGGCGCTCCCCGAACACACCGGGTGACGGCCACACCGGGTGCTCTTCGAAGCGGGTTCGGATGGCATCCAATTCGTGCCCGACTCGGCGGGCGTCGGCGTCGTGGACATGGTCATTGCCATCGTCGTAGAGCCGGCCGACGAACGGGGCGGCGATCCTGAATTGGCGGGACTGCAGCCGCAGCGAGCCGTCCCGATGCGACACGGTGGCGACGACGGCCACCACGCCGAACGGGGCCAGCACCAGGGCTGCCAGCAAGAGGAAGGTGATCATCGCGGTCATGGCAGTAATGCTTCGCCCATGCAGATCCCGCCACTAGTGGCAGAACTGACCTCGTGCGATAAAATACTGCCATGGCATTGCGCAGCGTCTCCGCGCTCGTCCTCGACGGCGTCACCATCTTCGAGTTCGGGGTGATCTGCGAGGTCTTCGGCATCGACCGTTCCGCCGACGGTGTGCCCAACTTCGATTTCAAGGTCTGCGGCCCACAACCGGGAAAGGCGCTGCGCACCAGCGTCGGTGCTCAACTGGTGCCCGAGCACGGGCTCGACGATCTGATGGGTGCCGACGTGGTCGCGGTGCCGGCGGTGGGCGGGCCGCCGGAGGCCTTCCCGCCGGAAGCCCTCGAGGCGCTGCGCGCCGCGCATGCGGCGGGTTCCACCGTGCTGACCGTGTGCTCCGGGGTCTTCATCGCCGGGGCCGCTGGTCTGCTCGACGGCCGGCGGGTGACCACGCACTGGATGCATGCCGAAGAACTCGCCCGGCGCTTCCCGTCGGCGATCGTTGACCGCGACGTCCTGTTCGTCGACGACGGCGATCTGGTCACCAGTGCCGGTACCGCCGCGGGCATCGACGCCAGCCTGCATCTGGTGCGCCGCGAACTAGGCAGTGCGGTCACCAACACCATTGCCCGCCGCATGGTGGTGCCGCCGCAGCGCGACGGCGGCCAGCGTCAGTACATCGACCAGCCGATCCCGGCTCGATGTTCGGAAGGTTTTGCGCCGCAACTTGATTGGATACTCGGCAACCTCGGTACGCCGCACACGGTGGCCAGCCTCGCGCGGCGGGCCAGCATGTCGGCGCGCACCTTCGCGCGTCGCTTCGTCGAGGAGACGGGCACCACCCCGATGCAGTGGGTCACCGACCAGCGGGTGCTCTATGCGCGGCGGATGCTCGAGGAGACCGACCTCGACGTCGACCGCATCGCCGAGCGGGCCGGCTTCGGCAATGCCACCCTGCTGCGCCACCACTTCCGCCGCATCGTCGGCGTCACACCGTCGGACTACCGCCGCCGCTTCGCCCAGGCCTCCTGAGTCGCCGCTACCTACTCGCCTTCGGACCTGTCTGCTCGGCTCGTCCTCGGTCGCTACGCTCCCGCATCGTCGCCTTCGGTCCGGTCTGCTCGGCTCCTTCTCGGTCGCTACGCTCCCGTATCGTCGCCTTCGGACCTGTCTGCTCGGCTCCTCCTCGGTCGCTACGCTCCCGCATCGTCGCCTTCGCCGGCCAGGGCGAACCGGCCGTCGGCGGTCTGCTCGACCAACCCGTCCACCAGCAGCGAGTCCAGCGCGCGATCGCGCTGTGCCGGGTCGCGCAGCCACACCACGTCGAGTGCGGCCCGCTCCACCGGGGTCGAGCTGGCCCGCAGCACATCCATCAACCGGCCCCGAACCTGACGATCGGTACCGGCGTAGCCCTGCGCCTTGCGCGCCGGACCGTTCGACGCCGGATAACCGGCCGCCCGCCACGCGCACACACTGAGCGGGCAGATGCCGCACTTGGGTGAACGGGCCGTGCACACCGTGGCACCCAGCTCCATCAGCGCTGCCGAAAATGTTGCGGCAGTGGCATTCTCGGGCAGCAGCGCCTCGACGTCGGCCAGATCGCGCGTCGCCGACGGGTTGCCCGCGTCAGCCAAGCCATGCACAGCGCGGGCCACCACCCGCCGCACGTTGGTGTCCACCACGGGCACCCGCTTCTGGTAGGCGAAACACGCCACCGCCCGCGCCGTGTAGGCCCCGACACCAGGCAAGGTGAGCAGCACCTCGACGTCATCGGGCACCACGTCGCCGTGGTCGCTGGCGATCACCAAAGCGCACTCGTGCAGCCGCTTGGCCCGCCGGGGATACCCCAACTTTCCCCAGGCCCGCAGCACGTCGGCGGCACCGGCGGCGGCGGTGGCCGACGGGGTGGGCCAGCGCGCCACCCAATCCAGCCAGATCGGCGCCACCCGCGCCACCGGGGTCTGCTGCAACATGAACTCGCTGACCAGGATCTGCCAGGCCGTCACGTCCGGGTCGCGCCACGGAAGATCGCGCCGGGCCTGGGCATACCAGTCGACGAGTTCGGGCGGGGAGATGCTCACGACGTACTCACAGCGGGCGCAGTGCAGAATAGGGCCCATGCCAAACAGCAGCCCGGTGACAGCGTGGAAGGCACTCAAGGAGGGTAACGAGCGCTTCGTCGCGGGTAAGCCCGAGCATCCGAGCCAGAGCATCGAGTACCGGGCCAGCCTCGCCTCCGAGCAGCGGCCCACCGCGGTGGTGTTCGGCTGTGCCGACAGCCGCGTCGCTGCGGAGATCATCTTTGACCAGGGCCTGGGCGACATGTTCGTGGTGCGTACGGCCGGCCATGTCATCGACTCAGCGGTGCTCGGCTCCATCGAGTACGCCGTCAGCGTGCTCAACGTCCCGCTGATCGTCGTCCTCGGCCACGACAGCTGCGGCGCGGTCAAGGCCACCCTGTCCGCCCTGGACGGCGGGCAGGTCCCGCTCGGGTTCGTCCGCGACGTGGTCGAGCGAGTCACCCCGTCCATCCTGCTGGGCCGCCGCGACGGCCTGACCCGGGTCGACGAGTTCGAGGCGCGCCACGTCACCGAGACCGCCGCCCAGCTGATGGCGCGCTCCACAGCGATCGCCGACAAGATCAACCAGGGCAGTCTGGCCATCGTCGGACTCACCTACCATCTCGCCGACGGCAAGGTCGCCCTCCGTAAGAATTTCGGTGACATCGGCGAATAATCACTAATCCGGCTGGCAAACAAGGCGACACGCCGAGTCAGGTCGGCCAGCTGGCGGTGACCTGGGCTTACCGTGAGATCGTGCTGGATCTGGATCTCGAACCGCGTGGCCCGCTGCCCTCGCAAATCTACTGGCGCCGCCGTGGACTGGCGATCGGTCTCGTGGCCCTGGTTCTCGCCATCATCATCGGGGTGGCCTACGCCGTATTCGGCGGCAGCTCGGATTCCAAGAGCACCGTCAAGCCCGCCGCATCTGCGACCCAGAACCCGCAACCGGAGAACAAGACCCCCGTCATCGCCCCGCCGCCGTCCGCCTCCGCTGCGGCCTCGCCCACCCCGACTCCGACCGAAGCCGTTGCCCCGCCGCCGGTACTCAAGGAGGGTGACGACTGCCCCGACTCGACGCTGGCGGTCAAGGGCATCACGAATCAGCCGCAGTACGTCATCGGCGATCAGCCGAAGTTCACCATGGTCGTCACCAACATCGGGCTGGTGGCCTGCAAGCGCGATGTCGGTGCCGCAGTGCTGGCCGCCTACGTCTACTCGCTGGACAACAAGCGGCTCTGGTCCAACCTCGACTGCGCGCCGTCCAACGAGACGCTGGTCAAGACGTTCAACCCGGGTGAGCAGGTGACCACCGAGGTGACCTGGACGGGAATGGGCTCGGCGCCGCAGTGCCCGCTGCCGCGTCAGCCGATCGGCCCCGGCACCTACAACCTGGTGGTGCAGCTGGGTAATCTGCGCTCGGCCGCAGTGCCCTTCATCCTCGCCGAGGCGCCGCCGCCAGGTGCTCCGCCCGCCGACGCACCCGCTGCGGCTCCGGCCGAAGCGCCGCCCGCACCTGCGGGTTAGACCAGCCGGTCGGCGATCGTCGACTCGGCCAGCTGCGAGAGCCCCTCTCGGACGTGCCGCGCCCACATGGCACCGATCCCATCGACGGACTGCAGATCGGTGGCGCTCGCGGCAAGCAGACCCTGCAGTGAACCGAACCGGCGCACCAGCAGGTCGACATGCGCGAACTGCAATCGGGGGATCCCCGCCATCGCCCGGTACCCGCGGGCCGATAGCGCCGAATCCTGAGCCTCGGCGGTCGAGGGATAACCGAACACCCGCGACAGCGCGGTGAAATCGAGCAGTTCGGTGTCCGAGAGCGCGTCGAGCTCGGCCAGTGTCCCGCTGACCTGAGCCTTGGTGGGCGGGTCCGGGTTGGCGTGGTAGTCCAGCACGATCAGCTCGCGGGCGGTGTCGTTACCGCCCAGCAGCTCCTCGAGCTGCAGCCGCAGCTGCCGGCCGTCGGTGCCGAGTTCGACGGCGTCGTTGTCGATCTCCAGCCCGATACGCCGCACCATCTCCAGGCGCTGCACCACCGTCATCACGTCGCGGAGGGTGACGAAGTCCTCGATCTCGGCGGTCGACAGCTGGCGGGACACCTCGTCGAGGCGAGCCTTGTAGCGCTCCAGGGTGGCGATCGCCTGGTTCGCCCGCGACAGGATGGTCGCCGAGTCGGCCACCACGTGCCGCTCACCGGCGACGTAGACAGTGACGATGTTCATCGAGTGGCTGACCGAGATCACCGGGTAGCCGGTCTGGATGGCCGTGCGTTCGGCCGAGCGGTGCCGGGTGCCTGACTCGTCGGTGGGAATCGTGGGATCTGGAACCAACTGGACGTTGGCCCGCACGATCCGGGAACCGTCGGTGGACAACACCACGGCCCCGTCCATCTTCGACAGCTCACGCAACCGGGTCGGCGCGAATCGCACGTCCAGGGAGAAGCCACCGTCGCAGATCGTTTCGACACGTTCGTCGTGGCCCAGCACGATCAGCGCGCCGGTGCGACCGCGCAGGATGCGCTCCAGGCCGTCGCGCAGGGCAGTGCCCGGCGCCAGCCGACCGATGGTGTCCCGAAGGTTGGCAGCCGCCGGCGGTGCCGAGCCATTAGACCGGTTGACGGTGCTCACAGCCACTTATTGTCCACTGCGTCGTCCTCGTTACTCGACCTGTCCCGCCGAATCTGCGTGACGACCTTGTCGTACGGGGATTTCGCGATGGACAGCATCGAGCGCAGCGCGTCGCCGAGGGTGGCCGACTCGATCGCCCGGAAGCCCTTGGGGACCGCTCCGCAGCCCACCGGAACCAGTGCGGTGGTGAACCCGAGGCGGGCCGCTTCGGCCAGTCGGCGGTCCATTCCGGTGACCTTGCGTAGATCTCCGGCCAGGCCCACCTCGCCGACCACCACCGTGGTGCTGGGCAGCGGCATGTCGGCGTAGGCAGAGGCCATTGCCATCGCTACGGCCAGATCCGAGGACGGGTCCATCAGCCGCATCCCGCCCACGGTGGACAGGTAGATGTCGGTCGCGCTGACCTTGAGTCCGCCCCGGCGCTCGAGCACCGCGGCGATCATCGCCGCCCGCGAGTTGTCGATGCCGCTGACCGCGCGGCGTTGTTGGGCATGCTCACCGCGTGCCATCAGCAGCGCCTGGATCTCACCGATCATCGGGCGCTTGCCGTCCAGCGTCACCGTGACCGCCGTGCCCGGGACAGGGGTGGGCCGCTCGTCGAGGAACAGCCCGGACGGATCTGCCACGCCTTCGATCCCGTTCTCGTGCAACAGGAAACACCCGACCTCGTCGGCCGCGCCGAACCGGTTCTTCACCCCGCGTACCATCCGCAGCGCGGAATTGCGGTCGCCCTCGAAGTGCAGCACCACGTCCACCAGATGTTCCAGCGAACGCGGACCGGCGATGGCACCGTCCTTGGTGACGTGCCCGACGAGCACCATCGCCACCCCGGTGGATTTCGCGGTCGCGGTCAATGCGGTGGTCACCGCCCGGACCTGGGTCACCCCGCCGACCACCCCGTCGGTGTCGGCGGTCATGGTCTGCACCGAGTCGACGACCACCAGGCTGGGCTGTACCGCTTCGATATGCCCGAGCACGGTGTTCACATCGGATTCGGCGGCCAGGAACACCTCGTCGTGGGTGCATCCGGTGCGTTCGGCGCGCATCCGGATCTGCCCGGCGGACTCCTCGCCGGAGACATAGAGCGCTCGCCGGCCTGCCTTGGCCCACCGGTGCACCACATCGAGCAACAGCGTCGATTTGCCGACCCCCGGATCACCGGCCAGCAGGCTCACCGAGCCGGGAACCACCCCGCCGCCCAGGACCCGGTCCAGTTCACTGACCCCGGTGGGAAAGTGGCGGGTGCGGTCCGGGTCGATCGAGCTGATCGGCACCGCGGGCGACGACGGAACCACCGCACGCTGCGCGGTCCCGGCCGCCAACGGAGGTGCGGAAACCTCCTCGACGGTGCCCCAGGTGCCGCATTCGGGGCAGCGGCCGACCCATTTACCGGTGCTATGCCGGCATTCTGAGCAGCGGTATTGCACCCGAACCTTGGCCACGCGTTGACGCTATCGGGTGGGTATGACAGATCCGGCGATCAACCCGCCGCGACGATCCGGCCGGACTCAGCCGTGCCCGCCGCCGGCGCCGACCTCGTCCTGGCGGGGCGCGTTACCCGCCGAGATCGGCACTGCAACGGAAACCTCGCCGGCCTTCTCGAAGTCGAACTTGAAGGTGTACGTCAGGCCGTTGCTGATGGGCTGGCTCAACGTCACCTCGGCGCTGGTCGGCTGTGCGCTGCTGAGCGCCTCGACCTCGTCCTGGCCGTCAGGGGTGCCGACGACCAGCCGGGAGTTCGCCGGGATCGCCGTCGGGCCGCTGACATCGACCGAGCCCACGTCGGTGCTGATACCCACCAGCTTGTCGTTGACGTCGGGGGAGTTGTTCGCTGCCACGAAGATCAGCTCAACGGTGCGCCCGGGCTTGAGAGCGTCACCCTTCTGCACTGCCTGCAGGTGCACATTGCGCAGCGCGATGTTCTTGACGTTGCCGGTGCTGCCGTTGATCGCGGCCTCCTGGCCGGCGGTCTGCGAGATCTGGCCCGATCCGCATCCGGTGAGCAGTAGACCACCGGCGGCCAGGGCCGCGGTTGCTACCACAAGGCGGTTCGACAAGCGGTTCACAGCAGCCTCCTGCTCGGCCGTGCGGTCGGCAGATCTCGCCGCCGCGATTCGACTATGTAGCGTAGTAGGTCCCGTCTCCACGCGGTACCCAAGGGTTGCCCTACCTCGTCGGCAACGTGTCGAGGGGTTGCCGGAATCGGTCTCACAAACCCGGCGCGTTGCACGCTTTCGTCACCCTGTCAACCCCCACTCTTCACCTACGGTGCCCCTGACCTGCATCGTTGATCCCCGCGCTCGTTCGCGCCGTGCTAGCATTGGGGTGTGAAAGGGGCTCGAATCTGATGATTTTCAAGGTCGGAGACACCGTTGTCTATCCACACCACGGTGCTGCATTGATCGAAGCGATCGAAACCCGGACCATCAAGGGCGAACAGAAGGAATACCTCGTCTTGAAGGTCGCTCAGGGAGACCTGACCGTTCGAGTTCCAGCCGATAACGCCGAGTATGTCGGCGTTCGTGACGTCGTGGGCCAGGAAGGCCTGGACAAGGTCTTCCAGGTGCTGCGCGCACCGCATACCGAAGAGCCGACCAACTGGTCTCGCCGCTACAAGGCCAACCTCGAGAAGCTGGCCTCCGGTGACGTGAACAAGGTTGCCGAAGTCGTTCGTGACCTGTGGCGTCGCGATCAGGAACGCGGTCTGTCCGCCGGCGAGAAGCGCATGCTGGCCAAGGCTCGTCAGATCCTCGTCGGTGAGCTCGCGCTGGCTGAGAACACTGATGACGCCAAGGCATCGACCATCCTCGACGAGGTCCTGGCCGCCGCCTCCTGACTGCCCTGAGGGGATCAGTGTCGGACACTGTCGCGGTCGTGACGGCCGCGGGCTCCGGTGAACGGCTAGGTGCCGGTATCCCGAAAGCGTTCGTCGATCTCGGCGGTCGCACCATGCTCGAACGGGCTGTCGACGGTCTGGTCGACTCCGGCGTCGTGGACCGCGTGGTCGTGGCCGCGCCGCCGGATCGCGTAGACGCCACCATGCTCATCCTGGGGGAGCGGGCCACGGTGGTGGCCGGTGGTCCGGAACGGCCCGAAACCGTGCGCCGGGCGCTGGCCGCGGTCGGTGATCCGCAGTTCGTCCTCGTCCATGATGCCGCCCGGCCACTCACCCCGGTCGAGCAGATGCAGCGGGTGGTTTCCGCCCTGCGCGACGGTCTGCGTGCCGTGATCCCGGTGCTGCCGGTCGTCGACACCATCAAGGCTGTCGATGCCAACGGCGTGGTGCTGGGGACACCCGAGCGCAGCGGTCTGCGTGCGGTACAGACACCGCAGGGTTTCGACACCGACCTGCTGCGACGGGCCTACCAGCGGGCAGGCAGCGCCGTGGTGACCGATGACGCCTCGCTGGTGGAGTTCCTCGGAACCCCGGTGCACACCGTCGCCGGCGACACCCTGGCGTTCAAGATCACCACGCCGCTGGACCTCAAACTGGCCAAGGCGGTATTGGGCGTATGACGATTCCGCGGGTCGGTGTGGGCACCGACGTCCACCCGATCGAACCCGGCCGGCCCTGCTGGCTGCTCGGCCTGCTGTTCGAGGAGGCCGACGGCTGCTCGGGGCACTCCGACGGCGACGTCGCGGTGCATGCGCTGTGCGACGCGCTGCTGTCGGCGGCCGGGCTCGGTGATCTCGGCGCGGTGTTCGGCGTCGACCAGCCGCAATGGCAAGGTGTCACCGGCGCGCGGATGCTGACTCATGTGCGCGATCTGGTGGCCGAGGCGGGGTTCCTGGTCGGCAACGGCGCGGTGCAGGTGATCGCCAACCGGCCGAAGATCGGGCCACGCCGCGACGAGGCCCAACGGCTGCTCACCGAACTGCTCGGTGCGCCGGTGTCGGTGTCGGCGACGACCACCGACGGGCTGGGCCTGACGGGTCGTGGTGAGGGTCTGGCGGCCGTGGCGACCGCTCTGGTCGTGCCCCGTTCCGACACGGTGTGAGAAGTACGCCGGTCAGGCCGGTAAGCTGGCGCGTCGTGACCGGCACCAGTTTGCGATTGCACGACACCTATACGGGTACCGTGCGCGACTTCGTGCCGATTCGTCCGGCGCATGCCTCGATCTATCTGTGTGGTGCGACGGTGCAGGGACTGCCCCACATCGGGCACGTCCGCAGCGGCGTCGCCTTCGACGTGTTGCGCCGCTGGCTGATGGCCAAGGGTTTCGACGTCGCCTTCATCCGCAACGTCACCGACATCGACGACAAGATCCTCAACAAGGCCGCCGACGCGGGCCGCCCGTGGTGGGAGTGGGCTGCCACCCACGAACGGGAGTTCTCCTGGGCCTATGACGCCCTGGGCGTGCTGCCCCCGTCGGCCGAACCGCGGGCGACCGGGCACATCACCCAGATCGTCGAACTCATCGAGCGTCTCATCGACAACGGCCATGCCTACACCGGGTCGGGGGACGTCTACTTCGATGTACTGAGCTTCCCGGAGTACGGCAAGCTCTCCGGCCACCGTATTGATGACGTCCACCAGGGTGAGGGCGCCGGTGAAGGTAAGCGCGACCAGCGTGACTTCACGCTGTGGAAGGGCGCCAAACCCGGTGAGCCGTCCTGGCCCACTCCGTGGGGACGCGGTCGGCCCGGTTGGCATTCCGAGTGCGTCGCGATGGCACATGAATACCTTGGCGCTGAGTTCGACATCCATTGCGGTGGAATGGATTTGGTCTTCCCGCATCACGAGAACGAAATCGCCCAGGCGCGTGCCGCGGGTGACGGCTTCGCCCGGTACTGGCTGCACAACGGCTGGGTGACCATGGGCGGCGAGAAGATGAGCAAGTCCCTGGGCAACGTTCTCGCGATTCCCGCTGTGCTGCAGCGGGTTCGGCCAGCCGAGCTGCGCTACTACCTGGGCAGCGCGCACTACCGCTCCATGCTGGAGTTCTCCGAGACCGCACTGCAGGACGCGGTGAAGGCCTATACCGGCATCGAGGAATTCCTGCATCGGGTGCGCACCCGCGTCGGCGCCGTCGTCCCCGGCACCTGGACAGAACGGTTCGGTGCGGCACTCGACGACGATCTGGCCGTCCCGGTGGCGCTGTCGGAGGTGCACAGTGCGCGTGCCGACGGCAACCGCGCCCTGGAATCCGGAGACCACGAGACCGCGATGGTCAAGGCCGGCGAAATCCGTTCCATGATGGCCATTCTCGGCTGTGACCCGCTCGACGAGAGGTGGGAGCACCGGGATGAGACCTCGGCGGCACTGGGCGCGGTCGACGTGCTCGTGCGCGCGGAGCTCAAGCGCCGCGACGACGCGCGTCAGGGCCGGGACTGGGCCCAGGCCGATGAGATCCGCGACCGGCTCAAGGAAGCCGGTATCGAGGTGACCGACACTGCAGACGGCCCGCAATGGGCGCTGCGCGACGAAGGCAGCAAAGCAGATGGCGGGTAATTCCCAGCGCCGAGGCGCAATTCGCAAGGCCGGCACCAAGAAGGGGCCGACCGTCGGGTCCGGTGGCGTGCGCAGGCGCGGCCTGGAGGGTCGCGGCGCGACGCCGCCGGCGCACATGCGCCCGGGCCATCCCGCCGCCAAGCGCGCAGCCCAACAGGCCCGCAAGACCACCAGCAAGCCCACCGACGAGACCGAGATGGTGCTGGGCCGCAATCCGGTCGTGGAATGCCTGCGGGCCGACGCCCCGGCGAACGCACTGTATGTGGCGCTGGGCGCCGAAGCCGACGAGCGCCTGACCGAGTCGGTCACCCTGGCCGCCGATCGGGGCATCCCGATCCTCGAGGTGCCGCGCACGGATCTGGACCGGATGAGCTCCAACGGCCTGCACCAGGGCATCGCGCTGCAGGTGCCGCCGTACCGCTACGCCCATCCCGACGACCTGTTGGCCGCGGCCACCAGTGATGTCGAGCCCGCGCTGCTGGTCGCGCTGGACAACATCTCCGACCCGCGCAACCTGGGCGCGATCGTGCGCTCGGTGGCGGCCTTCGCCGGGCACGGTGTGCTCATCCCGCAGCGTCGGTCGGCCTCGGTCACCGCAGTGGCCTGGCGCACCAGTGCTGGTGCGGCGGCGCGGGTTCCGGTGGCACGTGCCACCAACCTCAATCGCACGCTCAAGGAGTGGGGCGACGCCGGGCTGCAGGTGGTCGGCCTGGACGCCGAGGGCGACACCACGCTCGACGAACTCGACGCCACCGGGCCGGTGGTCGTGGTGGTCGGCTCCGAGGGCAAGGGGCTGTCCCGGCTGGTGCGGCAGAACTGCGACGCGGTGGTGTCGATTCCGATGGCCGGACCGATGGAGTCGTTGAACGCCTCGGTGGCCGCCGGTGTGGTGCTCGCTGAGGTCGCTCGCCAGCGCCGCCGCTAGGCCAGTCGCGCCTGAACCAATGCCGTCGCAACCGACCGAGCAGGCCGTCACCGGTGTCGGACTCGATCCCGCCGACTGGCATGAGCTGCGGGCTCAGGCGCACCGGATGTTGGACGACGTCGTGGACCACATCGCCAGCCTTGCCGACCGGCCACTCTGGCAAGCCCCGCCCCCACGGGTGCGGGCGGCATTCGACTCCCCGCTGCCGCTGACACCCACCCCGCTGGCGCAGGTGCACGCCGAGGTGCGCGAGAACATCCTTCCCTACGGCAGCGGCAACGGTCATCCGGGTTTCATGGGCTGGGTACAGGGCGGCGGAACGGTGGTCGGCATGCTCGGCGACATGATCGCCGCCGGACTCAATTCCAACCTCGGCGGCCGTGACCATGCGCCACTGGATGTCGAGCGGCAGGTCGGTCGCTGGATGCGCGATATCTTCGGCTTCCCGGAGACGGCCGACGGCTTGTTCTTCACCGGCACCAGCCAGGCAACTCTGGTGGCGGTGGTGGCCGCGCGGACCCGAGCACTCGGGACGCAGGCGCGACGCGTTGGGTTGCCGACCGACCGCGTACTCACCGCCTACGCCAGCAGTGAGGCTCACGCGTGCATCTCGCGGGCGCTCGACATCGCCGGTATCGGATCTGACCAACTGCGGTCGATCCCCGCCGACCGGAACCACAGGATCGACCTGACGGCCCTGCGAGCCGCGATCGACGCCGACCGTGCCGCTGGTCACCGACCGTTCCTTCTGGTCGGGACGGCCGGAACCGTGAACACCGGCAGTGTGGACGATCTGGCCGGGCTGGCGACGATCGCCGCCGAGCAGGATCTGCACTACCACGTCGACGGGGCGTTGGGTGCCTTCGGTGTTCTCGCACCGGAATTGAAGCCGCTGTACGCCGGAATCGAGCGGGCCGACAGCATTGCGTTCGACTTCCACAAGTGGATCCAGGTGCCCTACGATGCAGGCTTCCTGCTGGTGGCCGACGCTGCGTGGCTGCGCGATGCGTTCGCCTCCGACGCGGCGTATCTCAGTCGCGCGGGTGCGGGACTGGCCGGCGGCGACTGGTGGCCTTGTGATCTCGGGCCGGACCTGTCGCGCGGTTTCCGGGCGCTCAAGACCTGGCTGACCTTCAAGACCTATGGCCTGGAACAACTCTCAGGTGTCGTGTCGACGACGTCGGCGCTGGCCAGGTCGCTGGCCGAGCGGGTCGACACCGAGGCCGCGCTGACCCGGGTGGCGCCGGTGACATTGAACGTCGTGTGTTTCTCCTACGGCGCCGCCGATGCCGCGGCACCGAATACAGGAGGTTCGGTGAATGCCCGCATCGTCGAGCGCCTGCACCTGGAGGGCCACGTGGCGCCGTCGCTGACCTCTGTCGACGGCAGGCCGGCGATCCGCGCGGCCATCGTCAATCACCGCACTCGGACCGTGGACATCGAGCGTCTGATCGACGATGTCCTGCGAATCGGCGCGGAGGAAACCGCCGATTCGGTGTCAGCTGAGATGTGAGCGTCAGGCCGCGGCCCGGTCGCGGTTGGCGTTTCCCGCCCCGCGGCTGTGCCGGCCGTCGATCGACTGCGGTACGTCTCCGGCCAGGGTGACGCGGTGCACCAGGCGCCGTTGGTTGTCGTAGTTGTCGATCGCCCGGTGCTGGGTGGCGCGGTTGTCCCAGATCGCAACGTCGCCGGGCTGCCATTCCCAGCGAATAACGTTCTCGGGCTGCGTGATTCGACGTTGGAGGAGTTCGAGCACGGTGGCCGACTCGTGCGGGTCGAGCCCGAGGAAGTACTTGACGAAGGACCCCAGGAGCAGCGACCGCTCACCGGTCTCGGGATGGACCCGCACCACCGGATGTTCGGTGCGGAAGTCGGCTGCGGTGAATTCGGCCAACTCGTTGATCTCGCCCTTGATCTCGCTGATCTTGTTGCTCACCGCATAGTCGAACTGGTTGGAGTGCAACGCCCACAGGTCTTCGGTGAGCCTCTTGAGGCTCGAGGGCAGGGCATCGTAGGCGGCCGCGGTGTTGGCCCACAGGGTCGATCCGCCGTAGCTGGGCAGGATCACCGCTCGCAGGATCGAGGCCTTGGGGTAGGCGGTCTGGAAGGTGACGTCGGTGTGCCACTGGGTGGCCTTGCCCCACTCGGAGTCCAGCGGCTGGATCAGTGCCTTGTCCGGGTCGGCGTGCTTGATGGATGGGTGTGCGACTGGCGTTCCCAGTAGCCGTCCGAATTCCTGCTGTCGGGCGTCGTCGAGGTGATGTTGGCCCCGGAAGAACACCACCTTGTTGTCCAGCAGGGCTTGTGCGATCAGCTGTACCGCGTCAGGGTCGAGGTCCCCGCCCAACCGGACACCGTCGATCTGGGCTCCGATCCGGCTGGACAATTTCGTCACAGTCACTGTGCTTGTCATCGCGAACTCTCCTGAAAGGTGCCGTCGTAGTCGAGCGACTACAGCCGATGGTGAGTATCGTAGTCACATGACTACATCGTCGGCAACGGCATCGGAGGTGGCCTGTCCGCGGGGCAGGGAAGAGGTAACGGATGCCATCCTGGCGGCGGCTGCCGATCTGTTCGCCGAGCGCGGTCCGACAGCCACCTCGATCAGGGATGTCGCGGCGCGTGCGGGCGTCAACCACGGGCTCGTTTACCGCCATTTCGGCACCAAGGATCAACTCGTCGGCGCCGTGCTCACCTGGCTCGGCTCGCATTTCAGTGCTCTGATCGCCAGTTCGCCCGAGCCCGCGGTGGCCCAGGCCGCGATCGATCGCCACCTGCGGGTCATCGCGAGGGTCTCCCTCGACGGCTTTCCGGTGGGGGAGTTGCAGTCCACCTTCCCCAACGTGGCACGGATCTTGGAACCGATGCTGCGCCGGCACGGCGACAATCGCGAGACCAGACTTGCTGCGGCACATAGCCTTGCGGTCTCTGTGAGTTGGTGTCTGTTCGGAGATTTCCTGCGAGCGGCCACCGGCCTGAAGGACATCTCCGAGGCGGACCTGCAGGCGTCGATCCTGGCGGTCGCCGGCACGCTGTGCGCTGCCCCGGGGCGGGGTTGACAGTCAGGCCCCGATCAGCCGGAGCCCCGCCCACAGCGCCACCACGGCGAGGACGAGACACAGTGGCACGGTCAGCAGACCCAGCCAGGTGAATTCGCGCACGCTGGTGGGCTCGTCCGCCTGATGTAGCACCCGCCGCCACAGCAGGTTGGCCAGGGAGCCGACGTAGGTCAGGTTGGGTCCGATGTTGACGCCGATCAGCACGGCGAGCACCGCGGCGGGGCCGCTCACCAGTGGTAGCAGTACCAGTACCGCCGGCAGGTTGTTGACGACGTTGGACAGCACCGCGGCCAGCGCGGCGATGCCGAGCAGGGCAACCAGCCCGTCGCCGGAGGGCAGCAGGTCACCGGCCGCGGTGTCCAGGCCGTTGACCATGACGGCCTTGACCACCACGGCCAGTGCCAGCACGAACAAGCAGAACGGCAGGTTCAACGACCTGATGACCCCACCGATCGTGCTGCGCCGCTGGGCAAGTGAGCGCACACCCAGCACGACTGCACCGGCGAGGGCCGCCCAGGCCGGCGACAAGCCGGTGAACGAGGTGACGGCGAAGCCCACCAGCGTCAAAGCCAGCACCACGAGCACGAAGACCGGTCGCTCACCGGACTCGGGGACCTTGGCCACCGGGAGTTCGGCGAGGTCGCGGCGGAACACCCACCGGAACATGCCGTACTCGGCGGCCACCGCCACCAGCCATGGTGCGGCCATGAGCGCACTGAACGTGGTGAACGACAACCCTGCGGCGCTGAATGCCAGCAGATTGGTGAGGTTGGAGACCGGCAGCAGCAGTGACGCCGTGTTGGACAGGTGGGCGGTGGCGTAGAGGTGCGGACGGGCTGGCACCCGCAAGGTCCGCACGGTGGCCAGTACCACCGGGGTCAGCAGCACCACCGTGGCGTCCAGGCTCAGGACTGCCGTCGTCGCTGCCGCGACCACGAAAACCTGGCCGAGCAGGCGCCGGGGGTTGCCCGAACTGGTCCTGGCCATCCATGCGCCGGCGGCGTCGAACAGGCCCTCGTCGTCGCACAGGCTGGCCAGTACGAGCACGGCGGCCAGGAACAGCACCACCGGCAGCATGCGGTTCATCTCGGTGAGTGCGTCGCGCGGCGACACCGCGCCGATGGCGACGACGATGGCTGCCGCAGGGACCGCCGCGACCGCTTCCGACCAGCCGGCCGGCCGCACGATGGCGAAGACGAGCACAACGACCAGTGCCACCAGCGCGCCGATCAGCACGAGGCTGCGCCCTGCACTGTCGGGGCGGTCTGAGCGTGCCAAGTCACCCGCCCACCCTACGGGCGTGCCTCGGTCCGGGTGGACCACGCTCCGCGCTAAATGACAACGATTGTCATTTAGCGCGGGTTTCAGCTACAGTTCGCCGGAGAGCTTGTTGAAAATCATTGCTATTAAGGAGAGGGTGGGTCCCGCTGATGGCGCGCAACGACATTCGTCCCAAGATCAAGCTGCGGTCGACGGCCGGAACCGGGTACACCTACGTCACCCGCAAGAATCGCCGCAACGACCCGGACCGGCTGGTGCTCAAGAAGTACGACCCCATAGTCCGGCGGCACGTCGACTTCAAGGAGGAACGCTGATGGCCGGCCGGCGCCCGAAACCGAACGCTGTGCCGGCCAAGCGGCGCACCAATCAGCTTCGCGCCCTGGGCATCACGACGGTGGACTACAAAGATGTCCAGCTGTTGCGGACCTTCATCAGCGAGAAGGGCAAGATTCGCTCGCGCGCGGTGACCGGGTTGACCGTTCAGCAGCAGCGCATGGTGGCTACCGCGATCAAGAACGCCCGGGAGATGGCGCTGCTGCCGCCGGCCGGTTCGCGCTGAGTCAGCTCCACGGATCGGTGCGCTGCCATATCGTCGGCAGATGCAGGCCTACGCCGTCCCGATCGGCCAGCCGGGACAGTACTCGCATGGGTGTGTACCGGCCAGCACGGCGGCCAGCCGATTGATCCCGGCCCGGCTCAGGTCCGGTCGGCCCAGCTTCAGCCGCATCAGGTGAACGACGTCAGTTCGATGCCGTCGGCGAGCAGTCTGTCGCGCACGGCGGCGGCGATCGTGACCGCACCGGGTGAATCACCATGCACGCAGACCGATTCCACTTCCACCGTGATCGTGGTGCCGTCGACCGCGGTGACCGCTCCGGTGGTCACCATCATGGCGACGCGTTCGGCGATCTGGACCGGGTCGTGCAGGACAGCCCCGGAACGGCGGCGGGAGACGAGTTGTCCGTCGGGTTCGTAGGCCCGATCGGCGAATGCCTCGGCGACGGTGCGTAGGCCGAGTTCGGCGGCCTCCTCGAAGAACACCGATCCGGCAAGTCCCAGCACCGGTAGGCCCGGATCGACGGCGCGCACGGCGCGCGCAACCGCACGCGCCTGTGCGCGGTCGGTGACGATCGTGTTGTACAGCGCGCCATGGGGTTTGACGTAGCCGACCGCCGACCCGGCGGCCTTGGCCAGTGCCTCCAGCGCGCCGATCTGGTAGATGATGTCGGCGGTCAGTTCGGCGGGTTCCACATCGATGTAGCGGCGGCCGAAGCCCGCGAGGTCGAAGTACCCGACCTGGGCCCCGATCTGCACACCCGATTGCACGGCGGACTCGCAGGTGCGGGCCAGTCGCACCGGGTTACCGGCGTGGAAACCGCACGCCAGGTTGGCGCTGGTGACGATCGCCAGCATGGCGTCGTCATCGCCGAGTTCCCACACCCCGAAGCCTTCGCCTAGGTCCGCGTTCAGGTCTACTGATGGCACCAGGCCAGCCTATGGGGCGAGAGGCCCGAGGAACCGCCCTACGCCGCAGCGGGGTCGTGCCGGCGCCGGCTGATCGCCCAGCACACCAGGTAGATCACGAACGAGATGGTGGTGACGAACACCGATACCGGAACCCCGGGCGCCAGCGACAACACGATGCCGGCGACCGCGGACACCTCGGCGAAGACCACCGACGCCGCGATCACCGCCACCGGGGAGCTGAATACCCGGGCCGCTGCGGCCGCCGGGGTGATGAGCAGCGACATCACCAGCAGCGCACCGACGATCTGCACGCCCTGAGCGGCGACCACCCCGACCAGGGCGGCGAACACGATACCCAGGGCTCGGACCGGAACACCGCGTGCGGCCGCCACCTCCGGGTCGGCGGTGGCGAACAGCAGGGGGCGGTAGCTGACGGCCAGCACCGCGACCACCGCGACCGTCACCCCGACCAGCAGCGTGAGGCCGGAGTAGCCCACCCCGACGATCTGTCCGGTCAGCAGCGCGAAGCTGGTGCCGGTGCGGCCCGGGTAGAGGTGGATGAACAGCACCGCCATGCCGAGGCCGAACGCCAGTACCACCCCGATCGCGGAGTCACGTTCCCTCGCCCGCTGACCGAGCACCCCGAACAGGATGGCCGCCAGGCCGCAGCCCAGCAGGGCGCCGATCCCGACGTTGAAGCCGGCCAGCAGCGCGAAGGCGGCGCCGGTCAGGGACAGTTCGCTGGATCCGTGTACCGCGAACGACATCTGCCGCATCACGATGAACGGCCCGATCAGCCCGGCCACCAATGCCAGCAGGGCGGCCGCGATGAGTGCCTGCTGGACGAAGTCACGGCTGAGCAGGTCCGCGGTGATGTGGAACGAGAACAGGTGGCCCAGCAGGTGGGCGAGTTCGTCACTCATGGGTATGGCCCTGGGCGTGTCCGGAATGGTCGAAGTGCTCGCCCACCACCACGTAGCGATTGCCCACCTGGACCACCTGAATGTCCGCCCGGTACAGCTCGGAGAGGGTTTCCGACGTCATCACCTCGGCCACCGTGCCGATCCGGAATCTGCCGTCGACCAGATAGATGACCCGGTCGACGTAGGGCAGCACCGGATTGACCTCGTGGGTCACGAACAGCACCGCGGTCCCGGACCGCCTGCGACGGTCGATGAGCTGGGCGACCAGGCGGGCATTGGCGGGGTCGAGGTTCAGCAGCGGCTCGTCGCACAGCAGCAGCACCGGGTCGCTGGCCAGTGCCTGGGCGATGCGAACCCGCTGCAGCTCGCCACCGGACATCACGCCGACGGCCACTTTCGCCAGCTTCAGCGCGTGAACCTGGGCCAGCGCCCGCTCGACGGCCTCCCGGCGGTGGTGGCGTGCGGCGCGGCTGAGCGGGGCCGCTCCCCAGCGGTGTCCGTCGATACCCAGCTGTACCAGGTCACGTCCGCGCAGGCTCAGCCCACGGTCGACGGCCCGGTGCTGGGGCACGTAGCCGATCTTCTCGCTGCCTGCTTCGATCGGGCTTCCCTGGATCGTCGCGGTGCCCGCGGTCAGCGGCAGCTGGCCGAGCAGGACCTTGAGCAGTGACGTCTTACCTGTTCCGTTCGGACCCAGGATGGCGATGAACTCACCGGCCGACACCGTCAGGTCGAGGTGGTCCCACAGCACCCGGTCGCCGAAGGCCAACCGGGCACCGGTCAGCGAAACGACCTCGGCAGCCACAAGCAGTGATTATCGGTGCTGCTGCAGTGCGCCCGCCAACCGGTCCGCGGTCTCACGCTGCCAGGTCAGGTAGTCCTTGCCTGCTGGCAGCGTCTCGGTGACCCCGACGACCGGCACACCGGCGCTCTGGGCGGCCTCCTGGACCTGCTTGGTGACCGGGGTGATGGTCTGTTCGTTGAACACCACCGCAGCGACCTGGCGGCCCTTGATCAGGTCCAGCATGGCGGCGACGTCGACCGGTGCGGGGTCGCTGTCCTGTTCGATCGCGTTGGCGAAGCCCTGCGGTGTCTTGTCGGTGAGCCCGGCGGCGACCAGAAGATAATGTGCGACGGGCTCGGTGGCCACCACGGCCGCGCCCGGGTGAGTGGTGCGGATCGCCTGCTCGATCTGTTCGATCGCGTCGGCGCTGCGGTTGAAGTTGGCGACGTTGGTCTTGTAGTCGGCCGCGTGCGCGGGGTCCTCCTGGGCGAGCTTGTCGCCGATCGAGGTGGCCACCGCCTTGGTGGTGGCCAAATCGTAGAAGACGTGCTCGTTGGCGGGGGTGGGTTCGCCGGGTGCGGCGAGGAGTTTGTAGGCGTCGATCGAGGCGACGTTCGGGTGGCCGGCCAGAATGTCGTCGACCCAGTGGTCGTAGCCGCCGCCGTTGTAGACCACGAGGCTGGCGTCGGTGATGGCGGCCGCGTCCGAGGGGCTGGCCTCGAAGGAGTGGGGGTCGGCTGCCGGATCGGTGATGATCGAGGACACCTTGGCGTGGTCGCCGGCGATGGCCTTGGCGACGCTGCCCCAGACGTTGGTGGAGGCGACGACGGTCGGGGTGGTGGCGGCGCCGGCCCCGTCGGACTTCTTGTCACTGCCGCACGCGCTCAGCCCTACCGACAGCACCAGTGCCGATACCGCGACAACCGTTCCAACCCGCACGACCACTCCTCGTAATACAAATGAAAACCGTTTCCAATGAAAGGCTATCGGACTCCTGCGGGGAACCTGCACAGTGATCCACTAATCTCACAGAGCATGTCCAGAAGTCCCGCGCCGCGGCGCCGGGCGACGCTGGCCTCGTTGGCTGCCGAACTCAAGGTGTCGCGCACCACCATCTCCAATGCCTACAACCGGCCCGACCAGTTGTCGGCCGACCTGCGTGAGCGGGTGCTGGCCACCGCCAAGCGGCTGGGCTATCCCGGCCCAGACCCGGTGGCCCGCTCGCTGCGCACCCGCAAGGCCGGTGCGGTCGGTCTGCTCATCACCGAGCCGTTGACTTATTCCTTCAGTGATCCGGCTGCCCTCAATTTCGTTGCCGGCCTTGCTGAATCCTGCGAAGAGGCGGGCCAGGGTCTGCTGCTGGTGGCGGCGGGGCCGGGCCGCAGCGTCTCCGACGGCACCAATGCAGTGCTGTCGGCCGGAGTGGACGGGTTCGTCATCTACGCCGCCTCCGACGACGACACCTATCTGCAGACCGTGCTGCAACGTCACCTCCCGATCGTCGTCGTCGACCAGCCCAAGGATGTCCCGGGCGCCTCCCGGGTGTGTATCGACGACCGGTCGGCGATGCGTGGCCTCGCCGACTACGTGGTGGGTCTGGGTCACCACGAGATCGGGCTGCTGACGATGCGCCTGGGCGCCCAACCGGGCGCCGGCGGACAGCCCGCCGGAATGGTCACTTCGGATCGCTTGCGGCAGTCGCACTTTCACGTGCAAACCGAGCGGATCGCCGGGGTGCGGGACGCGATGAGCGCTGCGGGTCTGGACCCCGGGCGCCTCACGATCATCGAGAGCTACGAACACCTGCCGGCCTCCGGCGCCGCCGCTGCCGAACTGGCGCTGCAGGCCAACCCGCACTTGACCGCGCTGATGTGCACCACCGACGTGCTGGCGATATCGGCAATGGATTACCTTCGCGCGCATGGCATTTACGTTCCCGGACAGATGACCGTGACCGGGTTCGACGGTATCCCCGAAGCGCTGAACCGTGGTCTGACGACGGTCTCGCAGCCCAGCCTGGAGAAGGGCAAGCGGGCCGGGCGGCTGTTGCACAACCCGCCCCGTGACGGACTGCCCGTCATCGACGTGCTGCCCACCGAGATGATCCGTGGTCGCACCGCCGGACCGCCGGCTTAACCCAGCCAGTCCCGGCGCAGATCGCGCAGTATCTGCAGCGCGCGCGCCACATCCTCGGGGGTCTGTACCCGGTAACCGGCGCGGGTGTCGCCGGGCCCGACCTTGACCCCGATGTCATCGCCGGCCAACCGGCCGAATGCCTTCTCGTCGGTGACGTCGTCGCCGAAGAACACGGCGGCGTCCGCCTGGTCACGGCGTCGCAGCAGGTCCAGCGCCGCGCCCTTGTCGGTGTCGATCACCGCGAACTCCCGCACCGCCTTGCCCTCGGTGACGTGCACATCCCAGCTGGACACCGCCTCCAGCGCGGCCTGCAGGGCTTCCTGCGCGTGTTCGGGGGCGGCGTTGCGGACATGGAAGGCGACGCTGACGGGTTTGGTCTCGATGCTGGAACCGGGGTACCGGGCAGCGAGGTCGGCCATGACCTGCTCGAGCTCGGCCAGCAGCGCCTTGGCGGAATCGTCTACCGCGTCGAGGAAACCGGTGTCGAATTCCGAGCCGTGACTACCCACCAGTGCAACGTCGGCCGGTGCCCCCGACAGCAGGCTCAGATCGCGCAGGGCCCGCCCGGAGATCAGCGCGGCGGACGTCGCCGGCAGCGCGGCTAGCGAGGCCAGCGCGTCGGCGGCAGCCGGGATCGGACGGGCGTCGCCGGGATTGGCCACGATCGGGGCGATGGTGCCGTCGAAATCCGAGGCCACCAGAAGGCGCGGAACCCGGGCGACAGCACCGAGCGCGCGATGCAGATCGTCGGGCAGATCGGCGGGGGCCACCGGAACTAGGCGGATCCGTCGTCGCCGATCAGCAGGCGCACCGCCAGATCCAGACGTTTGCTGACATCGGTGGCCGAAGCCCGGCGCGTCAGCCAGGCAAGCAGATTCGACAGCCAGACATCGGAGATGACCCGGGCGATGTGGTACTGGTCTTCGGTCGGCTCACCGTCACTCATCGCCCGGGCGAACATGCTGTCGATGATCTTCTCGACGTGATCAACCTCACCGGCGGCGGAGGCGTCGGCGAACACATAAGCCCGGGTCATCGCCTCGGTCAGCAGCGGGTTGCGCTGCATCGCCCGGTTCAGCTTGCCCACCATGAAGTTGAGCCGCTGGAACGGTGTGCCACCGGTCATCGCGCTGCGGTCGGTCTTGTTGTCGATCCGCTCGAACTCGCGGGCCAGGGCCGAGACCAGCAGGTGCACCTTCGAGGGGAAGTAACGGTAGAGCGTGCCCACCGCGACATCGGCGCGGTCGGCGACCGCCCGCATCTGCACCGCCTCGTAACCGCCCTTGGAGGCGATGGCCATGGTGGCGTCCAGGATCCGCTTGCGGCGTTCGCGCTGGGCTTCGGAACCCAGTTCGGACTCGGCGAGAACCGACACCGGCATGACCTCGCGCGGCTGCGACCCGGAACCGGCCGACGACTTCTGCGCGGGCGATGACATGGTGTGGTCGGCTCCTTCCGAGTGCGTTCGTGACAAAACGATACGCATTGCCAGGGTGCGTCTGGTGTTTGTCCGAGCCGATGTCGGGCCCGTGTCCTGCTGGGATGGACGTCGACTTGACGGTGGATCGCTGGCACTATTAGAACACGTTCTAGTGGGCCGTGTGGCCTTGTCTGTGCGAAACCTAGGAGCCGACGGTGTCCGCGACCATCACCGACGAACAGTTTGCCGCCCGCGAGTTGGTCCGGAGCTGGGCTGCGTCGGCGTCCACCCATGCCGCGGTGCGCGAGGTCGAGCAGGGCCGCCCGGATGCGTGGCGGCCGATCTTCGCCGGGCTGGCCGATCTCGGGTTGTTCGGCGTCGCGGTGTCCGAGGAGGCCGGCGGAGCCGGCGGATCGATCCAGGATCTGTGCGCCATGGTCGAGGAGGCGGCCAGGGCACTGATTCCCGGTCCGGTCGCGACGACGGCATTGGCCACCCTGGTGGTGACCGACCAGGCGCTGCTCGACGGACTCATCTCGGGCTCGTTGACGGCGGGTGTGGCACTGCGCGCCGACCTGCGCATCGAGGGCGAGGCGGTGTCGGGCACCGCCGAAACTGTGCTCGGTGCCGACGCTGCCGGTGTGCTGCTGCTCGCGGTCGGTGAGGATGTCGTCGCGCTCGACGCGGCCGGCGACGGCGTGACGATCGAACTGCTCGAGGCCACCGACTTCTCCCGGCCGCTGGCCCGGGTGACCCTGACCTCCGCCGCGGTGATCCCGTTGGCGGTGTCGCGGCGCCGGTTCGAGGATCTGGCTGCCACGCTGTCGGCGGCCGAAGCCGCCGGGGTGGCCACCTGGAGCCTGGACACCGCCTCGGAGTACGCCAAGGTGCGCGAGCAGTTCGGCAAGCCGATCGGCAGCTTCCAGGCCATCAAGCACATGTGTGCCGAGATGCTGCTGCGCTCCCAGCAGGCTTCGGTGGCGGCAGCAGACGCGGCCGTGGCAGCCGACAGCTCACAAGACCAGTTCGCCATCGCCGCCGCGATCGCCGCTGCAGTGGGAATCGGTGCAGCACAAGCCAATACCAAGGACTGCATCCAGGTTCTCGGCGGCATCGGGATCACCTGGGAACATGACGCCCACCTGTACCTGCGCCGCGCCTACGGGATCGGGCAGTTCCTCGGGGGGCGACCGTCGTGGCTGCGCCGGGTCGCCGCGCTGACCCTCGACGGCGCGCGCCGCGAGCTGCAGATCGACCTGGAGTCGGTGGCACACCTGCAGCCCGAGATCGCCGCTGCGGTCGCCGATGTGGCCGCGCTGCCGGTGGAGCAGCGCCAGCCCGCGATGGCCGCCAACGGCCTGCTGGCTCCGCACTGGCCGAAACCATACGGCCGCAACGCTTCTCCGGCTGAGCAGTTGCTCATCGACCAGGAGTTGGCGGCCGCCGGCGTGCAGCGCCCGGATCTGGTGATCGGCTGGTGGGCAGTCCCGACGATCCTCGACGGCGGAACGCCGGAGCAGATCGAGCGGTTCGTTCCGCCCACGCTGCGTGGTGAGCTGATCTGGTGTCAGCTGTTCAGCGAGCCGGGCGCGGGTTCGGACCTTGCTGCGCTGCGGATGAAAGCCGTTCGCGCCGAGGGCGGTTGGCGCCTGACCGGGCAGAAGGTCTGGAACTCGGCGGCGCAGAAGGCGCATTTCGGTGTGTGCCTGGCCAGAACGGATCCGGACGCCCCGAAGCACAAGGGCATCACCTACTTCATCGTCGACATGAAGACCCCGGGCATCGTGATCCGGCCGCTGCGTGAGATCACTGGCGATGAGTTGTTCAACGAGGTCTTCTTCGACGACGTCTTCGTGCCCGACGAGTTGGTGGTCGGTGACGTCAACGATGGTTGGCGGCTGGCGCGCACCACGCTGGCCAACGAGCGCGTCGCGATGGCCGGCGGTACTGCCCTTGGCAATCCGGTTGAGGAGATGCTGCGCGCGGTCTCTCAGCGTGAACTCGATACCGCCCTGCAGGATCGTGTCGGTGAGCTGATCCTGTCCGCTCAGGCGGGCTCGCTGTTGGACCAGCGGATTGCGCAGCTGGCCGTCGCCGGCCTTGACACCGGGGCCGAGGCCAGCGCCCGCAAGCTGATCGGGGTGCGGCATCGGCAGTCGCTCGCCGAGTTCCGCATGGAACTGGCCGAGTCCGGCGGCTCGGTCGTCGACAAGTCGGTGCACGACTTCCTCAACACCCGCTGCCTGTCGATCGCCGGCGGCACCGAGCAGATTCTGCTCACGATGGCCGGGGAACGCCTGCTCGGCCTCCCGCGCTGAGCGGGTGGCGCCTACTCGTCGTAGGTGACGTCCACCGAGTCGGTCTTGGGCAGAGCCTGGCAGGCCAGGATCAACCCGTCGGCAATGTCGTCGGGCTCCAGGACGTCGTTGATGTCCATGTCCACCTCGCCGCTGCGCATCACCACGGCGCACGCGCCGCAGTGCCCTTCGCGGCAGGAGAACGGTACGTCCAGACCCTTGTCGAGCAGCACGTCGAGCAGCTTGGCGGTGCGCGGCCACGACACGGTGTGGGTGGTGCCGTCGAGCTGGACGACGGCGGTGGCCGGCGGCTCGGCACCGTCGTCGACGATCGTCACCGCGGCGAACGGGTCGGTCTCCAGCGACCGGAACACCTCGATGTGGATCTTGTTGGCCGGAACCGACAGCGAGGTCAGCGCATCCTCGGCGGCCTGCATGAACGGGCCGGGCCCACAGATGAAGGCCTGCCGATCGGTGTACGGCGCCACCAGCCTGCTCAGCGCCGCTGCGCTCGGCAGTCCCTGCACCGACTCCAGCCAGTGCACCACCGTCAGTCGGTCGGGGTACTTGTTGGCCAGCTCGCGCAGTACGCCGGCGAAGATGACGTTGCTCTCGTCGCGGTTGGCGTAGAGCAGCGTGACCTGGCCGGCGCCCTGCGACAGCGCCGACTTGGCGATCGACAGCATCGGGGTGATCCCGCTGCCCGCCCCGATCAGCAGGAAGTCGTCGTCGAGCGTCGTGGGCACGAAGGTGCCCGACGGTGCCAGCACGTGAATCCGCATGCCCTTGTGGGCGTGGTCGCATAGCCAGTTGGACGCGTACCCGTCGACGGTGCGCTTCACGGTGACCGCCAGCGCGTCGTCGGTGAACGGCGAGCTGCACAGCGAGTAGCAGCGCGCCACCGAGCCGGTGCGGTCGCTGGGGATGCGCAGCGTGAGGAACTGGCCGGGGGAGTAGCGCAGCCGGTCGGCCGGCACCTCGGCGCCCTGCGGGACTCCGAATACCAGCGACCGGGCATCAGCGGTCTCGTCGACGACCGCGATGACTTCCAGTTCGAGGACGTGGCTCCCCAACGGCTCGTCCGGCGGCACCAGTGTCACGTTGCTTAGCCTTCCCTTTAGCGAACTAGAACAGGTTACAGAAATGGGGTTGCATACTGCCACCAGGCCCTGCGTCGCGCTGCTCGACACAAATCGTAACGTGTTCTAGTCTTGGGTCCAGTAACGCATATCTGGGAGGCATGCAGTGACGTCCATTCAACAGCGTGACGCGCAGTCGGTACTAGCCGGCATCGACGAGTTGCTCCCGAAGCTGCGCGAGCGCGCCCAGCAGACCGAGGATTTGCGCCGAGTCCCCGAGGCCACGGTCAACGAGCTCGATGAGGTCGGCTTCTTCAAGCTGCTCCAGCCCGAACAGTGGGGCGGACTGCAGTCCGACCCGGTGCTGTTCTTCGAGGCGGTGCGCCGGCTCGCCAGTGCCTGCGGGTCCACCGGGTGGGCCATGGGCATCCTCGGTGTGCACAACTGGCATCTGGCCCAGTTCGAGCAGCAGGCCCAGGAGGATGTCTGGGGCGAGGACCCGACGGTGCGGATCTCGTCGTCCTACGCCCCGATGGGCGCCGGCGTGGTGACCGACTCCGGTGACGGCTACATCGTCAACGGCGCGTGGCGCTGGTCCTCCGGCTGCGACCACGCCAGCTGGACGTTCGTCGGCGGCCCGGTGATCAAGGACGGCCGCCCGGTCGACTTCGGCAGCTTCCTCATCCCGATCAGCGACTATCAGATCATCGACGACTGGTACGTGGTCGGCTTGAAGGGCACCGGCAGCAAGACCCTGGAGATCAAGGACGTCTTCGTGCCCCGGCACCGTTTCCAGTCCTTCAAGCAGATGAGTGACGGCACCGCGCCGGGCCTGCAGACCAACACCGCTCCGGTGTACAAGATGCCGTGGGGCACCATGCATCCCACCACCATCTCCACGCCGATCGTCGGGATGGCCTACGGCGCCTACGACGCCCACATCGATCATCAGGGCAAGCGGATGCGTGCCGCCTACGCCGGCGAGAAGGCCAAGGACGACCCGTTCGCCAAGGTCCGGATCGCCGAGGCGGCAAGCGATATCGACGCCGCGTGGCGTCAGCTGTCAGGCAACCTCGCCGACGAGTACGCCCTGCTGCGTGCCGGCCAGGAGGTTCCGTTGGAGTTGCGCGCCAGGGCGCGCCGCGACCAGGTTCGGGCCAGCCAGCGCGCCATCGCCGCGGTCGACCGGCTCTTCGAGGCCGCCGGTGCCACCGCGCTGCAGACCGAGACTGCGCTGCAACGGTTCTGGCGTGACGCCCACGCCGGTCGGGTGCACGCGGCCAACGACGCCGAGCGGGCCTATGTGATGTTCGGAAACCAGGAGTTCGGTCTGCCTCTCGGCGACACCATGGTGTAGTCGAGTTCCGTACGCTGACAAACGACTTCCCGAAAGGGCGCGGCAATGAGCATCAAGGCACTGGGCTACATGCGAATCGAGGCCACCGACGTGGCCGCCTGGCGTGAGTTCGCGCTCAAGGTGCTCGGCATGGTCGAGGGTGACGGGGCCATCCCCGGTGCGCTGTATCTGCGCATGGATGACTTCGCCGCCCGCCTGGTGATCGTTCCCGGGGAACGGGACCGGCTGCTGATCGCCGGCTGGGAGGTCGCCGACGCCCCGGCGTTGCAGGGTCTGCGTGAGACGCTGGCCAAGGCCGGGGTGGACTTCGTCGAGGGCACCCGTGAGGAGAAGTCCGAGCGCCGCGTCGAGGGGTTGATCCGGTTCTCCGATCCCGCGGGCAATGTGCTGGAGGCCTTCCACGGTGCGCAGTACCTGGGTCGGCGATTCGTCAGCCCGTACGGCCACAAGTTCGTCACCGCCGAGCAGGGGCTCGGGCACGTCGTGCTCACCTGCGACGACGACGCCGCAGCCCAGGCGTTCTACCAGGACGTACTGGGCTTCCGGCTGCGGGACTCGATGAGCCTGCCACCGCAGATCGCCGGCCGCCCGGCCGACGGTGATCCGGTGTGGCTGCGGTTCTACGGCTGCAATCCGCGCCATCATGCGCTGGCCTTCATGCCGATGCCCAACCCGACCGGGATCGTGCACCTGATGGTCGAGGTGGAGAATTCCGATGACGTCGGCCTGTGCCTGGACCGCGCCTACCGCCGCAAGGTGCCGATGTCGGCGACCCTGGGCCGCCACATCAACGACAAGATGCTGTCCTTCTACATGAAGACGCCCGGTGGGTTCGACGTCGAATTCGGTTGCGAGGGTTTGCAAGTCGTAGACGACGGCTGGGTCGCCAGGGAGAGTACCGCGGTCAGCCTGTGGGGCCACGACTTCTCCGTGGGATTCAAGTAACGGTGTCGGCCACGGAGATCGACCCGCGTACGTTCCGTCACGTACTCGGTCAGTTCTGTACGGGCATCACGATCATCACGACGATGCACGACGATGTGCCCAATGGCTTTGCCTGCCAATCATTTGCGGCGCTGTCGTTGGAGCCGCCACTGGTGCTGTTCTGCCCGACGAAGGTGTCGCGGTCCTGGCAGGCCATCGAAGCCAGCGGCAAGTTCTGCGTCAACGTCCTGACCGAGAAGCAGCGCGAGACCTGCGCGCGGTTCGGCTCCAGGGAGCCCGACAAGTTCGCCGGGGTGGACTGGCACCGGTCCAAGCTCGGCTCTCCGGTGCTGGACAACTCGCTGGCCCACATCGACTGCACGGTGCACTCGGTGCACGACGGGGGTGACCACTTCGTGGTCTTCGGCCTGGTGCACTCGCTGTCGGAGGTTCCGAAGGTCAAGCCGCGTCCGCTGCTGTTCTACCGCGGCGAGTACACCGGAATCGAGCCGGACAAGAACACCCCGGCGCAGTGGCGTGACGACCTCGAGTCGTTCCTGACCGCCACCACCGACGACACCTGGCTTTAGCTGCCGATCTGCTGGTCGATGAAGGCGACGACGGTCGCGGCCACGTCCCGGTGCACCGACTCGTTGAGGATATCGTGGCGGGCGTGGTCGAACTCGGCCAGTGACAGCGCGGGAATCTGCTCGGAGTAGGCGGCCACGGCGCCGATCGGTGCGATCGGATCGTTGCGGCCGTGTACCGCCAGCGTCGGCACGCTCAAGGTCGGGAGCTCGGCCCCGAACCGCTCCCAGGCCCGGTGCAGCTCGCGGGCCAGGGGCGCGCTGTCGGCCTCGACGAATGCCAGCGGGTCGTTCTCCAGGGAGTCGACATAGAACGGGTCACTCGACAGCCAGCTCGGATCGAGCTCCAGGTCGGTGTTGGTGTCGAGCAGTTCGGGCACCGGCACCAGCGGGGCGCCCGAGATGACGCCGGCCCGGTAGCGGTCCGGCTGCTGGAGAAGCCGGAAGAGAGTGACGATCGAGCCGAGTGAATGTCCTTGTGCCACAAGCGGTATTCCGGGGTGTTCCTGCTCGGCCAGATCGATGAGCGAGTCGGCGAGCGCCGAGCTGTCCTCGATGGTCCCGAAGTTGCCGCGCGGGCCGGGAGTCAACCCATGCCCGAGCTGGTCGACCGCCCACAGGTCGATTCCCGCGGCGTTGAGGGTGAACCCGTAGCGGTGATAGAGCCCGGTGTGCTCGCCGAAGCCGTGCAGGAAGATGACGGCGGCGCGGGGGTCGGCGACCGCCCAGTGCCGGTAGTAGGCGCGCTGGTTGTTGTGCTCGATGAAGGGCATGCCACGACTGCACCAGCTGCGGTCGCGCACCGCAAGATTTTCGCTCAACGCGCGCCAAGTGGGCTTGACCCTCCCCCTGGGGGAAGCCCCAGAGTGGCGCTATGACAACGAACAACACCGACAGCACCGTGGCCTGGAACGCGCTTCCCGCCGTGGTCAGGACCTATCTCACCGCGCACCGAGCCCGCGAGGTGGATGCTGCGATCAACACCTTCACCGCCGAGGCCGCCGTGACCGACGAGGGACACACCGTGCATGGCCGCGAGGCGATCCGCACCTGGCTGGCCACCGCGGGCACCGAGTTCACCTTCACCACCGAGTTCACCGGAGCCACCGCGACGGATACCGCACACGTCGACGTGCTCCAGCGCCTGGTTGGTGACTTTCCGGGCGGGGTGGCCGATCTGCACTACCGGTTCACGCTCGACAACGACCTCATCAGCCGACTCGTCATCGAGGTCTGACCGATGACGAAAAACTGGTTCATCACCGGTGGCACTCCCGGTGGATTCGGAATGGCTTATGCCGACGCGGCTTTGGAGATCGGCGACCGAGTGGTGCTGACCGCGCGGCGGCCCGGGGAGCTTGACGACTGGGCTGCGAACCACGGCGACCGGGTGCTGGTCCTGCCCCTCGACGTCACCGATGCCGCCCAGGTCCAGTCCGCGGTGCGCGCCGCCGAGGAACACTTCGGCTCCGTCGATGTCCTGGTCAACAACGCCGGCCGCGGGTGGTACGGGTCGATCGAAGGCATGGCGGACGCTGATGTCCGCGCGATGTTCGAGCTGAATTTCTTCGCGCTGCTCTCCGTCATCCGTGCTGCGCTCCCGGGCATGCGTGCCCGCCGAAGCGGTTGGATCATCAACATGTCGTCGGTGGCCGGGCGCACCGGCACCACCGGCTTCGGTTTCTACTGTGCAGCGAAGTTCGCGGTCGAGGCCGTCACCGAGGTTCTCGCCGACGAGGTTGCGCCGCTGGGCATTCGGGTGATGGCGATCGAGCCGGGTGCGTTCCGCACGCACGCCTATGCCGGCTTCGCCGACGAGCCGATCACCGAGTCGATTGCCGACTACCGGCCGATGCTGGAACAGGTCCGCTCGGCGATGATGCAGCAAAACGGCAGCCAGCCTGGCGACCCGCAGCGCGGAGTCCGAGCGGTGATCACCGCGATGGCCCAGGATCCGCCGCCTCGGCGGCTGGTGCTGGGCAACGGCGGTGTCGACGCCGTCGTCGCCATGCTGGAAAACTCGCTCACCGAGGTTCGCACCCACGAGGCGCTGTCCCGCAGCGCTGACTTCCCGGCCGCCGTCACCGGCAGCTATCCCGGCGCGGGCGCGAGTTGAAACACCGGCCAGCCGATCTCGGTTCGCCACGCGGTCGGGTCGTCGGTGTCACGTGGACCCACCACGTAGGTCTCGTGGATCGGCCCGTCAACAGCCAGTGCGTGGCTGACCACCCAGGCGCCGAGGCGCCCGTAGGTCACGTCGAGATCGTCGTGCGGTCCGCAGTGGACCGCCACGGCGAGGTCGGCCGCCGGAAGCTCGATGACTTCGATTCGGCCGGATGGTCGTGGGGTGCGGACCGGCCGGAAGACCATCATCACCCCGGCCCCGTGCGCGAACAGCGCGTTCGCGTACTGCCCACCGGGCGGTCCGGTACGTTCCGCCGGGGGGAAAGCCCCATCCAGTTCGGCCATCGCGCCGTCGTACCATTGCAGCGAATCGTCAAGGCGGGCTTGCTCGCTGATCGCGACCACGGTTCGGGCGGGCACCGACCGCAACTCGATGTGAACGTCGGCCGGGTCGGGTCGCAGCAGCCGGCGCAGCGACACGACCGCCGCCTGGGTGCGGGTCAGCTCGGCCTCCAGCCGATGCAGGTGGCCCGCGATCACCTCAGCCCGTTGCTGCGGATCGTCCGTGTCCAGGATCGACCGGACCTCGGCGAGCGGCAGATCGAGCCGGCGCAATTGGTGGATCACCTGGGCGGTGGGAATCTGCTCGGGCGCGTAGTACCGGTAGCCCGAAGCCGGGTCGACCGACGCGGGCTCGAGCAGTCCGGCCTCGTGGTAGCGCCGCAGGGTGCGCACACTCAGGTGCGTCACCGTGGCGAATTCGCCGATGGTCAGTTGGGAACGCACGCCATCTCCCTCCTCGAGTCACTCGACCGGCTACACCCGTCCACCACAGCGTAAGGAAGTTCCGTTGCATTCCGTCTTGACGAGCTACGACTACGTCATCGTCGGCGCCGGATCGGCCGGATCGGTGATCGCCGCACGGCTGTCCGAGGATCCCGCCAGCCGGGTGCTGCTGCTCGAGTCCGGGCCGGCCGACACCAAACCCGAGATCCTCGCGCCACCCGCCTGGCCGGCGCTGTGGGGTACCGAGATCGACTACTCCTACAACACTGTCCCGCAGGCAGGCACCGTCGGCCTGGCCCACAACTGGCCGCGGGGCCACACCCTCGGGGGCAGCAGCAGCATCAACGCCATGGTCTACCTCAGGGGCCACCGGAGCGATTTCGACGGCTGGTCCCAAGCAGGTTGTACCGGTTGGGATTACGAGTCGCTGCTGCCCTACTTCCGGCGCATGGAGACGGTCCGGGATGGCGATCCGCGCTACCGGGGCACGGATGGTCCGATGCATCCGGCTCCCGCCGCGCCCGAGGTCGCCAACCCGCTGTCGAAGGTGTTCCTCGATGCTGCGGTCGACACCGGGTTTCCGCTGACCGACGACTTCAACGGCTCCGACGCCGAGGGCGCCGGCTGGCACGACCTGTCCATCTCCGGTGGTGTCAGGCAGAGCACCGCCGCCGCCTACCTGCATCCCGCGCGCGACCGGGCCAACCTCACCGTCATGACCGATTCCCGCGCACACAAACTCCGCTTCGTCGGAAACCGTTGCACTGGTGTCGATGTCGTCCAGGCCGGTCGCGAACTGACCGTTTACGCCGAAGCCGAGGTAGTGATCAGTGCAGGCGCGGTGGACTCGCCGCGTCTGCTGCTGCTGTCGGGCATCGGCCCGGCCGCGGAACTCGGCGCAGCGGGGGTCAGTGTCATCCATGACCTGCCCGGGGTCGGCCGCAACCTGCACGACCATCCGCTGTGCGGCGTCGTCTACGAGGCGGCTCAGCCGATTCCCGCGGGTCGCACCAACCACGCCGAGACATCGCTGCTATGGCGCAGCACAACGGCATTGGCCGGCCCGGACATGCAGCTGATGTTCATCCACGTGCCGTTTCATCCGCCACATCTGACGGCCCCGCCGAACAGCTACACGCTTGCGGTCGCGACCGTGCCGGAGGCTCGGGGTTCGATCCGGCTGGCGGGACCGGATCCGGCGACACCGCCGCTGATCGATCCGAACTATCTCGGTGTGGAATCCGACGTGCAGCGAATGGTCCACGGGGTCGAGGTGGCGCGCGAGGTCGCCGCTGCGGAGCCGTTCGCACCGTGGCGAGCGCGCGAGGTACTCCCCGGACCCGATGTCACCGATGAGGCGGCGTTGCGGGACTTCGTCGCCCGCGGCACCGGCACCTACTACCACCCGGTCGGCACTTGTGCGATGGGGATCGGTCCCGACGCGGTGGTCGGACCGGATCTGCGGGTGCACGGTCTGAGGGGTCTGCGGGTGGCCGACGCGTCGGTCATGCCGCGACTCATGCCGGTGAACACCAACGCCGCCGCCATCATGATCGGCGAGAAGGCCGCCGATCTGCTCCGCTGACTGAAACACGGGGAGAATCTGCAATTCCGCAGATGGTTGCTGCGGATATCGGCATTGCTTCCTTGCTTGGACTGCTGTAGGACGACTGCAGTCGGGCTATTCTCTGTGGCATGACGGCGGGGGCAACCTCCCAGACCACCACGCGGATTCTGTGCGCGGTGGGTGCCCTGGCGGCTCTCGTGCTGGCATTCTTCATGTCTTCCGATCTGTACATGATCGGCTTTCCCGACGGCCACCTCACCGACTACGACAAGGCATCCCTAACCTCGAAGCAGGTGCTGGAGCGGGTGCAGTTCGGATTTTCAGCGCTGTTCGTCCTCTTGGCCCTGGTCCCGATCGGCGGCCGGGCGCGGCTGACCGCGTGCCTGGTCACACTCGGCGTTTCGATCCTGCTCGCGGTGACCTACTGGGCCGGCGTGCCCTGGTACTTCGGAACGCACCTCGGCCTCGACAACGGAATCGGCGGCTAACTGCTCAGCCAGGGTCCTAGCCGACGCAGCGCCTCGTCGATGTCGGACTCGGGGCCGGCGAACGACATCCTGACGAACGAGCCGCCGTGGACGGTGTCGAAGTCGACGCCCGGGGCGATCGCCAAACCGGTATCAGCCAAGAGCTTTTCGCAGAAGCTCAGCGAATCCGAGGTGAAGTCCGAGACATCGGCGTAGACGTAAAACGCGCCGTCGGTCGGTGCCAGCCGGGTGATCCCGAGCTGGCGCAGCCCGCTGAGCAGGGTCTCCCGATTGACCGCGTACTGGTGCAGGTGCCCTTCGGCCTCGGCGATGGCCGCTGGCGAGAAGGCGGCTACCGCAGCGTACTGGGGCAGCACCGGTGGGCAGATGGTGAAGTTGCCGGTCAGGCAATCCACTGCCCGGCGCAACTCCTCCGGTACCAGCAGCCAGCCCAGCCGCCAGCCCGTCATTGCGAAGTACTTCGAAAAGCTGTTCGCGACAACGGCATTGCGTGAGGTCTGCCAGGCACACGAGGTTTGCGGAGCACCGGGGTAGACCAAGCCGTGATACACCTCGTCGCTGATCAGCCGCACGCCGTTTGCGTCGCACCAGGTCGCGATCGCCGCCAGCTCGGCCGGTTCGATGACCGTCCCGGTGGGGTTGGCCGGGCTGGCCACGATAACACCGGCCACCGGCGGGTCGAGTTCGGCGAGCATCGCCGCCGTCGGTTGGTACCGGGTCTCGGGACCACAGGGGATTTCCACCACCTCGCACCCCAACGCCGAGAGGATGTTGCGGTAGCAGGGGTAGCCGGGGCTGGCGATCGCCACCCGGTCGCCGACGTCGAAACAGGCCAGGAATGCCAGCAGGAACCCACCCGAGGACCCGGTGGTCAGCACCACGTCTTCCAGGCCGACGTCGAGGCCGTAGCGGTCGGCATAGGAGTCGGCGATCGCCCGGCGCAGCTCGGGAATGCCGAGCGCGACGGTGTAGCCCAGCTGATTGGCCTCCAACGCAGCCGCTGCCGCAGCGCGTACCGGCTCCGGGGCACCTGCTTTGGGCTGGCCGGCCGCGAGGTTCACCAGGTCGCCGTGCGTGCGCTGCCGCTCCGCGGCGGCCAGCCACACGTCCATGACGTAGAACGGCGGGATACCTGCTCGCAAGGCGACGCGACTGTTCACCTGATTCACGCTAGAACACCTGTCTCCGGTGGACGCTGACCGTACAAACCGGGGCCGTCCGCGAGTCGCAGCTCCTCGAGGAAGTGGCGCGCGTAGGTGTAGGCATCCTCGATCAACGTGGTGGTGTGGGTGAAGTCCAGCGGCGAGACCAGCTTGGGCGAGGGGCCGGGCAGGTACACCACCGGCAGCGTCTCGGCGACCAGGGCGGCCTCGGCCACCGCCTGCGAACGCATGGTGACCAGCGCCGTGTACAGCACGATGTCGGCGATGGTGTCGGTCGAGGCCGGGAGCTGGCCGGGGAAGAAGCAGTCCAGCACGATGAGCGAGCGCGCACCCATCGCGACGGCTTGCCGCAGGGGCACGTTGGCCACCACGCCACCGTCGTACAGGCGCCGACCATCGTGGGCGACCGGCGGATAGATGCCGGGAATCGCCGAACTGGCCAATAATGCCGGCAGTAGCGGACCGTTGCGCAGGACGTGCGGTCGGGCCGTGGCGACGTCCATCGTGACCGCAGCGAACGGAAGCCTCAGATCGCTGAAGTTCACTGTGCTGCCGAGGAACTCGGCAATCACCTCGGCTAGCCCGGTGTTGGGGAAGAGATGGGTCTTGACCCGCTGCAGCAGCAGCGCCTGGGCGATGAGGCCGCCGGGGAACACCCGGTCGCGGGACATTCGGGCCCACGCGTGCGACAGCCGGTGCGCCGCTCCGGTTGGATCCGAGGCCAACACAGCACCGTTGATCGATCCAACCGACGTGCCTACCACCAGGTCTGGCGGTACGGCACGTTCGCTGAGCGCCTGCAACATGCCGACCTGTACCGCACCGAGGCTGCCCCCGCCGCCGAGGACGTAGCCGATCGGCCGGGGAAGATCCTCGATACAGCCGGTCGCCATGGAACCAGGCTAGAACACCTGGGATTCGAGTCGGCGCAGTTGGTCGCGTGGCGGCCCGAACAACTGGGCACTGCCGTGTGCGCGCTTGAAGTACAGCTGGATGTCGTGCTCCCAGGTGATCGCGATGCCGCCGTGCAGCTGGATCGCTTCGCCGGCGACCGTGGTGAACGCCTCGCTGGCCGACAGGCGGGCCAGCGCCGCCGACACCGGGTTGGGGTCGGCGATCGCATCACCGACCAGCGCGCGCGCGGACTGCACTGCGACGTACAGGTCGGCCATCCGGTGCTTGAGCGCCTGGAAGCTGCCGATCGGCCTGCCGAACTGGACGCGCTCCTTGGTGTAGTCGACGGTTAATTCCAGGCAGCGCGTGGCGGCGCCGATCTGTTCGGCCGCCAACAGGATGGACGCGATGTCGGCCAGGCCGGGATCCTCGCCGAGTGGTTCGGCCGAGCCGGCGGTGACGCGCGCCAGCCTACGGGTCGGATCGACCGTCGGTGTCACCTCGGTGGTGACGTCGGCCCAGCGTTGCAACTGCGCCCCATCCAGTCCGATCACCACGTCGGCTATGTCACCGTTGACCACATAGTCGGGGTCGAATGCGACGGTGCCGATCACCGCGCCGGCGGCGAGTTGCTCGAGCAGCTCGGAGTCGGGCTGCTCGGCAGCCAGCAGCGCCAGTTCGGCCAGCGTGGTGCCCAGCAGCGGCGTCGGCACCAGGGCTCGGCCCAATTCCTCCAGAACGACTGCGGCGTCGGCCAATTCACCACCGGAGCCACCGAATTCCTCGGGTACTACCAGAGCGGCGACGCCGACCTGCTCACAGAGCAGGGTCCACAGCGACTCGTCGTATCCGCGGGGAGACTCCATCGCCGCGCGCACCGCGGCCGACGAGGCGTGCTTGTCGATCAGAGCTGCCACGGTCTCCTGCAGCATCTGCCGTTCTTCTGATGACGTCATGTCAGTGCCTCCAGCACTCGACGCTTGTGGGTGGTCGGGTCGCCCCAGGCGGAGTGCAGCGCCTGCACCCGCAGCAACCACAGTGACAGGTCGTGCTCGGCGGTGAACCCGATGGCGCCGTGGGTCTGCAGCGACGAGCGGGCGGCCAGCAGGGCGGCATCGGAGGCCGCAGCCTTGGCCGCGCTGACGTCGCGGGCCGTGTCCGGCGATCCGTCGGCCAGTGCCAGGGCCGCCCCGTAGACCAGCGGACGCGCCAGTTCCAGCGCGATATGCACATCGGCCAGCTTGTGCTTGATCGCCTGATAGCTGCCGATGATCCGGCCGAACTGGCTGCGCTGCTTGGCGTACTCGACGGACGTGTCCAGCATCGCCTGGCCCGCTCCGACCAGCTGCGCGGCGGTGAACAGCGCACCGTACTCGAACGCCCGGGCCACGTCGGCCTGTTGCCCAACACCGGTTGCGGTGACGTCGAACAGCTTTCGGGCCGGGTCCACCGATTCGTGCGCCTCGCCAGCGGCTCCGTCGTGCACACTGCCACCTTCGGCGAGCAGGACCAGTCCGGCGAAGTCGGCGTCGGCGGCCCGCGGAACCGCGGGCGAAAGCGCCACCGTTGCGATCATCTCACCGGCGGCCAGCGCCGCGGATCGCTCGTCGGTCGCGAGCAGAATCGGCGCCACTGCAATCGATTCGGCTAGTGGACCGGGCACGCACCAGCGACCGAGTGCTTCGGCCGCCACCGCCAGGTCGACCGGATGCGCCTCGATGCCGTCGTAGCGTTCCGGCACCGTCAGGGCGGTGACACCCAGGTCGGTCAGCGTCGCCCAGACCTTGCGGCCCGGTGCGGTGTCGCCCCGGGCCCAGGCTCGCACGGCCGCCGGTACGTCGGCGGCTCCGAGCGCGGCGTCGATACTCGCCGCGAAGTCGCGCTGTTGTTCGTCGAGTGCGAATTTCATGTCGTCTTCCCGGAGGGTTCTTTGGGCAGTCCGAGCATCCGCTCGGCGATGATGTTGCGCTGAATCTCGTTGGTGCCGGCGTAGATCGGGCCGCCCAACGCGAACAGCAGGCCGTCGGTCCAGGAGTCGGCCAGCTCGGCGTCCGGGCCGCGCAGTTCCAGGGCGGTCTGGTGCAGCGCCACGTCCAGATCACTCCAGAACACCTTGGTGACCGACGACTCCGCGCCCAGCTCCCCGCCCTCGGCGAGTCGGGTGACGGTGCCGAAGGTGTGCAGTCGATAGGCCTGGGCCTTGATCCACGCGTCGGCCACCCGGCCGGCGAAGGCGGGCTCGCAACCCTGCGCTGCCCAGGTTTTCACCAGCCGTTCGGCGGGTGCCAGGAAGCGTGCCGGGCTGCGCAGCGACATGCCGCGCTCGTTGCTGGTGGTGCTCATCGCCGCGCGCCAGCCTTCGTGCACCGAACCGATAACGTCGTGGTCGGGCACGAACACGTTGTCCAGGAAGATCTCCCCGAAACCGGTGTCACCCCCGAGTTGCGCGATCGGGCGAACGGTGATGCCGTCGGCCTTGAGGTCGAACATGAAGTAGGTCAGTCCGCGGTGACGCTCGGCGGTCGGGTCCGACCGGAACAGCCCGAACCCGCGGTCGCCGAAGGGAGCCCGGCTGCTCCAGATCTTCTGCCCGTTGAGCAGCCAGCCGCCATCGGTCTTGGTGGCGGTGGACCGCAGTGAGGCCAGGTCGCTACCGGACTCCGGCTCCGACCAGGCCTGGGCCCAGATCTCTTCGCCGCTGGCCATTTTCGGCAGGACGCGGTCCAGCTGCTCTTCAGTGCCGTGCGCGAACAGGGTCGGCGCCAGCATGGAGGTGCCGTTGGCGCTGGCGCGCCCGGGCGCCCCGGCGCGGAAGTACTCCTCTTCGTAGACCACCCATTGGAGCAGGGTCGCGTCTCGGCCGCCGTACTTCTTGGGCCAGGCGATCACCGACAACCCGGCGTCGAACAGCACCCGGTCCCAGATCCGGTGCTGCTCGAAACCCTCGGCGGTGTCATAGGACTTGGTGGGGAAGGACGCCTTGTTGGCGGCCAGGAAATCGCGTACCTCGTCGCGGAACTCGCGGGTGGCGTCGTCGTAGTTCAGATCCATCAAACCATCTCTCGCAGTGTGGGTTTGACCACTTTTCCGCCGGGGTTTCGCGGCAGTGCTGCCAGGAAGGCCACCGATCGTGGTGTCTTGAAATTCGCCAGGTGCTTACGCGTGTAGTCGATGACGGTCTGTTCGTCGAGGTCGCTGCCGGGCCGCCGAACGATGAACGCCCTGCCCACCTCGCCGAGGCGTTCGTCGGGAACCCCGATCACCGCGGCGTCGGCGACACCGTCCAGGCGGGCCAGTACCTGTTCGATCTCGGCGGGGTAGACGTTGAACCCGCCGCAGATGTACATGTCCTTGAGCCGGTCGGTGATCCGCAGATTGCCTGCGGCGTCGACGGTTCCGATGTCCCCGGTGTGCAGCCAGCCGTCGGGGTCGATGGCGGCCGCGGTGGCGGCGGGGTCATCGAGGTAGCCGAGCATGACGTTGGGTCCCCGCAACAGGACTTCGCCGGCGCCAGCCTGATCCGGTGAATCGATGCGCAGCTCGAAGTCCGCGATCGGGCGCCCGCACGTGGTGGCGACCGTCACCGCGTCGTCCTCGGCACGGCACATCGTGCCGAAGCCGGTGGCCTCGGTGAGCCCGTAGGCGGTCAGCACGATGTCGAAGTCCAGCTCGGCCTGCATGCGCTCGATCAGCACCACCGGGACGGTGGCCGCACCGGTGACGGCGAACCGCAGCGAGCTCAGGTCGTAGTTCGCGCGGGCCGGGTGATCCAGCAGGGTCTGGAAGATCGTCGGCGGTCCCGGGAGAACCGTCACCCGCTGCTTCTCGATGATGCGGAAGGCCTGTTCTGGATCGAAGGTCAGCTGCGGGATCAGCGCCGCCCCGGTTTGCAGGCAGGCCAGGATGGCGGCCTTGTAGCCGAAGTTGTGGAAGAACGGGTTGATGCACAGGTAGCGGTCGGCGCTGGTGAGCTGACCGCACGCCGCCCAGGCCGCCGGTGCGGCCAGCGACTGCCGATGCGCGCTGAGCACACCTTTGCTGCGGCCGGTGGTACCGGAGGTGAACAGGATGTCCGAGACGTCGTCACCGGTGAGCGCCGCCGCTCGGGCGTCGACCTCGGTGGGCGACGCGCCAGGGCCCGACACGAACTCGTCCCAGGTGCCGTCGTCGGTGTCCAGCGGCACCCGCACGATGTGGCGCAGGTGGGGCAGCGCGGCGCGGTCCAGGTCGGCCACCCGGTCGGTATCGAGGAAGCGGCCCATCGCGATCAACAGCGGCGCCTGGGTACGGGCCAGGATGTCGGAGGCTTCCTCAGCGGTGTAGCGGGTGTTCAGCGGAACCACCACCGCACCGGCGTAATGGGTGGCCAGGCACGCGACCACCCAGTGCCAGGTGTTCGGCGACCAGATCGCCACCCGGTCGCCGGCGTCCACCCCGAGCGCGATCATCGCCGCGGCCACCGTGCGCACCTCATCGCGCAGCTGCGCGAAGGTGAGCGTGCGCTCATCGGTGATCAACGCATCCCGGTCGCCCAGCTCGCGGGCCATCCGGTCCAGCACCGCGGGTGTCGTGCGCGGGTCGCTGGGCTCCATCAATGCTCCTTTGGTCTTGCCTACCCGGGCCGCACGGCAATCGTCGTCACCGGGCTAACAAAGCAAGTGCTTGGTAGGTTAGCCTACAGGGGTGATAACGGTCGAGGAGTTCCGGGCTGAGGTCCGCGAGTGGCTGGCCGACAACCTCGTCGGCGAGTACGCCGCGCTCAAGGGCCTCGGCGGGCCCGGGCGCGAACATGAAGCCTTCGAAGAACGGCTGGCGTGGAACCGCCATCTGGCGGCCGCCGGTCTGACGTGTCTGGGCTGGCCGGTGGAGCACGGCGGCCGCGGTCTGTCGGTGGCGCACCGCGTCGCCTTCTACGAGGAGTACGCCAAGGCCGACGCCCCCGACAAGGTCAACCACCTGGGTGAGGAACTGCTCGGGCCCACCCTGATCGCCTTCGGCACGCCCGAGCAGCAGCAGCGGTTCCTGCCGCGCATCCTCGATGTCACCGAACTGTGGTCACAGGGCTACTCCGAGCCCGGCGCCGGCAGCGATCTGGCCAACGTGGCGACCACAGCCGTCCTGGACGGTGACCACTGGCTCATCAATGGCCAAAAGGTGTGGACGTCGCTGGCGCACTGGGCGCAATGGTGTTTCGTGGTGGCCCGCACCGAGAAGGGCTCCAAGCGGCACGCCGGCCTGTCGTTTCTGCTGGTGCCGCTGGATCAGCCCGGCGTGGAGATCCGCCCGATCATTCAGCTGACCGGTGACTCGGAGTTCAACGAGGTGTTCTTCACCGATGCCCGTGCCGACGCCGGCCTGGTGGTAGGCGAGCCCGGCGATGGCTGGCGGGTGGCCATGGGGTTGCTGACGTTCGAGCGCGGTGTCTCGACGCTGGGCCAGCAGATCCGTTATGCCCGTGAGCTTTCCGGGGTTGTCGAGCTGGCCAAGGCCAATGGGGCCATCGACGACCCGCTGATCCGCGAGCGGCTCACCCGGGCCTGGGTGGGGTTGCAGACCATGCGCTCCTACGCGTTGGCGACCATGGACGTGGAACAACCCGGCCAAGATAACGTGTCCAAACTGCTGTGGGCGAACTGGCACCGCGATCTCGGCGAGCTGGCCATGGACATCCAGGGCAAGCTCGGGCTGCTCAAACAGGACGACGAGTTCGACGAGTGGCAGCGGCTGTTCCTGTTCTCGCGCGCCGATACGATCTACGGCGGCTCCAACGAGATCCAGCGCAACATCATCGCCGAGCGGGTGCTCGGCCTACCCCGGGAGGCGAAGGGCTAGTGGGCTCATTGGCGGAGGTCCCGCAGGAGGTCGCCGGCCACGGTCTGCTGACCGGAAAGGTCGTGGTAGTGACCGCGGCGGCCGGCACCGGCATCGGCTCGGCCACCGCGCGCCGCGCACTGGCCGAGGGCGCCGACGTGGTGATCTCCGATCACCACGAACGCCGGCTCGGTGAAACCCGCGATCAACTCGCCGAACTCGGCCTGGGCCGGGTCGAGAGCGTGGTCTGCGACGTCACCTCCACGGCCCAGGTGGACGCGCTGATCGCCTCGACCACCGCCCGGATGGGCCGGCTGGACGTGCTGGTGAACAACGCCGGACTCGGGGGTGAGACCCCGGTGGTCGACATGACCGACGAGGAGTGGGACCGAGTTCTCAACGTCACGCTCACCTCGGTGATGCGCGCGACGCGGGCCGCCCTGCGCTACTTCCGGGAAGCCGGCCACGGCGGGGTGATCGTCAACAACGCCAGCGTGCTGGGCTGGCGAGCGCAGCACTCACAGTCGCACTACGCCGCGGCCAAAGCGGGCGTGATGGCGCTGACCCGGTGCAGCGCGATCGAAGCCGTCGAGTTCGGGGTGCGCATCAACGCGGTGTCTCCGAGCATCGCCCGGCACAAGTTCCTGGAGAAGGTCAGCTCGGCGGATCTGCTGGATCGCCTCTCGGAAGGCGAGGCGTTCGGCCGCGCCGCCGAGCCGTGGGAGATCGCCTCGACGATCGCGTTCCTGGCCAGTGACTACTCCAGTTACCTGACCGGCGAAGTCATTTCGGTATCGAGCCAGCGAGCATGACAGAACAGCCGGTCAGCCGTCGCGACGAGCTTCTCGATCTCGCCGCGACGATGTTCGCCGAACGTGGCCTGCGCGCCACCACGGTGCGCGACATCGCCGATTCGGCGGGCATTCTGTCCGGCAGTCTCTACCACCACTTCAAGAGCAAGGAGCAGATGGTCGAGGAGGTCCTGCGGGGCTTCCTGGACTGGCTGTTCGCGCGCTATCAGCAGATCGTCGAGTTCGAACCCAATCCACTGGAGCGGCTCAAGGGCCTGTTCATGGCCTCGTTCGAGGCGATCGAACACCGGCACGCCCAAGTGGTGATCTACCAGGACGAGGCCAAGCGGCTGTCGTCGCTGCCGCAGTTCGGGTTCGTCGAGGTGCGCAACAAGGAGCAGCGCAAGATGTGGCACGACCTTCTCAACGAAGGTATCGAGCAGGGTTGCTTCCGGCCCGACATCAACGTCGACGTGGTCTACCGGTTCATCAGGGACACCACCTGGGTGTCCGTGCGGTGGTATCAGCCCGGCGGTCCGCTGACCGCCGAAGAGGTTGGCCGCCAATACCTTTCCATCGTCCTCGGCGGAATATCCGCCACAGAGTAAGGAGATCGACATGGCCCCCGCCTCACAGGCATACGTGATCGACGCCGTGCGCACCGCGGTCGGCAAGCGCAACGGTTCGCTGGCCCACGTTCATCCCATTGACCTGGGTGTGGTGGCCTTCCGCGGGATCTTCGACCGCGTGGACGTCGACCCCGGTGCCGTCGAGGATGCGATCGTCGGCTGCCTGGACACCATCGGCCCCCAGGCCGGCAACATCGGCCGCAACACCTGGCTGGCCGCCGGCTTCCCAGAAGCGGTGCCCGGCGTGACGGTCGACCGGCAGTGCGGTTCGAGCCAGCAGGCTATTTCCTTTGGCGCACAGGCGATCATGGCAGGCACCGCCGATCTGATCCTGGCCGGCGGCATGCAGAACATGAGCAAGATCCCGATCTCGTCGGCGATGCTCGTCGCCGAGCAGTTCGGTTTCACCTCGCCGACCAACGAGTCGCAGTATTGGCTGGAGCGCTACGGCGACCAGGAGATCTCGCAGTTCCGCGGGGCCGAGATGATCGCCGAGAAGTGGGGCCTGTCTCGCGAGGAGATGGAGGAGTTCTCGCTCGGCAGTCATGAGAAGGCCTTCGCCGCAATCCAGGCCGGGCACTTCGACAACGAGATCGTGCCGGTCGGTGACTTCCGCATCGACGAGGGCCCCCGCGAGTCCAGCCTGGAGAAGATGGCCGGCCTCAAGCCGCTGCGCGAAGGCGGCCGGCTGACCGCGGCGATGGCCAGCCAGATCTCCGACGGCGCCAGCGCGGTGCTGCTGGCCTCCGAGCAGGCCGTCAAGGACCACAACCTGACCCCGCGCGCCCGCATCCACCACATCAGCGCCCGCGGTGACGACCCGGTGTTCATGCTGACCGGCCCCATCCCGGCCACCCGGTACGCGCTGGACAAGGCCGGCCTGACCATCGACGACATCGACGTCGTGGAGATCAACGAGGCGTTCGCGCCGGTGGTGATGGCCTGGCTCAAGGAGACCAAGGCCGATCCGGAGAAGGTCAACCCCAACGGGGGCGCGATCGCTCTGGGCCACCCCCTGGGTGCCACCGGCGCCAAGCTGTTCACCACCATGCTCAACGAGCTGGAGCGCCGTGGCGGGCGCTACGGCCTGCAGACCATGTGCGAGGGTGGCGGCACCGCCAACGTGACCATCATCGAGCGGCTCTAGTACTGGCTCCAGTGTGGGCCTTATGTACGCAGATCGGTGAAAACCCGTGCATAGGGCCCACACTCGGGTCAGCCACCGGTGGCGATGGCGACCAATCCGTACGCAACCGCGTAGCGGTGGCCCAGCGTGCGGCAGACGTTGCCCCGCCCGACCGTCACCCGCAGGCCGAGCTGTTCGCTGACGGCGCGGACGAGTTCATCGTCGCCGGCCCCGCCACCGACCAGCACCAGACCCCGGGCATCGGGTGCCACCCGGTCCAGCCCTCGCACCACGTTGGCGCCGATGACGAGGCGCTTGGCCGCCAGGCGCCAGTTACGCCATTCGGAGCCGGACAGCTGCGAGGTGAAGGGCAGCAGTCCGTTGGCGGCCGAGGCCAGCAGCCAGCCTGTGCAGCGACCATCGATCGGGGAGTCGAGGAAGTGCCGGCGCCCGTGCTCGTCCTCGACGAGCTGTGGAGTGACCGCGCTGAGAGCCTCGGCGCGCTTGGCGTATTCGGCGGTGCTGCGGGAGATGCCCAGGGCCGCAGATGTGGCGGTCGTGAGCAGTTGACCGGCACCGGGCAGGACGATGCGCTGCGTCGCGGATACCACGTCGACGGTGCCGCCGCCGACATCGACGACCACCATGTCCGCGGTGACACCGGGAGTGGTCAGCGCACCTACCCTGGCCGCAGCGGCCTCGGAGTCCACCCGTGTCACCGGCACACCCAGTGCGGCACTGAGCGCGTCGGCACCGGCGGGCGGCCGCCGCACGTCATCACCCATCGTCGCCCGCACCACACTGTCGACCGCCACCGCGCCGCGACGTGAATTCGCTTGTGCCGCAATGTCGGCAAGGTGTACGACGTGCGATTGCTCGGTATCGGCCGGGGCGGAGAGCGGTTCGGCGGGGTGGTCGTCCTCGGGGATGCCGTCGTGCAGGCACACCACCGCGCATGCGCTGTCGAAGAGTTGGTCGGCGACCAGCCTGGCGTCGGTGCGTTCCTCATCAGACAGGTCGAACGCGTCGACGAGCCAGTACGGGTCGGTGAGCCGCTGCAGCGACGTGAAGCCCTGACGCACTTCGACGGCGACCAGGGTGGCCGACATCAGCGCAGCCACGTCGACGCCGTCGATGACCGGCAGCGGCGTGGCCAGCCGGTTCGACACCAGCACGGCCTCGTCATTGGTGGTCACCACACCCACCACGGAGCGGCCCGAATCGATTGCGGCATTGACGAATCCCGCGACATCGCGGTATCCCTGCTCGGCCGTCGCGCAGGCGATGACCGGCTGGTCCCGGCCGACCTCGCTGAGGCGTTCGACGGGTACCGGGATGCCGATGCCGGCCGAGTCGCCCGCGGTCGTGGGCGCCGACCGGGTGATGATGAGCAGCCGGCCGGTGCGGCGGGTGTGCAGTTTGACCTGCTCGGTGCTCGACGTCACCGGCGGCGTCGGAGCGAACGCCGCCCGTTCGACCAAGAGTCCGTGGGAGTCGCTCACCTGGCGAACCAGTTGGGCGGCAACGTCGATGGCGCGCAAAGATCCTTTTCCGCCCCGGGTTGGAACCCGTGTGCTGGCCACCACCTCCAGCTCGCCGGTGACGCGGCACAGGACTACTTCGGTGGTGGCGTTGCCGATGTCGACACCGGCCCACACCGTCATCGCAACAGGCCGCGCCGCTGGTAGGCCGTCGCCGCCTCGCGGACCAGCTGCGCGCACGCGTGCGCTTGGTGGGAATCGAGTCGCTGCGCCAGCTCCTGCAGCTCGTCGAACGTGGAACGGTTGGGGCGCAATGCCTCGTATGCCGCCAGCATCTCGGCCGCCGGAAGCGCCGTCATCTCGGCCGCCCGGCGCAGGTTCATCGCCAGTTGTGCTGAACCGGACCGCTCGGCGGCGTCGGCCTGGTGCAGCAGGGTCTCCCGGCTGATGCGGATGTCGTCCAGGCTGAGCTGACCGGCACGGGCGGCTTCGACGGTGATCTCGTCGAGCGCGCGACCGGAATGGGCGGAGATGGTCATCGAACGAACTCCAATTCCACGTTGGTTCCGCTGTGCGCGGCGATCTCGGCTCGCTCGATCGCGACCATCGACACCACCTTCGTGTGGTAGCGGGCGGTGATGGCCTCATCGGTGTAGGCATTGCGCATCGGGGCCGGAGTGGCGCCTTTGGCGTGTCTGCCGGCGTTGATGCCGATGAGCCGGTACATGTCGGGGGCGATGAGCGGGGCGACGCTGAGCAATTCGAGGTTCGCCAACGGTGGAAGATCACGGCGGTGGATCAGTGTGGTGCCCTTGGCCTGGAGGCCGACACTGACTCCCGACCCGGACAGTCCGGCCGCGGTCTTCCCGATCGAACCCAGATCCACGGTGTTGGTGACGCGGACCAGCCGCGGCACACACTGCTCTTCTTCCAGCCCGGCGAGGATCTGCTCGAGCACGTCGTAGATCGTCATGCCCGACAGCGTGCGGAACAGCTTGGTGGCGAACGCGGGGGAGACGCCGACCACGACCTCTCGCGGGTCGGTCCCGGGCAAAGCCGGGCCCCGTTCCGTCACCCGGCCGGGCTGGCAGAAGTTGGCCTGCTCCTTGACCAGATCGGTCACCGACCGTGCCTGTCGGACGGTGTCGATCTGAGCCTGCCGCTCCGGCGAGGGTCGGTATCCGGTGCCCGGTCCGCGATAGTCGTTGGGATCCTGCAGTGCCGAGAGCACATTCATCTGCTCGTCGAAGATCGCCGCGGTCTGCAGATAGTCACCGGTGACGCGGGCCTTGGCCATGCCCAGCACGCGGTCGGCGACATCGGTGAACCCCGTCTCGGCGAGCGCGGCGACAATGTCGAGGACGGTCAGTCCGGACTGTTCGATCATCCGGGCGGCGTTCAGGACGGCCACGCCGTCGGAGTCGGGGAGCTCCTTGGAACCTTCGGCCTGTACGACGGTCTCGACGTGCTCGTCGTCGAAGTCCGCCAGGCCGAGGTATTCGAACACCGCCCTGGTGGCTTCGGCGGCCTGCCGGCGCATCGCCTCCAACGTGGTCGGATCAACCGACCGCAGGCCACCGTCGACACCCCAGTCGCGCTGCAACACCAGGTAGTCATCGAGGTCGGCGGCATTGAAGTTGGACGGTCCGAACATGTTGTCGTAGGACACGATCGAGCCGAATCCGGAGAAGATGAAGTCCGACCCCGACAACAGCGTCGGCAACGTCCGGGCGGTGCGACGCATGGTCGATTCACTCATCAACGAGTCGTTGCCGCTGCATGATTCGAGCCCGCGCAACATCACCATCAGGTTCTCGGCAGCGAGTTCCTTGACCCCGGCGGGCACCGAGGCGGTGATCGCCGCCCCGTCGACACCGCCGTTCTGCACGCCCTGTGCCCCGATTCCCTTGGCCAGGGCCACACAGCGGGACTCCAGATAGTTCATCGACTTTCGTTCGGCCTGGCCCATCAACACCTCGGAGCCGGCCCCGCTGGACAGCCGCATCTTGATCCCGCGTGAGGCATAGGCCGAGGTCAGAAATGCCTTGGACCACGGGGTGTCGTCACCGTCGGTGAAGACCTGCTCGGTTCCGTAGACCGACACCGTTTCGGCATAGGACACCAGCCCGCGGACTCCGAGTTCGAGTTCCCTGGCCTCCTCCACCGAGCATTGGGTCAGTGCGCCGGCCGCCGGCACCTGCGAGCCGATGAGCAGGGCCATCGCGACGGCCGGAGCGTCGTCGAGCACCGGGACCGTGGTCTCCAGTTCGCGGAAGCCGTACACCACCGCGGTTGCCGCGTCGGCAGCGATCAACAGCGGGTCGTCGAGCCGGTTGGTGACGTGGGCTTGATTGGCCGGGGTGCGGCGGGCGCGCATCTTCATCATCGCCACCTGGAGCTCCACCGGCTGCAGCATCGCGACGACCCGGGCCATCTTCGCCGGGGTCAGCCCCGAGCAGACCCGAAGCACCTCGTCGCGCGGCACGTTGAAATCCACGATCAGCCGAGCCAGCTCGGCCTCGGTCATCGCCATCGAGGCCTTCGCCTGGGAATGGTCGATCGCATACCGGACGACGAACTCGTCGATGGTGTCGAAGTCGGCGGCCGGCTTGGAATCCATCTCCAGCACCGTGCCGTCGTCGGCCACCCGCCAGGACGGCTCCGGGTCATACGGCGACAGATGCGAGATCATGCCGAGTTCAGGATCGGGTTCGGCGAACCCGTCCAGGTTGACTGCCTGCTGATCCAGCAGTCGGATGCGGCCCAGCCGGTGGTCCTGGCCGGCCGCGTCACTATTCGGGTGCATGGCACACAGCATTGGGGTATCTGGCCCGGCAGGCAAGGACACCACGAAAACTTCCAGCAGCGTGTCCGGTGGGGCCGCTCGGTGGCGCCTCAGTGGTCGTGGACGATGACCCCGCGGATGTTGCGTCCGGCGAGCATGTCGTCGTAGCCGACGTTGATATCGGCGAGCTTGTACTCGGAGGTCACCGTCTCGTCGAGCAGCAGCTTGCCCTCGCGGTAGAGGCTCAGTAACCGCGGAATGTCGGCGCGCATGTTCGCCTCCCCGTAGAGGCTGCCCAGCAACCGCTTTTGGAAGAACGTGAAGATGGCCATCGGCAGGGTCGGGGTCATGTCGAAGGCGTTGGCGATCGCGGTCAGCACCACCGCCCCGCCCTTGCGCACCATCATCAGCGCGTCGTTGATCATCGGACCTTCGGCCAGCCCGACGGTGATCAGCGCGGAGTCGGCCATCACCCCGCGGGTGATCTGACCCACCAGTTCCAGACCTTCGGCCATCGAGGTGGCAAAGTGGGTGGCGCCGAACTGGAAGGCCTTGTCCCGCTTGTGTTCTGCGATGTCGATCACGACGATCTTCTCCGCGCCCGCCAACCGGGCCCCCTGCACGGCGCCGCTGCCGATACCGCCGAACCCGATCACGACGACGGTGTCCCCGGGGGCGACCTTCGCGGTGTTCACCGCCGAACCCCAACCGGTGGTCACCCCGCAGCCCAGCAGGCAGGCTCGGTTGAGCGGGAGGTCGTCGTCGATCTTCACCAGCGAGGTCTCGTGCACCGTTCCGTACTGGGCGAAGCACCCGAGCAGGGAGGTGACGCCGATGTCCTGCCCGCGGGCGTGCCGCCGGTAGGTGCCGTCCACCTGGGTGCCCATCATGATCAAAGCGCCCATGTCGCAAAGGTTCTGCTGTCCGGTGGAGCACCAGCGGCACTGTCCGCACACCGGCAGGAAGGAAGTGACGACGTGGTCCCCGACCTTCAGATCCCGCACGCCGGGGCCGACTTCGACCACCACGCCGGCACCTTCGTGGCCGCCGATGATCGGCAGCGCGACGGGGGTGTCACCGGTGCGGAAGTGATGGTCGGAGTGGCACATGCCGGTGGCCTCGAATGACACCAGTACCTCGCGGTCGCCGGGCGGATCGAGCTCGACTTCCTCGACGCTCCAGTCGCTGTTGGCGGCCCACAAGACCGCGGCGTTCATCTTCATGAAGCTCCCTGAGTCGGCACGTGTCGCCGCAAGCCTAGGTGGCCGGTTCGGGCCGAACGCGCCGATCCCGTTGTCTGAGACAGGGATCTACTGCGCCAGGGCCAGCCCGCCGAGCGCCACTATCCAGCTGGCGAAACTGCCGACCAAGAAGTACTCGGTGACATCGTCGATTGTTATTCCCGGGTCACTGCGCTCCTGTCCGCCGGTGGTGATTCCCGGGTCGCTGCGCTCCTGCCCGCCGATACCGCTAGCACCGTTCTCCCGGGCCCTCTGTGCGTTGATCTCCGGGAACCGGATGATGCTCTTGGCTGCCACGACGGCGGTCGCGGCGGTGAGCTGACCGGCCAGACTCAGGCCCAGGATCAGGAGCCGTTCCATCGGGCCCAGAAGGCGGCCACCCTTGAGCCGGTCGGAGGCTTGCGGCTGACCCGCCGGTTTGACCGAGCCCACCGACCCGAGTAGCAGGCGCACCAATTGGTTACCGGTGACCAGTTGCAGCAGGACCACCGCGATCACCATGACGACGCGAGCGGGCTCGACGGTCCCGAGTCCCGGTAGTGACGCCCACCGGACCCAGGCGGCGACCGGACCGCCGACCGTCGAGCCGAGCCCGGACAACACGATCAGTACCGCCAGGATGCCGGCGAACAGAACCAGCGGCAGGACCTGGCTGCGACCGCCCCGGCGCTCAGCTCGGGTACATGCGAGCTCCCAGAGCGCCGCGCCAACTGCCCCGATGCCCACCGGCACGAGGTCACCGAGATGCCAGAGCCCGCACAACGCCGCCGTGGCGATCGCGATCAGTGGACCGGCGAACACCGCCAGCCGGGGCCGTGGCGCAAGCCGGCGCAGGATGTCGGCGCAACCCACGGCGATCAGGAAGACCGCGACCCCGCTCACCGGATGCCCCGCAGCTGGGCGCTAGCCAGTACGAGCAGGTCCAGTCCGTCGCGCGCCGTGCGCTGGGACACCGCTGAGGCGCTGATGCCTTCCATCTCCGCCAATTCCTTCTTCGTCTTGTGCTCGAGAAGCCCCCGCAACAGCCGCAGGGACCGGGCATCCACCGATCCAAGCAGGTGGTCCCGACACATCAGGGCGGCGTTGACAGCGTCGGGATCGGGGCCGTCAGCGCCGGCCCGGCGATACGCGGTGCGCAGGTGTGCAAGACCGGGTTGCTGCTGGGCGCCGGCCGTCCACTCGATGGCCTCTCGGGCCGACCACCACCCCGGCCCGTCTTGGATGCCGGTGTCCGGGTCCAGGATGGTGACCTCGCCCCAGCCGATACCGAAGCGCACGTCGAACTCCGGTGCGATGTCCAACCGTACCGACAGGGCGGCGTCGATCGCCGCGCCGACGGTGGGGTAACTGCCCTGGAACTCGTCGCCCACTGTGAAACCGGGCCCTTCGGTTGCCCCCGGCGCTACGGCGTCGAGTGCGGCCGCCACCCGTTGATGCAGGCCACCGCGGTCGGCGGTCTGCCGGGAACCGACGATGTCACCGATCAGCGTCGCCAGTGGTGAAGCGATAACCTTAATTCGTGCCATATGAAGAATATACCTTCATTTCCCTACAATGAAGCGTACAGCTTTATTAGGAGATGCGGACCCGGAGAAAGTGTTCGATGCCGGTCCGCTCGAAAGTCCTGCGCCGGTCGCGGCGCAACAGGGGCAGCGCTTCGGTGGCATCGATGATCTCGGGCGCCACCACCTCGTAGGTCTCGCCCCTATTCGAGATGCGCGCCCGCCCGGCGGTCAGGACATTACGTAGCCAGTCCACCTGCGTGCCGTAGGGCAGCGGAACGATGAATCGGTCGCCAACCCGGTCGGCTACCACCGGTGTCGCGTAGTGCTTCCCGGACTTCCTGCCGGTGTGCCGGATCACCGCGGCGTACCAGTACTTGGTTCCCGCCAACCGGAGCATGACCGGGTTGAGCAGGTATTTGTTGGACAGCCGGATCAGGTCGCGCACCTGTCGCGGCCAACTGTCGGGTGCTAGCTGTACTTTCCTAGCCATCGCTTCCCCTGGAATCAACGCCTACCAACCCACGGTACGCGTCATCCGATCAGTGCGGCCGCCGCCTGCAGGTGTTTGACCGCATCGTCGACGATGGTCCGGATCAACTCCGCACATGACGGCAGGTCCTCGATGATGCCGGCCACCTGCCCGGAGGCCAGCACACCGGCTTCGGTGTTGCCCTCTACCAGGCCCGCCTTGAGCAGCATCGGGGTATTCGCCGCCATCAGCACCTGGGACCAGGTGAGGTCTTTGCCGTGCCGCATGGCCAGGCCGTCGCGGATCATCGACGCCCAGCTCATCTGGGACATCTTCTTGAACTTGGCGGCGTTGCCGACCGCAGCGGTGAATCCCCTTATCCGGGAGCCGCTTTCCAGCTTCTCGACCAGACCCGTTCGCAGCACCCGGTGTGGCATCCCGTCCACGCGGGTCGACACCACCGTGCCGTCGAGTGCTGCCTGCAGGTAGCGCTGCTTGATCTCGTCGGGCACGGTGGAGTCCGACGTCAGCAGGAAGCGCGTTCCCATTGCCACACCCGCGGCGCCATAGGACAACGCCGCGGCCAGGCCGCGGCCGTCGAAGAATCCGCCGGCTGCGACCACCGGGATGTCGACGGCGTCGAGCACCGAGGGCAGCAGCAGTGTGGTGGCCACCGGGCCGGTGTGCCCGCCGCCCTCGCCGCCCTGCACGATCACCGCATCGGCGCCCCAGCCGGCCACCTTGCGGGCGTGTTTGGCTGCTCCCACCGACGGAACCACCAGGGAACCAGCTTCTTTGAGGCGGGCGATCAGTTCCTGCTTGGGGGCCAGCGCGAACGAGGCCACCTTCACACCCTCGCGGATCATGAGATCCACGCGGTCACCGGCGTCGGCGGCATCGGCCCGAATGTTCACACCGAACGGCTTGTCGGTGGCCGACTTCACCTTCGAGATCGCGGTCGCGAGTTCGTCGATGTTCATGGTCGCCGATGCCAGGATGCCGAGTCCGCCGGCATTCGATGTCGCCGAAACCAGTCGGGCACCGGCGACCCAGCCCATCCCGGTCTGGACGACGGGATGCTCGATACCGACCAGTTCGGTCAGCGGCGTCCGCAAACTCATACCTTGACTTCCTTGTCGCGCAGCCCCTTCGGGTCGATCCGCTCCCGGATCAGCGCCTGCTCCTCACCGCTGGGAAGGCGGGTGCGTTCGGCGTCGGCAAGGCCGTGGACCTCGAAGGCGGTGTTCTCCCGGACTTCGTCGGGCTCGACACCGGGATGCAGGGACAACGCCCGCATGGTCCGGTCGGGGCCGTCGAAGTCGAACACGCCGAGGTTGGTGACGACGCGGTAGACGTTGACGAAGCGGTAGGCCGGGTTGTCCGGATCGACCTTGTCCCAGCCGATTCCGGACACGATGTCGACGGAGTCGCAGAACACCCGCTTGGTGTGGCTACCCACCCAGTAGCTGGTGGCGTGGTTGATCGTGTTCCCCGGGGCGCCGCGCACGCCGAACATCTGCCGGGTCGGGTGTTGCAGTGGACCGAAGGCCGACAGGTTCTGGTTGCCGAATCGGTCGATCTGGTTGGCGCCCATGACGACATGGCGACGTCCCCAGGCCAGGGTTTCGAAGACGCGGCCGAACGGCATCCAGCCCTCGATGGTCCCCTGCGCGCCGATCGCCGGGGTGTCGGCCAACAGTCGAGCTTCACCGTCGGTGAGCAGGATGTCGGGCGCGAAGGTCAGCCGTGCCAGACGGGCGCCGATCGAGACGATGGTCGTCATCGGGCTGACCATGATCTCGCCGGCGTCGCGGAACAATTCGGCGCAGGCGATGACGCACACCTCGGCGCGGCTGACCTGGATCATTTGGCCTCCTGTTCTGCGAAGCGGCGCACCGCGGCCTGGTAGTCGGCTTCACTGCCGGACAGGTAGGTGGCGACGAATTCCTGCCACGTCGCGTCCTCGGCAGCGGCCGAGGCATAGTGCCGCTGGAACTTCTCGTCGCGCTTGTAGTCGGGCTCCGCGGTGGTGAAGTGCGCCCCGTTGGGGGCTTCGACCACCTGGTCGACCATCATCCGGTTCACCAGCAGTGCCTGTGGCGGAACGGATTTCACCAGTTCCTCGGTGGACACCACTTTTTCGACGGATAGGTAGCGGCGGTCGGCGGCCATCAGGAAGAGGTCGTCGAAGTACGGGTCGATACCGGTGTAGGCGGCGTTGCCGTGTTTGTCGCCGATGTTGAGGTGGGCGAACGCGGCGTCCAGCCGCAGGGCGGGCATGGCGACGAGCTCTTCATGCGATCCGTCGGTCTGGTAGGGGGAGCGGACAGTGTGGAGCTCGCCGTCCCAGAAGTCGATGACTGAACTGCCCAGCCCGGCCCGGATCGGCAGGAACGGCAGTCGCTGGGCGGCCGCCTGAAGGCCGCACCGCAGCATGCCCTCGTCCATCTCGCGGGCGACGATCGCACCGGAAGTGCGGGCCTTGGAGAACCAGGGGTCGTAGAACGGTGGCGAATCCAGTGAGACGAATCCGTAGTAGACCTTGCTGACCTTGCCTGCCGAGCACAGGAGTCCGAGATCGGGTCCGCCGTAGGTGACGACGGTCAGGTCGGTGACATCGGTGCGCAGCAGGGCGCGTACGAAAGCCATTGGCTTGCGGCGTGATCCCCAGCCGGCGATACCGATCGTCATACCGCTCTCGATGCCGGCGACGGCCTCGTCAAGGGTGGTCCGTTTGTCTCTCATGACGTGGCCTTGCCTCCCTTGGCGGTCCCGGCGAACGCGTCGCGGTGCTCGTCGGCGACGCCGGACAGGTTGAGTTCGAAGGTGAAGCCCTGCTCCATGCGGTAGCTGGAGTTGACCCGCTGGACGTCGATGAAGTTCAGCGCCTCCTTGGCCGCCCGGATCACCCGGGTGTCCTTGCTGGCGATGTCGCGGGCCACCCGCAATGCGGCCTCGTCGAGGTCGGCGCGCGGCACCACCTCGTGCACGGAACCGAACTGGTGCAGGGTCTGTGCGTCGACGGTCGCCGCCGTGTAGAACAGCCGGCGCATCATGTGCTGGGGCACCAGTCGGGACAGATGGGTCGCCGCGCCCAGGGCGCCGCGCTCCACCTCGGGCAGACCGAACTTCGCGTCATCGGAAGCCACGATCACGTCGGCGTTGCCGACCAGGCCGATACCGCCGCCGACGCAGAACCCGTTGACCGCCGCGACCACGGGCACCTCGCACTCGTAGACGGCCTTGAAGGCCGCGAAGCAACCGCGGTTGGCGTCGATCAGTGCGGTGAAGCCCTCGGTGTTCTGCATCTCCTTGATGTCCACACCGGCGTTGAACCCGCGGCCCTCGGCTCGCAGGATCACCACGTGGGTGGACATGTCACGACCTGCGGCGGTGATGGTGTCGGCAAGCTCGAACCAGCCGCGTGACGGGAGGGCATTGACGGGTGGATGGTCGACCGTGACCGCGACGATGCCGGGTTCGACGGTGCGAGACGTGATGGTCATCGGAGCTCCTGACGAGGCGAATACCTAAGCAAGCACTTGCTTGGTACGCTAGCACAGTGAGCGGTATCAACCTGCAACTGAGCGGCCGGGTGGTCCTCGTGACGGGCGGTGTGCGCGGCGTCGGTGCGGGCATCAGCGCGGTCTTCGCCGAGCAGGGTGCCACCGTCGTGACCTGCGCCCGGCGCCCCGTCGAGGGCTTGCCGTACCCGTTCCACGGCTGCGATGTCCGTGATCCGGAGGCCGTGGCCGCCATGATCGATGCCATCGTGGCCGAGCACGGTCGTCTCGATGTGGTGGTGAACAATGCAGGCGGCTCGCCCTACGTGCCGGCCGCCGACGCATCGCCGAAGTTTCACCAGAAGATCATCGAACTCAATCTCCTTGGCATGCTCCATGTCTCGCAGGCCGCCAACGCCGTCATGCAGCAGCAGCCCCGCGGCGGATCGATCGTGTCGATCTCGTCGGTCAGCGCCGGTCGCCCGTCGCCGGGAACCGCGGCCTACAGCGCCGCCAAGGCCGGCGTCGAAAGCCTCACGACCACCCTTGCGGTGGAGTGGGCGCCGAAGGTCCGGGTCAACGCCCTCGTGGTGGGCATGGTCGAGACCGAGCAGGTCGAGTTGTTCTACGGTGACGCCGAGTCACAGGCGGCGGTGGCCGCGACCATCCCGCTGGACCGATTGGCCAAGCCTGCCGATATCGGCTGGGCCGCAGCATTTCTCGCTTCTGACGCTGCCTCATACATCAGTGGGGCCAAGATGGCGGTGCACGGTGGTGGCGAGCCGCCGGCATATCTGTCCGCCTCCAGCGCAAACAAGTAAGGAGACAGGGTATGGGTTTGCTCGACGGCCGAGTGGTCATCGTCACGGGTGCCGGTGGCGGTATCGGGCGCGCGCACGCGCTGGCATTCGCCGCCGAAGGGGCGCGGGTGGTGGTCAATGACATCGGCGTCGGGCTCGACGGATCCCCGGCCGGTGGAGGTAGCGCCGCCCAGGGCGTGGTCGACGAAATCGTCGCCGCCGGTGGGGAAGCCGTCGCCAACGGCTCCAACGTCGCCGACTGGGCGCAGGCCGAGGCACTGATCCAGACTGCCGTGGACAGTTTCGGCGGGCTCGACGTCCTGGTCAACAATGCCGGCATCGTGCGGGACCGGATGTTCGTCAACACTTCCGAAGAGGAGTTCGACGCCGTCATCGCCGTGCACCTCAAGGGACACTTCGCGACCATGAAGCATGCCAGCACGTACTGGCGGGCCAAGTCCAAGGCCGGCGAGGCGGTCGATGCCCGCATCATCAACACCAGCTCGGGCGCCGGGCTGCAGGGCAGCGTGGGCCAGGCCAACTACAGCGCCGCCAAAGCCGGTATCGCGGCCCTGACCCTTGTCGCCGCCGCTGAGATGAGCCGAATCGGGGTGACGGTCAACGCGATCGCACCCTCGGCGCGCACCCGCATGACCGAGACTGTCTTCGCCGACATGATGTCCACCCAGGATCAGGACTTCGACGCGATGGCGCCGGAGAACATCTCGCCGCTGGTGGTCTGGCTCGGCAGCGTCGAGTCGCGCGACGTCACCGGCCGGGTGTTCGAGGTCGAGGGTGGCATCATCCGCGTCGCCGAGGGTTGGGCCCGCGGTGCCGACATCGACAAGGGGGCGCGCTGGGATCCCGCCGAGCTCGGTCCGGTGGTCACCGACCTGCTGGCCAAGTCCCGCGAGCCGCTGCCGGTGTTCGGCGCCTAAGTCACTCGCCGAATGGCCAGTTATGTCACGCTGCAGCGCGAAATCCGTGGCATAACTGGCCATTCGCGGCGGAAAGCTACGGGTCGCAAATCACGACCGGAATCACCCGGTCGGTCCAGGACTTGTAGTCGTCGAAGGCCTTGTAGATAGCGGTCAGTTTCGGCCAGTACTCCTCGCGCTCCGCTTCCGTGGCATCGCGGGCCGTCAGCTCCAGCACCTCGTCCTTGATCTGGACCTTGACCTTCGGGTTGGCCTTGAGATTGAGGTACCACAACGGGTGCTTGTCGCTGCCGCCCTGGGATGCCACCAGCACGATCCGATCACCCTCGCGTAGGTAGAGCAACGGCGCGACCCGCGGCTCACCGCTCTTGCGGCCGATCGTCGTCAGCAGCGCCACCGGCGCGCCCTCGAGGAAACTGCCGCCGATCTTGCCCTTGGTCGCCTTGTACACCGCGGTCTGTGCCCGCGACATCCACTTGATGATGAACTTGGTGGCCGGCGTATCGAGGCCCTTGGGCCGGGGTTTGGGCAAGAAGAACTCCTCGGACTAGCTCGTGATGAACGGGCGGACGACCGCCCGAATGTGATGGATCTTGCCATCGGCGGCCGGGATCAGGAACGTCTCGTCGATCCGTGCGGCGACGCGCCGTCCCGCGAGCGTCGGCTTGGTGAGCAGTTCGAATCGGGCGTGCACCTCGTCACCGTTCACAGTGAACTCCGGCTCGCTGACCGACTTGATGACGAGGTATTGCGGGCCGCGATTGAGGCTGCGGCGCAAGTGATCTCCGGAGAATCCGGTCTTGACGCCGAACTCGATGCGGGTGCAGCCCGGCGCGAACGGCACGTTGTCGGCCTTGTGACTGGCGAGGGCCTCGATATAGGCGCGCGCCGCCGCAATGCGCTCGGCATCGGTGGAGGGCACTTAGATCCGCTCGATGATCGTCCCGGTCGACAGCGCACCGCCGGCACACATGGTGATCAGGGCGGTGCTCTGGTCGGTGCGCTCGAGTTCGTGCAGTGCGGTCGTGATCAGCCGGCTGCCGGTGCTGCCCACCGGGTGGCCCAGGGCGATCGCGCCACCGTTGACGTTGACCTTCTCCATATCGGCGTCGTGGACCTGCGCCCAGCTGAGCACCACCGAGGCGAACGCCTCGTTGATCTCGACCAGGTCGATGTCGCCGAGCTTCATGCCGGCCTTCTCCAACACTCGCGTGGTGGACTGCACCGGGCCGTCGAGGTGGTAGTAGGTTTCGGCGCCGACGAGCGCCTGGCTGACGATGCGGGCACGCGGTTTGAGGCCGAGAGCCTTGGCCTTGTCTTCGTCCATCCACAGCACGGCGGCCGCCCCGTCGGAGATCTGCGACGAGGTACCGGCGGTGTGGCTGGCACCCTCCATCACCGGCTTGAGGCCGGCCAGCCCCTCCAGCGTGGTCTCCCGCAGGCCCTGGTCGCGACTGACGAAGTGGCGCTCGGCGGTGGGCTGCTTGTTCTCGTCGAGGATCGGAGCCTCGATGGGTGAAATCTCGCGGTCGAATCGGTGCTCGTCCCAGGCCCGCTTAGCCTTCTGCTGGGACAGGAAGCCCAAGTGGTCGAGGTCCTCGCGGGTGATGCCGCGGCGCTTGGCGATGCGCTCGGCGGCGGTGAACTGATCGGGCATGTCGATGTCCCACGAGGCAGCGCGGATCAGCGAGCGGTCCGGACCGGCGTTGGCCCCCAGCCCCACCCGGCTCATCGCTTCGATACCGCAGGCGATCCCGACGTCGATCGCACCGGTGGCGATCAGACCGGCGATCAGGTGGTTGGCCTGCTGGGCACTGCCGCACTGGCAGTCGACGGTGGTGGCACCGACCTGCTCGGGCAGGCCGGCCGTCAGCCAGGCCACCCGGGTGATGTTGTTGGACTGCTCGCCGTACTGGGTGACGCAGCCGCCGATGACCTGCTCGACCTCATTCGGGTCGATCCCGGCCTTCTCCACGAGCGCCTTCTGGACGGCACCGAGCAACTCGGTGGCATGCAGGCCGGACAGCCAGCCGCCGCGCTTTCCGATCGGGCTGCGGGTGGCTTCGACGATGACAGGATTACCCATGAGGTCAGGCTAGAACACGTTTCATTACTCTGACAAGCGAGGATGCTTTTGCGCCTTTTGTCTGCGGTGGAGCCGTGTTTTACTGGCACTAGAACACGTCATATCGAGGAGCGCGCGATCATGCCAACCCCCAACCTGCCGCACGGATTCGACTTCCTGGATCCGGACCGCAACGTCAAGAAGTTGCCGGTCGACGAGCTCGCTGAGCTGCGTAAGGTCGCGCCGATCTGGTGGTGCGAGCAGCCTATCGGAAAGGGCGGCTTCAATGACGGTGGCTATTGGGTGGTCACCAAGCACAAGGACGTCAAAGAGGTATCCCGGCGCAACGACGTCTTCTCCAGTTGGGAGAACGGCGCCATCCCACAGTTCCCGGACGACATGGCGCGTGAGGACATCGACCTGCAGCGCTTCGTCATGCTCAACATGGATGGTGAGCACCACGACCGGCTGCGCCGCATCATTTCCAAGGGTTTCACGCCGCGGGCGGTCAATCGCTTGCAGGACGAACTGAACGATCGGGCCCAGGCCATCGCCAAGGCGGCCGCCGCCGAGGGCGCCGGTGACTTCGTCGAGCAGGTGTCCTGTGAGCTTCCGCTGCAGGCGATCGCCGGGCTTCTCGGTGTGCCGCAAGAGGATCGGGAGAAGTTGTTCCGCTGGTCCAACGAGATGACCGGCGGTGAGGATCCCGAGTTCGCCCACGTCGATCCGAAGCAGTCCTCGATGGAGGTGCTGGCCTATGCCATGCACATGGCCGGGGTCAAGACGGCCAACCCCGGCGACGACATCGTCACGGCTCTGGTGAACGCGGACATCGACGGCGAGAAGCTCTCCGAGGACGAGTTCGGCTTCTTCGTGATGATGCTGGCCGTCGCCGGCAACGAGACCACCCGCAACTCGATCACGCACGGCATGATCGCCTTCGCCAACCACCCGGAGCAGTGGGAACTGTACAAGAAGGATCGTCCGGCCACCGCGGCCGACGAGATCGTCCGATGGGCCACCCCGGTCACCGCGTTCCAGCGCACGGCGCTCGAAGACGTCGAACTCGGCGGTGTGACCATCAAGAAGGGCCAGCGCGTCTCGATGTTCTACCGCTCGGCGAACTTCGACGAGGAAGTGTTCGACGATCCGCACACGTTCAACATCCTGCGCGATCCCAACCCGCACGTGGGCTTCGGCGGCACCGGTGTGCACTACTGCATCGGCGCGAACCTCGCGAGGATGACCATCAACCTGATGTTCAACGCCGTCGCTGACCACATGCCCGATCTCACCTCTATCGGCACGCCGGAGCGGTTACGTTCAGGATGGCTCAACGGCATCAAGCACTGGCAGGTCGACTACACCGGTAAGACACCGGCCACCGTCTAGACCACGACACGAGGAGGATTCGGGTGGACTTCACTCCGGACCCGGAACAGCAGGCTGTCGCCGATGTGGTGACCTCCGTCCTGGATCGCGAGAATACATGGGACGCACTGGTTTCCGGTGGCGTCACCGCACTGGGCGTACCTGAGAGGCTGGGTGGCGACGGAGTCGGTCTGCCCGAGGTCACCACGGCGCTGACCGAGATCGGCCGCCACGGCACCGTGTCGCCGGCCTTGGCGACCCTGGGGCTGGGCCTGATCCCGCTGCTCGACCTGGCTTCCGAGTCGCAGCAGGACCGATTCCTGAGCGGGGTGGCCAAAGGAGCCATCCTCTCGGCAGCGCTCAACGAGCCCGGTGCCTCGTTGCCGGATCGCCCGGCGACCACGCTGGCCGCCGGCCTGCTCAACGGAACCAAGGTGGCGGTCCCCTACGCGGAGCAGGCCGACTGGCTGGTGGTCACCGCCGACAACGGGGTCGTCGTCGTCTCGCCGCAAGCCCCGGGTGTCGAGCTGACGAAGACGCCGACCTCCACCGGCGGTGAGGAATACGCCGTCACCTTCACCGACGTCGCCGTCGAGTCCGACGATGTACTCGACGGCGCGACCCCGCACCGGGTCAACCAACTGGCCGCCGCAGCCATCGGAGCGTTCGCGGCCGGACTGGTGGCAGGCGCACTGAAGCTGACGGCAGGCTATGTGGCCAACCGTGAGCAGTTCGGCAGGCCGCTGTCCACTTTCCAGACCGTGGCCGCTCAGCTCGCAGAGGTCTACATCGCCTCGCGGACACTGGCTTTGGCGGCCAATACGGTCGTGTGGCGGCTGGCCGAGGGCCGCGACGCCGATGATGACATCGACGTGCTGAGCTACTGGCTGACGTCGCAGGCGCCGCCCGCAATGCAGACCTGCCATCACCTGCACGGTGGTATGGGCATGGACATCACCTATCCCATGCACCGCTACTACTCCACGATCAAGGACCTCACCCGTCTGCTGGGTGGACCGTCTTATCGTCTCGACCTGGTGGGAGCGCAATGTTCATCGAACTGACCCCGGAGCAGCGCCAGCTGCAAGCCGAATTGCGGCAGTACTTCGCCAATCTCATCTCGCCCGAGGAGCGGGCCGAGATGGAAGTCGACCGCCACGGCAAGGCCTACCGCGCGATCATCAAGCGGATGGGATCCGACGGCAAGCTCGGCGTGGGCTGGCCGAAGGAGTTCGGCGGCCACGGTTTCGGGCCGGTCGAGCAGTCGATCTTCGTCAACGAGGCTGCCCGGGCGGATGTTCCGCTGCCCGCCGTCACGCTGCAGACCGTCGGCCCCACCCTGCAGGTCTACGGCACCGAGGCGCAGAAGAAGAAGTTCCTGCCCGCCATCCTGGCCGGTGAGGTGCACTTCGCCATCGGGTACTCCGAGCCCGAGGCCGGCACCGACCTCGCGTCGCTGCGCACCTCCGCGGTGCGCCATGGCGATGAGTACATCGTCAACGGCCAGAAGATCTGGACCACCGGCGGACACGACGCCGACTACGTCTGGCTGGCCTGCCGCACCGATCCGGATGCGGTGAAGCACAAGGGGATTTCGATCCTCATCGTCGACACCACCGATCCGGGATACTCCTGGACTCCGATCATCTTGTCCGACGGCGCGCACCACACGAACGCCACCTACTACAACGATGTCCGTGTTCCGGCCGACATGCTCGTCGGCGAGGAGAATGCCGGGTGGCGGCTCATCACCACCCAGCTCAACCACGAACGGGTGATGCTCGGACCGGCGGGCAGGATCGCCGGCATCTACGACCGCGTGCACGAGTGGGCATCCAAGCCGGGCGGTAACGGTGTGACGCCGCTGGACCACGACGACGTACGTCGACTGCTGGGCGAGATCAAGGCGATCTGGCGAATCAACGAGCTGCTCAACTGGCAGGTCGCCGCCGCCGGCGAGACCATCGACATCGCGGATGCCGCTGCCACCAAGGTGTTTTCGACCGAGCGAATCCAGCGGATCGGGCGCCTGGCCGAGGAGATCGTCGGCAAGTACGGCAATCCGGCAGAGCAGCAGACCGCCGAACTGCTGGACTGGCTGGACTCCCAGACCAAGCGCAACCTGGTCATCACTTTCGGCGGTGGCGTCAACGAGGTGATGCGAGAACAGGTCGCAGCGTCGGGTCTCAAGGTGCCGAGGGTGCCTCGGTGATGAGTGCTATCGATGACATCCGCGCTGCTGCGGAGAAGGTGAAGGCTGACGGCAAGAGCAAGCCGCGCGTCGGCCGTCATCCGGTGAACCAGCCGATGATCGACCACTGGCTGGATGCCCTCGGCGACAAGAACCCGATCTACGTCGACGAGGCGGCAGCCAAGGAGGCGGGCCATCCCGGCACCGTTGCGCCGCCGGCGATGATCCAGGTCTGGACCATGATGGGCCTCGGCGGGGTGCGCCCCGACGACGACCCGCTGGGCAAGATCATCACGCTGTTCGACGAGGCCGGGTACATCGGTGTGGTCGCCACGAATTGCGAGCAGACCTATCACCGTTACCTGCGTCCCGGCGAAGAGGTCAGTGTCAGTGCAGAACTGACCGACGTGGTCGGGCCGAAGACGACGGCGCTCGGCGAGGGGTTCTTCATCACGCAGAAGATCACCTGGTACAGCGGCGACGACCAGAAAGAACCTGTCGCCGAAATGATGTGGCGCATCATGAAGTTCATTCCTGCCGACAAGGGATCATCGGCACCGTCGTCCGTCCCGGAGGACCTGGACCCGGCGTTCATGATGCGGCCAGCGCCGTCTAAGGACACCCAGTTTTTCTGGGACGGTGTGAACGCACACGAGCTACGGCTGCAGCAGCGTCCGGACGGGACGCTGCAGCACCCACCGGTTCCCGCACTGTGGGCCGACAAAGATGCTCCGACGGACTACGTCGTCGCCAGCGGCAAGGGCACGGTGTTCAGCTTCGTGGTGCACCACGCACCCAAGGTGCCCGGTCGCACGGTGCCATTCGTGATCGCGCTCGTCGAACTCGAGGAGGGCGTGCGCATGCTCGGCGAGTTGCGCAACGTCGACCACTCGACGGTGCAGATCGGAATGCCGGTTCACGCAACGTATATCGACTTCCCCGCTGGTGACGATGGGCCGGCGTGGACCCTGTATGCATGGGAGCCCGACGCATGAGTGTTGAGGTGGGCACCAAGCTGCCCGAACTGGCCCTCTACGGTGATCCCACGTTCATCGTGTCCACCGCCATCGCCACCCGGGACTACCAGGACGTCCACCACGACCGGGACAAGGCGCAGGCCAAGGGCTCCAAGGATATCTTCGTCAACATCCTCACCGACACGGGTTTGGTGCAGCGCTACATCACCGACTGGGCGGGACCGAACGCGATCATCAAGACGATCGGTCTGCGTCTGGGGGTGCCGTGGTACGCCTATGACACGGTGACGTTCAAGGGTGAGGTGACCGCTGTCGACGACGGTCTGATCACGGTGAAAGTCGTTGGGAGCAATAGTCTCGGCGACCATGTGATCGCGACCTCGACGCTGACGATCGGAGGAGACGCCTGATGCCCGGTGAGCTTTCGGGGAAGGCGGCTATCGCGGGGATCGGTGCCACGGACTTCTCCAAGAATTCCGGGCGCAGTGAACTTCGGCTGGCCGCCGAAGCGGTGCTGGACGCGCTCGACGACGCGGGGCTGACCCCCGCCGACGTCGACGGCATGGTGACGTTCACCATGGATTCCAACACCGAGGTGGCCGTTGCACGGGCGACCGGAATCGGGGACTTGAAGTTCTTCTCCAAGATCCACCACGGTGGCGGCGCGGCGTGCGCGACGGTGCAGCAGGCCGCGATCGCGGTGGCCACCGGTGTCGCTGATTGTGTTGTGGCATACCGCGCGTTCAACGAGCGATCGGGGATGCGGTTCGGTCAGGTGCAGCTGCGGCTGATCCAGGGCGCGGACTCCACGAGTGTGGACAACTCGTTCTCCTACCCGCACGGGCTGTCCACCCCGGCGGCGCAGGTCGCGATGATCGCCAAGCGCTACATGCACCTTTCCGGTGCGACCAGCCGGGACTTCGGTGCGATCTCGGTGGCCGACCGCAAGCACGCCGCCAACAATCCGAAGGCGTACTTCTACGGCAAGCCGATCACCATCGAGGAGCATCAGGAATCGCGATGGATCGCCGAGCCGCTGCGGCTGCTGGACTGCTGCCAGGAGACCGACGGCGGGGTGGCGATCGTCGTGGTCTCCGCCGAGAGAGCACGCGATCTCAAGCACCGTCCGGCCATCATCGAGGGCGCGGCACAGGGGTCGAGCCCCAACCAGTATTCGATGGTCAGCTACTACCGTCCGGAGTTGGACGGCCTGCCGGAAATGGGTCTGGTCGGCAAGCAGCTGTGGGCGCAGTCGGGTCTCGAGCCGACCGACATCCAGACCGCGATCCTCTACGACCACTTCACCCCCTTCACGCTGATTCAGTTGGAGGAGTTGGGATTCTGCGGCTGGGGTGAGGCCAAGGACTTCATTGCCGACGGTGCCATCGAACTCGGTGGACGGCTGCCGATCAACACCCATGGTGGACAGCTGGGCGAGGCCTACATCCACGGGATGAACGGCATCGCCGAAGGTGTGCGGCAGCTGCGCGGCACTTCGGTCAACCAGGTGCCCGACGTCGAGCACGTGCTCGTCACCGCCGGCACCGGCGTGCCCACTTCGGGCCTGATTCTCGGCTAGCGAGGTCAGCTTTGCGCCGAGCGTCACACCAGAGTGACATTGAGCGTCGAGCGGGACTCTGGAGTGACGCTCGACAGGGCTTGTCGGTGGCCAGCGGCACACTCCTGCCATGATCGAGCCTTTCGTAGGGAGCGAGGCCGTGGTCGCTGGGGAGCTCGCCAAGAGTGATCTGCGTAGCCGTCGGTACAGCCGACTCTTTCCAAACGTGTATGTGGTAGCGACTGCAGATCTGGATCCTCGTCTCCAAGCACGCGCAGGATGGTTGTGGTCGGGGCGCGAAGCGGTCGTGGCGGGGCGGTCGGCCGCAGCAGTGTTCGGCGCGCAATGGATCGACCGGCAGACCCCGGTCGACCTCATCCACCACAACCGCAACAGACTGCCCGGCATCGCTGTCCGGGGCGACCGTCTCGCCGACGATGAGCTCATGGTCGTCGACGGTATGGCTGTCACAACGCCCGTACGTACCGCACTCGACCTAGCGTGTTGGTATCCACGGGTAACCGCCTTAGCAGTTCTCGACGACCTTGCCCGTGCCTCGCAATTCGACACCGGTGAGGTACTCGCGCTGATCGAAAGATATCCAGGTCGCAGGGGTATTCGACAAGCCCGCAGTATTCTGAATCTGGTTGACCGCGGGGCTCAGTCGCCCAGGGAGACGTGGCTGCGTGTACTCCTCGTGGATGCCGGCCTGCCGATTCCTACGACGCAGATTCCGGTCCACGACGAATTCGGCCAATTGGTGGGCTATCTCGACATGGGATGGGAAGACGTCAAGGTCGCCGCCGAGTACGACGGTGAACAACATCGCAAAGATCGTCGCCAGTACACCTGGGACGTCCGCCGGCTGGAAGCACTCGAACGGCTCGGCTGGATCGTGATCAGGGTGGTCGCCGGCGATAGGCCAATCGACATCATCCGCCGCGTGCGGGAGGCAATCGCCCGCCGAGCGTCACAGGTGAGTGACGTTCGGCACTCAGCGTGACTCTGGTGTGACGCTCGACGCGCGCAAGGCCGCCGACCTAGGCCGGGACGAATTCCACGTCGGACAGCACGACGGCGTCCTCACGGGACGGCACCGTGACGACGCCGACGTAACGGCCGTCTTCCTTCCACGCACTGACCTTGATGGTCTCGCCCGGGAAGACGACGCCGGCAAACCGGGCACCGTAACTGCCGACCTGGGCCGCGTCCCCGTCGAGCAGGGTGTCGACGAGCGCTTTGCACGTCATGCCGTAGGTACACAGCCCGTGCAGGATGGGTCGCGGAAAGCCCGCCGCCGCAGCGAATTCCGGATCGGAGTGCAGCGGATTGCGATCCCCGCACATCCGGTACAGCAGCGCCTGCTGCGGCGACACCGCGACCGCGATCTCGTGGTCCGGTGCGCGCTCCGGCGCTGCGACCGACGTCGACGGCCCACGCTCGCCGCCGAAGCCACCCTCGCCGCGGGCGAAGATCGAGCGCTTGGTGGTCCACAGCAGGTTGCCCGCGGGGTCGGTCACGGTCATCTCGCTGACGATCACCGCCGCCTTGCCCTTGTCCCAGATCTCGGTGAACTTCTGCACCGACCGTCCGGTACCGCTCGGTGGGATGGGCCCGGCAACCGTCACCGCCTCGCTGGCGTGCAGCACCTTGCTCAGCTCGATGTCGATGCCGGGGAACTGCACCTTCGGGGCCTCGGTCATGTGGAAGCTGGCCGCCACGCTGCTGAACGTCGGCAACACCTGCGGCGTGCCGTCGGTCAGGTAGCGCAGCTCTCGAGGATCCATCGGGTCCTGGCCCGCGCCCAGGCCCAGGTGGTAGAGCTGTACGTCACTACTGCTCCACGAGAACTCGATGGGGTCCAGCTCGGCGCCGAGTGCAACGTCGAGATCGATTGGCATGTCAGCCCTTCCGTGCGATGTCCAGGGCGGCCAGGTAGCCGAAGGCCATCGCTGGACCGATGGTGCCGCCGGGTCCGGGATAGGTGTGCCCCATCACGGTGGCGCTCACGTTACCGGCGGCATAGAGACCTTCGATGACCGAGCCGTCGTCGCGCAAGGCACGGCCGCGCACGTCGGTGCGGATACCGCCCTTGGTCCCCAGATCACCCGGCACCATCTTGGCCGCGTAGAACGGTCCGTGCTTGATCTCGCCGAGGTTCGGGTTGGGCTTGTTGGTAGGGTCGCCGTAATAGCGGTCGTAGGTGCTCTCGCCGCGACGGAAGTCCTCGTCGACACCCGAGCGGGCGAAGCCGTTGAAGCGTTCGACGGTTGCGAGGAAGGCGTCAGCAGGAAGGCCGGTCTTCTCGGCCAGCTCGGCCAGGGTGTCGGCCTTGACGATCACCCCGGACTCCATCCACTTCTTCGGAATGCGCTGTCCCGGTTGCAGTCCGGCGAAGATGAACCGGTCGCGGTACTGCTGGTCGAAGACCAGCCACGCGGGAACGTTCTCGCCGGGGCCGGAGCCCTGGCCGTACTGGCCGCCGTACATGTGGTGGCAGGCCTCGACATAGGGCATCGACTCGTTCATGAATCGCTTGCCGGCCAGGTTCACGATGATCGATCCGGGGGAGTTGCGCTCGGAGAGGGCGAACCACGGTGCGCCGACCAGCGGCACCGTCGGACCCCACCAGGCGTCCTCCATCAGTTCCAGAGCGGCACCGAGCTTCTCGGCGGCGACGATACCGTCGCCGGTGTTGGCCGCCGCGCCGACCGTCCACTCCGTGGTGATCGGCGCGCGCTGGTACTTGATCCGCATCTGCTCGTTGTGCTCAAAACCGCCAGAGCCCAGGATCACGCCGCGGCGTGCCCGGATCAGCTGCGGGTCAGCGGCTTCGGGGCCGGTTGTGTCGCGCACATAGATGCCGCGGACCACGCCGTCCTCGACGTAGAGATCGGTCAACGCGGTGTTCAGCAGCACCGGCACCCCGGCCTCCCGCAAGCCGATGCGCAAGGGCGCGATCAAGGCCCGGCCCATACCTACGAGGTTCTTTCCGCGTGCATTGGCCCACACGGTCCGGGCGCCGACCTTCAGGCTGCGCAGCACACCCCGCGGATGGCGCTTGAGTTGGTTGAGGCGCACGTAATCCTGCTGCATGACAACGACATTGAGGGGCACTTTGCCGTAGGCCGGCTCCAGATATTTCTCGTCGGGCCCAAGCTTCTTGGCGTCGAACGGCTTTGGTTCGATCGAGCGGCCGCCGGGACGGCCGCCGGGCGCCTCCGGGTAGTAGTCGGAGTACTCCGGGACCCAGCACAACTTCAGCGGCGTGTGCTTGAGCACGAACGAGAGCATCTCGGGCGCGCGATCGAGGTAGGTGTCGATGCGTTCTGGCTCGACCGCGTCACCGATGATCGTGTGCAGATAGGTGCGCGCGGCTTCCTTCGTATCGGTGACTCCGGCCCGCTTGAGGATCTCGTTGTTCGGGATCCAGACGCCACCGCCGGATCGTGCGGTCGATCCGCCGAAGTGGGCAGCCTTCTCCACGAGGACGGTGGATAGTCCCTGGTGGGCCGCCGTGAGTGCGGCGACCATGCCGGCCGCACCGCTTCCGACGACGACGACGTCGAACTCCTGAGCTGTCATACTAGAACACGTTATAGAATTGCCCCGTCCGGGCGCTACTGACCCCGCCTTTCCGGTCAGCGGAACGCCCATCACGCGGGTACCCGGATGAGCCTAGAATTGCCTGCGCCGGGTGCCGTTCGCCCCGGTCATACCGATAAAGGGGACAGCCGGGAATGCTCAGTGTCGCCACCCGCGCGGAACTTGCCGCCGAGCTCGCAGAGGCAGAGCGCAGCCGCGTGCCGTTGACGCCCCTGACCGCCAATCACCCCGACATCGACGTCGTCGACGCCTACGAGATCCAGCTCATCAACATCCGCCAGCGAGTCGCCGAGGGCGCCCGGGTGGTCGGCCACAAGGTGGGGCTGTCCTCGGAGGCGATGCAGAAGATGATGGGAGTCGACGAGCCGGATTACGGTCATCTGCTCGCCGACATGGAGGTCTTCGAGGACGTGCCGGTTCCCGCCGGGCGGTTCCTGTACCCCCGGGTCGAGGTCGAGGTCGGCTTCATCCTCGCCGACGATCTGCCGGGTGAGGGCTGCACGGAGGACGACGTGCTGGCCGCCACCGCTGCCTTCGCCCCGTCGATCGAGCTGATCGACACCCGCATCAAGGACTGGAAGATCGCGCTATGCGACACCATCGCCGACAACGCGTCGTCGGCCGGGTTCGTCCTCGGCAAGGAGCGGGTCTCGCCCAAGGACGTGGATATTCAGGGCATCGACGCGGTACTGACCCGCAACGGCGAGGTGGTGGCCGAGGGGCGCAGTGACGCCGTCCTGGGCAACCCGGTCACCGCGGTGGCGTGGCTGGCGCGCAAGGTCGACAGTTTCGGCGTCCGTCTCAAGGCCGGCGACATCGTCCTGCCGGGGTCGTGCACGCGGGCCATCGACTGCCGACCTGGTGACCAGTTCGTCGCCGACTTCGCCGGTCTGGGTTCAGTCCGGCTGTCATTCGAGTAAGAGGAGCATCCCGTGGGCCAGAAGAGCTCAGTCGCCATCGTCGGGTCGGGCAACATCAGCACCGACCTGCTGTACAAGCTCCTTCGTTCGGAGTGGCTCGAGCCGCGCTGGATGATCGGCATCGATCCCGAGAGTGAGGGTCTGGCCCGGGCACGCAAACTCGGACTGGAGACCAGCCACGAGGGAGTGGACTGGCTGCTGGCGCAGTCGGAGAAGCCGGACCTGGTCTTCGAAGCCACCTCGGCCTACGTGCATCGGGCCGCTGCGCCGCGCTACGAGGAAGCCGGTATCCGCGCGATCGATCTGACCCCGGCCGCAGTCGGCCCCGGTGTCATCCCGCCGGCCAACCTGCGCGCGCACCTCGATGCTCCGAACGTCAACATGGTCACCTGCGGTGGCCAGGCGACGATCCCGATGGTCTACGCGGTGAGCCGCGTCGTGGATGTGCCCTACGCGGAGATCGTGGCGTCGGTGTCGTCGGCGTCGGCTGGTCCCGGCACGCGGGCCAACATCGACGAGTTCACCAAGACCACCAGTGCGGGTGTCGAGGTCATCGGTGGCGCCAAGCGCGGCAAGGCGATCATCATCCTGAATCCGGCGGACCCGCCGATGATCATGCGCGACACCATCTTCTGCGCGATCCCCGAGGACGCCGACCGCGATGCCATCACCGCGTCGATCAAGGAGGTGGTGGCCGAGGTGCAGACCTACGTCCCCGGTTACCGCTTGCTCAACGAACCGCAGTTCGACGAGCCGTCGGTGGTCAACGGCGGCAACTTCGTCGTCACCACCTTCGTGGAGGTCGAGGGCGCGGGTGACTATCTCCCGCCATATGCGGGAAACCTGGACATCATGACCGCCGCCGCGACCAAGGTGGGCGAGGAAATCGCCAAAGAGGCTGCGGCCGTAGCAGGAGGCACACGATGACCGACGGAATCTTCTTCGACGCCAGTTGGGACGTCCGGATGACGGACACCTCCCTGCGTGACGGCAGCCATCACAAGCGGCATCAGTTCACCAAGGACGAGGTCGGCGCCATCGTTGCCGCACTCGACAATGCGGGTGTCCCGGTGATCGAGGTGACTCATGGTGACGGGCTCGGCGGTTCGAGCTTCAACTACGGCTTCTCCAAGACTCCCGAGCAGGAGCTGATCAAGCTCGCGGCCGAGACGGCCAAGGAAGCCAAGATCGCCTTCCTGATGCTGCCGGGCGTGGGCACCAAGGAGGACATCAAGGAAGCGCAGAACAACGGCGGGTCGATCTGCCGGATCGCCACCCACTGCACCGAGGCCGACGTATCGATCCAGCACTTCGGGCTGGCCCGTGAGCTGGGCCTGGAGACCGTCGGGTTCCTGATGATGAGCCACACCATCTCCCCGGAGAAGCTGGCCGCGCAGGGCAGGATCATGGCCGACGCCGGGTGCCAGTGCGTCTACGTGGTGGATTCCGCCGGCGCCCTGGTGCTCGAAGGTGTTGCCGACCGGGTGGCCGCGCTGGTCGCCGAACTGGGTGGCGATGCCCAGGTGGGCTTCCACGGCCACGAGAACCTCGGGCTCGGCGTGGCGAACTCGGTCGAAGCCGTCCGTGCGGGTGCCAAGCAGATCGACGGATCCTGCCGGAGGTTCGGAGCCGGAGCCGGCAACGCGCCGGTCGAGGCGCTGGTCGGGGTGTTCGACAAGATCGGCGTCAAGACCGGTATCGACTTCTTCGAGATCGCCGACGCCGCCGAGGAGGTCGTCGCGCCCGCCATGCCTGCGGAGTGCCTGCTGGACCGCAACGCACTGGTGATGGGTTACGCCGGGGTGTACTCCAGCTTCCTCAAGCACGCGGTTCGTCAGGGCGAACGCTACGGCGTGCCCGCCCACGAGCTGTTGCTGCGCGTCGGCCAGCGCAAGCTGATCGGTGGCCAGGAGGATCAGCTGATCGACATCGCGCTGGAGATCAAGCGCGAACAAGAGGCGGCCGCCACCTAAGGTGTCAGCACCCCCGGGCACGATGGGGTGCATGACCGCGACCCGAGCCGACGCCCAGGCCGTCCTTGAGCAATTGGCCGGCCCGGCCGCCGTGTTGCGAGACGACCAGTGGGCCGCCATCGAGGCGCTGGTGGTCCAGCGCCGGCAGGCACTGGTCGTACAGCGCACCGGATGGGGCAAGTCTGCGGTGTACTTCATCGCCGCCAAGCTGCTGCGTGAGCAGGGGCGCGGTGCCACGGTCATCGTCTCGCCGCTGCTGGCGTTGATGCGCAACCAGGTCGCGGCTGCGCAGCGCGCGGGCGTGCGGGCGGCCACCATCAACTCTGGCAATGTCACGGAGTGGGACGAGATACACCAGCGGGTCAACGCCGGGGAGCTCGATGTCCTGCTCGTCAGCCCGGAACGGTTGAACAATCCCGATTTTCGCGACACCGTGTTACCGGCGCTGGCTGCCGATGCCGGGTTGGTCGTGGTCGACGAGGCGCACTGCGTCTCGGACTGGGGTCATGACTTCCGCCCCGACTACCGGCGGATCCGAACGCTGATCGCCGAACTCGGTTCGGATGTACCGGTTTTGGCGACCACCGCCACCGCCAACGATCGCGTCGTCACCGATGTCGCCGCGCAACTGGGTGTCGGCCGTGCCGACAATGTGCCCGGTGGTGGCCGTGACACGCTGGTGCTGCGCGGCGGACTGGACCGGCAGTCGCTGCGGCTGTCGGTGGTGGCGGCCGGCGGCGGTGCGCAACGCACGGCGTGGCTGGCCGAGCATCTGCATTCGCTGCCCGGTTCCGGGATCGTCTACACGCTGACCGTCGCCCAGGCGCACGATGTGGCGGCGCTGCTGCGTGAGCGGGGCCACGAGGTGGCCGCCTACACCGGCGCCACGGAAACCGCTGAGCGCGAACAACTCGAGGCCGATCTGCTGGATAACCGGGTCAAGGCGCTCATTGCCACCTCCGCACTCGGGATGGGATTCGATAAACCCGATCTTGGCTTCGTCGTGCATCTCGGGGCGCCGTCGTCGCCGATCGCGTACTACCAGCAGGTCGGTCGTGCCGGCCGCGCGACCGACAGCGCTGAGGTGGTGCTGCTGCCGGGCCGGGAGGATCAGGATGTCTGGCGGTATTTCGCCTCGGTGGCGTTTCCGTCGGAATCGATGGTGCGCACCGTGATTCGAGCACTGGATCCGGACCGTCCGCAGTCGACGCCGGCGTTGGAACCGCTGGTCGATCTGGGCCGCACCCGGCTGGAGATGGTGCTGAAGGTGCTCGACGTCGACGGTGCGGCACGGCGGGTCAAGGGAGGCTGGCTTGCCACCGGCCAACCATGGGAGTACGACGAGGATCGGTACCGCCACCTCGACGAAGCCCGCCGCCGTGAGCAGCAGGCCATGCTCGACTACCAGAGCACCGACGAGTGCCGGATGACGTTCCTGCGCCGACAACTCGACGACCCCGAGCTGACCGCAGACGAGCGGTGCGGGCGCTGCGACAACTGTGCCGGAGCCCGTTTCGGCGCCGCCGTCGACCAGGATGCCGCAGCGCTTGTCCAGGACCGGCTGATGCGTCCCGGGGTCGAGATCGCCCCGCGCAAGCAGTGGCCGTCGGGCCTGGAACGGCTGGGCGTCGCACTCAGCGGCCGCATCACCGGCGGTGCCGCGCCGGGCCGCGCGATCGGGCGGCTGACCGACCTGGGCTGGGGGCCGCGGTTACGACGCCTACTCGACGAACCCGACGCTGCGGTCCCGCCCGATGTGGTGCAGGCGGCGGTCAAGGTGCTGGCTGCCTGGGACTGGGCCCAGCGCCCGACGGCGGTGCTGGCCATGGACTCCGATACCCATCCCGTCCTGATCTCGTCGCTGGCCGGTGAGCTGGCCAGGATCGGCAGGCTGACCGACCTCGGCGTGCTGCGCTACGCCGTCGGCCGGCGGCCGGTCACCGCCGCCAACTCCGCCTACCGGGTAGCGGCCCTCGACGGCTCGTGGTCGGCCCCGGATTCGGCCGCACTCGCCGCGGCCGACGGCCCGGTCCTCCTCGTCGACGATCGCGGCGACACCGGATGGACCATGACGATGGCCGCCCGGGTGGTGCGTGACGCGGGTGCGCCCGCGGTGCTGCCCCTGGTGATCGCGACCACCAGCTGAGCCGGGTAACACCGGCCGCCACCCGCGCGACGTTTCTTGCAGTGGCCGCGCGGCGGTAGTGCTGCGCGCCTTCGAAGGGAGAACCGCCATGCTCGTCCGCCGTGCCGTCCTCGCCATGCTGGCCGCCGCCGCGGCCGGTGCCGTCTCGATGCCCTCAGCAGCGGCCGAGCCCTCGCCCGCTCCGGTGCCGCCCGCGGACTGCAACGCCGCCGGCCTCTCGTCGACGATCAGCTCGGTCACCGCGAACCTGTCCAGCTACTTCGCCGCGCACCCGGACGCCAACCAGGCGCTCATCGACGCGACGCGGCAGTCGGCCTTCGGAGCGATCGGCGCCTTCAACACGTATTTCAACGACCATCCGGATCAGGCCAACGACATCCGCGCCATCAAGGCGCCGCTGGTCGACTTCCAGAACCGGTGCGGTCTGCAGGTCGAACCGGCCGAGGCGCTCGTCGTCATCGGCGAGCTGTAGTCACCACGCGGGTTTGGCGCCGCCGAGCTGGGCGGTGAGCGCGTCCGCCGTGGCCACCAGGCCGCGGGCGTGCTTGGTGATCTCGGCGTCGGTGAGCGCGCGGCCGATCTGCAGGGAGACCGTCATCGCCTGACGGTGGTGGTGGTCGTAGACGGGTGCGGCGATGACGCTGACGTCGTGGCGTTGTCGCGGGCCGGATTCGCCGGGCAGGTGGACACGCTCACCGATGTCGGAGATCAATTCGCCTAGCAGCGCCCGCAATTCGTCGGGCAGCGTGCTCGACACCCCCGCCATCAGCGCGTAGAGCCGCCGGCCCGCCGGTGTCAGCCGCTCGACCAGGTAGCCCGACGAGCGGCATTCGGCGACGACGCGCTCGAGGCGCTGGCTGTCGGTGCGCAGTGGGATGGTCGGAGTCTTGGCCAGCCAGGTCCGCAGCGCGTCGTCGTCCCACAGCACGAACATCAGACCGACCGGCGGGGCGAACGGGTAGCTCTGACCGACCCGCACGCCGACGTCGGAGCCGGGCGGACCGATGAGTTCGAGCAGGGTGATCCGGTCATCGACAACGCCGGCCAGAGCCGCGGTGGTGTTGAACGTATTCGACAACCGGCTGAGTTCGGCGCGGGCGGCGGGGTTGACGCGCAATGACTCCTGAGCGATGTGGCCCAGGGTGATCAGGCTCGGTCCCAGCCGATAGGTCTTGTCCTTCGGATCGCGTACCAGGTAGCCGGACTCGGTCAGGGTGGTGACGATGCCCAGGCAGGTCGGCTTGGACAGCTCGAGGCGACGGGCCAGGTGCGACAGACCGAATTGTTCGTGCGGATGCTTGGCCAGGAAGTCCAGGATCGCCACCACGCGCTGGGTCGGGGGAGAGGAGCGTCCGGACGACTCGCCGTTCTGCATTGCAGAATCGTACCTTTCCGTTCCAGATATGAACCGATACCGATGTTGACTCACATTAGAACACGTTCTACTGTCGGTCCAGAAGATGTACCAGTGCGGTCGAATATTGAAACGCGAGGCAGTCGATGTACACCCAACCGCTGGCGGAAGCCATCGCCGAGGCCGAGCGCCTGGTCGCCGAAGCTCCGTTCATCGAGAGTGAGGCCGACCTGCTGGAAGGCCTGCAATATCTGGCCGGCTGCATCGCCGCCTGTACGCATGTGGCGTTCGACTACGACCGCGACCATCCCTTCCTGCATTCGGGTACCGGGCCGTTCACCAAGATGGGGCTGGACAATCCCGACACCATGTACTTCGGGACCCGGGTGGTGGCGGGCAAGGAGTACGTCGTCACCGGCACGCGTGGCACCACCACCGATGTCAGCTTCCAGCTGCTCGGTGGTGAGTACACCGACAAGGTCGTGCCGGACAGCGAAACCGCCTTCGACGACCGCCGGCTCGACATTGCCGCCGACGGGACATTCGAGTGGCGCTTCACACCGGACACCAACGCGCAGTTGGTGATTCGCGAGGTCTACAACGACTGGTCGGCGCAGCGCGGCAGCTTTGCGATCGCCCGCACCGACACCGCAGGGACGGCGCCGCCCGCTCTGACCAAGGAGCTCATCGACAAGCGGTATGCCACCGCGGGCAAGCAGTTGGTGCAACGCGTCAAGACCTGGCTGCAGTTCCCCAAGTGGTTCTACGACAACCTCCCGGTCAACACGCTCACCGCGCCCCGGCTGACACCGGGCGGACTGGCCACCCAGTATTCGTCGGTCGGCCACTACGACCTGGCGCCCGGGAAGGCGCTCGTTCTCACCCTGCCGGAAACGGATGCGCCGTATCTCGGCTTCCAGCTCGGCAGCCTCTGGTACATCTCGCTGGACTACATCAACCACCAGACCTCGCTGAACGGCACTCAGGCTCAAGCTGATCCGGACGGCAAGATCCGCATCGTCGTCGCCGACGAGAACCCGGGGGTCACCAACTGGGTCGAGACGCTGGGACACCGCAAGGGCTATCTGCAGTTCCGGTGGCAGCGCGTCTCGCGTGAGCTGACCGCCGACGATGGGCCGACCCTGGAACTGGTCGACCTCGACGCGGTGCCGGGCAAGCTGCCCTACTACGAGCAGAACAAGATCTCCGAAGAAGGCTGGCGGGAGCGGATTGCGCTGCGCCAGAAGTTAATCGGCAACAGGATGGTGGGATAAGTCATGGCCGGCTTGCTGGAGAACAAAGTCGTGGTGATCAGCGGTGTGGGCCCAGCCCTGGGCACCACGCTGGCCCGTCGATGTGCGCAGGAGGGTGCTGACCTGGTGCTGGCGGCGCGTACCGTCGGGCGCCTGGAAGACGTCGCCAAGGAGGTCGCGGACCTGGGCCGGCGCGCACTGTCGGTCGGCACCGATATCACCGACGACGCGCAGGTGGACAATCTCGTCAAGCAGACCCTGGACGCCTACGGCAGGGTCGACGTCTTGGTGAACAACGCGTTCAAGGTGCCGTCGATGAGGCCGTTCGGCCAGACGTCGTTCGACCACATCCGGGATACCCTCGAGCTCACCGTGCTCGGCGCGCTGCGGATGATCCAGGGTTTCACGCCGGCGCTGTCGGATTCCAAGGGATCCATCGTCAACGTGAATTCGATGGTGGTGCGGCATTCCGACCCCAAGCAAGGGGCCTACAAGATGGCCAAGTCGGCGCTGCTGGCGATGTCCGAGTCGCTGGCCAGCGAGCTCGGCGGGCAGGGAATCCGGGTGAATTCCGTTCTGCCCGGCTATATCTGGGGTGGCACTCTGAAGGGTTACTTCGAGCATCAGGCCGGCAAGTATGGCACCACGGTGGACGAGATCTACAACGCCGCCGCGGTGAACTCCGATCTCAAACGGCTGCCGACCGAGGACGAAGTCGCCTCGGCCATCCTGTTCATGGCCAGCGACCTGTCCAGTGGGATCACCGGGCAGACGCTGGATGTCAACTGCGGGGAGTACCACAACTGATGGGGTCCAGCGATTTCCTCAGCGTCGAGAGCCTGCTGGCCTCGGCCACCAAGGCCACCGGTCTGGATGATTTCGGCGTCGACGACGACAACTACCGCGAAGCGCTGAGCGTGCTGCTCAACGCGTTTCGCACCGAAGCGGACCTGACCGACCTCGGTAGCAAGATGCAACGCTTCTTCGTGCGTAATGCGCTGGTGGCGCGGCTGCTGTCCGAGGCTGCCTTCAAGCAGTACCCGCAGCACGTCGAGGTCGCCATCGAGCGGCCGATCTTCGTGACCGGCCTGCCCCGCACCGGCACCACCGCGCTGCATCGCCTGCTGTGCGGCGATCCCCGCCATCAGGGTCTGGAACTGTGGCTGGCGGAGTTTCCGCAGCCGCGTCCGCCGCGGGAAACATGGCCGGACAACCCGGTTTTCGCCGAACTCGACGCTCGGTTCAAGAAGGCGCACGACGAGAACCCGGACTACACCGGCCTGCACTACATGACTGCCGACGAGGTGGAGGAATGCTGGCAGCTGCTGCGCCAGTCGCTGCATTCGGTCTCCTATGAGACGTTGGCACATGTGCCCAGCTATGCGCAGTGGCTGGCCAAGCAGGACTGGACCAAGCCCTATCTGCGGCACCGCAAGAATCTGCAGCTGATCGGTCTCAACGACCCCGAGAAGCGTTGGGTGCTCAAGAATCCCAGTCATCTGTTCGCCCTGGACGCGGTGTTCGCTGCCTACCCGGATGCGCTGATCCTGCAGTGCCACCGGCCGGCCGAGACGATCATGGCGTCGATGTGCTCGCTGTCCGCGCACACCACCGAAGGATGGTCGAACACGTTCGTCGGTGACGTCATCGGTGCCGATGCACTCGAGACGTGGTCACGTGGGCTGGAGCGGTTCAACGCGGTACGCCGCGAGCATGACGAGGCGCAGTTCTTCGACGTCGACTACTTCAAGCTGATCCGCGACCCGATCGGTACCGTCGAGAGCATCTACACGCACTTCGGTATCGAGATGACCGACGATGCGCGGGCGGCGATCCAGGCCACCGACGAGGAGAGCAAGCAGGGCCCGAGGGCGCCGAAGCACACCTACTCGCTGTCGGACTACGGGCTGACCGAGGACCAGGTCAAGGAACGCTTCAAGGGGCTGTAGTCGCGCCGAGATCGACGAAATGGTGTGATCTACTTGATCTTTCGCGCCCAGACGTCGGTTTGGGTGCGAAAGATTCAGCCGTCGCCGGGGGCGGGAGCGCTGGAGTACTCCTCCAGGCAGCCTTCGGCGACAGCATGTTTGATGCTGTCCGACAGCTTCGGGCAGCCGCGGGTGCGAGCGCTGCTGCCACCGGCGGCCCGGACCTCGGCGAAGTACGCACACCGGTCCTGCGCCTGCGAGTTCCACTGCACCAGGGTGTGGGCGGCGCCGAGCTTCTTGACCCGCACCGCCACATGGCAGAACCGGCAGTCGACCTCGGCCAAGCCCGCATTGAGATAGCGTTCTCGATCCTGCCGGGTGGCCTCGTGCACCGCCGCGGCCCGCTGCGGGTTACTGGCGAAATCGGGCGCCTTGGCCCACGACGACGGGGCGTCGTCGTCGCCGTCAGCCGCGTACGGCTCGTCGTGGTCGTGCACGCCGAGCAGCTCCATCATGGACCGCGCCAAGTCGTCGACGTCAGGCGGTTGGTCCCCGACGGTCATGTCGCCGGCTGTCCCGCTTGGTCGGCCTGGCGCTTGAGGTTCTCCTCGACCTCGACCTTCCACTTCTCGTTGGCCGGCGTGGTGTCGATCTCGAGTTCGAAGCGCTCGACCATATCGGGGGAGATGTCGGCGACGTCGACATAGAACTGCTGATACCAGCGGCGCATCTGGTACACCGCACCGTCTTCCTCGACCAGCAGTGGGTTCTCGATGCGCGTCTTGTGCTTCCAGATCTCGACGTCCTGCAGGAAGCCCTTGCTGACCCCGGCGACCATGGCGTCAGACAGTTTGTCGCTCATTGCCTCGTCGAGCCCCTTGGGCTTCTCGACGATCACACCCCACTGCAGCACGAACGAATCCTGCGTCACCGGGTAGTGGCAGTTGATCAGGATGGACTCGGCCTTGAATCCGCCGTAGGTGTTGTGCAGCCAGTTGATCATGAACGACGGCCCGAAGTAGGACGCCTCCGAATCCAGGTGGGACTCAACGTAAGCCGTCCCCATGTCGTTGATGTCCGGTCGGCCGACATTGTGCAGGTACTGCGAGGCGATGTGACCTTCGAAGACGTTCTTGAAGTACGTCGGCAGGCCGAAGTGGATGTAGTAGAAGTGCGCCATATCGGTGACGTTGTCCACGATCTCGCGGCAGTTGGAACCCTCGATCAGCATCGAGTTCCACTTCCACTCGGTCCACTCGCCACCCGCGTACTCCGGGATCTCCGGGATACGCACCTCGGGCTGCGGCGGATTTCCCTCATGGTCGTGCCACACGAACAGCAGACCGCTGCGGACGTCGGTCTCCCAGGACCGGGTGCGGGCCAGGCGCGGAGTGCGCTTGGCATATGGCACCAGCTTGCAGCGGCCGTCGCCGCCCCAGCGCCAATCGTGGAACGGGCAGGCGATGGCGTCGCCCTTTACCGTGCCTTGGGACAGGTCGCCGCCGAGGTGGCGGCAGTAGGCGTCCAGCACGTGCACGGCGCCCGAGTCGTCGGCGAACACCACCAGCTTGGTGCCGAACGCAGTGATCGGGTGCGGCTTGCCGTCCAGGTAGTCTTTGACCGGCCCCAGGCAGTGCCAGCCCCTGGCATAGCGATCCGGCAGGGTTCCGGTGTCGATCTCGCGAACGCCGCTAGTCACCTGTCGCCTCCAACTTCTCCGTCGCCAACTAGAACACGTTACAATTTCTAGGTCAGCTCTCGCAATATCAACGCTGCTAGCTGCGGATTACCCAAATGACATGGGGTATATCTGGACAATGCCGATGTATTCGTTCGAAGGCCGGTCACCGCGAGTGGATCCCACCGCGTTCGTCGCACCCACTGCCGTCCTGGTCGGTGACGTCACGGTGGAGGCCGGCGCGTCGGTCTGGTTCAACGCCGTCCTGCGGGCCGACTTCGCGCCCATCGTGATCCGAGAGGGCGCGAACGTGCAGGACGGTTCGGTGTTGCATGCACCGCCGGGAATCCCGGTGGACCTCGGTCCGGGCGCGACGATCGCGCACATGTGCACGATCCATGGTGCGCACATCGGCGCCGAGGCGCTGATCGCCAACCACTGCACCGTGCTCGACGGCGCCGTGGTCGGCGCCCGCAGCATGGTCGCCGCGCACTCGCTGGTCACCGGCGGCACCCAGATCCCGGACGAGGTTCTGGTCACCGGCGCGCCGGCCACGGTCAAGCGGCCGATCGCCGGCACCGGCGCCGAGGTGTGGGTGAACCTCAACCCCAAGGCCTACCAGGACCTGGCCCAGCGCTATCTGGCCGGCTTCGGGGAGGTCGCCTCCTGAGGCCCTGAGCCTCGGCGACAATCGCCGCGCCGAGGTATATAGTGGACAGAGTGTTCACAAACTGCGGCGTGCGGTCCCACCGATGAGCGTCGATACCGCTGTCGATCCGGCTCCGATCAGCACCCTGGCGCCGCGTGCCTGGGTCGGCGCCGCGGCTGCTGTCTTCGCGATCGCCTGGGGTGGTAACGAATTCACCCCGCTGCTCGTGATGTACCGGCGCGACGCCGGGCTTTCCGCCGTCACCGTCGACATCCTGCTGTTCGCCTACGTGGTGGGCATCGTGCCGGCCCTGCTGATCGGCGGCCCGCTGTCCGACCGCCTCGGCCGACGGCCGCTGATGGTGCCGGCACCGGCGCTGGCCGCGGCCGGCTCGCTGTTGCTGTCCCTCGGCGTCACCTCGGTTCCGTTGCTGATCGCCGGGCGGGTGCTCAGCGGTGTCGCGCTGGGTCTGGCGATGGCAGTGGGCGGCAGCTGGATCAAGGAACTCTCCAGCGCGCCCTGGGGTGACGGCCACGGTGTGCGCCGCGCCGCGATGAGCCTGACCGCCGGCTTCGCCGCCGGCGCGGGCGTCGCCGGGGTGCTGGGCCAGTGGGCGCCGTGGCCCGCAACGCTGCCGTACGTGGTCAATATCGTGCTGGCGCTGACCACCGGTCTCGGGTTGATCGGCGTGCCGGAGACCAGGACGGCCCCGGCCGGCCAGCGGTGGTCGCTGCGGACCGACCTGACCATCCCGTCGGCAGGGCATCGCCGCTTCCTGTTCGTCGTCGCACCCCTCGCGCCGTGGGTTTTCGGAGCGGCCGCCTCGGCCTACGCCGTGCTGCCCGCGTTGATGGCCACCCATGTCGGACATGCGGCCGTGGCGTTCTCGGCGCTGCTGTGCGTGATCGCTCTCGGCTGCGGCTTCCTGGTCCAGTCGGTGGGCCGCCGACTCGACGACCCCGACAATGCTCGTGGTGTCGTCATCGCGCTCGTTCTGCTGGTGGTGGGCATGGGTGTTGCGGCGTTCGCCGCCGGCCGGCTCAGTGTCTGGACCGCCGTGCCGGCCGCCGCACTTCTGGGGGCCGGATACGGTATGGCGCTGGTCGCCGGCCTCGCCCAGGTGCAGCGCATCGCCGGACCGGCCGACCTGGCCGGGCTGACCGCGGTGTTCTACGGGATCAGTTACCTCGGCTTCGCCGTCCCCGTCGCACTGGCCGTCGGATCCCAGGCGCTGCCCCACGTCCTGACCTACCCAGTGATGTTCGGGCTGGGTGCGGGCGCGGCCGCCCTGTGCCTCGCGGTGGTGATCGCCGGACACCGCAGGCACCGCCTGCCGGCGTCCCTATGATCAGCGGGTGGCCGGTGCACAGGCGCAATCACCTCGACGGGGCCGACCGCGCAGCGCGTCGGTCCGATCGGCGATCGTCGGTGCCGCGGTAGACCTGGCATTGGCCGGTGGCCCGGCAGCCGCCAGCGTCGATGCCATCGCCAAGCGGGCCGGAGTCAGCCGCACCACGATCTACAAGTGGTGGCCGTCGAGCGCATCGATCGTCCTGGAAGGGCTGCTGGAATCGGTGCAGCACTCGATCGTGCGGCCGCCCGGGAGTAGCTCCGCCGAAGCGTTGCACCACCATGTCCGCGAGCTGAACCGGATCCTGTCGCACCCGCCGACCGGACCGCTGCTGCGCAATGTGATCGCCGCCGCCGCATCCGATCCGGCGATCACCTGCGCCGTACTGGATCAGTGGATCGTGCCGCGCCGCGATGCGGCCGCCGAGATCCTGCGTGCGGCGGTGGCGGCCGGGGAACTGTCCGATGACATCGACATCGAGGTTGCCGTCGATGCGCTGGTGTCGCCGCCCTACTACCGGCTCACCCTCGGCATGGAGCCACTGGACGATGCCGCTGTCAGTCACCTCACCGACACGGTCTGGCGCGGACTGCGGCGCTGACTCAGATGGGCCGCGCGCTGGCTGTCGCGGCGTCCAGTTCCCAGTACGCACGCAGGGCCACGATCTTGCCGTCGTCGTTGACGCGGTACGTGAACACACCCTCGGCGACCACCCGGTAGCCAGCGGACTCGATCACGATGTGGCCGACGTTGGCTTCCTCGTTGCCGCACTGATAGGTCTTCTCGAAGTGAAAGCTCAAGGCGCTGGGCGCAATCGCCATGTCGTAGAACTTCGAGATCGCATCCTTGCCGCGATGGCCCTTGCCCTCGGGATCGAAATGCGACGGGCCGATCGGGTCCTCCACGATCGCGTCGTCGGCGAACACCGCCAGCCAGGCATCCTTGTCGTGCGCCATGGCCGCCTCGCGGGACCGTCGGCCCGCTTCATGCGCCGGGGTGCCCACTTCGTTCGCTCCCACCGTCAGTCCTGCCAGCCGGAGTGGATGTAGGTGTCGGCGAAGCGCTTCATCGCGTCGATCTTTCTGGCCACCGGAGCGTCGAAGGGCAGACCTTCGAACACCCACGGGATGCCGATGTAGTCGGTGACCCCAGCCGTCACCAGGTCGCGGTGCCCGTCCACACCGAACTTGTCGATGCAGACCGCCTGGTACTCGAAAGGATCGCCGGCACGGCCATTTTCGGCGAGCAACCGCTTGAGCGTACCGATGGTCTCGGCCAGCTGGTCGCAGGTCATCATGGCGCTGGTCCAGCCGTCGCTGACCCGCGCGGCCCGCCGCAGCGCCACCTCGGTGTGCCCGCCGACGTAGAACGGCACCGGCTCGGACGGCGCCGGACTCATCTGCAACCGGTCGAAGTCGTAGAACTCGCCATGGTGTTCCACCATGCCGCCGGCCAGCACCAGCTTGATGACCTCGATCATCTCGTCGACGCGCTTGCCGCGCTTGGCGTAGGGCACCCCGCACCACTCGAATTCCTCAGGTGCCCAGCCGATTCCGACACCGAAGCCGAACCGGTTGTTGGTCAGGTTCGCCACCGAGCCGACCTGCCGGGCCAACAGCAGCGGGTTGCGCGAGCCGAGCTTCATCACGTTGGTGTAGAAGCGCAGCGTGGACGTCACCGCGCCCAATGCGCCGGCGAGGATCAGGGGATCGACCCAGGGCGAGTTCTCGTCGAACATCCGTTTGCCGTCGGCGGTGTAGGGATAGTCGACGGACTGCTTCTCGAAGTAGAAGATGGAGTCCGGCAATGCGATGTTGTCGAAGCCAAGTTCCTCTGCCGCCTTGGCAATCTCGATCAGCTGATCCAGCGGGCTGAATGCGATGCTGACGGTGTACTTCATCCGGGTCACGGCGTGCTCAGCGGCCCGGCTTGTCGGCCCCGACCACCCACATCGAGTAGTACTGCGACCCGCCGCCGTAGGCGTGGCCGAGTGCCTTACGGGCACCTTCGACCTGGTGATCACCGGCCTTGCCCATGACCTGGATCGCCGACTCGGCGAACCGGATCATGCCGGAGGCGCCGATCGGGTTCGACGACAGCACACCGCCGGAGGCGTTGACCGGGATCTTGCCACCGATCGCCGTCTCGCCGGCCTCGGTGAGCTTCCAGCCCTCACCCTCGGCGGCAAAGCCGAGGTTTTCCAACCACATCGGCTCGAACCAGGAGAACGGGACGTAGATCTCGGCGACGTCGATCTCGTCGATCGGGCTGGTGATACCCGCCGCCTTCCACAGCGCAGCTGCGGCGTCGCGGCCGGCCTGCGGGCTGACCTGGTCACGTCCGGCGTAGGCCAGCGGCTCGGTGCGCAGCGCGGTGGCGTGCACCCACGCGACCGGATGACCGTCGGCGACCCGCTGGTCCGCGATTGCCTCGTCACCGATGACGATCGCGCAGGCGCCGTCGGAGGACGGGCAGGTCTCGTCGTAGCGGATCGGGTCCCACAACATCGGCGACTCCATCACCTTCTCGACGGTGATGTCGGGCTGATGCAGGTGGGCCAACGGGTTCTTGGCACCGTTGAGCCGGTCCTTGACCGCGACGATGGCGCCGATGTGTTTGGGCGCACCGGATCGGTTGATGTAGGCGCGCACGTGGGGGGCGAAGTAGCCACCAGCCCCGGCGCCCACCGGCTTGGTGAAGGGAACCGGAATCGACAACCCCCACATGGCATTCGACTCTGACTGCTTCTCCCACGCCATCGCCAGGACGCGCTTGTACTTGCCGGACTGCACCAGGCTGGCCGCGACGATGGCCGTCGACCCGCCCACCGACCCGGCGGTGTGAACACGGATCAGCGGCTTGCCGGTGGCACCCATCGCATCGGCCATGAACAGCTCGGGCATCATGACGCCCTCGAAGAAGTCGGGCGCCTTGCCGACCACGACGGCGTCGATGTCGTCGAAGGTCGATCCCGAGTCGGCCAGCGCCCGGTCGATGGCCTCACGCACCAGGCCGTTCATCGACACGTCCTTGCGCTTGGCGACGTACTTGGTCTGCCCGGTGCCCAGCACCGCGGCCAGATGCTTGCCGCCCATCAGGCGTCCTTCCCTTCCAGAACTGCCACCAGGTTCTGTTGCAGCGCCGGGCCACTCGTGGCGTGGGCCAAGACGCGCTGCGCCGATCGAGAGAAGATGTGCTGGGCGGCGAAGCCGATGCGCTCCAGACCCGCCGAGAACATCGGGTTGGCCGCCAACGCGCCGCCGGACGGATTGACGGTGGTCGTGTCCGTCAGCCCGATCGCTTCTTTGAGGATCAGCTGCTGATGGCTGAAGGGGGCGTAGATCTCGGCGATCTCGATGGAGCCGACGTCACCGCCGGTGGCCGCCCTGGCCGACGCCACCGTCGAGGGCGACGTGGTCAGATCCCGAGCGCCGAGGACCGGGGTCTCGATCCGATGCTCGAAACCGGTGATCCAGGCCGGGTTTTCGCGCAGTTCGCGGGCTCGGTCGCCGGCGGCCAGCACGATGGCCGAGGCGCCGTCGGTGATGGGTGCGATGTCGTGCTTGCGCAGTGGTTCGGCGAAGTAGGGCCGCGACAGCAGTTCGTCGATGCTCTTCGCCGGCTTCTCGGAGTCGGTGCGCCCAGCGGCGGCGAAGGCGTCGAGAGCGACCTGGGCCATCTGCTCCTCGGTCCACTTGCCGGCGTCCAGGCCGAACCGGGCCTGCAAGCCGGCGATCGACACCGAGTCGGGCCACAGCGGCGCGACGGTGTAGGGGTCGGTCTGCAACGCGAGCACCCGGCGCAGGGTGCCCGCCGAGGACTTGCCGAAGCCGTACACCAGTGCGGTGTCGATCTCGCCCGTCAGCAGCTTGATGTAGGCCTCGTAGAGCGCCCAGGCCGCGTCCATCTCGACGTGTGACTCGTTGATCGGCGGCACTGCGCCGATCGAATCGATCGCGGAGATGAACGAAAAGGCGCGCCCAGCAAGGTAATCGGATGATCCGGAGCACCAGAAGCCGATATCGGTTTGCTTGAGCCCGAGTTCGGAATAGAGCTCGGCGAAGCAGGGCATCAACATTTCGACGCCGTTGGTGGTGCCATCGGTGCGCCGCACGTGCGGAGCGTGCGCGAACCCGACGACAGCTACATCGCGGTCAGACATGGGTGGTGTTGTCCCTTTACAGGTGGTGCTTGTAGGTGTCGTAGTCGGCGTCCGGTTCACCGGTCGGCCGGAAATACTCGATGTTGTCGATGCCCAGGCCCCATTCCTCCTGGGGCTTCCAGACCGCTTCGACTCGCATACCCATCCGCACGTCGGCGGCGTCGATGTCCGAAACCAGGTGCAGGAACGGGATATCCGCGCCGTCGAGCAAGATGTAGGCCGCGACGTAGGGCGGCTTGATGCGCTGGCCGGCGAACGGAATGTTGATGATGGCGAAGGTCGTCACCGTGCCCTTGTCCGGCAGCTCCAGGAAATGGTCGAGTTCCTTGCCGGTGGCCGGATCGGCCTCGCGCGGCGGGAAGTACACCTTCCCGTTCTCGCCGGTGCGCCCGCCGAGCAGCTTGCCCGTCTGCAGTGCCCGCAGGTAAGCGCTCTCCGGCGCCGAGGCGGTGTGCTGGATGGCGATCTTGCTCGGGATGACCAGCAGTGTGACCGGGTCGCGGTCGTCGTCGACGGCGGGGACGTCCTCGGCGTCCTCACCGGGCACGAAGTAGGCGATGTCGGTGATCGCGCCGACCGGCTCGTCGACCCAGTGCGCGTGCACCCGGTCACCGGTCTTGATCTGCCCGGACTCCTTGGCATCGACAGCGTGCAGCAACGCGGTGTCGGCGCCGTCGAGTTTGATCAGCGCCCACGCGAACGGGCGGTCCAGCGGCTGACCCTCGAGCGGCTCGGGCTGCCACGTCCAGGACAGTACTGTTCCGACGCTGGCCACCGGTACGATCTCCGACAGCGGCTCGTAGGTCACCGGGTCGTACTCGGCGGCGGGCACGAGGACCTTTCCATCGGAACCGCGGACTCCGACGATGCGGCGTTCACGCAGTGCCGTGAAGAAGGCGCTGAGGGTCGGTCCGACCGAACGGGTGTAGTCGAACGACAGTTCCAGCGGCGCCGAAAGGGGCGGCTCGTGCGAATCGGACAAGGCAGGGCTGCTTTGGCTGACTGTCACACCATCGAGTAGAACAGGTTCTAAGAATCGTGGCAAGGACCGGTTCCGGAGAGAAAGGCAGTACCGGATGAAGCTCGGACTTCAGCTCGGATATTGGAGCGCTCAGCCTCCCGAGAACCACGCCGAACTCGTCGCCGCTGCCGAGGAGGCCGGCTTCGACACGATGTTCACCGCCGAGGCGTGGGGCTCCGACGCGTTCACTCCGCTGGCCTGGTGGGGCCGGGAGACCAAGCGCCTGCGGCTGGGCACCTCGGTGGTGCAGATGTCCGCGCGCACCCCGACGGCCTGCGCGATGGCGTCGCTGACCATCGACCACCTCTCCGGTGGCCGCCACATCCTGGGCCTCGGCGTCTCCGGGCCGCAGGTGGTCGAGGGCTGGTACGGGCAGAAGTTCCCCAAGCCGCTGGCGCGCACCCGCGAGTACATCGACATCATCCGTCAGGTGTGGGCGCGCGAAGCACCGGTGACCAGCGACGGCCCGCATTACCCGCTGCCGTTGACCGGCGAGGGCACCACTGGGCTGGGCAAGCCGCTCAAGCCGATCGTGCACCCGCTGCGCGCCGACATCCCGATCATGCTCGGCGCCGAAGGCCCCAAGAATGTGGCGCTGGCCGCCGAGATCGCCGACGGCTGGCTGCCGATCTTCTACTCACCGCGCATCGCCGGCATGTACAACGAGTGGCTCGACGAGGGCTTCGCCCGCCCCGGGGCACGGCGCACCCGGGAGGACTTCGAGATCTGCGCGACGGCTCAGGTGGTGGTCACCGACGACCGGCCCGCCGTCATGGAGATGATGAAGCCCTACCTGGCGCTCTACATGGGTGGGATGGGCGCGGAGGACACCAACTTCCACGCCGACGTCTACCGGCGGATGGGCTACGCGGAGGTGGTCGACGACGTGACCAAGCTCTTCCGCAGCGACCGCAAGGACGAAGCCGCCAAAGCTGTTCCCGACGAGCTCGTGGACGACTCCGCGATCGTCGGCGACGTCGACTATGTGCGCAAGCAGATCCCGGTGTGGGAGGCCGCCGGCGTGACGATGATGGTGATCGGCGCCCGAAGCGTCGACCAGATCAAGGAAGCCGCCGCGCTTCTGTAGACACTTCTTGCGGAGTGTCTACCCAGGGTCCTAGATTGTCCGGATGATGTCCGGGCGCTCACCTCAGGACGGTTGCGTCGCCGAAGATCATTTCGACGTTGTTCACCGACGTGCTGACCATGGCGCGCCTGGGCAGGTCGAGGGAGGCCAGTTCCCTGGCGTAGGGGTGATCGCCGAGGGTCAGCGTGACCCCGCCCGGCCGCATCCGCAGCCCGTGGTTCGTCATCTCCGAGTGCACCTCGCGCAGCGTGCCGTCGAGCGAGGTGAACGACGTCAGCGGCCGGGGGCGCGGCCGCAGCGACGGAATGGGAAGTCCGCGAGCGAATTCCATCGACGCGATCAGCGCGCCGCCCTCGCTCACCTCGAAGGAGAACGGGTTGGCCTCGCGCACCCGGAACTCGGCCATGATCTTGGGGTAGCCCCAAATCGTCCGGCCCGCTTCCAAAGTGAAGGACTGGTCGACCGGCAGGTGGTGGATGAAAGCCGCGGCGTCACCGAGGGCCTTGAATCCTTGGGCATTCGACCCCGGCGGATTGACCATGACGCTGGTGCCGAACTCGTGGTACTTGCCGAGGTCGCCGTCGATGTAGCGGGCGAGCATCAGGTTGACCATGGCGCGGCCTGGGCGGAACTGGCAGACCTGCAATCCGCTGTAGTCGATGAGCTTCTGGGCGGCCTGCGCCGGCACCGAGAACATCGCATTGTGGACGTCGGCCTTGCGAACAACTACGGGCATGGTGAGAACCGTGCCGGCGATGGTGTGCTGCGACTGGGACATGCGGTCACTGTAATCCGCAGTCATAGAAATGTGGAAGGTGAGAAATGACGGGCACTTTGGCCGGCACCAAGCCGGACGTGGATCTGACCAACGGCAACTTCTATGCCGATCGCGGGGCGCATGAGGTGTACCGCTGGATGCGGGCCAACGAGCCGGTGTTCCGGGATCGCAACGGGTTGGCCGCCGCCGCAACGTATCAGGCGGTCATCGAGGCCGAGCGTGATCCGGAGACGTTCTCCAACACCGGGGGCATCCGCCCCGACCAGCCCGGCATGCCGTACATGATCGACATGGACGACCCGTCACATCTGTTGCGCCGCAAGCTCGTCAACGCCGGCTTCACCCGCAAGCGGGTGATGGACAAGCTGGCGAGCATCGATGTCTTGTGTGACTCGCTGATCGATGCGGTGTGCGAGCAGGGCGAGTGCGACTTCGTCCGCGACATCGCCGCACCGCTGCCGATGGCCGTGATCGGGGACATGCTGGGTGTGCTCCCCGCCGAGCGCGCCACGCTGCTGAAGTGGTCCGACGACCTGGTGTGCGGGCTGAACTCAGCCGCCGACGAAGAGACCCTGCAGGCGGTGATGGACGCCTTCGCCGGCTACTCGGCCTACGCCGTCGAGACGATCGCCAAGCGCCGGACCGAACCCACCGACGACCTGTTCTCGATCCTGGTCAACTCCGAGGTCGAGGGCCAGCGGATGGACGACCAGGAGATCATCATGGAGACGCTGCTGATCCTGATCGGCGGCGACGAGACGACCAGGCATACGTTGTCCGGCGGCACCGAACAGCTTCTGCGCCACAAGGATCAGTGGGATCAGCTGACCGCCGATGACACCCTGGTGGCCGGTGCCATCGAGGAGATGCTGCGCTGGACCTCACCGGTGAAGAACATGGCCCGCACCGCATTGCGGGATGTCGAGTTCCACGGCACGCAGCTGCGCGAAGGCGAGAAGATGCTGCTGATGTTCGAGTCGGCGAACTTCGACGAGACCGTGTTCGGTGATCCGGAGAACTTCCGCATTGACCGGAACCCGAACAGCCACTTGGCATTCGGCTTCGGCACGCACTTCTGCCTGGGAAATCAGTTGGCCCGCCTCGAGCTGAGCACGATGCTGCGCAAACTACTGCAGCGGTTGCCGGATCTGCGACTGGCCGACAGTGCTCAGGTGCCGCTGCGGCCGGCGAACTTCGTCAGCGGCCCCGAGGCGATGCCGGTGGTGTTCACCCCGACCAAGCGGGTCCTGGCCTAGCGGCCCGCGCGCCGAGTGTGCGTCCACTGCGAAATTCCAGGCGGATTTTCGCATTGAGTTCACATTCGGCGAGCGAACGCCGTCGCCACGCGGTGCAAGATGCCACCGTCGGTGTCTTCGGCGGTGACCCGTAGGTGGATCCAGCCGAGTTCATTGAGTGATTCGGACCGTCGTATGTCGTTGTTGAACGTACGACGATCGGTGCGATGATGGTCGCCGTCGTATTCCGCGGCGATCTTGACGTCCTCCCAACCCATATCCAGCACAGCGACCAGGACGCCGTACTGGTCGTAAACCGGAATCTGGGTCGTCGGTGGCGGGAATCCACCGCGAATGAGCAGCAGCCGTAGTGAGCTCTCCCGAGGCGACTCTGCGCCGGGATCAACCATCGCGATCACGGTCCTGGCCTGCCGGATGCCTCGATGTCCGCGGTACCGGTCAGCGAGAAGTTCGACGTCGGCCACCTTCAGGCGGGTGCGCTGCGCGAGCGCGTCGATGGTGATCACCGCAGCGTCGAACGGATACCGGCAGGCGATGTCGAATGCAGTGCGGGCCGGGGTGGTGACGCGGATGCCGTTCACAACCTCGAACTCGTCGTCGGCCAAAGTCTGCGACCAGCAGCGAATTCCCTTGGGTGGCCGCCTATTCGTCCACATCAGTTCTGCCGGCAGTCGGGCATCGACCCATTTCGACCCATGGACTGCGGCCGCCGAGCGGCCGGCAACGACTGCGCGCCTCCCGGACCACAGCCACGCCGCCACGGCTTTGGTTTGTGCTGTCAATGCGACGTTGCACGGCATGTACACGTCGGGGTAGATCGCGGTGAACTTGCTTCGAAGTGCATACGGTGTCAGCTCGCCGCTAACCACGGCTTCGCTTCCGATGAAGGGCACCTTCATAGCCCGAAGTGTGCAGCTACCCACCGACATCTCACCGAACGTGCAGTGACTGCGAGAATTCGGTCGAAAATTCGCAACCAGTGCACGCTCGGCGAAAAGGGAGAGCGAAGGCGAAAGCGGCAGACCGCCTAGCGCATCTTGAACTGCGGGGCGCGCTTCTCCTTGAACGCCAGCGGACCTTCCTTGGCGTCCTCGCTGAGAAACACCTCGATGCCGATCTTGGTGTCGATCTTGAACGCGTCGTTCTCGTGCAGGCCTTCGGTCTCGCGGATCGAGCGCAGGATGGCCTGCACCGCCAGTGGACCGTTGTTCGAGATCACCTCGGCGATCTCCAGCGCCTTATCCAGCGCGGACCCGTCGGGCACGACGTAGCCGATCAGTCCGTACTCCAATGCTTCGCGGGCGGTGATGTGCCGGCCGGTCAGCAGCAGATCGCAGGCGATGGTGTAAGGGATCTGGCGCACCAGCCGCACCGCCGAACCGCCCATCGGGTACAGGCTCCACTTCGCTTCGGAGATACCGAACTTCGCGCTCTCGCCGGCCACCCGGATATCGGTGCCCTGCAGGATCTCGGTGCCGCCGGCGATGGCGGGACCCTCGACGGCGGCGATCAGCGGCTTGGTGAGCCGGCGGCCCTTGAGTAGACCGTCGATCCGGGTCGGGTCGTAGTTGCCGCTCTTGAACGAGTCGCCCGGTGGTGCCTTGGTCGCGGCCTTGAGATCCATGCCCGCGCAGAAGTAGCCGCCGGCACCCGTCAGGATGCACACCCGGATATCGGGATCGTTGTCGACCCGGTCCCAGGCCTCGACCATGATCGAGAGCATCTCGGTCGAGAGCGCATTGCGCGCCTCGGGCCGGTTGAGCGTCACGATCAGGGTGTGTCCGCGCTGCTCGATGAGGGCGTCGGGGCCCTTCTCCGGCTCACTCATGGGTGCCTGCCTTTCTTCGCCGAGACTGGAGACTTGTGTCGAAATGTAACAGGTTCTAATTTGGGCTTGTGGCCCTGAACATAGCTGATCTCGCCGAACACGCCATCGACGCCGTGCCTGACCGCGTCGCCCTCATCTGCGGCGACGACCAGATCACCTACGGCGAGCTCGAGGAGAAGGCGAACCGCTTCGCTCACTACCTCATCGACCACGGCGTCAAGAAGGACGACAAGGTCGGCCTGTACTGCCGCAACCGCATCGAGATCGTCATCGCGATGCTCGGCATCGTGAAGGCCGGCGCGGTCATGGTCAACATCAACTTCCGGTACGTCGAGGCCGAGTTGAAGTACATGTTCTCCAACTCCGACATGGTCGCGCTGGTGCACGAGCGCCAGTACGCCGACCGGGTGGCCAATGTGCTGCCCGAGACGCCGAATGTGAAGACCGTTCTGGTCGTCGAAGACGGCACCGACGAGGATTACCAGCGTTACGGCGGTGTGGAGTTCTACGAGGCCATCGCCCAGGGTTCCCCGGAGCGCGACTTCCCCGAGCGCAGCGCCGACGACATCTACCTGCTGTACACCGGTGGCACGACGGGATTCCCCAAGGGCGTCATGTGGCGGCACGAGGACATGTACCGAGTATTGTTGGGCGGCACTGACTTTGCCACCGGCGAGTACATCAAGGACGAGTACGACCTGTCCAGGCAGGCTGCCGCGGGTGCGCCGCTGGTGCGCTTCCCGATCCCGCCGATGATCCACGGCGCCACCCAGTCGGCCACCTGGGGCGCGCTGTTCACCGGTTCGACCACCATCCTGGCGCCGGAGTTCGACGCCCACGAGGTGTGGAACCTCATCGAGAAACACAAGGCGAACCTGTTGTTCTTCACCGGTGACGCCATGGGCCGCCCGCTGCTGGACGCCCTGGAGAGCACGATCGACGACCGTGACCTGTCCTCGCTGTTCCTGCTCGCCAGCACTGCCGCGCTGTTCTCGCCGAGCCTGAAGGAGAAGTTCCTCGACCTGCTGCCCAACCGCATCATCACCGACTCGATCGGCTCCTCGGAGACCGGCTTCGGTGGCAGCAGTGTGGTGGAGAAGGGTGCCCACCAGGCCGGTGGCCCGCGGGTGACCATCGACAAGAACACCGTCGTGCTCGACGAAGACGGTAACGAGGTCAAGCCCGGCTCCGGCGTTCGCGGCATCATCGCCAAGCGCGGCCACATCCCGGTGGGCTACTACAAGGACGAGAAGAAGACCGCCGAGACGTTCCGGACCATCAACGGGGTGCGCTACGCCATCCCGGGCGACTACGCCACGGTCGAGGAGGACGGCACCGTGACGATGCTGGGCCGCGGCTCGGTCTCGATCAACACCGGCGGTGAAAAGGTCTATCCCGAAGAGGTGGAGGCCGCGCTCAAGGGCCACCCCGACGTGTTCGACGCGCTGGTGGTCGGGGTGCCCGATCCCCGGTTCGGCAACCACGTGGCCGCCGTCGTCGCGCCCCGCGAGGGCACCCGGCCGACGCTGGCCGATCTGGATGCGTTCGTGCGCAAGGAGATTGCCGGCTACAAGGTGCCGCGCAGCCTGTGGATAGTCGACGCGGTGAAGCGTTCCCCGGCCGGCAAGCCCGACTACAAGTGGGCCAAGGAACAGACCGAGCTGCGCCCCGCCGACGACGTTCACGCCAAACATGTGGGGGCCACCAGCTGATGCGCACCGACCTGTGCGACCGGTTTGGCATCGACTACCCGATCTTCGCCTTCACGCCCTCGGAGAAGGTGGCCGCGGCGGTGACCCGGGCCGGCGGCATGGGCGTGCTGGGCTGCGTGCGGTTTAACCACTCCGATGAGCTCGAGGCCACCCTGCAGTGGATGGACGAGAACACCGACGGAAGGCCGTACGGCGTCGATGTGGTGATGCCGGCGAAGATCCCCACCGAGGGCACCGCGGTCGACATCGACAAGCTGGTCCCGCAGGCGCACCGTGAATTCGTCGCCAAGACGCTGGCCGACCTCGGGGTTCCGCCGCTGCCCGCAGACCTGGCTCGTAACGAGGGCACCCTGGGCTGGCTGCACTCGGTGGCCCGCTCGCACGTCGACGTCGCGCTCAAACATCCCATCAAACTGATCGCCAACGCGCTGGGCTCCCCGCCCAAGGATGTCATCGATCAATCCCATGCAGCCGGGGTGGCGGTGGCGGCGCTGGCCGGATCGGCCAAACACGCTGTGCGCCATGTCGAGAACGGCGTGGACATCGTCATCGCCCAGGGCCACGAGGCTGGCGGGCACACCGGCGAGATCGGCTCGGTGGTGCTCTGGCCGGAAATCGTCGATGCTGTCGGCGATACCGCCGCGGTGCTGGCCGCCGGCGGCATCGGAACCGGCAGGCAGGTGGCGGCCGCGCTGGCGCTGGGCGCCTCCGGTGTCTGGATGGGGTCAGCCTGGCTGACCGCGGCCGAATACGACCTCGGAGTGCATGCGGGCAGTGGGCCGTCGGTGATCCAGCAGGGGCTGCTCGCCGCCAGCTCGAGCGACACCGTGCGCAGGCGGATCTACTCGGGTAAACCGGCCCGGCTGCTCAAGAGCCGCTGGACTGACGCGTGGGACGCCGACGGCGCTCCCGAACCGTTGCCGATGCCCCTGCAGAACGTGCTGGTCGCAGAGGCGCACCAGCGGATGAGCGGCTCGGCCGACCCGACCGCGGTCGCGATGCCGGTCGGTCAGATCGTCGGCCGGATGAACGAGATCAGACCCGTCGCCGACATCATCGCCGAGCTGGTCTCCGGCTTCGAGGCGGCTACCCGCCGACTGGACGACATTCGCGACAGCTGAGCCCGCCGCGCGTCTACAGTCGAACGCGATGACGAACGACAGGAACGGCGCGCAAGCACTGATCAGCACCCTGGTCGCCGAAGGTGTCCAGGTGTGCTTCGCCAACCCCGGCACCTCCGAGATGCATTTCGTGGCGGCCCTGGACACGGTGCCCGAGATGCGCGGTGTGCTCACCTTGTTCGAGGGGGTGGCCACCGGCGCCGCCGACGGTTACGCCCGGATCGCCGACGGCCCGGCCGCGGTACTGCTGCACCTCGGTCCCGGGCTGGGCAATGGCCTGGCCAATCTGCACAACGCCCGCCGCGCGGGAGTGCCGATGGTGGTGGTCGTGGGTGACCACGCCACCTACCACAAGAAGTACGACGCGCCACTGGAGTCCGACATCGACTCGGTCGCGGGCACGGTGTCCGGCTGGCTGCGCCGCACCGCTGCGGTTCAAGACGTGGCCACCGATGCTGCGGAGGCCATCGCCTCGGCCCGTTCGCATCAGCACGTCTCGACGTTGATCCTGCCCGCGGACATCTCCTGGGGCGACGGCGCCGCACCGGCGAAAGCCGTTGCAGCCCAAGATGGCCCGACCGCACCACACCTCGACGAGGTGGCTGCGGTCTTGGGCTCGGGCGAGCCGACCGTCCTGCTGATCGGTGGGGACGCCACCCGCGAACCGGGGTTGGCCGCCGCGGTCCGGCTGGCGCAGGCCTGCGGTACGCGCGTCATCTGCGAGACGTTCCCGACCCGCCTGCAACGCGGTGCCGGTCTGCCCGCGGTCGAGCGGCTGGCCTACTTCGCCGAGGCTGCCACCGCACAGTTCGACGGTGCCGCGCACATCGTGCTGGCCGGCGCGCCGCACCCGGTGTCGTTCTTCGCCTATCCCGGCAAGCCCAGCGATCTGGTTCCCGACGGCTGCCAGGTGCACACCCTGGCCGGACCGGTCGGGGCGGCCTCCGCACTGGCTGCGCTCGCCGACCTGCTGGCCCCCAACGAGACCGCCGCACTCGCGCCCGACGCCCGGCCGGCGCTGACGTCCGGCCCGCTGACCATCCAGACCCAGGCCGACGTCATCGGTGCGCTGCTGCCCGAGCGTGCGATCGTGGTCGACGAGTCGAACACGTCGGGATTCCTTCTGGCGCAAGCCACCGCCGGAGCGCCTGCGCATGACTGGCTTACTCTCACCGGTGGGGCAATCGGGTACGCACTGCCGGTGTCGGTCGGTGCCGCGATCGCCGCGCCGGATCGCCCGGTACTGTGCCTGGAGTCCGACGGTTCGGCGATGTACACCATTTCGGCGCTGTGGACCCAGGCGCGGGAGAACCTGGACATCACCACCGTGGTCTACGCCAACCGGGCCTATGACATCTTGCGCATCGAATTGCAGCGCGTCGGTGCCGAAGCGGCCGGGACTGGTCCCGGCCCCAAGGCCGAGTCGCTGCTCGATCTAACTAGTCCCACACTGGATTTCGTGAAGATCGCCAAGGGTATGGGAGTGCCGGCACGACGGGCGGGCACCGCCGAAGAACTCGCCGACGCCTTGCGCTGGGCCTTCGACGAGCCAGGCCCGCACCTCATCGAAGCGGTGCTGCCGTCGATCGCGGGCGCAGCCCCGGCTAGACCCGCTTGACGGCGAACTGTGCCGCCTGGCCGACCATGCCGTTGGCCGCGTACATTCCGTGCGCACCGCCGTCGTTGCCGCTGTCCGAGCAGATCGGGTCGGCCGATACGCACATGTCGATCGTCTTGGTGGCATACAGCGGCCCGATCGCGATCGGCGGGGCCCCGATCGAATTCATGAATTCCGGCGACGGCTTGCCGAACAAGGCGATCGCAGCGATGTGATCGGCGATGTCGTTGGGCATCGGTCCGGTCAGCCCCGGCGGCGGGGTGAACCCGTCGGGAATGGCATTGGCGGTCACGAACCCCATCACCGCCGCGCCCTGCGAGTAGCCGCCGAGCACCATCTTGGTCTTGGGGCAGGCCAGTGCGGTAGCCCGAATGTGGTTGCTGGCGTCCATCACTCCGTCGACGGCCCGCGGGAAGTCGGTACTGGCCGGGTAGTCCACCGGGTAGACGTTGACCGACTTGCCGGCGGCATCGGCGGTGACCGCGTCGACGAAGGCCTGGCCGATGCGGCCGACTCCGGGCGGCTCGAAGGTGCCGCGGGCGAACAGCACCTCGATGTCCGGGCAGTCGGCGGCGTGCGCGGCCGGCATGACCAGCAGTGACGAGGCCACGGCGGCGACCGTGAAGACCAGACGGGCGAGTTTCACCCGCAAGCGATAGCCCTCAGCGCGAGATTTCAAACACCGGGTCGGGGCAGTCCAGGCCCTCGGCGGAGAGCTTGCGCTTGATGATCTTGAACGTCTCGGTGCGCGGCACGCTGACTCCGACGCGGACGAACCGCGGCCACTGCTTGGGGCCCAGGTCGGGCTGGTCGGCCAGGAAGTCCCGGAACGTGCCCGGATCGAACTCGGTGCCCGCCGGCATCACCAGAGCGGCCATCACCCGGTCGCCCACATCGGGATCGGGGATGGCGTACACCGCCGCCTCGGTGACGTCGGGATAGCGCATCAGCACGCGCTCGATCGGGGCGGTGCCCAGGTTCTCGCCGTCGACCCGCATCCAGTCGCCGAGCCGGCCGGCGAAGTGCGCATAACCCGCCTCGTCGCGGTAGGCCAGGTCGCCGCTGTGGTAGATACCGCCCGCCATCCGCTCGGACTCGGCGTCCGGGTCTTTGTAATAGCCGCGAAAGTTGCCCGGCCCGTTGAGATTCACCAATTCCCCGATGACACCGGGTGGGCATGGCTGGCCGGTGTCGACGTCGACGATGTCGAGTCCTTCGGGTAGCGGGCCCAGTGCCCCTTCCGGGGTGTCGGGGGTGCGGGCGATGTTCACCCCGCCCTCGGTGGAGCCGAACCCGTCGATCACGGTGACCCCGAACCGGGTGGCGAACCGCTCGATGTCGCGGGGTGCGGCCTCGTTGCCGTAGACGATGCGCAAGGGGTTGTCGGCATCGTCGGGTTCGGGTGGGGTGGCCAGGATATAGGACATCGGCTTGCCGACGTAGTTGGCGTAGGTGGCCTGAAACCGGCGCACGTCGGGGATGAACTGCGAGGCGGAGAACTTGCGGCGCAGGGCAATCGCCGCGCCGCCTGCCACCGCGGGCGCCCAGCCGGCCATCACCGCGTTGGAGTGGAACAGCGGCATCGACAGATAGCAGACGTCGGAGGCGCCCAAGCCGAACCGGTCGGCGAGCATCACCCCGGGGCCGGCGACCTTCTCGTGAGTACAGCGGACGGCCTTGGGCTCACCGCTGGTACCCGAGGTGAAGATCAGCATGAACAGGTCAGCGGAATCGGTGTCGGCGAAGGTGATCGGCGCGCGATCGGCCGTGGCCAGCTCGTCGGCCCACTCCCGCGCCGCCACGTCGATCACCGGCGTACCGGCCGGGGCGAAATCCGGTCCGTAGCTCTGTTCGCCGACCGGGTCGCCGTCGGCCAGCACCAGCTGGCAGTCGGCGTGCTCGATATCGCGGCGCAGCGCGGCGCCGCGGCGGGTCGGGTTCAGCCCGACGACCACCAGTCCGCTCAGGCCCGCGGCGACCAGCACCCGGGAGAAGAACGGCGTATTGCCCAGCAGCACACCGACATGCGGCGGCTTGTCCGGATCGAGCCGGGCACGCAGCACCGCCGCCAGGTCAGCGGCGTCCTGGATATGCCGACGCCACGTCGAGTAGGACCCGTCGTCAGCGCTGATGCCGCGGTCGTCGACGTCGACCAGCGGCTTCAGCAGGCCGGTGACGGTCGGTTCACCGGTCACGGGTCTGATCAGGCCGGTGTCTCGGCCAGTTCGCGGCCGATCTGGCGCAGCTGCGTGGTGGCACCGCCCAGGGCGAACTCGACCTCCTTGGCAGTGATGAAGTAGCGGTGCACCTGGTGGTCGACGTCGATGCCGACACCGCCGTGGACATGAACGGTGGTGTGAGCCACCCGATGTCCGGCCTCGGCGGCCCAGAACGCGGCCGTTGCCACCTCGATGTCGGCGGGCAGATCCTCCGAGAGCCGCCACGACGCCTGATCGATCGCCAGGCGCAGCCCCTTGATGTCGATGTAGTCGTCGGCCAGCCGCGACGAGACCGCCTGGAAGCTGCCGATCGGACGGTCGAACTGCTCACGGGTGCGGGCATATTCGGCGGTGAGTTCCAGCGCGCGTTCGAGGACGCCGAGCTGGTAGGCGCTGTAGCCCAGCGTCTTGTGGGTGGCCAGCCACGCCAGCGCGTCACCGGCGCCGACCACCCGGTCGGCGCCGACCTCGACGCCGGCGAGGTCCAGTTCACCGGTGCTGTTCTTGCCCGTCGTCAACTGTGCTGTGACCGAGACTCCAGCGTCGGTGGCGGTGACCAAGAACAGCCTTGTGCCCGAATCGGTTTCGGCCGGAACCAGGAAGGCGTCGGCGACCGGGGCGAACGGTACCTGGATGCGGGTGCCGGTGAGCCGGAACCCGTCCCCGGCGCCGGTGGCCTGCACCGGCCCCTGGCCCCACTCGCCATCCAGAGCGATGGTCACGATCTTCTCGCCCGCGACCGCCGGTGCTGCCCACTGCTGTTGCAGCTCCGCGGAACCGAAGCGGGCCAGCACACCTGCGCCGAGCACCACCGACTCCAGATACGGGACCGCGGCAAGCTGGCGGCCCAGCGCGGCCAGGATGGCCGCCTGCTCGAGTGTGCCGAATCCGCCGCCGCCCACCGACTCCGGCGCGGCGGTGCTCAGAATGTCGGCGTCGATCAGCGTGCGCCAGAGCTCGGTGTCGAAGCGCTGGTCGAGTCCGTCGAGAGCGCGCTGATGCTCGGGCGTGCACACCGCATCGACGATGGTGCGGACCAGGCCCGAGAGATCCTGTGCTGCTTCTGTTCTGGTGAAATCCATGTCAGTCCTCGTGTCTCGGTCAGCGGTTTACTCGGGGCAGGCCCAGGGCCACCATGCCGATGATGTCGCGCTGGATCTCGTTGGTGCCGCCGCCGAAGGTGAGGATCAGCGCGGAGCGGTGCATGCGCTCGACCTTGCCGCGCAACAGCACGCCGGGCGAATCCTGCCGCAATGTCGCCGACGGGCCCAGGATCTCCATCAGCAGCCGGTAGGCCTCGGTCGCCAGTTCGGTGCCGAAGACCTTGGCCGCCGACGCGTCGGCGGGATTGAGGGTGCCGCTCTTGGCCGAGGCCAGCTCCCAGTTGATCAGCTTGAGGTACTCGGCCTTGGCATGCACCCGGGCGAGGTTGAGCTGCACCCACTCCGAGTCGATCAGCCGGTTGCCGTGGGCGTCCTTGGTGTTCTGCGCCCACTCGCGAACCTGGTTGAGTGCCAGGAAGATCGGCTGAGCGGACACCAGTGCGACACGCTCATGGTTGAGCTGGTTGGTCACCAGCTTCCAGCCGCCGTTCTCCTCGCCGACGAGGCTGCTGACCGGCACCCGCACATCCTGGTAGTAGGTGGCACTGGTACCGACCCCGGCCATGGTGTGCACCGGGGTCCAAGAGAAGCCCTCGGCGGCGGTCGGCACGATCAGCACCGAGATGCCGCGGTGCTTCTTGGCCTCGGTGTTGGTACGCACCGCCAGCCAGACGTAGTCGGCGTACTGGATCAGGCTGGTCCACATCTTCTGGCCGTTGACCACGTAGTCGTCACCGTCGCGCACGGCGGTGGTGCGCAGCGCAGCCAGGTCGGTGCCGGCGCCGGGCTCGGAGTAGCCGATCGAGAAGTGCAGATCGCCGGAGGCGATCTTGGGCAGATAGAACTTCTTCTGCTCCTCGGTGCCGAACGCCATGATCGTCGGTGCGACGCTGTTGATGGTCAGGAACGGCACCGGGGCGCCGGCGATGGCCGCCTCGTCGGTGAAGATCAGTGAGTCCATCGGGTCGCGGTTCTGCCCGCCATACTCCTCGGGCCAGTTCAGCGTGAGCCAGCCGTCCTTGCCCATCTGGGAGACGGTTTCGCGGTAGACGTTGCCGGTGCCGATCTCGCCGCCGGAGGTCGAGCTGAGCGCCTCCTGACGCTCCGGGGTCATCAGCTTGGTGAAGTACGACCGGAGCTCGCGGCGCAGCTCCTCTTGCTCAGGGGTGTAACTGATCCGCATGGCTGGCCCTTCAGCTCGGTGTTCGGCGCCTGTCGGCGACCCGCCGACACCTCCGGTTGTAACACGTTCTAGTCTTGGGGTCCAGCGCCGTTGAGACGGGCAGGGAGCCGATCTCGTCGTATCGTGGTGCTGCGAATGCCCCCGGCTGGCGGGGTGTGTCGGGCAAGGAGGTTGTCATGCGTGTCGAAGTCGACCGTGATCGTTGCGAGGGGAACGCCGTCTGCGTGGGAATTGCGCCGGACCTGTTCGAACTCGATGACGAGGACTACGTGTACGTGACGAAGGACCCGATCCCCGCCGACCAGGAGGAGTTGGCCGAACAGGCCATCGCCGAATGCCCGCGCGCAGCGCTGACCCGCCGCGACTGACTCGACGTTAGAGGTATTCATAAGTTGACCGCACAAGACGACTCGAACGACCTGTCCGGACGTGTCGCCGTCGTGACCGGCGCTGCCGCCGGTCTCGGCCGCGCCGAGGCGATCGGACTGGCCAAGTCAGGGGCGACAGTCGTCGTCAACGACATGGCCAAGGCCCTGGATGCCTCCGACGTGCTCGACGAGATCAGCGCGGCCGGCTCCAAAGGCGTGGCCGTCATCGGTGACATCAGCCAGCGTTCGACGGCCGACGAACTGGTCGAGACCGCCGAGTCCCTCGGCGGGCTGAGCATCGTCGTGAACAACGCCGGCATCACCCGAGACCGGATGCTGTTCAACATGTCCGACGAAGACTGGGACGCCGTGATCGCGGTCCACCTGCGCGGACATTTCCTGCTGACCCGCAATGCGGCGACCTACTGGCGCAACAAGGCCAAGGAAAACGACGGTTCGGTCTACGGCCGGATCATCAACACCTCATCGGAGGCCGGGCTCTCCGGTCCGGTCGGCCAGGCCAACTACGGTGCGGCCAAGGCCGGCATCACCGCTCTGACGTTGACCGCGTCGCGGGCGCTGGGCCGGTATGGGGTGACAGCCAACGCCATCGCACCGCGGGCGCGCACCGCGATGACCGCCGAGGTGTTCGGCGAAGCCCCGCCGGAGGGCGAGGTCGATCCGCTCTCGCCCGAGCACGTGGTCACCCTGGTGCGCTACCTCGCCTCGCCGGCCTCGCACAAGGTCAGCGGCCAGATCTTCATCGTCTACGGCCCGACGGTCACATTGGTGGCGGCGCCGACGGCCGAACACCGGTTCCACGCCCACGGACCGGCCTGGGATCCAGCCTCGCTCAGCGAGTCGATGAGCGACTATTTCGCCGACCGCGATCCGGAGCGCACCTTCGGCGTGATGGGCTTGATGGGCGACTAAGTCACTCGATCGCGGTGCCGTCGGTACCCGATTTGGCGTCGGCCAGGGCGTCCAGGAATGAGCGTGCCCAGCGGTCGACATCGTGGGCCAGCACCTGGCGGCGCAAGGCGCGCATTCGGCGGCGGCCCTCCTCCGGGGTCTGGTTCAGTGCCGCCTCGATGGTGTCCTTGACGCCTTCGAGGTCATGCGGGTTGGTCAGGTAAGCCTGGCGCAATTCGGCTGCCGCGCCGGTGAATTCACTCAAGACCAGCGCGCCGCCGAGATCGCTGCGGCAGGCGACGTACTCCTTGGCCACCAGGTTCATGCCGTCCCGCAGCGGGGTGACCAGCATGACGTCGGCCGCGACGAAGAAGGCGATCAGCTCGTCGCGCGGCACCGGTCGGTGCAGGTAGTGCACCACCGGGTGGCCGACCTCGCCGTACTCGCCGTTGATGTGGCCGACCTGCTGTTCGATCTCGTTGCGCAGGATCCGGTAGCTCTCGACGCGCTCCCGGCTCGGGGTGGCCAGCTGGATCAGGACGGTGTCGTCGCGTTTGGCACGCCCTTCGGCCAACAGCTCCGAGAACGCCCGGAGCCGGACGTCGATGCCCTTGGTGTAGTCGAGGCGGTCGACTCCGAGCAGGATCTTGCGCGGGTTGCCGAGCTCGGCGCGGATCTCGCGGGCGCGTCGGCGGATCTCGCGGCCCCGCGCGGTCCGATCGAGCTCGGCGGAGTCGATGGAGATGGGGAAGGCGCCGACCTTGATGGTGCGTAACCCCAACTGCACCTCGCCGAACCGGGACCGCACGCCGACCGATGCGCGGGAGGTGTTGGCACCCACCAGCTTTCGTGACAAGAACAGAAAGTTCTGTGCACCGCCGGGCAGATGAAAGCCGACCAGGTCCGCACCCAGCAGGCCCTCGATGATCTCGGTGCGCCAGGGCATCTGCATGAACAACTCGACCGGCGGGAAGGGGATGTGCAGGAAGAAGCCGATGGTCAGGTCCGGGCGCAACATGCGCAGCATCTTGGGCACCAGTTGCAGCTGGTAGTCCTGCACCCAGACGGTGGCGCCCTCGGCGGCCGCGCGCGAGGTGGCCTCGGCGAAGCGGCGGTTGACGTCGACGTAGCGGTCCCACCACTCGCGGTGATAGGCCGGCTTGACGATGACGTCGTGGTACAGCGGCCAGAGCGTGGCGTTGGAGAAGCCCTCGTAGTATTCGGCGAACTCCTCGGCGCTCAGCCGCACCGGGTAGAGCTGCATCCCGTCTTCGATGATGGGATCTTCCGGACCGTCGACGATGCCCGGCCACCCGATCCAGGCGCCGCGATGCCGTCGTAGCAGCGGTTCCAGCGCGGTGACGAGGCCGCCGGGGCTGCGCCTCCAGGTGAGGCTGCCGTCCGGCAGCCGCTCCATGTCGATCGGTAGCCGGTTGGCGACAACGACGAATTCAGAGTTTCCGGAGCCGGTCGTCTTGTCTCCGGGCACGGTCTAGGCCTCGAGCTTTGACGGCCCAATACCGAGCATCGAGAGGAAGACGCGGCATTCGTCGGCGTCGTTGGCATAGGCGGCGACGACCCGGCGGGCCTGACGGGCCGTGCTGTCGGCCAGCGGCTCCACGTCGTCGATGTCCGCGGGGTCAGATTTTGCAGGCATAACTCAACTCTAGGTGAAGGTCTTGTCGATGGTTACGGGCTGGAGGAGATGGTGGACTTGGGCTCGACCGGCGGGCCCTCGGTCTGGCTGACGGCGTAGCAAGCCGCCGACTCCCAGTACCCGGTGCACGGGTAGCCATTGATATTGGGCACCAGGTCGGCTGGATCGCCGGTGACCACGGTGCTGGTGACCGCGCCGGTCTGCGGTGGCGGGGCCGCATCGGGCTGTACCTGGTCGCCTTGCGTGCTGTCCAGCGGTGTCATGGTCGGCACACAGTTGCCGGTCGAGGGGTCGATGGACTCGCCGGACTGGCAGCCCGCCGAGTTGCCCGGCTGGTCGGCGACGGGAGCGGGCACCGGCACCGGTTGCGGGTCGGGTACACCGCCAGAGCCTTCGGCGAAAGCCGGTGCGGCACAGATCAGCCCGATTGCAGGCGCCAGCGCCACCGCGAGTGCGAATGCACCCGCGGTGAGCAGCGTGGCGGTGCGGCTGGAATGGATCGGCATCGTTGCCCTTCCTGGTTCCCGCGGTGTTACGGGCTCGACGAGATGCTCGAGCGCGGCTGGACGTCCGGCGCGCCCTGATCCTCCTCGAGACCGATGCACTGCCCGGTGTTGTGGCCGGTGCACGGGATCCCCTGGACCTCCGGCACGCTGTTGGTGTCACCTGGGGTGGAGAAATCCACGCCGCCCGATGTGTTCGGCGTCAACTCCGGGGTGCACTCGCCGGTGTAGATGTCCTCGATCTCGCCGGCGGGGCAGGCGATCGCGACTCCTGCCGGGGCGAGCGAAGGCCCCACCACGAACGCAGCCGCCGGGGCGGCTGCGATCGCGAGGCTCAACCCTCCGGCAAGGAGGATGCGTCGGCCGACAGAGGAGGGTTTCGCCATACTTCACACTTCCTAAAGTGGAACGACGGAACACCGCTGTCGGCGCTCCGCGCTACGGACTGGACGAGATGCTCGAGTGGGGCTCCACGGCCGGAGCCCCCTGCTCTTCCTGCAATCCTATGCACTGGCCGGTGTTTGCGCCTGTGCAAGGGATGCCCTGGACCTCGGGCACGCTGTTGTTGTCACCCGGGGTGGAGAAGGCGACCTCACCAGGCGGGTTGTCCTGCGGCGGGGCGGGCAGACAGCCGATGCCTTCGGTGTTCACCACCTCGCCGGGAGCGCACTCGGCGACGGCCGGTGCCGGGCCGGTGGAGACAGCGGTGAAAGCAGCCACCGCCGGAGCGGCTGCGACTGCGAGCGCGAAGCCGCCAGCCAGGGCCAGGCGTCGCGCCGAATTCTTCAAGGTAGCCATCATGGTGCTTTCTTCTCGGTTTGCTGAGCGGCTGTGTGAGAGCAGTGTATGGCTGCCTTCCCCCGACCGCAGTTGTTCGGGTGTTTTATCGCCCGTAACCTGGCGTGTGTTACAACACAGTCAATAACTTCTGCCGCGAATTCGGGGCCCGACGCCAGCCCGACGAAATGCGGTCTGAGCTGCTCGGAGCTAACCGGTTTCGACACTGTTCCGGCATGGTGCAGATTCCCGAATTACCGCATGGCCCACCATGGCATTGCGCACTGCGGCCATTCTTCAGACCGTTTTGAGCCTGTGACCGGAGATGCCCCCGGGGTTGCAGAGGCCGTTCCCGGCGGCGTGACTGTGCCTTCCCTGTGTTCGCTGCAAGCGATCTGGGTGGCGCTGGTCGGCGGCCGCGGCGGGACCGGGACGACCTCTTTTCGCCGCCGGCTCGTCATGGTTCGATATGTGAAACCTGTTCCAGTTTTTCTGTGAGGAGTGCGGCGTGCAGCTCTCGTTCGAGGATCGGACGTACCTGGTCACCGGCGGCGGTAGCGGAATCGGCAAGGGGGTTGCCGAGGGTCTCGCCGCGGCGGGTGCCCGCGTTCTGATCGTCGGCCGCGGTGCCGAGCGGCTGGCGGCGACCGCCGAGGAGATCAAGGCCAACGCACCGGCCGGTGATGTGCGGTACCAGTCCGCTGACGTCACCGATGAGGACCAGATCGCCGCCGCAGTGGCCACAGCGACGGAGTGGAACGGCCGGCTGCACGGCGTTGTGCACTGCGCGGGTGGTTCGCAGACCATCGGACCGATCACCCAGATGGACTCCGAAGCCTGGCGGGCGACGGTCGACCTCAACATCAACGGCTCGATGTACGTGCTCAAGCACTCCGCCCGCGAGATGGTGCGTGGCGGTGGCGGTTCGTTCGTGGGAATCTCCTCGATCGCATCCAGCAACACCCACCGCTGGTTCGGCCCGTACGGGGTGACCAAGTCGGGTCTGGACCATCTGGTGAAGCTGGCCGCCGACGAACTGGGCCCGTCCTGGGTGCGGGTCAACGGCATCCGCCCCGGGCTGATCCGCACCGAACTGGTGCAACTGGTCCTGGACTCGCCGGAGATCAGCGGTGACTACGCCGAGTGCACACCGCTGCCCCGGCCCGGCGAGGTCGACGACGTCGCCAACACGGCGCTGTTCCTGCTCAGCGATGCCGCGCAATGGGTCACCGGCCAGATCATCGGGGTCGACGGCGGGCAGAGCCTGCGCCGCGGTCCGGACTACTCCGCCATGCTGGAGCCGGCCTATGGTGCCGACGGCCTGCGGGGCGTCGTCTAGCCGCGCTTTTAGTTGACGCAGGGGATGCCGCCGCCGTCGATCGGCTTGCCCTGATCGGGCGTCGGCGTCGTGGTCATTCCGTACCAGCCCTGCGCGCTTGTGGTGTCGGCTGCTTGTTCCTCGGCGGGCTGCTCGGTCGGCGTGTCATAGCCGTCGCCGAGGATCACCTGAATGTGATCGGCCGCCAGTGCCTTGTTGGCCTGGGGTGCGTTGTCGATTCCCAGGATCCTGGCCACCGATTGGGCGTCGGTCTGCGCTCCTGGTCCGTAGGTGATCACGGTGTCGACGGGTTCGCCGGATTCCCGGTCGCGGACGGCACCGACGGTGAACTCCTTCTTGCCCAGCAGGGCGGCGGCCTGGGCGGCAAGCCCTGCCGTCTCGCTGGCGTTGACCACGGTGACCGATGTCAGCGGGTTGATCGGCGGCAGGGGTTGTAGCGCGCTGGTCGTTGCGGTGGTCGTGGTCGTCGTGCCGGTACCGATGGCGTTGGCGATCTCCGCGCGGATCTTCGCGGGGTCGATGATGTTGACGTCCTGGCCGTTGATGTTGTCGTAGCGCACCACGGGCAGGGTGCGGAACTCGACGGAACCACCGGCCAGCGCCGCCATCCGGCGGAACTGGTCTTCTCCCCAGCCCTCCGACAGCACGATGTCCTTGCGGGCCACGTCCATCAGCCCCCGGAACTTCTCGATGTCGGTGAACGAGCCGGACTGCTGTAGTTCGTGCATGACCGAGAGCAGGAAGGCCTGTTGACGGTGAGTGCGGTCCAGGTCGCCGTTCTCCAGGCCATGGCGCTGACGCACGAATGCCACCGCCTGTGCGGCGTCGAGGCGTTGCCGGCCCGCAGGGAAATCCGCGCCCGAATAGTCGTCGTGCACAGCGTGATTCAGACAGACCTCGACGCCACCGAGGCTCTCGGCCAGATCGTAGAAGCCCGCGAGGTTGACCTCGGCGAAGTAGTCGATGGGCTGACCGGTCAGATTGCGCACTGCGCGCAGCGTCGCTTTGCGACCGGCCTCCCGGCCGGCCTTCTCCAGCTGCGCGCGGTCGGTGATCCCTTCGTCGACGAGCTTCTGCTCGGTCTCGAACTTGGTCAGGCCATACGCCTCTTTGATCTTGATGTGGTCGTAGCCCTTGATCCCGGTGACGGCGACGTAGTCGTCGCGCGGGATCGAGAACGCCACCACCCGGTCATCGGCCCCGATGTGAACGAGGATGAGCGTGTTGGTGTTGTAGCCGCCCGCGTCGGAGTCGCCGGCGTGCAATTTGCCCAGAACCTCGTCGGGCAGTTCGTTGCCGTCCTGATCTTTGCGCGAGTCCAGACCGATCAGCAGGATGTTCATCGCGCCACCGCTGGATCGCGGCTCGTCCGAGCCGAGTGCACGTGAGATCGTGATGCCGCCGAGCAGTCCGTGCGCCTGCGAGTAGGCCACCCCGGTTCCGGTCACCACCAGCACCGACACCACTGCGATCAGAACTCGGCGCAAGATACGCGCCGCCCGCCGCACCGGTGTCATCGCGCCACCCCGATGGCGGCCGTGGCGGTTGCCCGCAGCGGCCGCCGGCGCAGGTGGCGTCGGATTCATGCTCGCCAGTATGAGGTCACTTGCTGGCGGCCTCGCAGCTAGTCCTGGTTGGCTTGGGTGCGAACGCCCGCCGCGCCCGGTCGTCTGCAGTACGCTCCTGCCCAGATCAGGGCTTTGCAGGGGATGTCGGAAGGCGCCGCCATGGGGACACTCTCGAGGTGCTGGACAGCGGCGTTTATCACAGCGGGACTGCTCGCCGCGGCACTGCCCGCGGCTGCGACCGCCGGGGCCGAGTGCGTCAACTCCGGTGGCGCCACGGTCTGTGCCCAAGGGCAGGTCCGAGGTAGTGGCCAGCCGCCACCGCCGACCGCCGGTCCGTACGTGCCCTATCCCTGTGACTATGACCCGTACTGCTACGACGGCGGCTTGTCGATCATCATCGATCCGGGCTGGGGCGGCGGGAACGGCGGCGGAAACGGCGGGCCGATCCTGCCGCGCCCCACTCCGCGGTAAGGCCGCGGCGGGGCCTGGTCGTCTTCGTATCGTCGAGGGATGAGCATGCGTCCACCCGCACAACCCCCCGGCCCCGGTCAGGAGTCGGTATGGGATTACCCCAGGCCACCTCGCCTCGAGCCCTTCGACGGCACGATCACCGTCGAACTCGGTGGCACCGTGATCGCCTCGACCGACCGCGGTTGGCGGGTCCTGGAAACCAGTCACCCGCCCACCTACTACCTGCCCCGGGAGGCGTTCGCCCCGGGCGCGCTTCGGGATGCGCCGGGCTCGTCGTGGTGTGAGTGGAAGGGGCAGGCGCGCTACTACGACCTGGTCACCGAGGCGCGTACCGCGCCACAGGCGGCTTGGACCTACCCGGCTCCCACGCGCGGTTTCGAGTCGATCGCCGGCGCGATCGCGGTCATGGCCGGGCAGGTGGATCGCTGCACCGTCAACGGCGAGACCGTCGAGCCCCAGCCCGGCGGCTTCTACGGTGGCTGGATCACCAGCTGGATCGTCGGGCCCTTCAAGGGCGTCCCGGGCTCGATGGGCTGGTGAGCGCCGGCCCGGCGTGAAACACGGCAGAAACACAAATGCCGCCTGTTGGAAACACCACGCCGACATTCTCGTCGGGACCGTCGAAGGAGCCGGACTTGAATTCGATCGATCCCGCCGCCACCGCCTGGCTACTCACCAGCACCGCCCTGGTCCTCTTGATGACGCCCGGGCTGGCCATCTTCTACGGCGGCATGGTCCGCACCACCGGTGTGCTGAACATGATCATGATGAGCTTCATCGCGATCCCACTGGTGACCGTCACCTGGCTGCTGGTCGGCTACTCGCTGGCGTTCTCCGGCGACAGCGCGGGCGGGTTCATCGGCGATCTGTCACATCTCGGGATGGCCGGTATCGACTCGAGTACCCCGCACGGTTCGGTTCCCGAACTGCTGTATGCCACCTTCCAGCTCAGCTTCGCGATCATCACTGCGGCGCTGGTCAGCGGCGCCATCGCCGACCGGGCCCGCTTCGCGGCGTGGATGGTATTCGTCCCCGTCTGGTCCGTCGTGGTGTATTCGGTTGTGGCGCACTGGGTTTGGTCGCCCGGTGGGTGGCTGTTCAAGCTCGGTGTGCTCGACTATGCCGGTGGGCTGGTGGTCGAGATCGTGTCCGGGGCATCGGCACTGGCACTGGCGCTGGTCCTGGGGCCCCGGATCGGGTTCAAGGTCGACGCCATGCGCCCGCATAATCTTCCGTTCGTGCTGCTCGGTGTCGGACTGCTGTGGTTCGGCTGGTTCGGTTTCAACGCCGGGTCGGCGCTGGCCGCCAACGGTGCGGCTGCGGCGATCTTCCTGAACACCCTGGTCGCAGGGTGCCTGGGGATGCTGGGCTGGCTGTCGGTCGAGCAGATTCGCGACGGCAGGCCCACGACATTCGGCGCCGCCTCCGGGGTGGTCGCCGGCCTGGTTGCCATCACACCGTCGTGTGGAACGGTCAACACGCTGGGTGCCGCGATCGTCGGGGTGGCCGCCGGCGTCGTCTGCGCGTTCGCGATCGGTCTGAAGTTCCGCTTCGGCTACGACGACTCCCTCGACGTGGTCGGTGTGCACTTCGTCGGCGGAGTGGTCGGTGTGCTGCTGATCGGCTTCCTGGCCACCGCCGTCATGACGGGCGGCCCGCAGGGACTGTTCTTCGGTGGCGGTCTGGCCCAGCTCGGCAAGCAGGCGCTGGCGATGGTGGTGGTCGCCGCATACGCCTTCGCGATGTCCTTCGGGCTGGCCAAGCTCATCGACCGGACCATGGGCTTCCGGCTCAGTCCCGAGGACGAGATGGCCGGAGTGGACTTCGCCCAGCACGCCGAGACCGCCTACGCCGAAGGTGTGCATGGTCATCAGCCGGTGCGCCGGCCCCTGTTCGGCGAGGGTCGGCCCCGTTCCGAGCGCCCCGACGAGGACTGAGCCCGGCCGTCAGCGGCGCTTGCGGCGCCGGAGGAAGGCGAAGCCGACCACGATCAGCGCCACACTCTGCGGCGGATCGGAGATGTCGTAGCCGAGGTCCTTGAGGATGCCGATCTCGATCGGGCTCAGGGTCCGCACCCCCAGGCCGGTGTCGGTGGCGGCGTTCATCAGCTTGGCATTGGAACCGGTGAACTTCGTGTCGTCCAGGTGCGACATCGAACTGCCGGATTCCCAGGGGCTGGGCGTGTAGAGCGGGACGGGGTGGCCGTTGTTGGCCGCCATCGCATTGGGTCCGCCGAAGTACAGGCCCTGGTTGCCGCCGGTCAGATACGAGTCATAGGCGGACAGCCAGGTGAAATTGCTGTCGATCGGATGGGTGCCGTTGGCGGTTACGACGAAGCCGTCGTAGGTGGTCCAGTTGTTGCCGGTGTTGTTGCCTGCACTGTCGATCACCGACAGGAAGCCCAGGGTGTGTACCAATTCGTGCAGGGCGGTGGACTGGAAGTCGTATTGGCCCGGCGCCACCGAATCGCCGTAGGCCCACGAGTATTTGAAGTTCCACGAGATCTGACCGTCGGCCGCTGCGCCGTTGGAGTCCACTCCGGTCTGAATCTTCTTCTGCACCACGGTGTTGTAGAAGCCCGGATCGGACGAGATCAGGTCGCTGCCCGCCGACGCGAGCTCCGAGGTGAAGAAGGAGTACTGCCCGGTGACGTCGTAGGTGATGGTCACCGGCTGCGGCGCCTTGATGGTGGAGGACAGGTAGATCGCCGCCGATTGCAGCGCGGCACGAGCCGCACTCGACCAGTATTGCGAGCCGGAGCCGAAGATGAAGCTGAACGCGACCCGGATCGCGGTGTCGTTCTGGGTCACCGAGACCAGCGCGCCGGTGCTCGCCGAACGCAGCGGGTCGAGCAGGTTGATGTGGAACCCGGTGTCGGTGGCCGACAGGGTGAACGCGTCCACGCCGCCGAACCCGGTGCCCGGCGTGTAGACGTAGTTTCCCGCGGAATCGACTGTGACACTGCCGTAGTGGGGGGTCTGAGTGATGGCGTAGACGATCGGATCGCCTTCTGGGTCAACGGCATTGAGGCTGCCGCTGATGACTCCGCCGGTCTGGCCCGAGGTCTGCACGGGTGCGACGGTGGGCGCCTGGTTGAAGAAGGTGCGGCGCACCAGCAGGCCGATGCCCTCGAACAGCGAGCCCACCGAGTTCACCAGGTTGGTGAAGACGTCGGTGATCGAGGACGCAGAAGCTGCCGCACTCGGCACGCGCAGCGCACCGATGTCGTCTGCGACCGGCGCTGCTGCGGCGGTGGGGGCGCTCGGGCTCGGGGTGGCCGAGACGGTGACGACGGTGGTCGCGGTGCCGGGGGCGGCGGTCGAGACGGCGCTACTGTTCGGGCTCGACGGCCCGGAGTCGCTGACGGCGGACTCGGGGGCCGGTGCCCGCCCGGTGCGCCCGGTGGCCGGCAGGCGACCCACCACGGTGCGGGTGCTCACGGTGGTGCCCGCCGTGGTCCGTGCCGCGCCCGCGCTGGAGGGCTCGCCGGCCGATGCCGACCCGGGCGCAGTGGTAGCCGAGGTGCGGGCTGATCGAGCGGAGTGGCCGGTGGCTGTGCCGGACTTCGCCGGACCCGCGGAGCTCGATCCGGAATCCTGGTCTGGCCCGTCGGCTGCCGCGATACCAAGGGCTTGCGGTCCGGCCAGTGACAACCCGACAGCGAACGCCGCTGCGCCGATCCGAACGCTGATCCGGGGTGTCGACATCGCACTACCCGCCTTCCCCGCCTCCGCGCAGATCGGTATCTGCGGTGGCGTTGATTTTAGGGTGCGGGGCCGGCTCACTCGCCCTAGACGGGGAAACGGGCGGTCAAGAGCCCCCTGTCAGGATTGAACTGACGACCTACGCTTTACAAGAGCGTTGCTCTACCACTGAGCTAAGGAGGCGTGACCCGTTCACAGGTGAGCGGGCCGCTAACAGACTATCGGGTGGCTACTCGTCTTCGTCGCGGACCAACCGGTCGCTGCGGACCCGTTCGGAGGCGACCGGCTGCGGCGGGGTGTAGCGGCGGCGGCCGGGGATCGGGATCCGGTCGGCGATAGTGCTCAGCGGGTTGACCACCAGGCTCAGGGTGGTCACCGCCTCGCGCAGCGTCTCGATGGTCGGTGCGAGTGCTTCCAGGCCAGGTGCCAATCGGTTGAGCGTGTCGGCGACGTCGGCCAGCTGTTCGAGCGGTCCGTTGCGCGCCGTCAGCTTCTCGACCAGACCGCCTTCGGCCAGCAGCCGGTCGGCCAGACCTTCTTCGCCCAGCACGCGTTCGATCAGGCCGTCCTCGTCGAGCAACTGGTCCACCAGCCCGCCGGGCGCCAGCGCCCGCTCGAGGCCGCCGCCCTCGGCGGTCAGCCGGTCCAGCAACCCGTCCTGGGCGGTGATCCGGTCGATCAGGCCACCCGGACGCATCAGTCGGTCCAGCGGACCGTCCGGTGCCAGCGCCCGGCCCAGGGGAGCGTCATCGTCGAGGAGCTGGGCGATCTTGTTGGCGCGCGCGACGGTGTCTTCGAGGCCGAACATCTGCGCCACCGAGTTCGGCGTGCTGGACATGCCGGCTTCCCCCAGCGTCCGTCTGGTCAGGTCGAGGCCCGCCCTGGCGACGTCCAAGCCCGCCTCGGCGGCGGCCAGACCCACCTTGACCGGTGTGGTGGCCAGCCCTACCAGCGTTTTTGCCAGGTCCATCGGACAAGTGTAGGACTGGCGAGAATGCGGGACCGGCGGTATCACTGAAGTACGTGATCACGACTCACAGGAAGTCCACAGGCCCCTGGCAGCGGGATTTCACCATCGTAAGAGGAAATTGACAGCATGGCCGCACCTGTAACCACCGAAACCAAGCCCGAGGCACGAGTCCTGGTCGTCGATGACGAAACCAACATCGTCGAACTCCTCTCGGTCAGCCTGAAGTTCCAGGGCTTCGAGGTACACACCGCATCCAGTGGACCTGCGGCGCTCGACCGCGCCCGGGAGGTCCGGCCCGACGCGGTGATCCTCGACGTGATGATGCCCGGGATGGACGGGTTCGGAGTGCTGCGCCGGCTGCGCGCCGACGGTATCGACGCCCCTGCCCTGTTCCTGACGGCTCGCGACAGCCTGCAGGACAAGATCGCCGGGCTGACCCTCGGCGGCGACGACTACGTCACCAAGCCGTTCAGCCTCGAAGAGGTGGTGGCCCGGCTGCGGGTGATCCTGCGCCGCGCCGGAAAGGGCGTCGAGGAACCGCGCAACTCCCGGCTGACGTTCGCCGACATCGAACTCGACGAGGACACCCACGAGGTGTGGAAGGCCGGCGAACCCGTCTCGCTGTCGCCGACCGAGTTCACCCTGCTGCGCTACTTCGTCATCAACGCCGGCACCGTGCTGAGCAAGCCGAAGATCCTCGACCACGTCTGGCGCTACGACTTCGGCGGCGACGTCAACGTCGTCGAGTCCTACGTGTCGTACCTGCGTCGCAAGATCGACACCGGCGAGAAGCGGCTGCTGCACACCCTGCGCGGGGTCGGGTACGTGCTGCGGGAGCCGCGATAATCCGGCGCTCCGCGCTGCGGCGCGGGGACAATGGGGCGATGCCACCGCCGTATCACCGTGCCCTGCCACTGCGGGTCGGCCTGGTCGCAGCCATGCTGCTGTTGGTGGGCCTCGGACTGTTGGCCTCCGGTGTCGCAGTCACCTCGACGCTGCGGCATGACCTCATCAACCGCGCCGACCAAACCCTGATCGACGCCTCGCGCGGCTGGGCCCAGGCCCCGCGCCGCAGCATGCCGCCGCCCGACGAAGGCCCCAACCCGGCCCGCCCGCCGTCGAACTTCTACGTGCGCGGCGTCGATACCGACGGCAACGTCTGGATGGCGGTCAACGACCGCGACGCCGAACCGGACCTGCCCGACGACAACGATGTCGGCCCGGTGCCGGTGACCATCGGTTCGCTGGACAGGTCGGCCGTGCAGTGGCGTGCGGTGTCGGTGCGCGGGCCCAGCGGCGAGTTGACCACTGTCGCCGTCGACCTGTCCGATGTGCAGTCCACCGTGCGGTCGCTGGCCTGGTCGCAGGTCGCCATCGGTACCGCCGTGCTGGTGATTCTCGGCGTGGTCGGCTACTGGGTGGTGCACCGTAGCCTGCGCCCCCTGGTCGAAGTCGAGCGCACCGCCGCAGCGATCGCCGCCGGAGAGCTGGATCGCCGTGTGCCCGAACGTGATCCGCGTACCGAGGTGGGCCGGTTGTCACTCGCCCTCAACGGCATGCTCGCCCAGATCCAAAGTGCCATGGCCTCATCGGTGGCTTCTGCCGACCATGCCCGGATGTCCGAGGAACGCATGCGCCGGTTCATCACCGACGCCAGCCATGAACTGCGTACCCCCTTGACCACCATCCGCGGATTCGCCGAGCTGTATCGCCAGGGGGCGGCCAAGGACGTCGAGATGCTGATGTCGCGCATCGAGAGTGAGTCCCGGCGGATGGGCCTGCTCGTCGACGACCTGCTGCTGCTGGCCCGACTGGATGCGCAACGCCCGCTGGAACGCCGGCGGGTCGACTTGCTGGCACTGGCCACCGACGCGGTTCACGACGCGCAGTCGATCGCCCCCCGGCGCACCATCACCATGGAGGTGTTCGACGGCCCGGGCACGCCCGAGGTGCTCGGTGACGAGGCCCGGCTGCGTCAGGTGCTCGGCAACCTGGTGGCCAACGCGTTGCAGCACACCCCGGAAACGGCGCGGATCACCGTGCGGGTGGGGACGGCCGACGACGATGCCGTGCTCGAGGTCGCCGACGAAGGTCCGGGTATGACGCAGGAAGACGCGCAGCGGGTGTTCGAGCGGTTCTACCGAACCGACTCCTCGCGGGCCCGCTCCAGCGGGGGCACCGGACTGGGGCTGTCGATCGTGGATTCGCTGGTCTATGCCCACGGCGGCCGGGTCACGGTGACGACTGCGCCGGGGCAGGGGTGTTGCTTCCGGGTGAGCCTGCCGCGCATCGCCGATGTCCCGGCAGCCGATGTGCCCGCAGCCATCGGCTGATCCGGTTCGCGGGGCCGGCTCAGCCGAGTTCGGCCAGCGCCGTGCGGATCTTGGCCTGCGCCTCGTCGAGTGACTCCGGTGACGGATTGTGGTCGACATGGGCGAAGCCGTAGTCGGACAAGCCGTAGGCCGGAAAGACGTGCACGTGCAGATGCGGCACCTCGTGTCCGGCGATGATGAGCCCAGCGCGGTCGGCGCCGAAGGCGGCGCACACGGCCTTGCCGATCTTCTGCGATACCGCCATGACCTTGTTGAGCAACTCGGGCTCGGTATCAAGCCACTTGTCGACCTCGGTGCGCGGCACCACCAACGTGTGGCCCTGGGTCATCGGCTCGATCGTCAGGAAGGCGACGACGTCGTCGTCCTCGTACACGAAACGACCGGGTATCTCACGGTTGATGATCATGGTGAAGACTGACGCCATGGGCCCAAGCATAGGAGAGGCGCTCGGCGGCGCTGCTGGCCAGCACACGGCTAGCTCACAGCAAGCCCCCAGACCCGGCCCAGTCCGGTGGCAGCTGGGCACGACAGCATCGTCGCTATGGCCGACACCTTGCCGGGCGAGTTGACGACTGCTCAGCCCAGCTCCGCAGGGGCCCCTCCGGTTCACTACGTCCTCGACATCGTCGTGCCCGTCTACAACGAGGAACGCGATCTGCCCGAGTGTGTGCACCGACTGCACGAGTACCTGTCGACCGAGGTGCCGTATCGGGCCCGAATCCTTATCGCGGACAACGCCAGTACCGACGACACCCTGGCAGTGGCGCACCGGCTGGCCGGTGAGCTCCCCGATGTCGACGTGCTGCATCTGGACGCCAAGGGTCGCGGTGGCGCGCTGGCTACGGCGTGGAGGTCCTCACCTGCCGACGTGGTCGCCTATATGGACGTCGACCTGTCGACCGATCTGTCGGCGCTGATGCCGTTGGTGGCGCCGTTGGTCTCGGGACACTCCGACATTGCGATCGGCTCCCGACTGGCGGCGTCCTCGCGGGTGGTGCGCGGGGCAAAACGTGAAGTGATCTCCCGCGGATACAACCTGCTGCTCCGCAGCGTGCTCGGCGCCCGGTTCTCGGACGCCCAATGTGGCTTCAAGGCCATGCGATCCGATGTCGCGCGCCAGTTGCTGCCCCTGGTGGTCGACACCGGCTGGTTCTTCGACACCGAACTGCTGGTGCTGGCCGAGCGCGCCGGGCTGCGCATCCACGAGGTGCCGGTCGATTGGGTGGACGATCCCGACTCCCGGGTCGACATCGTCGGGACCGCAATCGAAGACCTGCGTGGCTGCTGGCGGGTAGGACGGGCGCTGGCCTCCGGTGCGCTGCCACTGCGGGAGTTGCAGGCGGCGCTGGGCCGCGAACCGCTGGTGCCCGGCGTGCCCCGCGGCATGGTGGGTCAACTGGTGCGGTTCGGCCTGATCGGCATCGCCAGCACGATCGCCTATGCGCTGCTCTACCTGTCGCTGCACGAGGAACTCAAGGCCCAGGTCGCCAACTTCACCGCGCTGTTGGTGACGGCGCTGCTCAACACCGCCGCCAACCGTGCCTTCACCTTCGGCATCCGTGGCCGCGCCGGCGTCGCACGCCACCACCTGCACGGCCTCCTGGTCTTCGGATTCGGGTTGATGATCACCAGTGGATCGCTGTACCTGCTGCACCGTTTCGACCCCACGGTGGACAAGGTGGTGGAGCTGTCGGTGCTCGTGGTGGCCAATCTGATCGCAACTGTCGTGAGGTTCCTGGCGCTGCGTCAGGTATTCGGCAGGGCGCGATGACGGTCGTCGCCGAGCGACCCGCCGTCGAGGGCGCCGAGCCCGTCACCAACCGGCCGCGAGTGTCGTCGCAGCGATGGGCGCTGCTGGTGCTGCTCGCCGGCACCGCAGTGCTCTACATCTGGCACCTCGATCGTTCGGGCTGGGCGAACTCGTTCTATTCGGCTGCAGCACAGGCTGGTTCGGTCTCGTGGAAAGCCTTCCTGTTCGGGTCTTCGGATGCCGCCAACTCGATCACCGTCGACAAACCGCCGCTGGCACTGTGGTTTCCGTCGTTGGCGATCCGGGCGTTCGGCCTCAACCCGTGGAGCGTCCTGGTACCGCAGGCCCTGATGGGCGTCGCGTCGGTGGCGCTGCTGTGGGACACCGTGCGACGGCGGTCCGGTGAGACCGCTGGTCTGCTCGCCGGTCTGGTGCTGGCACTGACACCGGTGGCCGTGTCGATCTTCCGCTACAACAACCCCGATGCACTGCTGATCCTGCTCATGCTCGCCGCGGTGTGGGCCATGCTGCGGGCGATCGACGACGGCCGGTTGCGCTGGCTGCTGTTGTGCGGTGCCTTCGTGGGACTGGGGTATCTGACCAAACAACTCGAAGTCGCCCTGGTGCTGCCCGCGTTGGCGATCGGCTACCTGGTGAGCGGGCCGCGGACGCTACTGACCCGGCTGTGGCAGCTGGGTGCTGCGCTTGTCGCGGCGCTGGCCGCGGCCGGGTGGTGGGTGCTGCTGGTGCAACTGTGGCCGGCCCGTGACCGGCCGTGGATCGGTGGGACGCAGCACAACTCGATCCTCGAACTGACGTTGGGCTACAACGGTTTCGGCCGTCTCAATGGTGACGAGCCGGGCAGTGTGTCAGGGCTTGGTGTGAGTTCTTCGATTCACCCCGGCGGCCGGACCGCCACCCATCCGTGGGGGCAACCCGGTATCGCGCGGCTGTTCGAGCCGGCGCAGATCGGCGGCATCGGCTGGTTGCTTCCGGCGGCGCTGGTGTTCGCGGCGGCGCTGCTGATCTGGCGCGGCCGCGCCCCGCGGCGCGATCCGCTGCGGGCCGAGGTCCTGGTGTGGGCGCTGTGGCTGGTGGTCACCGCACTCGTGTTCAGCTTCATGGCCGGGATCTTCCACTCCTATTACACCGTGGCGCTGGCACCATCGATCGCCGCGCTCGCCGGGATCGGAAGCGTGATCGGCTGGCGGCACCGCGAAACCATCTGGGCCAGAGTGACTTTGACGGTTGCCGTCACGCTGACTGTACTCACCGCCTACCGCACGCTGGCCGGGTCCGCCGACTTCCAGCCGTGGTTGCGCTGGGCGATCGTTGTCGCCGGAGCGGCGCTGGTGTGCTGGCTGGCGGTCGGTGCGCCCTTGGCCATGCGGAGCCCGACCCGGTACGCGGCTGCTGGGCTGGCCGCGGTGGTCCTGCTCGGCGGCCCCACCGCGTACAGCCTGGCCACGGTGGCCCACGGTAATTCGGGGGCGCTGCCGATCGCCGGCCCGCTACCGCATTTCGTGACCGCGATGACCAAGGGGGTGGCGGTGGTCCCGCGTGCCCAGGTCACCGTCGTCAAGGGCCCGGGCTTCCTGCTGCCCGCGGGCGCCTCCGGTCACAACACCCATCTGGTGGGGTGCTCACTACTGGACTCCGGCATTCCCGATCCGGAGATCGTCGCACTGCTGGACGCTGACGCGAACTCCTACACCTGGGTGGCGGCGACCATCGGATCAACCTGTGCCGCAGGCTATCAGCTCGCCACCGGACACCCGGTGATGCCCGTCGGCGGATTCAACGGCACCGATCCCGCGCCGGCACCCGATGAGTTCCTGCGTCTGACGCTGGCCAAGCGGATCCACTATTTCATCGTCACCAACCCCATCCACGAGGACAAGTGGGGCCATCTGGACACCAACGCCCTGATTCAGCAGTGGGTGCAACGCAACTTCACCCCGATACGGGTCGGCCGAACCGAGATCTACGACCTGAGCCGCTAGCTCAGCGCAGCATCGCGGCGATATCGTCGAGCGACCACGGCGGCGCGTCGTGGTGATCCCGGTAGCCCAGCAGGCTGGGGGACGGCCGGTCGAAGCGGCCGACGAAACCGCCTGCAGCGATGAAGATCTGGCCGCTCACTCCGGCGGCCAGATCGCTGACGAGATAGGCGTACATCGGTGCCACGTACTCCGGTGGTGCGGCATCCAGTGCACCTTGAGCGCTGACCTCGTCGAGCATGCCACGACGGCGTAACGTCGCGATCTGTTCCTCGTACTGGGTCCCCGTGGACAGCCGTGTCCTGGCTCCCGGGCACACCACGTTGGCGCGTACCCCGTGCTCGGCGAGCTCGGCGGCGATCGCGACGGTCAGGCCGTTGACCGCGCCCTTGCCTGCCGGGTAGCCCGTCCCACCGTAATCGCCGAGGAACGCGAACGAACTGGTGTTGACGATCGCACCGCGCTGACGCGCCACCATCTTCGGTGCCGCTGCCCGGCAGGTGGCGAAGACCGTGCCCAGATGCACGTCGATGAGATCGCGGAACTGCTCTGCGGTGATGTCCAGGATCGACGACCCCGGCGGTTCCGCGGTTCCCGCACAGTTCACCAGGGCATCGATGGCGCCGAACTCGTTCTCGCACAGAGCGATAAGCTCCTCGGCAACCTCGGGTTCGGCAGCTGATCCGGCATGCGCGACGGCTCGGCCGCCGGCATCGGTGATCGCGGTGACGGTCGCTTCGACGGCAACGGCGTCGCGGCCGTTGACCACCACACCGGCACCGCACTCGGCGAGCGTGGCCGAGACGGCCGCACCGATCCCGCGCGACCCTCCGGCGACCACGACACCGAAACCGGCGAGCGGCCCGTCACTCACCGTCAGTCGGAGCCTGGTACATGAGGCGGTCCCAGTTGCCCCTGGCCTCCGTCGGCGCTGGCGCGCCACCTCCGGCCAGCGTCACTGAACCGCCTGGCCGAACTGCATGCCTTCCATGTTCCAGTAGCCGCGCATGTTGGTGATCAGGCCCGCGTCGTTGACCCGGTAGGTGAACACCCCGCGGACGGTGCTGGTCAGTCCGCCTTCGAACTGGCTGCGCAGCACCAGGATATGGGCCACCTCCCGCGGTGAGCTGGAGGGAAACGTCTCCTCGCAGGTGACCCGCAGGTTATTGATGGCGATGTTGGTGTCGTAGAACGCCGCGACCGCATCCTTGCCGCGCACGCCCAGACCGTCGGGGTTGGTGACGGCTTGGCCGATCGGGTCCTCGATCACCACATCGTCGGCCATCAGGCCCAGCCAGCCCTCGCGGTCGTGCGACATCACCGCACGCCACGAGGCCTGGGAGGCGGCCAGCGCGGGAGAAGCCTCGGTTGTCTTTTGCGACATGACGATTCGGATCAGCGATCTTCGTCGGTGTAGCGGATGACGCCGCGGATGTTGCGGCCGTCCAGCATGTCCTGGTAGCCCTCGTTGATCTGCTCCAGGCGGTACTGCCGGGTGATCATGTCATCGAGGTTGAGCTTGCCGACCTTGTACATCGAGAGCAGATGCGGGATGTCGTAGTACGGGTTACCGCCGCCGAAGATGGTGCCCTGCAGGTTCTTCTGCATCAGGGTGAGCATCGCCAGGTTGAGGTTGACGTTGGTGTCGAGCATGCTGCCGATGGCTGTCATCACGCAGGTGCCGGACTTCGAGGTGATGTTCATGTAGTTGTCGACGTCGGCACCGTGCACCTCACCGACGGTGACGATGACCTTCTTGGCCATGAAGCCCTGGGTCACCTCCGCGATACCGGCCATCGCGGACTCGATGTCCTCGTAGACGTGGGTGGCGCCGAACTTGAGCGCCTGGTCACGCTTCCATTCCACCGGGTCGATGGCGAAGACGTAGCGGGCACCGGAGTTGACCGCGCCCTGCAGGGCCGACATGCCGACACCGCCGACACCGACGATCGCCACGTCTTCCCCGGGCTTGACCTGTGCGGTGTGGGTGGCCGAGCCGTAGCCGGTGGTCACGCCGCAGCCGACCAGGCAGGCGACCTCGAACGGGATGTCCTTGGGAATCGGTACGACCGAGGACTCGTGGACCACCATGTACGGCGAGAAGGTGCCCAGCAGGGTCATCGGGAAGACGGGCAGGCCGTCGGTGGTGTGGATGCGGTGGGTGCCGTCGGAGATGGCGGTGCCCGCCAGCAGGCCGGCGCCGAGATCGCAGAGGTTGCGCAGACCGGCCTGACACGACGGGCATGTGCCGCAGGACGGGATGAACGACATCACCACGTGGTCGCCGACGGCGACGCCCTCGACACCCTCACCGATCTCGATCACGACACCGGCGCCCTCGTGGCCGCCGAGCACCGGGAAGCCGAACATCGGGATGCCGCCGGTCACCAGGTGGTGGTCGGAGTGGCACATGCCCGACGCTTCCATCTGGACCTTGACCTCGCCCTTCTTCGGGTCGCCGATCTCGATCTCCTCGATCGTCCATGGCTGGTTGAACTCACGGATGAGTGCACCTTTTGTCTTCACTGCGAACCTCCACTCGCAAACCCATCCCCAGGGTTTTCCCGGGGAGCCGGCGTCGCCGGATGGTCGATCAAGGACAAAGTAGAACGTGTTCCTGTTCTGCAGGCCATTATGACCTGTGTCACCCCACCGTATACCGCGGGGCGGCATTGTTGACAGGCGTCGAGTAAATCACCAGATCGGGACGGGAGCCGCACCGAGGGGGTAGTAGCCGGGCAGCTTCTCGCCGGCCAGGCTGCGCTCGATGCGCTGGGACATCCCCTTGGACAGCTTGCCGTCCTTCATCAGCTGCAAATACAGCTTCTGCACGTGGCCGAAGTCGAAGAAGTCGCGCTGCCACTCGATCTTGGCGTTGGCGTCCAGCCGGAACCAGCTGCCGCCGATGCCGTAGATTTCCTCGGAGTTCCCATCGGCATCGGTGGCCACCTGCTTCCAGAAGCCCACCACCTCGCCGATCTTGTCGTCGATGATCACCTTCTGGTACGGGTAGCTCCAGCCCTCCAGGCCGAACATCTCCAGACCCAGCGCGATGTCCCGGATCTCGTCGACGCCGACGCACATGACGTCCTCCTTGGGGCCGATGTTCCAGCCGTAGGTGGCGTCATCGGTGTAGAACTCGGCCAGCCCGGTCCAGTCGCCCTCGGCTTCGGCGACCCGGTTGGCCTCCAGCCACCGCTCGACGAAATCTTCCAGAACCTCACGCGGCAATGACGGCATTGTCAGTCCTTCTCTCGAATGGATAGTGCTCGGGTGGGACACATCTCGACGGCGAGCTCGATCTGCGGGCGCGCCTCGTCAGGTGGTTCGTGGTCCAGGATCTCGACCGGGCCGCGCTTGGGCACCCGGAAGTAGTCGGGTGCCTCCAGCTCGCACATGGCGTGGCCCTGGCACAGGTCCTCGTCGAGTTCCACGCGGTAACAGCCCATGGCCGACTCCTAGGAGGTGCGCTTGCGGTAGCGGACGCTGGCCGGACGGGCCAGCTGGACCACCATCTTCGAGTGGTCGTTGTGGTAGCTGTCCGCGGGCTGGGCCATCTCGAACTCATACTCGCGCAACAGAACCGAGAAGATCGCCTTGATCTGCATCTGCGCGAATGCCGCGCCAACGCAGCGGTGCCTGCCCGCCCCGAACGGGATCCAGGTCCACCGATGGACGACGTCGGCCTCCATCGGCTTGTCGTAGCGGGTGGGGTCGAAGCCGTCCGGATCCGGGAAGTCTTCCGGGATGCGGTTGGAGATCGCCGGGGAGGCGGCGACGAAATCACCCTTGTGGATCGGGAAGCCCTCGACTTCGAACTCGCCCTGGGCCACCCGCATCAGGATGATCAGCGGTGGATGCAGCCGCAGCGTCTCCTTGAGTACGTTCTCCAACTTCGGGATCTGGCGCAGCGCATGGAAACTCACCTCCTGGCCGTCGGCGTACAGCTCGTCGAGTTCCTGCTGCACCTGGGCATAGACCTCGGGGTGGCGCAACAGCTCGATCAGCGTCCACGACGAGGTTCCCGAACTGGTGTGGTGCCCGGCGAACATCAGCGAGATGAACATCCCGGTGATCTCGTTGGCGGTGAACTGGGCGTTGCCGTCGGCGTCCTTGATGGACACCAGCACGTCGAGCAGATCGCGGTCAGATTTGTCCTTGGGCGGGTTGGCGATTCGCTGGTCCATCACGCCCTGCACCAGCTCGACGAGTCCGGCCCGGGCCTCGTCACGGATCCGGAAGCTCTCGATGTCGAGGTAGGGGTCGACGTAGCACAGCGGGTCGGTGCCGCGCTCGAGCAGGTGGTAGTAGTTGGCGAACCGGGAGTCCAGCTGGTTGCGGAATTTCGGGCCGATCAGGCATGCGGTGGAGGTGTAGATGGTCAGCTCGGCGAAGAACTCGAGCAGGTCGATTTCTCCACTCTCACCCCAGTTTTCGATCATCTTGCGCACTTCGCGCTCGATGGTCACGGCGTGGCCCTTCATGTGGTCGCCCCGCAGCGCGGTGTTGTGCAGCATCTCCGAGCGGCGTTCGGGGCTCGCGTCGAACACCACCCCCTCGCCGAAGATGGGCGTCATGAACGGATACGCCTCGGCCTGGTCGAGGTCGTCATCGGAGGACCGGAAGAAGAACTCGTTGGGCTCGGCGCCGGTGAGCAGAATGACCTTCTTGCCGGCGAGCTGGAACCAGCCGACGTCACCGCACTCCTCGCGTAGCCGCTTCATCAACCCGATCGGGTCGGTGCGGAACTCCTCGAGGTGGCCGTGTTCCTCCTCGCCGCCCGAGACGCGCGGAACTTCCTTGAGCGAGCTGGCGGTCACGATTCCTCCCGGTACTTCAACTGCTGACGTTCTTTGGGCCCGTTGGACAATGGCGCCTCGGGCTGAACTTCGATCGACACGATGAACCCGCCACGCGGGGTATCGGCGACGAACGCGATGGCGCGGGCCAGGTCGGATGCGCGCAGGAAGTAGTCGTGCCGGGCCTGACCCCACTTGGCCCAGTCCTCGAGCGCGGGGCCGATCAGCTCGCCGGGCAGGCTCCAGCCCATCGAGGTCTTGGTCGGGCCGGGGTGCACGATCGATGCCCGAACGCCGGTGCCCTCGAGCTCCATCTGTAGGTTGGTCACCATGGCGACCAGGCCCGCCTTCGCCGCGCCGTAGGCGCCCATGTGCGGGCGCTGGCGCAGCGAGACATCCGACCCGACGAAGATGACGTCGCCGCGCTGACGTTCGATCATCCCCGGCAGCACGGCGTTCGCCAGCCGGAAGGCGCCCATCAGATGGATCTGCAGCTGCGACTCGAAGTCGTCCGGGCTGATCTCGTAGAGCCGGCCGAAATAGGTGTCGCCGGCGCCGGCCACCAGCAGCTCGATCTCGCCGAGCGCTTCGGTGGCGCCGTGCACGTAGCCCTTCACCGACTCGGGATCGGTCACGTCGAGCGGAAGGGCAACCGCCTCACCACCTTCGGCGCGGATCTGGTCGACGAGCTCCTGGCACTTCTCGACGCGCCGGGCGCCCAGTGCCACGGGGTAGCCGCGGGATGCGAGCTCCAGGGCGGTGGCGGCACCGATTCCGGAGGATGCCCCTGCGACCAGGGCTGGCCGGCGGGCCGGGTTGGGTTCGAAACGGGGCATCAGGCCTTCTTCACTGTGATGGGCAGGTTGGCAAAACCGCGCACGCTGCTGGAGTGCACCCGGACCGCGTTGGCCTCGTCGACCTCGAAGCCGTCGATCCGCTTGACGAACTCCTCCAGTGCCACCCGGCCCTCCATACGGGCCAGATGTGCGCCGAGGCAGAAGTGGGCACCGCTGCCGAAGCTCAACAACTTCGAGCCGATGTCGCGGCCGATCCGGAAATCGTCGGGGTCGTCGAAGACCCGCTCGTCGCGGTGCGCGGCACCCGGCACCAGCAGCAGCGTGTCACCCTCGTGCACCGTGGTGCCGTGGAACTCGACATCCTCGGCCACGGTGCGGGCCAGGATCTGGCTGGAGGTGTCATAGCGCAGCGTTTCCTCCACCCACAGCGGCACCCGAGCATGGTCGGAGAGCACCGTGGCCAGCTGGTCCTGGTTACGCCCCGCCCAAAAGACAGCATTGCCAAGCAGTTTGGTGGTGGTCTCGTTGCCGGCGACCACCATCAGGAACAGGAAGCCCATGATCTCTTCGTCGGTGAGCCGGTCGCCGTCGATCTCGGCCTCGATCAGTGCCGAGGTGAGGTCGTCACTGGGCTTGCGGCGGCGCTGCGCCACCATGTCGGCGTAGTAGACGAACAGCTTGATCGACGCCTCGATGGCCGAGGGCGGCACGTCGGTGACACCGTCCTCGCGGTGCATCACCCCGTCGGCCAGTGCGCGCAGGTGCTGGCGGTCCTCCCGCGGCACGCCCACCAGCTCCGAGATGACGTCCATCGGCAGCTTGCCGGCGAATTCGGTGATGAAGTCGAAGCTTTCGCTCGCCAGGGCGGCGTCGAGATGCTCGGTGGTCAGTTGGAGCACCCGCGGTTCCAGCTCGCGGATCCGCCGCGGGGTGAAGCCCTTCGAGACCAGGGTGCGCAACCGGAGATGGTCGGGGTCGTCCATGGCCAGGAAGGACATGGTCTTACTGGCTTCCGGGGTGCGCGAGATGGGGTCGAGTGCCACGCCCAGCTTGTTCGACAGCGCGACGCTGTTGCGAAAGCCCTTGTGCACGTCGGCATGCCGAGTCAGGGCCCAGAAGTTCAGTTCATCGTTGCGGTAGAGCGGGGCTTCGTCGCGGAGCCGCTTGTAGTAGGGGTAGGGGTCCTCGTGGAAGTTGTAGTCGTAGGGATCGAGGACCAGCTCGACGGGATGTTGTCCGGTTGGAGCGGCCATCAGTCGTCGTCTCCCAGGATCAGGCCGACCACATAGGCCATCCGGTCGGCGACTTGGTGGTAGGTCAGGGCGCCACTGCCGGCGTGCACCAGCGCGCCGTAGTACGTCATCTCCAGCGCCGAGACGATCCGGTGATCGGCGTCGGGGCCCAGGGCGGACTTGATGCGCTTGTGGATCTGGGCGCCAATGCGGTCGCGCACCGGGCGCACGCCGGCGTCGTTGGACAGCACGGCGGTGGTGCAGGCGACGGCCACCTCGGGCTCGTCGGCGATCACCAGGGCGAGGGCTCGCAGCGTCTGCTGGACCCGACTGAGCTGGGTGTCGTTCACGTCGGTGAAGAACGGAGCCTGCTTGACCAGATCGAGGTAGACCTCGGCGATCAGGTGGTTCTTCGACGAGAAATAGGTGTAGGCCGTCGCCGGTGCCACCTTTGCCCGGGCGGCCACCGCGCGCACCGTCAGATCGGCGTAGGAAGTTTCGCGCAGCATCTCCCTGGCAGCGCTCACCACCTTGCGGAAGGTCTCTTCCTGGCGGCGATTGCGCGGAACATCGGCGCCGTCTGATGTGACGGCTAGCACGGCATCGCTGGACACTTGTCCAAGATAGCCACCCCGAGGTCGACTCGGCAAGTGTAACGGAAGAAATACCTGTTCATAAGGCATATAGGCGGAGGAGCGAGAAGAACCTTGCACCCTGCAGGGGTGGGCGGTTATGGTTCGACTGACAGCATGTCGGACATGTGTCCAATGAGAAGACGGGAGTCGCGGATGGCGATTGCGGCCGAGAACAGCAGCGATCTCTTCATCGACGGCAAGCTCGTGCCGGGCGGCAACGGCAGGTATCCGACCATCAACCCGGCGACCGAAGAGGTGTTGGGCACCGCGGCCGACGGCGACGCGCAGGACATGGACCGGGCCATCGAAGCCGCCCGCCGCGCGTTCGACACCACCGACTGGTCCACCAACACCGAACTGCGGGTGCGGTGCATCCGGCAGCTCCGCGACGCGATGAAGGCGAACATCGAACAGTTGCGGGAGATGACCATCGCCGAGGTCGGCGCTCCCCGCATGCTGACCGCGATGGCCCAGCTCGAAGGCCCGGTCGACGACCTGACATTCAGCGCCGATACCGCCGAGTCCTATCCGTGGCGCCAGGACCTCGGCGTCGCCTCGCCGATGGGTATCAAGACTGCCCGCACCATCGTCCGCGAGGCCGTCGGCGTTGTCGGCGCCATCACCCCGTGGAACTTCCCGCATCAGATCAACCTGGCCAAGCTGGGCCCCGCCCTGGCTGCCGGCAACACCCTGGTGCTCAAGCCGGCACCCGATACCCCTTGGTGTGCAGCGGTTCTCGGTGAACTGATCGCCGAGCACACCGACATCCCGCCAGGCGTGGTGAACATCGTGACGTCCAACGACCACGCGGTGGGTGCGCTGTTGTCCACCGATCCGCGGGTGGACATGGTGTCGTTCACGGGCTCGACCAACACCGGGCGCGCGGTGATGGCCGCCGGCGCGGCGACCATCAAGAAGGTGTTCCTGGAACTCGGCGGCAAGTCCGCGTTCCTGGTTCTCGACGACGCCGATCTGCCCGGTGCGTGCTCGATGGCGGCGTTCACCGCGTCCATGCATGCCGGCCAGGGGTGCGCCATCACGACTCGCCTGGTGGTGCCGCGCGGCCGCTATGACGAGGCTGTCGAGGCGGCCGCGGCGACGATGGCCGGGTTGAAGCCTGGTGATCCGACGAACCCCGGAACCATCTGCGGGCCGGTGATTTCCGAGCGCCAGCGCGACCGGGTGCAGTCCTACCTCGACCTCGCGATCACCGAGGGCGGCCGGTTCGCCTGCGGCGGCGGCAGCCCGGCCGACCGTGACAAGGGCTTCTTCATCGAGCCGACCGTCATCGCCGGCCTGGACAACACCGCCCGGGTGGCCCGCGAGGAGATCTTCGGCCCGGTGCTCACGGTGATCGCCCACGACGGTGACGACGATGCCGTCCGGATCGCCAACGACTCGCCGTTCGGCCTGTCCGGCACTGTCTTCAGTGCCGACCCGCAACGTGCCCAGGCCGTGGCGGCCCGGCTGCGGGTCGGCACCGTCAACGTCAACGGCGGAGTGTGGTACTCCGCGGACGTGCCCTTCGGCGGCTACAAGCAGTCCGGCGTCGGCAGGGAGATGGGTCTGGCCGGCTTCGAGGAATACCTCGAACTGAAAGTCATTGCCACAGCGGTCTGACCGCGCCACAGACTGGAGAGGAATTCGTATGGGACAGTTCGACAACAAGGTGGCGATTGTCACCGGCGCCGGCGGCGGTATCGGCCAGGCCTACGCCGAGGCGCTCGCGCGTGAGGGGGCGGCCGTGGTGGTCGCCGACATCAACACCGACGGTGCGCAGAAGGTGGCCGACGGCATCAAGGCTGAGGGCGGCACCGCGCTCGCCCTGCCGGTGGATGTCAGCAGCCCGGAGTCGGCCAAGGCAATGGCCGATGCGACGCTGGCCGAATTCGGCGGCATCGACTACCTGGTGAACAACGCGGCGATCTTCGGCGGCATGAAGCTGGACTTCCTGATCACCGTCGACTGGGACTACTACAAGAAGTTCATGAGCGTGAATCTCGACGGCGCGCTGGTGTGCACCCGGGCGGTCTACCGCAAGATGGCCAAGCGCGGTGGCGGTGCGATCATCAACCAGTCGTCCACCGCGGCCTGGCTGTACTCGAACTTCTACGGCCTGGCCAAGGCGGGCGTGAACAGCCTCACCCAGCAGCTGGCCACCGAACTGGGCGGCCAGAACATCCGGATCAATGCCATTGCGCCGGGCCCGATCAATACCGAGGCCAACCGCAGCACCACGCCTCAGGAGATGGTCGCCGACATCGTGAAGGGAATTCCGTTGTCGCGCATGGGCGAAGTCGACGACCTCGTCGGCATGTGCCTGTTCCTGCTGTCCGATCAGGCCAAGTGGATCACCGGGCAGATCTTCAATGTCGACGGCGGACAGATTTTCCGCTCGTGACGGCAACGAAGGCCGTCAAGGTCGGTTACATCGGGCTGGGAAACCAGGGAGCGCCGATGGCCAGGCGGCTTGCCGCGTGGCCGGGCGGACTCATCGTCTTCGACGTGCGAGCCGAAGCCATGGCGCCGTTGGTCGAGTTGGGTGCCACGCCCGCCGACAGTGTCGCCGATGTTGCGCGCGCCGACGTCATCGAAGTGACGGTGCTCAACGACGAGCAGGTCCGCGACGTGGTCGACCAACTCGCCGAACACGCCAAACCGGGCACGGTCATCGCGATCCACTCCACCATCGATCCGCACACCGCCCCGGAACTCGCCGAGCAGTTGGCGCCCAAAGGTATTCACGTCGTCGACGCCCCGGTCAGCGGTGGCGCCGGTGCGGCCGACAAGGGTGAACTGGCCGTCATGGTCGGCGCCGACGACGAGGCTTACGAATTGGTCAAGCCGGTGTTCAAGTCCTGGGCGTCGTTGGTGGTCCGGGCGGGTGAGCCCGGTGCGGGCACGCGGATGAAGCTGGCCCGAAACATGCTGACGTTCATCGGCTTTGCCGCTGCCTGCGAGGCGTCGAGGCTGGCCGAGGCGGCCGGGATCGACCTGCAGAAGCTGGGCCGGGTGGTCCGGCACAGCGACGCCCAGAGCGGTGGCCCCGGCGCGATCATGGTCCGTGACGACACCACGGCGCTGGCGCCGGATCATTGGATTTACGCCATGTTCGTGCACACCCGAGGTCTGGCGGAGAAGGATCTGACGTTGGCATTGGGCCTTGGTGAGGCCACCGGCGTGGAACTGCCGCTGGCCGAGATCGCGTTACGGGACCTGGCCGCCGGCCTCGGCGTGCCCCACACGAAGGAGTGACGATGGACGAGTTGCGCCGCAAGGGCCTGGAGAAGATGAACGAGGTCTACGGCTGGGACATGCCTGATATCGAGGGCAATCCGTTCTTCGATCTGACCGTCGAGCATCTGTTCGGCACCATCTGGACGCGACCGGGATTGTCCATGCGGGACAAGCGGATCATGACGCTGACCGCCGTCGCCGCACTCGGTATCGACGACCTCGCCGAGATCCAGGCCAATGCCGCCCTGCACAACAGCGAGCTCGACGCCGACGAGCTCAAGGAGATGGCGATCTTCTTGACGCACTACCTCGGTTTCCCGTTGGGTTCCAAGTTCGACGGCGCCGTCGGACGGGTGGTGGCCAAGCGCAAGAAGGCCGCCGAGAAGGGTGAAGGCGAGGACAAGCGAGCGAACGTCGACGCCGCGGTCAAGATGCACAGCGGCAAGAAGTTGGAAGACTGACCCGATGGGTCGGCTCAGGCGAGCCGATACCCGACGCCGGTCTCGGTATCGATGATCGGTGGCGGTCCGAGCTTTCGCCGCAACATCATCACGGTGTAGCGCACCGCTCCGGTGAAGGGATCGGCGTTCTCATCCCACACCTTTTCCAATAAGTGCTCGGCGGAGACGACCGCACCTCCCGCTCGCAGCAGCTCGGCCAGCACCGCGAACTCTTTGCGGGACAGGCTGATCGGTGTGCTGTCACGCGTGACGGTCAGCATGTGGGGATCGAGTCTGATGCCGCTTCGTTCCAGGACCGGCGGCACCGCCGGCTGTGATCGGCGGCCCAGTGCCTGGACCCGCGCGACGAGTTCACTGAACGCGAACGGCTTGCTCAGGTAGTCGTCGGCGCCGAGTTGCAACCCATCGACCCGATCGGCGACAGCGCTTGCCGCGGTGAGCATCAAGATGCGGGCGGTGCGGCCGGTGGTGGACAACTCGGCGCACACATCGTCGCCCGAAACCACCGGCAAGCCGCGGTCGAGCACGATGACGTCATAGTCGTTGACGGTCGCGCGTTCCAATCCGCTGGCTCCGTCGTAGGCGACGTCGACAGCCATTGCATGCCGGCGCAACCCCGCGGCGATCGCGTCAGCCAGCACCGTCTCATCCTCGACGACCAACACCCGCATGCGGAGAGTATGCCTCGGCCGGTGTTAGGCGGCTGTGCGGAGATTTCGGTACGCGGGGCGGGCGTGCGGCACGTAGAGCTCGTGCCGCACGCCCGCCGTTGTCCGGTCAGATCAGGCCGACTCCGGGCAGGCCAACACCTGCGCCGGGGAGTAAGCCGACCCCCGACGCGGGACCACCGACGCCGCCGAGGCCGGGACCGGGCAATGCCCCGACTCCGACCGCCCCGGCACCGGCGCCCGGCAGGACGCCAATCCCGGAGGCCGGGCCGCCCACGCCGCCCAGTCCGAGCCCGGGCAGGATGCCCGGCCCGGGTGCGCCCCAGCCCAGGCCGGGATCGGCGCTTGCGACTCCGCTCAGGGCAGCCAACGGCACGGCGATAGCCGCTGCGGCGGCAGCCAGACCCACGAGTGACCGCATCGCGATTTTCCGATTGTGCATAGTGAATTCTTCCTTCCGCACTGATGTGATCGCTGCATCCAGGTGTGCAGCTGTTGGCTCCCTGTCCTCTTCGACGAGCGAGCCAACGCTGAATCAGTTTGGTAAGTCGGATGTTCGACGACGGTGAGGAGAGTCCTCACGTCCACCAAACACCGGCTTTGGGACTGTGGGGTGGCCTCCAGCCGGCTGGAGGATCAGATGAGATGAAAGGACGGTCGAGTCCATGGCCACGTATTCCACGTCGAGGACACCGGTGCGGTATCGGGTCCTGTTCGGCGGCAGTGTTATTGTCGTTGTCTTGGCGGGTACCTTCGCCGCGCCCGCCGCCGCTGCCGACGACTGCACCGCTAGCGGGCTGGCCCGCACCATCTCGGGGGTAGCCGCCAACACCGCGGACTATCTCGAGGCGCACCCGGATGTCAACGACGCTTTCACCAGACTCAAGGGTGAGTCGCGTCCCCAGATGCGCACCGACGCCCAGCAATACCTCAACGCAAACCCTCAGGTTCGGGCGGATTGGCAACGCCTGCGGGCGCCACTCAATGACCTGGCCCAGCGTTGCGGTGTCGCATTCCCCGCCGGCCCGCTCGGCGGCTGAGCTGGGGCGCGAGGTCCGCCGGCGTTCCTCACGGCAATCAAACAGGGAATCGGCGACGATGATCGGGTGCAGGTATTCCGAACGGCCCAGTGGCTGGGCACGCCGCTACGGGGCAGGACGATCAGAACCAGGCTGACGGTTCTCTACGGCGGGGCCTTCTTCATCGCGGGGGCACTCCTGGTCGCGGTGATGTATTTTTACGTCCGTCAGTCGTTGGACAACAGTCCCGGACTCAATGCCTTGAACACCGCCCAGACCTTCCTGGGCGAGCGCGGGATGCAGGCGCACCCGCTGCTGGAAGATCTCGTCACCGGTCTGACCAAGCAGGCCGAACAACAGCGCCGCGACACATTGCGATCGATGCTGATCTGGTCGCTGGCGTGTCTGGCGGTCGTGGGTTTGGCCGCGTTCGCGTTCGGCTGGGTGTTGGCAGGGCGCGTCTTGCAACCGCTGCAGGAGATCACCGCGACCGCTCGCCGAGTGGTCGACCGCAACCTGCACGAGCGCATCTCGCTGTCCGGTCCGCCGGATGAGATCAAGGAACTGGCCGACACCTTCGACGCCATGCTCGAGCGTCTCGATAGGGCGTTCGACAGTCGATACCGCTTCGTGGCCAACGCATCTCACGAGTTGCGTACGCCATTGGCGATCAACCGGACGGTCATCGAGGTCGCTCTGGAGGATCCCGACCTGATGGAGCAGACCCGTCGGCTCGCCGAGACCCTGCTCGGCGTGAACAGGCGCCATGAACGACTGATCGACGGTCTGCTGGTGCTGGCCAGCAGCGACCAGCGCATCGATCGGTTGGTCCAGGTGGAGCTCGCCGATGCCGCCGACCAGGCCATTGCCAACGTGAGTCGGCAGGCCGCCCAGGCCGGGGTCCGGATCTCCTCGCGAATAACGTCGGCACGGGTGGCTGGTGATCCGGCCCTCTTACAACGCCTCATCGACAACCTGGTGGACAACGCCGTGCGCTACAACGTCCCGGAAGGTGGTTGGGTGCACGTCGGTGTCAAGGCCGACCCGTCCGGAGCTCACGTGCGCGTGGAGAATTCCGGACCACCGCTGTCGGAGGCTGACTTCGAGGTGATGTTCGAGCCGTTTCGGCGGCTGGGGAACGCCGATAGCCGAAGCAACGTCTTCACTGGTGCCGGCCTTGGGCTGTCGATCGTGCGCGCCGTCGCCGACGCACACGGCGCCCAGGTTCAGGTGTGGCCCGGGCCCCGTGGCGGCCTGGTGATCAATGTGGCGTTCCCGGTGGCTCAATAGCTGCCGCAGGTCTTTGCTACGGCCAGTAGTACCGCCTGTGCCTGCTGGCCCTCGGGGGTTCCGGCCTTCTGGTCGATCGTGTTCTGCCACTGCGGATGAGTCGTCAGAGCCTGCTGAACCATCTGCTGCCGTGTCTGGATAGGAGATGCAAGGAATCGCTGAAGCTTGGCCTGAGCCGGTGGGTATTGGGATAGTTCGGCAGCCAGGTCGGGCGCCTGTACATTCAGGGCCGCGATCACTTGCTGATAGCTGCAGGTGGTATTGATCAAGGGGCTCAGATCAGGCTGTGCCGAGGCGATGCCGGGTTGCGTCGCGCTGCAGAAGCCCAAGGCAATCAACGTGATTCCCGCCGTCATTGTGGTCCGTCGAGGCATGATGCAGTTCCTTTCGTTGGTACGGCGCGAGCTGTCGCGACGTGGACTTCAGTTGAGCACCAATGCCGTTGGGTCATCGTTTGGGCGCAGCGATTCTGCAAACGCCGAGCAAACACGTCGACTGGTCGACTGAGTGGCGTGAGTATGCGAATCCCGTTGACTCGCAACATTGGGCAGAACTACGAGAGAGGAATATCGATGCTCCTTGTCAAGTCAGGCGAGCGTTCGGCGGCCGTGATGGCTGCAGCGATGAGTGCGGCGGCTGCGATATCGGTGTGTGCCGTCGCTGGGGGGCCCCTTACCGAAAGTTCGGCGTGGCGGCTGGCAGCGTCCTCGCTGTCTGCCGAGGTTTCAGCCACGATTCACGATGTGCTGGCCGCCGCGCACAGTGCCGTGCACGCGGATCGGAGCGACCTCGTGGCCGGCCGGCAGGCGATCAGAGACACCCGTCGCGAGGCGGCCGGCGCGATCGGCGCCAGTGTTCTCAGCGGCTCGATCGGCGAGGGCCAGCTCAAGGAGATCACCAGTACCGCCGGGACCACCGTCGCCGACGAACGTCAGGCGAACAGCGAAACCCGAATGGACATCCACCAGACCCGGCAGGCCGCAGCGGGCGACATCCGCACCATCGTGTCCGAAAACCACGACGGATCCACGGTGCAGGCGGTGCGCGCCATCCTCGACACGGCGCAGATGGACAATGCGATCACCCGGTCGGCCATCGCCGCGGCCGCGGCCGACAACAAGACGATTCGGCGCGCCACCGCCAGTGATGTCGTGACGCTGCGCCGCAGCGCGCGGGCCGGCGACATCACCAAAGCCGATGCGGCTCAGCAGATCACCGCTGCGCGGCAAGCTGCTCACCAAGATATTGCCGACAATCGTGCTCAGATGGTGTCCTCGCACAAGGAGATCACCGCCACGCGTCGGCAAGCGGCACAGGACGTGGCGAAAGCCGTCCACGACGGCCGCGATGGGTAATGACGTGAGATGACCATCGGCTGGAGCCATCGCGGTCCGTCCGGGTTGGCTCCAGCCGGGCTCACACTGAGCGCGCTTGATAACACCGCGTCGGTTAAGGCAACGGTAAGGAAACGCGCGGATCGCAAACAGTTATCCGGTCGTGTCGTAAACGTGACATTTGTAGACCACTGTTACCAAAGTGAAATCGGGGGCCTCTCGGGTCCCGGTGACGGCAGGAGTGGCGGATGACTTCTCTGACGATGTACGACGCGTGGACTGCGCCGACCATGCTCAGCATGTGGAGCGAGCCGCCGACCAAACGTGCCAAAGTTGTTCACCGAGTGTCGAATTGGGTCGGCGTGGTCGATACCACGGCGCGGATTTCCTACCCGCTGGTGGCCACCGCCGCCGTCGTCTTCGCGGTGTTGATGTGGCCGGCCCCGGCCGACCCGCCGGCCCAGCCGCCGGTCGTCAAGGCGACGGCGCCGAGTTCGGTCCCACTGTCGCCGCACTGATCGCCCCGCGCGTCAGCGCACCCCCCACCCAGCGGCGCAGATACCGTCGCAAGGGGATGCCCTGTCGGGGCGGCCGGCCGGGGTCGAGCATGAACGACTGGATCGTCCGCAGCAGATGCTCGGCCAATTCGTCCAGGTCGGTGTCGGCGAATCCGTGATCGGTCCAATCGACGTCGAACCGCCGCAGCACCGAACGGCCTAGTTCCAGTGCGACATCGGAGGTGATCTCAGCGCTGAACGCACCACCGCGGTCCGGTCCCAGCAGCAGGCCCATGTGCTTGTCCTGGGGCAGGATCTCCAGGGCGGTCGCGATGGCTTCCGTCACCGCTTCGGCCGGATCGGTCATCCCCGCGACGCGGGCCGCGATGCGGTCCAGGAAACCGCCGGTGGCTTGCATGGCGGCGGCCTGCAGGAGCGCGTCGGTACTGGGGAAGTAGCGGTAGACGGTCTGTCTGGTGACGCCGAGGGTGCGGGCGACATCGGCGATGCTCAGGTCGGCACCGCGGGTGTCGATCGCCTTGTTAGCCGCGGCCAGGATCCGCTCGACCGCCTCTTCGTCGGTCGCCGGCGCCGACCCGGACCAGCCGTGGGTGCGCACGTCAGGCACCCACCGCTGCCGAGTAACCCACCGCACCGAAAACCAGCACGAGGACGCACAGCCCGAACGTGCCGGCCGCGAACGGCCAGGCGCGCTTGCGTCGGGCGAGCTGGACGATCGTCACCACCACGCCGGCCAGGCCGACCACCGCCGCCACTCCCAGCGCCGTCATGACCGCGGTGGCCGCGCCCTCGGCGCTGCACGTCGCGGGAGGGCAGTAGTCCAGGAAGGCCAGCGAGAAGATCCCGAAGAACACGGCGACCGCCCCCATCAGGATCGTGAACACCATGATCACGATCGAGACCGTCAAGTCAGCGGTGGAGCGCTGCGGCGCGGGCGCCGGATAGCCGGGGTACGCCGGGTAACCGGGGGGAGGCGGATAGCCGGGGTAGCCCATGACCGGGCATCGTATCGGCGGGCGCGCCTCAGTGATACGAGACCGGCAGATCCTTCAGGCCATTGACGAATCCTGATCGCAGCCGCTGCGGCTCACCGAGCTTGCCGATGTCGGGAATCTGGTTGGCGATCTCGTCGAAGATCAGCTTGATCTCCATGCGGGCCAGGTTGGCGCCCACGCAGAAGTGCGCACCGTTGCCGCCGAAGCTCATATGCGGATTGGGGTCGCGCAGGATATTGAACTGGAACGGGTTGTCGAAGACGTCCTCGTCGTAGTTCGCCGAGCTGTAGAACAGGCCGGCCCGCTGTCCCTGGCGGATGGTGACACCGCCGACCTCGACGTCGGTGAGCGCGGTGCGCTGGAAGCAGTGGATCGGGGTGGCCCAGCGGATGATCTCGTCGACCGTGGTCTGCGGGCGCTCGCGCTTGAACAGCTCCCACTGGTCGGGGTTGTCGAAGAACGCGTTGATGCCATGGGTCATGGCATTGCGGGTCGTCTCGTTACCGGCCACCGCCAGCAGGATCACGAAGAACGCGAACTCGACCTCGCTCAAGGACTCACCATCGATGTCGGCTTGCACCAGGCGGGTGACGATGTCGTCGGCCGGGCACTGCCGGCGCTGCTCGGCCATCGTGTAGGCGTAGCCCATCAGCTCGGCATTGGACACCGTCGGGTCGTTGTCGAAGTCGGGGTCCTCGCTGTTCATGATGCTGTTGGTCCAGTGGAACAGCTTCTTGCGGTCCTCCTCCGGCACGCCCAGTAGATCGGCGATCGCCATCAGCGGCAACGGCATGGCGATGTCGTCGACGAAGTTCCCGGAGCCCTTCTCCTTGGCGGCGGTCACGATCTCGCGGGCCGCCACCGCCAGCTTCTCCTCGAGTCCGGCGACTGCCCGTGGGGTGAACAGGCGCGATACCAGCTTGCGTAGCCGGGTGTGCTCGGGGGCGTCGTGATTGATCAGCAGCGCCTTGGTGAGCTCCAGGCCTTCCTTGGGAGTGCCGTCGGGGAAGCGCATGATGACGCCCTGGGCGTTGGTGGACCACAGGTGGCTGTCCCGGGAGATGGCCTTGATGTCGCGGTGCTTGGTGATCACCCAATAGCCGCTGTCCCCGAAGACGTTGGAATCGGGGTCCTGCTCGTTCCACCACACCGGGGCGGTCTTTCGCAGCTGGGCCAGCTGGGTCACCGGCATGCCTTCGAGCAGGACATCGGGGTCGGTGAAGTCGAATCCCTTGCCGAAGGGGCAGACGCTCGTGGTCATCGTTTACCTCGCCGTTCGTGTGATGTAGGGCACTTTCATTAGACCATACACTCAAGCGATATGTGTATGCCCGACGCGGCTTCGGCGGTCGAGGGTCCGCGGGTAGGTTCGGCTGATGGCTGACCGCCCCGAACTCGATGAACTCCTGCAGCGGCGTGCGCTGACCGAGGACGCCGCGCGTCCTGACGCGGTGCAGCGCCGGCACGCGGCCGGCGGGCGGACAGCCCGGGAGAACATCGCCGACCTGGTCGATCCCGGCACCTTCGTCGAATACGGACGCTTCGCCATTGCCGCCCAGCGGCAGCGCCGCGACCTCGATGACCTCATCGCCAGAACCCCGGCCGACGGCCTGATCGCCGGCACCGCCCAGATCGACGGCCGGCCCTGCGCGGTGCTGTCCTACGACTACACCGTGCTGGCCGGCACCCAGGGTGTGTTCGGGCATCTGAAGAAGGACCGGCTTTTCGAGCTGATCGAGCGTATGCGGCTGCCCACCGTGTTCTTCGCCGAGGGTGGCGGCGGCCGCCCCGGTGACACCGACCATCCGACGGTGTCGTCGCTGGAGGTGCGGGCCTTCAAGCTGTGGGCCGCGCTGTCCGGTGTGGTGCCGCGGATCGCCGTCGTCAAGGGCCGCTGCTTCGCCGGCAATGCCGTGATCGCCGGTTGCTCGGATCTGATCGTGGCCACCGCGGACACCTCGATCGGCATGGGTGGCCCGGCGATGATCGCCGGCGGCGGGCTGGGCGAGGTCGCCCCCGACGCCGTCGGACCGATCTCGGTGCAGGCGCCCAACGGCGTGGTCGACGTTGTCGTCGCCGACGAAGCCGAGGCGGTCGCCGTCACCAAGCGCCTGATGGGCTACTTCCAGGGGCCGACGGCGCCCGGCCCGGCAGCCGACCAAACCCCTTTGCGCACAATCGTTCCCGAGCGGGCCCGACGCGCCTACCCGGTGGGCCCGGTGATCGAGACCATTGCCGACGAGGGCACGGTGACTTTCCTGCGGGAGAAGTTCGCACCCGAGATGGTGACCGCGCTGGCGCGTATCGAGGGTCGGCCCGTCGGGGTGATCGCCAACAATTCGATGGTGATGGCGGGGGCGATCACCGCCGCCGCGGCCGACAAGGCGGCCCGTTTCCTGCAACTGTGCGACACCTTCGGTATCCCGATCGTCTCGCTCATCGACTGCCCGGGATACATGGTCGGCCCGGCCGCCGAGTCCGAGGCGCTGGTTCGGCGCGCCTCCCGGCTGCTCGTCGCCGGCGCCGCGATGCGGGTGCCGATGGTGGCGGTGGTGCTGCGCCGTGGTTACGGTCTCGGCGCCCAGGCGATGACCGGCGGCAGCCTGCGTGAGCCGCTGCTGACGGTGGCTTGGGCCGGTGCGCACCTGGGGCCGATGGGTCTGGAGGGTGCGGTGCGGTTGGGCATGCGCAAGGAGTTGGAGGCCATCGCCGACGACGCCGAGCGCGAGCAGCGGGTGCGCCAGGCCACCGCCGCCGCCCAGGACCACGCCAAGGCGCTCAACGCCGCCCAGCTCTTCGAGATCGACGACGTCATCGACCCGGCCGAAACCCGTGCTCTGATCGCTGCGACGTTCGCCGCGGCGACCGCGCACGGCGAACTGCGGCCGCCGCACCGGTTCGTCGACACCTGGTGAATTAGGGTGTGCGTGTGCGCGTCCTCGTGATCGGATCCGGTGCCCGCGAACACGCTCTGCTGTTGGGGCTCCGAAGAGACCCGCAGGTGGAGTTCCTGGCCGTCGCCCCGGGCAATGCTGGCACCTCCGCGGTGGCCGAACAGCACGATGTCGACGTCACCTCTGCCGAGGCGGTCACCGCGCTGGCCGGCAAGCTTACTGTCGACCTGGTGGTGGTCGGGCCGGAAGTGCCTTTGGTACTCGGCGTCGCCGACGCGGTGCGCGCCGCGGGGATCGCCTGTTTCGGTCCGTCGAAGGATGCCGCCCGTATCGAGGGGTCCAAGGCGTTCGCCAAAGACGTGATGGCTGCCGCCGGTGTGCGCACCGCGGTCAGCGAGACCGTCGACAACCCAGCCCATCTCGACGCGGCCCTGGATCGCTTCGGGCCGGCCGCCGGGCAGCCGGCCTGGGTGGTCAAGGACGACGGATTGGCCGCAGGCAAGGGTGTGGTGGTCACCGCCGACCGGGACGCCGCCCGCGCGCATGCCGCGGAATTGCTCGAGTCCGGGCACCCAGTGCTGCTGGAGTCCTTCCTGGACGGCCCCGAGGTCTCGCTGTTCTGTCTGGTCGACGGAGCCACCGTCGTGCCACTGTTGCCCGCACAGGATTTCAAGCGCGTTGGTGACAACGACGCAGGCCCCAATACTGGTGGTATGGGCGCCTATTCGCCGCTGCCCTGGCTGCCCGACGAGGTGACCGCAGCGATCGTCAGCGATGTCGTGGAGCCCGTCGCCGCCGAGCTGGTTCGTCGGGGTTGCCCGTTCTCCGGACTGCTCTACGCCGGTCTGGCCATCACGTCCAACGGTCCCGCGGTCGTCGAATTCAACTGCCGCTTCGGTGATCCCGAGACCCAAGCCGTGCTGGCACTGTTGGATTCCCCACTAGGGCAGGTGCTGCACGCAACGTCCACCGGCACCCTGGCCGAATTCGGCCCGCTGCAGTGGCGCGACGGCTACGCCGTGACCGTGGTGCTCGCCGCCGAGAACTATCCGGGGCGGCCACGGGTCGGTGACGTGATCGTCGGGTCGGAAACCGATGGTGTGCTGCATGCTGGTACGGCCCGCCGCGGCGACGGTGCCGTGGTGTCCTCCGGCGGCCGGGTGCTGTCCGTGGTGGGAACCGGCGCGGATCTACTCGCGGCACGTGAGTCTGCTTATGCGGTGCTGTCCTCAGTCCGGTTGCCGGGCAGCCACTTCCGGTCCGATATTGGCCTAGCCGCCGCCGAAGGCCGCGTCGCGGTGCCCGGGCGGTGACGCGCTCGAACCGGCGGAGTGGCCGATGAACAACGCTTACGGCGAGGCGTTCCCCGGCGCGGTGAACGTCGTCTGAGCCGTCAGGCTGTCAACAGCGGGGCCATCCACGCCAGCTCGGCGGGCAGCTGGGCACTCCAGAACGCCGCGTCATGGCCGCCGGGGGAGAACCCGCCAGCGGGCGGGTTCGGTAGCTGCGCGATGAACTGCTTGGTGGCGCCGTAGAACGGATCGCTGTTGCCGCAATCGATCCGGATGGGGATCGACGCCAGCGCGGGCAAGCCAAACACACTGTTGGCGGCGAAATCGTCGGCGCTCTCGAAGGCGCCGGGTGCGGTTGCCCCGTAGGACGTCCACAGGGCAGGACTGACCGCGGTGATCGCCGCGGTGCGCGCCGGACCGAGCCGGGCGCCCAGCAGCAGCGCGCCGTAGCCGCCCATCGACCAGCCGAGGAACGCCACCCGTGAGGTGTCGAGTCCCTTGTCGGCGAGCAGCGGGATCAGCTCGCCCAGAACCATCGATCCGGCGCGGTCACCGGACGGGCGGTCATGCCAGTAGGCCTCACCACCGTCGACCGAGACGACGGCGAATGGTGGCAGGCCCGCATTGACAGCCTGGGCCAGACCCTGCTCGACCCCACCGGCCATCACGGTCGCGGCGTCGCTCCATCGGCCGTGCAGGGCGATCACCGGACGCAATGGCGCGGTCTGGCCGGGCGGGCGGGCGATCGCCCAGTTCGTCGTAACGCCGCCGCGGGCCGCTGAGACGAACGATCCGGTGACCATGGTGGGCGCCGCTGCGGCGGGTTCCCGGGGCGGGGGCGGCAGCAGGGGTGCGCCGACACCGGCCATCGCGACATTCGGCCCGGCCAGCCGGGGGGCGGCCTCGGGTGTCATACCCAGCGCGTATGCCCCGGCCGCGCCGGCTGCTGCTCCAGCGCCGAGTCGCAGGACGGCGCGTCGGCTCAGGTTCGCCATGGCGGCCATCTTGCCATCTGGGCCGGACGCCGGCCCCGGTCAGCTGGGAATCAGATTAGGAATTGCGATTTCCCTCACACCTCATATAGTTATATTGTTTAGATGACATGCTAGCTCAGGAGGTGACATGCCGGCATACTCGGTGATCGAGGATCGGTCCTCACGTGTTGAATCGGCAGATCGTTCGAACGAGCCATCTCATGTCGTGCGAGCCGAGGTGGACTTACGGGGCAGATTCGTTGCGGCGGCCGACTGGGTACTGGTGACCGACGGGTTCGCCAATTTCAAGGTCAAAGAGGTGTGCCGACGGGCGGGCTTGTCGACGCGTTGCTTCTACGGCGTCTTCGCGAACAAAGATGAACTGCTGGCAGCCATGTTGGAGAAGCAGTTCACCGGGGCGGCTGGGCACTTGCGACGGACGATCGACCCCGAGCTACCCCCCGTGCAGCGCGTGCGCGCCCACATCGACGCGATGCTTGACTTCGGATTCGACAGGCGTTTCGACATGCCGCTGGCACTGTTCGCAATGTACTGGCGCGCGTTGCTCCCGCATTTCCACGAGTTGGCCGAGCGCTGTGTTGCGGACTTCCTTGCTTCGCTAGTGGACGCCATCGCCGAAGGCGCCGCCGACGGTGCGCTCCACAGTCCGGATCCCTGGGCCGACGCCAAGGCCATCTTCCACTTGGTGGTCGCTCTGCTGTTCGATCAGCCCTCCAGTGTCGACCGACGCGCGGAAGTGGAGGTCACGGTGCGGCGGCTGGTGGGGCGAGCACTCAAAGCGCCTGCACTGGTTTCTCCGCAATAGTCCGTGGTCCGCACTTGTGACGTGCCCGACGGCAGCCGGAAAGGGAGGGTATGAAAGCCAATCTGGAGTCGCAGTAGACGTTTGAGCCTGGCGTCGATATGCAGTCGCCAATCGCTGACGAGCTGGCTGAAAAGCTCACCCGCAGTGGACTTGTCGCAGATTCCGTAGCCATCCACCCGGGTCTGGTCGGCGTTCGGGAAGTCGCGTCCGCGTCGGCGTGCGCGCAGGCAGCGATAGCGACCGCCACGCAACGCGTAGCGCCGGTGGTCATCGCCGCGGCGGTTCGCCGACTCCTGAGGTCAACGTAGCGCTCTTAGTGCCGTTGGAGCACTGATCCCCAAATACGTTCCTGGAACTGCATTTGCGCCTTGCATGACAGGTGTGTGGGAGTCGCGCTGAGCTTGCCGCGGGTCCCGAAAGATCGGGTTCGAAGGACGAACCGATGTCCGAACAACGAAAACACGGTTCCACAATTAGGGGTGACGCAATGCATGACGACGGCTCTAGGGTGATCGGGAACATAAACAGCTGCAGGAGGATTGAGTTGTCCGTGTCGCCGCCAGCGAGCAAACAGTTGGGGGGAAAGCTGTGACTGTGCCCAGTGGGCTAATCAAGCCGATGCGCGGCGTCGGCGAGTTCTATGCGATGACATTGGACACGCTGATGATGATTCCGCGTCGCCCGTTCGCCCTGCGTGAGTTCGTCACCCAGTGTTGGTTCATTGCGCGGGTATCGCTGGCTCCGTCGCTGCTGCTCGCTCTTCCGTTCACGGTCCTGTCCTCGTTCACCCTCAACGTCCTGCTCGTCGACTTCGGCGCGTCCGACTTCGCCGGCGCGGCAACGGGTATCACGTTGGCTCAGCTCGGTCCGATCGTGACTGTTCTGGTTGTGGCGGGAGCGGCGTCGACGGCCATCTGCGCCGATCTCGGGTCGAGGACCATCCGTGAGGAACTCGATGCGCTGCGTGTGCTCGGAATCAATCCAATCCAATCTTTGGTCGTTCCAAGGGTTTGCGCAGCAACCGTGATAGCAACGCTGTTGGCGGCCATCGTTTCGGTCGCCACGCTGGCCGGGTCCTTCTGGTTCGCTGTGTTTGTTCAGAACGTCACGCCCGGAGCCTATGCCGCCGGACTGACTGTCATCACCGGTGCAACAGACATCGCGGTCGCGTTCATCAAGGCGGCGCTGTTCGGCCTGGCAGCCAGCCTTATCGGCTGCTACAAGGGCATTTCGGTCGGGGGTGGACCCGCGGGCGTGGGCAATGCCGTCAACGAGACTGTCGTGTATTCGTTCATCTCGCTCTACGTCATCAACGTACTGATCACAGCAGTGCAGTTCGGAGGGCCGCAGTGAGTAGCAGAGCAAGCGTTCCTTCCGCGCCATTCCTCAGGGTCCGGCGAGTGTTCGCCCCGGTTGTCGGCACCTGGGATCGCATCGGAATCCAAACAGCGTTCTACGGCAGGACCTTACGGTCAATCGGTGATGCGCTGATCCACTACAAGTCCGAAATCATCCGGCTGATCGCGCAGATGAGCCTGGGCACCGGAGCCCTAGCCCTCGTCGGTGGCACAGTGGTGGTCATCGGTTTCCTCACCCTGTCCGCTGGCGCGCTGATCGCGGTTCAGGGCTACAACCAGTTGTCCGGAATCGGCGTCGAGGCGTTGACGGGGTTCATCTCTGCCTACGCCAATGTTCGCCTGATCGCTCCGGTGACCGCAGGCATTGCGCTCGCTGCCACCATTGGGGCCGGTGCCACTGCGCAGTTGGGAGCGATGCGAATCTCCGAGGAGATCGACGCCCTTGAAGTGATGGGGGTGCGCTCAATTGCCTACCTGGCTTCCACCCGGGTCTTCACCGGGGTCATCGTGGTGATCCCGCTGTACTGCGTCGCAGTGGTGATGTCATTCCTGGCCGCCCGGTTGGGGACCACCATGGTCTATGGCCAGTCGACCGGTGTCTACGACCACTACTTCAACACCTTCCTCATCCCTGCCGACCTGATGTGGTCCTTCGTCCAGGTCATCATGATGGCAATCGGGATCATGCTGATTCACACCTATTACGGCTACACGGCTTCCGGCGGACCGGCTGGCGTCGGGGAGGCTGTCGGCCGGGCGGTCCGCGCCTCGCTGGTATCACTGGTCTTCGTCAATCTGTTGACATCGCTGGCCATCTACGGCCAGTCCGGTAACTTCCATCTGGCGTCGTAGCCCATGGAACCCAGACCCGGAGAACGCACTCTCAAGCCAGGGTGGTGCACGCTCATCCTTGTGGTGGCCCTCGCGGCCGCAGTGGCGCTCACCGTCGCCCTCTATCGTGGATCCTTCAATTCCGTTGTGCCAGTGACACTGACCTCTGACCGGGCTGGTCTGGTGATGGAACCGGGTGGCAAGGTCATGCTCAATGGCATCCAGGTCGGCCAGGTGGCCGACGTCCGAGGTGGCTCTGACGGCGTCGATCTCAAGCTCGATATCGCAGCAGACCAGATCAAATACATCCCGGCCAACGTGGGTGCGCAGATCCGGGCCACCACCGCCTTCGGATCCAAATTCGTCGACCTCGTCTATCCGGATGACCCCAGTGCGAAGCGACTGGCTGCCGGCGCGGTGCTGCGCTCGCGCAATGTCACCACCGAGGTCAACACCGTCTTCCAGAATCTGGTAGGGCTGTTGGATCAGGTCGATTCCTCGAAGCTCAACGCGGTTCTGACCACCCTTTCGGATGGTTTCCGCGGCCAGGGTGAACGGATCGGCGAGGCCATCACTGACGGCAATCAGCTTCTGCTGCAGCTCAATCCGCGCAGCGAGGCGATCAGACAGGACTGGCAGGCACTCAAAGGAGTCAGTGATGCCTACGGCGGAGCGGCCGACGATATCGTCCGCATCCTCGATGCGGCCAGCACCACGAGTGCGACCATCGCAGGCCACGCCACCGCGCTGGATTCGCTGTTGCTCAGCACGATTGGATTTGCCGACACTGGGATCAACGTTCTCGGATCGAACAAGCAGAACTTCATCGATGCGATCAACACGCTTGAGCCGACGACCGCGCTGCTGCTGAAGTACGACCCGGAGATCACCTGCACGCTGGTCGGCGCCTACAACGGCTTACCGGACTTCCTCGCCTCCACCGGTGGAAATGGATACTCGGAGATCACCGACTCTGCGATCCTCCTCGGCGACGACCCCTACCAATATCCGGACAACCTGCCGATGGTGAAGGCCAAGGGTGGCCCCGGGGGTAAGCCTGGCTGTGGTTCGTTGCCCGACGTCACCAAGATGTTCCCGGTGCGCCAATTGATCACCAACACCGGCTTTGGAACCGGCCTTGACTGGCGCCCCAACCCCGGCATCGGTCATCCCTGCTGGGTGGACTATCTCCCTGCGACACGGGCAGTTCCGCAGCCCCCCAGCATTCGCAAGTGCCTGCCAGGGCCTGCCCCCGGACCGGTGACGGCGCCGGGTATGCCGCCCTACGGTGCTGCCCTGTACGGACCTGGCGGTGTCCCGCTGTGGCCCGGTATCCCACCCGCTGGTACGCCGCCTCCGGTCCCTGTTCCGGGCACACCGGTGGCGCCCGGGAAGATCCCACCGGATCAGGCACCAGCGGTGTTCTCCGCACCGCCGCCGCCAGTAGCGCCCGCAGCACCCGACAGTGCCACCCCTACGCCGTGATGCGTCCGGCCAACGAAGGAATGACGTTGTGAGAGCCAGTCTGACAGGGACCCTGTGGCGTCTCGGTGTCTTCGCCGCCACCTGCCTGTTCGGGATGTTCGCGCTGTTCGCCATCTTCGGGCAGCTCCGCTTCGACGAGGGCAAGACCTACCGGGCGCTCTTCACCAATGTCACCGGGCTCGCCGGTGGCAACTTCGTGCGGATCGGCGGCGTCGAGGTCGGCAAGGTGAAGAGCATCACGGTTCAGCCGGATGCGGTTGTCGACGTTGAGTTCTCGGCCGATCCGTCGGTGGTACTGACCGAGGGAAGCCGAGCGGTGATCCGGTACGACAATCTTGCCGGCGGCCGCTATCTGGCCTTGGAAGAAGGCGCCGGGGGAACCAAGATCCTGCCACCGGGCGGCACCATTCCGTTGGCGAATACCGCGCCCGCTCTTGATCTGGATTCGCTGATCGGCGGCTTCCGGCCGCTGTTCCGCGCGTTGAACCCTGATCAGGTCAATGAGCTCACCGGGCAACTGATTTCCGCGTTCCAGGGTCAGGGCGACACCATTGGTTCGTTTCTGACCCAGACCGCATCGGTGACCAACACGCTGGCCGACCGCGACGAGTTGATCGGCCAGGTTATTTCCAACCTGAATACGGTACTCGGATCACTGGGTGACCAGACCGATCAGTTCGACAAGGCGATCACGTCGTTGTCGGATCTGGTCAAGGGGCTCGCGGACCGCCGCTCGGAGATCGCTGCCGGCTTGGCCTACACCAACGATGCCACCGGTACCTTTGCCGACCTACTAGCGCAGGCCAGGGAACCGTTGAAAGATGTTCTGAAGCAGACGGATCGGTCCTCGACGCTCGTCGTTGCCGACCGTGACTACGTCGACAATCTGATCAACAATCTGCCCGAGAAATACAAGTTGTTGAGCAGGCAGGGACTCTACGGGGACTACTTCAGTTTCTACCTGTGTGACATCACTCTGAAAGTCAACGGTAAGGGTGGCCAGCCGGTGTACATCAAGGTCGCCGGTCAAACCACAGGACGGTGTGCGCCAAAGTGAAATCGTTCTCCGAGCGCAATCCCATCGTGGTCGGCGCCATCGGCTTGGGCCTGACGCTACTCGCGGTGCTGATCGCACTGCAGTATCGCAACCTGCCGTTCTTGAATTCGGACAAGCAATACACCGCCTACTTCTCCGAGGCAGGCGGGCTGAACACAAATTCCGCCGTGCAGGTCTCCGGTTACAAGGTCGGTCAGGTCTCCAGCGTGAAGCTCGATGGCAACCGGGTGGTAGTGAACTTCAAGGTGGACAAAACGATTCGGCTGGGCGAGCGAACCGAAGCGATCATCAAGACCAAGAGCCTGCTGGGGAGCAAGATCCTGGAAGTCGTTCCCCGAGGTGACGGTAACCTGTCGGGGCCGATTCCGCTGGATCGCACCACGCCGCCCTATCAGTTGGCCGATGCCCTCGGTGATCTGAGTTCGACGGTCGAGGCCATCAACACCGACCAACTCTCCACCTCGTTGTCGACGCTGGCGGAGACGTTTTCCAAGACACCACCGGAGTTGCAGGTGGCAGTGCAGGGGTTGGCCAGGTTTTCGACGTCGCTGAACAATCGCGATGAGCAGCTGCGCACCTTGCTGGCCAATGCGAACAAGGCGACCAAAGTCCTGGCTGCCCGCAGCGATCAGGTGGTCAGCCTGATCTCGGACAGTAACGCTCTGCTCGGCCAGTTGCGGAACGAAAGCGCGGCATTGGACCAGATCGCCGGCAACTTGTCGGCAGTGTCCAAGCAGCTGTCCGGGTTTGTGGGCGAGAACCGTGAGACGTTCCGCCCGACGATCGATCGGCTCAACGTTGTTCTGGGCATTCTCGCAAACCGCAAGGAGCGGATTCAGCTCTCATTGCACCGGTTGAACGCCTACGCGCTCGCACTCGGTGAGTCGGTGTCGTCCGGGCCCTGGTTCAGTTCCTACATCGCCAACTTGATGCCCGGTCAGTTCGTACAACCGTTCATCGATGCCGCCTTCTCCGATCTGGGACTGGATCCGAGTGTGTTGCTGCCCAGTCAGCTTCACAATCCTCAGACCGGCCAGCCCGCGACACCAGCATTGCCAATGCCGTTCCCACGGACCGGGCAAGGTGGCGAGCCGAATCTGAATCTGCCCGATGCCATCACCGGCAATCCTGGAGATCCCCGGTACCCCTATCGTGAGCCGTTGCCGGCGCCGCCCCCGGGTGGCCCGCCTCCCGGTCCGCCGGCGGGCTCACCCCTCCCGGCGCCTACGCCGACCCCATTCCAGGTTCTGGCGCCTGGTGAGGTCGCCCCGACCGCGGAGCCCGGCTCGTGAGCCCGCGGGTGCGGCGGATGGCATTGGCCGCATTGCTGGCAGTCGCGTTGGTCGCCGGTGTGGTGGTGGCGGTCCGATCGACGTCCGGTGCCGGGAGAACACAGGTGACTGCGTACTTCGAGAACAGCAACGGCATCTACCCGGGTGACGAGGTTCGCATTCTCGGGGTGCCGGTGGGCGAGGTCGCCACCATCGAACCGCAGCCGCGGCAGGCCAAGATCACGTTCTGGGTGGACGACCAGTACAGGATCCCGGCCGATGCCAAGGCGGTGATCCTGTCGCCGTCCGTGGTGTCTGCTCGTGCGATTCAGTTGACGCCGGCCTATACCGGCGGCCCTGTGCTGGCCGACCATGCCGTCATTCCCCGCGACCGCACTGCGGTTCCGGTGGAGTGGGACGATCTGCGCACCCAGCTGGACAGGCTGAGCCAGACGTTGCAGCCGACGGAGCCGGGCGGAGTGTCCACGATGGGCAGCTTCGTCAACACTGTCGCCGACAACCTGCGGGGCCAGGGAGCCGACATCCGGCGGACCGTGATCAAGCTGTCGCAGTCGTTGTCCATTCTCGGTGACCACTCCGGCGATATCTTCGGCACCGTCAAGAACCTGGCAATCCTGGTTTCGGCGCTGCGCGACAGCACCGATCTCATGCGGCAGCTGAACACCAACTTCGCCGCCGTCACCACACTGCTCGCCGATGATCCCGGTGCTGTCGGTAGAGCGATCTCCGACCTCAACACCGCCCTGACCGACGTGCGTGGCTTTGTCGCCGACAACAAGGAACCGTTGGGCACCAGCTTCGACAAGCTGGCCCAGATCGCGTCGGCGTTAGGCGGAAGTCTGGATGACATCAAGCAGGCGCTGCACATGTTCCCCAACACGATCCAGAACTACGCCAACATCTATCAGCCGGCGCAAGGCGACGCGCCAACCGGCGCCATCGCGGGATCCAATTTCGCGAATCCGATCCAGTTCATCTGCTCGGCCGTTCAGGCCGCATCGCGGCTCAACGCCGAACAGTCGGCAAAGCTGTGCGTGCAGTACCTGGCGCCGATCGTGAAGAACCGCCAGTACAACTTCCTCGGACCCATCGGGATGAATCCTTTGGTCGGGGCGTCAGCGCGGCCCAACGAGGTCACCTATAGCGAGGATTGGATGAGACCCGACTACGTTCCCCCGGCTGCCCCTGTGCCGGCGGATGCTGCGGCGCAAGGACCCGCGCCGGCCGGAACGCAACCTGCGTTGCCTGCCGAAGCCCCCGGCTCCTCTGATCCGGTCGCGACGAATCCGGGCGCGGGGTTGACCGGCATGATGATGCCGGGCGGGGCGGGATCATGAAGTGCGCTGTATCGCGATGCGCGATAGCCGTATTGGTTTCGGCAGTGATCATGGGTGTGGTGTCGGGTTGCGGGTGGAAAGGACTGAACTCAATCCCGTTGCCGGGCACTAAAGGCGGCGGACCGGGTTCGTACCTGATCCAGGTTCAGATGCCCGATGTGGTCAACATTCAGCAGAACGCCCGCGTGCGGGTGGCCGACGTCAACGTGGGCACCGTGACGGAGATCGAACGGCAGGGCTGGCACGCGTTGCTGACCCTGCGGCTCGACGGTGACGTCCACCTGCCCGCCAACGCGACGGCGAAGATCGGCCAGACCAGCCTGCTGGGATCGACCCATATCGAACTGGCACCCCCGACGAACGTCCCGGCGGAGGGGCGGCTGCACGAAGGGTCGCTGATTCCGCTGGCCAACGCGGGGGCATATCCGACCACCGAACAGACGTTGTCCGCGGTGTCGCTGCTGCTGAACTCCGGTGGTGTCGGCCAGATCCAGGATGTTGTTCAGACCTTCAGCACTGCGCTGCGTGGGCGTGAACAAGATCTTCGCAGCCTCCTCGTACAACTCGACACGTTCGTCGCGAATATCGACGGCCAGACTGCGGACATCATCAGTGCGACGGACAGTCTCAACCGGGTGGTGGGTAAGTTCGCCGCGCAGAAGCCGGTGCTGGACAAGGCACTGACCACCATTCCGAATGCGCTGGTGGTGCTGAAGCAGGAGCGCTCGAACCTTGCCGACGCGCTGGTCAAGATCGGCCAGTTCAGCGCCATCGCGGGGGATTCGGTGAAGCAGACCAAAGAGAATCTGGTCAAGGAACTGCGTGAGCTCAGCCCGGTGATCAAGTCCCTGGCCGATGCAGGACCGGCTATGACACGGTCGTTCAGCAGTCTGCTCACCTACCCGTTCCCCAACGAGACGCTGGACAACTGGTTTCGTGGAGACTACGGAAACCTCAGTGCGATCATCGATCTCACGTTGAGCCGCATCGATTCCTCCTACTTCGTCGGGACCCGCTTCGAGGGAGACCTGACCCAGTTGGAGATGCAGTGGGGCCGGACGATCGGCCAGTTGCCCAGCCCTTACACCTCCGCCAATCCGTTGGTGGCGCCCTACCATCTCGATCAGGGACCGTGACATGCATCTGAGCAGACGTATCAAGATTCAGCTCGCGATCTTTGCCGTCGTTGCCTTGGTCTTTGGACTCGTTCTCGTCTTCGGCTACATCAAGCTGCCGGCGATGTTCGGGGTGGGGCGCTACACCGTCACCATGGAACTGCCCCGCTCGGCCGGGCTCTACCCCTCCGGCAACGTCACCTATCGCGGCACCCAGGTGGGCAAGGTGGAATCGGTTGGCCTGACCGACAACGGCCATGTCGCAGCGGTGTTGTCGATGTATGACGGAGTGCGGATTCCCTCCAATCTCGAAGCGGAGGTACACAGTCAGTCGGCTTTGGGTGAGCAGTATGTGGCTCTGCTGCCCAAGGATGACACGTCGCCGCCGCTGAAGAACGGGGCGGTGATCCCGCTCAAGGACACCTCCGTTCCGCCCGCCATCGACGCGGTGCTCGACGCCACCAACCGCGGCCTCAAGGCGATACCGCATGACAGCTTGAAGACCGCGATCGACGAGTCTTACACCGCACTGGGCGGATTGGGCCCGGAGTTCTCCCGGCTGGTCAAGGGGTCGACCAGCCTGGCGATCGACGGCAGGGCCAATCTCGACTCGTTGACCACGCTCATCGATCAATCGGCGCCGCTGCTCGACTCGCAAGCCGATACCGGCGGCGAGGTTCAGGCGTGGGCAGCACATCTCGCCGACGTCACCGCGCAGTTGCGTGACCACGATGCAGCGGTGACGGGAGTGCTCAACAATGCCGGTCCGGCGGTTGACGAGGCACGTCAGTTGTTCGAGCGGGTAAAACCCACGTTGCCGGTCTTGCTGGCCAATTTGGTCACCGTCGGCCGCGTCGCGATCACCTACCAGGACGGTCTGGAACAACTCCTCGTGTTGGTGCCACAAACGACCGCACTGGGGGCTGGCAGCTTTGTCGCCAACAAGACCAATCCGGGTCACCACGAAGGGTATCTGGACTTCAACCTCGATGTGAACCTTCCGCAGCCATGCACGACCGGCTATCTGCCCGCCTCCCAGCGGCGTAGCCCGGCACTCACCGATGCGCCGGAGAGGATCGAGGGTGATATCTACTGCCGGGTTCCTCAGGATGCCCAGCAGGATGTGCGCGGAGTTCGAAACCTGCCGTGTGAGACCAAGCCCGGCAAGCGCGCGCCGACGGTGAAGATGTGTGAGAGCGACAAGGAGTACGTACCGCTCAACGACGGCGCGAACTGGAAGGGCGATCCCAATGCGACGGACTCCGGCCAGGATGTTCCGCAGCTGGAGTTCCTGATTCCCAACCCCGTCAAAGCTGCCGCTTCGGAGTCGGCACCACCGCCAAATCCGGCGCTTGCCGTCGCGCAATACGATCAGGCGACCGGTTCCTATGTCGCTCCCGACGGAAAGGTGTATACCCAGGCCGATCTGGCGCAGAACGCAACGCAGGAGAAAACGTGGCAGTCGATGTTGACACCACCGCCAGCCAACTGAGGGACCCGGTCGATGCGGAGGTAGCCGCTTCGGACAGTCCATCTCCAGGTGTCCAGCCATCGCTGGCGGGACGGCCGGTGCGCCAAGCGTTGTTACTTGGAGCAGTCACGGTCGTGGTACTTCTCGGGTTGGTCTGCTGGCTTGGCTACCGCGCACACGGCTCTCGTGAAGCCGAGCATCAGCGGGCGGATTTTCTACAGGCAGGGCGGCAAGCTGCGGTGGATCTGACCAGCATGGACTACACCAAGGTGGATGCCGACGTTGCCCGTGTCCTTGGTTCGGCCACGGGCAAATTCCACGACGACTTCCAGCAGCGCTCGCAGCCGTTGGTGGAGGTGATCAAGAGAACCCAGTCCGTCTCGGTGGGATCAATCGTCGAGGCCGGGCTGGAGTCCGTCGGACCCGATTGGGCGAAAGTCATTGTCGCGGTGCAGGTCAAGACTGCAAGTCCGAATGATCCGAATACCCACAGGGTGCAGGGCTGGCGGATGCGGATCGACGTCCAGCGGGTCGGGCAGGCGATCAAGGTTGCCGATGTGGAGTTCGTCCGGTGACCGCGCACCCTGTCGAGGAACTCCAGGAGGACAGCACCGAGCCCCGTAGGCTGCCGGGCGATGAGCTGGTCGACATGATTCCTGATGCCCCCCGCAAGAACCGGGACCGCTGGGGTCGTGTGATCGGCTACGTGGCATTGCCGGTCATCGCGCTGGGGTTGGCGCTGGGCGCAGGGTTTCTTCGATGGGAGGATTCCTCGGCCCGCGATTCGGTCACGGCGGCAACGGGTGCTGTCGCGGCAGCCCGCGACAGCACCGCCGCTCTCCTGAGCTATCAGTGGACCACGGTGGACCAAGATCTGGACGCTGCTCGGGGGCGGCTCACCGGATCTTTTCGGGACCAGTACAGCAAGCTGATCAGCGACGTCGTAATACCGGGATCGAAGCAGAAGAACATCTCGGTCGTCGCGACGGTACCGTCGGCGGGATCGGTATCTGCGAGCGAAAGCCACGCAGTGGTAATCGTTTTCGTCGACCAGAAGACCACCATCGGCAACGCTGCTCCAGCTGATAGTTCCTCGAGCGTGCGGGTCACCTTGGACAAGATCGCCGACCGGTGGTTGATCTCGGGCTTTGAGCCGATCTGACACATGAAGGGCGTGGCTGCGTGAGTAGAAGATTCCTGAGGCGGATGGCTGTCGCGACCTGCGCAGTGTTATCGGTGGCAGCGCTACCGGTGCCGCCGCTCGCACAGGCCGACAATGCCCGGCTGAACAAGAGTGTCGTCGCCAACGTCATTACGCTGCAGCAGCAGGCCGGCTGCCAGGCGACGATCAAGATCAATCCCAAACTGCGGCTTGCTGCGCAGTGGCAGACCGAGGACGTGCTGAACAATCAGGCCCTCGATGGTGACATCGGCTCTGACGGTTCGACCGCGCAGGACCGGGCCAAGAACGCCGGTTACGTTGGCGCCGTGTCGGAAACGGTCGCCATCAACCCGGCCCTGGCCATCAACAATCTTGAGATCCTCAATCAGTGGTACTACCGGGCCGACTACTACAAGATCATGACCGACTGCAGCAACCGCGACATCGGTGTGTGGTCGGAGAACAGTTTTGATCGCAGCGTGGTGGTTGCCGTCTACGGAAAGGGTGACGATTCGGCCCACTGAGCGCTAGTGCGGACCGATTATCCGGGCGATGAACGGCAACAGCATGTGTTCGATCTCGTCGCGGGGAGTGGCCGGGCGCAGCGTGGCCTGATCGGCTGTCACACTGGCGACCAGGAAGTAGATCGCCCGGGCGTCGTCAACCGGATCGTCGGAGTCGAACTCCCCGGATGCTGTGCCCTCGAAGATTGCCTCGGCCAACGGCGCGATCACGAGCTCGATGCAACGCTCGAGTTCCTCGGGGTAGCTGGGCATCAGTTCGCGCCAATGTGACCCGAACAACGAGGTTGGCCGGCGCTTGTCGTCGAGATACGCCATGTCGAGCAACGCCCCGACGTAGGCGAACACTTTCGCGTAGGGCGTGGTTACCGCATCGGTGTGCTGCCGAAGCCACACAGCATTATTGGCGAACTGACGTTCCAACAGCGCGAGCAGCAGATCGGTCTTCTTGCCGAAATGCCGATAGAAGCTGCGGGTGGAAAGGCCGGCCATCTTGAGTACGCTGTCGACTTTGAACCCCCACCACCCGCTGCGTTCGAGCACCTGCATGGCCGCGGAAAGCAGCCGGTCGCGCTCGTCGACTGAGTGCCCGGGAGCGGTTCCACTCTCGGGGGAGCTGGATTGTTGGTTCTCGGAATCAGACGACATGTCGCATCGTTCGGTAGTTCACCCGGCAGTGAAGATTCGGAGTTCGATGCCGAATGATTCGGCTGCGATGAGGGATATTCCGGCCAGAGAGGCCGCCGCGCAGACAGCCATCGCCGGGATGAGGGTCAGAGTGTCGATGTCGCCGTCATCTAGTGGACCCTGGACGCCGGGTGCCGTGCCCAGGAACAGTTTGGCCAGCCAGCTCCTGCGGATTGCGTTGAGCGGGGCTGCGATACGCTTTCTCTCGCGGTGTCGGCGAAGTAATGCCCGAGCTGCGAAGGACGCCACGAACACGACAATTGCAGCCAGTATGAGAAGCCATCCGGCGACGGACTGACTGATTGGCAACACTAGTGGCCGGCCGAACGGATCTGCGCGAGCCGCTGGCCCCGGTGGTACACATGCATGGTGCAACCGGAGCCGGCCTGGTCGAGGTAGCGCGAGGCTTGCGACCGCAGGTGGGAAAGCTGAACGGCAATCACTTGCGTGCCGGACATTTCCTGCTGTCGTTGTGATGTCACCTGTTGGTGCGAAACCGGCTCGATACGAAGGGCTACCCGGCCGCGCCGAATCACCTGCAGCGTGTCGCCGCCTGCCACCCGCTGCAAGTATCTACATGTGTCGGCGCGGAGCTGACCCACGCCGATCGTCTCGATCATCAGTTCATTCTGGTTGCGCTGAGGTCCGGTGGCGACTGATTGCCATCACCGTTTCGAGAACCGCGTTTGCAACGGCCCGAAATGGCGTTCCCAGTCGATCTTCCATGAAGTGCTACACCCTGTTGCGTCAGGTCGCTACCTTGGCCTGGTGGAGCAACACGGTGTCGTCATCGCTTGTGCAGCGGCGTGTCTAGTAGTGCTGTCAGCGTGTTCGAGTACTCCTGCCGAACCGGCTCTGCGCTCCGGCGAGCTCGCTGTCGGAACCGCATCGGTCACTGTCAACGGGCAGGATCTCGGCAAGACCAGTGCGGTGTCGTGCGTCCGAAATGGCAACCTCACCACGATCAGCACCGGTGACGTATCGGCCGGGACCACGACAGTCCTTGACAACAGCCACGGTCTGACAACCAAATCGGTGAGCATCCGCAATCTTGGCGGATTCACCGGCAGCTACTGGCAGGGCCTCGACGGTAGTGGGAATCTGAAGACCTCTGGCGCTACCTTCGACCTTGACGGCGAGGCGTACGGATTCAACGCCGACAACCCCAGTGCTCGCACCACCGGAACATTTCGCATCAAGGTTGCGTGCTGAGTCTCTGCGAATTGGCCTCTACTGCAGTCCAATTGCCCGTTGGATGAACGGCATCAAGACGTGCTCGAGTTGCTCCCGCGGGGTCGTGCCGCCCAGGCTTGCCTGATCGGCTGTCATCCCGGCCACCAGATAGAACACCGCCACGGCATCTGCCTCGGGATCCTCTGAGGTGAACTCGCCTGTCGCGATACCGGCTTGGATGGCCTCCACGAGAGGCGCCATCACCTCCGCGATGCAGCGCTCGAAGGCGTCCGGATTCTCGAGCAGCATCTCCCGCCAGTGCGAAGCGACCAGTGACAACGGCTTGGCCAGATCTTTCTGGTAGGCCGCGTCCAGGGCCGCGGCGATATACGCCCGAACTTTTTCCGACGGCGTCTCGACGGCGGCCGTCGCGCGTCGCAGTGAGATGGCTGACGCGCCGAGTTCATCTTCGAACAGCGCCACCAAGAGGTCGCTCTTCTTGTGGAAGTGCCGATAGAAACTTCGTGTCGACAAGCCAGCCTGGCGCAAGACGCTGTCCACCTTGAATCCCCACCAGCCATTGCGCTGCATGACCTCCGTTGCGGCAGTGAGCAACCGGCTGCGTTCGGACTCGGCTATGTCTGTGCGTGCTTCGGCAGCTGCAGGCTGCTGCCGCGCGCGGGGCCTGTTCGCGGGGCTCATTGTTCTCCCCTCTCTTGGACGCCCGCCAACAGGGTAATCCCGGGCGACGATGCCAGATGACAGATCGGCTCGTCTGCCCAGCGGCCAGGGTGGAAATTGAAATCGACGTTTCCACCGATGGCGGTACTGCAGTGGGTGGCGACTTCCTACATTGGCTCTCGTAGAACCCAACAACTGGAGGTAGTTCGGTGAGCGGTCCGCTCCATGGAATCAGGGTGATCGACTGCACCAGGGGGCTGGCGGGCCCGCGGGCCACCGGGATGCTCGCCGACTACGGAGCCGAGGTCTGGTGGGTGGAGCCCCCCGGCGGCGACCCGCTGCGCGACGTGTTGGCGACGGAGTATGCCGTCTTCAACCGCGGCAAGAAAAGCGTGCAGCTCGACCTGAAGAAGGACGCCGACCGCGCTCAGCTGTTCGACATGCTCGGGTCGGCAGACCTCTTCGTCACCAGCTGGCGACCCGGCGTGGCCGAACGGCTCGGCGTCGACTGGGTGCGCGTCCACGAGCGGTTTGCTCGCCTGGTCTATACCGCGATCACCGGATTCGGTGAGGACGGCACCCTTGCCGAGGTGCCCGGGCATGAGGCCGTCGTGCAGTCCTACGTGGGTGTCACGGCCGAACAGGTGGGCCTGCGGCCCGCGCCGATCTACGAAGGCGTGCCGTTCGCCAGTATCGGCGCGGCGAACCTGGCGGTCATCGGTTCACTGGCGGCGCTCTACCGCCGCGACGAAGACCATCGCGGCCGACTGGTCCAGACCTCACTCGTCGACGGTGCGCTCAGCTACATGGGCATGATGTGGGGTGACGCCGACAAGGCCGGTGCCGCACCGCAGATCGTGCCGGGCAGCATCCGACTGGTCTCACGGTCCTTCCGCTGCGCCGACGACGAGTACCTGGGCGTCCACACCGGTGCGGTGGGGGCCTTCGGACGATTGATCCGCGAACTCGGTCTCGACGACCGGCTGCAGGTCGCCACGGACGGCTCCGACATGAGAATTCCCCTCAACGAAGACGAGCGCAAGGTCCTGCTCGAGGATGTGCCGGCGATCTTCGAGAGCCAGCCCAGGGACGTGTGGCTCAAGCGGCTCATCGACGCCGACGTCGCGGTGATCCCCGAGCTACATCCCGGGGAAATCTTCGACCAACCGCAAGTGCGCCACAACGGCATGGTGGTGACGGTCGAGGACTCGCGGTTCGGCACGGTGGAGCAGGTGGCACCTGCCATCAGGTTCGCCGGCCTGGACCACCGGCCGGAAGCGGGAGCGCCGGAAGTGGGCGAGCACGACGGTCGATGGACCGCCGGCGTATCGGGCCAGAGCCAGGGCCAGAGCCAGACCCCGACCGCAGACTCCGGCGACCAGTACCTGCTCGAGGGTCTGCGAATCCTCGACGCGGGCGCCTATTACGCGGGTCCGTTCAGCTCCAGGCTGCTCGCCGACCTCGGAGCCGACGTGATCAAGCTCGAGACCACGCTGGGTGACCAGTTGCGGGCAATCCAGCGGCCGTTCCGGGCCGCATCGTGCGGCAAGCGCGCAATTTCTCTGAACCTCAAGGATCCTGAGCTGCACCCTGCCCGTGACGAACTGATCCGGTGGGCCGATGTGGTGCTGCACAACATGCGTCCCGGTGCCGCCGACCGCGTCGGACTCGGCCACGAGCAGGTGCGCGATCTCAATCCGGAAGCCGTCTACCTGTACGCGCCGGGATGGGGGTCTTCGGGCCCGGACAAGTTGCGGCAGTCGTTCGCTCCGTTGATGTCGGGCTACGTCGGGCTCGGTTATGAGGTGGCCGGCCAATTCAACCCGCCGATGTGGCCCATCGGCAACGAGGACCCGGGTAACGGCCTGACCGGGGCCATCGGCATCCTGGCCGCTCTGCTGCACCGCAACCGTGCCGGCGGTGGCTGCTACGTGGAGAACCCTCAGCTGAACGCGACCATGACGCATGCCGCTCACATCGTGCGGCAGGACGACGGCACCGTGCTCGGGGCGCAACGGCTCGATCCGCTGCAGACCGGTATCGGTCCGCTGGACCGGCTCTACGAAACCCGGGATGGCTGGGTGTGTCTGGTGGCGCTCAGTGATGCCGAGATACGCCGGCTCGAGCCGGTTCTCGGTGTCGAGATTCTGGAGGATCCGCGTTTTGCCAGCCATGACGCGCGGATGGAGAACCGCTACGAACTCGAAGAGATGATCTTCGACGTGCTTGTCCAGCGAGACAGTGCGGACTGGGTCGAGGTGCTGCGGTCAGCGGGCGTGGCGGCCATTGTGCCCAAGTCGCAGAACAACAGCAGGAGCTTCCACCGCGATCCGATCAACCAGGCGATCGGGCGTATCGCCGAAGTCGCCGATGCCGACGGAAGCATGGTTCGGGAGTCGGCTGTCATGGTGCGGGTCAGCGACGCCAAGCCTGCGCCGCACCGGCTTGCGCCCGCGCTCGGCCAGCACACCGACGAGGTGCTGCTCGGACACGGCTACAGCGTCGAGAAGATCGCGGAGCTGCGCGCCCGCGGCTCGATCAGGTAGCCGGAGATGCCGAGACAACCCTGATGCCGCCGACCGACCCCATGCCACCCCTTGGGTCGGACGTCGCGCTAAAGGGCGAACTCGCGGTCTTTCATGTGCGCGGGAATCCGGGGATCGCGCTCGCGAATCTCGTTCACCGGCAACGGAACTTCAGCGATCACCGGGAGGTAGATCTGCGGATCCACTCCCCAGTTCCACCGGCCGATCTCGGCGGCAGAACGGCGGCCCGCCATGGCACGCACGAATTCGAAACGGTCGGCCACCACGCACGAGGTGGCTTTGCCCCGGCCCGCGATGGTGCCCCACTGCTCGACCGTCACACGCAATGACGGCAGACCCGCGGCGGCGACCCGGTCGGAGAATCGGCCGGACAATTCGTCGAGCGCCACCTTGATCGCCACGTTGTCGCGGGCCCCCGGTGCATTCAGGACTGTTCGCAGGTCGTGCTCGGTCATCGTGATGGCGGTGACCAACGCAGGTACCGCGCAGTCAGCGAGCCGCGAGCGCAGTGCGACGGCTGCGGCGTGGACGTCGGCGATCAGTTCGGGCAGTGCCGACTGTGCCGTTCCTGGTTCGGGGAGGGTCAGCGGCACAGGCTCGGGGGTGGCGAGCACCTGCGCCAGGTGCGCAACGCCGTCGCACACCGTTGCCCCGGGAACGGTGTGCAGCGGTTGGGTCTCGGAGTCATCGGGCAACGAGCGGAGTAGACCCTCGATGCGCTCGATGGTGGCCTCCCAGATTGCTGCGAGATCGCGTTCCGGCGCAGGAGTGGTGTCGGAGCGCATTGCTGAATCTCCTGCTCTCAGAGGATGAGTCGAGGACCGCCGTTGCCGGGCCGTGCCCGAGTGATGCCGGCGGCGGATGTGTCTGCAGCGTAGGAGAACTCAACTGTCTGAGAAAGGTGTACCGGGCAGCCAAAATTGGAAACGCCGTTTCCCGCTCGGGCCTCCACATCGTGTTGCGCCGGTGCCATCATCAGATTCAGGCTGACCGCCGTTACACCGCAATGATTAGGGAAGCGAGTCTTCAGCAATGTTTACCTTGTTCAGCGTCGACGACCACATTGTCGAGCCTGCCCACGTGTGGACCGACCGCGTGCCGGCCAAGTTCAAGGACCGGGTGCCGCATGTCGTCGAGGTTGACGGCCGTCAGATCTGGGAGTGGGAGGGCGGCCGCGAACTGACCATGGGCCTCAACGCCGTCGCCGGTAAGCCGCGCGAGGAGTGGGGCATGGAGCCGGCCCGATTCGAGGACATGATCCCCGGCTGCTACGACCCCGTCGAGCGCCGCAAGGACCTGCTGTCCAATGGCATCTTCGCGTCGGTGTCGTTCCCGACCCTGCCCGGTTTCGGCGGCCGCAAGTTCGCCACGTGGCCGGACAAGGAACTCGCCTTGGTCTGCGTGCAGGCCTGGAACGACTACATGATCGACGAGTGGTGTGGTGCCGGCCGCGACGTCTTCGTGCCGATGCACATCCTGCCGGTGTGGGACATCGACCTTGCCATCAAGGAGCACGAGCGGATGGTGGCCAAGGGAAGCAAGGCGATCTGCTTCATCGAGGATCCGTACGTTGTGGAACTGCCGAGCTTCCATGGCGGGTACTGGGAGCCGCTGTTCGCCGCAGCCCAGGCTGATCAGACCCCGATCTGCATGCACATCGGTTCCGGCGGTGCCGCCATCGACCTGTCGAAGATCCATGCCGTGGGCGGCGAGATGCCCAACCCGATGACAGAGATCGCCGCCGCGTTCGCGGTGGCCGCGCGCTCGGCGTGCAACCTGATGGTCAGCCCGCTGCTGCGCAAGTACCCCGACGCCAAGGTGGTGTGGTCGGAGGGTGGCATCGGCTGGATCCCGGCGGCACTCGAGCGAGCCGATCGCCAGTGGCAGCGCCACCAGTACTGGTCACATGTGGAGAACGCCGACATCCTGCCGTCCGCGGTCGCGCGGCGCAGCATGTACTTCTGCATGATCGAAGAGCCGATCGGCATCAAGTACCGGTACGACTTCGAGATCGACAACATCCTGTGGGAGTCGGACTATCCGCACGCCGACACTCCGTTCCCGAAGTCTCAGATGGCCGCCAAGGAGGTCTTCGACGGGGTACCGCAGACCGAAATCGACAAGATCACCCACAAGAATGCTGAAAAGCTGTTCCACTTCCCGATCGACCAGCAGCTGGTCGCCGACTACCTAGGGTCGAGCAGCTAGCACGGGCCTTGGCGGTCGAGACGCTGCCCGACTGCCAAGGTTAATGATTCGGTGAAACACCGATGCGGCAGCGTCAGCTGCTGGCAGCATTCTGGACGTGATCGCGGCGGTGACTCCCAAAGGGGAGCGACGACGGTATGCGCTGGTCAGCGCTGCCGCCGAGCTGCTGTGTGAAGGTGGGTTCGAGGCGGTTCGGCATCGCGCGGTGGCCGCGCGGGCCGGCCTGCCACTGGCGTCGACCACCTACTACTTCTCGTCGTTGGACGATTTGGTGGAGAGCGCGGTCGAGTTCGTCGGCACGGTGGAAGCCGCCCAGTTGCGGTCGCGGGTGGACGACCTGCCACGGCGTCGTCGGGGTGCTGAGGCCACCGCGGACGTCCTGGTCGACCTGCTGATCGGTGACCCGTCGCAGGAGCCGGTCAGTGAGCAACTGATCTCCCGGTACGAGCGCTACATCGCCTGCGCCCGCCAGCCGGCGCTGAGGGGCATCCAGCGGCGGCTGCTGCAGCAGCGGGTCGAAGCGGTGGGCGAGGCCATCGAGCGGTCCGGGCGCTTTGTGCGGATGGAACTGCTCACTGCGCTGGTGTGCGCGGTCGACGGGGCAGTGGTGTCCGCGCTGGTCGGCGATGGTGACGGTCCTCGCGAGGTGGCTCGTGCCACCCTGGTGGACATGCTGGACGTGCTGGCTCCCATCGACGAGCGCAGCCTGCGAGTCTGAAGGTTACGTTCGAGGCATGGACTTCTCGGCGCTCACCCGGCCGGCAACCGAACTGCTGGATGGCGCCATGGACCGCGCCCTGGTCTTGGGCTACACCAAGATCGGTTCGGGACTGCGGCGCTTGTGGTGGCCCGCCGACCCGGCGGCCGGCTCGATGGTGGGCGAGCGGGTGGTGGTGTCCGGGGCAACCGCGGGGATCGGGTTCGCCATGGCACAGGGCTTTGCCGAGCTGGGGGCGACGGTCCATCTGCTGGGCCGCAACGCCGAGAAGGTGCACCAGTGCGCCGAGGCGATCCGGGCTGCGGTGTCCGGCGCCGACGTCGTCGAGGAGGTGTGCGACGTTTCCGACCTGGACGCGGTTCGGGCCTGGACCGCGTCGTTCTCCGGTCGAGTGCTCGCGCTGGACGGACTGGTGCACAACGCCGGGCTGATGCCCAAGGACCGCAGGGTCACCCCGCAAGGTCACGAGGTGCAGTTGGCCACTCACGTGCTGGGCCCGCATCTGATGACCGACCGGCTGCTGCCGTTACTCAAAGCGGCTCGGGCATCGTCGGTGGTGTGGGTGTCGTCCGGGGGTATGTACAGTTCCCCGCTGGTGGTCGACGACCTGGAATACCGCAGCGGCTACAACGGGGTCCGCGCCTATGCCCGGACCAAGAAAATGCAAGTGGTACTTGCTGATTCGTGGGCGCGCCGGCTGGCCGGCACTGGTGTGCGGGTGGAGAGCATGCATCCCGGCTGGGTGGACACCCCCGGTGTGGCCGAGTATCTGCCCCGGTTCCGGGTGCTCACCAGGCCGCTGTTGCGCGACCTGTCCGACGGTGCCGACACCGCGGTGTGGCTGGTGGCCACCCGGCCGGAGTCCACCCCCGGGCATTTCTGGCATGACCGGGTACAGCGTCCGACGACATTCGGTTGGCAACGCCAGGAGAATCCGGCGAAGGTGCGCCGCTTCCTCGAACAGGTGAGCCGTCTCACCGGGACCGCGGACACCTGGACGGGCTTGCGCGCCTGAGTGTTTCGCTCAGTTGGTGCTGGGTGGTGAGTGTGGTTCGTAGGGTTGGTACCACCACCATTGGGCGCGTTCGCCGGTCGGGCCGGGGTAGGACGGGACATCCGTTGGCGGTCGGGTGGGTGTGTGGGCAATCGGGGCGTCGGTGAGGGGATCGCCGTTGGTGTCGGTGATGACGAGCTGGTCGGCGGGGCCGGTGATGGTGATCAGCCCTTGGTGGTGGGCGCGGTGGTGAAACGGACACAGCAGGACCAGGTTCGATAGCTCGGTGGGTCCGCCGTGTTCCCAGTGCACGATGTGGTGGGCGTGCAGACCGCGGGTGCTGTTGCAGCCGGGTACCGCGCAGGCCCGGTCGCGGTGTTCCAGCGCGCGGCGCAGCCGGCGGTCGACGGTGCGGGTGGCGCGTCCGGCCCCGATGGGCCGGCCGTCGCGTTCGAACCAGACTTCGCAGGTGGCATCGCAGGTCAGGTAGTGGCGGTCGGCATCGGGCAGCAGCGGGCCCAGGTGCAGTGCGGCGGCGGACTTGTCGATGTCGAGGTGCACGACGACGGTGGTGTGCTGGCCGTGCGGGCGGCGGGTGGCTTGCGCGTCCCAGCTGTCGGTGACCAGTTGCAGGAAGGCGTCGACAGTGGTGGGGAACGATGGTGCCTGCGTCGGGTCGCTGCCGTGATCGCGCGTCCACTCGCTGACCAGGGCGTCGAGATGGGACGTGAGGGCGGCGTCGAGGATGGCGGCTTCGTCGTGGGGCAGGGTGATACGCCAGCTGGTGGTGGTGTCGGTACTGGTGGTGGTGATGCTGCGTTGGGGCTGCGGCCGGGGATCGGGGTCGGGTCGGGGTTCGAGCCGGATCGCGGTGCGCAACTGGTGGACGGTGGCGACCGCGGCCAGCTCGGCGTAGTGCTCATCGGAACCCTCACCTGCACCGGCGGCGATGACGGCGACCTGATCCAGCGACAGCCGGCCCTGCTGCAATTCGGTCACGCAGCGGGGGAAGTCCTGACTGCGGTGGGCCACCGTGGCGATCGCGTGGGCGTTGGCCGTGGTGGTGCCCAGTTTCCAGGCCACCAACGCGGCCACCGAGCGCGCCCCGGTCGCACCCCACAACTCGTCGCGCTCGACCTCGGCCACGATATCCACGATCCGCCCGTCGATCGCATTGCGCTGACCAGCCAACTCCGAGAGCTCCTCAAACAGCGCCTCAAGACGCTGCTGGGGTGTGGTCACCACCATCGACGAGGACATGACCACATCCTCGCAGCACCCACCGACAAGTTTTATATCCCCGCGCCCCTGCTCGGCAAAACCGACGATTCGGCGCGAAAGATCAAGTAAGAAGCGCCATTACGTCGATCGCGGCGTCGGGGTAACGATACAGCCGGTAGCCGGTTCGCCATAGATCGTCACGTCCCCCGGCCGGGTGAGGAAGAAGCGCGCGACGTAGGCACACAGCACCGCGTCGATCGGATCCTCGGCCCGGCGCAACTCCGATTTGCGCGTAGCGTCGGCGACCGACGTGGTGAGCCGTCGCCAGTCGGGATGATCGAGAGACAGATCCGGCAGCTCTTCAATGAACTCGACCAGTCGCAGAAGCTCGGAGCGCAGCAGTGCCATATCTCGGCCCTGTTTCTGCTTGTACTTCAGCGTGCGCCCCAACCCGAACAGCGCGACGGCGGCGGCGTGCGGGTAGACCTCCAGCGCCCGGCGAGCCGACGACGACCGTGGATCGAGATCAAGGTTGAGCGCCCGGCACAACCGTGCGCCCCGGCCACCGTCGGCGAACCAGGCCAGCCCGGTATTGGCCGGGTGCGCGCCCGCGTCGTAGCGGCGGAAGTCCCGGTTCAAGGCGGTCTCACACGGCCGGGTTCCGGTCGGGTTGGTGACCACCAGGGGAGCGTCGACGGCCACCACACAGGGGCCGCCGACGTAGGGGGCGATCCGGGCGAGGACGTCGTCGTCGTCACCCGCGGCGCTGACGTGCAGCAGCACGCCGTCGCCGTCGAGGACGGCCACCCCGGTGGGGTTGCGTTGCCCCCAAGCCAGGTCGACCCCGACACAGTGCATACGCCAAACCGTAAGCTAGTGCCTCGTGACGATCCCGAATGTCCTGGCCAACCGGTATGCGAGCGCGGAAATGGTGGCCATCTGGTCACCGGAGGCCAAGATCGTGGCCGAACGGCGGCTGTGGCTCGCGGTGCTGCGCGCACAGAAGGAACTGGGTGTCGACGTACCCGACGGGGTGATCGAGGACTACGAGCGGGTGCTCGAGCAGGTGGACCTGGGTTCGATCGCCGCGCGTGAGCGGGTGACCCGCCACGACGTCAAGGCCCGCATCGAGGAGTTCAATGCGCTGGCCGGTCACGAGCACGTGCACAAGGGGATGACCAGCCGCGACCTGACCGAGAACGTCGAGCAGCTGCAGATCCGGCGCTCGCTGGAGTTGGTGCACGCCCACGGTGTCGCGGTGGCGGCCCGGCTGGCCGAGCGGGCGGCCACCTATCGCGATCTGGTGATGGCCGGCCGCAGCCACAACGTCGCCGCGCAGGCCACCACGCTGGGCAAGCGGTTCGCCTCGGCCGCCGAGGAGACCCTGATCGCGCTCACCCGCATTCGTGAGCTGATCGACCGCTACCCGCTGCGCGGCATCAAGGGGCCGATGGGCACCGCCCAGGACATGCTCGATCTGTTCGACGGAGACGACGAGCGGTTGACCGAGCTTGAACGCCGGGTGGCCGAGTTCCTGGGATTCTCAGCGGTTTTCGCCAGCGTCGGCCAGGTATACCCGCGGTCGCTGGACCACGATGTGCTCTCCGCTCTGGTGCAGTTGGGCGCGGGACCGTCGTCGTTCGCGCACACCGTCCGGCTCATGGCCGGCCACGAGCTGGTGACCGAGGGCTTCGCACCGGGACAGGTCGGCAGCTCGGCGATGCCGCACAAGATGAACACCCGCAGTTGCGAGCGGGTCAACGGCCTGCAGGTGATCCTGCGCGGATACGGCTCGATGGCCGCGGAACTGGCTGGGGCGCAATGGAATGAGGGCGACGTGTTCTGTTCGGTGGTGCGCCGGGTCGCGCTGCCGGACGCATTCTTCGCCATCGACGGGCAGATCGAGACGTTCCTGACCGTGCTCGACGAGTTCGGTGCCTACCCGGCGGTGATCCAGCGCGAATTGGACCGCTATCTGCCGTTCCTGGCCACCACCAAGGTGCTGATCGCCGCGGTGCGTGCCGGCGTGGGCCGGGAGACCGCGCACGAGGTCATCAAGGAGCACGCCGTGGCCGTCGCGCTGGCGATGCGGGAGAAGGGCCAGGAACCCGACCTCTTGGACCGGTTGGCCGCCGATGACCGGCTTCCGCTGGACCGGGCGGCACTGGACGCGGCGCTGGCCGACAAGCAGGCCTTCACCGGTGCTGCGGCCAGCCAAGTCGACCAGGTGATCGCCGCGGTGGACGAACTGGTGCGGGATTACCCGGACGCCGCCAAGTACAGCCCGGGTGCGATCCTGTAAGCCCATGGTGCTCAAGGACATCGACTTCACGGACCTGGACAACTTCGCTGACGGGTTTCCCCACGACCTGTTCGCGATCCATCGCCGTGAGGCGCCGGTGTACTGGCACGAGCCGACCGTCAACACCCCCGACGGTGAGGGTTTCTGGTCGGTGGCGACCCATCCGGAAACCCTTGCGGTGCTGCGTGATGCCGGCACGTACTCGTCGGTGACCGGGGGAGAGCGGCCCTACGGCGGCACCCTGTTGCAGGACCTGCCGATCGCCGGCCAGGTGCTGAACATGATGGACGACCCGCGGCACGCCCACATCCGGCGGCTGGTCAGTTCGGGTCTGACACCGCGGATGATCCGCCGCGTCGAAGACGACCTGCGTGCCCGCGCGCGGGCGCTACTGGACGAGGTCGACCCGGGGGTGGCCTTCGACTTCCTGGTCGACGTCGCCGCCGAACTGCCGATGCAGATGATCTGCATCCTGCTGGGAGTGCCGGAGAGCGAACGGCATTGGTTGTTCCAGGCCATCGAGCCGACCTTCGACTTCGGCGATTCCCGGCGCGGCGAGGTGGGCACGCTCTCAGTCGAGGACGCCGGATCGCGGATGTTCGCCTACGGCATGGAGTTGATCGCGGCCAAGCGGACACAGCCGACCGACGACATGCTGTCGGTGGTGGCCAATGCCACCGCTGATCCGTTGTCGGATCTCGAGTTGTACATGTTCTTTTCGCTGCTGTTCAGCGCTGGGGCGGAGACCACCCGCAACGGGGTGGCCGGGGGACTGCTTGCCCTGGCGCAGAACCCGGACCAGTACCGGCGACTGCAGGATGATCGCGAGTTGTTGCCGACGGCGATCGAGGAGATGATCCGGTGGACCTCGCCGTCGCCGTCGAAGCGGCGCACCGCGACCCGGGACACCGAACTGGGTGGCCAGGCGATCAAGGCTGGGCAGAAGGTGCTGGTGTGGGAGGGCTCGGCCAACCGCGACGCCGCGGTATTCGCCGATGCCGATCGCTTCGATGTGGGCCGTAAACCCAACCTGCACTTGGGTTTCGGTCAGGGCGTGCACTACTGCCTGGGTGCCAACCTGGCCCGCCTCGAGCTGCGGGTGCTCTACGAAGAGTTACTGAGCCGGTTCGATGAAGTCCGCGTGGTCAAGCCGGTGGAGTGGGCGCGCAGTAACCGGCACACCGGAATCCGGCACCTGTTCGTCGAATTGCGACCGTAGCCGCGGGTCGTCAAGGTCAGGCTGACTGCCCCGATGTACCTCCGATGAGAGATCCGGGATTGCCGCCTTGGCCGCCATTGCCGCCGACGGCGCCTCCGTTGCCGCCTGCGGGGAAGCCATCGTTGCTACCGCCGTGACCGCCGCTGGCGCCGCCTCCGCCAGCCGCCCCATCTGTGCGCGGTGTGTCAATTCCGTCGGCGCCGGCTCCGCCGCCACCGCCGGTGCCCGCCCCGCCGATGCCGCCCGCACCTCCATTCCACGCCGCTGACGGTGAGCCGTTGGTGAATGAGACGGCATCCCCGCCCGCACCGCCGTTCCCGGCGACACCAGAGCTGGATGCGGCACCACCACCGCCGCCGCCGTCGCCGCCACTGGAGCCGAGTTGACTCTCAACGATGCCTGCGCCACCGCCGCTGCCGCCGCCACCGCCGCCGCCGGCTTTACCGCCGGTAGCCCCCGATGCCGTGGCGCCCGCGCCACCTGACCCGCCAGTTCCGCCGCCGGCGGCGGTCAGGTAGGTGAAGTTGTCGATGGTGGTGCCCGTGCCGTAATTCGCGGAGCCGCCGTGACCTCCTGCACCGCCGGTTCCACCGGTGCCACCGCTACCGGTTGCGCCAGAACCGTTTCCGGCGTTGCCACCGACGCCGCCCGCACCACCGCCACCACCACCGCCCCCGTCGGCGAAGTCAAAGCCGAAGGTCGCGGTCTGGAAGGCGATGTAGTCTCCGCCGGATCCGCCGTTCCCGCCAGTTCCGCCGTTGCCACCGGAGCCGTTGACGGCCGTGCCTGACGCCGCACCACCGCTGCCGCCGGCGCCACCTCGACCGCCCGAGCCGCCTGGCGGTGAAAATACGATGAAACCGGCGTCAGCGATGAGAGCGGATCCACCGCCACCGGTGCCGCCGGTGCCGCCGGTACCGCCGGCGCCACCGTTGCTATTGCTACCTGCGGAACCCGCGGTACGACCGGTTCCGCCCGTGCCGCCGGTGCCCCCGGCACCGCCGGTTCCGCCGGTTCCGCCCGTTCCGCCGTTGGTTCCCGCGTTGCCGCTTCCGTCGGGCGCGTTGTAGCCGCTGCCGCCAGCTCCGCCTTGGCCGCCGGAACCGGCAGAGCCGCCCGAGCCGCCCTGACCACCGACTCCTTGCAATCCGGTGGTGCCGCCACCGCTACCACCGGTGCCGCCGGTGCCGCCGGTTCCGCCAGCACCGCCGCTGCCGCCCGTGCCCCCACTGGTTCCGGCGACGCCGGAAGACGAGCTGTCGGTGCCGCGGGTCCCGGTGCCGCCGGTTCCGCCCGCCCCGCCAGTGCCGCCGATGCCGCCGGTGCCGCCGTTGCTGTCAGTGCCTGCGGCGCCGCTGCTGCGACCCGCGCCGCCTTGGCCGCCGGCGCCGCCGGAACCACCCGTTCCGCCGGTTCCGCCGGTTCCGCCTGCCGTGGCGTCCTCCCCGACTCCGCCGCTATAGCCGGTGCCGCCGGCACCGCCTTGGCCGCCCGTGCCTGCCGATCCGCCGGAACCGCCCTGACCGCCCACGCCTTGCAAGCCGGTGGTGCCGCCTCCGCTACCGCCGACTCCGCCGGTGCCACCGGCGCCTGCGTTGCCGCCTAGTCCACCTTGGCCTCCGGCTCCTCCACCGGTGCCGGCGGCGGTGCTATCGGTGCCGCTTGTACCGGTGCCGCCGTTGCCGCCAGTGCCGCCGGTACCACCCTTTCCGCCGGCGCCCCCGTTGCTGTCGGTTCCCGTGACGCCGTTGACCCGACCCGCGCCGCCTTGGCCACCGGCAGCGCCGGAACCGCCTGTGCCGCCAGTGCCGCCGGCGCCACCGCTGCCGCCATTGATGCCGAAGAAGAAGATTGTCAACGGGTCAGATGGGCTGTAGCCCGTACCGCCCTGTCCGCCTTGGCCGCCAACGCCGGCAACACCTGCCGAGCCACCGTTAGCGCCAAGGCCCTGAAGTCCACCGTTGCCACCGCCGACGCCACCGTTTCCACCAGCTCCGCCCGCACCCGCATTTCCGCCCGAACCCCCGGTGCTTCCCTTGCCGCCGTTGAGGTTTGACGTAGACAGATCGAAATCAGCCCCGGGCGCACCTTGACCGCCGCTGCCGCCGTTGCCGCCGGAGCCACCTTGGCCGCCGTCTCCGCCATTGCCGGAAAGAGCGCCACCTTTGCCGCCGTCGCCTCCTCTGCCGCCACTGCCACCGTCGCCGCCGGTCGGGTTCTGGCTGGTGCCATAGCTTCCGGCCGCACCGTTGCCGCCGACGCCGCCCGACCCGCCGTTGCCGACTGCTCCGCCGTTGCCGCCGTTTCCGCCGTTGCCGCCGTTGGTTCCGGCCAGTACGGTGACGTCGGCGGCCGCGTCGTATCCGTTGCCGCCGTTACCGCCGTTGCCTCCTGAGGTGGCGGGGTTGCCGTTCGCCGCTGAGCCGTTGCCGTCGCCGTTGAGCCCGCCGGCGCCGAATGTTCCTGGTGCGCCGCCGTTTCCGCCGTTTCCGCCGGTGGGGTATGCGGCGCTGCCGTCACCACCGTTTCCGCCGTTGCCGCCTTGTCCGGCGTTACCACCATTTCCGCCTTGGCCCGCAACGCCTGCGAGAACGACGGTACTGGCCGAGCCTCCGGCTCCGCCCGAGCCGCCGTTGCCGCCGTTGGCTCCGCTGCCGCCTGCGCCCCCGGTGCCGGCGGCCGCGTACGCGGTGGCATCCTCGCCATTGCCACCCGCCCCGCCCGAGCTGCCGTTACCGCCGGATCCGCCGGTACCACCGCCGCCACCAGTGCCGTTGGTGGACAGCGCCTTTCCGCCGCTTCCGCCGTTGCCGCCGCTTCCGCCCGCGGTGCCATTGGCACCGTTGACCCCGTTCTGGGGTGGGGTCAGCACCACCACCGCGTTCGTGCCAAAGGAATTGGTGACGTAGCCGCGGGTGCCGTTGGGGCTGATCGCCACGTCCCACGGCGTGGCGGACGATCCGATGGGAATCTCCTGCACGGTATTGGTCGCGGTGTCGATCACCGACACTGACCGGCTATTGCGATTGGCGACATAGACGGTCTTCCCATCAGGGCTTACCGCCAAGCCTGCTGGATTGTCACCGACGGTGATGGGAGTGCCGACGACTGTGTTGGTGGCGGTATCGATCACCGAGACCCTGTCGTAGTTGTTGGTGATGTAGACGCGGGTGCCGTCGGGGCTGATGGCCACTCCGGTCGGGTTGGTGCCGACGGTGATGGGATCGCCGATGACCGAATTGGTCGCCGTGCTGATCACCGAGACGGTGCCACTTCCGCTGTTGGTGACGTACACGCGGGTTCCATCGGGCGTCACGGCAATGCTGTTGGCGCCGCTACCGTTCGGGATGGAGATAGCGGTGACGGCAAGGGTCTCGAGATCGATCACCGACACTGTGCTGTTGTACTGGTTCGCGACGTAGGCACGTGTTCCATCGGGCGTCACCGCAATGGCCACCGGGCCGGAGTCGGGCCCGACAGATATCGGGCTGCCCACAACGGTATTGGTGCTGGTATCGATCACCGAAACCGTGCCACCGCCGGCGTTCGTAACGTAGGCGCGGGTGCCGTCCGGGCTGACCGCCACGTCGAAGGGGGTGCTGCCGACGGCGATGGTGGCGGCGACGGTGTTGGTGGCCGCGTCGATCACCGACACCGAATTGCCGCCCTCGTTCACGGCATAGATCCGGGCGCCGTCAGGGCTGACCGCGACTCCCAACGGCGAGTTGCCGACCGGGATGGCGGCCGCGACCTGGCTCAGCGGCAACGCTGTCGAGAGGCCGTCGGCGCCAGGCGCACCGGCGCCGCCCGCACCTCCCGCTCCGCCATTGCCGGCCGTCGCGCCGCTGTCGCCGCCGATGCCGCCGGTACCGCCGTTGCCGCCTGCGTGGGTCGCGTCACCGGCTTTACCGCCACCGCCGGCTCCGCCTTGGCCGCCGTTGCCGACCGCGCCGCCGTTGCCGCCGTTTCCGCCGTTGCCGCCGTTGGTTCCGGCCAGTGCGGTGACGTCGGTGGCGGCGTCGTAGCCGTTGCCTCCGTTGCCTCCGTTGCCGCCTGAGGTGGCGGGGTTGCCGTTCGCTGCTGAGCCGTTACCGTCGCCGTTGAGCCCGCCGGCGCCGAATGTGCCTGGTGCGCCGCCGTTTCCGCCGTCTCCGCCGGTTGGGTATGCGGCGCTGCCGTTGCCACCGTTTCCGCCGTTGCCGCCTTGTCCGGCGTTACCGCCACTTCCGCCCGCCCCTGCGGCGCCTTGGGTTCCGCCATTGGTGGCCGCCCCGCCTGCGCCGCCGGCGCCGCCCGTACCGCCGGTGCCTCCGATGCCACCCTGTCCGCCGGTTCCGGCGGCTAGTAGCGCGGTGGCGTCTGCTCCGTTTCCGCCGACCCCGCCGGTGCCGCCGCTGCCTCCGATGCCACCAGAACCACCATGGCCACCGGTTCCGTTGGCCGACAATGCTTTCCCGCCCGTTCCACCAGCGCCACCGGACCCGCCCGCGGTGCCGGATGCGCCGTCGGTGGCGTTCTGAGAAGCGCCGAGCACCGTCACCGAGTTGTCATCGAGGTTGGTGACGTAGACCAGGTTGCCACCGGGGCTGACTGTCACTCCGTTCGGAGATTGGCCCACGGCCACGGTGTCGATGACGGTGTTGGTGGCAGTGTCGATCACCGAGACCGAATTGCTGGACCGGTTTGCCACGTAGGCGCGGGTGCCGTCAGGGCTGACCGCCACCCCGTATGGAGTATTGCCGACGGGGATGGTGGCGACGACTTCCTCAGTTGCGAGGTCGATCACCGACACCGTGTTGGCGCGCGCGTTGCCGACGTAGGCGCGGGTGCCTTGGGAGTTGACTGCCAGAACGATCGGGTTCTCGCCGACACCGATGGTGGCGGTGACGGTCTTCGTGGCGATGTCGAGCACCGACACCGTGTCGTTGAGGGGGTTGGTGATGTACGCAGTGCCGCCGTCCGGGCTGAGCCCCACAAAGCCGGGGTAGCTGACCGGGATCGTGTCGGTGATCGTATTGCTGGCGGTGCTGATCACCGAAAGCCCGCCGCCGATGAGGCGTGCGACGTAGACGCTGCTGCCGTCGGGGCTGAGTGCCATCCCCAGCGGGTTGGATCCAACGGGGACGGTGCCGATCGTTGCGCCAGTGCCGGTGTTGACCACCGTCACCGTTCCGGTGCTGTTGTTGTTCGTGATGTAGGCGCGGGTGCCATCGCTGTTGAGTACGACGGTATTTGGGTTGTCTCCGCCGGTGAAACTACCGCTGACGCTGTTGGTGGCGGTGTCGATGATCGACACCGTCCCGGTGCCGCTGTTGGTGACGTAGGCGTGGGTGCCGTCGGGGCTGAACGCAACCCAGAACGGGTATTGGCCGACGGAGATGGGAGATCCGATGACGACGAGGGGCGCAGCCGTCGTGCCGCCGTTGGCGCCGGCAGCGCCGGTGGCCCCGTTACCGCCGTTGCCACCCGCGCCGCCCGCTCCGCCATTGCCTGCCACGGTCCCGCTGTCACCACCGGAGCCGCCGGCACCACCCGTGCCGCCGGGCGTGCTGGAGTCGCCCGCTTTGCCGTCGCCGCCTGCCCCGCCGGCCCCGCCGTTACCGACCGCGCCGCCGTTGCCGCCCTTACCGCCGTTGCCGCCGTTGGTTCCCGCGGCCGCGGTGGTATCGACGGCCGCGTTGTAGCCCGCACCGCCGGTTCCGCCATTACCCCCGGAGGTGAGGGCCGCGGCGGTCGCACCGTTCTGGCCGGGAGTGCTGCCGGTGCCACCCGCGCCGCCTTGGCCCGGCGCGCCAGGATCTCCGCCGTCGCCGCCATCGCCACCGGTGGGGGTAGTGGCATTGCCGGCCGCTCCGTTGCCGCCGTCCCCGGGTGTGCCGGATGCGCCGCCGTCGCCGCCCTTGCCGCCTGCTCCGGTTTGCCCTGATCGATTGAACAGCAACAGAGTTCGGCCAGATCCGCCCTGCCCGCCGTTGCCGCCCGCCCCGCCGGTGCCGCCGGCTCCGCCATCCCCGCCGTTGCCCCCGTCCTCGCCGGCGACGGTGGCATTGGTGCCCTTGACGCCCTTGCCGCCGGTACCGCCCTTGCCGCCGGTACCCCCGGCTCCGCCAGCACCGCCCGCTCCGATGATCCAGCTGCCGTCGCCGCCGGCACCGCCGGCACCCCCGGCGCCACCCGCGGTGCCTGTTCCGCCGGAATCGCCGGCGTTCGTTCCGTCCTGGCCTGTGGCGCCGGGCGCTCCGTTCCCGCCGTCGCCGCCATGTCCGCCATAGCCCCACACCGACAGCGCACCGACGTCTCCGGCGTCGCCGCCACGGCCACCAATTCCATTGGTGCTCAGCGCAGCTCCACCGGTTCCGCCACTACCGCCGTTGCCGAGGAGGAGGCCGCCGCGACCGCCGTCGCCGCCTCGGGCACCGGAGGTGCCGTCCCCGCCACGCCCGCCGGCGCCGCCCTTGCCCCACAACGCTGTGGCGCTGCTGCCGCCCGTTCCACCGGCGCCACCGGCCGCGGCGTCGCCCTTGCCGCCGGCACCGCCGGCACCGCCGTCGCCCCACAGCGACAACGCTCCGGCGTCGCCGCCGTCGCCTCCTGCACCGCCGGCCTGACCGGTCGTCGTGGCGTTGCCGCCGGCGCCGCCGCTGCCGCCTTTACCGCTGAACAGACCACCTTGGCCGCCGGTGCCGCCAGCTTGGCCAGGCAGGCCCGCCCCGCCGTCGCCGCCGTTGCCGAACCAGCCGGCCGAGCCGCCATTGCCGCCGTTGTAACCGTTGCCGCCGTCACCGAACAGTCCGGCCCGGCCACCGTTGCAGGCGGTGTTGCCGGTGCAGGTGCTGGCGTCGTAACTGAATCCGGTGCCCAGCAGCAGCCCGGCGTCGGGGTGCTCGGCGGTGCCGTTGCTGATGAAGATCGCGATGATGCTGCCCGGCTGCCAGGCGACTGCCGAGGCGCTGACGGTTTCACGCCGGGTGTAGGCGGTGGCGGGCAGCAGGTAGGCCGCGGCGGCGGGTTCACCGGGGCGGGTACCGGATCCCGTGGGGGACGGCGCCGCGGCGACGGGAGTGCTCAGTGCACTCGTTCGCGCTGTGGTACCCGTCGAGCGCGGTCTGTCGGCGGCGCTGGTGGCCGTAATCACCGAGCGGTTTGTGCCACCGGAGGCGGTGCCAGAAGCCGCTGCCGCCCCCGAGGTGCTGCTCTTGGTGGACGATGACGACGACGGTTTGGCCGGCTTGGCTGGGGTGCGGCCGGTGTGCCCGCTGGTCCGCGAAGGACCGGCATCGGACGAACTCGACGAGGATCCGCCGTCGGCCCATGCCACGGCGGGCAGAGCCGCGATCCCGGCACCGACGCCCAGCGCGATCGCCAGCGCTCCCACCCGACCCACATATCGGGCCGAGCTCACCCGGGCCGCACCGCCGCCGCCCGCCGCGCGATCATCTGAGCCGGTAGCGGCAACGGTCACAGTGTTCTCCCTCCACAGCACAGCGCCCACCCCAGGCGCCGCTTGTGCATGAAAGCACATGGAGCCACTTTCCGTGCGGTAGCTCCAATGGATTCATAGCTTTCAGGAGTAAACGCATCAGCGATGTGCGAGAACGCTCCGAGGAGCCGCAGAAATTGAGATAGCCAGCTGTTTCGTGGAATCGTCGGTAATTGCGACAGTCACAGCCAAATGACAGCAACTCCCAGAATTGACTTTTGTGGCTATTTGCTACGTCGAGTCTGGCAAGGCGGATTCACATCACGGTGTGACCGGCATCGACCGGCAGGGCCACACCGGTCACGTGGCGCGACTTGGGGCTCACCAACCACATCACCGCGTTGGTGACGTCCTCGGACTCCACATACGGCACCGGAAGCAGATTGGCGGACAACCTCGACCCGTTCGGGTTCTCCCGAATCCTGCTGGCGGTGAACTCGTTCATGATCATCGGTGTCGCCACCCCGGTCGGGTGCACAGTGTTGACACGAATGTTGTGCTGCGCGTAAGCATTTGCCGCAGAACGCATCAGTCCGACCACGCCGTGCTTGGCGGCCGCATACGCGAACATCGCCGCGCTTCCGTCGCCACCGCGCCCGACCAGTCCCTGGGCCGAGCTGGTCATTGGGCACCAGTTCGAAGCGCGGGTCGATGATGTGGAAGTGCGCGTCGAACACGTGCGGCCGGCTCACCGAGGGCTGCTAGGCCTGCGGCCCGCGCCAGTACCGCGGCGGGGCGACACCCGCCGACCGCAGTTCGAGGGCGGCCAGTCCGCGGATCGCCATCGGGTCATCGTGGCGCCACGCGCCGACCGGGTCGGTGCTGATTTCGGTGAGTTTGCGCAACGGGCGGTTGGCCAACGCCCGCAGGGCCAGCAGCTGCTCGCCGGCCGGGGTGCGGGTCAGCGCGATCACCGTCCACTTGCGCCGGAAGAACCGGATCCGCAGGAACAGCCACGGCATGCCCACCGCCAGGATCGGTGGGGCTGCCACCGCGATCGCCAGCAGCACCGCCAGCCACGCTGCCGTGCTGTCCAACTGATGCCCGGCCCCGGCCAGATCGAGCGCGGCCTCGCTGGCGGCTCGCAACGGCTTGGACATGGTGTCCCCGATCAACGGCACGCCGTGCACGCTGTCGCCCGCCGAATGCAGGTTGTCCGACAGGCCGGTGGCGCTGTCGTTGACCTGGCGTCCCACGCTGGAGATGGTGGCGATCGCCGAATGCACGCCCAGGCCTACGCCGACCCAGAGGACGATCCACAGCGCGACCAGCAGGTCGCTGACCACCTGCACCAGCAGTCGTCCCGGAGTGGTGGCATACGGCAGGAACCGCGATCTCATGGCTCGATCCCAGCACAGTCGCCCCGTCTCGGCGGCCGATAGGCTGACGCGATGCGCCCCGCTCTGAGCGACTATCAACATCTGGCCAGCGGCAAGGTCCGCGAGATCTTTTCCATCGACGACGAACACCTGTTGTTCGTCGCCAGCGACCGCATCTCGGCCTTCGACTACATCCTGGACAGCCTCATCCCGGACAAGGGCCGCATCCTGACCGCGATGAGCGTGTTCTTCTTCGACTACCTCTCGGAGCACATTCAGGCTCCCAACCACCTGGCCGGCCCACCGGATGACCCGCGCATTCCCGGCGAGGTGCTGGGCCGGGCCCTGGTGGTGCGCCGCCTGGAGATGGTGCCGGTGGAGTGCGTGGCCCGCGGCTACCTGACCGGGTCGGGTCTGCTCGACTACCAGCGCACCGGCTCGGTCTGCGGCATCCCGCTGCCGCCCGGCCTTGGCGAGGCCAGCAAGTTCGAGACCCCGCTGTTCACCCCCGCCTCCAAGGCGGAGTTCGGCGAGCATGACGAGAACATCTCGTTCGCTCAGGTCATCGATCTGGTCGGTGCGGTCCGCGCCAATCAGCTCAAAGAACGCACGCTGCAGATCTACACCCGGGCCGCCGACCACGCCCTGACCAAGGGCATCATCATCGCCGACACCAAGTTCGAATTCGGCGTGGACGCCGACGACCGGGTGGTGCTCGCCGACGAGGTGTTCACTCCGGACTCGTCGCGATACTGGCCCGCCGACAGCTACACCCAGGGTGTGGTGCAGCCCAGCTTCGACAAGCAGTTCGTCCGCAACTGGCTCACCGGTCCCGAATCGGGCTGGGACCGCTACGGGTCGGTGCCGCCGCCTGCATTGCCTGACGACATCATCGCGGCCACCCGGGCCCGCTATATCGAAGCCTACGAACGTATTTCAGGATTGTCATTCGCCGACTGGATCGGACCCACCGCATGAACCCGCCCGTCGCCAAGCGCGTCGACACCACCCGCGTCCACCACGACGACGTCTTCGTCGATCCCTACGAATGGCTGCGGGACAAGGCCGACCCCGAGGTGATCGCGCACCTGGAAGCCGAGAACGCCTACACCGATCAGGCCACCGACTACCTCGAACCCCTGCGGCAGAAGATCTTCGACGAGATCAAGTCCCGCACCAAGGAGACCGACCTGTCGGTGCCCACCCGTCGGGGCGACTGGTGGTACTACGGGCGCAGCTTCGAGGGCAAGCAGTACGGCGTGCACTGCCGCTGCCCGGTCGCCGACCCCGATGACTGGAACCCGCCGGTGTTCGACGAGCACACCGACATCCCCGGCGAGCAGGTGCTGCTCGACGAGAATGCCGAGGCCGACGGCCACGAGTTCTTCGCGCTCGGTGCCGCCAGCGTGAGCCTGGACGGCAATCTGATCGCCTACTCCGTCGACGTGGTCGGTGACGAGCGATACACGCTGCGGTTCAAGGACTTACGCACCGGCGAGCTGTACCCGGACGAGATCGCCGGCATCTCCTCGGGAGTGACGTGGGCCGCCGACAACGAATCCGTCTACTACACCACGGTGGACGAGGCCTGGCGCCCGGACACTGTGTGGCGGCACCGCCTTGGCTCCGATCAGCCCGACGAGCAGGTGTTCCACGAGCCCGATGAACGGTTCTGGATCGGCGTCGGGCGCACCCGCAGCAACAAGTACGTGATCATCGCGGCCGGCTCCTCGATCACCTCCGAGGTGATGTTCGCCGACGCCGCCGACCCGGCGGCCACCTTCACCACTGTCCTGGCCCGCCGCGACGGCGTCGAGTACTCGGTGGAGCATGCCGTCGTCGATGGGCAGGACCGCTTCCTGATCCTGCACAACGACGGTGCGGTGAACTTCACCCTGGTCGAAGCGCCGGTGGCCGACCCGACGGCGCAGCGCACCCTGATCGCCGCTCGCGACGACGTCCGGCTCGACGGCGTCGACGCGTTCGCTGATCACCTGGTGGTCAGCTACCGCCGCGAGGCGCTACCGCGAATCCAGTTGTGGCCCATTGAATCCGACGGGTACGGAACGCCGGAGGAGATCGCGTTCGACTCGGAGCTGACGTCGGCCGGCCTGGCGGGCAACCCGAACTGGTCGGCACCCAAGCTGAGGGTCGGCACCACGTCGTTCATCACCCCGCTGCGGATCTACGACCTGGACCTGGCCAGCGGTGAGCGCACGCTGCTGCGCGAGCAGCCGGTTCTCGGCGGCTACCGCCGCGACGACTACGTCGAGCGCAGGGACTGGGCGCTCGCCGAGGATGGCACCCGCATCCCGATCTCGCTGGTGTACCGTAACGGGATCGACTTCCCGGCGCCCACAGTGCTGTACGGCTACGGGGCCTATGAGTCCTCCGAGGATCCGCGGTTCTCGGTGGCCAGGCTCTCGCTGCTGGACCGCGGAATGGTGTTCGCGATCGCCCACGTCCGCGGTGGTGGTGAGATGGGTCGGCTCTGGTACGAGCGCGGCAAGCTGCTGGAGAAGCGCAACACCTTCACCGACTTCATCGCCGTCGCACAACACCTCGTCGACACCGGGCTGACCCGGCCACAGAACCTGGTGGCGCTGGGCGGCAGCGCCGGTGGCCTGTTGATGGGGGCGGTGGCCAACCTCGCGCCGCACCTGTTCGCCGGCATCCTGGCCCAGGTTCCGTTCGTCGACCCGTTGACCAGCATCCTGGACCCGTCCCTGCCGCTGACGGTGACCGAGTGGGACGAGTGGGGAAATCCGTTGGAAAACTCCGACGTCTACTTCTACATGAAGTCCTACTCGCCGTACGAGAACGTCGAGGCCAAGGACTATCCGGCGATCTTGGCGATGACCTCGCTCAACGACACCCGGGTGCTCTACGTGGAACCGGCGAAATGGGTTGCCGCGCTGCGGCACACCAAGACCGACAGTCATCCGGTCTTGCTCAAGACGCAGATGGCCGCCGGGCACGGCGGTACCAGCGGGCGCTACGAGCGCTGGAAGGAAGCCGCATTCCAGTACTCCTGGCTGCTGGCGACCGCCGACCGGCAGCACTACGGACCGCAGTCCTAGACCGTCAGCCCTCGAGCAGGGCGAGTCTGGACCGCACCCGGCGGTCCAGGAAGTCCCACAGCACCTGCTCGAACACGGCATTGTCGTCCCCGGCGACCATATGGTGGGCGTCGGCCACCGTGGCGAACTCGGCGTGCGGGACCAGGTTCAGGAACCGGATCGAGTCCTCGATGCTCAGCACGTCGGACTTGCCGCCGCGAACCAGCAGCGTCGGTATTCGCAACGTACCGGCGGCAGCGCCGAGCCAGGCCGGGTCGGTCAGCGTGTTGCGTTGCACCGCTTGGTCTTCCGGGGAGGCCAGGAATTCCGGATCCCAGTGCCAGTACCAGCGTCCGTTCCTCTCGCGCAGATTGCGCTTGAGGCCGTCGAGGTTCTTCGGGCGCGGCCGATGCGACAGGTAGGCCGCTACATAGTCACCGGCCTCTTCCAACGACGCGAAGCCCTCCTTGGCGCGGCCCAGCATGAAGTCACGAATCTTGCTGGTGCCCGCGGGTTGCAGGAACGGTGACACATCGACGAGCACCAGGCCCAGGGCCAGATCGGGGCGCAGTCCGAGGGCGGCCAGCGAGGAGATGCCACCGAGGGACGCGCCGACCAGAATCGGCGGCCGGCCGAGGAATTCGGTGATGCGTACTACGTCGTCGGCGAATCGGTCCAGGGGGTAGGCGCCGTCGGGCGACCATCCGCTGTCACCGTGTCCCCGCAGGTCGACGGTCAGCGCGTACCAGTTCTGGGCGCCGAGGTCGGCGGCGGTCTTGGTCCAGGAGTGCCGGGTCTGGCCGCCGCCGTGCAGGAGCACGACCGGGTGGGCCGCGGGGTCTCCGTAGGCGTCGGCGCACAGGGTGAGACCCGCTACCGGAATGCTGAGCTGCGGCGGCGGTGATGTCTGGGTCACTGGTCACTCCATTGGTCGGTGCTGGTGGTGCGGGTGGTGCCATTCCTGACTAGCAGACGCCGCCGCGGCCGTCGCGCCCGGTACCGTCACAGGCATGGCTCTCACCGATATCCCGCTGACCACGCTCGACGGCAAGTCCACCTCGCTGGGCGACTATGCCGACCGGGCGATCCTCCTGGTGAACGTCGCCTCCAAGTGTGGGCTGACCCCGCAGTACGGTGCCTTGGAGCAGCTGGCCCGCGACTACGCCGAGCGCGGCCTGACCGTGATCGGCGTGCCGTGCAACCAGTTCATGGGCCAGGAACCGGGCACGCCCGAAGAGATCGCCACGTTCTGTTCGACGACCTACGGGGTGAGCTTCCCGTTGCTGGCCAAGACCGATGTCAACGGCGACGACCGGCACCCGCTGTATGCCGAGCTCACCAAGACCGCCGACGCCGAGGGGCAGGCCGGTGACATCCAGTGGAATTTCGAGAAGTTCGTGATCGCTCCCGGCGGTCAGGTGGTCAACCGATTCCGGCCGCGCACCGAACCCGACGCGCCTGAGGTGGTCGCCGCGATCGAGGCCGTACTGCCAGGCTGACCCGGATGGACGTCTGACATCTCGATGGACGCAACCGCTCGGACACCTGGAGTTGTCAGACTTCCCACCGTGGCTGGACAACTCATCGTGTCGGTGTCCGGGATCTGCGAGCGCACGCTCGCCGATGTCGACGAGTTCTGCTCGGTACTGGATTCCCGTGGCGTGCCGGTGTCACTGCTGGTGGCACCGCGGCTGAAGAACGGCTACCGGCTGGACGCCGACCCGGTCACCGTCGACTGGATCCGGCGCCGCCGCGCCGACGGGGACGCGGTGGTGATGCACGGGTTCGACGAGGCCGCCACCAAGAAGCGCCGCGGCGAGTTCGCCACCCTGCCCGCCCACGAAGCCAATTTGCGGCTGATGGGCGCCGACCGGGTGCTCGAGCACGTCGGTCTACGCACCCGCCTGTTCGCCGCCCCGGGCTGGACGGTTTCCGCAGGAACTGTGACAGCATTGCCGCGCAACGGCTTTCGGTTACTGGCCGATCTGCACGGGGTCACCGACCTGGTCGGCGGTACGACGACGCGCGGCCGGGTGCTCGGCATCGGCGAAGGCTTTCTCACCGAGCCGTGGTGGTGCCGCACGCTGGTGCTCTCTGCTGAGCGGACAGCGCGGCGGGCCGGCGTCGTCCGGGTGGCCGTTGCCGCCCGGCAACTACGTAAGCCCGGGCCGCGCCAGGCCATGCTCGACGTCGTCGACCTGGCCCTGATGCACAGCTGCACACCCACGGTGTACCGCTGGGCAGCCGGCCTGCCCGCCACCTCAGCGGCTTGAGCCCGACCCGCTGGCCGTCGTCGCGATCCCGCCGTCGACCGGGATGATCGCCCCGTTCACGTACGAGCCGGCGCGGCTGGCCAGGAAGATCGCCACTCCGGCCATATCGTCGTCGCGGCCGATGCGCCGCAGCGGGGCCGACGCCGCGATGGCGTCACCGAAGGCGTCCAGGGTGGCTGCCATCATCTTCGATGGGAACGGTCCAGGGGCCACCGCATTGACCGTGATGTGCTGCGGTCCAAGTTCTTTGGCCAGAACGCGGGTCAGCTGGTGCAGCGCCGCCTTGCTGGCCGAGTAGGAGTACACCGGCAGAGCCGGCACGTGGATACCGTCGATGCTGCCCACGTTGATGACCCGTGCGGGATCGTCCTGAGTGCCGGCCGCCCGCAGCGCGGGCAGCAGCGCCTGGACCATCCAGAACGGTGACTTGAGGTTGAGGTCGAGAACCTTGTCCCACGCCGAGGCCGGGAAGCTCGCCAGCTGTTCACCCCAGGTGGCTCCGGCGTTGTTGACCAGGATGTGCAGCGCGTCGGTGTCGGCGGTGACCTCGGCGGCCAACCGTGCGCACTCTTCCTGGCGGGACAGGTCGGCCGGGATACCGCGCACCGCACCGAACTCCGACAACGCCTGCACCGCCTGCGCGACGGCGTCAGCCTTCCGCGAGCTCACGATCACCCGGGCGCCCCCCTGCAGTAGGCCGCGGGCGATCATCATCCCGATACCCCGGGTGCCACCGGTGACCAGAGCGGTCTTGCCGGACAGCCCGAACAGCCGCTCGAGATCCGCTGTGTGCGTTGGGGAGCCCATCAGAACCGCACCGAGTTCTCTTCGGGCAGGACGCGGAAGTCGGTGTCGGTCATCTCGGTGAGACGCCCGTAGTAGATACCGCGGGCCTCCGGTGCCACCACACCCTGATGGATCGGGACGGCGTGCGCCGGCGCCACGGCGCGCAGGTAGTCGACGGCCTCGGAGATCTTCATCCAGGGTGCAGCGGCCGGGGTGGCCAGCACGTCCACCGGCTCATCCGGCACGAACAGGGCGTCGCCCGGATGCATCAGCCGAGCCGGGTGCTCGTCGTCGCCCACCAGATAGGAGATGTTGTCGATCACCGGGATCTCGGGATGGATGACGGCATGCCGGCCGCCCACCCCGCGGATGGTCAGGCCGTCGACACTCAGCTCGTCACCGACGTGCACCGCCTGCCAGGCACCGCCGAGCTCGGCGGCAGTGGCCGGGTCGGCGTAGAGCGCGGCGCCGGGATTCGCCTCGAGGAGCGCGGGCAGCCGCTCACGATCGGCGTGATCGGGGTGCTGGTGGGTGATCAGAATTGCCGAAAGCCCGGTGATGCCCTCGAAACCGTGGGAGAAGTTGCCGGGATCGAACAACAGCGTGGCGCCGCCGAACCCGGCAAGAAGGCACGAATGCCCGAAATGCGTCAATTCCATGCTTACGATTGTGCGCTCAGGGGAGGCGTCACGATGCGGATGGTCCTTGCTGTGCTGTTAGCAGCCTGCGGGCTGGCCGTTGCGCCCCCGGCTGCCGCCGATCCGCAGAACTGCCCACCGGCCTGCGACCGGATTCCCGAGGCCGCCTGGATCTCGCCGTGGGCGATCCCGCTGAACCCCCGCTACGTCTGGCCGCGGCTGCCCGGCCTGGCGGTGACCGCGCCCTCGCCGCGGTTCCGGTTCGAGGACCTCTGCGCCAGCCCGCCGGTGCCGGCCGATCCCCGCGGCTACGCCGTGGCCGAACGGGCCACGGTGGCCAACCCCGACGGGCAATGGCAGCTGCAGGCCCAGGTGGTGCACTGGCGCGGCGAGACGTGGCGGGGCGGTCAGCTGGCCGAGGACGTGTTCAACGCGGCCGTCACGGCGCTGCGGGCCTGTCAGCGGACCAGCCCCGGACAGTCGCCGTCGCTGACCGTCCTGGGGCCCGACCGGATGGCCGCCGTGGTCAGCGGACCGATGATCCTGCACCAGTACCTGGTGGCCAACCCGGCCAACAGCACGATCACCGAGCTGGCCCTGTGGTCGAGCTCGCCGCCGCTGACGCCGTGGCCGTCGCCGAGCGACGAAACCGTGCTCGACACCCTCGGCGCACCGCTGTGCACGGCCTATATCGGGTCCTGCCCGTAGCGCGCCGGTACAGTTGAGCCGCACCAGTCACCGTCGTCAGCGAGGAGCTCGTAGTGCCCCGGGTGGTTGTCAACGTCATGCCCAAGGCCGAGATCCTGGACCCACAGGGCCAGGCGATCGTCGGCGCGCTGGGCCGGCTCGGCCACGCCGGCATCTCAGATGTCCGGCAGGGCAAGCGATTCGAGTTGGAAGTCGATGATTCGGTCACCGACGCCCAGCTCACCGAGATCGCCGAATCGCTGCTCGCCAACACCGTGATCGAGGACTTCACGGTCACCCGGGAACCGTCGTGAGCGCCCGCGTCGGCGTCATCACCTTCCCTGGCACCCTCGACGACGTCGACGCCGCCCGTGCGGTCCGGCTGGCCGGCGCCGAGGCGGTGAGCCTGTGGCACGCCGACGCCGACCTCAAGGGTGTCGACGCCGTCGTCGTCCCCGGCGGGTTCTCCTACGGCGACTACCTGCGCTGCGGTGCGATCGCAAAGTTCGCCCCGGTGATGGGCGAGGTGGTGGCAGCCGCCGGCCGGGGGCTACCGGTGCTGGGTATCTGCAACGGCTTCCAGGTGCTCTGCGAGGCCGGGCTGCTGCCCGGCGCGCTCACCCGCAACGCGGGCCTGCACTTCATCTGCCGCGACGTCTGGCTGAAGGTCGACTCCGTCACCACGGCGTGGACCTCGCGCTACGAGGCGGGCGCGGAGCTGCTGGTGCCGCTGAAGTCCGGCGAGGGCCGCTACGTGGCCAGCGAAGCCGTGCTCGACGAGCTCGAGGGCGAGGGCCGGGTGGTGTTCCGCTACGCCGAGAACGCCAACGGCTCGATGCGCGACATCGCCGGCGTCAGTTCGGCCAACGGCCGTGTCGTCGGCCTGATGCCGCATCCCGAGCACGCCACCGAGCCGTTGACCGGCCCGTCCGATGACGGGCTCGGCCTGTTCTACTCCGTGCTCGACGCCGTCCTGGTCTGAGGCTTTCGCCGGCGAGCGTGCGCCCCGGTACGCCGGCGACGGCGTGTCGCGGTACCGACACGCATGCTCGCGACCAGCTAGGGCGTCAGCGCGACTGATGCCTCGGCGGTGTAGCAGAGGAACGTCAGCGTCTCCTCCAGGTAGAGCTGAACTGTCTCGGCGTCGTGCTGCAGGTAGCCGATCGACACGTCGGTGCCCAGCTGCAGATCGAAATCACCGCCGCGGGTGCTCAGGACGAAGGCTCCGTCGATGGCCGGAGCCCAGATGATCTCACCGTCGACCAGCCGATTCAGGTGCTCGCGGATCGGGTAGCCGTGCTCGGTGGTCTCGCTGACCTTGGTGTAGGCCTCGGCCGACAGCAGCACCGAATACGGTCCGTCCACACCGGCCAGCCGCAGCTCGGAGAGCGCCTGGGCGACCACATCGGGGTACTCGCGCGGATCGGCAGGCAGCGCCAGCGCCGGGTTGGAACTGCAGCCGCGGATACCGTCGATGGCGGCGGCCGCATACCCCTCGAAGATCGCGCGGTCCTCGACGAAGGCCAGCTTCTTGGCCGCCTCCTTCACCGAATCCCAGTCGGAGTCCTGCGAACCGCGTTCGACGTCGTCGATGGCGCTACGCGACACGGTGAACGGAACACGCAGGCGCACAAGCGGTTTGGCCTCGCGCAGATGGGCGACCACGCCGTCGGCGGGTGCGCCCACCTGCTGTAGGTGGCCGGTGCTCACCGCCGCGGTGACGGGGCCGCCCGGCCCGCTGACGTCGACGACGCGCCGCCCGGCGATATGTCGCTTGAAGGTCCGGGTGGCCTCGAGTTCGATTTCCTCCCAGGCGGATTCGGTAACCGGAGCGAGTTCGCGGTACAGGTTGTTCATCGGGTGTGTCCTTTCAGGCTGCCGATCGCCAGTGAGCCGTCCGCAGGGGCGGCGGGGGCCGGAGGTGCTGCCGGGGCCGGGGTGGTGGGCAGCGGTGGTGGATCGTCGAGGAAGTCGACGACGGGGGTGAAGAACAGGTTGCCGGTCAGTGCGGTGGAGAAATCCAGGATGCGGTCGGTGTTGCCGGGCGGGCTGCCGATGAACATGTTCTCCAGCATCTGCTCGGTGACCGCCGGGGTGCGCGAGTAGCCGATGTAGTAGGTGCCGTACTCACCCTTGCCGACCTCACCGAACGGCATGTTGGCGCGGACGATCTTCAGTTCGGTGCCGTCCGCATCCTCGATGACGTTCAGTGCCACATGGGAATTGCCGGGCTTGACGTCATCGTCGAGTTCGATGTCGTCGAGCTTGGTGCGGCCGATGACGCGTTCCTGCTCGGTGACCGACAGCGACTCCCACGACCCCATGTCGTGGACGTACTTCTGCACGTGCACATAACAACCGCCGGTGAAGTCCGGATCCTCATCGCCGATCTGGCTGGCGGCCAGGGCGATCTGGCCGTCCGGGTTCTCGGTGCCGTCGACGAAGCCGAGCAGATCGCGGTTGTCGAAGAACTTGAAGCCGTGCACCTCGTCGACGATCGTGATGGCACCGGCCATCGACTTGGCGATCCGGCCGGCCAGCTCGAAACAGACGTCGAGAACCTCGGCGCGGATGTGGAAGAGCAGATCCCCCGGGGTGGACGGGGCGTGGTGGCGGGCGCCGCGCAACTCGACGAAGGGATGCAACTCCGCGGGCCGCGGGCCGGCGAACAACCGATCCCAGGCGTCGGAGCCGATCGAGGTCACCAGCGACAGGTGCTTGGTCGGATCACGGAAGCCGATCGCCCGAACCAGGCCGGAAAGCTCACCCAGCGCGTCGTGGACGACGGCCTCACCACCGGGGTTGATGGTGGCCACCAGGAAGATGGCCGCCGGCGTCAACGGCGCGAGAACCGGTTGCGGTTGCGGGGAGGGCACCGTTCGACCCTAATGGCTGCGCCGTCGGACATGATGGTGAACATGTCGACTGGGGCCAGTGCACACGGGCTGTGTGAGTTCATCGACGCGTCGCCGTCGCCGTTCCACGTCTGCCAGACGGCCGCGCGCCGTCTGACCGCCGCGGGCTACACCGAGTTGGCCGAGACCGACCGCTGGCCGGATCGCAAGGGCCGCTACTTCACGGTGCGAGCCGGCTCGCTGGTGGCCTGGGATTCCAGCGGGGATCCCGACCGGCCGTTTCGGATCGTCGGTGGCCACACCGACAGCCCCAACCTGCGCGTCAAGCAGCATCCCGACCGGGTAGTGGCCGGCTGGCAGGTGGTGGCCCTGGAACCCTACGGCGGGGCCTGGCTGAATTCCTGGCTCGATCGCGACCTCGGGGCCAGTGGCCGGCTGTCGGTGCGCGACCCCGACGCCGAGGGTGGGGTGTCACACCTGCTCGTCCTCATCGACGAGCCGATCCTGCGGGTGCCGCAGTTGGCCATCCACCTCGCCGAGGACCGCGGCGCGGTCAAGCTGGACCCGCAGCGGCACGTCAACGCGGTGTGGGGCTTGGGTACCACCCCGCGCTCGTTCCTCGACTACGCCGCCAAGTGGGCCGGTGTGGACCCGGCCGACGTGCTGTCGGCCGATCTGATGACCCACGATCTGACGCCGTCGGCGCTCATCGGGGTGGGCGGCGAGTTCGTCAGCGCGCCACGGCTGGACAACCAGGGCACCTGCTACGCCGGACTGGAGGCGTTCCTGGCCGCCGAGCCGACCGGTTATCTGCCGGTGCTGGCACTGTTCGACCACGAGGAGGTCGGCTCGACGTCGGATCACGGCGCGCAATCGGATCTGCTGCTGACCACCCTGGAGCGCATCGTGCTGGCCGCCGGCGGTGATCGGGAAGACTTCCTGCGCCGCCTGACCGCCTCGATGGTGGCCTCCGGCGACATGGCCCACGCCACTCATCCGAACTATCCGGATCGGCACGAGCCCGGCCACCTGATCGCGGTCAACGGCGGTCCGGTGCTCAAGGTCCAGCCCAACCTGCGTTACGCCACCGACGGCCGCACCGCCGCGGCGTTCGAATTGGCCTGCCGGCAGGCAGGGGTGCCGCTGCAACGCTACGAACACCGCGCCGACCTGCCATGCGGGTCCACGATCGGCCCGATGACATCCGCGCGTACCGGCATCCCGACCGTCGACGTCGGCGCCGCGCAGCTGGCCATGCACTCCGCGCGCGAGCTCATGGGTGCCACCGACGTGGTGTCCTATGCCGCTGCGCTGCACGCGTTCCTGGCACCGGCGTGACCCGGGCGGTGGGCGCGCCGGCCCGATCCCGGCGCGCTTCACCTGGCCTCGCGATGCCGCACAGGGGATAATCGCCCAGTGATGTGGTCGGTCGCCGGATTAGCCGCAATCATCATCGTCTGGTCGCTGGTGGCTCGCCGGTTGGAGCGGCTGCGCATCACGCCGGTGATGACACTCGTGTTCGCCGGTGCGCTGGTGGGATTTCTCACCAAGGATGCGCTGGCCGCCGGGATCGCGGCACACGTCATCGAACCGATCGCTGAAACCATCTTGGCCATAGTGCTTTTCGAGCACGCCGCCAATATCCGCGGCGGACTCTTCGGTGGCCACACCAAGCTCGCTATGCGATTGCTGTTCCTGGCACTGCCGATCAGCCTGGCCCTGGCGGTGGTTCTCGGACTGTGGTTGTTGCCGGGGCTGTCCTGGCCCATGCTGCTGGTGGTGGCGTGCGTGGTGGTGCCGATCGACTTCGCACCGGTGGTGTCCTTCCTGCACGACGATCGGATCTCGGTGCGGGTGCGCCAGCTGTTCAATGTCGAGGAAGGCTATTCCGACGGCGTGATCGCCCCGGTGTTCCTGTTCGCGCTGGCGATCTCCGACGGTGAGCACTCCAAGGCCGAGAGCGTCGCGACGGCGTTGCGGGAGGGGCTGCCCCATCTCGGGCTCGCGATCGGACTGGGCCTGGCCATCGGTGCGGGACTGGCCTGGGTGGCCAACGCCGCCGACCGGCGCGGGTTCATGAGCGAGGCGTCGCGGCGCTACCTGGTGGTCGGGGCACCGGTGCTCACCTACGCCGTCAACGTCGGTCTGCACGGCAACGGGTTCGTCGCGGCCTTCGTGTGCGGTATCGCCTTCAACGGCGTGCGGAACTACGTCGACGACAGCAGGGAACAGGAGTTCATCGACGACATCACCTTCCTGCTCGCGAGCGTGGTGTGGTTCGTCTTCGGCGCGGTCGCCTGGTACGTCCTCCAGGACGGTGCGGCGCTGAGCCAGGTCATCTTCGGCATCCTCGTGCTGATCGTCGTGCGGGGAGTGCCGGTCACGCTGGTCCTGCTGAAATCCGAGCTGTCGTGGCCGGAGCGGTCCCTGATCGCGGGGCTCGGTCCCCGCGGAACGGCGAGCATCACCCTAGGCCTGTTGGCCTACACCGTCTTGCCGGATGCCCCTGCTGACACGTTGCTGACCGTCATGATCATCGTGGTGCTCGGCAGTGTGCTGATCCACGGTCTGGTGGGGCCGGTGCTGGTGGCCCGCGCTTCGGCAGGTCGCGAGGTCACCGCGGGTTCATGAACCGCGCTCCGGCGGTCCTGTCACCGGCGCGGCCTGACGTCGAGGCCGAGGTGGCGCGGCTGGTCGCTCACGGCGCCACCGAGACGGGCCGGCACTCGTTCGGGGAGGCCTTCAGCTGGGTGGTGCTGGCCGACCCGGAGGGCAACGTGTTCTGCGTGACCGCCGCCACCGAATAACCCTCACTAGACTGTTCTCGTGACATCTGGGCTCACTGGAGCAGTCGATACCGTCGAACATGCGGCGGCCACCCCCGATAACCCGCAGCCGTTCCGCGAACTCGGTCTCAAGGACGACGAGTACCAGCGGATTCGTGAGATCCTCGGCCGCAGACCCACCGACGCCGAGCTGGCGATGTACTCGGTGATGTGGAGCGAGCACTGCTCGTACAAGTCCTCGAAGGTGCATCTGCGCTACTTCGGCGAGACCACCACCGAGGAGATGCGCTCGGCGATGCTCGCCGGTATCGGTGAGAACGCCGGCGTGGTGGACATCGGCGACGGCTGGGCGGTCACCTTCAAGGTCGAGTCGCACAACCACCCGTCCTACGTGGAGCCGTACCAGGGTGCGGCCACCGGCGTCGGTGGCATCGTGCGCGACATCATGGCGATGGGTGCCCGCCCGGTCGCGGTGATGGACCAGCTGCGCTTCGGTGCGGCCGACGCCCCCGACACCCGCCGGGTGCTCGACGGCGTGGTCCGCGGCGTCGGCGGCTACGGCAACTCGCTGGGACTGCCCAATATTGGCGGTGAGACGGTGTTCGACCCGTCCTATGCCGGTAACCCGCTGGTCAACGCGCTGTGCGTGGGCGTGCTGCGCAAGGAGGACCTGCATCTGGCCTTCGCCTCCGGCACGGGCAACAAGATCATCCTGTTCGGGGCCCGCACCGGACTCGACGGCATCGGCGGCGTCTCGGTGCTGGCGTCGGACACCTTCGGCGGCGACGAGGGCTCGGGTCCGGGTCGCAAGAAGCTGCCCAGTGTCCAGGTGGGCGATCCGTTCATGGAGAAGGTGCTCATCGAGTGCTGTCTCGAGCTGTACTCGGCCGGCCTGGTGATCGGCATCCAGGATCTCGGTGGTGCCGGATTATCCTGTGCCACATCGGAATTGGCGTCAGCCGGTGACGGTGGCATGGCGATCGAACTGGACAAGGTGCCGCTGCGCGCGGCGAACATGTCGCCCGCGGAGATCCTGTCGAGCGAATCGCAGGAACGCATGTGTGCGGTGGTCGCCCCGGAGAACGTCGAGGCGTTCATGGCGGTGTGCCGCAAATGGGACGTGCTGGCCACGGTGATCGGCGAGGTCACCGACGGTGACCGGCTGCAGATCAGCTGGCATGGCCAATGCGTGGTCGACGTACCGCCACGCACGGTGGCCCACGAGGGCCCGGTCTATCAGCGTCCGGTGGCCCGGCCGGATTGGCAGGACGCGCTGATCGCCGACACCTCGGCGAAGCTGGCGCGCCCGGTCACCGGCGAGGAACTGCGCGCCACGCTGCTGGCCCTGGTCGGCAGTCCGCACCTGTGCAGCCGGGCGTTCATCACCGAACAGTACGACCGCTACGTGCGCGGTAACACGGTGCTCGCCGAGCACGCCGATGGCGGGGTGCTGCGGATCGACGAGACCACCGGCCGCGGTATCGCATTGTCCACCGACGCATCCGGGCGCTACACCCAGCTCGACCCCTACACCGGCGCGCAGCTGGCGCTGGCCGAGGCCTACCGCAATGTCGCGGTCACCGGGGCCACCCCGATCGCGGTGACCAACTGCCTGAACTTCGGCTCACCGGAGGATCCGGGTGTCATGTGGCAATTCGCCCAGGCCGTCCGCGGTCTGGCGGATGGCTGTGCAGCCCTGGGTATTCCGGTCACCGGCGGCAACGTCAGCTTCTACAACCAGACCGGCTCCACCGCCATCCTGCCCACCCCGGTGGTCGGTGTGCTCGGCGTGCTCGACGATGTCAGCAGGCGGCTGCCCACCGGTCTGGGCAACGAGCCCGGCGAGACCCTGTTCCTGCTGGGCGACACCCGCGACGAGTTCGACGGCTCGATCTGGGCGCAGGTCACTGGTGATCACCTCGGTGGCGTGCCGCCCGCGGTGGACCTGGGCCGCGAGAAACTACTGGCCGAGGTGCTGACGGCCGCTTCCCGCGACGGCCTGGCCTCTGCGGCGCACGACCTGTCCGAGGGCGGGCTGATCCAGGCGGTGGTGGAAGCCGCGCTGGCCGGTGAAACCGGTTGCCGCATCCTGCTTCCCGAAGGCGCGGACCCCTTCGTGTTCCTGTTCTCCGAATCCGCGGGCCGGGCGCTGGTCGCCGTGCCGCGCACCGAGGAGAGCCGGTTCCGGTCGATGTGCGAAGCCCGGGACCTGCCGATCACCCGCATCGGGGTGTCGGACAACGGCTCGGATTCCGTTGAAGTACAAGGACTTTTCACGGTGTCGCTCGACGAGCTGCGTACCACCTCCGAGAAAGTGTTGCCCGGGCTGTTCGGATGACCGGTGCGGTCGGCGACGTCACGAGTGAGGCCGGGGCCTCATCGGTCGCGTCGGCATCGCAGCGTCGCCGCCGGGAGTCCTTCCTGGCGTGGGCCTGGAGCCTGCTCCGCCTCGACTTCGTCGGCATTGCCTTCGCGGCACTGTTCTTCTGTCTGTCGCTGACCCCGTCACTGCTGCCGCGCGACTGGGCTACCGGTGGCGTCATCGGTGGCATCAACGCTGCGATCGGTTACGGCCTCGGGGTGTTGCTGGGCAAGGTCTTTCGACGGTTGTTCCTGTCCCACCGGGACTGGTGGCCGCCGAGCCCCCGGGTGATCCATGTCCTCAAGGGTGTCACCGTCGTCGGCGCGATCGCGGCCAGTCTCGGGATGGTCGTGCCCGCAGCGGCCTGGCAGCGCCAGATCGCCGCGGTGATGGGAATCGACGGCCCCGCGACGCTGGGGTATCTGCGCATCGCGGTGGTCGCCGCACTGACCGGCGGCCTGCTGGTGGCCGCGGCGCGGGTGGTCAAGGATGCGATCCTGCTGCTCGCGCGGGTCATGATCCGGCGTTGGGACATCAACGACGAGGTGGCGATGTTCATCGGTACCGCGATCGTGGTCGTGCTGGTCATCACGCTGGTCAACGGTGTTCTGGTGCGCGGGTTCATCGGTGGGGCCCGTGCGGTGTTCCAGCCGCAGAACGCCACCACCCGCCCCGGTGTCGAGCAGCCCGTCAACCCCGAAAGATCCGGTAGCCCAGCATCTTTCGTGAAATGGGACACCCTGGGGTTCCAGGGACGTAACTTCGTCGGCAGCGGGCCCACCGCCGCCGAACTGACCGAGCTGAACGGCAGGCCGGCCAAGCAGCCCATCCGGATCTACGCGGGACTGCAGTCCGCGGACACCGACGACGGGCGCGTCGCGGTCCTGCTGTCCGAACTGCAGCGCACCAAGGCCTTCGAGCGCAAGCTGCTGGTGATCATCCCGACCACCGGTACCGGCTGGGTCGATCCGGTGGCCGCGCGCGCCATCGAGGCGATGTACAACGGCGACACCGCACTGGTCGCCATGCAGTACTCCTACCTGCCCAGCTGGATCTCGTTCCTCGCCGACCAGCAGAAGTCAGTGGCGGCCGGCCGGGCCATGGTCGACGCCATCCACCAACGTTGGCTGCAATGGCCGGCAGCCAGCCGGCCCCGCTTGGTGCTGTACGGCGAAAGTCTCGGTTCGATGGCGGGGCAGGGGGCGTTCGGCTACCTTCCCGACGTCGTCGACATGGACTTTTCCGCGGTGTTGTGGATCGGGCCGCCCAATGCCAGCGCGCTGTGGAAGGCACTGACCGTCCGCCGTGACCCGGGGACCCCCGAGGTGCAGCCGCGCTACGACAACGGCCGCACCGTTCGGTTCGCCCAAGCCGCCGGGGCCGCCGAGATCCAGCAGGTGGCCGCCGACCCGCCATGGAAGGGCACCCGCGTGCTCTACCTGCAGCACCCGTCGGACCCGGTGGTCTGGTGGACACCGGACCTGTTGTTCGCCAAACCCGATTGGCTCAGGGAGCCACCAGGATTCGACCGCAGTGCGGGCATGCGCTGGTATCCGATCATCACCTTCTGGCAGGTCAGCGCCGATATGGCCGGCAACGTGACGAGTTCGCAGGCCTCCCCGATCGGGCACGGACACAACTACGGTGACGCCCAGCTCGACGGCTGGGCCGCCGTCGCCGCCCCCGCGGGGTGGACGGCCCAGGACACCGAGCGGATCCGCCGGTGGCTGGAGAAGGCCATGGCGGCAGGCGGCCCGGAATTTCAATGAACTGGCGTCCGGTGCTGCGCGCCGCGGCAGCGACGGCGCTGGCGGCGACGGTTCGTGCTCCGCTGGGACTGCGACCGCCGCCGTTGTGGGCGGGCCTGCGATACGGAGCGGCGGCGGCGGGGCTGGTGTCGGCGGGGGTGGCCGCCGGCACCGCGCTGCCCGCGGTGCGCGTGGCCATGCGCGAACGGGACGTTCCCGATGCTCCCGCACGCTGGCTGGCACTCGACATCCCGGTGGGCACAGTGTGGTTCGAGGAGACCCTGTTCCGCGGCGCCGTGACCGCCGTGGCGTCGCGAGCCTTCGGGCCGACAGGCGGTTGGCTGCTGCAGGCCGCGGCGTTCGGGCTCTGGCACATCCCCGATGCGCGCACAGCGGGTGACCCGGTACTCGGCACCGTGGTCGTCACCGGCGCGGCGGGCCTGGGCTTCGGCTGGCTGGGGCGGCGATCCGGCAGTGTGCTCGCCCCGATGCTGGCGCATCTGGCGATCAACGAGGCGGGCGCCGTGGCGGCCCTGCTGACCCGGCGAGGCCGACACCGGCAGTTGGAATCCTCAGGCTTGGGATACTCGAGCACATGACCCCGCGCCGCACCGCCGACCCCGAAGCGACCCGCGGCGCGGTCCAGGCGGTGGCCGCCTGGCTGCGCGACCAGGACGCCGAGACGCCGGAGCGGGCCGCGATCGCGGCGGCGGTCCGGCTGACCGCCCGCACCCTGGCGGCGGTGGCGCCCGGCGCGAGCGTCGAGGTCCGCATCCCGCCGTTCGCGGCGGTGCAGTGCATCGAGGGTCCGCGGCACACCCGCGGTACCCCGCCCAACGTCGTGGAGACCGACCCGCGAAGCTGGCTGCGGCTGGTCACCGGACTGCTCGGGCTGCCCGACGCGGCGACCGATGGGACGGTGCGACTGTCCGGTTCCCGCGCCACGGAAGTCGGCGCTTTCCTGCCGTTGGTGAAACTCGACTGATCGCGGGGCAGACACTCGGCGTTCAATTCCGCGTTTTGCTCCGATCACCGTAGACTGACTTACGTCAACGACCTCCGCCAGGGAGCAGCCCATATCGTGACCGGCCAACTGGAAAACGAGCCTCGCGAAGAGTGCGGCGTCTTTGGAGTCTGGGCTCCGGGCGAAGATGTTGCCAAACTCACGTATTACGGCCTCTATGCGCTACAACACAGGGGCCAGGAGGCGGCGGGTATCGCCGTCGCCGACGGATCCCAGGTACTGGTCTTCAAGGACCTCGGCCTGGTCAGTCAGGTGTTCGACGAGCAGACGCTGGCCGCCATGCACGGCCACGTCGCCATCGGGCACTGCCGTTACTCCACCACCGGCTCGACCACCTGGGAGAACGCCCAGCCGGTCTTCCGTAACACCGCGGCCGGCACCGGAGTTGCCTTGGGGCACAACGGCAATCTGGTCAACACCGCTGAGCTGGCCCGGCGCGCGCGGGATGCCGGCCTGATCAACCCCAACATGCCGGGTGCAGCGACCACCGACTCCGACATCCTCGGAGCGCTGCTGGCACACGGCGCGGCGGACTCGAGCATCGAGCAGGCCGCCCTCGAACTGCTGCCGACCGTCCGCGGCGCGTTCTGCCTGACCTTCATGGACGAGAACACGCTGTACGCGGCGCGGGATCCGTTCGGGGTGCGTCCGCTGTCGCTGGGCCGGCTCGACCGGGGCTGGGTCGTCGCCTCCGAGACCGCCGCCCTCGATATCGTCGGCGCCTCCTTCGTGCGCGACATCGAACCCGGCGAACTGCTGGCGATCGACGCCGACGGGGTTCGCTCCAGCCGGTTCGCCAACCCGACGCCCAAGGGCTGCGTCTTCGAGTACGTCTACCTCGCCCGCCCCGACAGCACCCTCGCGGGGCGGTCGGTGCACGCTGCCCGCGTCGACATCGGCCGGCGGCTGGCCCGCGAGAAGCCGGTCGAGGCGGACCTGGTGATCGGTGTTCCGGAGTCGGGAACCCCGGCCGCGGTGGGCTACGCCCAGGAGTCCGGAATCCCGTTCGGGCAGGGCCTGATGAAGAACGCCTATGTCGGGCGCACGTTCATCCAGCCCTCGCAGACCATCCGCCAACTCGGTATCCGGCTCAAGCTCAACCCGCTCAAGGAAGTCATCCGCGGTAAGCGGCTGATCGTCGTCGACGATTCGATCGTGCGCGGCAACACCCAGCGCGCCCTGATCAGGATGCTGCGCGAGGCCGGCGCCGTCGAGGTCCACGTGCGGATCGCCTCGCCGCCGGTGAAATGGCCGTGCTTCTACGGCATCGACTTCGCCACCCCCGCAGAGCTGATCGCCAACGCGGTGGACAACGAGGGCGAGATGCTGGAGGCGGTGCGCCACGCGATCGGCGCCGACAGCCTCGCCTACATCTCGCAGCAGGGCATGATCGCGGCGACCGAGCAGCCGGCCACCCGGCTGTGCTGTGCCTGCTTCGACGGCACCTACCCGATCGAGCTGCCCGGGGAGACCCAGCTGGGCAAGAACGTCGTCGAGCACATGCTGGCGACCGCCGCGCGTACCGGCATCCCGCTGACGGAATCGGACAGCCTGCGTCAGCCGCTGCAGACCGACAACGACAACGTCTCAGCGCTGCGCCGGCCCTGAACTAGACCGCCGCGGTAGTCACCCGTCGTACCCGCGCGTCCAGCGCCATCGCCTGTAGCGGACGGCCCGCATACCAGTACAGCCGCCCCAACAGACCGCGTGGATAGAAGATCGCCCGCTGTTCGTAGCGGCTGCCGTCCCCCTCCGGGCTGACCCTCATCTCCAGCCAGCGATCGCCGGGTGCGGTGTTGGCGGCCCGTAGGCGCAACACCTTTCCGGGGTCACGTTCCTCGACACTCCACCGATCCGGTGCACTGCTCTCGACGGCCTTCCACAGCCGGTCCGGGCTGGCGCTGGTGTGCCGCGACCGGGTATCGGTGTAGACGACCTCGCCGGCCCAGGCCGGGTCGGTGGGCAGCTGGGCGGCGGTGCCGGTGTTCCACGTGGTCTCCACTTCGCCGCGGGTGATCCGCGCCAGCGCCAGCGACACCGACCGGCGGTAGGGTGTCAGGCCGCCGGCCGGCGGCGCGATGATCGTGTCGATGTCGTGGTTGTCCATCACCGCATCGCAGTGCAACGACTCCACCAGCGGCCGGGCCAGCCCGGACGGGATCGGTGTCACCAGGCCCACCCAGAGGGCGGCGATCCGCGGGGTGAGCACCGGCAACACCAGCATGCGGCGACGGCCCAGCCCGGCGACCTCGGCGTAGATCTGCATCATGTCGCCGTACTCCAGGACGTCGGGCCCGCCGATGTCCCAGGCCCGCGACTTCGGTACCGGGGCGGTCGCGGCGGCGACCAGATAGTGCAACACGTCGCGGATCGCGATGGGCTGGATCTTGTTGTGCACCCACTTCGGCGTGGTCATCACCGGCAACCGGTCGGTGAGGTGCCGGATCATCTCGAAGGAGGCCGAACCCGAGCCGACCACGACTCCGGCCTGCAGCACGATCGTCTCGATCCCGGAGGCGATGAGAATCTCGCCGACGGTGGTGCGGGACGCCAAATGTGTTGACAGATCGGCACCTTCGGGATGCAGACCGCTCAGGTAGACGATGCGGCGCACCCCTGCGGCGCGGGCCGCGGTGACGACGTTCTGGGCGGCCCGGCGCTCCTCGGCGGCGAAGTCCTTCTCGAAGCCCATCGAGTGCACCAGGTAGTAGACGACGTCGACATCGGCGAACGCCGCCGCCAAGGAGTCTGCGTCGTTGAGGTCGCCGCGAGCCACCTCGACCGTGCCACGCCACGGGACGTTGGCCAGCTTCTCCGGAGTGCGGGCCAAGGCCCGCACCGCGAAGCCGCTGTCCAGCAGGCGCGGCACCAGGCGGCCGCCGATGTAGCCCGTGGCGCCTGTCACCAGGCACCGGGTCTGCTCATCCGACACGCGCAACTCCCCTCGTCGCCTCTTATTCGGAGCCGACGAGCATCTGGATTGCCCCGATCCGGGCCGGTTATGCCAGCGAGAACCAGACCCGCGCCGCTACGGTGCCCCCATGGGGGATTCCTACCTGGTGACCAACGGACCGATCTGGACGGGTGACCCGGTCCAGCCGTGGGCGCAGGCCGTCGTCGTGCGCGGGACGGATCTGGTGCATGTCGGTACCCGCGACGGTGCTGACGCACTGGTCGACGCCAGTACCGAACTGATCGACCTGCACGGCCGGATGTGCCTTCCCGGCTTCATCGACGCCCACAACCATCTGGCGTCGATGGCGGTGGCCAAGCTCGGTGTCAGCCTCTCCGGCGCCGTGGGGCGCGACACCGTCCTGGCTGCGGTGCGCGACTGGGTGGCCGCTCAACCCGGCGGCGCAGCACTGCGCGGCCACGGCTGGATGCCGGACTCGTTCGAGGACCGTTCGCCGCGCCGGGAGTGGCTCGACGAGATCACCGGCGACCGTCCGATGTACCTGTTCTCCGCCGACGCCCACGACATGTGGTTCAACACCGCGGCCATGCGCGCGGTCGGGATCGGGCCGCAGACACCCGATCCCGACCCCGGTGCGCAGTACTTCGTCCGCGATGCCGACGGCACTCCGACCGGCCATGCCGTCGAGGCCGCCGCGTACATGCCGATCATCGTGGCTCAAGGACTGTTCTCGGTACCCAATATCCGCCTCGCGCAACAACTTACGTTACAGCAGGCGCCGTCGTGGGGGATGACCGCCTACTTCGAGGCAGGGGCGGCCAGCGGTGCCGCGAGCGCGGACGCCCGGTGGATCTACGAGGACCTCATCGCCCAGGATCACGCGGGGACCTTGCCGGTCAGGGTGGCCGGCTCCTACTGGACCCGAACCCCCAACGACGATCCATCCGCGATCACCGACGATCTGATCCACTGGAACCGTGACCTGCGCTCCGAGCACGTCCGGATCAGCACCTGCAAGATGTGGGCCGACGGCACCTTCATGAGCGGCGGAGCGTTGCTGCTGTCCCCGTGCTGCGGGCATTCCGCCGACGACCTCGGTGCGATGACGTTTCCGGCCGACCACATCGAGGCCCAGATCGAGGCGGTGCAGGCCGCCGGCTTCGATATGCACATCCACATTGACGCCGACGGCTCGGCGCGGGTGGTCCTGGACGCCTACGAGTCGGTGCGGCGACGGCGCGGGCGGGAGAACAGCAGGCACGTGATCGCGCACAATTCGATGGTCGATCCGGCTGATCTGAACCGCTATGCCGAACTGGGCGTCATCGCCAACTGCACACCGCTGTGGGGAACCGACTACAACGGCCAGTACCGCGACATCTACACCAGGATGCTGGGCGCCGAACGGGTGCAGGAGCGGTTGTTCCCGTACGGCGATCTGGTGCGCTCCGGCGCGGTCGTGACCTACGGCAGCGATATCCCGGCGGTCGACATCCACGAAGGGCCGCCGCTGATCCAGATCGAAGCGCTGCTGACCCGGCAGCGGCCCGGCCACCCCGACGATGTGCCACTGGTGGCCCGTCAGCGCATCGGGCTGCACGACGCACTGCGCGGCTACACCGCCAACGGTGCCTACCAGTTGCGGCTGGACCATCGCACCGGCACGGTGACCACAGGCAAGGCCGCTGATCTCACCATCCTCGGCGCGGACCTGTTCCGGGTGGATCCGCACGACATCCATGACGTCCCGGTGGTGTTGACGATGATGGACGGCCGGATCACCCACGATGGGCGCTGATTCGATCCACAATGTGTGCCATGGCGTTTGCGGGCTGGCCCATCGAGGCCGTGGAGTTCTACGAGGGTCTGGAAGCTGACAACTCCAAGGTCTACTGGACCGACCACAAGGCGGTCTACGACCGTCACGTGAAGGCGCCGATGGAGGAGCTGTTGGCCGAACTGGCCGAGGAGTTCGGCCCGGGCAAGATCTTCCGCCCCTACCGCGACGTCCGGTTCAGCGCCGACAAGACGCCCTACAAGACCAACTGCGCAGCCACCGTCGGCTCGGGCTATGTGTCCTTCTCGGCCGACGGTCTGTCCGTCGGTGGCGGGCTCTACATGCCCGACCCGAAGACGCTGGCGCGCTATCGCGAGGCCGTCGACACACCGAAGTCCGGCGCCGAGCTCGTCGCGATCGTCACCGACCTGCGCGCCGCGGGCTACGACATCATGGCGCACGACGTGCTCAAGACCGCACCGAAGGGCTTCCCGATCGACCATCCCCGGATCGACCTGCTCCGGCACAAGGGCATCGCGATGATGAAGACCTGGCCGGTGGGGGCGTGGCTGGGCACCAAGAAGGCCAAGGACCGGGTGCTCACTACGCTGCGCGCCGGAGTGCCGCTGAACGACTGGATCGCCCGCCACGTTCGGTGACCCGGCACGTCACGGCTGCGCCCGGCGGGCGGTAGCCTTATGCCCGATGACTGATCGCGAGGAAGACAACCAGATTTCCTACGCATCGGCCGGGGTTGACATCGAGGCCGGTGACCGCGCGGTCGAGCTGTTCAAACCGCTGGCCAAGCGGGCCAGCAGGCCCGAGGTGCGCGGTGGTTTGGGCGGGTTCGCCGGCCTGTTCGCGCTGCGTGGCGGCTACCGTGAGCCGCTGCTCGCGGCCTCCACCGACGGCGTGGGCACCAAGCTGGCGGTCGCGCAGGCAATGGACAAGCACGACACCGTCGGCCTGGACCTGGTCGCCATGGTGGTCGACGACCTGGTGGTGTGCGGAGCCGAGCCGCTGTTCCTGCAGGACTACATCGCCGTGGGCCGCACCGTCCCCGAGCGGGTCGCCGCGATCGTCTCTGGCATCGCCGAGGGCTGTGTGCTGGCCGGCTGCGCCCTGCTGGGCGGCGAGACCGCCGAACACCCCGGTTTGATGGAGCCCGATCACTACGACATCTCGGCCACCGGTGTGGGCGTGGTGGAGGCTGACGACGTGCTGGGCCCGGACCGGGTCCGCCCCGGCGACGTCATCATCGCGATGGGCTCCTCCGGACTGCACTCCAACGGCTATTCACTGGCCCGCAAGGTCCTGCTCGACATCGACCGGATGAACCTGGCCGGCCACGTCGAGGAGTTCGGCCGCACCCTGGGCGAGGAGCTGCTCGAGCCGACCCGCATCTACGCCAAGGACTGTCTGGCGCTGGCCGCCGAAACCCAGGTCCGGACGTTCTGCCACGTCACCGGAGGCGGACTCGCGGGCAACCTCGAGCGCGTCATGCCGCACGGCCTGGTGGCCGAACTCGACCGTGGAACCTGGACGCCTGCACCGGTTTTCACCATGATCGCCCAGCGTGGCCGGATCGACCGCGCCGAGATGGAGAAGACGTTCAACATGGGCGTCGGCATGGTGGCCGTCGTCGCGCCGGAGGACACCGACCGCGCGCTGGCCATCCTCACCGCCCGGCACCTGACGTGCTGGACGCTGGGAACGGTCGCCAAGGGGAAAGACGGCCCACGAGCGACGCTCGTGGGCCAGCACCCACGGTTCTAGAAAAGAGGGAAGGCGGCTCAGCGCCGCCAGTCGTCCTCGTCGTTCCACGGGTCCTCACCGAACCCGTTGTCGGACTTCTCGGGTTCGCTCGCGCCCGAACCGGCCAGCTCCTTACGGAGCCGATCGACATCGATTTGCGGAGAGCTGTATTTCAGCTCTCGAGCAACCTTGGTCTGCTTCGCCTTAGCCCGGCCGCGGCCCATGGGGGAACCCCCTCGCGCAATAACGGAGCGGCCCGAAATCAGGCGGCTCCGATCTGTGTGTTGGTTATTGTCCTGCCAACACTTTACCGTGCCCCGCGGCGATCTGCTGGCAGGCCCGGTCGGCCGACCGTGAACATCAGGTGTGGCCGCCCCGCAGCCGCTCGACGGCCAGCCGCCCGGCACCCACCTCGTCCGCCGGCGGCAGCGAATCCGGATCGATCTCGGCGGCGACCTGGTGCTCGCCACCGGTGGTCAACGGGGTGTCGGCCGGGATACCCCGCTTGAGCAGCGCCAACGCGATCGGCCCGTGGTCTATGTGGTCGACGACGGTGCCCAGCCGGCCGACGGTGCGCCCGCCGGCCAGCAGCGGATCACCCGCGGCCGGTCGCTCACCGGAACCGTCCAGCTGAACCAGGACCAGCATGCGCGGCGGTTTGCCAAGGTTGTGCACCCGTGCGACGGTCTCCTGCCCGCGGTAGCAACCCTTGTCCAGGTGGACGGCACTGCCGATCCAGCCCACCTCGTGCGGGATCGTCCGCTCGTCGGTGTCCACCCCCAGCCGGGGGCGCTGTGCGGCGACGCGGTGCGCCTCATACGCCCACACACCGGCCTGCCGCACCCCGGCCGCAGCCAGCCGGGCCAGCCACGCGTCCTTGTCGGCCCGGGGAACCAGCAGGTCAAGTTCGGTAGCCGCGGCCGGCAGCCGGCGCACCAGCCCACCTGCCGGCAGTGCCACCGCGGTGCCTTCGGCGGGCAGCCGGTCCACCCCGAGCACCTCGTGCACGGCCGGGCTGTCCAATGCCGGCCCAAGCAACGACAGCACCGCGATGTCAGCGGCGACCGGTGTCACCTCGGACCAGAACACCATCCGGGTGAGGTAGGTCAGCAACGGCTCACCGCGCCAGGGTTCGGTATCGAGGTAGGTGACTCCGTCCAGCTCGGTCTGAATCCAGTGATCCTCGACACGGCCCTGGCCGTCGAGGCTCAGGTTCTCGGTGACCGTGCCGTCGGGCATGTCGCTGACGTGCTGCGACGAGATGGAATGCAGCCAGCTGCGCCGGTCGGCTCCGGTCAGGGTGATGACGGCACGGTGGGAGCGGTCGACGACGACGGCCTCGTGTTCGGCGGTGCGTTGTTCGCCGAGCGGGTCACCGAAATGCCAGACCGCGCCGGCGTCGGGGGAGTTGGCGGGGGCGGGGACAGCTGACACATATCAACTCTACGAGCCTGCCAGTACGATCTGGCTCCATGCCCGGAATGCCCGACCGTCCGTCGGTGGTCGTCACGCTCGACGGCGAGGTGCACGACCCGGCCCAGCCCCTGCTCTTCGCCGACGACCTCGCCGCGGTCCGCGGTGACGGCGTCTTCGAGACCCTGCTGGTGCGTGACGGGCGGGCCTGCCTGGTCGATGCGCACCTACGGCGGCTGGTGCAGTCGGCCAGGATGATGGAGCTGCCCGCGCCCGAGCCTGCCGACTGGCGGTCCGCCATCGAGGTGGCGGTCGGCCAGTGGGCGGCCGTCACCGCCGAGGAAGGTGCGCTGCGGCTGGTCTACAGCCGGGGCCGGGAGAGCGGGTCGACGCCGACCGCCTATCTGACGGTGAACCCGCTGCCGGACCGGGTCGGCGAGACCCGGCGCGGCGGCCTGGCCGCGGTGCTGCTCGACCGGGGACTTCCAGCCTCCGGTGTCGACGAGATGCCGTGGCTGGTGGCCGGGGCCAAGACGTTGTCCTACGCGGTTAACATGGCCGCACTGCGGCACGCGGCCGCCAGGGACGCCGGTGACGTGATCTTTGTCAGCACCGACGGCTTCATCCTCGAGGGCCCGCGATCCACGGTGGTGATCGCCGCCGACAGCGCGGACTCCCCGGGGCACACCTGCCTCTACACCCCGCCGCCGTGGTACCCGATCCTGCGCGGCACCACCCAGCAGGCACTGTTCGAGGTGGCCCGGGACAAGGGCTACGACTGCGACTACCGGGCGCTGCGCCCGGCCGACCTCTTTGCAGCCCAGGGCGTTTGGCTGGTCTCCAGCATCACGCTGGCGGCGCGGGTGCACACGCTCGACGGTCGGCTGCTCGCGCCGGCGCCGCTGGCGGCCGAGATGTCCGAACTCGTCGACGCCGCGATCCTCAGCGATCGCTGAGCGCGAAAAACTGTTGGCACGGCGCCTTCTGCGCGGGTACGGTCGGCCGTACACAGGGAAGGAGGTGGTCCGGAACATTGAGTAGGAATTCTTGGACATGTGAGGTGGCTGCCCGCTAGCAGCGCCAGGTGCCGGAATCACCTGCGCCCTGAGCGCGCTGGCGAATTCCAGGCAGCTACCCGGCCCCCGAGCCCCTGGTTGAGTCCGACCAGGATTGACGGCTCGGGGGCCGCCCCATCTCTGCGCCCGTCGGGCGAAACGCACTGATCCGATTTCTGGCGCCGCGGCCCGCAGTGCGCGATGATGCCGCCCATGCGTAAAGGGTTGGTCATGATCACCGTCGCAGCGTCGACGGCACTGCTGGCGCTGGCGGGGTGCGCCCCCGCCGACGAGAAGTCCAGCACGGCAAGCGGCAGTGACAAGTGCGACAAGGCCTCGCTGCCCACGTTGAAGGCCGGTGTCCTGACCTTCGGTACCGACCAGCCCGCCTACCCGCCGTGGTTCGTCGACGACAACCCGGCCAACGGCAAGGGCTTTGAATCCGCGGTGGCCTACGCAGTGGCCGGCAAGCTCGGTTACGACGCCAAGGACGTGACCTGGGTGCGGGTGCCGTTCAACGCGGCGATCGCACCGGGACCCAAGACCTTCGACGCCAACCTCAACGAGTTCTCGATCACCGAGGAGCGCAAGAACGCCGTCGACTTCTCCTCGCCCTATTACGACGTGACCCAGGCGGTGGTGACCATCAAGTCCTCGCCCGCCGCCAAGGTCACCAGCCTGGACGGCCTGCGCGATCTGCGCCTCGGTGCTCAGGTCGGGACGACCAGCTACAACGCCGCCAAGGCGCTGAACGTCAAGGCCCCGATCTCGGTGTACAACAACAACGACGACGCCAAGGCGGCGCTGGTCAACGGCCAGATCGACGCGTTGGTGCTCGACCTGCCGACCGCCTTCGAGGTGCAGAGCGAGCTGACCGACGGCTTCATCGTCGGCCAATTGCCTTCCGGCACAGACAAACCCGAGCAGTTCGGGATCGTGCTGGACAAGGGCAGCAAGCTGACGTCCTGCGTGTCGGGTGCGGTTGACGCCCTGCGCGGAGACGGCACGCTGGCCAAACTGCAGCAGCAGTGGCTGGCCGAAGCCGGCAGTGCGCCGGTACTGAAGTGACCGCACTGGCCGTCGAACGCCAGGCATATCGACGGTCGCGGGCGCGCCGGTCCACACTCGTCGCGCTGGTGTCCACGCTGGTCTTCGCCGCGCTCGCGGTGGTGGCCACGACGTCGTCGCCCGGCTGGCCCCGGGTGCGCGATTCGTTCTTCAACCTGCGCATCGGCTGGGACAGCCTGCCTGCGGTGCTCGACGGGCTGTGGCTCAACGTCCGGGTGCTGGTGGTCTGCCAGATCCTGATCCTGACCTTCGGACTAGGCCTGGCCGCGGTGCGCACCCTGCGCGGCCCGGTGTGGTTTCCGGTCCGGGCAATGGCCACCGGCTACGTCGACCTGTTCCGCGGCCTGCCGCTGATCATCTGCCTGTATCTCGTCGGGTTCGGGTTGCCCGGTCTGCGGCTGGCCGGCGTACCCAACAACCCGGTGCTGCTGGGCGGACTCGCGCTGGTGCTGGTCTACTCCGCCTACGTCGCGGAGGTCTTCCGGGCCGGCATTGAGTCGGTGCACCCGTCTCAGCTCGCGGCGGCCAAGTCGCTGGGGCTGAACTACCGCAGGACCATGCGTCTGGTGGTGCTGCCCCAGGCGGCCCGTCGGGTCACCCCGGCGTTGCTCAACGATTTCGTCGCCCTGCAGAAGGACTGCGGGCTGATCTCGGTCCTCGGGGCGGTCGACGCGGTGCGCGCCGCGCAGATCCAGGCCGCCACGAGCTACAACTTCACCCCCTACGTGGTGGCCGGGCTGCTGTTCGTGGCACTGGCGGTGCCTTCGGCGCGGCTGGCCGATTGGGCGACCCGTCGCGCGGCGACGCGGCAGGGTGCGTTGTGACCAACGTTCTGTCGGTCCGTGGACTGGTCAAGAGCTACGGCGAACGCACCGTTCTCGACGGCGTGGACCTCGACGTCGCCGAGCATGAGGTGGTGGTGCTGATCGGCGCGTCTGGATCGGGCAAGTCCACGTTGTTGCGCTGTGTGGATCTGCTCGAGGATATCGACGACGGGCAGATCTTCCTCGACGGCCGCGACATCAGCGACCCGCGCGTCAACGCCGACACGGCCCGCCGGCCGATGGGCATGGTCTTCCAGTCGTTCAACTTGTTCCCGCACATGAAGGTCCTCGACAACGTCACCCTCGCGCCGCGGGTGGTGCATCGCCGGGACCGCCGCGAAGCCGAGGAGCGCGGCCGCGACCTGCTGGCCCGGGTCGGGTTGGCCGACAAGGCCGACGCCTACCCGGACAAGCTGTCCGGCGGCCAGCAGCAGCGGGTTGCCATCGCCCGGGCGCTGGCCTATGACCCCCGGCTACTGCTGCTCGACGAGATCACCAGCGCCCTGGACCCCGAACTGGTCGGCGAGGTGCTGGATCTGGTCGGTGAACTGGCGGCGGCCGGGCGCACCATCGTGATGGCCACCCACGAGATGGGGTTCGCCCGCCAGGTCGCCAACACCGTGTGCTTCCTCGACGGTGGCCGAATCATCGAATCCGGTTCCGCCGAACAGGTTTTGACCAACCCTCAGCAGGAACGGACCCAGCAGTTCCTGCGCCGGGTGACCGGGGTCAGGGGCGACTAGTTCAGGAGCCGGCCGGGCCGGGGCCCAGCGTCGAGCACGCCTTCATCGCGTCGTTCCAGGTCTTCTGGTCCACGCCGGGCGGCGGGCCCAGGACCACCGAGCCGCCGGACTCATCGACGCCGTGCTGGGCGAGGCAGTGCGCCAGCGAACCGTGCTCGGCGGGAGTGATGGTGGCCTCGGTCGGAGCCGGGCTGATGGTGGTGGGCGGGCCCGACGGGGTGGGGCTCGACGAACATCCGGAAAGCAGTGCGGCCGCGGCAGCCGCACCGATGAGCAGTCGCCGCATCAGCCGATGTATCGCGTCAGCCGGGCCGACAAGTGGGGCACGAGCCCGCCGTCGGCATCGACCCGCTCCTCGACATAGGCCAGGTCGCCGTTCTCGACGATGCCGTAGAGCCGCTTGGCGCCACCGACGAGAACGCCGGACTTGCTGCGGGCCAGCGCGTCGGTCACCAGCTCCCAGGAGGACTGGGTGCGGGGCTGCCCGTAGAACAGCTCCACGTAGCCGGCCGAGTGGGCCAGCAGCAGCTCGATGGCCTGTGACTCGGCCGGGTCCTCGGGGTCGGTGACGAACCGCCAGAAGCCGGTTTCGCGCAGGCCGGGGGAGTGGTAGGCGCCCTCTTCGTCGAGCCGCCAGGAGCGTGCTTCCCAGTTCAGGTAGTCGCCGCCGTCGTGGGACACGACGATCTGCTGACCGAACCGGTAGTCGCCGGTTGCTCCGCGGCCCTCGCCTTCGCCGCGCCACACCCCGATCAGCGGGAGCAGCGCGAGCAGCGCGTCGTGCAGATCGGCACCCTGGCGCAGGTTGGCGGTGTCGGCGGGCATCGGAAGGTCGTCGAACGCCGGGATGTTGCGTCCCGCCGTCTCCTTGGCGCGCTCGACTGCCGCGGCGACCGCCCGATCACCGCTGCCGGCGATGTCGTCAGAGGTCACGACTCGTCGGTGATCAGTCGGTACAGCGCATAGAGCGCGAACCAGGTGATCAGCACGACGGTGGAAACCAGAAGGATCTCGTAGAAAAGAACCACGATGAGAGTCTAACCGCGCAGGGCTCGGGCGGCGTCGCCACCCGAGCCCTGTCAGCGATACGTCAGCGTGAGCCGGTGACCGGCTCAGGCGACCTTGATGTCGACTTCGTGGATGCCGGCGCCGGTGGGGGCGACGGTCACGTCACCGTTGCCCAGCTTCGACAGCGCCCGCACCTTCCAGGTGCCGGGGGCGGCGAAGAACCGGAAGTCACCGGTGGCCGAGGCGACGACCTCAGCGGTGAACTCGTCGCTGGAGTCCAGCAGACGCACGAAGGCGCCGCCCACGGTCTGGCCGGTGCCATCGACGACGCGACCGGTGATCACCGTCTCCTTCTCCAGGTCGACGCCTGCGGGCAGGTTCTGTCCTTGTTTCGGTGCAGAGCACATGATCAATTTCCCAACTCGATTGGGGCACCCACCAGGGCGCCGTATTCCGTCCAACTGCCGTCGTAGTTCTTGACGTTCTTGTGGCCCAACAGTTCCTGCAGCACGAACCAGGTGTGCGACGAGCGCTCACCGATGCGGCAGTAGGCGATGGTCTCCTTCTCGCCGTCCAGGCCGGCGTCGGCGTAGAGCTTGGCCAGGTCCTCGTCCGACTTGAAGGTGCCGTCCTCGTTGGCGGCCTTGCTCCACGGCACGTTGATGGCACCGGGGATGTGGCCGGGGCGCTGGCTCTGCTCCTGCGGCAGGTGGGCCGGAGCCAGGATCTTGCCCGAGAACTCGTCAGGTGAGCGGACATCCACCAGGTTCTTGGTACCGATCGCGGCGATGACCTCGTCGCGCAGTGCTCGGATGCTGTTGTCGAGGGCCTTGGCGGTGTAGCTGGTGGCGGGCCGCTCGACGGTATCGGCGCTCAGCGGACGGCCGTCGAGCTCCCACTTCTTGCGCCCGCCGTCGAGGAGCTTGACGTCCTCGTGGCCGTAGAGCTTGAAGTACCAGTAGGCGTAGGCGGCGAACCAGTTGTTGTTGCCGCCGTACAGCACGACGGTGTGGTCGTTGCCGATGCCGCGGTCGCTCAGTAGCTTCGAGAACTGTTGGGCGTCAACGAAATCCCGCTTGATGGGATCCTGGAGATCCTTCTTCCAGTCCAGCTTGACGGCACCGGCGATGTGACCGGTGTCGTAGGCGCTGGCGTCTTCGTCGACCTCGACGAAGACGACCTTGGGGTTGTCGAGATTGCTCTCGGCCCAGTCGGCGGAGACCAGGACGTCGGAGCGAGCCATGAAGTGGTTCCTTTCGATTCTTTTGTGTCGTACAGGCTTATGCGGGGATACGGCGCACTCGGGTCACCAGCGGGTAGAGCTGGCAGCCCAGGCAGATGCCGAACGCCGCGTTGAGGAACGCGGCGAACAGTGCGAAGGCGGTGGCGATGACGCCGAGCAGCGGAGCGCCGAAGGCGAACCCGGCGAACCCGACGACGGCGAAAATGAATCCGACCAGTTGGGCAAACTTCAACGGCGGCACGGGTTCCCGTTCGGTGACCGGCCCCTTGCGGGGCGCGACCACGGTGGCGAAGATCCGGCCGTAGGGATGCTTGCGCGGACCGCCGAGTGCGCCGATGGCGAACACCACCGCCTGCAGACCGAGGAGGATCGCCGCGCCAGCCGTGCTGACCGCCGAGACGATGAGCACCGCCACCAGGACGGCGGTGGTCACCCAGGCCGCGAAACGCGGGCCGCGGACGTCCACCTGATCGGGTGTCGCAGAGGTGTTGGACGTGGTCGACATGGAGCTACTCCTGTTGCTGGGGTGGGCTGGTGGGGAGACACGCCAAGAAGGCCTGCTCCGAGTGGCGACGCGAGAAAGGCGCAGCTACTCAGCAGCTACAACAACAACAGCAACAACCCGCAACGCGGCACAGATCCACTGCGCGGCGCTTGGTGAGCATGAGCTCGAGGCGGGCGGACACGGCAGCCATGGTACCCAATGACCCCGTCGTTAAGCCAATAGAGGCTCGAGGGCGGAGCGCAGGTCAGCGACCTTGGGGACCCCCGATGTCCGGTACCGCTGCCGGCCCTGCGCGTCGAAGATGAACGTCGTCGGCAAGGACAGCACCGAAAGCTTGCGCGCAGCAGCCGGATTGGCATCCATATCGATCTCGACGTGAGCTACCTCACGCATCTCGGCGCACACCTGGTTGACCACCCGCCGCACTCCGCTGCACGGACCGCACCAGACCGCGCTGAAGTGCACGATGGTCGGTCCGGTCCGGGACAGGCCCAGGTCGCTGGTGTCGATCGCGGACGGTTCGGCGGTGTCGCGCAGCACGCCGGAGCGGCGGTTGTGCAGGACGCCGGCCACCGCGGCGATGCCCAAGGCGGCGACGATCGCCACGATCGCGGTGACAAGTGCAGGAGTCATGATTGTGGGAACCCGTCGAGGCGGATGGTTACTCCCTCGGAGATGCCTTCGATGATGATGTCCGATCCGCGGGCACCTTGGGTGGTCGGACGCACACCGAACGGCAGCTTCTGGCCGGGCAGGCTGCCACTGAACGCGGCGAGCACGGCGGCCTTCTTGTCCTCCGGGACGCCCTGGTCCGCGGTGCCGGGGCCCATCTCGATCCCGGTGGCAGTGAACACCAGGGTGGTCTGGTCCGGACCGGCCATCGACAGGTCGACGGTCACGCTGACCGATCTGTCGAAGCCGGCCTTCTTCGGCGTCCCGGTGAACACCAGCCCCTTGCTCCCCGAGATGCCCGACTCGGTGGTGCCGCCGGTGGCGTCATTGGTCTCCCTCGACGGCGCCTCGACCATCAGATCCTTGATGCCGATGTAGCGGCCAAGGTGCGAGGAGTCGATGATGATCCGGCTCTCCAGCTTGCCCACCGGCAGCTCGGCGTGTGGCCTGATCAGCCAGGAGGCCTCGGTGAGGTCGATGTTGTGCATGGTGGCCTCCAGCGACGCCTTGCCCGTCACGGCGTGGTCGACCCCGTTGGCCTTGATCTCGATCTCGTTGTAGTGGTGGCGCATGGCCTGCCGGATGAACGGGAAGCCGAGGATCGCCACCGACGGGTCGAAGGACAGTCCCGCGACACTGCGCACGGTCCGGGCCAGCCGGTATTCGGCGTAGATAGTGGCCCCGAAGTCGGCGCCGACCGCCCCGATGACCACCGCGAGCAGCGCGGCGCCGAGGGCCGTCAGCAGCTTCCGCACCTGCACATTCTTGCCTATCGGATGCCGCGACCGGCGGCCGCGCACCCCGCCGAGGTGTCCAGAAAGAGCTCAGATCGGCTAAATAGCAGGTCGCGGGTTAAAGTTAGTTGACCCATGGTCGGTAACGGCCATATGTCGCCCATGAGTCTGGTAGGTCACCGCGACGACGCTGTCGACGGTTTCCCATCCAGAGCATTGGAGAGTCTGTTGGACCTGCTGCTTCTGACCGTCGACCCGCATCCGGAGTCGGTGCTGCCGTCGCTGGCGCTTCTCGCGCACAACGTCCGGTCAGCGCCGACGGAGGTGTCATCCCTGCTGGAGGCGGGCAGCGCGGACGTGGCGATCGTCGATGCCCGCACCGACCTGGCCGCTGCCCGTGGCTTGTGCCGGCTGCTGGGCACCACGGGAACGTCGGTGCCGGTGGTGGCCGTGGTCAACGAGGGCGGTCTGGTGGCCGTCAACGTCGACTGGGGTCTGGACGAGATCCTGCTGCCCAGCACCGGCCCGGCCGAGATCGACGCGCGGCTGCGCCTGCTCGTCGGCCGCCGCGGCGGCATGGCCACCCAGGAGAGCGCCGGCAAGGTGAGCCTCGGTGAGCTCGTCATCGACGAGGGCACCTACACCGCGCGGCTGCGCGGTCGCCCGCTGGATCTCACCTACAAGGAATTCGAGCTGCTGAAGTACCTCGCCCAGCACGCCGGGCGGGTCTTCACCCGGGCTCAGCTCCTGCAAGAGGTGTGGGGCTATGACTTCTTCGGCGGTACCCGCACCGTCGACGTCCACGTCAGGCGGCTGCGCGCCAAGCTGGGGCCCGAGTACGAGTCACTGATCGGAACCGTCCGCAACGTCGGCTACAAGGCGGTACGGCCGGCTCGGGGGCGTCCGCCGGCCGTCGAGTCGGAGTATGTCGACGCCGACGACGAGGACTTCGGCGACGCCGACGAATCCCTGACCGACTCGGTGCAGGACGCCCTGCACTCGGCGGGCTCGATGCCGCATCCACTGCGCAGTCAGTGACCGCGCCACACTGGCGGCCCACCCTGTCGGGGGCCGAGCAGCAGCACGTTCACGCCCTCGTCGAGGCGGCCACCCTCACCGACGGTGTCGCGCCCGTCGGTGAACAGGTCCTGCGCGAGCTGCCCACCGACCGCACGGGCCATCTGCTGGCGACCGGGGACAGTGGAGACGTCCTCGGCTACCTCAACCTCGCGCCCGGCCGGGACGACGCCGACGCGATGGGTGAACTCGTCGTCCATCCCGACCATCGCCGCCGCGGGCTGGGCACGGCACTCCTGCGGGCAGCCGTCGACCGTACCGGTGGCCGGGTCCGGTTCTGGGCGCACGGCACGCTGCCCCCGGCCGCGGCGGCCGCCTCGGCGCTGGGCATGACCGCCGTGCGCGAGCTGATGCAGATGCGGCGGACGCTGCGTGAGGTGCCCGCAGTCGAGCTGCCCGCCGGCATCACCGTCCGTACCTACGCGGGGCCGGCCGACAACGCCGAACTGCTGCGCGTCAACAATGCGGCCTTCTCCTGGCACCCCGAGCAGGGCGGCTGGAGCGAGGACGAGATTTCCACCCGCCGCGGTGAGCCGTGGTTCGATCCAGACGGCCTGTTCCTGGCGTTCGACGACGCCACCGGGGCGCTGCTGGGCTTCCATTGGACCAAGGTGCACGCCGAGCACCCCGGGCTGGGAGAGGTCTACGTGGTCGGGGTCGATCCGGCCGCGCAGGGCCGTGGTCTGGGACGTGTTCTCACCCTGGTCGGGATCGGACACCTGGCGCAGCGTCTGGGCGGCCACGACCTTGGGGCAGGAGCGCAGCGACCCGGGGGAAGTGATGACCCGGCGGTGATGCTCTATGTCGAGGCCGACAACACCGCGGCAGTGAAGACCTACGAGCGGCTCGGGTTCACCGTGAGCAACCTCGACACCGCGTACGCACCCGCTGACCAGCGAAATTAACGGCAGCGACGGTCACAGCCGATGCCCGGCTGGTCGCAACGCCACGTTCACCAACCTGTTCACCCCGGGTTCATCTTCTCAACGGGTTCCGTCCACCCCTGGCGCATAACTTCCCCGATGACGCGTTCGGCTGTGCCGAGGCGAACCGAACTGGAGAAAGTGGGATAGGTGAATCTGAACAGCTTTGGCAAGGCGTTCCTCGTGACCGTGTCCGCGACAGCGATCACCGGGTTGACGTTGACCGCCTGCGGTAGCGACAACAACAGCAAGTCGTCGTCCTCGTCGGCCGGTGCATCCGGCTCGTCGGCGTCCTCGGCCGATTGCGGGGGCAAGAACGCGCTGACCGCCGAGGGTTCGACCGCGCAGCAGAATGCGATCGCGGTGTTCAACCAGGTGTGGGGCCAGAAGTGCGCGGGCAAGAACCTGTCGTACAACCCGACCGGTTCCGGTGCGGGCGTCACCCAGTTCATCGCCGGCCAGGTGGATTTCGCCGGCTCGGACTCGGCGCTGTCCAAGGATCAGCCGGACGCCGCCGCCAAGCGCTGCGGCGGAAACCCGGCCTGGAACCTGCCGCTGGTCTTCGGCCCGGTCGCGCTGGCCTACAACGTCCCCGGCGCCGACAAGCTGACCCTGACCAGTGACACCATCGCCAAGATCTTCAGCGGCGGCATCACCAACTGGAACGACCCGGCCATCGCCGCCGAGAACAGCGGCGTGAGCCTGCCGGACCAGAAGATCACCCCGATCTACCGGTCGGATTCCTCGGGCACCACCGACAACTTCCAGAAGTACCTGACTGCCGCCGCTCCGCAGAGCTGGACCAAGGGTGCGGGCAAGGAGTTCCAGGGTGGCGCCGGTGAAGGCGCGCAGAAGTCCGCTGGTGTGGTGCAGGCCATCCAGGCCACCCCGGGCGCGATCGGCTACGTCGAGAAGGGCTTCGCCAGCCAGGCCAACCTGGCCACGGCGTCGATCGACAACGGTGGCGGGGCTGTGGCGCTGAGCGACGATTCCGCGAAGAAGGCCATCGACGCCGCCAAGTTCAAGGCCGAGGGCAACGACCTGGTGCTGGATCTGAACTCGATCTACGCGACCAAGGAGCCCGGCGCCTACCCGCTGATGCTGGCGACCTACGAGATCGTCTGCTCCAAGGGCTACGACGCCGACACCGCCGCCGCGGTCAAGTCGTTCCTGACGGTGGCCGCCAACGACGGCCAGTCCGGTCTCCCGGCTGCGGGCTATGTGCCGCTGCCCGACGCGTTCAAGCAGCGGCTGCTGACCGCCGTCAACGCAATTCAGTAACAAGACTGGCGAGGTAGGTCGATTGCGGTGACGATGGAGAGATCAGTGAGCGATGGGGTGGACGTGAGCGATCACACGGCCGGTCCTGACCCGGTGGATGCCGGGTCAGGTGAGGTTGTGGCGCAGCCCATCCCGGAAAAGCCGGCGCTTCCGACGAATCCGTCGGGGCACAGCAAGGTAAGGCTCGGTGACCGGATCTTCCGAGGACTCTCGGAGGGCTCCGGCATCCTGATCATCACCCTGATCGCCGCAATCGGCTTCTTCCTCGTCTGGCGCGCGGTGCCCGCGCTGTCGCGCAACGAGGTGAACTTCTTCACCTACGGCGGGAACTGGGTCACCACCGACACGGCGCACATGAAGTTCGGCATCCTGGACCTGCTCCAGGTGACGGTGTTCGTGTCGCTGTTCGCGCTGGTTCTCGCCATGCCGGTGGCGTTGGGTATCGCGATCTTCCTGACCCAGTACGCGCCGCGCCGGGTGGCCGGGCCGTTGGGCTACATGGTGGACCTGCTGGCCGCGGTGCCGTCGATCATCTACGGCGTCTGGGGCCTGTACGTCCTGGCGCCGGTGATCAAGCCGCTGGCGTTGTGGCTCAACACGAATCTGGGTTGGTTGTTCCTGTTCTCGACAGGCAATGCATCGGTGGCCGGCGGTGGCACGATCTTCACCGCGGGCATCGTGCTCGCGGTGATGATCCTGCCGATCATCACCGCGGTCGCCCGCGAGGTGTTCGTCCAGACCCCACGCGGCCAGATCGAGGCCGCGCTGGCGCTGGGCGCCACCCGCTGGGAAGTGGTCAGGACCACCGTGCTGCCGTTCGGGTTGTCCGGCTACATCAGCGGGGCGATGCTCGGTCTGGGCCGAGCCCTCGGTGAGACGATCGCGCTGCTGATCATCCTGCGCGGCACGCAGAAGGCGTTCGGCTGGTCGTTGTTCGACGCCGGTTACACCTTCGCCAGCAAGATCGCCTCGGCCGCATCGGAATTCAACGACCAATACAAGGCGGGCGCCTACATCGCGGCGGGTCTGGTGCTGTTCGTGCTGACATTCGTGGTCAACTCGGCGGCCCGCGCCGCGGTGACCGGAAGGGGTGCCCGATGACCGCCGAGACCTTGGACCGACCGGTCAAGGGGCCGACGTTCCAGCCCGTCGGGCTCAAGCGCAAGATCGTCAACAACACCGCGACCGTGCTGGTGTCGCTCTCGGTGCTGATCGCCGTGGTTCCCCTGCTGTGGGTGCTGTATTCGGTGATCACCAAGGGGCTGAGCACCGTGCTGGACAGCACTTGGTGGACCAACTCGCAGGCCGGGATGACGGCCTTCGCGGCCGGCGGCGGCGTGTACCACGCACTGATCGGCACCCTGCTGCAGGGCCTGGTCTGCGCGGTCATCTCCATTCCGATCGGTGTCTTCACCGGTATCTATCTCGTCGAATACGGCGGCGGCACCAAGCTGGGCAAGATCACCACCTTCATGGTCGACATCCTCACCGGTGTGCCCTCGATCGTCGCCGCGCTGTTCATCTACGCGCTGTGGGTCGCCACTCTGGGCTTCCAGCGCTCCGGGTTCGCCGTCTCGCTGGCGCTGGTGTTGCTGATGATCCCGGTCATCGTGCGATCCACCGAGGAGATGCTGCGGATCGTGCCGATGGATCTGCGTGAAGCCAGCTACGCACTGGGCGTTCCGAAGTGGAAAACCATTGCGCTCATTGTCATTCCGACAGCGTTGTCGGGCATCGTCACCGGCATCATGCTGGCCCTGGCCCGCGTGATGGGCGAGACTGCGCCGCTGCTGATCCTGGTCGGCTACTCCCAGGCGATGAACTTCGACATGTTCAACGGGTTCATGGGCTCGCTGCCGGGCATGATGTACGACCAGACCTCGGCCGGTGCCGGCGCCAACCCGGTCCCCACCGACCGGCTGTGGGGCGCGGCACTGACGCTGATCCTGCTCATCGCGGTGCTCAACATCGGCGCCCGCTTCATCGCGAAATTCTTCGCTCCCAAGAAGGTTTAGGAGTCACCATGGCCAAGCGTCTCGACCTCAAAGAGGTCAACATCTACTACGGCTCGTTCCACGCGGTCTCCGACGTGTCGATGTCCGTGCCGCCCCGTAGCGTGACGGCCTTCATCGGCCCGTCGGGCTGTGGCAAGTCCACGGTGCTGCGCACTCTCAACCGCATGCACGAGGTCATCCCCGGCGCCCGCGTCGAGGGGTCGGTGCTGCTCGACGGCGAGGACATCTACGGCTCCGGGGTCGACCCGGTGGGTGTGCGCAAGACCATCGGCATGGTGTTCCAGCGGCCGAACCCGTTCCCCACCATGTCGATTCGCGACAACGTGGTGGCCGGCCTCAAGCTGCAGGGCGTGCGCAACCGCAAGGTTCTCGACGAGACCTGCGAGCGCTCGCTCAAGGGCGCCAACCTCTGGAACGAGGTCAAGGATCGTCTCGACAAGCCCGGTGGCGGCCTGTCCGGCGGCCAGCAGCAGCGGTTGTGTATCGCCCGCGCCATCGCCGTGCAGCCCGACGTGCTGCTGATGGACGAGCCCTGCTCGGCGCTGGATCCGATCTCGACCCTTGCGGTGGAGGATCTGATCTCCGAACTCAAGCAGGACTTCACCATCGTGATCGTCACCCACAACATGCAGCAGGCTGCCCGGGTGAGTGATCAGACCGCGTTCTTCAACCTGGAGGCCACCGGCAAGCCGGGCAAGCTGGTGGAGATCGACGACACCGAAAAGATCTTCTCCAACCCCAGCCAGAAGGCCACCGAGGACTACATCTCCGGCCGCTTCGGATAACGCTCGATACGACAAAGGGGCTGCCACGCTCAGCGTGGCAGCCCCTTTGTCGTAGGTATTCGGTTGTCCCGGTTGAGATCCCGACTCAGTAGGTCGGAATCTCCTCTTCCTCGGGCAGGTGACCGGTCACCTGGAAGATCACCCGGCGGGAGATCTCCACGGCGTGGTCGGCGAAGCGCTCGTAGAACCGGCCCAGCAGGGTGACGTCGACCGCGGCGGCCACACCATGCTTCCACTCGCGGTCCATCATGACGCTGAACAGGTGCCGGTGCAGGTCATCCATCGCATCGTCTTCCTCGCGGATGCGACGCGCCTTCTCCGGATCCCGGGACAGCAGCACCTCGCGGGCGCTGTTCCCCAATTCGACTGCGACCCTTCCCATTTCGGCGAAGTAGCCGTTGACCTCTTCGGGCAGCGCGTGCTGCGGGTGGCGGCGGCGGGCGATCTTGGCAACGTGCAGTGCCAGCGCGCCCATCCGGTCGACGTCGGCAACGATCTGGATGGAGCTGACGATCGCGCGCAGGTCGCCGGCCACCGGCGCCTGCAGGGCCAGCAGCACGAAGGCCGCCTCTTCGGCGCGCGCACTGGCGCTCGAGAGCGCCTCGTGGTCGCCGATCACCTGCTCGGCCAACACCAGGTCGGCCTGCAGCAGGGACTGTGTCGCACGCTCCATCGCCACCCCGGCCATCCGGCACATCTCGGCCAGTTGGTTCGTCAGCGCATCGAGCTGCTCATGATATGCGGTCCGCATTGCTCCACCCTACTTTCTGAAGGTGAGCGGAGTATGCCGCCGGTCGGTGAACGAACGGTGAATGGAAGCAAACCGGGCCGACAGGCTTATTCGCAGGTGACGTCGGCTCCGTTGGTCACCGTGAGGTCTTCGGGCAACGGCGTCGGCGTGCTGCCCGCGGTGTGGCTGACATGCACGCTGACCGCCGAACCGCTCGGCGGTGGCGGGGCGACGCTGCTGAAGTCCGGACCGAGGACCACCTGCACCGTCTGCCCCAGCCCGGACACCCGTTGCATCGCCGCGTTCGGGAACGCTGCGGCCACGGTGGCGGCCGCCTCCTCGTTGCCGGCCGAGAACATCACGGTGGTGCCGCTGACGGTGCCGGTGTAGTCGTCGGGCTCGAGCACGTTGAAGCCGTGCTGCTGCAACGCGGTCGTGGCGGTCGCGCCCAGGCCCTGCTGACCGGTGGAGTTCGAGACCTGGACGGTGACGTCGGCCGGGTTGGTGGTCACCGCGTTGACCAGTTCGGTCTGGGTGGTCCCGTCCGGCTCCTGCGTGGTGGCGCTGGGGGCGGCTTCCTCGGCCTTCTTGGCCGCGGTCATCGGGCTGGTGGTCGCGTTGGTGTCGTTCTCGCCGGGCAGCGGGTCATCGTTGATGATCGCGTCGAACAGCGCCCTGATGTCCTGGGTCCGCGGTTCCTCGTTGCCGTCGGAATCGGTGATGCCGGTCGTCGGGACGGTGACGAAGGTGATCCGGCCGGCGTTGATGCCCTGCAGTGACTGGCCGAGGTCGACCAGGTCCTTGGTCCGTACGTTGTCGACATAGGTGTCGTCGATGAACATGTTGACGACGTTGTTGAGTTTGCTGAGGCTGAACAGCGTGTCCTTGGAGATGATCGAGCGCAGCAGCGAGGACAGGAACAGCTGCTGGCGTTTGATCCGGCCGTAGTCACCGTTGAGTTCGGTGGTGACCTGGCGGGCTCGCACGTAGTTCAGGGCGGTGTGGCCGTCCAGGGTTTGCCGTCCGGCGTTGGCCAGCACCGTGCCCAGCTCGTAGTCCTCCAGCGGTGTGGTGCTGCAGACCTCCACACCCCCGACGGCGTCGACCATCTTGGCGAAGCCGGCGAAGTCCACCGCCATGAACCGGTTGATCGACAGGCCGGACATCTTCTGGATGACCTTGACCAGGCACTTCGGGCCGCCCAGTGCGTAGGCGGAATTGATCTTGGTCTCGGTGTAGCGCCAGTCGTCGCTCCACTCGCCGGTGTTGGCGTCGTACACCGGGCCGTAGGCGCCGGTGTCGGAGTTCCAGGCCTGACACTTCATCGGGGTGATCGCCAGATCACGGGGGAAGGAGACCGCGACCACCCGTTTCCGGTCGGCCGGGATGTTGACCAGCATGATGGTGTCGGAGCGCGCGCCTTCGGCATCGGCGGTGCTGCCCGCCCCCATCTGGCCGTTGGCCCCGGTCCGTGAGTCGACGCCGACGATCAGGAAGTTCTCGTCGCCGTGCTGAGCATTGGGGTCCAGGATGTCCCGCGAGTTCGGGTCCAGTGCCGCCACATTGCGCAGCTGATCGTTCTTGGTGGACTGCCACTGCCAGGCCCCGCCGGTCAGGGCCAGGGCGGATACCGCGAACACGGCGGCCGCCGACCGCCCGGCCAGCAGGACGGGTCTGCGGCGCTTGGTCTTGTTCTTTTCCGCCTTCCTGGCGGTCTTCTTCCGGGGTGTGGCGGGGTCGGGATCGGCGACCAGCGGCCCGCGGGCACGGCTGATGGCTTCCAGGTCGGGCAGCTCAGCGGCGTAGGCGGCCGTGACAACCGGGATCGGTTCGGTCCGGTCCGCCGCATCGTCGGCCGGCTCGACGGGCGCCTGTATCCGGTGCCGGTTGGGCGCAGCCGGTGTGGCAGGGGTCCCGGCGACCTTCGCGATCAGGTCGGCAACCGTGACGCCTTCGGTGTGGTTGCCCGACGGTCGCGGGCGGGAGGCCGGCTCTGGGGCCATCTCTGGGGCACGGTGGGACGCCGCGGCGCGTTCCCAGGGCGCGGGACTGTGTGCGGGCCGCGGTGTTCGGGTGACGCGCTCGCCGCTGACCGGTTCGGTGCCGTCGCGCTGGCCAGGAGTGGCGCTATCGCCGTCACTCATGTTCCAGTCGCCTCCGACTCCGGTGGGTCTTGCGCGTCGTCGCGCGGTACGGCTTGCTTGGCACCTTCGGTGAGGAATGCCGTCCTCTCGCCCCGGATCCGCTCCTGGGGCGGTCTACAACAAGTTCCTCATCGTACTGAGACAAGATGTGTGGCCGCCAGCTCACCGAGATGTCGGGACCGTCTCGAATCAGCCACCCGATCCCATGATCTCGGCGCCTTCGGGCACAGTGCAGTCGTCCGGATCGTCGAGCCAGCCTTCGGGCAGCGACACCGAGGCGGCCGAGCCCTGGCGCCCGCGCGGGCCGGTCGCCGCCGCCGGGAAGGGCACCTCCGGGTCGAGCTGGTCGAGCAGTCCGTCGAGCTCATCGAGGGTCTTGACCAGGGCCAATGCCCGACGCAGGTCGGCGCCCGCTGGGAAGCCGTGCAGATACCAGGCGATGTGCTTGCGCATGTCCCGCATGCCCTTGTCCTCGCCGAAGTGCTCGGCCAGGAGCCCGCCGTGGCGGCGCATGATGTCGGCGACCTCACCGAGGGTGGGTGGCGTCGGTGCAGGTGAGCCGGTGAAGGCCGCCGAGAGCTCGGCGAACAGCCAGGGCCGGCCCAGGCAGCCGCGTCCGATGACGACCCCGTCGCATCCGGTGGCAGCCATCATGGCCAGGGCGTCGTTGGCTTCGAAGATATCGCCGTTACCCAGAACCGGGATGGAGGTCACCGCCTCCTTGAGCTTTCCGATCTCGTCCCAGTCGGCGGTGCCGGAGTACCGCTGAGCTGCGGTGCGGGCGTGCAGCGCCACCGCTGCCGCGCCTTCCTGCTCGGCGATGCGGCCGGCGTCGAGATGGGTGCGGTGGGCGTCGTCGACGCCGATGCGGAACTTCACCGTCACCGGGACCGAGGTGCCCTCGGTGGCGCGCACGGCAGCCGCGACGATCTGGCCGAACAGGCGTCGCTTGTAGGGCAGCGCCGCCCCGCCACCGCGGCGTGTGACTTTGGGCACAGGACAGCCGAAGTTCATGTCGATGTGGTCGGCGAGGTTCTCCTCGACGACCATCTTGGCCGCCTCATAGGTGGTGGCCGGGTCGACGGTGTAGAGCTGCAGCGAGCGCGGGGACTCCTGCGGGGCGAATGTCGTCATGTGCATCGTCACGGGATGTCGTTCGACGAGGGCGCGGGCGGTGACCATCTCGCAGACGTAGAGGCCTGAAACGGTTCCGACCTTGGCCTCTTCGAGTTCCCGGCACAGGGTGCGGAACGCGACGTTGGTGACGCCGGCCATCGGCGCCAAGACAACCGGGCTGCGGAGGGCGAAGGGCCCGATCCGCAGCCCGGTGGTGGCTGGTGAGGTGTCGACTATGTCGAAGCTCCCGCGAGTGCCTTGGCGGCCCGCTTCTCGGCCAGCTTCGCGTCGCGTTCCAGCTTGCGCGCCTTGGCCTCTTCGAACTTGTCGCAGGTCTCCTCGAGCTCCTTGATCAGATTGCCCAGGTCGTCGCGCAGCCGGGCGGCCTCGCCGGTGAAGTCCTCACGCTCGAAGATGCGCCACTTCTTCAGCACCGGCATCACGACATCGTCGAGGTGGATGCGCGGGTCGTAGACGCCGCCCATGGCGATGATGACGGCCTTACGGCGGAAGTCCGGCACGGTGTATCCGGGCATCTTGAAGTTGCGCAGCACCCGGTGCAGCGACGTCATGGCCTGGTTGGGGGCGACATCGAACCCGGCTTCGCTGATGTCCCGGTAGAAGATCATGTGCAGGTTCTCGTCATTGGAGATCCGCGCCAGCAGCTGCTCGGCGACCGGCTCCTGGCAGGCCTTACCGGTGTTGCGGTGCGAGACGCGGGTGGCCAGTTCCTGGAAGCTGACGTACATCACCGAGTCGAACAGGCTCTCGGCGAACAGGTCGCCCTGCTGATTCTGGCCGGGGGAGAAGCCGCGGGTCATCTGCTCGACGCGCAGTTCCTCGAGTTCGACGGGATCGCAGTTGCGGGTGACGACGAGGTAGTCACGGATCGAGATGCCGTGCCGGTTCTCCTCGGCGGTCCACCGGTTGACCCAGTAGCCCCACGGGCCGTCGGTGGAGAAGTTCATCGCGATCTCGCGGTGGTAGGCGGGCAGGTTGTCCTCGGTCAGCAGGTTCTGCACCATCGCGGTACGGGCCACCTCGGAGAGCTGGGCCTGGTCGGGATGCCAGTCCTGGCCGCCGAGAGCGTAGTAGTTCTTGCCCTCCGACCATGGGATGTAGTCGTGCGGGTTCCAGTCTTTGAACATCGACAGGTGCCGGTTGATCAGCTTCTCCGCCACCGGTTCGAGCTGACGCAAAAGTTCGAGGTCGGTCAGGTCTTTCGACATGAACCCTCCAGTTATCTGTTTCCAGTAGTTGCACCAATATATCTGTGTATCCCGGTGACATTCAAGTTGCCGCCCCGGGCGAGTCGGGTGGCCGCGGCCGCTCGCCGCGGTCCACGGTGGGCGACGCGCGGCGCACAAATTGCTGGTCGGTGCCCCTGCGCGGACGGGCGCGGTGGAGTACTCTTCCGATTCTGAAGCCACAAGCGTTTCTCCAGTAAACGCGCAGGAAATGCCCAACTCGGAGGTTGCAGACGTGAAGAAGCCCCTTGTCCTCGGCATGGGAGCCGTTGGTGTTGCGGCAGCATCGTTCGCGGTCTTCGGTTCGGGTGTGGCCTCGGCGGTCAACGAATACGCCGGGCAGACCTACGCCGACGCGGCCCAGGCCATCAGCAATGCGGGCCAGTCCCCGGTGATCGCGACCCGGGTGGGCAGCTTCCTGCCGACCGATCAGTGCACGGTCACCGGTTCGCGCAGCGCCAACTTCCTCGATTCCAGCGGTTCCAGCACTGGTAGCAATGTGCTGCTCTACCTGAACTGCAACAACAGCTTCGCCGCAGCCGGTGTGCCGGGTAACTCGATCGGCAGCCCGGAGGGGCGCCAGGCCCGGTCGGCGTACGAGGAGAAGCTGGCCGAGCAGCAAGCGCAGGCTCAGCAGTCGTCGTCCAGTGAGCTTCTGCAGGACGGCCAGGTCCCGGGTGAGGCCGGGCAGGTCGCCGGCGGCTAACCCGCCGCTCGGCTGAGCAGCAGGTCTACGCAGTAGTCGATGAACTGCTCGCGCGAGGCTGCCAGCCGGCCGTCCAGGTAGGCGGTGAACAATGCCGTCAGCGCCCCGATCAAACCGGTGGCGACCATGTTCTGCATCGTCGGGTCGGCGATCTCGGTGAGCTTGCCCTGCAGCAGCTTGATGAAGCTCGGCATCCACTCCGCTCCGGAGTGGATCAGCACGGGCTCGACCTCCGGCGCCAGTAGCAGGACCCGCCCGCGCACCGGATCGTCGACCATCAGCGCGACGAACCGCTCGACGGCTTCGCGGGGTGTGCTCGCCGTCATCAGGGTGGCCATCGCGCGATTACAGACGTCGTCGTAGACGGCGCGGACGAAATCGTCGCGGTCGCTGAAGCTTTCGTAGAAGTAACGCTCGGTCAGCCCGGACGTGCGGCAGACGGCGCGCACGGTCAGTGCGGGCCCCGCGGCATCGCCCAGCAGTGTCAGGCCCGCGGCGAGCAGTTCGTCGCGGCGCAGCGTCTGGCGATCCTGCAGCGGCACGCCCGACCAGCGGCCCCGTCGTTGACCCGACGTCACATGGCTCCTAAGCTCGTGATGACAACGCACGTAGTCAGAATGTGAAGGTCATCAGTTGAGCCAAGATACGTCCGAGGCGCACCCGGACACCACCGACGGCGCTGCCCTCGGGCCGGGCTGCCCGGTGAGCGCGGGTGGTTACGACATGCTGCCTGATGTCCTTGGTCCCGACTCGCTGACCTGGAAGTACTTCGGCGACTGGCGCGGGCTCCTGCAAGGCCCCTGGGCGGGTTCGATGCAGAACATGCATCCCCAACTCGGGGCGGCGGTTCAGGAACACTCGATCTTCTTCCGGGAGCGGCTGCCACGGCTGCTGCGCTCGCTGTATCCGATCGGTGGCGTGGTGTTCGACGGCGACCGTGCCCCGGTCACCGGCGCCGAGGTCCGCGACTACCACATCCCGATCAAGGGCGTCGACGAGCAGGGGCGTCGTTACAGCGCGCTGAATCCCGATGTCTTCTACTGGGCGCACGCGACATTCTTCATGGGCACCATCCTGACCGCCGAGCACTTCGGCGACGGGCTGACCGAAGCCCAGAAGCGCCAGCTCTTCGACGAACACGTCACCTGGTACCGGATGTACGGCATGAGCATGCGGCCGGTGCCGAAGACCTGGGAGGACTTCCAGGCCTACTGGGACCACATGTGCCGCGAGGTGCTGGAGAACAACTGGGCCACCCGCGAGGTTCTTGACCTGTCCACGATGCCCAAACACCCGTCACTGGAATGGATTCCGGACCCGCTGTGGTCGGCGTACCTGAAGGTGATGGGGCCTCTCGCGGTGTGGCTGACGGTCGGGCTCTATGACGAGCCGGTGCGGGAGCTGATGGGCTACCCCTGGTCGCGGCGCGACGAGCGATTGCACTGGCTGTTCGGCCGCGCGGTGAACCTGGCCTTCAAACTGGTACCGCCCCGGCGCCGGATGCATCCGCGAGCACGTGCGGGCTGGGATCGTGCGACCGGGCGCAGTCCCGCCGACGCCCCGCTGGTGCATACGCCAACCCGGAACCTGCCACCGGTGGATCACCGGGACAACGGGATCCACTACCTCGGGGCGACCTGCCCGGTCCAGACGGCGCCGTCGAAGTAGCGCCACTGCCGACGTTGGCCCGGGTCGGGAAACCAGCCGGGCACGACCGGCGGGAACTGCCCGTAGCCGCCGCGCGGGTCGCCGGCGAGGTGCAGGGTGTGTTCGTAGTCGGCACGGGCGCGTAGTGCGGCCCTGCGACGCGCGGCCGCGCGCAGCGCCCGCCGGGTGGTGACCGCGGCGACGACGGCTGCAATCGCCGTGGCGGTCAGGTACCACCCGTTAGCGACGGCGAAGCAGAGCAGGCCCACGATCGCCAGGGTCAGCATCGGGTGACGCCGCCAGTACGGCGCGGAGCTACGGGGATCGTCCATCGCCGATGATTTTAGGCGGTTGGTGTCAGCGGCTCTGGCCGGTTGTGAAGGCCGAACACCAGATCGCGTAGGTGGCCGCAGTGGCGATGTCGTCGATCGCTTCCTCGTCGCCGCCGAGCTTGCGGACCGTGTCGGCGATGGCGTACCGCACGACATCGGTCGAGGTGACCCACGGGCTGCTCATAGGGCTCTCCTGAACCGGTCCCGACCTGAATTGTGAGCTTACTTACCCGTTGCTGAAATACCTCACACATCCGAGATGCGAAATGTCATTTTTTGGCTGCGAGCGCCAGTCAAAATTGACGCGCGCGTATCTCGCAAACCCGTTAGAGTGCTGGCGCCCTTGGTCTTTGGTGTCGATCTTTGACGATGGGAAAGATTTGTCGCGCGGTGAAGTGGCGCGGTATCCACGTGCTGTCCACCAATCTCATTTCCGACGAGAATTTTGCTGAAGACAACGATCGGTGATGGGTCGGGCGGATCGGATGCGGAATTCGCCGTGCGGTGCGGCTGGGAACAGTGCCACGCCGGCCCGCGACTGTGGACGGCGATGGAGCTGGTGCCCCCACCAGGGGTCGAACCTGGGACCTGCGGATTAAAAGTCCTTCCAATGGGCTCTTTTTTCTTACCCGGTTAGGTGCGGCGGCATGAGCCGCGACGCGGCCGTGGTTAACTACGGCCGTTACCCGCCAGAAGGGGAGAAGCTTGCGGGCGCAACGAGTGAGCGTCAGCATCGTCACAAATTAGTTAACACGTCAAATAATTGCCAGGAACGTCTCAGCAATACCGCAATATTGCCTGCCATGACGACGCACACAACCGGATTGGCTGATTGGGAGGTTTGGCAAGTCGCGCAACGACTCTCACGCCGGACCATCGACGAACGGTTGCGGGTCATCCGGCAGTGCCACATCGACACCGGTGTGCAACCGATCAGTATCGACGCTCCGGGTGTCGTCCGATGGATCGCCGACCACGAATACCAGTGGGGTGACTCCACCGTCTGTACCTACACCAGCTACCTCTCCGCCTGGTTCAAATGGCTGCAGGTGACCGACCGCCGCGCCGACAACCCCATGATCAAGGTCGGCACCCCGCGCACACCCGACCGGGAGCCCCGACCGATCACTGACGCTGAAGTGGTGAAACTCCTGCAGACTCGCATGTGGACTTCAACACGGCGCATGATCCTGCTCGCCCTTCTGGCCGGGCTGGAACCGTGCATTTCCCAGCGTCTAGCGTGGTGAATCCGCCGATCGGCCCGCCCGCGACTCGTGCGTGGCGCTGAGAGTGTTTGTGGTTGAGCAGTTCTGGCGACCCGCCGGAATATCTGGCTGAATCGCTGCACCCCAGGCCGGCGTTGTGCTGCCAAAATTCTGGGGGATTTGCGTCTACCGGGCTATGGGCACACGTGTAGCGCGCCCCCCTAGTTTGCACGAAATTCTGGCTGCGTCAAGAGTGGTTCGGTCAACGCGGCGTGTCGGAGATCTTGTGTCTTGGTCCCAGGCAAACCTACCTAGGGCGAACCCGCACCCAATCCGTGCGAGATCGATTTTGCCCGCGCACGGCGGCGTGGTTGATCCTCCGCCGATGCTGGCATTGCATCATGCAGCAGACCCAGTGGATGGACCGGCGGCGTCTGTCGATATTCGCGATGTAATCCGGTCCAAGTTCAACACCTTCACAGTGAACCGCCAGCGAGCGCTAGTATTCGGCGATGATAGAGCGATGAAACCTTCGCTACCCTACTCATTTGAAGCCCCTGACAGGACAAACCGTGATTTGTCGCTTTGCCATCATCACCGCACTGGTCACCGTCGGCTTTCTGGTCACACCAGCGGCTCATGCGACCCCGGTCGTCGCAGCACCGCAATGCCCACCGGGTTCGTACGTCAATCCCGACGATTTGAGTGCGTGCCTACCAAACACGCCCGGCAATGACTACGTCGCATTATCGGCCTCTGCTAGTGCTCAAGAACTTTACTGGGGCAGAGGATCCAGCCCGCAAGAAGCCAGCCGTATCTCGATAGCCCAATGCATCGCGGCGACCAACTCGGCTTGCGAAACCATCGCCCAAACCCAAAATGGCTGTATCGCACTTGCATACGACGACGATCCCATGACCCAAGCAGGGATCGGGCCCACACCGGAAGCCGCTTCAGCAGATGCATTGAGTCGCCTAAACCATAATGGAGAAGGGCATATTTGGGCCTACTATTGCTCCGCGCCCTAGCGCCGCTAGCGGGAGGTCGAGTGATTGGCAGAGGCCAACGAACTTGTTCGGTGCCCAGAAGTAACCGCATTGTTGAAGCGGTGGCGATCGGATGAGTTCTGACGGAGGTCTCTCGCGCGGCGCGCTTATCCGCCAGCACGGGGAAAGTCGTCCCACCTTGCTGCAGTCGAATGTGGTGCCGTAGCCTCCCCGCTCACAGGTAATTGTCAGCGGCATGTCTGGGACGGGGTATGGGAATGCGTATAGGCGCGTTTTGGTGCGGTATCGGGGCCACGGCAGTGAGCTTGGTCGGTTGCGGGACGACAACCGAGCAACATCCTGCGACGGTGTCGACGGTCACGGTTACGTCCAGCAGTCCGTCGGCCACCGATGCGGCGACCGCCGCGCCGACGTCCACAACACGACCCGGCGACATCACCGACCAAGACCGGGTGTTCCTAGCCCAGCTGCAGTCGTCGTCACAATGGTCATTCTTTTCCACCGTGGAGCGCGGCAGCCTGTTCGACTCGGCACACATGGCGTGCAACAGGTTCGATACCGTCGGCAAGGTTGGCACCTTGCAATGGATGCTCGATGCTGGCTTCAACATTGATCAGGCGACCCCTTTTTTGGTCGCCGCGGCAATGGCCTACTGCCCGAATAATCTATCTGGCGTCCAGTAGTTCGGCCCCAAATGGTCTAAACTCGCCCCCTCCCGAAGGCTCGCGGGCGATCTCGACTCGTGTGCGGGTTTTACCCCATACTGTCGCGCTTGGCGTGAACGTACGCGTCGTACAAGATGTTGCTACGCCACCAGAACCTGCCGACAACCGGGATTCGCACGCGTGCCTCGGGATCGGCGCCGCGGTCCTCTTCGAATTGCTGGACCCCTTCGGAGCCGAGCTGCTGGTTCCCGTAACGCCGCATAATGGCATAAGCTCTCAGGCCATGAACAGGATTGCCGCAGCAAAGTTTGGTGCACTGGCGGCGGTCGTGACGATCTGGAGCGTCGCGCCCACGTTCGCGCGCGCCAGCCCTGAAGACCCCTACGGCGAAGATTGGGTGGCCCTAGTCGTCGCCCCTTTCGCGCCCGAGCCTTCCATAAAATACGGCATGGCGGGGACCCAGGATGAAGCTGTGCGGATCGCCATGGATCTTTGCAATAGAGAAAACGCGGGTAAGTATCCGTGCTATGTGGGATCAACGACCGAATATGGTTGTGCTGCCGTCGCGATCAACCAGCGTACTGGGGGATTCACTGGCGGCCGCGGACCAGACGAAGCGAGCGCTCTTCAGGATGCGGCCAACCAGACGGCCAGCGATGCGGACCCCACAGGTTTCAAATCGGGCGCGGTCAGGTGTTCCAATCCGGTGACGCCGCCGTAGTGCCCCTCACCCGGTCTTCACAGGCCGAGGAGGAACCTGATCCCACGAAATCGGCTTCCTCGCCGGTCGCCGAAGAGATGCGAGTCTTAGCCTGATGGCGAGGCGGGCAATTCAGGCTGTGTCAATAGCGGCTCGGTCATCGGCGACGTGCCGGGAGCTTACCGCCGATATGGCTCTACTCGAGGACGCCGGCCGGGAGCGGGAGGCCCAGTTGCTGGCAGAGGTCGATGTACTTATCGGGTGCCCAGAAGTAGCCGCATTGTTGGCAGGTGCAGCCGTATTCGGCGATCACTTGAAGCGCTGGTGATCGGATGAGTTCTCCTGCGCTGTCTCGTTTTTGGGCGGTGGCTGCACCACAGCACGGGCAGGCCGCGGAGATGTATTGGACGTGGCCGTGATTGAGCAGGATGTCGATGTCATCAGCCCAGGCATTGATGATGCCGGCCTTGCGGCGGACTTCGGCGGTGTCTTCGACGGTCCATGTCTTGGCCGACAGTGTGCGAAGTTTGACGACGGTGGTGCCGGCGGATCGACACCAGACCGTGATCATGAGATCGATGTTGTGGAGCTGGACGGCCGCGTCGGTCCAGAACGGCGGGCGCGATTTCGATCCTCGGCCGCTACCAGTGTTGCTCTGTTGACCGAGTTCGACGGCGTCCTTGAGTTGGGTGTAGAGCCCGGGGGCCTCAATGTAGGCGTTGTTCTGGTAGCCCGTGGTCGGTGTGATGAGCCGGTCGATAGCGCTGCGGAGCCTGTGGACGGCGGCGGTGAGGTTGGGGCGTCGTCCCGGCGTCGTGGCAGTCATCTTCCCTCACATGGTGATTGGGCTCGAGTCTCGGCAATATCCTGACGGTCAGCCATCAGCAGCTACCACTAGCGATAGCCCGTGATCGCAAGGCCTGAGAGTTTCGTTGCCGGCGTAGTCCACACCGCTGATTCGTCCAAAGTCGTCACAGCCCAGCGGGCAGTTGTCGATGAGTCGCTGCCGCCGACGCCGTTCGAAATCGTTGGCAGCGGCCAGAGCGTCGTTGTGCTCGAGGCGATGTGTTTGCCACGCGTCGAAAGCTGTTCGGGCATTGGCGCAGTCGGAGCATTTGTGCCTGGTCCCGTACGGATGGTTGTCGCAGAATCGTGATGGCGGCCCGTCGATGTGTGCGTCCGCGTGGGCCCGTGGTGACGTACCCGAGTTGGGTGACACACCAGTATTTTTGGTGAATGACTCTGGTGGGAGGAACGGCTGTTCCGGTGATGGTGACTTGTACGTTCCGGCGGTGGAGTTGTTCACAGGATGCGTCGTTCCGGTGATGGGGTTGCCAACAGGAACAGCCGTTCCGGTGAACAAAGTGGGTACGACGATGCGATAGACAGCTGCTCGGGCGGCTCGCGGGTTTGCTGGTGCGGTTTGCTGAATGAGTCCGATCGTGCGGCCGCGCTCCAGCGCGCTGCGGACGGCGCGTGTTGTGATGCAGCAAATTTCGGCCAGGTTCGCTTCCCCCGGGTGGGCGTTCGAACCGTCGCGGTAGTCAGAGAAGGTCTCCAGAGCCAGCACAACGGCTTTCTGTGCGGCGGTGAGGTCCTCACAACCGATGACCCGACGCACCCACTGTCGGCGCTGCTCGGGCGTGATAGTCATCCGCTCAGACATTCGGCACCGCCCCCTGCAAGGTGTTAGCGATACGGCGGCACCGGTATTCGATTACGCCGCAGGCTTTCCAGTACTCAAGCGTGGCGCCGATCGCCCGAACGTCGCGCTCGGTGAGGTCGTTGGTGGATTCGACTGAGCGCCAGGTGATGAACGAGCAGACGGCCAACCTGTGCGGGCGGCACTCGACCCCACCTTCGCGAAAGAGCGCGAACATGCGGCGTACGAGCGGAGCCGGAGCGTTAGGTGCCATGCGCGGCGCAGGCTGCGCGGCTCTGCCAATGGGTCACGATGACACCGCCGTGGTGGCCTTGGCGCACAACGCAGCGATGAACGAAACCCACTGGCGAGCTTGGCTTTCGTCAGAGATCGCTACCGTGGCAGGGTGATCGACACCGGCAAAGTGCGCCACGTCGGGGTAGGTCACCAGAAACCATTGCGGCGAACCGCCGTCGTCGCGTTGTGCCAGTGATTCGAACGCGGTGACGACAGCCTGGCCGCCGACCATGCCGTCAATGAACGGGTGAGAGACCGTGCTACCCGGCGTTCCCGTGAGTCCCTCGCGGATTGCAAAGGGCTCTTGGGCTACCGTGGAATACGACATCGGGTTCCTTTCACCTTGGGTACCGGTGTCATTTCGGAGGGTCGCCGGGCATGGCGGCCCTCCAGCTTTTTCAGGTGGAGAAGAAGGGCCTGTGTGGCTGCTATCGGCAACTGCATCGGGGTTGTTGGCACGACGTGCACATCTCGTCCGCGGTGACAAGGTCACTGGAGCCAAGCGGATCCGGCGTCGGCAGGTACGCGCGCGAGTGGCTACGACGCTCCGCCAGTTGCACACGGTTGGCGAGGGACAACGCGATGGAAACCAATGCCGCCACTCCGAGAGCAGCCAGGGCCAATGGATCCATCAGCCACCGAACCGCGAGCCAGCTGAACGCGGCGCCGTCATCGCGTCCACCACAGATCGGCGTACCACTCATCGATGTCGCGGTCGTCGGCCGAACGTGGCGGTGGCTTTGCCTTCCGCAGACTTAGAGATGCACCGAAGCCGATCCCACCTGCCAACATGAGGATGAACAGGGCAGCCACCAGCGCGCTGTTCACGCGCTGGCCTTCGTAGGCAGCAGGTCAGTCGGGTCGACGCCGCAGAGAGATGCGATTTGGTAGATCTCATTCACGGTGAACGGCGCTACCCCTGCGAGGCGACGCGAAATGGATGACTGCGAGATGCCCGCTGCGTCAGCCGCTTCCTGCTGTGAAATCCGGTTACGGGCCATGATGGCACGCACCTCAGCTGCTATCCCACCTGTCGGCGAATCGACCATGAAAGAGTAATTTACCCACATGTGGGTTAAAGTCAAGGCCTGTTGGTCTCGTCATGGCTGGGAGCGTCAAACCTGTGTGAATGTTTCACCCAGATGTGGGTGATTTTATGCACTGGTGGATCTAGTATCGGCTGTCATGAGCAAGGTCATCTACATGTCGGATCGGTCGGCTGCCCGCGCGAAGGTGGCGACCGAGGTTCGCGTCGAAATGGCGCGCATCGGTATCAAGGAGTCCGCTCTTGCCTCGGCTGCCGGCATCTCGCAGTCGACACTGAATCGGCGGTTGAAGCCAACGAGTGAGCGAGACGCGTTCACGGTCGACGAACTTGAGCGTGTCGCCGATGTACTGGGCGTCCACCCTGCGACGTTCTTCCGCTCGGTCTCCGGTCACGACGGTGGCGGAGACGACGACGGCGGAGCTGCTGGTGCCCCCACCAGGGCTCGAACCTGGGACCTGCGGATTAAAAGTCCGTAGCTCTACCGACTGAGCTATAGGGGCGCGTCGGACAGAATACTGCCTCCGGGTTGGGGCCCTGGTTTTGGGATTGGGCTCCCCGTGCCCTAAGCTAACGACGCTCCAGCGTTAAGTCGTTGTGAGTACCCCGAAGAGATTCGGCCGGGCCCCCATCGTCTAGTGGCCTAGGACGCCGCCCTTTCACGGCGGTAGCACGGGTTCGAATCCCGTTGGGGGTACGCACGACACGGAAACGTGAAGGCACAGCAAGGCCCTGTGGCGCAGTTGGTTAGCGCGCCGCCCTGTCACGGCGGAGGTCGCGGGTTCGAGTCCCGTCAGGGTCGCCATGCATGTGGTGAGGCACTTTTGGACGTGGTGCCTTCCGGCCAGGTAGCTCAGTTGGTACGAGCGTCCGCCTGAAAAGCGGAAGGTCGCCGGTTCGATCCCGGCCCTGGCCACGTCAAGAACCACCCGGTCTAGCGGGTGGTTTTTTCTTTTCTGGCCGTGCGGTTCTGGTCTTGGTGAAACCGAGCCGGCGCCTCCTCATCGACTCAAACTATAGTTGTGTTACTCTAACTTTAGTTGGAGAGGGTTCTGGTCATGCAGTTGAACAAGCCGTTCGCTACCGTGACGCCGACGCTGGATGGTGATGTCCTCGCCGTCTTGGCGGGCGCAGACGTCGCATTCACGATCAGTCAGGTTCGGCGCATCCTCACCACTGCGTCAGGGGAGGGCATCCGCAAGGTCCTCAACCGCCTGAGCGCGCAGGGGGTTGTGCTGCACGACGAGGTGGGCAGGACGCACACGTACCGCCTCAACAGCGAGCACCTCGCGGCCGAGCCGATCATCGCGCTGTCGCGGTTGAACGCCACGTTTCTCGCCCGTCTCGAACAACACCTGAACGGGTGGGGGGCTGTGCTGCGGTACGCCGCGGTGTTCGGGTCGGCGGCGACCGGGCGAATGACGCTGGACAGCGACATCGACGTGTTCCTGGTTCGCGCTGCTGGCTCCAGAGATGACGACTGGGATCAGCGGGTGACTGAACTCGCCCGACTGGTCACCGCGTGGACCGGAAACGACGGCCGCATCGTCGAGTACGCCGAGGAGGAATTCCGTGCCGCGGCAGCCGCCGGTGAGCCCCTGTTACGTGATGTGTCGGTCCAGGGGCTGACTGTCGCCGGCACCCGCGCGTGGTTCACCGCGCAGCTGCGCACGGTGAGGAAGCCGTGATGGCAGGACAACGCAACTGTGACTCAGCGGTCACCGCGGGCCGCATGTCCAAGGCGAATGAATTCTTCGACGCCGCAGATCATCTCGGGACCGAGATGCCGAACGCTGCCGGGGACCTTTACGTGGACGCGGGAATCGCCGCATCGGACGTCATCTGCTGCGTACGCCTCGGCGTGCACTCCAACACGGGCAACCACAGCGAGGCTGTCGCCTTGCTCAAGCGAGCGGACAGCGGATCCGAACGGCATCTGAACACGTTGCTCAACCTGAAGAACAAGGCCGCTTACACGCATCAGGACTTGACCGCCGCGGAGTTGAAGAAGATGAACCGCGCGGCTGAGTATCTGGTCGGGGCAGCCAGACAGGCAGTAGCCGCTCGCGGGTAGCTCGCGAGGCGTCGACCAGCTTCCAGTCTCAGCGCCGTTCCGCAGCCGGGCGGCAAATGACACTATGAGCGATGTGTCTACTATTCCCCGGTATCCCGCCGACGTCACGCCCGGCTGGCTGGCCCGCATCCTGGCCGGCCGCGGAACGGCCACCGAGGTCGCGTCCGTCGACGTCCGCCCGGTCGGTACCGGGCAGACCGGCGCCACCTTCCGGGTGACGGCCACCTACGACGCGAATCCGCACGACGTGCCCGACACGTTCATCCTGAAGCTGCCCTCGGGTGACGACGCCGTCCGGGACCGGGTTGCACTGGCGTACCGCAGCGAGAGCGCCTTCTACCAATCAGTCGCCGACCGGGTCGCCATCCCGATCGCGGAATGCTTCCACTGCGCGATCGCCGACGAGGGCTTGAGCTTCGCCCTCTTGCTCGCCGACCAGGCCCCGGCGGTCCAGGGTGACCAGCTCGCCGGCTGCGGAGTCGAGCAGGCCCGCCTGGCCGTGCGGGCACTGGCCGGGCTGCACGCGCCGACGTGGTGCGATCCGTACTGGCAGACCTTCGAAGGCCTGATCATGACCACCATCGGCGAGGACACCATCCGCGGCTTCGGCGAGATCGCGAAGATGGCCGCCGACATCACCAGGGACAAGCTCGCCGGCAAGCTCAGCGACGACGACGCCGAGACGCTGTCGGTGGCCATGGCGGCGGTGACGCCGTGGCTTCTGCAGGCACCCGACCGCTTCGCCCTGCTGCACGGCGACTACCGGCTGGACAACCTGCTGTTCGATCACGACCGCGTGACCGTGGTCGACTGGCAGACCCTCGGCGTCGGTCTGGCCGGCCGCGACCTCGCCTACTTCACCGGCACCAGCCTGGAACCCGATCTGCGCGCAGCCGTGGAGAAGGACCTGGTCGCCGACTACCACCAAGCGCTGACCGAACAGGGCGTCGCCGACTACGACGTGGACACCTGCTGGCTCGACTATCGCCTCGGCATGATCCAGGTACCGCTGATCTCTGCTCTGGGGTTCGCCTTCTCGGTGGAGACCGAGCGCGGCGACGACATGGTGGCGACCATGCTGCGCCGCGGCTGCCAGGCCATCCGCGACCTCGACACGCTGGACCTCATCGCTGCCGAATAGCACGACGGCGTCCCTGAGCCGCGCCCTCAGTACTTCGTCGAGCCCTGGTCGACGGAAATCGCCTCAGCGGTAATCAGTTTGGCATCGTCACTGGCCAGGAAGCAGACCGCGGCGGCGATGTCCTCCGGCTCGGCGATGTAGACCGGCAGGAAAGGCAGCATCATGTTCTGCAGCGCCGGGTTGGTCTCCATCGCCCTGCCGAGTTCGGCCACCATGTCGCCGGTTCCCATGTCGGTGTTGACCGGCCCCGGATGGACGCTGTTGACCCGGATGTTGTGCTTGCCCAGTTCGGCGGCGAACGCCCTGGCCATTCCCGTGACCGCGTGCTTGCTGGCGGTGTAGTGAACCATGAACGGCTGCAACTTGATTCCCGCTGCCGAGCTGATCAGGGTGATCGAACCGCCACGGCCTCCCTCGACGATCGCCGGCGCGCCGGCCATCACGGTGTTCCACGTGCCGGTGACGTTGACGTCCATGACATCCCGGAAGGCGTCCGGGGTGATCTCGTCCCACGCCGCCGGCGAGGTGATGCCGGCGTTGGCGACGATCACATCGAGTCTGCCGAACATGTCAAGACCCTGTGCCACAGCCGCTTTCAAGCCATCGAGGTCCCGGATGTCGACAGCCGAGGCTAGGATGCGCTGACCGGTCGCTTCGACGAGTCGGACCGTCTCGGCGAGGTCCGCCGGGGTTGCGGGGTGATAGGGCACGCACTCCGGCAGCGGCCCTGCGATGTCGACGGCGATGATGTCGGCGCCCTCGCGGGCCATCCGTACCGCGTGGGCGCGCCCCTGGCCGCGGGCTGCTCCGGTGATGAACGCGACCTTGCCGGACAGTCGGGCGCTCACCGGCTGCGCTGCGCTTCCTTGACCAGACCGCCGCCGATGATGAGGCGCTGAATCTCGCTGGTGCCCTCATAGAGTCGTAGCAGCCGCACTTCGCGGTAGATCCGTTCGACGGGAACGCCGCGCATGTATCCCGCTCCGCCGTGCACCTGCACCGCCAGGTCGGCGACCTTGCCGGCCATCTCTGTGCAGAACAACTTCGCCACCGATGGCGCGATCCGGCGGTCCTCGTCGTGCAGCCATTTCTGGGCGGCGTCGCGCACCAGCGCGCGGCCGGCCATCACGCCGGACTGCTGGTCGGCCAGCATCGCCTGCACCAGTTGGAAGCTCCCGATCGGGGTGCCGCCCTGGGTTGCGGTCGCGGCGTAGGCCACCGACTCGTCGAGCGCGCGTTGCGCGGTGCCGACGGCCAGCGCCGCGATGTGGATGCGTCCGCGGGCCAGCGATGTCATCGCCGCGCGATAGCCGTGGTCCTCGCTGCCGCCGATCAGGGCGTCGGTGCCGACCCGCACGTCGGTGAAGGTCACATCCGAGGTCCAGGCGCCCTCCTGGCCCATCTTGGCGTCCTTGCTACCGACCTCCACGCCGCGGGTGTCGGCGGGTACCAGGAACACCGCGATGCCGGCGCCGTTGGCGTCGGCCGGCCGGGTGCGGGCGAACACGATAAAGAGGTTGGCCACCGGGGCGTTGGTGATGTACTGCTTACTCCCGTTGATCACCCAATGATCGCCGTCCCGAACGGCTTTCGTCTTCAGCCCCGACGGGTTGGACCCGGCGCCGGGTTCGGTCAGGGCGAACGAGGCCACCACCTCGCCGGTGGCGATCGGCTCGAGCCAGCGGGTCCGCTGTTCGTCGGTGCCGAAACCGACCAGCACCTGGCCCGCGATGCCGTTGTTGGTGCCGAACATCGACCGCAGCGACAGGCAGGTGTAGCCCAGCTCCATGGCCAACTCGACATCCTGGGTGATGTCCAGGCCGAGGCCGCCCCACTGTTGCGGGATCGCGTAGCCGAACAGCCCCATCTTCATGGCCTGGTCGCGCAGGTCGTCCGGGACCTTGTCGCCGGCCACGATCTCCGACTCGCGCGGCACCACCGCGCTGCGAACGAACTGGCGGGTCTGCGCCAGGATCTCGCGGAAGTCGTCGTCGCTGACGTCACTCATCGCAGCTCCTCGGGAACGTGGGGGGCAGGCCGTGGCGATCATATATGAAATATGATCGCCTTCAGTTTCTCGTACTCAGCCAGGAAAAGGGGAGAGCAGATGTCATTGCTGGCCGGCCAGACGGCAGTCATCACCGGAGGCGCGCAGGGTCTGGGCTTTGCGATCGCCGAGCTGTTCATCGCCGAGGGCGCCCGGGTGGTGATCGGCGACATCAACCTGGCGGCCACCCAGGAAGCGGCCGAGAAGCTCGGCGGCGCGGACGTGGCCCGTGCGGTGAAATGCGATGTCACCTCCTACGCCGACATCGACGTGCTCGTCGACACCGCGATCGAGCAATTCGGCCGCTTCGACATCATGGTGAACAACGCCGGTATCACCCGGGACGCCACGCTGCGCAAGATGACCGAGGACGAGTTCGATCAGGTCATCTCGGTGCACCTGAAAGGCACCTGGAACGGCTTGAAGAAGGCCGCGTCGATCATGCGCGAACAGAACAGCGGGGCGATCGTGAACATGTCGTCGATCTCCGGCAAGGTCGGGATGATCGGCCAGACCAACTACTCCGCGGCCAAGGCCGGCATCGTGGGCATGACGAAGGCTGCCGCCAAGGAGCTCGCGCACCTGGGCGTACGCGTCAACGCGATCCAGCCCGGGCTGATTCGGTCGGCCATGACCGAGGCCATGCCGCAACGCATTTGGGATTCCAAGGTCGCCGAGGTGCCGATGGGGCGCGCCGGCGAGCCGTCGGAAGTGGCCAAGGTGGCGCTGTTTCTGGCATCCGACCTGTCGTCGTACATGACCGGCACCGTCCTCGAGGTCACCGGAGGACGGCACCTGTGACCCGCGAGGCCGTCATCTGCGAGCCGGTGCGCACGCCGATCGGGCGCTACGGCGGAATATTCCAGTCTTTGAGCGCTGTCGATCTGGGCGTCGCCGCACTCACCGGGCTGCTCGAACGAACCGGGGTGCCCGGCGATGCGGTACAGGACGTCATCTTCGGGCACTGCTACCCCAACAGCGAGGCGCCCGCGATCGGCCGCGTCGTCGCACTCGACGCCGGTCTGCCCGTCACCGTGCCAGGCATGCAGGTCGACCGGCGCTGCGGTTCCGGCCTGCAGGCTGTGATCCAGGCGTGTCTGCAAGTGTCCTCTGGCGACAACGATCTCGTGGTCGCCGGCGGCGCGGAGAGCATGAGCAACGTCGCGTTCTACTCCACCGACATGCGCTGGGGTGGAGCCCGCCACGGGGTGGCGGTGCACGACGGCCTGGCGCGGGGCCGCACCACCGCAGGCGGCCGGTTCTACCCGGTGCCCGGCGGCATGCTGGAGACCGCGGAGAACCTGCGCCGCGAATACGGCATCTCCCGGCAGGAGCAGGATGAACTGGCCGTCGCCTCCCACCAGCGTGCAGTCGCCGCCCAGGCCAGTGGCGTGTTCGCCGAGGAGATCATTCCCGTCACCGTGTCGACCCGTCACGGTGATCAGGTCATCGACACCGACGAGCACCCGCGTGCCGACACCACAATCGAGTCGCTGGCCACGCTCAAACCCGTTCTGATCAAACAGGATCCGGATTCCACCGTGACCGCGGGCAACTCCAGCGGACAGAACGATGCCGCTTCGGCGTGTCTGGTCACCACCCCGCAGATGGCCGATGAGTTGGGTCTGCGTCCACTCGTGCGGCTGGTGTCCTGGGCGTCGGCGGGAGTGGGCCCGGCTGTCATGGGCATCGGTCCGGTGCCGGCGACCGATGCCGCACTGCGCAAGGCTGGCCTGAGTCTTGCCGAGGTCGACGTCATCGAGCTCAACGAAGCCTTCGCCGCGCAGGCCCTGGCGGTGATGCGGGAGTGGAAGTTCACCGAGACCGACCTGGAGCGCACCAACGTGCACGGCTCGGGAATCTCGCTGGGCCACCCGGTGGGTGCCACCGGCGGACGCATGTTGGCGACGTTGGCGCGTGAGTTGCATCGGCGCGACGCGCGCTATGGCGTGGAGACGATGTGCATCGGGGGCGGGCAGGGCCTCGCCGCTGTGTTCGAGAGGGTGTGACGGCATGACACGCTTGGCCCAGACGCTCGGCCTCACCGAGTTTCAAACCGAAATCATCTCCACGGTAAGGCAATTCGTCGACAAGGAGATCATCCCCAACGCCCAGGAGCTGGAACACTCCGACAGCTACCCGCAGGCCATCGTCGATCAGATGCGCGAGATGGGGCTGTTCGGCCTCATGGTGCCCGAGCAGTACGGTGGGCTCGGTGAGTCCCTGCTCACGTATGCATTGTGCGTCGAGGAACTGGCCCGCGGCTGGATGAGCATTTCAGGCGTGGTCAACACCCACTTCATCGTCGCGTACATGATCCGCCAGCACGGCACCGACGAGCAGAAGCAGCGATTCCTGCCGCGGATGGCCACCGGTGAGGTCCGGGGCGCGTTCTCGATGTCGGAGCCCGAGCTCGGCTCGGACGTCGCGGCCATCCGCACCCGCGCCCGCGACAACGGCGACGGTACCTACACCATCGACGGGCAGAAGATGTGGCTGACCAACGGCGGCAGCTCGACACTGGTGGCCGCCCTGGTGCGCACCGACGAGGGCGCGGACAAACCGCACCGCAACCTCACCGCATTCCTCATCGAAAAGCCCTCCGGTTTCGGTGAAGTGGCGCCCGGGCTGACCATTCCCGGCAAGATCGACAAGCTCGGCTACAAGGGCATCGACACCACCGAACTGATCTTCGACGGCTACGTGTGCGGGGCCCAGAACATCCTCGGCGCCAAGCCCGGCCAGGGCTTCTTCCAGATGATGGACGGCGTGGAGGTCGGCCGGGTCAATGTCGCTGCCCGAGCGTGTGGGGTGGGGGTGCGGGCGTTCGAGCTCGCCGCCCGGTACGCCCAACAGCGCACCACCTTCGGCAAGCCGATCGCCGAGCATCAGGCCATCGCCTTCCAGCTTGCCGAGATGGCCACCAAAGTCGAAGCGGCACATCTGATGATGGTCAACGCGGCCCGGCTCAAGGACTCCGGCGAACGCAACGACGTCGCGGCCGGGATGGCGAAATACCTGGCCAGTGAGTTCTGCTCCGAGGTCACCCAGCAGAGCTTCCGCATCCACGGCGGCTACGGCTACTCCAAGGAGTACGAGATCGAACGCCTGATGCGCGATGCCCCCTTCCTGCTGATCGGGGAGGGCACCAGTGAGATCCAGAAGAACATCATCAGCAAGCGCCTGCTGGCCGACTACCGGATCTGACGTGAGCGCACCCGAATTCACCCCTCGGCCGCAGCTGGCCGAGGACGTGGCGCGGTTCGTCCGCCGCCGCATATTCGACGGGACCTATCCTGCCGGCGAGTACATCCGGCTCGATCAGCTCGCGGCCGAGCTCGGGATCAGCGTGACGCCCGTGCGCGAGGCCCTCTTCGAGTTGCGCGGTGAAGGGCTGCTGGATCAGCTGCCCCGGCGCGGTTTCGTGGTGCTGCCGTTCACCGACCGCGACATCACCGACGTCGCCGATCTCCAGGCTCACGTGGGCGGACTGCTGGCAGCCCGAGCCGCGGCGAACATCACTGACGAACAACTAGAGGAACTCGCCGCGATCCACGCGGCCCTGACCGATGCCTATGCCGCCAACGACGGTGACCGTGCGGTGCGGCTGAACCATGACTTCCACCGCGCGATCAACGTCGCTGCCGACTCGCCGAAGCTGGCGCAGCTGATGTCCCAGATCACTCGGTATGCACCGGAATCGGTGTTTCCCACGATCGAGGGCTGGCCGACGCAGTCGGTGGCCGACCACGAGCGGATCGTCGCGGCACTGAGCCGTCGCGACGAGGGAGCAGCGCGGGCGGCGATGTCCGAGCATCTGGCCACCGGTGCCGGACCGCTCATCGAGCACCTGGTCAAGAAGGGCGTCGCTCAGCGCGTCATGCGGCCCTGAGCGGCGCCTGCCGCCCCGTAGTCCTGGATGATCCGCTGGCGCGTGTTGGCGAGTTCGCGCTCCACGTCGAATCGGGCGGGCAGGGCAAGCCACAGGAAGGCCGCCCCGAAGGTTGCCGCTGTGATGTCGGCGCTCGCGACGGACACGTCGATTCCGGGGCGAACCGAACCGTCGCGCAATCCCTTTCGCAGACTGGCCGTCACCTTGCGCACGCCGGCGGCCAACTGGTGGTTGACTCGTTCGCGCAACGGCGAGGTGGTCTTGAGGGCTTCGAAGTTCGCCACGAACATGGCGCGCAGCACGTCGGGGTCGTTGGCGTAGACGTCGCGGATCCGGTCGAGATGAGCCAGCACCTGGTTCAGTCCCGTCGACGCGGGGTCCGGATCCGGGTTGAGCATGCTGATGTACTCCTCGACGAACTCTTCGAGGAGGGCGTCCTTGCTGCCGTAGCGGGCGTGCACCATGGTCCTGCTGTAACCGGCCCGTCGGCCGATCTCGGCAGCAGTGGTTGCTTCCCAGCCCTTCTCGACGATCAGCTCGGCGGCAGCCGCCATCAGCCGGCGTCGAGAGGTCTCGACCCGCTGCGGTTGCGTCAGGCCGCGTTCAGGCGAGGGCACCCTTGCATATTAAACACACGACAACTATGTTGCCGGAATGGCCAGGAGTGCACGCGAGGTCGTCGAGCTGTACAACCTGGTGGTCTGGAACGCCCGGGACTTCGCTCTCGCGGAGGAATTGTTGGGCGACAACGTGATACGTCACGAGGTGGGCGAGTCGCACGTCCTCACCCGTGACCAGGCCGTCCAGCGGGTGGTGGACACCTGGGAGATGTTCGACGAGATCCGCTTCGAGCTGAACCTGGTGGTCGCCGGTGACGACGACGAACATGTCGCCCTCGTCTACCAGTCACCGATGCGACTCACCGACGGCACCGAGCTCTGCATCGGAAGTATGGAGATCTTCCGCGTCGTCGACGGCCGGATCGTCGAGGTCTGGAACTGTGGCCACAAACAAGGAGAGTGGAAGTGAGTCAACCCCTGCTCGATGAGCTCGGTTACTACCTGCTGGCCGGTGCGGGTGGTGAAGGCCCCAGGACGTTGGTGGACGAGGCCCGTCGTGGTGAAGAACTCGGTTTCGGCACGGCCTTCATCTCCGAGCGCTTCAATGTCAAAGAGGCGTCCTCGCTCGTCGGCGCAGCCTGCGCCGTCACCGACCGGATGCAGATCGCCACGGCCGCAACCAATCACAACACCCGCCACCCGCTGATCACCGGATCGTGGGCCACCACCATGCACCGGCTGTCCGGCGGTCGGTTCACGCTGGGCATCGGTCGGGGAATCGGGGCCATCTACTCGGCATTCGGCATCCCTGCAGTCACCACCGCGCAGATGGAGGACTTTGCCAACGTCATGCGCCGCATGTGGCAGGGTGAGTACATCTTCAACCACGACGGTCCGATCGGGAAGTATCAGATTCTGGGCCTTGACCCCGACTTCCGGGAGGACATCAGGCTGGCGCTGGTGGCGTTCGGCCCGAACACCCTCAAGCTCGGCGGCCGAGCGTTCGACGACGTCATCCTGCACACCTACTTCACGCCGGAGACGCTGGCGCGCTGCGTCAAGACCGTCAAGGACGCCGCCGAGCAGACCGGACGGGACCCGGACAGTGTGCGCGTCTGGTCCTGTTTCGCCACCGTCGGCGATCATCTCCCCGAGGAACTCCGGTTGAAGAAGACTGTAGCCCGCCTGGCTACCTACCTGCAGGGCTACGGCGACCTGATGGTCACTACCAACAAGTGGGATCCCGCTGTGCTGGAACGCTTCCGGGCTGATGCCGTGGTGCAGTCGATCGGGGGTGGCATCGACCACAAGGCCACCGCCGAGCAGATCGAACACATCGCCACGCTGATTCCCGAGGAATGGCTGGAGCCGTCGGCGACCGGATCGGCCCAGCAGTGCGCGGCCCGGGTGCGCAAGGAATTCGATTACGGTGCCGACGCGGTGATCATGCACGGTGCGACCCCCGACGAGTTGGAGCCGGTCGTCACCGCGTACCGCGCTACGGTGTGATGGCGGTGCGCGCCACCGGTTCGGCGACCTGCTGACGGCTGTAGATCCCGCGTTGCAGGGCCAGCAGCAGCGCGTTGCGGGTCTCCTCCGGTGCGATCAACTCGTCGAACCCGAGGGTCGCGGCCGTCCGGTAGGACGCCTCCAGTTCCATCTGTTCGAGGGTCTCGGCGATGTCGGCGTCGGCGTGTGACGCGCGGCTGAGCGCAGCCGCGCTCATCGCGCCCATGGTGGCGCCGGGGTAGGCGAAGGTGGCCACCTGGGTTGTCGAAGCCCACGAGTGACATCACCATCGAGCCGAACCCGAATGCCTTGCGCAGTGTCAGATGAAGCTTCAGTGTCGTGGCCGTGGTCTGCGCGACGAACATCCGGGCACCTGAGCGCAGCACCCCGTTACGCTCGGACTGGCTGCCGGGCAGCATGCCGGGATTATCGGCGAGGAACACGATCGGTAGGTGGAACGAGTCGGCCACCGTGATGAAATGTGCTGCCTTGTCAGCGGCATCGGAATCGATGGAGCCGGCCAGCCTGGTCGGCTGGTTGGCCACGACGGCCACCGGATGACCACCGAGATGAGCGAGCGCGCAGATGATAGCCGGACCGAACGTCGGCTGGATTTCCAGCCAGTCGGCGTCATCGAACACCGCGTCGATGACCCTGCGCATGTCGTAGCTGCGCCGGTTGTCCCGCGAGACGATGTCCAAGAGTTCCGGAGTCGGCCGCACCGCGGCGGCATCGTCGTGAAGCCGCGCCGGTGGGTAGGACCAGGCACTGGACGGGAAGTAGGAAAGGTAGCGGCGGATGTCGTCGAGGACGGCTTCGTCGGTATCGGCATGGTTATGGATGACCCCGCTGCGCAGGGACACCTCGGGGCCGCCCAGGTCTTCCTTCGAAACATCCTCTCCGGTGGCCTCTTTCACCACCGGCGGTCCGGCGGTGAAGATGGAACCCTGACTGCTCATGATGGTGAAGTCGCACACCGGAGCGACGAGGGCACCGTGGCCCGCTGACGGGCCCAGGACGGCCGCGACGGTCGGCACCTTGCCCGAGCACCGTGCCTGCGCGATCAGGTCGGTGGGGCTGCGCCCGGCATGCTCTCCGCGTGGCCGGAAGCCCGCGCCTTCCAACAGCATGATCAGCGGAATCTTGTTGCGTAGAGCCAGTTCTGCCAGTCGGTAGCGCTTTGCGTTGCCCCCGGCGCCGATGGTGCCGGCCAGGGTGGTGAAGTCCTCGGCCCCAACCATCACCGGTGTGCCGCCGACGCGACCGGCGCCGGCGACGATGCCGTCGGCGGCGATCTCGCCCCCGACCAGAGTGCCGAACTCCTGGAAGCTGTCGGCGTCGAGCAGATGATCGATGCGGGCGCGGGCGTCGAGTTTTCCGGTAGCGTGGTGCTTGGCCAGTTTTTCCTGGCCGCCCATGGCCTGCGCATGCTGGCGGCGACGGCGCAGGTCGTGCAGCGTGTCCTGCCAGTCCTGCGCGTTGCTCATCGAGGTGCCCTCATCTCACTGCGCGCGTTGACCCCACTGAAGCGCCCACTGTAGCGTCCGGCCCGTGGCGGCGGGCGGTGTTCGCAGGCGCGATCGGAAGGTGCTGATGGTCCCGTTCGAGGTACTCATGGCCGATGAGCGCACCCAACTGGACGCGTTTGTCGAGGAATATCGGGCCGCTATCGAGGCGACACTGAGCGGTCTCACCGAGGAGCAGGTTCGGATCCGGCTGGTGCCGTCGGCGACGACGTTGCTCGGGTTGCTCAAGCACGTCACATGGATGCAGCGAGTGTGGTTCGAACAATGCGTCGTTGGGATGTCCCGGCGAGAACTCGGCCTGGTTCAGAGTGTGGACGAGTCGTTCAGGCTCGGCGACGGCGACACCATCGCATCCGTGACGGCGGCCTACCGACAATCCTGTGAGACTGCCCGAGCGGCCGTAGCCGGCCTGCCACTCGACGCTGTTGTGACGGGCCATCAGGCCGGACCGCGCACGCTGCACTGGGTGTACCTACAGGTTCTGCGGGAATTCGCTCACCACTGCGGTCACGCGGACATCCTGCGCGAACAGATTGTTGCCGACCCGGCCTGAGCGGTTGTCCGCCAAGGCTTTCCACAGTCCCGGTTTCATCCACAGCAGGAACCGACGGGGCGGCTCTTGCCCGGTGGGTTGGAGTAGCGTTTCGAACATGCTTTCGAGTGTGGTGGTGGAAGGATTCGCGGAGGTCAACGCCGCGCTCGATGCCGTCGCCGAGGTGGATCTGAGTGGGCTCGATCCGCAGCAGCTACTGCACCTGGCCGCCCTCACCGAGAAGACCTTGCGCCGGCTCACCGTGATATCCCACGACGTCAGTCTGCACGTGAGCCGTCGCGGCGTCGCCGAAGTCGGGGGCGCTCCGGCCAAGGTACTGGCGGACTGGCTGCGCATCAGCCCCGCCGAAGCTCGCCGCCGTGCCCGGGTCGCCGAACCCCTGGCCGAGCGCACCACCCTCACCGGTGAAGCGTTGGCGCCTCACCAGCCGGCCACGGCGCAGGCCTGGCGATCCGGCGATCTCGACGGCGAACACGTGCGCGTCATCCAGCGCTTCCTGGCCGACCTGCCGCTGGACGTCACGGCGGCGCAACGGGAGAAGGCCGAAGCGTTTCTCGCCGAGCATGCCCGGCTGCTGCGTCCCGACCAGCTGGCCCGGCTCGCCGACCGACTGGCCATCGAGCTCAATCCAGACGGGGTATTCAGCGACGAGGACCGCGCCCGCAAGCGAGGGTTCATCCTGGGCCGCCAGCGCTCGGACGGGATGACCGAGGCCAGGCTGTGCGCCACCCCGGAGCTGCGGTCCTATCTGGAAGCTCTGCTGGCCAAGTTCGGCGCCCCGGGCATGTGTAATCCGGCCGACCAGACCGCCGTCACCGACGGTGAACCGGTGCAGGCCCAGGTTCAAGCGGACACCCGCACCGTGGCCCAACGCCATCACGATGCTCTGATGGCTGTGCTGCGCTCCACATTGGGAGATCCGAAACTGGGCCGGCACCACGGCCTGCCGGTGACCGTGGTGGTCTCGGCCACGCTGCAGGAGTTGCAGGAGCGCACCGGCTACGGCGTCACCGGCGGAGGAGGGCTGGTGCCGATGGAAGACGTCATCCGGATGGCCGCCCATTCCTACCACTACCTCGCCCTGTTCGACGGGGTCACCGGGCAGTCGCTCTGGCTGGGGCGCACCAAACGGCTGGCCACTGCGGACCAGCGAATCGTGTTGCACGCCAGGGATCGTGGCTGTACAGCACCGGGATGCACGGTGCCGGGTTACGGCTGTCAGGTGCAGCATGCGGCCAAGGACTGGTCCGACGGTGGCGCCACCAACATCGATGAACTCGCGTTCGCGTGCCAGTGTGACAACCTGCTCGTCGAGAACGGTGGCTGGAGTACCCGAAAGCTGCCCAACGGGGACACCGAATGGATACCGCCGTCGCACCTGCCACTGCCCGGTGGCACCAATGCCTATCACCATCCGGAGCGCTTTCTCAGGGAACGCGAAGGCCCGCGCCGGGAATGAATCGGTGTCCCGTGGCGCTTGAGGCAGGCATGACGTACACCCTGGCCGCTGACGCAGCTCTGCTTGCACCGATCACCATCGGCACTGTGACCGCGCGTAATCGGATCTTCATGGCGCCGCTCACCCGCAGCCGGGCACAGGCTGACGGCACTCCGAGTGATCTGCAGGTCGAGTACTACGCGCAGCGGGCGGCGGCAGGTCTGATCATCACCGAGGCCACCGCCGTCTCGCCGGGTGGCAACGGCGCCTATCTCAACACTCCGGGCATCTACACCGATGCCCACGAGCGCCAGTGGGCCGAGGTCGCCGAGGCCGTCCATGATCGTGACGGACTGATCTTCATGCAGATCTGGCACGTCGGTCGGATGGCGCACCCCGACATCAGCGGCGGCGAATCGGTGGCGCCCTCGGCGATCGCTGCCGAGATGTCCGCGCACACGCCGGACGGCAAGAAGCCGTTGCCGGTGCCGCGGGCGCTGGAGACCGCCGAAATCCCCGGGATCGTCGCACACTTCCGCGCAGCGGCCCGGCGGGCCGTGGACGCCGGCATGGACGGCGTCGAGATCCACTCCGCCAACGGCTATCTGTTGCACCAGTTCCTGGCCGACTCGACCAATCGGCGCACCGACCACTACGGCGGCTCACCGGAGAATCGTGCGCGGCTGGCGGCCGAGGTCATCGAGGCGGTTGCCCAGGAGATCGGCCCCGACCGGGTCGGGGTGCGGATCTCGCCGGGAAGCCACGCCGGCGACATTCACGAGATTGACACCGTCTCCGCGTACGAGGCTCTGCTGCAGCGCATTTCATCGTTGGATCTGGCCTATCTGCATGTCCTGATGAATCCCGACGCCGAGGAGTTCGGGACGATTCGCGCGCTGTGGCCGGGCACCTTCGTGCTCAACACCGGCCGTGACGTGCAGACCAGCTTCTGCCAGTTGGAGAACCTCGCGGACTGGGGTGTCATCAGTGCCGCCACCGTCGGTCGGTCCTACCTGGCCAATCCCGATCTGATCGACCGGTTGCTGCTGGGTGCCGAACTCACCGAGCCCGACGTGGCGACGTTCTATTCACCCGGCCCGCGGGGCTACGTCGACTACCCGACGCTGGCGACGACCGTCTGAGCCGCCTTCTGGTGGCGGCGCTGGCGCTCCGCGGTCGCCAGGTAGAACGCCCACGCGAAAGCGAAGCTGGTGAACAGGCTGGAGACGAAGAACAGCCAGGGTCTGCGAATCCCGCGCCGGTAGCCGTCCACGATGGTGAACAACGGCAGCAGGATGACGTTGCCGATGGTGTAGTCCTGGCTGGCCGACGCCGCAGCCGGGTTGTCGTAGCCCAAAGTGATGAATTGCCACCAGCTTCCATTACCGCTGAAGACGTTGCCGGTGCCGTCGGCGTACTGGTGGACGAACTTGATGTTGAAGTACCAGCCCAACACGACCGAGGCGATACCGGCCACGTAGTAGGCCACCTCGAGGGCACTCAACGCCGGCCCGGTGGCGGGCCGACGAAAGATCGTCGGGTTGGACTGGATGACCCAGGCGATCACCAGGACGGCGAGCACGGCATGCACGATCAGCGTCATGGTTGGTGAATGTAGACCAACCAGTCCGGTGTTTTGTCAATTTTGACAAATCAAAGTGAGGTAGGTTGTCGTCCGTGATTCGGCCTGCTCAGACCGCTCGCAGCGAGCGCACCCGCGACGCGCTGCGGCGCGCCGCCATGGTTCGGTTCCTCGCCCAGGGCGTCGAAGAGACCTCGGCCGAGCAGATCGCGGCGGACGCCGGGGTGTCGCTGCGCACCTTCTACCGCCACTTCACCTCCAAACACGACCTGCTGTTCGCCGACTACGACGCCGGGCTGGAGTGGTTCCGCGCCGCGCTGAAGGCGCGCTCGCCCGCGGAGCCGATCCTGGAATCCGTGCAATCGGCCATCGACGCCTCCCCGTATGACCCGGAGGCCGTCGCGCAGATTGCCGCACTGCGCGCCAAGGAACTGGACCCCGGCAGCATCGTGCGGCATACCCGGCAGGTGGAGGCCGAATTCGCCGATGCCGTCGCCGAACAGATGTCGGCCGGTGCCGAGGCGGCCTCGGTGGATGAACGCCTCTACGTCATCGTCTCGTCCCGCTGCATCGCCGCAGCCGTCTTCGGTGCCATGGAGATGTGGATGACCGGTGATGACCAGTCGCTGGAGGAACTCCAGCGGTTGTGTCGCGCCGCGCTCGCGCTCCTGCGCCCCGACCACCTCACCGGCTAGCGTCCGGGGCCTCCGGCCGTGGCATGCTGGCCGCCATGCATGCATTTCGCGCTGCTGTCGAAGCCGGTGACTTCGATGCCCTGCCCGCGCTGATGGCCGACGACGTGGTGTTCCGCAGCCCCATTGCGCACAAGCCGTACCAGGGTCGCGAGACCGTCGGGGTGATCCTTCGGGCCGTCTCGCGGGTGTTCGCCGACCTGACCTATGTCCGGGAGATCGGCGCCGAGGGCGCTGCCGACCACGCGTTGGTGTTCACCGCCAAGGTTGGCGAACTCGATATCAACGGGTGCGATTTCCTGCACGTCGATGCCGACGGGCTCATCGACGAGTTCACCGTGATGCTGCGTCCGCTGCGGGCCGTCAACGCCTTCGCCGAGCGGATGAGCGAGGAATTCGCGAAAGAGATGCAGCGGTCCGGTCTTTCGGGCTGACACGGCGTGTGCTCCCACACTTGACCGCGGGTGCGGAGCACCATCGAACCCATGGCGCGGATCGGCCACGACTCCCTGATCGTTCGAGCCGTCCGGCGTCCGGACGCCACCTGGCTGTTCACCCTGCGCTACACGGTCTACTTCGACCAATCCGAGCTCGGCCTGCGCTTCGACGACAGCGTCGCGGTGGTCGCCGAGGAGTTCGCGGCGCCAGTACCTTTCGTCGCATGTGGACGTTCGGTCCTGCGGACCAAGCGGGTCGTCGTCGACGATGACGTGATCACCCGACTCGACGACGTTCGGGCCACCGTGTGCCTGCGCCGTCGCGGCGGCGCCGATGCGTTGACTCAGTCTGCCCGCGTGCGCAGGATCTCGGCCCAGTCGCTGGGCACCCGGCCGCGCGGGCCGGGCACTGTCTCGTCGACCGGCCGGCTCTCCGGCGGCGCCAGTCGCGGTCCGTCGTAGTACTGGTTGTCCTGGTAGTTCCAGAACCAGTCCTCGCCCGGCTCGAACGACCGGATGATCGCGTGACCGGACTGCCGCCAGTGCGCGGCGGCATGGCGCTTCGGTGAGTCGTCGCAGCACCCGATGTGGCCGCAGGCAGCGCAGCGGCGCAGGTGCACCCACCAGCCGCCGGCGGCGTCGCACTCGACGCAGCCTGTACCGCTCGGAGGGACGGACGGGTCCACCGCGTCAGCCATGAACCCCAGGCTACCGGCGGTCGCCGGGCACGGCGGGCAACAATTGTGCTCACCGAGATTCAATCCGTCTGAGCGAAACGAAATGCTGTGCGGCGACCTGCCGATACCGATATTTGACGCTCCAGCTTCCCTGCCATCCCGCGTTGACAGCCCCTGGGTGCTCTCTTAGCGTCCCGCTCAAGCCGGGGCGATGAGAGGACTACATGTGGGATCCGCAGCGGGGTGCTGGCGCCTGGCAGCCGTCATGGCGCCGACGTCCTTGCCTCACCCGCGAATCCTCGGCGGCCCCCGGTGAAGGTTGGGGCCTGGTCCAAGCCCGTTTTTTCCATCGGCGACTTCGTGGTGCTGGTGGGGGAGACGTGTGCGGCGATGTTCCGCCGCCCGTTCGCCTGGCGTGAGCTCCTCGACCAGATCTGGTTCGTGGCCCGGGTGTCGATCGTGCCCACCGTGGTGCTGTCGATTCCCTACACGGTGTTGATCGTCTTCACCCTGAACATCGTTCTGCTGGAGGTCGGCGCGGGTGACCTGTCCGGTGCCGGCGCCGCGCTCGCCTCGGTCACCCAGGTCGGCCCGGTGGTGACGGCGATCGTCGTCGCCGGCGCCGGCTCGACCGCGATGTGCGCGGACCTCGGCGCCCGCACCATCCGCGAGGAGATCGACGCGATGAAGGTGATCGGCGTCGACCCGATTCAAGCGCTGGTGGTGCCGCGGGTGATCGCCGCGACTTTCGTTGCGCTGATGCTGTATTCGGTGGTCGCGGTGGTCGGCCTGGCCGGCAGCTACTTCTTCGTCGTCTACATCCAGCACGTCACGCCGGGGGCGTTCGTCGCCGGCATGACCCTGCTCACCGGGCTGCCGCAGGTGATCGTCTCTCTGGTCAAGGCGCTGTTGTTCGGCCTCTCGGCCGGATTGATCGCCTGCTACAAGGGCCTGTCCGTGGGCGGCGGTCCGACCGCGGTCGGCAATGCCGTCAACGAGACTGTGGTTTTCGCGTTCATGGCGCTGTTCCTGATCAACATCCTGGCCACGGCGTTCGGTGTGAAGGTGGCGCCGTGAGCGAGAAGCGAAGCGGGATCGCGCAGTGGGCCGTGAGCACCAGCGAGGGCAACCGGGTGATCGACTCCACCCGCAAACTGGGTGAGCAGACGGTCTTCTACGGCAACGCCCTGGCCGCCACCCCCGACGCCCTGCGCCGGTACCCCGCCGAGGTGCTGCGACTGATCGCCGGGATGGGCATGGGCACCGGCGCGCTCGCCGTCATCGGCGGCACCGTGGTGATCGTCGGCTTCCTGACGCTGTCCACCGGTGCGTTGATCGCGGTGCAGGGCTACAACACCTTGTCCAACGTCGGCATCGAAGCCCTCACCGGCTTCCTCGGTGCCTTCCTCAACGTCCGCTTCATCGCTCCGGCGACCGCGGGCGTGGCACTGGCCGCCACCATCGGCGCCGGCGCCACCGCTCAGCTCGGGGCGATGCGGATCAACGAGGAGATCGATGCGCTGGAGGTGATGGGCATCCGGGCGGTGACCTATCTGGCCTCGACGCGCATCGTCGCCGGTGTGCTGGCGGTCATCCCGATCTACACGGTCGCCGTGCTGATGTCGTTCCTGGCCACCAGGTTCGGCACCACCATCATCTACGGCCAGTCCCGGGGCGTGTACGACCACTACTTCTCGACGTTCCTGCACCCGAGCGACCTGATGTGGTCGTTCATCGAAGCCCTGGCCATGGCGGCGGTGGTGATGACCATCCACACCTACTACGGCTACAGCGCCACCGGAGGACCGGCCGGCGTCGGGGAGGCCGTCGGCCGGGCGGTGCGCACCTCGATCACCGCCGGCGTCTTCATCCTGCTGACCATCACGCTGTCCGTCTACGGACAGTCCGGCAACTTCCATCTGTCGGGGTGACCGGGTGGCCAACTCGTCCCGGCGGGCGAAGATCGATCCGATCTGGTACGCCCCCGTCCTGATCCTGGTGATCGCCGCGCTCACCGCCCTGACCGCCGTGCTGTTCTCCGGAGGGCTGCGCACCACCGTTCCGTTGACCGTGGTGTCGGACCGTGCTGGCCTGGTGATGGAGGACGGCGCCAAGGTCAAGCTGCGGGGTGTGCAGATCGGCGAGGTGGCCTCCGTCGGCGCCGAGCACGCCGGCGGCGCCAACCTGTCCACACTGCGACTCAAGATCGATCCGGGACCGTTCCAGTACCTGCCCGGCAACGTCGAGGCGGAGATCAAGTCCAGCACGGCGTTCGGGGCCAAGTACGTCGACCTGGTCGTCCCGGATTCCGGCAGTGCCGCAGGACATTTGGCGCCTGGTGCGGTGCTGCACTCGCGCAATGTGACCGTCGAGGTCAACACCGTCTTCGAGAACCTTCAGTCGGTGGTGCGCTCGATCGACCCGGCCAAGCTCAACGCGGTGTTCACCGCCGTCGCCGATGCCGTCCGCGGCAAGGGTGAACGGATGGGTCAGGCGATTTCCGACGCCAACACCGTCTTGCTGGCGGTCAACCCCAGAATGCCGACCGTACAGCGGGACTGGCAGCTGTTCGGTCAGACGATGCAGGCGTATTCCGATGCCGCACAGAACATCCTGGCGATCCTGGACAACTTCACCACCACCAGCTCGACCATCACCGACAATGCCGCAGCGCTCGACAGCCTGCTGCTGTCCGCGGTCGGCTTCTCGCAGTCCGGTATCACCACGCTCGGGGCCAACCAGCCGAACCTGGTGCGCGCCATGAACATCCTCGACCCGGTCACCGCGCTGTTCATGAAGTACTCGCCGACCTACACCTGCCTGTTCGAGGGCGCGCAGTGGTTCCTGGATAACGGTGGACGGGACGCCCTGGGCGGCAACGGCAAGTCGGTCATCATGGACGCGGCACTGCTGGCCGGGGACGACCCGTACCGCTACCCGGACAACCTGCCCGTCACCAATGCCACCGGCGGGCCCGGTGGAAAGCCCAGTTGCGGCTCGTTGCCCGACGCCAGTAAGAACTTCCCGGTCAAGTACCTGGTCACCGACACCGGTTTCGGCACCGGACTCGACGTGCGGCCCAACCCGGGCATCGGATTCCCCGGCTTCGCCAACTACTTCCCGGCCACCAAGGGAGTCCCCGAACAACCGCGCATCCGGTACCCGGGCGGACCTGCCCCCGGCCCGCCGCCGCCCTATCCGGGCGGACCGGCCTACGGCGCACCCGAGTACGCCCCGGACGGAACACCGCTGTATCCGCCGCCACCGGGAGGCCAGCCGTGAGATCCAGTACCGCCAAGGCCGTCATCAGGGTGTCCTTGTTCACCGTGATGTGCCTGATCTTCACGTTCGTTCTCATCACGGTGTTCGGCCAGTTCCGCTTCGACACCCGCGCTTCCTACTCCGCGGTGTTCTCCAACGTCTCCGGCCTCAAGGGCGGCAACTTCGTCCGCATCGCCGGCGTCGAGGTCGGCAAGGTCGGGGACATGACCCTGCACAAGGACGGCACGGTCACCGTCGAGTTCGCCATCGATAAGGGACTGCAACTCACCGAAGGCACCACGGCGGTGGTGCGCTACGAGAACCTGATCGGGGACCGGTATCTGTCCCTGGAGGAGGGCCCCGGCTCGGTACGCAGGCTGCTTCCGGGACAGACGATTCCGCTGTCCCGGACTTCACCGGCGCTGGACGTCGACGCGCTGATCGGTGGCTTCCGGCCACTGTTCCGCGCCCTGGATCCCGAACAGGTCAATGCGCTTTCCGGGCAGTTGTTACGGGTGTTCCAGGGCCAGGGCGGCACGATCTCGTCGGTGCTGGCGCAGACCTCAGCACTGACCACCACCCTGGCCGGGCGTGACCAGCTGATCGGGGAGGTCATCACGAACCTCAACACCGTGCTGGGCACCTTCGCCACCCGCGACGAACAATTCGGCACCGGCCTGGACAAGCTCTCACAACTGGTACAGGGCCTGGCCGACCGCCGCAGCGACATCGGCAACGGACTGGCCTACATCAACGCCGCCGCCGGGTCGGTGGCCGACCTGCTCACCGCGGCGCGCCAGCCGATCAAGGACACCGTCACCCAGACCGACCGGTTCGCCGGGCAAGTGATGGCCGACCACGACTACGTCGACGATCTGGTCAAGACCCTGCCCGACGCCTACCAGGTGCTGGCCCGCAACGGCTTGTACGGCGACTACTTCGGCTTCTATCTCTGCGACGCGATTCTCAAGGTCAACGGCAAGGGCGGCCAGCCGGTGTTCGTCAAACTCGCCGGGCAGGACACGGGACGGTGCACACCCAAATGACACGAATCTCCCTGCGGCGTCCGCGATTCACGCCGCTGGCCGAACGCAACCGGCTCACCGTCGGCCTGGTCGGTGTGCTCATCCTGCTTGCGCTGGTGGTCGCGGTCTTCTCCTACGACAAGATTCCGTTCATCAAGGGCACCACCGACCAATCCGCCTACTTCGCCGAGGCCGGTGGCATCAAGACCGGCAGCGATGTGCGGGTATCGGGACTGGCGGTGGGACGAGTCTCCGGCATCTCGCTCGAGGGCACGAAAGTGTTGGTGGACTTCACCGTTGCCGACGGTGTCGAGCTCGGCGACCGCACCGAGGCCGCCATCAAGACCGAAACCGTGCTGGGCACCAAGTATCTGGAACTGACGCCGCGGGGCGACGGCTCGCTGGCCGGGCCGATCCCGCTGGAGCGCACCCGCTCGCCCTACGACCTGACCGATGCGCTGGGTGATCTGACCACCACCATCAGCGGACTGGACACTGCGCAGCTGTCCTCGGCGCTGACCACGCTGGCCGATACCTTCAAAGACACCCCGCCGGATCTGAAGATCGCCCTGCAAGGGGTGGCCCGGTTCTCCGACACCCTCAACACCCGCGACGCCAAACTGCGCGACCTGCTGGCTGAGGCCAACAAGGTCACCGGAGTGCTGGCCAAACGCAGCGACCAGATCGCCCAACTGGTGGCCAACGCCAACGCACTGCTGGTAGAGCTTGTGGCGCAGCGCAATTCGGTCGACGCATTGATGACCAACCTCAGTGCGGTCTCCGCTCAGATCTCCGGTCTGGTGGCCGACAACCGCACCCAGATCAAGCCGGCCCTCGACAAGCTCAACGGTGTACTGGCCATCCTGGACAACCGCAAGAAGGAACTGCAGCGCACGCTGTACCTGCTGCGCCGGTACGCGATGTCGTTCGGTGAGGTGCTGGGATCCGGCCCATTCTTCAAGGCCTCGCTGGTCAACCTCATCCCCGGTCAGTTCTCCCAGCCGTTCATCGACGCGGCGTTCTCCGATCTCGGCTTGGACCCAAACGTGAAGGTGCCCTCGGAACTCGTCGACCCTGGTGTCGGCCAGCCCGCCACGCCGCCGCTGCCGGTGCCCTACCCGCGCACCGGACAGGGCGGTGACCCGAACCTGACGCTGCCCGATGCGATCGCCGGCAACCCTGGTGACCCGCGCTACCCCTACCGCGAGCCGTTGCCCGCCCCGCCGCCCGGCGGCCCGCCGCCGGGCCCGCCGGCCCTGGCTCCCGCACCGGGACAGCTACCGCCGCCGTCGATCCCGCCGGTGGCCCCCGACCCCGCGGCGGGAGGTAACTGACCATGACCCGGCATCGGCGTGCCATCCAATTCGGCGCCGGCATCAGCCTGCTCGCCATCCTCGCGGTGGCGATCACCGTGGTGGCCACCCCGTGGTGGCGGCACGTCGCGCAGAACACCTACGTCGCCTACTTCGCCAACACCAACGGCCTGTATACCGGCGACGAGATCCGCATCCTCGGCGTCGCGGTGGGCACCGTGGAGAAGATCGAGCCCCAGCCACAGGCCGCCAAGGTGACCTTCACCGTCGACCGCAAGTATCCGGTGCCCGCCGACGTCAAGGCGGCGATCCTGTCGCCGTCGCTGGTGTCGGCCCGAGCCGTCCAGCTGGTTCCCGCGTACTCCGATGGTCCGAAACTCGCTGACGGCGCGACGATTCCGATCGAACGCACCGCGGTCCCCGTCGAATGGGACGACCTGCGCCGTCAACTCGAGAAGCTCACCGCGTCGCTGCAGCCCACCGAGCCCGGTGGGCCCAGCCCGCTGGGGGAGTTCATCAACACCGCCGCGGACAACCTGCGTGGCCAGGGCGACACCGCCCGCGACACGGTGATCAAGCTGTCCCAGGCCACCTCCGCACTCGGCGATCACGCCACCGACATCTTCGGCACGGTGAAGAACCTGCAACTGCTGGTGTCGGCGCTGTCCTCGAGCAGTGACCTACTGGCATCCTTCAACACCAACCTCGCCGAGGTCACCGGCGTGCTGTCCAACACCCCCAACGAAGTCGCCGACGCCACCAAGGGTCTCGACGGCGCGCTGAAGGACCTTCAGGGCTTCGTCGCCGACAACCGGGAGGGTCTGGGGACGACCTTCGACCACCTCAACGCGATCACCACCGCGCTCAACGACAGCCGCACCGACGTCAAGCAGGTGCTGCACATCGCGCCGAGCGTGTTCAGCAACTTCACCAACATCTACCAGCCGGCCCAGAGTGCCATCACCGGCATCCTCGCGCCGGTCAACTTTGCCGACACCGTCGGATTCATCTGCGGCGCAATCCAGTCCGCGTCACGCGAAGGCTGGGAGCAGTCCTCCAAGCTGTGTGTCCAGTACCTGGCACCAATCGTCAAGAACCGCCAGTACAACACCTTTCCGATTGGCGGCAACCCGTTCGTCGGCGCCGTCGCCCGGCCCAACGAGCTCACCTACAGCGAGGACCGGCTCAATCCGCATCTGCCGCCGGCCAATCCGGCGCCGGCGCCGACTGACGGTGCCGCGGCGTTGGCAGCCGAGGTGCCACCGGCGACGTCGACCGATCCTGGTGCGGGACTGGAAGGCCTGATGGTTCCGGAGAGTTCGCCGTGAGCCGGCTGGTGGCCGCTACCCTGGTGGTGCTGTTCTGCCTCACCGGATGCCAGTGGCGTGGCCTGAATTCGCTGAGCCTGCCGGGCACCACCGGCAGCGGGGACGGCTCCTACACCATCCAGGCACAGCTGCCCGACGTGGTGACGATCCAGCAGAACACCCGGGTGCGGGTGGCCGACGTCAACGTCGGCAACGTCACCAAGATCGAGGTCCAGGATTGGCATGCCCTGGTGACGATGCGCATCAACGGCGATGTGCACCTGCCCGCCAACGCCACCGCCAAGGTCGGACAGACCAGCCTGCTGGGCTCCATGCACATCGAGCTCGCGCCACCCACCGACGAAGCCCCGGAAGGGCAGCTCACGGACGGCTCGATCATCCCGTTGTCCCGGGCGGCCACCTATCCCACCACCGAACAGACATTGGCCTCGGTGTCGGTGTTGCTCAACGGTGGCGGCCTGGGCCAGCTACAGGAGATCAACCAGGCGTTCGCCAAGGCCCTGTCCGGCCGTGAGGACGTGATGAAAAGCCTTCTGAATCAGCTGGATACGTTCATCAGCCAGCTGAATGGCCAGACCGACGACATCATCACGGCCACCGAGAAACTCAATTCGCTGGCCGGCCAGGTGGCCGCCAAGGACCAGGCCGTCGACAAGGCCCTGACCACCATCCCGCAGGCGCTGGCCGTGCTCGCCGACTCGCGCACCAAGCTGGCCAACGCCATCGACGCACTCGGCAAGTTCAGCGCCGTCGCGGCCGACACCGTCCACCAGACCAAGCAAGCACTGGTGGACAACCTCCGCAACATGGCGCCCGTGCTGCGGGAACTCGCCAACGCCGGGCCCGCGCTGACCCGGGGTCTGGACTTCCTGTCCACCTACCCATGGGTGAAAAGCACCATCCCGAACTGGTTTCGGGGCGACTTCGCCAACATCACCCTGATCGTCGACCTGACACTCAGCCGCATCGACAGCAGTCTGTTCACCGGCACCCGTTGGGAGGGCAATCTCACCGAACTCGAACTGCAGTGGGGCCGCACGATCGGCCAGATGCCCAGTCCCTACACCGCGGGCAACCCGTTGATCGCCCCCTACCACTTCGACGGGTACTGAGATGCTGCGACTACCCCGCTCCGTGTGGCGGCAACTGGCGATCCTGGCCGCCATCACCGTCATCTCGGTCAGCATCATGGCATTCGGATTCGTCAAACTGCCTGCACTGCTGGGGATCGGGCGCTACACGGTCAGCGTGAACCTCCCGGTCTCCGGTGGGCTGTACCCGACGTCGGTGGTCACCTACCGCGGTACCGAGGTGGGCCGGGTGAAATCCATCGACGTCACCGCCAACGGCGTGCGTGCCGTGCTGGACCTCGACTCCGGCATCCCGATTCCGACTCCGGTCGAGGCGGCGGTGCACAGTCGATCCGCCGTCGGTGAGCAGTTCCTCGAACTGACACCCAAGAACGGGTCGGGTCCCACGCTGCGCAACGGCGACGTCATCCCGGCCGCGCAGGTGCAGACCCCGCCCGACATCGGGAAGCTTCTCGACGCCACGAATACGGCGCTGCAAGCGATTCCGCAGGAGAATCTGCGAACGGTCGTCGACGAGGCGGCCAAGGCTGTCGGCGGGTTGGGGCCCGAGCTGGCCCGCATCGTCGACGGCTCCACCGCGCTGGCCATCGAGGCCGGCCGCAACGTCGACTCGATCACCCAACTGATCGACCAGTCGCCGCCGGTGCTGAATTCCCAAGTCCAGAGCTCGGATTCGATCGCGGCCTGGGCGGCACACATGGCGTCGATCACCGGCCAGTTCGCCTCGCAGGACGCGGCGTTGGCCGACCTGCTTCGATCCGGGGCACCGGCGCTCGCGCAAGGGCGTGCGCTGTTCGACCGGATCAACCCGGGCCTGCCGGTCTTGCTGGCGAACCTGGTGAGCCTGGGCGACATCGCCGTCACCTACCGCAGCGACATCGAGCAGCTGCTGGTGCTCTTCCCGCAGGGCACCGCCGTCATGCAGGCCATCACCGTCCCGGATTCAAAGGTCAAGCAGGCCTTCCGGGGTATCTATCTGGACTTCAACCTGAACCTGAATCTGCCGCCACCGTGTAACACCGGATTCCTTCCGGTGCACCAGCAGCGCTCGCCGTCCGACGTGGACTACCCCGAGCGTCCCGCCGGCGACCTCTACTGCCGTATCCCGCAGGATTCCGACATGAATGTTCGTGGCGTACGCAACATTCCGTGTGAGACCAAGCCGGGTAAGCGTGCACCCACGGTGGAGATGTGTGACAGCGACGAGAATTACGTCCCGCTCAACGACGGCTTGAACTGGAAGGGTGACCCCAACGCGACGTTCTCCGGACAGGGGGTGCCGCAGTACCCGCCCGGGACTCCGGTTGCCGCCGTTCCCTACGACCCGGCCACCGGGACCTACATCGGTCCCGATGGCAAGCCGTATACCCAGGCCGACCTGGCGCACCCGTCCAACCGGACCTGGCAGTCGATGCTGATCCCGCCGTCGCCCTGAGCTGCCGATGGCCAAACCGGTCCACGGGTGACGCCGTGTCGCTATGGTCACGCCATGGCAGTCAACGATTCGCGGGAAGTGACCATCGAAGCGACACCCGAGGAGATCCTCGACGTGATCGCCGACGTCGAATCGACACCGACCTGGTCACCGCAGTACCAGAGCGCCGAGGTGCTCGACAGCTACGACAATGGCCGGCCGCGGCAGGTCAAGATGAAGATCAAGGCCGCCGGCCTGACCGACGAGCAGATCGTCGAGTACACCTGGACTGACAGCGGTGCCAGCTGGACCCTGGTCAAGGCTGGCCAGCTGCGGTCGCAGGATGCCTCGTACACACTGACCCCGGACGGCGAGAAGACCAGGGTTCGCTTCGAGATCACCGTTGACCCGTCGGTACCCATCCCGGGCTTCCTGCTCAAGCGAACGATGAAGGGCGCGATGGAGACCGCCACCGACGGGCTGCGCAAACAGGTCCTGAAGGTCAAGAACGGCGGCTGAGTTAGCGTGTTTGCGTGACGAACACGGGGCCACTGGCCGGGGTCAGAGTGATCGAACTCGGCGGGATCGGGCCGGGACCGCACGCCGGCATGATGCTGGCCGACCTCGGGGCCGACGTCGTGCGGGTGCGCCGCCCCAGCGGCGGCATGGCGATGCCCGCCGAGAGCATCGACCTGTTCCACCGCGGCAAACGGGTGGTCGATCTGGACATGAAGTCGCAGCGCCAGGAGTTGCTGGACTTGGTGGCCGGGGCCGACGTGCTGTTGGACTGTTTCCGCCCCGGCACCTGCGAGCGGCTCGGGATCGGACCGGACGAGTGCGCCGCGGTCAACCCACGACTGGTGTTCGCCCGGATGACCGGCTGGGGCCAGCACGGGCCGCTGGCCGCCACGGCCGGCCACGACATCAACTACCTGTCCCAGACCGGTGCGCTCAACGCCATCGGCTACCGCGACCGGCCGCCGGTGGTGCCGCTGAACCTGGTCGCCGACTTCGGCGGCGGATCCATGCTGGTGCTGCTGGGCATCGTCGCCGCACTCTACGAACGGGAGCGCTCCGGTCAGGGGCAGGTGGTCGACGCCGCAATGGTCGACGGTGTCAGCGTGCTGGCCCAGGCGATGTGGACCATCAAGTCGACCGGCCGGGTCTCCGATGAACGCGAGTCTTTCCTGCTCGACGGCAGCTGCCCCTACTACCGCACGTATGAGACCGCTGACGGCAAATATCTGGCGGTTGGCTCGATCGAACCGCAGTTTTTCGCGGAATTGCTTGTAGGCCTTGGCTTATCGGCGGACGACGTACCGGCCCAGTCCGATGTCGCCGGCCGCGCCGAGATGGCGCGCATCTTCACCGAGCGCTTCGCGACCAAGACCCGCGACGAGTGGACGGAGATCTTCGCCGGCACCGACGCGTGTGTCACGCCGGTGCTCAGCTGGAGCGAAGCGGCCGTCAGCGCACACCTGCGGGAGCGTGGCACCTTGGTGGACGTCGACGGCACCACCCAGGCCGCACCGGCGCCACGGTTCTCCCGCAGCCAGGCCGGACCGATCGGCGTACCTCCACAGGCGTCCACGGATCTCGCCGACATCGGTTGGTAAGAAACGCGATGAGAGCCTGGGGAGGTTGCCGGCCGCGGTCACCAAGCAGGCCGCAGTCCGTCTTCGTCATCGAAGCTCACCCAGCGCTCCAGCAGTTCGCCGCGTTCAACGGCTGAGGGACCCCCGAGTCTCTTTTCCACTATCGAGGTCAGGGCCGATCTCCAGTTGTCCAGTTCGGCATGAGCGAATCGTCGTGAGGCCGGGCTAACGGAGGCGAAGTTGCCACGGAGAAGTCTGGTGACCGTACTCGTTGGGGAGAGCACTGAAGTGGGTACGACCGGTTCGATCATGACCGGCTCGCGGCGGGCCATGCCGACGCCAATGTCGACGACGTTCATTCCGGTATAGGCGGCTTTGTGGCAGGAAGCCCATAACCGCGGATTGCACTCGGTAAGGTATAAACCCCCCTCACTGGGGGTTCCGCGCATGTCAAAGCTCAGCACTCCGTGAACCGACTTGGCGCTCACGATTTCCTCCGCCATGCCAATCGCGGAGGGAAGGTTCACGAACTCCAATGATCTGTCCGGCGCGACCTGTTGAACTCGGCCACCGAGGACTGAGCCATCCCGTGCGATGACGCTGAGCGTCAGGTCGAATCCTGGCACATATTCCTGAACCAGTACTGGCAAAAGCCCAGCGGCGTCGATTCGTCCGATGACCGATTCGACTTCGGCGGGGGAGTCTGCGAACCGCAGGCCGAGCGAACCCTCGCCGTGTACTGGCTTCAGTACCAACTTTCCTGCCGGTAGTTCCGGCACGTTGTCGGCGCTGGAGATGAGGACAGTGGCAGGCGTTGGTAGTGAGAGTTGCTGTACCAGCTGGAAGAAACGCCACTTGTCGTTCAGCTCTTCCAGGTCCGCGGCTGGTGAAAGCGGGAACACATTCTGCGGCGGGAGGGCGGCCGCATTACGAGCGAGGAACAAGGTCGGTTGAATTCCGACGGGAATGATCACGGTATCGGTGTGTGCGACTCTGTCGCGCAATCGACCGAGGAGTTCGGTGCTGTCCGACACGATATCGCTAGCTGCGACGCTGGCATGATCTGTGCAATTGCGCATTGCGCTGAGTCCTCGGCAACGGCTGGTCGCGAGCAACTCGAAGGTCATGTCGGCGTCGTACAGGCATCGAGCCACTGATCTGGCCAACGACGGATTCCAGGCAAGCAGCAAAGTATCCGATCTTCGCTGCCTGGGTCTGGACACGGAGGTAACTGTAAGCGGCACTCACCAGATTCTGCTCGTCGACATGCTTTGTGCTGGTGGTTCTTGGTTCGGAGAATCGCGCCGCAGGCTCCGCGGGCTGGCTACTGTGGCTCAGATGGCGGTTCGGGCATCGCGGGAGATCCTGATCGACGCCTCGCCGGAGGTCATCCTCGACGCGCTCGCCGACATCGAGGCCGTGCCGGCGTGGTCGTCGGTACACAAGCACGCCCACGTGGTCGACCGCTACGCCGACGGACGCCCGCACCACGTCAAGGTCACCGTCAAGATCCTCGGACTGATCGACCACGAGATGCTGGAGTACCACTGGGGCCGCGACTGGGTGGTGTGGGACGCCGACCGCACCCCCCAACAGCACGCCCAGCACGTCGAGTACACGCTGCATCCCGAAGGCGGGCAGACCCGGGTGCGCTTCGACATCACCATGGAGCCCTCCGCGCCGTTACCGGAGTTCCTGGTCAAGCGCGCCAAGAAGACGGTGCTGGCCGCCGCCACCGAGGGGCTGCGGCACTACGTCATGCGCGCAGCACGGCGAGACGCCTGATCGCTTCATCGAGAGTTTCCTGGCGTTTGCAGAAAGCGAAGCGCACCAAGTGATTCCACTTCTCGGCGTGCCCGGAGTGCGGGTCGCAGAACGCCGACATCGGGATCGCCGCCACCCCGGCGCGGGTGGGCAGCTCCGCGCAGAACGCCGCGCTGTCAGAAAAGCCGAGTGGGCGCGGATCGGCGCACAGGAAGTAGGTGCCTGCGCTGTCGTGCACGGCGAACCCGATGTCGGTCAGCGCGCCTGCGAGTGCGTCGCGTTTGACCTGCAGCGAGTCGCGCAGCGCGTCGACCCAGGCATCCTCGGTGTTGAGCGCGTAGGCCACCGCCGGCTGGAACGGCGCGCCACCGACATAGGAGAGGTACTGCTTGGCCGCCCGCACGCCGGCGATGAGATCGGTTGCGCCGCAGGCCCACCCGATCTTCCAGCCAGTGCAGTTGAACATCTTGGCCGCACTCGAGATCGTGACCGTGCGCGCCGCCATGCCGGGGTAGGTGGCGATCGGCAGGTGCCGGGTGTCGTCGTAGACCAGGTGCTCGTAGACCTCATCACTGATCACCAGCAGGTCGGCCTCGACGGCGACGCCGGCCAGGGCGCGCAGATCGGTATCGGAGAGCACCATCCCGGTCGGATTGTGCGGCGAGTTGACGATCACCGCCCGGGTGCGGGGCGTGATGGCGGCCCGCAGGGCGTCGACGTCGAGCGCGAAACCTTGGCCGTCGGGCACCAGCGCAACGGTGACCCGGTTGCAGCCCGCCATCGCGATGACGGGCGCGTAGGTGTCGAACGCCGGCTCGATCACCAGGACGTCGGAGCCCGGCTCGACCAGCCCCAGCACCGAGGCCGCGATGGCCTCGGAGGCGCCGACGGTGATCAGCACCTCGGTCTCCGGGTCGAACTGCATGCCGTAGCGGCGCAGGCGCTGGGCGGCGACAGCCTGGCGCAGGGCCAGGATGCCCGGACCGGGCGGGTACTGGTTGACCCCGTCGGTGATGGCTTGGCGGGCGGCGTCGAGCATGGCGGCCGGGCCGTCCTCGTCGGGGAAGCCCTGGCCGAGGTTGACCGCCCCGACGCGCGCGGCCAGTGCCGACATGGCGGCGAAGATGTTGACCGCATAGGGCTGCAGCCGCTGAACCGTCATGTCCAGTGAGCCTAGTGAGCCCTCGGCGATGGGGAAAACCCAGCTCAGGCGCCCAACCAACAGGTTGGCCGAACTGGCTGTTAGGGTGCCAATGCAGAGGTCTACGCTCCGAAGGGCCGGACCCACCCACTCCGAACAGGACAGAAGGGGCAACACACCATGTCCGAAGAAGCCTTCATCTATGAGGCCATCCGCACGCCTCGCGGCAAGCAGCGTGGTGGCTCACTCACCGAGGTCAAGCCGCTCAGCCTGGTCGTCGGGCTGATCGAGGAGCTGCGCTCGCGCTTCCCTGACCTCGATGAGAGCCTGATCAGCGACGTCATCCTGGGCTGCGTCTCCCCGGTCGGCGACCAGGGCGGCGATATCGCCCGCACCGCGGTGCTGGCCGCGGGTATGCCCGACACCGTCGGCGGCGTGCAGCTCAACCGCTTCTGCGCCTCCGGCCTGGAAGCCGTCAACACCGCCGCGCAGAAGGTCCGCTCCGGCTGGGACGATCTGGTGATCGCCGGCGGCGTCGAGTCGATGAGCCGCATCCCGATGGGCTCCGACGGCGGCGCGATGTTCACCGACATCCCGTTCACCTACGACAACTACATCGCCCCGCAGGGCATCGGCGCCGACCTGATCGCCACCATCGAGGGCTTCTCCCGCGACGATGTCGACGCCTACGCGCTGCAGTCCCAGCAGCGCGCCGCGGCGGCCTGGTCGGGCGGCTACTTCGCCAAGTCCGTGGTCCCGGTCAAGGACCAGAACGGTCTGATCATCCTCGACCACGACGAGCACATGCGGCCCAACTCCACTTTGGAGAGCCTGGGCAAGATCAAGCCTGCCTTCGAGGGCCTGGCGGCCATGGCCGGTTTCGACGATGTGGCGCTGCAGAAGTACCACTGGATCGAGAAGATCAACCACGTCCACACCGGTGGCAACAGCTCCGGCATCGTCGACGGCGCCGCCCTGGTGCTGGTCGGTAGTGAGAAGGCCGGCAAGTCGCAGGGCCTGACCCCGCGCGCCCGCGTCGTGGCGACCGCGACCACCGGCGCCGACGCCACCATCATGCTGACGGGGCCCACTCCGGCTACCCGCAAGGTGCTCGACCGGGCCGGTCTCACCGTCGACGACATCGACCTGTTCGAGCTCAACGAGGCCTTCGCGTCGGTGGTGCTGAAGTTCCAGAAGGACCTCAACATCCCCAACGAGAAGCTGAACGTCAATGGTGGCGCCATCGCGATGGGTCACCCGCTGGGCGCCACCGGCGCCATGATCACCGGAACCATGGTCGACGAGCTGGAGCGCCGCGGCGCCAAGCGCGCGCTGATCACGCTGTGCATCGGCGGCGGCATGGGCGTAGCCACCATCATCGAGCGAGTGTAAGGAAAACCTATGGCAGAGAACACCATCCAGTGGGACAAGGATGCCGACGGCATCGTCACGCTGACGCTGGACGATCCGACCGGCTCGGCCAACGTGATGAACGAGCACTACAAGGAATCCATGCACAACGCTGTGGAACGCCTTGTGGCCGAGAAGGATTCGATCACCGGCGTGGTGATCACCAGCGGTAAGAAGACCTTCTTCGCCGGTGGCGACCTCAAGAGCATGATCAAGGCCGGCCCGGAGAACGCCGGTGAGATCTTCGACGAGGTCGAGGGCATCAAGCGCGACCTGCGCACCCTGGAGACCTTCGGCAAGCCGGTGGTGGCCGCCATCAACGGCGCAGCGCTCGGCGGTGGCCTGGAGATCGCGCTGGCCACTCACCACCGCATCGTCGCCGACGTCAAGGGTGTGCAGATCGGTCTGCCCGAGGTCACCCTGGGCCTGCTGCCCGGTGGCGGCGGCGTCGCGCGCACCGTGCGGATGCTCGGTATCCAGAACGCGTTCGTCAACGTCTTGAGCCAGGGCACCCGCTTCAAGCCGTCGGCAGCCAAGGACAACGGGCTGGTCGACGAATTGGTCTCCAGCGTCGAGGAATTGGTGCCCGCCGCCAAGGCCTGGATCAAGGCCAACCCCGATGCGCACGTGCAGCCGTGGGATGCCAAGGGCTACAAGATGCCCGGCGGAACTCCGAGCAGCCCGGCATTCGCCGCCATCCTGCCCTCGTTTCCGTCGCTGCTGCGCAAGCAGCTCAAGGGTGCGCCAATGCCCGCGCCGCGCAACATCCTGGCCGCCGCGGTCGAGGGTGCCCAGGTGGACTTCGACACCGCGACCCGCATCGAGAGCCGGTACTTCACCGACCTGGTCACCGGTCCGATCGCCAAGAACATGATCCAGGCGTTCTTCTTCGACCTGCAGGCCATCAACTCCGGTGGCTCGCGGCCCGAGGGCATCGGCAAGACCCCGATCACCAAGATCGGTGTGCTCGGTGCGGGCATGATGGGCGCCGGTATCGCCTACGTCTCGGCCAAGGCCGGTTTCGACGTGGTGCTCAAGGACGTCACCATCGAGGCGGCGCAGCGGGGCAAGGGCTACTCAGAGAAGCTGGAGGCCAAGGCTCTCGAGCGTGGCAAGACGTCGAAGGAGCGCTCCGACGCACTGCTGGCGAGGATCACCCCGACCGCCGATGCGGCCGACTTCAAGGGTGTCGACTTCGTGATCGAAGCCGTCTTCGAGTCGGTCGAGCTGAAGCACAAGGTGTTCCAGGAGATCGAGGACATCGTCGAGCCCAACGCGCTGCTGGGATCGAACACCTCGACGCTGCCGATCACCGAACTGGCGACCGGCGTGAAGCGCCAGGACGATTTCATCGGCATCCACTTCTTCTCTCCGGTCGACAAGATGCCGCTCGTAGAGATCATCAAGGGCGAGAAGACCTCTGACGAGGCGCTGGCCCGGGTGTTCGATTACACCCTGGCCATCGGCAAGACCCCGATCGTGGTCAACGACAGCCGCGGTTTCTACACCAGCCGCGTCATCGGCACCTTCGTCAACGAGGCGCTGGCGATGCTCGGTGAGGGTGTCGAGCCGGCGTCCATCGAGCACGCCGGTTCCCAGGCCGGCTACCCGGCCCCGCCGTTGCAGCTGTCCGACGAGCTCAACCTCGAGCTGATGCACAAGATCGCCGTCGCCACCCGCAAGGGTGTCGAAGATGCCGGCGGCACCTACACCGGGCATCCGGCTGAGGCGGTCGTCGAGAAGATGATCGAGATCGGGCGTCCGTCGCGGTTGTCCGGTGCCGGTTTCTACGAGTACGTCGACGGCAAGCGCACCCAGTTGTGGCCCGGCCTGCGCGAGACGTTCAACTCCGGTAGCACGCAGATTCCGTTGCAGGACATGATCGACCGCATGCTGTTCGCCGAGGCGCTGGAAACCCAGAAGTGTTTCGACGAGGGCGTGATCACCACGACGGCCGACGCCAACATCGGCTCGATCATGGGCATCGGCTTCCCGCCGTGGACCGGTGGCGCCGCGCAGCTGATCACCGGCTACCCGCATGGTGGCAAGGCCGGGTTCGTCGCGCGGGCCAAGGAGCTGGCTGCCAAGTACGGCGAGCGGTTCAACCCACCGGCCTCGCTGGAAAGCTAGACAGCGCAAGCAGAAGTCCCCGAGACGGTCTCTGTCTCGGGGACTTTCTGCGTTATGCGGCTCGCCCGTAGAGTCGAGTCCATGCGCTTCGGACTCTTCATCCCCCAGGGCTGGCGGCTCGATCTGGTCGGCATCCCCACCGAAAACCATTGGCAGGTCATGAGCGGGCTCGCGGCCCACGCCGACAATGGGCCGTGGGACTCGCTGTGGGTCTATGACCACTTCCACACCGTGCCGTTGCCCACCGACGAGGCCACCCATGAGGCGTGGACGTTGATGGCGGCCTACGCCGCCACGACCTCGCGGATCAAGCTCGGTCAGATGTGCACCGCGATCAGCTACCGCAACCCGGCCTACCTGGCCAAGGTGGCCGCCACCACCGACATCATCTCCGGTGGCCGCGTACAAATGGGTATCGGCGGCGGCTGGTACGAGCACGAATGGCGGGCCTACGGATACGGGTTCCCCTCAGCCGGGGTGCGGCTGGGCCGCCTCGACGAGGGCGTGCAGATCATGCGCGACGCCTGGCGCGACGGTCGGGTGAGCTTCGAGGGCAAGCACTACCAGGTCGACGGCGCGATTGTGGCGCCGAAGCCGTTGCAGCAGAACGGAATTCCGTTGTGGATCGCCGGCGGCGGCGAGAAGGTGACGCTGAAGATCGCGGCGAAGTACGCCCAGTACACCAACTTCACCGCCGAGCCTGCAGGGTTCAAGAGCAAGTCCGACATCCTCGCGGCGCATTGTCGCGAGGTCGGCACCGATTTCGGCGCCATCGTGCGGTCGGCGAACGTCAACGCGATCCTTGGCACCAGCGAGTCCGATGTGCAGCAGCGGATCGGGCGGGTGCGCGACCGGCTGGCGGGCAGCTGTGGCGACGGCGCCGCCGATGCGATGCTGTCGATGTTCAGCGCACCGGGTTCGGCGGCCGGCACGCCTGAGCAGGTGGTGGAGAGCCTGACGAACCTGCGGAACCTGGGCTGCGAGTACGTCATCTGCTACTTCCCGGAGGCCGCGTACGACCGCTCCGGTATCGAGCTGTTCGAGCGTGAGGTGATCCCCGCTCTCGCCTGAGGCGGCCCTACGTGCTGGCCGGGACGCCGAAGACACCGGCGATGGCCTGGGCGACGACCAGGAACTCGATCAGCCCGGCGGTGGTCACCAGCCCGACATCGGCGGCAAGGGGGCGACCGAAGGCGTTGAGGAGTCCGTTGATCGGATCGCCGTGGATCGCCTGCTGGATGCCGTCGAGGAACAACGTCACGTTGTAGGCCGGCAGCATGGTCACGATGGCATTGACGATGTCGGCCGTCGGCAGCAGTGCCGCATACAGCGACGCAGCGGCGTTCGAGATCGCCGACGCCACCGAGGTCGTCACGTTCTGGATCGCGGTGATGATGCCATCGGGTGTCGTGGGCAGGGCGATCGGGCCGAGGGTGGGCAGGTGGATGGAACTCATTTCCTGCCAGAAGGAGCCACCGGGCTGGAAGTCCGCGACGAAGTCGTGGATGCCCTGCTGGACGCCGGCGACGAGGGCCCCGACCACCTCACCGACGTCGATGTTCGGCAGGAATTCGAACGGGTGCAGCTGGTCGGCGAACCCGTCGCTCGACCAGCCCTGGTAAGGATCGCTGCCGTAGCCGAGGTTGACGATCACCTTCAACGCCGGCTGCAGCAGGTCGGCCAGCGGATTGCCGATCAGCGGTATCAGGCGCAGCGGCTCGAGCAGCGGCAGATTCTGGGTCGGGATGATGTAGTACTTCTGGGTGGGAGAGCTGCTCGGCAACAGGATGGCCTGATCTACCTGCTGCTGGGTGAGGTCGGCGTACTTGGTGTGGACGAACACGATGCCCAGCCCGGCGTTGAGGTCGGCCAGGAAGTTCAGCGGGTACTTGGGGAAATCGGCGAAGCCGTCGTACTCCTGGGTGTAGTTGACGACCGGGAAGCGGTCGTTGGGTGTGGCGCCGTAGAAGGTCAGGCCCAGGCTCGGCAGGGTCAGGCCGGGGAACCGGGACAGGAAGCCGCCGTTCGGGTTCATCTCGTTGCCGACCAGGACGAAGTTGATCGGTTCGCTGGTCGGCTCGGTGTTCATGATGAGCGACGAGATGATGGCGCTCTGTGAGTAGCCGAAGATCGTCATCGAGTTCTGCTGGACGATCTGCTGGTCGATCTGAGTCTGCAGGCTCGCGATGCCCTGGGTCACCGAGATGTTCAGCGGCAGGCTCTTCACGCCGGTGATGGGGTACAACCCCTCCGGCGTGGTGAGTTCGATGGGAATGGTCCCGTTCGGGCTGTTGGGCTGAACATAGAGCTGGTAGACCTTCAGGATGTAGTTCTCAGTGGGCACCGGCACGCCGCTGGGCCCCATGATGATCCCGATGTTCTGCGCCGCGGCGGCGGGCGCCCCCGTGCTCTGCAGTGTCGGGGTTTGCAGTGCCGCGGACGCAGCCGGCAGCGTGGTGCGCGCGGAGTGCGCGGTGCTGGTGAGCTCGCGCCGGGTGTAGGCCAGCACGGTCAGGTCCGTTGCCGGTTGGGTCGGTGCCGCCGGGCTGCCGCCGCTCGAGGAATCCCGGACGGCGGTGGTGACGCTGGCGGGAAGAGCGGAGATGGCCCTCGCGGAGACGGCAGCGGGGGAGACGACGGCCGGTTGTGCCTTGTGCGTGGCGGCGGCCTTCGGCCCGGCATGGGTGGCCGTCGAGCGCGCCGAGGAGGCGTGGGCGGCCGACGAATCCGAAGCATCCGCCCAGGCCACCGCGGACCCGCCGAGCGCGGCGGCGCCGATACCGGCGCCGATCCCCAGGGCGACCGCCAGACCACCGACCCGACCGATGACGCTTGCTGCTCTCACGGCACCCCCAATTGACAACGCCAACAATTAGTGCGAAGACTATCCCGCTCGGGCGCCGTTCACCGCCGGATGGCAGGGGTGTTGGAGAACGGACTCAGATCGCCGGGCCGAGTAGATCGTCGGCGTCGGTGATGACGTAACCGTAACCCTGCTCGGCCAGGAAACGCTGCCGATGCGCGGCGTACTCGGCATCGAGACTGTCGCGGGAGACCACCGAATAGAACACCGCGCCGCCGCCGTCATGCTTGGGGCGCAACAGCCGGCCCAGCCGCTGTGCCTCCTCCTGGCGTGATCCGAAGGTGCCCGAAACCTGAACGGCCACTGAGGCTTCCGGCAAATCGATCGAGAAGTTGGCCACCTTCGAGACCACCAGGGTCTTGATCTCACCGCGGCGGAACGCCTCGAACAGCGCCTCGCGCTCGGCGTTCTTCGTCGAGCCCTGGATCACCGGCGCGTCGAGTTGGGTGCCGAGTTCGTCGAGCTGGTCCAGATACGCCCCGATCACCAGCGTCGGCTCGCCGGGATGGCGGGCCAGGATCGACTTGACGACGGCGATCTTCGAGTGCGCCGTCGAACACAGCTTGTAGCGTTCCTCGGGCTCGGCGACGGCGTAGAGCATGCGCTCGTTATCCGTCATCGTCACCCGGACCTCGACGCATTCGGCGGGTGCGATCCAGCCCTGGGCCTCGATGTCCTTCCACGGTGCGTCGTAGCGCTTCGGGCCGATCAGGCTGAACACGTCGCCTTCGCGGCCGTCCTCGCGGATCAAGGTGGCCGTCAGTCCGAGCCGGCGCCGCGACTGCAGATCCGCGGTCATCCGGAAAACCGGAGCGGGCAGCAGGTGCACCTCGTCGTAGATGATCAGGCCCCAGTCCCGGCTGTCGAACAGCTCCAGGTGCCGGTACTCGCCTTTGGTGCGTCGGGTGATCACCTGGTAGGTGGCAATGGTGACCGGCCGAATCTCCTTGCGCTCACCGGAGTATTCACCGATCTCCTCTTCGGTCAGCGAGGTGCGGGCGATCAGCTCCCGCTTCCACTGCCGTCCCGCGACGGTGTTGGTGACCAGGATCAGGGTGGTCGCGCCCGCCTTGGCCATCGCCGCGGCGCCGACCAGCGTCTTACCCGCACCACACGGCAGGACCACCACACCCGAGCCGCCGGCCCAGAACGACTCGGCCGCCATCTCCTGGTAGTCACGCAGCTCCCAGCCGTCCTGCTCCAGGGTGATCGGGTGGGCCTCGCCGTTGACATAGCCGGCCAGGTCCTCGGCAGGCCAGCCGATCTTGAGCAGCATCTGCTTGACCCGGCCGCGCTCGCTGGGATGCACGATGACGGTGTCGTCGTCGAGGCGGGCACCCAGCATCGGGGTGATCTTCTTGTTGCGCAGGACCTCTTCGAGCACCGCCCGGTCCAGGCTGACCAGCGTCAGGCCGTGCGCCGGATGCTTGACCAGTTGCAGGCGGCCGTAGCGGGCCATCGTGTCGACGATGTCGACCAGCAGCGGCTGCGGCACGGCGTAGCGGGAGAAGCTGACCAGGGCGTCGACCACCTGCTCGGCGTCGTGGCCGGCTGCACGGGCGTTCCACAAGGCCAGTGGGGTGATGCGATAGGTGTGGACGTGCTCGGGTGCGCGTTCGAGTTCGGCGAACGGGGCGATGGCCGCACGTGCGGCGCCGGCCTGCTCATGGTCGACCTCGAGCAGCACCGTCTTGTCGGACTGCACGATCAGGGGGCCGTCGCTCATGGGCGATCCGCCTTCGCTTCTTGAGGGAAGGTCATGACTCCATTATCCGGCGTCCGCCGACATCACCGATGTGACGCGATGCACGGCGAACTCCCGCGGCCGTCCCTGCGTCTCGTCCCAGGCCACCAACTGCCCGCCGTTGACGCCCAACGGGCGCACCACCCGCTGGGTGGCCACCCCGGCGGCGTCGACGTAACCGATCACCACGTCCTTGTGTTCGACGGCGGCCTGCTGCAACAGCGCCATCGCGACGGCCGGGTCGAGGCGCACGTTGGCGAACGGCAGCGAGTCCACCCGGCGCAGCATCCCGACCACCGCGGCCAGCGTTTCGGCGCTCGGCTTGGGCAGCGACCGGAACACCCGGCGCTGCTGCGGCGCGGGCACCCGTGCGCCGCGCTGGCGGATGTCGACGATCGCGCCCGTCGAGTCCTCGGCGGCGGGGGCGAAGCCGGCCGCGCGCAACCCGGCCAGCATCTCGTTGATGGGTGCCTGGGATACCGCGACCGTCGGAGCCAGCAGCCGCACCTCCAGGTGCGCCAGGGCTGGGGCGGCTACCGCGCTGGCGAGCAACGCAGGGTCCTCGCAGCGGACGAACGACGACGCCATCCCCACCCGCAGCTGGCCGTGCCGGCGGGCTACGTCATTGATCAGATAGGTAAGCCCTTGGGGGACAGGGGTTTTGGAATGACTCTCGAAGAAGGTGTGCAGGGCGCCTGCGGTGCGGCCGGTGTCCAGTGCGTGCCGGATCGACTGCTCGCTGACCCGGTAGACCATCGCCGCACCTGCTGATTCGACGGTGGCCACGGCGGCCAGTTCGTCGGCCAGTTCGCGTTGCAGCGGACCGGGGACCACCACTGTCAGGTCGGCCTGGAGCAGGAAGTGGTCGATCGGTGCGGGCAGCACGGTGGCCATCGCCTCGATCGCGGCCTTCTCGCCGCGACTCAGCAGCGCGCGCGCCGGTGTGCTCAGGGCGCCGCGGCCGACAAAACCGAGCGAGTGGGCCTCGTCGAGCAGGTGGGCTACCGGGTCGGGCTGCAGGCGTGCCGCCCACCGTGGCCGGAGCCAGATCAGCAACTCCGAGGCGTGTTCGGCGTCCACGCCCGCACCGGGGGAAAGATCGGCCAGCGCGCCGAGCAGCAGCCGGCGATCCAGCGGTGCCGCGGTCGAGTACAGCGAATCCGACAGTGCGGCATAGGGTTTGCCGTCCTGGCCGCGGCTGCCGATCAGACCCGGCCGGGCCGGCAGATCCAGCCAGGTGCTGGCCAGCAGGTACCAGCGCTCGGCGGTCGCCGTTTCCAGGAACCGGTCGGCGGCTACCGTCGGCGCCCAATACAGGCCCGCGCCGTCCGGCGGCTCCGGGTCCGGCGTGCCACTGGCGATCAGCCCGGCTGCGGCCGACACCTCGAGGATGAGGCCGAGCCGCTGTTCGTCGATACCGGTCAGCTTGGTCAGCTTCTTCGCCTCGCGCACGCCGAGGCCGCCGCTGCGCAGCTCGGGAACCGGTGTGGCGGAAAGGGTTTCCAGCACGAGCTCGATCTCGCGGAGCAGGTCCAGCACCTCGCCGGCCGCCGAGGCGTCCGCGTCGGCCGCGGTCGTGGTGGTGACCACCGGGTCCGGTGGCACGAGGTGCCGCGGGCCGGGCAACTCGCCGCGCAGCACCTGGCCGACCTGACGCGGCAGGATCACGGTGTCCTCGTCGAGCTGGCGCAACAGGCCGGCGGCCAGCAACCGCGGCACCGGCCGGTCCGGTGGGGCCCCCGGAGCGGCATCGCGGGTACGGCCCACCGGCGATCCGGTCACCAGCCGCTCCACCAAGTCGCGCTGTGGCTCGTCGAGGCCGTCGATGGCGGCGGCGATCTCGTCGGCCGACCGGGTGGTGTCTTCGAGAATCGCCTGTCCGGGATACCAGGGCAGGCCCGCGGAAGCCTCCGCCGAGACCCGCACTGCGGTGTCTCCCCACGCCAGGACGCGCTCCCGCAGGCCGTCGAGGGCGGCCAGCACGGCGGACTCGGCGGCGCGGTCGCCGATCAGCGCGAGGAGTTTGGCCACCGGCACGGCCGCAGCCTCGGCATGCAGCACCAGCAGGGCGTCGAGCACCGCCAAGTGCAGGAAGTCCAGCTCATCGGTGGCGGCCTTCACCGACTGCCGGGCTGCGGCCCGGGCAGCCAGGGCCGCGATGCTGCCCGGCGCAGGCTGGGCGAGGTCCGGACGCAGTTCCAGCAGGCGGATCACCCGCTCGTCGGACAGCTCAGCCAGCCAGGCACCCAGCGGCGGCGCGGCCGGAGCGGAGGGTTCTGTCATTGATGACCAGCCTAAAACAGGTGGCTATGTGCGCACCTGCGCCGCAGGAGTGTCAGAATGATGCCGTGGCTGAGAAGACCAAGACCCGGTATGTCGACAACGGCTGGCCGACCCGCGACCCCGACGACCATCCAGTGAGCGAACTGGCGTCCGACCGGGTGGGTGCACTGTCCCCGTTCGGTGATGTCACGTTCCCGCTGCCGGCCTCTGACCTGCCCTACCTGCACCCGGTCACCGTCGTCAACCGATAGCGGTGAACAGCGGACCGCAGCGCCGCCTGTCGCACCTCGACGAGCACGGTGCGGCGCATATGGTCGACGTCTCTGACAAGGCATCCACCGTCCGCAGCGCCGTTGCAGCAGGAACCGTTCGTACCACCGCCGAGGTGATCGCGCTGATCACCTCCGGCGGGTTGCCCAAGGGAGATGCGCTGGCCACCGCGCGGGTGGCCGGCATCCTGGCCGCCAAGCGCACCAGCGATCTGATTCCGCTGTGCCATCCGCTGGCGTTGACCGGCATCGACGTCGAATTCACGATCGGGGCTGCCGAGATCGGCCTGACCGCATCGGTGCGCACTACTGACCGCACCGGCGTCGAGATGGAAGCGCTGACCGCCGTCAGCGTCGCCGCCCTGACGGTGTTCGACATGATCAAGGCCGTCGACCCGGCCGCACGCCTCGAGGAGATCCGGGTGCTGCGCAAGGAGGGCGGTAAGACGGGCGTTTGGACGCCGCAGCCGTGAGCCGCCGCGCCCGCGTCGTCATCGCCTCCACCCGCGCCGCCACAGGGGTCTACGAAGACCGCTGCGGGCCGATTCTGGTGGACTGGCTCGCCGATCGTGGGTTCGACGTCCCCGCCGCTGTGGTGGTCGTCGATGGCAACGCAGTGGGTCACGCCCTGCGGGCGGCCATCGATGACGGGGTGGACGTTGTCATCACCTCCGGCGGCACCGGGATCTCGCCGACCGATGCCACCCCGGAGGTCACCGTCGCCCTGCTGGACTACCAGATTCCCGGACTGGCCGACGCCATCCGGCGAGCCGGCCTGCCGAATGTGCCGACCTCGATCCTGTCCCGTGGTGTCTGCGGGGTGGCCGGTCGCACCCTGGTGGTCAACCTGCCCGGCTCCACTGGAGGTGTGCGGGATGGACTTTCGGTGCTCGCCGACGTCCTCGACCATGCTCTCGACCAACTTGGGGGAGGAGACCACAGCCGATGACACGCATCCTGCGGGCAGCGCTGGTCGACGGGCCGATCTCGCTGACCGAACACGAGGAACTGGTGGGCAACGACGCGGCGGGCGCGGTGGTCGCGTTCGCCGGCGTGGTTCGCAACCACGACGGCGGCCGGGACGTGGTCCGGCTGGAGTACTCGGCGCATCCGCTGGCCGAGCAGACCCTGTTCGAGGTGCTGGCAGAGGTAGCCGGAACGGCAACCGGTGTCCGCGCCATCGCGGCCAGCCATCGGATTGGTGCGCTTCAGATCGGTGACGCCGCCCTGGTGGCTGCCGTCGCAGCCGACCACCGGGGCGCGGCGTTCGAAACGTGCGCGCGCCTGGTCGACACCATCAAAGAGCGATTACCGGTGTGGAAGCACCAGTTCTTCGTCGACGGAACCGACGAGTGGGTTAACTCGGCCTGAGCTCTACTGGGCGGGTGCCGGAGCCGGTGCCGGAGCGCCCGGGACGAGAGCCGGAGCGTTCGGGTCAGCCGGAGCAGCGGGGCCGGGGGCGCCCATGGACGGGTCGTTGGTCACCGGGGTGGTCATCGGGCGCTGGGCCAGGGCCAGCAGGGCGTCACCCTTGCTGATCTCCTGGGTCTGGACCGCGTGCCACAACTCCTTGAGGTAGGAGACGTTCGGGCCGTCCTGATCGCCGACCGGCTCGCTACTGGTGCCCGGCGGCGGATTGTCCGGGCTGGACAGGTGCTGGACACCGTTGGGCAGCTGGATGGCACCGTCTGCGGCGGGCGCCGAGGCGACGGCGGTGGTGCCGTTGGCCGGACCGGGGGCAGGAGCCGCGGCCGGGTCGGCCGGAGCGGGGGCCGGAGTGGTCGGCAGCACCGGCGGAACCGACGGGTCGGCCGGAGCCAGCGGCACGGAGTGGATGGACGCGGCCTGCACGACGACGGTCTGCTCGTCGGCATTCGCCGGGGCCGCCACGACCGGAGTCTGCAGCGAGGTGTCGATGACAGGCTGGGCGGCGACGGCGTCGGAGGCCGGCGCACCCTGCTGCTGGGAGACATCGATGACCTCGAGCTGCGGCGCGGGTGCCGGGGCAGGCGCGTCGGGAGCGGGTGCGTCGAGGGCGGGTGCGTCAGGGGCCGGCGCGGGGGCAGCGGGCAGGGGTGCGTCCAGCGGGGCGGCATCGACGGGAGCATCGGGCAGCGGAGCGTCCAGCGGAGCTGCCGGAGCCGGGGCGGCAGGGGCGGGGTCGTTGACCACGTTGCGCGGTGTCGCACCGGACAGCCCGCGGCCGCACACCGGCCAGGCACCCTTGCCCTGGGTCGCCAGCACATGCTCGGCGATCGCGATCTGCTGATCCTTGCTGGCCATGTTCGCGGCGGGCGCGTACTGGGTGCCGCCGTGGGCCGCCCAGGTGCCGGGGGAGAACTGCAGACCACCCTGGTAGCCGTTGCCGGTGTTGATGGCCCAGTTGCCGCCGGATTCGCAGCGCGCTACCTGATCCCATTCGGAGTCGGGGGCGGCCTGTGCCTGGCCGGCAAGCGCAATGCTGCCGCCGCCGATGACGGCCCCGGTGAATGCAATCTTGGCGACGCTGATGGACGAGGAGGTGGGCTTGCGATGCCGTCCACTCATAGGTCGGTTAGTTCCTCTCTAAACACGCCTGCGAGGTCAGCTGTCGGGTTCGGGCTGGAGAGGTTGCCCGGCCTCGGCGTTCCGGGTGGAACGGCCTCGGCTTCACCCCAAGGAGCCGCGGGCGGCTCCGGGTCGATCTCGGTGGACCGGTTGGGTCCCCCGCCTCCATCCATGGATCTCGTTGGTCCCTCCGCTCCTCGGATGGAGCTCGGCGCTAGGTGCGGAGAGGGCCTGCCCTGGTTGAGGGGGCTGACCTGTTGAGGAACGGTAATGGCTGTGGAGAGAGTCGTCACCTTTTGCAAAAACAGGCGTTTCTGCTACTGGCAAATCTTAATAAAGGTCTAAATGCCCATGACATCGGGACGTTGTCCCTGCTGAATCAGGCACTTCCCCCCGGTTTGGCCATCTCGTGACCTGATCGTGATGTGATGCAAATCACGATCATCCGCCCGCGAATGGGGGTAGGACGTCGACTGTCTGCCCGGATCGCAGTCCGGCGGCCTTATTTCGGACTGCCACGCCGTCGCACAGATAGGAGCACCGCTGCAACACGCGTGCTAAGTCGTCACTGCGGCAACAGAGTTCGTTGATCACATCGGCCACCGTCGCGCCCGATGGCAGGGCGAGTTGGTCGCTTTCCGTGCCAGCCGCCGCCCTGGCCGCCGCAAAGAAGCGAACGGTCACCTCGACCGGCCGCGAAACCTCGGATACACCAGCCACCTCAGCCGCCGATCGCGCTCATCGGCCGCTGCGGCTGAACGAACCCGGGGTCGTTGATGCCGTGGCCGGCAGCCTTGCGCCACATCGCCGCGCGCCAGGCCGACTCGAGCGCGTCATCGTCGGCGCCGCCCCGCAGCAGTGCGCGAAGATCGGTCTCCTCGGTGGCGAACAGGCAACTGCGGACCTGCCCGTCCGCGGTCAACCGGGTGCGGTCACAGGCCGAGCAGAACGCGTGAGACACCGACGCGATGATGCCGACGGTCGCCTCGCCGCCGCCGACCCGCCACAGCTGCGCCGGCGCCGAGCCACGCGGTGCGGGATCGAGGGTCAGGGTGAACCGGGCCGCCAACGCTGCGTAGATCTGGTCGGCGCTCAGCGTGGCATCGCGCTGCCAGCTGTGGCCCGCGTCGAGTGGCATCTGCTCGATGATCCGCAGCTGGTAGCCGAACCTGAGGCAGTACGTGAGCAGCTCGACGGCGTCGGCCAGACCCGATTGCGGGTCCAGCACGGCGTTGACCTTCACTGGCCGCAGGCCGGCGGCCGCCGCGGCGGCCAGCCCGGCGAGCACGTCATCGAGCCGATCGCGCCGGGTGATCGCCGAGAACCGCTGCGCGTCGACGGTGTCCAGCGAGACGTTGACCCGGTCCAGGCCGGCGGCTGCCAGCCCCTCGGCGCGGCGCGCCAGCCCGATGCCGTTGGTGGTCAGCGCGATCTCCGGCCGGGGCCGCAGCGCAGCCGTGGCGGCGACGATCTCTTCGAGGCCCTTGTAGAGCAGCGGCTCACCGCCGGTGAAGCGGATGTTGGTGATGCCGAGCCGGGTCACCGCCAGGGCCAGCAGCCGGGCCAGTTCGTCGCGGGTCAGCAGGTCGTCGGCCGGCAGCCAGTCCAGGCCTTCGGCGGGCATGCAATAGGTACAGCGCAGGTTGCACCGGTCGGTCAGCGACACTCGCAGATCGGTCGCCGCCCGGCCGAACGTATCGATCAGCGGGCCGCGGGTGGGCATGCCCTCGGCAGATCCGGTGGCGGTGCGACGGATCGACGGCAGGCCGAGCATGGTGTCCGTCATACGGCTGCCTGGACGCTGTCGACCGGCACGATCTCCTTGCCGAGGGGAACCAGCGAGACCGGGACGAGTTTGAGGTTGGCCAACGCCAGCGGGATTCCGACGATGGTGATGGCCATGGCCACGGCGCTGACGATGTGGCCGATGGCCAGCCACAGACCGAACAGCAGGATCCAGATGACATTGCCGATCAGGGCGCCCGGCCGCGGGCCCGGCTTCTCCACGATGGTGCGGCCGAACGGCCACAGCGCATAGGAGGCGATGCGCAGCGAGGCGAACCCGAACGGGATGGTGATGATGAGGAGGAAGCAGACCACCGCCGCGAGCGCGTACCCGAGCGCCAGCCACAACCCGCCGAACAGCAGCCAGATGACGTTCAGGACCAGGCGCATGTCTCCTCCAGGGGTTAGGCCAGCCTACCTACTAAACAGGGGTGCTCGGCCGACTGTTCCCCGAGTAGGATCACCCACACGCGTCCTGCACCCGCGGGACGCTTCATGTTGTCACGGACCCGTTAGACAGAGCAGGTGAGACCAGTGCCGACCGGCAAGGTGAAGTGGTACGACGCCGAGAAGGGCTTCGGCTTCCTGTCCCAGGAGGAAGGCGAGGACGTCTACGTGCGTGCCTCGGCGCTGCCGGAGGGCGTGGAGGGTCTCAAGGCGGGTCAGAAGGTGGAGTTCGGGGTGGCTTCCGGCCGGCGCGGCCCACAGGCATTGAGCGTCAAGCTGATCGACCCGCCGCCGAGCATCACCCGCACCCGCCGCGAGGCCGCGCCGGTCGAGCGCAAGCACTCGCCCGACGAGTTGCACGGAATGGTCGAGGACATGATCACCCTGCTCGAGGGTGCCGTACAGCCGGAACTGCGTAAGGGCCGCTACCCCGACCGTAAGGTGGCCCGCCGGGTCTCCGAGGTGGTCAAGGCCGTCGCCCGCGAACTCGACGCCTGAGCGCGCTCGTTCACCGTCGCTTCACGGTCCCCGAAGTAGGGAACACTGAACACGTGGGTGCCTACGTGGCCGGCGACGGCGAGTTCAAGCGCGATACCAACTACATCACCACGCGGATCACCGCCGACGGTGCCGACGGCTATCCCGTCGAGCCCGGCCGCTACCGATTGATCGTGGCGAGGGCATGCCCGTGGGCCAATCGTGCGATCATCGTGCGCCGCCTGCTCGGCCTCGAGGATGTGCTCTCGATTGGGTTCTGCGGGCCGACGCATGACGAGCGAAGTTGGACCTTCGATCTGGATCCGGGCGGGGTGGATCCGGTGCTGAAGATTCCCCGGCTGCAGGATGCGTACTTCGCGCGTGATCCGAACTATCCGAAGGGCATCACGGTGCCCGCGATCGTCGAGGTGGCCACCGGCAAGGTCGTCACCAACGATTTCGCCCAGATGACTCTCGACTTGTCCACCGAGTGGAGTGCCTTTCATCGCGACGGCGCACCGCAGCTCTACCCGGAGGCGCTGCGCGCCGAGATCGACGAGGTGGCATACCGCATCTACACCGAAGTGAACAACGGGGTGTACCGGTGCGGGTTCGCCGGTTCGCAGGACGCCTACGAACGCGCTTACGACCGGTTGTTCACCGCACTCGACTGGCTCACCGAACGGCTATCTGCACAGCGATACCTGGTGGGCGACACCATCACCGAGGCCGACGTGCGACTGTTCACCACCTTGGCCCGATTCGATCCGGTGTACCACGGCCACTTCAAGTGCAACCGCGCCAAGCTCGCCGAGATGCCGGTCCTGTGGGCCTACGCGCGGGACCTGTTCTCGACCCCGGGGTTCGGCGACACCGTCGATTTCGTCCAGATCAAGCAGCACTACTACATCGTGCACAAAGACATCAATCCCACCGGCGTCGTGCCGAAGGGGCCCGACCTGAGTTCGTGGTTCGCGCCGCATGGCCGAGAAGCTTTGGGCGGCAGGCCTTTCGGTGACGGTACTGCGCCCGGCCCGACACCCGACAGTGAGCGGGTACCCGACGGTCACGGTGTGCCGTCCGGGCCGTGGTAATAGCGCGCTTCGGCGTCGTGCTTGCCGATGCTGACGGGTTGCGCAAGCCCGATTCGATAGGCCACCGCGTAGGCCAGCGCGGGCAGGCCGAACACCGGCAGTGACAGCACCGCCCCGAGGGTGGCTTGCAGGTACTGACGGCGGGCGAAGGGGATGCGCCGTCTGCCGTCGTCCACCCCCATCAACGCCACGATGAACGTCAAAAACCCGGTCAAGAGCACCGTGCCCAGGCTCCACCCGAGGGCAAGCCGGGAGCCGCTGAGCACCAGGGCGGACCCAGCGACCGACCACCACAGCGGCCGGGCGGATGTGTCCCGGATCTCCGCGGGAAGCTGCGGGATGCTCGGCGGAGTCTCGGCGATCCGATCGGTGTAGCTGGCCGCGATGATGTGGCCGCGAATCTTCAGGAATGGCGTCCAGCGGATGGCGAGGATGACGCCCATGAAGACCATGGCACCGAACCCGAACAACGCTGTGCTCCAGCCCCGGAACACCAGGGCGACACCACACAGCGCCGAGCCCGCGAGCCAGGTGTACCAATACAACCGGCGCCGGATCCACATATCGGTCAGGAACATGTCGGCCACCAAGGCGCCGCCCCACATGGCGAACCCGGCGTACATCAGCGCGGTGGACCATACCGGGGGAGCGACGTGGGCCGGCACCTGGCCTAATTCCAGACCAGCCGCACCGACCATTCGGCATGCGGGACGTCGCGCAACTGGCCTTGCGGATCGGTCACCAAGGTCAGTAGCTGCACGACGATGCCGGTGAGCTTGCCGCGCTGCGGGTCGACTGTCGGAATGGTCACGGCCAAGGTCGAATTGGGGCGAAACACCGACGTGGTCGAGTTGTTCTCGTCCTCGTAGACCTTCAGCAGCCGCCACGGTGCCCGCCCGATCGTGGTCGGCACCGACAACTGGATCGGATAGCGCTCGCTGACCGGCAGGTCGCCCTGGGTCTTCGGGTTGCGGCAGTCGTTGAGATTGACCACATTGCAGTACACGTACGGACCCACCCGGACCGATTGCCCGTGCGAGTAGGCGCTGATCTGGGGCATCCGGTCGTCGTTGTTGCCGCGGTTCGCAAGCCAGACGCCGACGCCTGCACCTGCCGAGGCGAGTATCACCACGACGACGAGAACCCAACGAAGCCAACGGCTCACCGGTTGGTCACCGTCGACTTTCCCTCCTGCTCAGCCACCACCGGCCGGTTCCCGCCGAAGCCCGGGATCAGCGACGCCCCGCGGCTCGAGACGATGGTCTGCGCCAGCCCGAGGATCAGCAGTGCACTGATCGCCGTGAACCCTACCCATAGTTCGGTGTAGACCAGAACTCCGAGCGCACCGCCGAGCACCCATGCCAATTGGAGCACCGACTCCGAGCGGCCGAACGCCGACGCACGGGACTCCTCGGGCAGGTCGTCCTGCAGCGAGGCATCCAGCGAGGCCTTGGCGATGGCCGTGGATCCGGAGGTGACCAAGGTTGCGGCGGCGGCGACGAACAGATTGCCGGTGACCGCGGCGGCCAGGGCCATGACGGTGACGGCAATCGTGGCACGCACCACCAGGACCGCGGGCCGCCCCAGCCGCAACCGCGCCGCGGTGAAGTTGCCGGCGAAGTTCCCGATGCCGGCCGCGGCGCCGATCATGCCGAGCATCCCCAATTGCACCCAGCCACTGGCCTGGTGGGCCTTGGCCACGAATGCCGGGTACAGGAACAGGAACCCGACCATGGCCTTGATGGTGCAGTTGCCCCACAGTGAGGTGATGATGTTGCGGCCCAAGGGTTGCCGGGGGGAGCTGATCGGCTCGGTCACCGCATCGGAGGCCCAGCCGCCCATCGGTCCGCTGGGTCCGTGATACGTCAGGGTGGTGGGAACCTCACCCTCGGTGACCTCGACCCAGCGCGGTATGCGCATCGACAGGGAGGCTCCGGCCAGGGCCAGGAAGACGACCACGAACAGGGCGCCGGGCAGAGCGAACAGGGTCGTGAAGAGGTATTCGATACCCGCGGCGATACCACCGCCGACGATGGTTCCCCCGATCAAGCCGAACACGGTCAGCCGGGAATTGACCCGCACCAGGTCGATCGTCGGCGGCATCACGCGCGGGGTCACCGCGCTGCGCAGCACGCTGAAGGACTTGGACAGCACCATCATTCCCAGCGCGCAGGGGTAGAGGACCCACGAGGGGTAGCTGCCCGTGGCGCCGTCGTAGTTCATGATCAGCACGATCGCCAGCACCATGCGCAGCATGAAGGACATGGCCAGGGCCGCCCGGCGGCCGTGCTGGACCCGGTCCAGGGCCGGCCCGATCAGGGGCGCGATGACGGCGAACGGCGCAATCGTGATGAGCAGGTACAGGGCCACCTTGCTCTTGCTCTCGCCGGAGGCGGCGGCGAAGAACAACGTATTGGCCAGTGCCACCGCCATCGCCGAGTCGACGGCGAAGTTGGCCATCACCGGCCAGGTCAGTGCGGTCAGGCCGGACTTGTCGGCGCCGTCGGCGGTGGCCGCCCGATGCACCATCGAGTACATCCGCTCGCCCATTTCCCGGCTGCGCATCGCGGCGGCGCGGGTGACGGTGACGCGCTCGCCCGCGCGGTCGCCCACGCCGCGCCGCGGCGGCCCGTCCGGATCGGACTGGTGGCCGCGCTCGGAGCCCAGCGGAGGCAGGTAGCGGTTCGCGCTGGGCGTCGGATTCGACCGTCGCCCCGAGGCCGAGTCATAGCCCGAGCCGTAACCTGAGCCGGAGGTGGCATGGTCGTCGCTGGGGTAGTTGGCCATACCGGGGTGCTCGCCGGTGCCGTCGTTCGGATAGCGGCGGACCGGACCGGACTCCGGTCCCGCGTTCGGGTGCTCACGCCGCCTTCCAGACACGTCACGATTCTCCCCCATCGCGCGGTAGTGCGACGCAGACGCGACCGGTGTGGCTGCCCGCGGGAGTCGTGAGGCAAGATTGGTGACGATGGACAGCCAGATCGACGCCGCCGAATCCGCGGCTCCGGTGCAGCCGGCCGAGCCCACGGCGGCCGTTGCCGCGGTACTCGACGGCGCGGTGGACCTGGCTCGTCGCGCGATCGTGGAGTTCAGCGGGGAGACGGTCGGGGAGTATCTGGGCGTCGCCTACGAGGACGAAACGGCCGCTACCCACCGCTTCTTGGCGAACATGCCGGGATATCAGGGCTGGCAGTGGGCGGTGGTGGTGGCGGCCTACCCCGGCGCCGATCACGCCACCGTCAGCGAAGTCGTCCTGGTTCCCGGTCCGACCGCATTGCTCCCGCCGCCCTGGGTGCCGTGGGAGAACCGGGTCCAGCCGGGCGACCTGAGCCCGGGTGATCTACTGGCGCCGCCGGTCAATGACCTGCGACTGGCGCCGGGCTTCACCGCCACCGGGGATCCGCTCGTCGACGACACCGCCCTGGAGATCGGCTTCGGCCGTCGCCAGGTCCTCAGTGCCTTCGGTCGGGACCTGGCCGCCCAGCGCTGGCATGACGGTGACCACGGCCCCGGCGCACCGATGGCGCGATCCACCAAGCGGGTGTGCCGCGACTGCGGTTTCATGGTCCGCCTCGACGGCGCGCTCGGGGTGATGTTCGGGGTCTGCTGCAACGAGCTGGCCGCCGACGGTCGCGTCGTGGACTTCGAGTACGGCTGCGGTGCGCACTCCGATACCCCGCAGCCGCCCGGCACCGGATCACCGATGTTCGATCCCTTCGACGACGGGGTGCTCGACGTCGTGGAGATCGCGGCTGCCGAGCCGGTTCTTCACGCTCCTGACCAGGAGCCTGCGGTCGAGCAGACGCCCCCGGCCCTGGTCGAAGCCGAACAGCTCGAACTTCACGTCATCGAGCCGGAGGTCATCGCCGAGGCCGCCATCGCGGATCCCGACGCGGAACCCGATGCCGAGCCGGAGCCCGGACAGGCCGACCCGGCCGACTAGTTTTCGGCGGCGGCCTTGATGCGCGCCAGCGAGGTGTTCATCCCGGCGACGAGTTCCTTCTCGAAACTCGGCACACCGCCCAGCACGGCATTGACCGTCATCGTCGAGATCGCCTTGACGCCGTTCTCGGCATGCCGGGTCTCCACGACGCGGGTGCCGGTGGCGGTCGGCTCGAGCTCATAGGTCCAGACGGTGTTGTTGGCGTTGACGCGGAACGCCAGTTTGCGCTCCGGGATCACCTCGGTGATGGTCGACGTGGTCGGCCAGAAAAGCTTGTTGCGCCGGTTCAGGTTCAGGGTGCGCGTGCCCGGGCGCAGCGGACCCAGTGATCTCATCACCCGGCACTGCGGGCTCCACTTCGGCATGTTGCCCAAGTCCGCGATGAGGTTCCAGACCTTGCTCACCGGAGCGTTGATCTCGATCTCTGCCTGCAATAGCGGTGCTGCCATCGGTTCTCCTTCGTCGGTGTCTTCAGTGTTCATCGGCGTTCATCGGCGTTCGTCGGCGTTCGTCGGCGTGGGAGCGGTCAGAGACCGGTCTGCGCACCTCGCGCACCACGCCTGGCAGCGGTGCGCTGCCACAGGAAAATCGAGGTGCCGACGACGCCGACACCCAGGCCTGCCACTGCGATCGGACGCCACGACTCCAGCGCCGGTACCGCGAATGCGGCAATGGCCGCCAGCGCCCACAGCACCGCCCCGGTGACGATCACCGGCCACGGGTCGAGCAGACCCGGCGGCAGCGCCGGCGGCTCTGGTTCGGCCACCGGCGCGGGGCTCGGGTCGGACGGATCGGAAGGCATTGCGGTCCAAGGTAACCGATGGGGCAGCCGGTAGGGTGCCCAGATCAGTAGTTGCAGGTTGAGAGGTTTCGGAGCTGTGGTGTCGTATGTTTGCGATGTGAACGATGGTGAGCTGCGGCTGGCCGGTGATCTGTCGCTGGCCGTGGTCCGACTCGCCCGTCAACTGCGGTTCCGCCGTGCCGAATCGACCACCACGCTGTCCCAGCTGTCCGCCTTGTCGACGCTGGCCAAGGAAGGGGCGATGACACCCGGGGCGCTGGCCGTGCGGGAACGGGTCCGGCCCCCGTCGATGACGCGGATCATCGGATCGCTGACCGACCTCGGCCTGGTGCAGCGTTCCGCCCACCCGGCCGACGGTCGTCAGGTGCTCATCGCGGTGTCGCCAACCGGCAAGGAGTTGGTGGACAAGGAACGGCAGGCCAGCCAGGAGTGGCTCAGCAAGCGGCTGGCCACCCTGGCTCCTGAGGACCGTGACGTCCTGCTGCGCGCCGCCGATCTGATGACTGCGCTCGTCGACGAAGAACAGTGAGCGACAACGCTTCTGGCGGACCCGACGTCATCGACATCACCGATCCCGACGACCCTCGGGTCGACGACTTCCGGGACCTCAACAGCGTCGACCGCCGACCCGACCTGCCCACCGGCAAGGGGCTGGTGATCGCCGAGGGAGTGCTGGTGGCCCAGCGGATGCTGGCCTCGCGGTTCAGTCCGCACGCCCTGCTGGGGACCGAGCGCCGTCGTGCCGAGTTGGCCGCCGACCTGTCCGGCGTGTCGGTGCCCTACTACCGGGCCAGTGCCGAGGTGATGGCCGAGGTCGTGGGCTTCCATCTCAACCGCGGTGTGCTGGCGGCCGCCCGCCGGCCCCCGGAACTGGCGGTCGGCGAGGTCGTCGCCGCGGCCCGCACCGTGGCCGTCCTGGAGGGCGTCAACGACCACGAGAACCTCGGTTCGATCTTCCGCAACGCCGCCGGGCTCGGCGTCGATGCGGTCATCTTCGGGATGGGCTGTGCCGATCCGCTTTACCGGCGGGCGGTGCGGGTCTCGATGGGCCACGCCCTGCTGGTGCCTTTCGCCAAGGCCCAACATTGGCCCGCTGATCTGAATGACCTTCGCCAGCAGGGGTTTCAGTTGCTCGCGATGACACCCAACCCGCAGGCGCACACCCTGGCCGACGCGATGGACGGTGTGGCCGGTGAGAAGGTGGCTGTGCTCGTCGGAGCCGAGGGGCCGGGGCTGACCGAGACGGCGATGCGGGCCAGCGATGTGCGGGTGCGGATACCGATGTCGCGGGGTACCGACTCGCTCAATGTGGCGACGGCCGCGGCGCTGGCGTTCTACGAGCGGGCCCGATCGGCCGGTGTGGTCCGGGCAGAGGAGGATGGCCGACTATGACCGACGAGTCGACGCCCTGGGGGACCGGGCTGACGGTCGCTGCCTTCGTTGCCGCGATCGTCGGTGCCGCCATCGTGGTCCTGAGCCTGGGCATGATCCGGGTGCACCCACTGGTCGCGGTGGTGCTCAACCTCATCGCGGTCGGCGGGCTGGCGCCGACGCTGTGGGGCTGGCGTCAGGTGCCGGTGCGACGGTGGTTCGTGCTGGGCGCCGGTATCGGGGTGGCCGGCGGCTGGATAACCCTGTTGGCGCTGGTGCTGCGGTAGCTCAGCGATCGCCGCTGGAGCGCACGCCCAGCAGCACGTCTTCCCAGGCGGGAACCGTCGGCTTGGCCTTCGTACGCTTGGCTCGCACCGGCGGGACCGGTGGCGAGGGCGGCGACGGCTGGGTCTCCGCGGGAGTCGGCGCCGTGTCGGGCTGCTCCTCGAAATCCAGCTGGGCAACCGGCGCGACCGGCCGCAGGGTGCGCTCGAAGTTCGGGTCGATCAGCTCGTTGGCCGCGTCGTCCAGCGCGGTGACGGTGCCGCCGTGCGCGCCGGGGGAGAACCGGAAGTGTGCCACGTTGTCGGACAGACCGGCCTGCCAGGCCATCTGCACGGTCCAGCGGCCGTCCTCGTTACGCCAGGCGTCCCACGTGGTGGCCTCGGAGCTCAGCCCCCGCCCGGCCAGCCATGCGCTGATGGCCTCCAGCAGGGTGACCACCGCGGGCCCGTCGGCCAGCACTGGGTGCGCGGCGGTGGCCAGCTCGGCTGCGCGCTGTCGTTCCAGCAGCACTGGATGGGCGAAGCGCTCGATCTTGCTGATGTCCATGCCGGACGCCTCGGCGAGCTGTTCGACGGACGCGCCCGCTCGGATCCGAGCCTGAATGTCTTTGGGCCGCAACACGCCTTTGACCTCGATGTCCCTCAGGGTCTGACCCAGCGACCGGTCACCGCGGACGGCGGCGCGCAGCCGGTCGTCCACGGGGATCAGGAATTTGTCGGACGGATCGCGACCTTCGCAAATGATGGCTTTGCCGTCGACATCGAGCCCGATCACCTTCAGTTCCCGCATGCCGACCTCCTTCGTCGGCACTCTAACGCAGACTCGGAAAGATCACGGTGAGGACACGCTGGAGTTACAGCCGTTCGACAACCCAGTCGACGCAACGGGTCAGCGCTTCGACATCGTCGGGCTCGATGGCCGGGAACATCGCGATGCGCAACTGGTTGCGGCCGAGCTTGCGATACGGCTCGGTGTCCACGATGCCGTTGGCCCGCAGGATCTTGGCCACGGCGGCGGCGTCCACGGAGTCGGCGAAGTCGACGGTGCCCACCACCTGGCTGCGCAGCGCAGGGTCGGCGACGAACGGGGTGGCGTAGGACGACGCCTCCGCCCACGAGTACAGCCGTTGGGAGGAGTCCGCGGTCCGCTTGACCGCCCAGTCCAGGCCGCCGTTGCCATTCATCCAGTCGATCTGCTCGGCCATCAGCGCCAGGGTGCCGATCGCCGGGGTGTTGTAGGTCTGGTTCTTGAGGCTGTTGTCGATCGCGATCGGCAGCGACAGGAATTCGGGCACCCAGCGACCCGAGGCGGCGATGGCCTCCACCCGGGCCAGTGCTGCCGGCGAGAGTAGCGCGAACCACAGACCGCCGTCGCTGGCGAAGTTCTTCTGCGGCGCGAAGTAGTAGGCGTCGACCTCACGGACGTCGACCGGCAGGCCGCCGGCCCCGGAGGTGGCGTCGACCAGGACCAGGGCTTCACCCGATCCGGCGGGACGCCGCACCGGCACGGCCACGCCGGTCGAGGTCTCGTTGTGCGCCCAGGCGATGGCGTCGACCGACGGATCGGACTGAGGTTCGGGCGCGCTGCCGGCATCGGCCTTGATCACGATCGGATCGCCGACGAACGGGTTGGCTGCCACCGCCGAGGCGAACTTGGCCGAGAACTCACCGAAGGTCAGGTGCAGCGACTTCTTGTCGATGAGGCCGAATGCGGCGGCATCCCAGAATGCGGTGGCTCCGCCGTTGCCCAGGATGACCTCGTAGCCGTCGGGCAGGGAGAACAACTCCCGCAGACCGTCGCGGACCCGTCCGACGAGGTTCTTCACCGGAGCCTGGCGGTGCGAGGTGCCGAACAGGGCGGCGGCGGTGGTGGTGAGTGCCTGCAGCTGTTCGGGGCGTACCTTCGATGGTCCGCAGCCGAAGCGGCCGTCGGCAGGTTTGAGGTCGGCGGGGATCGTCAGCGCTGCATCAGCCATGCCTCAAGCCTAGAAGTCGGCGCGCGACTCCCGAAATCAGGCGTTCGGCAGAGCCGAAAACGGGTATGGACACTTAGGCGATACCTGCGGTACCGTTTGGACAACAACCGCCCCAATGTAAACCTCTGAGGAGGCTGTCATGGCGAGAACCAAGATCGTGCGGCGCTGGCGGCGCAACATGGACGTCCTGGACGACGTCGCCTACGTCGAGAAGCTGGCCACCCTTTCCGAGGGCTCGGTGCGCAGAAACTTCAATCCCTATACCGATATCGACTGGGATTCGCCCGAGTTCACCGTCGTCCCGAACGACGAGCGCTGGATTCTGCCGGCGAGCGATCCGATCGGGCGGCACCCCTGGTACCAGTCGCAGACCAGGCAGCGCCAGATCGAGATCGGCATGTGGCGGCAGGCCAACGTCGCCAAGGTCGGCCTGCACTTCGAGTCGATTCTGATCCGGGGCTTGATGGAGTACGCGTTCTGGACCCCCAACGGCTCACCGGAATACCGGTACTGCCTGCACGAGGCGGTCGAAGAGTGCAACCACACGATGATGTTCCAGGAGATGGTCAACCGCATCGGCGCCGATGTGCCGGGTATGCCGCGGTTGCTGAAGTGGCTGCAGCCGACCATCCCACTGGTGGCCGGACCGCTGCCGATCCCGTTCTGGTTCGGCATCCTGGCCGGCGAAGAGCCGATCGACCACACCCAGAAGAACGTTCTGCGCGAAGGCAAGATGCTGCACCCGATCATGGAGCGCGTGATGGCCATCCACGTGGCCGAAGAGGCCAGGCACATCTCGTTTGCACACGAATACCTCCGCAAGCGGGTGCCGCACCTGCCGCGGCGCAAGCGGTTCTGGCTGTCGCTCTACGTGCCCGTCGTGATGCGGGTGCTGTGCTCGGCGATCATCGTCCCGCCCAGGGCGTTCTGGAAGGAGTTCGACATCCCGCGCTCGGTGCGCAAGGAGATCTTCTTCCGCTCGCCGGAGTCGCGACAGATGTTGCGCGACATGTTCGGCGACGTCCGCATGCTCGCCGCCGACACCGGGTTGATGAACCCGCTGGCAAAGCTGATGTGGCGGATCTGCCGGATCGACGGGCAGCCGAGCCGGTTCCGCAGCGAGCCCGCCCGCCAGCACGTGGCCGCCGCCTAGGAGTGTCATGCCACACGTGATCACCCAGTCGTGTTGCAGCGACGGGTCCTGCGTCTACGCCTGCCCGGTCAACTGCATCCACCCCAGTCCTGACGAACCCGGCTTCGCCACCGCCGAGATGCTCTACATCGATCCGGTGGCCTGCGTGGACTGCGGGGCGTGCGTCAGTGCATGCCCGGTCGGTGCGATCGCTCCCGACCGGAATCTGACCGCCGCCCAACTGCCGTTCGTCGAACTCAATGCTTCGTTCTACCCCGAGCGCCCCGCCGGTGTGAAGCTGCCGCCGACCTCCAAGCTCGCCCCCGTATTGCCGGCGCCCCAACTGCGTCGCGGCGGCGATCTGACGGTGGCCGTCGTCGGCTCGGGGCCGGCGGGGATGTATGCCGCCGATGAGTTGTTGACGCAGAAGGGCGTGCGCGTCAGTGTCTTCGACAAGTTGCCCACGCCGTTCGGCCTGGTACGCGCCGGCGTCGCGCCCGATCATCAGCACACCAAGGGTGTGACGCGGCTCTTCGAGCGGATGAGCAAGCACCCCAAGTTCACGTTCTACCTCAATGTCGAAGTCGGGCAGCATATTTCGCACGAGGAATTGCTGCAGTACCACCACGCCGTGCTGTACACCGTCGGTGCGCCCACTGATCGCCGCCTCGACATTGCGGGCATGGGCATACCCGGCACGCAGACCGCGACGGAGACGGTGGCCTGGATCAACGGCCACCCCGACTTCGCCGGGCTCGACGTCGACCTGAGCCATGAACGAGTGGTGATCGTCGGCAACGGCAACGTGGCCCTCGACGTGGCCCGGATCCTGACCGCCGATCCCGACGACCTGGCGCGTACCGACATCTCCGACACCGCACTGCAGACACTGCGTGGATCGGCGGTGCGCGAGGTCGTCATCGCGGCCCGGCGCGGTCCGGCCGACTCCGCGTTCACGCTGCCGGAGCTGATCGGGTTGACCTCGGTCGCCGATGTCGTGCTGGACGCCGACGACCACGAGCGTGTCCGGCGTGACCTCGAGGCCGTCGACGACGCTCTGACGGCCGCGAAACTGGAGATCCTGGCCAAGCTGCCGGTGGCCACCGCCGCGGTATCCCGGCCGCGAATCCGGTTGGCCTACAGACTGACTCCGCATCGCATCCTCGGCGCGGATCGGGCCGGCGGCATCGAGTTCCGGCGCACCGGCACCGAGGAGGCGGTGAGTGTGGAAGCCGGCTTGGTACTGACCTCGATCGGCTACCGGGGAGCGCCGATCGCCGGACTGCCCTTCGACGAGGGGGCCGCCGTTGTCCCGAACTTTCAGGGGCGCGTCCTCGATCCGCTCACCGGTGACCCGGTCGTCGGTGCCTATGTCGCCGGCTGGATCAAGCGCGGTCCGACCGGCTTCATCGGCACCAACAAGTCCTGCTCCATGCAGACCGTCGCCCATCTGGTCGACGACTTCAACGCCGGCGTGCTTACCGATCCGGTTGACCGTCCGACGGCGCTGGACCGGTTTGTCCGCGCCCGCCAGCCCGACGTCGTCGACGCGGCGGGCTGGCGTGCCATCGATGACGCAGAAACCGCCCGCGGTCGCGATGCGGGGCGCCCGCGGGTGAAGTTCACCGATGTGGCCGATATGGTCGCGACGGCCGCCGCCGCGCCGGAACCCCCGCTGGCCAGACGGCTGCTCGCCGGGTTGTTGCGCTAGCCCTGGCTCATCATCGCCTGCTGGATCTCGTCGTAGCTGACCTCGCGTACCGGCTGCCCCAACGACCACTGGTGGCCGAACGGATCGCGGACCATGCCGTAGCGATCTCCCCAGAACTGGTCCTCGAGCGGCATCACCACGGTGGCGCCCGCGTCGATGGCCTGCTGGAATTTCGCGTCGACGTCGGTGACGGTCAGGTGGATGGTCACCGGGGTGCCGCCCAGGGCCGGCGGGGTCATCGACCTGCCGCCGGACATCTCCGGAAAGTCGTCGTTGAGCATCACCATGGCGCCGTTGATCAGCACGGCGGCGTGGATGAGCTTGCCGTCGGGGCGCGGCACGCGACCGATCTCCTCGGCGCCGAACGCCTTGACGTAGAAGTCGATCGCCGCCGGGGCGTCGTCGACGACCAGATGCGGGGACAGCCCGGGTTGTACTTCGATCGCCATGAAAAGCCTCCTGTTACGTCAGGCGGCCGGCCGGCCGCCACCGGTACAGACATGGTGGGCGGTGCAAACTCATCGCCCACCGCCATGCAACCACCGGGCACCGACGCAAATCATGGTGATCGTCCTTCGGATGGTCCCGCGCCGGGCCACACTGGAGTACGGTTCGGGGCCGGAGGCAGGGAGGCCGACGATTGACCACCACGACAGCGCCGCGATCGAGTGCCGCCGAGACCCGGCGGGCGATCTGGAACACGATCCGCGGGTCCTCGGGCAACCTGGTCGAGTGGTACGACGTCTACGTCTACACCGTGTTCGCAACGTATTTCGAGGGCCAGTTCTTCGACGAGTCCGAGAAGAATTCGACGGTCTACGTGTATGCGATCTTCGCGATCACCTTCGTGATGCGACCGGTCGGGTCGTGGTTCTTCGGCCGGTTCGCCGACCGGCGGGGCCGGCGGGCGGCACTGACGGTGAGCGTGTCACTGATGGCGTTGTGCTCGTTGGTGATTGCGCTGGTGCCGTCGCAGGCGATGATCGGGGCGGCGGCGCCGGTCATCCTGATCGTGGCCAGGCTGGTTCAGGGTTTCGCCACCGGCGGTGAATACGGCACGTCGGCGACCTACATGTCGGAGGCGGCGACCCGCGAGCGGCGCGGGTTCTTCTCCTCGTTCCAGTACGTGACGCTGGTCGGTGGGCATGTGTTGGCACAGTTCACGCTGCTGATCCTGCAGTCGGTCCTCAACACTGACCAGCTGCGCGAATTCGGTTGGCGCATCGCATTCGCCGTGGGTGGCGTAGCGGCGGTGGTGGTGTTCTGGCTGCGCCGCACGATGGACGAGTCGCTGTCCCAGGAGGTCATCGAGGCGACCAAGGCGGGGCAGGACCCTGGTGCGGGATCGATGCGAGCACTGTTCACCGACTACTGGCGGCCGCTGCTGCTGTGCTTCCTGATCACCCTGGGCGGGACGGTCGCGTTCTACACCTACAGCGTCAACGCGCCGGCGATCGTCAAGACCACCTACAAGGGCGACGGGATGACCGCGACATGGATCAATCTGACCGGGCTGATCTTCCTGATGCTGCTGCAGCCGGTCGGCGGGATCATCAGTGACCGGATCGGGCGCAAGCCGATGCTCGTGTTCTTCGGGGTCGGCGGTCTGGTGTGGACCTATGTGCTCATTACGTTCCTCCCCGAGACACGTTCGCCGCTGGCATCTTTCGGGCTGGTCGCGGTGAGCTATGTGATCCTGACCGGGTACACGTCGATCAATGCGCTGGTGAAATCGGAGCTCTTCCCGGCGCAGGTGCGGGCGCTCGGTGTGGGGGTCGGCTATGCGCTGGCGAACTCGATCTTCGGCGGGACTGCGCCGCTGATCTACCAGGCGGCCAAGGAGCAGGGCCACGTACCGCTGTTCATCGCCTACGTCACGGTCTGCATTGCGGTGTCGCTGGTGGTGTACGTGTTCTTCCTGCGCAACAAGGCCGACACGTATCTGGATCGGGAGCGGGGCTCGGCGTTCGCGGCGTGAGCCTCAACTAGACGTGCTTGTGCGCGATCTCGTCCCAGCCCTGCACCGACTCCGGTGAGCGAGGTTCCGGGCCGACGTAGATCGCCGATGGCCGGACCAGCTTGCCCAGGGTCTTCTGCTCGAGGATGTGGGCGCACCAGCCTGCGGTGCGGCCGCAGGTGAACATGGCCGGCATCATCTTCGGGGGCACCTTGGCGAAGTCGAGGATCACCGCGGCCCAGAACTCGACGTTGGTCTCGATCGCCCGGTCCGGGCGGCGTTCCCGCAGCTCGGCGAGTGCGGCCTGCTCGAGGGCGGCGGCCACCTCGTAGCGGGGCGCGTCCAGCCGCTTGGCCGTAGCCCGCAGTACCCGGGCCCGGGGGTCCTCGGCCCGGTACACCCGGTGGCCGAAGCCCATCAGCTTCTCCTTGCTGTCGAGGATGTTGCGCACCACCGCGCGCGCGTCACCGGTGCGCTCGGCTTCCTCGATCATCGGGATCACCCGGGCGGGGGCGCCGCCGTGCAGCGGGCCGCTCATCGCGCCGATGGCGCCGGACAGGGCGGCCGCCACATCGGCACCGGTGGACGCGATCACCCGGGCGGTGAACGTGGAGGCATTCATCCCGTGCTCGGCCGCCGACACCCAGTAGGCGTCGATCGCCGCGACGTGGCGCGGATCCGGCTCGCCCTGCCACCGGGTCATGAAACGTTGTGTGACGGTGGAGCATTCATCGATCACCCGTTGCGGAACCGCCGGCTGGTAGATGCCGCGTGCCGACTGTGCGACGTAGGACAGCGCCATCACCGAGGCACGGGCCAGATGCTGGCGCGCGGTCTCGCCGTCGATGTCCAACAGGGGCCGGTATCCCCAGATCGGTGCCAGCATCGCCAGGCCGGCCTGCACGTCGACCCGGACGTCGCCGGTGTGGATGGGCAGCGGGAACGGCTCGGCGGGCGGCAACCCGTCGCCGAAGCGGCCGTCGACCAGCAGCCCCCACACGTCGCCGAAGGTCACCTGGTTGCCCACCAGATCCTCGATGTCGACGCCGCGATAGCGCAGCGCACCGCCGTCTTTGTCCGGTTCGGCGATCTCGGTGGTGAATGCCACTACGCCTTCCAGGCCGGGCGCGAAGTCCTCCGGTACCAGGGTCATAGGAGGATTGTTCCACTCGGTCCCGACGCTGTCGCTACCGGCCGGTAACAAACGGCTGGCTGCCGGCGGCGTACCGTGTGACCGTGGAGTTTCCAGCGGGTGATCGCCTGGCGGCGATGCGGGTGGAGTACGGCTCGGTCGAGAAGGACGGCAGCAGCGACCTCGACGTCGACTGGCTGGCCGACGGCTGGCTTGCCTTGCTGCACAGGTGGATTGCCGACGCGGAGACCGCGGGTGTCGCCGAGCCCAACGCCATGGTGCTGGCCACCGTGGAGAACGGCAGGCCGGTGACCCGAACCGTGTTGTGCAAGAGCGTCGACGAGTCGGGCATCACCTTCTACACGAACTACGACTCGGCCAAGGGGGCCGAGCTGGCCGCCGTCCCGTACGCCTCGGTGACGTTCCCCTGGTACGCCCTGGGCCGGCAGGTGCACCTGCGCGGCACGGTCACCAAGGTCAGCGCGCAGGAGACCGCCCAGTACTGGGCCAAACGGCCGCGGGGTTCGCAGCTGGGTGCCTGGGCATCGGCGCAGTCCCGGCCCATCGGCTCCCGGGCCGAGCTGCTGGCGCAGCTGGCCGAGGTCACCGAGCGCTTCGCCGGCGACGAGCAGGTGCCGGTGCCCCCGCACTGGGGTGGCTACCGCATCACGCCGGAGGTCATCGAATTCTGGCAGGGCCGGGAGAACCGGATCCACAACAGGATTCGCGTGAGCACCGGAGCCGCTGGGCCGGCGACATCTAGCGGCGGAGCCGCCGGGCCGGCGACATCTGGCACCGGAGCCGGCATCGAGCGGCTGCAACCCTAGGGTGGCGCGGCTCTTCGCCGACACCACCCCGCTGCGAACGCCGGACTTCCGGCGGTTGTGGCTGGCCGGCATCGTCACGGTGATCGGGGGCAACCTCACGATCTTCGCCGTTCCCGTGCAGCTGTACGCCCTGACGCAGAACTCGGCGTACGTGGGTCTGTCGGGAATCTTCGCGCTGGTCCCGCTCATCGTCTTCGGGCTGCTCGGCGGGGCCTGGGCCGACGCCATGGACCGTCGCTTGCTGTTGATCATCGCCTCGTGCGGCCTGGCGGTGGCCTCGATCCTGTTGTGGGTGCAGGCCGCACTGCACTGCAACAACGTCTGGCTGGTGCTGGTGCTGCTGTCGGTGCAGCAGGCCTTCTTCGCGGTCAACTGGCCCGCTCGCGGTGCGGCGATTCCCCGGATGCTGCCGATCGAGCAGTTGCCCGCCGCGAACTCACTGAACATGACGGTGCAGCAGTTCGGCGCGATCGTGGGCCCGTTGCTGGCTGGTCTGCTGTTGCACTGGATCGACCTGTCCACGCTGTACCTGATCGACGCAATCACCTGTGTGGTGCCGATCTGGGCGACATTCCGGCTGGCGCCGATGCCGGCCACCGAGTCCGCCGACGTCGCGGGCTCGGCACGCTGGGGGATCGGTGCGGTGCTGGAGGGATTCCGCTATCTGGCCGGAAACCGGGTGGTGTTGATGTCGTTCGTCGTCGACTTGATCGCCATGATCTTCGGGATGCCCAGGGCGTTGTTCCCGCAGATGGCGCATCAGAGCTTCGGCGGCCCGGTCACCGGCGGCACCACCATGGCGTTGCTGGCCGCCGCGATGTCGTTCGGTGCCGTCGCGGGCGGGGTGTTCTCCGGGTGGTTCCCGCGGGTGCGCAGGCAGGGGCTGGCGGTCATCGCCGCGATCCTGGTGTGGGGCGCGGCGATGGTCGGCTTCGGGGTGGCCGGTGGGCTCGCCAACGGGCATGCCGGTCTGGTGCTGTGGATTGCCTTGGCGTTCTTGGCGATTGGCGGAGCGGCCGATATGGTCTCGGCCGCCTTCCGGTCAACCATCCTGCAGGAGGCCGCGTCTGACGATCTGCGAGGACGGCTGCAAGGCGTGTTCCTGGTGGTCGTCGCCGGGGGTCCCCGGCTCGCCGATGCGGTGCACGGTGCGGCCGCGGCAGCGATCGGCACGACGATCACCGCGGCCGGCGGTGGCGGGCTGGTGGTGATCGGTGTCCTGCTCGCTTCGGCACTGGTTCCTGCCTTCGTCCGCTACCGGGTCGGGCCCGCCGACATCAGCTGAGCAGCGTCAATACGTCGATATTGGTGCTGCTCATACCTGCTGGGGCATACCCTCGGTGCGCTGACTTCATGGACGCTGGCGAGGCGAGGGGCTGGTCGGGTGTGGCCGGTGAGATGAACGACGGGGCATCCGGACTCCGCGAGCGCAAGAAACAGCGCACCCGGGCCACGTTGATCGACGTGGCCGCCCGGCTGTGCGTCGAGCAGGGCTACGACAACACCACCGTCGACCAGATCGCGGCGGCCGCCGACGTCTCGGCCAGGACGTTCAGCCGCTACTTCCCCAACAAAGAGGCGGTGGTCGTCGCGGTGATCTCCGACGTGGCCGACGGGGTGGCGGCCGCATTCGATCATCAGCCGCTCGACATCACCGAACACGAGGCGCTCATGCGGTCCACGGTCGAGACGTTCCGCGGTGGGCCGGCCGGGCAACCCGACCCTGCCGTGTTCGATCGCATGACGCTGCTGTTGAAGATCCTCGGGACGGCTCCTGACATCGGCCTCTCCGCGTTCTCCTACCGGCCGGAGGGGCCGCAGCATTCGGTGTTCATGGCCATCGCCCGTCGCATGCGGGTACCCCCCGATCACCCGGCGTTGCGGATCCTGTTCGATACCTGGGCTGTGCTGATGGGAGTGGCCTGCGCGGGGCTGGGGGCGCCGGGTGCGCCCCCGATCGAACCCGAGCTGTTGTGCGAGCGGATCGAGTCGACCTACGCGTTGTTCGCCCGGCTGTGGACCCCATGGCATACCCAAGGCCAGCCCCCCGCGGGCGAGTCGGCACAATAGCGACTACCTTCACCTAAGTACGGACAGCCTTATCGGGCGTCGAAGAGCGCAGAAGGGGTTCATGTGGCCGCAACCGACGACACCGCCACCCTGAAGTACCCGGGGGGCGAGCTGGACCTGGAGATCGTCCATGCGACGGAGGGCTCCGACGGAATAGCTCTGGGGTCGCTGCTGTCCAAGACCGGGTACACGACGTTCGACTCGGGCTTCGTCAACACCGCCTCCACCAAGAGCGCCATCACCTACATCGACGGTGACGCCGGCATCCTGCGCTACCGGGGCTACCCGATCGAGCAGCTCGCCGAGAAGTCGACCTTCATCGAGGTCAGCTACCTGCTGATCTACGGTGAACTGCCCACCACCGAGCAGCTCGAGGCGTTCACCACCCAGATCCAGCGGCACACCCTGCTGCACGAGGATCTCAAGCGGTTCTTCGACGGCTTCCCGCGCAACGCCCACCCGATGCCGGTGCTGTCCAGCGCGGTCAACGCGCTCAGCGCCTACTACCAGGATTCGCTGGACCCGCTGGACACCAAGCAGGTCGAGCTGTCCACGATCCGGCTGCTGGCCAAGCTGCCCACGATCGCGGCGTATGCCTACAAGAAGTCGGTGGGCCAGCCGTTCCTCTACCCGGACAACACGCTGACCCTGGTCGAGAACTTCCTGCGGATGACGTTCGGCCTGCCCGCCGAGCCCTACGAGGTGGATCCCGAGATCGTCCGGGCGCTCGACATGCTGCTGATCCTGCACGCCGATCACGAGCAGAACTGCTCCACCTCGACGGTGCGTCTGGTCGGCTCGTCGCAGGCCAACCTGTTCACCTCGATCTCCGGTGGCATCAACGCACTGTGGGGCCCGCTGCACGGCGGCGCCAACCAGGCGGTGCTGGAGATGCTGGAGAAGATCCGGACCGGTGACGACGACGTCCAGACCTTCGTCCGCAAGGTCAAGAACCGCGAAGACGGCGTCAAGCTGATGGGCTTCGGCCACCGGGTGTACAAGAACTACGACCCGCGGGCGCGCATCGTCAAGGAGCAGGCCGACAAGATCCTGGGCAAGCTCGGCGGTGACGACGAGCTGCTGGACATCGCCAAGCAGCTCGAAGAGATCGCGCTGACCGACGACTTCTTCATCGAGCGCAAGCTCTACCCGAACGTCGATTACTACACCGGCGTGATCTACCGGGCCATGGGCTTCCCGACCCGGATGTTCACCGTGCTGTTCGCACTCGGCCGGCTGCCCGGCTGGATCGCGCACTGGCGGGAAATGCACAACGAGGGCAACAGCAAGATCGGTCGGCCGCGCCAGATCTACACCGGCTACACCGAGCGCGACTACGCCGCTATCGACGGCCGCTGACCTTTGTCGCCCAAACCCACGTTTGGGCGACAAAGGTCGAGTGATCTTCGCCATTTCGTCGAGTTCGACGAGGGTGGGCCTTGCCTTCCCGACAGTTGTGATTTAACAATAGTTGTGTGAACACAAGTGTCGGCGAGCTGAGTGAGCGCCGTAAGACGATCATCCTGGCGTCCTGTTGCCTGAGCCTGCTGATCGTGTCGATGGACGCCACCATCGTCAACGTCGCAATCCCGGCGATCCGCGCGGACCTGCATGCCACCGGAGCGCAGATGCAGTGGGTCGTCGACATCTACACGCTGATGCTGGCGTCGCTGCTGATGTTGTCCGGTGCCACCGGGGACCGGTTCGGCCGCCGCCGGGTGTTCCAGATCGGCCTGATCGTCTTCGCGCTGGGATCGCTGCTGTGCAGCATCGCCCCCACCATCACCATGCTCATCGGAGCGCGGCTGCTGCAGGCGATCGGCGGCTCGATGCTCAATCCCGTTGCGCTGTCGATCATTTCGCAGATCTTTGTCGGTCGTGTCGAACGGGCCCGCGCGCTGGGTATCTGGGGTGCGGTGGTCGGCATCTCGATGGCACTGGGCCCCATCGTCGGCGGTCTGCTGATCGAAACCGTCGGCTGGCGGGCGGTGTTCTGGATCAACCTGCCGATCTGCGCCGCGGCGGTCCTGTTGACCGCGATCTTCGTCCCCGAGACCAAGTCGGCCACCATGCGCGATATCGACCCCGTCGGTCAGCTGCTGGCCGTGGCCACCCTGTTCGGGCTGGTGTTCGTCCTGATCGAGGGGCCGGGGATGGGCTGGACCAACCCCCGGATCGTCGCCATCGGACTGACCGCCGCCGTCGCCTTCGTGGCCTTCCTGCGCTACGAGTCCCGCCGCCACGACCCCTTCATCGATCTGCGGTTCTTCCGCAGCATCCCGTTCTCATCGGCGACGCTGACCGCGGTCTGTGCGTTCGCCGGGTGGGGATCGTTCCTGTTCATGATGTCGCTGTACCTGCAGGGGGAGCGCGGGTACTCCGCGGCGCACACCGGTCTGATCTATCTGCCGATCGCGGTCGGCGCGCTGTTCTTCTCGCCACTGTCCGGACGGCTGGTGGGACGCTTCGGTGCGCGCCCGTCGCTGCTGATCTCCGGTGTCCTGATCGCCATCGCGTCGGTGATGCTGGCGTTCCTGAGCCGGAGTACGCCGGTGTGGGCGCTGCTGGTGATCTTCGCGTTGTACGGCATCGGATTCGGCATGGTGAACGCACCGATCACCAACGCCGCCGTCAGCGGCATGCCCCAGGACAGGGCCGGCGCCGCCTCGGCAGTGACCTCGACCTCGCGGCAGGTCGGGGTGAGTATCGGGGTCGCGCTCTGCGGTTCGGTCGCGGGTCCGGCCTTGGCCACCTTCGGCGCCGACTTCACTGCGACGGCCCGCCCGCTGTGGTACATCAACATCGTGCTCGGCCTTGCCATCGCCGTCCTGGCGATCACCTCGACCTCTGCGCGGGCCCGCCGCTCCGCCGAGCGGCTGGCGCCGCTCATCGACGATCAGCGGATCGGGGCGGCGCGTGTCTAGCCCGCTCGCCGACGAAGTGTGGCGTTCGATGTCGGCGCTGGTGCTCGACAACAAGGACGCCTGGCGCCGCGCCGCGGTCGAACGAACGGGATTGCCGTTCAGCCGGGTTCGCATCCTCCGGCGGTTGGCCAAGCGGCCGATGACGGTCAAGCAGGTTGCCGAGATGGCGACCATCGACGCGCCGGCGGCCACGGTGGCCGTCAACGATCTCGAAGAACGCGGCCTGGTGACCCGCGAGATCGACCCGCAGAACCGGCGGTGCAAGCGGGTGTCGTTGACCGATGCCGGCCGTCAGATGATCGCCGTGCTCGACGCCACCGAGGATCCCGCGCCCGACGGTCTGGCCGCACTCGCCGAGCCGGACCTTCGCGCGCTGCAGACGATCCTGGCCCGGGTGGTCAGCTGAGGTAGCCCTCGACTTCGTCCGGTGGGCGAACGCTGGCCTCGCGCGGATCGCCGCCGGTCTCACGCAGGGCCCGGCGCTGCCGCAGCAGGTCCCAGCACTGGTCGAGCTCGGTTTCGATGGAGCGCAGTCGGTGGTGCTCCTCGGACGGTTCGATCTCCCGATGCACCAGTTGTTCGCGAAGTCGACGTTCCTCGGCCACCAGGGTGTGGATGCGCGCGAGGGTGTCCTGATCGGTCGGTGTGCTGTCGTGTGCCACCACTCCAGTGTGCCCGTACCCGCCGGGTTACTGCGAGGAACGAAGAACCTCGGTGAAAGCGGTGCAGAACCAGTCGACGTCGGATTCGGAGAACACCAGGGGCGGCCGGACCTTCAGCACATTGCCGTCGCGGCCGCACACCGAGATCAGCACTCGCTGTTCGCGCATCGCATTGACCACCGCTTTCGCGCCAGCGCGGTCGGATTCTCCTGTGGCGGTGATCATTTCGACACCGAGGTAGAGTCCGGCTCCGCGCACGTCACCGATGCGGGGATGGTCGCGGGCCAGCGCGGACAGCTCGGTGTGCAGCATGGTGCCGACGTTGTCGGCATTGGACATCAGCTTCTCGTCCTCGATGACGTCGAGCACCGCGGCGGCGGCGGCCATGGTGACGGGATTGCCGCCGAAGGTGTTGAAGTAGGGCACCCCGCGGGCGAAGGCTTCCAGCACCTCGGATCGTGCGGCCATCGCTGCGATGGGCAGGCCGTTGCCCATGGGTTTGCCGGTCGTCACCAGATCGGGGACCACGCCGTGGCGCAGGAAGCCCCACATCGCCTCACCGGTGCGCCCGAACCCGGGCTGGACCTCATCGGCGATGAACACGCCGCCGGCGGCGCGGACGGCCGCCACCGCGGGAGCGAGTACCGAGGGGTCGGGGTAGATGCCGTCGGAGGAGAAGATGGTGTCCACGATCAGAGCGCTGACCCCCGCCCCGCTGGCGCCCAGGTCCTCGATCGCGGCAATGACATCGGCGGCGAACCGGGCGGCGAGATCGGCGGCCGGAATCCGGTAGCTGTCCGGCGGGGCCACCGCCCGGACATGGGCGCCGAGTGCGGTCGAACCGCCGATCGACGGCGAGATCGCAGTGACGGCAGCGGTGTTGCCGTGGTAGGCGTCGGTCGTGATGATCACGCCCTTTGCGCCGGTGTGCATTTCGGCCACCCGCAGCGCGAGGTCGTTGACCTCCGAGCCGGTGCAGGCATACATCACCTGGTCGATCGCATCGGGCATGGTGGCCAGCAGTCGCTCGCTGTAGTCGACGATGCCCCGGTGTAGGTAGCGGGTGTGGGTGTTCAGGGTGGCGAGTTGGCGGCTGACCGCCTCGACCACGTGCGGGTGGCAGTGGCCGACGCTGGCGACGTTGTTGTAGGCATCGAGATAGCAGGTGCCGTCCGCGTCGTAGAGGCGGGTGCCCTCGCCGCGGACCAGGTGTACCGGCCGTTCGTAGAACAGCCGGTACGCCGGGCCGAGCATGCGATCGCGGGCCGCGATCAACGATTCGATAGCCGGATCGAGCGGTTGATCCGGGGAGTAGCTGTTGGAATCCATGATGTTCGAGAAACCCATATCGCTACTCCTTACCGTGGTGGTTGATCGCGGCCCGTGTCCTCAGCGTTCGTGCGCCTCTTCGAGGACGATCCGGCCGAGCTCCGAATACCGTTGCGGCGACTTCGCTTTCAGGTAGAGAGCCAGCAGGACCCCGCTGAGACCGGTGATGCCGACCACGTAGGGGATGATGGTGAACACCCAGTCGGTGGCCGCCGATCCGGCCGCGAACGACGCATTCTTGCCGAGCAGGTAGATCACGTACAGCATGCCGATGCCGCCGAGTAGTGGAGCCAGGAATGTGCGGAACCAGTGTGCGGTCTCGGGATGGTGCTTTCCGACGTGGAAGTACGCGATCACCGCGAACGCCGCCAGGGCCTGCACGATCAGGATCGCGGTGGTGCCCAGCAGCGCCATCAGCCCGTAGAGACCGGTGTAGGGGTCACGGCCGGTGAAGGCGAAGAACAGCACGACGACGGTCGCGAAGATGGTCTGCGCCAGGCCGGCGATGTGCGGCGAACCGTGCACGGGATGGGTGGCGCCCAGGGTCTTGCGCATACCGGGGATGACGTTCTCGCGGCCCAGGGCGTAGATGTAGCGTGCTGCGCAGTTGTGGAAGGCCATACCGCACGCGAACGAACCGGTCATCAGCAGGATCTTGAACATGTCGACCGCCCAGGTGCCGAGGTTCCTCTGCACGGGGCCGAAGAAGATGTCGCCGGCAGTCGACGAATCCTGCGCCAGCGCAATGGCATTCTGCGGTCCGGTGCCGACGATGGCCATCCAGGAGATGAAGATGTAGAACAGGCCGATACCGACCACCGAGCTGATGACCGCGATCGGGATGATCTTCTTCGGGTTCTTGGACTCCTCGCCGTACATGGCACTGGACTCGAAGCCGACCCACGACCAGAAGGCGAAGAACAGACCGATACCGGCCGAGCCGGCCACCGCGAGCACCTTGCCGTCCGGACCGGTCACCGAGCCGGACAGGCTGGCAAAACCGTTGAGCGGGTTGAGCGATCCCCACGACCAGCCCTGCGGGCCACCACCGGTGAACAGAACCGACAGTGCCATCAGGGCCAGCATGACGATCTCGGTGATGAGGAAGACCCCGAGCACCTTGGCCGCCAGGTTGATGTCGAAGTAGGTCAGCACCAGGTTGACCACGAGCATGCCGATCGCGAACACGATCCACGAGATGTTGACGTGGAACAGGGAATTGAACGTGTCGTTGGCGAAGAACGCGAAGATGCCGATCAGCGAGGCCTCGAAGACCATGTAGGCCATCGTCGTCAGGAAGCCGGCGCCGAGTCCGACGATGCGGCCCAGCCCGTGCGAGATGTAGCCGTAGAAGGCGCCGGTTGCGGTGATGTGCTTGCTCATCGCGGCGTAGCCGATCGCGAACAGGGTCAGCACGATCGTGGCGACGAAGTAGCCGGCCGGCGCGTAGGCGCCGTTGCCGAACCCGACGGCGATCGGGACGTTGCCCACCATGGCGGTGATCGGTGCTGCCGTGGCCACCGCCATGAACAGCACGCCGATCAGGCCCACGGCATTGGGCTTGAGCCGTTGGACGGTGTCACCCGCCGAACCGGCCTGGGCTCCTGCCGCGGCAGGCGGGTCGATGATGTCGCTCATTTGTGTGTTTTCCCGTCTCGAACACGACCGGTGGTCGCGCAGTTATTTGGTCTGGTTTAGCCCGAGATGCGGCTGCGTCCGGGGAGCGAGGTGGTTGTCGACGACAACGTTGTGATACGACGCGGTCATTGTTACCCCTGTCAGATCGCCTGGTCAACAGGAAAAATGGAGGAATCTCGGCGGAGTGTTTCGGCAATGTTTCCAAAAGTCCCGCCGCGAAACACGGGCGTTAAATGTGCCGATTTGGTCTGCTTTGTAGGAGGTAATGGTTCACACTGTTGCCATGCCGGGATTGCCGCCGACCCATGAGTCCTTCGCGCGCGCAGCACTTCCTGCCTACGGCCGTGCCGCCGATACCGCCCTGCGTCTGCTGAGCCTGTCGGAGAACGCCACCTATCTGGTCGCCGACGACGACCCGATCGTGTTGCGGGTGCACCGGCCTGGGTACCACTCGCTGGACGCGATCCGGTCGGAGCTGGCGTGGATGAAGGCGCTGCGCACTGATACCGCTGTTACCACACCGGAATTGGTCGTCGCCCGAGACGGGGCCGATGTGGTGGTCGCCGAGGCCGAGGGATCAACGCTGCATGTCGACGCGGTGACCTTCGTCCCCGGCTGCACCGCCGAGGACGACCCCGACGCGGTCGGTTTCGACGAACTCGGTCGGATCACCGCCGTGATGCACGAGCACTCCCGGCGCTGGCCCACACCGAGCGGATTCACCAGGTTCCGCTGGGATCTGGACACCATCCTGGGGCCCGACGCGCGCTGGGGTAACTGGCGGCTGGCGCCCGGGTTGACCGACGCCGACCGATCCTGGATCCAGCGTGCCTCCGATGACATCACCGCGAAGCTCACCGAGTTCGGCAGCGCCCCAGACCGTTTCGGCCTGGTGCATGCCGACCTGCGGTTGGCCAACCTGATGGTCGATCCCACCGACCTGACCGCGGGCATCACGGTGATCGACTTCGACGACTGCGGGTGGTCGTGGTATCTGGCCGACCTGGGTGCGGCGGTGTCGTTCATCGAGGACACCCCGGCCGGCGAGCGCATCATCGCCGACTGGCTCACCGGCTACTTCGACGTCGGGACCATTGCCCCCAACCATCTGGAACTGATCCCGACGTTCGTCATGATGCGGCGCATCAATCTCACCGCGTGGATCGCCTCCCACCACGACGCCGACGCCGCGATCGGGCTCGGCGAGCGGTTCGCACCGGACACCGCCCGGTTGGCGCAGCGGTACCTCGAGGACCGCACCTGGCTCCACGAGGCGATCTTCGGTTCCAGGGTCTGAATGACCCTGCAGCAGAAAGGAAACGGATGTTTGATCTGAAGTCGACGTCGGTCCTGGTGACAGGCGGGAGCAAGGGGATCGGCCGAGGTATCGCCACGGTGTTCGCCACGGCGGGCGCCAATGTGGCGATCGCGGCGCGGTCCTCGGCCGACATCGACGCCGTGGTCGCCGATCTCGATGACCGCGGATCGGGAAAGGTGATCGGAATCCAGGCCGATGTCGCCGATCCGATGTCGTGCGCCAATCTTGCCGAAACGGTGCGTGAGACGTTCGGCGCCATTGACGTGGTGTGCGCCAACGCCGGCATCTTCCCCGAGGCACCGCTCGCTTCGATGACACCGGCCCAGCTGAGCGAGGTTCTCGACATCAACGTCAAGGGCACCGTCTACACCGTGCAGTCCTGCCTGGAGGCCCTGACCGCCTCCGGGCGCGGCCGGGTGATCCTGACCTCGTCGATCACCGGGCCGATCACCGGGTTTCCCGGATGGTCGCACTACGGGGCCTCGAAGGCCGCCCAACTGGGCTTCATGCGCACCGCCGCAATCGAATTGGCGCCGCGCAAGATCACGGTCAATGCCATCCTGCCCGGCAACATCCTCACCGAGGGGCTCGCCGACATGGGTGAGGACTACATCGCCGGCATGACCCGGGCGATCCCGGCCGGTGCGCTGGGCACGCCTGCGGACATCGGTCACCTCGCGGCATTCCTGGCCACCAAGGAGGCCGGCTACATCACCGGTCAGGCCATCGCCGTCGACGGTGGTCAGGTACTTCCCGAGTCCCCGGACGCCGTGAGTCACTAGCAATGGAGGAGTCCGAGGGGGGGCCGATCGCCGAGGACGTCCGTCGCCGCATCCTGTCGATGCTGGCGCAGGGGGCGTTGCGGCCCGGATCCCGGTTGGGCACCGAACGCGAGATGGCCGAGCAGTTCGACGTCTCCCGGTCCACCCTGCGCAGTGCGCTGCTCCCGCTGAGCCGTGCCGGCGTGCTCGAGCGGCGAACCGGCCGCAACGGCGGGACGTTCGTGCGGGCCGACGTCGTCGAACGCAATGCTGCCGAATTGGCCGGACTGCCCGCCCGGCTCCGCAGCGGTGGGCACACCAGCGCCACCAGGGTGCTGGCCACCGATCGCCGGGCGGCCACGCCCGCCGAGGCGGCGGCTCTCGAGATCACCACCGCCGAAGAGGTTTTCGCCATCCGGCGGCTACGATTCGCCGACGGCGTACCGCTGTCGGTGGACTTCTCCTGCTTCATCGCCGAACAGGTGGTGGATCTGCTCGAGCAACCGCTGGGCGGCTCGATCTACGAACTCCTGGCAGTCCGCTACGGCCTGTCGCCCGCCACGTCGACCGAGATGATCGAGGTGGTCAGCGCCAGCCCCCGGGAAGCCGAGTGGCTCGGCATCGCGAACAAACGCCCGCTGGTGGCGATCACCCGCGTCACCCACGATTCCTCGGACCGGCCGTTCGAATACGCCTACGACCTGTTCCGCGCCGACCGCGTCCGGCTCACCGCGACCACGTCCACCGTCACCTCGCGCGAGCGCCGTGGCACCGATGGCAGGGTCGAGCGTTCGGTGAGCAGCGCCTGACGGCCGCAAGGAAGGTGTAATCCATTGGTGGACAGCCCAGTACGCAGTGCCATCGTCACCGGGGCCTCGGGCGGTATCGGTTCGGCGATCGCGGCGATGCTGCACGAGGAAGGCTTCGCCCTGACCCTCGTCGGCCGTGACCCGGGTAAGCTCGACACCGTGGCCGCCGGCCTGACCGACGGCGCGGGACCGCCCGTCGCGGTGCTGGCCGGATCGCTGGCCGACGAGGCGTTCCTGGATACGGTGGTCGGCGAGCACGCCGCCCGCCACGGGTCGCTGGACCTGCTGGTCAACAATGCCGGGGTGGCGGGGGATCGGCCGGTGCACCAGATCACCGCCGACTTCCTCGACGAGCAACTCGCGGTCAACGTCCGGGCGGTGATCCTGCTGACCAGCAAGTCGATGCCGCTGCTCACCGCATCGGTGCAGCAACGCACATCGGCTCAGGTGGTCAATATCGCCTCCAACGCCGGCAAGCGCGGTGAGGCGGGGCTGTCCTCCTACTCGGCCACCAAGTTCGCCGTCGTCGGCTTCACCGAGTCCCTGCACGACGAGCTGTCCACCGCCGGTATCAAGGCCACCGCGATCTGTCCTGGCCTGGTCGACACTCCGATCGCCAACGGTTATCGCGACACCGTCGGCCCCGAGGAGATGATCGCCCCCACCGACATCGCCGAGGCGATCCGGATGACGATCCGGGTGTCGCGCAGCTGCGTGGTGCCCGAGATCGTGCTGCTGCGACCGATCGAGTGGCTCCAGCCGCCGGGGGCCTGACCCCGGCTAAGGTGTGAGCGGTGACGACCAAACCCGAGATCGAATTCCCTGACGGCCCGGCCCCCACCGAGCTCGTCATCAAAGACCTGGTGGTGGGCGACGGCGACGAAGCCAAGCCCGGTGCCGTGGTCGACGTGCACTATGTCGGTGTCGAGTACGACACCGGCGACGAGTTCGACAGCTCCTGGAATCGCGGCGAGTCCATCTCGTTCCCGCTTCGTGGACTGATCCAGGGCTGGCAGGACGGAATCCCCGGCATGCGGGTCGGTGGCCGTCGTCAGCTGACCATCCCGCCGGAGCAGGCCTACGGTCCGGCCGGTTCAGGGCATCAGCTCTCCGGTAAGACGCTGATCTTCGTCATCGATCTTCTGGCCACCCGCTGACCGCCGCGCGCCCCGGCTAACAGACGGAAATTCGCCGGGGCGCCCGCCCGACGTTTGCGTTAATATTTCTGCGTTCAACTATCAACCGCTGTGCGGCGGTCGTATCGTGCAGCGGTCCGGATTTTGATGCGCAAGCGGAGCGGCGGAGGAGCAGGCCGATGGCGGACTCGGATGATGCGCGCGTAAGCGCGACGGCAACCCAATGGCGGCGCGAATCAAGATTCTTCCGCCGCTCGCCGGGCCTGGGTTGGTTGCTCGGTCTGCTCTTGATCCCGTTGTTGCTCGGTCTGATCGGCTGGGGCCTATTGAACAAGGGCCCGAAGGTCAGCGTCAGCACTCCGAGTATCGGTGTCACCGCGCCGAGCCTGTCCGTGCCGTCGCTGAACTTCGCGCCGTTGTCGATCATCCGCAACGGCAATGACTTCACGCTCTCCGGTGACTTTCCCGACCTCTCGATCAAGACCTCGCTGCTCGACAGCCTGAAGGCGGCGCTGGGCCCTGGTGTGAACCTGATCGACAAGCTCGACATCAAGGCCGGTGTCAGCGTGCCCGACTTCTCCGGTCTCGGCGGATTGTTCAAGGCCGCCTTCGACATCCCGGATTTCCACTTCGACCTGTCCGGTGGCACCGTCACGCTGACGGGAACCGCGCCGTCTGCGGAGGTCAAGGCCGCCGTCGAGGCCGCGGCCAAGGCGGCCTGGCCCAACCTGACCGTGGTCGACAACATCGTGGTGGCCCTGCCCTCGGCAACCGGGTCGGCCACCGCGCCGGCGCCGGCCCCGACGGCCGGTGCCGGTGGCGGGTGCGGGTCGCTGCAGTCCGATATTGCCGCGGCGCTGACGGCCCCGATCAACTTCCAGACCGACGGGTACAGCCTGACTTCGGCGGCGCAGCAGATGCTGGCCGGGGTGGCCGCCAAGATCAAGGCCTGCCCGCAGGCCAAGATCGTGGTCACCGGCTACACCGACAACACCGGCAACGATGCGATCAACATCCCGCTGAGCGGTGCGCGGGCCAAGTCGGTCGGCGATTACCTGGTCTCCCAAGGGGTTTCAGCGGGAGAGGTGACTACCACGGGGCTGGGTTCGGCGAGTCCGATCGCCGGCAATGACACCGAGGCGGGTCGAGCACAGAACCGTCGCGTCGAGATCACGGTGAGCTAGGAGAGGCCGACATGGGATTCGTCGTTCAATGGTTGTGGTATCTGCTGGCGTTCCTCGTCGGCTCGGCGGCCGCCTGGCTGATCGCGGTGGCGACGGTCAAGCGGACCAGCGAGGAAGAGGCGCTGGCCGACCTGCCCGGCTCGCGTGAGATCGGAGCCAACTGATGCATGATGTGAATTGGTGGCTGATGGCACTGGCTTTCGTGCTGGGGCTGGCCCTGACGCTGGTCTTGATGATCGGCCGGGTGACCCGTGAGGTCCCCGTCACGCAGTCGGTGTCGGCCGGACTCAAGGGTTCTGGGGTTTCGGGTACCGCTGCAGCGGCAGGAGGTGTCGCCGCGGGTGCGGCTGCGGCGAAGTTGGCCGCGGGCGATTTCGAGGAACCGTATGGCAAGGGGTCGGCCCGCGTCACCGCCGGTGCCGCAGCGCCCTCCGGCTTCGACATCAAGGGCAACGAGGACTCGATGCTGTACCACACTGTCGAAAGCCCTTGGTACGAGCAGACGATCGCCGAGTTGTGGTTCGCCGACGAGTCCACCGCGCAGGCCGCCGGCTTCGACAGGTGGGACCACAAGGAGAAGGGTGCCGCGGTCGCTGCTCTGGCCGATGTGCCGGCCGGTCCCTACGGCAAGGGTTCGGCCAGGGCCGGTGACGGCGGCAGCGGGCCGCTCGGCTGGACCATCAAGGGCAACGAGGATTCCATGCTCTACCACACGGTGGACAGCCCCTCTTACAAGCAGACGATCGCGGAGGTGTGGTTCTTCGACGAGGAAACCGCCAAGGCGGCCGGCTTCGACAGGTGGGACAAGAACTCCCGCTAGGTCCCGGCTGGACCGGGCCTAGCGGGGCGCCGGCAGCCGTAGCATCAGCCGTGCACCGCCCAGCGGGCTGGTCTCCAATGACGCTGTGCCGCCATGGATCTCGGCTTGCTGGGCCACGAGTGCCAGGCCAAGCCCGGAACCGGACACCGATGCCGTCGAGCCGCGGGCGAAGCGCTCGAACACTTCGGTGCGTTCCACCTCGGGCACCCCTGTGCCGTTGTCGTCGACCGCGATCTCCACTCCGTCCCGGGAGCTCACCGCCGAGAGCTGTACCCGGGTTGCGCCCCCGTGCTTGACCGCGTTGGCGATCGCGTTGTCCACGGCCAGCCGCAGTCCGGCGGGCAGTCCGATGATGATGCATGTCGGCGACGGCGCCAGCGCAACCTCCAGATCCGGGTACACCCGCATCGCGTCATGGGCGGCGCGGTCGAGCAACTCGGTGATGTCGACCGGCACCTGGTCGGCCGCCGTGGTCAGTTCACCCTGGGCCAGCCGCTCGAGTGCGCCCAGCGTCGCCTCCACCCGGGCTTCGGTGCGCACCACGTCCCCGAGCACTTCCTTGCGCTGTTCCTCGGGCATGTCCAGGGTGGCCAGCACCTCGAGATTGGTGCGCATCGCCGTCAACGGTGTGCGCAACTCGTGGGCGGACACCGCGGCGAAGTCGCGGGCCGAGGCCAACGCGGCCCGGGTGCGATCCTGCTCGGCGCGCACCCGGCCGAGCAGACCGGTGATCGCCTCGCCGATCTCGATCGCCTCGCTGGCGCCGCGGACGTCGATGTCCGGGGCCACGTCGCCGGCGTCGATCTGGCGGGTCTGTTCGGCCAGCCGCCGGAACGGCCGTACCGCGAACGTGGCCAGCAGCCAGCCGAGTAGCCCGGCCGCGCCGATGGCGAACCCGCAGATCATCAGCACCCGGCGGTGCAGGTTGTTGGTATCGGCGATGGTGTCGTCGTAGGTAGCGCCCACTTCGAGGGAAGTGGCCTCGGGGTAGGCCAGTTCGACGGTGCGCACCCGGTACTTGACGCCGTCGATGTCGGTGGTGGCGTAGTCACCGGTGAGTTTGGGCAGAACCACCGGCGAGTTCGACTTCACCTGGTCGCCGCGCCGGACGGTGATCACCACGTCCTGGTCGTTGGGTGAGGGCGGGATCTGATCGAGCCCGCGCGGCACGAAGGGGACGGCGAACCCGGCGGCCTCATCGAGTCGGCGGTCCAGCCGCTCCAGCCGGTCGTTGGTGATACCGATCCAGACGATGGTGCCGACGATGGTGACCACGATCGCGGCACCGATCGCCGTCGCGAACGCCACCCGGGTGCGCAGTGACGGGGTGCGGCGGAAGATGCGCGCCAGCATGACGTCGGCTCAGGTCCCGGCTCAGGTCACTGGGTTCGCAGCACGAAGCCCACGCCGCGCACGGTGTGCAGCAGTCGGGGCGCGCCGCCGGCCTCCAGTTTGCGGCGCAGGTAGCCGATGAACACGTCGACCACGTTGGTGTCGGCGGCGAAGTCGTAGCCCCAGACCAGTTCGAGCAACTGGGCGCGGCTCAGCACGGCGGTCTTGTGCTCGGCAAGCACCGCGAGCAGGTCGAATTCGCGTTTGGTCAGGTCGACGTCGACGCCGTTGACCCGCGCGCGCCGGCCCGGGATGTCGACCTCGAGCGGGCCCACCTGGATGGTCTCCGAGGAGAAGGTGGCCGTCGATCCCCGCCTGCGCAGCAGTGCCTTGACCCGCGCGACCAGCTCGGCGAGCTGGAAGGGTTTCACCAGGTAGTCGTCGGCGCCGGCTTCCAGGCCGGCCACCCGGTCGTCGACCGAACTGCGGGCCGAGAGCACACAGACCGGTACGTCGTTGTCCATGGCGCGCAGTGCGGTCACCACGCTCACGCCGTCGAGCACGGGCATGTTGATGTCCAGGACGATCGCATCGGGCCGGGTCTCGGTGGCCGACCGCAGGGCTTCGGCGCCGTCGACGGCGGTCGACACTTCGAACCCCGAGAGGCGCAGTCCGCGTTCCAGCGATGCGAGCACGTCGGGATCGTCGTCGACGACGAGTACCCGCGGTGAGGCCGAACTGTCCATGACCACATCTTGCCTGATCGCCGCCCGGCGGCGTGGGAGGCCGGGAGGTCGCGTCCGGGCTCGTGATTGACCTCAATCACAGTTGAGGTTCTACCGTGACGATGTCGCGGCCGAAATCGGATTGCTCGACGTGGGATCATCGGAATGAGGGGGGTCGACCGCGGCGTTGTTGGCAGACGCGCCGTGTGCATGGCGGTCGATAACAAGGGAGACGGGCTGTTGGGCGAGACGACCCACGAGCCGGGTGCAGGGCACCTGGCTGCGGCCATCGCCCCGCCTCGTCCGCGGCCGCGGGCGGCCTCCGACCTGTTGCGCTTGATGCCGTACCTGATGCCCTACCGCGCCCGGTGGATCGCGATGATCGTCATCGCTATCAGCAGCCTGGGCGCCACCGTGGCGATTCCGCTGATGACCAAGGCGGTGATCGACGGTCCGGTGCGCCATCAGGATCAGCGCGGTTTGTGGGTGGTGGGCGCGGCGGCGGTGGCGGTCGGGGTTGCCGAGGCGGTGCTGTGGTTCATCCGGCGCTGGCTGGTGGCCCGGGCCACGATGGGTGTGGAGGCCGACATCCGCAAGGACCTCTACGCCCGGCTGCAGATCCTGCCGATGTCCTTCCATGGGCAGTGGCAGTCCGGTCAGCTGCTCTCGCGAATCATGAATGACCTGAGCACGATTCGTCGGTTGCTGTCCTTCGGTCTGGTGTTCCTGATGCTCAACGTCCTGCAGATCACCGTCGTGACCGCGATCCTGCTGGCGATGTACTGGCCGCTGGGCGTGGTGGTGCTGGTCTCGATCGTGCCGATCACCTTGATCGTGCTGCACTTCGAGCGCACCTTCACCCGGCTGTCCCGGCAGGCCCAGGATCAGGCCGGCCACGTCGCCACCCACGTCGAGGAATCCGCACTCGGGTTGCGGGCCGTCAAGTCCTTCGGCAGGGAGGACTACGTGTACGGCCGGTTCGACGAACAGGCCGGCGAGCTCTACGACACCCAGATCAAGAAGGTCGCCGTCTCGGCGAAGTTCTGGACGCTGCTCGAGATCATCCCCAACCTCACGCTCATCGTCGTACTGGGCTTCGGGGCATACGCCGCCGGGCACGGCCTGGTCACGCTCGGCACGCTGGTCGCGTTCATCACGATGATGCTGTCGCTGGTGTGGCCGATCGCCTCGCTGGGCTTCCTGTTGTCGATGACGCAGGAGTCGATGACGGCGGCCAACCGGATCGCCGAGATCTTCGACGCTCCCCGGGAGATCACCGACGGCCGGCGCACCGAGGAACCGCGCGGCGGCCGGCTCGAACTGATCGACGTCGGTTTTAGGTTCAACGACAGCGACGAGTGGGCGTTGCGCCATGTCACTGTCACCGTCGAACCGGGGGAGACCCTGGCGCTGGTCGGCGCCACCGGCTCGGGCAAGTCGGTGCTGGCCGCCCTGCTGCCTCGGCTCTACGACGTCAGCGAAGGCTCGATCCGGGTCGACGGCACCGATATCCGGGACCTCTCGCTGTCCGCGCTGCGGTCGGCGGTGGCCACCGCGTTCGAGGACCCGACCCTGTTCTCCATGTCGGTGGCCGAGAATCTCACGCTGGGCCGGTCCTCGGACAACCCGGTGAGCGACGAGGAGCTGGCCCGGGCCATCGAGGTGGCGGCCGCCGAGTTCGTCTACGACCTGCCCTTCGGCCTGCAGACCCGCATCGGCGAGCAGGGGATGAGCTTGTCCGGCGGTCAGCGCCAACGGCTTTCGCTGGCGCGGGCGATTCTGGCCGCCCCGCGGATCCTGGTTCTCGACGACACCCTGTCGGCGCTGGACGTGCACACCGAGGCGGTGGTCACCGAGGCGCTGCGGCGAGTGCTGGCCGGGGTGACCGGTGTGGTGGTGGCCCACCGCGCGTCGACGGTGCTGCTGGCGGACAAGGTCGCGTTGCTGGACACTGTCGACGGGGCCGGCACCATCACGCACCTCGGCACCCACGCCGAACTGCTCGCGACCGTTCCGCGCTACCGCTATCTGCTGGCCGCCGATGACGACCTCGACGACGGGTGCGAACCGCGCGAGCAGTGGGAGGACGACGACGAGCGGCAACGGCTGGGCCGGGCCTACGACGAGTCCTGTGAGGAGCGCGAATCCGTCCGCGGCCCAGTCGGTTACGTCACTTTCGAGGGAGGTCAGCGATGACCACCACCGAATGGCGCGGCAAGTTCGACGAACAGCCCGACGACCTGCCGATCGACGAGGCCGTGCCGCGGCGCCGCGAGGCGCGCGCCCTGCTCGGCTCGCTGTTGCGGCCCTACCGCGCCACCGTCGGCGTGCTGGCCCTGGTGGTCGTCGTGGAAAACGCTGCGCGACTGTCGGTTCCGCTGCTGGTGCAGCGGGGAATCGACCATGCGATACCGCCGCTGCTCAGCGGTGGTTCGTCGCGTGAACTGATCCTGGTGGTCGCCACGCTGTGCGGTGTGGTGGTGCTGCAGGCGGTCAGTCGGCTGATCTTCCTGAACCGGTCCGGACGCATCGGCCAGCGGATGCTGCTCGAGGTGCGCAGGCGGGTGTTCCGGCATTTCCAGCGTCTCGACGTCGCCTTTCATGACCGCTACACCTCGGGGCGGGTGGTCAGCAGGCTGACCAATGACGTCGAGGCCATCCAGGACATGCTGGAGACCGGGTTCGACAGCCTGGTCACCGCGGTGCTGACACTGTTCGGTACCGCGATCCTGCTTGTGGCCCTTGATGTTCGGCTCGGGTTGATGTGTCTGGCGGCGTTCCCGATCCTGGTCGCCCTGGTGTGGTGGTTCTCGGCGGAGTCGGCCAAGACCTACCGCAAGGTCCGGGAGAGCGCGGCCCTGGTGATCGTGCAGTTCGTCGAGACGATGACCGGGATCAAGGCCGTCCAGGCCTACCGGCGGGAGCCGCGCAACCAGGAGATCTTCGACGACGTCGCCGACCAGTACAGCGCGGACAACGAACGCACCTTCCGGTTGTTGGCGATCTTCATGCCGGGGGTCAAACTGGTCGGCAACCTGACGACCGGTGTGGTGCTGCTCTATGGCGGCTACCGGGTGCTGCACGGTGAGATGACGATCGGCACCCTGGCCGCCTTCCTGTTGTACCTGCGGATGTTCTTCGAACCCATGCAGGAGATCTCGCAGTTCTTCAACACCTTCCAGTCGGCGTCCTCGGCGCTGGAGAAGCTCGCCGGCGTGCTGGCCGAGAAGCCGGGTATCGCCGATCCCGCGCACCCGGTGCGGCTGCACGACGTCCGTGGCGACGTCGCCCTGCGTGATGTCCAGTTCGCCTATGTCCCCGACCGGCCGGTACTGCCCGGACTGAACCTCACCATCCCGGCGGGGCAGACCGTCGCACTGGTGGGCACCACCGGGGCGGGCAAGACCACCATCGCCAAGCTGATCGCCCGGTTCTACGACCCCACCTCGGGGGCGGTCACCCTCGACGGCGTCGACCTGCGCGACGTCGCGCAGAGCGACCTGCGCCGCCACGTGGTCATGGTGACCCAGGAGAACTTCCTGTTCTCCGGCACGGTCGCCGACAACATCCGGTTCGGCCGGCCCGAGGCCTCCGACGAGGAGGTGGCCGCGGCCGCCGCCGCGGTCGGCGCCGACGGGTTCATCGCGGCACTGCCGGACGGCTACCGCACCGACGTCGCCAAGCGGGGTGGACGGCTGTCGGCCGGGCAGCGCCAGCTCATCGCCTTCGCCCGGGCGTTCCTGGCCGATCCCGCGGTGCTGATCCTGGACGAGGCGACGTCCTCGCTCGACATCCCCAGCGAGCGCCTGGTGCAGCGCGCACTGCACACCGTGCTGGCCGACCGGACCGCGCTGATCATCGCCCACCGGCTGTCGACCGTGGAGGTCGCCGACCGGGTGCTGGTGCTCGAGCACGGCCGCATCCTGGAGGACGGGCCGCCCGGCGAGCTGATCGGCGACGGGCAGGGCCGGTATGCCGCGCTGCACCGAGCCTGGGTCGAATCGCTGGCGTAGCTGCGCCGAGATCGACGGTGTGGCGGGTTCCACTCGTGATTCCGCGCCCATTCGTCGGTTTCGGCGGAATGGGGGTCAGGGCAGACCGATGCGCCGGTAGCGTTCCAGCCGCGCCGCGTACCGGTCGGCGGCCGGCTGCGTGCGCAGGCCGTGCAGTTCGCGGGCGATCGCGGTGCCCAACCGGCGGGTGAACTCGACTGGTTCGTCGGCGGCGTCGGGATGTTCAGGCACGATCGCATCGACGATCCCGTTGCGCAACAGATCCGCGGACCGAATGCCTTGTGCGCCAGCCAGTTCCGCTGCATGGGTGGTATCGCGGAAGACGATCGCGCTGGCGCCCTCCGGGGGCAGCGGCGCCAGCCAGCCGTTCTGGGCGGCCAGCACCCGGTCGGCGGGCACCATCGCCAGTGCCGGGCCGCCACTGCCCTGACCGAGCAGCACCGACACCGTCGGGGTGTCCAGGGTGACCAGGTCGGACAGGCAGCGGGCGATCTCACCGGCCAGGCCGTTCTGTTCGGCGTCGGCCGACAGCGCCGGGCCGGCGGTATCGATGACGAGGACCAGCGGCAGTTGCAGGCTGGCGGCCAGTGCCATGCCGCGGCGGGCCTCGGCGAGGGCGGCGGGGCCGGTCCGGTGGGCAGGAGCGAAGCGACCCGGGGATGGATCGAGCCCGCCGGTGACGCGCCGCTGGCCGACGACGACGGCGGGCTGCCCGCCGAAGCGGGCCAGCGCCAGCACCGTGGAGGCGGCCTCGCCGTGCGTCCCGGACAGCAGCACCCGGTCGGTGGCACCGGTCCGCAGCAACCAGCTCACACCCGGCCGGTCCGGGCGTCGGGAGGCCACCACGGAACCCCACGCCGGCACGTCCGGGATCGGCTCGGCCGCAGCGGCATCCGGTGCGGGCCCGGGTGTATCGGCGATGACGCTCAACGCCCGGTCAAGCGTCGGGCGCAGCAGGTCGATGTCCACCACGCCGTCGATGACACCGTGGCGCAGCAGGTTCTCGGCGGTTTGCACGCCGGCGGGGAAGGGTTCCCCGTAGAGCTGTTCGTAGACCCGCGGGCCCAGGAAGCCGATCAGCGCGCCGGGCTGGGCGACGGTGATGTGGCCTAGCGACCCCCACGAGGCGAACACCCCACCGGTGGTCGGGTGGCGCAGATACACCAGATAGGGCAGATGCGCCTGCTTGTGCAGCGTGACGGCGGCGGCGATCTTGACCATCTGCAGGAAGGCGACGGTGCCCTCCTGCATGCGCGTGCCGCCCGAGCTGGGCGAGGCCAGCAACGGAAGACGCTCCGCGGTCGCGCGCTGCACGGCGGCGGTGATCCGTTCGGCCGCGGCCACGCCGATCGACCCGGCCAGGAAGTCGAACTCGCAGGCCACCACGGCCACCCGGCGGCCGAATACAGTGCCCTCGCCGGTCAGCACCGACTCGTCGAGCCCGGTGGCCGCCCGGGCCCGGGCCAGCTCGGCCGCGTAGACCTGATCGACGGGCACCTCCAGCGGCGCGTCGTCCCAGCTGCGGAACGACCCGGCGTCCAGGACAGCGTCGCGCAGTTCGACTGCCCCGATGCGACTCACCAGACGAGGTTAACGGCCCAGTACTCTGGGTTTCATGATCGGAGTCAACCGTGTGGGTGATGTGACGACCATCGAGCTGCAGCGTTCCGAGCGGCGCAATGCGCTGAACTCCGAGTTGGTCGACTCGTTGCGCGACGCCGTGGAGAAGGCGGCGGCCGACGATGTGCGGGCCATCGTGATCACCGGGCAGGGCACGGTGTTCTGCGCCGGCGCCGACCTGTCCGGCGACGTGTTCGCCGCGGACTTCCCCGACAAGGCGATCGCGCTGAACAAGGCCATCGACGCCGTACCGATGCCGGTGATCGGCGCCATCAACGGTCCGGCCATCGGCGCCGGCGTCCAGCTGGCCATGATCTGCGACCTGCGGGTGGTGGCACCGGAGGCGTACTTCCAGTTTCCGATCGCGAAATACGGCCTGGCACTGGATAACTGGAGCGTGCGACGGTTGAGCTCGCTGGCCGGTTACGGCCGCGCGCGGGCCATGCTGCTGGCCGCCGAGCGGCTTGACGCGCAGACCGCGCTGATGACCGGGATGGCCAACCGGATCGGTGATCTGGCCGACGCGCAGACCTGGGCCGCCGAGATCGCCGGGTTCGCCCCGCTGTCGCTGCAGGCGTCCAAGCGGGTACTGAACGACGACGGCGCCTACGAGGAGCAGGGTCCGCTGCACAAGGAACTGTTCGACAAGGCCTGGGGCAGCAAGGACGTCATCGAAGCCCAGGTGGCGCGCATCGAGAAGCGCGCCCCGAAGTTCCAGGGGGCCTAGGACTTGTTGAGGGCGGCGCTGCGCTTCGCCGCCGGGACCGCATCGCTGGCCACCGGCGGGTGGGTCCTGCGCGCTCTCAACGACGCGCCCGCCTCGCTGGGCGCCGGGCCCGGCCTGATCGGCCCGGTCGCCGGCCGTTCGCCGCACTACCGCGACGGGGTCTTCCACAACCTGGAGCCGGCCTCGCCGCTGCGGCTGGACGCCGAGGAGAACCGCCTCGTCCTGTTCGACATGCTGTCGAGCCGTTCGGCCAGCCGTCCGCGGAGCACGATCCCGCTCGACGAGCCGCCGGTGCCCGCGCCGCCCGAACCACTGGCGGTGAGCTGGCTGGGCCACTCCACCGCACTTCTGGAGATCGACGGCTACCGGGTGCTCACCGACCCGATCTGGAGCCAGCGATGCTCCCCGTCGCGCGCGGTCGGCCCGCAACGGCTGCACCCGGTGCCCACCCCGCTGGAAGCCCTGCCCGCACTGGACGCCGTGGTGGTCAGCCACGACCACTACGACCACCTCGACATGGACACCGCGCTGGCGCTGACCCGCAGCCAGCGCGCCCCGTTCGTGGTCCCGCTCGGAGTGGGCGCTCACCTGCGGCACTGGGGTATCCCGGACGGCAGGGTGATCGAACTGGACTGGCACGAAGAGACCCGTATCGGCGACCTGACCCTGGTGTGCACCCCGGCGCGGCACTTCTCGGGGCGGTTCCTGACCCGCAACACCACGTTGTGGTCGTCCTGGGCCATCATCGGGCCCCGCCATCGCGCCTACTTCGGCGGCGACACCGGCTACACCCGCAGCTTCGCCGACATCGGCGCCGCGCACGGCCCCTTCGACCTGACGCTGATGCCGATCGGGGCCTACAACAACTCCTGGCCCGATATCCACATGAACCCCGAGGAGGCGGTGCAGGCGCACCGCGACGTCACCGATGCCGGCCTGCTCGTGCCGGTGCACTGGTGCACCTTCCGGCTGGCCCCGCACCCGTGGGCCGAGCCGGTCGAACGGCTGCTCACCGCGGCCGACGCCGCCGGAATTCCGGTCGCGATCCCCAAGCCGGGCGGGCGGGTGGTCACCACGGCATCACCAGGGATAGAGCGGTGGTGGCGGCCCTGACGCACTACGGTGCAAGCCATGACCGCTCTGGGCAGACTTCTCGTGACCGTCGTTCTGTTGGCCACTCTCACCGCCTGCAGCACCAGCCCCAAGTCTGAACCCGCCACCGTGCCCTCCGACGTTCCGCCGCCCCTGGTGCCTGCGATGGCGCTGCCGGACAACGCCGTCGACAACGCGGTGGCCAAACTCGACGGGATCGCCGCAGACCTGATGAGGTCCTCCGGTATCCCGGGGATGGCTGTAGCGGTCGTTCACGGCGGGAAGACGGTGTACGCCAAGGGATTTGGTGTCAAGGACAACACCAGGCCCGCCGATGACCCGTCGAACAAGGTGGATCCCGACACGGTGTTCCAGCTGGCCTCGGTGTCCAAGTCGATCGGGTCCACCGTGGTGGCCCATCAGGTTGGCACCAGGGCGATCACCTGGGACACCCCGGTGGTCGACAAGCTGCCCTGGTTCGCGCTGTCCGATCCGGCGGTCACCAGGATGGTAGCCATCGGTGACCTGTACTCGCACCGTTCCGGTCTGCCCGACCACGCCGGTGACAAGCTGGAGGACCTGGGCTACGACCGCCGCGCCGTGCTGGAGCGGCTGCGGAACTATCCGCTGAGCCCGTTCCGAATCTCCTACGCCTACACCAACTTCGGGCTCACCGCCGCTGCCGAGGCCGTTGCTGCCGCAGCGGGTAAGTCCTGGGAGGATCTCAGCGACGAGGTGCTCTACCGGCCGCTGGGGATGGCCTCCACCAGTTCAACGTTCGCCGACTTCGAGGCCCGCGCCGACAAGGCGCTCGGTCACATCCGCATCGACGGCGGCTACCAGCCGCGCTACCAGCGTGACCCCGATCCGGAGTCTCCGGCGGGCGGGGTCAGCTCGTCGGTCAACGACATGACGCACTGGCTGACCATGCTGCTGGCCAACGGAACCTACAACGGCCGGCAGATCGTGGATCCCGCCGCGCTGCTGCCGGCGCTGACTCCGCAGATCGTGTCCAGCCCGCCCAGTGAGCCGGCCATGCGGTCGGGTTTCTACGGCTACGGATTCAACGTCGGCACCACCTCCGCGGCGCGCACTGAGATCAGCCATTCCGGGGCCTTCGAACTCGGAAGCGGAACGAACTTCGTGATCATCCCGTCGGCCGATGTCGCGATCGTCGCGCTGACCAACGCCACCCCGCGCGGGATCCCGGAGACGCTGACCGCTGAGTTCGCCGACCTCGTCCAATTCGGCCAGGTCCGCGAAGACTGGCGCAAGCTCTACGGCGATGCCTTCGCCACGATGGACGCGCCGGTGGGGTCGCTGTCCGGTAAGCAGCCGCCGGCCAATGCCGCGCCGGCCAAGCCGCTGGCCAGTTACGCCGGCACCTACGCCAATGCGTTCTGGGGGCCGGCCACCGTCGCCGAGAAGGACGGCAAGCTCACCGTGGCACTGGGACCCAAGGGGCAGACCTTCGAGCTGACCCACTGGGACGGTGATGAGTTCGCCCTGAGCTTCGTCGACGAAAACTCGCCGCCCGGAAGCATTTCCGCGGCCCGTTTCGACGGCGACAAACTCACGCTGGAGTACTACGACGACGAGAAGATGGGCACTTTCACCAAATGACTGCCAGCACCGCGACCGGTCTGAGCGACGCCGAGGTCGCCGCACGCACCGCCGAAGGTAAGACCAACGACGTCCCCAGCCGGGCGTCGCGCAGTGTCAACGAGATCGTCCGGGCCAACGTCTTCACCCGGATCAACGCCATCCTCGGTGTGCTGCTGCTGATTGTGCTGGCCACCGGATCGCTGATCAACGGGCTGTTCGGCCTGCTCATCATCGCCAACAGCGGCATCGGCATCATCCAGGAACTGCGGGCCAAGAAGACCCTGGACAACCTGGCCATCGTCGGGCAGGCCAAACCCACCGTGCGCCGCCAGTCGGGCACGAAACCCTTGGCGCCCAACGAGGTCGTCCTCGACGACATCATCGAACTGGGGCCCGGTGACCAGATCGTGGTCGACGGTGAATTGCTCGAGGCATCGATGCTGGAGGTCGACGAGTCGCTGCTGACCGGTGAAGCCGACCCGATTCCCAAAGACGTCGGCGCCGCGGTGATGTCGGGCAGTTTCGTCGTCGCGGGCACCGGTGCCTACCGGGCCACCAAGGTGGGCCGGGAGGCCTACGCGGCCCGGCTGGCCGAGGAGGCCAGCAAGTTCACCCTGGTGAAGTCCGAACTGCGCAGCGGCATCAACAAGATCCTGCAGTTCATCACCTACCTGCTGTGGCCGGCGGGCCTGCTGACCATCTACACCCAGCTGTTCACCACCGGGGTCGGCTGGCGGGAGTCGGTGCTGCGGATGGTCGGTGCGCTGGTGCCGATGGTCCCGGAAGGTCTGGTGCTGATGACGTCGATCGCCTTCGCCGTCGGGGTGGTCCGGCTTGGCCGGCGCCAGTGCCTGGTCCAGGAACTGCCCGCCATCGAGGGCCTGGCCCGCGTCGACGTGGTGTGCGCGGACAAGACCGGAACCCTCACCGAGAACGGGATGCGGTTGTCCGAGGTGGCGTCGGTAACCGCCGAGGGCACCGACGTCACTCCCGATCTGGTCGCGAAAGTCCTTGGCGCCCTTGTGGCCGACGATCCGAAGCCCAACGCCAGCATGCAGGCCATCGGTGAGGCGTATCCCGACCCGCCGGGCTGGACCACCACAGCCAGCGCGCCGTTCAAGTCGGCCACCAAGTGGAGCGGCGCGTCCTACGGCGAGCACGGCAACTGGCTGATCGGTGCGCCCGACGTGCTGCTGGACCCGGACTCGCCGGCTGCCGCGCAGGCCGAGGAGATCGGTTCGCGCGGGCTGCGGGTGCTGTTGCTCGGTTCCAGTGACGTCCCGGTCGACAGCCCGCAGGCACCTGGCACCGTCACTCCCGTCGCCCTGGTGGTCCTGGAGCAGCGGGTCCGCCCGGACGCCCGTGACACCTTGGAATACTTTGCCTCCCAGCAGGTCTCGGTGAAGGTGATTTCCGGCGACAACGCGGTTTCGGTGGGTGCGGTGGCCGGTTCGCTCGGGCTTCAGGGCGAGACCATGGACGCCCGTCAGCTGCCGTCCGAACCCGACGAACTGGCCGACACGATGGCCGAGTACACCACCTTCGGGCGGGTGCGCCCGGACCAGAAGCGGGCCATGGTGCACGCGCTGCAGTCCCGCGATCACACCGTCGCGATGACCGGCGACGGCGTCAACGACGTGCTCGCGCTCAAGGATGCCGACATCGGTGTGGCGATGGGCTCCGGCAGCCCGGCATCGCGTGCGGTGGCGCAGATCGTGTTGCTGGACAACAAGTTCGCCACGCTGCCCTACGTCGTGGGTGAGGGCAGGCGGGTGATCGGCAACATCGAGCGGGTGTCCAACCTGTTCCTCACCAAGACGGTGTACTCGGTGTTGCTGGCCCTGCTCGTCGGGCTGGCGGGGCTGTCATCGAAGTTCTTCGGCACCGACCCGCTGCTCTATCCGTTCCAGCCGATCCACGTGACCATCGCGGCCTGGTTCACCATCGGCATCCCGGCCTTCATCCTGTCGCTGGCACCCAACAACGAGCGTGCCCATACCGGGTTCGTGCGCCGGGTGATGGTCTCGGCGCTGCCGTCGGGCGTGGTGATCGGCCTGGCGACCTTCGTGTCCTACGTGATCGCCTACCGCGACAGCGCCACCACCGTGGAGCAGATGCAGGCCTCGACCGCCGCGCTGATCACCCTGCTGATGGGCGCGGTGTGGGTGCTGGCCGTGGTGGCCCGGCCCTACCAGTGGTGGCGGGTGGCCCTGGTGGCCGTCTCCGGTCTGGCCTACGTGGTGATCTTCGCCATTCCGCTGGCGCGCAAGGAGTTCATGCTCGACCCGTCGAATGTCCAGACCACCTCGACGGCGCTGGCGATCGGCCTGGTCGCGGCGATCATCATCGAGGCGCTGTGGTGGATCCAGGGGCGGGTACTCGGCGAACCGCGAACCTTGTGGCGGCCATCGGCCGGGGGCAAGATTGAGCCTGGTTGCGTTGAGAAGAAAGGGTGACCATGAGTTTCATCGACAAGGCCAAGGAAGTATTGAGCCAGAACGCCGACAAGGTGGAGGCGGCGATCGACAAGGCCGGCGACATCATCGACGAGAAGACCCAGGGCAAGTTCTCCGAGGCCGTCGACAAGGTCCAGGATGCGGCGAAGAGCGCTGTCGAGAAGGGCGCCGAGGCCGTCAAGAAGACGACCGACACGGACGACAAGCCGGCCTAGTAGAAATAAGGCATGGCGAAACTCTCCGTATCCGTAGACGTTCCGTTACCGCCCGAGCAAGCCTGGCAGCACGCCTCTGACCTGTCCCGGTACAAGGAATGGCTCACCATTCACCGGGTCTGGCGCTCCACGCTGCCCGAGACCCTCGACAAGGGCACCGAGGTGGAGTCCATCGTCGAGGTCAAGGGCATGCCCAACCGCGTGAAGTGGACCATCGTGCACTTCAAGCCGCCGGAGGCGATGACGCTCAACGGGGCCGGCGTCGGGGGAGTGAAGGTCAAACTCATCGGCAAGGTCCGGCCGCACGACACCGACGCCGACTCGTCGGTGGTCACCATGGATGTCCACCTGGGCGGTCCGGCATTGTTCGGGCCGATCGGCATGCTGGTGGCCGGTGCGCTGCGCAGCGACATCAAGGAGTCGCTGGACCGGTTCGTGACGGTGTTCTCGCCCGCTTAGCGGCCGGCCCGGATGACCCGGTGCGGGCTCGGGTGCGGGTGCACCCGGTTGACCGGGTGCCGGGCCGGGTTCGACGCCGGTTGCGGCCGGGCGGGACCCGTCTCGAGGAACCGCTGCTCCAGGTTGGCGATGAGGTCCTGGACCGCCCTGCGCTCGCGCTCCGCGGTGCGGATCATGCCGCGGATGCGCCGGGCCTGGGTCTGTTCGCCGCGGCGCTGGTAGCGCTCCAGGGCCGAACCATAGGTGACCAGGTCGGCGTCGAGCTCGTCACACTGGGCCAGCAGCATCTCACGCAAGTGTTCGGCCTGCTGGCGATTCGCCGATTCAGACAGGGGTTCTACGCGCTGCTCGCGGCTCCTCAGTGGGGTCACGCGCGAACTGTATCCGACCGTTCTTGCGCCCGCGCAACGAGCCGAAGTCATTGCCGCGGCAACTTTTTACGTTCACCAAGTCGTCGACGCCTTGTCATCGAGATCACCTATCGACGGTTGCGTAAACGGCCCTCGGCGTTCGATGATGACGGGCGTGGAACGTGCCGAAGAACAACGCCAGATGGCACAGGTGGTGCAGCGCCTCGCCGACGAGTTCCCCTACGTGCCCGAGCACGTGATCTCCGAGACCGTGGACGTCGCGCACAGCCGGTTCGACGGTGCCCGGATCCGGGACTATGTGCCGCTGTTCGTCGAGCGCTACTGCCGCTCCGAGTTCGGCCAACACCCCGTCGTCGAGATCTCGGCCTGACCGGCTAGGGCAGTTCAGCTAAGGCAGTGGCGCCGACCACACCAGCCGGGTTCCGCCGCCGGGCTGCGGGGCGATGGTGAACTGACCGCCACATTCGTGGGCGCGGGCGCCCAGGTTGGCCAGGCCGCTGCGGGTGATGTCGGCACTGATGCCCACGCCGTCGTCGGTCACGCTGATGGTCAGGTCGTCGTCGACGGTCACCGAGACGGTCACCGACCGGGCGCCGGCATGACGGACCACATTGGAGACCGCCTCGCGGACCACCGCCTCGGCATGATCGGCCAGTGCCGCGTCGACCACCGACAGCGGTCCGCTGACGTGCACGGCCGGTCGCACCGGTGAGTCGGTGGTCATCCTGGTGACGGCCTGCTCGATGCGCTGACGCAACCGGGTCACCGACCCGCCGTGCAGGTCGAAGATCGCGGTCCTGATCTCCTGGACAACCTCCTGCAGGTCGTCGAGTGCCCCGGTGACCCGCCGGGTGCCGTCCTCGGCATTGGCGCCGAGCGCGCCCTGCAAGGACAGGCCGACGGCGAACAGCCGCTGGATCACGTGGTCGTGCAGGTCACGGGCGATCCGGTCACGGTCGGTGAGCACGTCGAGTTCGCGCATCCGGCGCTGGGCGTTGGCTAGGTGCAGCGCCAGGCCGGCCTGCGAGGCATACGCCCCGGCCATGTCCAGCTCGTGTTCGGTGAAGTGCCGGCCCGCCGGAGCCACGCACACCAGTACCCCGGTGGCGGTGTTCGGTTCGCACACCGGCAGCACGAGCGCTGACCCGCAGGCCTCCCCGAGATCGTCGAAGTCGTTGACGGACATGGCGATACAGTCGGAGAACGCCAGCCCCACGGTGGACCCGGTCTTCGCGACGCGCCGGCCCAGCAGGTCCTCGCGGGTCGAGTCGGTGACCACCAACTCGCCGGACTCGTCGGGCGTCATGCAGAAGCTGTACTCGCTACCGGTCAGCGCCATCGCCTTGGCGGTGATCTCGCGGTGCACGGCATCGGGGTCCTGGCCGGCCAGTAATTGAGTGCTGATGTCGCGGGTGGCCTCGATCCACAGTTGCTGGGTGTTGGCCGCCTGGTAGAGCCGCGCGTTGTCGATGGCGATACCGGCCGCACCCGCCAGGGCCAGCACCAGGAGTTCGTCGGCTTCGGTGAATGCGGCACCGTCGGCCTTCTCGGTCAGGTACAGGTTGCCGAACACCTGCTCGCGGATCCGGATCGGCACGCCGAGGAAGCTGCGCATCGGCGGATGGTTGGCCGGGAACCCGATGGACGACGGATGTTTGGAAAGGTCTTCGACGCGAATGACTTTCGGGCTGTTGAGCAGCACGCCCAACATGCCGTGACCGGTGGGCAGCGGACCGATCTTCTCGGCGGTCGGCTGGTCGATCCCCTCGAAGACGAACCGTTCCAGCACCGGCTGGGGGTCGGTGCCGATCACGCCCAGCGCACCGTAGCGGGCCTGCACCAGCCCCATCGCGGTGTGCACGATGGTGTGCAGCTTGCGTTCCAGTTCCAGCCCGGACGACACGGCCAGCATCGCGTCGACCAGGCCGTCGCGGACCTCGATGTCAAACACCGCTGCGGCCCAGCGTCTCTGCGGCGAACAACGCGGCCTGGGTACGCCCGCTCAGCCCCAGCTTCGTCAGCAGGCGTGACACATAGTTCTTGACGGTCTTCTCCGCCAAGAACATTCGCTGCCCGATCTCCCGGTTGGTCAGGCCCTCGCCGAGGAGCTGCAGCAGGGTGCGTTCGGTGGCCGACAGGTCCCGCAGCCGCTCGTCCTGCTCGGTGTCGCGGCGCAGCCGCGACATCAGCACGGCGGCGGCACGGTTGTCCAACAACGACTTTCCCGAACCGACGGCCTTGATCGCCTGGGCCAGCTCCATCCCGCGGATGTCCTTGACCACATATCCGCTGGCACCGGCCAGGATGGCGTCCAGCATGGTTTGCTCGTCGGTGAACGAGGTCAGGATCAGGCAGCGGAGTTGGTCCTGGGTGGCCAGCAGTTCCCGGCACAGGTCGATGCCGCTGCCGTCGGGCAACCGGATGTCCAGCACGGCGACGTCGGGGCGGGCCGCCGGAATACGGGACAGGGCTTCGGTCATCGTGCCGGCCTCGCCCACCACGCTCAGTTCGGGATCGCTGCCGAGGAGTTCGGCCAGACCGCGTCGCACCACTTCGTGGTCGTCGACCAGGAACACCGTGATCACACCGCAGTAGAGCCTGAAAGCGTCCCGGCCGGGTAGGGACTTTGGTCCCGAAAACACCTGACCAACGCCTTGCCGGCAGGGGCCCAAGACTACTGGCATTGGAGGGCCCCGACCAGGGATTGTCGTAGTCGACATGGCCGCACTGGCCGACGCGAGCGGGGAGGACGAGATGGTGCACAGCCCCGCCGCATCCGGTGAGATCGTGGTCGGCGTCGACGGTTCGGCATCCTCGAACGCCGCGGTCCGGTGGGCCGCCGCTCAGGGTGCCCGCCGCAACATCCCACTGCGCCTGGTCCACGTCGCTGCCGCACCATCGGTCACCAACGTGATGCTGCCGGTGCCCGCCGAGTTCGAGCAGTGGCAGGACACCCAGGCCCGCGAAGTGTTGCGGGAGGCCACCGAGTTGGTCGCCCAGGTTGGGGCCGAGACCGGTGCCACCGTCCGCATCGCCGACACCGACATCTATCACGCTGCGCCGGTGCCGACGCTGATCGACCTGTCCAAGGGTGCTGAGCTGATCGTCGTGGGTAGCCGCGGCATGGGTGCCTTCCGGCGCACCCTGCTCGGGTCGGCCAGCACCGGCCTGCTGCACCATGCGCACTGCCCGGTGGCGGTGATCCACGACGGCCCGACCCCGGCGCCGCAGCTACCCGTGGTCGTCGGCGTGGACGGATCCCCGGCCTCGGTGGAGGCCGTCACACTCGCATTCGCCGAAGCCGCTCGCCTGGGCGTCGACCTGGTGGCCGTGCACGCCTGGAGTGACGACAGCCTGTTCTCGGTTCCGGGAGTGGACTGGGCGGCGGTCATGGTGACCGAAGAAGAAGTCTTGTCGCAGCGGTTGGCCGGGATGGCCGAGGACCACCCCGACGTCACCGTGCATCGCGTGGTGGTACGCGATCAGCCCGCGCGGTACCTGGCCGAGCAGGCCCAGGGCGCGCAGCTGCTGGTCGTGGGCAGCCACGGTCGTGGCGGGTTCGCCGGGATGCTGCTCGGCTCGGTCGGCACCGCGCTGGCCCACACCGTCACCATCCCCCTGATTGTCGCGCGTCGTTACTAGCACCCCACGGCGCGCGCCTTGAGCCGGCGGACGGAGTTCTCCCCCGTCCGCCGGCTCGCTCTTTCTAGACTGCGTCGGTGAGCGCCACCTGTCGGCGCCGGTTAGCCCGTCCAATGGGTTGGCGTGACCCGGCCGGGTTGCGAGGCCCGCTGGCCCTTGCGCATCGTGTCGATCAGTTCGCGGTAGGGCCCCACCAGATAGGCGGTGTCCCCGGCGACCAGTTGGGTCTCGCGGCGCGGATGCAACCGCACCGGCGACCCCTCGCGTTCGATGGCGATCACCCGGGTCTGGGTGGACAGCTCGAACATCCGCAGCCCGTCGAGTTCGCTGTCGGGCAGCACCCGCACGCCGCCGAGCATGAACGAGCGCTGGCCTACCGAGAAGGTGCCCAGGACGTCGAGGCCCATCGCGGCGCCGATGAACCACGGCGTGGCCAGATCGACGGTGGAGCGCACGTAGGCGAAGCCGAACCGCTGGCCCACGGCGGCCCCCAGGGCGCGGTCGTAGATGCGCAGGACGATCGGGACGTCCGGGCGGTGCAGCTCCGGTGCGGTGCGCGGGCCGAACATTTCGCGCAGCACGATGCCGGTCTCGATGTTGACCATGTCGTCCTGGGTGAGCACCGCGATGGCCCGGGCGTCGTCGAGGCGGGCGGCCGCCAGCGTCTGGCGCAGGGTGGCGTCGCCGAAGATCACCGGGAGTTCGAGTTCGGCGGCTGCGGCCAGGTACCGGTTGTCCTCGTTGCGCTCGATCACCGCGACGTCATGTCCGGCGGCCTTCAGCACGGTGGCCACCCGGATCCCGAACGAGCCCAGCCCGACGATGACGACGTGGCGGTGCAGGTGGCGGATGCGCTGCCTGCTGGCCGCCTGCGACAGCCGCCGGGACAGCAGCACGTCGGCGACGAAGGCCACCACGATGGCGGTGGTGGCCACACCGGCGAACATCATTGCGATACCCCACAGCCGAAGCCAGGTCGGCTGCTGCAGGAAGTTGAAGTCGCCGTAACCCACCGTCGCGATGGTCTCGGCCGAAAAGTACAGGGCGTCAACCCAACTCATACCAGGCTGTTTATAGGCGAAGCGCAGCATGATCGTCGAGCCCAGCAGCAGCCCGGCCGCCACCGCCAGCGCCCGGTAGAACATCGGGTTGAGGTCGTCGCGGAAGGCGCGCACCGCGTCAGCGACGCGAACCACCAGCGGTCGTTCCCGCGGCGTCGACGGTATCGGCTTGGCGATCCTGATGCCACGCTCCGTCAGCTCCTCGGCGGTGCCGATCATCGCCGTCCAGTCGCCGGGGTGCACCCGTTCGTCACGGCCGGGACAGGCGATCACCTCGCCGGGATGCTCGGAGTGCTCGCCGCGGATGATGGCCACTGGGGCGAGGTCGCCGTACATCGAGCGCAGGGTGTCCTCGTGAGTGGCCGTCGCACCGGAGACGACGAAGTCGATCCCGGCGGCGGTGATCGTGTGCGTGGTGCGTTCCAGCAGTGCCTCGACCACCGAGGGGGCGGCCAGATCGGCGATGTCCAGCACCGCGCCGGGACCATTGTCGTCGGACATCGCCTTGCGCAGCACGGTGTTGGCCAGCCGGGTGACCACCCGGACCCCCGGGTTGGCCTGTCGGGCAAGCAGGGCGATCTCGAGGTTCAGGGCATCGTCGTCGGCGGCGCAGATGATCGCGTCGGCGGTGCCGATACCAGCCGCTTCCAGCCCGTCGGGGGACTGCAGGGTGACCACGCTGAGCTCGGCATTGTTGAGCTCGTCGATGATGCGCATCGCGAGCGCATCGTCGCCGCAGACGATGGTGTGGCCGTGCATGGGGAAACGCTACTTCGGAAACCTTCGCCATGACGGGTCAAGATTGGGGTATGGCTTCATCCTCTTCCGATTCCCCGCGTCCGTACGTCAAGGCCTGTATCAACGGTGCCCGCACCCCCGACCAGCATCCCGGCCTTCCGGTCAGCCCGCAGCAGCTCGCCGATGCCGCCCTCGCCGCCCACCGGGCCGGTGCGCAGGCCGTGCATCTGCACCCCAAGACGCCCGACGGGGTGGACTCGCTGCTGGCCGACACCGTGGGAGCGGCGGTGAGCGCGGTGCGCCACGCCGTCCCGGGGCTGCCGTTGGGGGTGACGACGGGTTTCTGGGCGCTGCCCGATCCGCAGGCGCGGCTGGAAGCGGTCCGGTCCTGGGAGGTGCTGCCGGATTTCGCGTCGGTGAACTGGCACGAACCCGGTTCCGAGGAACTGGCCCAGTTGCTGCTGAGCCGGGGACTCGGGGTGGAGGTCGGGATCTTCCATGCCGAGGCGGCGCAGTCGTGGGCGCGCTCGGAGGTGGCGCCGCACTGCCTGCGGGTGATGATCGAACTGCAGGCCGACGGTGACACCGCGACCGCCGATGATCTGCTGGCGCGCATCCGCAGCGCCGGGTCGCCGGCGCCGGTGCTGCTGCATGGCCTCGACGACAGCTGCTGGCCGCTGTTGCGGCATGCCGGTGTGCGCGGTCTGCAAACCCGCATCGGCCTGGAGGACACCGTGCTGCTGCCGGACGGATCGCCGGCGCCGGGCAATGCCGAACTGGTCGCGGCCGCCGTGCAGATCCTCGGTGAGATCAGGAACTGAGCGCGAAGTCGGCGAAGTCGAACCCGGGCACCACCACGCAACTGACCAGCGTCGCCTCGTCGTCGCGGGGCTCGGCGCGCTGCCAATAGCCGGGCGGCACGATCAGCTGCGGGTGCTGCCCGGCACTGACGTCAGGGCCCAGCACATATGGTGTGGCACTGGACTGTTCGCGGCCGATCTCCAGCAGCAGCGGGCTGCCACGATGGTGGAACCACAGCTCGGCGCTGCGTACGGTGTGCCAGGCGGACTGCTGCCCGGGCAGCAGGACGAACAGGATCGCGGTGCCGGCACTGCGCGGACCGACGTAGTCCGGCGGCAGCACCGACTCGCCGAGAACCAGGTCGCTGCGCCAGGTTTCCTTGTAGAAGCCGCCTTCCGGATGGGGCGCCATGTCGAGCTGCCGAACCCAGTCGGGGAGATCCGTCATATGCCGTCCTCGGTCGATGTGTGCACCCAGCGTAGAGATAAATCGGTTGTGCGCCAGCGCCGTGCCTGGCTAGCGTTGCTGTATTCGGACGACTCCGTGTGGAAAGGATGGTCTTCGTCGTGGATCTGCGCACCGGCCCCGTGCCCGCTGCCCACTACGACGGAGACCCATGCCCACCGACTCTTCCCTTACCCTGATCGACCTCGGTTTCGTCTGGCCGGACGGAACCGTCGTGCTCGAGGATCTCAATGCCACCTTCGGCACCGGCAGTACGGGTGTGGTCGGCGACAACGGCAGTGGCAAGTCCACGCTGTTGCGCCTGATCGCCGGTGACCTGCAGCCCACGTTGGGTCGCATCGTCACCGCCGGCGAGGTCGGCTACCTGCCCCAGACGTTGACGCTCGACGTCGACACCACGATCGCCGAGGTGCTCGGCGTCGCCGACGCGCTGGCCGCGCTGCGCGCCATCGAGGCGGGCAGCACCAGCGAGCAAGATTTCGACGTCCTCGGTGACGACTGGACCGTCGAGCAGCGCGCCGCTGAAGCGCTGGCCGCCATCGGATTCGGCGTCGACGCCCTGGACCGCACCGTCGGTCAGGTGTCGGGCGGAGAGGCCATGCTGGTGGCGGTGACGGCCCTGCGGATGCGGCGGGCACCGATCACGCTGCTCGATGAGCCGACCAACAACCTCGACCGCGAGGCACGCGAGCGGCTGTCGGCGCTGCTGGCGCAGTGGCCGGGCACCCTGCTGGTGGTCAGCCACGACATCGACCTGCTGGACCGGATGGACAACACCGCCGAGGTGTACGACCGCGGGCTGAGCCTATACGGCGGGCCGTATCGGCAGTGGCGCAGCCACCGCGATCAGGAGCAGGCCGCTGCGGCGCGCGCCGTCGTCGCGGCTGAACACGCCGTGCGGGTGGAGAAACGCCAGCGGGTCGAGGCCGAAACCGCACTCGCCCACCGGAACCGCAAGGCGCAGAAGGATTATGCGAACAGGCGTGCTCCCAAGATCGTGATGAACACCTGGGCGATGTCGGCGCAGGTGGCGGCAGGCAAGCTGCGCACCAACCTCGACGCCAAGGTGGCTGCCGCCCAGGATGCGCTGCAGGCCGCCGAGGCCCGGATGCGTGCCGAGGAGCAGATCCGCATCGACCTGCCCGATCCCGGCGTCTCCGCCCGTCGCCGCATCGCCGAATTACCCTCAGCGCAAGACCCTTTCGTGATACAGGGCCCTGAGCGGGTCGCGATCGTCGGCCCTAACGGCATCGGCAAGACTGCGCTGCTGGAAGGCCTCATCGCCGGTCGGAGCGGGCGGTTGTTGACCGACCGGGTCGGCTATCTGCCCCAGCGTCTGGACGGTCTCGACGAGCGGGCCAGCGTCCTGGACACCGTCAGCGCGGTGGCCGCACAGGTCGACCCCGCGCTGATCCGCACCCGGCTGGCGCGGTTCCTGCTGCGCGGCGATGCCGTGCATCGCCCGGTGTCCGCACTGTCCGGGGGCGAACGGTTCCGGGTCGCGCTGGCCCGGCTGCTGCTCGCCGATCCGGCGCCCGAGCTGGTGATTCTCGACGAGCCGACCAACAACCTGGACATCACCAGCGTCGACCAGCTCGTCGATGCGCTGCGCTCCTACCGGGGCGCGGTGCTCGTGGTCAGCCACGACGACGGCTTCCTGGGCCGGCTCGACCTGAGCCGGACGCTGGTCATGCGGATACCCGGCGTGCTGACCGCGGGGGGATAGGGTCGGTCCATGGCATTCCTGCGGCCCGGGTGGCTCGTGGTGTTGTGCGGGGCGACGCTCGCGGTGAGCGCGTGGCTGCCGTGGCTGACGACATCGGCGGCAGGCGGGGGGCGGGCGAGCGCGATCGGGGGCACCGTCGGCAGCATCTCCTTGCCCCCACGGTTCGGCTCTGGCCAGCTCATCGTGCTGCTGTCCTCGGCGCTGATCGTCACCGGGGCGATGGCGGCCCGCAACCTCTCACCCCGGCTGGCCGCCACCGCAGCCCTGGTGATCGCGGCACTGATCGGTGTGCTGACGTGGTCCTACTATCACCTCAACGTCAGTCCGCCGGTCGCCGCCGGCTACGGCTTCTACATCGGTGCGGCCGCCGCCGCGGGTGCGCTGGTCTGCTCGGTGTGGGCGTTGGTGGCGGCCCTGCTGGGCGGGGGATCGGCCCGATGAGCCGGTTCGTCGAGCCCGCCGTGCTCACCGGCCCGGCCTGGGTGAGACTGGAGCCGTTGGGCCACAACCACATTGACGAAATCGCGGCTGCGGCCGCTGACGGTGACGTCGGGTCGCTGTGGTTCACTTCGGCGCCGTCCCCGCAGAGCGCCGCGGCCTGGGTGGACCGGATGCTGGCCATGCAGGCCGCCGACGAGGGTGTCACCTTCGTGATCCGGCGGCGTACCGACGGTGTGGTGGTCGGCTCCTCGAGCCTGTTCCATGTCGACGCCGCCAACCGGCGGCTCGAGATCGGCCACACCTGGCACGCGGCGTCGGCACGGCGAACCGGGGTCAACACCGAGACCAAACTCGTGCTGCTCACCCACGCCTTCGAACGGTTGGGCTGTGTGGCGGTGGAGTTCCGCACGCACTTCTTCAACCAGGCCAGCCGGGCGGCCATCGAACGGCTGGGTGCCAAGCAGGACGGCATCCTGCGCAGTCACCAACTGCTGCCCGACGGGTCGCGCCGCGACACCGTCGTCTACTCGATCCTCGACATCGAGTGGCCTGCGGTGCGCAACAACCTGACATTCCGGCTCAGCCGCCACGCGTGACGGCTGAGCCGGAACATGGTGTCGGTCAGGATGATTCGATGGTGGTGGGTTCGATCGGCTTGCTGCCGGCAGCATGGGAGACCTCGATGCGGCGCGGCTTCGCGCGTTCGGCCAGCGGGATCGTGACGGTCAGGACACCGTTCTCGTAGGTAGCGCTGATCCTGGTGGTGTCGATACCGTCGCCCAGCGACAGCTGGCGGCGGTAGGTGCCGAAGAATCTCTCGCTGGTCAGCCACTGCACCGAGTCCTCCGAACGGGCCGACCGATGGGCCGTCAGGGTCAGGGTGCCGTTGTCGACGCTGACATCGACCGAGCCGGGGTCGACCCCCGGCAGATCGGCGGTCAAGACATAGTGGTCGTCGACCTTGTACAGATCCATCGGCATGAACCGGGGACTGCGGTCGCTTCCGGACTGGCTGCTCAGCAGGCCACGGGTCATGGCGTCAAGGTCACTGAACGGATCGAAGCGGAGCACAGCAACTCACCTCCTGAATCTTCTCGTGGAGCCCGCCACCCCGGCGGGCAGCCATCACTGTGCTACCCAGAGATTAGCACTCGACCATGGCGAGTGCTAACACAATTTCGCCGAACCTGCCGGCGCCACGGGTAGGCTGTGGCGGATTTCGAAGGGGTTCAGATTGCGCAACGTGGTAGCACCTGTGGCGGCGGTGATGGCGGCCGCGCTGGCGATGTCGATTGCCGGCTGCTCGGAGGAGAACAAGCCGGCGGCGGCGAAATGTGACACGGTCTCGGCGCCGATGACCGACATCCCGACCCGCACCGACCAGGAGCCGCGGATGCGGATCCCGCAGCCGCAGGGCTGGGAGCGCACCGACAAGCTGGATTCCGAGACCATCCGCTACGCCCTGCGCAACCCGAACCTGTCCTCGGACGGCTTCACGCCCAACGCGGTGGTGACCCTTCAGAAGGTCGGCTCCGATGTCGGCAAGCCGCAGCAGATTCTCGACGCGCAGAACCAGCAGCTCAAGACCAAGCTGAAGGTCAAGGACATGACCACCACACCGGGCCAGGTGTGCGGGTCACCGGCGCAGGCCGTCACCTACACTGCACCGGCGATGGGCAAGATTCCCGCCCGCAAGGCGACCTCGCTGGCGGTGGTGTTCACCTCCGGTGACATCAACTACATCGCCACGGTCACCGTGCAGGCCATCAAGGCCGACAACCCCACCTACGCCACCGATTCGGCCGAGATCGTCAAGGGCTTCCAGATCATTCCGCCGAAGTAGCGATACCGACGTGCGCACCGGTCAGACGCTGCGCGCACTGATCACAGGCCAGCTCCCCGGTGAACGGCGCCTGGCAGCCGCGGTGGTGCAGGAGCAGCGCCGGGCCTTCGGGAGCCTGGAACCACCACTGCGCCCACTGCACGGCCGCCACGAGTACCGGGAAGAACGCGCGGCCTTTGTCGGTGAGGAGATAGGCGGCCCGTTCCGGGCCGCTGCGCTCGGCGGGCGAGGTGGCGAACACGCCGATCCCGCAGAAGGTCTGCAGCCGTTCGGCCAGCAGGCTGGGAGGAGCGCCGAGCTGGGACTGGAAGTCGGTGAACCGGCTGCTGCCCAGGAAAGCCGCCAGCAACAACGCTGCCGCCCAACGATTTCCGAGCACACTCATGGTCTCCGGAAACATCCCGGCGCCGCGGCCGCCGCCGTCGGACTCCGACCGGCGGCGTGTCGCGGCGGCCGGCGCCGAGCGCTCCCACGCGCCGCTGGGGCCCAGGCTGAGCGTGACATCGCAATGTTCGGCCGGGGCATGGCAGGAGTCGCATCGCAGCACCGGCGCGAACGACTGACCACACAGGTGGTGGTGCATCGACGGCAGGGTCGAGCGATGCTCGGCGACCCAGTTACGTTCCCACTCCCAGATCGACAGCAGTGCCGGCCATAGCGAGCGGCTCCGTGCCGTCACCAGATACTCGGTGCGCGACCGGGTCGAGGCGTGCTCACGGCGGGTCAGCATTCCGTCGCTCACCAGGATCCGAAGCCGGTTGGTCAGAACCGAATTCGAGATCGGCAACCGGGCCATGAACTGGCTGTACCGGGTGGCACCCATCAGCGCCTGCTGGATGATCAGCAGGTTCCATTCATCGCCGATCAGCCCAAGCATCCGGCCGATGGCATTGGTTCCGTGGGGCGCCAGAGCCAGCGGGGCGTCGGCGTCGATGAGGTCGCTCACCTAGAGACCGATCGCCTCGGCGGGGCAGTCGACAGCCTGCCAGCGCCGCAGCGACTGGCCGGCCACCCACGTCGAATGGGTACCGCTGGAGATCCGTTCGGGGAGCTGCAGTGTGCACACCGGACCGTCGGAGATGCGGGCGGCGTCGAAGACCAGGCAGTAGGACGCGTCGGCGTTCATGTCGGTGGTGAGGGTGACCAGATATCCGTCGTCCTCGGCGCGGCTACCCGCCCGCGGCGCCATCGCAGTCTCGCTGCCGTACACGCCCTCGCCGAAGCTGATCCGCTCCTCGGCTCCGCTGAGCACGTCATGGCGGATCAGTCCGTCGAACAGGAACCAGCCCGGCTTGCCGGTGGCCGCGTAGGTGTACCGATAGGGTTCACCGCTGTAGCCACCGTTGATCATGCCGAACTCGGAGATGCTGTCCGACAACGGTTCTTCGGTGAGACCGCCGGTGACGACATTCAGCCGCCAACGGTGCAGCCGGGTCTGCATCCGGTCCAGTGCCAGGAACCGGAACGCCCGCTGCCACTTCGTGCCGGTGCCATTGTCGGTGGGTTCGGGGTCGCCCTGGAAGAACCCGTCCAGGACGATCTCGTCACCGTCCTCGTAGGCGTTGACGAAATGCAGCACGAAGGTCGGCTCGGCCTCGAACCACCGGATTGGTCCTTTCCCGCGCCGGGGCAGGACCGCGAACCGGGATGGCATGTCCCGGTGGAAGCGGGCCATATGGATTTCGCGCTCGAGCATCTCAGGCTCCCAGAACAGCGGAAAGTCGTTGAGAATGGCGTAGTTCGGGGTGAACGCCATATCGTGCGGCAGTCGTGGACCGGGCAGTGGGACGTCGGTGTAGTGCACCAGGGTGTTGTCCCGGTCGACCACCCCGTAATGCAGGTAGGGGGCGTTCTTCGAGTAGTTGAAGAACATCATCTCGTCGGTGCGCTCGTCGACCTTCGGGTGGGCCGAGACGCCCTCGGCGGGAAAGGCGCCGCCCCAGGTTTCCTTGCCCCGGGTGTCGCCGCTGTAGGGGTCGACGCGGTAGAGGTCGCCGCACTGGTAGAAGCTCGTCAGCGCGGTGCCCCGGTGCACGATCACATCGGTACTCGAGGCGTCCTTGAGCAGGGTGCGGGCCCCCCAGCCGTAGTCCACCTTGGCCAGCGACAGCGGTTCGGCCAGCCCCGGCCACAGCGGCCCGCCCGCGGCGTTCTCGGCCTCGAACCCGTCGGTTCGCACGAATCTGTTGCGGTAGAAAGCCTTTCCGTCCCGGAAGCCGACAATGTGGAGCATGCCGTCACCGTCGAACGGGTGATAGGACTTCAGCGCAGGGTGCAGCGGGTTCTCGGTATTTCGCAGGTATACGCCATCGAGGTCGGCGGGGATCTCACCCTCGATGACCGCAGGGTCCGGCGCGTGCCACTCGGTGTGCTGCGGACGCCACGGTCCGGTGCGGTACGGGTGGTCGTCGTCCTCGGGCAGGGTGGACAGGAACTTGCCGACGACCTGGACATCCATCAGGCCGCGTCCTCTCCCGAACCGATGACGAAGCTGACCGTGGTGGCGGTGCTACCACCCAGATTCAGGGTGGCGAATCGGCGGGCACCCTCGACCTGATAGTCCCCGGCCAATCCGCTCACCTGTTTGGCGGCGTCCAGAACCATCCGGATCCCGGTGGCGCCCACCGGATGGCCACCACCGATGAGACCGCCGCTGGGGTTGATCGGCAGCCGGCCGCCCACGGCGATGTCACCGTTCTCGACGGCCTTCCAGGACTCGCCCGGTCCGGTCAGGCCGATGTGGTCGATGGCGAGGTACTCGCTGGGGGTGAAGCAGTCGTGAACCTCGAAACCGTCGATCCCGTCGAGGTCGGTCTGCGCGCGCTGCAACGCATCTTGCACGGTGGCCCGCAGATGGGGCATGACATAAGGGTTCTCGGCGTCGCGGTCGAACTTCTGCCGCAAGCCCAGTCCCACGGTGTGGTGGCCCCACCCTTCGATCCGGCCGATGGGCCGCACGCCCGGATGGTCGCGCAGGAACTCGTCGCTCACCAGGACGACACCCGATCCGCCGTCGGTCATCTGGCTGCAGTCGAAGCGGCGGATCCGGCCTTCCACGGGCGGATTGATCGCATCGTCGCCGCCCTCGGCGAGCAGATCCGGGATGTCCCACTCCCGGGTCTGGGCGTTCGGATTGCGCTTGGCGTTGGCCAGATTCACCGTGGCGATGCCGCGCAGGTGAGCCTCGTCGAGACCGTAGCGGCGGTCGTATTCGTCGGCCACGTCGGAAAACATCGACGGCCACAGGTACCTCGCCTGCTGGCCCTCGTGACCCGTCCACGCCGCCGCGCCCAGATGCTGGGCGGCGATGTCGCCGGGCACCGTCTTCTCCAACTCCACGCCGATCACCAGTGCGGTGCGGTAGTTGCCGGCCCGCAAGTCGGCCATGGCCGACAGGATCGCGATGCTGCCCGACGCGCACGCCGCCTCGTGCCGACTGGCCGGGGTGTCCCATAGTCCGTCGTGCACGGTGGCCGGCATCGCTCCGAGATGACCCTGCCCAGCGAACAACTCGCCGAAGGCGTTGGCGACGTGTACAACCTCGATATCGGCGGCGTCGATCATGGACTCCGCCAGTGTCAGGTCCACGACCTCGGTGGTCAGTCCTGCGAAATCCCGCCCCTCACGAGTGAGGTTGCGTGCGAAATCGCTTTGGTATCCGCCCAGGATCCAGACATTGCCGACCACAACGCCGAAGCTACTACAGCTAAGAGAGTGGCGGGCCGGAATGACGTGCCCGCCCGTAGGCGGCCCCGCCGGCTCGCGGTCTGAACCGACAGGACCTCGCGGACGTAGCTGTCGACGGCTGCGTCCACTTCAGGCCAGCATTGCCGGGGCAGGTGCTCGGCAAACGTGACGAGTTTCGGGGCGAGCCGTAAATTCCGCCAAGAATGGGCACCCTGCACCCATGACATCGCCGAACCATGACCTCGCGGTGCGGATGGCCGAGCTGGCCAGGGCAACGGCGCTGCCCAGCACGGTCGACGACGTGCTGGCCGGGGTGACCGCCGCCGCGGTCGAAATGATCCCGGGTTCCGACACCTGCGGGGTGCTCTTGATCGGCAAGGGCGGAAAGTACGAGTCGTTGTTCGGCACCTCGCCGTTGATCTACGAACTCGACGCGCTGCAGGAGCAGTGCGGTGAGGGCCCGTGCATCAGTGCCGCCGTCGACGAGTTGATCGTGCGGACCGACGATTTCAGCCACGAGCGGCGCTGGCCGAAGTACAGCGCCGCGGTGACCGAGCTCGGGGTGCGCAGCGGGCTCTCGTTCAAGCTCTACACCGGGTCGAGCACCGCTGGTGCGCTCAATCTGTTCGGGCTGACTCCGCACGCGTTCAACGGAGAGTCCGAGGCGATCGGCGCGGTGCTGGCCGCCCACGCGGCGTCGGCGATCCTGGCCAGCCGTCACGGTGAGCAGTTGGAGGCGGCGCTGAACACGCGCGACACGATCGGCCAGGCCAAGGGCGTGATCATGGAGCGCTTCACGGTCGACGCGGTCCGTGCCTTCGAGATGCTGCGCGAGCTGTCGCAATCCACCAACACCCGGCTGATCGACATCGCCAACCGCGTCATCGACAGCCGGGGCGATTAGGTGTCGCTCGAGTCCCACGCTTCATCTCGATGAAACACGCTGGCTTCCTTCGTGATTGGGACACACGCCGCCACAATCCTGCTAGCCGTGGCACATTTGCTTTACTGGGAACCGTGACTGCTGACATCGGCCTGCGCGAACGTAAAAAGAACGAAACTCGTGCCGCACTGAGCCGTGCAGCCCTCGATCTCGCGCTGCGCGATGGCTACGACGCCGTCACGATCGACGCCATCGCCGCGGCGGCCAACGTGTCGACCCGGACGTTCCGAAACTACTTCTCCAGCAAAGAAGATGCGGTGCTGGCCTTGTTGTTCGACGTCGACGACCACCTGACCCGGACGCTGCAGGGGCGCGACGACGCGGAGCCGGTCTTGGACTCACTGGAGGCCTGCGCCCTGGATCTCATCGCCGCCGGCGATGACTTCGACCGGGCCGTCTCGGTCACTCGGATGATGGTGGAACACCCCGCCCTGATCGCCCACGCGGCGGCCGCTCATCACCGCTCGTCGGAGCGGACGATTGCTGAAATCTCCCGTCGGATGGGGCAGGGCAGTGCTGGGATCGCCCCGCGACTGCTCTACCACGCCAGCCGCGGTGTCCTCGCCGCTGTCGTGGAGTCGATCGCGGCGGGTAGCGCCACACATCGGGCCGCTGCTCTGGTCAGCGAAGGCTTCGAACTGCTTCGCGCCGGCCTCGGATAGCCGGCCGGGTCGACCCTCGTCGGGCCTCGCCTGGCCAGCGGACTCGTTGCGCGCACAGCTTCAGGAATAACTTGCTGATTCAGGCAAGTTTGCACAAATATGAAGTCGTGTAGTGCGCGGGTGAGGAGGTCATCGTGAAGAAGGGATTGGCGGCCGTGCTGGTCGCGGGACTCACTGGCCTGGGGGTTGCCACGGCGCCCCCGGCGCTGGCGGACGGCTGCGGTCAGTTCGTGTTCGGTGGCAATGGTGGCGGTCAGTGTGACGGCCCGTTCTACCCAGACGGCAGCTTTCAGCGTTGCGTCACGGTCTACGTGCTGGGCATCGGCGGCACCAACTGCTTCATCGTTCCGGCTGGCGCGCCGCAGCCAGGTTCGGCGCCCCCGGCTCAACAGCCGGCGTGAGTCGGGCGGCCTGAACCCGCAGCCCTGGGCACCGGCTGCCTGACGACCCGATCGGCGCGATTTCCCGCATCGACGTGCCGCTGCGTCGATACGATCACTCGACCGTCGCGAGCGTGGTTTTCCGGGAAAGGTTCTGGCCAGATGTCGTCGAACACCGCAGCCGAGATCGTCAGAAGCGTCGGAGGCGCCGCCAACATCGCGGGGCTGTCGCACTGTGCGACGCGATTGCGCTTCCAGCTCCGCGACGCCTCGGGCGTCACCCAGTCCGACATCGAGGCGGTGCCCGGGGTGCTCGGCGCCGTCCCGCAGGCCGGTGACCGCTACCAGGTGGTGATCGGCGGCGCGGTGCAAAGCGTCTACAACGACATCCTGGCGCTGCCCGGGATGAGCGGCGCCGGCGCCGAAGACCCCGACGCAATCAAGGCCGCCGCCCGCGCCAAGGGCCCCCGCGGCAAGTTCACCTGGCTGGACTCGTTCTTCGAGTTCCTGTCCGATTCGTTCCGCCCCATCCTGGGAGCGCTGCTCGGCGCGTCGCTGTTCATCACGTTCATGGCCCTGATGAGCACACTGCACGTCATCCCCAACTGGGCCGACCCGCGCACGGAGCTCTCCCCGTCCTGGCAGTTCATCAACCTGTGCTGGCAGAGCGTGTTCGTCTTCCTGCCGCTGATGATCGCCTACAACGCCTCGAAGAAACTCGACGCCGACCCGTGGGTCGGGTTCGCGATCATGGCGGTGGTGATGCTGCCCGGATTCGCCGGCCTCAAGGACGTATCCCAGCCGATGACCGTGTTCGGCTCCCAGGTGGACATCGTGCACATCTTCGGCGTGCCCCTGACGGTGTTCAACTACAGCTCGCAGGTCTTCCCGCCGCTGTTGATGGCCGCGGTGCTCGGGCCGCTCTACAAGTTCCTCAAGCGGATCATCCCGGACAACGTCCAGCTGATCTTCGTGCCGTTCCTGTCGATGCTGATCATGATCCCGCTGACGGCGTTCCTGATCGGGCCGATCGGGGTGTACACCGGCGCCGGGCTGGGCAGCTTCTTGAAGTCGGTCAACGACTTCTCGCCGTTGATCTTCGCGATCCTGATTCCGCTGGCCTACCCGTTCATGGTTCCGCTGGGTCTGCACTGGCCGATCAACGCGATCATGCTCATCAACATCCAGACCCTGGGTTACGACTTCATCCAGGGCCCGATGGGGGCGTGGAACTTCGCCTGCTTCGGCGCGACGGCCGGGGTGCTGTTCCTGGCCTGGCGGGAGCGCGACGCGCAGATGCGCCAGACCGCGATCGGTGCGCTGGCGGCCGGATTGCTCGGTGGCATCTCCGAACCGTCGCTCTACGGAATCCATCTGCGGTTCAAGCGGATCTATCCGCGAATGCTGGTGGGCTGCTTGGTCGGTGGCGTGATCATCGGCATCGGTGGCGGGGTGACCACCAAGGCGTTCGTGTTCACCTCGCTGCTGACCATTCCGGCGTTCTCCAATATGGCGTTGTACGCGGTGGCAGTTGCCGCGGCGTTCCTCACCGCGATGATCCTGGTGATCCTGTCCGGCTACCGCTCACCCGAGGAGGCCGCCGCGGCAGTCGCGGCGGGCGTGCCGGTAGCCGATCTGGAGAGCCCGCGGGCGAAAGCCAGTGCCGAGACGTTGGTTGCCGCAAGTGAAACCAAGGCCGCCGACCAGGCGGGTGTGGGCATCGATGTGCCGTCGCCGCTGGCGGGCACGGTGGTGCCGCTGGCCGATGTGCCGGACCCGGTGTTCAGCAAGGGCACGATGGGTCCGGGGGTGGCCGTCGAGCCTTCCGGGGACACGGTGTACGCGCCGGGCGCCGGTGTGGTGGTGGCTGTCCCGGCGTCGGGGCATGCGTTCGGCCTGGTGCTCGACGGCGGGATCGAGTTGCTCATCCACGTGGGTATCGACACCGTGGCGCTGAAGGGCGAGGGCTTCGACGTCAAGGTCGCCAAGGGTCAAAAAGTCACGGCGGGAACGCCTTTGGTGACCTTTGATCGCGCTGTGATCGAGGCCGCCGGTTACCCGCTGATCACCCCGATCGTGGTGCTCAACGGCAAGAAATTCGGCTCGGTGGATGCGGCAACCACCGGCGAGATCGCGGTGGGTGCGCCGCTGCTGACCGTGACGCCCGCGCCCGCGCCAGCCGAGGCGTCGGTGTAGGCGAGCGCTGGGTGAGGGGGAGGCCGATGACCCGGGTTCGGATGGGCGCGCTCGTCGGTGTGTGTGCTGGGCTTGCGCTCTTACCGGTCGTTCCCAGTGCCGCCGCTGATACTCCGAGCTGGAACGGCGATTACGAGATCACGTTCATCGTCGGCCCTAAGGGCGGGACAAGTCTGGCGGCCGGTCAACCCGAGCAGCAGTACTCCGACGTCTACACCTTGCAGTCGAGCTGCACCGGCGGGCAGTGCACGGCCACGATCGTCGGTGGCCCTTCGCCGAGGAATCCCACTGTGCCGCAGCCAGTTCGGTTCACCTGGGATGGATCATCCTGGACCCAGGTGAGCGACTTTCAGTGGGAGTGCAGGAAGGACGACGGCACGGTCGAATGGAATCCGGCCCGGGCCGACGTGCGCTACACGCCCCAGCCCGACGGGACATTGTCCGGCACCATGCGCACCGATATCACCGGCGGCGCTTGCCAGGGAACAGTCGAGATGAATATGACGGCCACGCGGGTGTAGTGCTCCCGGCATGAGTCGAACATGCGACACCGGCTACAAGTCAGCGTGCAGCCCACCGAATCACGGTGCCGAAAGTGGCTTGGAAATGCGATATCTGCCATCCGTGGCCACATAGCCCCTCGGTCACATGAGGGTGGGACGTGGTCGTCTGGTGATCGTTGCGATAACGAATTCAGGCCGGGCCCCTATGTGCCCGGTAGCATCGAACCTGTTCGATTCGTCAAGGGGGTGTCCCGTGGAACGTAGAACACCGAAGAAGGTGGTGGTGTCGAAGGCTGCGGTGAAGCGCTCTTCGATACGCGCGGTGAAGGCGTCGGCCAAGTTGGAGGGTCGAGTTGTTCCGGCCGGGCACCAGCGATCGGACGCAGTGAAGGCATACCTCGCGAAGCATCAGCCGCCGAAGCGCTGATGTCCCTCTTCCCTGGTTACGGTGAGACTCTCTTCCACACGACGAACTGAGTGCGCTACTACCCGCGGTCGTCGAAGTCCTCGGTGAGCCGGTGACGCGAGCGGATGTCTATGACCTGGAGCAGGCGTTGCAGGGTCAACTCGAAGAGGAGTTCTTGGTGGCGGCGATAGACGGGTCGTTGCCACTTGACGAGTTGTTGACCGATTACTTCCTCCGAGACTTGCATGCCCGCATGTATGGCCCGATCTGGGAGTGGGCGGGGAAGTGGCGCAAGTTGGAGCTCAACATCGGGGTCGCGCCGGAGATGATCGCTGTCGAGTTGCGGGAGTCGCTGGGTACAATCGCCTACCGGTGGGAGCACACCGACGACTGGTCGGCTCACGATTTGGGAATTGCGGTGCACGCCGAGACTGTGCGGATTCACCCGTTCATTGATGGAAATGGGCGTGCGACACGATTTCTTGCCGATCTGGTGTTTGCCGCTGCGCAGGATCCTGCGGAGTTGAGGTACGACTGGGATCTCGACAAGGTCGCGTACATTGAGCTGCTTCGCGCGTACAACGGGCACCGCGACGTATCAGCGTTGGCAGTGTTCGTCGAGAGCGTGCCGATCGAGGGCGACTGATCCGGCGCCGCGAAGGATGGGCGCGTTTCGCTGATGCCTGCCGGGTCCCAGCGTTTCTCCTTGCGCGAGCATAGATCGCGGTTGCCACGGTGAGCATTGTCGCTCGCTAAGAGCTCGATACCCCTCGATGTGGAGAGCGCTGGGCCCACACCGCGATTGTTGAACTTCGAACGCCAACCGGCGTGGCGTCGTCCCCAAACGCTCAACTCCCTCATCGAGGGAGTGTCAAGGATCAACCGAAGCAGGTGTAACGCATCAGCCGAGGTCATACATCGAAAAGTGCCCCCGGCATGATTCGAACATGCGACACCGGCTTTAGGAGAGCCGTGCTCTATCCCCTGAGCTACGAGGGCGGACCGGCTGGCAGTTTACCGTGCCGGGGTGTCCGCCCCGCACAGTGCGATCAGGTAGCAGTGCCCGGGCGCTGAGCTGGGATATCCCTTGCGCAGCCAGACGGCCAGACGGCGGATCATGGTCACCTTCGGTAAGGGAGCAGGGCCCCCCACTCGTAGCGGGCGACGGCGGTGGCGTTGCTGTCGGCTTCCGGCTCGATGTCCTGGGCCAACCGGACCAGCGCCCGGGCCACCCGCCCGCAGGAGAGGTGATGCCGGTGCGAGGCCCGGCTGATCTCACCGGCGGCCGCGTCCAGCGTGCATCTCTTGATCGCGACGATCACGCCCTCGGCCTGCTGCCTGATCTCGGTCTGCTCGAAGTCCCCGTCGAAGTCACCTAGGTACTGCTGCGTCATCCGGAATTCCTGTACCGCTGTCATCGCCGTCCTGCCTCCCGCAACCAGCCATTCCCGGCGATCAGGGGTGGCAAACCACCGACGGTTCAGCGAAGTTCGGCGATGACCTTGGCGAAGTAGTCCGCGTGGTAGTCCTGCACGGTGAAGTAGGTGATCCCGTAGCGGTCGCGGCGCTCCCGCAGGGTGTCGGCGATGTCGCGGGGCGTCCCACTGAGCACGGTCGGGAGCGCCAGCAGTTGTTCGTCGGTGGCTTCCGTCTCGTAGCCGCGGGTCAGCCGCAGGTCCGGCACCCCGGAGGCATCCGTGGGCACGCCGGTGATGGCGATATTGAGTTCCAGGTCGTCGAACCGGTCACCGGCCGCCTCGCGGACGAATGCGATCCGCTCGGCCAGCGGGTCGTGCTCGGGCGAGCGGGGGATGCCGCCGCCGGTGAGCCCGATGATGTCGGCGTGCTGGGCGGCGATCCGCAACACCCGGTCACCGTTGCCGGCGATCAGGATCGGGATCGACGGCGCCACCTCTTTGAGGTACTTCGTGGTGTGCCGCAGGTGGTCGACGCGTTCACCGGCGCTCGGGTAGGGCATCTCCGCCGCCTCGAACTCCTCGCGCACGTAGCCGGTACCCAGCCCCAGATCCAGCCGTCCGTCGCTCAGCACGTCAACGGCGACGGCGTCGCGGGCCAGCAGCGCCGGCTTGTAGAACGCGGCATTGATCACGAACGTGCCCACCCGCATCGTCGGGGCGGCCTCGGCGGCGGCGACCATCGTCGGGAACGGCGCCGGCACCCCGAAGCGCCCGAGGTGGTCCGGCACGTGCAGCACGTCGAAACCCAGATCGGCGAAGCGGCGCACGGTGTCGCGGAGCTTCGCTGCAGACTTGACCGACCGCACACCGATACCGAACCGAAAGTCCCTGGGCACCCCGGTCATGCTAGAGACACCGCGGTTTGGGCGACGGCACTTTCGGGCATTCACCTGCCGATGAGCGCCCCGAGCGTCGGTGTGGAGGAGGAGTTCCTTCTCGTCGACCCCCACACCGGTGAACCGGTGCCCCGCAACTCCGAGGTGGCGCACCGCGCTGCCCGCCACGATGTCGAACTCCAGCTCGAGCTCACCACCTGCCAAGTGGAGACCGCGACGGCGGCGGCCCAGACGAGTTCGCAACTGCGCCAGGACCTTACGCGTTTGCGCCGAGTGGCCGCCGATGCCGCGCAGGAGGCCGGCGCGACCCTGCTCGCGGTGGGACTGCCACCCACGGTGCCGCACGCCTTCCCGATCACCGACGCCCCGCGCTACCGCGCGATCGCCGAACGCTTCGGCATGATCGCCAGCGAGCAGGGCATCTGCGGCTGTCACGTTCACGTTGAGGTGCCCGACCGGGACGCCGCGATCGACGTCGGCAACCGGCTGCGGCCGTGGCTGCCGTTGTTGTTGGCGCTGACCGCCAATTCGGCCGTCTACCGCAACTCCGACAGCGGGCACGCCAGTTGGCGCAGTGTGTTGTGGGGCCGCTGGCCCAGCGCCGGCCCGCCGCCGTTCTTCGAATCGGTCGACCACTACGACGCGATGGTGGCGATGATGATCGACTCCGGGGCCATGCTCGATGACGGCATGGTCTATTGGGACGTCCGGCCGTCGGCGAAGTTCCCCACCGTGGAGGTGCGGGTGTCCGACGTCCCGTCGACGGTGGCCGAAACCGTCCTGCTGGCCACCCTGATCCGGGCCGCGGTGATGACGGCGCTCGACGAGGCGGCCCGCGGGGTGCCGCCGCCGCGGGTCAGCGACCACACCCTGCGTGCCGCGTACTGGAAGTCGGCGCACGACGGGCTGGACGGCCAGGCGATCGATGTGCTCGACGGCTGGGCCACCGCGCCGACTGCGCGGGTGCTCGGCCAGTGGCTGACGTTCCTGGCCCCGGCGCTGCAGGAGCTCGGCGACGAGGAATGGGTGCGCGCCGAAGTGGCCCGCCTATTGCAGGACGGCAACGGTGCGATGCGCCAGCGGCAGGCCTGGCAGCAGCGTGGCGAGATCGGCGATGTCCTGGCCGAGGCGGCCGCAGCCACCGTCCGGGGGTTGGATGTCTGAGTCAGACCAGCGGCAGTTCGGCAACCACCTGGCCGGTCGGCTGGGTGGAGCCGGTGCCCGGCTCGACGGTGAACTTCAGCGCCGTGGACTTCCCGAGATCGGGCAGCACCGCGGTGGTCGACGGGGTCACCGCCTTGTCGTCCATGGTGCCGGCCGACGTCGCACCGGCATCGCTGACCAACCACATCTGATACACCGTGCCGGGCTTGGGTTTCGGCACATCGTTCATCACCAGCACGCCGGCGTTCTTGTCCCTGGAGAACACCACCGTGGCGGTGCCGCCGCCGGGGATGGCACCGGAGATGGTGTGCACGTCGGGCGCGGCGAACACCTGCTGGGCGGTGGACGGCTGGGCGGGCCCGGGGCGCAGCGATTGCACCACCGCGACCGCACCAAGTCCGATCACCACCGCAGCGGCGGCCGTCAGAACCGTGGTACGCCAACGCTTTCCGGAATCGGGGCGGGCGCTTCCCGCGGTGGGCAGGGTGCGCACGTTGTCGCCGGCAACCGTTGCCAGCAGTCGATCCCGCAGCTCGGCGGGCGGCTCCTGTGCGCTGACCGCCGACACCACGGCCATGGTCTCGCGGATGGCCCGCACTTCATCGTAGAAGGCGTCCGCCTCCTGCAGGCCGGCATGGGCCAGCCTGCTCTCGATATCGTCACGCTCGTCGTCGGGCAGCGCATGCAGTGCATACGGGACGGCGAGATCTAACAGGTCGCCGTCGGCGAACCCGTCGTGAGGTTGAGTCATCGCAGCACCCTCATCGCACACCCAGACAATTGCGCAAGCCCCGCAGCGCGTCGCGCATGCGCGACTTGATCGTGGCGAGATTCGCCGACAACCGCTCGGAGACCTGCACGTACGTCATTCCCTGGTAGTAGGCAAGTTCAATGCACTCGCGCTGGACATCGGTCAGGCCGTCCAGGCAGGCGGCGACCTGACGTCGTTCGTCGCTGGCGACCACGGCGTCACTGACGTGGTCGACCGGTGGCTCCACCGTCGACGAGCCGTAACGGGACTCGCGATCGGTGGCGGCCTGTTCGGAGCGCACCCGGTCCACCGCCCTGCGATGCGCCAGCGTGAGCAGCCACGCCAGCGGTGTTCCCGAGGCGGGGTCGTAGCTCTCCGCGGTGCGCCACACCTGGAGGTAGATGTCCTGGGTGGTCTCTTCGCTGTAGCCGCGGTCTCGCAGCACCCGGGTCACCAGGCCGTAGACCCGGGCGCGAGTGGCGTCGTAGAACGCGGCGAATGCTTCGGCGTCACGCTGCGCCACCCGGCGTAGCAGCCCGTCGAGTTCGGTCGGCGCCGTCATGGCCGCCGCCCGCATTTTATCGCTGACATCGAGCCGTAGCCTAACCGGCGGGTCAAGCAAACTTGTCACGATGGCATCCACGAACGCTGTGTTGCCGACCAACCAGCCGTCGCGGAGTGCATGCTCACCGCCTGCGGCAGATGCTCATGAGTGGCCGGGCGGGGCACCACCGGCACGCCGCGCAACCGCAGGATCAGGTTCTGCACCCGCGCACTCAGTGCGGCCATCTGCGGAGCCAACGGTGCGCTGAACTGCAACCGCAGCACCTGACCGGCGCTGGCCCGCCGCCGCGTCCCGCGCACCGTCGCCACCAGTGCGGGCTCGTTCTCGCGGTGCAGGGACACCGTGAGGTCCAGCTGCTCGGCCGGCCGCGGCGCCCGCACCAGGTAGTAGCCGTCCACACCGTTGAACGGCGAGGTGTAGAAGGTCTTGGCCACCATCGCCGGCGTGTCCTGGTCGGGCGGCAGCAGATAGGCGTGCCGCTCGCCATAGGTGTTGTGCACCTCGGCGATCACGCAGCGCAGCTCGCCGGTGGCGTCATGGCACCAAAACAGGCTCAGCGGGTTGAAGGTACGGCCCAGGACCCGTGGCATCAGCAGGGCTGTGATGCGGCCGCCGGGCAGGTAGATGCCATGTTCGGCGAGGTACCCGTCGACCCGCTGGCGCAGGGTGTCGTTGTCGGAGCCGGTGAAGTGGTCGACGGCCTCGAACCGGGCGAACGGGCGCAACCACCACGGCAGGCTGGGCAGCTGATCCACATCGACGTACCAGCTGTAACTGCTGCGTTCGCCGTAGTGGTGCACCGGTGATCGGCGCAGTTGGGTGATCCGAGTCCGGTACAGCGCAGGAGTCAGCGGCTGAGGGTCTGCCTGAGTGCTCATCGGTTTCACACCCACTATTCGGAGCACCGGTTGGCTCGGATGGGTCGGATCGGTGACGAAATTGTCGTCAGCGCCACGAGCGCGCCGCGGCGCCCAAACCCTGCACCAATGCCGAGGTGGCCGGGGTCAGGCCGTCGGCATCCGGAAGCTGGCTGCGCGGGCTGATCCCACGCACCCGGGTGGAGAGTTCGAGCTGGGTGCCGCCACCGCGGACCCGGTTCACCGGATTGTCGCGGTGCAGGCCGCGCAGTTCGGCGGGGATGGCCGCCAAGTCGGTGATCACCTGGTATCCGGGGACGACGACGTGGCGGGCCAGATGCTCGGCCAGCGCGCGGTTGCCGCCACCGGCCAGCAGCTGCGTGCTACGCCCGATGCGCCCGTAGCCGTGCAGCGATACCGCCACCTCGACGTGGTCCAGGAAGGTGGCCAATGCGGCCGACTCCTCGGCGAGATAACGGGCCGACGGCAGATGGTGCGGGTAGCCGGTGGGGTGGCGAAGCAGATACACCGAGGCCCCCGCGGCGTCGGCGGCACGTTCGGCGATGACGTCGGTCATCTGCTCCAGGCCGCCGCCGTGGATGGCCAGGAACCCGAAGGTCGAGCGCAGCCGGCACACCTCGGTGACCGCGGGATCGGCGAGCAGTTCGGAAAGCGATTGCGGCCCATCGGTTTTCGATGCCAACGAGGTAGGCCAGTGAGTGGGATCCCAGCGGTGCAGGAAGTCGATCCAGCGTTGCGGCAGGCCGTGATGGCGGGCACCGTCGATGATGCGCTCCAGGTAACCCGGCCGCGGCGGCCCGGGTTCGGTGCGGTGGTCGATGTAGACCCAGGCCGCAGCAGGCCCGTCGGCGGTGTGCACGGTCAGCTGGTCGCGGCGGTAGCGCGACGGCACCCCTTCGGCGCTGTCCAGGGTGGCCAGGTCGCGGTCGGACAGCCACCACAGCACGCCGTGCACGGTGCTGCCGGCGAACGGCTCGACGGTGGCCACACCGCGTTCGTTGATCAGCCAGTCGTGGTCGGCCAGGGTCGCCGGGCGCGGGTCGGTGGCGTCCGGACAACGCTGCGCCATCTGCTGGATGCACAGGTTGGACCCGTAGGCGAAGTACGGGTGCCGGAGCCGCTGGGCCGGCGACATCGGGTCGCGCATCAGCGGGTGAGCGTGAGGTAGATCAGGACCACGTTGAGCAGCGTAATGATCAGGGCGATGCCCCAGCCGAAGATCGACACCATGCGGTGGTTGGTGTCCGCGCCCATCAGCGCACGATTACTGGTCAGCCGCACCAGCGGCACGAGCGCGAACGGAATGCCGAACGACAACACCACCTGGGAGATCACCAGCGCCCGGCTCGGGTCGACACCGATCGCCAGCACCACCAGTGCGGGGATCAGGGTGATGAGACGTCTGACCAACAGCGGGAACGACTTTCGGAGTAAGCCCTGCATGATCATCGCCCCGGCGTAGGCGCCGACCGAGGTCGACGCCAGGCCCGAGGCCAGCAGCCCGACCGCGAAGAACAGCGCCACCGTCGGCCCCAGGGCAGCACCGACGGCGGCGTGCGCGCCCTCGATGGAATCGGTGTTCGGGGTGCCCTGCAGGTTGGTCGCGGCGATCAGCAGCATGGCCAGGTTGACCGCGCCAGCGACCAGCATGGCGATTCCGACATCCCAGCGGGTGGCCCGCAGCAGCAGCCTTCTGGCCGCACCGGCCGGCGGGTGGCCGTGCCGATCGCGGGCCAGGCCGGAATGCAGGTACACCGCGTGCGGCATGACCGTTGCACCCAGCATCGCCGTGGCCAACAGCACGCTTTCGACGCCATCGAACCGCGGGACCAAGCCGGCGGCCACCTCGCCGGCCGGCGGGGCCTTGACGAACAGGCTGGACAGGAAACCGATGGCGATGACCATCAGCAGGCCGGTGATCACCCGCTCGAACACCCGCTGGCCGCGGCGGTCCTGCACCACGAGCAGCAGCAGCGACACCGCACCGGTGATGACCCCACCGAGCAGCAGGGGCAGTCCGAACAGCAGCCGCAGTGCGATCGCGCCGCCGACCACCTCGGCCAGGTCGGTGGCGATGGCCACCAGTTCGGCCTGGATCCAGTAGCCGACGCGGGTCGGGGTGCGGGTGTGGTCGCGCACGGCCTCGGGCAGGCTGCGGCCGGTGACCAGGCCCAGCTTGGCCGACAGGTACTGCACCAGCCCGGCCATCACATTGGCCAGCACGATCACCCAGACCAGCAGGAAACCGAATTGGGCGCCCGCGCTGATGTTGGCCGCGACGTTTCCCGGGTCGACGTAGGCGATGGCCGCGACGAATGCGGGCCCGAGCAGATACCAGCCAGCCCTGGCGACCCGGGTTTGCTCTGGCAAGCGTCGAGCTCTCTATGCGGCGGGTGAAAGTGGCCGAAACCAGCTCCGCCGGCCACCGCCGGGGATGTTAGACGCCGGTTTGCTCAGATACCAATCCAGATCCCGCCCAGGCCGATTCCAATGCCGCCGAAGCCCCAGCCGGGGTACGGGTTGGTCAGCGCCGGGTTGGGTGTGGTGGTGATCTGGGCGTGCCCGGGCGTCTGGCAGATCTTGGTGTTGGGGCCGGTGTCGGTGCACTCCGGCGCGGCCGCGACGGGAAATGCCAGCAGCAGGCTCGCGAGTATAAGGACAGCAGCGGTGCCGAGTCGGCTGACGATCCGCATGACGGGCCTCCTCACAGGTTGGCCTACCCAGCAGCGTACAACCCCTTACCGGTGACCAGGGGCAGGTCCAAAGTGGTGCGGATGCCGGGCTCGGCGGCCACCACCGCCGGGATGGCGTTGACGATGCGCATGGCCGTGGCCAGCACGCCGGCATGGTTGTGATCGCCGTTGGGGCTCGACAGGCACACGTCCATGGCGTAGCAGGGTTCACCGGTGATCTCGATGCGGTAGTTGCCGCCCTCCTGAGCGGGCTGCGGCCACTCGGGGCACAGGTCGTCGCGCAGCCGGGTCACGTGCTCGAGCACCACCGCAGGCGCACCCTCGACCAGTCCGATCACCTCGAAGCGCAGGGCCGCGGCAGTGCCCTTGGCGATGTGCCCGCTGGCGATCTCGAAATCCTCCGGTGCGGGCTCGCGCACGTAGATCTCTTCGAGGCCGTCGAGTTCCAGACCCAGACCCGCGGCGATCTGGCGGACCACCGAACCCCACCCGATGCTGAGCACGCCGGGCTGCAACAGCATCGGGATCTCGTCCATCGGCCTGCCGAAGCCCATCACGTCGAACATGACCGTCGCGCTGTCATAGGTCGCGTAGTTCACGATCTCCATACAGCGCACCTGCTCGATGCTCTGGCAGGTGCCCGCCAGGGCCAGCGGCAGCAGGTCATTGGCGAAGCCCGGATCGATGCCGTTGACGTAGAGACTCGAATTACCCTCCCGCGCAGCGTCTTCCAACGGCTTGATCATCTCGTCGGGGATGACCTGCCACGGCCACTGCAGGAACACCGGGCCGCTGCCGACGATGTTGACGCCGGCGGCCAGGATGCGCCGGTAGTCCTCCAGCGCTTCGACGAGCCGGTTGTCGGCCATGGCGTTGTAGACCACGCACTGAGGCCCGGTGGCCAGTACTGCGTCGAGGTCAGTGGTGGCGGTGATCCCGGTGGAGGAGTCCAGGCCGGCCAGTTCGGCGGCGTCCTTACCGGCCTTGGATTCCGAGGACACCCACACGCCGGTGAGTTCGAAGGCGGGGTTGTTGATCAGCGCGGTCAGCGAATGGACGCCGACGTTGCCGGTGCCGATCTGGGCGACGCGGATAGCCACGGGACTCCTCAGAGGTCGGGGATCGGAAGATCCAGGTTGGGCATGTTGAGCCCACCGTCGACCTCCAGCGTCTTGCCGGTGAGGTAGCTGGCGGCGGGCGAGGCGAGGTAAACCGCGGCGGCGGCGATGTCGGCGGGATCGCCGAGGCGGCGCATGGGGGTGGCCTTCTCCATCGGGTCGCGCAGTTCGTCGCTGGAGGCCACGATCTGGAGCGCGGAGGTCAGGATGGACCCCGGTGCGATGGCGTTCACCCGGATCTTGGGGCACAGATCCAGTGCGGTCAGCCGGGTGTACTGGGCCAGCGCGGCCTTGGCGGTGCTGTACGCGGCGAATCCGCGCCCGGCGGTGCGGCCCATCGTCGAGGTGATGTTGATGATGTTGCCTCCGCCGGAGTGCTCCAGCATCAGCGGCACCGCGGCCACCGTGAGGGCGTGGGCGGTCAGGACGTTGAACGCGAACGCGTCCTTCATCGCCTTGACGCTGGTGGACAGCAGCGCGTTGGGCATGGTGCCGCCGACGTTGTTGACGACGATGTCGAGCTTGCCGAACGCCTCGACGGCCTTGCCGGCCAGCTCGGCGGTGGTCTCCGGCTGCGACAGGTCACCGACGACGACGTGCGCGCGGCGCCCGAGGGCCTCGATCTGGCCCGCGACGGACTCCAACTCGGACTGGGTGCGGGAGCCGATCACGACGTCGGCGCCGACTTCGGCGAACGCGACCGCAATCGCGGCACCCAGACCACGGCCGGCACCGGTGACGACTGCTACTTGACCATCAAGGCGAAACTTGTCGAGGATCACGTGTCTCTCTTCCCTTGTCCGCGAACAACGTAACAACATCGCGGCGCCCGACGGCCGCGAATTCCGAACGCAATTGAAACACGTTCTAATTTCGTCATGAGCCGATTCGGCGAGGACTACGCCTTCTTCGCGGGCGCCTTCTTGGCGGCAGCTTTCTTCGCAGGCGCTTTCTTGGCGGGTGCTTTCTTCGCGGGCGCCTTCGTGGGGCTCTCGGAATCACCGGCCGCCTCGCGGCGGCGTCGCACGCTGGCCTCCAGCTTGGCCAACAGATCCGAGACGTCCTCGCTTTCGTCGAGCTGAGCCGGCTGATCCTCGGTGGTGAACGCCTCGCCACCTTCGAGCTTGGCCTCGACGAGTTCGCGCAGCTGCTCCTGATAGGTGTCGTGGTAGCGCTCGGGGTGGAAGTCGTCGGCCATCGACTCGACCACCTGCCCGGCCATCTTCAGCTCGGCGGGCTTGATCTCGATCTCCTGGTCGAGCACCGGGAAGTCGGGGTCGCGGATCTCGTCGGGCCACAGCAGCGTGTGCACCACCATGACGTCGCGTTTGGAGAAATCCTTGACCCGCAGTGCGGCCAGCCGGGTCTTGTTGCGCAGTGCGAAATGCACGATCGCCACGCGTTCGGTCTCGGCGAGCGTCTTGGCCAACAGCACATAGGACTTCGACGATTTGCCGTCGGGCTCCAGGAAGTAACTGCGGTCGTACATCAGCGGGTCGATCTCGCTGGCCGATACGAACTCCACTACCTCGATCTCGTGGCTGCGTTCCTCGGGCAGGGTGGCGATGTCCTCGTCGGTGATGATCACGGTCTGGCCGTCATCGGACTCGAATGCCTTGGCGATATCGCGGTATTCGACCACCTCGCCGCACACTTCGCAGACCCGCTTGTAGCGGATGCGCCCGTTGTCCTTGGCGTGCACCTGGTGGAATTTCAGATCGTGGTCCTCGGTGGCGCTGTACACCTTGACCGGCACGTTCACCAGGCCGAACGCGATCGAGCCCTTCCAGATGGAACGCATAGTCCCAGTATGCAGGCCGGGGCCTGCCGCCGGGTCAGACCGCGGGCACTGAGCCCGGATTGAGACCGAGCGGCACGTCGGGATTCGCGCCGGGAGAACCTTCTTCGTAGCCCTGCATCGGCGGGTACTGGCAGTTGCTGTTCATCGGAGTCTGGTCGCCCGAGCAGTACGGAACGTGGATCTCCGGATCAGCCCCGGCCATTGGTGCGCCGGCGACCGCCGCTGCCACCAGCAACGTGCCGATCCACCGCCGAGCCATTGGTCAACGGTAGCAGTGGGTAATACGTTGAGGTGGTGAATCAGGTGTGGCCGCCCGGGGCGACGAAGGGCCCGCGCGTCGCGCTGAGCAACGCCGACAAGGTGCTCTATCCGGCCACCGGCACCACCAAGGCCGATGTGTTCGGCTACTACACCGCCATCGCCGAGGTGATGGTGCCGCATATCGCCGGGCGCCCGGTGACCCGCAAGCGCTGGCCCAACGGTGTGGACGAGCCGGCGTTCTTCGAAAAGCAGCTCGCCAGTTCGGCCCCGGACTGGCTCGAGCGTGCGTCCGTGGTGCACCGCTCGGGCGCCACCACCTACCCGATCATCGACACCTCGACCGGTCTGGCGTGGATCGCCCAGCAGGCTTCGCTGGAGGTCCATGTGCCGCAGTGGCGTTTCACCTCGGCCGGAAAGCCCGGGCCCGCAACGCGTTTGGTGTTCGACCTGGATCCCGGCGAGGGTGTGGAGATGCCGCAGCTGTGTGAGGTGGCCAACGGCGTGCGGGAATTGATGGACGACATCGGGCTGACGGTCTATCCGTTGACCAGCGGCAGCAAGGGCCTGCACCTCTATGCGCCGCTGGCCGAGCCGGTCAGCAGCAGTGGTGCGGCCGTGCTGGCCCGCCGGGTGGCCCAGCAGCTCGAGCAGAGCATGCCCGCACTGGTCACCGCCACGATGACCAGGAGCCTGCGGGCGGGCAAGGTGTTCCTGGACTGGAGCCAGAACAACGCCGCCAAGACCACCATCGCGCCGTACTCGCTGCGCGGCCGCTCCCATCCCACCGTCGCCGCACCGCGCACCTGGGACGAGATCGGCGATCCCGCGCTGCGCCAGCTGGAGTACACCGAGGTGCTGGCGCGGGTGGCCGAGCACGGCGATCTGCTCGCTGACCTCGACGCCGACGTGCCGCGGGAGGACCGGCTGTCCACTTACCGCAGCATGCGCGATTCGGCCAAGACACCGGAGCCGGTGCCTGCCGCTGCCCCGGCCCTCGGCAACAATGACCGCTTCGTCATCCAGGAGCACCACGCCCGCCGGTTGCACTACGACTTCCGGCTGGAACGCGACGGGGTGCTGGTGTCCTGGGCGATCCCGAAGAACCTGCCCGACACTCCGGCCGTCAACCACCTGGCCGTGCACACCGAGGACCATCCGCTGGAGTATGCGACGTTCGAGGGCGCGATCCCGAAGGGCGAGTACGGCGGCGGCCAGGTGATCATCTGGGACTCCGGCACCTACGAGGCCGAGAAGTTCCGGGACAACGAGGTGATCGTCGACCTCTACGGTCAGCGGATCACCGGGCGCTATGCGCTGATTCAGACCAAGGGCGACCAGTGGCTGGCACACCGGATGAAGGAACAACCGGTGCCCTCTCTGCGGGACTATTCACCCATGCTGGCCACCCTGGGCTCGGTCGAGAAGCTGACCGCGGGCCAGTACGCGTTCGAAGGCAAGTTCGACGGCTACCGGCTGCTGGTCGAGGCCAACCATGGCCGGATCCGCCTGCAGTCGCGCAGTGGACGCGACGTCACCGGTGAGTATCCCCAATTGGCCTCGCTGGCAGCAGATCTCGCTGACCACGACGTGATCCTCGACGGTGAGGTCGTGGCGCTGGATGCCGACGGTGTGCCGAGTTTCGGGGAGATGCAGAACCGGGTGCGAGCCACCCGTATCGAGTTCTGGGCCTTCGACATCTTGGCGCTCGACGGGCGGTCGCTGCTGCGTGCCAAGTACCGCGACCGGCGCGCGATCCTTGAAACCTTTGCGCAGGGAACCGATCTCATCGTCCCCGCGCTGCTCGACGGCGACGGACCGGCTGCCCTCGAGTATTCGCGCACCAGAAAGTGGGAGGGGGTGGTCGCCAAGAAGTGGGACTCCACCTACCAGCCGGGGCGGCGGTCCTCGGCCTGGATCAAGGACAAGAACTGGAACACCCAGGAGATCGTGATCGGCGGGTGGCGGGAAGGGAACGGCGGACGCTCCAGCGGCATCGGGGCACTGCTGATGGGCATACCGGGCGCCGATGCCCTGCAGTTCGTCGGCCGGGTCGGCACCGGCTTCTCGGACAAGGAACTCGGCAAGCTCAAGAAGATTCTCGAACCGTTGCACACCGACCGCTCGCCGTTCGACCCGCCGTTGCCGCGGGCCGAGACCAAGGGCGTCACCTACGTTCGGCCCGAACTCGTCGGCGAGGTCCGCTACGGCGAGTGGACCTCCGATGGCCGACTGCGCCATCCCAGCTGGCGCGGCCTGCGCTCGGACAAGGACCCCGCCGACGTGAGGCGGGAATCCTGACCGGCGGCGTTCAGTCGCCCGGGCCGAACACGTCGACCAGTTCGGAGAGCAGGACGTAGGCCAACGCCACCGCGGTATCGGCGTCCCGGTTGGTGATCGCGGTGGCCAGTTCGACCTGACCGCCGCGGTTGGTGAGCGCCTCCGCGTTGAGTCCCTGCACCATCACTGCGCCGACTTCCTCGATCGAGCGCATCAACGTGTTCAGCGCCAGCTGGTAGGCGACATTGCCCGACCCGATCATGATCGCGGTCCACAACCGCAACTCGGCGTCCTCGAACTCCTGCAGGGTCCCGGTGTGCGGGTATGCCGCAGCGGCGGCGGTGACCGCGGCGAGCTGGTCGTCGTTGGCCTTCAGCGCACACAATCGGACCGCGTCGACCCCCACTGTGCGCCGCAGCACGGCCGTGTCGCGGAAGATATCGGCGAGCGGCACCACACCGGCGTCGATGAGCGCGAACCCCATGTCCAAACCGGCATGGGTGCGCCAATCCAGGACCATCGTCTTGCCGCCCTGGCTTATTCGCACCAACCCGGCCTGCTGCAGACGTTTGAGCGCCTCACGCACGACGTGACGGGTCACGTTCAGCTCGGCCGCCAGGTCACGTTCGGAAGGGGCGGCTTCGTTCGCCGGCCAACGGCCGCTGAGGATCTCCAGCAACAAGGTGTTGAACACGCCGTCGGACAACGTTCCGGTGCGAGAAACCGGACGTAAGAAATTCACCACCCCATACTTGCACCGATACCTCGTCGGCCGCTGTGCAGTCCCAGGTGGGGAACACCCTGCGGCCGGCGTGTTTCAGGGCAGGCTAACCAAGGTCAACGATCCGATTGTCGGTCGCTGCGTCAGAACCCTTGCACGCCAGTCGAACTCAGCGCCAGCGCTTCCTGCAGCCCTCGGGTGGCCAGCGCGTCGGCCAATTCGTTGTCGCCGATACCGGCGTGCCCCTTCACCCAGAACCACTCGACGTGATGGCGCCCACACGCGAGCTGCAGCCGCTGCCACAGGTCGACGTTCTTCACCGGCTCCTTGGCCGCGGTGAGCCAGCCGTTGCGCTCCCAGCCGTGCACCCACTTCGTGATGCCGTTACGCACGTAGGTGCTGTCGGTGTAGAGGTGCACCGTCACGGTGCGGGTCAGAGCCTCCAGCGCCATGATCGGCGCAGTCAGCTCCATCCGGTTGTTGCTGGTCTGCCCCGGCTCGCCGCCGCACATCTCCCGGACGCGCTCGCGGTGGCGCAGCACCGCGCCCCAGCCGCCGGGGCCGGGGTTGGGGCGGCAGCCGCCATCGGTGTGGATGACGACGATGTCGTCTTGCATGCTGGCGAGAATAGGCACCGTCGCGGGCCCGGCGGTCACCGACGCGCCGAGATCATCGCCGTGCGCACCGACAGCCCCAGGTCGCCGTGCCGCAGCGTGGTGATCCGGCGGCCGGGCTGGACGGCGTCCTTGACCGGCAGCGTCCGGTCCCCGAAGAACGCGGCGGTCGCGTCGATGTCGTCGACGACATAGGTGATGCCCCACAGCGTCGAGGGGCCGTCACCCGCCACGTCCGGTGAGCCGACGACCTCGACGATCACGTCGCCCAGGCGGAAGAAGATCTGCCGGATCGGCCGGCCGCCCATCTCCGCAGCGCGCTCCCGACGGGGGTGTACGTCGATTGCCGCCAGTGCGTCGACCGTGCGGGCCAGGTCGGGGGACAGCAGTACCAGGTGGTCGATCCCGCTGACGCCATTCGCGTGCGTCGCGGGGTCTGCGGGTGCCGTGTCTGACGCGGCTGTCGGGATGCCGTCGATATCCCCACCCGGGACACCGCTCAGCGACCAGCCGACGATGCCGCTACCGCGCCTCGCGGCCCACGAGCCGCAGGCGAACCCCGCCCACCCGGCACACGTCATCGGCATCGACGGTGAACCCCGCCTGCCGCCATGTATCGACTGTGTCCGCGATCTCGATCTCCTCGACGTGGACGGCCATGCTGACCATCATCGCCTACGGGTCTTTGTTCAGGAATCGCTCGGGGTGATGGTAGGTGTTGGTGCCGCCTCTGATCGGTAGATGTGGTGGCGGGATCCACTCGGTGTCGCCGTTGGGGCGCTTGCGGGTGAGCCAGCCGCCCGACTCGACCAGCAGGTTGTCACATTTGCAGGCGAAAGCCAGTTCGTCGATGTTGGTATTGCCGCCATCGGACCAGTCCTTGACGGCGTGGTGTACCTGGCAGCCGTAGCCGGGCACGGTGCAGCCGGGTGCGGTGCAACCACGATCCCTGGCGTGCAACACAATTCGCTGATCGGGCGACGCCAGCCGTTTGGTGCGGCCCAGCCAGAGCGACTGTCCGGTAACTCCGTCGAACAGGGCGAGATAGTGGTAGGAGTGGGCGGCCATCCGGATGACGTCGCGCATCGGGATCAGGCCGCCGCCTCCTGTGACGCCGTGGCCGGTCTTGTCCTGCAACTCCTGCAGCGTGGCCGAGACGATGACGGTGACGGGCAGGCCGTTGTGCTGGCCGAGTGCGGGGTCGCCGAGCTTGCTGCGCACCATCGCCATCAGAGCGTCGTGGTGGCGCTGCCCGACCGAGCGGGTGTCGGCGGCGGCCTGCGCCGGTACGGGTTCCCCATCGGTGACGGCGGTCTGGTCGGCGGGGTTGCACATACCGGGCGCGCCGAACTTGGCCAGCACGGCTTCGAGGTAGGCGCGAAGTTCAGGAGTGGCAACCAGGCGGGCTTCCGTCATCCCGTCCGAGCGCTGACGGCCGAGTATGAAGCTGCGCTTGCGGGCCCGATCCTCATCGCTGAAGGTGCCGTCGGGGTTGATCTCGAGTGCCAACCGCTCGGCCAGCCGGGCCAACTGGTCCGGGCGGAGTAGTCGTGCGTGCTCGGCGAGGAACGCCTCGGCCTTCTCCCGCTCAGGGGCCGTCACCTCGAGCGGGAGATCGCCCAGGAACTTCTGAATGACCCGCAGGTGCTCGGGGTCCAGCTCACCGGCGCGCCAGGCCGCTGCGGCAGCGGGCTGCCGCGGCGCCAACTTTTCACCGGTCAGTGCGGTGCGCTCGCACAGTGGCTCGGTGATCCGTGCGCGCCGGCGGGCTTCGGCCGGGCTGATGCGCAGCCAATCGGCCAGCACTTTGCCTGCCGCTCCGCCGATCTCGGCGACGCTGCGCTGATGCAGGTGGTGGCTGGCATCGTGGGAGACCACGGTGTGGCGGCGGATGGCCTTTTCGGTCAGCGCGGCCAGGTGCAGGAGATCGGCGCTGTCTAGACTGTCGAGGTCCAGTTCGGCGACGGTGTCGAGGGCGGCGTCGACCGCCTCGAATGCCCGCAGCACCGTACTCGAAAGCATGTTCGAAACGCTACGCCGACCCACCGACAGAAACAGCCCGGCCTACCCGCCCGGTGGATGAATCCGGGTCTGTGAATAACCCTCTAGCCCTGCAGGATTGGCTTCAGGTTCTCCAGCACCGTGGGGTCCTCGATCGTGGACGGCATCGGCTCGTCCTTGCCGTGCGCGATACCCCGCATCGTCTTGCGCAGGATCTTGCCGGACCGGGTCTTGGGCAGCGCCGGAACCACATCGACCAACCGGAAGCAGGCCACCGCGCCGATCTCGTCGCGCACCGCCGCCACCAGTTCCTCGGCCAGCCCGTCGGCCGTCGCGCCGGCCTTGAGCACCACGAATCCGCGCGGCACCTGACCCTTGATCTCGTCGGCCACACCGATCACCGCGCACTCGGCCACCGCCGGATGCGAGGCGAGCACCGCCTCGATCGACCCTGTCGACAACCGGTGTCCCGCAACGTTGATCACGTCGTCGATGCGGCCCATCACGAACAGGTACCCGTCGGAATCGATGTATCCGCCGTCGCCGGTCAGGTAGTACCCGGGATGCTCGCACAGGTAGGACGCCTCGAAGCGGGCATCGTCACCCCACAGTGTGGGCAGGGTGCCCGGCGGCAGCGGCAGGCTGATACAGATCGCGCCCTCCTCGCCCGGCGCGCACGGCGAGCCGTCGACCTGCAGGATCTGCACGTCGTAGCCCGGCATCGGCACCGTCGGTGAACCTGCCTTGAGTGCAAGGTGTTCCACGCCCATCGGATTGGCGGCGATCGCCCAGCCGGTCTCGGTCTGCCACCAGTGGTCGACTACCGGGATGCCCAGCTTCGCCGACGCCCAGGCGTAGGTGTCGGGATCCAGCCGTTCGCCGGCCTGGAAGAGGTACTTCAGCGAGGACAGGTCGTAGCGGCCGATGTGCGAGGCTTGCGGATCCTCTTTGCGGATCGCGCGGATCGCCGTCGGGGCGGTGAACAACGCCTTCACCCCGTACTCGGCACAGACCCGCCAGAAGGCGCCGGGATCCGGTGTGCCGATGGGCTTTCCCTCGTAGAGCACCGTCGTCGCGCCCGCCAACAGCGGGCCGTACACGATGTAGGAATGCCCGACCACCCAACCGACGTCGGAGGCCGCCCAGAACACGTCACCGGGGTCGATGTCGTAGACGTTGCGCATGGTCCACAGCAGCGCGACCGCGTGCCCGCCGTTGTCGCGCACGATCCCCTTGGGCTTGCCGGTGGTGCCGGAGGTGTAGAGCACGTAGAGCGGATCGGTGGCCGCCACCGGAACCGGGTCGACGGGCGCGGCATCGGCCATCACCTCGGCCCAGTCCCGGTCGCGGCCCTCGACCAGGGCGCAGCGCAACCGGTCGCGCTGGACGATCACGCACGCGTCGGGCTGGTGCGACGACAACTCCAGGGCGTGATCGAGCATCGGCTTGTACTCGACGACCCGGGTCGGTTCGATCCCGCACGACGCCGACACGATCACCGTGGGCTGGGCGTCGTCGATCCGGGTGGCCAGTTCGTGGGCGGCGAATCCGCCGAACACCACCGAGTGCACCGCGCCCAGGCGGGCGCAGGCCAGCATGGCGATCACGGCTTCCGGGATCATCGGCATGTAGAGCACCACCCGGTCACCCTTGCCGACCCCGAGTGAACGCAGCGCACCGGCGAAACGCGCTGTCTCGTCCAGCAATTCGCCGTAGGTGATGACTCGCTTGGTCCCGGTGACGGGCGAGTCGTAGATCAGCGCCGCCTGACCGGCACGACCCCCTGTGACGTGCCGGTCAAGCGCGTTGGCGCAGGTGTTGAGCTCTGCGTCCGGGAACCACCGGTAGAACGGCGGATTGCTGTCGTCGAGGATCCGCTGCGGCTCACGCGTCCACGTCACGGCACGGGCGGCCTGCGCCCAGAACGCCGCCGGATCGGCAAGGCTGGCCTCGAACAACTCGCGATATCCGCCCACAGCGGCTCCCTCCCGTCATTGGGTGGTTGCACGGTAGCGCGCGACGGTGGTGCAGGTCTCATCGGTTGCGGATTTGTCGGCGAACGCACCGAGTTCTGCGGTGAGCGGCTCAGGTCAGGGTGGCGAGATTGGATACCGAGCGGCGCACGTCGGATTCGAGCAGCCGGGCGACGAACCGCCCCACCGGACCGTTGAGCAATCCGCCGGACAGATCGGCCAGCAGCCGGAAGCACGATCCCGGATCGTCGTCGAACACCCGCATGGTGATCCCGATCCCGATGCCGCCGCGGCCCGAGCCCCGCAACTCGATGGCGTGCGGCTCGTCGTAGCCCGTCACACACCAGTGGATGACGTTGCGGAACCCCTTGACCTTGATCAGTGCGGCCACCTCAGTGCCCTCGCCGATCTGGCTGGGCACCGGACCGCGCCAGCCGCCGAAGATCGTCATCCACTCGTCGAAGCGGTGCAGATCCGAGGCCAGCTCCCAAGCGCGTTGCGGGGAAACGTCGGAAGGGACGGATACGTCCACTGTCGCCATGGCGCCCGGGATACCCGTGGCGGTGGCGGGTTAATCTGCACCGCATGGCTGCTGTGGAATTCGCCGAACTCGAAGACGGCATCGCCGGGGTCACGCTGAACCGGCCGAACCTGCTCAATGCGATCGACGGCGCTTTGCTCGACGGGATCGACGACGCTCTGGACAAACTGAGTTCGTGGAACTACCGGGTGGCCGTGCTGACCGGTGCCGGGCGCGGCTTCTGCGCCGGGGCCGATCTCAGCGGCACCGGCGAGCCCTGGACGGCGCCGGCCGGGGCGCCGTTCAAGACCATGTATGACGGGCAGGTGCGGTTGGCCGACCAGATGACCCGGCTCTACGAGCTGCCCATCCCGGTGGTGGCCGCCGTCAACGGGGTGGCCGTGGGCGGGGGACTGGCCTACGCCCTGCACTGCGATATCCGGATCGCCTCGCAGAACGCCCGATTCGGGTCGGCGTTCATCAAGGCCGGCTTCTCATCGATGGACATGGGTACCAGCTACCTGCTGCCCAGGATCGTCGGCGCCGGCGCGGCGCGCGAACTCATGCTGACCGGCCGGATCATCGACGCCGACGAGGCCTACCGGATCGGCTTGGTGCACCAGGTCGTGCCGGCCGATGACCTGGCTGACGCTGCGCTGGCGATGGCGCGAACCATCGCCGCCAACAACGCCTTTGGTGTGTGGCAGACCAAGACCGGGCTCAACGCCGCCCTGGACGCGCCGAGTCTGCGGCACGCCAAGGAGATCGAGAACCGCACCCAGGTGCTGACCGGGTTCACCAACAACCCGACCGAAGCCGCACTGGCGCACCGCGAGAAGCGGGCCCCGACGTGGGATCCGCTGTAAGGGCTACACCTTGGCGATGACGTTCTCGGCGAACCACTCCAGGTTGCGGATCTTGGCGTCCAGCGGCTCGGTGTCCGGGCCCTTGATGTAGGGGATCCGGAAGCCGACGATCACGTCGGTGACGCCCTTGTCCTCCAGGCGCTTCACGCCGTCGACGGTGAAGCCGTCGACCGAGATCACGTGGATCTGGAACGGCTTGTCGGCGGTGCCTTCCTCTTGGCGGAAGTGGTTGAGCTTGGCCAGCAGCTCGTCGAGATCCTCTTCACCGCCGCCGTGCATCCAGCCGTCGTTGCGGGCCGCCCGGCGCAACGCGGCATCGGCGTGCCCGCCGATCAGGATCGGGATCGGCTCGGTGGGCGCCGGGGTCATCTTGGTCTTGGGGATGTCGTAGAACTCGCCGTGATACTCGAAGTAGTCACCGGTGGTGAGCCCGCGGATGATGTCGATGCATTCGTCCATCCGCTTGCCGCGCTTGGCGAACGGCACACCCATCAGTGCGTAGTCCTCCGGCCACGGGCTGGTGCCCACCCCGAGGCCGACGCGGTTGCCGATCAGAGCGGCCAGCGAGCCGGCCTGCTTGGCAACCAGCGCCGGCGGGCGGATCGGCAGTTTGAGGACGAAGAAGTTGAACTTGAGCCGCTCGGTCACCGCACCGAGGGCAGCGGTGATCACGAAGGTCTCGATGAACGACTTGCCGTCGAGAAATTCGCGGTTTCCGTCCGGGGTGTACGGATATTTCGAATCCGATTCGAACGGGTAGGCGACGCTGTCCGGAATCGTCATCGCGTCATAACCTGCGGCTTCGGCGGCCTTGGCCAGCGGGATGTAGAAGGAGGGATCGGTCATCGCCTCGGCGTATGTGAATCGCATACCCGATAGTAGAACGTGTTCTAATTATTGACGGAAGATGCTCCCGGATCGGATGCGGGCAAGGTACGCTCGCCGCAGGGCTGAGAACAATGCTCACCACGTCCGCTCTGTTTCGGGCGTATGCACCGCAACTTCGCCACTGGCAGTTCGGTCGCCGAGGTTCTCATGCGACATCCGACAGAACTGCTGGTGCGGCGTTCGGTGCGGCCGTCACAAGTCAGGAGCCACGATGACCGCTGTCCTCGAGTCGCCGCCGCGCAGCACCGTCTGCACCACCGCCGACCCCGAGGCCGTCGCCACGTTCATCGGCAGTGCCCACGGAATCCGCGGCCGTGTCGAGGGGTTGCGTGGTGACCGGCCGATCACGCTGTCGCACGTGGTGATGGGTCCGGTGAGCCTGTGCACCGCACGGGTCCCCGGCGAGCTGGTCTTCGAAGCCGAGCCGGCGCCCTGCTTCGTGGTCACCCACCTGAAGTCCGGCACGATGCAACTCGGGTCCGACGCCCACCCCGACATCTGCGTCGCCGGCGACATCGTGCTCGCCATCCGGCCCGGTCGGCCCTGCCGTGCGCACCTGGCCGACGCCGAGGTGTCGCTGGCCGCGCTCACCCCCGCCGCATTGGCCGAGATCACCGGCAACCTGGATCGCGGACCGGTGCGCTTCACTTCCGGGCGGCCCCGCTCGGCGGCGGCCGCCTCGCAGTGGGAGACCGCGGTCGAATACGTCACCACCACCTTGGCGGACCGGATCGGGGTCGGCGGCTCCCAAGCGGTGGTCGGCGCGGCGGTCCGGCTGCTGGCCGCCACCATGCTGCAGGTCTTTCCCAACACCTATGCCGACGCCGTCGACGACAGCGTCGACACCCTGGACACCTCGCCGCCACTGCTGCGTCGCGCCATTGAGTTCATGCACGCCAACTGCGCCCGCGATATCGGGATGACGGATGTGGCCCGCGCCCTCAACGTCACACCGCGCGCGGTCCAGTACATGTTCCGCCGGCACCTCGACATCAGCCCGATGACCTACCTGCGGCAGATCCGGTTGCGCCGCGCGCACCGCGACCTGATGGCCGGTGACCCGACCCGCGACACCGTCGCGGCGATCGCCATCCGCTGGGGCTTCGCCCACACCGGCCGGTTCAGCCAGGCCTACCGGGCCGAATTCGGCCAGTCACCCAGCGTGACGCTGCGCGGCTGAGCCTATTCGCCGCCCTCGCCCGACGCCGGGGCCGGCGGTAGATCGGCCCACGCGGACTTCGCGCCGGAATCCCCGATCCGGTAGGTCTGCACGATCGTGCCGATGCCGGCGGCCAGGACCATCACCGCCACCACCACGTTGAGTGCGGTCGAGACCGACTTGCCCCGGCTGGTGCGCAGGTGTACGACCGCCAGCAGCACCGCCGCGACCAGCAGCGCGGCGGCGAAATAGATCATCGTGTCGCCGAGCTCGGCGTGGGCGTGTATCAGCGGCGTGCGCCCCACCCGGTGCTCGAGGTACTCACCGGCCTCGGTGGTCACCGGCGTCAGCACCGCGACGACACCGGCCAGGACCAGCACCAGCCACACCAACCGCTGGCGGGCGGCCGGCCACAGCACACACAGGATCGCCAGGATGGCGGTCAGCGGTGCGAGCACCACGATGAAGTGCACGTACAGGATGTGCGCGGGGAGTCCGTTAAACGTCGACACGCGCCGAATACTACGCCCGGTAGGAGCATCATGAGAGCTGTGAAGGACGCGGTGCGCTGGGCGCTACTCGCGGTCACGCTCGCGGCGCTGGCCGCCGGCGGGATCGCCTGGCTGCTCGGGGCTACCGCGGTGGCCGACGGCTGCTGGATCGCAGGCACCGTGGTGGCCCTGGGACCGGCGATCTGGTGGGTGATCGCCGCGTTGCGCACGGGCCGTATCGGGGTGGACATCCTGGCGGTGCTGTCGTTGGCCGGCGCTCTGGCGGTGGGGGAGTACGTGGCCGGCGCGCTGGTCGGCGTCATGCTCGCGACGGGGCAAGCCCTCGATGCCGCCGCCGAGCGGCGGGCCACCAAAGACCTTCGCGCCCTTCTGGATCGGGTTCCCCACACCGCTCGCCGCCGTGTGGGCGGCGACGTCGAGGTGGTCGGGCTGGACGTCATCGCGGTCGACGACATCGTGATCGTCGGTCCCGGCGAGGTGCTGCCCGTCGACGGACTGGTGCTCTCGGAGTCCGCGGTGCTCGACGAGTCGGCGCTCACCGGTGAGGCCGCCCACGTCCGGCGGGACCGGGACGAGGCGGTGCGCAGCGGCGTGGTCAACGCCGGCGGCGGGCTGGAACTGCGCGCCACGGCCACCGCAGCCGACAGCACCTACGCCGGGATCGTCGCACTGGCCAAACAGGCTGCCGCCGAGTCGGCCCCGGTGGTGCGCATCGCCGACCGGCTCGCCGGGTGGTTCGTTCCGGCGGCGCTGGCGGTGGCCGGCCTGGCCTGGCTGCTCAGCGGGACGGCGCAGCGTGCGGTGGCGGTGCTCGTCGTCGCCACCCCGTGCCCCCTGCTGCTCGCCGCGCCGGTGGCCATCGTCTCGGGACTGTCCCGCACCTCGCGTATCGGCGTGCTGGTCCGCGGCGGTGGCGCACTCGAAACATTAGGCCGGGCAAGCACTTTGGTGCTCGACAAGACCGGAACGCTGACCACCGGGCGGCCAAGGGGTACCGATGTCGCGGTAGCCCCGGGGTGGACCGTCGATGCCGTCCTGGGCCTGGCCGCCTCGGCCGACCAGCTCTCGCCGCACATCCTGGCCGCGGCCATCGTCGCCGAAGCCCGCCTGCGAGGCGTGCCGCTGCGGGTGCCCACCGACGTCAGCGAGCAGGCCGGAACCGGAGTTTCGGCGGTGGTCGACGGCCGCCGCGTCGCCGTCGGCAACCTGGACCTCGACGATGCGCTGCCGGATTGGGCGGCCGGGGTGCTCTCGCGGGCATCGCTGGACGCCGCGGTGGTGGCCTGGGTCCGTGTCGACGGCGACCTGGCCGGCGCGATACTGCTGACAGATCCGCTGCGGCCTGATGCGCCCCGTACGTTGCGGCGGTTGCGGGCCGCCGGCATGACGCGGCTGGTGATGCTGACCGGGGACCGGCCGGCACCGGCCCGCCAGATCGGGACGGTGCTGGGTCTCGACGAGGTGGCCGCCCAGCAGACCCCCGCCGACAAGGTGGCCAAGGTGCGCGCCGAGCGGGAGAAGGCAGTCACCGCGATGGTGGGCGACGGCGTCAACGACGCCCCCGCGCTGGCGGCCGCCGACGTCGGCGTCGCGATGGGCGCCCGCGGGTCCACGGCCAGTTCGGAAGCCGCCGATATCGTGCTGACCGCCGACCGCCTGGACCGGCTGGCCGACGCCAAGCTGATCGCCCGTCGCTCCCGGCGCATCGCGGTGCAGAGCGCCGGTGTCGGGATGGGGCTGTCGCTGGTCGCCATGGGATTCGCCGCCGCCGGGTGGCTGCCGCCCGCGGCCGGCGCACTGTTGCAGGAGGGTATCGACCTGGCCGTGATCCTCAATGCGCTGCGCGCACTGGGCGGCGACCACACCGGGCCGCCGCCGCTGAGCCACGACGCCGAACAGTTGGTGGCCCGGTTCTCCGCCGAACACGACCGCATGCGCGACGACCTCTCGGTGCTGCGGGACGCCGCCCAGCAGATCGGCGCGGGCGACCCGTCGGCGCTGGATTCACTGCGCGCCGCCGACACCTTCCTGCAGCAGACCCTGCTGCCGCACGAAGACGCCGAGGACAGCGCGCTCTATCCGGAGTTGGCCCGGCCGCTGGGCAGCGCCGAGGCCACCGCGACCATGAGCCGGATGCACGCCGAGATCCATCGGCTGGCGCAGCGGGTGCACACCCATCTCGACGTCGCCGACGAGAACGGTGGGCTCCGAGCCGAACAGACCGACGATCTGCTGGCCTGCCTCTACGGGTTGTACGCCTTGCTGTGTCTGCACTTCGTCCAGGAAGAGGAGAACTTCTTCGTGCTTGCCCCGGCTTTCTTGAACACCCTATGACGCAACGTCTTTCGCGGCTCTGGCTGACCCGCAACGTCAGGGTGCTCTCGGCGGTGTCCTTCCTGCAGGATGCGGCCAGTGAGCTGCTGTACCCACTACTGCCGATCTATTTGACGACCGTACTGGGGGCGCCCCCCTCGGTGGTGGGTGCCATCGAGGGTGCGGCCGAGGGGGCGGCCTCGATGACCAAGCTCGCGGTGGGGCCGCTGGGTGACCGGTTCGCCAAGCGGCCGCTGATCGCCACCGGCTACGGTATGGCCGCCCTCGGCAAGGTGATCATCGCGGTGGCCGCTGCCTGGCCCGGAGTCATGGCCGGGCGAGTGGTCGACCGGCTGGGCAAAGGCATCCGCGGGGTGCCGCGTGACGCGCTTCTCGTCGAGGGCATCGATAAGTCGTTGCGGGGCAAGGTGTTCGGCTTTCACCGCACCATGGACACCCTGGGTGCGGTGGTCGGTCCGTTGATCGGGCTGGCCGGCTATGAGCTGCTGGATCACCGGATCCCGCCGCTGCTGTACGTGGCGATCGTGCCCGCCGTCCTGTCGGTTCTGCTCATCGCGCTGGTGCGTGAACAGCGCCGCACCGGTCCGCGCCCGCCCCGCCAGCCGATCCTGCGCGGGCTGCGTGACCTGCCGAGCCGCTACTGGCGGGTGACCGCGGTGGTGGTGGGATTCGGCGTCGTCAACTTCCCTGATGCGTTGTTGTTGTTGCGGCTCAACGAGATCGGCTTCGGGGTGGTCGGGGTGATCCTGGCCTACGTCGGCTACAACCTGGTCTACGCACTCGGCAGCTTCCCCGCCGGTGTGCTGGCCGACCGCGTGCCCCGGTCGGCGGTGTTCGGCTTCGGGCTGGTGTTCTTCGCCATCGGCTACATCGGTCTGGGGCTGACCACCGATCACCTGGCGGCCTGGCTGTTGATCGCCGCCTACGGGCTGTTCACCGCGTGCACCGACGGAGTGGGCAAGGCGTGGGTGTCGTCGTTGGTGCCCGATGACCGCCAGGCCAGTGCCCAAGGGGTGTTCCAGGGCGCCAGCGGACTGGCGATCCTGGCCGCGGGCGTGTGGGCCGGGCTGCTGTGGGGAACCGACGGCAGGCTGCCGCTGCTGGTGTCCGGGATCGTCGGCGGCTGCTTCGCGGTGCTGCTCCTGGTGCCATGGCTGGTGCGACGCACTGGTTAGGCTCCCGTCATGCGGCGCATCCACGTCATCGGCATCGGCGCCGGCGATCCCGACTACGTCACGGCGCAGGCGGTGCGCGCCCTCAACGACACCGAGGTGTTCTTCGCCATGGACAAGGGCCAGGCCAAGAGCGACCTCGTCGAACTTCGCCGCGAGATCTGCCGCCGCTTCATCACCCGGCCGGGCTACCGCTTCGTCGAACTCCCCGACCCCCAGCGCGCCGCCGACGGCGACTACACCCAGGCCGTCGCCGACTGGCACACCGCCCGCGCCCGGATGTGGGCCAAGGCCATCGAGACCGAACTGGGGCCCGACGGCACCGGGGCGTTCCTGGCGTGGGGGGATGCCTCGCTCTACGACAGCACGCTGCGCATCCTCGAGCAGGTGGCCGAGCATGTGGAGTTCGGCTTCGACGTGATCCCCGGCATCACCGCCGTGCAGGCGCTCACCGCCCGGCACCGGATCCCGCTCAACGACGTCGGTGAACCCGTGCTCATCACCACGGGGCGCCAGCTGCGCGGCAGCGGGGTGAGTGGCTCGGCGGTGGTGATGCTCGACGGGGAATGCTCGTTCCTGGGCTGCCCGCCGCAGACCCGGATCTGGTGGGGCGCCTACCTGGGCACCCCGCAGGAGATCCTGGTGGCCGGCACCGTCGGCGAGGTCGGCGAACACATCGCCGAGGTACGCGCCGCCGCCCGCGCCCGGCACGGCTGGATCATGGACATCTATCTGCTGCGCCCCTGACGACGCACTGCCATGGGAGGATCACAACCATGGGGTCATTTCTCCTGCGCGCCGCCGTCACCGGCCTGGCGCTGTGGGTCGTCACGCTGATCGTGCCGGGGATCACCTTCGTGGGCGGCGATACCTCGCTGCAGCGGGTCGGCATCGTTCTCGTCGTCGCGGTGATCTTCGGCTTCGTCAACGCGATCATCAAGCCGATCGTGCAATTCGTGTCGATCCCGCTGTACATCCTCACGCTGGGGCTGATCCACATCGTCATCAACGCCCTGATGCTGTGGATCACCGCCTGGATCACCGAGAACACCACGCACTGGGGCCTGCAGATCGACCAGTTCTGGTGGACCGCTGTCTGGGCGGCCATCGTTCTGTCGATCGTCGGCTGGCTGTTCTCGCTGCCACTGCGCACTGCCGACCGGGTCTAGCTAGCCTGGAGTAATGCCCGAACTGCCGGAAGTCGAGGCGCTCGCCGACCATCTGCGCCGGCATGCGGTCGGTGCGAGTGTGGGCCGCCTCGACGTCGGCGCCCTGTCGGTGCTCAAGACCTTCGACCCGCCGCCCACCGCGCTGCACGGTCATAAGGTCACCGGGGCACACCGCTGGGGAAAGTACCTCGGGCTGCAGGCCGGTGAGCTCTACCTGATCACCCACCTGTCACGGGCCGGCTGGTTGCGCTGGTCGGACAAGCTGGCCGCCGCCCCGCTCAAGCCCGGCAAAGGACCGATCGCCTTACGGGTGCATCTCGGAACACCCGGCGAAGCACCGGGTTTCGACCTCACCGAAGCCGGCACCCAGAAGCGGTTGGCGGTCTGGATCGTGCGCGACCCGGCCGACGTGCCGGGCATCGCGACGCTGGGGCCCGACGCGCTGGAGGTCACGGCCGACCAACTCGCCCAGCTGCTGGCCAGCCAGTCCGGCCGGATCAAGACGGTCATCACCGACCAGAAGGTCATCGCCGGGATCGGCAACGCCTACAGTGACGAGATCCTGCATGTGGCCAAGCTGTCGCCGTTCGCCACCGCGAACAAACTCACCGAGGCCCAGGTGTCGGTGTTGCACGACGCCATGATCACGGTGCTGACCGATGCGGTGCAGCGATCGGTGGGGCAGCAGGCCGCCACCCTGAAGGGGGAGAAGCGATCCGGGCTGCGGGTACACGCCCGGACCGGGCTGCCCTGTCCGGTCTGCGGCGACACGGTGCGGGAAGTGTCGTTCGCGGACAAGTCTTTTCAGTACTGTCCGACGTGTCAGACGGGCGGCAAGGTGCTGGCCGACCGACGGTTGTCCCGGCTGCTGAAGTGAGCCCGCCCCAGCGGCGTCGTTAAGCTGCCGGCATGACCCGCCAGAAGATCCTCATCACCGGCGCGAGCTCCGGTCTCGGCGCGGGCATGGCCCGCCAGTTCGCCGCCAAGGGGCGTGATCTCGCACTGTGCGCCCGGCGCGTCGACCGGCTCGACGAGCTCAAGGCCGAACTCACCGCCCGTCATCCGGACATCACCGTCGCCGTCGCTGCCCTGGACGTCAACGACCACGACCGGGTACCCACAGTGTTCGCCGAACTCGCCGGTGAACTCGGCGGCCTGGACCGCGTCATCGTCAACGCGGGCGTCGGCAAGGGCGCACCGCTGGGTTCGGGGAATCTGCGGGCCAACAAGGCCACCATCGAAACGAATCTGGTTGCGGCGCTGGTACAGATCGAGACGGCGCTGGAGATGTTCCACACCTCCGGTTCCGGCCATCTCGTGCTGATCTCCAGCGTGCTGGGTAACAAGGGCTTGCCCGGGGTCAAGGCCGCCTATGCCGCGTCGAAGGCCGGGGTGTCGTCACTGGGGGAATCGCTGCGCGGTGAATACGCGTCGGGGCCCATCACCGTCACCGTCATCGAACCGGGCTACATCGAATCGGAGATGACCGCCAAGTCGAACAGCACCATGCTGATGGTCGACAACGAGACCGGGGTGCGCAAGATCGTCGCCGCCATCGAACGCGAAACCGGCCGCGCGATCGTTCCAGGCTGGCCATGGGTGCCGCTGGTCGCACTGCTCAAGCTGCTGCCCCCGCGGTTCACCACGCCGTTCGCCTAGCGCCCAAATCGCTTCAGCGAACCCGGCCGCGCTCCTCGCGGTAGCGGCGCACCAGTTCGTCGGTCGAACTGTCGGTCTGCTCCGCCGGAGACCCGTCGCTGGTGATCACTCCCAGCAGGGCCTTGGCCTGCGTCTTACCCAGCTCGACACCCCACTGGTCGAACGAGTCGATACCCCAGACCACGCCCTCGGTGAACACCTGATGCTCGTAGAGCGCGATCAGCTGGCCCACCACCGACGGCGTCAGCCGCCGGGCCAGGATGGACGTCGACGGCCGGTTGCCGGGCATCACCTTGTGCGGAACCACCTGCGCGGGAGTCCCTTCGGCGGCGATCTCCTGCGCCGTCTTGCCGAATGCCAGCACCTGGGTCTGGGCGAAGAAGTTGCTCATCAGCAGGTCGTGCATGCTGCCGGTGCCGTCGGCGGTCGGCAGATCGTCGGTGGGCTCGGAGAACCCGATGAAATCGGCAGGCACCAGCCGGGTGCCCTGATGCAGCAACTGGTAAAACGCGTGCTGGCCGTTGGTCCCCGGCTCGCCCCAGAAGATCTCACCCGTCGAAGTGGTCACCGGTGTCCCGTCGGCCTGCACCGACTTGCCGTTGGATTCCATCGTCAGCTGCTGCAGGTAGGCGGCGAACCGCGACAGGTCATTCGAATACGGCAGCACGGCACGGGTTTCCGCGCCGAAGAAGTCCGAATACCACAGTCCGATCAGGCCCAGCAGCGCCGGTGCGTTCTGCTCCAGCGGCGCGGTGGCGAAATGCCGGTCCACGACGTGGAATCCGGACAGGAAGTCGGCGAACGCCTCCTTGCCGATGACCGCCATCACCGACAGGCCGATCGCGGAGTCCACCGAGTAGCGGCCGCCCACCCAGTCCCAGAAGCCGAACATGTTGGCGGTGTCGATGCCGAACTCGTCGACCAGCTTGGCGTTCGTCGACACCGCGACGAAGTGCTTGGACACTGCGTCCTCGCCGAGTCCTTCAACCAGCCAGCGCCGCGCGGCCGTGGCGTTGGTCAGCGTCTCAAGCGTCGTGAATGTCTTGGAGGCGATGATGAAAAGCGTTGTGGCAGGGTCCAAGCCGTCGAGTTTGGCCACCAGGTCGGCCGGGTCGACGTTGGAGACGAACCGCGCCGAGATGCCGGCGTCGGCGTAGTGGCGCAGCGCCTGGTAGACCATCACCGGGCCCAGGTCCGAGCCGCCGATCCCGATGTTGACCACGGTCTTGATCCGCTCGCCGGTGGCGCCCGTCCACTCGCCGCTGCGCAGCTTGTCGGTGAACGCACCCATCGCGTCGAGCACCTCGTGCACGTCGGCCACCACGTCCTGGCCGTCGACCACCAGGGCGGCGTCGCGCGGCAGTCGCAGCGCGGTGTGCAGCACGGCACGGTCCTCGGAGGTGTTGATGTGCGCCCCGGAGAGCATGGCGTCGCGGCGCTCCTCGAGCTTGGCCGCGCGGGCCAGATCGACCAGCAGACCCAGCGTTTCCCGGGTCACCCGATGCTTGCTGTAGTCGATGTACAGATCCCCGACCGTCATCGTCAGTTCGCGTCCGCGGCCCGGATCTTCGGTGAACAATTCCCGAAGATGTTTGCCGGCGATCTCGTCGTGATGGCGGCGCAGCGCGGCCCATTGCGGGGTGGCGGAAATGTCGGCGGTCATTCCTAGAACCCTAATGCGGAGAAGTGTCCGGGGAAGGGGATGATGGAGCCTATGAGCTCTCCAGACATTGAACGGCTGTTGGCGTCGGTTCCGACTGGGTTGTGGATCGGCGGCGAAGAGCGGCCGGGTTCGTCCACGTTCGAGGTGCACGACCCGTCCAATGACACGCTGATCACCACGGTCGCCGACGCGGACGCAGCGGACGCGATTGCCGCCCTCGACGCCGCCTGCGCGGTGCAGGCACAGTGGGCCGCAACCCCGGCTCGCGAGCGCGGTGAGATCCTGCGCTCGGTGTTCGAGACCATCATCGCCAAGGCCGACGACTTGGCCACCCTGATGACTCTCGAGATGGGCAAGGTCGTCGCCGAGAGCCTCGGCGAGGTCAAGTACGGAGCCGAGTTCTTCCGCTGGTTCGCCGAGGAAGCCGTGCGCATCGGCGGGCGCTACGCCCCGTCGCCCGCCGGCACCGGCCGGATCATCGTCACCAAGCAGCCCGTCGGGCCCTGCTACGCGATCACCCCATGGAACTTCCCGTTGGCCATGGGCACCCGCAAGATCGGCCCGGCCTTCGCCGCGGGCTGCACGATGATCGTCAAGCCCGCCCAGGAGACGCCGCTGACCATGCTGCTGCTCGCCAAGCTGATGGACGAGGCCGGCCTGCCCAAGGGGGTGTTGTCGATCCTGCCGACCAGCAGGCCCGGCGAGGTCACCAAGGCGCTCATCGACGACGGCCGGTTGCGCAAGCTCACCTTCACCGGCTCGACCGGCGTCGGCAAGGCGCTGGTGGCTCAGTCCGCGGACAAGTTGCTGCGCACCTCGATGGAGCTCGGTGGCAACGCGCCGTTCGTGGTCTTCGACGACGCCGACGTCGATGCCGCGGTCGAGGGCGCGATGCTGGCCAAGATGCGCAACGGCGGCGAGGCGTGCACCGCGGCCAACCGGCTGCACGTCGCCAACGCGGTGATCGAGGAGTTCACCGACAAGTTCGTCAAGCGGATGGGCGAGATCACCCTCGGCAACGGGCTGGACCCGAGCTCCAAGCTGGGGCCGCTGGTCAACACCAAGCAGCTGGCCAAGGTGCAGGAGCTCGTCGACGACGCGGTGGACAAGGGTGCCACCGTGGCGCTCGGCGGGCAGGCCCCCGGCGGCCCGGGCAACTTCTACCCGGCCACCGTTCTCACCGACGTTCCCGCCGACGCCCGCATCCTCACCGAAGAGGTGTTCGGGCCGGTCGCCCCGATCATCGGCTTCGACACCGAGGAAGAGGGCATCGCGGCGGCCAACAACACCGAGTACGGTCTGGCGTCCTACATCTACACCGAGTCGCTGGACCGGGCGCTGCGGGTGGCCGAGGCCCTGGAGTCGGGCATGGTCGGCGTCAACCGTGGCGTCATCTCCGATCCGGCAGCGCCGTTCGGCGGGGTCAAGGAGTCCGGATTCGGCCGTGAGGGCGGCTACGAGGGCATCGAGGAATACCTCGACACCAAGTACATCGCCCTGACCAAGTAACCAAGCAGTGGCGCATCCCACGCTTGCGCAGGCGGGCGTGGGGTAACCACGTGGCCATGAAGACCATCAGTGCTGCCGAGCGCCGTGCCCTGCCCGAGTTGGTGGTCGCCCAGATCGGCGGTGCCATGGGCGTGCTGGCGCTGGCCCTCGACCAGCTGTTACCGGCGGGAACCCGGCGCTACAAGATCGTCGATCGGGACCTGACGCGCTGCTGAGCGGCTCTAGTGCCCGAGCCGGCCCCGGCCCATGCGCAGCAGCAGCATGGCCAGGTCCTTGCCGTCGGGACCGAGCTCGCTGTAGCGCTCGATGACCTTCATCTCGCGGCTGTGCACCAGACGGGTGCCGCCGGAGGCCATCCGGGTGCGCCCGATCTCCTGCGAGACCTCGGCACGGCGTTTGACCGCGGCCAGGATCTCGGCGTCGAGGCGGTCGATTTCCAGGCGCAAGGCGTCGATATCAGACATCTGCTCGGCTTCTACGGTCATGACTCTGTTCTCCTCGTGTGTGTTTCGGTCTCATCGCGGTCCGGACCTCACACAAGAGATGAGCCCCGGATCCGGATGCGGACCGCGGGGCTCTCGGGTTCGAGCAGCTATGCCACCACGGGTACCGCGATCCGGTACCCGTAGAAAAATCGGCGCTGCTGTGCAGTGAGCACGAGATGAGTGTGCCACCACGCGCCGCTCTTGTGCAAAAAACTGTCGCCGTACAGCGGTAAGTTGGGTCAGACATGAGTGTGCACGTGACCGACTTCAGACCCCCCGCCGACGCCGCCGAGCTTCTCGACGGCCTCAATCCCCAGCAGCGTCAGGCGGTGCTGCACGAAGGCTCCCCGCTGCTCATTGTCGCCGGCGCCGGGTCCGGCAAGACCGCCGTGCTCACCCGCCGCATCGCCTATCTGCTGGCCGCCCGCGACGTCGGCCCCGGTCAGGTCCTGGCGATCACGTTCACCAACAAGGCTGCCGCCGAGATGCGGGAGCGGGTGGTCGCGCTGGTGGGGCCCCGGGCCCGCAACATGTGGGTGTCGACGTTCCACTCCACCTGCGTGCGGATCCTGCGCAATCAGGCCTCCCTGCTGCCCGGGCTGAACTCCAACTTCTCGATCTACGACGCCGACGACTCGCGCCGCCTGCTGCTGATGATCGGCAAGGACATGGGCCTCGACGTCAAGCGCTACTCGCCGCGGCTACTGGCCAACGGGATCTCCAACCTGAAGAACGAACTGGTCAGCCCTGAGGACGCGGTCGCCGCCCTTGAAGCCAACACCGACGATCTGGCCCGCACCGTGGCCAGTGTGTACGGCGAGTACCAGCGACGGCTGCGGGCGGCCAACGCGCTGGACTTCGACGACCTGATCGGTGAGACGGTCGCGGTGCTGCAGGCCTTCCCGCAGATCGCCCAGTACTACCGCAGGCGCTTCCGGCACATCCTGGTCGACGAGTACCAGGACACCAACCACGCCCAGTACGTCCTGGTCCGGGAGTTGGTCGGAGTCGGTGCGCCGGACACCGACACCGTGCCGCCCAGCGAGTTGTGCGTGGTCGGCGATGCCGACCAGTCGATCTACGCCTTCCGTGGCGCCACGATCCGCAATATCGAGGACTTCGAGCGCGACTTCCCGGACGCCACCACGATCCTGCTCGAGCAGAACTACCGGTCCACCCAGAACATCCTGTCGGCCGCGAACTCGGTGATCTCCCGCAACGCCAACCGGCGTGAGAAGCGGCTGTGGACCGATGCCGGTGAGGGCGAACTGATCACCGGCTACGTCGCGGATAACGAGCACGACGAAGCCCGCTTCGTCGCAGGGGAGATCGACGCCCTGGCCGACCGCCACCAGATCAGCTACAACGACGTCGCGGTGTTCTACCGGACCAACAACTCCTCGCGCGCACTCGAAGAGGTGTTCATCCGCGCCGGCATCCCCTACAAGGTGGTCGGCGGCGTTCGGTTCTACGAGCGCAAGGAGATTCGCGACATCGTCGCCTACCTGCGGGTGCTCGACAATCCCGGTGACGCGGTGAGCCTGCGGCGCATCCTGAACACGCCGCGCCGCGGTATCGGCGATCGTGCCGAGGCGTGCGTTGCCGTCTACGCCGAGAACACCGGCGCCACCTTCGCCGATGCGCTGGCCGCCGCCGCGCAGGGCAAGGTGCCGATGCTCAACACCCGCTCGGAGAAGGCGATCGCCGGTTTCGTCAACCTGCTCGACGAGTTGCGCGGCCGCCTCGACGACGAACTCGGCGACCTGGTGGAGGCGGTCCTCGACCGTACCGGTTACCGCCGGGAGTTGGAGTCCTCCAGCGACCCGCAGGACCTGGCCAGGTTGGACAACCTCAACGAATTGGTCAGCGTCGCACACGAATTCAGCACCGACCGGGCCAACGCCGCCGCGCTGGCCGAGGGTGCCGAGGACGCCGAGGCCGACGAGGACGTGCCCCAGACCGGGTTGCTCGCGGAATTCCTGGAACGGGTGTCGTTGGTCGCCGACTCCGACGAACTGCCCGAGCACGACTCCGGTGTGGTGACGATGATGACCCTGCACACCGCCAAGGGGCTGGAGTTCCCCGTGGTGTTCGTGACGGGATGGGAGGACGGCATGTTCCCGCACATGCGGGCGCTGGGCGATCCGACCGAGCTGTCCGAGGAACGCCGGCTGGCCTACGTCGGCATCACCCGGGCCCGGCAGCGTCTGTACCTCACCCGGGCCAAGGTCCGCTCGTCGTGGGGGCAGCCGATGCTGAACCCCGAATCACGTTTCCTGCGTGAGATTCCCGAGCACCTCCTCGACTGGCGGCGAACCGATCCCGCGCCGTCCTACAGCGCACCGGTCAGCGGGGCCGGACGGTTCGGCACGCCGCGGCCCTCGCCGATGCGACCGGCCGGTGGCGGCAAGCGCCCTCTGCTGGTGCTGGAACCGGGCGACCGGGTCAGCCACGACAAGTACGGCCTGGGTCGTGTCGAAGAAGTGTCGGGGATGGGGGAGTCGGCCATGTCGTTGATCGACTTCGGCAGCGCCGGGCGGGTCAAGCTGATGCACAACCACGCCCCGGTGACCAAGCTCTAGCGGATGCGGCACCAGCGCTTCGTCGAAGAATGAAGCGCCAGAACAAGACTCACCAACGGCAGAACCGGGATCAGGTACACCGGCCAGGGGATCCGGGCCCCGGCGATGAACACACTGCCGAACGTCAGCAGCGCGATCACCGCGCCGAAGGTGATCAGATAGCGGCCCACTGATCGGCGCAGCAGCAGCAGGATCACCCCGGAGATCGTGCTGCCCGCGAACAACAGGGCCAGGAAACCGACTGCGACACAGAACAATCGGTCGGTATGCCACCATCCGGTGATCAGATCGGTGGCCACCACGGCCGTGGCCCAGCCGCTGACGATGCTCATCGCACTCGCGGCGGTGGCGGTGCGGCCGGTCGAGATGTCGACGACGGGGGTCACCCGCGGCGCTACGGTCACCGGCTCGGCGCGCCGGATCAGGCCGGTCGGTGCCTCCTCGACGGGCGGCCGCGGGACGTGTGCCGTGCGGTCCTGCGCCAACGGCGGGATCGGGCCGGTCGGGGCGCGCCTGATGATGCCGGTGCGGGTGTCATCGGGCCGGGGAATGGGGCCGGAGGGCTGTCGCCGGATGATCGGCGAGGTCGAACGTGGGTCGTTCGGGTGAGCCACGCTCAGCCGACGTACGGGCCGAGCGAGATACCCCGCGCGGCCAGCCACGGCACCGGGTCGATGAAGTTGGTGCCGTTCTGCAGAACCGAGAAGTGCAGGTGCGGGCCGGTCGAATTGCCGCGGTTGCCGATGGTGGCGATCTGGTCGCCGGCGAACACTCGCTGACCGATCTGCACGTTCCAGGTGTTGACGTGGCCGTAGAGGGTCACGGTGCCGTCGGAGTGCCGGATCTTGACCCAGGCGCCGTAGCCGGCCGTCGGCCCGGCGTCGACCACCACGCCGTCACCGGCGGCGTAGATCGGGGTGCCGATCGGGCCGGCCAGGTCGATACCGGCGTGCAGTGCACCCCATCGGTAGCCGAAGCCGGAGGTGAACACACCCTTGGTGGGTAGCACGAACAGTGGACGCTGCAGCCGGGCCTCACGTTCGGCCCGCTCCTGGGCGAACGCCGCGCCCTTGGAGAGCTCCTCGCTGTGCACCGACGCGTCGGCAATGGGCGTGACCGCGATCAACTGGACGCCACGCGGTGAAGCGGGCGCCCCCTCGATGGGCGTCTTGTCCGCGGCCAGCACGGTCGCCGTGGTGGTCTCGGTGGCCGGCTTGACCGCGGTGTAGGCGGCAGCGGCAGCGGCCCCGGCGGCCATCGCGGCGATCATCACGCGACCCTTGGCGGCGCTGGTCGGCTGACGGCGGTGCTGCGGTGTGCGCGGCAGGATGTCGGTGATCTCGGTGTTGACGAACATCGGCTGCTCGGCGCGGTCGATGTCATCGGAGCCGTCGAACTCGGCGGGCACCGCGAGGCGCAGCGGTTTCAGATCGTCGGCGTCGTGCATGTCATCTAGTTCAGGGGAGTGCACAACCTGCGACCCGGTGTCGAAGGTGGAGTGCTCGCAGGAGTCTACGTCGATCAGATCGCGGAGCTCGCCGAACTCGTTGAAGGGGATGATGTCGGTGATGTCGACCCGGTTCGGATCAAAAGCCCTGGTCGCAGCGCGTGCGGTCCGATCATCTCCCAAGAGATCCGAGTCCGACCGATGCTGACGCAAAACTACGTGCCCCTCTTACCGTGACCAAAGCGTTATCTCGACCCCCAGACGTTAACCAATCTCCAATGCGGGTTCAACCGATGCCGTTATTCCTTCGTCATTTGTGAGTTGAATCACTCACCCGGGTCGGTGAGATGTGCCACATGAGTGGTAGGCGGTCTTAGCGCTATTCGCCGGTGTGGATACAGTTCCCCCCGGAGCGACTTCCCCCTGCAACACCCCCCCAAGAAATAGTCAGCGCCGACCAGACAGTGAGCACATGGATCTCTTCGAGTATCAGGCGAAGGAACTATTCGCCAAGCACAACGTTCCCACCACCCCGGGCCGGGTCACCGACTCCCCGGAGGACGCCAAAGCCATCGCCGAGGAGATCGGCAAGCCTGTGATGGTCAAGGCACAGGTCAAGGTGGGTGGCCGCGGTAAGGCCGGTGGCGTGAAGTACGCCGCCACCCCGGACGACGCCTACACCCATTCCAAGAACATCCTCGGCCTGGACATCAAGGGCCACGTCGTGAAGAAGCTGCTGGTCGCGGAGGCCAGCGATATCGCCGAGGAGTACTACATCTCCTTCCTGCTCGACCGTTCCAACCGCACCTACCTGGCCATGTGCTCGGTCGAGGGCGGTATGGAGATCGAAGAGGTCGCCGCCACCAAGCCCGAGCGCCTGGCCAAGGTGCCGGTGGATGCCGTCAAGGGTGTCGACCTGGCCTTCGCGCGCGAGATCGCCGAGAAGGGCCACTTGCCCGCCGAGGTGCTCGACGCCGCAGCCGTGACCATCCAGAAGCTGTGGGAGGTGTTCACCAAGGAGGACGCCACCCTCGTGGAGGTCAACCCGTTGGTGCGCACGCCCGACGACCAGATCCTGGCGCTGGACGGCAAGGTCACCCTGGACGCCAACGCCGACTTCCGCCAGCCGGGCCATGCCGAGTTCGAGGACCGCGACGCCACCGATCCGCTGGAGCTCAAGGCCAAGGAGAACGACCTCAACTACGTCAAGCTCGACGGTGAGGTCGGCATCATCGGCAACGGTGCGGGCCTGGTCATGTCGACCCTGGACGTCGTCGCCTACGCCGGTGAGAAGCACGGCAATGTGAAGCCGGCCAACTTCCTGGACATCGGCGGTGGCGCCTCGGCCGAGGTGATGGCCGCCGGTCTGGACGTCATCCTGGGTGACAGCCAGGTCAAGAGCGTGTTCGTCAACGTGTTCGGCGGTATCACCGCGTGCGACGCGGTCGCCAACGGCATCGTCAAGGCGCTGCAGATCCTGGGCGACGAGGCCAACAAGCCGCTCGTCGTGCGTCTGGACGGCAACAACGTCGACGAGGGCCGCCGCATCCTGGCTGAAGCCAACCACCCCCTGGTCATCCAGGCCGAGACCATGGACGCCGGCGCCGATAAGGCCGCCGAGCTGGCCAACAAGTAAGGGACGCAATCAATGTCGATTTTTCTGAACAAGGACAGCAAGGTCATCGTCCAGGGCATCACCGGTGGCGAGGGCACCAAGCACACCAAGCTGATGCTCAAGGCCGGCACCCAGGTGGTCGGCGGCGTCAACGCCCGCAAGGCCGGCACCACGGTTTCGCATGTGGACAAGGACGGCAACGACATCGAGCTCCCGGTGTTCGCTTCGGTGGCCGAGGCCATCAAGGAGACCGGCGCCGACGTGTCGATCGCCTTCGTGCCGCCGGCTTTCTCCAAGGACGCCATCATCGAGGCCATCGACGCCGAGATCCCGCTGCTGGTCGTCATCACCGAGGGAATCCCGGTGCAGGACACCGCTTATGCGTGGGCCTACAACGTCGAGAAGGGGCAGAAGACCCGGATCATCGGCCCGAACTGTCCCGGCATCATCACCCCCGGTGAGTCGCTGGTCGGCATCACGCCGAACAACATCACCGGCAAGGGGCCGATCGGCCTGGTGTCGAAGTCCGGCACGCTGACCTACCAGATGATGTACGAGCTGCGCGATCTCGGGTTCTCCACCGCGATCGGCATCGGCGGTGACCCGGTCATCGGCACCACGCACATCGACGCCATCGAGGCGTTCGAGAACGACCCCGAGACCAAGCTGATCGTCATGATCGGCGAGATCGGTGGCGACGCGGAGGAGAAGGCGGGCGCCTATATCAAGGCCAACGTCACCAAGCCCGTCGTCGGCTACGTGGCCGGCTTCACCGCACCCGAGGGCAAGACCATGGGTCACGCCGGCGCCATCGTTTCCGACGGTGCGGGAACCGCGCAGGGCAAGAAGGAGGCCCTCGAGGCCGCAGGCGTCAAGGTCGGCAAGACGCCGTCGGAGACCGCCAAGCTGGCCCGGGAGATCTTCGAGACGCTGTAACTCGCGAGCAGTCGCAAGGGCCCCCGCGCGCAAAGCGTCGCGGGGGCCTTTTGCGTATGGTGGCGGCGCTGGTTAGCCTGTCGAACTATGGTCGATCCGCGTACCCCCGTCATCGTTGGCGTCGGTCAGTTCACCGAGCGTCTCGGCGAGTCCAGCTACCGCGGGCTGTCCTCGGTCGAACTCGCGACCGCGGCGGCGCAGGCCGCCCTGCGCGACACCGGCGCCGACGCCGCAGCGGTGGCCCGGGCCATCGACACGGTGGCGGGCATCCGGCAGTTCGAGATCTCCGGACGCACGCCAACCCTGCTGGGCGCGTCCAACAACTATCCACGGTCGGTGGCCAACCGCATCGGCGCGGCACCGGCGCGTGCCGTCCTGGAACCGCTCGGCGGGCAGGGGCCGCAGCATCTGGTCACCGAGTTCGCCGGTGTCATCGCGTCGGGCGCGGCCGAGGTCGTCATGATCTTCGGCTCCGAAAACACTTCCAGCCTTCGGTATTACGCCGACCGGGACAAGCCGGACCACTCCGAGACGGTCGAGGGCTCGCTGGAAGACCGCGGCTACGGCTACGAGGGCCTGTTCACCGACTACACCGTGGCGCACGGCTTGATCGGCGCACCCGCGCAGTACGGACTGCTGGAGAACGCCCGCCGCAGCCGGGTCGGCCTGAGCGTCGCCGAATACCGTCGTGCCATGGGCGAACTATTCGCCCCGTTCACCAAAGTTGCTGCCAAGAACCCATTTTCGTCGGCGCCGGTGGAGCGCACCGCCGAGGAATTGATCACCGTGACCGAGTCCAACCGGATGATCTGCGACCCGTACCCGCGGCTGCTGGTGGCGCGCGATCAGGTCAACATGGGTGCGGCCGCGGTGCTGATGTCGGTGGAGGCGGCACGCCGGCTGGGTGTGCCGCAGGAGCGGTGGGTGTACCTGCACGGGCATGCCGATCTGGTGGACCAGCCGCTGCTGGACCGCGTGCAGGTCGATTACAACTCGGCCTCGGTGCTGGCGATCAACGAGGCCCTTGCCGTGGCCGGGGTCGGCATCGACGACATCTCCACCTTCGATCTCTACAGCTGCTTCCCGGTGCCGGTCTTCAACTTCTGTGACGGCACCGGATTGGCTACCGATGACTCGCGCGGGCTGACCCTCACTGGCGGCCTGCCCTACTTCGGTGGGCCCGGCAATAACTACTCGCTGCATGGGATCGCCGAGACGGTGAGTGAAATGAGGGACCGCCCAGGCGATTTCGGCCTCATTGCCGCCAACGGCGGGATCATGAGCAAGTATTCCGTCGGGGTGTACTCGACGACGCCGGTGAACTGGAAGCCGGACAACAGTGCTGCGCTGTGTCGCGAGGTCGCGGCCCGCCCGGTGGTGCCGGTAACCGAGAAGGCCGACGGCCCGGCCACCATCGAGACCTACACGGTGCGCTACGACTGGCCGGTGCGCACCGGGATCATCATGGGCCGGCTCGATGCCGACGACAGCCGGTTCCTGGCGCTGACCGAGGACGCCGATCTGGTCGGACTGCTCAGCGACGGTGATCCGCTGGGCGCACGCATCACCGTGCGGGCCGCCGAGAAGGACAACCGCGCCGTTCTGGCCTAGGTGAGTGCGCCGAGCTTTCCGGCCAGCCGCTCGACGTAGGCGGCGACCTCGTCGGCGGGCTTGTCCGGCAGCCCGAACAACACCTCGGTGACTCCGATCTCGCGCCAGTGCTCCAGCTTGTCCGGCACCGGCTTGTAGTCCAGCGCCACGATCTGCGGGGCACCCTCGCGGCCGGCGGCGGCCCAGGTGTCATGCAGCAGCTGGACCGGGGCGTCGATGTCGAAGTCGCGTGGTGTGGTGATCCAGCCGTCGGCATGCCGGGAGATCCACTTGAAGGTGTTCTCCGTGCCGCCGGCGCCCACCAACACCGGGATGTGCGGCTGAACCGGCTTGGGCCACGCCCAGCTCGGGCCGAACTTCACGAACTCGCCGTCGTAGGCGGCCTCTTCCTGGGTCCACAGGGCGCGCATGGCCTCGATGTATTCGCGCAGCACGGTGCGCCGGCGGTTCGGCGGCACGTGGTGATCCAGCAGTTCATCGGTGTTCCAGCCGAAGCCGACCCCTAGACTCACCCGCCCACCTGACAAATGGTCAAGTGTGGCAATCGATTTCGCCAGAGTGATCGGATCGTGTTCGACCGGCAGCGCCACGGCGGTGGACAGCCTGACCCGGGAGGTCACCGCGGCTGCGGTGCCCAGGCTTACCCACGGGTCCAGGGTCCGCATGTAGCGGTCGTCGGGCAGGGTCTCGTCACCGGTGCCGGGGTGCGCTGCTTCCCGCTTCACCGGGATGTGGGTGTGCTCCGGAACGTAGAACGTCTGGAAGCCGTGGTCGTCGGCGAGTTTGGCGGCCGCCGCCGGGGTGATCCCGCGGTCGCTGGTGAACAGAACGAGCCCGTAGTCCATGCCGAGGATTAGAACGAGTTCCAGTAGCGGGGGCAAGGGCGGGGTCTCATTTCGCCGACACCGCACTTGTTCGCGCCGCTTCTCGCGATTCGCGTACAACAAGTGCAGTGTGAGCGGGTTGTCCACAGGCATGACTGGCTCGCGACGCACAGGGTGCCGACCATGACGGCGTGGCGAATTTGATCATGGCCTCGGAAGCCCTCGCGGCTGGGATGACTCGTCGTGAGTTGAACCGCGGCTATACGAAACTGCACCGCAACGTCTACGTGCGGAACCCCGCCGACCTCAGTGCCGCGGATCGGGCGGTCGCGGCGTGGATGTGGTCGGGCCGGCGGGCCACGGTGGCCGGGGTGTCCGCGGCGGCGTTGCTGGGTGTGCGCTGGATGCCCGATCGCAGTCCCGCCGAGCTGGTGCGTGCTCAGTACCGCAGACCACCTGGCATCGTCGTGCACAGCGGTGCTGTTCGCGACGATGAGCTGTGCCGGGTGCGGGGAATCAGCTGTACCACTGCTGCCCGAACCGCCTATGACCTCGGTCGCAGATCGTCATTCACCCTCGGGCTCATCCGCGTCGACGCGGTACTTGCCGCGACCCGTGTCACCGTCGCCGATATCGCGACGATCGCCCGACGCAATCCCGGTGCGCGCCACATCAGACGCCTGCGCCACATCCTCGACATCGCCGACGGCGGAGCGGAATCGCCGCAGGAATCGAGGGTGCGGCTGTTGCTCATCAGCTCAGGTCTGCCCCGACCTGTTACACAGATCCCAATCCGCAATGCAGCCGGCCGCATCGTCAGGCGTATCGATATGGGTTGGCCGGAATGGAAAGTCGGCGTCGAGTACGACGGCGCGCAGCACTGGACCGACCCAGGACAGCATGCCGGGGACATCGATCGGCTGGAGTTCTTCGCGGATCTTGGTTGGCGCATGGTCCGGGTGAGCGCCAATCACCTGCGCTACCAACCTGAAAACATTGTGAGACGCGCGCTTACCGCTCTGGCGGCCAGCGGGTACCGTGCCGCCGACACCGCACTTGTTCACGCCGCTTCTCGGGCTTCGCGTACAAGAACTGAACTCTCGGCGAGTTAAAAGGGTGACGTGCTCAGGCGCGCTGGCGAGCATGTTTCCCCGTGACAACCGAACGCATTGCAGACCAAGTGAAGTTCGCCTACTGGGTGCCCAACGTCAGTGGTGGGTTGGTGACCAGTGACATCGAGCAGCGCACCGACTGGAACTACGCGTACAACGCAAAGCTGGCGCAGACCGCGGAGAACAACGGCTTCGAGTACGCGCTGAGCCAGGTGCGCTACGAAGCGTCCTACGGCGCTGAGTTCCAGCACGAGTCGACCAGCTTCAGCCTGGCACTGCTGTTGGCGACCCAGCGGCTCAAGGTGATCGCCGCCGTCCATCCGGGTCTGTGGCATCCGGCCGTGCTGGCCAAGCTCGGCGCCACCGCCGACCACCTGTCCGGCGGCCGGTTCGCGATCAACGTCGTCTCCGGCTGGTTCAAGGACGAGTTCACCCATCTGGGTGAGCCGTGGCTCGAACATGACGAGCGCTACCGTCGCTCTGCGGAGTTCCTTCAGGTGATCCGCAAGATCTGGACCGAGGACAACGTCGATTTCCGCGGCGACTTCTACCGGATCCACGACTTCACCCTCAAGCCCAAGCCGCTCAACACCGCCGACCGGCCAAACCCGGAGCTGTTCCAGGGCGGCAACTCCACCGCGGCCCGGCGCAACGGCGGCTACTACGCCGACTGGTACTTCTCCAACGGCAAGGACTTCGACGGCATCACCGAGCAGGTCGTCGATGTCCGCGACCATGCCCGCGAGGCGGGCCGCGAGGTCAAGGTCGGGCTCAACGGCTTCATCATCGCCAGGGATACTGAGAAGGAAGCGAAGGACACGCTGCGCGAGATCATCGCCAAGGCCAACAAGCCTGCCGTGGAAGGTTTCCGCTCGGCCGTGCAACAGGCCGGCAACTCCACCGCCGACAAGCGCGGCATGTGGGCCGATTCCAGCTTCGAAGACCTGGTCCAATACAACGACGGGTTCCGCACCCAGCTCATCGGGACACCCGAGCAGATCGCCGAACGCATCGCGGCCTACCGCAAGCGCGGGGTGGACCTCATCCTCGGTGGCTTCCTGCACTTCCAGGAGGAGATCGAATACTTCGGCGCCCGCGTGCTGCCGCTGGTCCGCGAAATCGAAGCAGCCGATAGCGATTCGGTGGGGGCCCCGGTCTTGGCTTCTGCCTGAGGCGTGTGGGCAGTGTGTCAACTGCCTGTGTGACACGCCGATGGTCGCCGCCCCTGCGGCACCGTGCGCTAGCGTTGATGGTCGAGCTGGGCCAGTGGGTCCGTTCGAGTGCCACAACCGACGCAGCGCCGCAGGGGAGCGCGGCGCGCCAAGGCTGAAGGAGAGGCCATGACCTACCCGCCCAACAACCCGGGCTACCCGCCCACGCAGCCGCAGGGCGCGTACGGGGCTGCCGGGCCGTCGTTCGCCCCGAGCGACCCGGGACCGAGCAAGCTGCCCCTGTATCTGACGATCGGCGTTGTGGTGGCCGGCCTGGTCGCCTACCTGGCCAGCTTCGGACCGGTGTTCACCGTGACCGCCGAACTCGGCCCGTTCGGCGGTGCCGAACTCACCGGCAGCGGTGGCGGCTACCCCGTGATCGCGGCCGTGCTCGCCGCGCTGCTCGCCGCCGTCAGCCTGGTGCCCAAGGCCAAGCCCTACACCGCGGTCGTCGCCGCGATCTCGGTGCTCGCTGTGCTGCTGGTCATCGCGCAGGTGGTCAGCAAGCCGGCGGGCTTCTCGATCGGCTGGGCGCTGTGGGTGGTCCTCACGTTCACCATCCTGGAAGCGGCCGCCGCCGTCGCGGCGCTGCTGCTGGAGGCCGGAGTCATCACCGCGCCCGCCCCGCGGCCCCGCTACGACCAGTACGGCCAGTACGGCCCGCCCCCGGGTGGCTACTACGGTCAGCAGGTTGGTCCGCAGCCCGGACCGCAGGGCCCGGGTCAGCGTCCCGGTTACCCGTCCCAGTACGGCGGCTACCCGTCCGGCGGCGGCTTCTCCGCACCCGGCCCGCAGAGTGGGCCGCCCACCCCGCCCACCGGATTCCCCAGCTTCAGCCCGCCGCCGTCGGTCGGCTCCGGCCAGCAGCCGGCCCCCGGACAACCCGGGCAACAGTCCCAGGCGCCGTCCGCACCGTCGTCGCCGTCTGGCCCGGCACCGTCCTAACCGGGTGCGCCTCGCGCGTTCCGGATACCAGCGCGACCTGTGACGCGAATGGAGGACCAGCGGCCCGTCGGCGCGCGCCAGGCGCGTGACCTGGTCCGGGTTGCCTTCGGCCCGGCCCTGGTTGCGCTCGTGGTGATCACCGCGGTCACGCTGCTACAGCTCGTCATCGCCAACAGCGATATGACCGGCACCCTCGGTGCCGTCGCCAGCATGTGGCTGGCGGTACACCAGGTGCCCGTCTCGATCGCCGGACATCAGCTCGGCGCACTGCCGCTACTGCCGGTGCTGGTGATGGTGTGGGGGACGGCCCGCACCACCGCCGCCGCCACCTCGCCGCGTGCATCGTGGTTCGTGACCCGCTGGATCGTGGCGTCGGCGCTCGGCGGACCGCTGCTGGTCGCGGCGATCGCGCTGGCGGTCATCCACGACGCCTCCTCGGTGATCACGGATCTGCAGACCCCCAGCGCGTTGCGGGCATTCTCCGGTGTGCTGGCGGTGCATGCCGTCGGCGCCCTGATCGGGGTGGGCTCGCAGGTGGGATGGCGCGCGCTGCGCTCCCTCGGGCTGCCGCTCTGGCTGGGCGACACGGTGCGCGCTGCCGCGGCCGGAATGCTGGCCCTGTTCGGGCTGTCGGCCGCGGTGACGGCCGGGTCGCTGGTCGTGCACTGGGGCACCATGCACGACCTGTTCGCGATCACCGACTCACTGTTCGGCCAGCTGAGCCTGACGCTGCTGTCGGTCCTGTATGCACCCAACGTCATCGTGGGGACATCGGCGGTGGCCGTCGGATCCAGCGCGCACATCGGCTTCGCGACGTTCAGTTCGTTCACCGTGTTCGGCGGTGACATCCCGGCGCTGCCGATCCTGGCGGCGGTGCCCACACCGCCGCTGGGCCCGGTGTGGGTCGCCCTGCTGATCGTCGGAGCCGCAGCCGGGGTGGCGGTGGGCCAGCAGTGTGCCCGCCGGCCGCTGCCGCTGCCGGCGGCGCTGGGCAAGCTCGCGGTGGCCGCCCTGCTGTCCGCGGCGACGATGGCGCTGCTCGGCTATGCCGGGGGCGGGAAACTGGGCAACTTCGGCGACGTCGGGGTAGACCAGTCGACGTTCGGGCCCGGGGTGTTCTTCTGGTTCTTCGTCGTCGGCGCGCTGACGGTGGTGATGGCCGGCGGTGTGGTTCGCCGGCCCAAGCCGGTGATCAAGGCGCCGCTGGTGGTCGCCGAACCCGATGGCGAGCCGATGACCGAACCGATCGTCTTCGGCGAGCCGGTCGTCGACGACCAGGGCCCGGTGATCGAGGCGGAGTTGATCGACGCGGAGGTGATCGACGCCGAACTGGTGCCCGAGCCCGAGCCCCAGCCCGGGCCGGAACCCGAGCCGGAGCCGAAGCCGCCAGCTGCGCCGCCACGGCCGGTGCGGCCCGCTCCCGACCTCGAGGATGTCGAGGATCTGATGTTCGTCGACGCCGACATCGAGGCCGACGAGCCGCACCCGCCGCGGGACTGAGCTCACGCCGACAAAGTGCGAGTAGCGGCCTGCAGGACGGCAATCTCGCGGCGATCGGCCGGGTGCCCGGTCTCATTAGGGTCAAACCACAGCTAGGCTCATCGCCGTGCAGCATCCCCTCAGCATCCCGCCCAGCGCGCCGGCCCGCGTCGTCGTCCTGGCTTCGGGAACCGGATCGCTGCTGGCCTCGCTGCTCGACTCCGCGGTGGGCGACTACCCGGCCCGCATCGTCGCGGTCGGGGTGGACCGTGACTGCAAGGCCGTGCAGATCGCACAGGACGCGGGCATTCCGTCCTACTGCGTACGGCTGGGCGACCACCCTGACCGGGCCGCCTGGGATACCGCGATCGCCGATGCCACCGCAGCCCATCAGCCTGACCTGATCGTCTCGGCAGGTTTCATGAAAATCCTTGGCCCCGAGTTCCTTTCGCGTTTCATCGGCAGGGTGGTCAACACCCATCCGGCGTTGCTGCCCGCCTTCCCCGGCGCGCACGCGGTGCCCGACGCGCTGAATTACGGTGTCAGGGTCACCGGATGCACTGTTCACCTGGTCGACGCCGGGATGGACACCGGGCCGATCCTGGCCCAACAGGCCGTCGAGGTCCTCGACGGCGATGATGAAGACACATTGCACGAGCGCATCAAGGTCGTCGAACGGCGACTGCTGGTGGACGTGCTGGCCGCGGTGGCAACGCGCGGTGTGACCTGGAGTGGCAGAAAGGCGACCATAGGATGACGTCGGGGACATTGATCGGCAAGAGGCCGATCCGGCGGGCACTGATCAGCGTGTACGACAAGAGTGGCCTGATCCCACTCGCGCAGGGCCTGCATGACGCCGGGGTTGACATTGTCTCCACCGGTTCGACCGCCAAAACCATTGCCAGCAAGGGCATTCCGGTGACCCCGGTGGAAACGGTGACCGGTTTTCCCGAGGTGCTCGACGGCCGGGTCAAGACCCTGCATCCGCACATCCACGCCGGGCTGCTCGCCGACACCCGCAACCCCGAGCACGTCGCTGCGCTGGAGAAGCTCAACATCGAGCCGTTCGACCTCGTGGTGGTCAACCTCTACCCGTTCAGCGAGACGGTGGACTCCGGCGCCGAGATCGACGAGTGCGTCGAGCAGATCGACATCGGCGGCCCGTCGATGGTGCGCGCCGCGGCCAAGAACCATGCCAGTGTCGCCGTCGTGGTGGACCCGCTGGGCTACGACGGGGTGCTCGCCGCGGTCCGGGCCGGCGGATTCACCTTCGATGAGCGCAAGAAGCTGGCGTCGCTGGCCTTCCGGCACACCGCCGAATACGACGTCGCGGTGGCGAGCTGGATGGGCTTCACCCTGGCCCCCGAAGAGGGCGAGGCGCCGGGGTTCCTGCCGCCGTGGTTCGGCCGCACCTGGCGGCGCACCTCGCTGCTGCGCTATGGCGAGAACCCGCATCAGCAGGCCGCGCTCTACAGCGACGACGTGGGCTGGCCGGGCCTGGCGCAGGCGCAGCAGCTGCACGGAAAAGAGATGTCCTACAACAACTTCACCGATGCCGACGCCGCCTGGCGGGCCGCGTTCGACCACGAGCAGATCTGCGTGGCGATCATCAAGCACGCCAACCCCTGCGGTATCGCGATCTCCTCGGTGTCGGTGGCCGACGCGCATCGCAAGGCCCATGAGTGCGATCCGCTGTCGGCGTTCGGTGGCGTGATCGCCGCCAACACCGAGGTGACCGTGGAAATGGCCGAGTTCGTCTCGGAGATCTTCACCGAGGTCATCATCGCCCCGGCCTATGAGCCGGGCGCGGTCGAGATCCTGGCCCGTAAGAAGAACATTCGCGTGCTGGTGGCCGCCGAGCCGCCGGTCGACGGGGTGGAGATCCGCCAGATCAGCGGCGGTCTGCTCATGCAGGAACGCGACAGCATCAACGCCCCCGGTGACGACCCGGCCAACTGGACGCTGGCCACCGGCGAGCCCGCCGACCCGGCCACCCTGGCCGACCTGGCCTTCGCCTGGCGCACTTGCCGGGCGGTGAAGTCCAACGCGATCGTCGTCGCCGCCGACGGTGCCACCGTTGGAGTGGGTATGGGTCAGGTCAACCGGGTCGACGCCGCCCGACTGGCCGTCGAGCGTGGTGGGGACCGGGTGCGCGGCGCCGTCGCCGCCAGCGACGCCTTCTTCCCGTTCCCCGACGGGCTGGAGACACTGACCGCCGCGGGCGTGAAGGCGATCGTCCACCCCGGTGGATCGCTGCGCGACGAGCTCGTCACCGAGGCCGCCGCCAAGGCGGGAATCACGTTGTACCTCACCGGCGCCCGGCACTTCGCGCACTGAGGCCGGCGATGAGGACCCCGCGGGTGGTGATGGTCGCAGCGGCGACCCTGGTGCTGGTCACATCCTGCACCCGGGTCATCGACGACGCCCGCGGGGTGGCCGCCCCCAACCTCGGCACCTCGGGTGGCACCGCGACCGACTGCACCACCGTCGACGCCCCGCTGACCGCGATTCCGCCCCGCGGCCCCGGTGAGCCGGTGCTGAAGATCCCGCAACCCGCCGGCTGGGAGCGGGTGACGATGATGGATTCCGAGCTCATCCGCTACACCATGCGCAATACCGGACTGGCCACCGCGGGGTTCGCGCCGACCGCGGTGGTGACGCTGGAGAGCAGGCCCGGCCTGACCGAGCCCGACGACGTCTTCGAGGCCCAGCGCCAGGGCCTTCGGTCCGGCCTCGGGGCCAAGGACATGCAGACCGCCAACACCACGCTGTGCGGGCTGCCCGCTGCAACCATCGACTATCAGATGCCGTCGGTCGGCGGTTTACCGCCGCATCCGGCCCGGGTGCTGTGCGCGGTGCTGCAGAGCGGGGCCCGCACCTACGCGATGACGGTCACGGTGCAGAGCGCCGACCCCGACAACCCCACCTTCCAGCGGGACGCGGAGGCCATTCTGACCGGATTCCAGATGCTCTCCCCGGCCTGAGTCGGCACACCGTCACGCACGGGTAAGGAGGTAGCGGGTGCCGGTGCGCGACGGCAGTCGTAGCGTGGAGGAGTGACGTCACCTGACAACCTTCCCCGCACCCTCGGCGAACTGCGTGCCTCCGGGCATCGGGAGCGCACCGTCAAGGAGGAGCTCCGGGAGAACCTGCTCTCCGCGCTGGCCGAAGGCGATGACGTCTGGCCAGGCATCTTCGGCTTCGAGGACACCGTGATCCCGCAGCTGGAGCGGGCCCTGATCGCCGGCCACGATTTCGTCCTGCTCGGTGAACGCGGCCAGGGTAAGACCCGCATCCTGCGCTCACTGGCCAACCTGCTCGACGAGTGGACCCCGGTGATCGAGGGAGCCGAACTCGGCGAGCACCCGTACTCGCCGATCACGCCGCAGTCGATCCGCCGCGTTGCGGAGTCCGGTGACGACCTGCCCATCAGCTGGCGGCACCGCAGCGAGCGGTACACCGAGAAGCTGGCCACCCCGGATACCAGCGTGGCCGACCTGGTCGGCGACATCGACCCGATCAAGGTGGCCGAGGGCCGCAGCCTCGGTGACCCGGAGACCATCGCCTACGGCCTGATCCCGCGGGCGCACCGCGGCATCGTCGCCGTCAACGAGCTGCCCGACCTCGCCGAGCGGATCCAGGTCTCGATGCTCAACGTGATGGAGGAGCGCGACATCCAGGTCCGCGGCTACACCCTGCGGCTGCCGCTGGACGTGCTGGTCGTCGCCAGCGCCAACCCGGAGGACTACACCAATCGCGGCCGCATCATCACCCCGCTCAAGGACCGCTTCGGCGCCGAGATCCGTACCCACTATCCGCGCGAACTGGACGCCGAAGTCGGCGTCATCAGCCAGGAAGCGCACCTGTCCGCACAGGTTCCGATCTACCTGATGCAGATCATTGCCCGCTTCGCCCGCTACCTTCGCGAGTCCAACTCCGTCGACCAGCGCTCCGGGGTGTCGGCCCGCTTCGCCATCGCGGCCGCCGAGACCGTCGCCGCCTCGGCTCGCCACCGCGGCGCGGTGCTCGGTGAGGACGAGCCGGTGGCCCGGGTGGTCGATCTGGGCACGATCGTCGACGTGCTGCGCGGCAAGCTCGAATTCGAATCCGGTGAGGAAGGCCGCGAACAGGCGGTGCTCGAACACCTGCTGCGCCGGGCCACCGCCGACACCGCCCAGCGGGTGCTCGGCGGGATCGACGTCGGGCCGCTGGTGGCTGCTGTCGAGGGTGGATCGGCGGTGACCACCGGTGAACAGGTCTCGGCCAAGGATGTGCTGGCCGCGCTGCCCGACCTGCCGGTCATCGACGCGATCGCCGATCGGCTCGATGCGCAGTCTGACGGGCAGCGCGCCGCCGCACTGGAGTTGGCGCTGGAGGCGCTGTATCTGGCCAAGCGCATCGACAAGGTGACCGGCGAGGGCGAAACCGTCTATGGCTAAACCCAATCGGGGACACGGGCACGATTCCCGCTACTCCGCCTATACCGGAGGACCCGATCCACTGGCCCCGCCGGTGGACCTTCGTGAGGCGCTCGAGCAGATCGGCCAGGACGTCATGGCGGGCACCTCACCGCGCCGCGCCCTGTCCGAGCTGCTGCGCCGCGGCACGCCCAATATGCGCGGTGCCGACCGGCTGGCCGCCGAGGTGAACCGCCGCCGCCGAGAGTTGTTGAGCCGCAACAACCTTGACGGCACCCTGCAGGAGATCAAGAAGCTGCTCGACGAGGCGGTGCTGGCCGAACGCAAGGAGTTGGCCCGCGCCCTCGACGACGACGCCCGGTTCTCCGAGTTGCAGATCGAGGCGCTCTCCCCGTCGCCGGCCAAGGCCGTCCAGGAACTGTCCGACTACGACTGGCGCAGCCCCGAGGCGCGGCAGAAGTACGAGCAGATCAAGGATCTGATGGGTCGGGAGATGCTCGACCAGCGCTTTGCCGGAATGAAGCAGGCCCTGGAGAACGCCACCGACGAAGACCGCCAGGCTGTCAACGAGATGCTCGACGACCTGAACGACCTGCTGGACAAGCACTCTCGCGGCGAGGACTCCCAGGAGGACTTCGAGAACTTCATGGCCAAGCACGGCCAGTACTTCCCGGAGAATCCGCGCAACGTCGAGGAACTGCTGGACTCGCTGGCCAAGCGGGCCGCGGCGGCGCAGCGGTTCCGCAACAGCCTGACCCCGGATCAGCGCGCCGAGCTCGATGCCCTGGCGCAGCAGGCGTTCGGCTCGCCGCAGTTGATGAACGCACTGAACCGGCTCGACGCGCACTTGCAGGCCGCCCGCCCGGGTGAGGACTGGAACGGCTCCTCGGAGTTCTCCGGCGACAACCCGCTCGGGATGGGGGAGGGCGCCCAAGCCCTGTCGGATATCGCCGAACTCGAGCAGCTCGCCGAGCAGCTGTCGCAGAGCTATGCCGGGGCCTCCATGGACGACGTCGACCTCGACGCGCTGGCCCGCCAACTCGGCGACCAGGCCGCGATCGACGCCCGCACGCTGGCCGAACTCGAACGCGCCCTGATGAACCAGGGCTTCCTGGACCGTGGATCCGACGGGCAGTGGCGGCTGTCGCCGAAGGCCATGCGTCAGCTCGGGCAGGCCGCGCTACGCGATGTCGCCCAGCAGCTGTCGGGTCGACACGGTGAACGGGCCACCCGACGGGCCGGTGCGGCCGGCGAACTCACCGGTGCCACCCGTCCGTGGGCGTTCGGCGACACCGAGCCGTGGAACGTCACCCGCACGCTGACCAATGCGGTGCTGCGGCGGGCCGGAACCAAGGATACGGAAGGTCCGTTGCGGATCGCCGTCGACGACGTCGAGGTCTCCGAGACCGAGACCCGCACCCAGGCGGCGGTGGCGCTGCTGGTCGACACCTCGTTCTCGATGGTGATGGAGAACCGCTGGCTGCCGATGAAGCAGACCGCGCTGGCCCTGAATCATCTGGTGAGCACCCGGTTCCGGTCCGACGCGTTGCAGATCGTCGCCTTCGGCCGCTACGCCAGGACCGTCACCGCCGCCGAGCTCACCGGGCTGGAAGGCGTCTACGAGCAGGGCACCAACCTGCACCACGCGCTGGCCCTGGCGGTACGGCATCTGCGTAGGCATCCGAACGCACAACCGGTAGTCCTGGTCGTCACCGACGGTGAGCCCACCGCCCACCTCGAAGACTTCGACGGCCGCGGCTCGTCGGTGTTTTTTGATTACCCGCCGCACCCGCGGACCATCGCCCACACCGTCCGCGGCTTCGACGAGGTGGCCCGCCTCGGCGCCCAGGTGACGATCTTCCGGCTGGGGGACGATCCGGGGCTGGCGCGATTCATCGATCAGGTTGCTCGCCGGGTCGAGGGCAGGGTGGTGGAGCCGGATCTCGACGGACTGGGTGCCGCCGTCGTCGGCGATTATCTTCGGTCGCGTAGACGTCGGCGCTGAACCGCCGGCCAATACCGCGCAGCAAACACTGGGAATGTTTCACCGTGTTTCGCCGGCGCAATATTGACACCTGAGAGCGTGGCAAACAACAGGGTTATTAACGCCATCGTTCTACGGCGTGCAATGTTAGCGAACACGTGCTAGGCGCTGGTCGACGGACGGTACCAGTCGGAGCGCCCGGCAACGCGCAGAGTGCCGAAGCTATGTAAGAGCTGTGACGATTGAGAAACTTGCTGGCTGCCGATTTCCCTCGTACCGCTTGCTAGACGGCAAACAGCCCCTTAGTATTCATCAGGATCTTCTAAGATTCGTATCAGCAAAGCATCGAGTTCGTCACAACCTGGGCGAACCCGCACCAGCAAGGGGAATCAGCAATGGCGTCACGAACTCGGCCAATCGTCATGACAGGAGTCGCGCTCGCCAGCGCTGCTGCCGTTGTCGCCGCTGTGCCGGCAGTCGTTCCTACCAGCGATGTCACGGTGGCATCGTCCTCACTCGCCCCGCTCGCGTTGTCGACCGCGAAGTACGAGCTGACCTCGATCAGCGAGATCACCACGCAGGGCATCAACGACGCCTTCTGGTTCGGCTGGGGCGGGTTCCTCAACGAGAACACGCCGTATTACCAGACCAGCTCGCCGATCTACGTCAGCGGACTGTCCGGTGTCGCCTACTACATCATCGACTGCGCCACCTCCAACACCTGCACCAGCTCGGAGGGCAGCAGCGGCCTGACCCTGGACAACTACTTCTTCGAGGCCGGCGGCGTTCCGGCGGTCATCGACGTGGCCGTCAACCAGATCTTCGGTGAGGGCTCGGTTCCCGCCCTGGTCGCCGACACCGTCTTCAAGTACGGCGTGACCAGCACCGTCAACGCCCTGCTGTACTCGGCGGCTCAGGCGCTGCCCAAGATCACGCTCGGCCCGATCACCATCGGTGGCGGCATCCTGGCCGGCCTGTTCTTCTACGGCCAGACCCCGGACGGCAAATTCAACTACGGAACTCCCGGCTTGTCCGCAGTGCTGAGCTACATCGTCACCTCGATCAGCGACGCGCTGCCGTCGGCCAACGCCAACGCCAACTCTTCGGCGGCGGCCGCTGCCAAGACCGCGACGCTGGCGGCCACCACGGAGACCGCCACCACCGGTGAGACCAAGCCGGCGGACACCACCACCGCGGCCGACACCACCACCACCACTGAGGCCGCTCCGAAGGCTACCGGTGGCTTCAAGAAGGACACCGTGGTCACCACCTCGAGCGACGCGACCGTCACCCCGGCCGCCAGCACCGAGTCGGCCCCCTCCACCGACACCACCTCGACCGACACCAAGTCGACCGAAACCACCTCGGCCGACAGCACGGATGCCAGCACCGGCACCCTGCCCAAGGCGACCCCGACCGTCAAGGCTCCGAAGACCGCCAAGTCGGAGAACCCGCTGGCCAAGATCGGCCAGAAGATCTCCGATGCGATCTCGGGCAAGAAGGCTGACAAGTCGGACTCCGGCTCGTCGAGCGACGCCGGTAGCGGCGGCTCCGGCGCGTCGGGCGGCAGCGCCAAGGGCTGATCACAGCCATGAACAACATCGGCCCCTTCCACTCGGAAGGGGCCGATGTTGTTGTGCGGGTTAAGCCGTCGGGCCGCTCTTGCGGTTCTTGCGTTTGATGCTGACCCCGCCCCACAGCGAGAAGCCGCGGATGGTGACCGTGGGGGCCCCGGGTGTGCCCTGACCATCGACGGCGTGGTCGAACCCGCCCATCACCGCGACACCGTGGACCTCGACATTGACCTCCGGCGGCAGCAGGATCGTCTGGCCACCCATGATCGAGTATGCGTGGATCTCGACATCGGTCGAGGTGAAGTCGGCGTAGCGCAGATCGACGACGCCGCCACCGAACAGGGTGAACGTGGTCATCCGGCCCGGTACGTTCCAGCGGCCGCGCCGCTCGAATCCGCTGAGGATGGCCAGCAGCAGCGTCGACGGCGCAGGCCTGCCAGAGCCGCGCCGGCGTGGGGTCTCCGGAGCACCGGGCAGATCATCGGTGAGCCGTTCGAGTTCCTCGTACGTGGTGGCGGCATACGCCGCGGACAGTCGGCGCTCGTACTCGCTGACGTCGAGCCGACCTTGAGCGGCCGCTTCGCCGAGCAACTGTGCGACCTGGATGCGGTCGGCATCGGCGACCCGCATCGACGCGTCCCGGGGAGTCAAGTTGCTCATCGCATACGAGGGTACGGCTCTGCCTCGCAACCGCAATAGTGTTCGCTGATCTGTCACATGAGCGTTCTATTGCAGCCAGCTGGGTGGGCGCTTCTGCAGGAACGCCAGCATCCCCTCCCGGGCTTCCTCAGAGACGAACAACCGCGCCGATTCGGTTGCCAACCGCTCAGCGTCCCGGTCGAAACCGGCCAGGACCTCCGCGGTGGTCAACGCCTTTGACGCCGCCAGTCCCTGGGGTGAACCCTTGACCAGCTCCGCGGCCAACTCGGCCACCGTGGCCGCCACATCGTCGGCGGCCACGGTGATGAGTCCGATCGCAGCGGCCTGCGCGGAGCTGAACGTCTCGCCGGTGAGGTAGTAGCGGGCAGCCGCCCGGGCCGACAACTTCGGCAGCAGGGTCAGCGAGATGATCGCCGGGGCCACCCCGATCCGCGCCTCGGTGAGGGCGAACGTGCTGCGCGGGCCGGCGACGGCCAGGTCGCACGCCCCGACCAAGCCCATGCCACCGGCGCGGACGTGCCCGTCGACGGCGGCCACCACCGGTCGTGGCGACGCGACGATCGCCCGCAGCACGTCGGCCAATTCGCGCGCCCGCGCCGCGGTGGTCTCGACCGGGTCGCCGCCGGAGGCCTCACTGAGGTCGGCGCCGGCGCAGAACGTCCCGCCGGTGTGGCCGAGCACCACCACCCGCACCGCGGGGTCGTCGGCGGCTCGGCGCAGCCCGTCGTGCAGCTGCTCGACCAGGCGCGTCGACAGTGCGTTGCGGTTATGCGGGGAGTCCAGGGTCAGCCGGGCGACGTGTCCGTCCACCGCATACGAGACCAGCCTGTCCCTCTCAGTCCCCATGTCGCTGCGCTCCTGCCCGCCGCTCTCAGTACGACCGCGGCAGGCCCAGCGAGGTCTGCGCGACGAAGTTGAGGATCATCTCGCGGCTGACCGGCGCGATGCGCGACAGCCGGGATGCGGTGAGCATCGCGGCGATTCCGTACTCCTGGCTCAGGCCGTTACCGCCGTGGGACTGGACGGCCTGGTCCACAGCGCGGGTGGACGACTCGCCGGCGGCGTACTTCGCCATGTTCGCGGCTTCGGCGGCTCCGGCGTCGTCCCCCGCGTCGTACAGCGTGGCGGCCTTCTGCATCATCAGCCTGGCCAGTTCGAGTTCGATGTGGGCCTGCGCCAACGGATGTGCGATGCCCTGGTGCGCGCCGATCGGGGTCTTCCACACCTGCCGTGTCTTGACGTAGTCGGCTGCCTTGGTCAATGCCAGCCGGCCCATGCCGACCGCGCTGGCCGCTCCCATGATCCGCTCCGGGTTCAGCCCGGCGAACAACTGCGCGATCGCCGCGTCCTCGGATCCGACCAGGGCGTCGGCGGGCAGGCGCACCTCGTCGAGGAACACCTGGAACTGGCTTTCCGGCATGACCAATTCCATCGGGATCCTGGTGTAGCTCAGGCCCGGTGTGTCGGTCGGGACGACGAACAGCGCGGGCCGCAGGTTGCCGGTTTTCGCTTCTTCGGTGCGGCCGACGATCAGTAGCGCCTGGGCCTGATCCACCCCGGAGATCCACACCTTCTGACCGGACAGAATCCAGTCGCTGCCGTCGCGGCGGGCGGTGGTGGTGATGCGGTGCGAGTTGGACCCGGCGTCGGGCTCGGTGATGGCGAATGCCATGGTGATCGAGCCGTCGGCGATCCCCGGCACCCAGCGCTTCTTCTGTTCGTCGGTGCCGAACTTGGCGATGATGGTGCCGTTGATCGCAGGGGAGACCACCATCATCAGCAGCGGGCAGCCCGCCGCCGAGAGTTCCTCCATCACCAGCGACAACTCGTACATGCCTGCGCCGCCGCCACCGTACTCCTCGGGCAGGTTTACCCCGATGAAGCCGAGTTGGCCTGCCTCCCGCCACAATTCGTCGGTGTGGCCGCCGGCCCGGGCGCGCTCCAGGTAGTAGTCGGCGCCGTAGTTCGCCCCGAGTGCGGCGACGGCCTTGCGCAGCGCCTGGCGCTCGTCGCTTTCGATGAAGCTGGTGTCGGTCATGCTTCTCCTTCGTCGGATACCGGGCTCTGGACCCGGGCCAGAACAGTTCCCACGTCGACCTGTTGGCCGACGGTGACATCGAGCTGGGTGAGGACGCCGTCGGCTGGAGCGCTGATGGTGTGTTCCATCTTCATCGCCTCCAGCCACACCAGCGGCTGGCCGAGTGTCACGGTGTCGCCCAGGCTCGCGCCCAGCCGGATCACCGAGCCGGGCATGGGTGCCAGTAGTGAGCCCTTGGCGACCACGGAACCTGGCTCAGGAAATCGTGGGACCGCGGCGAAGGTGACCGCGCCCAGCGGTGAGTCGACGTACACGTCGGCGCCGTAGCTGCTCACCCGCAGTGCGGTGGCCACACCGTGGGCGTCAGCCAGCACCACCTCGTCCGGGGCGACCGAGAGAACGCGCAGGTCCTCGTCCTCGGGCAGCAGCACACCGTCGCGGGTGAACCGGTAGGTCACGTGGAACTCGTCGCCGCCGGTACCGCGGTAGCTCTTGTGCTGGTCTCCGGAGACCAGATTGCGCCAGCCGCTGGGGATCCCGGCTAGTACGCGCGCGGTGGCGCGGTTGTGCGCGGCGTCGGCTAGGGCGGCGGCGACAGCCGACCACCGGACGGCCCGGTGATCGGCCAGCGGCCGTGCCAGCTCTGCCAGACCGTGGGTGTCGAAGAACGCGGTGTCGGTGGCGCCGGCCAGGAAGGCGCTGTGCCGCAATACGTTCACCAGCAGGTCGCGGTTGGTACGGACGCCGTGCAGCCGGGTACGGGCCAGTGCGTCGGCCAGGATGTGCGCCGCGCGGGCCCGGGTCGGGGCATACGAGATGACCTTGGCCAGCATCGGGTCGTAGTGGATCGACACGGTGGTGCCGTCGACCACGCCCGAGTCGAGCCGCACACCGGTACCGTGGATGCGGCCGAATTGTGTTGCTACACCGGGCACTTCGACATGATGGATCGGACCGGCCTGCGGCTGCCAGTTCTGCGCCGGGTCCTCGGCGTAGATGCGCGCCTCGATCGAATGCCCCCGGGCGGTCGGTGGCTGGCCGGGCAGCGGCTCGCCGTCGGCGGCCAGCAGCTGCAATTCCACCAGGTCGGTCCCGGTGGTGAGTTCGGTGACCGGATGCTCGACCTGCAGCCGGGTGTTCATCTCCAGGAAGAAGAACTCGCCAGCCCGATCTGGTGAGTCGTCGGCCAGGAACTCGACGGTGCCTGCGCCGGTGTAGCCGATCGCGCCCGCGGCCAGCCGGGCCGCCTCGAACAGGCGCTCGCGCATCCCGGGGACCCGCTGCACCAGCGGTGACGGTGCCTCTTCGATGATCTTCTGGTGACGGCGCTGGATCGAGCATTCCCGCTCGCCGACCGCCCATACGGTGCCGTGCTGGTCGGCCATCACCTGCACCTCGACATGGTGACCGGTGGGCAGGTAGCGCTCGCAGAAGACGGTCGGATCGCCAAAGGCCGACTGGGCTTCTCGCTGCGCGGCGGCCACCTGGACGGGCAGGTCGGCCAGTGCGGTCACCACCCGCATCCCGCGGCCGCCCCCGCCGGCCGACGCCTTGATCAGGACCGGCAGCTGGGTTTCGGTGACGGTATCGGGATCGAGTTCGGCCAGCACCGGCACTCCGGCGGCAGCCATCATCTTCTTGGCCTCGATCTTGGAACCCATGGCCTGCACGGCCGCCACCGGCGGACCGATCCAGGTCAACCCCGCGGCGACGACTGCGGCCGCGAAATCGGCGTTCTCCGAGAGGAATCCGTAGCCGGGATGCACCGCGTCGGCGCCGGAGGCGGTGGCCGCGGCGATCAGCTGTGCGGCATCGAGGTAGCCGCTCACCCCGTCGAGCCGGACCCGGGTGTCGGCCTCACCGACGTGCGGGGAGTGCGCATCGGGGTCGGTGTAGACGGCGACGGTGGCGATGCCGAGCCGGCGGCAGGTGGCGAACACCCGGCGGGCGATCTCGCCCCGATTGGCGACAAGCACGCGTGTAATCACTGTTGTCCTCTGCTCTTCGCGCGAGCGCTCATCGCCACGCTCACATCCGGAAGACGCCGAAGTTCGACGTCCCCTCGATCGGGCCATTGGCAATGGCGGACAGGCAGATTCCCAGAACGGTGCGGGTATCCCGCGGGTCGATCACCCCGTCGTCGTAGAGTCGGCCGGACAAGAACATCGGCAGTGACTCGGCCTCGATCTGGGCCTCGACGGCCGCCCGCAGCGCCGCGTCGGCATCCTCGTCGACCGTGCCGCCGCGGGCCTCGGTGGCGGCGCGGTTGACGATCGACAGAACGCCGGCCAGCTGGGTGCCGCCCATCACCGCCGATTTGGCGCTGGGCCAGGCGAACAGGAAGCGTGGGTCAAAGGCGCGCCCGCACATGCCGTAGTGGCCGGCGCCGTAGGAGGCGCCGATGAGCAGCGAGATGTGCGGCACCGTGGAGTTCGAGACGGCGTTGATCATCATCGAACCGTGTTTGACCATCCCGCCTGCCTCGTAGGCCTTGCCGACCATGTAGCCGGTCGTGTTGTGCAGGAACAACAACGGCGTGTTGGATCGGTTGGCCAGTTGGATGAACTGGGTGGCCTTCTGGGATTCCTCGCTGAACAGCACGCCTCGGGCGTTGGCCAGGATGCCCAGCGGGTAGCCGTGCACGGTGGCCCAGCCGGTCACCAGTGACGAGCCGTACAGCGGTTTGAACTCGTCGAAATCCGAGCCGTCGGAGATGCGGGCGATGATCTCGCGGGGGTCGAACGGGATCCGCAGGTCAGCCGAGACGATGCCGAGCAATTCATCGGGATCGGCCAGCGGCGGGACGACGGCCTTGGGCGGTGGACCTTGCTTGCCCCAGTTCAGTCGGGCCACGATGCGTCGTCCGATCCGAAGTGCGTCGAGTTCGTCGACGGCGAAGTAGTCGGCCAAACCCGAAATGCGGGCGTGCATTTCGGCCCCGCCGAGGGATTCGTCGTCCGACTCCTCGCCGGTGGCCATCTTGACCAGGGGCGGCCCGGCGAGGAACACCTTGGAGCGTTCCTTGATCATGACCACGTGGTCGGACATGCCCGGGATGTAGGCGCCACCGGCGGTGGAGTTGCCGAACACCAGGGCGATGGTCGGGATGCCGGCGGCCGACAGCCGGGTGAGGTCGCGGAACATCCGGCCGCCGGGGATGAAGATGTCCTTCTGCGTGGGCAGATCGGCGCCGCCCGATTCCACCAGGGAGATGACCGGCAGCCGGTTCTCCAACGCGATCTGGTTGGCGCGCAGGATCTTCTTGAGGGTCCACGGGTTGCTGGTGCCGCCCTTGACCGTCGGGTCGTTGGCCACCAGCATGCACTCGACGCCTTCGACCACCCCGATACCGGTGACCACGCTGGCGCCGACCTGAAAGTCGGTCCCGTAGGCGGCAAGCGGGCACAGTTCGAGGAACGGCGCGTCGGCGTCGAGCAGCAGCTCGATGCGTTCGCGCGCGGTGAGCTTGCCGCGGGCGTGGTGGCGCTGCACGTATTTGGGTCCGCCGCCGCCGAGAGCCTTGGCCAGCTCGGTGTCGATCTCGGCCAGCTTGGCCGACATCACCTCGGCCGCCTCGGTGTAGGCCGGTGCCGTCGGGTCGACCAGGCTACGCAGTGCGGTCATGACTGGTATCCCAACGTCTTGGCGGCCAGGCCGGTGAGGATCTCGGTGGTGCCGCCGCCGATCCCGATGATCCGCATGTCGCGGTATTGGCGTTCGACTTCCGATTCGGTCATGTACCCCATTCCGCCGAACAGCTGCACCGCCTGGTGGGCCACCCATTCGCCGGCTTCGACCGCGGTGTTCTTGGCGAAGCAGACTTCGGCGATCAGATTTTTCTCACCTGCTAGTTGGCGTTCCACGACATGCCGCGAATACACCCTGGCGACGTCGATTCGCCGGGCCATCTCGGTCAGGGTGTTCTGCACCGCCTGCCGCGAGATCAGCGGGCGGCCGAACGTCTCTCGGTCTCGGCACCACTGCACCGTCAGGTCCAGGCAACGCTGGGCTGACGAATAGGCCTGTGCGGCAAGCCCGATGCGCTCGGAGACGAACGCCCCGGCGATCTGGAGAAAGCCCGAGTTCTCGGCGCCGACGAGGTTCTCGACGGGCACTCGGACATCGGTGTAGGACAGCTCAGCGGTGTCGGAGGACCGCCAGCCCATCTTGTCCAGCTTGCGCGACACCTCGAAGCCAGGGGTGCCTTTCTCCACCACCAGCAGTGACACCCCGGCTGCGCCGGGTCCACCGGTGCGCACCGCGGTGACCACGAAATCGGCCCGCACCCCGGACGTGATGTAGGTCTTGGCGCCGTTGACGACGTAGTGGTCGCCGTCCCGGACAGCGGTAGTGCGCAGATGCCCCACGTCCGAGCCGCCGCCCGGTTCGGTGATGGCCAGCGATCCGATCAGCTCGCCGGCCAGTGTGGGCCGCACGAACTTCTCGATCAGGTACTCATCACCGGAGGCCGCCATGTGCGGTACCGCGATCCCGCAGGTGAACAACGACGCGAAAACCCCACCGGGAACACCGGATTGGTGCAACTCCTCGCAGACGATCACCGAGTCGACGGCATCGCCACCCCCGCCGCCGACCGTCTCCGGCAGTTCAGTGCCCAGCAGGCCGATCTCGGCGGCCCGACGGTGCAGGTCGCGGGGTAGCTCGCCGGCGCGCTCCCAGTCATCGGCGTGCGGCAGGATCTCGCGCTCGGCGAAGCTGCGCACGGTTGTGCGCAGTTGCTGACGCTGCGGGGTGGTCCAGATGCTCACAGCAGAATCTCCTCCGGGATGTCGACGTGGCGGCTGCGTAGCCACTCGCCGAGGCCTTTGGCCTGCGGGTCGAAGCGGGCGTTGTAGGCGACGCCCTTGCCGAGGATGCCGTCGATGTCGAAATTCACCGCCCGCAAACCGGGCAGCAGATGCCGGGTGATCGGCAAACCCTGTGTCTCCGGTAGCAATTCGCGTAGCAGATCCGTGGTGAGAGTGTGTGCCAGCCAGCGCCACTGCTCGTCGGTACGAACCCAGACACCGATGTTGGCGGCGCCGCCCTTGTCACCGCTGCGGGCTCCGGCGACCGCGCCGAGGGGGAGTCGTCGGGTGGGCCCCGGCGCCAGTGGCTCCGGTAGTTCCGGGGCCACCACCTCGCCCAGTTCGAGGGTCCGCGCCGGTGCCTCGATCCGGGTTCGGCTGCCGTCCGGGTGAACGGCCAGGTGTTCGATCTCGTCTGCCGGTACGTACCCGGCAGTGAAAACGCCGTATACCTGGGCCTCGCCGGGCGGTGCAGTGGAGGTGAATCCGGGATAGCTTGCGAGGGCCAGTTCGACTGCGGCCGAGGAGAATCGGCGGCCGACGGTGTTCGGATCGGGGTCGCGCACCACGCACGTGAGCAGTGCGCTGGCGGTCTGCTCGGTGTCGGCGTCGGGCCGGTCGGTGCGGGCCAGCGTCCACACGATCTCGGCCGGTGTCGCCGTGAGCGCGGACTCCAACTGGCTGCGCACCAGGGTGGCTTTCTGCTCGATGTCCAGACCGGTCAGGATGAACGTCACCGCATTGCGGAACCCGCCGATGCTGTTGAGTGACACCTTCACCGCCGGCGGCGGTGGCTCGCCGCGTACCCCGCTGATCCGTACCCGATCGGGGCCGTCCTCGCTGAGTCCGATGGTGTCGAAGCGCGCGGTCGTGTCAGGATTGGCGTAGCGGGCGCCGCTGATCTCGTAGAGCAGTTGGGCGGTGACCGTCCCGATGCTGACCTGGCCGCCGGTGCCCGGGTGCTTGGTGATCACCGATGAACCGTCGGCATGGACCTCGGCCAGCGGGAAGCCGGCGTGTCCGAGGTCGGCGATCTCGGTGAAGAACGCGTAGTTGCCGCCGGTGGCCTGGGTGCCGCATTCGATGACGTGACCGGCGACCACCGCACCGGCCAGCCGGTCGTAGTCGTCGCGCGCCCAGCCGAAGTGGGCGGCGGCCGGCCCGACCACCACCGAGGCGTCGGTCACCCGGCCGGTGATGACGATGTCGGCGCCGGCGTTCAGGCAGTCGACGATGCCCCAGGCCCCCAGGTAGGCATTCGCCGTCAGCGGCTCGCCCAACCCCAGCACTGCCGCCCGGGGCAGCAGGTCGTCACCCTCGACGTGGGCGACCGTCACTCCGATCCCGAGCCGTTCGGCCAGGCCGCGCACCGCGGTGGCCAGCCCGGCGGGATTGAGCCCGCCGGCGTTGGCGACGATGCGCACCCCGCGCTCGTGGGCCACGCCGAGGCATTGTTCGAGCTGGGTCAGAAATGTCTTGGCGTAGCCGCGGTCGGGGCTTTTCATGCGGTCGCGGCCGAGGATCAGCATGGTCAGCTCGGCCAGGTAGTCCCCGGTCAGGTAGTCCAGCTCACCGCCGGTGAGCATCTCGTGCATGGCGGCGATGCGGTCACCGTAGAAGCCGGAGCAATTGCCGATCCGTACCGCATCCACCACGCGTTGTCTCCCTCGACGGCCCAACCAACCGGTAGGTTACTCGGCGGTAGCAGCCGCCCGTCAAGGGGTGGTGCCGATCACATTTCCGGCTGGTGCCGCGTCTCGTCGCGGATCTCGGCGGCCCGTGCGGTGCTCGTTTTGGACCCCGTCGGAGTGAGCCGCTATCCTGAGACGCAACTGTTGGCCGCCGGCATCCATGCCCTTGCGCGGCGACACCCCTGATCGAGGAGATGTACGTCATGGCTGTGCCCAAGCGCAGAATGTCGCGCTCGAACACCCGCAGTCGGCGTTCGCAGTGGAAGACCGAAGCCACCGGCTTGGTCAACGTGTCCGTTGCGGGCCGTCAGCACAAGGTGCCGCGTCGGCTGCTCAAGGCGGCCCGTCTCGGCCTCGTCGATCTCGACAAGCGCTGACACCGTTCGCCAGCAGCGAATTGCCTGCTAGCACGGCGTGCCTCTCAGCCCAATCTCAGAAGTTGGGTTGACACTAGTGGCCGTGCGAATTCTTGTCGTTGACGACGATCGTGCCGTGCGCGAATCGTTGCGCCGGTCCCTGTCCTTCAACGGTTATTCCGTGGATCTTGCCCAGGACGGGGTCGAGGCTCTCGATGCGATCGCCAACGAGCGTCCCGATGCCGTCGTCCTCGACGTGATGATGCCCCGGCTGGACGGCCTGGAGGTGTGCCGCCAACTCCGCAGCACCGGCGACGATCTGCCGATCCTGGTGCTCACCGCCCGTGACTCGGTGTCCGAGCGGGTGGCCGGACTGGACGCAGGTGCCGACGACTATCTGCCCAAGCCGTTCGCCCTCGAGGAACTGCTGGCCCGGATGCGCGCGCTGCTGCGCCGCACCACCCCCGACGACCAGTCCGACTCGGCGGTGATGACGTTCTCCGACCTGACCCTGGATCCGGTGACGCGTGAGGTGCATCGCGGTAAGCGTGCGATCAGCCTGACCCGGACCGAGTTCGCTCTGCTCGAGATGCTCATCGCCAACCCGCGCAGGGTGCTCACCCGCAGCCGTATCTTGGAAGAGGTGTGGGGTTTCGACTTCCCGACCTCGGGCAACGCGCTCGAGGTGTACGTCGGCTATCTACGTCGAAAGACCGAAGCAGAAGGAGAACCGCGGCTGATCCACACCGTGCGAGGTGTGGGTTACGTGCTGCGTGAGACACCGCCCTGATGTCGCCGCTGAGGCGGCGCTCGCGGAAAGCGCGGGCGCCCGAAGAAACGTCCACATCGCTGTCGCTGCGATGGCGGGTGATGTTGCTGGCCATGTCGATGGTGGCCATGGTCGTGGTGCTGATGGCGGTAGCGGTGTATGCGGTGGTCTCCGCCGCGCTCTACACCGATATCGACAACCAGCTGCAGAGCCGCGCCCAGCTGCTGATTGCCAGCGGGTCGCTGGCCGCCGATCCTGGCAAGGCCATCGAGGGCACCGCCTACTCCGACGTCAACGCCATGCTGGTCAATCCCGGCCGGTCGATCTACACCGCCAATCAGCAGGGCCAGACCCTGCCCGTCGGACAGCCGGAGAAGGCGGTGATCCGCGGTGAGTTGTTCATGTCGCGGCGCACGGTCTCCAACCAGCGGGTGCTCGCGGTCCATCTGCCCAACGGCAGCTCACTGCTGATCTCCAAGAGCCTGGCGCCCACCAACGCGGTGATGACCAAACTGAAATGGGTGCTGCTCGCCGTCGGCGGGATCGGCGTGGTGGTGGCCGCGATCGCCGGTGGCATGGTGGCCCGGACCGGGCTGAGACCGGTCGGGCGGCTCACCGAGGCCGCCGAGCGGGTGGCCCGCACCGACGACCTCCGGCCCATCCCGGTGTTCGGTAGCGATGAGCTGGCCCGGCTCACCGAGACGTTCAACACGATGCTGCGCGCGCTGGCCGAGTCCCGGGAGCGCCAAGCCCGTCTGGTCGCCGACGCCGGCCACGAGCTGCGCACGCCATTGACGTCACTACGGACCAATGTCGAGCTCCTGATCGCGTCGTCGACGCCGGGCGCCCCGCAGTTGCCGGACAACGAGATGACCGATCTGCGTACCGACGTCATCGCTCAGATCGAGGAATTGTCCACTCTGGTAGGCGATCTGGTGGATCTCACCCGTGATGATGCCGGCGGCGTTGTCCACGAGGCGATCGACATGAGCGAGGTCATCGACCGCAGCCTGGAGCGGGCCCGCAGGCGGCGCAACGATGTCCAGTTCGACGTCGACGTGATCGGTTGGCAGGTATTCGGCGACGTCGCCGGGCTGTCCCGTGCCGTGCTCAACCTGCTCGACAACGCCGCCAAGTGGAGTCCGTCGGGCGGGCGTGTGGGGGTGCGGCTGCGTCAGGTCGACGCCGCGCATGCCGAACTCGTGGTCTCCGACCAGGGTCCTGGGATTCCGCCCCAGGAGCGGGGGCTGGTGTTCGAGCGGTTCTACCGTTCGGCCTCGGCGCGTGCGATGCCCGGTTCAGGGCTGGGACTGGCGATCGTGAAGCAGGTCGTGGTCAAACACGGCGGCATGATCCGGATCGCCGATACCGTCCCGGGCGGACAGCCACCGGGTACCTCGTTCTTCGTGCTGCTGCCCGGCCAGCCGATCGCCCCGTCGACGTACCCGGACTCCGCTGAGAGCGAAATCACCAGCCGGATACCGAATCCGAACGGCCACATGGGCGCATCGGAGAAAAAACCCTCGACTGTGCCGAGTGTTATCTCAGTCGATTCTCAGTAGTACAAGGCAAGCTGAGAACAACGTTTTGTGCGTCTCGTGAAGAGAAAGAGCGACCTGACATCATGACCGACCCCTCGAGGTACACGCCGCAGCAGCAGCCCGGCCACACGACGCCGAATCCGCATGCGGCCCCTGGGTATTCCCAGGCACCCCAGGCCGGTTACCAGCAGCCCTACGACTGGCGTTACGCGACGCAGCAGTCGCACCCGCAGTACCGCCAGCCCTATGACCCGTATGCCGCTGCGCGCCAAGGAAACCCGGCTGGAAACCTGGCTGGAAACCCGGCCGGTGGCCCGGTGCTCATTCCGCCGCCCCCGCCACGTCAGCGGTCGCGGGCAGGTGCCCTGACCGCCGGTGCACTGGCGATCGCCGTGGTGTCGGCCGGAATCGGCGGCACCGTGGTGCTGCTGGCCCACCCGGACCACCAGCCGGTCACCAGCATCACCAACGCTGGACCCAATGGCCCGGCCAACGTCCCCGCCGCCAACCTGCCTGCCGGTTCCGTCGAACAGGTCGCCGCCAAGGTGGTGCCCAGCGTGGTGAAGCTGGAGACGGAGTTCGGCCGTCAGTCCGAGGAGGGCTCCGGCATCATCCTGTCCTCCGACGGCCTGATCCTGACCAACAACCACGTTGTGGCAGCGGCCGCCGACAAGGGCCAGGGCGGCGCCCCCGCCGCCCCGCCGGTCATCCCCGGCCTGCCGGGTGCGCCCGGCGCCCCCGGTGACCCCGGTATGCCGGGAGCCCCCGGCGGTTCGGGTGGCCCCGGCGGTCCGGGAGGGCCCGCTGGTGCGGGCGGTGCCCCGACCACCACGGTCACCTTCGCCGACGGACGTACCGCACCGTTCACCGTGGTGGGCACCGATCCCGCCAGCGATATCGCGGTCGTGCGGGTGCAGGGCATCTCCGGTCTGACCCCGATCACCCTGGGCTCCTCGGCGAACCTGCGGGTCGGCCAGGACGTGGTCGCCGTCGGGTCGCCGTTGGGTCTGGAAGGCACCGTCACCACCGGCATCGTCAGCGCGCTCAACCGTCCGGTGGCCACCGGCGGCGACGTTAAGAACCAGAACACCGTGCTCGACGCCATCCAGACCGACGCCGCGATCAACCCCGGAAACTCCGGTGGTGCGTTGGTCAACATGGCCGGTGAACTCGTCGGCGTGAACTCGGCGATCGCCACCATCGGCGGCGACTCACCGGATGCCCAGAGCGGTTCGATCGGGCTCGGCTTTGCCATCCCGGTGGATCAGGCCAAGCGCATCGCCGACGAACTGATCAGCACCGGTAAGGCCTCCCATGCCTCGCTGGGCGTGCAGGTGAGCAACGACGCCACCACCCACGGGGCCAAGATCGTCGACGTCACCAAGGGCGGGGCGGCCGACACCGCCGGTCTGCCCAGCGGAGTGATCGTCACCAAGGTCAACGACCGCATCATCGGTAGTGCGGACGCCCTGGTGGCTGCCGTCCGATCGCGGGCGCCCGGCGACAAGGTCACCCTGACCTACACCGCGCCGTCCGGCGGTGACAAGACGGTGCAGGTCACCCTGGGCAAGGCGACCCAGTGATCCGCGTCGTGGGTGAACTTCCGATGACGCTGGCCGATGCGGGTGCCGCGATGTCGGCCGCCGGATATACGGTGAGTTCCATGGAACAGCCAGGGGAGCTGGTGGGCCGTGCCCTCGTCGTCGTGGTCGACGACCGCACCGCGCACGGCGATGAGGAGGACCACAGCGGACCGTTGGTCACCGAGCTGCTCGCTGAGGCGGGCTTCGTGGTCGACGGTGTCGTGGTGGTCGCGGCCGACGAGGTGGAGATCCGCAACGCCCTCAACACCGCCGTCATCGGGGGTGTTGACCTCGTGGTGTCGGTCGGCGGCACGGGGGTGACCCCCCGCGACGTCACTCCGGAGGCCACCCGCACCATCCTGGACCGCGAACTCCTCGGGATTGCCGAGGCGCTGCGGGCCTCCGGGCTGTCGGCGGGCATCACCGACGCCGGCCTGTCCCGCGGGCTGGCGGGCATCTCGGGCAGCACCCTGGTGGTCAACATCGCTGGGTCCCGCTACGCCGTCCGCGATGGCATGGCGACGCTCAACCCGCTGGCCGCCCATGTCATCGGCCAGCTGTCCAGCCTGGAGATCTGACGCGCCGTTTGGCCATTCCACGGTTGCCGCTCGTTCGGCGTACCGTTTCTTAAGGTTGTTCCAATCCGCTGGGAGCTCTTGTGTTACAAGTCTGTGAACTGCGCAAATGGGCCGATTGTGATCTTAATCACAAATCTTGCGGGCTGTGATGGGTGCCGGACGCCGCGACCGCGACACAGTTAACAAGATCTTCGGTACCGAACTCCCGCAGGAGTCTTCTGACGAACGGGATCCGAACGACCGGCGGGACGACTCGGACCGCGATCAATGGCTTCGGGACAACGTTCCGCCGCATCATCAGTGACGGCTTGCCGGTGGTAACACGGGAGCTCATTGCTTCCAGCTGCACTCGGGGTCGCGGGCGCCGCTCATCAGGTCTTGGTGTGGATGGTGGGGGTGGATCGGCACCCCTGCGGATTCCGACGGTATGAACCCCGGCGTCCAGCAAACTTTGTCTCGCGGATCGGCATTCGACGCACCGCGCTTCTATGCGTTGCCGCCTCGATGCGGTGCCGTTATGTTCCTCGTGTCAACGATGAGCAAAGCGTAAGAGCAGAGTGTGAGGACTCTCATTTGATCTGCTCCACGCAGTGTCCGGTGTCAGCATGTTGTGACCCCGCGCACGGACCACACATTCGGTGATCCTTCTCCGGGGTCATCGACGACATAGCTAGGGAGAACATGAAGGTAATCGGTCGGGTACTGGTGGCCCTCGTCGCCGCCGTCGCGGCGATGTTCGTCGGGACAGGTACCTCTCACGCAGGTTTGGACAATCAGCTGAGTCTGGTCGACGGCGGTGGCCGCACGTTGACGGTTCAGCAGTGGGACACCTTCCTGGACGGCGTGTTCCCCCTGGACCGCAACCGGCTGACCCGGGAGTGGTTCCACTCCGGCAAGGCTGTCTACAGCGTCGTCGGCCCCGGCGCCGACGAGTTCGCGGGCACCTTGGAGCTGGGCTACCAGGTCGGCTTCCCGTGGTCCCTCGGTGTGGGCATCAACTTCAGCTACACCACCCCCAACATCCTGCTCGACGACGCCAACATCTCCCCGACGGGCTTCAACCCGCTGGGCTCGATCATCACCCCGAACCTGTTCCCGGGTGTGTCGATCAGCGCTGACCTGGGCAACGGCCCCGGCATCCAGGAAGTGGCCACCTTCTCGGTGGACGTCTCGGGCCCCAACGGCTCGGTCGCCGTGGCCAACGCCCACGGCACCGTGACCGGTGCGGCCGGCGGTGTGCTGCTGCGTCCGTTCGCCCGCCTGATCTCCAAGGCCGGTGACTCCGTCACCACCTACGGCGAACCCTGGAACATGAACTGACTCCCTGAGCACGTCAACACAATGGCCCCCGGCGCTAGCCGGGGGCCATTGTGCATGTGTGGAGAGGGTGTTCCGGTGCGTCAGTCCCGGTCGGCGCTGGTGTGGGTAGCGGTATCGGGGCTCGGGCCGGTGCCGGGGCCGGTGACCTTCTTGGTGGCGCCGTTGGCGTCGGCGAGCAGATCGCGGATCTCGGTCAGCAGGCTGAGCTGGGTATCGTCGGCCTGTTCGACCTCGCCCTTCTTGCGCAGCCGGTTGTAGGGCACCACGACGAGGAAGTACACGACGGCGGCGACGAGCACGAAGTTGATGGCCGCCGACAGCACGACGTTGAGGTCGATCGTCTGACCGCCGCCGATCCCAATCTGCAGAATGCCGTACTCGGTGTTCTTGTCCGCCCCGATCCGATTGATGAGCGGCTGCAGGATGCTGTCGGTGAACTTGGTGACCAGCGCGGTGAACGCGGTACCGATCACCACCGCGACCGACAGGTCCACGATGTTGCCGCGGGCGAGGAACTCCTTGAAGCCTTTCAACATGAGCGTTGCCTTTCTGGTGGCGAGGGTTTTCGACGAGACCTCGAAGGGTAGTACCTGCTAGCTTGGCCGCAGCAGACCAATAGCCGAGTTCAGCGGAGGTTTTCCATGCGCAGCTGGTGCCGTCAGGCCGGTCTGGTCGCCGGCTCGGCCGCCGTCGTGCTCGGGCTCGCCGGCGCAGCGCACGCCGCACCCACGCCGGCACCGGCACCCGGTCCGCCTGCAACGTCGAGCACCGACGAGATCACCGACATGGTGATGGGTGCGATCGCCCGCTCGGGCGCCCCGAGCACCACACCGGTGCCCGCGCCGCCGGGCTGACTAGTGGATCGTCAGTGTGACGGCCTGCACCAGCGTCGCACCGGCCAGCGCGGTGGCCGCCGGGGCCGGTAGCGCCACCAAGACCACCCGGTCGTCAGCCGAACCCACACCCTTCGGTTTCGGGGACACCAGCACCACGATGGCGCCGGCGGCGACCATCCGTGGCTGGGAGTCCGGTTCTGCCGACACCGCACCGAGTACGTCGACCACATCGCCGGGCCGGATCAGGTCCAGGACCGCCGCGTCGGCCAGGTGCAGGGGGACCACCCTGGCCTCAGGTCCGGCCGTCAACCCGGCCAGTCGCGACCCCAGCACCCGCACATCGGTGAGAACCTCGCCCCGACGGACCGGGCCGGCCAGTGTGGAGCCGACCAACTCGGTCATGGCCCGCTGATAGCCGTCGGGAAGTGATGCCGCAGAACGGCTTTCGACCCTCATGTCATCGGCGGTCAGGGTGATGCCGGGGCTGAGGTCATGGGCCGCGACGAGCACGTCGGTGTGGGCCCGACCAGGGTCGGGCCGCAGGGCTGCCACGCCCGCCAGCACTACCAGCACCGCGGCGGCAATGCGGCGGGCCAGGACGGTGCGCGCGAAGTCGGGTCGCAGCGCGCGGGAAAGACGGTCCAGCAGTGTCGGATTGAGCGACTCGCCCATGCCGTCACGGTAGGTGCAACGCGCGCGGCCGTGGGCTCAGCACCAGCCGGCGCTGTGGATAACTCGCTGACAGTGATGACATTTTTGTTCGTTTCATGGCTACCCCCGCATCCCGGAGGGTACGTTGAAGCCAGGATAAGCGGGCTTATGGACAGTCCCGCGATGCCGGAGGGGGGTGCTGTGACCGCTGACAAACTGCTCGCGGAGCAGCTGTCGACCGCCCTCACCGTCGGTCACGTGGAGCCGTTCTTCCAGCCGATCGTGTCGCTGACGGACGGCCGCATCGTGGGCTTTGAAGTCTTGGCCCGGTGGTTCGACCCGGTTCGCGGCCACATCAGCCCGGAGCAGTTCATCCCGGTCGCCGACCGGTTCGGTCTGCTCGACCGGCTGCTGGATCAGCTGATGCGCTCGGCGTTCGTGGCCGCCGTCGAGTGGCCGCACACGATTTTCCTCGGGTTCAACGTGTCACCGAGTCAACTGCGCGACGACGATCTGGCGACCCGGGTGGCCGCCGCGGCGACGGATTCGTCGTTCCCGCTGAGCAGGGTCCACATCGAGGTCACCGAGAACGGGTTCATCGACGATCTGGACCAGCCCCGGCGCACGCTGGAGCGGTTGATGAACCTCGGCTGCATGATCTCGATGGACGATTTCGGCACGGGCTACTCGAGCTTGACCTGGCTGAGCACGCTGCCCTTCTCCAAGCTGAAGATCGACGCCAGCTTCGTCTCGGAGATGGTCCGGCATCGGCAGAGCCGCAAGATCGTCGCGGCTGTGGTCGGGTTGGGGCACAGTCTGGGACTGGCGGTCGTGGCTGAAGGTGTCGAGACCGCCGAGCAGGTCGACGCGCTTCGGGTGATGGGCTGCAACCTTGCCCAGGGCTTCCTGTTCGGCCGGCCCACTCCCGCCGGTGCGGTGCCGGCCGTGTTGGCTGGACAGCCGCAGGCGATGGCGGACTTCACTGGGTCAGTGCCCCGGCTCACGGAGTCGCTGTCGGCTTGGCGCGCCGAGGGGTGTGCCCAGGAGGTCGCGATCGCCTTCATTGATCCGGCGGGCACGGTGGTGGCGTCGAGCGCCTTGTTCGACCGGGCGCTGGCGATCCCGGCGGGACAGGCGACCGGACGGCACATCGGCGAACTCGTCGGCTTCACGCCGGAGACCTTCGCCGAGATCCGCGCGACTGACCTACTCGGCCAAGCCTTTTCGGTGTTCGAAGAGTCGAACGGGAACGGCGACGTCACCCCGGTGGTGATCCGGCCGGTCAAGGATTCCAGCGGCGAGCTGCTGGGCTACACCGTCGAGTATGGTGACCCGGCCCCGGTGGTGGCTGTTCCGCGCAACTAGCTCGACGCTGCCGCGGCAGGTGTCGACGAGCTGGAGCTCGAACTCGAGCTGGACGACTCGCTGCTGCTGCTCGAGGACTTCTCCGAACTCGACGACGAGGACGACGAAGACGACGAGTCGGACTTGCCCGAGCTCTTCGAGGAGGAGTCGCGGCTGTCGGTGCGGTAGAACCCGCTGCCCTTGAAGACCACGCCGACCGAGTTGAACAGTTTGCGCAACCGACCGGAGCACTTGGGGCAGGTGGTCAGCGCATCGTCCGTAAAGGCCTGCACAGCATCGAAGCGGTTGTCGCACTCGGTGCACGCATAGCTGTAGGTCGGCACATGAACCTCCGGGAAGTAACCAAAGCCTGTTAGCACTCTACCGTGCCAAGTGCTAGAACCGCCATCCGGTGGGTATCATTCCCCTCACGCCGCGCACGGGGAGTGGACGTGGTGAAATGCCGCGAAAGCGGTCCAGGGGGGAGCCCACCGGTGCAAGGTATGTGCGTGGTGTCAGGACCCTGCGGCAAGGGTGACCAGGCCGCCCCGCGGCGTGAGCGCGTGCGTCATCCGCACGTCGTGGGGTTCGCTGGGCAACTCGTCGACCAATTCCTCGTCGCGGACCACCGCCACCAGCCGCGCGCCCGGCGCGCGCAGCGGCAGCGAGCGGTCGTAATACCCGCCGCCACGACCCAGTCGCACGCCGCGCCGGTCGACCGCCAGCGCGGGCACCAACACCACTGCAGCCTGGGCTATCGCCTCGGCGTCGAGCCACGGCCCGGCCGGCTCGAGCAGGCCGAACCGGCCGTCGACCAGCGCCCCGGGCCGGTACTCGCCCCACAGCAGCGCCGCCGGATCACCGGGGCGGGTCACCGGCAGCAGAACCCGCGCGCCCAGGTCACGCAGCCGGTCGACGAGCTCTGGGGTGCCGGGCTCGGGACCCACCGGGACGTACGCACACACCGTGTCACCGGGTCCGGCCACCGCGGCGAGGTGGCTGCACAGCGCGCGGGCCTCGGCGGCGCGCACCGCAGGGTCGGCGGCGCGGCGCGCGGCCGACAACGCGGCCCTGTGTTCAGCTTTCGTTCCGGCGAGCACGACGTCCACCATGACAGTGGGCGCAGCCATTGCGCCATAGGGAAGGGCCACCACGTGCGGATAGGGTGTGAACGATGACGACGCCGCCTGAGATCCCGATTCCCCGCACGGCCATTGTGCCGGCGGCGGGTTTGGGGACGCGTTTTTTGCCGGCGACCAAGACGGTGCCCAAGGAGTTGCTGCCGGTGGTCGATACCCCCGGCATCGAGCTGGTGGCCGAAGAGGCTGCCGAGGCTGGTGCCGAGCGGCTGGTGATCGTGACGTCCGAGGGCAAGGACGGGGTGGTCGCGCACTTCGTGGAGGACCTGGTCCTGGAGGGCACCCTGGAGGCCCGCGGCAAGAAGGCGATGCTGGAGAAGGTGCGCCGTGCCCCGGCGCTGATCAAGGTCGAGTCGGTGATCCAGCACGAGCCGCTCGGGCTCGGGCATGCGGTCTCGTGTGTGGAGCCGGTGCTCTCGGCCGACGAGGACGCGGTGTCGGTGCTGTTGCCCGACGACCTGGTGTTGCCCACCGGTGTGCTCGAGACGATGGCCAAGGTGCGGGCCAAGCGGGGCGGCACGGTGTTGTGCGCGATCGAGGTCGGGCCCGACGAGGTCAGTTCCTACGGTGTCTTCGACGTCGAGACGGTTCCTGATGCGGTCAATCCGAATGTGTTGCGCGTCAAGGGGATGGTGGAGAAGCCCAAAGCCGAGGATGCGCCGTCGCTGTTTGCCGCGGCCGGCCGCTACCTGTTGGATCGGGCGATTTTCGATGCGTTGCGCCGGGTCGATCGTGGGGTGGGTGGCGAGATTCAGCTCACCGACGCCATCGAGCTGTTGATCAAAGAAGGCCATCCGGTGCATGTCGTGGTGCACCGAGGGTCTCGACACGACTTGGGAAATCCCGGCGGCTACCTCAAGGCTGCGGTTGACTTTGCGTTGGATCGTGACGACTATGGCCCGGACTTGCGGCGATGGTTGGTCGCGCGGCTGGGCCTGACCGAGAAGACCGAACAGTAGGAGCTGCGGCGGGCCCGCGATCGGGGCTCGAGGCAGAAAGGCGCGCTGTGCGTTCGGTAGAAGAACAGCAGGCCAAAGTGGCGGCTGCCGCGGTGGCGCCACGCCCGGTTCGGGTCGCCATCGCCGAGGCGCAGGGGTTGATGTGCGCCGAGGAGGTCATCACCGAACATCCGCTTCCCGGCTTCGACCAGGCCGCCATCGATGGATACGCGGTGCGCAGCGTCGACGTGCTGGCCGTCGGCGACGACGACGAGCAGGGTGGCGAGATCAGCCTCCCGGTGATGGGTGTCATCGAGGCGGGCACCCGCACCCCGAGCCGGCTGCAGCCCAAGCAGGCCGCGCGGGTGCAGACCGGGGCGCCGATGCCCACGCTGGCCGACGCGGTGCTGCCGCTGCGGTGGACCGACGGGGGCCAGAACCGGGTCCGGGTCCTGCGCGGGGTCCGCTCCGGCGCCTACGTCCGGCATGCCGGTGACGACGTGCAGCCCGGTGACGTAGCGGTGCGGGCGGGCGCGATCATCGGTGCCGCGCAGGTCGGTCTGCTGGCCGCGGTGGGGCGCGAACGGGTGCTGGTGCACCCGCGGCCGCGCGTGACGATCATCAGCGTGGGCGGTGAACTCGTCGACATCAACCGCACCCCGGGCAACGGTCAGGTCTATGACGTCAACTCCTACGCCCTGGCGGCGGCCGCCCGTGACGCCGGTGCCGAGGTCAACCGGATCGGCATCGTCACCACCGAGCCCAAGGAACTGCGCGAGGTGGTGGAGGGCCAGCTGAGCCGGGCCGAGGTGGTGGTGATCGCCGGTGCGGTCGGTGGCGCGGCCGCCGAGGGCGTGCGCACGGTGCTGTCCCAGCTCGGTGACATGGAAGTCAGCCGCATCGCCATGCACCCCGGCTCGGTGCAGGGCTTCGGCCAGCTTGGCCGCGACGCGGTGCCGACGTTCCTGCTGCCGGCCAACCCGGTGAGTGCGCTGGTGGTGTTCGAGGTGATGGTGCGCCCGCTGATCCGGCTCTCGCTGGGTAAACGGCAGCCGATGCGGCGTGTCGTGCAGGCTCGGGCGTTGTCCCCGATCACCTCGGTCGCCGGGCGCACGGGATTCCTGCGCGGGCAGCTGATGCGCGACCAGGACACCGGCGACTACCTGGTGCAGGCCCTCGGTGGTGCGCCGGGCGCTTCCAGCCATCTGCTGGCCACGCTGGCCGAGGCCAACTGCCTGGTGGTGGTCCCCACCGAGGTGGAGCAGGTGCGCACCGGTGAGCTCGTCGACGTCGCCTTCCTGGCTCAGCGCGGCTGAGCGCGGTGAACCTGTGGCGCAGCAGTTCGCTGCATCCGGGCTGGCCGACCCCCGTCGGCCCGCTTCGGGTGCCCGCCGGTCTGGTCCGGCTGCGGCCGGTGCGGATGCGCGACGCCGCCACGTGGAGCCGGATCAGACTGGCCGACCAGGCCAAGCTCGAACCATGGGAACCCACCGCTGAGGTGGATTGGACTGTGCGCCATGCAGTTTCATCCTGGCCGCCGGTGTGTTCGGGGCTGCGGGCCGAGGCACGCAAGGGTCGGATGCTGCCCTACGTGATCGAGCTCGACGGCAATTTCTGCGGTCAGCTGACCATCGGCAACGTGACGCACGGTGCCCTGCGCTCGGCCTGGATCGGCTACTGGGTGTCCAGTACGGTGACCGGCGGGGGGATCGCGACGGGGGCCCTGGCGCTGGGACTCGATCATTGCTTCGGGCCGGTGACCCTGCATCGGGTGGAGGCCACCGTACGGCCGGAGAACCTGGCCAGCCGGGCGGTGCTGGCCAAGGCCGGGTTCCGCGAGGAGGGGCTGCTGAGGCGCTACCTCGATGTCGACGGGGCGTGGCGCGATCACCTGTTGGTGGCGATGACGGTCGAGGAGGTCGAGGGCTCGGTGGCGGCCCGATTGGTCGACCGGGGACTCGCCCGCTGGAGCTAATTGCCGGGTCGCCTGTTACTAATGTGACATTTGTGGCTGTTGGTGCTTGTCATGGCCTAATTACACGTGTGTAATTGAGTCCGGCGCGCCGTCGCGGGTTGCGTAGGTCACGGACCTAGCCTGGACGGGAAAGGAGCAGGCCACCATGCCCAGCATCCCCCAGTCATTGCTCTGGATCTCACTCGTGGTGCTCTGGTTGTTCGTGTTGGTGCCGATGTTGATCAGCAAACGCGACGCCGTGCGCCGCACGAGTGACGTCGCACTGGCCACCCGCGTGCTCAATGGCGAGGACAAGTCGCGTCTGCTCCGGCGCAAGGGCCGCCCGGCGGCCGGTCACCACCACGATCCCGACTGGCAGCGCGCCGACGACGAGTTCGACGACTACGACGAGTCCGACGAGTTCGACGAGGATTCCGAGGCTGTCGCCGAGCCGGTCCGTGCCCGCACGATGGTCGTGATGGCCGCTGTCACCGAGGAGATCCGGCCCGAGCCGGACTACCTCGACGTCGACGTCGTGGACGAGGATTCCGGAGCCCTGCCCGTCGGTGGTGGCACGCTGCGTGCCGACACCGCCCAGCCGACGTTGTTCGACGACACCGCCGAGCCGGTGGCGCAGCCCGCTGAGGCGGCCAAGCCGGCGGCCAAGGCCGAGCCCGCGCCGGAAGTGGCCCCTGCGCCCGAGCCCGAGCCGGTGGCCGAGCTCGACGCCACCCAGGAGTTCGACGCCGTCGCCGACGAGCAGGACGACCCGCAGGACGGCACCGCCGACGAGTACGAGTACGTCGATGACACCTCCGGCCTGGAGGCCGAAGGCGAGCCGGCCACCTCGGCGACGCCGCGGGCGATGCGTTCGCGCCGGCTGGAGTCCAGCACCGCCGCGGCGGTAACGGCACGCAAGTACCGGTTCCGCAAGCGCATGCTGACCGCGATGTCGGCGATCATGATCCTGACCGCCCTGCTGGCCTTCACGGTCAGCCGCGACCTGTGGTGGGTGTGCGCCAGCACCGCGGTGGTGACCATCCTCTACCTGGGTTACCTGCGCCGTCAGACCCGCATCGAGGAGCAGGTGCGCCGTCGTCGACAGCAGCGCATGGCGCGGTCGCGACTTGGCGTGGAAAACACCGAGGACCACGAATTCGACGTGGTGCCCTCGCGGTTGCGCCGGCCCGGTGCGGCAGTGCTGGATATCGACGACGAGGACCCGGTCTTCGAGCACCTCGACGAGGTGCCCTTCGCGCGGCACTACGACCTGCCGCGCGCGGCGGGGCAGTAGAGCGGGCGGTTTCAGCCAGCGGGCGTTCGACTGATAACCTGCTAGCGACCAAGGGGCTATAGCGCAGTTGGTAGCGCGTCTCGTTCGCATCGAGAAGGTCAGGGGTTCGATTCCCCTTAGCTCCACTCAGTTTGACCGGTGAACACCGGTTGACCAGTGAACGCGCGTGCGTTCACCGGAACAGCGGGATCAGTGCGCCGGGATCTGTCTCCCACATCATCGTGCGGTCGTCGGCCTTGACATGGACCGTGATCTCTTGAGGATCCCCACCATTGGCAGTCATGGTCGCCATGCCTTCGTACTGGTTCTCGGCGCTTTTCACCAGCCCGACTTTGAGCACCTTGATGCCCAGATCGACCCTGTGGTTGGCGGGATCGTCGAAGAAGTCCTGCATCGACCTTTGCACTTGGATTTCGAGGTCCGCGAGGTTGGCAGCTTCTTCGGCGGCTTTGCGGTCGGCCGCAGCGGCGGCAACAGCGTTCGGATTTGCGGTCGGCATGCCGGTGATCGCGGACTCGGTGGTCAGGTGACCACTCGCGGCCAGCGACCCGACCGTGGCGGCAATGCACAGCAGGCCGGCGCTTGCGAGCAGGATCAGAGTGGGCTGTGGCCGCGACGGTCGTGCCGCTGGACGAGGTCCTTCAGTGATGTCCATGTCGATTCCTCGGGACCGAAGAACGTGCGCGCCACCTAGCTGTTCTTCGCAAGTTTCATCCTCACTCCGCAGTAGCTGCACTCCATGCTGGGGACATCGGGCACAACCTGGACTTCTCGGCAGTTGAAGCACCGGACTTTTCGGGTGCTTGTCGTCATGGGCGCCGCAGGCTGCGCCTCCCACTGTGCTAGCGCCTGAAACGCCGGTTCGAACCCGGGCGCCGCGTTGGTGATGTGGCACTGCCAGCACTGGTATCGCGGTTGCCCCGCCGACACATTTTGTACTGCGTTACAGCGTGGGCATTGCAGGGCGATCATCCCGGGCGGGGCTTTGGGCAGCTCGCTGGGCAGGCACACTGTGATGACAAGACCGATGATCCCCAGCAGGCCGCCCAGTGCCAACCCCTCACCAACGTTGCGGTTCTTCGAATGGCAGATTGCTGCGCCGATGCCAGCGCACACGATCCAGACGATGACCGCGAAACTCCAGCTCATGTCCGCAGACCGCCCATCCGGCGTGCTACTTCGGGGACGCGAACACACGGTGGGAGGATGCGGGATCCTACTGACAACAATGAGCTGCCTCTCGTTTCATGCCTGCTCAATGACCATTGGTGCACTTCAGGGCGTTAGCCGACGCGGGCAATACCGCGATATTGTCGAACCCGTAAGCAGCATTCTCAAGAGATTCCCAGGAATGCGCAAGCGGGAGGCCCGGTGTAAGGGGCCGGCATGGACTCGGCCAGCTTTCGGTCGGAGGAGCCAGCCAGTGTTTACGCTTCTCCTCAATTTGTATGACCACGACATGCTTCCAGCGAGACATATTGACCGATGGCGATCAATGGTCATACGCTCGGTGCATAGACGTCTAACCGCGGATTCAGTCCATCCGAGAGGACAAGCCGATGACGATCACCAGCGCCGCCCGGAATATTTTTGACGCCGGGCTGCCCACGTTCAGCTACGGCCTCGACGCCACCCCGCACGACGTGATCGACGATCTCCGGCTGGCCCAGTCGCAGGCGCCGATCGCCATCGGGCCACTGGGCCCGGAAATCCTGTCCTACGAACTGGCGCGGGAGATGCTGCGGGACAACAGGTTCCGCATGCCGCCGGGAATCACGCTGGCGGCTCAAGGCATCACCTCCGGTCCGCTCTACGACAAGCTGATGAGCAGCCTGCTGGGGCTCGACGGCGCACCGCACATACGGCTGCGCAAGCTGGTCTCCAAGGCGTTCACCCCCCGCGCCACCGCACGTCTGCACGACACCATCCACGAGGTGGTCAACGGCCTCATCGACCGGCTGCCCGACGCCGGCCGGTGTGACGTCGTCACCGATATCGCGCGCCCGTATCCCACCCCGATCATCTGCGCGCTGCTGGGCGCCCCGAGCGAAGACTGGCAGCTGTTCTCCGACTGGACCGAACAGGTCTTCAAGGCCTTCAACTTCCAGCCCGACGCCACCTTCGACGAGTCGGAGATCCTGCGGGCATGGGGTGAACTCGACGACTACGTCGACGACATGGTGGCAGCCCGCCGCGCCACCCTCACCGATGACCTGCTCTCCGAGCTGATCCGCGCCGAAAGCGACGGAGACCGGCTCGATCTCGACGAACTGCGCAGCCTGGCCGCCGGCTTCCTGATGGCCGGCACCGATACCACGCGCAATCAGCTGGCAGCGTCGGTCCAGGTGCTCTGCGAGCATCCCGACCAGTGGGCGGCCCTGCGCGACCATCCGGACATGGCGATGCAGGCGGTCGAGGAAACCATGCGTCACTCACCCGCGGCCTGCATCGTGCCGAGGGCCGCGATCGAGGACGCCGAGTTCGGCGGCTATCTCTTCCCGGCCGGAACCTTCGTCCTGGTCAACACCTTTGCCGCGAACCGGGATCCGGCCATCTACGACGATGCCGACCGGTTCGACATCTCACGCAAGGACGTTCCACCCATTCTGACCTTCGGCGGTGGGGCGCACTACTGCCTCGGGGCCAACCTGGCGCGGCGCGAACTCGCCGAGGCGCTCGTGGTCCTCACCCGCCGCCTTGCCGCCCCGCACCGCGCCGGGCCGGCCCCCTGGAAGTCCCTACTCGGAATGACCGGTCCCACAACGCTTCCGATCGAGTTCACCAGTGAGAGCCTGGTGACGACGGATGCGTAGCCGTGGCTGGGCGGGTTCGACGCCGTCGTCGGACGAGGACGCCATCGCGCGGATCCTGACCGCGGTGGACGAGGAGGTTGCCGAGCACGGCGCGGCCATCCGCCTCGCCGATGTCGCGCGCAGGCTGGGCGTCACCCGCCAGACCGTGTACCGCTACTTTCCCAACGCCGACGCTCTGCTCATCGCCAGCGCGATGCGAGCGGTCAACGGATTCATCGACCAACTCCTCGACCATGTCGCCGGCGTCAAGGACCCCGCCGTCGCGGTCGTCGAGATCGTGTCGTTCGGCATCGAGAATCTGTCCGGTGATCCGCAGCTGGAGAAGTTGCTGACCCGCCGGGACGACGGCGACGCCGTCGCATCGCTGACCTCCGACACCGCCATGACGTTCTGCTTGTCGGTGTTCCGCCGCCTCGACGTCGATTGGGGCCTGCACGGTTTCGACGAGGACGGCCTTCGTGATCTCGCCGAGATCACCACGCGCACAGTGCAATCCATGTTGACCGATCCGGGACCGGCGCCGCGCACCGGAACTGCGCTGCGCGGCTTCGTCGCGCGCTGGCTCGGTCCGGCCATCGTCTACCCGCGCTGGGCGACGCTGTCTGGCATTGCGGCGAAGACTAGGCCGCGACGAGCCGAATCGGCAGGTGCTCGTGGCGTCGAATGATGTTGTTGTGGATCCACGTCGGGGCGCCCGCCGGCTCCAGGCGCTTCACCCGTGCCATCAGGGCGCGGAGGAACGCCGTGGCCTCCAGCCGGGCCAGCGCCTGGCCGGCACACGCGTGCGCGCCCTGCCCGAAGCCGAGATGACGCCCGGCGTCGCGGGTGATGTCGAAGGTGTCCGGGGCTTCCCACTCCCGTTCGTCCCGGTTCGCCGAGGCGTACATGACCAGGACCTGGGAACCGGCCCGTAGGGGTGTGCCCGCGATGTCGGTATCGACCGCGACGCGGCGGGCGAACGCGCGGATCGGTGACTCGAAGCGCACGATCTCGTTGACGGCGTTGGGCAGCCGGTCGGGTTCCTCACGTAGCAGCTGCCATTGGTCCGGGTGCGCCGCGAACAGGCTGAGCGCGTTGGAGATGGCACTGATGGTGGTGTCCAGCGCAGGGCCGAGGTAGTCGACCAGCAGCGCCGGGCAGTCACTTCGGTCGATCTCGCCCTTCTCCGCCGCGTCGAGCAGTTCGGCCGCCATGCTGCCGGGCAGTACGTTGCCCTCACGGACGATCCGCCGGGCGAACAACAGCATCTGCACAGTGCGGGGCGCGGCTCGAACCGACCGCCCATTGAGCGGGCCCAGACAATCGAATGTCGCTGCGGCCCAGTCCATCAGGTGGCCGCGGTGCTCGACCGGCCAGCCCACCAAGTCCGGGACCAGGGCGAAGGGCAACGCCTCGGCGAGCGCAGCGCCGTCGACTCGCCCTCGTCGCACGGCGGTGTCGATCACCTCGGTGGCCAACGTCTGCACCTGGTCGTTCAGCGCATTGAGCGCGCGGGGAAACATCCGATGTGCCACCAGCTTACGGCGGCGGGAGTGCTCCTCCCCGTCACTGGCGATCGTGGTTCCGGTGGACAACCGGTTGCTGACGGCATTGAGCGCGACGCCGTTGGCCGAGGCGAAGGTGGCGTCGTCACGAAGGACGGCTTTGCATTCGGTGAAGCGCGGGAGTGCATGGACCTTGTGCCGTGCAAGCCACACGACGGGGCCCAGCTGCCGGAGCCTGGCGTAGTGCGGATAGGGATCGAGGATGGCCTCGGTGCGGTAGAGGTCCGCACCATAGGTGGGGGTACCGGGAGCGCGGCTCGCCGGCGACAGACGCGTTCTCACCGTGTGACCTCCTCGACGCCGGACCTCTAATGACGAAATCGTCACACACGATGTAATCCTCAGTCAAGGTGTCCGGGTGACCACCACCCGTTCCGCCGTGAAGCCCACGCCGCGACCGGTGTAGCCATCGTCGGCCGGCTGATCGTCCCAAGTGAGGGCCGCCCGCCCGGAGAGTTGAAGCGTTGTGCCCGTGGTGAAGTCGACGAAGAGCAGGGCGGCGCTCGGGTCGACGGCGATATTGCCCAGGCTGTTGAACAGGTTGTTGCCGGGATAGTCGGGGAACCACACCCGGTCATGGGCGGTGAGGACGAAACCCGGCGACCCGCCCCGGTGTGACGCGTCGGCTCCCGACGCGGGATGCGTCGTCCCCAGGAAGAAGGTGTCGGCGTGCTGAATCAGGCGGCGGTCCTCGGCGCGGAGCCGATCCCCGGTGAAGACCAGCTCGCGGTCCGCCGCGCTGGCACCGGCCGGGCTGTTCGACGTCTGGATGTACTTCGGGCAGTTCCCGTAGGACTGGTCGACCTCGATCACCAGGTTGCCCGCGGGCTCCGTGGTCAGCATGCCGTTGATGCGCCAGCGCCGCCGGGTGGCGAAGTCGATCACGATCGCACCCGCGGGCTGATGGTTCGGCATGGCGTAGAGGGGGTCGGCTTCCGGCAGCGGGCTGTCGAGGCGCAAGGTCGTGGCGTCCGCGGCGGTGAGGAAACCGGGTTCGCCGAACAGCGGCGAGGTCCACAGCCGGCCCGCGGCGTCGCGTGCCGTGACGACGGCCAGCCGGGCGCTCGACAGGAAGTCGGCGGTCGCGGAGCGGAGCTGGCCGCGTGCCACCATGCCGGACAGTCGCCCGGCCTGCCCACTGACTCCGGCCCGGTCCTGTACGGCGAGTTCGCCGCTGTGAAATCCCACAGCGGCGTCCCCGTGCCGGTCGGCCATCATCACAGTGGGTGCCTGCCGGCGAAGGCGACCACCCGCTGGGTCGGCGTTGCGGTTGCGGTGGTGACGATCTCCGGGCCGAAGAGATTCTGCGGCCGCAGGGCCGGGACGAGTTGCGCACCGACGGCCTCGGCCACCGCGGCCTCGGCGGCGTCGAATTCGACGGGCCGGTTCACCGCGATCGCGAGATCCCAGCTGTGCACCAGCGTCGAGTAGGTGACGATCCCGAGGGCCTGCTCGGCGGGCATCTCGCGGAGCACCGTCGAGATCGGGGCCTGCCAGTCGGTGACCGAGGACCACGCGCGATGCGAACGTTCCACCGCGCGCTGCACCACCGCCAGCGGTGCCGCTCCCAGGATGTCGGCACCGCCGAACAGGTCCTCCTCGGTCGGACCGGGCTGACCGTCGATGCCGGCGGCGAAGGCGTCGATCGAGGCCACGGTATGGCTCAGCAGTGATCGGACGTTCCACCCGGCGCAGGGGCTGGGCAGGTCAAGCTCCGCGGCGGTCAGGGCGGCGGTGAGGGCGATGAGGCGCTGATCGGCGCTGGACAGGACGTCGAGGGCGGGCATGGCGGATCCTTTCGAGTGGCTAACGCTTATTACAGCGATTTGACGTTAGGCATCATGCGCACATTCTTCTAACGTTGTCAAGTTCCTGCTATCGTTAGAACGGTGAATCCCGAGTCCCGGCTCCACGACGCCCAGGCCGCCGGCTTCGTCGTCGCAGGGGAGCCGCTCGCGGTGGATCTCGCGGATACATTGATCACCGTCCACAGCCCGCCCACCGACCTCTTGGCCGACGAGCAGACCTGCCGGCTGTGGTGGGAGCTGCAGGCCGATCGGCTGCCGCCGGGAGCGCCGGCACCGCCGCTGGACGCCACGATCGCGGTGCGCGCCGCGATCCGGGGCATTCTCGATGCCCGCCTGGCCGGGGTGCCGCCCGGGGATGCTGCCGTGGACCAGGTCAACCAGATCCTGGCGCGGGTGCCCTCGACGCGTCAGCTGGTCCACGCCGCCTCAGGGTGGTCGATCGTGACCTCCCGGCATGCATCCGCTGAGCGCCCCTATGACCTCGCCCTCGCCGCGGTGGCGGACAGCCTGGCCGACCTGCTGGTCAGCCCCGCCGCCGATCGTCTTCGCCAATGCCAGAACCCGGTGTGCAGCATGCTGTTCGTCGCCACGGATGCGCGCCGCAAGTTCTGCACCCAGAACATCTGCGCCAACCGGACCCGGGTGGCCCGGCACTATCGCCGTCATCGCGCGGATTGATGCTCGCCAACATCCCGCCAACATCTCTGCGCGCGTTGTCGTTCTGGCACCCGAACGTTATGACTTTCTGCTCGTTGCGGTGATCCGGCCGTGTCAAGGTCTATGCCGTGGCTTTCATGGACCCGATGCGGATCGACAACCGCCTGTCCGCGCGCTGTGCAGCGGTCGCGTCGATCGGTGCAGCTGTCATCCACATCGGCGTCGCGCCGGTGCATTGGCGGGATTGGGCACCCTCGGGGGTGTTCTTCGCCGCGATCGCGGTGTTCCAGCTCGTGTGGGGATTCCTGGCCTGGTCGCGCCCGACGGCGATGGTGCTCAGCGCCGGAGTCGCGGCCAACGCCGCCCTGGTCGGGCTGTGGATCGTCTCCCGCACCGTCGGACTACCGCTGGGCCCCAATGCCGGTCAGCCGGAAGCGGTGGAGGCCGCCGGGATATGTGTACTGCTGCTGCAGTGTTACGTGATCATGGGAGCGACCTGGACCTGGCTGAAAAGCTCACGGGCGCAGCAGGTTTCCGGTAAGGGGCGCGTGCTGGTCCTGCTCGGCGCCAATGCGGTGATGGCCGTGGCGGTGACGGTCGGCCTGGCATCGGGCCTGCAGGGCCACCGTCATCACCCCGAGTCGCTGGCCATCCCGGGGGTGCCGGCCACGCAGGAGGACGCTGAGCAGGCGCAACCGGTGACCACCATGGGTCTGCACACCGGCGCCCACCACGACCACCCCTGAGCTCAGAGCGTCGGGTGTTTCCCGCGGCTTGCGATCACGGCCTTGGCCACATCGGTGAGCTTGATGTTGAAGTCCTGCGAACTGCGCCGCAACACCTCGAACGCCCGCTCTTCGTCGATGTCGTTGAGCACCATCAGCATGCCGACGGCCTTACCGATCTCGCGGTTGCTCTGCAACGCCGACCGTAGCCCGAGTGCGTCCTCCCCGCGGGAGGCCGCCGCGGCGGCGACGCTGGCGAACGACGCCATGATGATCGCCCGCCCGGCCGCATCGGTGTCGAAGGCGCCCGGAGTGTCGGAGAACAGGTTCAGGGCCCCGACCTTGTGCTGGTCGACCATCAATCGGAACGCCATCATGCCGCGCACCGGTGTCTCGGCCAGCAGCCGCTTGGCCAGGGTCGGCCACTGACTGAAGGTGCCGAGGTCGGGTTCGATCTGGGCGGATTCTTCTTCGATGGCATCCACGCAGGGGCCTTCGCGGATCTCCCGCTCGAAGTCGTCCACCCGCTGCGCGACGGCATCGGTGGCGGCGACGGTCACGTATTCACCCTTGCGCTTGAGCAGGATGCTGGCGTGGTCGCAACCGGGGACGATCATGGTGGCTGCGATGCAGATGGCGGGATGGACCTCGTCGAGGCCGGAGCCCTGGTAGACGATGTCGGCCAGGTTCGCGAAGACCGCCCTGGGTTCGACCGTGGTGTCGGCCGCCGAGACGTCGTCGGATTCTCTGGTCGTCATGCCACAAGCATCTCCGACAGACCCGGTACTGGCAAAGGACTGCCATAGTCGGGCCCGCCGGCATCACCTTCATCGAATCTTCACCGAACGACTAGCAGAGCCGTATCGAGCCACGGAACCCTGGTAGATGCAGGTCACCCAACAGATTGATGGGCCGAGGAGGTAGCGGTGAACAGGCCAGTGCCGGGCATGACCCGGCGGGGATTCCTCGTCGCTGGGCTGCTGGGCGGGGCGGTATTGGCCGGCTGCGGCCGGCTTGCCGACTGGACCGCTGCCGGACCGGATCTGTCGGGTGCGATCACGGCCGCCGAGGCCGCCCGGCCGCATACCGGCAAGACGGTCAGCGCACGGTTGTCCGCCGGGCCCGCCGAGGTCGACCTGGGCGGCATCACAGTGCGCACCTTCGCCTACAACAGCCGGCTGCCGGGACCGGTGATCAGGGCTGGGGTCGGTGACGAACTGGCGATCACCGTCGACAACGGGCTCGATCACCCGACTTCGGTGCACTGGCATGGCATCGCCCTGCGCAACGACATGGACGGCGCGTCGCCGGCCACCTCTCCCATTGCCGTCGGCGCGAGCTTCACCTACCGATTCACCTCGCCCTACCCCGGCACCTACTGGGCCCACCCGCACACCGGGCTGGACACTGATTACGGCCTGTACGTGCCGGTGATCATCGATGACCCGGCTGAACCGGGGCGTTACGACGCGGAATGGATCGTCGTCCTCGACGACTGGACCTCCGGCGTCGGGCGCAGCCCGAAGGAGATCTTCGACGGCCTGCGCTCGTCGGGAATGGGCGGCATGGGTGCAATGGGCAACATGCCGGGCATGGGGAGCATGGGGCCCGGCGGCGGCCTGCTCGGCGGGGACGGCGGCGACGTCAGCTATCCGTACTACCTCGTCAATGGTCGAATACCTTCTGCAGCAACCACATTCAGCGCCAAGCCGGGGCAGCGGATCAGGCTGCGCATCATCAATGCGGGTGCGGACACCGCCTTCCGCGTCGCTCTGGCCGGTCACCGGATGACGGTCACCCACACCGACGGGTTCCCCGTCCAGCCGGTCGAGGTGGATGCGGTTCTGCTCGGCATGGGGGAGCGCTACGACATGGTGGTGACCGCCGGCGATGGCGTGTTCCCCTTGGTGGCCGCGGCCGAGGGCAAGAAGGGCGTCGCCCGCGCGCTGCTGTCCACCGGCTCGGGGTCGGCGCCCGAAGCATCCTTTCGGCCGCCCGAGCTCGCCGGCCGGGTCGCCGTGGCCGAACTCCTGCGCGCCACACCGGATGTCGAACTACCCCCGGGCGGCGATGTCCGACTCCAGGCCCGGTTGTCCGGCGGGATGATGCGCTACGACTGGATGATCAACGGCCGACCGTTCGACCAGACTGTTCCGCTGACCATCCGGCAGGGTCAACGCGCCACCCTCGAGTTCGTCAACGACACCATGATGTGGCACCCGATGCACCTGCATGGCCACACCTTCGAGGTGATCAGGCCCGATGGCAGCCTCGGGCCGCGCAAGGACACCGTCATCGTCAAGCCCATGCAGACCGTGGCGGTCCGGCTGCTCGCCGACAACCCAGGGGTGTGGATGATGCACTGCCACAACGGCTATCACATGGACGCCGGGATGATGACGATGCTGGATTACGGCAACTGAGCTACTGGCCTGGCGTGACGTCGGGCACCGCGACGTCGCAGCGGGCACGGAAATCCTGCGTCGGCTGCCGAATGTTCTGCAGGTCGGCCTTGACCTGCGGATTGGCGTCCAGGTACGCCTTCGCCTGGGCGCGCTTCTGCTCCATCGGCAGGTCTTTGAGGCTGGTGAAGAACTGGTTTACGTCGGGGTGGGTGAACAGGTAGCCCGACAGGGTGAACCCGACACCCGACATGACACCGGCCAGGTCGGCTGAGGTGCAGTTGGCCGGGGGATCGGCTGCGGCAGGCCCGGCGGCACCGAGCAGCACCGCGCCCGCGCCGAGTCCGACCGTGACCGCTCGCCGCATCGAGTGCACTAGGGGTGACATATCGCTCCTCAGGCGTGCCGTGGACTCACGCTGTGCCCGAAGAATATCTGCACACCCCTGAGTCGCGGGCGGCCTTGGCGGTCACCCGAAAGGAGACCTAGGAGCGGCTGCCGCCCACCTCAGCGGGCAGTGGCGGCGGTAACGGTGTGGTCGACGTGGGTGTGGTCGGAGCCGGCGCTGCCGAGGTCGTCGCGGTCGCCGTGCCCGAGGTGCTCGGTGCCGAACTGGTCGACGAACCGGTCGAGGGCTTGCTCGACGATGACGCGCCCGACGCGGGGGACTGCGGTCCGTGGAAGTCCACCCACGATTCGCTGCGGATGGTCTTGCCACCGGAATTCACCGTCAGGGACTTGGCGTCGACCAGATAAGTGATGCCGTCGTTCTCGGCGTCATAGGCACCGTTGCCGTAGGCCGAGGCCGACAGGATCAGCTTGGCGCCGTCGCGCAGGCGGACACCGCGGTACTCGTACTGACCGCCGGAGTCCTTGCAGATCGCCACCCGCGAGGTATCGGTACTGCCGAAGAGCACCGCGGTATCCGAGGCCGCGCAGCGTGCCGTCGAATCGACATACCCCTGTGCGTCGTAGGCAGGTGCGGCAGCTGCCGTCGGCAGCGCGGTGACAAACATCGTCGCGCCTGCCGCGACCGCTGCCAGTCGGGCGGTACGGATCCATATCCGAGACATCACTTGATCCACGACACCATGGGCCCGGGCCGGGTGCGACCGTCGATGCCGAGAAAGTACGAGATCGTTAGTGTCCCGATACCGGGCGGACCGCTGCGCCGTATCGGCGTGAACAGATTTCGGATCTTGTACAGTGTCGGAGCGCACAGTCGTCCTTGGTTGTGAGCAACAGCACAGTGGGGGTCACGGATGGAGTTTGGATGCGAGATCACACGGTTCGGGCCCGGCTGATGGGCAGGCGAGCCTTCAAGGCGGTCATGACGATGCTGGCGGCCGTCGCCTTGTTCATCACGTCGGCGCTGCCGGCTTGGGCGGCCGACTCGGTCACGGTGACGTTCGTCCGGCATGCGCAGTCCGAGGGCAACATCCCCGGCGCCGGCATCGACACCCAGGTGCCCGGCCCGAGCCTCACCCCGCTTGGTGTCCAGCAGGCCGCCCAGATCGCTCCCACCCTGGCGGCAAACAACTACTCCAAGGTCTTCACCTCGACGATGGTGCGAACCGGGCAGACCGCGGCGCCGATGCTGGCCATCAACGGGCAGACGGCCACTGCGAATGCCGGCTTCAACGAGATCAGCGCCGGCATCTTCGAGGGCGATCCCATCGACAGCGGTATCGGGCGCGTCTTCTACTTCCTGATTCCGCTCACCTGGACGCTGGGCCTGCGCTCGCTCCCCATCCCGCTCGGGGAGGGCGGCAACGAGTTCGAGGCCCGGGTCAACGGAGCGCTCGACTCGGCCCTCGCCACCGGCGGCAGCGATCCGGTGATCTTCTCGCACGGCGCGACGATCATGATCTGGACGATGATGAACGTCGACAACCCCGACATCGGCCTGCTGCTCAGCCACCCGCTCGGCAACACCGAGCAGGTCGTCATCAAGGGCAACCAGGAAGACGGCTGGACGCTGGTGAGCTACGCCGGTATCGCGGTCAACCCCAACCCGGGGCTGGCCACCCAGCTGTTCGTGAACTTCCGTGACCTGGCGGTGGCCCCGCAGACCGCGATCTACAACGTCGTGCAGGCCGTCAAGACACTGAACCTGTCAACCATCGTCAACGCGATCGCCACCGGTGTCGTCGACGTCGCGAAGGCCGGTGTCCAGTTCGTCACCAAGTCGGTCGGCGACATCGTCAACGCCATTGTCGGCGCACTGCCAGGCGGGGCGCAGGCCAGTGCCGCAGCGACCAAGGCTACGGCGGTCAAGGCTGCCGGTGCGGCGACCACCTCGCTGGTGGCGGGCACCGAGCCCGGCACCGAGCCGGTCAAGCAGCCGGTGAAGGACACCCCCGACAGCACCGAAAGTGGCAACGGCGCAACCGATCTCAGCGACGGTAACAAGGTCGAGCCGGGCAAGTCCGGCTCGGCCCGACATACCACGTCGGTGCAGTCGGCGTCGGACAAGGCAGACGGCAGCTCGGCGTCGGCCGGTGATTCCGGCGGCTCCGCCGCGAAGTCCACCGGCGGCAGCAAGCGGTCCAGCCAGAAGGCTGCTGCCTGATCCCGGCCTGATCCACCGCTGACGACTCGGCCCCCGGCACACCGGAGGGGGCCGAGTCGTCGCGTCAGCCGAGGTACTCCGATTCCAGCACCAGGTCGGGTACCAGCTTCTGGTACTCCATGTGCGCACGGTGCTCCACCGTCGTCCACGACCGGCCCTGCTGTTCGGTCATGTAGGCGCGGTACTTCGGCGAGCCTGGGAAACCGACGTTGTCAGCGACGGCCACTGTGCCGGGATGCAGCCAGCCCCGCCCGGCGACGGCGAGCAGATCGGCCAGGTAGGCGTTCTTGTCGTGGTCGATGAACAGGAAGTCGACGCTGCCCGGGCCGAACCCGTACTCGTCGCGCAGCCGGTCGAGGGTGTTGCCGTTGTCGCCGATCGTCCCGACGACGCACGTGATCCGGTCGGCGACCCCGGCGTGTTCCCAAATACGCCGGGCCACATCGGCATTGGCGTGGGCGAGCTCCACCGAGAACACCTGCGCCTGCGGGGCGGCGCGGGCGATCCGCAGCGCGCTGTACCCGCAGTAGGTGCCCAGTTCCAGCACCCGCCGGGGCGCCACCCGCCGTACCGCCGCGTCGAGCAGCTCGCCCTTCTCGTCGCCGACGTTCACCAGGAACGACTTGGCGTAGGCGTACTCGTCGAGGGTGGCCAGCACGTGGTCGACGTCGCCGCGCCGGGCGTTGGACTCGACGTAGTCGGCGGCCGCCGCCTCCCGGCCGTCGCCGATCTGCCCGGTCCTGGTGAAATTGCGCAGCCCGATCCCGGTCCGCACCACCGACCACCGCAACAACGGCAGACGCCTGCGAAGATTCATGCCCTCACGCTACGTTGTGCCCACGGGGGTCACGCGGAGGTTTTGTGCAGGTAAGCGGCGGCCGGACAGCCGTGGCGCTGAGTTACGGCATCAGCTGCCACACGTTCTTCGCCATCGGTGTGGGCACCATGATGGTGGCGATGTTCTTCGGCATGAGCCGGTCGCTGGGCACGCTGGCCGCGCCGTGGAGCCCGATCGCCAACGCCGCACTGCTGCTGCAGTTCCCGGTCTCGCACTCGCTGCTGCTCACCGGTTCGGGCCGAAAGCTGCTGGCCCGCCTCGCCCCGCGCGGCACCGGCACCACATTGGCCACCACCACCTTCGCCGCGATCTCGGCGATGCAGGTGTTCGCGCTCTTCGCGTTCTGGTCGCCCAGTGCCACGGTGTGGTGGCAGGCCCGCGGCGCGGCGCTGGTGGCGATGACCGGACTGTACGTCGCCGCCTGGCTGCTGTTGGGCAAGTCGATGGCCGACGCCGGCCTGGCGCTGCAGACCGGCAGCCTCGGCTGGACCGCACTGCTGCGCGGACGCCCGCCGGCCTACCCGCCGATGCCGACCACCGGGTTGTTCCGGCTCACCCGCCAGCCGATCTACCTGGCCTTCACCCTGACGCTATGGACCGTCCCGACCTGGACTCCCGACCAGCTGGCCGTTGCACTGACCCTCACCGCCTACTGTCTGATAGCGCCGCGGTTCAAAGAGGCGCGGTTGCGCCAGCTGCACGGTCCGGCGTTCGACGACTACGCCCGCACCGTGCCGTATTGGCTGCCGTGGCCCCGCAAGCCGTGATGAACCGCTAGCCCTGATGAACCGCAGCGCCATGATGTACGTATCCGCATCAGAGGTCGCCGATCACCGAAGGATGAGATATTGCTGTCAGCAATCGCCCGGCTGGCCATCGCGGCGCCGCGGCGGGTGATCGTCGGCGCCGTCCTGGCCATGGTGGTCATCGGTATCTTCGGGGTCCCGGTGGCCACCCACCTGTCCCCGGGCGGTTTCTCCGATCCCCATGCCGAGTCGGCCCGGGCGGCCACACTGCTCACCGAGAAGTTCGGCCAGGGCGACGTCCAGCTGCTCGTCGTACTGACGGCGCCTGACCGCTTCGACAGCCCGCAGGCCCGCGCCGCGGCCACCGACGTCATCGACCGCCTGCAACGCTCGGGTCGGGTGGCCACCATCAGCTCGCCGTGGACCTCGCCACCTCCGGTGGCCGCCGGGCTGATCAGTACCGACAAGAAATCCGGCCTGATCGTCACCGGCGTGGTCGGCCCCGAGGACAAGCTGCAGAGCTACACCAAGACGCTGGCCGCCGATATCGCCAGGGACTCCGACGGCATCGTCGTGCATTCCGGCGGCACCGCGATGGTCAACCTGCAGATCACCGAACAATCCCAGCACGATCTGCTGCTCATGGAGTCGATCGTCGTTCCGCTGAGCTTCCTGGTGCTGGTGTGGGTGTTCGGCGGGCTGTTCGCCGCGGCACTGCCCGTCGGCGTGGGGTTGATGGCCATCCTCGGTGCGCTGGGCGTGCTGCGGGTGACGACGTTCTTCACCGACGTCTCGATCTTCGCGCTCAACCTCACCACCGCGATGGGGCTCGCGCTGGCCATCGACTACACGCTGCTGATGATCAGCCGCTACCGCGACGAACTGGCCGACGGGGCGGCCCGAGAGCTGGCGCTCACCCGGACCATGCAGTCGGCGGGCCGCACGGTGCTGTTCTCGGCGACCACGGTGGCGCTGTCGATGGCCGTCATGGTGCTGTTCCCGATGAACTTCCTACGCTCGTTCGCCTACGCCGGGGTGGCCACCGTGGCGTTCGCGGCGCTGGCGGCGATCGTCGTCACCCCCGCGGCCATCATGGTGCTCGGTGACCGGATCGACGCCCTCGACGTGCGCCGGGGCCTGCGCCGGATCGTGCGGCGCCCCGAGCCGGTGGCCACCCCGGTACAGGAGCAGTTCTGGTACCGCTCAACGACATTCGTGATGAAGCGAGCTTTGCCGATCGGCGTGGCCGGGGTGGCGGTGCTGGTGCTGCTCGGCACCCCGTTCCTGGGGGTGCGGCCGGGTTTCCCGGACGACCGCGTGCTGCCACAGTCGGCGTCGGCCCATCAGGTCGGCGATCAGCTGCGGCGTGATTTCGCCACCAACTTCGAAACCGCCGTGCCCGTGGTGATCCTGGATTCCGGCGGCCTGCCCGACGGCGAGGTCGCCCGCTACGCGGCCGAGCTGTCCACGGTGCCCGACGTGGTGTCGGTGTCGTCTCCGGCCGGGGCCTTCGTCGGCGGCAGGGTGGTGGGCCCGCCGACCTCGGCGACCGCTCAGGCCAAGGGCAGCACGCTGCTGACCGTGGACAGCAGCGCCCCGTTGTTCTCCGATCGCTCCGAGCGCCAGCTCGACGCGTTGCACGCGGTGGCCACCCCGGGCGGGCGCGCCGTGGAGTTCACCGGTGTCGCACAGACCAACCGCGACAGTGTGGACGCCATCACCTCCCGGCTACCGCTGGTCCTCGGCCTGATCGCGCTGATCATGCTGCTGCTGTTGTTCCTGCTGACAGGCAGCGTGGTGCTGCCGGTGAAGGCGCTGCTGCTCAACGTCCTGTCGCTGTCGGCCGCGTTCGGCGCGATGGTCTGGATCTTCCAGGACGGCAACCTCGGGGCGTTCGGCACCACGTCCACCGGGACCCTGGTGGCCAACATGCCGGTGCTGCTGTTCTGTATCGCCTTCGGGTTGTCCATGGACTACGAGGTGTTCCTGGTCTCCCGGATCCGCGAGTTCTGGTTGCAGTCACCCAAGACCGCTGCCGACAACGACGAGAGCGTCGCACTCGGCGTCGCGCACACCGGCCGGGTGATCACCGCGGCCGCACTGATCATGGCCATCTCGTTCGCCGCGCTGATCGCCGCGCAAGTGTCGTTCATGCGGATGTTCGGCTTGGGTCTGACCCTGGCGGTGCTCGCCGATGCCACCCTGGTGCGGCTGATCCTGGTGCCCGCCTTCATGCACGTGATGGGTAGATGGAACTGGTGGGCGCCGAGACCACTGGTCACGGTGCATCAGCGCTTACAGATACATGACGGGGCCGTCCCGCGCGCAGCAAAGACTCCAGCGGCGCAGGATACTGGGCAGAGTGTCGAACAACCGGTCCCCACACCCGATGACTGAACCACCCGACTCCCGGGATCGTGATCCGGATATGTCCCCCAAATCCGTGATCGCCGGAGTGCGCGGTGAACTCCCGCCGCTCCGCTACAGCCAGGCCGAGATCACCGAGGCCTTCCTCGCGCTTCCCGGCTACGGCGAGTTCGACGAGATCGTCCGAAGCCTGCACCGCAGCGCCAAGGTCAACAATCGGCACTTCGTGTTGCCGCTCGAGCGCTACTCGTCGCTCACCGACTTCGGTGAAGCCAACACCCTGTTCATCGAGCACGCCGTCGAACTCGGCTGCGCGGCAGTATCCGGCGCGCTCGAGGAAGCCGGTCTGCGTCCCGAGGATGTCGACCTGATCGTGTCGACCACGGTCACCGGCATCGCCGTGCCTTCGCTGGACGCCAGGATCGCCGGGCGGCTCGGCATGCGGCCCGACGTTCGCCGGGTGCCGATCTTCGGCCTCGGGTGTGTGGCCGGTGCCGCCGGAGTGGCCCGGCTGCACGACTACCTGCGCGGTGCCCCGGACGGGGTAGCGGTGCTGGTATCGGTGGAGCTGTGCTCACTGACCTTCCCGGGCGCCAAGCCGGCGATCGCCAGCCTGGTGGGCAGCGCACTGTTCGCCGACGGTGCGGCCGCGGTGGTCGCCGTCGGCGAGCGCCGGGCCGAGAAGATCGGTGCCTCGGGTCCCGACGTGCTGGACTCCCGCAGCCACCTCTACCCGGACTCGCTGCGGACGATGGGCTGGGACGTCGGCGGGTCGGGCCTGGAGCTGGTGCTCTCGGCGGACCTGCCCGCCACGATCGAACGCTACCTGCGCGACGACGTCACCGAATTCCTTGGCGCCCATGGTCTCACGATGGACGATATCGGTGCCTGGGTCAGCCACCCCGGTGGCCCGAAGATCATCGAAGCCATCGTGGCCAGCCTGGACCTGCCCGACGATGCGCTGGAGCTGACGTGGCGCTCGCTGGCCGAGATCGGCAACATCTCGTCGTCGTCGGTGCTGCACGTGCTGCGTGACACCATCGCCAAACGCCCGCCGAGTGGCAGCCCCGGCGTGATGATGGCGATGGGCCCGGGGTTCTGCTCCGAGCTGTTGTTGCTGAACTGGCACTGAACTGGCACTGATGCTTTTCTACGTGGTCCTGCTCGTCGCGGTCGCCCTCGAGCGGCTCGCCGAACTGGTGGTCGCGCGCCGCAACCTGGCGTGGAGCAGGGAGCGCGGCGGGGTGGAGTTCGGGGCCGGCCACTATCCGGTGATGGTGGTGCTGCACACCGGCCTGCTCATCGGCTGTCTGGTCGAGGTACTCGCCCTGCACCGCCCGTTCGTGCCCGCGCTGGGCTGGCCGATGCTGGCTGTTGTGCTTGCCGCCCAAGGGCTTCGGTGGTGGTGCATCAGCACCCTGGGGCGGCAGTGGAACACCCGGGTGGTGGTGGTTCCCGGGGCGCCCCGGATCACCGGCGGCCCGTACCGGTACTTCTCGCACCCGAACTACGTGGCGGTGATCGCCGAGGGGATCGCCCTGCCGCTGGTGCACAGCGCCTGGATCACCGCGCTGGTGTTCACCGTTCTCAACGCCGCGCTGCTGCGCACCCGCATCCACACCGAGAACGCGGCGCTGGCGAGCCTGACATGATCGATCTGCTGGTCGCCGGGGGCGGTCCGGCCGGACTGGCCACCGCCCTGTATGCGGCGCGGGCCGGCCTGCAGGTCACCGTCGTGGAACGCCGTCCCGGCGCCATCGACAAAGCCTGCGGTGAGGGTCTGATGCCGCACACCGTCGGCCAACTGGACAAGCTCGGTGTGACATTGCGCGGCAAGCCATTTCGGGGTATCGCCTACCTGGATTCGCGCCGCCGGATCGAGGCGCCGTTCCGCTCCGGAGCAGGACTGGGGGTGCGGCGCACCGCACTGCACACCGCGCTGCGCGAGGCGGTCGCCGCGGCAGGGGTGCACGTGGTCACCGCCGACATCGGCGCGGTCAGCCAGGACCACGATGCGGTGTACTGCGGCGAATTCCGGGCCCGCTACCTGGCAGCGGCCGACGGCCTGCACTCACCGATCCGACGCTCGCTGGGGTTGTCCCGGCCCAGCCGCGGTCCGCGGCGGTGGGGGGTGCGGCGGCATTTCCACACCGCGCCCTGGAGCGACACCGTCGAGGTGTACTGGGGCCAGAGTGCGGAGGCCTATGTCACGCCGGTGGCCGACGACTGTGTGGGGGTGGCGATCCTGACCTCGCAGCAGGGCTCCTTCGATCACCACCTGGCGGAGTTCCCGGCCTTGAAGGACCGGGTGGGTAGCCTCGGTCACGGTCGAGACCGCGCAGCAGGCCCACTGCAGCAACGGGTTTCGTCCCGCAGCCGCGGCCGGGTCATGCTGGTCGGCGATGCGGCCGGCTATGTCGACGCGTTGACCGGTGAAGGCCTGGGCATTGCGTTCGGCGGCGCCGAGTTGCTGGTCGACGCTGTGGTGGCCGGCCGGCCCGGCGACTATGACCGCCAGTGGCGGCACATGTCGCGCCGCTACCGGATGCTGACCGCCGGCCTGCTGCATGCCAGCCAGTTGAAGCCGGTACGTTCGGCGATCGTGCCCGCCGCGGTCGCGCTGCCGTCGGTGTTCAGCGGGATTGTGAACCAACTGGCGTACTGACCGGCGTAGGCTGCGCCGCTATGAGCCAGATGCCCGGTGTTCCACCCATCACGGACTGGAATCGCTTGCTGGACGGCCGCGTTGCGGTGGTCACCGGCGGCGGGGCCGGGATCGGCGCCGCGGTTGCCACCTTGTTCGCCGAGCACGGTGCGGTGGTGGAGGTCGCCGAGATCGACCCGCAGCGGGCCGCCGGGATCGCGGCGGACGGGATCCGCAGCCACGTCGTCGACGTCACCGACGACCATGCCGTCGCCCGCCTGGCCGGTGCCGTGCTCGGTGAGCACGGCCGGATCGACGTGCTGGTCAACAACGTCGGGGACTACCGGCCGCTGGTGGCCTTCGAGGAATCCACGCCGGACAGCTGGCAGCGGATGTACGACATCAACCTGCGCCACGTCTTCGCGGTGACCCGAGCCTTCCTGCCGGCGATGATCGACGCGCACGCCGGCAGCATCGTCAACATCCACTCGGTGGAGGGCATGCGCGGATTCCCCCGCGATCCGGTCTACGGAGCGATGAAAGCCGCTGTCGCACATTTCACGACCTGTCTGGCCGTCGACGTCGGCCGCTACGGTGTGCGGGTCAACGGCATCGGCACCGATCTGACCCAGACGCCCCAGGTGGATTACCTGACCGGGTACGAGGATGTCGAGCATCTGTGGCAGTCCTGGGCGCCGGCGGGACGGGTGGGCCGGCCGCAGGATCAGGCCCGGGTGGCGCTGTTCCTGGCCGCCGACCAGTCGGCGTTCGTCACCGGCCACAACATCCCCGTCGACGGTGGGACGAAAGCCGGTGGCGGATGGTTCTTTTCGCCGCGCGCCGGGCGCTTCGTGAACCGTTCCACCCACCTGTAACTCAGCGGCCGGACCGTCCGGTCGAGCCGTGGCCGGCGCGGGTCGGCGACGAACTGTCACTGCTCTTGGCGGCTGTGGCTCGCTTGCGTGCAGTAGGGGCGGGTACCGAGGAGGCGGCAGCTGCCGTGACCGATTGTGTTGCAGTCGGTTTGGCGACAGCCCTGGCAGAGCGGCCGGTGGCCGATGCGCGGGTGGGTTGCTCCGTTGCGCTGGCCGCCGACGTACGCACCGTCGCCGCCGCGGCGGCGGAGCTCTGCCCGGTGACGGCCTTCACCACCGACGTCACGAAACCGACCACGGCCTGGACGATCATCCTGGGAACCAACAGAAACTGCTCGATGAGCTGGCCGACGAAGATCCCGACGGCTTGCAGGAAGCCGTTCTGCGGCAGGTAGGGAGTGACGTCGAACGGGGCGACGGTGCCATCGGTCAGCTGGGAGATCAGCGCGGCGACGGTCTCTGCGGCCGGCTTTTCGGTCCAGTTGGTGGTGAAGATGCCGAAGTTGTTCTCGGCGCCGAACGCGCCGGTGGCCGTGTCTCGGGTGGTGTGGATGAACATCGGACCGGCGCCCTGGACCTGCTGCCAGGCCACCACGAAGTCGTGGATGAAGGCGGCCTGCTGGGCATCCGAGATCCCCCAGGTGGTGGGCAGCCCGTATTCGGTGGCCCACAGTTTGAGCGCACCGTCGCCGGCGGCCGCCATCAGCGCGCGGATGGCCTCGGTCTGCATCAGTGGGGAGTCCGGCACGGTACCCAGAGAGAACGGGGTCGTGTACTGGTAGGGGTGATAGGACAGCGCGTCGAAGAACCCATGGGCGCCATCGGCATACATCTGCGTGACGAAGGTGACCGGGTTGACCGTGATCCCGGGGACGGTGCTGACGGCGCCGAGGACGCCGGCGATCACCGTGGCGTCCGGGTCGGCGGCCTTGATGGCGGGGTAGGCCGCCTTGAGCAGTTCGGTGTAGGACGCGGCGTCCGGCGGCGACCAGAACGTGGCGCCGTTCGGTTCGTTCCACACCTCATAGGCGGAGATCTTGCCCTGATAGCGGGTGGCGACCGCCGAGGCGAAGCTGGCGTAGGCCGTCGGGTCGGGGTGGCCGACGAGCAGGGTGCCGGCCCACGGCGGGGTGGCGTTGATGACACCGAGCACCCCCATGTCCCGGGCGGTGGCGGCGTCGATCACCGCGTCGAGCTTCGACCAGTCGTAGGTGGTGGCGTTGTAGGGCTGCACCGCGGCCCACGGGACGGCGACGCGGATATCGCTGACGCCCAGCGCTTTCAACGTGTCCAGTGTGGTGGCGATCTCGGTGGGCGAGAGTTGGTAGAGGTTGGGGTCGGAGATACCCAGGGTGGTCGAGGAGTCGGCGATCGCGGCGGTGAGCACGACCGGAACGTGAATCGGGCCGGGCGACAGCGGAGTTGCGCCGGCGACGTGCGGGCCGGGTGTGAGAGTTGCCGCCGCGAGCACCACCGCTGTGCTCGCGGTCACGGCTCGTCTGGTCCAGCGTAAAGACATCGGCTCTTCCCCCCAGGCCATTGCTTTGCGTTGCTGTCGACAGTAGTGCCAACGGCCGGGCTGTGTGCCGAAACACCCCGTTGTGTCTCTTCGGCCTGGGTACCCTCGGTGGCGATGACTACGGAGTTGGCATGACGGCGGAGGGCGGCGAGAGCGGCCTGGCTTCGGCGTTGGGCGCCACACCCGAGTTGATTGCGCTGCGGGCTGCGGCACTGGCCGAGATGGAGGTGTTCGACGGCTGTCCGGCGGACGAACTGCAGACGTTGGCCACTCTGCTGCGCCCGTTGCAGGCGCCGGCCGGCCGGGTGCTGATGCGCCAGGGCGAGCAGGCGGTGTCGTTCCTGCTGATCCAGTCCGGTCAGGCGCAGGTGCGCCACGTCGGCGATGACGGTGTGGTGATCCTGGACCAGGTGTCGGCCGGGGTGATCGTCGGCGAGATCGCGCTGCTGCGCGACAAGCCGCGCACGGCGACCGTCGTCACCACCGAACCGCTGGCCGGTTACATCGGCGACGACGTGGCGTTTGCGGTGATGGCCGAGATGCCCGGCGTCAGTGAGCGATTGGTGCGCACCGCCCGTCAGCGGCTTGCGGCCTTCGTCACACCGATCCCGGTGGTGCTCAAGGACGGCACCGAACTGGTGCTGCGGCCGGTGCTGCCCGGCGACAGCGAGCGCACCGCCCGCGGGCCGGTCCAGTTCTCCACCGAGACGCTCTACCGCCGTTTCATGTCGATGCGTGCGCCGAGCACGGTCTTGATGAACTACCTGTTCCAGGTCGACTACGTCGACCACTTCGTCTGGGTCCTGGTCGACGGGGTCGACGGGCCGGTAGTGGCCGATGCGCGGTTCGTCCGCGACGTGGTCGACCCGTCGGTCGCCGAGATCGCGTTCCTCGTCGGTGATGCCTACCAGGGCCGGGGGATCGGGAACTTCCTGATGGACTCGCTGGTCATCGCCGCACACGTCGGTGGGGTGCAGCGGTTCACGGCCCGGGTGCTGTCGGACAACCTGCCGATGCGAACCATCCTGGATCGCTTCGGCGCCCACTGGCAGCGCGACGAACCCGGGGTCGTCACAACGGCATTCGACGTCCCGAAACTGGACACGCTGAAGATCGACCCGGCATTGGCCGTGCAGATCCGGGACTCGGCCCGCCAGGTGATCCGGGCGGTGAGCTGACATGGCCAGACCGCCGCTCACCAAGGACACCACGCTGTGCATCTCGCTGGCCGCCCGGCCCAGCAATATCGGCACCCGGTTCCACAACTACCTGTACGACGAACTCGGTCTGGATTTCCTCTACAAGGCCTTCACCACAACGGATATCGCGGCCGCGATCGGTGGCGTTCGGGCGCTGGGGATCCGGGGATGCTCGGTGTCGATGCCGTTCAAGCAGGATGTCCTGGCTCTTGTCGACCACGTCGAGGAGTCGGCGCGCGCCATCACCGCGGTCAACACGATCGTCAACGACGGCGGGGTGCTGACTGCATCCAACACCGATTACATCGCGGTGCAGCGGCTGATCGCGTCCTATGGGCTTGATGCCGCGCAGCATGTGGTGATCCGCGGTAGCGGCGGGATGGCCAGTGCGGTGGCAACCGCATTCCGTGACCACGGATTCGGTGCCGGCACGATCGTGGCCCGTAATGCCGAGACGGGCAGGCAACTCGCCGACCGGCTCGGCTACGGCTGGCAGGCCGAGGTGGGTGATCTGCGGGCACCGGTGGTGGTCAACGTCACGCCGATCGGGATGGCGGGCGGGCCGGAGATGCGCGAGCCGGCTTTTGATGACGACGTGATCGCTTCGGCGCGAACGATTTTCGACGTCGTCGCGTTGCCGTCGGAGACCCCGCTCATCATGGCGGCGCGGGCTGCGGGTAAGCAGGTGATCACCGGTGCCGAGGTGATCGCGCTGCAGGCCGCCGAACAGTTCGAGCGCTACACCGGGGTGCGCCCGACCGCCGAGCAGGTGGCGGCGGCGTCGGCGTTCAGCCGCGCCTAGTCACGGTCCTCACGGGTCGTCTTCGAGGTCATCGTCTTCCTCGTCGTCGCGTAGGAGGCGTTCGGGGTGGTGGTAGGTGTTGGTGCCGCCGATGAGGGGGACGTTGGGTGGGGGTGTCCATTCGGTGTCGCCGTTGGGGAGTTTGTGGGTGTTCCAGCCGTCGTTTTCGGCGTGTAGGTTGTCGCGTTTGCAGGCCAGGGTGAGGTCGTCGATGTTGGTGGTGCCGCCGTGTTTCCAGTCGGCGGTGGCGTGGTGGACTTGGGTGTGATAGCCCGGCACGCTGCAGCCGGGGGCGGTGCAGCCGCGGTCTTTGGCCAGCAGCATGATGCGTTGATCGGCGGAGGCCAGGCGTTTGGTGCGGCCCAGCCACAGGGAGCGGCCGGTGACGCCGTCGAACACCGCCAAATAGTGGTAGGCCGGGGCGGCCATCCGGATCAGGTCGGTCATTGGCACCATCGTGCCCCCGGCGGTGAGCCCGTAGCCGGCTTGGGCGGCCAGATCCTGCAGGGTGGTCGTGACGATGACAGTGACCGGAAGACCGTTGTGTTTGCCCAGTTTTGGATCCCCGAGATGCCGGCGGGCCAGTTCGGCCAGTGCGTCGTGCTGGCGTTGCCCGAGCCCGCGGGCGTCGGCGTCTGCTCCGGCACCGTCGGTGTGGCACTGTCCTGGGGCGGCGAGTTTGGCGAACAACGCCTCGATCATCGCGCGTAGCTCGGGGGTGGCGGTGAGTTTCCCGACGCTCATCCCGTCAGGGCGTTGTCCGCCGCACCAGGTGAAGCCGCGTTGGCGGGCGCGGTCGGCGTCGGAGAACACCCCGTCGGGGTTGAGGTAGGTGGCCAGCCGGGCGGCGACTTTCTCCAGCTGGTCGGGGCGTAGGTGCTGGGCGTGTTCGGCCAGTGAGCGTTCGGCGCGGGCCTGCTCGGCCGGGGGCACGTGGTCGGGCAGGTCGCGGAAGAACTTCTGGATGACTCGGATGTGCTCACCATCGAGCAGGCCGGCGTCCCAGGCTTTGGCGGTGGCCGGCAACACCGGCTGCAATGGCTGGCCGGTCAGCGCCAGCCGGGGGGCCAGCTGTTCGGCGTCGCGCAGGCGGCGTTTGGCCGCGCTGCGGCTGATCCGCAGGACGTCGGCGAGCACGATCGGGATCGGTGGGCAGCCCTCGTAGGGCTCGAGGTGGGTGAGCTGCTCGGCCGAGATCGCGACCTGGCGGCGCATCAGGGTTTCCAACCGCTCCAGCACGGCGAACCGGTGTCGGGCGGGCAGCTCGGCGATATCGGCCGCGCCCAACTGTTCGACCGCGGCATCGAGCGCATCCAACGCCTCGACAATCGCAACCATGTTCGAAACGCTACGCCGGGGCACCGACAGGCGCCGCCCCGTCAACCCACGCTGTGCATCAACCCGGGACTGTGGATCAACTCGGTGCGTTCACCACGACGACGGGCTTGCGCACCCGCTCGGCGGTGCCGGCGTAGCGCAGCTCCGCGGTGATCGCCCACGACATCGACGAGTGCACGGCCGCAGCCGTCGGCGCGGCACCGTCGGGCAGCACCACCTCGAATGGCACCGTGACCGATTTGCCCACCCGCAATGGAATTCCCTTGCCCAGCGCGATGTTCGGGCCGTCGACCGGTGCCGTCTCGCACGGCGTGCGGGCCAGCGGATGCGATTCGCGATGGGACTGCCAGCGAACCGAGAGTTCGCCGTCGGGCAGGTCAGTTGCCGGCGCCAGGGTGATCTGTCCGGTCACCGCCTGGCCCGCGGCATAGACCGGTGAGGGCAGTGCGATGTCGATGACGGTCCGGCCGGCCCCGTCGTACCGTTCAACGGGTTCGTCGCCGGCGTAGGCATCCTGCGGGCGCGCGACGACGGTGAAGTCGCCGCGGGCCTGTTCATCGCGTCCGTCCCGGTCCACCGTCAACCGGCAGGACCACCGGGCGATTTCCGTCGACGACGGCGGCGCCCACGACGGGATCCGGAAATCGTAAGGGCCACTACTCAATTCGCCGTCAGCGATCGGTACGTCGGCCACCACGACACTGACCCAGTCGTCGGATTCGCCGTCCGGACAACAGAAGAAGTTGGTGTAGCCCCAGTCGAGCTTGGCCGAACGCACCTGGCCGGCGGATCCGGTGACCAGCGCGGTGACGGTCTGGCGGGGGACGACGACGGCAGGCGTCACGCTCACCCCGAGTGCCGGCGCGTCGGGTGTCAACGCGCCGGCAGCCACAGGCCGTCGATCATGGCGTGATCGTGGTCTTCTCGTCGATCACGCTGGTGGCCTCCATCAGGGCGCCCTCCTGCCCGTCGAGCGCGTCGGCGTTGAGCTGCAGTACGTAGAGGCCGTCGTTCGTCGGGATCACGACGGTCTTCTGCGCGATGATGCGTTTCTTGCCGTCCTTGACGTAGTTGCCGCCCAGCTGCACCGCGTCGAATCCGCTCAGCGTGCTCTTGTTGTCGTCGCCGAGCGGCTGGTACTGGGGCAGGTTCTTCAACTCGCCGGGGGCCAGTTCCAGAATCTTGGCCGGGTCTACATTGCCGGTCAGCTTGGACACGATCGCGATGATGCTCGGCGGATCGTTCGGCGTCTCGGGCTTGTCGTAGACGATCGCACCGTAGGCCCAGTCCGGAGTCTGCGGCCCGGCATCCGACCAGTCCGGCGGGAAGGGCAGGTCGATGTTCGGCGCACCCGCATCGCCGCGCTTGATCGCCGTCTCCTGGATGTTGTTCTGCTTCAGGTAATCCTGAATGGTCTCGTTGGGTCCCTTGGACTCGCTCGGGCTCGCCGATGCCGCGGCACTGGTCGACGTGGTCGTCGAGGTTGACGTCGTGGTGGACGTCGTCGTCTTGGTCTCGGTCTTCGAACCGCAGCCAACGAGCGCGACACTCAGCGAAATGGCGGCCAGGCCTGCCGTCGCAACCGCCGTGATTTTCTGCATCGAACGAACTTCTCCTTATTGATGGTGGCCGACCGTCGCCGGCCTGCCAAATTCGCTTATCGAGCTTAGTGCTGAAAATGGATCCGCGAACGAATTCCTGTGAATGAAAGCGGGCAGTGCGCTTAGCCAACCCTGGCCTATGCGACACGCGGCTGGTTAATACCGCCGATGTTGCCCGCCCGGCCGTTGTGCGGGTGCACCATGCAGGTGGACTGCGAAGACGCAGACGTAGCGCATCTCGCGGCGGTGGGTCGGGCGAAGCCACCATCAGGCGTTACGCATAGGGCAAAGGAGCGCTGTGCGTTCTGGACTTCGTCGACTCCGGATGGTGCTCGCGGCGACGTTGGTAATAGCCGGCTACCTTTCGTTGTGGCCGTGGGAAATCGGCGTTCAATTGACGGCAACCACCGCGCTCATAATGGGTGGCACCATGCACCCGCTGGTGCGCGGCACCCTCGGTGGTTTGTCGCAGAATCCGGCCGGTCAATTGGCCTCCTATCCGCTCGCCGAAGCGCCTTCCGTGGTCGCGACCATCGTCAACCAGGCCATGGACTACTTCGTCGGACCAACCGGCGCCGGCCGGGGTGGCGCGGCCGGCACCGACCAGTACAACGTGGTCGCCCTGCAGACACCGGAGGAATTCTGGCCGCTCTACGGCACGCTGGGTTTCGACGCGTCGGTGGCGGCCGGGGTGGCCAATCTGTCCAACTGCCTGCAGGGCAGGCTGTCGTGCAAGGGCCACTACTTCGACAGCGCCCCCGAATTGACCTCCGACTACGTCGCCTTCGGGTATTCGCAGAGCGCCGTCGTCGCCAGCATCGCCAAACGCAACCTCATCGACCAGTACCGCAACGCCGACGGCAGTTGGCGGCCGCTCGTCGACTCCAACGGCACCCCGTTGGACGTGTCATTCGTCGTCATCGGCAACCCGAACCGGCCCAATGGTGGCTTCCTGCAACGCTTCAACGGCTCCTACATCCCGGTGCTGGGCATCAGCTTCGACGGCGCCACGCCCACCGACTCCTGTGATGCCGACGGCGGAAACTGCCGATTCCCGACCGCCGACATCGCCCGCCAATACGACGGCTGGGCGGATGCTCCGGTCCGCCAGCTCAACCTGGTCGCCGACCTCAACGCGCTGCTGGGCATCGCCTACCTGCACTACTTCTACGACTCGCCCGTCACCGCCGCCATGTACCAGGGCACCATGGGCGACACCACCTACTACCTGGTGCCCACCGAACGGCTGCCGCTACTCATGCCGTTGCAGCAGATCGGCGTTCCGGCCCCGATCCTGGCCGCACTGGATGCGCCGTTACGCGTGATCGTCGAATGGGCCTACGACCGGGCCATCAATCCCGGGACACCCACGGCGATGCAACCCGCCGTGCTACCCGACCTGGCCACCGGCGTGCGAAACCTGCTCGCCGCCATCCCCACCGGTCTCGACGACGGGCTCCAGGAAGCCGGGCTCGGCCGCCCGTTCGGCACCACCCGCGCCGGGATCTTCGGTGTCGGCGGCCCGGTAGCGCCTGCTGCTCCACCGGGCGCCGCTGCGCCGCCGGCACCGCACCAGCAGTCGGCCCGGCCGGCCGGGGTGGGCAAGGCCAAGCCCCGTGCCGCCGCACAGCGCACCAAGGCGACGGCTCCGACGTCGGATCCCGCGCCGCACCGCACTGTCGGTGGCCATCGGGCGCGGAACTGACGACGCGGAACTGACATCACTGTGACGCGCCGCCCGGTCGGGATTGGGCCGCAGGCTGCTCGGGTACGTTGGCGGCATGCGGAAGACGATCGTGGGAACAGCGTTGGCCACCGCCGCGGCAGCAGTCGTTGGCAGTGTGTCGAGTCGGAAGAACGTGGAAACCTGGTATCCGACCCTGAAGAAGCCGCCGTTCAATCCGCCGAACGCGGCGTTCCCGATCGCCTGGACCACGTTGTACGCCGATATCGCCGTGACCTCGGCGGCCGCCATCGACCGGTACCGCGCCGACGGTCAGGACTCGAAGGCCAACGCCTACATCGCCGCACTGGGTACCAACTTGGTGCTCAACGCCGGCTGGAGCTGGCTGTTCTTCGGCAAGAAGAAGGTCGGCGCCTCGGTTCTCGGAGCCGGTGCACTGGCCATCAGCAGCGCCGACCTGGCCCGCCGGGCCGGTGGCGCCGACCCGAAGCTCGGTGTCGCGCTGGCCCCCTATCCGCTGTGGTGCTCGTTCGCCACGCTGCTGTCCAGCGAGATCTGGCGGCGCAACCGCTAGGCCCATTGTGAATTGCCTTGCGGGCCAAGGTGTCCTGAGGCGGCTCACCGTCCTTCTGTTGTCGGTGCCCGGGCTGGCCGCGTGTGCGGGCAGCCCCACGCCGTCGGCATCGCCCGCATCCCCGGCTCCTTCGGCATCGGCGGTCATCAATCCGGCCGCTATCAAGCGGATTCGGCCCCTGTTGCCGCCCGACTACGAGATCGCCGACGTCGTCGGGCCGGTCAGTATTGCCGGGCAGTGGGGATTCGGGGCGGGCTGGACTGCCGACCCGCCATCGTGCGGGCCCTTGGCCGACCCGGCTCCCGCCGATCCGCACGCCAGCGGCTATTCGGCCTCCGGCCGGGGCGGAACGATCTACGTCGTCGTCGCCGCGGCCGATGCCCCCGGTGCCGGACTGCTCGGCGACTGTGGCCAGTGGAGCATGGCCTTCGGCCACACCACCGGCACGGTCGTCCTCGCCGACCCGCCGCCGGTCGACGGTGCCGCCACCGTCGCGATGACGGTCACCACCCGCACCGTCGTCGAATCCGGTTCGGAAACCAACGGCCAGGCCGCCACCGCGCAGGCCTACCTCGACGGGCACGTCGTCGCCGTCACGCTCGTCACCGATCCCGGATCGGCACACCCGCCGCTGGACGCCGTGTTCGTCGACGATCTGCTCAACAGGTCGGTGGCCGCCTTGCGCGGCTGAGCGCCGCACCGTTGGGTACATTTGGCGGCGATGTCGAACCCGAGAACTGTGGTCGCCGTGTTGTGCGCTGCCTTGTTGACCGCCTGCGCAACGGGTTCCGGCCCGCAGGGCGCCGACATCTCCAAGGTGTCCACGCTGAAATCGAGCTTCGGTCCGGAGTTCAAAGTCACCGAGGTGGCCAAGACCGGGATCGATCCCAAGCTGCTCACCGGTCAGAAGCTGCCTGACGGCCTGAAGTTCGACCCGGAGTCGTGTGCGAAATTCGCCACCGGCCAGTTGGTGCCGCCGGGTACCCAGGGCAACATGGCGGCCATCTCCGCCGAAGGCCAGGGCAACCGCTTCATCGTCATCGCCGTCGAGACCAACACGCCGGTGCCGGTCACCGAGCCCGGCGCCGACTGCAAGAAGGTGTCGTTCAGCGGAGGTGCGCTGCGCGGCACGGTCGAGGCCGTCGACGCCCCCGCGATCGACGGCGTGCAGACGCTCGGTGTGCACCGGGTGTTGCAGACCGTGATCAACAACCAGGCCCGCACCGGCGAGGTGTACAACTACTCGGCCCACTTCGGCGATTACCAGGTGATCGTCACCGCCAATCCGCTGGTGCTACCGGACAAGCCGGTGGCTCCGGTCGACACCAAGCGGGCCGGCGATCTTCTGGTCGCCGGGGTCAAGGCCATCCGCAACTCAGCGCAGTCGTGACGTAGCTCACCTTGGTGGGTGCCACTGCCGGTGTGCTGGCCGAGACGTCGGCATTTGCGGAACGTGTTGATAATTCCCTTATCTCGCGCACAGGCACGCTTAACAAACGCTGAGCAAGCGTGCCGGGTTCTAACAGTTTCACTGGCTAAGCTTTCGGCCCGACGGCACCGGCGGACGATCGAGGTAGGAACTGAGCGGATGGACATCGTCCTTGGCGTAGCGCTGACTGCCGATAGTGTGCGGTTCGTCCTGGTGAGCGGACGGCACGGCGACGGCGACCTCGTCGGGCAGGACTCCTTCTACGTCGATCGGCGCGGCGGCATCGAGCGCGCCAGCGTGGTGGAGCACGTCGTGAACGCCGTCCTGGGCACCTACGCGGTGGCGACAGCCAACGGCAGAACCATCCGGAAAGTCGCGGTCACCTGGACCGACTCGGCGGCCGTCGAGGCCGGCCTGCTGCTCGACGCGCTCGATGAGGTGGGGCTGCCCGGCGTGGCCCCGGTGACGGGCTGCGACGCGGTGGAGAGTTTCGCGGCGCTGTTGTGCACCCAGGACCAACGCGACAGTGTGGCCGTCTGTCTGGTGGAGGGCCGCCGGGCGCCGACGGCGTTGATCGCCTGTGTCCACAATGCCGACGGCATCCGCCGTACGCGTAGCCGCACCGTGCCCGCCGACGATCTTCACCAGCTGGCGCTGTCGGTGCACGGGGCGTGCGCGGAGTTCGACGGCGCCGACCTGGCGGTGGTCGCAGCCGGCTCAGGTGAGGTGGTGGGACAGCTTGCCGCGCAGCTCAATTCGTTGCTCGCCGCGCCGGTGGTCATCCCCAGGGACGCCGGCTTCGCCTTCGCGCGCGGGGCGGCCCTGGCCGCCTGCCGAACCGCTCTGCGGCTCGGCGAGGCCATTGTGCTCGACGCCGACCCCGACGACGCCGTGGCCCGGCCGCCTGCCCCTCTGGTCTTCGTCCCGCGGACCGCCAAGCTGATGGACATTCCGGTGGAGATTCCCCGCGGCGCCGGCGGTGCGCACCGCAAGCCGGCGTCCCGGTCGGCGCGGCGGCTGACGCTGGTGGTCGCCGGCGGCGCGGCGGTGTTCATCTCGTCGATCTCCATGCTGCTCGGCGGCGAGCTGTTCGGCGGGCGTGACACTGCACACGCCAGCCCGCACACCGGTGCGTTGGAGCTCTCGGCCGCCTCGGCGGCCCCGGTGAACGGCCCGCCTGCGGCGCCGCCACCTGCCGAGCAGCCGGCGAGCCAACCCCCACCCGCGCCCGCTGCCGCGCCCGCTCCCGCGGCCGCGCCTTCGCCCCCGGCTGCACCCGGCCCGCCCAACCCGCTCCAGGTGCTGGCCACACTGGCCGGTCCGCAGCTGGCGGCGATCAACCAGGCCGGGCAGGGCAACCTGCCCCCGCTCAACGATCCCGCGCTCAGCGCCGCCGCCCTGCAGGTGGCCCAGGCCATCGCGGGCCCCGCCGTCGACGGCGCCACGCAGCCGGTGAACGTGCCCGCCGTACCACCGGTGACGGATCAGCCCGTCACCCTGCCGCCGATCAAGGACGTCGTCGACAGCGTCCGCCCCGACCGCCAGGGCGAGGACCAGCATTTCGGCGACATCCCCGAGCCGAGTACGCCGTACTACCAGCCGCCGGCCCCGTAGCCTCAACGCACGTCGCGCGGCCGGAACTGGATGCTGATCCGCGGCCCTTTCGGCAGCGCGGTCTTGGGGACGGCATGCTCCCAGGTGCGCTGGCAGGAGCCGCCCATCACCAACAGGTCGCCGTGATGCTGCGGCAGCCGCAACGACGGTCCGCCGCCGCGCGGCCGCAGTGCGAACACCCGGGTGGCGCCGAGGCTGACGATGGCCACCATGGTGTCCTCCGTGCTGCTGCGCCCCACGGTGTCGCCATGCCAGGCCACGCTGTCGGACCCGTCCCGGTACAGGCACAGGCCCGCTGAGGTGAACGGTTCGCCCAGCTCTCCGGCGTAGATGTCGTTGAGCCGGCGGCGTAACCGGGTCAGCGCCGGATGCGGCGCGGGCCCAGCGGTCAGATCGTGGAAACTGCACAGGCGGGGAACGTCGAGGACACGGTCATACATCTGCCTGCGCTCGGCTCGCCACGGCACCGCGGCCAGCAGCTCGGAGAACAGCATGTCGTCGTCCACCCACGACGAGCGGACATCGAGCCACGCGCCGGCACCGAGGTCACGGCGCTGACTGTGCTCGAACAAGGCGCCCTGAACAGACACAGACACGCTCCCGAGAATATCGCACGTCTGTTCGAATCGGCTAGAGCTTGGCCGCTCCCGGGCCCTCGGCGGCCAGCACGTCCGCCGGGTTGGACAGGGCGCAACTGCGCAGGCTCAGGCAGCCGCATCCGATGCAGTCGGCCAGGTTGTCCCGCAATCGCTGCAGGTGCTCGATCCGCTCGTCGAGGTCTACTCGCCAGCCGGCCGACAGGCGCGCCCAGTCCCGGCTGCTCGGTGCGCGGTCGGTGGGCAGCGTGGCCAGTGCCTCGCGCACCCGGGCCAGTGGAATACCAAGGCGCTGAGACATTCTGATGAAGGCGACCCGGCGCAGTGTCTCGCGCGTATAGCGGCGCTGGTTGCCCGACGTGCGGCGGCTGCGGATCAATCCTTCGCGTTCGTAGAAGTGCAGTGCCGAGATCGCCACCCCGGCCCGGCCGGCGAGTTCACCGGGCGTCAACTCCTGCTCGGTCACACGGCAACGATAGTTCAGTCCCGCCGAGGCGATACGGTGCTAGGTGTGACTGCGACGGTGCTGGGCTCCAATTCCGAGGTCGGGACGCTGCGCGTCGTCATCCTGCACCGCCCCGGCGCCGAGCTGCAGCGGCTGACTCCGCGTAACAACGACAAGCTGTTGTTCGACGGCCTGCCCTGGGTGTCCCGGGCCCAGGAGGAACACGACGCATTCGCCGAACTGCTGCGCTCCCGCGGGGTCGAAGTGTTGCTGATGGCGGACCTGCTGACCGAGGCACTGGCCAGCGGCGCCGCCCGCATGCAGGGCATCGCCGCCGCCGTCGACTCGCGGCGGCTGGGACATCCGCTGGCCCAAGAGCTTTCGGCCTATCTGCGCGGCCTGGCACCCGCTGAGCTGGCGCATGTGCTGACCGCGGGCATGACGTTCACCGAGCTACCGACCGGCGCCAACGCCGACACCTCACTGGTGCGCCGCATGCATCACGGCGGCGACTTCGTGATCGAGCCACTGCCCAATCTGTTGTTCACCAGGGACTCGTCGTTCTGGATCGGGCCGCGGGTGGCGATCACCTCGCTCGCGCTGCCCGCCCGGGTCCGGGAAACCTCGCTGACCGACATGATCTACGCCCACCACCCGCGGTTCCTCGGGGTGCGGCGGGCCTACGAATCGCACACCGCCCCGGTGGAGGGTGGTGACGTGCTGCTGTTGGCGCCCGGGGTGGTGGCCGTCGGAGTGGGGGAGCGGACCACGCCCGCGGGCGCGGAGGCGTTGGCGCGCAGCCTGTTCGACGACGACCTGGCTCACACCGTGCTCGCGGTGCCGATCGCCCAGGAGCGCGCGCAGATGCACCTGGACACCGTCTGCACGATGGTCGACGTCGACGCCGTGGTGATGTATCCGGCGATCCAGGATTCGTTGTCGGCGTTCACGATCAACCGCACCCCGACCGGGGTGAAGATCCATGACGAGGCGCCGTTCGTGCGGGCGGCCGCCCAGGCCATGGGCATCGAGCGGCTGCGGGTGATCGACACCGGCCTGGACCCGGTGACCGCCGAGCGTGAGCAATGGGACGACGGCAACAACACCCTGGCGTTGGCGCCCGGCGTGGTGGTGGCCTACGAACGAAACGCCGAAACCAATGCGCGACTGGCTGATTCAGGTATCGAGGTGCTGCCCATCTCGGCATCCGAACTCGGCACCGGGCGAGGCGGCCCGCGCTGCATGTCGTGTCCGGTCGCCCGGGACCCGCTGTAACCGGACTGCGGACCGCTACAAGTCCTTGGGCCACGACCCGATGACACCGTCGGCTTCCAGGTCGGCCAGCTCCTGAGCCGTCAATCCCAGCAGGCCGCCGAGGATGTCGGTGTTGTGCTCGCCAAGCAGCGGTGCAGGTGTGCTGACGAAATCGCCGGTCACCGGTGGTCGCGGGTAGGGCAGTGGACCGCAGAGCGGATGCTCGCGGCTCTGGAAGAATCCGCGGGCCTGCAGAGCAGGGTTGTCCAGGACGTCGGGTGGTTGCAGCACCGGGGCGGCGGGCACACCTGCGGCCAGTAGTGCGGCGACCGTCGCATCGCGGTCGCGGTTGACCAGCCAGTCTGCCAGGCGGTCGTCGATCAGATCGGCGTTCTCGTCGGCATAGTCCAGCTCGGCGGCCCACCGGGGTTGTCCCAGAACGCGTTTGACGCCGCTCCAATCATCTTCGTCGCGGATGCTGATGGCGATCCACTGTTCGTCACCGGCGCATGCGTAGACGTTCTGCACGGCGAACTCGTGCCCGCGGTTGCCGCGTCGGTTCAACAGCACACCGGTGGCATCGTGCTCGATGACCTGCAGCGCGCTGGCGTTGAGCACCACGTCGATCATCGGGACCTCGACGAGCTGTCCCTGGCCGGTGCGGCGGCGATGCTCCAAGGCCGCCACCGTCAGGAACGCGGCGTGCACACCGGCCAGTGGATCGCAGGCCCCTCGTGGTGCGGTGGGCAGCCCGTCCGGATAGCCGGTGAGCCAGGCCAGGCCGGCGAGTTGTTCCATCGTCATGGCGAATCCGACGCGGTCGCGCCATGGTCCGTCGAGCCCGAATCCGGGCATCCGCACCTCGATGATCCGGTCGTTGAACGACCGCAGTGTCTGGTAGTCGAGGCCGAAATTCGCCATGACCCGCGGGGTGAAGTTCTCGATCACCACGTCGGCACCGGCGACCAGTCGGCCGAAAAGTTCTTTGCCCGTGGCAGTTTCGAGGTCCAGCGTGATGGATTTCTTACCGGAGTTGACCCCCTGGAACACCCAGCTGTACTCCCACCACCGCTGCACGTCGGCGCGGAATCCGCCGGCGAAGCGCATCCCGTCGGGGCGCTGTACCGATTCGATCTTCACGACGTCGGCCCCCAACATGGCCAGCAGGTGGGTGGCCGACGGACCGGCCCAGAACGCGGTCAGGTCGACGACCCGGATGCCCTGTAGGGGCAGACCGGACTGTGCGGTGGTGCGCTCCCGCCGCGGCCAGTGCACGTCCCCGGTGTCACCGGGGTGGGGTGGCAGTGCCGGCGGCAGCGGACTGGTGTCGCTCATCCGCCACGGCGGCACCGGCGAGCGGAACCCGCAAGGGTGGTGTTCGAACGAGCCGCGTTGCACGAAATGGTCCATCCTGGGCAGGGTTTCGCCGTTGCCGATCGCGGCCATCGGGATACGGAACAGGGCCGCCAGATCGACGATCTCCTCGACAGTCCGCGAGCCAAACCATTGCGCAGTACGGGCCCGCAGCAGATCCCGCTGTTCCCAGCGGCCCATCTGGAAGCGGAGTTCGGGGATGTCGGCAAGGTCAGGGCATTCCACCATCGTGCAGAAGTCCTGCCACTGCTGCCCAGTGGCCATCGAGATGCCGACATAGCCGTCCTGGGCCAGTTCGACCGAGGGCACCTCCGTGGAGCGGCCGACCACCTCCAGCAACATCAACTCCTTGCGCAACCACGAGAACACCTGCATCGACACCGTCATCGCCTCCAGCACGGACAGGTCGAAACGCCCACCACCGCCGTAATGGGCGGTCAACCCGAAGAACGCGGCGTAACTGCCCGCCACGAACTCGCCGAGATCACCCGACACCGACACCGGCGGGCGGTCCGGCTCGCCGCGCGACCCGGTCGACCCACACCAGCCCTGCAGGGTGAACTCGGTGGCCGGCCGGCCGACCCACGGGCCCGTCCACCCGAAATCCGACACGGTGATCACCGCACACCGCGTTGCCAGGTCACGAATTTCGTCGTCGCCGAGCCCGAGGCGGGCAGCCTGTTCAGGGGACGCGCCCAGGACCACGACGTCGGCGCCGTCGAGCAGGTCGGCGGGAACGCAGTCGGCGGCGACGCTGTGCTTGCCGCCGGCCAGGAAGGCGAAGAACGGGCTCTCGTGCTCGCGGGGCGGGACCCCAGCCGGCCGGTAGCGGCGCAGCCGATGGCCCGCGACTGGTTCCACCATCACCACCTCGGCTCCGGCGTCGCGCAACAGCTTGCCGGCGTAGGCGGTGGCCAGCCGGTCACCGATCTCGACCACCCGAAGGCCTGACAGCGGAGAAGGCATGCTGCTCACGCGATCGCGCCCCAGCTCCCCATGGGTGCCGACATTACGGGGGAAAAGCGGCTACCCGGTGCGAGATCTCACTGTGGGCGCCCAGCGGTCACCATGTTCCCGAGGTATTCCCGAGTTCGCCACGAGGGAAACGGAGCGTATGCCCCGGTTATCCGGGTTACGTTTCCACCCATGGCAATCAAACTTGGACTGCAGATCCCGAATTTCTCCTACGGAACCGGTGTCGCCGAGATGTTCCCGACGGTCGTCGCGCAGGCACGAGAGGCCGAAGAGGCCGGCTTCGACTCGGTGTTCCTGATGGACCACTTCTATCAGCTCCCCGGTCTCGGCGCGCCCGAGGAGCCGATGCTCGAGGCCTACACCGCGCTGGGCGCACTGGCCGCGGCGACGCAGAACGTCCAGCTCGGCACCCTGGTGACCGGCAACACCTACCGCAACCCCACCTTGCTGGCCAAGGCCATCACCACGCTGGACGTGATCAGCCAGGGCCGTGCCATCCTCGGTATCGGCACCGGCTGGTTCGAACTCGAGCACGATTCGCTGGGCTACGAATTCGGCACCTTCACCGACCGGTTCAAGAAGCTCGATGAGGCACTGGAGATCATCTTGCCGATGCTGCGCGGGGAGCGGGTCAGCGTGGATGGCGCGTACTACAAGACCCAGGAGGCCTTCGCCAATCCGCGCTTCCGCGAGCACATCCCGCTGATGATCGGTGGCAGCGGTGAGAAGAAGACCATCCCGTTGGCCGCCCGCTACTTCGACCACCTCAACATCATCGCCGGATTCGACGAGCTGGCGCGCAAGGTGGGCGTGGTCCGCGACCGCTGCGAGGACATCGGCCGTGACCCGGCCACGCTGGAGACCAGCGTGCTGGCCATCGCGATCATCGACGAGAACGTCACTCCCGATTTCATCCCGGAGGAATTCCGGCAGCAGGCGGTCTACGGCGGCCCGGAGCAGATCGCCGATCAGGTCAAGACCAAGATCCTCGATGCGGGTGTGGACGGCGTCATCCTGAGTCCGGTCACCAGCATCGACGGCTACCACCCGGGACGGGTCACCGCCGTAGCCGAGGCACTCAAGCCGGCTCTGGGACTCTGAGACCCGCTGGCTGCCCGGCCGGCTCACCGCCAGCTGGGCAGCCAGATCTCCATGTTCCACGTCGCCTGCGAGATGGGAATCCCGGTCAGGATCGGATACAGCCAGGCGAAGTTGGTGATCACCACCGCGAGGTACCCGCTCACCACGATCAGGCCAAGGGTGCGTCGTTCCGCGTTCTGCCGCGGCGCGTACAGGATGTCACCGAGGATCAGCGCGATCATCATGACCAGGAACGGCGCCATCGGCACCGCGTAGAAGAAGTACATCTGCCGGTCGATGTCGGCGAACCACGGCAGGAATCCCGCGCCGTACCCGGTGAGTGCCACCGCGTAGCGCCAGTCGCGGCGCACGAACATCCGCCATGCCGCGTAGAACACCACCGGAACCGCCAGCCACCACATGGCCGGGGTGCCGACGAGCATCACCGCCTTGACGCACGATGCCGCGCCGCAGCCCGGGACGTTCTGGTTGTCGATCGCGTACAGCACCGGCCGCAGCGACATCGGCCATGTCCACGGCTTGGACTCCCACGGATGGTGGTTGCCGTTGGCGTTGGTCAGCGTGGAATGGAAGTGATACGCCTTGTAGGTGTAGTGCCACAGCGAGCGGATGGCGTCCGGCGGCTGATACCACTGCCGCGGGCCGATCGACTGGCCGACCTCGTACCGGTTGACCGCGGTCTCCGAGGAGAACCACGGCGCATACGAGGCCAGGTACACCGCGAACGGAATCAGTAGGAAGACGTAGCCGGTGGGGCCCAGATCGCGCCGGATCGTGCCGAACCACGGGCGGGGCACCCGGTAGGCGCGGCGCGCGGCGACGTCGAACGCCAGCGACATCGCACCGAAGAACACGATGTAGTACAGGCCCGACCACTTGGTGGCCAACGCCAGGCCCAGCAGCACGCCCGCACCGAACCGCCACCACCGCACCCCCAGGCGTGGACCCCACGGCGTCTCGGCGATCCGGCCCTCCAGCAGGGCGTTGTGCATCCGCTCGCGCATCTGGTCGCGGTCGACGATCAACGCGCCGAACGCCGCCACCACGAAGAACGTCAGGAAGGCGTCGAGCAGGGCGGTACGGGCGGCGACGAAGCTGACACCGTCGGCGATCAGCAGCAGACCGGCGATCGCCCCGATCATGGTGGAGCGGGTGATCCGGCGCACGATCCGCACCACCAGCGCTACCAGGATGACGCCCAGCACCGCGCTGGTGAACCGCCAGCCCACGCCGTTGTAGCCGAACAGCGCCTCACCGATGGCGATCATCTGCTTGCCGACCGGCGGGTGCACCACCAGGCCGAAGCCGGGGTTGTCCTCCACACCGTAGTTGTGCAGCATCTGCCAGGCCTGCGGCGCGTAGTGCTTCTCGTCGAAGATCGGGGTGCCGGCGTCGGTGGGCGAGCCGAGGTTCATCAGCCGGGTCAGCGCGGCCAGTGCGGCGACGACGGCGGTGGCCGCCCATCCCTCGATCCGGTCGAGCGGTCCGAAGTCGGCGACCGGTACCAGAGGCCCCGGGCTGATGACGGGTGCGTGGCGCGCAGGCGCGACCAGGTCATCAGTGGTGGCAGTCATCGGTGTCGATCGTAGGCTGTGGGCGTGACGACCGGTCGACTGCTGCTTGGTGCCACGCCGTTGGGCCAGCCGTCGGACGCCTCGAAACGGCTGGTCGACGCACTGGCCAGCGCCGACATCGTCGCCGCCGAGGACACCCGGCGGGCCCGCACACTGGCCCAGTCCCTCGGTGTGACGATCGGCGGCCGGGTGGTCAGCCTGTTCGACCAGAACGAGGCGACCCGGGTGCCGGGGCTGATCGACGAGATCAAGGCCGGTGCCACCGTGCTGGTGGTCAGCGACGCCGGGATGCCGCTGATCAACGATCCGGGGTACCGGATGGTGACCGCTGCTGTCGAGGCGGGGCTGGCGGTGACCTGCCTGCCCGGACCGTCGGCGGTCACCACCGCGCTGGCCGTGTCCGGCCTGCCGTCCGATCGCTTCTGCTTCGAAGGTTTCGCGCCGCGCAAACAGTCCGCGCGCCGGGCCTGGCTGGCCGGGCTGGCCACCGAACAGCGCACCACGGTGTTCTTCGAGTCCCCGCGCAGGCTGGCCGAGACGCTGCGCGACGCGGTCGACGAGTTGGGCGGGCAGCGTCGCGTGGTGGTGTGCCGCGAACTGACCAAGACGCATGAAGAGGTGCTGCGCGGGTCGCTGGCCGAACTCGCCGACTGGGCTGATGACAAGGTGCTGGGCGAGATCACCGTGGTGCTCGACGGCGCCCGGCCGGTGGCTGATGTGGCGACGCTGGTCGCCGCGGTCACCGCTCTGGTCGAGGACGGGATGCGGGTCAAGGACGCCTGCGCTCAGGTGATCGACGCCCACCCGGGTGCGCCGTCGCGGCGCGAACTGTACGACGCGGTGCTGCGCTCACGCGAACCGTAGATCACCGGGGCGGCCTTGTGCAGGCACTCCTGCCATTCCGCCAGCGGGTCGGAGTCGGCGGTGATCCCCCCGCCCACGCCCAGTACGGCGCCGCCGGCGGAGTCGAATTCGACCGTCCGGATCGCCACGTTCAACTCGGTGCCTGCGATCGGGGAGGCCATCCCCACGGTGCCGCAGTACACGCCGCGGCGGTGCGGCTCCCAGCGCGAAAGTAGTTGACGGGCCCTAGTTTTCGGCGTTCCGGTGACCGAGGCCGGCGGGAATGTCGCGGCCAGCACCTCGGCGGTGGGCAGGTCGGCGGGTACGGCGGCGCGCACCGTGGACACCAGGTGCCACACCCCGGGGGCCGGATGCACGGCCAGCAGTTCGGGCACACCGACGGAGCCGACCTCGGCCACCCGGCCGAGGTCGTTGCGCACCAGATCGACGATCATGATGTTCTCGGCGACGTCCTTGGCCGACGCCCGCAGCGCGGCCGGGTCGGCGTGCAACGGCAGCGTTCCCTTGATCGGGCTGGACACCACCCGACTGCCGCGACGGAGCAGGAACAGCTCCGGTGACAACGAGGCCACCGCGCCCCAGTCGCCGGAGACGTAGGCCGCGCGGGCCGGTGTGGTGCGGCTGACCGCCTCGGCGAAGAACTCCAGTGGCGAACCGGTCGCGGTGCCGGTGAACTGGGTGCACACGCAGGCCTGGTACACCTCGCCGGCGGCGATGGCATCCAGGCACTGCCGCACCCCGTCCTGGTGGGCGGCGAAATCAGGCGTGGCCCAGTCGATCTCGCAAGTTCTGGGCGGAGCCGGCCGGGTAAGGGCGTCGTGCACCCAGGATGCAACCGTTGCGCCGCTGAGGCTTTCGTGCCACCAGTCACCGTCGTGGTCCAGCCGCAGCACGCAGTCGGTCCAGCCGCCGGCGGCCTCGGGGATCCGGGCGGGGCTGCCGTCGGCGGCTGCGTCGGGATACGACAGGTACCCGATCCAGCCGCCGCCGACGGCGTCGGTGCGGTGACCCGGGGTCACGGCGAAGACGTCGTCGGTGGCGACGGCTCGGATCGGTACGCTCGGGGCGATCACTGCCGCCGCGCCGAACCAGTCACCGGTCAGCGCCGCCGGGCCGGGCAGGCCGCGCCGGGCGGTGGCGTCGGCGAGCATCCGCAGCACGTCGGGCGCGGTGCCGATGTCGCCGAGCCGCTCGATGCGCATCGGCTAAGCCTGACGGCTGGGCCGAGCAGACGCAAAGTCGCGCTAGCGGCTGATCTCGCGGGGCACCGTCACCGACGCCAGCTTCTCCGGGTTGCGCATCGCGTAGAAGTTGGTGATCTTGCCGTCGATCACCTCGATCATGAACACACTGTCCGGCCGGTCGTCGCGGTAGACGATCGCCGCCGGCGCGCTGTTGTAGGACGCCAGTTCCACCCGGTATTGCGCGCCGGCCCGGCTCATCAGACCGATCAGCAGCCTGGCCACCTTCTCGGCCCCCAGCACCGGCCGCCGTGCCGCACTGACCTTTCCGTCGCTGTCGGAGGTGAACACCACGTCGGGGGCCAGCATCGCCATCAGCCCCTGCAGGTCACCGGTGGCCGCCGCCACCAGGAACTGGGTGGTGATCTGTTCGGACTTGCCGGGGTCCACCGGCTCGAAACGCCTGCGCCGTGACTGCACGTGCTCGCGGGCGCGGTGCGCCATCTGACGCACCGCGGCCGTGGATTTGCCTACCGCCGAGGCGATTTCGTCGTGACTGAACCCGAACACCTCGCGCAGCACGAACACTGCGCGCTCATCGGGGCTCAGCGTCTCCAGTACCACCAGCATCGCCATCGACACCGACTCGGCCAGCACCACATCGCTGGCGGCGTCCGTCTCGTCGAGCAGCAGCGGCTCCGGCAACCACGGCCCCACATAGTCCTCGCGCCGGCGGGCCTGGGTGCGCAGGGTGTTCAGCGCCTGGCGGGTCACCAGCTGCGCCAGATAGGCCTTGGTGTCGCGCACCTGGTTCAGGTCCACACCCGACCAGCGCAGGTAACCGTCCTGCAGTACGTCGTCGGCCTCGGTGGCCGAACCCAGGATCTCGTAGGCGATGGTGAACAGCAGCGGCCGCAGCGCGGTGAACCGCTCGGCGTGCTCGTCGGCGGCCGTCACGGGGCCGGCACCGTCTGGGCCGCCGGCCGCTTGCCAGCCTTGATCCAGATGTACGACCCGGGCTTGCGGGCTTCCCGGCGCAGCCCGCTGATGGTGGCCGTGCAGATAGCCTCCTTGATCCGTGCGGCCAACCGCCCGCCGATGTAGAGCGGCAGCGCGGTGTCGTCGGGGCGGGCGATCTGGATGGTGCCCGCCGCGCGGCCCAGGCTGATGCACTGGCCGGTGAAGGCCTGCTTGATCGCGGCCGGCTGCTCCCCGTCGATGCGGGCGAGCACGGTATCGGCAGCCTGGGCGCCCAGCGGCAGCGCGGCCTGGCAGCTCATCCGCAGCGGCTCGCCCGACGGGGCGGCGCAATCGCCGGCGGCCGCCACCCGCGGATCGTCGATGCTGGTCAGCGTCTCGTCGGTGAGCAGCCGCCCGATCGTGTCGGTTCGCAGTCCAGACCTGGCCGCCAGGTCTGGCACACCGAACCCGGCACTCCAGATCGTCACCAGACTGCGGACCTGCCTGCCGTCGGCCAGCACCACCGCGTCCGGCTCGACTGCCGCCACCCTGGCTCCCGGCCCGTCGATGATCTGCACGCCCAGCCTGCGCAGCCGCTTGGCCACCGACCGGCGCCCTGGCGTGCTCAGGTAGGGCCCCAGCACCGGCCCGCACACCAGGGTCACCGCGCGGCCCTGCTCGGCCAGTTCGGCGGCGGTCTCGATGCCGGTGGGCCCGGCGCCGACGACGGCCACCGGCGCGCCGTGGGGCAGTTCGCCGAGCGCGGTGGCCAGGCGCTTGGCTTCTTCGAGATCGGCGATGGGATAAGCGAATTCGTCGGCTCCGGGCACCGCCGGTCCGCCCGATCCGCTGCCCACGGCGTAGATCAGGTAGTCGTAGGGCAGTGCCTCCCCGGTGAACAGCTCGACGTGGCGTGCGCGGGTGTCGATCCGGGTGGCGGCATCGACGACCAGTTCGACACCGGGTGCGAGGATGTCGGCGAAGTCGACGACAGCGTCGTCGGATCCGGCCGCCAACTGGTGCAGGCGGATGCGTTCGACGAATTCCGCCCGCGGGTTGACCAGGGTGACTCGGACGCCGGGGCGCTGCCGCAGCCGGTTGGCTGCGATCACGCCGGCGTAGCCGCCGCCGATGACGACGACGCGAGTGGTGTGTTGAGCACCGTGTTGAGCGTTGTGTTCAGTCATGCCCTCGAGACACCGTGAAGGTCCTGACTGTGACTCTACGTGACCTAGATCACTCCGCTTGGTAGCGGGGGAACACTCCGGCCGGGGCGGGCAATGCCGTCCCCGGTGCGATCCGCACCCCCACGGCGGTGAAGTCGCGCTGCGATTCGGGCTGGCCGAGCAGGTCCAGCAGGGTGGCCGCCGACTCGGGTACCACCGGCTGCACCAGCAGTGCGGCGATCCGCACCACTTCCAGCGTCACGTACAGCACGGTGCGGAACCGCTCCTGGTCGGCCGCTGACTCCGACTTGCGCAACACCCACGGTTCCTGCGCCGAGAAGTACCGGTTGGCGGCGCCGAGCATCAGCCAGATGCTCTCCAGTGCGATGTGCATGGCCTGCTCGTCGAAGGCGGCCCGCACCTTGTCCAGCAGACCGTCGGCGATCGCCAGCAACTCGGCGTCCTCGGCGCTGAACTCGCCGGGAGTGGGCACCTGCGCGTCGAGGTTCTTGTTGACCATCGACAGCGAGCGCTGGGCCAGGTTGCCGAATTCGTTGGCCAGGTCGGCGTTGATCCGGCCGATGATGGCGTCCTCGCTGTAGCTGCCGTCCTGGCCGAACGGGATCTCGCGCAGGAAGAAGTAGCGCACCTGGTCCACGCCGAACTCGTCGGCCAGCGCGATCGGGTCGATCACGTTGCCCACCGACTTGCTCATCTTCTCGCCTTTGACGTTGATGAAGCCGTGGGCGTACACCCGCTTGGGCAATTCGATGCCGGCCGACATCAGGAATGCCGGCCAGTACACCGTGTGGAACCGGACGATGTCCTTGCCGATCACGTGCACGTCGGCTGGCCAGTAGCGCCGGAAGGCGGGGGAGTCGGTGTCGGGGAAGCCGACGCCGGTGAGGTAGTTGGTCAACGCGTCGACCCACACGTACATGACGTGTTCGGGATGTTCGGGCACCGGCACGCCCCAGTCGAAGGTGGTGCGCGAGATGGACAGGTCCCGCAGGCCGCCGGAGACGAAGCTGACCACCTCGTTGCGCCGGACGTCGGGCCCGATGAAATCGGGGTTGGCGTCGTAGTGGGCCAGTAGCCGCTCGGCGTAGGCCGACAGCTTGAAGAAGTAGGTCTGCTCCTCGGTCCAGGTGACCGGGGTTCCGGTCTCGACGGCGTAGCGCAGTCCGTCGTCGCGCACCTCGGTCTCGTCCTCGGTGAAGAAGCGTTCGTCGCGCACCGAGTACCAACCCTGGTAACTGCCCAGGTAGATGTCGCCGGCGTCGTTCATCCGCTGCCAGATGGCCTTGGAGGCCTCGTAGTGGTCGGCGTCGCTGGTCCGGATGAACCGGTCGAACGAGATGTTGAGCCGCTCCTGCATCTGCTGGAACACATCGGAGTTGCGCCGGGCCAGCTCCGCGGTCGGGATGCCCTGGGCGGCCGCTGTCTCGGCCATCTTCAGGCCGTGGACGTCGGTCCCGGTCAGGAAGCGGACGTCGAACCCGTCGAGGCGCTTGAAGCGCGCCAGGGCGTCGGTCGCGATCTTCTCGTAGGCATGCCCGATGTGGGGCGCACCGTTGGGGTAGTCGATCGCCGTGGTGATGTAGAACGGGGTCTGCTGGCTCATCTCGACATTCACCTTATTGTGTTGCGGTGGGTTCGAAGCGTCCGGCACCGCCGCTACCAGAGCCGTTGGCACCCCTGATCGACGCCCACACTCACCTGGATGCCTGCGGCGCCCGTGACGCGCAGGACGTGCACGCCGTCCTGGACCGTGCCGAGGCCGTCGGCGTGGAGGCTGTGGTGACGATCGCCGACGACCTCGACGCCGCCCGCTGGGCGGCACAGGCCGCCACCTGGGACCCGCGGGTCTATGCCGCGGTGGCGCTGCACCCGACCCGGGCCGGCGCGCTGACCGAGGCCGCCCGGGCCGAACTCGAGGAACTGGCCGCCCTGCCACGAGTGGTGGCGATCGGTGAGACCGGCATGGACCTCTACTGGCCGGGCAAGCTGGACGGCTGTGCCGAGCCCGCCGTCCAGCGCGAGGCGTTCGCCTGGCACATCGACCTGGCCAAGCGGACCGGCAAGCCGCTGATGATCCACAACCGGGACGCCGACGCCGAGGTGCTCGACGTGCTGCGTGCCGAGGGCGCCCCGGAGACGGTGATCTTCCACTGCTTCTCCTCGGGGCCGCAGATGGCGCGCACCTGCGTCGACGCCGGGTGGGTGCTCAGCCTGTCCGGCACGGTCAGCTTCAAGAACGCCCGTGAGTTGCGGGAGGCCGCGACGCTGATCCCGCCGGATCAGCTGCTGGTCGAGACCGACGCGCCGTTTCTGACCCCGCACCCCTACCGCGGGGCGCCCAACGAGCCGTACTGCCTGCCTTACACGGTGCGTGCGCTGGCCGACGTCGTCGACCGTCCCGCCGAGCTGCTCGCCGAGCAGTCCTGCGCCACCGCGCGGCGTGTCTACGGCTTTTAGGTGCGGGTCTCTAAGGGGTTGTTGAGACACCGGTGACCAAGTTGCCCGTTGCTCGCCCGATTCGTTACCGTCTTGTGATCGAAGGGGCTGCTTGTTAGGGCCCCTGTTTGTTTTGTAGCCGAGGCGGGATCGAAGACTTGTGAATGCGTTGACCAAGCTGCACCAGTCGCCGTCGCCCACGCTGCGTCTGGTCGTGGCAGCTCTGCTGCTGACGCTGGCCGGAGCCGGCATCTTCGCGGTGACCGCGCACAAGACCGTGACCCTCGAGGTCGACGGCACCCAGATGAAGGTCACCACGATGAAGTCGCGGGTGATCGACGTCGTCGAAGAGAACGGCTACTCGGTGGCCGATCGCGACGACCTCTTCCCGGCCGCCGGCCAGAGCGTGCACGACGCCGAAACCATCGTGCTGCGCCGCAGCCGCCCGCTGCAGATCTCCCTCGACGGCCAGAACGCCCAGCAGGTGTGGACCACCGCCTCGACCGTCGACGAGGCGCTGCATCAGCTGCAGATGACCGACACCGCGCCGGCTGCGGCCTCGCGCGGCAGCCGCCTGCCCCTGGAAGGTATGGCGCTGCCGGTGGTCAGCGCGAAGACCGTGCAGATCAACGATGGCGGGCAGGTCAGCACGGTGCACCTGGCGGCTCCGAACGTCGGTGCGCTGCTGGTGGCCGCCGGTGTCCCGCTGGAGCAGGCCGATACGGTCGTGCCCACGGCGTCCTCCCCGGTGATCGCCGGGATGCAGATCCAGGTCACCCGGATCCGGATCGAGAAGGTCACCCAGCAAGTACCGCTGGTGCCGCCGGCTACCCGCATCGAGGACCCGACGATGAATATGAGCCGTCAGGTTGTCGAAGACCCGGGAACGCCGGGTGTGCAAGACGTAACTTTTGCTGTCGCGACGGTCAATGGTGTGGAAACCGGACGGCTCCCCGTTGCCAACACGGTTATCGTGCCGGCCCGTGAATCCGTTGTCCGCGTTGGAGCAAAACCGGGAACAGAAGTTCCCCCGGTAACTAATGGCGCCATTTGGGATGCGATTTCTCGGTGCGAAGCCGGCGGCAACTGGGCGATCAACACTGGCAACGGGTACTACGGCGGTGTCCAGTTTGATCAAAACACCTGGGAAAGAAACGGTGGCCTGAGGTATGCTAGCCGAGCTGATCTGGCAACCAGAGAAGAACAAATAGCAATTGCTGAAGTTACTCGGGCACGACAAGGATGGGGAGCGTGGCCGGTGTGCGGTAGGGGAGCATCGTGACAATTCGTCTTCTGGGACGTACCGAGATCCGAAACTTGGCCAAAGAACTCGACTTTCGGCCACGTAAATCGCTCGGTCAGAATTTCGTCCATGACGCCAACACCGTGCGTCGGATCGTCTCCGCGTCGGGCATCAACAAGCACGACCATGTGCTCGAGGTCGGCCCCGGACTCGGCTCGCTGACCCTTGCCCTGCTCGACCGGGGTGCCACGGTGTCGGCCATCGAGATCGACCCGCTGCTGGCGGCGCGCCTGCCCAAGACGGTCGCCGAGCATTCGCACAGTGAGATCCACCGGTTGACCGTGCTTAACCAGGACATTCTCACGCTGGAGCGCTCTGATATGGCCGAGCTGCCCACCGCCGTGGTGGCCAACCTGCCGTACAACATCGCGGTTCCCGCGCTGCTGCACCTGCTGGCCGAGTTCCCGTCGATCCGCACCGTGATGGTGATGGTCCAGGCCGAGGTCGCCGAGCGGCTGGCCGCCGAGCCTGGTGGCAAGGATTACGGCGTGCCCAGCGTGAAGGTGCGGTTCTTCGGCAAGGTGCGCCGCTACGGCATGGTGTCGCCGACGGTGTTCTGGCCGATCCCGCGGGTGTACTCCGGTCTGGTCCGCATCGACCGGCACGAGGTGTCGCCCTGGCCCACCGAGGACGGTTTCCGCGAGAAGGTGTTCGAGCTGATCGACATCGCTTTCGCGCAGCGGCGCAAGACGGTCCGCAACGCCTTCCTGGAATGGGCCGGTTCGGGCAACGAATCCGCCGAGCGCCTGCTGGCCGCCAGCATCGACCCCGCACGCCGGGGCGAGACGTTGGGGGTGGCCGACTTCGTGCGGCTCTACCAGCGCTCCGCGAACTTCACCCCGAGTACCGAGACCCTCGACGAGGGCACCTCGCGGCCGGCCGAGGTCTACTGACCGCTGCGGCGCACAGCGTCACCGAGGTGGTCCATCATCTCGGCGCACGATTCGTAACGGCGGTCCGGGTCCTTGGCGATCGCCCGGGCCAGCACCAGATCGAACGAGCGGGACAGCCACGGCACTCGTCGGGACATCTCCGGTGGGGCGGTGTGCAGATGCTCATCGACGAGCGCCATCGCGTTGCCGCCGGCGAATGGGGTGAATCCGGTCAGGATCTCCAGTGCCGTGCACGCCAGGGCGTACTCGTCGGTGGCGGCCTGTGGTAACCGTCCCTGCAACAGTTCGGGTGCGGCGTAGGGCAATGAGGCAAGCACCTGTGGTGCCCGGTGCCAGACATCCTCGGCAAGCACATGTGCAACGCCGAAGTCGATGAGCATCGCTCCTCTTTGTGAAAAATCTTGGTGCACAAGGATATTCGTCGGCTTGACGTCGGTGTGGACGATGCCGTTGCGGTGCGCGTGGTCGAGCGCCGCGGCGATCTGGTCCAGTGCCCGCAACTTGCTCTGCAGGGTCGGCAGCCCGGCGGCGCTGCCGCCGTCGACGTAGTGCATCGTGATCCAGATCGGGCCGTGATCGAAGACCGGCACGATGTGCGGGTGCTGCAGGCTGGCGGCAATGCGGAACTCGCGGGCCAGCCGGGCGGTGCTCGCCGGGTCGCGGTGGAGTTCGTCGAGAACCTTCAGGGCGACGATCCGGTTGTGCTGGCGGGCCCGGTACACGTCCGCCTGACCGCCGTGGCCGATCACGGACTCGACGACGTAGCCCTCGAATCGCTGTCCGGGGTGCGTCACACCATCGACCCTAGATTCGGCTCTGTTCGGCGTCGGGCGATTGGGCTGGGCGCGATAGTCTCGTGCGGTGTCTCGGTCCAATGGCTCGATCGCTCCGGAATGGGTGCCGACCGGGTCGGTGACGGTGCGGGTACCGGGCAAGGTGAACCTCTACCTCGGCGTCGGTGACCGTCGCGACGACGGCTTCCACGAGCTCACCACCGTCTTCCATGCGGTGTCGCTGGTCGACGAGGTCACTGTGCGCAACGCCGACGTGCTCTCGTTGCAGACCGTCGGCGAGGGCGCCGATGAGCTACCCGCCGACGAACGCAATATCGCCTGGCAGGCCGCCGAGCTGATGGCCGACCACGTCGGACGCGCCCCGGATGTCGAGATCACCATCGAAAAGTCGATCCCGGTGGCCGGCGGGATGGCCGGCGGCAGCGCCGATGCCGCCGCGGTCCTGGTGGCCATGAACACGCTGTGGGAGCTGGGCGTACCGCGCCGGGACCTGCACGCGCTGGCCGCCGAACTGGGCAGTGACGTGCCGTTCGCCCTGCACGGTGGCACCGCGCTGGGCACCGGCCGCGGCGAGGAGCTGGCCACCGTGCTGGCCCGCAGCACCTTCCACTGGGTGCTGGCGTTCGGCGTCGGCGGACTGTCGACGGCTGCGGTCTACCACGAGATCGACCGGCTGCGCGAGACCGGGGCGCCGCCGCGCTTGGACGACCCCGAGCCGCTGCTGGGGGCGTTGGCCTCCGGTGATCCCCGTGAGCTGGCTCCGCTGCTGGGCAACGATCTGCAACCGGCCGCGCTGAGCTTGAATCCGGACCTGCGCCGTACCTTGCGGGCCGGTACCGATGCGGGCGCCCTGGCGGGCATCGTGTCCGGTTCCGGGCCGACGTGCGCGTTCCTGTGCGCGTCGTCGGCGGCGGCCGTCGACGTGGGGACCGAACTGGCCGGCGCGGGGGTGTGTCGCACCGTTCGGGTGGCCAGTGGCCCGGTGCACGGCGCTCGGGTGGTGGCAGGTCTGTCGCCGTAGTCACCCGGGCGTGGTTACCGGCTGTTGTGTGACTCAGCCCTCAATTGCTACGAAAACTTGGCGGTAACTTAAGGGAAGTTTAAGATGATCGGCGGTGATGACTAGCGGCCTGGCACTGGATGAGTGCGGATCGCCCACCCCGATCAGGGGCGGGCGGTGGCCTGGCGACGCCGACCCATCACCGTTTCGAGACCGAAAAGCTCCCGACTCGTACTGGCGTGCCTCCTATACGGCACGTTCTGGCAGGTGGAGCATGAAATTCCGGGCTTTTGCGCCGTGCACAGCGACGCAGGACGGCCAGCTCCGGATGCCGAGGAGGTCATCGTGAGCCGTTTCACCGACAAGATGTTCCACAGCGCCATGACCAGTTCCAAGGGGATGGTCACCGGTGAGCCCGCCGAACCGGTGCGGCACACCTGGCGTGAGGTGCACGAACGGGCCCGCCGCATCGCCGGCGGCCTGGCCGCCGCCGACATCGGTCTCGGTGACGCCATCGGCGTGCTCGCCGGTGCGCCGGTCGAGATCGCCCCGGTGGCCCAGGGTCTGTGGATGCGTGGCGCCAGCCTGACCATGCTGCACCAGCCCACCCCGCGCACCGATCTCGAGCAATGGGCCAAGGACACCGCGACCGTCATCGACATGATCGAGGCCAGGGCCGTCATCATCTCCGACCCGTTCCTGGTCGCGATCCCGGTTCTCCAGGAGGCCGGTGTCACCGTCCTCACGGTCGAGGACCTGCTGGCCGCCGAGCCGATCGACCCCATCGAGACCTCCGAAGACGACGTCGCCCTGATGCAGCTGACGTCCGGATCGACTGGTTCTCCGAAGGCCGTCGTCATCACCCATCGCAACATCCACTCCAATGCCGAGGCGATGTTCATCGGGGCCAAGTACGACATCGAGACCGACGTCATGGTCAGCTGGCTGCCCTGCTTCCACGACATGGGCATGGTGGGCTTCCTGACCATCCCGATGTACTTCGGGGCCGAGCTGGTCAAGGTCACCCCGATGGACTTCCTGCGCGACACCCTGCTGTGGGCCAAGCTCATCGACAAGTACAAGGGCACCATGACCGCCGCCCCGAACTTCGCCTATGCGCTGTTCGCCAAGCGGTTGCGCCGTCAGGCCAAGCCCGGCGAGTACGACCTGTCGACACTGCGGTTCGCGCTGTCCGGTGCCGAGCCGGTGGATCCCGCCGACGTCGAGGACCTGCTGGACGCCGGCAAGCCGTTCGGGCTGCGACCGGAAGCCATCCTGCCGGCGTACGGCATGGCCGAGACCACCCTGGCGGTGTCGTTCTCGGAGTGCGGCGCCGGCCTGGTGGTCGACGAGGTCGACGCCGACCTGCTGGCCGCGCTGCGCCGGGCCGTGCCCGCGAGCAAGGGCAACACCCGCCGGCTGGCCACGCTCGGCCCGCTGCTGAAGGACCTGGAAGCCCGCATCGTCGACGAGGACGGCAATGTGCTGCCCGCCCGCGGTGTCGGCATCATCGAGCTGCGCGGCGAGTCGCTGACCCCGGGCTACATCACGATGGGCGGCTTCGTGCCGGGCCAGGACGAGCACGGTTGGCTGGACACCGGCGACCTCGGCTACCTGACCGACGACGGCCACGTCGTGGTGTGCGGCCGCGTCAAGGACGTCATCATCATGGCCGGGCGCAACATCTACCCGACCGACATCGAGCGGGCCGCGGGCCGCGTCGAGGGCGTGCGCCCCGGCTGCGCAGTCGCGGTGCGCCTCGATGCCGGGCACTCGCGGGAGACTTTTGCGGTGGCCGTCGAATCCAACGCCTGGCAGGACCCGGCCGAGGTGCGTCGCATCGAGCACCAGGTGGCCCACGAGGTGGTCGCCGAGGTCGACGTCCGGCCGCGCAACGTCGTGGTGCTGGGCCCGGGCACGATCCCGAAGACGCCGTCGGGCAAGCTGCGCCGCGCCAACTCGGTCGCGCTGGTCACCTAAGTTCATCCTTGTCGACTGGCCACCTGCGTACGCAGGTGGCCAGTTTTCCGTGCCGTCGTTGGCCACTGGGGGTACTGAGCTGAGTATTATGTACCATACTCAGCATGGTGCAGCGACGACTCGATGACCACCCGACCGTGCAGGCGGTCCGCAACCGGGCCCGGCATGCTCCGCCGACGGTCATCGACGCCGCCTGGCTACGCGAGCTCTGCCTGGCCGCCGGAGCAGACGACGTGGCCTTCGCCAGCGTCGAGAACCCGGCACTGACCTCCGAACGCGAACACGTCGAGGCGGCCCTGCCGGGCGCGAGGAGCTTCATCTCGCTGGTGGTCAGGATGAACCGCGACAACGTGCGATCGGTCGCCCGTAGTGTGGCCAACCAGGAGTTCCACCGCAGCGGCGAGATCATCAACGAGGCCGCTCACCGCATCACCCGCGCTCTCGAGGACGCCGGCCACCGCGCGCTCAACCCGTCGGCCACCTTCCCGATGGAGATGGACCGCTACCCCGGGCGGATCTGGGTGGTGGCCCACAAACCCGTCGCGGTCGCCGCGGGCCTGGGCGTGATGGGCATCCACCGTAATGTCATCCACCCCAGATTCGGCAACTTCGTCCTGCTGGCCACTGTTCTCGTCGACGCCCAGATCAGCAGTTACGGTGCGCCGCTGGACTATTCGCCGTGCCTGGAGTGCAAGCTGTGTGTCGCCGCGTGCCCGGTCGGGGCGATCAAGAAGGACGGCGGGTTCGACTTCGTCGCCTGTTCGGTGCACAACTACCGGGAGTTCATGGGTGGCTTCACCGATTGGGCGCAGACGATCGCCGACAGCGACGATGCCGCCGACTTCCGTTCGCGGGTCACCGATTCGGAGAATGCGTCGATGTGGCAGAGCCTGTCGTTCAAGGCCAACTACAAGGCTGCCTACTGCCTGGCGGTGTGCCCGGCCGGTGAGGACGTGATCGAGCCCTACCTGGACGACCGCAAGGGTTTCATGGACCTGGTGTTGCGGCCGTTGCAGGAGAAGGTGGAAACCCTCTACGTGCTACCGAATTCCGAGGCCAAGGCGCACGCCGAGAAGCGCTACCCGCACAAGCCGGTCAAGGTCGTCGACTCGGGCGTGGACAGGCGCTGATCGAGGGCGTCGTACACCTGCCACCACCGGGCCTCGTGTTCGGCGGCCGAGATACGGCCCTCGTCCAGGGCCAGGTCGGCCAGGTCAAGGGCGTGCGCCATCGCCTTGAGTGTGCGGTAGCGCTGGTCCAGTTCATGGTGGCCATACCCGGCCATCGACGTCGCCCACAGGCTGCGGACCTGCCAGCGCACATCACCGGCAAGCGCGAAGGTCATTGCCCCGCAGGCGATCACGAACATGGTGCCACCGAAGAGCGCGGTCTCCGGCATCCCGATCATCGAGCCGCCGATCTGCAGGACCACCCAGAGGGCGGCTCCCCACAGCGGCCAGCCACGCCACAGCCGAAGAGCCCGCCGCTGGGGCTGGCTGATCCCGGGCGGGAACACCACCAACCGGTAGCGGGTCACGCCGAAGCGCGCCGGGTAGACGGTGAACGAGCCCCAGATGCCGGAAATATCCACCCCATGAGGTCTACGCCTGCCCGTCGGCCACCAGGGTGATCTATACGGAATCCTGACACCGGCAGCCGGGTTTTTGACGGCTCCCTGTCACCAGGCGTGCACCTGGTTCTGGGCGGCTTCCAGGCCCACGTCGATCAGCAGCTCACAGGCGTCGGCGGCCAGCTCGCACAGCGTGGGGACCTCGGTGCGTTCGGTCGCCGAGAAGTTCTCCAGCACGAACGCCGCCGGGTCCTTACGTCCGGGCGGGCGGCCGATGCCCACCCGGACGCGCTGGAAGTTCTTGGTACCCAGCGCGTTCGCGATGGAGCGCAACCCGTTGTGGCCACCCTCGCCACCGCCGAGCTTGAGCCGGATCTGACTGAACTCGATATCGAGCTCGTCGTGGATGACGATCAGGTCGGTGGGCAGCACCGAATAAAACTTGGCCAACGGGCCGACCTGGCGCCCGGATTCGTTCATGAACGTCCGCGGCTTGGCCAGCACAACGGGCCGGTGGCCGAGCCGTCCGGTGACGATCTCAGCACCGGAGCGCTTGTGCACCTTGAACGTCGCGCCCATCCGGGCGGCCAGTACATCGGCCACCATGAACCCAACGTTGTGCCGGGTCTTGGCGTACTGCGGTCCGGGGTTGCCCAGGCCGACGACCAGAAGAGGCTCGGCCATGCCCCGGGCTTACTCGGCCTCGGCCGACTCGCCCTCGGCGGCGGCCGGAGCCTCGGCGGCGGCCTCTTCACCGCTGCCCTCGGCCTCGAGGTCCTCGGCGGTCGGGGCGGACACGATGTTGACGACCAGCAGTTCAGGATCGCTGACCAGGGTCACACCGCTGGGCAGTTCGACCTGGCCGGCGGTGATCTGGGTGCCTTCTTCGGCGCCCTCGATCGACAGGGTGAGCTGCTGCGGGATCGACAGCGCGTCGGCCTCGATCTCGATGGTGGTGGCGTCCTGGGTCACCAGGGTGCCCGAATCGGCGTCGCCCTCGAGGACCACCGGGACCTCGACGGTGACCTTCTCGCCGCGGCGCACGACCAGCAGGTCGGCGTGCTGCAGGCTGCGGCGGATCGGGTGGATGGTGATGGACTTGGTCAGCGCCAGCTGCTCCTTGCCCTCGATGTCGAGGGTGAGCACCGCGTTGGTGCCGGCGTGGCGCAGCACGGCGGCGAAGTCGCGGGCGTTGAGCTCCAGGTGCTGCGGGTCGGTGCCGTGGCCGTAGAGCACGACGGGCACCAGGCCCTCGCGGCGGGCGCGCCGCGACGCGCCCTTACCGGTGGCGCTGCGCACGGTGACGGTGAGCTTGTTGACGGGGTTCTTGGCCATGATGGTGCTCCTGTGTTGCCTGTCGTGGGTCATCCGCACGGCAAAGGCAGGCACCAGATCGCTTCCGCGAAGCCTCGTCGATAACGGTGGCCGGACCACCCTCGCCGTGACGCGCTCCAAAGACTAGCCGACCGGGGCCTCAGAGCGGAAATTCGGTGCCCGTGAGCTGCTCGGACAGCTGCCAGAGACCCCGGGCCGTCGTGGCGTCCTTGGCCAGCGGGGTGCGCCACGTGGGGCCGGTGGGCCCGCGCATGACGAACCGCGGCCCGACGTAGGTGTTGCCGGGCAGCTGCTGGGATGCCGCGTAGAGCGTTTGGCGGGCGCCGAAGTCCGCGCTGGTGGCGAAGATGCTGTTGCCGGCGTCCCAGACCTGGGTGCCCAGCCGGTTGCCGGTGTTGCCCTGCAGGTTGGTCGCCGAGTAGCCGGGGTGGGCGGCATAGGACTGCACTGCGGAACCGGCCGCATCCAGGCGCTTCTGCAGCTCGCTGGTGAACAACAGGTTGGCCAGCTTGGACTGGCCGTAGGCCAGCCACGCCGAGTAGGGCCTGGCCTTCCAGTTCAGGTCCTTCAGGCTGATCTTGCCGAGGGTGTGCATGAACGACGAGACCGTCACCACCCGGTCGGTGACCTTGGGCAACAGCAGGTTCGTGAGCGCGAAGTGGCCGAGGTGGTTGGTGCCGATCTGGCTTTCGAAGCCGTCCTTGGTCAGCGCGTAGGGCACGGCCATGATGCCGGCGTTGTTGATCAGCACGTCGACCTGCTCGACGCCGTCGGCGAACTCGCGCACCGAGGCCAGGTTCTGCAGATCCAGGGCGCGGACCTCGACATTGCCGGTCATGGTGGCGGCGGCCTCGTCGCCTTTGGAGGTGGTGCGGCAGGCCAGGATGGTGTGGGCGCCGGCGCGGGCCAGTTCGCGGGCCGTCACCAGGCCCAGGCCGCTGTTGGCGCCGGTGACGATGACGGTGCGGCCGGCGAAGGAGGGCAGGTCTGCTGCGGTCCAACTCATGGCGACCACTCTAGGGGGGTGACTACTTCAGCGTGACCGAGAAGCCCTTGATGATGGCCTCGACGTCGTCGGCCTGCGCGGCGGCCTGGTTGGCCAGCGTCGTCACGGTGAACTGCACCAGGTAGCGCTGGAACTTCGGTGCGGGCGTCACCGGGATCACCACCCGGTTGTAGGAGTGCAGCCGAACGTTGTTCAGGTCGTAGCTGCCCTCGATCATGGCCGACGGGAACCCGTCGAAGTTGTCGGTCGAGGAGTTCAGCTTGGTGAAGTTCTTCGACATCTCGGCATCCACCGGGGCGTGCTTGAGCGCCTCGGCCACGTCGAAGTTGCCGGTCAGCTTGAGCACCACCACCATTGCCGTCGGGTAGGTGTTGTTCTTGGCGATGACGGCGGTGCCGGGGGAGAAGTTCGGGTTGTCGTACTTGGTCCAGCCCGGCGGGCGCGGCAGCGTGACCGAGATGTCGGTGAGCTTGTCCAGCGGGACCTGCTCGCCGGTTACGCCGAGTCCGTAGAGGTATTCCGAAAGTGCTTGCGGCTTATCGGAACTCGTCGTGGTAGTGGTGGTCGGGGATGAGGTCCACACCGAGGAGTAGTCCGGCGGGTCCGCCCCGCAGGCCGTCAGCATGGTGGCCAGTGCGAGCGAGGCAGCCGCCGCGCGTGCTCTCACAGAATCTCGTGGACCGCGTCGATCGGCCTGGCCAACCGGGTGCCTTTGGGGGTCACCACGAACGGGCGCTCGATGAGGATCGGGTTGGCGGCCATGGCATCGAGCAGTGCGGCGTCCTCAGCGTCGGCCAGGTTCAGTTCGCTGTACAGGGATTCGCGTTTGCGCACCGCCGTGCGCACGTCGATACCGGCGTCGGCGATCAGGGCGGCGATCTGTGCCCGCGACGGCGGAGTCTTCAGGTATTCGACGATCGTCGGCTCGATACCGTTGTCGCGCAACAACTCCAGCGTCTTACGCGAGGTGCTGCAGCGGGGGTTGTGATAGATGACGGCTTCGGTCATGCGTCGCCGTCGAAAAGTCCGGTGACCGAGCCGTTTTCGAACACCGCCCGGATGGTGCTGCCCAGCAGCGGGGCGATGGACAGCACGGTCAGCTGCGGGAAGCGCTTGGACTCTTCGATGGGCAGGGTGTTGGTGACGATCACCTCGCGGGCCCCGCTGTCGGCCAGCCGCTCGGCGGCAGGCTCGGACAGCACGCCGTGGGTGGCGGCGATGATGACGTCCTTGGCGCCGTCGTTGCGCAGCAGTTTGACCGCGCCGGCGATGGTGCCGCCGGTGTCGATCATGTCGTCGGTCAGAACGCAGGTCTTGCCTTCGACCTCACCGACCACGCGGTTGGACACCACCTGGTTGGGCACCCGCGGGTCGCGGGTCTTGTGGATGAAGGCCAGCGGTGTGCCGCCCAGCGCGTCGGCCCACTTCTCGGCGACCCGCACCCGGCCGGAGTCCGGCGAGACCACGACCACGTTCTCGCAGTTGTAGTTGTCCCGGATGTAGCCGGTCAGCAGCGGCTGGGCCCGCATGTGGTCCACCGGACCGTCGAAGAAGCCCTGGATCTGGTCGGTGTGCAGGTCCACCGAGACGATGCGGTCAGCGCCGGCGGTCTTGAGCAGGTCGGCGACCAGGCGGGCCGAGATGGGCTCGCGGCCGCGGTGCTTCTTGTCCTGGCGGGCGTAAGGGTAGAACGGCAGGATCGCGGTGATCCGCTTGGCGCTGCCGCGCTTGAGGGCGTCGATCATCAGCAGCTGTTCCATCAGCCACTTGTTCAGCGGCGCCGGATGGGACTGCAGGACGAACGCGTCACAGCCGCGCACCGATTCGTCGAAACGGACGAAGATCTCCCCGTTGGCGAAGTCTCGTGCGGTCTGCGCGGTGACCTGGATGTTGAGCTCTTTGGCTACCTGCTCGGCGAGTTCGGGGTGCGCCCGGCCCGAGAAAAGCATCAGGTTCTTGCGGTTGTCGGTCCAGTCCGTGCCCACTGTGTGCTGCCCTTGCCGGTCGGGGATCGATACGGGCCAATCGTACGGTGCCGGTGCGCCGGGTTACCAAAAAGGCAACATCTGGCGACGTGGATCACCCTTCGGCGGTGTCCTCGGCGGCGTGTTTGGCCTTGCGGGCGGCCTCGGCCGAGGCGCTGTTCGGCCGCTTGACCAGTACCCAGTCCGCGATGGTCCGCTGGGGCCCGGCCGACACGGCCAGGGCGCCGGGCGGGACGTCCTCGCGCAGGACGGTGCCCGCACCCGTGTACGCGCCGTCGCCGACGCTGACCGGGGCGACGAACATGGTGTCCGAGCCGGTCCGCACGTGCGAACCGATGGTGGTGCGGCTCTTGTTCTCGCCGTCGTAGTTGACGAAGACGCTGGAGGCGCCGATGTTGCTGTGCTCGCCGATGTCGGCGTCACCGACATACGTCAGGTGCGGCACCTTGGTGCCCCGCCCGATCACGGCGTTCTTGGTCTCGACGAAGGCGCCGAGCTTGCCGCCTGCGCCCAGCTCGGTGCCGGGGCGCAGGTAGCTGAACGGACCGACGGTCGCGCGCTCGCCGATCACCGAGAGCTCGCCGTGGGTGCGGATCACCGAGGCGCCGTCGCCGACTTCCATGGCGGTCAGCGTGGTGTCGGGCCCGATGGTGCACCCGGAGCCGATGGACGTCACGCCCAGCAGCTGGGTCCCGGGCGCGATGACGGTGTCCCGCCCGATCTCGACGTCGACGTCGATCCAGGTGGTGGCCGGATCGATGACGGTGACCCCGGCGCGCTGGTGGCGTTCGACGATCCGGCGGTTCAGCTCGCGGGCGAGATTGGCCAGCTGCACCCGGTCGTTCACCCCGGCCACCAGGGCGTGGTCGTCGACGTGGTTGGCGTGCACCACCTGGCCGTCGGCCCGCACGATCGAGATGAGGTCGGTCAGGTACAGCTCGTGCTGGGCGTTGTCGGACGACAGCCGGCTCAGCCCGGAGCGCAGCGCGGCGATGTCGAAGGCGTAGATGCCGGCGTTGACCTCGCGGATGGCGCGCTGCTGCGGGGTGGCGTCGGTCTCTTCGACGATGGCGATCACCTCGCCGTCCTGGGTGCGCAGGATGCGGCCGTAGCCGGTGGCGTCGGGAACGGTGGTGGTCAGCACGGTCACGGCCGCGCCTTCGCCGCGGTGGCTGTCGATCAGGGCTGCCAGGGTTTCGGCGTCGAGCAGCGGCACGTCACCGGCGGTGACGACCACGACGCCGTCGAAGTCGTCGGGGAGCGCGGACAGCCCGCACATGGCGGCGTGCCCGGTGCCCAGTTGCTGATCCTGGACGGCCACCTCGACCGCGCGGCCCAGGGCGGTGGCCAGGTCGCCGACCACCGGGGCGATCCGCTCGCGGTCCTTGCCCAGGACGACCACGACCTGTTCGGGGGCCAGCTTGGCGACCGCGTGCAACGCGTGGGCCAGCATGCTGCGCCCACCGAGGGTGTGCAGAACCTTGGGGGTGTCCGACCGCATCCGGGTGCCTGCGCCGGCCGCGAGGACCAGGACAGCTGCGCGGTGGTGTGTGGTCACCCAGACCTCCCAGTGTGCGGTTTCATACGCGCCACGCCGTCCACGCCGTATGAAACCGCACAGTCGCGCTCTAGTTGCACTCGGCCAAGGGTCGCTCGCCGAGAGCTCGCTCCGTCGCCAGGACTCGAACCTGAACTATCTGAACCAAAATCAGAGGTGCTGCCGATTACACCACGACGGACTGGCTGCAATGTTCGCCTGAGACTCTAGTGCAAACCGATAGGCTCACCCCTTGTGGCAGCACCCGAGAAGGAGCCGCGCGCACCTCGGGCGCGGATGACAGGCACCGAACGGCGTCGGCAGCTCATCGACATCGCCAGGACGCTGTTTGCCGAGCGCGGCTACGAGGGCACCTCGATCGAGGAGATCGCGCTGCGGGCCAATGTCTCCAAGCCGGTGGTCTACGAGCACTTCGGCGGCAAGGAGGGCCTGTATGCGGTGGTCGTCGACCGCGAGATGTCGGCGCTGCTGGACGGCATCACCTCCTCGCTGACCAACAACCGATCCCGGGTGCGGTTGGAGCGGGTGGCGCTGGCGCTGCTGACCTACGTCGAGGAGCGCACCGACGGCTTCCGGATCCTGATCCGCGACTCCCCGGCCGCGATCAGTACGGGGACCTACTCCAGCCTGCTCAACGACGCCGTCAACCAGGTGTCCTCGATCCTGGCCGGTGACTTCTCCCGCCGCGGCCTGGACCCCGAACTGGCACCGCTGTACGCCCAGGCCCTGGTCGGGTCGGTGTCGATGACCGCCCAGTGGTGGCTGGACACCCGCGAGCCGAAGAAGGAAGTGGTGGCCGCCCATCTGGTGAACCTGATGTGGAACGGCCTGACCCATCTCGAGCCCGATCCGCAGCTGGAAGCCGACTAGCGAATCAAGGCCCGCCGCAACGGCTTCGGTCCAAGCTGCCTAGAATGGTCACATCATGACCGCACCGGGGCACCAGTATGTCCAGACCCCGATCGCGGGTCTGGTCGAATTGGCGTTGCGCGCGCCCACGTTCGCCGAACTGGCGGACCGCGCGGCGCAGCGCCCCGCCGAGCTGGCTGTGGTCGGACCGTCGGCCGCCAAGCTCTACACCGCCTGTGCGCTGGCCCGCGGGGGGCCGCTTCTGGTGGTCACCGCAACGGGCCGGGAAGCCGACGACCTCACGGCCGAGCTGCGCGGGGTGTTCGGTCCCGCGGTCGCGCTGTTCCCGTCCTGGGAGACCCTGCCGCACGAACGGCTGTCGCCCGGTGTCGACACCGTCGGTGCTCGGCTGATGCTGCTGCGCCGGCTGGCCCACCCCGACGACGCCCGGCTGGGCCCGCCGCTGCGCGTGGTCGTGACCACGGTGCGGTCCCTGCTGCAGCCGATGGCGCCCGACGTCGCCGATATCGAGCCGGTGATCCTCGCGGCCGGAGCCGCCGGGCCGGCGACATCAGGCACAGCAGCCGAGCTGGACTTCGACGACCTGGTGGCCCGGCTGGTCGAGCTGGCCTACACCCGGGTCGACATGGTCGCCAAGCGCGGTGAGTTCGCGGTGCGCGGCGGCATCCTTGACCTGTTCCCGCCGACTGCCGAGCACCCGGTGCGCGTCGAGTTCTGGGGCGACGAGGTCAGCGAGATCCGGATGTTCTCGGTGGCCGATCAGCGCTCGATCCCGGAGATCGAGGTCGACACGGTGGTCGCCGTGCCGTGCCGCGAACTGCTGCTCACCGAGCAGGTGCGGGCGCGGGCGGCCCGGCTGGTCGCCGACCGTCCCAGCGGTGACGACAACCGGGTGACCGGCAGCGTCGGGGAGATGCTGGCCAAGCTGGCCGACGGTATCGCCGTCGACGGCATGGAGGCGCTGGCCCCGGTGCTGCGGCCCGACGAGCTCACCCTGCTCACCGATCACCTGCCGGCCGGCACGCCGGTGCTGGTGTGCGATCCGGAGAAGGTGCGCACCCGCGGGGCCGACCTGATCAAGACCGGGCGGGAGTTCCTGGAGGCGTCGTGGTCGGTGGCGGCCATCGGCGGTGACGCCCCGATCGATCTCGAGCAGCTGGGCGGTTCGGGCTTCCGTGAGCTCGCCGAGGTGCGCCAGGCCGCCGCGGCCGGCGGGCATCCGTGGTGGACGCTGAGCCAGCTCGCCGACGAGCAGGCGATCGAACTCGAGGTGCGCGCGTCGCCGACCGCTCGTGGCCAGCAGAGCAACGTCGACGAGATCTTCGCGATGTTGCGTGCCCACGTGCTGACCGGAGGTTTCGCCGCCGTCGTCGCCCCGGGCACCGGCACCGCGCACCGCGTCGTCGAACAACTCGCCGAGCGGGACACCCCGGCGGCCATGATCGAGGCGGGCGAGCCGCCCAACGCCGGCGTGGTGGGCGTGCTCAAGGGCCCGCTGCACGACGGCATCGTGGTTCCCGGCGCCAATCTGGTGGTGATCACCGAGACCGACCTGACCGGCAACCGGGTCACCGCGACCGACGGCAAGCGGCTGGCGGCCAAGCGCCGCAACACCGTTGACCCGCTGGCGCTGACCGCCGGTGACCTGGTGGTGCACGATCAGCACGGCATCGGCCGGTTCGTGGAGATGGTCGAACGCACCGTCGGCGGGGCCCGCCGCGAATACCTGGTGCTGGAGTACGCGTCGTCCAAGCGCGGCCAGGCCGCCGACCGGCTCTACGTGCCGATGGACTCACTGGATCAGCTGTCCCGCTACGTCGGCGGCCAGGAGCCCAGCCTGAGCAAGCTCGGCGGCAGCGACTGGACGAACACGAAAACCAAGGCGCGCAAGGCCGTTCGCGAGATCGCCAGCGAACTCGTGGCGCTCTACGCCAAGCGGCAGGCCGCCCCGGGGCATGCGTTCGGCCCGGACACCCCGTGGCAGGCCGAGATGGAGGATGCGTTCGGCTTCACCGAGACGATGGACCAGCTCACCGCTATCCAGGAGGTCAAGAGCGACATGGAGAAGCCGGTCCCGATGGACCGGGTGATCTGTGGTGACGTGGGCTACGGCAAGACCGAGATCGCGGTGCGGGCGGCCTTCAAGGCGGTGCAGGACGGTAAGCAGGTGGCGGTGCTGGTGCCCACCACGCTGCTGGCCGACCAGCACCTGCAGACGTTCACCGCGCGGATGGCGGGCTTTCCCGTGACGGTGAAAGGACTTTCGCGGTTCACCGATCCGGCCGAGTCGCGTGCCGTCATCGAGGGGATGGCCGACGGCAGTGTCGACATCGTGATCGGCACCCACCGGCTGCTGCAGACCGCGGTGCGCTGGAAGGACCTCGGTCTGGTGATCGTCGACGAGGAACAGCGTTTCGGTGTGGAGCACAAGGAACACATCAAGAGCCTGCGCACCCACGTCGACGTGCTGACCATGAGCGCCACGCCGATACCGCGCACCCTGGAGATGAGCCTGGCCGGGATCCGGGAGATGTCGACCATCCTCACCCCGCCCGAGGAGCGCTACCCGGTGCTCACCTACGTCGGCCCGCACGACGACAAGCAGGTGGCTGCCGCACTACGCCGTGAACTGCTGCGCGACGGGCAGGCCTTCTACATCCACAACCGGGTCAGCAGCATCGACGCCGCCGCCGCACGGGTCAAGGATCTGGTGCCCGAGGCGCGGGTGGTGGTGGCGCACGGCCAGATGCCCGAAGATCAGCTGGAGCGCACCGTCGAAGGGTTCTGGAACCGGGAGTTCGACATTCTGGTGTGTACCACCATCGTCGAGACCGGGCTGGACATCTCGAACGCCAACACCCTGATCGTCGAGCGCGCCGATACCTTCGGCCTGTCCCAGCTGCACCAGTTGCGGGGCCGGGTTGGCCGCAGCCGGGAGCGCGGCTACGCCTACTTCCTGTACCCCAAGGAGATGCCGCTCACCGAGACCGCCTTTGACCGGCTGGCCACTATCGCGCAGAACAACGAACTGGGTGCGGGTATGGCAGTTGCGTTGAAGGACTTGGAGATTCGCGGGGCGGGCAACGTGCTGGGCGTTGAACAGTCCGGCCACGTCGCCGGTGTGGGCTTCGACTTGTATGTGCGACTGGTTGGTGAGGCGGTCGAGGCCTACCGGGCGGCGGCCGACGGCAAGACGGTCACCACCGCCGAGGAGCCCAAGGACGTCCGTATCGACTTGCCGGTGGACGCCAACCTGCCGCCGGAGTACATCGCCAGTGACAGGCTGCGGCTGGAGGCCTACCGCAGGCTCGCCGCGGCCGGCGACGACGCCAGGGTGGCCGCGGTGGTCGAGGAACTGATCGACCGCTACGGCCCGCTGCCCGAGCCGGCCCAGCGACTGGTTGCCGTGGCGCGGTTGCGGCTGCTGTGCCGCCAGTACGGTGTCACCGAGGTTGCGGCCACCGGAACCGGTTCTCCGACAACGCTTCGGCTGTCGCCGCTGACCCTGCTGGACTCCGCGCAGCTGCGGCTGAAGCGGGTGTATCCGGGCGCGAGCTACCGGGCCACGACGTCGACGGTGCAGGTGCCGATCCCGCGCGCCGGTAGCGGCGTGGGTGCGCCGCGGATCCGGGACCTGGAGTTGGTGCAGATGATCGCCGACCTGCTGCTGGCCCTCGACGGGCGGCCGCAGGGCGAGGTCGACATCACGACGTTCGCTCCGGTGGCTGCGCCGTGACCGTCATCCTCGTCGACCCGCGCCGGCCCGCGCTCGTGCCGGTCGAAGCGGTCGAATTGCTCAGCGGGGACGTGCAATACACCGAGGAGATGCCGGTCCGGGTGCCGTGGTCGTTGCCGTCGGCGCGGCCGGTGCTCACCGGGCAGGACGCGGCGGTGCTGCTGTCCTCGGACCGCGAGCATCCCGCGGTGAAGGCCCGGCTGGCCGCCGGTGAGCGGCTGATCGCCGTACCCGATCCGCAGCCCGGCGAGCGTCTGCTCGACGCGGTGGCGGTGATGGACCGGCTGCGTACGGCGGGTCCGTGGGAGAGCGAGCAGACCCACGACTCGCTGCGCCGCTACCTGCTGGAGGAGACCTACGAGTTGTTCGACGCGGTGCGCGGCGGCAATCTGGAGGAACTGCGCGACGAGCTGGGCGACGTCCTGCTGCAGGTGCTGTTCCACGCCAGGATCGCCGAAGAGGCGTCGCAGCAAGCTTTTTCGATCGACGATGTGGCCGATGCGCTGGTCCGTAAGCTCGGCAATCGGGTGCCTGCGGTGCTGGCCGGTGAGTCGATCAGCCTGGAGGACCAGCTGGCCCAGTGGGAGCAACGCAAGGCGCTGGAGAAGGCTGCCCGTTCCTCCTGTGTCGATGACATCGCGACCGCGCAGCCTGCGCTGCTGCTGGCGCAGAAGGTGATCGCCCGGGTGGTCAATGCCGGCGTGCCCGCCGATCTGATCCCGAGTTCGATCACCACCGTCACGGTCAGCGCCGATTGCGATGCCGAGAATGAGCTGCGCACAAGGGTTCTGGAGTTCATGGACACCGTGCGCGCTGTCGAGAAGGCGATCGCGTCGGCCCGCGGCGAGATCGGCGGCCCAGCCGGTGCGCCCACCGAGCAGGACTGGCGGGCGCACTGGCCGTCGGCTCAACCCAGCAGCGTGGAGCCCCAGTAGTCGCTGTCGCCCAGTCCGGGCGGGCAGGCGAAGATCGCGCTGCCGGTGTGGGTGATGTACTCGTTGAGGGCGTCGTGGCGGGCCAGTTCGGTCTGCATCGGGATGAACTGCTTGGCCGGGTTGCGCATGAACGCGATGAAGAACAGTCCTGCGTCCAGATGCCCGTACCCGTCGCTGCCGTCGGTGAAGTTGTAGCCGCGCCGCAGAATCCGGATGCCACCGAGGTGCTGGTGTGAGGCCAGCCGGACGTGCGCGCCCATGTCGATCAGCGGGTTGCTCTTGTTGTCGACGAGGTCGAGGTTGAGTTCCTCGAACTCCTGGGTCAGCCCGTTGGGCGCCCCGCTGCCCTTCTGCCTGCCGATCACCCGCTCCTGCTCCAGCAGCGTGGTGCGGTCCCAGTTCTCGATGCGCATCCGGATCCGCCGGCTGATCAGATACGTGCCGCCCGTCATCCAGGCCGGCCCGTCACCGCCTGCCACCCACACCTGGTCGTCGAGGGTCGAGGTGTCCTCAGCCTTGATGTTGTTGGTTCCGTCCTTGAACCCGAACAGGTTTCGCGGGGTGGACTGTTCCCGGGTGGTCGACGAGGTGCGCCCGAACCCGAGCTGGGAGTAGCGCACCGCGACAGTGCCGAACCCGACCCTGGCCAGGTTGCGGATCGCGTGCACGGCGACCTGCGGGTCGTTGGCGCAGGCCTGCACCACGATGTCGCCGCCGCAGCGTGCCGGGTCCAGGGTCTCGTTGGGGAACTTCGGCAGGTTCTCCAGCAGCGCCGGCTTCTGGCCGCCGATCCCGAAGCGGTCCTTGCCGTCCTTGAGGAAGAAGCTCGGACCGAAGCCGATGGTCAGCGTCAGCTGCGAGGCGGGCAGCCCGAGCGCCTCGCCGGTATCGGCGGGCGGCGCATAGGGATTGAGTCCGATCGCACCGTCGTGCACGGCTTCGTGACCGGCGGTCATCCGCTCGGCCATGCCGGTCCATTCCTTGAGCATCGCCACGACGTCGGCCTTGGAGTCGGTGGTGATGTCGAAGGTGGCGAAATGCATCCGGTCCTGCGCCGGTGTCACGATGCCGGCCTGATGGGTGCCGCGGAACGGCACCGGCTTGTCCAGCCCGTGATCCATCGTGCTGGCCGCCGAGGCCCGTCCGGCCAGTGCGCCGGCGCCCGCGGCGCCGACGACGGCCGCGGTGACGCCGGCGGCGCCGAACAGCTTGCGCCGGGACAGCCCCGGGCGCGCCGGCTCGGCCGGCGTCACGTCAGTGTTATTGGGGAGCGATGACACCTTGGACCTGACTCACTTCCTTGCTCAGCGCGTCGATGGCGCGGGACAGTTCCTGACGCTGCGGTTCGGTAACGCTGTCGTAGGAGACGAAGCCGTCGCCCTTGCGGTACTTGGCCAGCAGCGCCTCGACGTCGGCGAAGCGCTTGTCGACCCGCTTGCCCAGGTCGGGGTCACGCTCGTCGAGGATCGGGCGGACCGAGGCGACGGCGGTCTGCGAGCCTTCGACGTTGGCTTCGAAGTCCCAGAGGTCGGTGTGGCTGAAGATGTCCTCTTCGCCGGTGATCTTGCTGCTGGCCACCTCGTCGAGCAGACCTTGTGCGCCGCCGGCGATCTGGGTCGAGTCGATGGTCCAGCCGGGTGCCTTGACGCCGTTGTCGAGTTCCTTGACGTCGGCGACCAGCTGGTCGGCGACGGCGTTGGTGTCGGGCTGCAGGCCGCTGACCCACAGGTCCTTCTCCAGGCGGTGGAACCCGGTCCACTTCTGGCCCGGCTCCAGGTCGGCCTCGCGCAGGTCGATGCGCGGGTCGAGGTTGTCCGGGAACGACTCGGCGACCGGCTCGATGCGCTCGTAGTAGGTGCGGGTGGTCGGGTACAGCGACTTGGCCTTGGCGATGTCGCCGGCCTTGATCGCCGCGGTGAAGGCCTCGGTGGCCGGGATGAGGGCGTCGGTCTGGCTGTTGACGTAGCGCTTGTAGCTGTCGGAGGCTTCCTTGAACTTGCCCTCGGTGTCGACGGCGATCGCATCACCGGTGACCACGAAGTCGCCGCGGATGCCGTCGCCGATCATCCCGGGCTTGCAGGCGGTCTGGTAGGTGCCGGGCTGGCCCAGCTGCACGATCAGCTTGCGCTGCAGGCCGGGGGAGATGTTCTCCACCTCGCCCATCACCCGCTCGCCCTCGCCGTAGACGTAGAACTCGGTGACTTTGGTGCCGTTGTTGGTGATCACGAACGTGCTCGGGCCGGTCTTGGCCGTGGTGCCCGACAGGGTGCAGGCGGTGTCGGAGGCGTCGACGGTGATCTGCTCGGCTTTGCTGCCCGGGTCGGCGGACTTGGTTTCCTTGGCCGTACATCCGGCCAGGGACACCCCGGCGAGGATCGCGGCCGCGGCGGCGGCACCGGATTTGAGGGAGGCGGGCAGGATCACGAAGCGGACCTTTCGGGTTGAGGGGTTTGCTCCGTGGTGGCGGAGCTGGTGGGGGTCTGGGCGGCTGGTGTGGCGGTCACCGGTCGCAGGAAGACGGTCAGGACGATCGCGAGATAGCCGAGCCAGGCGATCAGCTGCAGCACCGTCGGGGTGGGGGTGATGTTGAAGACGCCCTGGATGATCTCGCCGTACCAGGACGACCAGTTGAATCCCGCGCTGGCGTCGAAGGCCTTGGCGCCGAGGCCGGGCAGCCAGCCGACGGTCTGCAGGGCGCCGACGCCATAGGCCAGGATTCCGGCGGCGACCACGATCAGGAACGCCCCGGTGTATTTGAAGAACGTGGCCAGATTGATCCGGACCGCCCCGGCGTACATGCCCCAGGCGATCGCCGCGGCCGCTGCCACGCCGACGAGCAGACCGAGCAGCGGCCAGGCGGTCTCGGCCTCGGCGTAGCCGACCATGAACAGCGCGGTTTCGAAACCTTCGCGGCCCACCGCCAGGAAGGCCAGCATGAACACCGCGGTGGCGCCGGTTTCCAGGGCGCGGGACATCCCGGCGCGCAACTCGCCGGACAGTCCGGCCGAGGCCTTGCGCATCCACAGCACCATCGAGGTGACGATCGCGACGGCCACCAGGGAGGCCACGCCGGCGATCGCCTCGGCGGCCAGATCCTTGATCGTGTAGGTGCCGTACTGGATCACCAGGAACACGGTGACGGTCATCGCGACGGCGGCGGCCACCCCCAGCCACACCCATTTCAGGGCATCCCGGCGCTGCGCTTTGACCAGGAAGGCGACCAGGACCATGACGACGATGCCGGCCTCGAGGCCCTCGCGCAGACCGATGAGGCCGCTGCCGAAGAGCTGGGCGGGAACCGTTGGTCCCGCAGCGGCGAAAGACGTGGTCATCGGCAGTTCCTCACAGGCTTCTGGTTGGGCAGCTAAGGCTTACCAAATATAGGGTGGGCTTACCTTAGCAGGGGTGCGGTACGGAAGTTACCGGCCCGATCTTCGGCTTTGCTAGGGACTAACGGCCCTGAACCCGTGGGACGATGTAGAGACCGCAAGTTGGGTTCGAGGAGTTCCGTGTCGTCATCGCGTTGGGTGCGGGCCGGCGCCGTCATCGCGACAGCAGCGCTGCTGCTGGCCGCGAGTTGTTCGTGGCAGCTGGGCACGCCGATCCCCGAAGGCGTGCCACCGCCTGCGGGTGACCCGGTGCCCGCCGTGGACACCCACGCCAAGGGCCGGCCCGCCGACCAACTGCACCAGTGGGCGGCCGAACGCGCCGCGGCACTCGACATCCCGGTGACGGCGCTGGAGGCCTACGCCTACGCGGCACGGGTGGCCGAGGTGGAGAATCCCAACTGCCATCTGGCGTGGACGACGCTGGCCGGCATCGGGATGGTGGAAAGCCACCACGGCACGTACCGCGGGGCGATCGTCGCGCCCAACGGAGATGTCAGGCCGCCGATCCGCGGCGTCCACCTCGACGGCACCAACGGCAACCTCGAGATCATCGACTCCGATGCCTCCGACGACGGTGATCCGGTGTATGCCAGGGCGATGGGACCGATGCAGTTCATCCCCGAGACGTGGCGGCTCTACGGCGTCGACGCCAACAACGACGGCCAGATCAGTCCCGACAACATCGACGACGCTGCTCTGTCGGCCGCCGGGTACCTGTGCTTCCGCGGCAAAGACCTGGCCACCCCGCGTGGCTGGATGAACGCCCTGCACGCCTACAACCACTCTGACCAGTACGCCCGCACCGTGCGGGACTGGGCGACGGCCTACGCCCAGGGACACCCGCTCTAACAGCACTACCGCGCTGCCGACCATCTAGGCTATGACCCGTCAGCGGGCCCCGCGCCCGGAGCCGGACGAGGACGTTCGTCGCACACCACGACGCAAGGAGAAAGCCAGTGCCCATCATCGAGCAGGTTGCGGCCCGCGAGATTCTCGACTCACGCGGTAATCCGACCGTCGAGGTCGAGGTGGCCCTGATCGACGGCACCTTCGCGCGTGCCGCCGTCCCCTCGGGTGCTTCCACCGGCGAGCACGAGGCCGTCGAGCTGCGCGACGGCGCCGCCCGCTACGGCGGCAAGGGCGTCGAGAAGGCCGTCGAGGCCGTGCTCGACGAGATCGCCCCGGTCGTCATCGGCCTCAACGCCGACGACCAGCGACTGGTGGACCAGGCGTTGCTGGACCTCGACGGCACCCCGGACAAGTCCCGGCTGGGCGCCAACGCCATCCTCGGCGTCTCGCTGGCGGTGGCCAAGGCCGCAGCGGACAGCGCCGCGCTGCCGTTGTTCCGCTACCTCGGTGGCCCCAACGCCCACATCCTGCCGGTGCCGATGATGAACATCATCAACGGCGGCGCGCACGCCGACACCGGGGTGGACGTCCAGGAGTTCATGATCGCCCCGATCGGCGCGCCGAGCTTCAAGGAGGCGCTGCGCTGGGGTGCGGAGGTCTACCACTCGCTGAAGTCGGTGCTCAAGAAGCAGGGCCTGTCGACCGGTCTGGGCGACGAGGGCGGCTTCGCACCCGATCTCCCCGGCACCAAGGCCGCACTGGACCTCATCGGCTCGGCCATCGAGGGAGCCGGCCTCAAGCTGGGCACCGACGTGGCGCTGGCCCTCGATGTCGCGGCCACCGAGTTCTACACCGCCGGAACGGGATACAGCTTCGAGAAGGAGATCCGGACCGCCGAGCAGATGGGCCAGTTCTACGCCGAGCTGCTCGACTCCTACCCGCTGGTGTCCATCGAGGACCCGCTCTCCGAGGACGACTGGGAGGGTTGGGTACAGGTGACGACCGCGATCGGTGACCGCGTGCAGATCGTCGGCGACGACCTGTTCGTCACCAACCCCGAGCGTCTCGAAGAGGGCATCGAGCGTGGCGCGGCCAACGCGCTGCTGGTGAAGGTGAACCAGATCGGCACGCTCACCGAGACCCTCGACGCGGTGTCGCTGGCGCACAACAGCGGCTACCGCACGATGATGAGCCATCGCAGCGGTGAGACCGAGGACACCACGATCGCCGACCTCGCGGTGGCGGTCGGCAGCGGTCAGATCAAGACCGGTGCTCCGGCCCGTAGCGAGCGGGTGGCCAAGTACAACCAGCTGCTGCGCATCGAAGAAGCCCTCGGCGATGCCGCCCGCTACGCGGGCGACCTGGCCTTCCCGCGGTTCGTGGCAGGCGAGTAGCGCCCACTCAGGGACGTCATTGTGGCGGAAAGCAAGCGGCCTGACCCGAAGCGGCGCTCCCCGGCCTCCCGGCCGGGGGCGTCGAGTCGGAACCGCCCTCGCCCCACCCCCGCCGCCAAGCGTGAGTCGCGGCCGCAGGCCGAGCCGGCCGGGCACAGCGTCACCGAGCCCATCCGGCGGGCGATCGTCGCGTCGACCGAGCAGCGCAACGAACAGCGACTGGGCTTCACCGCCCGGCGGGCCGCCATCCTGGCCGCGGTGGTGTGCGTGCTGACGCTGACCATCGCCGGACCGGTGCGCACCTACTTCGCCCAGCGCACCGAGATGAAGCAACTCGCCGCCACCGAAGCCATGCTGCGCCAGCAGATCTCGGAGCTGGAATCCCAGAAACAGAAGCTGGCCGATCCGGTGTACATCGCAGCCCAGGCCCGGGAGCGACTCGGCTTCGTCATGCCCGGCGACATCCCGTATCAGGTGCAGTTGCCGGCCGGGGCGGTGCCCGCGCCGGGGGCGAGCCCGCAGACCGAGACCGCTCGCAGCAGCGATCCCTGGTACACCTCGTTGTGGCACACCATCGCCGATACGCCGCACGGTCCACCGCCGGCTCCGCAGCCCGTTGATCCCAACGCGCCGCAGCCGGTCGATCCCAACGCGCCGCCGCCTCCACCGGAGCCGGCGCCGGTGCAGCCCGGTGGTTGATCCGGCCGATCTCGCCGCGGTGGCCCAGCAGTTGGGGCGGGAGCCACGCGGTGTGCTCGAGATCGCCTACCGATGCCCCAATGGTGAACCGGCCGTGGTGAAGACGGCGCCGCGGCTGCCCGACGGCACCCCGTTCCCTACCCTGTTCTATCTGACCCATCCGGCGCTGACGGCGGCGGCGAGCCGGCTGGAGTCCGAGGGCCTGATGCGCTCGATGAGCGAGCGGTTGGCGGCCGACCCCGAGGTCGCCGACGCCTACCGGCGGGCGCACGAGTCCTATCTGGCCGAGCGGGATGCGATCGAATCGCTGGGCACCACGTTCTCCGGTGGCGGGATGCCGGACCGGGTGAAGTGCCTGCATGTGCTGATCGCACATTCGTTGGCAAAAGGCCGCGGCGTCAATCCTTTTGGTGATCAGGCGCTGGCGGTGCTGGCCGCCGAACCGGCGATGGCCGGAATTCTGGCGAAGGGGGAGTGGACGTGAACCGGGTGGCGGCGATCGACTGCGGCACCAACTCGATCCGGTTGCTGATCGCCGACCGCCTCGAAGGCCGGCTGCGCGATGTGCACCGGGAGATGCGGATCGTGCGCCTGGGTCAGGGCGTCGACGCCACTGGGCAATTCGCTCCCGACGCCCTGGAGCGGACCCGTGCGGCGCTCGTCGACTACGCCGCCCTGTTGGACCGGTTCGAGGTTCCCACAGTGCGGATGGTGGCGACGTCGGCCACCCGGGACGCCGCCAACCGCGACGTGTTCTTCGCGATGACGGCCGAGGTGCTGGGCCGCGTGGTGCCGGGTGCCGTGGCCGAGGTGATTACCGGGGCCGAGGAGGCCGAGCTGTCGTTCAACGGCGCGGTAGGTGAATTGAATTCTGATGCAGCACCTTTCGTCGTGGTCGACCTCGGTGGTGGGTCGACGGAGGTGGTGTTGGGCGGGCACGGTGGCGTGCAGGCGTCGTACTCGGCCGATATCGGATGTGTGCGGCTGACCGAACGCTGTCTGCATTCCGATCCGCCGACGGCTGTCGAGATCGCCGCGGCCCGCGAGGTGGTACGTGAGCGCCTCGGTGAGGCGCTGCGGGTGGTTCCGGTGGAGAAGGCCAAGACCTGGGTGGGGGTGGCCGGCACCTTCACCACCCTGGCGGCGTTGGCGCAGAACATGACGACCTATGACTCCGACGCGATCCACCTGTCGCAGGTGTCGTTCGGTCAGCTGCTGCCGGTATGCGATCAGCTGATCGGGATGACCCGTGCGCAGCGGGCGGCGCTGGGGCCGATGCACGAAGGCCGGGTGGACGTGATCGGCGGCGGTTCGATCGTCGTCGAGGAACTGGCCGATGCCCTGGGACAACGGGCCGGGATCGACCGGTTGATCGTCAGCGAGCACGACATCCTCGACGGTATCGCGCTGTCGATCAGCTGAGGCCGTCGTCCTCGGGAAGCAGGGGTTCTCCGCCGGCGCCGGTGGGCACCCTGGCGCCGGCCAGTGTGACGCCCAGCAGAACCATCACCACACCGATCGAGAAGTGCAGCCAGTTGTCGGCATCGCCGAGCGGGACGACGGCGGGGTCACCCAGCAGCCCGTAGAGCCACAGGCCCAGGAACATCAGCCCCCCGATGATCAGGTAGGCCCGGGCTCGGGCGTAGCTGGTGGCCAGTAGCAGCCCGGCCATTCCGGCCAGCAGGTGCACCAGGTTGTGCAGTACCGAGGTGTCGAACACCCCGAACAGTTGCGCGCGCGATTCCGGCCCCCACCACTGCAACTGGTCCAGCCGGGTGGTCAGGCCGGGGGTGAACCCGGCGATCGCGACAGCCAGGAAGGCCGCGGCGACGAGCACCGCGGCCCCCTGCACGGCGAGCAGCCCGACCTGGGGTCGTTGCAGCCTGCCGGATTTGGCGGTCCGCATGGGGCACGGGTACCCCTGCGGCACCGGCGTCAACCGCCGGTTACCCGGCGGCGGTCAGATCCCGGTGGGTGGCGGTGTGCAGTTGGTAGGGAACGCTGGTCACCATCACGTCCGGCTCGAAGAGCAAGCGGGCCTTGAGCCGCAGCGAGCTCTGGTTGTGCAGTAGGTTCTGCCACGACCGGCCGACGACGGTTTCGGGGATGTAGACGCACACCACGTCGCGGGGGCCCTGCCTGGCGCGCTTGAGGTACTGCAGCACCGGTCGGGTGATTTCGCGGTACGGCGACTCGACCACCTTCAGCGGCACGTCGACGTCCAGGTTCTCCCACTCGCGATGCAAGGCGCGGGTGTCGCTGTCGCTGATGTTCACCGTCAAGGCGGTCAAGGTGTGCGGTTTCGTGGCGCGGGCGAACAGGACAGCACGCTGGGTGGCCTTGTTCCATCCGGAGACCAGTACCACGGCGTGCACCCGGCTGGGCAGTGTGCCTTCGTCGTCGGCGTCGACCTGGAGTTCCTCGCGTACCGAGGCGTAGTGCCGATAAATGGATTGCATGACCACACACAGCACGGGTATCGCGATGACCACCAGGTAGGCGCCGTGGGTGAACTTCGTGATCATCACGACCACCAGGACCAGGCCGGTCAGGACCGCCCCGAATGCGTTGACAGCCCTGGCGCCCTTGATCTTTCGACGGTCAGCCGCGGTGTCGGCGTGGCGCAGCGCGGTATTCCAATGCCGCACCATGCCGGCCTGGCACAGCGTGAACGAGGTGAACACGCCCATGATGTAGAGCTGGATCAGCCGGGTCACCGAACCGTCGAAGGCGTAGATGAGGCCGCCGGCGACCACGGCCAGCAGGATGATGCCGTTGGAGTAGGCCAGCCGGTCGCCGCGGTTCTGCAGCTGCCGGGGCAGATATCTGTCCTGGGCCAGGATCGATGCCAGCAGCGGGAATCCGTTGTAGGCGGTGTTGGCTGCCAGGATCAGGATCAGCGCGGTGGCGGCCTGGATGAAGAAGAACAAGATGCTGTTGTTGCCGAACACCGCCGCGGCCAGTTGGGCGATGACGGTGCGTTGCGGCTCGGTAGTGCAGTCGCCCTGAAATCCGACCAGGTCGCAGGTGTTCTCCACCACGCGGGTCTTGGCGATCAGTGCCAGTGCGGTCACTCCGGCGAACATCGTGGTAGCCAGGATGCCCATCGCGGTCATCGTGCGAGCGGCATTGAGCGCCTTGGGCTTCCGGAAGGCGGGTACGCCGTTGGAGATGGCTTCGACACCGGTCAGTGCGGTGCATCCCGAGGAGAAGGCCCGGAGGATGAGCAGGACGAGCGCGAGTGTGGTGAGTCCGACCTGCTCGGCGCGCACACCGTAGTGGGCGCTTTCGGCCACCGGCGGATGCCCCAGGACGGCCCGGAACAGTCCCAGCGCCACCATGAGGTAGACACCGGCGATGAAGGCGTAGGTGGGAATGGCGAAGGCGCGTCCGGACTCCCGGACCCCGCGCAGGTTCATTGCGGTGAGTACGACGATGAACCCGACGTTGATGGCCACCCGGTAGGCGTTGAGTTCGGGAATTGCCGAGATGATGTTGTCCACTCCGGCGGCCACCGACACCGCGACGGTCATCACATAGTCGACCATCAGCGCCGCGGCCACCACCAGGCCCGCAAACGGGCCGAGGTTCTTGGACACCACTTCGTAGGAGCCGCCGCCGCTGGGGTAGGCCTTGACCACCTGCCGGTAGGACAGCACGACGACGGCCAGCAGCACCACCACGCCTGCGGCGATGTAGGGCGTCAGGTGCATGTAGGCCAGCCCGCCCAGGGTCAGGATGAGCAGGATCTCCTGGGTGGCATAGGCCACCGACGACAGCGGGTCGCTGGCGAACACGGGCAGCGCGATGCGCTTGGACAGCAGGGTGTGGCCGAGGCTGTCACTGCGAAACGGCCGACCGACGACGAGGCGTTTCATCAGTGAAGTCGGTGAAGACACGAGAGGCCAGCCTAGTTTTGCCGCAGGGCTGCCCGCGTTGCCTGACCCGTAGAGATTCCGTTAAGAATTCCCCCCGGCGCGCGGCGCTGGGTGAAAAACGATCAGAGCGCCGTCACGTGCCCGGCGCTCTGATCGCAGTAGTGCAGAAGATTACGGCTTGACGCGGCAGCCGCTGCCGATGTTGTGGCAGTGATGGCCACCGTCGCAGGCGTTACAGCGACAGGTGCAACCACCGGTGTGCTTGGTCTCGGAAACATTCATGTCGGATCATCTCCTTCGCGGCCCGTGGGGGCGGGCACTGCGGGTACGTATCAACATATGACGATGTCACGATAGTTGCCTGCGGACAGATGTGTCATCCGAACACGCGCGTGTGTCTGTGTGCCCGTCGCTCAGGCCTCGAAGCGGTACCCCATGCCGGCTTCGGTCAGCAGATGACGCGGATGCGACGGGTCGACCTCGAGCTTGCGGCGCAGCTGAGCCAGGTATACCCGCAGGTAGTGCGTCTCCTTGGCGTAGGCCGGCCCCCAGACCTCCCGCAGCAACTCCTCGCGCCCGACCAGCTTGCCGCGGTTGCGCACCAGCATCTCAAGCATGCCCCACTCGGTCGGGGTCAGGTGCACCTCGGCGCCGTTCTTGACGACCTTCTTGGCCGCCAGATCGACTGTGAACGAGGATGTTTCGATCACCGGCTCGTCGGTCTCGGATGCCACCGCGCCGCGGCGCACGGCGGCGCGCAGCCGGGCCAGGAATTCGTCCATCCCGAACGGCTTGGTCACGTAGTCGTCCGCGCCGGCGTCGAGCGCCTCGACCTTCTCGGTGGAGTCGGTGCGCGCCGACAGCACGATCACCGGTGCGGACAGCCACCCGCGCAGACCGCCGAGTACCTCGATCCCGTCCATATCGGGCAGACCGAGGTCGAGCACCACCACGTCCGGCCGGTGTTCGGCGGCGGCCTTCAACGCCGCCGCACCGGTCGCGGCGGTGATCACCTCGTAGCCGCGCACGCTGAGGTTGATCCGCAGGGCGCGCAGGATCTGTGGTTCGTCGTCGATCACCAGCACCTTGACCTTGGTCATGGCGCCCCCAGGTCGACGATGACGGTCAGGCCGCCGCCCGGCGTATCGGTGGCCGAGATGGTGCCACCCATCGCCTCGACGAACCCCTTGGCCACCGAAAGGCCAAGTCCGACACCGTGCTTGTTGTTGCGGTCACCAAGCCGCTGGAAGGCCTCGAACATCTGGTCCTCGGTGCCGCGCGGCACGCCCGGACCTTCGTCGACCACGTTGATCAGGATACGATCGCCGACCTGTCCGGCGTTGACCCGCACGATGCTGTCCGGGGCGTAGCGCAGCGAGTTGTCCAGCAGGTTGGCCAGCACCCGCTCCAGCAGACCGGCGTCGGCCATCGCCACCGCGTCGCCTACCTCGACCTTGATCCGGTCCAGCCCGCTGCGCCCGAATCCGGTGGCCCCGCGCCCGATCGACAGCAGGGCGCGCTGCACCACCTCTTCGAGGTACACCCGCTTGAGTTCGGGCCGTACCACCCCGGTCGCCAGCCTGGAGGAGTCCAGCAGGTTGTCGACGAGCGCGGTGAGCTGGTCCACCGACTCCTCGATGGTGGCCAGCAGTTCGGCGGTGTCCTCGGCGGAGAAGTCGATATCGTCGGACCGCAGGCTCGACACCGCGGCCTTGGCCCCGGCCAGCGGCGTGCGCAGGTCGTGGCTGACCGCCGAGAGCAGCGAGCGGCGCAGTTCGTCGGCCTTCTCGATGGCCGCGGCCTTACCGGCCTCCTCGGCGAGTTCGCGCTGGCGCACCAGCCCGGCGGCCTGTTTGGCCACCGAGGTCAACACCCGCCGATCGCGCGCGGGCAGTTGGCGTCCGGCCATCAGCATCCAGAACTCGTCGTCGCCGACCTCGATGGCGGTATCGGCGGAATCCACCGTCACGCAGGGACTCTCGCCCACACAGGCGACGATCTGTTCGTCCTCGCCCTGAACGCGCAGCACGCTCACGGCGCGCTGGGAGTAGGTCTCCCGGACCCGCTCCAGCAGGGCGCTCAGGTCGGCGCCGCGCAGCACCGAGCCGGAGAACAACGTCAGCAGTTCGGCCTCGCGGGAGGCCTGGCGGGCCTCACGCTGGCGGCTGGCGGCGCTGTCGACCAGGGCCGCCACCGCCACCGCCATGGCCAGCATGACGAACTGGGTGATGGCGGCGTCGGGCTCGGCGATGGTGAAGGTGTAGCGCGGTGCGGTCAGGAAATAGTTGAGCAACAGGCCGGACAGCACCGCCGAGACCATCGCGGGGACCACGCCACCCAGCAGTGCCACCAGCAGGATGCCGACGAAGAACAGTGCGCTCTCACCGGCGGTGTTGAGGTAGCGGTCCAGGAAGGCGACGTTGATCCCGCAGATCAGTGATGGCACCACCACCGCGGCCACCCACGACAGGGCCCGTCGTTCGCGCGGGGAGGCGGCGCGCATCGAGATCCGGCGCCTGGCCTCCTCGTGGGTGACCATGTGGACGTCGATCTTGCCGGACTCTTGCACGATCGCCGCGCCGATGCCCTCGTCGAAGATCCGCGCCCACCGCGAGCGCCGCGAGGTGCCGATCACCAACTGGGTGGCGTTCATCTCGCGGGCGAAGTCCAGCAACGCTTTTGGCACATCGTCGCCGACGACGGTGTGCACGGTGGCGCCCAGGCTGGCGGCCAGCTCACGGACCTTGCCCATCTGCGGCGCGCTCACCCCGGACAGGCCGTCGCCGCGGACCACGTGCACGATCATCAGCTCGGCGCTGGACTTGGAGGCGATCCGCGACGCCCGGCGCACCAGGGTCTCGGACTCCGGGCCGCCGGTCACCGCGACCACCAGCCGCTCGCGGGCCTCCCAGGTCGCGGTGATCTTGTTCTCCGCGCGGTATTTCGACAGCGCGGCGTCGACCTGGTCGGCCAGCCACAGCAGTGCGAGCTCGCGCAGCGCGGTGAGGTTGCCACGGCGGAAGTAGTTGGACAGCGCCGCGTCGACCTTCTCCGGCGCATACACGTTGCCGTGAGAAAGCCTGCGCCGCAACGCCTCCGGCGTGATGTCGACGAGTTCGATCTGGGCGGCGCCGCGCACGATCTCGTCGGGCACCGTCTCCTGCTGCTCGATACCGGTGATCTGGGCGACGACGTCGTTGAGGCTTTCCAGGTGCTGGACGTTGACGGTGGAGATCACCGAGATGCCGGCGTCGAGAAGTTCTTCGACGTCCATCCAGCGTTTCGGGTTCTTGCTGCCGGGGGTGTTGGTGTGAGCCAGCTCGTCGACGAGCACCACCTGCGGGTGACGGTCCAGGACCCCGGGCACGTCGAGCTCGGCGAACCGGCCGCCCCGGTAGTCGATGTAGCGCGGCGGGATCACCTCGATACCGTCGAACAGTTCGGCGGTCTTCTTGCGACCGTGCGTCTCGACCACCGCGGCCACCAGATCGGTGCCGCGCTCCAGGCGCCGGTGGGCCTCGCCGAGCATCGCGAAGGTCTTGCCCACGCCGGGGGCGGCGCCCAGGTAGATGCGCAGCTCGCCCCGCCGCGGCTTGTCGCCGGGCGAGGCGTTCTGCGCGCCGCTGCTGGTTACCCGCGGCGGCTGGACGGTATCCACATGATCATCATTCACGCGGATCAGCTCTTGAGCGGGAACTTCTGGTCCAGGGCGATATTGAGTTCCACCACATTGACCCTGGGTTCGCCAAAGATGCCCAGCGTGCGGCCGTCGGTGTACTCATCGACGAGGCTGCGCACCAGCTGTGGGCTGACTTTGCGGGTCTTGGCCACCAGGGCGATCTGCAGCTGTGCGTAGGCGGGCGAGATGTGCGGATCCAGGCCGCTGCCGCTGGCGGTGACGGCGTCGGCGGGCACCGCGGGATCGGCGGGTGCCGAGCCGCGGATCGGCACGATCTGGCCGGCCGAGTAGTCCTCGCCGGCCTTGGCGCACTGCACCCGCACACCTTCGTAGGTGTCCAGGAACGGCCGGGCCGTGCTGGCGCACGGTTCGTTGACGCTGATCACCTGGGTGGGGTTGACGACGACGCCGCGGGCGTCACGCGGGCCGATCACCGCCAGCACCGCACCCACACCGTCGCCGGTGCAGAACGGGCGGGCGCCGTCGACGCCGTCGAGCTCGCCGATGGCCTTGCTGCGGGTGCAGACCTGGCTCAGCAGGCTGGGCTTGTCGGGGCCGGCATCGACGATGTTCTCCGGGCCGAGGTTCGACGCGCCGGAGTTCAGCGGGTCGTATCCGTTGCCGGCGGCCGACGGGCGGCTCTGGAAGTACTGCGGCAGCGGGTTGCCCTTGGCGTCGGTGAAGGACTGTCCGATCAGGCTGGAGGCGACGGGCTTGCCGCCCAGCTCCACGATCGAGCCGTCGGCCTTGTCCTGCAGGCCGGGGATCTGGGCCACCAGCCAGATGAACAACGGATAGCCGATGCCGAGGATGACGGTGAGCACCAGCAGCGCGCGCAGCGCGGCCCAGTGTTGGCGGATCAGAAGGTTCATGTCACATTCCTGGGAAGAACTGGATGACGAGGTCGATGAGCTTGATCCCGATGAACGGCGCGATGATCCCGCCGAGACCGTAGATGTAGAGGTTGCGGCTCAACAGCTTTGACGCACTGCTCGGTGTGTAGCGCACACCGCGCAGCGACAGCGGGATCAGCGCGATGATGATGATCGCGTTGAAGATCACCGCCGACAGGATCGCCGACTGCGGGCTGTGCAACCGCATGATGTTCAGCAGGTCCAGGCCGGGGAACAGCGCCACGAACATCGCCGGGATGATCGCGAAGTACTTGGCGATGTCGTTGGCGATCGAGAACGTGGTGAGCGCGCCCCGGGTGATCAGCAACTGCTTGCCGATCTCGACGATCTCGATGAGCTTGGTCGGGTCGGAGTCGAGGTCCACCATGTTGCCGGCCTCTTTGGCCGCCGAGGTGCCGGTGTTCATCGCCACGCCCACGTCGGCCTGGGCCAGCGCCGGTGCGTCGTTGGTGCCGTCGCCGGTCATCGCGACCAGCTTGCCGCCGGCCTGCTCCTTCTTGATCAGCGCGAGCTTGTCTTCCGGGGTGGCTTCGGCCAGGAAGTCGTCGACACCGGCTTCGTCGGCGATCGCCTTGGCGGTCAACGGGTTGTCGCCGGTGATCATCACCGTGCGAATGCCCATCTTGCGCATCTCGTCGAACCGCTCGCGCATCCCCTGCTTGACGACGTCCTTGAGGTGGATGACGCCGAGCACCTCGGCTCTTCCGTCGGCCAGTCGCTGACCCACCACCAGTGGCGTACCGCCGCCGGCAGAGATGCCGTCGACCAGGGTGCCCAGTTCGACGGGCACGGTGCCGCCCTGATCGCGTACCCACTGGGCCACCGAATTGGCTGCGCCCTTGCGTAATTGGTGTCCGTTCTCCAGGTTCACACCCGACATCCGGGTGGTGGCCGAGAACTCCACCCACTCGGCGTTGAGCAGTTCACCGGGCGTGCGGGCGCGCAGGCCGAAGTTCTCCTTGGCGAACACCACGATGGAGCGGCCTTCGGGGGTCTCGTCGGACAGGCTGGACAGCTGCGCGGCGTCGGCGAGGTCCTCGGCGGTGACCGAGGGCAGCGGCACGAAATCGGAGGCCTGCCGATTGCCCAGCGTGATGGTGCCGGTCTTGTCCAGCAGCAGGGTGTTGACGTCACCGGCGGCCTCGACGGCGCGACCGGACATGGCCAGCACATTGCGCTGCACCAGGCGGTCCATGCCGGCGATGCCGATGGCCGAGAGCAGTGCGCCGATGGTGGTCGGGATCAGGCAGACCAGTAGTGAGACCATCACAATGCCGGTGACGCCGTTGCCGGTCAGGGCCAGCGAGTCCGGCACGCCGGGGTTGTTGGCCTTGGAGTAGATGGCCAGCGGCTGCAGGGTCGCGACGGCGAAGATGAAGATGATCGTCAGCGCGGCCAGCAGGATGTTGAGCGCGATCTCGTTGGGGGTTTTCTGCCGGTTGGCGCCCTCGACCAGTGAGATCATCCGGTCGATGAAGCTCTCGCCGGGCTTCTGGGTGATCTGCACGACGATGCGGTCCGAGAGCACGGTGGTGCCGCCGGTCACCGCCGAGCGGTCGCCGCCGGATTCCCGGATGACGGGGGCGGATTCGCCGGTGATGGCTGATTCGTCCACCGAGGCGATACCTTCGACCACGTCACCGTCACCGGGGATCACCTGTCCGGCTTCGACGACGACGATGTCGCCCTGACGCAGCAGGGGAGCGGCAACTTCTTCCTCGGTGCCGTGTGTGCCCGGCGCCCACCCGGTCAGCCGGCGGGCCATGGTGTCGGCCTTGGTCTTTCGCAGTGATTCGGCCTGTGCCTTGCCGCGGCCTTCGGCGACGGCCTCGGCCAGGTTGGCGAACACGACGGTCAGCCACAGCCAGAACACGATCAGCCAGGCGAACCAACTTGGCGTCAGGAACGCCAGGATGGTGCTCCATACCGCGCCGATCTCGACGATGAACATCACCGGATTGCGCCACAGCGTGCGGGGGTCGAGCTTACGCAGGGCGTCGGGCAGCGACGTCCAGAGCATCTTCGGGTCGAGCAGGCCGCCCTGGGCCTTCTTCTTGTCGGCGGCCTTGTGCGGCGCGTCGATGGTGGGGGTGCTCATCAGTGGATTCCTTCAGCGAGCGGCCCGAGTGCGAGTACGGGCAGGAACGTCAGGGCCACCAGGATGAGCGTCACTCCGGCGACCAGTCCGACGAATTGGGGACGGTGAGTGGGCAGGGTGCCGATCGATTCGGGGGTATGCCCCTGGCGGGCAAGCGAACCCGCCAGGCCGAGCACCACGACGATCGGCAGGAACCGGCCCAGGACCATGGCCAGCCCGAGCGCGGTGTTGTACCAGACGGTGTTGACGCTGATCCCGGCGAACGCCGAGCCGTTGTTGTTGGCCGCCGAGGTGAACGCGTAGAGCACCTCGGACAGGCCGTGTGCCCCGTCGTTGAGCATGCCGGCCCGTTGGCCGGGCATGGCCATGGCCACCGCGGTGCCGGTAAGCACCAGGATGGGGGTGACCAGGAAATAGCTTGCGGCGAGCTTGATTTCGCGCGGGGTGATCTTCTTGCCCAGGTACTCCGGGGTGCGCCCGACCATCAGGCCGGCGATGAAGACGGTGATCACCGCCAGGATCAGCATGCCGTACAGGCCCGAGCCGGTGCCGCCGGGGGCGACCTCACCGAGCTGCATGTTGAACAGCGTCATCATGCCGCCGAGACTGGTGTAGGAGTCGTGGAACGAGTCCACCGCGCCGGTCGACGTCAGTGTGGTCGCGTCGGCGAAGATCGCGGAATCGGCGACGCCGAAACGTTGTTCGACACCTTCCATCGCCGCGCCGACCGCGGTCGGCACGGTGCCGTGGTGCTGGACCTGGAACTGCAGCATCAGCGATGCGCTGATCACCGCGAGCACCCCCATCACCGCGACGATCGCGTAACCCTGCTTGACGTTGCCCACCATCCGGCCGAAGGTGCGCGGCAGCGAGAAGCTGATCACCAGCAGCAGGAAGATCTCGACCCAGTTGGTCCAGGTGGTCGGGTTCTCGAACGGGTGCGCGGAGTTGGCGTTGTAGAAGCCGCCGCCGTTGGTGCCGACCTCCTTGATGGCCTCCTGGCTGGCCACCGGACCGCCGGTGATGGTCTGCTGGGCGCCGGCCAGCGTGTTGACCACCTGGTCGTGCAGGTGGAAGTTCTGGATCACGCCACCGGCGATCAGAACGATCGCCGCCAGAACGGAGATGGGCAGCAGGATGCGCAGGCTGCCGCGCACCAGGTCCACCCAGAAGTTGCCCAGCTCCAAGGAGTTTCGGCGGGCGAAGCCGCGCACCAGGGCTACTGCCACCGCCATGCCGACCGCTGCCGAGACGAAGTTCTGTACCGACAGGCCGGCCATCTGCACCAGGTGGCCCTGGGTGGACTCACCGGAGTAGGCCTGCCAGTTGGTGTTGGTGACGAAGCTGACCGCGGTGTTCCACGCCAGCGCCGGGGTCATCGGGGTGGCCGGGTCATTGAGGTGCAGCGGCAGCTTGCCCTGCACCAGTTGGAACACGAACAGCACCACGATGCTGACCGCGGAGAAGGCCAACAGGCTGCGGGCGTAGCCGCCCCAGCTCTGCTCGGATCGCGGGTCGGCGCCGATGGCCCGGTAGACCAGGCGCTCGATCCGGGAGTCCTTCTCGGAGGTGTAGACGCGGTACATGTAGTCGCCCAGCGGCACGTGGACCGCGGCCAGGGCAGCAATGAGCAGGACGAGGAAGACGATCCCCGCCGAAGTGCTTGTCATGCGGGGTTACCTAGAACCTTTCGGGGAAGAGCAGCGCGGCGGTGACGAACAGCGCCAACAACACCGCAAGGACCAGGCCGACGACGTTCTCGTAGTTCACAGCCGCTCGACCAACCTCTGTACCAGGCCGAGCACGGCGAAGACCGCCAGCGTCAGCACCAGGAAAATGACGACTCCCATGTCTCTCCGTTCTGCGGGAACGAATGCGACGCTAGGACCCGGCTGAGGGGGCGGCGGCCGGCCTTGACGTTTTCTTAACGGCAGGGCCGCAGCGTCTTGACGAATTCCGAATGGCTAGCGGTCGACGTGCCACTGACGGGTGTCGACCGGGCCCACCGACGGATCGAGCCGGTGGATGCGCCGCACACCGTGGCGGACCTCGTCGGTCATCCAGCCCGGACGCTTGGGGCCGGGGACGCTGCTGGCATGACGGCGCTTGGCCAGCTTGCGGATCTCGCGGGCGTAGAGACGGTCCTGCAGGATCGTCCACAGCACCCGGAAGCCGTCCTTGAACGTGTTGAGGTTGGTGCTGCCGTGGTAGCGGTCGTGCTCGAAGCTGGGCACCTCGGTGATGGCCGCACCCGAGAGGGCGAACCGGCCGATGATCAGGGCTTCGATCTCGAAGCCGTCACCGCGCAGCATCTCGGGCGATTCGGTGGTGGTGTCGGGGAGATCGAGCATGTAGAGCTGGTCGGCCCAGAAGGCGTTGTAGCCGTAGCAGAGGTCGGTGAACCGGGTCTTGGTGAGCACGCTGGCCAGGATGTTGAGGCCCTTGTTGCCCAGCGAGCGGACCAGCGTGATGTCCTCGCTGCCGCCGCCGCGACAGAACCGGCTGCCCTTGGCCAGATCGGCGCCGTCGGTCAGCGCGTTGATGAATCGCGGGATCTCGTGCGGGTCGGCGGATCCGTCGATGTCGAACATCACGATGGCATCGCCGGTGACCTCGGCGAAGCCGCACGCCATGGCGTTGCCTTTGCCTTTACGGGTTTGGTACACCACCTTGGCGGTCGGCAGTGCTTCGGTCGCGGCCTGCGCCGACTCGTGGTCGCTCTCGCTGACGACGACGATGACCTCGTAGAACTCTTTGAGGTAGGGCAGGATCTCGCGGATGTTGGGCGCCTCGTTCTTGGCGGGCACCACGACGCTCACCCGCGGGTTGGCGGGGCGACGCTCGCTCTTGGGGCGACGGCGGTCGATGATCGGCTCACCGTCGGCACCGAGCATGGGCTGACCGTCGGCATCGAGGACGTATCGGACCGGGGGCTCATCGTCGAGATGGTCCCGGGCAGCGCTGACATCAGTCATCTCGACAACTCCTTCGCCACATTTCTCGGGCTTACGGATATACAGCCTCTGCATTATTTCCGCTCAGGTCGGGAAAAATAGCAGAAATATATTCATATTGTTGTGTGGTCAAGCAGTTGGATTTGCCACGCTCAGCGCCAAAGATAACGCGTGCTCGGCCGCCCTGTCCTGCCGTACTCGGTCTGCCGGATGACGGTGCCCTCGTCGGCCAATCGTTCCAGGTAGCGCCATGCGGTCACGCGAGACACCCCAACCTGTTTGGCGACGTCGTCGGAGGTGACGCCGGCGCCGGCCCGGTCACGAACGGTGCGGGCGATTTCATCATTCGTTGCTGGCGCGACACCTTTCGGTGCCACCGATTTGTCGGTGCTGCGTAATTCTGCGAGAGCGCGGTCGACTTCGGCTTGGCTGGCGGCTTCGGTGCCGGCCGGCAGAGCGTTGCGATAACGGCTATATCGTTCCAGTCGGTCACGAAATGCTGCAAAAGTGAAAGGCTTCAGCAGATACGCCAATGCGCCATGGGAAACCGCTGCACGCACCATTTCCAGGTCGCGTTCGGAAGTGATCGCGATGATGTCGGGCGCCGGACGAAGGCCCGACAGCGCCGAGGCCAGCGTGATGCCGCTGGTGTCGGGCAACCCCAGGTCCAGCAGCACCAGGTCGATCGGGATCGGGGTCGCCGAGGCGTCGGAGGCGATGCGCATGGCGTCACGAGCCGTTGCTGCCACTCCAGCCAGCGAAAAGCCCGGTAACCGCTCCAGATAGGTGCGGTGCGCCTCGGCGATCAGCGGTTCGTCCTCGACGATCAGCACGGTGATCATCGGCGCGCCCGTTCGCTCGCCTGCTCGCGCGCCTTCGTGATCGCCACGGTCACCACCGACGCGTAGGTGATGTCGGCGGTCAGGGTGCCGCCGTGGCGTGTCACGATCTGCGCGATCAACGCCAGCCCCAGGCCCTGGTGGCCGGCGGGCGTGTCGGCCCCGCTGTCGGCCCCCTTGTCGGCCTTGGTGGAGTATCCGCGCCGCATGGCTCGGTCGAAGGTGTCGGCGTCCATCCCGGGCCCGCTGTCGGCGACCGCGATCAGCAGCCGGTCTTCGTCCTGGGTGACGGTGACCTCGACCCAGGGGTCGTCGCGGTCGCAGGCGTCCATCGCGTTGTCGATCAGGTTGCCCAAGACGGTGACGAGTTCCTGCGGGCTGAGGATCAGGTCGTCGGCCCCGGCGGGCAGGTGGGTGTCCTCGGTGATGGTCAGGGCGATACCGCGCTCGTCGGCCTCGGCGGTCTTGCCGAGCAGCAGCGCCATCAGGGCGGGTTCGCCGACGGCCTGCGAGAGCCGGTCCACCAGTTGCTGGGACAGCGCAAGCTCTTTGGTGGCGAACTTGACCGCTTCTTCCGGGCGCCCCATCTCGACCAGCGTGATGACGGTGTGCAGCTTGTTGGCCGACTCGTGGGCCTGGGCGCGCAGCGAGTCGCTGAACATCTGCAGTGCGCTGAGTTCGCCCAGGGCGCCCTGCAGTTCGGTGCGGTCGCGGATCGTCACCACCTCGGAGTCCGACGCGCTGACCGCCGAGCGGTTGACCACCAGCACCCGGTCTTCGGTGACCCGGACTTCGTCACGCACACCGGGGTCGTTGCCGCGCAGGAACTCCGGCAGGTCGGCCCGCTGAATGGGTCCGGCCGGCAGGCTCAGCAGCCTGCGGGCCTCGTCGTTGACCAGGGCCACCCGGTCGTGGTCGAGCACGATCAGACCCTCGGAGACCGAGTGCAGGATCGCATCGTGGTGGTCGTACATGACCCGCAGTTCGTCGGGCGCCAGGCCATGGGTCTGGCGCAGGATACGGCGCCGGATCGCCCAGACGCCGACGAACGAAAGGGCAAGGGCGCCAACGCCCATCCCGACGATGGCCGGCCATTGGGCGCGCCAGCGGGCCGCCAGGCTCTGTTCGGTGATGCCGGCGGCGACCAGCCCGATGACCTGACCGCTGCCGTCGCGCACCGGGGCGACGGTGCGGATCGACGGGCCCAGGGTGCCGGTGTAGACCTCGGTGAACGTCGCACCGCGCATGGCGGGTTCGATGTTGCCGATGTACTTGCCGCCGATCATGGCGGGGTTGGTGTGGGTGAACCGGGTGCGGTCGGGCGCCATGATCGTGATGAAGGCGATGTTGGTGCCCTTGCGCACCGCTTCGGTCACCGGTTGCAAAACCTCTGTCGCGTTTCGGTTTTCGATGGCCTGGGCGGTGGACGGCGCGTCGGCCAGGGCAACGGCGATGGCGGTCACCTGTTCGCGGGCGGAGCGGTCGCCGTCGCGCTTGGCGTCGTAGAGGGCCAGCGCGCTGCCGGCCAGCACCACCAGCGCGATCACCGCGGCCTGCAGCGCGAAGGCTTGGCCTGCCAGCGAGCGGGGCAGTACCGCCATTGCACACCTCCGCCGCTGTACTTAATGAACTAAAGCGTGACCTGCCTCACGCGAGTTGTGACCATCCTTACAGACCACCGGATCGTGAACTGGAAGGAAACCGACTATGACGACGGTTTTGGATCGCCCCAGCGGCGACAAGCCGGCGCCCAAGAAGCGCCTTGACCGTACCCATTGGCTGTACCTGGCCGTCATCGTCGCCGTGATCGGTGGCGTGATCGTCGGCCTGGTCGCCCCGGAGTTCGGCAAGAACGTCGGCGTGCTGGGCACCATGTTCGTCAGCCTGATCAAGATGATGATCACACCGGTGATCTTCTGCACGATCGTGCTGGGCATCGGCTCGGTGCGCAAGGCCGCCACGGTCGGCAAGGTCGGCGGGCTGGCCTTCCTCTACTTCATGGCGATGTCCACCATTGCGCTGGCGATCGGACTGGTGGTCGGCAATCTGCTGCACCCCGGTGGCAGCCTGAAGCTCTCGGAGTCCGCGGCGGCCAAGGGCGCGCAGCTGGCCGAGAAGGCCCACGAGTCCGGTGGCCTGATGGACTTCATCCAGCACATCATCCCGACGTCCCTGTTCTCCTCGCTGACCGAAGGCAATGTGCTGCAGGCGTTGTTCGTGGCGCTGCTGGTCGGGTTCGCGTTGCAGGCCATGGGAGCCAAGGGTGAGCCGATCCTGCGCGGGGTGGAGCATGTGCAGCGGCTGGTGTTCAAGATCCTGGCGATGGTGTTGTGGCTGGCTCCGATCGGTGCCTTCGGTGCGATCGCCAACGTGGTGGGCCAGACCGGCTGGAGCGCGGTGACCAACCTGCTGACGCTGATGTTCGGGTTCTACCTGACCTGTGTGGTGTTCGTCTTCGGTGTGCTCGGTGCGCTGCTGCGCACGGTGTCCGGGGTGTCGATCTTCAAGCTGGTGCGCTACCTGGCCCGCGAGTACCTGCTGATCTTCGCGACATCGTCCTCGGAGTCCGCGCTGCCGCGGCTGATCGCCAAGATGGAGCACCTGGGCGTGCAGCAGAGCACCGTGGGAGTGGTTGTGCCGACCGGGTATTCGTTCAACCTCGACGGCACCGCGATCTACCTGACCATGGCCTCGCTGTTCATCGCCGACGCGCTGGGCGACCCGCTGTCGATCGGGCAGCAGATCAGCCTGCTGGTGTTCATGATCGTGGCGTCCAAGGGTGCGGCCGGCGTCAGCGGTGCCGGGCTGGCCACGCTGGCCGGCGGCCTGCAGGCGCACCGCCCGGAGTTGCTCGACGGGGTTGGCCTGATCGTCGGGATCGACCGGTTCATGTCCGAGGCGCGTGCGGTGACCAACTTCTCCGGTAATGCGGTGGCCACCCTGTTGGTCGGGTCGTGGACCAAGACGGTGGACATGAACAAGGTGAACGAGGTGCTGGCGGGCCGTGATCCGTTCGACGAGCTGACCATGCTCGATGATTCCGACGATGGTGCTGCGGTGGCGCAGAAGGAGGCGGTGGCCGCCTAGATCGCTGGCTCACGACACCCCGGGACGCTCATCCCCGGGGTGTCGTGCTGTGTGGCGCAGGTGAACAGATGGCGATTACGAAATACCGGACGGTCGGCTGTGGTTAACGTTTTCGCAGCATCACGCCGAGTGGCGTGAGCAGAATGAGGGGACGAGATGAGTGGCACCGGTTGGACCCGATTGATCACCGTCGTCGCAGGAGGTGCGACGTTGGTCGCCGTCGGTGGCGCTGCGGTGGGGTGCTCTTCGAACAAGGACAAGGAACCGGCTCCGTCGTCGACGAGCAGCTCGGCGCCGGCGGTGTCGCCCACCGAGAAGGGCGTCATCAACATGCCGCCGAAGGCGTTCAACCAGAACCAGAATGCCGCCGACGCCATGTTGGCGCTGCAGAGCCAGGGCTATCTGGTGCAGATCAACAACGGTGGCAACTACTCGGGCAACAGCGTGCTGTCGGCATGCCGGATCACCTCGGTGGACGGATACAAGGGTGCCAACCCGCCGCCCAGCACCACGGTGTTCCTGACGCTGTCCTGCCCGAACAGCAACAACTAATCGGTTTTCGGGTGGTTGGGCTGGGCCGGCGGGCTGGGGCTGAGGATGTGTGCCCGCCTCTGAGCGACTACTGGTCGATCAGGCGATGACGGCGGTGGCCTCGATCTCCACCAGGAGATCGGGTTCCGCCAAGGCGGCGACGCCGATACCGGTCAGCGGTGGAGTCGGGGCGGGGATGCCCATGGCTTCGAAAGCCCTTGTGGCGCCTTGCATGAACGGTTCCATCTTGTCCGGAGTCCAATCAACAAGGTAGACAGTCAGTTTCGCGACATCGTCGAACGTGGCGCCGGCGGCGGTCAATGCGGTGCCGAGGTTGAGGTAACACTGCTCGACCTGGGCCGCCAGATCGCCGTCGCCCACGGCGGCGCCGTCCGCGGTGCGCGCCACCTGGCCGGCGATGAACACCAGGCGCGTCCCGCTGGCCACCGCCACCTGTTGGTAGAGACCAGGCTGGGGAAGCCCATCGGGATCGATCAGTGTGACGGGCATGGTGCTCCTCGATGGGGCGGGTGATCAGTCCACGCTACCGGCGTCTGTGACGGTGTCGTCCGGGCATCGAATACCCTTTTGCCTGCGGCCCCCATAGCCCAATTGGCAGAGGCAGCGGACTTGTAATCCGCACAGTTTTGCGTTGGTCGGATTGAGAGTCGTTTGTTCGATCCGGAAATCTAGGCACTAGCTGGACATATGTGGACCTGAACGGTGGTCGGCGCATGATGGTCTTGATAGCACTGCGGTATGGACTGCGGTACAGAACGGACGTGTAGCGTGATGCGACGCCTAGAGAGGCTCGCAGCTGTGGTCTCCGGTCAACGCGACCGGCACGTATAGGACTCTGGTTCACGCCGGGCGCGGCTCAGCGGCATCGGGCCGAATTCGCTGCCGAGCAGGCACTGGTGACGGTCGGGCGGCACCTCGCCCGCCGCCTTGCTCAGCAGTCTCCGCATGAACTTGCCGTTAGTCCCCGCTCTAATCGCCAGCGAATCAGGGCCCCAATGCCGACATCTGTACTCAGTTACGAAAGCCCATTGGCACCCGACCGGCGTCGAGAACCCGCCCCTACAACGACCAAGTTACGTAGTGGGATTCGAATCGGCGCGCGGGTCAGCTTGCAGCAGCCCACACTCACAGGTTCGGGTACTGGCACGTGGCCGCGAAGATTCTGTACGCGTAAGCCTGTATCTCTTATGGTGGCACCGTCGGAGACACGCGACTTGACTTCTCTACACCCTGCTACTGGCAGCCTGGCAAGCTGACGGCCATGAGTGGCGTATCTGCTGACCATCAGAATGAATCGTCGGGCGCCCTATGGTGGCAGAATTGGAAAGGCTGGGAGGCTGGCGTGGAGATGCCGCCAGATGCGTTTGTCCATGCTGCGGAAGCGATGCTCTATTCGGATGCAAACTTCACCGGCAGCTTGATGATCGAGGACGTGGGCCCAAACAAAATCATCAATGTGATTTCCATGCGTGAGGGCGATATTGGCGAGGCGTTGGTGCTTCGCCACTCGCTGCATCTTCCGCCACAGGACTTCAACCGCCCGACACCGGCTCAATCAGAAACGGATGATTGGCTGGGTTTGACACTCGACGGCGAGTTCGCAGCTGTGTTGTCGCTATTCCTCGGCGTGCGAGTCTGGTCGGGTGGCCTCACCCGGGAGTTCAAGAATGGCGAGGACCCAGCCGGACGGCCAATTGGATGGGATCACGTTAGGCCCGCCTGGCAGCCATCAAGGCGCCCGGTACTTCCCGACAAAGCAAGGACACAGCGACTTCTTGCCACTATCGACGAGCCGATTCGGCGGCTGCCCCGACTGAGCGCTGAGGAGTCGATCGTACTGACACGTGCCGCACGCCAGTACCAACTCGCGCTGTGGGTAGCTGACACCGACCCGGAACTCGCCTGGCTGCAGTTGGTTTCTGCCGCGGAGGTAGCCGCCACCTACTGGCGGGGCCAAGAATCCGATCCTGTTGAGTCGCTACGCCGTATCTATCCAAAGATTGGGAAACTGCTCGCTGGACAACCGGACCTATTGGAGGGAATCGCGATCCAGCTCGCCAAACTCATTGGCAGCACCAGCAGGTTCGTGAACTTCATGACGACGTTCGACCCAGGACCGCCCGAGAACCGCTGCGAAGAACATTTCCAACTGGAGTGGGCCGAGCTCAAGGCACACCTGCAGCTCGTGTACAGCTACCGCTCTAGGCGCTTACACGGTGGTGAGCCATTTCCAAGCGTTATGAACCTGCCGCCGATGGTGTTGGAGACCTCAAACCGTCCGTGTGAAAAGCCGTTCGGGATAGCTTACTTTGCAAGCGGTGGAGCGTGGCCGAGTAGCGAATTGCCCATGTATCTTTGGGTTTTCGAGCACATCGTGCGAGGGGCGCTAATGCGTTGGTTTGAAGAAAGCCTCGGCGGCGAAACGTCGGACCTCCAGTCACAGGTTCAGGGTGGCGACTTATCGTGAGCCGACAGACGCACGGCCTGGCAAGTCCGCTGCCTCTGCCAATTGGGCTATGAGGGCCACAGGCAAGAGGCACACCCCAAGTCGTTGGTCGCCCTCGCCGACTGCGTGAGCCTGGTGCTGGACTCGGGTGGTTCGATCGCTACCGCGTCCGATACCGCTCCGAAGAACTTCTGCGGTCAGCTGCCCTTGATCACCGTTGTAACACGGTGCTTTTGGATAGTTCTGGGATCTAGGATAAGTCGCGTATCTTGCCCTACTTTGTCTGGTGCCGAACAGAACTCCGGGCCATAAAAGATCACGAAGTTCCTGCCGGTACTCTGGGCGCTGGGGAACACCAGACCGTCGATTCGCGCAGGAAATGCGTAACGTAGGTACTCGGTGAAGATCTGCGTGGGGACGTAATCGATATGCTCGCGCCCGTCGAGCACAACGGGCAATGTGAGATCGTCGACGAAGCTGCGTAAGAATGCGATGCGGTCGTAGCGCGTCCGAGCATCTTCTCCCGGTTCGAAGATACTTGGGAGGTCGGGAAGGTTTGATAGATCGACGACTCGGAGTTCTCGGGCTGCTCGGAACTCGCCGACTACAGCCCAGGAGTCTGTGCTGTGTGCGCCAATCTCCGCTATCGCCGTCTCGGCGTCGCTCGATCCGTAGAACATGGAAATACCCGCGGGGCTCATTCTATTCGCCCTTGAGAGCACCGCCGGGGCTGGTCCAAGCGTGGCGGCCGAATGCTCGTTAATATCGGGTTCGCTCGGGAACATTCTCCCCCGATACATTGGCCCATCGATAGAGGAAATCGCCTCCGGAAGTCCCACGAGCAGGCTTACAAGTGCCTCGAAGAACTCTAAGGGTGACATCTCGTCTGGATCGTACGGGTGACGCTTGGCCCAGCGGATGAATAGGAATCGCGTCTGATATTTGACCAGGTCTTTGAATGCATCCCAGTTATAAGAAAGCCGCTGGTCCTCTGACAGCGATTGCCAGTCTCCGCGAACCCATGCGTCGTTACACATTACAGCCTGGATGTCGTCGAGCAGTTCAGCATCGGCTTCATCGATGTAGTCGTTCAGCGCCATACCGAATATTTCTTCTGCTACCTCGTATGAATCGTAAGTCGTCGCGCCAATGTACTCGCCGTCCTCGAACGACACCGCCTCATCGTTCGCGCGTGCGAATCGATGGTGGACTCCAACCATGAAGCAATCCATGAAGTTGTCAAATATGGCCGCTATCGGGTTATCGTCTGTGCCAGTTTTATCGCAATAGCTGCACGTTGGTTCAGTCGCGTACTCGTTGACTCGTTTCTTAAGTACTGTGTCGTCGAGGTGATCTGGGCACACAGATTTAGCGGATCGTGAGTACCCGCGAAGCTGTGCTGCCTCGCCTTCTCTCGCTGCGAACCCCATAGCGACCAGACTAGTTGGCGCTGCTGTCCGAGATCCAAGAGTCGGGAATTAGCCGCACGCCCCTGAAATTATTGTCACCCACAGCTTCCTGGAACCAGTCCTCATCGAGGTTCGCGTGATCACAAACAATAACTTGGAAGTTAGGCGCAAGGTCCGAAACGACTTGCTGCATCAAGAGAAACAAGCGACGTACTGCCTGCCTATCGTCCTCTGCCTCGAACTTTCCCGCTTCCTGTTCGCGGTCAGACGGGTAATAAGCTTGTGTGGGTTGATCGAGCATCAGAAATCGTGGAACAGGCCGGGATTGTCCTACGAAATATCGATGTAGGGCCAGGTGGGCTATTAGGTGATAACCCACCCAGTTTTCAGCGCTGCCGACGCGGCTGAGAGGTACGGGCCCAGCTTCAGTGTCCGTCACCACAGTTAGCCGATTCAGATCGAGGCGTATCGGACGTGACGCATGTTCGAGGCCGAGATCGGTGGCCCATTGCGTCATATCCGAGCCGATAATGTTTAGGCGGGATATGAGCTCTTCGCGTTCGGAGTCTGGGTCCAACTGTGCTGCAAGATCGTCGACAATCCGTTGAGCTCGGCGAACGGCCATCTCCCTTTCGCTAACGGTCACTCCCGCTGGACGGAGCCTCGTCAATAAGGCGTCAATCCGGCCGCGTCGGAATGCCTGTTCCTCTGCTGAGCTTCTCAATTGCAGCGCGAGACGGTCACCAGCCGCGAGCTCGACGAGAGCCGCGTCGATCGCCCGGAGCCGCTGTCGCGCTGCGTCTGCGCGCTGGTTCAGTTCGCGAAGAGCCACTTCGCGCCGCGGGCGGGCTGATCGGACGCCGTCGAGTTGGATCTCCAACCGTGCAAGCGCGTCTCCCAGTTGCTCGACTGTTGCATCTGGTTCAGCAAGTTCGTTCCCACAGATCGGGCACTCATCGGAGTGGGCTGATCGGGTTCTTGCAGTAGGGACCAGTCGAACCGCTCGAAGGCGTGACATCTGACCTTCGACTGCATCCTCGTATCCTCGTTCGGAGCCGACCTGGTCCAAGAGAATCGCGCGCTGATCAGCTATGTCGCGCAATTCTTGCCGCAGAGGTAGTCGCGATACTTCTAAATCTCGGCGCCGGTCGGACAGGTTCTCGTCGGAACCGCTGCTGTTCAACGACTGATCGACGGCTGAACGGAGCAAGTCAATGGCTTCTTCGCGTGTGGAGACATCGCGAGTGTTAACTAGGCCGCTGGTGTAAGCCTCGTCTAGGAGAGCTTGCACCTGTGAGTCGATGGACTCTGAGTACCGACGGGCATTCGCGAGCTCTTCTTCGGCTCGACGGAGGTCACGTCTAGCATCCGCCAGTTCGACCCGGATAACCGCCTGATCGGCGGCGACCGCACCCAGGAAGTACGGCAGAGTGTCTTTAAGGGCCTGACTGACCCCCTCCTCATTCTGTCTGTGAAACAAGTAATTTGGGTTTGCAATCTCACCCTGCCCCTGGAAGCAGAGCAGGGCAGCCTGTCCAAGGCCGGCTTCTAGAGGATGCCGGAGTGACCCGGCAGCGGGCACGTGCCGATATTCATCAATTCCTATCAATCGGCCTAGCTGCTCGCGTAGCGCTCCGGTATCAGTGTTCTCGGCCAGGTCCGCTAACTCCATCGATTGCAATTCCGAACCCAATTCGAGCATCGCCCTCGATGTGCTGACGGCGCCAGCACGGAGTCTCGGACGGGCTACAAATGCGCGCGTCGAATCGAGTTGCAGGAGCACTGAATACCACTCTACAGAGTCACTTACCACTCCAGCAGGGATAGTCGGGTGATCCCGGCCGAGGCAGAACTCTACGATATGAAGTAGAGCACTCTTTCCGGAGGCTGAGATTCCAGTGACAACATTCAGCGCGCCCGGTCGAAAAGCAACTGTTCGACGCCTACCGTCAGCGTGATAGAGCACAACTTCGAGAATTTGCAATTTTCAAACCCCAACGCCAAGAAGGGCGAATACCGTTGAAGGTTCTTTGCTTTTCGCGATCCACCTGCCTACGAGCCGAGCGGCAGCGAGTAATTGAGTCAAAGTGGGATCGACGTCGTTGTTGGTTATGTTGCCGCTGAGTATGTTTCCGTCGTGTAGGCGAAACATACTGTGCCGAACTCCGAATCTCAATCCTTCAGACGTCATCTGAGCAAGTGACGCTGCCCGATAGGGAAAACCCGCGCGCAATACTGGCTCGCGACGTACCCAGGTTGACAAATGTGTTCTTGTGTTGCCGGGCAGAGCCTCGCGAGTCGGACGGTGAAGCACGAAGGGCAGCACCAGATACGACAGTGGCCAGATCATCGGCACGTGATCTCGCTGATGACCCGCTGCGGCCTCACTGATGACTGCAGCTGTGAATGCTGGATTGAGGTAGGCCGCCACAACGGGCGACCGGTCTGTCCAAGTAGTCACGACGCTCCGCGTAGGAGTAAGTCTGATATCCGATCTTCGAAGTCTGGATGCCATCCGACCTCGCCGACATCGGCCATCTCATGGTACTTCCCTCGGTGAAAGAACGGCTCGTCATAGCGTTCGCGGACTCTCACGGCGGTCTGGTTCAAGAGGGCGTGTAGCAGTTCACGGCCGAGAGACGCTCGCTGCGCCTCGTCGGCATTCCGTGGGAGGTCCGCTAAACGCCATGCCATCTCCCTTTCCCACTCGTCTTTCAATCGGAGCTCAAACTCCTCTAATTCATGCAATCCGATGAGGTCATCCTCCAGCCACAACCGAGTCTGAGTGACCGCGCGATAGTAGTCGACGATTGCCTTTTCCAGTATGCGCTGCGGCGCATTTACCCAACGCATCTGGTGAACGAATACGCGATCGGAATGAGCAGCTGTGAGCTCAGATTCTTCGTCCCCGCTTGGCGTCGGGACGAGCGTCGGCAGTCGGTCGCGGCTGAAATCATCTCTGAGGTCGCTTATTTTGGCTGTTACGTCGGTTGCCCTAACTGCTGTTCTGCGCCCTTGAAGCATGTCGAGGGCTACGGAGAACCACCAGGCCCAAAGAAGGTCAAGGAAAGTGTCTTCGTGGTCGTGTGGGAGGGCGAAAACCAGCTCTTGTCTGACGAGCAGGTCGACGTCTTCGATTCGTGGTGCGCCATCCAATACGTAGATGCTGTCAACTAAGCGATTCCGGTCCTCAGGGTCCAGAGCTATAAAGAGGTCTCGGCTTGCCTTGGTGCCCTGCGCTATTGAACCTTCCGCTGCTTGGAGCAGTCGCGTCTCGGCAATCTCGGAGTTGCGCTCAGATAGCCGTAGCGCCTCCAATCCAGAACCAACCGCAGCGGATTGTGTGGTGATCAAGTAGAGGTCCGGCACCTCCCCAGAGGCTAGATCTACCGAGTCCATCCACGCCCGCAACGTTCGCCAAACGTCGTCGCTCTTATCGCTGATCGATCCCGAAGAGGCTTCGTGGTGCTTGAGTTGTAGAAGTTCTCGGGGGAGTCCTCGCGCTTCCCAGGCGACGTCATCGAGCTTCTCAAGGCTTATCGCGTGGTCCGGCCTATCGTGAGCTCTCCGCAGCACCTCGAGTAAGGCCCACTTGACCTGGTAGAGGTAGCCGACCGCACTAGCGGCCGCTCCGTGGGGCGAGTCGGACATGCCCCTAGTCTGCCCGAGGTTAGGGCGGTGCCGAGTGGGAATTGGGACTAGTGCCACCTTGGCATCTCGTTCGCTCATCGCCCAGCTGCTAATTGGTATTGCTGAAAGGTGACACTCCGATTTCAGATCGTGGAGCGAACCCATATTCGCTCCACTCGTTGAGTTGGAAGCGTCTTCCGTGTTTGGGTGGCTGACCATGAATTGGAATTGGAAACCCTTGATCTCAATATGTCGGAGAGAGAGACGCTGATTTGCAGGAAGTGTCCACTGCCTACCCGAGTGTGGGGTCACCCCCAAGCAACGGTGCAACTTGACTTCATTGGCGAGCAATGCCTCAAGACACATCGTCTCGCACCGCTGAAAGTTATTCGAGCCTCGCGGCTCTCACGCTCATCGCGCTATCTCGGCAGGTATCGACTCCATGCGTCACTGAGGTCGTCGGCCGCGTACCCTTTAGCCGATTTGTTTTCTACCCATACATCTTTGGACCTGATACCGAAGGTCCGAAGTAGTTGATACAGATCAGTGGGATCGATTCCTCGTCCGTCGCGGTGGTACGCGGCCCATATAGACCCTTCCAACCCTGACAGCGCTGAGCAGATGTCGACGCTGCGCATCTTGGCCTTGATGCCGAACGCTGTTCGCATGTCGCGGAGGAGTTGGATACCGACACTCGCGTGCTCATCTCCAGATGTGAGCACGGTTGCCGCTGTGCGCGCGTAGGACGGCCAGCGACCCCCAGCCGCGTCGGCCACCATGACCAATGCTTCCCACACATCGGCTGCCCTATCCTCCACCGGCATGTGTGCGGGCCAGCGCATAGTCACGCTGGCCATCCAGTTCCCGAGTTCCGCGGCGATTGCTCTGGCCTCGTTCGCGTTTACCCGCTCGCGCCAAGGGGAGATTGATTCATCCGCCCTGCGCTTCTTCATTCTGATGATGACAGCGCGGTCTGCGATTGTTTCCGGCAGCGAACCCAGAACCGCAAGGGCCACAGCACAATACGCAGGGTAGTCCTGGCCCGTCAGTCCGTCCTCGCCCCACGAAACTCGCCCCGCCTATGACCAGCGTTAAGTACGGCTCGAAGGTCCTCGTTTCCTCTTGCCCTGGGCCCGTAGACGGTGTCGATCTCGTCGTAAAACAGCGTGGGCGGCGGTTCGTCGGAGATCCTCGCTAACACGTAGGCGGTTGTCGCTTGAGCGACGCGAACGCCCTGTGGCACCAGGTTTTGACTGACCTCAAGCGCGCGGGTCTTCCCACTGCCCTTCTCAGGAGACATAAAGGCCAGGCGGGGAGCGGAGTCCCACTCATCCATGCGCCAGGTATGCGCCAACCAAAGCGTATGAGCATGGCGCGCATGTTCGTTGGGGTATGCGATGAACCGTGACAGGAAGAGGTCAAGCGCATCCAGGATGGCGTCGCCCCGATAGTCCGTGAGGTCCGCGAGGGGCTCGGTGCAGTCGCCTGCGATGTCTTGTTGTGCGCTCATTCGTTAACACCGCCGCGCTGAGTGGTTACCTTTTGTGCTGCTATCCAAGAATCGAGGTCGGCGAGATCGTAGTAGCAGCGTCGACCGAGGCGGTAGCTGCACGGCCCGGTGCCGGCGTACCTCCAGTAGCGGAGAGTATCTTCGGGCACGCCTCCGAGGTACTCGGCGGCAGCTTTTGTTCTTAGGCGAGCAGGAGTAGCGGTCACGAGGTCCATCCTTTTATTTGGCTTGTCTAGCAAGCGAAGCCATACGTGGCACCTTCCTTCTGATCGTGTGTTCGTACAGTCTGCGGCATGGGCTTGAGTGTGGGACGGGCAATCGGCGCTGGGCGGTTGCTATTGCGTTCGATGAGCGTTTCATACCGACCGAAGTGACTGCAGGGAGCCGAGTCGGATCTGCTATACGGATACCTGCGGTACAGTCTCGGCCGTGACGATCAGGCATCAGAGGGCTGGGATCGACGACCGCTGGCATAAGCGCGTGAAGGGTGTAGACGGCAGAATGCGGCAGGAGCGTTCGGCGGTGTACGGCAACGTCAAGCGATGGCGTGTGCGCTGGGTGGACGAGTCCGGCAATGAGCGCACGAAGGTTTTTGAGCGCAAGCCCGACGCGCAGAACTTTCTCAATGGCTTGACTGCTGATGTGCAACGTGGTGAGTACATCGATCCGCGCAAGAGTTCAGAGTCATTTGATTCGGTTGCGGAGCAATGGTTCCTGACGAAGCAGGGGGCGCGGCGTAAGCCGAAGACGCTCGCAGGCTACCGGTCGTTGTTGGACACATTGGTGCTTCCGCGGTGGGGAGGGGTACCGCTCAAAAGTATTAATTACGAGCAATATTCGACGTGGTTGGCGAGTCTGGCGGTCGATGGATCGCAACGTGGAACGGGCTTGTCGGCAAGCCGCATCTCACAGGCGCACCAGCTTGTGGGAGCAGTGCTGAAATATGCGCAGCGAACGGGAAAGATCGCGAAGAACGTCGCGCTGGAAATCAAGCGGGACGAAGATTTGCCACAGCAGGCAGAGCGCGAACGCCGGTACCTGACCCACTTCGAGCTGCTATGTCTTGCCCGAGCGACCGACAAGTTCGAGACACTCACACTTGTGCTCGGCTACTGCGGGCTGAGATTTGGAGAAGCCGCTGCGTTACGGCGGAGGCATGTTGGCGACCGCGAACTCACAGTGAGGGCATCAGCAACTGCTGTCGCGGGCCAGGGGATAGTCGAGAGCGATACTAAAACGAAGCGATCGCGTCACGTCCCAATTCCACATCCAGTATGGGAACGGCTTCTGGCTGAGCTGCCCGACGATCCCAATGCGCTCGTCTTCCCGAGCCGTAAGGGAGGGCATCTACCGTCAGGTGAATATCGGTGGGCGTTCGACAATGCGTGCAAGACGGTCGGCATTGAGGGGTTGGTGCCGCACGGTCTCCGACATACCACCGCGTCGCTGGCCATTTCTGCAGGCGCTAACGTCAAGGTTGTGCAGAGGTTGCTTGGGCACGCCACCGCGGCGATGACACTGGATCGGTATGGGCATCTGCTCAGTGACGATCTGACTGCCGTCGCCGATGCCCTCAGCAAGGCGATCCAGAACACTGCGGTACCACTGCGGTATGAGAGGGCAGGTTCAGTGGGAGATGTCGTCCGATACGGGCCCTGAACTGCAAGAGCCCCCATAGCCCAATTGGCAGAGGCAGCGGACTTAAAATCCGCCAAGTGTCGGTTCGAGTCCGACTGGGGGCACTGTTCCTCTCGCCTCATCCCCCAACCACCTGCCAGCTGGCTCCCAGCTTGAGACGGGGCGTCCCGGTCACAATGAGGCGTGGCAGGCGGGGATCGGGTCGGCATCAGGCCCACAAAAGCGCGCGCGGCGGCCGGCAAGGTTCGCCGCAGCAAGCCCCACCACCGGATTACTCCCTTCGCCTGGCTCGGTGCCGGCGCCGTCACCCTGGGGCTGGGCGCCGCCATGGCCAGCGGAACGGGAGTCGCCCACGCTGACAGCGCGGGATCGACGGGCCACACCGGCAAGCCCGCGTCGTCGGCAGGAAGCGACTCAGCCAAGCGGTCGAGCAAGCCAACGAAAGCAGCGGAAGCCGCCGTCGCCCTCGGCGGGCAAACCGCATCTTCCGTGCACCCGGCCGCCAGCACCGGCGGCACCCGCAGCCCTGTCTCGGTACCCATCACCACCGAGGCGGCAACCCCTACGACATCGACGCCCAAGACTGCGACCGGAGGCTTCGGCCCCAGCTCCGCCGAGCTCATTCGGCCGACGCTGCCGGCGAGACCCGCCGCCACCCCCAACTCTCTCTTCGATGTGGTCACCGGTGTGCTCTCGGTGTTCGGGTTGAACGGCCCCACCGCACCCACCAATCCGCTGAGCGCGATCGCGTGGGTAGTGCTGCGCACCGTCGAGACCAGTGCCGGCCTGACCCCCGTCGCGGGAACACCGGTTGTCGGCACACCCAATCCCACCACCGGGACCGTCACGGGCACAACAGGATTCACCGAGCCGGCCGGACAGCCGCTCACCTACAGCGTTACCACCGATCCCGCGCTCGGATCGGTCATGCTCACCGCCACGGGCGGCTTCACCTACACCCCGACCGTCGCTCTGCGGCTGGCCACCACCGACACCTTCACCGTCACCGCATCCGACGGGCTGGCCGCAACCTCAGAATCCATTACCGTCCCGGTCGCCGCGCAGGCCGGCTCACCCGTCACGACAGTCAACGGTCCGTCAGGTCTGACCATCAATCTCATCTGGGACTCCAGCGTCGCCCGAGCACCGGCGTCCTTCAAGGCGAACATCGAACAGGCCGCCCAGATGCTCGAGTCGACGGTCACAAACAAGATCACGCTGAATATCGCTGTCGGGTATGGCGAAATCGGTGGTACCCCGATTGGTCTCGGCTCGGCCGAGGGAGCGACATTCGGTGACCAATCGGAGAGCTATGCCGCACTGCGAAGCCAGCTGACTGCCTGCGATACCACCGCGATCGGGCAGTCGGTGGTCGCTCATCTGCCCGCGACCAACCCGTTCGGCTCCTTGAGCTATGACGTATCGGGAGCTCAACTCAAAGCCTTCGGCGTCGACCCCGCGAACAGCACCCAACTCGACGGCGAAGTGGGCTTCTCGACCGACTGGCCCAGCAGCGAGCTGGTTGCCGCCGCGCTGCACGAACTGACCCACGCAATGGGCCGCAACTCCGGCTGGGGATCGGCCGCCAACGGCTATGACATCACCCCACTGGACCTCACCCGGTACTCGGCTCCCGGCGTGCTGGTGTGCGACGGTTCGGTGGCACCCTCGGCGCGCCCCCAGTATTTCTCGGTCGACGGCGGCGCCACCGTGCTGGCCGACTACAGCAACTCATCGGACTACGGCGACTGGGCGACCACCAGCCTGACCTACACCGACCCGTACGACGCCTACGAGAACCCGGGCTCCAACTCGCTGACCGCCGTCGACGTCGAAGTGCTCGATGCGATCGGCTACACCACCATCTGAGGCTCACACCGCGGGGTAGCCCAGACTCCAGCCGCGATACGTCCAGCCATATCCGACATGGGGACTCGGGATGATCTGGATGTTGTGCCCGTTGCCGTAGCCTCGCTTGAGTCCTTGGACACCGCCGGAAAGATAGGTCCCGTCGCCGAGGGCAATGTCGATGTGGGCGCCGTAGGGGCTCTTGCTGAACACCAGTGCGCCCCGAGGGGCATTCATGTCGGTGTGTAGCTCGCCTTGGCGAAGTAGCGTCTGGTACATGGTCTCGGCCGCGCCGTCCCAGCCGTACTGGGCCTGCGGCACGCCGTACGCGTAGGCCACGAAGGCTTCGCATCCGTACGGGCCGAACATGTCTGAGCCGAGCACACTTTCGCCCCTGGCGATGGCGGCCTCGGCGCCGGGGATGGCATCAGCCGAGGCGTCGGAGGCGAATACCAGTGCCGCACCCAGAACAGTGGCAGACAGTAGTGAACATATCCGGGCGTACAAACTGGTGGCTCCGTTCCTGGCGCTGTTGGGCGTCTTGTGGACTCCGGGCGCGATCCCGAAAGGATCGAGCGACCTCGCGACGCTCGTTTCCCCGGAGTTCATGACTCGTTCAAGTTTCGCTCACATACCCGCCGGGCGATAGTTGAAACCGGATGTACTGCAGCTCGGCCTGGTAGCGGGACAATCCGCCGTCGCCAACGCCTCGCCCGCCTACCATCAGCCGATGCGTGGATCCAAGATTCTGATCACCGGTGCCAGCGGCCAGGTCGCGGTCCCGGTCGCCCTGGCCCTGGCTGCCGACAACGAGGTGTGGGGCGCTGCCCGCTTCACCGATCAGGCCGCCCGCGAGCGACTCGAGAAGGGCGGCGTGCGCACTCACGCCGTCAACATGGCCGCCGGGGACTTCACCGGCCTACCGACCGACTTCGACTATGTCCTGAACCTGGCCGTCGCCAAGAGCGGCCGCTGGGACAAGGACCTCGCCGCCAACGCGGAATCGGCCGGCCTTCTCATGGCTCACTGCCGCGAGGCCACGGCGTTTCTGCACTGCTCCTCCGGAGCCGTCTACGACCCGCCGGATGACGAACCCCGGACCGAACGCACGGTGCACGGCGACAACCACAAGCCCCTGCTGCCCACCTATTCCATCTCCAAGATCGCCGGGGAAGTCGTCGTGGCCACCATGGCGCGCGTCCTGGACCTGCCGGCCACCATCGCCCGCCTCAACGTGCCCTACGGCAACAATGGCGGCTGGCCACTGTTCCACCTCGACATGATGCTGGCCGACATGCCGATTCCCGTCCCACCCGGCGGACCCGCCGTTTACAACCCCATCCACGAAGACGACATCATCGCGATGATCCCGAAACTGCTTGCGGTGGCGTCTGTTCCGGTCACCACCGTCAACTGGGGCGGCGACCAGTTCATCAGCATCCAGCAGTGGTGCACCTATCTCGGCGAACTCGTCGGCAAGCAGCCGGTCTTCGCCGAGACCGACCAGACCCTGCGCGGGAATCCGTTGGACGTCACCAAGATGCACGAACTCATCGGTCACACCACCGTCGACTGGCGCGACGGCATGCGTGCGATGGCCGCCACCTTCCACCCGGAGCTGGTCGGCCGCTCGTGGTCCGCTTGAGTCCAGCACGAGGTAACCGCGAGTGGCTGACGCTGCTGCTCACCGGTCTCTGCATACTGGCACTGATATGGCCGGGGCGCGCTGCAGCCGACCCGGTGACCACCATCAACGGCACCACGCCGCCCGGCGTCCTGCAGCCCCTCGACGACGTGACGACGATGCTGGACACCATCACCGCCGATGGTGATCGACTGCTCGTCGTCCAGGGAACCCGCAAGGCCGGAACCCGGGCCGTCATCCACGTCCACGCCTATGGCGGCTACACCTGCGTCTTGACCGGCGCCATCACCGATTACGTCGAGGGACAGCCGCCGACGGTGTTCCCCGCGGGCAGTTGCTATTACATGCCCCCCGACGTCCCGATGACCGCGGTGAACCTGGGTACCGAGGACGTTCGCCTGATCGACAACTTCACGATTCCGCCCGGCGCAGCCCCGATGACGGTGCTCGAACCCGGATGGGGATCGCCGATGCCGATGCCCTGAGGGCGCGGCGAAGCGAGGCGATTTGGTGCGTTGACGCTCCGGGAACGCGCAGTCACCTTATGGTTTAGCCGTGCCTGAGTTGGATCGCCGAAACATGCTGTTGATGTCGGGGCTGGGCCTGCTGGCCGCCGCCGTCCCGCTGCCGAGCGCGCAGGCGAGCCCGTCGCCGCTACCCAAAGCCCCACCGGGTGGCTACCTCTACGTCGACGAGTTCGACGGTCCGGCCGGCTCGGCCCCCAATCCGGCCAACTGGACGGTCCAGAACTGGCAGGACGATGTCTGGCCGCCGGTCGCCAGCCAGTATCGCGACGACCGTCAGAACGTCTTCGTCGACGGCAACTCGAACCTGGTGATCCGCGCGACCAAGGACAACGACACCTACTACAGCGGCAAGGTGCGCGGGAACTGGCGCGTCCCCATGGGCCACACCTGGGAGGCCCGGGTCAAGCTCGACTGCATCGCCGCCGGGGCCTGGCCGGCCTACTGGGCGGTCAACGAAGACCCGCTGCCCGACGGCGAAGTCGATGTCATGGAGTACTACGGCAACATGAGCTGGCCCCCGGGCACCACGGTGCACGCCGCGTCCAACGGCAAGACCTGGGAGAGCAAGTCGATCGCCGGTTTGATCGACGGTGCCTGGCACACCTGGCGGATGCGTTGGGACGCAGACGGATTCAAGTTCTGGCGAGACTACACCGATGGCGCGGCCCCGTACTTCTCGGTACCGCCCAAGCCGATTCCGGTGCACGGCAACCCCACCGATCTGCGGTGGCCGTTCAACAATCCGGGCTACTGGCTGGCGCCGATGTTCAACCTCGCCATCGGCGGCCCCGGTGGGGGAGACCCGGCACTGACCACGTTCCCCATCTCGATGCTCGTCGACTGGATCCGCATCTGGTAGCGTCCCGAACCCGGGCCAGCTTGTCCATGCGTGTGTTCATGCCCAGGATGGGTCGCTGGAAAACCGCCGTCACGGTGAGCGTGGCAGCTGAGCACCCTCAGCGCGTACCGAGCCGCGGCGCTTCGCGGGTCCGGCCGCCGCGAGCGGGGTGGCGATGTCTTCCAGGGACTTTCCTTCCGCGTCGACAGCGAGGAACAAGGCCACCAGCCCGCCGGCAACCATGACCGCGGCCCCCAGCAGATAGCCCAGGAACAGCCGGACCGGCTGCGATCCGTCACCGATCAGCGCCCCATAGATCACCGGACCCAGGGCGCCGAAACACTGTGCGATCGCGAAGAAGACGGCGATCGCTTTCGCGCGAACCTCCAGTGGGAAGATCTCGCTCACGGTCAGGTAGGCCGAACTGGCGCCGGCCGAGGCGACATAGAAAATGACGCACCATGCGATGGTCTGCGTCAGGGCAGTGAGCAGGCCCGCGTTGAACGCCACGGCGCTGAGCGCCAGCAGCAGGCCGGACAGCACGTAGGTGCCCGCGATCATCTTCCGGCGACCGATGGTGTCGAAGAGGTGTCCGATGGTCAGTGGGCCGGCGAGATTGCCGACGGCGAAGGCGATCAGATACAGCGGTGCCGACTCCGAGGAGACACCGTAGAACTTGCCCAGCACCAGGGTGTAAGTGAAGAAGATCGCGTTGTAGAGGAACGACTGGCTGATCATCAGCGAGGCACCCAGGATCGACCGACTCGGATACTCGCGGAACAGAACTCGGGTCAGGGCCAGGTAGCCGACCTTCTCGGTGGGCTTGAGCTCGATGGCTTTGCTCTCATCGACGCTGGGAAGCGTTGCGCCGGTAGCCTTCACCTCGCGCTCGATGTAGGAGATCGACTCCTCGGCCGCCGCTTCCTGCCCGTTCATCACCTGCCAGCGTGGACTCTCCGGCAGATGCCGTCGCACCACCAGGATCACCACGCCGAGCACCGGTCCGATCAGGAAGGCCAGCCGCCACCCGATGGACAGGTCCATCGACTTGAGGAACACGAATGTTCCCAAGGTGCCGAGTATCGCTCCGGCCCAATAGGTTCCGTTCACCGCGATGTCCACCCGGCCGCGGTAGCGGGCCGGGATCAACTCGTCGATCGCCGAGTTGATGGCGGCGTACTCGCCACCGATACCCATTCCGGCGATGAAGCGGGTGACGTAGAGGAACACCAACCAGCCGGCGCCGTTACCCAGTGTGAGCGCGGTCAAAGCGCTGCCCAGCAGGTACACGCCGAGGGTCACCATGAACAGGTTGCGCCGCCCGAGCTTGTCCGACAGGCGACCGAAGAACAGCGCCCCGACCACCTCACCGGCCAGATAGACGGTGGCCAGGAAGCCCACCGCTGCCGACGACAGGGCGAGCGTCTCGGGCTGGCTCAACGTGTCGGCCACGGCGCTGGCAATGGTGATCTCCAGGCCGTCGAGGATCCAGGCGACACCCAACGCCATGACCATCCGGGTGTGGAAGGACGACCACGGCAGCCGGTCGATCCGTGCCGGGATCAGACTGCGGATCGCCTGATCGGCCCCCGTCGGTGCGGCCATGATCGCCTCCTCGCGAAACGGCGTGCTACCGAACGGGACTTCCCACCTTCGCGTCGCGGGAAACCACGAAGCCGCACGACGATTGGCCACTTACGCCACGCATCGGGCGCAACGGCGTGACGCAGGTGGCCATCCGTCGGGTCAGGACCGGCTCAGAAGCTTTCCTCGGGTTCCATCAGCACTACGGTGTTGCGGTCACCGGCCTTGGCCTGATACATCGCGGCATCGGCCCGCGCCATTACCGCCGTGACTGTTTCACCCGGAATGGCAAGGGTGGCACCGATACTCAGCGTGGCGCGGATTGTCTCGCCATTCTCCGCGATCGGCTCGGCGGCTTGTGCGCGAATCGTCTCACTGATCTCCAGCAGCTGATCGAGACCGCTGAGCCCGGGCAGCACCACGAGGATTTCGTCACCGCCCGTACGCCCGACGGTGTCACCGTGGCGCACACAATGGCGGATCCGTGCCGCCAACGTCGACAACACGGTGTCGCCGACGCCGTGTCCCCACGTGTCGTTGATGCTCTTGAAGCGGTCGACGTCGCAGAACAGCACGCCCAGGTGCGTTTCGACAGCCGGGGGATGCCGCAATGCCGCCGCCAGTTGGTTGATCGCCTCACCGCGAGTGGCCAGACCGGTGAGGGCGTCGAACCGGGCCAGGCGCTCCAGCTGCTGCTCCACCTTGACGCGGTCGTCCACGATCCGAAGGGACGCGATCACGCCGTCGGTCCCCCCGTCGGCGTCGACGTAGGGCTTGGCGTGAGCGTCGACCCAGCGGTAGTCGCCGTCGGCGGTGCGGAATCGCAGCCGCTGCGCGGCGGCATTGCCTTGAGCGACCTCCCGTACCACCGCCACGACCTCCGCGAGGTCGTCGGGATGAATCTGGCTCCGCAGATCCAGCCCGACCCAGTCGTCCTCCCGGTATCCCAGCGCGGCGTGCACTGACGGGGACACCCATTCGACCGCACCAGCCCGCAGATGCACGATGACGTCGACGGCGTTGTCGGCCAGGATCCGGTAGCGCTTCTCGGCCTCGGCGCGCTCCTGTGCCAGCTGCTCACTCCTGATCAGTGGATCCTGCTCGCCGCGGCGCAGCCGGAACCCGACGACCATGGTGATGATCGTGCACAGCAGCACCGAGAGGGCGAAGGCCGAGCGCTCGTCGCAGCCCAGGGCCAAGAAGATCAGCCGCAGCAGCGCCATGGTGATCGGAAACCCGATCGCCAGACCGTAGAGCCGCACCAGCGCCGCGCGGTCATGGCGTTCGAGCAGCCACGCCAGCGGAGGCCGGTCCGGGCGCACAGCCGACAGCGTGACCACGAGCGCGAGCGCGCCCACCGCCGTCAACATCGCCATTCCGGTCGAAGGGCCGTCGTAGACCAGCGCTGTCGCGTCGAACAGGTAGGCAACGATCGACACCACCGGGATGACGGCACTACCGAGGATGCACGCTGCCCACACGGCCGAAACCCATTGCCGGTCAAGTCGAATCAGGCCGGCAGCCGTGGCCAGCGGCAGTACCGACACGGCGGCCTGCCAGCTGGGGCGCCCGGGCGATGGCATGTCCAGCGGCCGCAGGGTCTCGGTGAACCACACCTGGTCGATGCCCCATGACCGGCCCGTCACGTTCTGCACCAGAAACACGAGATAGGCGACGCCCACCGCGGCGGCTGCACCGCGGGCGATCCAGACGCGGACCCGGCCGGGCCGACCAGACTGCAGCAGGATCGCGGCCGTCAGCACCGACAGCAGCAGACAGGTCCACGGAGTAATGGGCGGCCAGTCCGGGTCGACCCGCGTCAGGTACTCGATCCCGGTCGTCCAGCCCACCCAGCCGAGGGCTGCGATGGCGAGGGCGATGACGGCGGCGGCCCGCCGAGTCCGGGCCACGACCTCCGGCAGGGGAGCGCGGCGTCCGTTCATCGACACGCCTCCCCCAAGGTGGTGCAGCGGCACTTCTTGCCGCACGAACATCCTCGGCGGCATCGCCTCTCTTGGCAACCGTCGGCCGCGAGGCGTCACAGTTACGCGCTCCCACCCATCGGTACTTGCGCCCGGCTGCCCATGGTGCTCTGTCACACTCCGGGAATGATCCAGGGCTTCTCCCATATCGGCGTTTGCGTGAGCGATCTCGACCGGTCGGTGTGCTTCTATACCGAGGTATTCGGCTTCGTGGTTCTCTACCGACTCGACTTCGAGAACAACGAGGTCGCCGCCACCATGGAGCAGGAGGGAAAGTTTCGCTCCGCGATGCTGCTGCGCGACGACATCCGGATCGAACTGCTGCAATGGGTGGATGTCGCCACCACCGGATCCGGGGAGCGCAAGCCCATGACCGAACGCGGCCTCACCCATCTGTCCTTCCGTGTCGAGGACGTCGACGGCCTGACCGAGGCCATCCTCGCCGCGGGTGGGACGTTCCTGGAGTCGACGCGCACGGTGCTCGGTGACGTCGTCGATCCGACTTCTGGCCGGTTCATCTATCTGACCGATCCCGACGGCACCCGGATCGAACTCATGCAGAATGTGCCCGACCTGTCGGGGATCAGCGCTACCGATATCGCTGCCGCCGCCGCATCCGGTTAATCCGCGCAGGCTCGGCGCGGCAGGTCGGCGATCCGTACCGATGAGGCGATGATACGAACGTGACTGCTGATGCCAGTGTGACGAACTCCGAGCCGGTTTCCGACAAGCCCGCCGAGCAGGCCGCCCCGCCGTCCGCTGCCGAACCCACCCGGCAGCGCACCTGGTCGATGCCGAAGTCGCCGGTCAGCCGCGACCAGGCCGATCGGATCGGACGCGCAGCGCTCACGTCCATCTCCGCCGTCGGCCGGTTCGTCGCGGGAGTCGGCCGGACAACGGGCCGCATCCTGCGCCGGACCGTGCGCGCGGTGGAGGCGATCCCGCCTGCACTGCAACTGTTCTTCGGCGCCGCCATCCTGATGGGGCTCGGCATCGTCGGTGCCATCTCGTTGTCCTCTACCGCCGGACTGGTGTGCACCGTCGTCGTCATCCCGGTCTGCGCGGCGACCCTGGGCGCCCTCGGCTACCGCTGGTACAGCGGGCTCGGCACGGCCAGTCCGCAGCCGCGGGCCAGCGAGCCGTCCGAGTCGGACCTGATGCGCTCGGTGCACTACGTCGACCGCAAGCTCACCACCGCGCTGACGTCGTTCGGAACCGAGCAGCACCAGCAGGCGGTCATCGCTCTCTTTCAGGCCAAGACGGCCGTCGAACTCACCCTGGGAACCGAGGATGATCCGGCCAATTACGCCGACCTGACCCTGCGCCCGGACGACTACGGTCTACGCCCGCGGATCGGGGTCGAACCGGCTGTGCGAGAAGGCAATACGCTCGCGTCGTAACGCCGAGGCCGGACAGCACAACGGGTGGGACCCCGACTGGGGCCCCACCCGCTGCGTTGTGATGAACTACTCGCTGCCGCCACCGCTGCGGGCGCTGCCGCCGGAAGCGCGGCTGTGCGTGCCCTTGTCCGACGACGACTGGCCCGCCGTGCTGGAGTGCGACTCGGTGCGCGAACGTGCCACGCCGGCAACGCTCTTGTCGGTCGCCGGTGTGGACGTCCCGGTCTCCGTCGTGCCCTCCGTGGTGGAGTCCGTGGTGCTCTTGGCCGGATCCGTGGTCGCCGTGCGGGTCTTCACTGCGCCACTGGACACCGCCGGGGTGTCGGCGGCCTCGGTCTCGGCGGGTGCCGACGGAGCCGAAACCGACGGCGCCTCGGAGACCGGGGCTTGCGCCACCGGAGCCGCGGTGGCGGCCAGCGCCCGTGCCGGGGCTGCGGGGGGAACCGGTGCGCCCAACGCCTGGGCGATGGTGTCGCGCGCCCCCAGCAGAGCGCTGATCAGGCCTGCGGAGAAATCCTTTCCGACAGTCAGGATCCCGACGGTGGATTGCGGCTCGTAGCCGTTGAGGAAGGCGTTGGTGATGACGGCCGGCGCGTTTACGATCGCGCCGACGGCGGCGGGGATGTCCCCGGCCTTCAACGCGTCGAAGACGGCCTGCCCGGTATCGCCGATCGCTCCGACCACGCCAGCAATCGGCGAGATGGCCGCCAGCCCGACCGGAAGCAGAACGTTCGGCAGTGCATTGAGCACGTTGGCGAAGTTCTTCGCGATTTGCCCGGGAATGTTGAACACCGGGAGCAGACTGATCACCGGAGCCAGAACCAGGCTCAATCCGGCCTGGAACAGGGTGCTTGTGGCGGCGCTGATCTGGCCGGCGGCCAGCTGCTGGCCGGCCTGGAACAAGGCCTGCGGAATCGCGGTGACGCCTGCGACCAGGCCGCCACCGGCCTGCGACAGGGCCGTCTCGATGGTTTGCACGTTCGCCAGCTGGTTCTTGACGAATTGATCCAGGATCGGGCTCGGGTCGCTCTGGACCTGCTGGCCGAGCGCCGCGATGTTGTTGAATGTCGTGTTCAGGACGTCAACCCACACGGCGATGGGGTTACTGGAGGACGTCAGCGTGGTCGCCACACTCGACATGTTCAATGCCGGTAGGTGGTCGGCAACCGGAGTCACCACCACCGGCGACAGGGCGATCGCTCCTGCCGTCAGCAGCGCCGCTCCCTCAGTGACCCTGGACCGTAGAAATGCCTGCACAGTGCTCCCCTAACCTTGTCGGAAACTTACCGATGCGTAAGGTTACTGTGAAGTAAGTCGACTAGTGGTCGGTTTCGCGAAATTCGTTAAACTCGCTAGCTTCATAGCTGCGGACGGCCTGTCAACGAGCTGGGTGGGCGTTGGCACGCTGCGACAACCTACGTTGAGCGCAACCTCAGCGAAGGTGACGTTCCCGCAAAAACGCACCGTTAAACATCACCGTCAAATTAGTTTTGGAGGATCGACACGGCCTCGTGCAGGGGATCCGACGTCGTCGCGATGCCGCCCAGGAACGGATGCGACAGCTCGAGGATGAGGAACAGATTGGCCGCGACGATCAGCCCCACGATCGCGACCATCGGGTAGTGCATCCCGGGCTTCTCCACGCCGTAGATCACCACGGTGCCCACCACCATGGTGCTGGTCAGGAAGATGACCGCCCACAAAGGCCACGGCGGTCCGGTGTCGTCACGCGCGGTCAGCAGGCGCACGGTGCGCGCCTGGCTGATGTCATCGAACTTGGTCATGGACGTCGACAGCGCGCTCTTCTGGACGTCGTTGGTTGCGTCGACCTGCCGGTAGGCGGCGCTCAGCTGGGTCAGGGCCGCCTCGGTCTCCGGTGACCGCACGCCGGTGCCCTGGTCCCACTCGGCGATGGCCGCCTGTTCGTAGCGCAGCAGGCTGGCTCGGATGCGGTCGGCGTCGGTCTTGGTGAATGCATCGAGGTTTCTTGCCATTTCGACGGCGGCCGCGCCCTCGGCGCGGGCATTGGCGTCGGCACTGTTGGTCTGACCCCACATCGAGGAGACCACGAACCCGATGAAGAAGGCGTAGATGAAGCCGATGAACCCGTAGGTGAACTTGGTGACGTCATTGTGTTCGTCACCGGTCAGGACGGGGAACCGTCGCCGCACCACGGCGACCAGCAGCATCGCGCCACCGGCGATCATCACGATCAATCCGACCAGGAGAAGCCCCGGCGGGATGTGGCTGACGATCCATCCGCTCATTGCCGGCTCTCGGCGGGCGGGAAGTACATCTCCTGTGCAACCGTGCACACCAGAACACCGTCGCGGTTGAACATCCGCCCGCTGGCCAGGGCCAGCGAATCGGTACCGCTGGGTGTGCATTTGTCGTAAAGCACCCAGTCACGCAGATCCGCGGGGCGATGGAAAGTCACCGAATAGCCGCGCTGCGCCGACTCGCCCCGCAACCCGCGCGACATGGTGACCATCCCGGCCAATGTTGCGGCAGACAGGTAGACCACCAGTGCGGCGACCACGGCCGGATCCTCGGGTACCTCTCCGCGTGGGCGCCACCAGATCTTCGACCAGGCAGGGGTGGTGTCCTCGGCGTCGATGACCAAGCGGTCGAACCACTTCAAGCTCAGCCAGTCACCCTCGTAGGCAGCGGTGATAGTGCGGGGCGCCAACGGGACGTCGTCGGGGGCGGGCACCGCCGGCATCGGTGGCTGGTACTCGACACCGTCGCCGGTCCCGCTGCTGACCTTGAACGACACCATCGCCTCCAGCAGCACCCGGCCGTCCTGGCGGGCGGTGACCCGGCGCGCCGAGAACGTGCGGCCCTCCTGCAGGGTGACGACGTCGAAGTCCGCCGGACGGCGCGCATCACCGGCTCGCAGGAAGTAGACGTGCATGCTGTGCGCGGCCCGGCCCGGCGCGGTGTGCGCGGCGGCGATCAGCGCCTGTGCCGCGACGTGTCCACCGAGGACGTGGTTGTCCGGTGCCCGAAGTTGGTCGCCGACGAAGGACATGTCGTCCACCCGGCGAAGCGATAGCGCGGCAAGCACCTCGGGATAGGACGAACGCGTCACCGGCGAAATGCTGCCAGATCCGCGCGGTGATTCACACCCGCGCCCCGCGCAGCTGCTTGGCCCGGGCGAACGACGCGACGGTGTGGACGAATTGGTTGACCTCGTGATCGTGGACGCACGCGTGCGGGGCATCGCAGCGCCACAACCCGCTGCCCTCACCGCCGACTCGGCAGACCACCAAACGGCGTATCGACCTGCCGAACACCTCGCGGTGGGTGGGTGGCTCGTCGTGCAGGATCTGTACGCGCAGGGGCTTCCAGTCCTGCCGGTGCACGATCAGCGTGCGGGGTGTCCTCGTCACCACGATGGTGGTGGTGTCAGTCGGCCCGTGGATGCCCACCTGGATCACGTCGTCGATCAGTGGAACAGTCAATGAAACTGTCCCACAGCTCATTTCATCGATCGGCGGACACTGCATCGGTCACGGGTGGCTGTGGGTGATGCCCCATTCGGGCAGCGGATCGGGATAGCGGATCCACGCGGCCTGACCCGCGGCGAGTTCGGCATCGGTGAGCAATGCTGCGCGCAGCAGGTCGTGCACCTGCGCGTGATCGAGGCGGGCGCCGATGAACACGATCTCCTGGCCGGGCTCGATCTCGGTGGCCGACCAGTACTGCGCGGGCTCGATCACCAGGTTCGGGCCGGCCTGAGACCAGATCGCGGCGATCGACGGCCTGCTGGCGATCCAGCAGAAACCCTTGCTGCGCAACACCCTTCGAAGCTGGCCGAGCGCGTCACCGAGCCGCTGGGGATGAAACGGCCGCTCGGCGCGGAACGTGGTGCTGCTGATGCCGTACTCCTCGGTCTCGGGGGTGTGGCCGTCGGCGAGCTCCTCCTCCCAGCCCGGCGCGTTGGCGGCCGTGACCGGGTCGAACCGGCCGGTATCGAGCACCATCGACAGGGGGACGATGCCGTGGTCGGTGCGCGCGATGGTGGCCGAGGGATTCATCCGGCGGACCATCGCCTCGACCGCCCCGCAAGTCTGCTCGGGTACCAGGTCGGTCTTGTTGATCAGAATGACATCGGCGAACTCGACCTGATCCACCAGCAGGTCGGCGATGCTGCGGGCGTCACCCTCGCCGGCGGACATCTCGCGGGCGGCCAGCGCCTCCCCGCGGGCGATCTCGGTGAGGAACGTCGAGGCGTCGACCACAGTGACGAGTGTGTCGAGGCGGGCCACCTGGTCGAGCCGGAAGCCGTCCTCGAATTCCCAGCTGAAGGTCGCGGCCACCGGCATGGGCTCGGAGATCCCGGTCGACTCGATGACGATCTGGTCGAACCTGTTCTGCTGAGCCAACTCTCGCACCGAGGTGATCAGGTCTTCGCGCAGGGTGCAGCAGATGCAGCCGTTGGTGAGTTCGACGAGCTTCTCCTCGGTGCGATCGAGGTGTCCCTGTCCGGCCACCAGGGCGGCGTCGATGTTGACCTCGCTCATGTCATTGACGATGACGGCGACCCTGCGGCCTTCCCGGTTGGCCAGGATGTGGTTGAGCAGCGTGGTCTTGCCTGCGCCCAGGAATCCGGACAGCACGGTGACGGGGGGCTGGGTCGGCATCGCCTGAGTCATAGACATAACGATAATCATTTTCAATAAGAACGACAAGCCGGGTGCACTCCCGGAGTCCACACTGCTCAGTCCGGTCGCGGCATCAGGAACCCGGCGTCCGGGCCGATCTCGAAATAGCCGGCCGGCCCGCCGGCCCGCAGGATGGGGCGCGGTCCCGCCGTGTTGTAGATCCCGTCGACGAGGTGGTCACGATCGATGTGCACCGCCACCACCTCGCCAAGAACCATCCAGGTGTCCAACGCATCGCCGGCAGCCGAGGTGAGCCGGATCAGTTGGGACAGTTTGCATTCGAAGTTCACCGGGCTTTCGAGCACCATCGGTGAACTCACCAGCGACGCCGCAATCGCGGTCAACCCGGCGACGCCGAACTCGTCGACGTCGGCCGGCACCGATGCGGAGGTCTGGTTCATCTGATCCGCGAGGTCGCGGGTGGCGAGATTCCAGACGAAGTCACCGGTGGCCTCGATGTTGGCGACGCTGTCCTTCCATCCGACGGAGGAGAACCCGACGATCGGCGGGTAGTAGTTGAAGCCGTTGAAGAAGCTGTACGGAGCCAGGTTCCTCGTTCCGTCGGAGGCCTGGGTGGAGATCCAGCCGATCGGGCGTGGCCCCACGATGGCATTGAACGGATTGTGCGGTAGACCGGTGCCCTCGGCGGGGCGGAAATAGTGTGCGTCGCTGCCGGCCATACCGAAGCCTACTTCTTCTCCCGCCACACCCGCTCGAACGGCAACCGCCAGCTGTTCGGGGCGATCAGCTGGTGAATGGCGTTGGGGCCCCAGGTGTCCTGGGCGTACATCTTCACCGCCGGCGGGTCCTCCAGCAGGTCCGCTGAACGCTCCCACAGCGATTCGATGCCCTCGGCGGTGGTGAACAGGGTGTGGTCGCCGCGCATGGCGTCGAGGATCAATCGCTCGTAGGCCTCGAGAACGTCGTCGGAGTAGTCGGTCTCCTGGGTGGAGAACTGCATGGACAGCTTCTCCAGCTTCATCCCCGGGCCGGGGCGCTTGCCGTAGAACGACAACGACACCTTCGAGGCGTCGGCCAGGTCGAAGGTCAGGTGGTCCGGGCCCTGCGAGCCGACACCGGAGCCCGGCGGGAACATGGTGCGCGGTGCCTCTTTGAAGGCGATCGAGATGATCCGCTGGCCCTCGGCCATTCGCTTGCCGGTGCGCAGATAGATCGGCACCCCGGCCCACCGCCAGTTGTCGATCCCGACCTTGAGCGCGATGAACGTCTCGGTGTCGGAATCCCGCGCCACACCCTCCTCGTCGCGGTACCCGGTGTACTGGCCGCGGACCACGTTCGCGGTGTCGATGGGCAGCATGGAGCGGAAGACCTTGTTCTTCTCCTCGCTGATCGCCCGGGGCTCGAGCGCGGTGGGCGGTTCCATCACCACGAAGGCCATCACCTGGAACAGATGGGTGACCACCATGTCCTTGTAGGCGCCGGTGCTCTCGTAGAAGTTGGCCCGGTTGTCCAGGCCCAGCTTCTCGGGGATGTCGATCTGGATGTGGTCGATGAAGTTGCGGTTCCAGATCGGCTCGAACAACCCGTTGGCGAACCGGAACGCCAGGATGTTCTGCGCGGCCTCCTTGCCCAGGAAGTGGTCGATGCGGAAGATCTGCGATTCGCGGAACGTCTTGTGCACGAAGTCGTTGAGTTGGATCGCGCTGGCCAGGTCGGTGCCGAACGGCTTCTCCATGACCACCCGCGAGCGGGCCACCAGGTCGGCCTCCTTGAGCATCGTGATCACCGCCTGCGCGGCCTTGGGCGGCACCGACAGGTAGTGCAGTCGGCGCACCCCGGCGCCGAGCGCCTCCTCGGCGGTGGCCACCGCTGCGGCGAGGGCTTGCGGCCCGGCGCTCTGCGGAACGTAGGTGACCCGGCTGGCGAACTCCGCCCACTCCGCGTCGCTGAGCTTGTGGCTACCGAAGTCGTCGATGGCCTCGCGGGCGATCGCCCGGAACTCTTCGACGGTGAGATCCTCCAGCGAGGTGCCGACCACCTGGATGGCCGGCGCCAGCGCCGACTTCACCAGGTAGGCCATCCCCGGAAGCAGCTTGCGTTTGGCCAGATCTCCGGTTGCACCGAACAGCACGATCACATGAGGAGCCAGCGGCTCCTGTTCGCGGCGGCGGGGCCGCGAACCGGGAGAGGGGTAGGCGATCTGCGGCTTGTCAGTGTCCACGACGGGATGATGTCACCCGCGGGGCGCCACCGCACGGCTTAGCGGCTCACCCTCCGCTCAGGTGCCGTTGCAGCCGGCGGGCTGCCATCGTGGACGGCGGGCCGTCCGCGGGGCGTAGCGCCTCGTGCAGCCGGGTGCGCACCGCCTCGACGTCCAGGTGCATCCCGATGGCCACCAGGTCGCTGCGCGTCCCCGACGCTGCCCCGCGCGCCAGGTGAACCGACGGCCCGACGACGTTGACGACGACGGTGCGCCCGGCTGACCGGTGCCGCACCGCCACCTGCCCCTTGATCCGGTACACCCCGGGCGGCGGTGCCTCCAACAGCTCGAGCAGACGTTCGGTGTCCACTGGCGTCTGCGCCGTCACGGTCACCGCATCGGCGTGGACGTGATGATGGACGTCTGACGGTTCGTCGACGAACGCGTCGCGGAACGACAGCTGACCTCCTTCGTCGACCGCTGCGGCGACGTCGTAGAGCAGGGCCGGATCGATCCGGCCCTCGCTGACCCCGACGACGTAGGCGCGCGAGTTGCGTTCGCGCACCCGGTCTTCGATGCGGTGCAGCGTGGCGGCGCGCTCGGGCTGCGGGACCTGGTCCAGCTTGTTGACCACCACCAGCGTGGCCGCACCGTAGCGGGCCGGGGCCACCCCGCCGCAGTCGACGGTCTCGAAATGCCGGGCCGCGTCGATGACGTCGACCACACCGCCGTCGCGCACCCCGCCGATCTCGCTGAAGCCGATGATGCGGGCCAGCGCGGCCGGGTCGGCCAGCCCGCTGGCCTCGACGATGATCGCGTCCAGGCGCAGCCGCGGATCGGCCAGCCGCGCCAGCGCCGCATCGAGTTGACCGTCCTCGGGCAGGCAGCAGATGCAGCCGCCGGCGATCGAGGCGGGCTCGTCGATCTGGCCGCTGATCAAGCCCGCGTCGACGTTGATCTCGCCGAAGTCGTTGATCACCACACCGACCCTTGCCCGCGGCGTGCGCAGTACGTGGTTGAGCAGCGTCGTCTTCCCCGCACCGAGATAACCGGTGAGTGCGATGACCGGAATCGCCATGCCCGCGAGAGTAACGCTCCGCCTGCAGAGAGCGAAAAGCCACCGGCGCCCGAATGAAAAGTCACTGTGCGAAAACATCTTTCGCACTTTGCGACAATCGGGCCCGCCGAGGACTACAGTGCCAACGGCGAAATCCACAATCCACGCCAGTGGCGTCGCGGGGGCGCGCCGCCGATGAGTCGTCTATGGGGGAACTGTCATGCCCGGTGGCTTCGTGCTGCCCTGGGTCGGTCGCATCGCGGCCGCCGCGCTGGTCGTGCTGGCGCTCATCGCCACCGGCACCGCGCCGGCGCAGGCCGTCGTGATGTTCCACCCGAAGCCCGCCCTGCTGCCCACGCCGTGGACCAAGTTCGTCGGGACCGGTAACGCCCTACCTGACTATCCGCGCCCGCAGATGGTGCGCGCCGACTGGCTCAACCTCAACGGCGTCTGGGGCTACACCGGCCGGTCGGCCGGAGCCGCACTACCCGCGCCACCGCCGCCGGGGGCCTACCGGGAACAGGTGCTGGTGCCCTACCCGGTGGAGTCGGCGCTGTCCGGCATCGGCAGACATGACGACGAGATGTGGTATCGAAAGGTGTTCACGCTGCCCAGCGGTTGGCAGGGCCGGCGCATCCTGCTGCACTTCGGTGCCGTCGACCAGATCGCCACTGTATGGGTCAACGGTCAGCAGGTGGCCCACCACGAGGGCGGCTACACCGAGTTCAGCGCCGATATCACCCCGGCGTTGCGGCGGGCCGGGCGCCACGAGATCGTGGTGCGCGCGCAGGACCGCAACGAAGCCAACCCGTTTCCGGTGGGCAAGCAGCGCAACGATCCCGAGGGTCTGTTCTACACGGGCGCTTCGGGCATCTGGCAGACCGTCTGGCTGGAACCGGTGCGTCCCGCCCACATCGACAAGCTCGACATCACCCCGGACCTCACCGGCCTGACGCTGCGCCCGAGAACCGCAGGCACCACCGACCAGCGGGTGGTGGCGCTGCTCTCCGAACGCGGCGGCCGGGTGGTCGCGAGCTCGTCGGGTCCGGCCGGTGCACCGCTTCGCCTCACGGTTGCGGCACCCCGGCTGTGGACGCCCGACGATCCCTACCTCTACGACCTGACGGTGGCAGTGGTCAGTCCGGCCGGCAGGGTGCTCGACGCGGTGTCCAGTTACGCCGGGCTGCGCACCATCGGCACTGTCCGCGACCCCAAGGGCCGCCCGCGGATCGCGCTCAACGGCCGCACCACTTTCCTACACGGCCCACTCGACCAGGGCTACTGGCCCGACGGTATCTACACCGCGCCCACCGACGACGCCCTGCGTTCCGATCTGCAGCGCACCAAGGAGTTCGGGATGAACTTCGTGCGCAAGCATGCCAAGGTCGAACCGGCGCGCTGGTACTACTGGGCCGACACCCTGGGCCTGCTGGTCTGGCAGGACATGCCGTCGCTCGATGTCTCACTCGACATTCCGGTGGGCCCCGCGCCGGAGCCGTCCCCGGCGGCCAAGGCCAACTTCGAACGCGAACTGCTGGCGATGATCGACCAGCTGCGCAGCGTCACCTCGATCGTCGGCTGGGTGCCGTTCAACGAAGGGTGGGGCGAGTTCGACACCGCCCGTATCGCCAATCTGGTGAAGACGGCCGACCCGACTCGGATGGTGGACGCCAACAGCGGGGTCAACTGCTGCAAGTCGCGGCCCGACAGCCGCGCCGGTGACATCTACGACGACCACACCTACGTCGGCCCAGGAAAGACGTCCGTGCCCGGCGACCCGAGGGTGCGGGTCGACGGCGAGTACGGCGGCCTCGGGCTGGTGTTGGACCATAACCGGTGGCCGGGCCGTCCGCAGGCCTATGAACTGGCCCGCCGTCCCGACCAGCTCACCGCGCGCTACGTCGCGGTGAGCCGCGCCCTGGAAGCCCAGGTGCGTGCCGGTGGCCTCTCGGGTGCCATCTACACCCAGACCACCGATGTCGAGAACGAGGTCAACGGCTTCCTCAGCTACGACAGGTGGGTGGTCAAGATGCCGATACCCGTTGTCGCCGAACGAAATCGGGCCGTCATCGCCGCCGGAACGCCGGCCATGCCACCGCCGGACGTCCGCCGCTGAAGGTCAGTCGCTGAAGGTCAGTCGTCGGTGACTGTCAGTGCGACGTCGATGTTGCCGCGGGTGGCGTTGGAGTAGGGGCACACCTGGTGGGCCTTCTCGGCCAGCGCCACCGCCGTGTCGTGGTCGACGTTGGGCAGCGTGATCTCCAGTTCCACCGCGAGCGTGAACCCGCCGGCATCATTGGCGCCCAGCGACACCCGAGCTCCCACCGAGGAATCCGAGACGTCGGCCTTCTCCTGGCGGGCGACCAGCCGCAGCGCCGAGTGGTAGCAGGCCGCGTAGCCGACAGCGAACAGCTGCTCGGGGTTGGTACCGACGCCGGAACCACCCATCTCCTTGGGAATGCTCAGCTCGACGTCGACCTTGCCGTCGGAGGTGCGGCCGTGGCCGTCGCGTCCCTCGCCGGTGGCCAGGGCCTCAGCGGTGTAGAGAACCTTCATGTCAAATCCCTTTTCTTCAGTGGTGTGAAAGCACTGCCTCGGACAGGCGCAGCACTGCGTCGCGGAGCGCGACGATATCGTCCGGGCTCATTTCCGATGTCTGCATCAGCCGCTCGGGTATGCAGGCCGCCTTGTGCTGCAGCCGTTTTCCGGTCGGGGTGAGAACCACCTCGACCCGACGTTCGTCGTCGGCGCAGCGTTCCCGGGTGATGTAACCGATGGCTTCCAGCCGCTTGAGCAGCGGCGAGAGGGTGCCCGAATCGAGGTGTAGCCGCTGGCACAACCGGCCGACGTTGGCGTGGCCCTCCTCCCACAGCACCAGCAGCACCAGGTACTGCGGATAGGTGAGGTTGAGGTCAGCCAGCAGCGGCCGGTAGGCCGCCGTCACTGCGCGAGACGCCGAATACAGCGCGAAGCACAGCTGGTCGTCGAGTCGTGGAGCAGTCACGAGAGCCACTATAGGGCACAATTAAATTGTGCACAACCAATAGGTGCCGAGATCGCAATCGGCCCCTGCCGTCCCGGTAGGGGAGCAGGGGCCGATTGTCACAGTGCTAGAGCACCTTGGACAGGAATTCCTGTAGCCGTGGGCTTTTCGGGTTTCCGAAGACTTCTTCGGGGGTGTCATCCTCGACGATGTTGCCGTCGGCCATGAAGATCACCCGGGACGCGACCTCCCTGGCGAAGCCCATTTCGTGGGTGACCACCACCATCGTCATACCGCCCTGGGCCAACTGGCGCAGCACCTCCAGCACGTCGCCGACCATCTCCGGGTCCAGCGCGCTGGTGGCCTCGTCGAACAACATGATCGACGGGCTCATCGCCAGCGCGCGGGCGATCGCCACCCGCTGCTTCTGCCCACCGGACAGGGTGGACGGTTTGACGCCCGCCTTCTCGGCCAGCCCGACCTGCCCGAGCAGGTCCATCGCCTTCTTCTCGGCGGCGGCCTTGTCCATCTTCTTGGTGAGCAGTGGCGCCAGGGTGACGTTCTGCAGCACGGTCATGTGCGGGAAGAGGTTGAAGTGCTGGAACACCATGCCGATGTGCTGGCGCACCTTGTCCAGGTCGACCTTGGGGTCGGTGAGGTCGAAGTGGTCGACCACCATCTTGCCCGCGGTGATGTCCTCCAGCTTGTTCAGGCAGCGCAGGAACGTCGACTTGCCCGAGCCCGACGGCCCGATGACGCACACCACCTCGCCCTGCTTGATGTCGGTGGTGATGCCGTCGAGCACCACCAACTCACCGAAGGCCTTCTTGAGGTTGTCGATCTGGATCTTGACGGTGCCCGCTGGTTCTGCGGCGGCAGTCTCGGGGACGAGTTCGGTCATTTCACGATCCTTTTCTCGAGACGATCCGAGAGCTTGGTCAGCGCCATGATCACGACGAAGTAGATGACACCGATGATGAGCCACATCTTGAACGACTGGTAGTTGCCGGCGATGATGATCCGGCCCGTCTGGGTCAGTTCGGCGATGCCGATTACCGACAGGATCGAGGTGTCCTTGAGGGTGATCACGAACTGGTTGATGTAGGACGGGATCATCGTCCGGATCGCTTGCGGCAGAATCACTTTGCGCATGGTAGGCAGGTAGCCGATACCGAGGCTGCGGGCAGCCTCCATCTGCCCCTTGTCCACCGACTGGATACCGCCGCGCACGATCTCGGTCATGTAGGCCCCGGCGTTGAGCGACAGCGTGATGATGCCCGCGGTGAGCGCGCTCATCTGGAAGCCCAGCGCCGAGGGGATGCCGAAGTAGATGAAGAACGCCTGCACCAGCAGGGGTGTGCCGCGGAAGATGTCGACGAACGTGGTGCCGATACCGCGCAACCAGATCGAGCGCGACACCCGGAACAGGCCGAAGATGACGCCGAGGACCAAGGCGATGGCGATCGAGACGACCGTCAGGATGACGGTCATCTTCAGGCCCGCCAGCAGCATCGGCGATGTGCTCTTGATCAGTCCGAGGAACGAGTTGTCGTCGTTGGTCGCACCCTCACCGAGGTAGCTGTTGATGATCTTGTCGTACTCGCCGGACTTCTTCAGGTTGTTCAGGCCGGCGTTGAACTTCGAGAGCAGTTCGGCGTTGCGGCCCTTGTTGACCGCGAACCCGTAGCCGGTGGGATCTTCCTTGGGGGTGACGGTCTTGAAGCCGTTTCCCTGGGCGATGCCGTACAGCAACACCGGGTAGTCCTCGAACACGGCCACCGAATTACCGGTCTTCACTTCGTCGAACATCGACGACGAGTCGGCGAACGAGACGACCTGGAAGCCGTACTTGTCCTTGATGGAGTTGGCGAAGGTGGCGCCCTGGGTGCCGTTCTTGACCGCGACCCGCTTGCCGCGCAGATCCTCGTAGGACTTGATGTCGTTATTGGTCTTGAGCACCGCCATCTGGATGCCGGACTCGAAGTAGGGCTCGGAGAAGTCGAACACCTGCTTGCGCTTGTCGGTGATCGACATGCCCGCGATGACGCCGTCGACCTGGTTGGCCTGTACGGCCTGTAGTGCGGCGTCGAAACCCAGCGGTTTGATGTCGACCTTGAACTTCTGGTCCTGCGCGATCGCGCGGATCAGATCCATGTCGATGCCGACGAACTTGCCCTGCTTGTCCTGGAATTCGAAGGGCGCGAAGGTGGTGTCGGTGGCGATCACATAGGTTTCACCCTCGGCGGCGGCCGGGCTGGGCGAGAGCAGCGTAGTGCCGAATAGCGTGGCGAAGACGACGGCTGCCAGCGCGGCGACAGCGGCCGCGCGGCGGGGCCTACATCGACTCAGCCCGCGCCGTAACCTGTCAGCTCCCATGTGTTGGCCTCCCTGACCGTGCGTGTTCTGGCGACGTTCACGCTAGTGGCCCGGGCCTGCTCCTGCCGGGTAACGGCGACACGACTTATCGAGGGTGCGCGTCAAGAGGTGAACGTCTCGCCGAACGTGCTGGGGTTGCGACAAGTGGGCCTGGTTTCGCAACCGGTGCACACTCGGCGCGTGCCGGCGCGCCGAAGGCCAAAGGCGTTGTCGGCGTGGTACTTCAGCCCTGCTCGACGACGTTGTCGAAACCGGACTTGTCGACGGTGGGCGACCCGGAGTGGTAGGTGACCTTGTTGTCGATGCCGGATGCGCTGATCACGTCGACCGAGTCGACGGTGACGATGTTGTTCATCCCGGACACTTCGACCCGGGTGCAATGGCCGGTGATGACGACCGTGTTCTGCATCCCGCTGACGGTCACCGGGTTGTCGTTGCAGACGATGGTCTTGTTTTCCTCGATGCCCGAGACGCTGACCGTCTCTCCGGGCGCCGAGGTCTGGACGGTGGCCGCCGTCGTCGGTGGCTCCTCGGGTTCGGCGGTGGGCGCGGGGCTTTGCGGCCGAGAGGTCGGGCTGAACGGGCCACCGCCGCCCGAGATCGGCGGGGTGGTGGGCGTCGAGGTGATCGTCTTGGTCGCGAACATGGTGGTGAGGGCGATCGCACCGCCACCGATGAGTAGGCCGACGACCAACAGCGCCAATATGATCCAGCCGAGTTTCATGCCGGGGGAGGACGGTTGGTCAACCGGGGGCATGCCGGGAATGGGTTGACCGTAGTAACCCGGAGGCGGGGGTGGTGGTATCGGCGGAGGAGCCCAGGCGGGCGGTGGCGGCTGTTGCCCCATCGGGGTGGTGCCCAGCTCGGCGGTCCCTGCGATGTCGGTCAGCGGTTGCTCGAGTTCCCGAATGCGCTTCTCGGGATCGTCCTGCTGGTCCATGGCCCTCAACTAACGCGCGTGAGCGGGTACCTTCCGCCCGGGTGACGTTTCATTGTGAGCCATCAACGGGTGATTCGGCGGCAAAGCGGCCAGGCGGATGTCACCGCCGTAGTGCGCCACCACGCGGTGGTCCATCAGCCGGCGCCACAACGGCGGCACCAGTGTCAGCGGCAGCAGCGCCGCGTAGCCGGCGGGCAGCTCAGGCGCCTCGTCGAAATGCCGCAACGCCTGGTACGGCCGCATCGGGTTCGCGTGATGGTCGGAGTGCCGCGGCAGGTGGAAGAGAAAGATGTTGGACAGCACGCTGTTGCTGTTCCAGCTGTGCGCCGGACGAACTCGCTCATAGCGGCCGTTGGGCAGCTTCTGACGGCGCAACCCGTAATGCTCCATGTAGTTGACCATCTCGAGCAGGCAGATGCCCACCACCGCCTGGCCGATCAACCACGGCAGGACCACCGGACCGAACCACACCGCCAACCCCGCGTACAGCGCCAGGCTCATCGGCCACGCGGTCAGCACTTCGTTGCGCAGCGACCACGGTGAGTGGCCGCGGCGGGCGAGGCGGCGGGCCTCCAGCCGCCAGGCCGTGCGCACTCGCCCGCCCACCGATCGCGGCAGGAACGCATAGAAGCTCTCACCGAGCCACGAGCTCGTCGGATCTTCGACAGTGGCGACGCGGACGTGGTGGCCGTGATTGTGCTCGACGGGGAAGTGGCCGTACCAGCATTGCGCCAGCGCGATCTTGCTCAGCCGTTTCTCGGTGCGCTGGTTGGTGTGGCCGATTTCATGGGCGACGTTGATGGCGCAGCCGCCGACGATGCCCACGGCGACCATCAGGCCGAGCTTGTCGACGGTGCTCATCGACAGCCAGCCGCCACCGGCCCACAGCCAGCAGGCGAAAGCCAGCGACAGGTATTGGCAGGGCAGATACAGGTACGTTGCCCAGCGGTAGAACGGGTCCTTCTCCAGTGCGAGAAGGGCGCCGTCGGGCGGACCTGCGGTGTCGGCGCCGCCGAGATAGTCCAGCACCGGCCCGATGACGAAGACCAGCACCAGGCCCAGCCACCAGAACGCTGACGGCCCGAGGAAGAACACGCACAGCCAGGACAGTCCGACCATCCCGGGCATGATCGTGCTGAACAACCACAGGTAACGCTTGCGATCACGCCACCCCGGAGGCTCCGGTGAGATCAGGGACGCCGGTAAGGGCATGCTCAGTGTTTACCGTTTCGAGACCAAGACCGCAAATGTTATGCCCATTGCCACAGGGCCGTGTCGTCGCACCGGGAGGGGCGTATCTGCGGGTCGGCACATGCCTTCAGGTTTTGCCTCGTTTGCTTGGAGCAACTGCCCAGTATTTGCCGATGGGGCACAGTGTTCGGCCACAGCGCGGCGGGTATGCGGTGTCCATGTGGCGTGCACCGGTCCGGTTCTACGACCACGGCCTCGGCTGGCTGCTGGGCCGGCGGTTCCTCTGCCTGACACATCAGGGCCGGACCTCGGGCAAGCGCTATCGGACGGTGCTCGAGGTCCTCGCCATCGAGGGCGACGAGGTGATGGTGATCGCCGGAACTGGACCCAGCGCGGATTGGTTCCGCAACCTGGCTGCCGGTTCGCCCGGCAGTGTCCAGATCGGGCGGATCGTGTTCGCCGCCGACCACCGCGCACTGGGCGCCGAGGAGGCCGCGGGTGTCGTGGCCGACTACGAGCGGCGGCACCGACTGGTGGCCCCGGTCGTGCGCAAGGTTCTCTCGGCGTTGGTGGGCTGGCCCTACGACGGGAGCCCGGCTGCCCGCCACCGGCTGGTTCGCCAGCTTCCGCTGGTGGCTTTTCGCCCTGCTCAGACGCCAGACTCCCAGCAGATCGGAAGTTTTCCGGGCTCGTGCCGTGGGTAGGCTCGGCAGATGTTGACACCTGTGCGCGCCGGCGTTGCCGCGTTGATCCTCCCCGTTGCTGTCGTGTCCGCCTGCTCGAACAATCCCTCGGCAAGCCAGGGCGGGTCGTCGTCGCCGTCGTCGTCGGCCGCAGCGGGGGCGGAAAGCCTTGTGACGCAACTGAAAACACCCGATGGTAAGACCGTTGCCAACGCCACCTTCGACTTCTCCGGCGGCTTTGCCACGATCACGGTCGAGACCGTGGCCGGCGGCATCCTGACCCCCGGATTCCATGGTCTGCACATCCACTCGGTGGGCAAATGCGAGCCCGATTCGGTGGCCCCCAGCGGCGGGGCGCCCGGTAATTTCAACTCCGCGGGCGGGCACTTTCAGGTCCAGGGGCATACCAGCCACCCGGCCAGCGGGGATCTGACGTCGTTACAGGTTCGCCCGGACGGGTCGGCCAAGCTGGTCACCACCACCGCTGCCTTCACCAAAGCCGATCTCACCGGGCCGCAGGGAACGGCTCTGATCATCCATGAAGGCGCGGACAACTTCGCCAATATCCCGCAGCGCTACACCGTCGACGGCAAGCCCGGTCCGGACGAGCAGACGATGGCCACGGGTGACGCGGGCAAGCGGGTGGCGTGCGCAGTGATCAGCCCGGCGAGCTGACCGGGGCCAATGGGCCGAGAAATGCTGTGATCTGGACCACTAGCGAAGTGTCGAGACGGCCTCACTAACTGCCGCCAGCAGCGAAGTTCCGGTGCGTCCGCCCGCTGATCGGTCGCGATTGTGGTCCGGCACACCGTCGCCAGCGTCAGTTCCTTAAGGGTAATCCTTAAGAATTTAGACATCACTGGGGCATTGTGATGTTGGCAACTACCGATCGCCAAGGGGTGAGAATTTCATTAGCCGACGGCATTGTCCGTGCGCCCACAACATGTATTCATCTAAGTCAAAGCAGCAGCTCAAGGCTAGTATTTGAAATTCATTCGCGGAATGCAACAAATTGATAACGATCGCTGGCTTAACGGCACCTGAGACCAGCGCGACGGATGTGAATTGGCCTCGCGGGAATGCAAATTCTGGGTTAACTGTCTCGGTACACTGAAAGACACGCGACGCCTCCTGGCGTCACATGCACGCTCAACACGAAACTCAGCCTGCTGAAGGCTGTCGGAGGAACGAGATCATGGCAAACACGTCAGCGGTGGCCGAGCGGGTCGCTGCAGCACATTCCCTGTGGTTGTCGTCGCTGCCCACGATCAAGCGCGCACCGACCGGTGACCTTCTTCCGGCGCTGCTCGACGAGGTCGGGCTCGAGCCCATCACGGCTCCCATCGTCAGTGCCGCAGGCTCGGTGGCCGCCACGCACGGTCCGGTCAGTGACATGGCCGTCAGCCCCGACGGCCGGCGCCTGGTGGTCGCGCACTACGGCGCCGACGCCGTCTCGATCATCGACACCGCCACCATGACGGTGACCGCGACGGTCAGCGGCATCGCCGAGCCCTACTCCGTAGTGATCGCCGATCGGGCCTACGTCACCTCGGCCTCGACCGAAGAGGACGCCATCGTGGCCGTCGACACGGCCACCGCGGTGCCCTTCGCCGCCAAGAACCTGGAGATGGCCGCGCGCGGCCTGGCCGTCAGCCCGGCCGGTGACACCCTGTACGTCGCACGCATCGGTGATGACCGCGCCGACGTCGCCGTCATCGACGTCGAGTCCGGTGCTCTGCGCGCCGTCGCCGTCTCGCCCGTGTCAGCAGCCTCGGTAGAGGCGGTGCAGCTCAGCGCCGACGGCACCCGGCTGTTCGTGGCGCTGACCACTACCTCGGGCGGCAGCCTCGTGGTCATCGACACCACCCGCTGTGTCGTGCTGGGCACGGTCGCCCTCGGCGGATCCATCGGTGAGATCGCCGCACATCCCAATGGCCGCAAGATCTTCGCCACCGGCTGGGACGCCGAGCTGGGCAGCGTCATCAACGTCATCGACGTGGCCGGCGCGCGGGTGATCGACACCATCGGTGTGCGGGGCATCCCCACCTCGCTGGTGCTCGGCCACGACGGTGATCTCGCCTACTTCGTCGACCGCGACCAGATCGCCGTCATGTGCACCGCCACCCACGAGGTCATCGACCACATCGCCGTCGGCGGTGCGCTGGCCTGCCTGGCGGCCGGACCGCAGGGCCGGTTGTATGCCGCCGACTACAGCGGTGCGATCAGCGCGCTGCAGTTGGGCTCCACCAGCGATCTGGCGCTGCTGGCCTCCTGACCGCGGGCGATCAGCCGCGGCCCGTGCAGTCCAGCGACACCGAGATGGTCTGGCTGGTGACGACGGGCACCAGGACGTTGCCGTTGTTCCTGCCCAGCGTCGGCCCCACGTAGGGGACCCACTGGGTGACGGTCTGCGGGTTGCGGACGCTGGTCACTACGCACTGTGACATCGGCGCGGTGCCGATCCGGTCGATGTTGACGGTGTAGCCCTGCTGCTGCAGCTGGTTGATGGTCTGCTGGGCCGAGGTGTTGTCCGCCCACGCGGCGGCGGCAGGTCCGGCGACGATTGCGCCCGCTGCCGCAACCGCGGCAAGCATCCATGTTGTGCGCATTCGCGCATCCTCCTTCTGACGCCCCCAATGATCCTCCTCCTGTATCGCCGGCGTCGACCGAAATGTTGCACTGCGTTTAGCGCCATCGAGGCGGGGAAGCCAGAGTTTGGGCGGCCACGGTCGACGAGGATCGGGGCAGCCCACCGCACACACGTCCGGCATACCAGGGGAGGGCCCATGGCAGAGAACAACAGCGGACCGCAAGAAGGCATCAAGGGCGTCGTCGAAGACGTCAAGGGCAAGGCCAAGGAAGCCGTAGGGACGGTGACCGGCCGCGGTGACCTCACCGAAGAAGGCAAGGCCCAGCAGGACAAGGCGGAGGCCCAGCGTGACGCCGCCGCCAAGGAAGCCGAGGCCGAGAAGGCGCGTGGCGAGGCGAAAGCCGAAGAGCAGCGCCAGAAGTCGAATCAGTGAGACCGTGATGACGGGCCCGGCCGCAGTGCGCCGGGCCCGTTGTCATGCGTCAGCGCCGCGGGGCGTACATGATGAGCCCCACCCCGAGCAGGCACACCGCTGAACCGATCACATCCCAGCGATCCGGCCGGAACCCGTCGGCGGCCATCCCCCACAGCAGCGACCCGGCGACGAACACCCCACCGTAGGCGGCCAGGATCCGGCCGAAGTTCGCATCCGGTTGCAGTGTGGCCACGAAGCCGTAGGCGCCCAGGGCGGCGACGCCCACGCCCATCCACAGCCAGCCCCGGTGCTCACGCACACCTTGCCAGATCAGCCAGGCCCCGCCGATCTCCAGCAGCGCGGCGGCCACGAACAACAGAATCGACTTGGCGACGGTCACCGCTTCAGCATGGCAGCGTCATCGTCTGACATCTCGGGGGATCTGTCTCTCATCGCCCGGCCGCGGCGATAGGTTAGGCGCCATGCACAGCACCATGCAGCAGTTCTCGTTGACCGTCGGGGCCATCCTTCGTTACGCCGTCACCGTGCACGGCGACCGGACCGTGACGACTGCGACCGGCGACGGTGGTTACCGGCATGCGACCTATCGGGATGTCGGTCAACAGGCCGCGCGCCTGGCCAACGCGCTGCGCAGGCTTGGCGTCGAGGGTGACGACCGGGTGGCCACCTTCATGTGGAACAACCAGGAGCACCTGGAGGCCTACGTCGCCGTGCCCTCGATGGGTGCGGTGCTGCACACCCTCAACATCCGGCTGTTCCCCGAACAGATCGAATTCGTGGCCTACGAGGCCGAGGACACGGTGGTGATCGCCGACCTGTCGCTGGCGCCGATCCTGGCCCCGGTGCTACCCAAGATGGAAACCGTGCACACCGTGATCGCCGTCGGCGCCGGTGACCTGGAGCCGTTCGAGCGCTCCGGCAAGAAGGTTGTCCGCTACGAGGATGTGACCGCCGCCGAGTCCGACCAGTTCGACTGGCCCGATGTCGATGAAAACTCTGCTGCGGCAATGTGTTACACCAGCGGTACCACCGGCCACCCCAAGGGGGTGGTGTACAGCCACCGGTCGAGCTACCTGCACTCGATGGCCGTGTGCAGCGGCAACGGCATGGGATTGAGTTTCTCGGACAAGGCATTCCCGATCGTGCCGATGTTCCACGCCAACGCCTGGGGCCTGCCGTACGCGGCGCTGATGGCCGGGGCGGACATCGTGCTCCCGGACCGGTTCATGGACGCACCGTCACTGGTGAATCTCGTCGAGACCCAGCGGCCCACCGTGGCCGGTGCCGTGCCGACCATCTGGAACGACGTGATGCACTACCTGGATCGCGATACCGGCCACGATATTTCGTCGCTGCGGCTGGTGGCCTGTGGTGGTTCGGCCGTGCCGGTGTCGCTGATGAAGACCTTCGAGGAAAAGCACGGTGTGCAGATCCGCCAGTTGTGGGGGATGACCGAGACCTCGCCGATGGCCACCTTGGCGTGGCCGGCGCCGAACACTCCTGCGGACAAGCTGTGGGAGGTGCGCGGCACGCAGGGCAGGCCGATGTGTGGCGTGGAGGCCCGCATCGTCGACGACGAAGGCACCGCCCTGCCGCACGACGGCGAGGCGGTCGGCGAGCTGGAGGTGCGCGGGCCGTGGATCACCGGCTCGTACTACCGCAACACCGATGAGTCGAAGTTCCAGTCCGGGTGGCTGCGCACCGGTGACGTCGGCCGTATCGACGGGCAGGGCTACATCACCCTGACCGACCGCGCCAAGGACGTCATCAAGTCCGGTGGCGAGTGGATCTCCTCGGTGGATCTGGAGAACCACCTGATCGGGCATCCGGCGGTGCGGGAGGCCGCGGTGGTCGGCGTGCCGGACGAGCGCTGGCAGGAACGGCCGCTGGCCGCGGTCGTCCTGCACGACGACGCGCAGGTGACTCCGGCGGAGCTACGGGACTACCTGGCGGACAAGGTCGTTCGATGGTGGCTGCCGGAGCGCTGGACCTTTGTCGACGAGATCCCCCGCACCAGCGTGGGCAAGTACGACAAGAAGACCATCCGCTCCCGGCACGCCGAGAACGCCTACCAGGTCACCCAGCTGTCCTGACGGCTGTCACAGCGAGAACCGAAATCCTGTGCGGGCGCTCATCGCCTAGTCCGCTGCGGCCAACTCGAAGCGGATGAGCCGTGAACTGTTGCCCACCACCGCCACCGACGAGGCGTTGTGCAGGACCGCCGCCATCACCGGAGACAGTGCGCCACCGGCGCCGACGATCAGTCCCACCGCGTTCACCGCGATCGACATCCCGTAGTTCTGCCGGATCGCCCGCACCGCGCGGGAGCCAAGGGTCTGCAGATCGAGGATGCGCGCCAGATCGTCGCCGGCGAGCGCGACATCGGCCGTCTCGACCGCGACGTCGGTTCCGGCCAGGCCCATGGCGATACCGATGTCCGCGGCGGCCAGCGCCGGTGCGTCATTGACGCCGTCACCCACCATCGCCACGGTGTGGCCCTCGTCGTGTAGTCGCTGGATGACTGCGAGCTTGTCCTCCGGCAGCACCTCGGCCTGCCACTCGTCGATGCCGACGACATCCGCGATGGCCCTGGCGGTTTCCGGATGGTCGCCGGTCAGCATCACGACACGTCGGACGCCCCGTGCTCGCAACCCGGCCACCACGTCGGCGGCATTGGGTCGCGCTTCGTCGCGCAGGCTGATGAGGCCGACCAGAGTGCCGTCCACCGCGAGGAGCAACGGTGTCTCGGCCTGCTGCTGAAGCCGGGTCATCCAGTCGGCCGCCTTCCTGGACACCCGGACCTTCTCGCGGCGCAGCAGTTCTGGGCTGCCCAACAGCAGTGTTCTGCCATCGGCGCGGGTACGCATGCCCAGTCCGACCAGGACCTCGCACTCCTCGTGCGACGGAATGGTGATGTGGCGCTCTTCGGTGGACCGGATCACGGCCTGGGCCAGTGGGTGACGAGAGTGGATCTCGGAACTCGCCGCGTAGGCGAGTACCTGCTCGGGCTGCCAATCCTTATGGAAGGCAACGACATTGGTGACGACCGGCCGGCCGACCGTAAGCGTTCCGGTCTTGTCGAAGACGACCGCGGTGATGTTGCCGGCCCGCTCGAGGTGGGAGCCACCCTTGATCAGGATCCCGCGCCGGGCACCGTTGCCGATCGCGGCGCTGATCGCCGTGGGCGTGGCAAGCCCGACAGCGCACGGGCAGGCGACCAGCAGCATGGTCATCGCCCGCCGGACATCGCCGGTGATCGCGAAGGTCAGCGCCGACAGCAGGAACGACGCCGGCACGAACCGGCGGGAGAAGTTCTCGCCGATGGTCTGGATTGGTGCGCGGTCACGTTGGGCCTCCTCGACGCGCGTGATGATGCGCCCGATGGTGGTCTGGTGGCCGACGGCCACCGCGGCAACGGCGATGCGGCCCTGCACGACGATCGACCCGGCATGCACCCGATCGCCGGGGCCGAGGCTGACCGGGAGCGGTTCACCGGTGATCGCCGACTGGTCCACGACGGCCTCACCGTCGACGACGTCGCCGTCGACCGGGACGGCGACCTGCTCGTGGACCACCACGACGTCGCCGATCGCCAGCGAGTCGGTCGCTACCTGCACCTCGGTGCCGTCGACCAGCCGGATCCAGGCGCTGTCCTGGCCGCCCGCGAGCAGATCGGAGATCGCCCGCCGGGTGCGGCGCAGCGTCAACTCCTGAAGGTACTCGCCAATGTTGAGTAACCACAGCACCGTCAGGGCGACGACGTTCTCCCGCAGCACCAGGCTGGCGAGCGTGGCCGCCGTCACCAGCAGATCGGTTCCCGCCGAACGTCTTGCGCGCAGCGACGCCAGAGCGCCACGCAGGAATGGATAGCCCGTGATCAGAGTGACCGCAGAGGCGAACAGCCGGCTGGTGGGTCCGAGCAGGGGAGGGCGACGCAGTACGTACCGCCGAGCGGCCAGTGCCAGCAGGGCCACCCCACCGATGGTCATCCGCATCACGTCGGTGTTGGTCACCTCGGCGGAGCGCGGGACGGCCGGTGCACGTGGCTCGCCGGGTTGCGCGATGACGGCCGTGATGGTGTCGATCAGGCCCGCCGAATCGCAGCGCCCCGGTGTGTACCAGACCACCACCGATCCGGTACGCGGATAGGCGTGCGCGGCGCGGACTCCCGACCGGATCGCCAGCGCGTCCTCGATGCAGACTGCGTGGCGGGAATTGCCCTGTAGCTCTTCGACATTCATCCGGAGCCGGCCTGCAGCGTCGGAGATGATGGTCACCACGTCGGATCGCTCAGTGGGTGTGATCGTGGCCGGCGTCGCCGGCGACCGGCGCAGGTGCTTCCTCGCCGATCTGCTCACGGGCCTCGGCCACCACGTCGCCGATCGCCAGACGGACTCGTTCGGCGTTGGCCTCGGCGGCGCGGACGCCACGCAATCCCGCTGCGGTCGCGGTGACCGCCGTCTGGCGCAATGGAAGTCTGGCGGTGGCCTTCTTCAGGGCCTCGTACGCGGCCACCCCGACCACCCCGGTCACCACCGTCGTCGCCGCTTTCGCGGCTGCAGCCTGCCACATCACGAGCGCTGCCCATAACGCCGATGGAACTTCTCGACCTGGCCTGCGACGTCCATGACGCGGCGCTCGCCGGTCCAGAACGGATGCGAGTCGGCCGTCACCTCGACAACCACCAGGGGATAGGTCCGCACACCGTCGGCCGACTCGAGCTCGATCGTGCGCGACGTGGTCGCGGTGGATCGAGTCAGGAAGGTGGCGCCGGTTCCGGCGTCCTGAAAGACCACCGGCCGGTAGTCGGGATGGATGTCTGCTTTCATCGCTCCTCATCGAAATCGTAGGTTGCAGTGCCGAGTTCGGCGTGTACGACCGACTCGTCACAGGGGTCCTCGTGCCAGTCGCCGAACGGATCGTCGAAATGGGCCCACAGCTGTGGGTCGGCCATTTCATCGTCGGTCAGCAGGGCGCCGGCCAGCACGGTGGTGATCTCGGCGGGGTCGGCGCCACAGGCCAGCGCCGCCATCGACGTGTGCCGGTCGCCGTACTGCTCGTCCCAGATCAGTGCTGACAGCGCCCGGCGTTCGGTCTCGACGTAGGCCAGCTCTGAATCATCCATGGCAGCAAGCCATTTCCCGCCGGAGGTGACGCGCAGCCCTCCGCCGGCGGATTCCAGGTACATCATCTGCTCCGGCTGGCTGGCCAGCCAGAGCCGGCCGCGGGTGCGGACCACGCCGCTGAACAGGACGTCGATCGCGTCGTGCAACCGCAGTGGATGAAACGGCCGGTTCGCCTCGAACTCGACGATCCCGACGTCGCCGTCGGCGTCCAAGGGGGGCTGGCCGGCCAGGAGCGGACCGCACGGATCGTCGCTGGTGCCGCGCCGGGCGTTGTCGTCGAGATTGGCGACCGCCTCCTGCACGTGCTCCTCGGTCTGGATGATCCAGGCCCGCGGGGCCAGCCGCCGCAGGACGGCCAGCGTCCGGGTGTCCAGCTGCGGCGCCACCACGATGTCGGCGAACTCGACTTGTCCGACGGCCACCTGTGCCACGGTCCGCCCGTCGTCGAGGTCCTCGTCGCCCAACGCCTCGGCCAGCCAGTGGTCGGTGTCCACAGCCGTGATGACGCCGGTGATCTCGACATCGCGTGCCGCCGGGCCGTCGGTGTACCCGGGGCCCATCTGAACCCGGACATGGTTGATCGCCCAGCAGATCGGCTCGGGCTCCAGCCACTGGTCCAGGTGTACGACGATCCGGTCGACATCGTCACGCCGGTGCAGCCGGCGCAGCAGGACCAGGAGGTCCTTGCGCACTGTGCAGGACACGCAGCCGTGCGCGAGTTCCAGGGCGGCTTCAGCCGTCGTGAGGATCCCGTTGCGCAGCGTGCTCACCAGTCGGCGGACGACGTGACCGTCGAATCTGTGCCGCACGACCAGGGTTCGCTCGTGCCGGAGCAGGACTCTGACGAGGGCATCGGTGTCGCCTTGGCCCGCAACCAGCAGTACCGGGGTCCGCACTACGCCTCCCTTAAGTGAAAATGATTTCCAATTGGTGCGCCTTGGAGGGTACAGTCCGAACCCGCACTTGTCGAAAACGATTTTCAATAACTTACGCGGGAGGTCTCGTGTCCGCACGTTGCCAGGTCACTGGTCGCGAGCCGAGTTTCGGCAACTCGGTATCGCACTCGAATCGGCGTACCAGCCGTCGCTGGACGCCCAATATCCAGCTCAGGACCTACTACCTGCCCTCGGAAGGCCGCCGGGTGCGGTTACGGGTCAGCGCCAAGGGCATCAAGGTCATCGACCGGGACGGCATCGAGGCCGTTGTCGCCCGGCTGCGTCGGGAAGGACAGAAGATCTGATGGCCAAACGGTCCAAGATCGTCAAGAACGAGCGGCGCATCGCGATCGTCGCCAGATATGCCGACCGCCGCGCCGAACTGAAGCGCATCATCTCCTCACCGGCCAGCTCGGCTGACCAAAAGACCGCTGCGCAAGCCGAATTGGCGCGCCAACCACGCGATGCCAGCGCGGTCCGGGTGCGCAACCGCGACGCCGTGGACGGTCGCCCCCGTGGACACCTGCGCAAGTTCGGCCTGTCCCGGGTGCGGGTGCGCGAGCTGGCCCACCTGGGGCAGCTTCCGGGAGTGCGGAAGTCGAGTTGGTGAAAGCGATGACGAACACCCGGTGGTAGCCGAGCCGACCAGTCGTCCGTTCACCCTGGTGGTGTGCGTCGGGTGCGCGGACCGGCGTGACGACACCCGGCTGGAGGCATTCCGGTCCGTAGTTCGCCAGTGCCGGCACGGAATTCTGGTGTCGGCGCCGTGCCTGCTCGGCTCGGCCTTCTGCGCAACACGGCCGGGTGTCGGGGCCCTCGTGCTGGTGCAGCCGTGTGCCGTCGACCGCACGCCGAGCGGCCCGGGCCACTGGATCGGTCCCGTCGTCGACGGCGACGATGTCGGGGACGTCTGCGCCTGGATTCGCCAGGGGCGGTGGGATCCGGCGGACCTGCCGCAACGCCTGCAACACCCGCTGTCCGTCGTCAGCCGTGCCAGCCTGCTGAACTGACCGGCCGGCGTCGCCGGATCAGCGTTCGGCGCGCTGGTAGGCGGTGACGACGGCCGCCCCGCCCAGACCGATGTTGTGTTGCAGCGCGGCGGTCACGTTGTCCACCTGCCGCTTGTCGGCGGTGCCGCGCAGCTGCCAGGTGAGCTCGCTGCACTGGGCCAGGCCGGTCGCACCCAGCGGATGCCCCTTGGAGATCAGCCCGCCGGACGGGTTGACCACCCAGCGACCGCCGTAGGTGGTGTCGTTGTCGTCGATCAGCTTTGGTGCCTCACCGGGCCCGCACAGGCCGAGGGCCTCGTAGAGCAACAGTTCGTTGGCCGAGAAGCAGTCGTGCAACTCGATGACCTGGAAGTCCTCCGGGCCCAGGCCGCTCTGCTCGTAGACCTTGCGCGCCGCCTGGACGTTCATGTCGTAGCCGATGATGTTGCGGGCCGAGCCGTCGAACGTCGAGGCGAAGTCGGTGGTCATGGCCTGGCCGACGATCTCCACAGCCTGGCCTGCCAGCCCATGGTCGTCGACGAACTTCTCGGAGGCCAGTACCACCGCGCCCGAGCCGTCCGAGGTCGGCGAGCACTGCAGCTTGGTCAGCGGATCGGAGATCATCTTCGCTGCCAGGATGTCCTCCAGGCTGTACTCGTCCTGGAACTGGGCGTACGGGTTGTTCACCGAATGCTTGTGGTTCTTGTAGCCGATCTTGGCGAAATGCTCTGCGGTAGCACCGTATTCGCGCATGTATTCGCGGCCGGCCGCGCCGAACATCCACGGCGCGACGGGGAAGGCGAACTCGTCGATCTCGGCCAGCGCCTTGACGTGGCGGCCCAGCGGGGTCTCCCGGTCGGTGGCGCCGCCACCCAGCGAGCCAGGCTGCATCTTCTCGAACCCGAGAGCGAGCACACAGTCCGACAGCCCGCCGCGAATCGCCTGCGCACCCAGGAACAGTGCGGTCGATCCCGTCGAGCAATTGTTGTTGACGTTGACGATCGGGATGCCCGTCATGCCGAGTTCGTAGAGGGCCCGTTGCCCGGAGGTCGAGTCACCCGAGCAGTAACCGACGAAGCCCTGCTCGACCAGGTCGTAGTCGACCCCGGCGTCCTCGAGTGCCTTGGTGCCGGACTCGCGCGCCATGTCCGGATAGTCCCAGCCCTCACGACTGCCCGGCTTCTCGAACTTCGTCATCCCGACTCCGACGACGAACACCCTGTTTGCGGCCTTGGCCATGGCGCCACACCTTTCCGTCCACACTGACTTGTGCGAGTCTGCGCCTGCTCGCGGGCAGGTCGTGTAGATCTAGTTGTAACACGTTCTAGTTTCTGGAGGTGAGGCTCGTGGCACTGCGCGTCATCCAGTGGGCAACCGGCTCGGTCGGGGTCGCCGCGATCAAGGGCGTGCTCGACCACCCCGAACTCGAACTCGTCGGCTGCTGGGTGCACTCGAGCGACAAGGCGGGCAAGGACGTCGGGGAGATCATCGGCACCGGCCCGCTCGGGGTGACCGCCACCGGCAGCATCGACGACATCCTGGCGCTGGACGCCGACGCGGTTATCTACGCCCCGCTGCTGCCCGACGTCGACGAGGTGAGCGCCCTGCTGCGCTCGGGCAAGAACGTCGTCAGCCCGCTCGGCTGGTTCTATCCCACCGAGGCCGAGGCCGCCCCACTGGAAGCCGCCGCCCGCGAGGGCAACGTGACCTTGCACGGTGCCGGGATCGGCCCGGGCGCGGCCACCGAACTGTTCCCGCTGCTGCTGTCAGTGATGTCCACCGGGGTGACGTTCGTGCGCGCCGAGGAGTACTCCGACCTGCGTACATACGGGGCGCCCGACGTGCTGCGGCACGTGATGGGATTCGGCGGCACACCCGAGAGCGCGCTCAGCGGACCGATGCAGAAGCTGCTCAACGGCGGCTTCTTCCAGTCGGTGCGGCTGATCGTCGACCGGTTGGGGTTCGCCGCCGAACCGATGATCCGCACCCAACAGGAGATCGCCGTCGCCACTGCACCGATCGACAGCCCGCTCGGCGTCATCGAACCGGGGCAGGTGGCCGGGCGCCGGTTTCACTGGGATGCCGTGGTGACCAACACCGTTGTCGTGCGGATCACCGTCAACTGGCTGATGGGAGAGGAAAACCTCGATCCGCCATGGTCTTTCGGGCCCGCTGGCGAACGCTACGAGATGGAGGTGCGGGGTAACCCGAACACCTTCGTCACGGTGAAAGGCTGGCAGCCCGAGAGCGTCGAGGAGGGCTTGGTGAGCAACCCCGGCGTGGTGGCCACCGCGGCGCACTGCGTCAACTCCATCCCGGCGACCTGCGCGGCCGCACCCGGGATCGCCGGGTTCTTCGACCTGCCGCCGATCACCGGCCGGGCGGCGAAGTACCTGAGTCGCTGAGTCGGCCTACCATCGGGCCTATGGCCCATCCTGTCGTCGTCGAACAGTCCCGGGCGATCCCCGTCGCGCCCGCCGACGCCTTCGTCAAGACACTGCCCATCGCCCTTCCGGTGCTGTTCTCGCACTGGTACGGACCCATCCCGCCGATCAAGGCCGTCCACGGCCAGGACGGTGATTGGGGCAGCGTCGGTCAGACCCGTAACGTCGCACTGGTCGGTGGCGGTGGCATGCGGGAAACCTTGACCAGCGTCGATCCCCCGCAGTCGTTCGGGTACACCCTGTCCGGCATCCGCGGGGCGATGGCGCCGCTGATCGACCACGTCGAGGGGTTGTGGATCTTCGGCCCGCAGGGCACCGGCACCAAGGTGACGTGGCGGTGGACGTTGCACCCCAAGTCCGCACTGAGCGCGCGGGCCATGCCGGTGTTCGCTCGGATCTGGCGCGGGTACGCCAAGCAGGCGCTGGAGACCCTGTCGGACCAGCTGCTGGGCTGAGCGCCGCTCAGCGCGGTTCCAGTACCGCCTGCGGTCCGCGCAGCATCAGCTGGCGGCCGATGATGATCCGCTGGATCTCGCTGGCGCCCTCCCAGATTCGTTCCACCCGCAGCTCGCGGAACATCCGCTCGGCAACGTTCTCGCGCATGTAGCCCCGCCCGCCGAAGATCTGCACCGCCCGGTCGGCGACGCGCCCGGCCATCTCCGAGCAGTACAGCTTGGCCATCGAGGCCTGACCGTGCAGGGCCTTGCGATCCAGCCCGGCGTCGATACCGCGGGCCACCTCGTAGAGCAGGCTGCGGGCGGCGAACAGTTCGGTGGCGCTGTCGGCGAGCATTCCCGCCACCAGCTGATGCTCGCCGAGCGGTTTGCCGTCCACGATGCGGTCTTTCGCGAATGCGGTGACCTCGTCGACCAGCCGCTGGGCGGCGCCCACGCAGCGGGAGGCGACCATGATCCGCTCGAAGCGGAACCAGTCCTGGGTGAACAGCATGCCCTCGCCCTCGGCGCCGACGAGGTGGCTGGCCGGCACCCGAACGTCGGTGAACGACACGATGGGATGCTCGTCGGGGATGTTGTGCGAATAGTGCGGTGTGCGAACCACTTCCACCCCGGGCCAGGGCAGGTCGACCACCAGCAGCACATGGTCGCCCTGATGCGGTCCGTCGGTGAGCACCGCCTGCACGAAGCAGTAGTCGGCCAGGTTGAACGACGTCACGTGCCACTTGACGCCGTTGATCACGTAGTCGTCGCCGTCGCGCCGGGCGGTGGTTTCCAGCGCTGAGACGTCGGAGCCGGCGAATTCCTCGGTGATCGCGTACGCCTCGTGCTTCTCGCCGCGCACCGCCGGATACAGCCAGCGCTGCTTCTGATAGTCGGTGGCAACCTCGGCCCACCACTGCGGGGGAGTGTGGGCTACCCAGGCGATGGCATTGGTGACTCGGCCGACCTGCTCCTGCACCAGAACCTGTTGCAGCGCCGTGAATCCCGGGCCGCCCACCGATGCAGGCATGTTGGTGGCATACAGGCCCAGTTCGATGGCACGGGCGTGGTGGGCGGCGGTGAGCTCCTTGGGCAGCTGGCCGCCGGCCGCCTCGGCCTCGGCCTCGTAAGGGATCAGGGTCTCGACGAACTCGCGGGCGGTATCCCGGATCCGTAGGTCTTCGGCTGACAACCCGTACATTCGGCCCTGCTCTCCGCTCGCTCCAGCTATTGACTGAGCGTTCAGTCTATGTCACGGTCTTGAGGTATGACCAGCAGTCAGAGTGCGGATGTGGTGGTGGTCGGTGGCGGCACCGTCGGTGCGTGGACGGCGGTTCAGCTAGCCGAACGGGGCGCCGGCCGGGTGGTGCTGCTGGAGATGCAGACTCTCGGCGACGGCGCCAGCAGCCGCGCCTCGGGCATGGTGCGCGCCCAGGGTGGCACCGAAACCGCCATCACACTCGGGCTACGCAGCCAGGAGTTCTACGCCACCAGCGGCGAACGATTCCCGCTGGACTGCGGGTTCGTCCGGCAGGGCTACCTGATGCCGTGCTTCACCGAAGCCGAAGTGGCCCAGGCTCATGAGCGGATCGCCCTGCAGCACCAACTGGGTCTGGACGTCGAGTGGCTGTCGTCGGCCGACATCGACAGCCGGGACACCGGGATGGCGCCGGGATCGAGCCTGGGTGGCTCGTATGCACCGGGCGACGGCTACATCAACGCACCCCGCAATGTGCTGGCCTATACCGCGGCACTGACCGCGCATCGGGTCCAGGTCCGCGAGCGCACCACGTTCACCGGACTGCGCGTGATCGGTGGGCAGGTGGTGGGCGTGGACACCTCGGCGGGACCGATCGACACCCCGCGCGTGGTGCTGACCGGTGGGCCTCACCTCGGTGAGGTGGGAGTGCGCGCGGGCGGCCGGATTCCGGCCGGCGGCACCCGCCACCAGGTGGTGGTCACCGAACCCCTGCGCGACGCCAACATCGACGAGCTGCCGATGGTCTTCGACGTCAGCGAGGGGATCTATTGGCGCCCCGGCGAATTCGGTGGCGTGCTGTGGGGGATGAGCAACCCCGAGGAGCCGGCAGGCGTGGCGCTGGAATTCGACTGGGTCTATTACGAGAAGGCCAAGGCCCGCATCGAGGAACTGTTCCCACCGGTGCGCGGGCTGGGGCTGCGCCGCACCTGGGCGGCGACCATCGACTACACCAATGACCATCTGCCGATCCTCGGTCCGTTGCTCACCGACGACGGACCGTTGGCCGGCACCGTGGTGGCCAGCCCGGCCGGCCACGGAATGATGTGGGGCCCAGCGGTTGCCGAGGCGGCGGCCGATCTGACGCTCACCGGTGAATGCACCTGGCTCGACCTCACCGATCTGGGACTTGACCGGTTCGACGCCGACGGCAACAGCCGGGTGGCGCCCGAACCGATCTCGCTGCCCTTCCCCGAACACGCCTGACAACGAAAGGTTTTCATCCTGATGACTGCTGCTGTGCTCACCGCCGTGCTCGCCAATGCCGCCGACGCCGAACTGGAGGACTGGGGTCCGCTGGACGAGGCCACCGACCATCCGATGGCCACCCACGGCCTCGAGGTGTGGGCCGACGGCGACAAGTCCGGCGGCATCTGGCAGTGCGAGCCCGGGCCGTCGCACTGGACGCTGGAGACCAACGAGGTGATCTACGTGGTGTCCGGCCGGATGACCGTGACCCCCGACGGCGGCGAGCCCAGCGAGGTCGGCGCCGGTGATCTGGCCGTGTTCCCGCTCGGCTGGACCGGCACCTGGCTGATCCACGAGACCCTGCGTAAGGCCTACGCGATCTTCTGATCCGCCCGCGTCCACCGATCGGTGGACCCCCGATTCACCTGGAACTGCGTCCCATCGGTGGACTGTGCAGGTGAATGCGGCCGGTGATGGTTATCCCACGGATCGGGCGGCAACCGGCAGCCCACCGAATTGGGAGGACCACCGATATGAACAATTCCAACACCGTCGCCGAGACCGTCCAGGTCGGCCGGTTGAGCGTCACCACCCATCGCGTACCCGCGGCTGGTCAACTGTGTTTCGCGAAGGCCAGCAGCGCGCTGTGCTTCCGCGCCCGGTAGCTTCCGGTGGCGCTCGCAGCAGAGCACGAACGCGCACTGGCTTTCAGTGCGCCGTTCGTGGTCGACCGCCTGGTCAAGGACCGGGTCGCCGATAGTGTTGCCCAGGCCGAAGAACTCTTCACCGAAGCCAAGCGTTACCTGGTGCTGTGTGAAGCGACTCCCGAAACATCGTTCGGGATGCACTCGGCCATGGTCGACGCGGCCTGGCACACCTTCGTCCTGTTCACCACGGAGTACGCCGACTTCGGCATGCAGTACTTCGGCCGCTACCTGCACCACGCACCCGTGGTCGACGGGCTGGATCCGGCGCTGACTCAGGCCGGGTCGTTCGAGCACTTTCGTCAGCGATACGAGGAGTTGTTCGCCCAGCCACTGCCGACGGTCTGGTACGACGACAGCACCCTCGCCCCGGCGCGGCGCGTGATCAATGACGGGTCGGGCGTGCTGAGCGCCCGTTCCGACGGGCACACCGTGCAGCTGGTCGACGGCAACGGCGACGCGGTGCTGACGGTCAACGCGCTCGCGTCGGACGCCGTCGACTTCATCGCGCGCACGTGCGACTTCTATGTGCGTGAACTCCCCGGCGGCCTTACCGATGACGAGAAGGTCGGCTTGCTCCAACCGCTGGTGCGCGCGGGTGTGATCCGGCTGGCACCGTGAGAGATTCCGTCATCAGCGTGGGTGCACAACCAAATCGGTGAGGTAGCCGACCTCGTGGACGGAACTGTTGCCGATCAACTCGACGCGTTCCCGCCCGTCGGCTCGCCACCCCATGGTTTCGTAGAAGCGCCGAGCACGCAGATTCGCCGAGATGACCCACAGGTGTGCCTGCGGGTATCCGGCGTCGCTCAAGTGGTCGCACCCGGCGGCGAGGAGCGCCCGCCCTGCCCCGCAGCGCCAGCTAGCGGGTCGACGTACAGCGCCCACACCTCACCGCTTCCGGCCATGTCGTCGTCGCGGGATGGGCCGACCGTGATGTGCCCGCAGATCACCGCACCGTCGATGGCAACCAGGGTGCATCGGTGGCCGGCGTCCATACTGGCGAAGTTGTAGCGACTCGCGCGGTCTTCGGGCCGAAGCCCCTCGAGGTAGGACTGATCTATCAGACCCCGGTATGCCTCCCGCCAGGAGCGGACCGCGACCTCGGCAAGGGCCATCGCGTCGGCGGCGACGGCTGCGCGTACCTCGATCACGTCCGTAACCTTAGGCTTTACCCGGGGCGGGGCGATGACCGTGGCACGACCAACGCATCGACGGCGACCGCGCCACTCGGGGAGGCGATCACCGGGTTGGCCTCCACAGCATCGAGGTGCTCGCCCAATTCGATTGCCAGCCGTGAGAATCCGACGACCGCATCGGCCAGGGCATCGATGTCCACCGGCGGCGCGCCGCGCCACCCGGCCAGCAGCGCAGCGGTGCGCAGCGATCCCAGCAGCGCGGTGGCCGATTCCCGGGTGACCGGCGGCAGCGCCACCGCCCGATCAGCGAGCAGTTCGACCAGGGTGCCGCCCGCGGCGACGATGACCAGTGGGCCGAAGTTGGCGTCGCGGACCACACCGACGGAGATCTCCACCCCGGCAGGCACCATCGCGTCGATGCTGACGCCCGGTCCCAGCGCCTCGGCCATCCGCAGATACGCCTGGTGGAGCGCCTCGGGTGTGCCGAGGTTCAGCACCACCCCGCCGACGTCGCTCTTGTGCGCGGCACCAAGGGTTTTCAGCGCCACCGGGTAGCCGACGGCCTCCGCGGCAGCCAGCGCCCCGTCGATGTCCTGCGCTACTCGCGAACGGGCCACCGCGATGCCGTAGTCGGCCAGCAGTTCGAACGCGGTCGGCGCGTCCCAACCCGGCTGCGCCAGCCGAGCCCGCCACCGATCGCGCCGTTCGACGTCGACAGCCACCTCGGCTGGCAGAAGTGTCGGCGGCCAGGTCGCCAGGTGGCCCAGCGCGGCGATTCCGCTGCGCGCATTCTCCAGCACCGGAATGCCGTTGCTGCGCAACCTCTCCGCGGTCGGCCGGTCGATTGCCGAGCCCACCGAGGCCAGCACCGCCAGTGGCGCGCTGGTGCCGGCGGCGACATCGAGGACGGCGTCGGCGTAGGCGGTGTCACCGTCGTACTCGGTGACCAGGTCGATGGCCAGCGCGGTGACCGCGACGCCCGGATCGTCGATCATGGCCTGTAGACACCCGCCGAAGAGCGCCCGGGTGTCGGCACCGGTACCCCACACGTCGAGCGGGTTGGTGGCCTCCAATCCCTCGTCGAGCAGCTCGCTGATGGCGGTCAGCGTCGGCGCGGCCAGGTCGGTGAAGTCCACGCCGACGTCATGGGCCAGGTCGACGCCCAGCGCCCGCTCGGCGCCCGAGTCGTGCACCGTCGCAATACCGCGGGTGCCCGGTCGTGGCCGGCGCCCCGCTTCGAAAAGCTCAATGGTGTCGGCGAATTCGGCGATATCGCCGACCCGGATGGCGCCGGTATCGGCGCAGAACGCCTGCCAGCCCGCGGCGTCGCCGGCCAGCGCCCCGGAATGCGCCGCGACCATGGCACGTCCGCGCGGCGAGTGGCCGACCGGCAGGATCACCACCGGGATGTCGCGTTCGGCGGCCCGGCGCAGATTGGCGCGCAGCCGGCCCACCGCCCGCGGCGTCTCCAACAGTAGGGCGATCAGGGAGGTCTGCGGATCGTCGAGGATGTAGTCGACGTAGTCGGCGGTGGTGGTCACCAGTTCCTGCCCGGAGGACACCGCCAGCCGGAACCCGAAGCCGCGCCGGGCGCGCAGGATCGTCGAGAACGCCGAACCGGAGTGGGTGACCAGCGAAACCCCGCCCGCGGGAAGCGGATCGGGCTCCAGATAGCCCAGCGCCCGCAATCCGGTGGCGTTGTTCACGAAGCCCATGCACCCGCCCCCGCACACCGCCATGCCGGCCTCGGTGGCCGTGGCGGCCACGGCCTGGCGCAACTGCGCACCGTGTGCGGACCCGAAGATCACCGCCGACCGTGCCGCCGCGGCCGCGGCCGCCTTGACCTGATCCAGCAGAGCGGTGTCGGGGACGCCCAGCAGCACCAGGTCCACCGGCTCGTCGAGCGCGGCCAACGAGGAGACGCAGGGGATTCCGTCGATGCTGTCGTAGCGGGGATTGACCAGGTGCAGACGCGCCGAACTGCGCCGCGCCTCAACGATCATCCGCTCGCCGAAGCTGCCCGGGCGGGGGCTGGCCCCGACCAGCGCCACCGACCGGGCTCCCAGCATGGCGGCGACGGACATGGTCTGGCTCAGGACGCCCGGCCGATCTTCGGGAAGACCCGGCGCTCGGCGCGCTTCTTGTCGGCCAGCGCCGCCCGCACCGCCTGCCAGCCCGGGATGCCGCACACCCCGCCACCGGCGTGGGTGGCCGAGCTGCCGTTGTACAGCCCGGCGATCGGGGTGCGGTAGTCGGCGAAGCCGGGGGAGGGCCGCATGTGGAACAGCTGCTCCAGCGACAGCTCACCGTGGAAGATGTTGCCGCCGATCAAGCCGTACTCGACTTCCATCTCGTGCGGGCCGACGATGTCGCGGTACATGATCGAACCCTTGAAGCCGGGCGCCACCTGATCGTAGAGATCGATCAGCCGGTCGGTGTAGGCCTCGAGTTCCTCGGTGTGCGGTTCGTTGGCCCACTCCGCCGGCACCCACTGGGTGAACAGCGACATGATGTGGGTGCCATCGGGATTCAGCGTCTTGTCCAGCGTCGTGGGGATGACACCGTCGCTGAACGGGGCCAGTGCGGGCCGTCCGGCACGGGCGTCCTGGAACGCCGCCTCGATGTAGTCGATGGTCGGGGCCATCTCCACCGAGCCGGTGTGGTGTTCGGCCAGACCACTGCTGGGGTCGGCGGTGAAGCTCGGCAACTCGGCCAGCGCCAGGTTGATCTTCACCACGCCGCTGCGGGTCTTCCAGTGCTCGATATCGCTGACGAAGTCGTCAGGCAGCTCACCGCGCGGGGTCTGATCGAGGAACGCGGTCCTGGGATGCAGCGTGGTGACGACCAGCGGGGCCCGCAGCTCCTCGCCGTTCTCCAGTGCCACCCCTTCGATGCGGCCGCCCCGCACCAGCATCTTCGACACCCGGGCGTTGGTCCGGATCTCGGCGCCGAAGCTGCGTGCCGAGCGCGCGATGGCCTCCGACACCGCACCCATCCCGCCTTCGGGGTAGCCCCAGCTGCCCAGCTGGCCGTCGCCCACGTCGCCGATGGAGTGGTGCGCCATCACGTAGGCGGTGCCGGGCTCACACGGGCCGGCCCACGTCCCGATCACGCCGTTGACCGCCAACGCGCCTTTGATTTGCGGTGATTCAAACCAGTCGTCGAGCAGATCGGAGATGCTCATCGTGAGCAGCCGGGTGATGTCACCGGTCTTGCGGACCGTCAGCCCGCGCTGACTCCAGGCCAGCTTGGCCAGCTCCAGCAGATCCGACGGACGACGCGAGCCGATGCTCGGTGGCACCTGGGTGAGCAGCGGGCCCATCACGTCGGCGATGCCCTCGAGCCAGGCGTTCCACTTCGGCCATGCGTCGGCGTCCTTCTTCGACCACTTGGCGATCTGCTCGTAGGTGCGGGCCGGGTCGTCCTCATAGATGGTCAGCGAGCCGCCCTCGGGAAACGCCTGGTAGTAGGGGCCCATCGGATGCACCTTGTAGCCGTGCCGTTCCAGCTGCAGATCGTTGACGATGGTCGGCGGCATCAGGCTCATGACGTAGGACAGCCGGGTGACCCGCAGGTGCGGGGCGTCCTCCCATGGCGCTTCGGTGGTGGCGGCGCCGCCCAGGGCGCTGCGCGCCTCCAGCACCACGGTCTTGGCGCCGGAGCGGGCGAGGTAGGCGGCCGAAACGAGGCCATTGTGTCCGCCGCCGATGACGATGGCGTCGTAGGTGTTCGACATGGCGCCCCACTTTCGTTCGCCCGATGGGCATCTTTGACTGACTGTTCAATCTAACCAAGTGATAGGCTTTGGACAAGTGCCAATGCCGGTACTGCCGATGGGAGTTGATCAATGGCCGAACCCGCGCCCGCGACGGAGAACAACGAAGGTCGTCGCATCCAGATGCTGCGTGCCGCAGCGGAGCTCATTTGTGAACGCGGTTTCGCCGAAACCCGGATCTCCGATGTCGCCAAGCGCGCCGGCGTGAGTTCGGCATTGGTGATCTACTACTTCGGCACCCGCGACCGGCTGCTGGTGGATGCGCTGCGGTATTCGGAGGAGTCGTTCTACGAGGCCGCCGAACAGATGCTGGCCGAGATTCCTTCGCTGCGCGAGCGCCTGTCGCTGCTGACCCAGTGGACCTGTGTTCCCAACGCCGACAACGAGATTCCCGGCGCCTGGGGGCTGTGGTTCGATCTATGGGCGCAAGCCTTCCGGCACGACGAGGTCAGGGCGGGGCGGGTGGAGCTCGACGCGCGGTGGCGCCGGATGATCGTCGATGCGGTGGACTCGGCCGACCTGGGTGCGGAAGTCGACGCACGGATGTTCGCCCTGGAGTTCTCGGCGCTGCTCGACGGATTGTCGATCCAGGTGGCCCTGGAGGATCCCGAGGTGGACTCGAAAGTGGCCTACGAGATCGCAATGCGTTTTGCCGAGCGCGAACTGAACCTGCCCGCCGAGACCAAACAGCCGGTGGCGGCGGGCAAGCGCCGCCGCTGAGTCACCTGCTCAGAGAGGCCACCGGATCGGTCACCAGCTCCGCGGCCGGGTCCACCACCAGTGTGGCCGCGCTGCGGGTCAACACCCGCACCGCATCCGACGTGCACACGCAGGTGACCGCCATACCGGGCGAGTAGCCCACCGACTGCGGGCCGAACTGGTTGGGCACGTCGACGATCAGCGCAGTGGGTGCGCCGACGGCGACGTGCACCTGGGTGGTCGCGCCGTGGTAGACGACCTCGGCCACGGTGCCGCTGATCGAGTTGTGCCCGCTGGGTACCGGTGCGGCGGGATCGGCCAGGGTGATGCGCTCGGGCCGGATCACTATCGCCGCCGGCCCGGCCGTGCATCCGTCGTCGACCGCCGCACCCAGGCGGGTCCCCAGTGCCGAGCACACCGCGGTGCCGCCCCTGCACTCCAGCACCTCGGCATCGAAAATGTTTGCCGCCCCGAGGAATCCGGCCACATATGTGGTAGCCGGGGCCGAGTAGATATCCTGCGGTGGGCCGACCTGCTCGACCCGGCCCTCGGCCAGCACCGCGATCTGATCGCTCATCGTCAGAGCCTCGTCCTGATCGTGGGTGACATAGACGAACGTGATCTCGACCTCGCGCTGCACCGAGCGAAGCTCGAGCTGAAGTTGCTTGCGCAGCTGGGCATCCAGGGCACCGAGCGGCTCGTCGAGCAGGAGTACCCGGGGCTGCAGTACCAGTGCCCGGGCCAGCGCGACACGCTGCTGCTGGCCGCCGGAGAGCTGGCCCGGCTTGCGCTTGGCGAACGGATCCATCCGGACCATCTCCAGCGCCTCGCCCACCCGGCGCCGGGTCTCGTCCTTGGACACCTTCTGATAGCGAAGCCCGAATGCCACGTTCTCGGCCACCGTCATGAACGGGAACAATGCGTAGGTCTGGAAGACCGTGTTGACCGGACGCTTGTGCGGGGGATCGGCCACGACATCGCGGCCGTCGAGTTCGATCCGGCCCGAATCGGGCTTCTCGAAGCCGGCGATCATGCGCAACGTCGTGGTCTTGCCGCACCCGGACGCGCCGAGCAGCGAATAGAACTGGCCCGCCGGGATATCGAGGTCGATACCGGTGACCGCGGGGACATCGTCGAACGCCTTGGCCAGCTGGTGCAGCCGGATCGCGCCGCCGGTCACCGGAGGCCGCCCGGACAGCAGCCGCTCAGCCCGCCACCGCCGTTGCCAGCCGGGCGAAGTTCGCGGCGAAGCGGTCGACATCGGCCTCGTCGTGCTGGACGGACAGCAACCATTGCTCCACCTTGCCCCAGGGCGGCAGGAAAACGCCGCCGTTGTGTTGCATGAGCCAGTGCAAATGGCCCAGGCGGTCGTCGATCTGCAGGAAATCCCGGAACTCGCGTACCGGTTCGCTCTTGAACGTCACGCAGCCCTTGGCACCGACGCTGACCACATGCCAACCGTAGCCGTAATCGGCGATGGTCGCGTCCACAGCGTTGCGCAGCCGGGTGGCCAGAGCATCCATCCGGCGGTAGGCGTCGGCGGTCAGAACCTCGGCGAGGGTGGCCCGGGTGGCGGCCATCGCCAGTGGGTTGCCGTTGAACGTGCCGACCTGTTCGTAGCGTCCGTCGGCGATCGCGGACATCACGTGGGTGCTGCCGCCGATGGCGGCGACCGAGATGCCGCCGCCCAAAGCCTTTGCCAGACAGAGCATGTCGGGCACCACACCGGAGATGGCGGTGACGCCGCCGGGGCCGGTGGTGAAGCCGGTCTTGACCTCGTCGTAGATCAGCAGCGCGCCCTGGTCGTGCAGCAGGTCGCGGATGGCGGCCAGATAGCCGTCGGCGGGCGGGATGATTCCGGCGTTCATCATCACCGGTTCAACGATCATCGCGGCGACCTGACCGCGATGCTCGGACAGCGCCCGTGCCACCGCATCGGGATCGTTGAACGGCACCACGACCACCAGATCGCGGATCGCCGCGGGGATGCCGCTGTTGCCCGGTACCCCGGTCGGATGGTCGCGCGGGCCCACCTCGTCGGCCTCCGGCAGCACCGAGACCTCGACCGAGTCGTGGTGGCCGTGATAGCAGCCCTCGACCTTGATGATCAGATCGCGCCCGGTCACCGAGCGGGCCAGATGCACCGCATCCATGGTGGCCTCGGTGCCGGAGTTGGCGAATCGCCACAACGGCAGATCGAACCGGCGGGACAGTTCACCGGCGATCCAGATGGCGTCCTCGGTGGGCTGGGCGAAGTGGGTACCGCGCCGGACTTGCCGACTGACCGCCTCGACGATGGCCGGATGTGCGTGGCCGGCGATGGAAGCCCCGTAGCCGCCGTGCATGTCGACGTACTCGGTGCCGTCGACGTCGTAGACCTTGGAGCCCGCGCCGTGGCTCATCCACACCGCCTGGGGTTGGGCGATCTGCCAGTTGGACGTGGCGCCGCCGGCGAGATGTTCGCGCGCCCTTGCGATCATCTCGGTGCTACGCGGCTGGCGCGCCAGGAAGACCTTCTCCTGATCGGCGATCAACTGGTCCACCGAGTCCGCCACCGGGCTCTCGATGATCGACGAAGCCACGGGAAACCTCCGCTCGAATGCTGGTCGGACCTGCGCATTAGCGCCGCGCCAGCTATTGACTGAGCGTTCAGTCTATGTCAGAGTCCACCTAGCGACAAGACAAAAAACTCACGGAGGTGCGGATGACTGTCCCCAATCGACCCGGTCCGAACCGCCGCCAGTTTTTGACCAGGGCCGCACTGCTCGCAGCCGGCACCCCGGCGCTGATCGCCTTCCTTGATGCGTGTTCCAAAGGCGCGCAAACGAGTTCGGCTCCCAGCCTGACGATCGCCTCGCCGTCCAGCCCGGTCACCTGGGATATCGCCGGTGACAACAAGCCCATCGCAGACGGGCTGGCCCCGGAGAAGGGGGCCACCCTTCAGCTCTACAGCTATGCCGACTACATCGCCCCCGATGCCATCAAGTCCTTCGAGGAGAAGTACTCGACGAAGGTTCAGGTGTCGACGTTCAACGACACCGACGAGGCGCTGACCAAGATCCGCGGTGGCAACGTCGACTATGACCTGTTCTTCCCCAGCTACGATCAGATCAGCCGGCTGGTCAAGGGTGACCTGGTGCGCTCGCTCAACCACAGCTACATCCCGAACATCAAGAACGTCTGGCCGTTCTTCTCCAACCCGTGGTACGACCAGGAGTGGCGCTACACGGTGCCCTACACCGTCTACACCACCGGCATCGGCTGGCGGACTGACCAGGTTCCCGCCGACATCGGCGCGCTGAAGAATCCCTACGAATCGCTCTGGGATCCGGCGTACAAGAACAAGACCGCCGTCATCGATGACTGGCACACCGCGATGGCGATGGTGCTGCTGAAGATGGGCATCACCGACATCAACACCTCCTCGGCCGACGATCTGAAGAAGCTCGGGGATCAGCTGACTGCTCTAGTCCAGGCGACATCGCCCAAAGTCACTGTGACGATGTACAGCGATCTGCCCGCCGGGCAGATCAGCTTGTCGCAGATGTGGTCCGGCGACATCATCAACGCCGTCAACTACCTGCCCCAGGGCGTCAAGCCGGATATCCTTCGGTACTGGTTCCCGACGGATGGAAAAGGCATGGTCGACAACGACCTGATCGTACTGCTGCGCGGCGGCAAGAACCCGGTGCTTGGCCACCTGTTCCTCAACCACATGCTGGAGACCGAAGTCGCCAAGCAGAACTTCCAGCAGATCGGCTACCAGCCGCCCCAGGTTTCGCTGAACCCGGATTCCCTTGTGGCAGAGGGCCTGGTTCCGGAGAACCTGAAGAGTGCGATCGTGCGCCCGGAGTACTTCGACGTCGGTTACCGGCTGCTGGAACTGGATCCCGCCAACGACGCCGCCTGGCACAACGTGTGGCGGGGCTTCAAGGCTGGAGGATCCTGATCGCGGTGGTCGCGCGGACGCGCAACTCCGCATTGTGGCCCGCCCTGGCGATGCCGGGCATCCTGTGGCTGCTGCTGTTCTTCCTCGCACCGCTCTACGTGGTCCTGGCCATCGTCTTCGGCGAGGTGGATCCGATCTTCCGCACCCCGATACCGGTGTGGAATCCGTTGGACTGGAACCCCGCCCAGTTCAGCTACGTCCTGACCCATATCGTCGGCGCGAACGGGGTGTTCGGCCCCGCACTGCTTCGCACCGGGGTGTACGTGCTGGCGGCCAGCGCGCTGTGCCTGCTGATCGCTTTCCCGGTGGCCTACTACACCGCGCGGCTGTCCGGACGGTGGGTGGGCATTTTGCTGACCGCGTTGATCGCACCGTTCTGGATCAGCTACATGATGCGAATGTTGGCCTGGGTCAACCTTCTTCAGGACGACGGACTGGTGAACAGGATGCTGGGCCTCGGCGGCCTGTTCCACGTCGACACCCATTGGTTGACCGGTCAACCGGTGGTCGTGGTCCTGGGTCTGGTGTACGGCTATGTGCCCTACATGATCCTGCCGCTGTACGCCGGGCTGGACCGGCTGCCGCAGGCCACCCTGGAGGCTGCCCGCGATCTGGGCGCCGACCGGTTCGGGTCGTTCTGGCGGGTGACGTTGCCGATGTGCCGGCCGACGATCGTGGCCGCCGTCCTGCTGACCTGCCTGCCGATGCTCGGTGACTACTTCACCTCGGACATGCTGTCGGCCTCGCCGAAGACGGCGATGGTGGGCAACCTGATCAACGACAGCGTGCAGTCGCCCGGGCAGACCGGCCAGGCGGGCGCCTTCGTCATGCTGGTGCTGCTGGTCACCGTGCTGCCGATGTTCTACTACGTGCGCGTCACCGCGCGCGGCGACGAGGTGTCGACGTGAGAGGTCCGGTGGCGTGGTGGAAGGACCCCTGGCGTCCACCGCGGATCCTGATCGCGGTGACGATCGGCTATCTGCTGTGGTCGCTGTTACCCGTGCTGATCGCGGTGATCTTCTCGTTCAACGACGGAAAGTCCCGTACGACGTGGCAAGGGTTCTCGTTCCGCTGGTACTGGGGGGACGCAACCCGATCGGTGTGGCATGACGCGTCTCTGCACACCGCGCTGCTGCAGACCCTGAAGCTCGGCGTACTGACCACCGTCATCACCGTGCCGCTCGGGGTGATGCTGGCCATCGGGATCGACCGCTGGCGCGGGCGGCTGCCTGCTGGCGCGAATCTGCTCATGCTGGTCTCATTCGTCCTGCCCGAGGTGCTGCTGGCTGTCGCCCTGCTGTTCGTGATCACCACGCTGGCGCTGCCCATCGGCCTGGGCACCGCGGCACAGGTGATCGGACTGGTGACCTTCCAGATCGCGTACCCGGCGGTGCTGGTCCGGGCCAGGCTTGCCACCATCGGGGGCCAATATGAAGAGGCGGCAATGGATTTGGGCGCCTCGCCGGTGCAGGCATTGCGCCGGGTGACGCTGCCGATGCTCGTTCCGGCGATCTTCGCCAGTACCGTGCTGGTGTTCGCCGATGTCATCGATGACTTCGTACTGGTGCGTTATCTGTCCGGGAACTCCTCGACCGAACCGGTGTCGGTGAAGATCTACAACACCGCCAGGGCTGCCCCGACGCCGGCGCTCAATGCCTTGGCCACCCTGCTGCTGGTGTTCGCGCTGCTCGCGGTCACCATCGGATATCTGCTGTACCGGAGGATGACTCGCGGTGACGCGACGACCGGCAAGGGGATCGCGGCCTTCGCCGGCGAGGCCTGAGTCTGCGTCCATCTCTGGACCGGAACCGCGCGACCGACTAGTCTGACTGTATGTTCAAACAGTTCGTGCCCGCCCCGGTTCCCGCCGACGATCTGGCTGCCGCCCTCGCACCGTTCGGGCAGTCGCGGATGCTGCCGCGGGAGGCCTACGTCGAGGCGGCCGTCTTCGAGTGGGAGAAGCAGTACATCTTCTCGGGCTGGCACTGCGTCGGCCACGCCAGCGACCTCGACGGTGTCGGCGCACAGAAGGCTGTGGGCTCCGGCAAGAACAGCATCCTGCTGGTGCGCGGTGAGGACGGGCAGGTGCGGGCCTTCGCCAACGTGTGCCGGCATCGCGGTCATGAGATGCTGGCGTGCGGGTCCACCGCCAAGCGCCGCGGGGTCGTCTGCCCCTACCACTCGTGGTCCTACAAGCTCACCGGTGAACTGCGCAACGCGCCCGGCTTCGACGATGCCGACGGATTCCAGTTCGAGCCAAGCGCATTCGGGCTCACCGAGCTTCGGCTGGTGAACTGGCACGGTTACCTCTTCGTCGACCCCAGCGGCCAGGACATCGACTTCGAGCAGCACGTCGCCGGCCTGGAAGACATCGTCGGCCCCTACCGGCCCGAGGAGCTGACCGTGGTGGACCGGCACTCCTATGTGCTGGACACCAACTGGAAGGTGATCGTCGAGAACTATCAGGAGTGCTACCACTGCCAGGCGATCCACCCCGAGCTGTCCCGCATCTCGCCGCCCACCAGCGGGGAGAACATCGACCTGCCCGGTGACTGGATGGGCGGCTGGATGTCGATCATCGATGGCGCCCAGACCATGTCGCTCAGCGGCGCGAGTGGCGGGGTGGCGATCAAGGGCCTGTCCGAGCAGGAACTGCGCACCGTCATGTACCTGGTCGGCTTCCCCAACCTGCTCGTCAGCCTGCACCCCGACTACGTCATGACTCACGTGATGACCCCGCTGGGCGTCGACCGCACCCATGTCGAATGCGCCTGGGCATTCCCGAAGGAAGCGCTGGAAGCGCCGGACTTCGACCCGTCCTACGCGGTGGACTTCTGGGACCTGACCAACCGGCAGGACTGGGCCGCCTGCGAATCCGTGCAGCGCGGGCTGAGCTCACCGCACTCCAGGCCTGGCCCGCTGGCCCCCGATGAGGACGGTGTCTACCAGTTCGTCACGCGGGTCGCGAAGGCCTACCAGGGCACCCGCTGAGTCCGACGATCGGACGCCCGTGATTGGGCAGATCATCTAGTTGTGATGGGCATTCTGTACAGAATCGCCATAGGGTGGACCGCGCCGAGTGCTCGATAGTGGGAAGCGCGGAGGACCTCATGAATGCCCACACTGTGACCGTAGCCCTGATCCAGCAGCCCTCGGCGGTGCTCGACAATCAGGAATCGATGCGCCGCGCCGTCGCTCACGTCGCCGACGCCGCCGCGCGCGGTGCCCGGCTGATCGCCTTCCCGGAGACCTGGCTTTCCTGCTACCCGGCATGGGTTTTCGGAATGGCCGGCTGGAACGACCCGCAGGCACGTCGCTGGTATGGCCGCCTCGTCGACGACAGCATCGCCATCGGCGGTGCCGACGATCTCGACGATGACCTGGGCCCACTGCGGGCGATCGCCCGGGACCTGTCGGTGACGGTGGTCATCGGGGTCAACGAACGCGCGGATCCCAACAGCGCCACCCTGTTCAACTCTCAGGTCATGATCGGAGATCGCGGTCAGCTGTTGAACGTGCACCGCAAGCTGACCCCCACCCACACCGAACGTATCGTGTGGGCCGCCGGTGACGCGGCCGGCTTGCAGGTCGTCGATACGCCGGTGGGCCGGGTAGGCGGGCTGATCTGCTGGGAGCACTTCCACCCCTTGGCGCGTCAGGCGCTGCACGCCCAAGGCGAGCAGATCCACGTCGCGTGCTGGCCCGACATGCCCGACATGCACCACACCATCTCCCGCGGATATGCCTTCGAAGGACGGTGCTTCGTGCTGGCCGTGGGCAACTACCTCACCGTCGACGATGTGCCCGCCGAACTGGTCGACAGTTTCCGGGCGGGTCTCGGTCCGGATGCGGCTGACTCCGACGTGTTGTTCGACGGCGGCTCGGCCGTGATCGCCCCGGACGGATCCTGGCTTTTACCACCACTTTTCGGCAAGCCCGAGACCATCCTGGTCGACCTTCCGCTCGCAGCGACGAACAGCTTCAAACACGATCTCGACGTCGCGGGCCACTACTCCCGGCCGGATGTGTTCGAACTGCGGGTCAATCGGACGCGCCGCAGCTCGGTGACGTTCCATGAGTAAGGCGGACAGGGAAACTCGATGTCTCACATACTGATCGGCGTCGGACTGATCTCATTGGTAGCCGGCGCGTGGTCGGGATTTGCCCTACTGGTGGCCGTCGACAAGCCCGAACTGCTCAAGAAGGTGGGGGTGGTGGACCCGACGCGGGTGCGTCAGGTCCATCTCGACTGGATAGTGATGGGCGTCGTCTCGATCGCCACCGGTCTCGCTGTGCCCGATCTGCCGACGGTCATCGGAGTGCTCGTTCTCCTCGGTGTGGTGGTGAATCCGGCATCCTTCATCCCGATGGCGTTCTCCCGCAACGTGGCCGGCACCCGCTGGTTCCAGACGGTGTCGATGATCTCGTTCATCGCCCTGTGCGTCGGTCTCACGGGGGCCGCCCTCAGTTTCTGGCACACTGCGAGGCTGTGACGACACGAGCCTTGATCCTGGCCGGCGGCGGCCTGGCCGGGATCGCCTGGGAGACCGGGATCCTGCGCGGCATTGCCGACGAAGCGCCGGACACCGCCCGCACCCTGCTGGACTCCGATGTGCTCGTCGGTACCTCCGCCGGATCCACCGTGGCCGCCCAGATCAGCAGCACGATGCCGCTCGACGAGCTCTATGAACGCCAAATAGCGCCGTCCTCGAGCGAATTGGATCCCGGCGTCGACATCGACAGCATCGCCGAGCTGTTCCTGAGTGCGATGGCCGAACCCGGTGCACTGCAGGCCAAGCTGCGCCGCATTGGTGCCGTCGCGGCCGCCACCCCGACCGTCGCCGAACCCGTCCGCCGGCGGGTGATCGAAGCGCGCCTGCCCAGCCATGACTGGCCGCAGCGCGACCTGCGCATCACCGCCATCGACATCGCCACCGGCGAGCTGGCGGTCTTCGACCGGGCATCCGGGGTGTCGCTCGTCGATGCCGTCGCCGCCAGCTGTGCCGTGCCCGGCGCCTGGCCTCCGGTCACCATCGGCGGACGCCGCTACATGGACGGCGGGGTCAGCAGCTCGGTGCACACCGCGGTGGCCGCCGACTGCGATACCGCGGTGGTGCTGGTTCCGGCGGGGGAGTTCGCACCGGCCGCATTCGGGGCCGGCACCGCCTCCGAGATCGCCGACTTCAGCGCCCGCACCTTCGCGGTGTACGCCGACGAGGCGGCACTGGCCGCGTTCGGGCCCAACCCACTGGACCCGGTCTGTCGGGTGCCGTCCGCCACGGCCGGTCGCGAACAGGGCCGCCGGGTGGCGGCCGCCGTCACGGAGTTCCTTGGTCCAGCTTCCGGGCGGTGAGCTCCCGGCCGAGGTCGATCAGCTCGGCGGCGCGGTGGAAGTCCAGGCTCCGGCAAGCTGTCCGGGGCACCTCGATGAACAGGTCGGGCGGGTAGGTGGCCAGCTGATGGCGGGCCAGAGCGGACTGCGCGATGTCGATGGTGCGGTTCATCACCGAGAAGCTGCCGAGCTTGGGGAGCCCGGCATCCCGGGAACTGTCCACGAACTGCTCGGTTCCGTCGTCGGACTCGGCCGCCTCGGCGGAGTCGTCCGCGCTGCCGAACCGGTTGCGCACCGACTTCGCCGGCGCCGTCTCCAGGAGCGCCGACGTGCTGCGCAGCAGCCGGTTGAGCCACTCGGTGGTGGGCTTGGACTCGGCACTGCCGGCCGGCTCAGTGGCTGCGTCGGGGCCGCCGCCGAGACTGACCGCGATGGTCAGATCGGCCTTGACCGCGGCGATCGGCGCCATCGGTACCGGATCGAGGATGCCGCCGTCGGCCAGCAGCCGGCCATCGAGGACGTGCGGCGCGATCACCCCGGGGATGGCGATCGACGCCCGGATCGCGGCGTCGACCGGCCCGCGTTGCAACCACACCGACTTACCGGTGATCAGGTCGGTGGCCACCGCGGTATAGGGGATCGGAAGGTCCTCGATGCAGGCCTCACCCAGGATGTCGCGCACCGCGTCCAGGATCTTCTCCGCCCGCAGCACGCCGGCGGCGGTGATGGACGGGTCGAGTAGGCGCAATACCGCTCGCTGGGTCAAAGTCTTTGCCCAGTCCGCGAATTCGTCCAGCGAGCCGGCGGCGTGCAAACCGCCGACGAGGGCACCCATCGATGAACCTGCGACCCCGACGACCTCATAGCCGCGGTCCCGCAGTTCGTCGATCACGCCGATGTGCGCGTAACCCCGCGCACCTCCGCTGCCGAGTGCCAGCGCAACCTGTCCAGTCGCCATCACACCATTGTGCTGGTCGTGGGTACCCAGGGGTGCACAGCGACTTTTGCTAGCCGTGAATCTTTTCCGGCTGTGACCGTCAACACCCGCCCTGGCTGGCGGCGCGCACCGCGATGATCACCGCGGCCTGCTGTGGGGTGGACAGCTCGGTCCACGTCTTGTTGAACGTCTGCGGGCTGGGCTTGGCACTGGACTGCAGTTCCTTCAGCGCCGCCTCCACCAGCGTGGTGGGATCGCCGCCCCGCGATTCCATCCAGGCCTTGGTGGCCATGCAGGCCTGCGCGTACTGCTCTTCGGTGGATTCGGCTGGAACGTCGACCTTGGTGGTCACGCCGTCCGGCGACACCCCGATCGGCTCAGTGGGCGCGCCCTCCTGGGCGGTCGGTTCGGCCGGGCTGGCCGGTGCCGGGGCCTTGGAGGTGGCATTGCCGCCACCGCCGGACGAGCAGGCCATCAGGGCCGCGGTGAGGGCCGCCACGATCGTCGTGGCAGCGGTCAGCGAACGACATCGGTCACGGCGCATGCCATCAATCTATGCAACACTGGCGGCCATGTCGGAGCGTGCCGGTTCTCGGGAGTGTTGTCGGGTCTAGTACCCGCCCCCGAACCACCCCTGCCATTCCGGAGTCACCCCCCATGCCGTTCTCGAGCACCGCTCGTGCCGTCACCAATTTCCCGCCCGTCCTGCCCGCCGTCTCGGCGCCCACCCGGCTGCGGCTGCCCGACCTGTTGCACACCACCGATCTGTTCGCCGACGGCGTGCTGGGCGGCGAGTTCGACACCCTGCTGCCGGCCGGCGGCCCACCGTCCGACCAGCGCTGGTACACCCGTCTGCACGCCGACGACGAACTCGACGTCTGGCTGATCAGCTGGGTGCCCGGCCACACCACAGAACTGCACGACCACGGCGGATCGCTCGGCGCGTTGACGGTGATCTCCGGTGCCCTGCACGAATTCCGTTGGGACGGGCAAGATCTGCGCCGCCGACGGCTGGACGCGGGGGACCAGGCGGCCTTTCCGCTGGGTTGGGTGCACGACGTGGTGGGTGCGCCGGCCCTTGCCGAGCCCGAATCGATCACGTTGAGCGTGCACGCCTATTCGCCGCCGCTGACAGCGATGTCGTACTACGAAGTGACGCAGCGCAATACGTTGCGGCGCACCCGGACCGAGCTGACCGACGGACCCGAAGGCGGATGAGCCGCGTCGACGATCTGCTGGCGGCGGCCCGGGCCCGGCTACATCGCCTGCAGGCCGATGAGGTGCCCGCCGCGCTGGAGCGCGGGGCGATCCTGGTCGATATCCGGCCCGCCGCCCAGCGCGCCGCCGAAGGCGAGTTCCCTCGCGCGCTGCTGATCGAACGCAACGTGCTGGAGTGGCGCTGCGACCCGACCAGTGACGCCCGGCTGCCCGAGGCCGTCGACGACGACGTCGAGTGGGTGGTGCTCTGCCAGCAGGGCTACACCTCCAGCCTGGCGGCCGCCGCCCTGCAGGACCTCGGCCTGCACCGGGCCACCGACGTCGTCGGCGGATACGAGGCACTGGCCGCCCTCGGGCTGGCTACTCCGGCGCGTTGACGATCCCGCGCAGCTTCTCGGTCTTGCCCGGCGTCCAGCCCGGCGGCTGCAAGATGGCGGCCCACGCGTTGACCACGTCGCGCACATAGCGGTGCCCGTGCCCGTCGGGTACGTCGATGGCCACCGCCATGTCCGCCGACACCTGCAGGAACGTCACCACCGGAATCCAGTTCATATCGGGGGAGACGTCGTAACCGCGCGGTTCGCGCAGCCAATCCGGTTCGGCGAACAGCAGATCGGGGTTCCACCACGTGATCGGATCCGAGGCGTGTTGTAGGTAGACGATGCGGGGATCGCCCCACGGCTTGTCCGGTCGCGCCAGGTTGTCGGGGCGGGCGGCGAATCGGATGTTCGCCCCGTCGTCGAACGTCGGCAGCCACATCGGGGTGCCCTCGTCGCGGTTCTCGGTGACGTACTCCCACATCGTGTTGTTGAAAGTCGGACCGCTGAACAAGGCGCCGTCGGTGCGGGCAATGATGTTGTTGGGGCTCAGGAACGGTGCCTCGCCGCCGAAGGAGCCCAGGCTCTCGCCGAACACCACGATCTTGGGCCGCTGCGCCTCGGGGATGGCGCGCAGTCGCTCGTCGACCGCTTCGAACAGCGCCTGCCCCGCCTGGCGGGCGTTCTCCTTGTCCACCAGGAAGGACAGCCAGCTGGGCAGGAAGGAGTACTGCATCGACACGATCGCGGTGTCGCCGTTGTACATGTATTCCAGCGCGGAGGCCTCGGCCTCGTTGATCCAGCCGGTGCCCGTCGTCGTCGCCACCGCGATGACCTTGCGTGTGAACCCGCCGGTCCGCTCCAGTTCACGGGCCGCCAAATCGGCGGTGGCGCGGATGTCGGGGGCGGAGTTCTTCCCGGCGTAGGCCCGGATGGGTTCGACGGCCGGTGCGCCGTTGAACGTGGTGAGCTGTTCGACGCTGGGGCCGCCGGCCACGAACACGCGGCCCTGATGGCCGAGGCTGTCCCAGGTGACCAGCGAGCCGGGGCCGCCGGAACGCAGTGGGGTGGTCGGCGCCGGGTTGTCCGGATCCAGCTCGTCGTTGACCGAGGCGAATGTCTTGTTGAGGAACGCCATTGTCTGTTTGACGACGACGCCGTTGAGCAGTGAGATGCTCAGGCTGAGTAGCAGCGCCACCACCACGACGGCTGAAACCCGCGGCGGGGCAAAGCGATTGAGCTTGGATACCAGGAACCTGATGAGTTTGCCGATGAGCTGGCCGATTTCGACGAAGGCGAACAGCACGATCACCGCGATGATGGCGGCCTGCGGGTAGTTGAACCACTTCAGCCGTGGCACACCCATCAGGTCGCGGACCTCGTCCTGCCAGACGTGGAACCAGTAGACGGAGAACACCAGGCCGATGACGGCTGCCACCACCAGGATCGGCCACGCCCAGCGCGGCGCCCGCGGGCTGGCCGGGCGCGACAGCATGAACCGCACCAGCCAGACCCCGAACACCCCCAGGCCGTAACCGATGGCGCCGGCCGCGCCGCTGACCAGTCCCTGGAACAGCGGCCCGCGCGGGAGCAGCGACGGTGTCAGCGACAGCCACAGGAACACCATGCCGACAGCGGTACCGGTGAAGGTGTAGCGGCGCTGCCACCAATCCGGCTTGGGCTCTTCGGGGGTGGGCGGGGCAGGCTCTTCGGTTGCGACCTCGGCTTCGCTCACCCGGAGAACTTTATCGGTGCGTGAAGTTCGCAGGGCGCTTCTCGGTGAACGCGGCCATGCCCTCGGTCTGGTCCTCGGTGGCGAACGCGGAGTGGAACAGCCGGCGCTCGTAGAGAAGGCCCTCGGTGAGGGTGGACTCGAAGGACCGGTTGACGGCCTCCTTGGCCATCCGGGCCGCCGAGCGCGACATCTGCGAGATCGTCGTCGCCACCGCCTTGGCCTCGGTCAGGAGATCGGCAGCCGGAACCACCCGCGAGACCAGCCCACTGCGCTCGGCCTCGGCGGCGTCGATGGTGCGTCCGGTGAGGATCAGGTCCATCGCCTTGGCCTTGCCGATCGCGCGGGTCAGCCGCTGCGAGCCGCCCATGCCGGGCAGCACGCCGAGCTTGATCTCGGGCTGGCCGAACTTGGCGGAGTCGGCGGCGATCAGCAAGTCACACATCATGGCGAGCTCGCAACCGCCGCCGAGCGCATAGCCGGCAACCGCGGCAATCGTGGGGGTGCGAACAGCGGCCAGCTTGCCCCAGGCGGCGAAGAAGTCGGCGTCGAACACCTCGGAGAACGACAGCGTCGCCATCTCCTTGATGTCGGCGCCGGCGGCGAAGGCCTTCTCGCTGCCGGTGAGGATGATCGCGCCGATACCGGGATCGGCGTCGAATTCGGCTGCGGCCGTGGTCACTTCATTCATGACCTGGGTGTTGAGGGCATTGAGCGCCTGCGGGCGGTTCAGGGTGATGGTGCCGACTCGCTCGTCGCGGTCCACCAGGATGGTCTCGTAATTCACTAGTCCTCCTCGAAGGTCAGGTCGGGATCGGCCGGCGCGAAGTAGCCCTGCACATCCTCCTCGGTCACCGCGGCCAGTGACGAGGGGGACCACGTCGGGTTGCGATCCTTGTCGATGATCTGGGCGCGGATGCCCTCGACCAGGTCGTGCGAGCGGCTGGCCGCGCACGACACCCGGTACTCCTGCACCAGGACGTCTTCGAGGGTCGGCAGGTCCCCGGCACGCCTGATGGCTTCCAATGTGACCGAGGCGGCGATGGGGGAGCGGGAGGCGATCAGGTCAGCCGCCTCGTTGGCGGCGGGATCTCCGTGCCCGCGCAGGGCGTCGAGGATCCCGGCGAGAGTCGGTGCGGCGTAGCATTCGTCGACCCAGTGTCGTTGGGCCAGAAGATGACTCGGTGGCGGCTCGGTGGCGAAGCTCTCGATCGCGGCTTCGGTGCCGGCGCCGCCGACCGCGGCGGTGAACGCCGCCAGCTTCTCGTGCGGCACGTAGCGGTCGGCGAAGCCCAGCGCGATGGCGTCGGCCCCGGTGAAGGGCGCGCCGCTGAGTGCGGCGTGCAGTCCCAGCAGGCCCGGCGCCCGGGACAGGATGTAGGTGCCGCCGACGTCGGGGATCAGCCCGATGCCGACCTCGGGCATCCCGATCTTGGAGCGGTCGGTGACGACGCGGACGTTGCCGTGCGCCGAGACGCCCACGCCGCCGCCCATGACGATGCCGTCCATGATCGCGACGTAGGGCTTGGGGTAGCGGCCGATCCTGGCGTTGAGGCGGTACTCGTCCCACCAGAACCGGCGGACGTCCTCGCCTCCGGCCTTCGCGCTCTCATAGACGGCGACGACGTCACCGCCGGCGCACAGCCCGCGCTCGCCGGCGCCGTCGAGCACCACGGCGGTGATGGCGGGGTCGCCGGCCCATTCGGTGAGCACCCGGTCGAGGACGGTGACCATGTGGTGGGTCAGCGAGTTGATGGCCTTGGGCCGATTGAGTGTCACGCGGCCGACGTGGCCGTCGACCCGGGTGAGGATGTCGTCGGAATCAGCCGTCACGGCGTTGAGTTCCTTCTCTCGAAAGGTTGGATGTCCTAGTTTTACCACCCGGCCGATCTCGATCGAGACCCCACCACAGAGGTCTCACAGGTAAGGTCGGGCTTTGTACGGTCGGGGACAGCGGGAAGTTCAGGGAAGTTCGTGACTTTTCCGGGAACCCGGCCGCAGGACCGTTCGTTAGCGGTGTGTTGATCGACTTCCAGGAGAGGACCAACGGTGCGGGAGACCAGCAACCCCATATTTCGCTCGCTGCCCAAGCAGCAGGGTGGATATGCGCAGTTCGGCAGCGGCGTAGCCGGTGCACAGCAGGTGGCGTATCAGGCCGACCCTTACACCACGCAGTACCCGCCGCAGACCGGTGTCTCGCGGCCCATGACGATCGACGACGTCGTCACCAAGACCGGCATCACCCTCGGTGTGCTGTCGGTCGTCGCCGTCGTCTCCTACTTCTTGGTCTCGTCCAACCTGGCGCTGGCCATGCCGTTCACCCTGGTCGGATCGCTCGGCGGCCTGGCTCTGGTGCTGATCGCGACGTTCGGGCGTAAGCAGGACAACCCGGCCATCGTGCTGAGCTACGCCGCGCTCGAGGGGCTGTTCCTGGGCGCGATCTCGTTCGTGCTCGCCAATCTGGTGGTGTCCGGCGCCAACGCCGGTGCACTGATCGGGCAGGCGATCCTCGGCACCATCGGTGTGTTCATCGGCATGCTCGTGGTCTACAAGACCGGCGCCATCCGGGTCACCCCGAAGTTCACCCGCATGCTGGTCGCCGGCATGGTCGGTGTCCTGGTGCTGATGCTGGGCAACTTCCTGCTGTCGATGTTCGGCGTCGGCGGCGGTGCGGGCATGGGCCTGCGCTCCGGCGGCACCATCGCGATCGTCTTCTCCCTGGTCTGCATCGCGTTGGCAGCCTTCAGCTTCCTGATCGACTTCGACGCCGCCGACCAGATGATCCGCGCCGGCGCGCCGGAGAAGGCAGCCTGGGGCGTGGCACTCGGCCTGACCGTGACGCTGGTCTGGCTGTACATCGAGATCCTGCGACTGCTGAGCTACTTCCAGCAGCGGTAGTGAATCGCTTCGCAAAGCCCCGGCCCCTTTCGAGAGGCCGGGGCTTTGTCGTTGTCCACAGGGGTGACGTGCCCGAAGAGTCCGGCGGTGCGAACCTGCCGGCGTGCAGACATCCACTGGTCCCTTCATCGGCAGTGAGGCGCTTGCCAGCGGCCAACTGCGCCGCCATCAGCTACGTGCCGGCTTTCGGCCCGTGTTTCCCAACGTGTATGCCCCTAACAGCGTTTCGCTGACGCTGTACGACAAGGCGCTGGCCGCCTGGCTCTGGTCGCATCGGGGTGGCACGGTGATGGGCCTGACGGCTGCCGGTCTGCATGGTGCCAAGTGGCTCGACGACAACTCGCCCGTCGAACTGATCTGGTCCAATGCCCGGCCGCCTGCCGGGCTACGCACACATGACGTGAAGTTCTTTCCCGACGAGAGAACGACGTTCAGGCAGTTGCCCGTGACTACGCCGCAGCGGACCGCGTTCGATATCGGGCGTCGTCGGCCACTTCGGTTAACGGTGGCGCGGATGGACGCGTTGTTTCGCGCGACAGGAGTGAGCGCTGAGGACGTGCGAGCGATCGCCGCCCGGCACGCGGGATCTCCCGGTCTGCGTCGGCTGGAGACGGTTCTTGATCTCGTCGACGCGGGTGCGCAGTCGCCGAAAGAGAGCTGGCTGCGGGTGCTACTCGTCGAGGCTGGACTGCCGCGTCCGCGCACTCAGATTCCGGTACGCAGTCCCGACGGTTGGTCCACCTACTACCTCGACATGGGTTGGGAGGACGTCAAGGTCGCGGTCGAGTACGACGGCGATCACCACCGGACCGATCGCGTGCAATATGCCAAGGATGTCCACCGGCTCGAAGATCTGGCGCGACTGGGTTGGATTGTCATCCGCGTGATCGCGAGCGACACGCCCGCAGACATCCTTCGACGGGTCCGCGGCGCTATCGATTCTGCGGTGAGGGCTGGAAAACAGGGCAAAAGTGCGCCCTCACCGCAGAATCGATTGGGCGGCTAGCTGAGGCGCTCGACGACCATGGCCATGCCCTGGCCGCCGCCGACGCACATCGTCTCGATGCCGAACGTCTTGTCGTGGGTCTGCAGGTTGTTGAGCAGGGTCGCGGTGATGCGTGCGCCCGTCATACCGAACGGATGCCCGAGGGCGATCGCGCCGCCGGAGACGTTGAGCTTCTCCTCGTCCATCCCCAGCGCCCGGGCCGAGCCCAGCACCTGGACCGCGAACGCCTCGTTGATCTCGTACAGGTCGATATCGGAGATCGACAGCTTGGCGTTCGCCAGCGCCTTCTTGACCGCCTCGATCGGACCCAGGCCCATGATCTCCGGCGACAGGCCCGACACACCCGTCGACACGATGCGCGCCAGCGGGGTCAGGCCCAGCTCCTTGGCCTTGGTGTCAGAGACGATCACCAGCGCCGCTGCACCGTCGTTGAGCGGGCAGGCATTACCCGCGGTCACCGTGCCGTTTGGCCGGAATACCGGCTTGAGCTGGCTGAGCGCCTCGTAGGTGGTGCCGGCGCGCGGCCCGTCATCCTTGGAGACGACGGTGCCGTCGGGCAGCGTCACGGGCACGATCTCACGCTCGAAGAAACCGTTCTTGATGGCCTCCTCGGCACGGTTCTGCGAGCGCACACCCCAGTGGTCCTGGTCCTCGCGGCTGATCCCGGTGTACAGCGCCACGTTCTCGGCGGTCTGGCCCATCGCGATGTAGACATCGGGAAGCAGGCCGTCCTCGCGCGGATCGTGCCACTCCTCGGCACCGGCCGACGCGGCCGCCGACCGCTCACCGGCCTCCTTGTACAGCGGGTTGTGGGTGTCCGGCCAGCCGTCCGCGCTGCCCTTACTGAACTGCGACACGGTCTCCACCCCGGCCGAGATGAACGCGTGGCCTTCCCCGGCCTTGATCGCGTGGAACGCCATCCGGGTGGTCTGCAGCGACGACGAGCAGTACCGGTTCACCGTGGTACCGGGCAGGTAGTCGTAGCCCAGCTGTACCGCGACGGTGCGGCCGATGTTGAAACCGGACTCACCGCCCGGCTGGCCGCAGCCCATGATCAGGTCGTCGATCTCGCGGGGGTCCAGGCCGGGCACCTTGTCCAGGGCGGCCTTGACCATCTGAGCGGCCAGGTCGTCGGGGCGGATACTGACCAGCGACCCCTTGTAGGCGCGGCCGATCGGTGAGCGGGCAGTGGAAACGATGACGGCTTCAGCCATGAGAGGGACTCCTCGAGAAGATGTGCGGCAACTGCACACGAACCTAGCCCGCGGTCACCACGATCGGTGCGGGGACCCCGGTTGTCCGGCGGCGCAGCAGCCTGGTGATCGGCGCCAGCCGGGCCGAGACGTTCCAGCTCTGCGACGGAGTGAGCCACGGCAGATCCGGCACGGTGGCCCCGGTCCACTCACCCAGCGCATGGCACAGCGCGGGCAGCAACTGGTTGGCGGCCAGCGCATAGCCCGCGGCCGACGGGTGGTACTTGTCGTCGGAGAACATCAACTCCGGGGTCTCTTCGAAGTTCGGTGCCAGCAGATCCGCCAGCGGCACCGGTACCCCGCCCGCGGCTCTTACCGCGGCGGCCTGCACCCGGGCCAGGTGCAGCCCGCGGGAGCGGGCGGCATAGCGCAGCGGCTGCGGGATCGCGGTGATGACGCCGAAGTCGGGGCAGGTACCGACCACCACCACCGCACCGCTGGCCCGCAGGCGCTGCACCGCCGAACCCAGCCGATGGGCCGACGGCCCGATGCCGTTGAGCGCGGTGATGTCGTTGGCCCCGATCATGATGACCGCGGCGTCCGGCGGGGGACCGGCGACGAACATCGCGTCCACCTGACCGGACAGCCCTTTCGACGTCGCACCCACGATGGCCTTGGTCGAGAGCCGGATCCGTTTGCCGGACTCCTCGGCCAGCCCCCGGGCGATCACCACCCCGGGCACCTCGTCGGCGTCACGGCAGCCGTACCCGGTGGCCGTGGAGTCACCGAAGATCATCAGGTGCAGGTCATAGGGGACGCCGCGCTCCCAGCGCTGCACCGGCCCGCCGCCCGGGGCGTAGACACCGTCGGCGCGCGGCGGCACATCCCAGGACTTCGGGATGACCGTGCGGGCCTGTGCGGCCTGTTCGGAGAGCAGGGTGCGGGCACCCAACACCGCTGTGCCGGTGGAGGCGAGCACTCCCGCCACCCCCAGCACCACCGTCGAACGACGCGGCGCGCGCATGTCCACCCGGCCAGTTTAGGTCGCGCAACCCCGCGGAAGCGGTCGCGACAGTGGCCCCGCGATTACGGACAGGTATCACTTCAGGTAAGAAATCAGATCGTTAGTTGTTGTATCTAATGCAGCTGTCAAGCTAAGTTACCGGGGTTCGCTGGCGGGTCCCGGGGACACGTATCTACATCGGCGTAGGGAGTGTTTGACGATGACCGCACCCAGCAAGGTCCGGGCCTCTTCGCCCCATCACGGCCCGCGCCGATACCCGGTTTCCGATGGCGCACCCGTCGAGGTCGTCGAGGACGGCCCCAGCATCGCCGCCCGCCTGGTGTCCGTCGGCACCCGGGTGACCATGTGGCCCACCCTGGCCGTCCTGAGTCACGTGCCGCACTGGCCGTGGCCGTTCGGCCTCGTCGACTTCGTCGCGCGCGCGATCCTGCCCACCCCGGGCACCGTGCGCGCCACCGTCGGGCTGCCCAACGCCTCGGCGCAACTGGTTCGCGCCCCGGGTGTGCTACCCGCGGACGGTCGCCGTCGCATCGTGCTCTACATGCACGGCGGGGCGTTCCTGACATGTGGCGTCAATTCGCACAGCCGGATTTCAACTGCGCTGTCGAAGTTCGCCGATTCCCCGGTGCTGGTCGTCGACTACCGCCTGATCCCCAAGCACTCCATCGGCCAAGCCCTCGACGACTGCTACGACGCCTACCAGTGGCTCCGGCTGCGCGGTTACCAGCCCGACCAGATCGTGCTTGCCGGCGACTCCGCGGGCGGCTACCTGTCGCTCGCGCTGGCGCAGCGCCTGCAGGCCGAGGGGGAGGAGCCGGCCGCGCTGGTCGCCCTGTCTCCGCTGCTGCAACTCGACCACGGCCCCAAGCTCAACCACCCGAACATCCACACCGATGCGATGTTCCCGCCCAAGGCTTTTGACGCGCTCGTCGCGTTGGTGGCCCGGGCGGCGGCCAAGAACGTCGTCGACGGTGAACCCGAGGGCGCTTACGAACCGCTCGAACACATCGAGCCCGGGCTGCCCCGCACGCTCATCCACGTCTCGGGTTCGGAGGTGCTGCTGCACGACGCCCGGCTGGCGGCCCGCCGGCTGGCCGCGGCGGGGGTTCCGACCGAGGTGCGGGTGTGGCCGGGGCAGATCCACGACTTCCAGCTCGCCGCACCGCTGATCCCGGAGGCCACGCGCTCGCTGCGCCAGATCGGTGAGTACATCCGGGAGGCCACCGGCTGAGCGGACCCCGTTGGGCGCCTGAGAACATGTAGGCATGCGTATCGCGCCGCACATCAGCGAGCTGATCGGGAACACTCCGCTGGTTCGACTCAACTCGGTGGTTCCCGAGGGGTCGGGTTTGGTCGCGGCCAAGGTCGAATACCTCAATCCTGGAGCCAGCTCGAAGGACCGCATCGCGGTCAAGATGATCGACGCCGCCGAAGCCAGTGGAGCGCTCAAGCCCGGCGGGACCATCGTCGAACCCACCTCCGGCAACACCGGCGTGGGTCTGGCGCTGGTGGCCCAGCGGCGCGGATACAAGTGCGTATTTGTTTGCCCGGACAAGGTCAGCGAGGACAAGCGCAACGTCCTGCGGGCCTACGGTGCCGAGGTGGTCGTCTGCCCGACGGCGGTACCCCCGGAGCACCCCGACAGCTACTACAACGTCTCCGACCGGCTGGTCCGCGAGATCGACGGCGCCTGGAAGCCCGACCAGTACTCCAACCCCAACGGGCCGGCCAGCCACTACGAGACCACCGGCCCGGAGATCTGGGCCGACACCGAGGGCAAGATCACCCACTTCGTGGCCGGCGTGGGCACTGGCGGCACGATCACCGGCACCGGCCGCTACCTCAAGGAGGTCTCCGGCGGGCGGGTGAAGATCATCGGCGCCGACCCCGAGGGCTCGGTGTACTCCGGCGGTACCGGGCGGCCTTACCTGGTCGAAGGCGTTGGCGAGGATTTCTGGCCGTCGGCTTACGACCCGACGGTGCCCGACGAGATCATCGCCGTGTCCGACGCCGACTCCTTCGACATGACGCGGCGGCTGGCCCGCGAGGAGGCGCTGCTGGTCGGCGGCTCGTGCGGGATGGCGGTGGTGGCCGCACTGAGGGTGGCCAAGGATGCCGGTCCGGACGCGGTCGTGGTGGTGCTGTTGCCCGACGGTGGGCGCGGCTACCTGTCCAAGATCTTCAACGACGCGTGGATGTCGTCCTACGGATTCCTGCGGACACCACTGGACGAGACGGTTCCCGAGCCCGTCGTCGCCGACGTGCTGCGCGGGAAGTCCGGCGAACTACCCGATCTGGTGCACACCCACCCGTCGGAGACGGTGCGTGACGCGATCGGCATCCTGCGGGAGTACGGGGTGTCCCAGATGCCCGTCGTCGGCGCCGAACCGCCGGTGATGGCAGGCGAAGTCGCGGGCAGCGTGTCCGAGCGCGACCTGCTGTCCGCGGTGTTCGAGGGCCGCGCCAAACTGGCCGACGCGGTGGCCCTGCACATGGGGCCGCCGCTGCCGCTGATCGGCGGCGGTGAACTGGTCAGCGCGGCGGCGAAGTCGCTGCGCGACTCGGACGCGCTGATGGTCGTCGAAGAGGGCAAGCCGGTCGGCGTGATCACCCGCCACGACCTCCTGGGGTTCCTCTCGGAGGGCCCGCGGCGCCGCTGACACGGCCCGTGTATCGGGCAGGTGAACATTGCGCTTTGAACCGATACGCAGCAGGTTCTCAGGTAAATTGTGTGCCGCTTTACCTCAGCTCACTCCTCTGCTGGAAGGCGTCATGACCGAACAACCGCCTGGGCCGCCGCCCGGCAATTACCCGCCACCGTCGCCGCCACCGGGTGGATTCCCGCCGCCGCCCGGTGGCGGATTCCCGCCGCCGCAGGGTAGCTACCCGCCCCCGGGTGGTTACCCACCGCCGCCCCCGCCGGGTGGCGGCTACCCGCCGCCCCCGCCGCCGCAGGGTGGGTACGCGCCGCCGCCTCCCGGCGCCGGATTCGGTGCGCCGGCACTGCCGGGACAGCCCGTCGGCCAGCTGCCGCAGGCCGCCTACACGTCGTGGTTCACCCGCGTGGTGGCGTGGATCATCGACTACATCCCGTACTTCATCATCGTGGGCATCGGGTACGGCATCGAGGCTTCCACCACGGAGAGTGCGTGCATCACCGACAGCTCTGACTACGCGACCGGGTCGTACTGCACGGCCAGTACCTCCACGCTGGGCGTGGTGGCCGCGACCCTGAGCGTCTTGATCGGCCTGGCCTACCTGGTCTGGAACTACGGCTACAAGCAGGGCACCACCGGCTCGAGCATCGGCAAGTCGATCATGAAGTTCAAGGTCGTCAGCGAAAAGACCGGGCAGCCGATCGGATTCGGGCTGTCGATCGTGCGTCAGTTGGCGCACATCATCGACGGCATCATCTGCTACATCGGGTACCTGTTCCCGCTGTGGGACGCCAAGCGCCAGACGCTGGCCGACAAGATCATGACCACGGTCTGCCTACCCCTGTAAGAGAAGGATTGACACCATGACAGTTCCACCTCCTGGCGACTACCCGCCGCCCCCGCCGGGCAATTACCCGCCGCCCCCGCCGGGGAACTACCCCCCGCCGCCGCCCGGGAACTACCCGCCGCCGGGTGCCGGACCGCTGGGCGCGCTGCCCAAGGAGGCCTACACCTCCTGGATCACCCGGGTCCTGGCCTACATCATCGACGCCATCCCGGTTGCCATCCTGTCCGGCGTGGGCCAGGGCCTGATGTACGCGACGGGTGAGAACAACTGCGTCTCGACCAGCGGCGACAACAGCTACGGGGTGGCCTGCACGTCGGAGCCGTCGACGCTGGGGCTGGTGCTGTCGTTCGTGTTCGGTCTGGCCGCACTGGCATTCGTGATCTGGAACTACGGCTACCGGCAGGGCACCACCGGCTCGAGCATCGGCAAGTCGGTGCTCAAGTTCAAGGTGGTCAGCGAGAAGACCGGGCAGCCGATCGGATTCGGGTTGTCGATCGTGCGGCAGTTGGCGCACATCGTCGACGCGATCATCTGCTACATCGGGTACCTGTTCCCGCTGTGGGACGCCAAGCGTCAGACGCTGGCCGACAAGATCATGACCACGGTCTGCCTGCCGATCTGAGACTGGAGGGGAAAGGCGCTCACTCCGAGGGTGGGCGCCTTTTCTCATGCCGATAGGCTCGTCAGAATGAGTGAGCAGCGTAGCGCCGCCGACCGCCACCGGGCGCAGGGGTTCGCGACCAAGGCCATCCACGCCGGATACCGGCCCGACCCGGCGACCGGCGCGGTCAACGCGCCGATCTACGCCAGCAGCACCTTCGCCCAGGACGGCGTCGGCGGACTGCGCGGCGGCTTCGAATACGCCCGGACCGGCAACCCCACCCGCGCCGCACTGGAGGCCGTCCTGGCCGCCGTCGAGGACGGCACCTTCGGGCGGGCGTTCAGTTCCGGGATGGCCGCCACCGACTGTGCGCTACGCGCCGTACTGCGCCCCGGCGATCACCTGGTGATCCCCGACGACGCCTACGGCGGCACCTTCCGGCTGATCGACAAGGTGTTCAGCCAGTGGGGTGTGGAGCACACCCCGGTGCCGCTGTCGGACCTCGACGCGGTGCGCGCGGCGATCACCAGCCGGACCCGACTGATCTGGGTGGAGACCCCAACCAACCCGCTGTTGTCGATCGCCGACATCGCCGGTATCAGCCAGATTGCCGCTGCGGCTGGGGTGAAAGTGTTGGTGGACAACACCTTTGCTTCACCTGCCTTGCAGCAACCGCTGTCGCTGGGCGCCGATATCGTGCTGCACTCGACGACCAAGTACATCGGCGGGCACTCCGACGTGGTCGGCGGTGCGCTGGTGACCAACGACGAGGAGCTCGACGTCAAGTTCGCCTTCCTGCAGAACGGGTCCGGCGGTGTGCCTGGCCCGTTCGACGCCTACCTGACGATGCGTGGGCTGAAGACCCTGGAACTGCGGATGGGCCGGCACAGTGCGAACGCCGCGAAGGTGGCCGAGTTCCTCGACGGGCACGCGGCGGTGACCCAGGTGCTCTATCCGGGCCTGCCCAGCCATCCCGGCCACCAGGTGGCCGCCCGCCAGATGCGCGGGTTCGGCGGCATGGTGTCGGTGCGGATGCGCGGCGGTATCGAGGCGGCGCGCCGGTTGTGCTCGCGCACAGAGGTTTTCATCCTCGCCGAATCTCTCGGCGGGGTGGAGTCGCTGATCGAGCTGCCAGGCGCCATGACGCACGCGTCGACGGCCGGATCCCAGTTGGAGGTGCCGGCGGATCTGGTGCGCCTGTCCGTCGGTATCGAGGACCCGGCCGACCTGCTCGGCGACCTCGAGCAGGCCCTAGGCTAGGGCCGTTCGGATCGCCGCCGTCGTCACCGCGAGATTGACGTCGGCCATCTGTGCGTCGTCCACCCATGTGCCGCTGGCGATTTCGCTGGCCCGACCGGAAACCCATTGCCAGCCCCGCTCATTGAGTGAGAGCAGGACACCGAGCGCTTTGACGGTGTGCAGCAGCGTCACGATGGTTGCGGTCTGCGGGTCCGGTCGGTGGCCGTCGAACAGCGCTGCGAACAGCGCTGCGCGCACCCTGTCCACCCGAGCACGGTTGGCCATCGGCCAGGCATATTCGTTGCGGCGGAAGCGATGTGAGGACAGCTGCACCTGATGCAGCTGTCCAGTCCGCAGCAGTTGGTCGAGCACGTCGTCCTCGGCCCGTTTACGCAGCTTCGCGATCGCCGCGGCCGGTGTGATCGGAGCCTGCAGCAACAGCGCCAGCGCGGGACGGACCACCGGGTCCAGCGGTGGTGGACCGGCCAATGCCACGAGCCGGTCCGGCGGCACCGGTTCCTGCGGCAGCGCAGGCCGAACCCGGCACTCGTAGGCCAGATCCAACAGGACCGCGGCGGCCATCACGCGCTGCAGAACATCGCGTTCGACGGCAGGCTGGGCCGCCGCGTTGTCGAGCAGCAGGAGTAGAAGATCTTCGGCGATGCGTGCCACGCGTCGGCGGACTAGGCCTGGTAGGGCTCCGCGCTGACCAGCGACACCTTGACGACGTTGCCGTTGGGCACGGTGTAGGACCGCGTCTCGCCGACCTTAGCGTTGAGCAGGGCCGCACCCAGCGGGGAGTTGGGGGAGTAGACCTCGAGCTTGTCGTGGTCGATGCCCTCCTGGCGGGTGGCGATAAGGAAAGTCTCGGTGTCGGACTCGTCGCCGTCGTAGTAGACCGTCACGACCGAGCCGGGCAGCGCCACACCGGACACCTTGGGAGCCTCGCCGACCTTGGCGGTGGTCAGCAGCTCCTGCAGCTGGCGGATCCGCGCCTCTTCCTGGCCCTGCTGTTCACGGGCGGCGTGGTAGCCACCGTTCTCGCGCAGATCGCCTTCCTCGCGCCGGTCGTTGATCTCGGCGGCGATGACGGGACGATTGGCGATCAGCTGATCGAGCTCATCCTTGAGCCGGTCATAGGACTCCTGGGTCAGCCAGGTCACCTGGGTATCGGGCATCTCGTCGCGCTCCTCATGTGTTGGTTCCGCGGCGTCCGCGGTGCAGTCTGTCTGTCGCTGCCGGGAACATGCGGACGGTGCCGCGTGTATTGCCTCCGAAGAGCTGCGTATAAACGCGCTAATGAAGCAATACACGGCTCCCAGCAGGAACCGTGTATCCGCCGAGTCTACCACCGACGCGGCAAGCAGCCTTCACGATTTCGCAGTTCGACGTTCGTCCGCAGGCCATCGGTGCGACGCCCGCGGCATAGGCCCAGTTATGGTGTGACCAGGTACGACGGCACATCCATGCCGCATCCGTAGATATCACCGACGTAGGGCGGCTTGTAGGACTTGACAACGGCGGTGATCTGCACGGTCTTCTGCGTAGACGGCGGAACCAGGATCTCCCGGCGGCCGGTCTCGGAGCCGTCGCGCGACCGCACCCGCACGATGCAGTGCGCGGGCCTCGACGGGTCCTTTCGCTTCACGCTGATCGTGACCGACACCGTCTGGTCGTCGAGCACCTGATAAGCCGACATCGTGCCCTCGACGTCGTTGCCCTCAAAACGCTGGTAGGCGACGGCGGCGAGCACCACGCCCAGGATCAGCACCAGCACGCCGAGGGCGATCGCCACCCGCCGCCGGGTCGGCGCCGACAGGCCCGGCCGGCCATACCTCGACTCGAGCTTGGTGGGACTGTCGGTCATCGTGTTGAGTGCATCTCTCGTCAGCGGGCTTGATTACGGGTATGCAAGCCGCGGATGGAACTATTGGACTATAGGACGTGCTGCGAACGTTGCAGCACTACGCAGGGTGCAGCAGTAAGCAAGAGCAGATCGAGGGAGACGTGACCGAACTGCGGTTAATGGCCGTTCACGCCCACCCGGACGACGAGTCCAGCAAGGGTGCGGCCACCTTGGCGCGCTACGCGGCCGAAGGGCACCGGGTCCTGGTGGTCACGCTCACCGGCGGTGAACGGGGCGACATCCTCAACCCGGCGATGGATCTGCCGGAGGTGCACGGCCGCATCGCCGACATCCGGCGTGACGAGATGGCCAGGGCGGCGGAGATCCTGGGCGTCGAACACCGGTGGCTGGGGTTCGTCGACTCCGGGCTGCCCGAGGGCGACCCGCTACCGCCGCTGCCGGAAGGTTGCTTCGCCGAGGTGCCGCTGGAGCAGCCAGTGGCCGAACTGGTCAAGGTGATCCGTGAGTTCCGCCCGCACGTGATGACCACCTACGACGAGAACGGCGGCTATCCGCACCCGGATCACATTCGCTGCCACCAGGTTTCGGTGGCTGCCTACGAAGCGGCCGCTGATCACCGACTGCATCCCGACGCCGGGGATCCGTGGAGTGTCAGCAAGCTGTACTACAACCACGGCTTCCTGCGTGCGCGGCTGCAGCTGCTGCAGGACGAGTTCGCCAAGAACGGTCAGGAGGGACCGTTCGCCAAGTGGCTGGAGAACTGGGACCCCGAGATCGACGTGCATGCCGGCCGGATCACCACCCGGGTGCCATGCTCGGATTTCTTCGCAGTGCGCGACGAAGCGCTCAAGGCGCACGCCACCCAGATCGACCCCACCGGCTTCTTCTTTGCGACACCCATAGAGTGGCAGCAGCGGTTGTGGCCCACCGAGGAGTTCGAATTGGCTCGCTCTCGGGTACCTGCCGACCTGCCCGAAGATGACCTGTTCGCCGGAATCGAGATATTCGAGTGATTGACCTGTTGACCACCGCGGTGTCGGTGCTCGCCGACCCGCCCAAGAACTCCGGGCCGGACTTCGGCAAGGCCAGCCCGATCGGTCTGCTGGTCGTGGTGCTGCTGCTGATCGGCGTGTTCATCCTGGTGTGGTCGATGAACCGGCACCTCAAGAAGCTGCCCGAGAGTTTCGACGGCGAACCGGCCGAGCCGACGGACGCCCCCGCCGAGGAGTCGGCCGCCGCCGAGACCGGGAAGTCCGCGAGTGAGTCCAGCGGGTAACGCCCTGGCCGGGGCCACCAGCCCCTACCTGCGCCAGCACGCCGACAACCCGGTGCACTGGCAACAGTGGACGCAGGCCGCTCTGGACGAAGCCGCCCGCCGCGACGTGCCGATCCTGCTGTCGATCGGGTACGCCGCCTGCCACTGGTGTCACGTGATGGCCCATGAGTCCTTCGAGGACGATCAGGTGGCCGCGGCGTGCAACGCCGACTTCGTCTGCATCAAGGTCGACCGGGAAGAGCGCCCCGACATCGACGCGATCTACATGAATGCCACCGTCGCGATGACCGGCCAGGGTGGCTGGCCGATGACGTGTTTCCTGACGCCCGACGGCCGGCCCTTCTTCTGCGGCACGTATTACCCCAAGCCGCAGTTCCTGCAGCTGCTGGCGGCGGTCGCCGAGACGTGGCGCAACCAGCGCGATGAGGTCGAGCAGGCGTCCGACCAGGTTGCCGGTGAGCTGCGGCGGATGGCCTCGGGTCTGGCCGGTGGCGGTCCGGAGGTCACCGCCGCCCTGTGCGACCACGCCGTCGAGGCGATCCTGCGCGACGAAGACGTCGAGCGCGGTGGGTTCGGGCGGGCGCCGAAGTTCCCGCCGTCGGCACTGCTGGAGGCGCTGCTGCGCAGCCATGAGCGCACCGGCTCGCCGGCGCCGCTGGCCGCGGTGGCCCGGACATCCACGGCGATGGCGCGCGGCGGTATCTACGACCAGCTGGCCGGCGGCTTCGCGCGCTACAGCGTGGACGCCGACTGGGTGGTGCCGCACTTCGAGAAGATGCTCTACGACAATGCGCTGCTGCTGCGTTCGTATGCGCATTGGGCGCGGCGCACCGGTGATCCGCTGGCCCGCCGGGTGGCCGCCGGGACGGCGGCCTTTCTGATCAACGACCTCGCCGAGGGCGACATGTTCACGTCGTCGCTGGATGCCGACGCCGCGGGTTCGGAAGGTTCGACCTACGTGTGGACCCACGCACAGCTGCACGAGGTGCTGGGCGATGATGACGGTGTTTGGGCGGCAAAGGTTTTCAACGTCACCACGGGAGGGACCTTCGAGCACGGCAGCTCGGTGCTGCAGCTGCTGGCCGATCCCGATGACACCGAGCGCTTCGAGCGGGTGCGTGCGGCACTGCTGGCTGCCCGCGCCGAGCGGGTGCAGCCGCCGCGCGACGACAAGATCGTCACCGCATGGAACGGGCTGGCGATCACCGCACTGGCCGAAGCCTCGGTGGCCCTTGACGATTCGACTCTTCTGGATGCCGCGGTGCGCTGCGCCGAGCGCATTGTGGACCTGCACATCGTCGACGGCCGGCTGCGCCGGGCCAGCTTGGGCGGCACGGTCGGTGAGAGCGCCGCGATCCTCGAAGACCATGCCGCTCTGGCGACGGGTCTGTTGACGCTCTATCAGCTGACGGGTGACCAGTCGTGGCTGTCGACGGCCGCGGAACTGGTCAGCCTTGCGCTGCGGCATTTCGCCGATCCGGACCGCCCGGGCCGCTGGTTCGACAGCGCCGACGACGCCGAGGCCCTGATGGTTCGGCCCGCCGATCCGCTCGATGGCGCCACCCCGTCAGGGGCAGCGTTGATCGCCGAGGCGCTGCTCACCATCGGGCACACCGTCGACGGGCAGTGGGCGGCCCGCTACGGCGAAGCCGCCGCCGAGACGCTCCTGGCGCATTCGCCGCTGCTGGCCAGGGCGCCGCGTTCGGCGGGACACTGGCTGGCCGTGGCCGAGTCGGCCGTGCGTGGCCCGTTGCAGATCGCGGTGTCGTCCCCGGACCCGGCGTCGGAGCTGCTGGCCGTGGCGCGGCGTATCGCCCCCGGCGGGGCGATCGTGGTCGGCGGCGCGATGGATTCCTCGCCGCTGCTGGCCGGGCGGGATCAGGTGCGCGGATTGGATGCGGCGTACGTGTGCCGCGGCCGGACGTGCGATCTTCCGGTGACCACTGAGAGGGATCTGGCCGGCGCGCTCGGTGTGTCCGTGTAGCGTTCCGGCCATGCCGAGTGCCGAGCAGATCACCCAGACCGTCACCCAGTATCTCGAGTCCGTCGCCAAGGGCGACGCTGACCACATCGCGACGCTCTACGCCGCCGACGCGACCGTCGAGGATCCGGTGGGAGGCGAGGTGCACATCGGCCGCCAGGCCATCCGCGCCTTCTACACCGCGGTCGAAAATGCCAACGGCCACACCGAAGTCGAGACGCTTCGGGTGCTCGGCCACGAGGCGGCGTTCTACTGGACGCTGGCCATCCACGGCATGAAGATCAGCATCATCAGCGTGATGACGTTCGACGGCGACGCCAAGATCGCCTCGATGAAGGCCTACTGGGGCCCGGAGAACATCACGACCTAGCGGCGTCAGAACACCGCGAACCACATCGCGATGTAGTGGCAGATCGCCGCTACCGCGGTGCAGGCGTGGAAGAACTCGTGATGGCCGAACGTCGTCGGCCACGGGTTGGGCCACTTCAGTCCGTAGAGCACGCCGCCGATGCTGTACAGCGCGCCGCCGACGATCAGCAGCACCATGGCCGCCACGCCCGCGCCGTTCATGATCGGCACGATGAACCACACCGCGACCCAGCCCAGCAGCAGATAGAGCGGAACCCCGACCCAGCGCGGGGCCGACGGCCAGAAGCACTTCAACAGCACACCGGCCAGGGCGCCGCTCCACACGATGGTGAGCAGGATGGCACCGCTTCGCTCGGGCAGCGCCAGCATGGCGAACGGCGTGTAGCTGCCGGCGATGAAGATGAAGATCATCGAATGATCCAGGCGCTTCATCCACTTGCGCGCCGACGGTGAGGTCCAGTGCACCCGGTGATAGGTGCCGCTGACAGTGAACATCGCCACGATCGTCAGCGTGTAGATCAGGGTCGCGATGCCGGCGCGGGTGGAGCCCACCGACCACGACACCGAGACCAGGGCGGCACCGGCAATCGCCGCGATCACCGCGGAGTAGACGTGAATCCAGCCGCGTAGCCGGGGTTTTCCGAGAAACTCGACGGCCGCGTCGACGACGGCTTCGGGGAAATCCTCAGCGTCTGACGATTGGGAGCGGCGGGGATCGGCGGTGTCGACTCCGGTGGTCATGTCACCTCCATTGCGCACGGGGGTACGTGATGCCCACAGTAGTCTGGTCTGTCGTGGAGATCATCCCGCCTCGCCTCAAAGAACCGGCTTACCGGCTCTACGAGATGCGGCTACGCCAAGAGCTCGGACGCTCGAAGTCCGAGCTACCGCGGCATATCGCCGTCCTGTGTGACGGCAACCGGCGCTGGGCTCGTGACGCTGGTCACGACGACGTCAGCTACGGCTACCGGATGGGCGCCAAGAAGATCGCCGAGATGCTGCGCTGGTGCGCCGATGCCGGCATCGAGATGGCCACGGTGTACCTGCTGTCCACCGAGAACCTGCAGCGTGACCCCGACGAGCTCGCCGCTCTGATCGAGATCATCACCGATGTCGTCGAGGAGATCTGCGCGCCGACGAACAGGTGGAGCGCCCGCACAGTCGGGGATCTCGAGCTGCTGGGGGAGGAGCCGGCCCGCCGGGTCCGCGAGGCCGTCGACAGCACCGCCGGGTTACCCCCGGCGTCGTTTCACGTCAACGTCGCCGTCGGCTACGGCGGGCGCCAGGAGATCGTCGACGCGGTGCGTTCGCTGCTGAGCAAGGAGCTGGCCAACGGGGCCACCGCCGAACAGCTTATCGAGGCCGTCACCATCGACGGCATCTCGGAGAACCTGTACACCTCGGGACAGCCTGATCCCGATTTGGTGATCCGGACCTCCGGCGAGCAGCGACTGTCCGGATTCCTGTTGTGGCAGAGCGCCTATTCGGAGATGTGGTTCACCGAGGCGCACTGGCCGGCGTTCCGGCGGGTGGACTTCCTGCGCGCGCTGCGCGATTACAGCCGCCGGCACCGCCGCTTCGGGCAGTAGTTCTACGGGCTGCCCGGCTGGCCGGGCAGCCCGTCCACACCCGGTGTTATGCCGGTTCCAGGCGCTCCGCCCATGCCACCGACGAGGGTCCCGCCGCCGAAGATGGCATCCGCGTTGCCGCCGTCGCCCCCGTTTCCGCCGTTGCCTCCCGCAACGGTGGCGTTACCACCGTCGCCGCCATTTCCGCCGGTGGCGGTACCGCCCTGATCGACTTGACCAACGCCGCCCTCGCCACCGCTGCCCCCGGACGTGCCGGCGCCGCCGACACCGCCCCGGCCGCCCGTGGCGCTGCCCGGCACGTTCGACGACAGTCCGAAGCCGCCTTGCCCACCAGCGCCGCCGGTGCTGGTTGCGCTGGTCCCGCCCGCGCCGCCGATACCGCCAGTGGCAGCACCGCCGCCCAAGGTCTGGGCCTCGCCGCCGGTACCACCGGTGCCTCCGGTGATGCCACCGGTCCCGCCTGCGCCGCCGATGCCACCGACAGCTGGACCGGGGCCGAAATTGACGGCGATTCCCCCGTTGCCACCGACGCCTGCGATCGGTCCGGCTCCGCCCGCACCGCCGGTACCGCCGAACGCATCTCCGGTCGGCGACAAAGGGGCGCCGCCGGGGAATTGCGATGCCTGTCCCATCGATCCCGTGCCGCCGGTGCCGCCGGTGCCGCCCTGGCCGCCGTTGCCGCCAGCCCCGCCGCTGCCTCCGCTGGCCGTTCCGCCTGCGATATTCAGGGCTGTCCCGCCGTTGCCTCCGCTGCCGCCCTGCTGGCTGCCCGCACCGCCTGCGCCCCCGACTCCGCCTTTGACATCGCGGATGCCGAGGGTGGCGGTGGAGTTGCCGCCGCCTCCGCCTACACCGCCATTTCCATCGGCCGCGCTACCTCCGCTGCCCCCGGTACCGCCGTCGCCCTCGCTGCCGCCATTGCCGCCGTTGCCGCCGTTACCGCCATTAGTTCCGGATGTGGTTGCATCCCATCCCTTTCCGCCGTTGCCGCCCTTGCCGGTTCCAGCGGCGAGGCTGCCAGCGGAGCCGCTGAGGCCGGCGATACCTCCTGTTCCGCCGGTGCCCGCGCTTCCACCGACTCCGCCAAGCCCGGCAGCGCCGGGGTTGCCGCCGTTGCCGCCGTTGCCGCCATTCGGCGTGGACGCGTCGCCGTCACCACCAGTGCCGCCAGCCCCGGCTGTTCCGGCACCGCCTCCGGTGCCGCCGGCGCCACCGGTTCCGTTACCGCCGGCCTTGCCAGCGAGAATCGAGCCACGCCCGGCGCTCCCGCCGTTCCCACCAGCGCCGCCCTGGCCGCCGTTGCCGCCGTTGCCGCCGTTGCCACCGTTCTGAGCCGCACCACCACTGGCGCCGTTGGCTCCGCTTCCGCCGCCACCTCCCGCACCGCCTGCTCCACCGCCTCCGCCGGTGCCGCCATTGCTGAACAGCGCGAGAAGTCCGGCGCTACCGCCTGAACCGCCCCAACCGCCTGCCCCGCCGGAACCGCCTGCTCCACCGGCTCCGCCTGTCGCACCAGCTCCGCCGGAGGTGCCTGGCTGACCGGCACCGCCTGGTGCACCCTGGCCGCCGGCGCCGCCATCGCCCGCTGCGCTGGCAATGGCCAGAAAGCCGGTGTTGCCGCCACTTCCGCCGGCGCCGCCCGCGCCGCTATTGGTGCCGGTAACTCCGTTGGCGCCCTGGCCGCCTTGGCCGCCGTCGCCGTGCAGGAGGCCGCCGTTGCCGCCGTTGCCGCCCGCACCGTTGGACACGGTGATGATGCCGGCGCCGCCGTTACCGCCGTTGCCGAACAGTCCGGCCGAGCCGCCGGTGCCACCGTTGTATCCGGTGCCGCCGTTGCCGGTGAGTAGTCCGCCGCGGCCGCCGTTACAGGCCAGGCCGCTGGTGCAGGTGGCCGCGGTGTAGCTGAAGCCGTTGCCGATCAGCAGGCCGGCGTCGGGGTGGGTGGCGGTGCCGTCGCTGATGAAGATCGCGATGAAGTCGGTGATGGGGTTGGCGGTGATCGACGCGCTAACCGCCGCAGTCGGTGTTGTGGTGCGGCCGAGTTCGCGGCGGGTGTAGGCGACCGCGGCCCAATCCAGCGGAGAGGCCTGCGGGGCAGTCGGCGTGGTGCCGGTGCGCGACGAGGATGGCGGCGCCGGGGCGGCGGTCAAGGTTTGAGTGACCGAGTGCCGAGACCGCGCGGTGGACGTGTTGGCGGCCGAAGGTGCTTGGGAGACTTGCGTTTCGGCGCTGGCGGCAGCGGGGCGCGCGGTGGTGCGCGTGGACCCCTGGCTGCTCTTGGCGGTGCTGGAGTGTTGGCGCGCTGAGCCGCCGGTCGCACTGCCGGCACCGTCGTCGGCGTGCGCAGTCGCTGGCAATGCGGCAATGGCCATCCCCACACCGAAGGCCACGGCAAGGCCACCGACGCGCCCGACGTCGCGGACGCGGGAAGTGGTCGCAGAGATACTCATCGGGGTCCTCAGGTCGGTGCTGTACGAACACGGCGCTCGAAGGCGACCCCACACACCTCGGACCCGACCCCGAGGGAACAACTTAACGGCCAGGATTTGCTGAAGGCAATACTTGCCTAACCGCCAATTTCGCCCGTGCGACACTGGAACCATGGCTGCGCTGTCGGCGGTGGTCTTCACGCTGAGCTGGTGGCTGGGCCTGTACCTGCTGGCGCGTGACCCGCGAAAACCGGTACTGGCGCTGGCCGCCATCGGGCTGTGCGGTTTCGGGGCGGTGGTCGCGCTGGACGCCGTGCGGTTGGTGAGCGTCGCGCACGCCGAGCTGCTGGGACAGATCGAGATCTATCTGGTCGCCATTCCCGGGGTGGCGTGGTTCGCGGTCGTGCTCGAGCTGGCCCGGCCGTGTGACACCTGGCGCAGCCGCGCCACCGAACTGAGTCTGATCGCGGTCGTCGCCGCACTGGCATTTATTGGTGCCGCCATGGCAGGCAGTGTCGAAGGGCCGCTGCGGGTGGGCCATTGGGTGATGTTCGCGGTGATCTCGATATCGACCCTCGGCGCGATGGTGGCCGCGGTGCGCAGACCGTCGCAGCCGGTGCGGGTGGCCGGCGTGGTGGTGGTCGCGACGCTGTTCTTTGCGCTGGGTAACGCGATCCTGGTGATCCCGCTGGGCCTGTTGCCGAGTTGGCTTGCCTTGGCGTCCACCGGGTTTGACGTTCTGCTGCTGGGCGTGGCGGTCGCGTTGTGGGATGCCTTCGACGAAGGACAGGCCCTGCGCGCCGACATGCTGCGGTCGTTCGCCGGAACCATGGTGGTGGCCGTGCTGTTCGGCGGGCAGGCGCTGATCGGGATGGCCGTCCTGGGCGGTGGGGGACCGGGTCGCACCGCGCTGACAGTGCTGCTGTTCACCAGCCTGGCCATCGCGATCGCGATCACGGTGCTGGCCGACCCGCTGGCCGGCCTGCTGGACCGGATGGCGTTCTCCCGCTCGCCGCGGCTGTCCGCCGAGCGCGCGGCACTGCGCAGCACCGAGGCGGCCCTTCCGTTGGTGGCGCCCAACCCGCTCGATGGTGTGGACGAGGAGACGTTCGCGCGGCTGACCCGCCGCGCCCTCGGCCATTACGGGGATCTGTCCAAACTCGTCGCCAGCCCGCTGACGGGGCTTGCCGTGATCGACGACCGACTGGCCGCCCGCGGGGCACCGGACCAGCCGCTGGAACGGGCCAACGAACTGCGCGCGCTGCTGGCCGAACACATCGCCCGGCTCAAACCGCGTGACGGCGGTGAGTTCGGCACCACCGAACACTGGCGCTACTACAACTCGCTCTACTTCCCCTATGTGGTCGGCGTGCGAGCCTATGCCCAGAACGCGACGGCGGCCGGTCTCGACCCGGTGGCCCGGCAGGCCTGGCAGTGGTTCGTCACCGAGGTGCCGCAGCGTTCGCTGCACAACTGGCAGAACGCGGCAGCCCGGTTGATCGCCACGGACCTGCGCGCCCAGGTGGCTGTCGCGGGCTCCTGAGCTGCTCCTGGCAGTAACTGGCAGTGCCGGGCGTCGATCTGGCAGTGCCCTCTGAGCAACCTCGAAGCATGACCGCCATCGCCACCCGACCACTGTCGGACTCCACGGATTCATTGCTTCGCTTTGCCCTGCGGCTCGATGCCACGCTGACGGGATTCCTCGGATTGGTCGTCGCGACGATGGCCGACCCGATGGCCCGACTGACCGGACTCACCGCCGTTCAGGAGTACGCCATCGGTGCCGTCTTCGTGCTGTACGGCCTCGGCGTCTACGCCCTGGCCGCTATGCCCGACATCCGCCGGGTCGGCATCGCACTGGTGGCGGTGAACACCGTCAACACGGTCGCTCTCGTGACGGTCGCGGCCGCCGGGCTGGCGCCGCTCACCTCCGCAGGCGTGGCCGTGACGCTGGCGTGCTCGGCCTACACCGCTGCGTTCGCCGCCCTGCAGTACCTCGGAGTGCGCCGTCTGGCGTGACTCCCGCCCCGCCGGTGTGGGGCAGCGCCGTGGAGGTTTCGGCGCCCTGCCCCGCACCGGCTTTCATTCGCTGAATCACCCACCGAGAAGGGACGTTCCATGACCGCTCTGACCACCAAGACCCAGTCCGAGGCGCTGCTACGGATGGCCATGCGCGTCGACGCGGTGCTGTCCGGCGTCTGCGGCCTCACTGTGATCGTCGCGGCCGGCCCCATCTCCAGGCTTACCGGCATACCGACCGCCGCCGAATACGCCATCGGCGCTGCCTTCCTCGGCTACGCCACCGCGGTGGTCCTGGCCGCCGGCCTCGAGCGGGTACGCACTGCCGGCATTGTCACCGCGATCGCCAACCTGATGTTCACCGTCGCGGCCCTCGTCGTCGTACTAGCCCGGCCGGTCGAGCTGACCACCGCAGGTGTGGTCGCCGTGCTCGCCAGCGGGGTGTACACCCTGGTGTTCGCTGACCTGCAGTACCTCGGGGTGCGGCGTATCAAGACCTGAACGTTCGCCCCGTACACCCGGCCCCGCTAGGGTTTGCCGTCATGCAGATCGACGCATTCGCGGCATCCCGTAGGGCAGTCCTGGAAGAGGCCGGTGGCGTATCCGCTGAAGGCTTTCCGATGACCAGCTGTCTGGTCGAGAGCTTCCCCACCCAGATCACCATCCCGCTGGTGCTGGCGGTGCACACCTCCGGTGGTACCGATTACGAGATGCGGCGGTTCATCATCGCCACATCGCCAGCGGGGGAGCGGATAGGGCTGCTCGACTTCGCCTGGCAGTGGCCGGATAACCCGGGCAGCCCGGTGAAGTTCCGGGTCTTCGCGCACTACTTGTCGATCTCGGTGTACAGCCCCGGCGTCTACACCATCGGCCTATACGAGGATCCCGACGGCGAGGCCGAGGTGGCCTTCCCATTGCCCGTGCTGCGGCTCAACCCATTGACCGGCGCGGCCAACTAGGCCCGATTGTCGGACTCCTCAACGCGGCTCGTGCCTCGCCGCTTGATCGTCGTCCAACCAGGCCCGACTGTCGGACTCCTCAACGCGGCTCGTGCCTCGCCGCTTGATCGTCGTCCAACTAGGCCCGATTGTCGGACTCCTCAACGCGGCTCGTGCCTCGCCGCTTGATCGTCGTCCAACCAGGCCCGACTAGAGCTTGCGCAGTCGCAGCCGGTTGATCGAATGGTCGGCGTCCTTGCGCAGCACCAGTGTCGCGCGCGGGCGGGTCGGCAGGATGTTCTCGATCAGGTTGGGGCGGTTGATCGAACTCCAGATATCCCGGGCGGCCGCCACGGCTCGACTGTCCGAGAGTCCGGCGTAGTGGTGAAAGTGCGAGGCCGGGTCGGCGAAGGCGCCGCTGCGCAGGGCCAGGAACCGCTCGATGTACCAGTGCTCGATGTCCTCGATGCGGGCATCGACGTAGACCGAGAAGTCGAACAGGTCCGAGACCATCAACGTCGGGCCGGTCTGCAGGACGTTGAGCCCCTCCAGGATCAGGATGTCGGGATGGGTGACGACGTGTTTCTCGCCGGGCACGATGTCGTAGATCAGGTGTGAGTACACCGGCGCGTACGCCTGGTCGGCGCCCGACTTCACCGACGTGACGAACCGCATCAGGGAGCGCCGGTTGTAGCTCTCCGGAAAACCCTTGCGGTGCATCAGGTTTCGACGGCTCAGCTCGGCGTTGGGGTAGAGGAAGCCGTCGGTGGTCACCAGGTCTACCCGGGAGTGGTCCTCCCACCGGGCCAGCAGCGCCTGCAGCACGCGCGCGGTGGTGGACTTGCCCACGGCCACGCTGCCCGCCACGCCGATGACGAACGGCACCGGACGGTTCGGGCTCTGTTGCGATTCGCCGAGGAATTCCGCGGTCGCTGCGAACAGTCGCTGGCGCGCCGCCACCTGCAGGTGGATCAACCGGGCCAGCGGCAGGTAGACCTCTTCGACCTCCAGGAGGTCGATCTGCTCTCCCATGCCGCGCAGGCCTGTCAGTTCCTCCGCGGTGAGCTTCAACGGGGTCGACATGCGCAGGCTGCGCCACTCAGTCCGGTTGAACTCCACGTAGGGGCTGGGTTCGCTCAGCCGCGCCATGGGCACAGTCTTGCAGCTAGCGTTGTGGGTATGCAGCCCGGCACCCTCATCCGCGACTACCTCATGCTCGGCTTGCGTTTCGACCGCATCGAGGAGGGCTACGTCGACTCCTTTACCGGCGACCCCGCGCTGCGTCGCGCGGTGGCCGACGAACCGGCGCCGGAGCCCGCCGAGCTGGCCCGTCAGGCCGACCGGCTGCTGGCCGACCTCCCGCAGGTTCCCCGAACCGGCGGCTTCACCGACCAGCGTGCCGATTTCATCGGCGCCCACCTGCGGGCGCTGGCCTGCGCGGCCCGCAAGTTCGCCGGTGAACCGGTGGGCTTCGTCGATGAGGTCCAGGCGTATTTCGATGTCCGGATCAGCCGTGGCGACGAGGACCGTTACCGCGCCGCGCACGCTCGTATCGACGAGGTGCTGGGGGGCAGCGGCCCGCTGGCCGACCGGATGGCCGCCCACCGCAGCGCCGAGGAGATCCCGCCGAAGCGCCTGGAAGAGTGCATCCACGCCTTCTCCAGTGCGTTGCGCGACACCGTGCGCGCCAGCTACCCGCTGCCGGACGCCGAAACCATCGTCTACGAGGTCGTCACCGACAAGCCCTGGTCGGGGTTCAACTACTACGAGGGCAACTATCGTTCGACGGTCGCGGTCAATGCCGACGTCAAGCAGCAGATGGCCAACCTGCCCCGGCTGGTGGCCCACGAGTCCTACCCGGGTCACCACACCGAGCACTGCCGCAAGGAGGCCGGCCTGGTCGCCGGCCACGATCAGCAGGAGCAGACGATCTTCCTGGTCAACACTCCGCAGTGTCTGATGGCTGAGGGCCTGGCTGACCTGGCGCTGTACGCCGCGGTGGGGCCTGGCTGGGGGAGTTGGGCCGCCGGCATCTACGCCGATCTCGGGTTGCGATTCGACGGTGAGCGCGCCGAGGCGCTGTCCGAGGCGTCGGCGGCGCTGGCTGATGTGCGCCAGGACGCGGCGCTGATGCTGCACGACGAGCACCGCGACGTCGACGACGTCGTCGCCTTCCTGCAGCGCTGGCTTCTCCTCGACGACGCCCGGGCCCGCCAGTCGCTGCGGTTCCTGTCCGACCCGTTGTGGCGGGCCTATACGAGCACCTATGTCGAGGGTTACCGGCTGCTGCGGTCCTGGCTCGACGCACGTCCCGCGGAGGTGGGGTTGACCGAGCGGTTCGGCCGGCTGCTGGACGAGCCGCTGATCCCGTCGTCGTTGCGGGCCGAGGTGGCGTAACACACCGCGCGCGGGCCGATAGGCTTGGGTCATGACCGCAGACTCGACGCTTTCCGCTTCGGCCGCCGCCCCCGGCGCTGACTACGCCGCCACCGCCAGCGAGGCTTACCGCGCCGCTCTGTCGGTCATCGAGTCTGTCGAACCGCGGATCGCGGCGGCGACTCGTCAAGAGCTCGCCGATCAGCGAGGTTCACTCAAGCTCATCGCCAGCGAGAACTACGCCTCGCCGGCAGTGCTGCTGACCATGGGCACCTGGCTGTCCGACAAGTACGCCGAGGGCACGGTCGGGCACCGCTTCTACGCCGGCTGCCAGAACGTCGACGAGGTGGAGAGCATCGCCGCCGAGCACGCCCGTGAACTGTTCGGCGCGCCCTACGCCTACGTTCAGCCGCACTCCGGCATCGACGCAAACCTGGTGGCGTTCTGGGCGATCCTGGCCACCAAGATCGAGGCCCCCGCGCTGGCAGACCTGGGCGTCAAGAACGTCAACGATCTGTCCGAGGCGGAGTGGGAGCGGCTGCGCGCCAAGCTCGGCAGCCAGCGCCTGCTGGGCATGTCGCTGGACGCCGGCGGCCACCTGACCCACGGCTTCCGGCCCAACATCTCCGGCAAGATGTTCCACCAGCGCAGCTACGGCACCAACCCGCAGACCGGTCTGATCGACTACGACGCCGTCGCCGCCACCGCCCGGGAGTTCAAGCCGCTGATCCTGGTCGCCGGGTACTCGGCCTACCCGCGGCGGGTCAACTTCGCCAAGATGCGCGAGATCGCCGACGAGGTCGGCGCCACCCTGATGGTCGACATGGCGCACTTCGCCGGCCTGGTGGCGGGCAAGGTGTTCACCGGCGACGAGGACCCGGTGCCGCACGCCCACGTCACCACGACGACGACGCACAAGTCGCTGCGCGGGCCCCGTGGCGGCCTGGTGCTGGCGACCAAGGAGTACTCCGACGCCGTCGACAAGGGCTGCCCGATGGTGCTGGGCGGCCCGCTGTCGCACGTGATGGCGGCCAAGGCCGTCGCGCTGGCCGAGGCGCGTCAGCCGTCCTTCCAGGCGTACGCCCAGCGGGTCGCCGACAACGCGCAGGCTTTCGCCGAGGGGCTGCTCAAGCGCGGCGCCCGGCTGGTCACCGGTGGTACCGACAACCACCTGGTGCTGCTCGACGTGCAGAGCTTCGGGCTCACCGGCCGGCAGGCCGAGTCCGCGCTGCTCGATTCCGGCGTGGTGACCAACCGCAACGCCATCCCGGCCGACCCGAACGGCGCCTGGTACACCTCCGGCATCCGGTTCGGCACGCCCGCCCTCACCACGCGCGGTTTCGGCCCGGCCGAGTTCGACCGGGTGGCCGAGCTGGTGGTCGAGGTGCTGTCCAACACCGAAGCCGCCGCGGCCAGCTCAGGACCGTCGAAGGCCAAGTACACGCTGGCCGACGGCACGGCCGACCGGGTGCAGGCCGCGGCAGCGGAGATGCTGGACGCCAACCCGCTGTACCCCGGCCTGACCCTCTGAGAAGGCGAAACGCCGTCGGGGCCAGATTTTCCGACAGACGTGTCTTTGGGTTACAGTAACCGCATGGCACAGAAACCTGTCGCGAATGCGTTGACGCTCGAACTTGAGCCGGTTGTCGCCGACAATCTGGCCCGTTTCCTGGACACCGCCGAGGAGTGGTACGCCCACGACTACGTGCCGTTCGACCAGGGCGAGAACTTTGCCTTCCTGGGCGGTAAGGACTGGGATCCGGCCCAGGTCACGCTGCCCCAGGACGTGGTCGACGCCTGCGAGATCATGCTGATCACCAAGGACAACCTCGCCGGGTACCACCGCGAGCTCGTCGAGCACTTCATCCTCGAGGACAAGTGGGGCCGCTGGCTGGGCCGCTGGACCGCTGAGGAGAACCTGCACGCCATCGCGCTGCGGGAGTACTTCGTAGTGACCCGCAACTTCGACCCGGCCGCCGACGAGCAGGTGCGCGTGGCCCACGTCATGCGTGGCTACCGCGGTGACAAGTTCACCCAGATCGAGACGCTGGTCGTGATGGCCTTCCTGGAGGCCGCCTACGCGGTGTATCTGCGCAACCTGGAAGCCAGGATCGACGAGCCGGTGCTGCGGGGTCTGATCGGCAAGATCGCCAAGGACGAGGAACGGCACACCGAGTTCTTCCGCAACCTGGTCAACTACTGCCTCGAAGAGGTCGATCGCGACTCCACGATCAATTCGATCGCCCGCCGGGCCGGCGCGTTCGGCGTCGTCGGTGGCGACATCATCGAGTACCAGGACAAGCTCGCCAACGTGGCCAAGGCCGGGATTTTCGACCTCGCCGCGGCGCGCACCGTGGTCTCCGACAGCATCAAGCACTGGGGCCTCGGTGACGAAGCGGTGCTGCGCAAATTCGTTCTCGCGTAACAGCCATATGACGCGGCGCGTCCACACGGCGCGTCGGCTCACACCGGAGTAGCGTCGCCGTTGATGGCTAGCGACATGCTCTGCTGTCCGGGCGGTACCGATCGTTTCGGCGAAAGGACCGGCTCCGGTCCTGGTGCTGCTGTGTCCCTCGGAAGGTCTGTGTGGGGCCGCACGGGCCGGCTGTTTGCTCAAAGGAGCGCCCAGTGACCCAATCGCCGTCGCCCGAACGCCGGACTTATGTGCTCGACACCTCTGTCTTGCTGTCCGATCCGTGGGCGTGCAACCGGTTCGCCGAACACGAGGTAGTGGTACCGCTCGTGGTCATCAGTGAATTGGAGGCCAAGCGCCATCACCACGAGTTGGGCTGGTTCGCCAGACAGGCGCTTCGATTGTTCGACGACCTGCGCCTCGAACACGGCCGGCTTGATGAGCCGATTCCCGTTGGGACACAGGGCGGTACGTTGCAGGTCGAGCTGAACCACAGCGACCCGACCGTGCTGCCGCTGGGCTTCCGTACCGACACCAATGACGCCCGCATCCTCACCTGCGCGGCCAACCTGGCTGCCGAGGGCAAGCGGGTCACGTTGGTGTCCAAGGACATTCCGCTTCGCGTCAAGGCCGGTGCGGTGGGCCTGCCCGCCGACGAGTACCACGCCCAGGACGTCATCACCTCCGGTTGGACCGGGATGACCGAGCTCGACGTGGTGGCCGAGGATATCGACGCGCTGTTCGCCGAGGGTGAGATCGACCTCGTCGATGCGCGAAACCTGCCCTGCCACACCGGTGTTCGGCTGCTCGGTGGCAGCTCGCATGCCCTGGGCCGGGTGAACGCCGACAAGAAGGTGCAGCTGGTTCGTGGTGATCGTGAAGTGTTCGGCCTCCGGGGAAGGTCAGCCGAACAGCGCGTCGCCCTCGATCTGCTGCTCGACGAGTCGGTAGGCATCGTCTCCCTCGGCGGCAAGGCCGGTACCGGCAAGTCGGCCCTGGCGCTGTGCGCGGGCCTGGAGGCGGTGCTGGAGCGGCGCACCCAGCGCAAGGTCGTGGTATTCCGCCCGCTCTACGCCGTCGGCGGCCAGGAACTGGGCTATCTGCCGGGCAGCGAGAGCGACAAGATGGGCCCGTGGGCGCAGGCCGTGTTCGACACCCTCGAAGGCCTGGCGTCGCCGGCGGTGCTCGAGGAGGTGCTCTCGCGCGGCATGCTCGAGGTGCTGCCGCTGACCCACATCCGTGGCCGTTCGCTGCACGACTCGTTCGTGATCGTCGACGAGGCACAGTCACTGGAGCGCAACGTGCTGCTGACGGTGCTCTCGCGGTTGGGTGCGGGTTCGCGGGTGGTGCTCACCCACGACGTGGCCCAGCGCGACAACCTGCGCGTCGGCCGGCATGACGGGGTGGCCGCGGTCATCGAGAAGCTCAAGGGCCATCCGCTGTTCGCCCACATCACCCTGATGCGCAGCGAACGTTCGCCGATCGCCGCGCTGGTCACCGAGATGCTCGAGGAGATCAGCCCCGGCGCCCTGCCCTGAGCCGTGTGACAGGGACCGCCCAGACGGGCCCGGTAAACTTTGCCCGGTGCGACGCCGACCCGACAGCCCATCCTGGTCCTACCTCAGGACCGTGATCGGGGTCTGTGCCGGAGTGGCCGTCGTCGTCATCGGCGGGTTTACCGGGCACGTCAAGGTTGCCAAGGCCGACGCGGTGGACTGCTCGGTGGTCAAGTGCGTGGCGTTGACCTTCGATGACGGGCCCACGCCCTATACCGACCGATTGCTGAAGATCCTGATCGACGCTGATGCCAAGGCCACCTTCTTCGAGATCGGCAACAAGGTCGCCGCCAACCCCGAGGGCGCCAAGCGGGTGGTCGAGGCCGGGATGGAGCTCGGCAGTCATACCTGGGAGCACCCGAACATGACGGCGATCCCGATCGAGGATGTGCCCGCCCAGTTCAGCAAGGCCAATGACGCCATCAAGGCGGCGACCGGCCAGACCCCTACGCTGTGGCGTCCGGCCGGCGGCCTGACCAACGACGCGGTCAACAAGATCGCCGCCCAGTACGGGGTGGCCGCCATCCTGTGGGACGTCATCCCGTTCGACTGGATCAACGATTCCAACACCGCGGCCACCCGCTACATGCTGATGAGCCAGATCAAGCCGGGCTCGGTGGTGCTGTTCCACGACACCTACTCCTCGACGGTGGACCTGGTCCAGCAGTTCATCCCGGTGCTCAAGGCCAACGGGTATCACCTGGTGACGGTGAGCGAGATGCTGGGGCCGCGTGCGCCGGGCAGCGTCTACGGGTCGCGTGACAACGGGCCGCCGGTCAACGTGCTGCAGGACATTCCGGCCTCCGAGATCCCGACGCTGCCGGCCACCCCGTCGCCCAAACCGATGCCGAACATCCCGATCACCGACATCCCCGGGGCCAACTCCGGCGGAGTCAACAACGGCGCCTAGCCGCACACGTGCACAGCAACACCGCGCTCGTCCTGACCCTGCTCGTCCTCGGCTATGCCGTGGTGTCGGCGCTGGTCAATCGCTGGTACGTCGCCCCCGCGCTGATCTTCATCGCGATGGGGATGCTGCTGGGCCCGTCCGGTCTGCAGGTGATCGACGCCAGTCCGGAGGCCGGCAGCTTCACCGTGCTGGCCCAGCTGGCGCTGACGGTGATCCTGTTCAACCAGGCGGCCCGGCTCGATATCCGGTCGGTGGTGAGCCGCGGGCACGTGTCGTTCCGCCTGCTCGTGGTCGGCATTCCGCTGACGCTGGGGCTGGGTGCGCTGACTGCGGTGCTGCTCCTGCCGATCCTGCCGTGGTGGGAGGCGGTGTGCCTGGCGGCGATCGTTGCGCCGACCGAGGTGGCGCTGATCGACGCGCTGCTCGAGGACGAACGTATCCCGCAGCGGGTGCGGCACACGCTGTCGGTGGAGAGCGGGTTCTACGACGGCTTCGCACTGGCCGCACTGCTGGCGGCGGTGGCACTGGCGTCGGCGAGCAACGACGCACATCCGGTCCGCTGGGCGTGGTTCGCCTTTCGCACCGAGGTGGTGTCGCTGGTGGCCGGTGCGGTGATCGGCCTGGCCGGCGGCTGGGCGATCGCGGTGTCCTGGAAGCGCGGCTGGATGAGCGACACCTGGGCTCAGCTGGCGACCGTCGCGGTGGCGCTGCTGTGCTTCGAGGCCGGCGAGTGGCTGCACGGCAGCGGGTTCGTGGCGGCGTTCGCCGGTGGCCTGGTGTCGGCGATGGTGGCCCGCCGGCATGCCGAGCGGGTGCCCACTCAGGTGTCCGACGCGGCCGGTCAGCTTCTGGAGCTGTTGGTGTTCGCCCTGTTCGGTGCGTTCGCGGTTCGTGAAGGCTGGCAGGGTGCGAGCTGGCAGGTGGTGGTGTTCGCGGTGCTCGCGGTGTTCGGGGTGCGCCTGGTCGCGGTGCTGGTGGCATTGATCCGCAGTGACCTGCCGATGTACAGCCGGGTCTTCATCGGGTGGTTCGGCCCGCGCGGCATCGGCACGGTGGTGCTGGGCCTGATCGTGGTGGAGCGCGGGCAGATCGAGGAGTCCGCGCTGATCACCCAGGTCGTGGTGGTGGCGGTGACGGTCAGCCTGCTGCTGCACAGCCTGACCGCCCCGCTCGGGATCCGGCGTTATGCGGTGCACCCGGCGGTATCGCCGGAATAGTCCGCGAACGACGCCGCACCTGGCTCAGTCGGCAAGCGAAGTGATCGCACCAGGTAGCTCACGGTGCGGTAGTTGCCCGCGAGCATCAGCAGCTCCAGGATCGCCTCCGGCGTGAAGGTCGTGGCGAGTTGATCCCAAAGCTGTTCGGGGACATCGCAATCGGCGTGCAGTGAATCGCACAACCGGATCAGCAGGCGCTCGGAGTCGGTCCAGCAGGTGTCGTCGGGGGTGCCGGAGGTCAGTGACCGTATCTGTTCACCGGACAGCCGGGCCGCCTCGGCGAAGGTTGCCACGTGAACGCCCCATTCATATTCGGCACCGCATTGCGCGGTGATCCGGTCGATGACGATCTCACGCTGCCGGATCGTGAGGTTGCCCCGGTCGAGCAGGCCGGCCGCGAAGAACTTGAAGAACAGCCGCGGGTCGCGCGCCAATGTCGTGAACAGCACCAACGGGGGATTGCCGCGCATGATTGCGTCGAGCGCCTGCTGGATATCGTCGGGGAACGGCGCGGAGCGAGGCACGATCCGGCCGCTATAATTTTCATAGCGTGACATGACGCCGACTCTAGCCGCCGATGCTACAAAATGTGAAGCATGACTTCTGAGCCACGACTGGGGTCGGCTGTCCGGGGTTCGACGTCCGGCCGCCCGATCATGGTCGCCCTCGACGTGTTGGGACGCCGCGGCGCACTGCGGGTGCTGTGGGAATTGCGCGGCGAGTCACTCACGTTCCGGGCACTCCAGGACGCCAGTGAGATGAACCCGGCTTCGCTGAATACGCGACTCAAAGAACTGCGGGCGCTGTCGATCGTCGAGCACACCGTGTCCGGCTATGCCCTGACCGAACACGGCGCAGCGTTGATGGCAGCGCTGGCGCCACTGCAGCAGTGGGCCGACAGGTGGGCGCCAGCGCTCGGGGCGACCAGCTAGTCGCCGTCCTTGACCTTCGCCATCGCCAGCACGTCGAGGCGCTTGTCCAGCTCGGCTTCCGACAGCTTGTCGCCGATCAGACCGCGGTCGATCACCGTCTGCCGGATGGTCTTCTTCTCCTTGAGCGCCTGCTTGGCCACCTTGGCGGCCTCCTCGTAACCGATCGCGGAGTTCAGCGGCGTCACGATCGACGGGGAGCTCTCGGCCAGCTCGCGCAGGTGTGCCTCGTTGGCGATCAGACCGTCAATGCACTTGGCGGCGAACAACTTCGACACGTTGGCCAGCAGCGTGAACGACTCGAGCAGGTTGCGCGCCATCATCGGGATGTAGACGTTCAGCTCGAAGGCGCCGGACAGGCCGCCGACGGTGATGGCGGCGTCGTTGCCGATGACCTGGGCGGCCACCTGGGTGACCGCCTCGGGGATGACGGGGTTGACCTTGCCCGGCATGATCGAGCTGCCCGGCTGCAGGTCCGGCAGCTGCAGTTCGCCGAGGCCGGTCAGCGGGCCGGAGCCCATCCAGCGGATGTCATTGGCGATCTTGGTCAGCGAGGCGGCGATGGTCTTGAGCGCACCAGACGCCTCGACCAGCCCGTCGCGGGCGGCCTGGGCCTCGAAAGAGTTCTTCGCCGTGCGCAATTCGGCCAGGCCGGTCTGCGCGACGAGCACCTCGACCACCTTGGCGCCGAAGCCCTCGGGGGCGTTGAGGCCGGTGCCGACGGCGGTGCCGCCGATGGCCAGCTCACCGAGGCGGGGCAGGGTGGCCTTCACGCGTTCGATGCCGGCCTCGATCTGGCGGGCGTAGCCGCCGAACTCCTGGCCCAGGGTCACCGGCACCGCGTCCATCAGGTGGGTGCGGCCGGACTTCACCACCGTGCGCCACTGCCGGGCCTTGTTCGCCAGCGACTCGTGCAGCACCTCGAGCGCCGGAATCAGCTGGCGCACAGCGGCTTCGGTGGCCGCGATGTGGGTGGAGGTGGGGAAGGTGTCATTGGAGCTCTGCGACATGTTGACGTCGTCGTTGGGGTGCACCGTCACGCCGTTGCGGGCGGCGATCGAGGCGATCACCTCGTTGGCGTTCATGTTGGAGCTGGTGCCCGAACCGGTCTGGAACACGTCGATCGGGAAGTGCTCGTCGTGCAGCCCCTCGGCGATCTCGCCGGCGGCCGCGATGATGGCGTCGGCCTTCTCGGCGGACAGCAGGCCGAGGTCCTTGTTGACCTGGGCGCAGGCGCCCTTCAGCAGTGCCATGGCGCGGATCTGGTTGCGGTCCAGACCGCGGAACGAGATCGGGAAGTTCTCGACGGCCCGCTGGGTCTGGGCCCGCCACAGGGCCTTGGCCGGAACCCGGACCTCGCCCATGGTGTCGTGCTCGATGCGGTATTCGCCCTCACCGGCTGTGTTTTCGACGGCACTGTCGGTCATGAAACGCCTTTCTTAGGGAAGCGGGTAGGCCGCGGACGTATCCCCGGTGAAGTCCACCGCGGAGTATTCGTTGAGCTTGGCCAGCCGGTGGTAGGCGTCGATCATCCGGACGGTGCCGGACTTCGATCGCATCACGATCGACTGGGTGGTACAGCCGCCACCGAAGTAGCGAACACCCTTGAGCAGGTCACCGTCGGTGACGCCGGTCGCGCAGAAGAAGACGTTCTCCCCGGACACCAGGTCCTTGGTCGTCAGCACCCGGTCCAGGTCGTGGCCGCGGTCGATCGCCTTCTGCCGTTCCTCGTCGTCCTTGGGGGCCAGCGTGGCCTGGATCTCGCCGCCCATGCAGCGGATCGCGGCGGCGGCGATGATGCCCTCGGGGGTGCCGCCGATTCCGATCAGCAGGTCGGTGCCGGAGTCCGGACGGCAGGCCGAGATGGCGCCCGCGACGTCACCGTCGGAGATCAGCCGGATCCGCGCACCCGCCAACCGCACCTCTTCCATGATCTTGGCGTGCCGAGGCCGGTCCAGGATGCACACCGTGACATCGGAGACCGAAGCCTTGCGCACCTTCGCGATGCGCTGGATGTTGGCCGCGATGGGCGAGGTGATGTCGATGAAGTCGGCAACGTCGGGTCCGCCCGCGATCTTGTTCATGTAGAACACCGCCGACGGGTCGAACATCGCGCCGCGCTCGGCCACCGCGAGCACCGAGATGGCATTGGGCATGCCCTTGCTCATCAGGGTGGTGCCGTCCACCGGGTCGACGGCGAAGTCGCAGTCCGGACCGTCGCCGTTGCCCACTTCTTCGCCGTTGTAGAGCATCGGGGCGTTGTCCTTCTCGCCCTCGCCGATCACCACGATGCCGCGCATCGACACCGAGTTCACCAGCTCGCGCATGGCGTCGACGGCGGCGCCGTCACCGCCCTCCTTGTCGCCCCGGCCGACCCACCGGCCGGCCGCCATGGCACCGGCCTCGGTGACTCGGACCAGCTCCAGGGCGAGGTTGCGGTCGGGTGCTTCGCGGCGGCGGGCTTCAGGCATGGCTGAGATTGTCCCAGAAGCGGGTGAGCGGTTGGGACCTGGGATACTGGCAGACGTGACAGAACCCGATGTCGCCGGCGCTGCGGCTCCGCCGCCGCCGAAGGAAGCAAAGCCGCGCCTGCTCCAGGACGGTCGCGACATGTTCTGGTCGCTGGCTCCGCTGGTGGTCGCCTGCATCGTTCTGGCGGGTCTGGTGGGCATGTGTTCGTTCCGCCCCAACGGACCCGAGGACGGCGCTGTCCCGCCGTATGACGCCGCCGCCGCGTTGCAGGCCGACGCCGATGCGCTGGGCATTCCGATCCGGCTGCCCAAACTGCCCGCCGGCTGGCAGGCCAACTCCGGCGCGCGCGCCGGTATCGACGCCGGCCGTACTGACCCGAAGACCGGCCTAACCGCCCGGGCGGTCACCTCGAAGGTGGGTTACATCGCGCCGTCGAAGATGTTCGTCAGCCTGACCCAGAGCAACGCCGACGAGGCCGCGCTGGTGTCGTCGATCCACCGGTCGATGGTGCCCACCGGCGTGCAGGACGTCGACGGGGTGAAGTGGGTGGTCTACGAAGGCGGGGAGGGCACCGAGCCGGTGTGGACCACGCGGCTGGAGAGCCCCCGCGGTCCGGCTCAACTTGCCATCACGGGTGCCGGAAGTGCCGACGACTTCCGTACGCTGGCGGTCGCGACTCAGACTCAGCAGCCCATCGTTCCCAAAACCTAGAGGGAGATGCCCATGCCCGGACCCGAAGCAGATCTGACCGGCTGGGCGTGTGCGCCGTTCAGTGCGGCGGGCTTCACCCATGACGTGTATCGCAAGGGGCAGGGTCCCGGTGTGGTGCTCATCCCGGAGATGCCCGGGGCCCACCCCGGTGTGCTGGCCCTCGGAAACTATCTGGTGGACAACGGGTTCACCGTCGCCATTCCCTCGCTCTACGGCACCCCGGGTGCCCCGTCGATGCGGCCGGGCATGGTGCCGGTGATGGTGCGCGGCTGCGTCACCAAGGAGTTCGCGGCGTTCGCGACGAACAAGGAGCGCCCCGTCTCGCACTACCTGCGGGCGTTGGCGCGCGACCTCAAGGAGAAGACCGGCGGCAAGGGTGTCGGGGTGATCGGGCAGTGCTTCTCGGGTGGTTTCGCGCTGGCGGCCGCGGTCGACGACAGCGTGCTCGCGCCGGTACTCAGCCAGCCGTCGGTGCCGATCGGTGTGACCGCCGCGCAGAAGCGTGACCCGGGGTTGTCCGAGAGCGAGCTGAAGGTGATCGAGAAGCGCGCCGCGGAGGAGGGACTGTGCGCGCTGGGGCTGCGGTTCAGCGGCGACGCGATGGCCCCCCGCGAGCGGTTCCAGACGCTCAAGGATCGCCTCGGTGACGCGTTCGAGGTGATCGAACTCGACTCGTCGCCCGGCAACGCCGGCGGCTTCGGCCGGATGGCGCATTCGGTGCTGACGCTGGAGGTCCGCGAGGAAGAGGGCCACCAGGCCTACGAGGCGCGCAAGCGGGTGGTGGAGTTCCTCAAAGAGCGTCTGACCTAGATCCGCACCACCATGTTGCGGCGGGCCTGCTTGGCCTGATACATCGCCTCGTCGGCACGCGCCGTCACCGAGCTGGCCGATTCGCCGGGAGTGGACACCGTCGCCCCGATGCTGAGGGTGGGGCAGATCGTCTGGCCCTCGTACTCGATGGGTTCGGCTGCGCGGCAACGGATTTTCTCGGCGATCTCGCCTGCCTCGTCGGCACTGTGGACACCGGGAAGTAGCACCACCATTTCGTCGCCACCCATCCGGCCGACGGTGTCACCGACGCGGATGGTGTCGCTGATGCGGGTAGCAAGGGTGGCCAGCACCACGTCGCCGACGGCATGGCCGAATGTGTCGTTGATGGTCTTGAAATGGTCGACATCGCAGAACAGGATGCCCAATTGGGAACCGGGGGAGCGGTTCTGAGCCAGTTCGGACTCCAGGCGCGCGATGAATTCGGCGCGGTTCGGCAGCCCGGTGAGGGTATCGAAGCGGGCCAGCCGGTCGAGCCGGCGCTCGGCCTCCACCTGCGCGTCGACGATCCGCAGCGCCGCGATCATGCCGTCGGTGGCGCCGTCTTCGTCCAGGTAGGGCTTGGCGTTGCCGTCGACCCAGTGGTAGCCGCCGTCTGAGGCGCCAACCCGGAAACGCGCGGAACCCACTGTGCCGCTGCGCATCTCGTTGACCGCTGCGGTGACGGCCGGTAGGTCTTCTGGCGCGATACGGTCGCGGAGATCCGAGCCGATCCACTGCGCCGGGGGTTCTCCGAAGGCGGCCTCCACCGACGGCGACACCCAGGTCACCCGGGCGCCGTGCAGGTGGAAGATCACGTCGACGGCGTTGTCGGCCAGGATGCGGTAGCGCCGCTCGGCGTTGGCTCGTTCGATCAGAAGGTGCTGTTCGCGCTGGCTGAAGTAGAACGCGATGACACCGACGATGCTGGTGGAGATGGTCGTGGCCAGGATCCACGCCGCCTCGCTGCCCAGGTCCAATGCCAGGAACGGCAGTCGCGCCAGGCTCACCACCAGCGGCAGTCCGGCCAGCACACCGATGAGCCGCAGCAGCGCCCAGCGGTCTCGGCGGGCCAGCAGCCAGGCCACCGGGTTGCGGTCCGGGCGGCCCAGCACGGTTGCCGAGGCAAGCAGCAGCACACCGACGGCGGTGGCGATGCCCTGACCGGTCGACTCCGTGAGGTGCACGCGTGAGATGACCCGGAACAGGTGACCCATCACGGTGATGGTGGGTGCGGTGCTGGCGCCCAGCAGGAAGATTCCCCACAGCACACTGGCCGGCCGCCGGTCGACGCGCATCAGCCCGACGGCCACCGCGAGGTACAGGATCGACGCGGCGGTGCGGGGGCTCGGGCCGAACGGATGACCGTTGAGGTGCTCGACGAGCATGATGCTGGCGTGTACACCGGTCGCGGCTGCCAGCGTGCGCGCCACCCGGACCTGCCAGTGCGGTGGCGCTCCGGTCTGCAGTGCGACCGCTGCCGCCAGCCCGGTCAACCACAGCGGGGTCCACGACTTGAGGTCGTCGATGCTGCTCACCCAGCCGGACAGGTCGAGCATCACGACCACCAGCACCGCGGCTATCGCAGACAGCGCCCACCATCTCAGTCGGGCTTCCGGGGTCATCACAGTGCGAAGTTAGCAACGACTAGTGCGTTAGCGCGCAGTATCCACGCTGGTCCGGTACGGAGCCGTGCCAGCACGTAATAGCCGAATCTTGTCGGGGGTCGAATGTATGTTCGAAGGATGAATCTGGGGTGCACCGCCGACGCGGGTGTGCCGGGTGCGTGTGGTGACCTGCTCGAGGCGTTGTCCGGGTTGTCGGCCTGTGATGTGGGGGCTCTGAGCCCGCGCGAGATGGTGGCGGCGCTGGAGTCGCTGCAGCGGGTGCGTAATGCGCTGCCGGCTGTCGAGCATCGGCTGCTGGCCGCGTTGCAGCGCCAGAGCACCCCTGCTGAGCTGGGTGACGCCCCGACCTGGGCGGTGTGGTTGCGCGATCTGCTGCTGTTGTCCTCGGCGGAGGCGCGCCGCCGGGTGGATCACGCCACGGCACTCGGTCCACGGACCTCGCTGACCGGACAACCACTCGGACCCGAACTGCCGGCCACGGCCGCCGCCCAGGCTGACGGGCTGATCACCGAAGCGCATGTCGCGGTGATGGCCGACTTCGCCGCCCGGATCCCCGACGGCGTCGACCCGCAGGAGGTCGCCGAGGCCGAAGCCAACCTCGCCGAGCTGGCCGCGGCGTTCACGCCCGAAGAACTACGCACCCTGGTCGCCAAACAGCTCTACTGCTGGAACCAAGATGGTCAGTTCAGCGACGCCGACCGCGCCACGAAACGCGGCATCGTCATCGGCAGGCAAGGCGCGGACGGCATGAGCCGGCTCGCGGGCTGGCTGACCCCGGCAATGCGGGCGACCTGGGAAGCGGCCCTGAAGAAAGAGGCCGCCCCGGGCCACAACCTTCCCGAGAACCCCACCGCCGTGGGCTCGGAGACCACCGAGGACCAGATCACCGCCGACAAGCGCACGCCCGCCCAACGCCACCATGACGGGCTGCAGGCCTTGCTCTCCGCGTTCCTGGCCTCTGACGTCCTCGGCACTCACCGCGGGCTACCGGTGAAACTCATCATCCGCGCCGACGTGGCTGACCTCGAAGCCCGCGCCGGCCACGCGTTGACCTCCAGCGGGTCGATGCTGCCCATCTGCGATGTCATCGCACTGCTCGACGCCAAGCAGGCCCAACCCTATCTGGCCATCTTCCACGGCGCAAAGTCGTTGCAGCTCAACGAAGGCCGGTCCAAGCGGATCGCGACTGCCGCCCAGCGTCTGATGCTGTTCGCCCGTGACGGCGGCAGCACGCGGCCGGGATCGACAACCCCGTTCGACCATTGCGAGGTCAACCACAACATCAAGTGGGCCGCACCCCACAACGGGCCGACTGACATCGACAAGCTGTCACTGATGTCCGGACCGGACAACCGCCTCCTCGACAAGGGCGGATACACGGTCACCCTCGGCACCAGAGGAATCGAATGGCGGCCCAGCCGGCGAAACACCCGCCGCCGACCACCCCGCAACTACTACTTCAACCCCCACCACATCCTCAAGCGAACCGACGCCGCAGACGACACCGACCCGCCATGATCGCCAAGCTAGCGTGACTATTGGTCGCTACATCTGCCGAAGGATGCTGTGACCTACGACTCAGCTTTGGTCGTCAATAACTTTGATCCACCGCCCTTCTGACTCAGGGTGAGCGTAAGGGTGACGTGCGGTGCCGGCTGTTGGCACTGTTGCGTCCCTATGATCGAACTGACTGAGCTGACCAAGGTGTACGGCCATGGCTCGCACCGCAGTGTCGTGCTGGACGGCATCAGCTTCCGTGTCGAGGCGGGCGAAATCCTCGCCGTCGTCGGCCCGAGCGGGGCGGGCAAGAGCACGCTGGCCGAATGTATCAACCTGTTGACCCCGCCGACCTCCGGTTCGGTGGTGGTCAACGGCGAGGACCTGACCACGCTGTCCGCCGGCAAGCTGCGCGTGGCCCGTCGGCGCATCGGCACCATCTTCCAGTCCGCGGGCCTGTTGGAACGCCGCACCGCAGCCGAAAATGTCGCTCTCCCATTGGAATACCTGGGGGTCACTGCTGAGGAATCACGCAAGCGGGTCGCCGAGCTCCTCGACCGGGTGGGACTGTCCGCCCGCGCGAACCACTATCCCTTCCAGCTCTCCGGAGGTCAGAAGCAGCGCGTCGGCATTGCCCGTGCACTGGCGCTGCGCCCTTCGGTCCTGCTCTCCGATGAAGCGACTGCGGGGCTCGACCCGGACACCACCGCATCGGTTGTCGGCCTGTTGCGCGAACTGCGTGACGACCTGGACCTGTCCATCGTGTTCATCACCCACGAAATGGACACCGTGCTCGAGATCGCCGATTCCGTCGCCCGCCTCGATCACGGGACCATCGTCGAATCCGGCAGGCTGGTAGACCTTTTGACCAATCCCGACTCCGATCTCGGCGCCGCGCTGCGGCCCCAGGGCCAGGCGCGGGCAGCCACCTCCGGCCAGCAGGTCTGGCAGGTGATCTATGAATCCGACGTGCCGGCCGACTGGATCGCCCGCGCATCCGACGAACTCGGTGCGCCCATCGCCGTCCTCGGCGCGTTCGTCCAAGAGGTGCACGGTGTCACCGTCGGCTCGGCGACCCTGGGCATCCCGCCGGAGGCGTCCGGCCGCGCCGCCGACGTGCTCGCCCGCTACGGCCTGGCCACCGGCGAACAGCGACTGCGGGGTGCCGCGTGACCGAAACCCTGCTCGCCAACGCCAAAGTCCCCGTCAACGAGTTGCCCGGTCTGCTGATCCCCGCCCTGCTCGACACGCTGACCATGGTCGGCATCGTCATGACCATCGTGGTGCTCGTCGGCGTGCCCCTCGGTGCGCTCATCCATAACCTCGCACCCGGCGGTCTCTTCGAAAACCCCACGCTGCATACCATTCTCAGCTGGATCATCAGCATCGGCCGCTCGCTGCCGTTCCTGATCCTGATGGCCGCCATCATGCCGTTCACCCGCTTCATCACCGGGACCAACATCGGCATCGCCGCCGCAGTGGTGCCCATGTCGCTGGCCGGCATCGCCTTCTTCACCCGGATCGTCGAGAATTCCCTGCGCTCGGTACCGCCGTCGGTGGTCAAGGTGGCCCGGGCGTCGGGGGCCTCGCGTCTGCAGATCATCCGCACCGCGCAGCTCAATGAGGCCGTGCCCGCCATCCTGGGTGGGCTGACCATCAACATCATCGCGATGATCGAATACTCCGCCATCGCCGGCACCATCGGCGCGGGCGGGATCGGTTATGTCGCAGTCACATACGGCTACCAGCGCTTCGACCAGGGCGTCATGCTGGCCACCATCGTCATCCTGGTCGCCACCGTCGCCGCGGTCCAGTTCATCGGCGACGTCCTTGTCCGCTTCACCACGCCCCACGCACGTACCCGCCTGAAAGGAACCGTCAACGCATGACCACCACCGGAGTCGAGGTCGAAAGCCCCGACAACCACGGGTTCGAGATCAAGAAGCGGCGCCGATGGGTGTGGATCGCCGCGGGGCTGGTGGTTGTCGTCGTGGCGGTCGTCGCCGGACGGCTGTTGTTCTTCTCAGACACCAAGTCCGCCAACGAGATTCCCGGCGCCACACTGGTGGTCGCCACCAATGAGGGCAATGCCGCCGAGCAGTCGCTGATCGAGTACATCAGCCGTGAGGTGGCCCCGAAGCACGGCATCAAGGTGGCCTTCCGGGGCCTGTCCGACAGCAACACCATCAACCGGGCGGTCAGCGACGGCGAGGTAGCCGGCACCATCTACCAGCACAAGCTCTGGCTCGGCCAGGTACTGGAAGCCAACCCCGATTTCCGCGAAGAGGCCGCCACTCCGGTGTTCCGGTGGGGCTTCGGCATCTGGTCGGACAAATACACCGACGTTTCACAGCTGCCCGACGGCGCCAACGTCTCGCTGTACTCCGATCCTGCCAACGAGGCGCAGGGCCTGTGGCTGCTGGAGCGGGCCGGTCTGATCACACTCAACCCGACCGTCGACAAGTGGACCGCCACCCACAAGGACATCGTCGCGAACCCGAAGAACCTGAAGTTCACCCTGCTCGACTTCGCCGCCCAGTCCCGCTCGCTGCCCGACCTGGACGCCGCCGTCGGCTACACCGAGTACTACCTGGCCGCCAAGATCCCGCTCGACAAGCAGATCTTCGCCCCGCCGGCTCCCGACGAGTTCGCCGGACAGCTCACCATTGGCAGCAAGTGGGCCGGCACCGACAACATCAAGAAGCTGGTCGAGACCTTCAAAGACCCAGCGGTGCAACAGTTCCTGGCCACCGATCCCAGCGTCAAGGGCATCCTCCTGCCGCTCTAGGCGGCAGGCCGCTTCGACCCGCCGTGCGTGGTGGCGGCGGTCTTGGCAGGGGCGGACGCGGCTGCGGCCGGGTGCGTCGACGACGCCGAGGCCGCCGCTGCGCGGGCGCTGCGAGGTGACGGCACGGCTTGGGCGGCGCGGGCCGAATGCCCGGCCGTGGGCTTGGCCGCTTCCCGCGCCGTCACCGCCACCGACGGCGGGTCGGCGGCAGCGGCCTTCGCCGCGGCCGCGGCCGGCACGCCCAGCTGGGACTTGATGTAGTTGGAGACACCGGCGAGCCCGTAGTCCCCGCCGTAACCGTTGAACCAGGCGCCGGCCAGCAGACCACCGCCGATCTGCACCGGCCCGAGGTAGAACTTCGGGATGACGCCCGTCACTCCCATGACGACCGTCTTGACCAGGTTCTGCAACGACAGACCGTTCGCGATCTGGTTGAAGACGTAGGCCAGCACCCCGGCCCCGCCGGTCGGCGAACCGTTGTCACCGAAGTAATAGGCATTGGCCAAGTGGCCGCCTCCGATGGCTACCGGACCGATCATCAGTATCGGAATGTTCGCCGCGAAGGCCAGAACTGCTGCCTGGTTGGCGTTCAGATAGTCCGCACCCATCTGGCGCAGCCCGCCGAGGATCCCGCCGAACCCCGCGAAGAGGCCGCCCCAATCACCGTAGGCGAGTTCGCGCTGGGGACCGTGGTCCTCTGATTCCGATACCAGCAGCTGATAGCTGGTGGTCACCGGTGACGCGACGGGTGCGTCGGGATGGCTGGCCGCGACGGTGGGAGTCGTCACGGCCAGGGTGACTGCGGTGGCCAACGTCGCTGCAGACAGCGTCATGGGACGCGAAAAAGACGTCATGGATCCCCCCGATCTCCGTGTCAGACGCCCCCCGCGCCTGAACTCATGACAATCCGTACGATCCTCGTACCGGCGCCGTTTGTCCAGCCAAGCGAGATCTCAGTGACCTAAGTCCCAACCCGGGGCCTTTTCGAGCGCCGAAACACGCTGCGCCGCTTCTCGTGCCGTTTCTCAACGGGCTCGTCCACCGTCATCTCCACGCCTTTGAACACCGCCAGGTACACCGAGATGGTCGTGACGATGATGATCATCAGCACCGGCCCCAGCACGATGCCCCAGAATCCGAACATCGCGATACCCGAGAACACCGCAAGCAGCATCAGCGCCGGATCCAGCCGGGCCTCCCGCGGAACGAGGATCGGGCGCAGGAAGTTGTCGATGTTGGTGATCGCCAGCACGTGGAACAGCACCACGAACACACCGCCGACGACGTTGCCGAACAGGACCATCCCGATCCCGAACGGGATGGTGACGATTCCGCTGCCGAGCGGGATCACCGACAGCGCGGTGAGGAAGATCGCGAAGATGAAGAATCCGTTGTGGAAGCCGCCGATGTAGATCGACGCCGCGCCCAGCACACCTTGCACCGAGGCGATGATGAACTGGCCCTTGACGGTTCCCTTCACCATCGCACCCATCTTGGCCAGGTACAGATCGGTGGCTTCTTCGCCGAGCGGGTTGAGCCGGCGGATCAGGGTGATCAGTTCCCGCTGGTTGGTCAGCAGCGAAATCAGCACATACAGAAAGATGATCGCTGAGGTGACCATCCCGATCACCCCGCCGGCCGCACCGCTCAGCGAGTGCAGCAGCCATTGGCCGAGATTCTGCGAGACCCGGATCATCGTGTCGCGCAACGATTCCGCACTGACGGTGAAGTGGCCGAACGGGAGCTTGGTCAGCAGGGTGTTCACGGACGTGAGGGCGCGGTCACCGAGGGTGGACAGATCGGCCGTCTCGACCCACTCCGCGACGTGCACCACCATGTGCGAAACCTGCAACACCGCAAGCGTTATCAGCGCCCCCACCGGGATGATCACCGTGGCCAGCGCGGCCAGCACCGTCAGTGTCGCCGACAGGCCGGTGCTGAAACGCCGCCGGCAGCGGTTGTAGAGCGGGGTGAACAGGTAGGCGACGATCGCCGCGATCACCACCAGGATGAAGTAGTGCCGCAGGAAGTACGCACCGAACAGCAGCGCGAGCACGGTGACGACCGCCAGCGCGCGCTTCTGGGTCGGCGTGAATTCAGTGTTCACCGAAGTGAACACTAGCCCGTCGGGGAGCTATTGATTCATCAGACGCAGCAAGTGCGCGTTGATGTCCGGGTAACGCTTGAGGTGCGCTCCGCCGTTGAGGTCCAGGATCTCACCGGTCATCCACGACGACTGCGGGGAGCACAGCCACACCACCGCCTCGGCGATGTCCTCCGGGGTCCCGGGCCGGCCCAGCGCCGTGTTCTCGACGTACTCCTCGACCACGCCGGGCACGGCCGCGGCGCCCTCGGTCAGCGGGGTGTGCACGAACCCGGGTGCCACGGCGTTGACCCGGATGCCGCGCGGCCCCAGTTCGAGCGCAGCCACCTGGGTGAGCATCGACAACCCCGCTTTCGCCGAGCAGTACGCGCTCATCCCGATCGCGGGCTGGCGGGCATTCAGCGAGGTCAGCGACACCAGTGTGCCGCCGTCGCCGAGGTGGCGGCCGGCGTGCTTGATGACCAGGAATGCACCGTTGAGGCAGACGTCGATGACGGAGCGGAAGTCGGCGGCGTCCAGCTCGGTGATCACCCCGAAGCCGCTGAACCCGGCGCAGTTGACCACCGCGTCCAGGCCGCCGTCGCGGGTGACCACCTCATCGAAGAGGGCGGCCACCGTCGCCTCGTCGGTGACCTCCACCGCCGCCCACGTGTGCGGTGCGCCCAGTTCTTCGGCGCGTTCGGCCGCCAGTTCGGCGTTGCGGTCGGCGATCGTCACCCGGGCGCCGTCGGCGGCCAGCTTCCTGGCCGTCGCCCAGCCGATGCCGGATGCACCGCCGATGATGACTGCTACTGGTTGTGTACTCATGACGTGTCCGCCTCGAATCGACCCCACTTGTTCTTCACGGTCCCCCACGGATCGGCGTAGACGCCGGGCGCCCGGTAATACGGCGACTGGCGTTTGAGGTACTCATGAGCCAGCGGCGCGGCCAACCGGAACAGCGGGCGTTTCCAGCCGGCCCGGTTGGCGGTCTCGGTCAGCATGTCCGGCCACGAATGGTGCTGAAAGCCCAGCAGCTGTTGGGCTTTCGACGAGTCCATCCAGTCGGTGGCGAACCAGCCGTCATCATCCTCGGGATTTCCCTTGCGGCCCTTGGCTGTTGCGCCCACAAGCCCCATTGCGGCGGTGATCGACGAGGAGACCTCGCCCTGGTGCAGGCGGTGGCTGTCGTCCCCGCCGATCAGCAGGGTCTGGCCGATCGCGTCGGCGGTGGTGGCGGCGGCGAAGGCGTGTGCGACGTCCCGGACGTCGACGGTCTGCAGTCGGCCGTCGATGGGTAGCAGACCCTCGAAATACACCATGTCCGGGTCCATCCCGAGGTCGAACTCAGGACTGATCACGCCGCCCAGCCGCAGGATCACCCAGTCCAGGGCCGACCCGCGGACCAGCTCCTCGGCCTCGACCTTGTGGCCGCCGTAGAGGTCGAACGGCCGCACCGGGGTCTGCGGGGTCAGCAGGTCGCTGGTGTGGTGCGGGTTGCGAGGTCCGTAGACGGCGATCGATGAGGCCTGCACGAATCGCGGCGGCGTGGGTTCGGCGGCAGCGGCGGCGATCAGGGTACCGGTGGCCTCGACGTTCACCCGGCGGGCCAGCCAGGGATTGGCGTAGCAGACCGGCGGGATGATGGCGGCCAGGTGGATCACCGACGCCGGTGCGACGCTGCTGATCAGGGTCCCGACGGCGGTGGCGTCGGTCAGATCGGTCCACTGCACCGTGACGCCGGCGGGCAGCGCGGCAGCGGCCGTGCGGTTGGCGGGGGTATCGAGATCGGTGGCCACGACGTGGCGGCCGGCGGCGGCCAGGTGCGTGACGGTGGCGCTGCCGACCAGGCCGAAGGCTCCGGTCACGAGCACGGCGTCGGGCATCGATTCCCTCTCGGCTAGAACGTGTTCTAGAACCGTACTCTCAGGCCGCGCACGTCTCATACCGCTTGATCAACTGCCGCTCCTCGGGTATCGGCAGGTACACCAGCGGATCGTGTGGGGTGCAGCCGCCGATGGTGACCGCCACCGGACCGCGGGCGAATCCCCGGCCGCCGATGTGTCCGGACAGCTCGTCGCTGGCGGTGTAGAGCACCGGCGCCGGCAGCCCGGCGGCCACCGGCAGATGGGCCCGAGCCAGCTGCAGTGCCACCGTCACATCCCGTGACTGGGTCGTCTGCTCGGCGAACCACACCGGCGCAGCGATCGGGCTGTTGATGCGCAGCCTGTCGATGTGGGGGATCGTCTGGTCGGCATTGAGCCGGGTGAACACCGCCAACTCGGCGGCCGAGGGAAATCGTCGCGACGACTTGATCTCGGCGGGATGCTCCTTGGCGGCGTTGATCGTCCAATCCAGCTGGGCCAGCCAGGGGAACCGCTCGCTCAGGGTGCGCGCCGCCGCGGCGACGGCGGTGTAGTCAGTGCCGGTGGCAAGGTCGAGCGTGGCGACGTTGGAATGTCCGGTGTCGCGGTCGGGCGTCTGCCCGCCCGGGTGGGTGATGGTGGCGCGCACCCGGACCGTCGCACCCGGGAACTGATCTCGCAGCGCGATCCAGTCCTTGGATTGGGACAGGACCTGGTCGGGATTGGTGATCGGCAATTGGCCGCTGTCCACCGCGAACAGGTTCCAGCCCTGCCGCAGATCCAGCTCCAGCCGGTAGCCGGGGTATCTGCTGGCGTCGACGTTGCGCAGGTATGCCCCGGTGATCCGGTCGACCTGGTCGGCGGTGATGTTCGCCGCGACGTCGACGGCGATGCGGAAGAACACCATGCCCTGGGCCTCGTTGTGCGCCACATCGTCCTGGGCGGCCAGCACGCCGGGCAGCGCTCGCAATGAGGCTGTGAACGAGTGGGCTTGTGCGGAGCGGTCGGCGACGGTGCTCGCGCAGCCCACCAACGCCAGGGCGAGCACGCTCAGGGCAGCGGTGATGCGGCCGATCAGCATGACCAGCAAGTGTGGTCGGCAAGCCTGGTAACCGGCTGTGTGCACTAGGCTTTCGGGATGCGGACGAGACACCGACCCCTCGCCGCGGCTGTGCTGCCCGTCATCCTGCTGGCTGCGGGGTTGACCGGCTGCGGCGACAAGCAGACTGTCCCCACGCCGACCAGCGCCACCCAGGGCGCCGCGGGCCCGCTCAACGGTGTGTCGGTGGCCGAGGTACTCGCTGCCATCGACGCCGCGCATCTGCCGGCGCTCAACCCGCATGACGTGACGGCGTCGGTGTGCCCGGCCGCCGGGTGCACCGAGGCCCGGGCCACCGACACGGTGTCGATCCTGAAATTCCCCAGCACCGGGCGTGCCGAGATCTATGCCGCGGCGATCCGCGACATGGTCCAGGTCGAGGACGTCGTCCTGGTCTTCGACTCCGCGGTGGGGGACTCGCAGAAACAGGCCTACAGCCAGGCGGTCAAGAGGGCTGTCGCCCACGGCTGAGTCAGGCGTGCACCGGCTGCTTGTCGGCGTTCTTCATCTGCTCGAACAGCTCGGTGTAGTACGGCAGGCAGTGCGCCAGCGCCTGCTCGGTGGTGTACAGCGGCTGGTAGCCGAGATCGCGGCGGGCCTTATCGATGCTGAAGTAGTTGTCCAGGTAAAGCCGTTCCACCGCAAGGGGTTCCAGCGGCGGCTCGGGAAAGCCGAACTTGAAGTGCAACCACTGCCACCCGGTCATCACGGCGTGGACGAATCGGCCGGAGATGCGGAAGGTCGGGTAGCTTTCGCCGCACGCCTCGACCACCGGACGGGAGAACTCGAACATGTTGATCGGCTCGCCGTCGTTGATGAAGTACGCCTGGCCCGGTGCGCTGCCACCGTCGACCAAATGCTCTGCGGCAAGGACGAATCCGTGCACCAGGTTGTGCACGTAGGAGTTGTCCAGCTTGATGTGTTTGCCGCCGACGAGCACCTTGACGTGGCCGGCCAGCACCCGCTGGAACAACATCCGGAACATGGTCTGATCGCCGCGGCCCCAGATTCCGCTGGGCCGGATCGAACACGTCAGCAGGCCACCGACACCGTTCTGACTCAACACGAACTTCTCGGCCACCACCTTGGTCTCGGTGTAGAGATCGTTGAACCGGGTGGTGTAGGGCAGCGTCTCGTCGCCGCCGGCGATCCGCTGTCCGCCCATCACCACACTGTTGGACGCGGTGTAGACGAATCGGCTGACACCGGCGGCCTGCGCGGCGTGCACCAGGTTCTTGGTGCCGCCGACGTTGACGTCGAAACTGCGCTTGCGGTAGGCCTCGGTGACCGAGCCGCCGCCCATCAGGTCGATGATCGCCGCGGTGTGGAAGATGGTGTCCACTCCGGCGACGGCGGCGGCCACCGTGTCGGTGTCGCAGATGTCGCCCTGGAGGATCTCGAGCCGTTCGTGCGGTGGCAGGGGCGACGGCGAGCGGTCGAAGGCCCGCACCTGGTAGCCCCGGTCCAGTAGCTCGCGCACCAGGTTGGCTCCGACGAAACCGGCGCCGCCGGTCACCAGCACGCGGCCGAGCTCGGTTGTCAGCGTGGCATCACCCATGGCGGGGAGCTTAACTGAAACACGTTCTAGTTAGCCAGTGTCCCAGGTCAGGCGGTCCGCGGGTCAGCCGTCGGTGACTTCGCGGGAGCCCAGCGCGTCCTCGATGCGCTTGCGGGCCCCGGCTAAGTGTTCTTCACAGCGTCGTGCCAGCTGTTCGCCGCGTTCCCACAGTTTCAGCGACGCGTCGAGATCCAGGCCGCCCTGTTCGAGCGTCCGGACCACCTCGATCAGTTCGTCCCGGCACTCTTCGTAGCCCAGTGAACTAATGGGATTCGTTTCCTGGTCGCCTTTGCTCATGCGGCTCCATCCGTCGGGCCGGTACTGGTGGCGCCCACTGCGCCGTCGGCGACCCGGATCCGCAGCCGGGCACCCGCCGGTGCGTCGGCCACGGTCCGCAGGATCTCGCCGTCATCCACGGTCTGCACCACGGCGTAGCCGCGGGCCAGCGTCGCCGCCGGGCCGAGCGTGGCCAATCGGGCGCTCAGATGGCCGATCCGGTCGGTCTCGGCGGCCACCAGGCGGTTGATGTCGCGGCGCACTGCCGCGCGGGCCCGGTCGATCTCCTCGCCGCGCTGGGTCAGGCCACGCAGCGGGTCGGCCAGCACCGGGCGGCTGCGCAGCTGGGCCACCGTGCGCTGCTCGCGGCCCACCCAGCTGCGCAGCGCCTGCGCACTGCGCTGGCGCAGGTCGCCGACCAGGGCCAGTTCGGCCACCGCGTCGGGGACCACCTTCTTGGCGGCATCGGTGGGGGTGGCCGCGCGCAGGTCGGCCACCAGATCGCACAACGGGTTGTCGGGCTCGTGGCCGATCGCGCTGACCACCGGTGTGGTGCAGGCGGCGATGGCCCGGCACAGCGTCTCGTCGGAGAACGGCAGCAGCTCTTCGACGCCACCGCCGCCGCGGGCGATCACGATCACGTCCACCTCGGGGTGCGCGTCGAGTTCGCGCAGGGCCTCGACGATCTGGGCCACCGCATTGGCGCCCTGCACCGCGGTGTTGCGGATCTCGAAGCGCACCGCCGGCCAGCGCTGGCCGGCCACCGTGGTGACGTCGTGTTCGGCGGCGCTGGCCCGTCCGGTGATCAATCCGATGGTCGAGGGCAGGAACGGCAGCGGGCGTTTGAGGCGGGGATCGAACAGTCCCTCGGCTTCCAGCAGGCGGCGCAGCCGCTCGATGCGGGCCAGCAGCTCGCCAACGCCGACCGCGCGAATTGCATTGACGCGCAACGAGAATGAGCCACGTACGGTGTAGAAGCTGGGCTTGCCGCGCACCACCACCTGGGTGCCCTCGGTGAGCTTCACGGGCGCGGCGGCCACCAGGTCACGAGGGCAGCTGATGTCCAGTGACATGTTGGCGGCCGGATCGCGCAGCACCATGTAGGCCGTCGAGCTGCGCAGGTTGATCTGGGTCAGCTGGCCCTCGACCCACACCGTGCCGAGCTTGTCGATCCACGCCGCGACCCGGGTGGCCACCGCCCGGACCGGGAAAGGGTTCTCCGCCGAGCCGCCCTGCTCGCTGGTCACTTGGCGGTCGCGCGGGTGATCCTGTTGGCCAGCAGCGTCTGGAACGGGGCGCGGGACTTGGAGGCTTCCTCGTAGGCCAGCAGCGCCTCGAGGTCGGCCACGCTCAGCGACTGCAGCCGCGCCCGCAGCTGGGCCAGGGTCAGCGATTCGTAGTCCAGCTCGTCGACGATCGCCGGGGCCGTCACCTCGCTCCTGGCGGCGGATTTGGTGACCGAATCCTGACTCCTCGCCGCACCCTCGACCCCGTCAGCCACCGAGTAGAGGGCGAACCGGCCCTCGGTGCGGCGTTCGCCGTCGGCCGGGGCCGCGTCGTCGTCGGCGGGCAGGTCCTCGTCGAAGGTGGCCCACTCGGGCTGTTCATCCTTGGGCGGGAAAATGGTCTCCAGCGCCGCATCACCCTTGATGACCAGGTCAGCGACGTCCTGCTGCACCTTCATGACCATCTGCGCGACGGTGCTGACCATCGTCATCGGATACATCAGGATGGTCTGGGGCAGCTTGCGGGTCTCCTCGATGGCGGTCACGGCCGCCCCCACCAGCAGGCGGACCCCATACGGTGCTGTTGCCATGTGCGACAGCCTACGGCTGGCCCGTCCAGCGCGCGGGAACGTACCCTGAAACCATGCCGCCAACTGTCAACATGGGGATTCCCGGTGCTTCCAGCACGGCCGCCGGACGTGACGGCGGCGCCAAACGCGTCCTGCTGGCCGAGCCCCGCGGCTATTGCGCCGGGGTGGACCGCGCCGTCGAAACCGTGGAGCGCGCACTGGAGAAACACGGCGCCCCGGTCTACGTGCGCCACGAGATCGTGCACAACAAGCATGTGGTGGAGACGCTGGCCAAGGCCGGCGCCATCTTCGTCGAGGACAATGACGAGGTGCCCGAGGGCTCGATCGTGGTGTTCTCCGCCCACGGCGTGGCCCCGACCGTCCACGAGACCGCCGCCGCCCGCAGCCTGCAGGTCATCGACGCCACCTGCCCGCTGGTCACCAAGGTGCACAACGAGGCCAAACGCTTCGCCCGTGACGACTACGACATCCTGCTCATCGGCCACGAGGGCCACGAGGAAGTCGTCGGCACGGCGGGGGAGGCTCCCGATCACGTGCAGGTCGTCGACAACCCCGACGCCGTGGACAACGTCACCGTGCGTGATCCGAACAAGGTCATCTGGCTGTCGCAGACCACGCTGAGCGTCGACGAGACGATGGAGACCGTCGCGCGGCTGCGGGAGAAGTTCCCCACGCTGCAGGACCCGCCCAGTGACGACATCTGCTACGCCACCCAGAACCGCCAGGGTGCGGTCAAGGCGATGGCGCCGGAATGCGATCTGGTGATCGTGGTCGGGTCGCGGAATTCGTCGAACTCGGTACGGCTGGTCGAGGTGGCGCTGGGCGCCGGGGCGGCCGCGTCGTATCTGGTGGACTATGCCGAGGACATCGACCCGGCGTGGCTGGACGGTGTGACCACCGTCGGCGTCACTTCCGGTGCGTCGGTGCCGGAGATCCTGGTGCGCGGCGTGCTCGATCGACTGGCTGAATTCGGTTATGGCACCGTGCAATCGGTGACCACGGCCAACGAGACGCTGGTATTCGCGTTGCCGCGGGAGATCCGCCCGGCTCGGTCTTAGCGGTCTTCGCCGGTGTCCCGGTAGCGCACCCGGGATACCGGGTGGTGGCTGCTGTCCCCGGTCGGAACGCCTGATGGCGGCCGACGGCGGGGCGGCTCATAGGCCGGGTACGGCTCGTACGACGGCCGGTACGGCTCGTACGGCGGGTAGGGCTCATGACGGCCCTCGCGTGGTTCCCGGCTTTCCCGGCGGGGCGGCGGGGCGTAGGTATCGCGGCGCTCACGCGGCTCCCGGCGCTCGCGGGCTACCCGCGGCTCCCGAGGTTCGCGCGGCTCCCGAGGTTCGCGGCGGCGCGGTGGTGGCAGGTGCGGGTCGGCGTCACGCGGCGGACGCGGGCGACGGCGAGGAGCCTCGGCGGCCGGATCGAGATCCGGCGGGCGGCGTCGGGTGGTCTGCCGGCGCGGGCGCTCCTGCGGGGCCTCGGTGATGTCCTCCAGCGGAGGACGGGCATGCCGGGACCGGGTGGGGGCAGGTCGTTTGGTGGGCCGCTCCGAGCGGGGCCGCCGCTCCGCGGTCGCCGGCCGGTCGATGCTGTGCTTGCGCCTGGGCTTGTCCTCGGCGAGCTCCTCGGCGGGCGCGCCGAACAACGAACTGACCTTGGTGGCCAGCCCGGCGAACATGCTCGGCGCGGCGACGGCCCCGTCACCGGTAGGCGCCGCACTGGGCGAGGATTTGGCCGACATCCCGAAGTACCACCGGACCAGTCCGATCAGCAGCACGGCGGCCGAGGTGAACAGCATCAGCGGGAAGCGTTCGATCAGCGGGTAGCCGTAGTTGATCAAGGTGTCCTTGATCCCGGTGAACGAGGCGCCGTGCAACAGGAAGTAGGAGCCGGGCACCGCGACGAACAGCAGCAGCGGCGGCTGGATGACGGCGGTGAACAGGCCGGACTGCCGCACCGCCAGCACCGCGGCCACGCAGCCCAGCGCGTACAGGGCGGCGAACGTGCCGCCGAGTTCCTTGTTCCCCGAGCCGGCGTCGATCGCAAAGCCGATAGTGGTGGCGATCACAGCAATGAGGACAGCCGCCCACCACGGCACCCCAGGGAGATTCGGGTGCGCGGAGCGATTTTCGGCCGCAACCGACGACCGGGTCCGCTGTGCTGACACACGTAGACCGTACCGGTTTCCGATGAATGTGGGCCGTCGGCGGCACCGGGGTGCGTCGCACCTCTCGTAGACTGTGGTCCCTGTGAGCCTGAGCCTGGGAATCGTCGGACTGCCGAACGTCGGGAAATCGACGCTATTCAATGCGCTGACCCGCAACAACGTGCTGGCGGCGAACTACCCGTTCGCCACGATCGAGCCGAATGAGGGCGTGGTTCCGCTGCCCGATCCGCGGCTGTCCAAGCTGGCGGAGATCTTCGGATCGGAGCGGCTCCTGCCCGCGCCGGTGACGTTCGTCGACATCGCCGGCATCGTCAAGGGCGCGTCCGAGGGGGCCGGGCTGGGCAACAAGTTCCTGGCCAACATCCGGGAATGCGACGCGATCTGTCAGGTGGTGCGGGTGTTCGCCGACGACGACGTGGTGCACGTCGACGGCAAGGTGGACCCGCGCTCCGATATCGAGGTCATCGAGACCGAACTGATCCTGGCCGACATGCAGACGCTGGAGAAGGCGGTGCCGCGGCTGGAGAAGGAAGCCCGCAACAACAAGGACCGCAAGCCGGTGCACGAGGCGGCGGTGGCCGCTCAGGAGCTGCTGAACAACGGCACCACGCTGTTCGCCAGCGGCAAGGACTGGTCGCTGCTGCGCGAGCTGAACCTGATGACCACCAAGCCGTTCCTGTACGTGTTCAACGCCGACGAGTCGGTGCTCACCGACGCCGGGCGGATCGCGGAGTTGCGGGAGCTGGTGGCGCCGGCCGACGCGGTGTTCCTGGACGCCAAGATCGAGGCCGAGTTGCAGGAGCTCGACGACGAATCGGCGGCCGAGCTGCTGGAGTCGATCGGGCAGAGCGAACGGGGCCTGGATGCCCTGGCGCGGGCTGGTTTTCACACCCTGAACCTGCAGACCTACCTGACGGCGGGGCCGAAAGAGGCGCGGGCGTGGACGATCCACCGCGGTGACACCGCGCCCAAGGCGGCCGGCGTGATCCACACCGACTTCGAGAAGGGTTTCATCAAGGCCGAGATCGTCTCGTTCGACGACCTGGTCGAGGCGGGCTCCATGGCCGCGGCCAAGGCGGCGGGCAAGGTGCGGATGGAAGGCAAGGACTACGTCATGGCCGACGGCGACGTGGTCGAATTCCGGTTCAACGTGTGAGGGTCCCGTAAGCACAGATTCGACAACTCCTAGTTAGAGTTCGTCCGTGGCCGCCCGTGGAGTTACGCGTTGCGATCCCGTTTTCCTCGCATGCTCTCTCATCGTCAGCGGCTATCTGATTGCAGCGGCCCACTATCTAGGTGATCCTCCGTGGATCAAGTTGCATCTGCGGCCCGTTGACGGGAGCGATGCGGCTTTGTGGCAGGTGCAGACCACGTTCCTGTCGGTCGGATTTGCCGGACTTGCCATTGCCGCACAACTGTTTGCGGAGTCCCCCCTCGCGATCGGAGCCTCGCGCAGGCGAGTGCTTGAGTACATCAGAGCTGATTGGTTCGTCGGCGTTGGTCTTGGTGCAAACGCTCTGCTTGCGATCGAGACAATCTGGTTGCCGAGCGGACTTGGCGTTCTTGCTATTTCACTCTTCTGGTTCGTCCCGACGGTCGCTCTTCTCGTGATGTCGACCGTCAAGTTGGTGGGGCTTTTCGGCAACCCATCCCAGCTCGACGAAATGATCCGAGCGTCGCTGGTTGAGTCCTTGTCTAGACGTCTCAACAGTGTGTCGCGAAAGTACTCCGAAGCGGCTAAACCGCTGGACGGACTCGTTGATTCGAGTTTGTCTCTCTCCTATCTGAGATCTTCGACCGTCACACTGAGAGTTCCCGTGCCGCGGGTTGGTGTTGTCATCAAGTCGATCAAGCCGAATGTCGTCAGGCAAGCGTTAGACCTACTCGCGCCGCGGGTGGCTGAGGGACGCTCCGAAGCGGCAGAGAGCGTGGACGTAGACACACAACTACGAATCATGCTGGCCGTTGAGCTTGGTGATCGCACCCGCCTTGGCGACACGGCATTCCGGGTTATCACGCGCGAAGCCTTGGACGTACCGATGCAGGTCCGTGTCACTCGATTACTGCAGTCGAGCATCGAGTTCGAAGCTCCGGAGGCGGTCACGGCCGATGAGGAGACGGACCGCGAGATTGCCACCCTGAAAGACGCTGTCGGAAGTAGCATCCGGTCTGGCGCTTTTTCTACGGCAGAGCGTGCCCTGGAACTGCTCGGACACGTTGTGCAGGGCGGCTGGATGATTCAAACTGCCGGCATCGACCAGTCTCGCCGTGCTCCATTCGCCCGTAGAGATTGGCTGTTTCGCAGCATCGGGGAAGTTGAGCACGACGCTGTCCTGTCGGCCCGCGCCGCGGGCATGTTCGTTAGCCAAGCAATGACGAGGGCACTTGAAGCGCCTCACACAGGTTCAACCGAGTACGTCGATGAATGTCTCCGCAGCTTCACTCGAATCTGGTTCGACGTCCTCCGGCAAGGGGGGAATGAATTCGACCTAATTCCCGAACGCATCGTCGTCTGCGTGCAGAACCTTGCTGAGTACTCCTCCCCAGACCAGTATGAGGACCTCTCCATCCGCGCGACGTGGGCGATTGTTGAACTCGTCAAACTTGCACTGGACGCGGGCGAGCCTAAAGCTGCCATCCTCGCCGCCGAGGAACTCGGCGGGCTATTCGAGCATTTGGATCAAAATAGCACTGGGAAAATGCATGCCAGGGCGGGTCAACTAGTTCTCGCGGGCTGGCTGGATTATCTAGCGGAAACGGGCGACGACCGACATCCAGCCGATGCCAAACTCCGAGGATTGGTCACGCCCAGCGGCACTTGGATTGAGATTCTCGCCGCTCGAAATCTTGCTGAAAGAGGGGCCACTCCCTTCAGCCGATGGGACTGGTGGGAGATGACGTTCAACGGCTCCCGTGGCCAGTTCCTGGAGCTCTCCCATTACATCGATAGAGCCCAACTGGCCGCGCTCGCTTTGTCGTATGGAGTAATTCCTCCGGCCAGCGATCAAGAGACGGCGTCGGAGTATCAGCGGTTCGAGCGGCTGCTCGAAGAGCGGGACCACGACCTGAGCGCAGAAGAGTCAGCGCTCATGGCGGGGTTCCGCGAACGGATCGCAGAATGGGAAGCTTCTGAGGACGTGCGATTGGCTGCTGAACCGGTGTCCGACGCAAGAGTCGACGTCTTGCGGGCTGCATTGGAAGAAACGCTCGACGCCCGACACCGACTCGCAGACAAGATTCCCAACGTGCATGACGTTGCGCGAGACGCTAGTGCGTCGCGGCCTATCCTGGGGATGAACCTCCTTGTTCCGAGGCACTATTTCGTCGATGGAACCTTCAATGCGACCTACGCCGATCCGGCGGAGCTAGGCAGAATGATCGCGCGTGGTCTCGCCGACGGCGAGGAACGCAAGATAGTTGAGCTGCTGAGGTCACTTCAAAGTGAACGACGAGAACCGTCGCCGGAGGCGATCCATGATCAGATCGAGGCGCTCGGGGAGAATGCAGGGCACTACGTCCTCCTGACCCCTTACGGAGGGCTCAGTGACTCCGTTGCCTGGTACTCGCCCGCATTCTCAGAAGCGCTCGGACGAGTGATCCACATCCAAACCCCCACGTTAGATGGGGAAGCAATCCTGTTCGACCGCCGGACAACTCTGACTTCTTGTCGTAAGCCCGAAGAGAAAGAGGATCTGGTCCCAGTCGGCGATACTTCAATCGCGCTTGGTGTTTTCGACGATGTACAAGGTGGCGGCGCGCTGAAGGTCCGACTTGAAATCGGCGAGTACTTTGTTGTGTGGTCCGGCGTCGGACCTCGCGTAGTTCGTTTTGGCGTCGACCCGGTGGATGTAAATGGTCGTACGGTGGACGAGCCACGTGCCGAGTCGGCAGCAGAGGCATGATCAGCGCACTGAGAGCAAGATTCTATTCGGTGACGAAACGTCGTCGAATTCCGGTTCAACGTCTAGGAGTCCGCCACCATGCCAGATCAGTTGCCGCCCTGTCCGGCGTGTGCCGAGTCGTTCACCTACGAGCAGGGGGCACTGCTGGTGTGCCCGATGTGCGGTCACGAATGGTCGGCTGATGAGGCCTCCGATACCGATTCGGCGCCGGTCGGGACCAGTGATGTCAAGGATTCGGTCGGCAATATCCTCGCCGACGGAGACACCGTGATCGTCGCGACGACCGTGAAGGTCAAGGGCGGCGGTGGCGGGGTCATCAAGGCGGGCACCAAGGTCCGTGGAATCCGGCTCATTACCGATGGCGTCGGCGATCACGACATCGACGCGAATGTCCCCGGCTTCGGTCGCATGCAGCTCAAGTCGAGTGTGGTGAAGAAGGTCGGCTGACCCGGGTGAACCTGTCGGTGGGTGCTCCTAGCGTGTGGGTGCCCTAGCCGTTCGCCACCCGGGAGCCCGTGCGATGAGATTCGTTTCCACCCGCGTCATCACGGCCGACGTCGGTCGCCTGGTCGGCTTCTACGAGATGGTCACCGGAGTTGCGGCCCGATGGGGTAACGAGCTCTTCGCCGAGCTCCCCACGCCGGCGGGAACTCTGGCCATCGGGAGCGAGAAGACGGTGCCGTTGTTCGGTGATGGATCAGCCGAGCCGGCAGCCAACCGCAGCGCGATCTTCGAGTTCATCGTCGACGATGTGGACGTCGAGTGGGAGCGACTGCGCGGGCAGCTCTGCGACGTGGTCACCGAGCCGACGACCATGCCCTGGGGTAACCGCGCGCTGCTCTTCCGGGACCCAGACGGCAATCTGGTCAACCTGTTCACCCCGGTGACCGACCAGGCACGGGCCAAGTTCGGGTTGTGGCTAGCCCATTGAGTGAGGAGGCGCGGCCACCTCTACTACGCCACGCACCGTAGGGCGTGCGCTCGCCCCCGAAGCTGTCTGTCGAGATGCACAGCGTTCTGGTGGGGGCTACACAAGAATGGGGTGTGGCATCATGGTTAGCATCAATGATGCGTCTGGAGGTGCACGGTGAGGACGACGGTCACCATCGATGACGAGCTGCTCGCAAAGGCTGCTGAACTCACTGGTGTGCACGAGAACGTCGCACTACTCAAGCAGGGCTTGCAAACCCTCATCCGTGTGGAGAGTGCTAGGCGCCTTGCCGCGCTAGGCGGAACGGACCCGAAGGCGACGGCCGCTCCGCGGCGGCGCGGCCAGACTCGGTGATCCTGGTCGACACCGCAGTCTGGATCGACCATCTTCACGCCCGCGAGACCAAACTCGTGGAGCTGCTGGAAGTTGATCGAGTCGGCTGCCACCCGTTGGTCATAGAAGAGATTGCCCTCGGATCTATGGCCCAACGAGGTGTGGTGCTCGACTTGCTGGAGAACTTGCGGCAGTTCCCCACTGCCGACCACGCCGAGGTTATGCATCTCGTCGATCGGCGGAAGGTGTGGGGGCGCGGTCTGAGCGCTGTGGACGCCCACCTGTTGGCATCGGTCGCAATGGTTGACGGTGCTCAGCTCTGGACTCGGGACAGGCGGCTGAAATCGGCCTGCGCAGATGTGGGTATCCCTACCTTCGACCCTCGTTGAGTGAGGACTCAGTCAACGCGAGTGCTGGGTGCCCTCGACCTCACTGATCGTGGTGACGCGGTTTCGCCCGTTCTGCTTCGCGTGATAGAGGGCGCGGTCAGCAGCGTGCACGAGGTCGAACGGAGAACCGGTGGCCTCGCCTATAGCTGCGGCACCGATGCTGACGGTGACCGTGCCGTGTTTCCACGGTGCCCGCGCAATGGTGCGCCGGAACCGCTCGCCGAGGACGAAGGCGCCCTTCATGGTGGTGTCGGGCAGCAGCACGGCGAATTCCTCGCCGCCGTACCGGAACAGGCGGTCGTTGTTGCGAAGTTCGGACTGCAGCAGCTGCGCGACCGCGCGCAGCGTCTCGTCTCCGGCCGGATGGCCGAACGTGTCGTTGAGATGCTTGAAGCGGTCGACGTCGATCATCAGCAGCGCCAGCGATGTCCGGCGCGACAGTGCCCGCTGGCACTCGTCGTCGAGCGCGAGGTCGAACGAGCGCCGATTCTGTACGCCGGTGAGGACGTCGGTGACCGATTGAGACTCGAGGCTGACCCGAAGCTTCTCCATGTCTCGCTGGTACTCGTGCAACAGCTCCACATACGTCTCCTGATCAAGGAGGGTCTGCTCCAAGGTGGAGATGCTGCGCCTCAGCTCGAGCTGGACCATCACCTCACGAGAGAGGATCCGCAGGGCTGCCTTCTGGTCAGCGGTGAGCTGGTGTGGCCGGCGGTCGATCACGCAGAGGGTGCCTAGGGCTTCTCCGGTCGGCGCCACCATAGGTGCCCCGGCATAGAACCGGATGTGCGGATCGCCGGTCACCGAGGGGTTCGTTGCGAAGCGCTCGTCCTGGGTGGCGTCGGGCACGACCAAGAGCTCGTCGGGGGCCATGATGGCGTGTGCACAGAACGCCTCGGAACGCGGTGTTTCCTCGCCGGCGAGCCCGAGGTTGGCCTTGAACCACTGACGATCCTCGTCGATGAGGGTGACCAGGGCCATCGGTGTCCCGCAGATCAGCGAAGCCAGCTTCGTCAAGTCGTTGAACGACTGCTCGGGCAGGGTGTCGAGGACGCGGTATTCCTTCAGGACGGCAAGCCGCTGCTGTTCGTTGTCTGGAATCGGAAAACCGGCGCCAGTCAAAGGTTCCCCCAAATTGCGTCTACCAACGGTGGGCACAGCAGCGCGCAGTGTAGCGCCCCGTGTCCGCCGACCGCGGGACACGAGATTCCTCCGCAACCCTGGCTGATCGGGGGATACCGCGGGCGGGTGCGGTCGAGGAAGCTGAATCACATCGGGCACGGCCCGAGCCACACACCGGCAGTGAGACAACGGGTAGCAGGGTGAGTGCACGTGCGCGAAGAACACAGACCAACTACATGAGTGCATAGACGTTCTGCTCTCTCTCATGACGACATCCACCCCTGCGGGCGCTCCCTCCCGCAGGGGTGGATGCGCTGTGCAATACGATCCGCCCATGCGCGGTGTGGTCCCCTTGGCGGCAGCAGCAGTAGTCATCAGTGCCGGATGTGCCGGCCCGAACACCAACGCGCCGGCAAGCCAGGTCGCCAGCGCCGAGACGTCGGCGACGCAACCGGTGCGCCAGGCGGTGCTGTTCGGCGCCACCGAGACGGTCACCTACGAGGGCGCCACCGCCCAGTACACCGTCGCGAACCTGCGTCAGGTTCCCGCCGATGCCCAGATCATCCCGGCCAAGGGCACCATGTACGCCGTCGACGTCACCATCGCCGCGCAGACGGGCACCACCATCTACAACGGCTTCTACTTCGTCGCCAAGGCCGCTGACGGTACGACGATCGCCCCGGCGGTCGGGGCGGTCCGGCCGGGTATCACCTCCGGCCAGCTGCCCGCGGGCCAGAAGGTCGACGGACACGTCGCCTACGACGTCCCGCAGGGCAAGTCGATCACCGCCGTCATGCTGCGCGACCCGCACGGCAATCTGCTGGCCGTCTGGGCGCAATAGTCAGCCGGCCACCACCTCGATCTCGTCGCCCAGCCGGTAACCGTCGATCAGCGGCAGCGTGTCACCGCTCCAGAACCGC